>NZ_JBBOZY010000003.1:0-52249 GCF_038008845.1 Aeribacillus sp. FSL M8-0254 | reverse complement strand
AAATAAAATTAAAATGGAGTGGTGATTTTTTGAAATCAAAATTGCTAATTGGTTGTAATTCGTGTGAAAATGAATTGAAGAAAAAAAGTGGTTATTTTCTTGGAGTTAACGGTGACTACCATTTAATGTTTCCTGTCCGTACATCATATGCAAAAGAAGATCTCGGTCAATTATTCATAGATCACTATACATGTCCATTTTGTAATGGAAAATTAGAAATAACACCTAACATGATGAAATGGATCACTTCTTTTATGGATAAAACCTTTCATGTTCAGGTTAAAGAAGGTCTTATTGAATTTTCCAATGGAGAAATCTCTTTTTCCGTCCCTGTCGGAAAAGAAATTGATTCCGTTCAAGAGTATCTGGCATCATTAGGTGTTATACTTTTAAACGCTTGTGATTACTTACCTTCGCATAAAGAAATCTCTTTAGTACAGATGGCTACAAAAGAATATGACCATTCCAAATGGTTAGTCCGTGTTGAATCTGGAAAAGCAATTGAACCGTTTGTTGACACATACAATATATGGTTTGACGGAATATAAGAGGCTGGACTTAGCCCTCTTGCTTGGGGTTTTGTCCAGCCTTTTTTTTCTGTTTATAAATTAATCGTTCTTTTTAAGTAATCCAGTAATTCATTATTTGAAGAATTAATATTCTTTTCCCTTTGTCTAAGAATTTCTTCCTCAATACCGGTAATTTTTTCTGCAATTTCCTCTAATACTTTGCAGATTGATTTATATAAATAATTGTCTTTGTTTTTGATTCTTCTATCTGTTTTAAATTTCCTAAAACAAGCTAAAAGGATTTTATTAATATCTTTATCGTGTTCTTCTAAATGAATTACAATATTATATTTATTTTGTACTTTTGCTTTTGCTCTAAAAATAATACCAATGTAATTATACATTTGATCGAAGTCTTCACTAAAAACATATAGTGTTTCATAGATTAATGGAGGAACCGTATCTTTTAAACTTTGCTTAAGAAATTCATTTTGCTTCATGGGTGTTTCTGCTTTGACCGTATCTTTATATGTATCTATATATATATCTTTATTATTATTAATATTATTATTATTATAACCGTGATTATCCAGATCAGGGGAATCCAGATCGTGATTATCACGTTCTGGGTGCTTTTCTTGTTTTTTTGCTTCTTTTAGTCGGTTTTTTTTTCGCTCTTTTCTTTTTCTTTTCTCAATCTTTTCTTTTGCCATATTTTGCGCTTCTTCTCTAAATGGATTTAGTTATGAAACACAGGAATGTTATGGCTGGAGAGCTGGACAATGGTGACATGAGGAGATTTTTTCTGAAACCGTTCAATTTCCCTTGATACAAACCACCCAATGCGGCTTTGGCGGCCGATTGGTTCCCTTACATTGAACGGAATGAGCGTGAATCCGTATGACAACGCAATCGGAACAAGCTGCTTTTTGCCGACCAATTCACCGTAGCGGTGGCGGTTGATTGCCGCGCTGGTCCCGAAAAAGGTAAGAAGACGCTTCAAAAATAAATTGGCTTGCATATCCAGGCATGCCGTCGTTCCATCTCTAAAAAACAACTTCACCGAATCCCCTCTGTTTTCAAGATTAATCGGCACAAAAGCTTGTCCAAGCGAAACGAAATGCTTAACTTCCTTCCAATCCATTACCCCATCCCCTTATCTCTCAATTACAAAGAAAGCGAGAAATCGAATCTGTGATGTGGAATATACACGCTTAGCAGGAAAAGAAATGATCAATACGTAAAAAACGCCAGTGAAACTGATTTATTGAGTTCAATATATATTTTTTTGGTAAAAAAATCAAAATTTGAAAAATGAATTTTTCGGCATAAAAATGGAATTTTATCGTCTATTTCGCTGCATTATTGATGCGTTTTAGACGTAATAGGCGATATTGCCTTTAACGAAAAATCAATTTTATTTTATGTCTGACAAAAAATATTCATAAAATTGATCTGTTGATGTATAATTTGTATATAATTAATGTCTGACAAAAAAGGTGGTTAATATGAGAGAAGGACGATGTTATGAACAGCACGATTTTCAAGTGCTGGTGCTGTCCGAGTTTTCCAAACGCAGGGAGTCTACGGAGAAAGAAGAATGGGAGCTCCAGCGGGAATATCTGCGCTTAATCGATAAGATACCGCAAATGTGGGAGGAATTTGTGCAAAAGCATAAAAACATTTACGATCGCTTTGGATATTTGGACGTGATTGTCCATGATGATTTGCGGGTCGAGCGAAAAAAACTAAAGCGCGGGCGGCCGAAAGAGGACACGTCGAAGTCCCACCGCATCACCGTCCGGCTTGATGATGAATTGTATCAGATTCTACAAAAATATTGTCGGACAAAAAATATATCCGAATCAGAAGCGATCCGCAGGCTGATTGAGGAGTTGAAGTGGAGGCACTATTAGAATCTTGCCGCTTTTATACTCCTTTTCTTTTGGGAAATCTATCATTTTAGTTGAAGGGATTTTCAAACTTTCATAGAATAGATCTATAAAGAAAAGAAGAAATAAACGTTGGAAGAAAGGAGGATACGAAGGTTGTCGATCACTATCACCATGGGCATCCAAAAAGGAGGATGCGGAAAATCAACTACCACAGGGGTTTTAGCGTATTTATTAAGCCGAGATGGATATAGGGTGCTTGCGATCGACATGGATTCACAAGGGAATTTGACCGAGCTGCTTTCCAAGAAACCTGCAAACGAATTCGTGGAAAAGTCTGTGCTCGAAGCCATGCAGTACCGCGATCCGAAAAAATACATCGTGCAAATAGATGAAAACCTGGACCTATTACCGGCCAATAACTTTCTAGCGACTTTTCCGCGCTGGATTTATACAGGCATTACATATACGGGGGATAAAATCAAATATCATGGAAATCCGAGCTTGGTGCTCGATGAAACTTTGGAGGAAGTGCGCAATGAATATGACTTTATCGTGATCGATACCCCTCCGTCCTTAAGTGAACAGACAACCAATGCTTTATGCGCCAGCCAATATGTCGTCGTATTGTTTGAATGCTCCAACTGGTGCTATTCCGCGATTCCAAACTTCATGGATTCTGTAGACGGCGCCAGACGGCATGGAAGACACAACACGCGGCTGCTTGGCATTTTGCGGACCATGAACGATGTAAGACGCAACGACGCCAAAGCTTTTAACGAAATGATCGAGGAAGACTACCCAAATGAAGTGTTTAAAACGATCATCACACGCAAAGCCCCGATCGGCCGCTTGTCGCTATACGGCTTTGATCAAAACAACGAACTGGAGCAGGCTTTGGAGCAATACAAAAACTTTTATAAGGAGCTGATGGAACGTGTCAAAGGTAGATGACATCAAAAATCTAAAGCGTCAGCAAAAAGTCATTACGCCTACGCAAGTTTTAGTAGAACCTGTTGGAGATGAAACCAACGTTTCTTCGAATGAAGAAAACAACCAAGAAAGAAAGGAAGAAAAGAAAGTGGAAAGAAAACGCGTATCCTTCGACTTGCGGACGGATTTGCACAAAGAGCTGAAAATGCAATCGATCCTGCAGGAGAAGAATATTTATTTGCTTATTGAAGAAGCTTTAGAAAAATATTTAAATGAGCTTAAAAAATAAAGTAATATACCCAGCAAAGTGCTGGGTATATGAGAAAATTCTTAATTTTACTAATAAAAAATAAAAACTACCTAAAACGGTAGTTAACAGTACTTCGACGGTTTTTCACGCGGAATCCCGAGTTACTCACCGTCTATATTCAATATCTCGCGGAACCCCGAGAGATATTGATGTACCCTTATATTATAATAAGGCGTAAGCAAAAGTCAACTTCCAGTTGTAAGGAAGGGTGTTAATTAGTGGGTAAGGAAAAGATAATGATATTTTTTGATGAAAGCGGAAAAGGAAGTGTCAAACCTAATTTGATGGGTGGCTTATCTATTCCGCATGAAATATACTATCAAGATGATTTCCAATTATTAACTCAAAAATTACGGGATGGATTGATTAAGTTACATTTTAAGGGTTATTATGGCGATGCGAATGAAAGGGATAATTTTATTCGTGTTGGAGAAACTTTAGCAAAGTATTCTGAGTTCATCAAAATGATTGTGATTAATTATAATTACTCTGCTCTTGTTGGTGCTACTGAATTAGGAAAAGATGTAGTTGAAGACATGATTTACACAAAGTTTCCTGAAAGAATTCTTTATGGTTTACTGAGAGGATATGGTAAGAACATCGACATAGAAGCGGAAGTGTTAATCGAAAAAGCTAACGAGTACGAAAATCTTAATCTTTTCCAACTTAGAGATAAACATGAACATGACGTTAAATTGAATTTAGATGGTTTAGTAAAGGATTTATTAAATATTCAAGCGCTTTATAGAGGGGAAAATTACGTGATTAATAATTGCAGACTAGTTCCTAAGGGCGAAGAAATCGGAGTAGAAATGACTGACATGCTGTTGGGAATTGTTAGAACAATTATAGAAAACAAGCCATCAACTACTTTAAAACCTACTGCCAAAAATAAATTAACTATGCATTTATTACGAAATCCCGATTTTTGTTCTTTAATACAAAATATAAGATATTTTGAATGGGATCAATCAAAGGAATTACCAGAAGTAAGTTTAACGAGTTACTTGCAGCTATTCATGGCTAAACATTTTAACGAAACACTAAACTGAGTACCACCAAAGCTGGTGGTATTTTTCATTCCACAATTCCCCACTATGTTACACTTGGTTTGGACTTATATTTATATTTGTTTGGTGAAGTTGTGAAGAAGACGTTTAAAAACGGAGAAAATACCTAAACCAAAACCGAGATTTACGATTTAAAAGCAGAGAACAAAAGCTTAAAACTACATTACATGAACACATATGATAACGTCCATAGCTATACGTAGCGAAGCCGGAAAGCAGCTCACCACATCGCCGCGAGGAGCTTTCAAGCAAGAATAAAGTATCCAATCAAACAATAAACGTTTGTGGCATTAAATAAATTAAGCAACAAACAAACGAATAAAAGAATCAACGTTTATTTCTTCTTTTCTTCCTAACAAGGTTTATTTCAAAAAATTCCCCTCCCACTGGTCAAAGAAGCTATCAAGCAACAAAGCTCCGCGCCGGTCTTCTCGGCTGACCGCCTCCCTGCCTGTGGCAGTTCGGCTGGAGCCTGCGAAGCCCGGCGCTCGGCCCATTCAAAGAAGTGTTTTGCAAGCGAACTCATTCCGCAGCCATGCGAAGCAACTTTCGGAAGCCGCTCAGCGCATCGCTGCGGGCAGTTTTCAAGCAACAAATCAAGCATTCAACTAATCAGCAAATATTCGAATCTTTGAATAAAATAAACAATGAATAAAAGAACCAACGTTTATTTCTTCTTTTCTTCCTAACAAGGTTCACACCCCTCCTTTACCAATCAGGTGATTCATCACATAAATAAATCCCGCGCCGGTCTTCGTCGCTAATCGTCTCCTTGCTTATGGCAATCCGGCTGGAGCCTCCGAAGCCCGGCGCTCGGTCCATTCGAAGAAGCCCCTGTGCAAGCGAACTCATCATGCAGCCATGCGAAGTACATTCAGGTAGCCACTCACTGCATCGCTGCGGGAGGAAAAACACAAAATCGTTTTAAATACGAAAAAACGCCCCATAGAGGCGTTTTCCTCATTTTGAATAGAAAATACATCATTATTTAAAACGCATTGTAGGTCAATTTGAGAGGTCGCTTTTAAAAAAGTAGATGATTTTGTCATAAAAAGGATATGTATATTAAGATATTTTTGGTCTGACAAAAAATATAATAGACAGATCAAAAGAAAATCTTAATTGTCTTTAACACATTACATATCACGCCGCCGCTTCCGTTTCCTTTTGGTCCGGGTCCCCGGGGCGATGGTCGGCTGGTGGCCCAAATAAAGATGGTTATGGATGATCATGTTGACTTGACTTAGTTGAGCAAGTTCCAAGGGGGCTGCTGGGGATTAAGTCGTTTTTCATGTGTAAGTGATCAAATTGTATCAGTGAATGGAAAATCGGTTTTTACAAATATGGGCTAATCGATCGAAGAGGAGTTTTTGGAATGCTGAAAGACAAATTTCTGGCCGGGAAAGAGCAGTTTATCGATGGTGCAAATAAGTATTATATTACTCGTTACATAATTAAATATTTCGGGAGGAATTTTGGTATATGAATTACTAATACATGGGGCAAATTTATATAGTATAATAAATAAAAACCCCTTTCCGGGACTATGCCTGAAAGGGGCTTTTGTAATTCAGGACTATGCCTAATTACTATATAATATGTATATCCAATACCATCCGAAATATACATAATATACGATAATATCGAAGGGAAGATCTACGATTTCAGAGGCAAAAATTAACTGCATCACATATCTTGACGAGTCAAAAATCGAAAACATCCCTGACCATCCTTATCGGTATTACACCATTGCAAGCATAACAGCGGAAACGGAAGATTATATCAATGTGATCGAAAAAAGATGGATGGAATTTAGAGAAGATTATGGCATTCCTCTTGGACAGGCGATGCATTTTGCGGATATTAAACACTTGCTCGATCCAAAATCCGCCCATAATGAAACATGGGAGAACATTTTCTCTAATTCGAATGAAGAATTAGATTATGAAAAGCTATATCATTTTTATCAAGATTTATTATCCTTAATTCATGATTTGCCTTTTATTATTCAAGTAACAGGCTATCGATGGAATCCATCCCATCATATTCGATCAGTTTCAAAAAACTACAGGAAACAACATATTTATTATCATCCATATATTGCTTTTCGAGAACATTTAAATTTGATGAGTTATTATTTATTGGATTTGCATCATATAGAAAAGAAGAGAAGAAAGAAAATTACAAAGTTACGATATGATGGTGACATCGGTCTTGGAGAAAGAGATGATATTAAAGAAGCGTACCATCATTCCATTACGCTGGGTACGAAACATTTTCGACCGCAAACAGTCACTGAACTATTTGATGAAATTCGATTTATTGGAAAAAATGAAGTAGCACAGAATGCCACAATTACTCATGCTGGGTGTGAAATAGTGGATTTTGTTACTACAATTTGCGCAAGAGATTTGTGGCAAGTTGAAACAGAAAAAATTCTCCTTAAATTCCCTGATTCCAAAGTTATTGATCCTTTGCCTACAATTCGTTCGAAAATTTTACACAGCCAAAAAATTGATGATGTATATTTTGAAGAAAATACTTGAATTTAAAAAAAAATGTTGTATAATTGAGGGTAGTTAAGAGGGAATATTCCCGTCTTAACGAACCTCGCGAGCATAGTCTTGGCGAGTTTTTTATTTTACGAAATATGAATACTTTTTTATTTATATCGGGTATATAAAGATCGAGTAGTCGGTTTCGATATTTATTGATGAGGAGGAGTATTTATGTGTCTAGACATAAACTCCTCCTTTTAGTTTGAAAAATTTTCCATAATTCTATCTGAATTAACCGTTGAGACCTTCCTAAACATTATTATTTTGAGAAAAATTAGATACCGTTTATAACCTGTTGGAAGATCTTGATCCCCTTATGAAAGGGCTATATTCTAAACTCTAAGAGATTTTTGTTTAAAATATATAAGAGGGGGATGACAGAAACATGGGACAAATATGGGTTAATTTTTTATATTATAACTAGACGTATAATATACATTATATGTCTAGCAATATCGTCTTTTTTATGATATACTCGTCACATAATGTTATTTTTTCAATCGATTTTTTGCTCTTCGAATCCTTTTAAACTCGTCGTATAAGTGAAAGGGTGAAAAAGGTGCTCAACGAGTATGTCAATTACCTTCAAGAAAAAGGAGCTTCCCCAAACACGATCATCTCTTATACCAATGACTTGAATATCTTTTTCAACGATTTACATATCCGTCCGGGTGATTACGTCACGCCGGCCGACATTCGCAAATGGATCCAGCAAATGTTGAATCCGGTAGAAGGGAAACCGTTGGCTATCTCCACGATCAATCGCCGGCTTAATTCCCTGCGAAGCTTTTATGCGTGGGCGGTCAAACATCATAAGATTGAACAGAACCCAATGAGAGACATCCAGGATTTAAAATCAGCTGATGAAGAGAACGAAAAGATTATGTGGCTCACGGAAGAAGAATTTGAGGACTTGTTGCATCGAATGCGGAAAAAACCGGTGCAAAGCCGGGGAGTCGATCCTGAAGAGAAATATCGCCGGGACCGTGCAGTGGTGTACCTGCTTACCTATGCAGGATTGCGAGTAGAGGAGTTATCAAACTTAAAATTGACGGACTTAGATTTAGAGATGAAACGAATTCGGATCGTGGGGAAGGGAATGAAGGTCCGGACCGTACCGATCTCAAACATCCTACTGGCGGAACTTGAGGATTGGCTGAAGTTTCGTGCGGAAATGGCGAAAAAGAAACCACATGTGGCCGCATCGCCATACGTCTTTTACAGCCAACGCTCGCCGAAGTTTTCGGTCCGAGGCATTCAGCGAATGATCGAAAGCTACAGCCTGCCGAATAAAAAATTAACTCCACATATGTTCCGACATACGTTTTGCAAGTGGATGCTAAAGGCGACGAACAACGATATCGAGAAAGTGCGGCGGCTTGCCGGCCACAGCAATATCGCCACGACGTCCAGATACTTAAAAGACAGCTATAGTGATTTGGCGGATGCCGTGGAGGCGTTGCCGAAGTTCTAAACCGAATGAATTGATTCTGGGAGGGATAAAACATGTCTATAATGGATCAATTAAAAGTGATTGATGGGTATTTTGCCGATAATGCGTTTTATATAAGCAGCATCGCCGGATTTCCGTTAGAAGGTCGATTCAAGACCTCCGGTTTGCGTTCCTTGGCACAATTAATCGATGAGAACGAACCATTTTCTTTCACGTTAGGATCTAATACCGTGCTTCATGTCCCTGTGGAACTGAATCGGCAGCTGAAGAAGGAACTGTTCATGATAACGGATTGGTTGGAAGCCGAAAAGGAATAAACAAAACGTAAAACTTTTCGATTCGCGGCATTCAGCGAATGATTGAAAGCTACAGCCTGCCGAATAAAAAACTGACGCCCCATATGTTCCGGCATACGTTTTGTAAGTGGATGTTAAAAGCGACAAACAACGATATAGAGAAAGTTCGACGCCTCGCCGGCCACAGCAATATCGCCACGACGTCCAGATACTTAAAAGACAGCTATAGTGATTTAGCGGATGCCGTGGAGGCGTTGCCGAAGTTCTAAACCGAATGAATCGATTCTGGGAGGGATAAAATATGTCTATAATTTTAAATTAAATGGGGGTATTTATCGTGATCGAACCTACAGGCTATTGGACTTTTTTCTGCAATCCTCAGAAGTGGAGAATAGATGATTTTCTATTATCAGGAGAAATTTACGACACATTTTCCATTGCGAACCATCACAAAGATTACTTTGAAAAAGGTCAGCTTGGCGTCATAAGGGTTGGGCGCGACAGAAGATCAAAAAAACAGCTTGCAGGCAAGCCGCGGCTGAATCCGGGTATTTATGCAATTGTAGAGATTTTAGATAAACCTCAATTAATGAAAAGCACAAAAAACGATTATTGGGAAAACATCGAAGACAGTGAGAAAATCAGATACAGAGTCCCTATTAAATACGTAAAAAATCTGATCAGAACTCCTATTCTTTTAGAGGAATTGAATCTGAACAATGCTAAATATGATAAATACTTAATCGAAGGACTGCAAGCATCAACAATGCCTTTGAATCCACTTGCGTTTCAGGCTATAGTCAGTAAGATAGGCGGAATCGATGAACTCGAATTGGAATTCAACCAAAGAACATACGGCAAATAAAGATATATTATCATGTAAACTCCATCCCTTCCACTTGTCGCCAACGAATGTAAAAGCCCGGCAAAGCCGTATCCGATCAGCGAGACGGTCCATCAGCTGTCTCGCTGCCAACAGGAGAAGGTGCGTCTCTTCCACTACAGCCATGTCCTTGTTGCGACATGCAACGAACAAGCGAAATTTGGATCGATCGGCGCGAAACTGCGGCACTTCGGGGAATGGAAAGACCCGCATCCACTCAAGACAAGCGACATCGGCGCCAACACGACGAGGCAGGACATCTTGGTCGTGGGCATGTTCCCGAAAAAGAGTCTGCTGGACATGATCCAGGACTTTGTCGTATATGAGTACGAAGGCGGTCGCACGATCAAGAAATTCTGCCGCTACCAGCAGTTCCCCGTCGCCAATAAGGCAGTGGAACGCATTTTAATTGGCAAGATACCGAAGGAACGAGGGCAGTGTCGTCTGGGCGACGCAAGGGGCCGGAGATAGATTGACGATGCTCTACCTGTCCGTCAAACTGCGGTACCTCAAGAAACTGCGCAACCCGTCCATCGTTATTGTGACGGATCGTACCGATTTGGACGAACAAATCACGAATACGTTCCGTCGCTGCGGACTCCCGAACCCGCAGCGTGCCGAAATTGTCCGGGATCTGCGTGACTTGCTGCGGACGGCGACAGGCGCGACCATCATGACGACCATCCAAAAGTTCTAGGATCACGACGATGACGGGAGTGTCCCGCTCGTGAACTACCCACCACCTACGCTTCGCTTAGAGGTTGGGGCTTCAAGCGACTTGTGTGTGTTCGCTGAACGGTAAGCCACACACAAGAACCCTTTACGCTTCCCTTCGTTCCGAAGGTGTCCGTTCTACCCATATTCTATCCTATTCGTTGGCTAACGCCAACCGAAATTCATCTCCCACCTACTCATTGGGCTACGCCCTGCACATTCCTTGAGGATGGGAGACTTCTTTCGGAAATCCGTTAAACGACGCGGGCGACATCTTTGTCCTCATTGACGAGTCGCACCGCATCATTTCCGCTAACAACAACGAGCCTTTGAAAAAATACCACCTGACCAAAGAGAAACAAAAGCACTACATCGAGCGCTTCAAACAGCCGCTACACGAGGACAAACTGGCACTCATCATCGTGTGCGACATGCTACGGACAGGGTTTGACGCGCTGAGAGAACAAGTCATGTACCTCGGTAAACCGCTAAAGGAACATTACATACTCCAGGTGATCGCAAGAACGAGCCGGATATACAACGAGAAGACATATGACTTACCATCAACTATTACGGCGTGTCCGAGTACCTCAAGCAGACATTGACCATTTCTAACCCGAAGGACATCTAAGGGGCACTGACGTCCATCCAGTCAGAGATACCGCGACTGCAGTCGCGACACCGCATTACCATGCGCTTCTTTGGCGGAGTCAACCGCGACGAAATCAAGGCGTACATGAAAATCCCAGAACTCCAAAACGTGAGGCACGCCTTTGATCGGGTGTTTAAACGCTTCTCCGAAAGAATGGCCATAGTCATGCTGCCTCTGGGACGAAAAGTAGGGCATCTCCGGCTGCGGGAAAAGTTCCTAAACTTATAGATAGGCCTCGCATACATCCCCTTAATCATCAAATGATGCCTTTATCGTATAAGCAAGTTATTCACTTTTTCACCATATATATTCCCTATTATCCACATATAAAGCTTCTTCTTAATTAATTTATCAAATTAAAGATTTAGCATTTAACACTATGTTCTAATTAATCAATGACTTAAAAATCAATAATCAATAAGGGAGTTCTCTCCTACCCATAACCATATAAGATTCTAAGCAACCATCTCTATATCAATCTCATCATGAAAACAATTAAAAAAAGCAACCTTTACACCAATTTCAATCAATAAAACACCTAAATTCTCCTTTAACAAAACGAAAAAACAGAATCCCAATAACTTAAATAATCATACAAGCTCCGTCCAATACGGCTGTTTTATTAGATTCGAAAACAATTTGGGTAGTTTTTGAACAAGAGTTCCCCAACCGACAGATCCTCCCCCCTCCCAATAAAAAAGGCACTGGTTGATATAATCCAGTACTCCAATTATCGACAAGCGGCAGCAAGCAGGCTAACGCCCCATAATATAAGGGCGACGAACCATTTCACGGGAACGTCAGTTCGTAATCATCTTCTTTAGTTGCTGAATGCGTCGAACAGATAGCTGAAGCATTTCAGCCAGTTGCTTATTTGTCGCGTTTGGATGCCGCTCCATCGCTTTCTGCATTTGCCATACCCTGTCTTCCGTCTTTTCTTTTTGTTCCTCAAGATATTCCTCGCGTGTTTTCGCCCCTTTCTCGCGCCGTACTTCATCCATTCTTTTCTTATCTCTTTCCCGCTTGCGCCGCCGCTTTTCGTTTCCGTCGATAATCGTCTGCAAATGCCGCTGTTCTTCCGGTGTAATGTCAAACCATCTGATAATAGTGGAATTTTTTAAGTTATAGCCGGCTCCAGGATAGCCTTTTTTGATCGCCTCTTCATTTTCTTTTGCATCGCTTTTGGCTCTCCAGGCTTTTTCGGCGCTTCTCGTCGCCCGGATGACCTCTCGTTCGGACAGCGGCTCCTTAAACTCGCTGTTGAATTCGAGTACTTGTTGCAAAGCCTGCTCTGGATCGTCCGTAAAGCAGCAACTCCAGTACCGGTACAGAAAGCAAAACAGCTCCCGATATCCTTTTAAGTCGTAATCCCGCAACTCCGCCAGCTTCACCAAGTCTAGCAATCTAGCGTAATGCAGCGTACGGACGTTATGTAAATGAACGATTTTCGGCTTCCGCCCCCGCTTAGGCGGCCGATTCGAAGCCAGCTCCGGCAAATACTCATATTGCAAATCTCTAAGTACATATCGATAATCATGTCTATATTCGACAACGACTTCTTTTTTATTTTTTGGGTCTTCGGAATATATAGTGGAATTACTATTTTAATAATTTAAAAACAGTTAGTGTTAAATCGGATTATTTAGTGGAATACTAAGGAAAATAATAGTTCCAATCAAACACAAACACAGGTGATTATAGGTTGAAAAAAATTTAAATAGTCAGTGCAAGGGAAATAAATTACTATATTGTAAAGGTGTCATAACGTACTGATAAAAAAGATGCTTATATTATGAATTTCACTGTATAAACGTCTTGACACAAAAACTATTACACTATATAATGTAATTGTGAAATGGAGGAGGAAATAATGGCTGAAAACTGGTGTACACCAAAACCAAAACTAACGGAACGCCCCTTGTTAGATACAGATAACGCTGAGGGTTTAAGTGAGACCTTTAAAATACTTTCTAATGGGACTCGACTCAGAATATTGCACACTTTAATTCGAACACCAAATTTATCTGTTAGTGAGGTAGCAGAACAGCTTGAAATGAAACCTCAAGCCATTTCCAACCAACTTCAACGATTGGTCGATAAAGGCATCGTTCGCAATAATCGTGAAGGCAATTTTATTCGGTACCGAATTGTTGATAATTGTGTCGTTAGTCTTTTAGACCAAGGTTGGTGTTTAACCGAGGATTTACCAAAATAATAAGGAGGAGTTTGGTATGGAAAAATGTGCGAGACCAAGCTGTAATTGTCTTCTTGGTGAAAACAAAGTAGAAGTAGAAGGAAAAGTTTATTGCAGTCAAGAATGTGTAGATAACTGTACTGATGAAGTCTGTGAGTGCAAAGATTGTAGCTGTGCTACTGCATAAATGAATAATGAAAAGGTTATCCCTGCATCAATGGGATAACCTTTTTTACGTAGGATATTCAATGAAAGATAATTAATATCGTAACACTACGAGTAGTAAAGGATGAACAGTATGTCAGACTTATTATTACTACCAGATCTTAAAACAACAGAACCACCACAAGAAAATGAAAGCGATATGATGTTTAAAGTGGAAGCAATCGAACCGCCTGAACGTTGTCCTGAATGTGGTTTTGATAAGTTGTATAGGCATGACTCACGAAAGCAACTAATTATGGACTTGCCCATTCGTTTGAAGCGAGTGGGCTTACAACTAAAGCGTAGACGTTATAAATGTCGTGAATGTGGTTCTACCTTTTGGGAACGTCTTATTTCTATTGACGAAAAACGTAGCATGACTAAAAGGTTGTTAAAGTCCATTGAAGAGCAGTCTATGTCCAAGACCTTTGTGGATGTCGCTGAAAGCGTCGGTGTAGACGAAAAGACCGTAAGAAACGTCTTTAAGGACTATGTAGCATTTAAAGAACAAGAATACCAATTTGAGACTCCTAAATGGCTTGGAATAGATGAAATACATATTATCCGTAAACCTCGTCTTGTATTGACTAATGTTGAACGTAAAACCATCTTTGATATTAAGCCTAATCGTAATAAGAATACTGTTATACAAAGGCTTTCAGAGATTGGTGATAGGCATTACATTGAATACGTCACAATGGATATGTGGAAGCCTTACAAAGATGCAGTAAATACTGTTTTGCCACACGCTAAAGTAGTTGTAGATAAGTTTCATGTAGTCCGAATGGCTAATCAAGCATTAGATAATGTTAGGAAGTCTCTCAGAGCCAATATGACAGCCAAAGAAAGGCGTACCCTTATGCGTGAAAGGTATATCCTTCTTAAACGAAAGCATGACTTGAATGAAAGAGACTCATTTCTTTTAGATACTTGGTTAAGTAATAGCTCTGACCTAAAAGAAGCCTATGAAATTAAAGAAGAGTTCTACATGATATGGGATACAGATGATTCTGACGAGGGGATGGATCGTTATAGATATTGGAGACAACGTTGTTTATCCAGTAACTCTAAAGACGCATATAAAGACCTTGTTAGAGCTGTAGACAACTGGCAGGATGAAATCTTCAACTACTTCGATAAAAGGCTCACTAACGCTTATACAGAGTCCATTAATAGTATTATTAGGCAAGTAGAACGAATGGGTAGAGGTTACTCCTTTGAAGCCTTACGAGCCAAAATACTTTTTAATGAAAAACTACATAAGAGACGTAAGCCACGTTTTAATTCGAGTGCGTTCAGCAAAGCTATATTATACGAAACTCTCAATTGGTATGAAGTGACAGACCACAACATAACAGACAACTATGGTGTTGATTTTTCCACACTAATTAAGAAATTGGAGAAGGGTGGAATATAAGCCCTTTTCCACCATAAAATCCGAATACCCGTTTCTTTTTACATGGTAATTATTGTTATGAAAATTGCTCATCTACAGTATCTCTTTGAAAATCTAACCATCGAGAGAGTGGGTCTGACGACTTGGTCTGGAAATCCACGAATGATCAGATGTGCGGAAAAATTGGGAATGCGATTAGAAGGTAGAATGAGAAAATGCCGCTACTATAATGGTGAATACTATGATTCCATCCGAATGGGTATTCTTCGTGAGGAATGGAATGAGTTTAATTTTGCACATTATTTCCGAATACGCCTGAAATAATTTGAAAAAGGGATTCTGAAATAATGTGCTAATTTACAGTCAGGCTTCATGCCTGATCCTTGCTTGGCTTTTCTTCGTTTTGAAAAAAAACCGTCTTGAAAAAAAAACGTCCAGACGGTATAATAAAACCGTCCAGACGGTTATTTTAAGGAGTGAGGCATGTGGAATCAAAAGCTACAATAAAGCGTCAGCATATCTTAAAATCTGCAAAAGAATTCATTCTCAAAAATGGTTTTAATGAATTAACTTTGGATTCTGTGGCAACACAGGCGGGAATCAGTAAAGGCGGTTTATTATATCACTTCCCAAATAAAGAAGCATTATTGATAGGACTAGCACAATATATTTTCGAAGAATTCACTACGCTAATTGAGGATCAGGCTAAGAAAGACCCATTAGAAAAAGGTAAATGGTGCCGTGCTTTAATTGAGGTAACAAAAAAAGATTTGGAACATAACTCCGAGTTATATGTGGGAATAATTGCTGCTTCTATGTTAAGTCCAGATTTATTAAAAAATATGTCCCAAATTTATCAGTTTATGCAAAACAAAATGGATCAGGATGGTATAAACCCTGTAACAGCAACTATTATTCGGTTAGCAATAGATGGTCTTTATTACTCAGAACTTTTTAATATAGCTCCCTTGGATGACAAATTACGTGAAAAAGTATTCCAGCAATTAATAAATATGACAAAATAGGAGGATTCATCTTGAATGCATATGTAATTTTGGCAGTAGCCATCATAAGTGAAGTGTTTGGGAGCTCGATGCTAAAAGTATCAAACGGATTTAAAAAGTTGTTCCCTTCCATCGGAGTAGTAATTGGATATGGTGCAGCTTTTTACCTCCTATCTTTATCTCTTAAAGCAATACCGCTGGGTACGGCGTATGCTATATGGTCAGGTGTAGGTACGGCTTTAACCGCATTAGTTGGTGTTATCGTTTATAAAGAAAGTATTAATCTTAAAAAATGTTTAGGTTTAGTTCTAATCATTTGTGGAGTTATTGTTTTGAAACTCAGTAGTTCTCATTAACTCTTAGAGAGTCGGAGGTAATCGTATGAAAGGTTATATAACTTTAGGAATGTCCATTTTCAGCGAAATATTTGGTACGACAATGCTTAAATTGTCGGAAGGATTTACAAATTTATTCCCATCCATTGGAGTGATTGTTGGTTTTGGATTATCATTTTATTGCTTATCATTATGTCTTAAGACAGTTCCGTTAAGCTTAGCTTATGCTATTTGGTCAGGGATGGGCACAGCTTTAACAGCGTTAATTGGTGTACTGTTATGGCGAGACCCATTTAGTATCATTACATTAGTTGGCTTAGCATTAATAATTGGAGGGGTAGTCTTATTAAATGCTTCTAAAAGTCCAGAAAATGTAAGGAAACCATCCTGATTATGTTTAAAATCAACTTGTAGACGCATCGGAAAGTCAGGAAGATTATGGAACAGCAGGCTCCCAATCAGTTATCTCCATGAAGTTAAGAATTTCTTGTAAATCCTAACTGTAAATTATCATCTGTAGATGAGCAAATTCGCTAACATAAATTTACAACCAAACAAAAAAAGAGACATGAACCCGATTCCTTGATTAGAATAGATGTGTCACCAAAATTATTCACAAGGAGGTTCATGTCTCATGAATAGATTAGCACATCATCAAGGAATCCACAAGTTTTTCACGATGTTGGGGTTGGCACTTTATTTTTCAAAACCTGTCATGAAGCATCTCGTTCATATCGTGGATGCGATGATCACGAAAGGCTTTTCTGGAACGTTGACCGATCTTCATCATTGGAGCTTTCACCCCAATCATCGAACGACACTCAGCCATTTTTTCACGAAAAGCCCTTGGGATGAAGAGACGCTGCTTCGCAAACTTCAACAGTGGATGCTTCGTCGTGTCGAACGCATCGCCAAACAGGAGAATCAACCCCTTTTTGTTTCGATCGATGATACGATTTGCCAAAAAACCAAGCCTTCGTCACAGGCAACGCACGCCATTCAAGGGTGTGATTGGCACTATTCTCACACAGAGAAAAAGTCGATCTGGGGACATTCTCTCGTTTGGCTCATGGTTCATACGATGACCCAGGCTTTTCCCTTTGCGTTCCGCCTCTACGACAAGGCGGCTGGGAAAAGCAAGGGGGAACTCGCGATCGAGATGCTTTCTTCTTTGGATGTACACCGTCCTGTTTATGTGCTGATGGACTCTTGGTATCCATCGCAAAAGCTCGTGGAAGCTTGTCTGAAAAAGGGATTCCACGTAATCGCAATGCTCAAGACGAATCGGGTTCTTTATCCAAAAGGCATCGCCATCCAAGCCAAACAGTTTGCCCGCTATATCGAACCGAACGACACTCATCTCGTCACGGTGGGAGAAGAGCGTTATCGCGTGTATCGCTACGAGGGATCGCTGAAAGGTCTCGATGATGCCGTTGTGTTGTTGGCTTGGAAAGCCGATCAGCCGATGACACCTGAACATCTTCACTGCGTCTTGAGCACCGACCGGGAGCTAAGCGATGAAGAGATCTTGCGCTACTATGCCCAGCGTTGGTCGATCGAATGCTTTTTTCGACAAGCGAAAGACCAGCTGAAGCTCGATGGGTACCGCGTTCGTCAACGTCGGGCGGTGAAACGCTACTGGATCTTGGTGCAGCTTGCTTACGTGTACAGCATGTTCGAGTCGAACAGCGATTTTTCTGATGGGCTCGATCTTCTGCGCAAGAGAAAAGGACATAGCCTCGTGGAGTTCATTTACCGTGCAGCGAAACAAAATATTCCCATTGATACCGTGAAAAAACAGCTCCACGTGGCATAAGGGGTACCCTGTTTGTCTCTTTTACATGGTAATTATTGTAATTAAAATTGCTCAACTACAGTTAGATATTATGATGCCTGAAATGGACGGTTGGGAAACCTGTAAAGAAATTAGAAATCATTGGGATACACCTATCATAATGCTTACTGCCAGAGATTCAAAAGAGGATATAGTAAAGGGATTGAAAGGCGGTGCAGATGATTATATTTCAAAACCATTTGATGAAGAAGAGCTTGTTGCAAGAATTGAAGCCGTTTTACGCAGACAGAAAAATAATCATGGAGTAATACAGTTTAATGGCCTTAGTTTAGACCAAGATGCTTTCCAGCTACAATTTAAAGGGATAAATATTAACTTAACTCCAAAGGAGTTTGGACTAATTACTCTATTTCTTACGAATCAAAATATAGTATTTACAAGAGAGCATTTAATCACTTCTATTTGGGGGTATGAAGTATCGACTGAAGATCGAACGATTGATTCTCACATTAGAAATCTACGTGAAAAATTGAGAAAAGCAGGTTTTCCAGCAGAAAAATATTTACAAACGGTTTGGGGTGTTGGGTATAAGTGGAATAGTCATGAATAAATAAGTTATAGGTATTATAAGAAAAACACATATATAAAGGGGATTGACCTTTTGTCAATCCCCTTTATAAATAACTCGAAATTTTATTTATTCTACAGGTGAAAGTTCGTCTTCTGTTACCCACATATGATTTGTTATTTGTTCCCCTGTTTCTTCATCTGTGTAATCCACCATATAAACCGTAGTTTGTTCAGCTGTATCTATTGTTGCAGTTGCTCCATCCATTCCTTTCATATGTTCAGCATTTAAAACCACTTGATCGCCCGGTTTATATGATTCTTCACTCGGATTCTCAATTTCTTCGTGAACTACCCATTTATGATCTTCTACTGGTTCACCACCGGTTGTTGGGGTATATGTAACCGAATAGACTGTGGTATCAAAAGCACCCGAAACTGTTGCTTCTGCACCATTCATTCCAGCCATATGATCAGCATGAAGAATCACTTTACTACCAACAGGATATGTTGGATTTTCTGCCTCTGTTAAACCTTGGGGAACTTCTCCACCTGAGTGATTCATCTCTGAATGATCCATTTCTCCCGTAGAATCTGATTCTTCTTCACTATTATTTACGTTTTCTTGAGTTTCTGTTTCATTATCAGCATTTTCGTTTTGAGATGGTTCACCGCCGTTTGCACAAGCAGATAATAAGAATATCAATAGCATTGAAGATATCCCTAATACAACTTTTTGCTTTTTCATTATTATCACCCTTTCCAACATACTTATAGTCAAAGTCAAAATTATCAATAGTTTGTGCAGAATTTGTGCAAATATTATAGTACCTTTTTCCTAATTTTAGAATTTGCTGGAATCAATTTAAATTTATATCAACATCTCAAACTTCGCACCAAAATACAAAAATCAAATTAAACAATTGAATTATGGCTTTCCTAATTATATCAGGGCTTATTTGGCGATATCAGTCTGTGAAGTTTGAGTAATTAAGCATTCAATCATTTTTTGAAAAGAGCTATAAAATGATATATGCAGTAACCAATTTAACCTAATGCCACATCGAGAATCATCATCAATACAAAACCAACCATTAAACTCATAGAAGCGAGATCTTTATTGCCTTTTTCTTGTGAGCTTGGAATTACTTCTTCTATAACAACAAATATCATTGCTCCAGCAGCAAAGCTCAATGCATAAGGTAATAATGGTTCAATAAATGCAACTGCAAATGCACCAATGACCGCAGCTATCGGTTCAACCATACCTGAAAATTGGCCATAGAAAAAGCTCTTTCTTCGAGACATTCCTTCCCCTCTTAGTGGCATGGAAACAGCAACGCCTTCTGGAAAGTTTTGAATACCTATACCCAGTGCCAAAGTTAAAGCACTAGCTAAAGTTGCTTCAGTACCTCCATTTGCTAGTGCGCCGAAAGCAATTCCGACAGCTAAACCCTCTGGAATATTATGAAGGGTAATGGCAAGAACTAACAGGGTACTTCTTTTTCTTTCTTTTGGATAAATTCCTTCCGCATCGCTAATAGGGGCATTGGGATGAAGATGAGGTAAGATCTTATCGATTCCCCATAAAAAAGTTCCACCTAATAAAAATCCAAATGCTGCTGGAAACCATGGTCCTATGGCATTGTTATCTGACATTTCGATGGCTGGACCCAATAAAGACCAGAAACTCGCCGCAATCATGACACCTCCAGCAAATCCTAACATACCATCTAAAAATCGTTGATTTATTGTTTTTGTTGTAAAAACAAGTGCTGCCCCAAATGCAGTCATTCCCCATGTAAATAAAGTAGCCATAAATGCCTGAGTTATTGGATTAAAATTTTGAAAAAAGTCAACCATGAAAAGGACTCCTTTTTAAAAAATTAACCTAAATTTGATTAGGTTCAAAAAATTTGCCACAGGAAACATTTTAAGTCTAAGTTAAATGATAGTCAAAAATTTTATTCCTTATTTTAATAATTATAAAGCTCTTAAATATACAACTCTTATTATTAACCGTATTATATCCAAGCCTTGTTAAACTAAGCATTCGTCAGTTCAGAACATTATTTCATTTTCTAAAAGAGTTTTCTCCTCCGGTTTTCTTCAAATCGATGAGCGACTTTTCTAATTATATCAGGGCTTATTTGACAATTTCAGTCTGCGAAATTTTAAAAAATATACAAAATACTTAAATTCCTTAAAAGGATCCACAACATAATTGTTCTGGATCCCATGAAAGTTTTATTCAATTTTTAACAATTGAGCATTTATTGCACAAATAATAGTACTTAACGACATGATAACTGCACCGATAGCTGGCGTTATGACAATACCAACATTGTATAAAATACCAGCTGCTAATGGTATTGCAATGATATTATAGCCTGCTGCCCATACTAAGTTTTGAAACATCTTTCTAGTAGTCGCTTTCGACAGTCTAAGAATATTTAGAATGTCACTTGGGTTACTGTTAACTAAAATAACATCAGCCGTTTCAATGGCGACATCGGTTCCTGCACCAATTGCGATTCCGACATCTGCTTCAGCTAGGGCAGGAGCGTCATTAATTCCATCACCGGTCATTGCAACCTTTTTACCGCCTTGTTTTAACTCCCTAACGTATTTCGATTTTTCGTGGGGAAGGACTTCTGCGATTACTTTAGAAATGCCTAATTGTTCACCGACATAATTTGCGACACGACTATTATCGCCAGTCATCATAACAGTTTCAATACCGCGATCATGCAGTTCCTTAATTACTTCAAAGGATGATTTTCTGATGATATCTGCTAAAGCAATCATTCCTTGTAAAACATCATCTTTTACAACAAATACGACGGTTTTTCCTTGTCCAGCTAATTTTTCATAAACCTTTTCATCAAACGATATATGATTAGCTCTCATAGCACCCGGACTTATAACAGAAACTTCGGCACCATTCACATTCGCGGTTAACCCTTTTCCCGTTAAGTTTTTAAAATCTTTTACTTCATACAATTCAAGTTTTCGCTCTTTCCCTTCCCTAACAATTCCTTTAGCAATTGGGTGGTCTGATTGGGTTTCAACCGAATAAGCCAATTTCAAAAGTTCATCTTCACTTACGCCTTTGGACGGATAGATGTCTGTTATACCGAAGTTGCCTTCTGTTAGGGTTCCTGTTTTATCAAAAACAACACGATTTACCTTATAGGCCCCCTCAAAAGCTACTCGGTTACGAATTAACAATCCCTTTTTCGCTGCAATTGAAGTAGATCTGGAAGTAACTAATGGACCTGCCAAACCTAAAGCGTGTGGACAGGCAATAATCAAAACAGTTACCATTCTCTCTAAGGCAAACTCAAAATCACCAGTGGTAGCCCAATAAGCAAGCGTAATGATACCAACGACCACAGCTACATAAAACAACCATTTAGCAGCAATATCTGCATAACCTTGTGCTTTTGACTTCGTACTTTCTGCATCACTTACTAATTGAATAACCTGAGAAAGATAAGTATCATTCCCTGTTCTGCTAACGTTTATTTTTAAAACACCTGACCCATTGATTGAACCTCCAATGGCCTCCATACCCGGTTTCTTTTCCACAGGAACAGATTCCCCAGTTAACATGGATTCATCGACCGTTGATTCTCCTTCGAAAATAGAACCGTCAATTGGAATCTTTTCACCTGATTTTACTAGTATTTTATCACCGGGATGCAAATCCTCTACTGAGACATTAACGATATTACCCTTGGAATCGATTTTATGTGCTTCTTTTGGCATCAGCTTGATTAGTTCCTCTAAGGCTTTGGAAGCCCCCATGATTGATTTCATTTCAATCCAGTGTCCAAGGAGCATAATCACAATTAATGTGGCTAACTCCATAAAGAAATCACTGCCATCGATAAAGAATACAGTTAATGAACTATAGACATATGCTGTAACAATTGCTAGTGAAATTAACATCATCATACCAGGCGCGCGATTTTTCAACTCATCCCAAGCACCTTCTAAGAAAGGTTTACCTCCATAGACGAAGAGGATGGTGGATAAAATAAATAATAGAGTACCTTGTCCGCTAAAATCTAGGTGATAACCAAATAGCATTTGGGTCATCTCAGATAAAAATACAATCGGGATTGCTAAAACAAGCGCAATCCAAAACCTTTTCTTAAAGTCTTCTACCATATGAGCATGGTGGCCTGCATGACCTCCATGTCCTGAATGACCATGGTCGTGTTGTTGATGGCCTCCATGTTCCATATGTTCATGGTCATGTTGCTGATGCCCCTTATGTTCCATATGTTCATGGTCATGATGCTGATGACCTTTGTGTTTCATATGTTCATGGTCGTGTTGCTGATGCCCCTTATGTTCCATATGTCCATGATCGTGATGCTGTTGACCTTCATGTTCCATATGTCCATGGTGATGTTGATGGCTTTCTTGCCCTATATGTTCATTATTATGATTTTCCTTTTGATGTTTACTGTTCTCTTTTAAATCATCGTCTTTTGTCATTAATTTTTCTCCTTTCATAAATGACACAATTTATTCAAATAGTATTATTTACATATGGTTTGTCTTTACTCCTTAATGATCTTTAGGTGTTCTAAAATAAAAATTTGTTGATCTTCATTCAATATTATAATTTCCATATGATCAGAAGTTCTCGTATTCTAACATTACCAAAAGGTTAATATATCTAGTATTCCTAATAAAATCATACATAACATTACTAAAGATATACTTACCTTAATTGATTCACAAAAGTAATAAATTTTATTTTCATACATCAGCTGTATAATAATATTATTTACTATTAGACTCCCATGCCGCAAAAGCGGCACCAGCAGATGATGAAAATAGTTCGTCCATGTATACTTAATCTTAGGCTGGCCAGCGAGGTCGTCTTACCTTGGTGCCATGAGCCCGTTAATTAGACAGACCCCGACGACCTGGTGCACCACAGACTGTTGCTCCCTGGGGAAGCACGCGGGATAGAATGACGTGTATGGTCGTTGCACCGCCAGCCTGTGTTTATTACATGTTAGGCATGGGGGAACGAACATGGACATTATCCATACTCATGTTTGTGGATTAGACGTTCATAAGAAGAACGTCGTCGCTTGTATTATTACTCCGGATCATCAAGAGATCCGCACGTTTTCTACCATGACTGAAGACTTGCTTATGCTTGTAGACTGGATCAAGGCGCATGGCGTCACTCACGTGGCCATGGAAAGTACAGGTTCCTACTGGAAGCCAATTTATAACCTGTTGGAGATGGAAGACATCAAGATTTTAGTGGTCAATGCCAAACATATCAAAAATGTGCCTGGTCGCAAAACAGATGTAAAGGATGCCGAGTGGATCGCTGGACTCTTACGCCATGGATTGCTACAAGGTAGTTACATCCCTGACCGCCAGCAACGGGAGTTGAGGGAACTCATCCGTTATCGTCGCAGCCTGATTGAAGAGCGGGCTCGCGAAATCAACCGCATCCAGAAGGTACTGGAAGGGGCTAACATCAAACTCTCCTCGGTGGCGACCAATGTGCTGGGCAAATCGGGTCGAGCCATGATCGAGGCTTTAATTAATGGTGAAACTGACCCCGATGTGCTATCCGAACTGGCTCAGCACCGTCTCAAACGGAAGAAAGAGGAGTTGAAAAAGGCCCTGAAGGGCCTCATCGGCCCTCATCAACGCCTGATGCTTAAAACCCAGCTTGAGCATATTGATCACTTAGATGCCTTGATTGAAGAACTGGATGCTGAAATCAAGGAGCGGATGCGCCCTTTTGAAGATGACCTGGAGCGGTTAGATACGATCCCCGGCGTTGGTCGGCGCACAGCGGAGCATATTTTGGCTGAGATTGGCCCTGACATGACACAGTTTCCTTCGGCAGCTCACTTGTGTTCATGGGCAGGAGTCGCCCCAGGGAATAACGAAAGTGCCGGAAAACGAAAGTCAGGGAAAACCCGCAAGGGAAACCAGAAGCTTCGTAGCACCCTGGTGGAAGCCGCCCGTGCCGCTGCTAGGTCCAAACACACCTATCTATCCAGCCAGTACCACCGTATTGCTGCACGCCGGGGGGCCAATCGTGCAGCGGTTGCGGTCGCTCATAGCATCCTGACTATTGTCTACCATCTCCTCAAAAAGAAGCAGACTTACATCGAACTTGGTCCACATTACTACGAAGAACGCAAGCGCCATCAAGTCGCCAGACAAGCGATTCGGAAGTTGGAAACACTAGGGTTTAAGGTCATGGTAGAGCCGTCAAATCAAACAGCGTAGTTAACCGAAACAGTAACCATCAGGTGCATAAACATGACTTATTCCAGCAAATACCAATCTGCTGGTGTTAACACCCCCTGGATTTTTTGTGCTTTTTTCATGGACTTAAATTTTCGGGATAGAAAGTATAAAAAGAGGAAATGTCCTAGCATTTCCTCTTTTTTATATTTGAGCATTTTGCAAAATTAGATTTTTTGGATAAAAGTATAAAAAATAAAGCACTCGACAAATAGCTACCAGCATGTTGTTTTACAAAATATTACAATAATCTTGTTTTTGGGCATACCTGCAGAATTTTTCACATTGAATTTTTTTAAGCGGCTTTCTTCCCTTTATTTTCCTTTGCCATCGCTAGCGCTGAAACAAGTAATACAATAGCGTTCAGGTAAATATGGGTCTTTACTTTTTCAATTCCCCATACATGTAGGGAGTTCGCCGTAAGGTAGCTTTTCATTCTTGAATTACAGCGTTCTACACTTGTCCTCTCGTTGTAAAGCTCTTTCCAACGTTTTGTATCACGGTGCGGATTGGAATATCGGCGCACATCCTTTTTGATGTCGACTTTTACCACCATTCCATAGTTGGAAGATGAACAGGCTGCCATTCCTAATGGGCAATCCACTTTGCCGGTTGCGTGAGGACATCTGAACTTGAGCTGGTCCTTATCAGCTCCCCAATAAGTCATTTCATAACCCATGGAACAACGCGGAGTTCCATTGGAAGAAATCCCTTCAGGAGGCTCTTTTTCGTTGCGCAAATTGAGCGGGATAATGGCTTGCGCTCCAATGTTTTTGGCTGATTCATAGTTTTTTAGTTGGTCATATCCGCCATCCATGATCAGAAATTCAATTTTGGATTTGGTACGCTCTGCCACTTGCTCGATTAATTCTGGTGCGACTTCTCCATCGTTCACATGGGCAGGGGTTACTTTTATGGCCATTGGCAGTTCGCTTGCGGTATCGACTGAAAGATGCATCTTATAGCCAAACCAGGTAATTTTATTGCCGAAGGAATCATATTTTGCGCCCCAATTGGCATTACCCGTTTGTTCACTACGCTTTTTGGGCTGTTTCTTTTCATAGGCATCAATGGCGGCACTGTCGATGGCCTGGTGGCTGCCGTCAATTATTCCTTCCTCCTGAGCTAACTGTACCAAGTCAAGGAAGATCTTTTCAGCCAGCTTTTTTTTGGTAAGTGCTGCAAAAACCCGGCTGAGAGTGGAGATAGACGGTGCGGGGCGATCAATCGATAAACCGCATTGATAACGGAAACGAAGGTCTTTATCCAATCGATGATGAAGGGCGGTAAAGGTGTCGATGCCTTCGAGTGGGGCAGCGATGAGAGCCCTTAGAATCCCTTCTCTGGAATGACCGTCAGCCCCTCGGGGTGAAGAACTTCTCAACTGTTTAGCATAAGGGCGTAAATCAAGCGAGCTAAAAAAGATAGGTAATTTCTCTTTTGACTCTAATTTTTGCAGTTCTTCAAAGGAAAATAGGCTTTCTTGTAGAATATACAAAGTGACTTCCTCCTTTTGAATTTTTTGTTGTTTCGTCACTTCAAAAATTCTACATTTTAGGGGTGAAGTCCTTTTTTATGTCTTTGAAATCCTTATGGCTCTTGGGTCAAAAAATATGCAAAATGCTCGATTAAGTACACTTATGTTTTTCTTTCTACATGAAGGAATAGTCGAATCTAGAGTAAACGAAGAACTAAGTTCACTCTTAGCAAGAGGGAATTCTCATAGTTCCGTGTTAGCCAAAAGCTTTGATAACGAAACTCTTTCTCATGTAGTATTAATGGAATCTGAATCAAAAACTGACATTGTCGTTACCAATAAACAAGGAAATGTACTTGGTTCTTCTGATCAACTCCAATTATTTGAAAAATATTTAAGTGAACATTCTAATTCTAATATCCCAAAAGAAGGAAAAGTCATAGAAGATAATTGGGAAAAAGAACCATATATTGTTACAATCAGCCCTATCAGTAATACAGATGAAATTTCAGGATTTGTTTATATGTTTCAAAACACCACATCTATTCATTTACTCATTCAAAAATTAAATGAACATTTTATACTTACTGGATGGATTTCTGTAATCTTAACAATTATTATTATCATATTCTTGTCAAGAGGAATTACGAAACCATTAATTAAAATGAAAGAAGCTACTCACCAAATTAGTAAAGGGGATTTTACTGTTACACTGCCAGTAAACTCTAATGACGAACTCGGAGAATTAGCTCATTCCATTCAAAAGTTAGCAATAGATTTAAACTACTTAAAAAAAGAACGAAATGAATTTTTAGCAAGAATTGTAAATTATCACTTTATTTCGGAACAAAAGAGCCATTTTTTTGCACATTCCTTCAGAAAGCCCTCTCCCCTTTTCTGAAAGAATGTGCTAAATTTTTTGTGAATTATTTCGGAAGAGAAAATCCATCGGTTCATAGGAGGGGGAGGAGGACGTGATTCAATTTCATGACTTTGGCATTGACGTCCAAACGTATGCAGAGCGTGGAAAAGAAAACGACTTCCCTCTTCTGAAAAAGTGTCCGCATTGCCGGGCCAAGCGCCCGTTGCACCGCCACGGTTACTATGAGCGAAACGCATTGACCCCACATGGTGATTATCGCATTTGGATTGTCCGGTATCGCTGTCGGGAATGCTTGAAGACGGTGAGTGTGCTGCCTTCCTTTCTCCTCCCGTATTTTCAGTATACGTTGTCCGCCATATGGCAAGTCGTGAAAGAGCAGTTGGGATTGACCGAGGGGACGAACCGGGCTCCGTTTCTCCCGACAAAGGACGGCATCATCTTTTATGTCCGACGGTTCTGCCGAAACCTATCAAGCCTTCACAGCTTTTTTGCGAGGCGGTGGAGGATCATAGGCCCTATCGTGAAAAAAGAAAAGGAACGAGCTTCCTGGTGGATCCGGACGTTGGAGAAACACGGTCTCTATTCGGTCATCAGAGACATGTGGGAGGACGGATTCCGACACCCTTTTGCGAATCAAATGGGATCCTGATTTTACATACATATCCTAAATTGGAAATAGTTGAGGTTCCCACAAACCTTTCCTATCGACGGAGAAAAAGCGATCCGGTACGATAAGGGCAGACGGACCGGAACGGTCCTGATTCCAAGTGAGACAAGGAGGAGATTCGAATGGATGAGTCGATGAGACACGACATTGCCCTGTTTCGGTACGGGCTAATCGCTCCGTTGGTGAATGGGCAGGTGGAACCGAAGACGTATCTGAAAGAGGTGAGCGAGCGAGTGCACCATGTTCCCCACCAGGGCGACAAACGAATCGCAGCCAAGACGATCCTCGATTGGTGCACCCGATACAAAAAAGGGGGCTTTGACGCCTTAAAGCCGAAGCGCCGTTCGGACCGCGGCCACTCAAGGCGTCTGTCGCCCGATGATGAGGATCATATTTTAGCCCTAAGAAAAGAACATCCCACCATGCCCGTGACGGTGTTCTACGAACACCTGATCGAGCAGGGGGAAATCCCAGAAAACCATATCTCTTATTTTACTATATACCGATTGTTGAAAAAACACAACCTTGTCGGGAAAGAAATCTTGCCCATGCCGGAGCGAAAGCGCTTTGCGTATGACCAGATCAATGAGCTTTGGCAAGGGGACTTATCCCATGGACCAACGATTCGAGTCAATGGGAAAGCCCAGAAAACGTTTTTGATCGCCTATATCGATGACTGCTCGCGGTTTGTGCCGTACGCGCAGTTTTTCCCTTCGGAGAAGTTTGACGGGCTGCGGATCGTCACGAAGGAAGCGGTGCTTCGTTGCGGGAAGCCGAAGCGCATTTACTCGGACAACGGGAAAATTTATCGATTCGAGGTGCTGCAGTATGCGTGCGCCGAGATGGGAATTACGCTCATCCACACCCAGCCGTATGACCCGCAAAGCAAAGGGAAAATCGAACGGTTCTTCCGCACCGTACAGACGCGGTTTTATCCGCTGCTGGAGTTGGATCCCCCGAAGTCGCTCGAAGAGCTGAACGAGCGCTTTTGGAGGTGGCTTGAAGAGGAGTATCATCGAAAACCGCACGCCTCGCTGGACGGAAAAACGCCGCATGAGGTGTTTCAATCGCAAGTGCATCTCGTGTCGTTCATCGAAGATAGCGATTGGCTGGATGCGATTTTTCTGAAGCGGGAGCACCGCAAGGTCAAAGCCGATGGAACGATCACCTTGAACAAGCAGCTGTATGAAGTGCCGCCCCGGTTCATTGGGCAATCGATTGAACTCCGCTATGACGAACGGGGCGTCTATGTGTACGAAGATGGAAGGAAGGTGGCGGAGGCCGTTCGGGTTCGTTTGGAGGACAACGCCTATGTAAAACGCCATCGGTCCCCGTTTGCGGCGATTCCGGCGAAGGAGGGAGAACACGGTGTATAAATCGTTTTACTCCCTTTCGCGGGAGCCGTTTGCGAAAGAAACAGACCCGTCCGAGGCGTATCAAGGGGCGCCGTTTCAGGAAGCGTTGCGGGCGATGGAGTACGTGAAACGAACCCGGGGGATCGGGCTGTTGATCGGAGAGCCGGGGGCGGGCAAGACGTTCGCCCTTCGGGCGCTGAAAGAATCATTGAATCCATCATTGTATTATGTCGTCTACTTTCCGTTATCCACCGGAGGCGTGATGGATTTTTACCGTGGTTTGGCCTTGGGATTAGGAGAGGAACCGAAGTACCGCAAGGTAGACCTCTTCCGCCAAATCCAGCAGGCGATCGAGCGATTGTATCATGAACGGCGGATCACGCCGGTGTTCATTTTGGACGAGATGCATTTAGCGAAGGATGCATTTTTACAGGACATCGCGATCTTGTTCAACTTTGAGATGGATTCGACCAACCCATTTGTCTTGATTTTGGCCGGGCTGCCCCATTTACAGGGGAAGCTGCGGCTCAATCAGCACCGCCCTCTCGACCAGCGGATCATCATGCGATACCGGATGGGGCCGCTGGAGAAGGAAGAGGTGGCGGGCTACATCAAGCATCGGATGAAACAGGCCGGGGCGAAGCACCCGATCTTCACCCCATCGGCGTTAGAGGCGATTGCCCTGCAGTCGCGGGGATGGCCTCGGGTGATCAACACGTTGGCCACGACGTGCCTGTTATACGGGTATCAGCTGAAAAAGGACGCCATTGACGAAGAAGTGGTGCGCATGGCCGCAGAGGAAATGGGGTATTAGCACGAAAGGGGCCGAATCGGCCTCTTTTGTGCTTTCTCTTTTCCATCGGTCCATCAGGCGCGCTGGAAATCTTCATCTGAAAGAGCGTGCAAACGTTCCGAAAGAATGTGCAAAATCCGGAACAATCCGCAAAAATTTTGCACATTATTTCCGAATCCGCCTGAAATAATTTGAAAAAGGGATTCTGAAATAATGTGCTAGTTTACACCCGAACCCCGAAGACAGAAGTAGAGGTTAGCTCAACGAAAGGGTGTCCGTGGTGACGCGGAATCTGAAGGAAGCTGGAGGCAAAACACCGGTCCGAGGAACACGAACCTCATATAAGGCTAGGTATGATTGAGTGAGTTTGCCAAACAAAACAAAGCTCTTTCTGTCGAAGGTCATATCGAGTAAATGAGGCGGATAGATGGTGTGAAAGTGCATGTACTTACCCGGGGAGGTCTGGCGGATAGGTGAAATACGCTTCATAACCTACTTAGTGATAAGTAGCTGAACCGTCAGAAGTCAGCAGAGGTCATAGTATTAGTTGGTTTAGAACTACTAAGAAGGACCGAACAATTAAGAGAGAATAGCCCTTGGCATTCAGTGAGTCATGATGAACACAGAAAACGTAGTACCTCACTTGAGGGAGGAAGCGGTGAATCCCGTGGGAGATCTCTTGGAGGGTGGAGTGACCACTGGCATAAAGAGAACAGCTATTCACGGAAGTTATAAAGACTTGCGTCAATCATCTTAATTGAACCGCCGTATACCGAACGGTGCGTACGGTGGTGTGAGAGGTCGGGAGTTAATCGCTCCCTCCTACTCGATTTAGTTGAATAAAAAAATAAAAAATAAATAAATGTGTATAATATAGATAGGAAATAACAAACCCCCGAAAGTGCGGGCAACACTTTCGAGGGTATTAAGTAATAGAACGAATCCCTTCAAAGGGGATCGGCAAACTGAATAGGTGAATAATTCATAATCCACCCATAAGCCGACAATCAAGGGTGGATTATTATTAAAATATTTCTTAAAAAAAGGGGGAGTGATTTCATGGTCAAACAAACGGTATATGTCAATACATTTACGGACGGCGTTTTAGACCCGAATGAAAAAATGGAATATGCCGTCAAAGACGGTGGGTATATTGTCGCCAATACAACGCCCGGTTGCTGGGGACCGATGATTACTCCGGCTTTAAAGGGAGGACATGAGGTAACAAAGCCTGTCTATGTAGAAGGTGCGGAAGTGGGTGATGCGATTGCCATAAAAATTGAGACGATTCGCTTCACATCGATCGTCACTGCATCGGGAAACGACAAACCCGTGGAAGGAAGATTTCTAGGCGATCCGTTTGTCGCGGCCCAATGTCCGAATTGCGAAACCGTTAACCCGGAGACAGTCATTAAAGGCATTGGCGAAAAGGCGATCCACTGTAAAAACTGCGATGCTGAAATCACACCGTTCACGTTTACCCATGCGTACACAATGGTCTTTAATGATGAAAAAACGCTCGGGGTGACATTACACAAGGAAGCTGCGGAAAAGGTAGCTCAGGATGGACGAACATATATGTGCACACCGGAAAACTCTATTCAAAACCCAATCGTCACCTTTGCGCCCCACGATATGGTTGGCACGATCGCCAGAATTCGACCATTTCTCGGTCAGCTCGGAACAATGCCGGTAAGACCGATGCCCGACTCGCACAATGCAGGTGATTTTGGACAGGCGCTAATCGAGGCTCCTCATGAATTCGGTATCACAAAAGAACAATTAGCAGACCGAACCGATGGTCATATGGACATTAATCGGGTGCGGGAAGGAGCGGTCGTTATCTGTCCAGTAAAAGTCCCCGGTGGCGGTGTATACCTGGGCGACATGCACGCCATGCAGGGGGATGGTGAAATTGCGGGACATACGACCGATGTTGCCGGGATCGTCACATTGAAGGTGGATGTCATTAAAAATCTCCAAATTGAAGGACCAATATTACTTCCCGTTGAAGAAGACCTGCCTTATCTAGCCAAACCATTTAGTCGTGAAGAAAAAGAGAAAGCAAAGAAACTTGCAAAGCAGTGGGGCGTTGCAGAAATTGAGGAATCACTCCCGATTTCCTTCATCGGAACCGGTGCGAATCTGAATGAAGCGACAACGAACGGAATGGAACGGGCGGCAAAATTTTTTGATATCTCCGTTCCGGAAGTGATGAATAGAGCGACAATTACTGGATCAATCGAAATCGGCCGTCATCCTGGTGTCGTCACCGTCACCTTCCTGGCGCCAGAAAAATACTTAATGAAAAAAGGAATACTGGAAATCGTGAAGGAGCAGTATTCATAAATCGCCAACAAAAGCCAGTACCTTGTCAAAAGGTGCTGGCTTTTTTGATAAAAGAACGAAAATACGTAATTTTCTATGATAGAATAAATAATGCAGTTGTGACGGTTTCACGTACATGTTTTGGACTTGACCTTCAACGCTCACTCCATGTCTTAACAGACATTCCATTCCCGTTTCGGTCAATCGGTGATAGGTGATCCCCTTTTTGTTCTTCCTACTCCCTTTCAGCGTGTTACTTGCAATGTATTTGCTCTTTCTCAATTGGTATAGAACCTTATTGACATAGAACTTTGAATTCGGAAAGTATATCCTCTTTATCTGATCCGTTGTCATGGCTCGATAATTATATAAATCTTCTAGTATATTAATTTTTCGGTCATTCAATTGCTCATAGTACTTGTATTCACTCATTTTTTTCCTCCTCTTTGATGCCTTCTCTCCGTGGGTCTGTTTAGTGTTTCAGATTCCTCATTTTTCGGAATCCTTACACTAAACTGCATTCAAAAATTGATCTTTTTTTAAAGACATAAAACTGTTGAAAACATTGATAAATCAACGATTTTACGCTTCATTTTAGGTTAAAATTGTTGTCTGATTTTAAGGTCAAAATTCAGAAAACGATCTTTAGGTTTTTTTACCCTTATTTTGACCATATTTTTTTCTACTATTTAGACCATTCTAAGTGTGTTTACCAAAAGCCCAAACTCTCTTTTTTCATCAAATCTACTTCTTCCCTATTTGTTATTTCGAAAAAATGTTTTTCAGAAAGATTAATTGTAATTTTTCCTGTTAAAAGAAAATCCACTAAAAAACTTTGAGGGATAACGTACACTTCAATTCGTTCATCTTCATCTTCATCTGGAATCAAATTTCCAAAATGCATAAGGGATAAGTGTTGCCAGCTATCATCTTTTATGATTCCTGTCTTTCTAATTCCGTCGATTAATGGTTTGTAATTCAAATTATCGAGATCTCTTTCGATATTGTTTTCAAAGTTATGAATAGTAATCAAAACTGCTTTTTCAAAAACGGTATAGTTTCCACTGAAATCATATTGATGATAGGAAATCTTATTGAAAAATTCCCTTATATCTGTTCCGTCACGGAGACAATGCTTTCTGTTTCGTTTCAGAAGAATTCTATGAAAATCCCCAGAATAAACGAAATGATAGTATGGAATCTTGATTCCGTTATGTTCCACGGTATGTGCTACATAGTATTCTTTTTTCACCTTCACGAAACTTTTGCAAGGAAGCTCCTGCCTTTAGGCATGGAGAGGAATTGCACCTTGCGCAAGTTGCGTTCCCTCCTTTCTATAAGTATATCCATCAAATCGCTGAATAATTTGAATATGTTTATAACTGATTCCTTGTGCGATGCGCTTCCCATCTTTGCCTTTGATATCAAAACTTCCACTTTTTCTACATGCCACTTCGCCAAACCACACTCCTTTGTATTTCCCTTTTGAAACAACCGCCTTAACCATGTCTCCTGTTTGAAAACCAAAGAAAAATTTTTGTCTTGCGAGATACCCCCTTGGGAAACCATATTTGTCTAGGTTTGTGCGAGAACGACTGCCACGTCCTTTTGCTTTGATAAACAATACTTCTTTTGTTTTGAAATACAATTGGAGTGGTGTGCTCTTGCCTACGCAACAAGCATCAAAATAGTGAGTTTTCGGCAGCCCTAATCGTATTCGGTTCATTTTTGTTCTTGCGCCTGTTCCACACTCTACTTCGCATCCACTCTGTTTTAACACTTCATATACTTTCCATCGAGTGGCATTTACTGCGCTTGCGTCTTTTAACGTTTCTTTAACCATTTCTTGAATATGTGGATATCCAAACTCTTCTGCGGTTTGTTTTCCTTTTCTTTCATTGCAATCCCGACACGCAAGACAAAGGTTATCTACTCGGTCTGTTCCGCCTCTTGATTTTGGATTGATATGCTCGACTTCAAGCGGAATGCCTTCTTTTCCGCAATAACAGCATTTTCTCCCAAACTTTTCAAGCAAGTATTCCCTTACTTCGTATCCTTGAAGCGTTCCTTGCTGGTACTCAATGCCGCTGATTTCAGGATTTCGCATGAGTTGCGTATCAAACTTTACGTTCTCGTACGAGATATATCCAATCGGACATATCTTTCTTAAACGCTCTACCCATGTTTGAATATTTTGCACACGACTCTCTAACGATGGTGGAAACCACCCATCTTTTCTTCTGCGGTTAAGAAAACGTGGCTCCCTATATCTCGTTTTTCGATTTCGTCTCGCTCGACGAAAAGCACGTCTTTTATCCATTTTTTCCTTAATGTCTGTACGATGGTCAAGCTGTCCTAACCATACTACTTCCTGCCCTCGTACAATCGCTAATCCTGTATGTCTACTTCCGTAGTCGATTTTCAATCGATATGTTGTTTTGATTTCTGACACATCCACCGATTTTTTCAAAATGATGGTGAATGGAAACCGTTTGTAAATCGCCGCTTTCCCTTGTTTCAACAGCTTTCTTGCAACCGCTTCGTGACAAGGAGCAAGCGGGCGTTTGTTTGTGTCTAATACAAAAACCATAGGGTTTTCCCCTTTCCTCTGCATAAAGCAGGTAATATTCTCCTCGACCAAGTTATAGATGCTTGTCATGTGCAAGGCACTAGTGCTACCCACCGCACTTGTTTAACCTTGCACGACAGAGGATAGGGCTGGAGAAGCACCCCACCGTGTCATGACATCTATAACGTAGACTCTGTTTCAAGCCTTGGTCTGGTCAACACGGGGCTTACAAGCCCACGACTTTAGTCGTTGGGTTGTTGACCCAGTCCTTTCTATTGTTTTGTAAGCATGTAAAATTGTTATTATTTCAATATCTTTTAGATCAAACTAAAATAAAATGTTTACAATTAAACTAGGAAAACAGCTTGCAAATGATAGAATGTATACAAAAAGTTAGAAAAAACACTTAAAAACGCTTATATTTCAACGCTTTTAAGTGTTTACAAAACTGTTTACACGAACTGTATTTCAAGCTTTATAAATGCTTATGTGACAAGGATTTGATCCACTTATTTTTTGTTTACAAATCTTATTCTCCTATCCATTCTTTTAAATATGGTCTCGGATTCACTGGTTGATCGTTTATTCTAATCTCAAAATGAAGGTGAACCCCTGTTGATCGTCCTGTTGATCCCATGTATCCAATAACTTGTCCAGCTCTAACCTTTGTTCCTTTGCTAATTCCTTGTTTTTGTAAATGAGCGTAATAAGTTTTCATATTGTTCTCATGTTGAATAATCACCAAATAACCATATCCCCCGTTGTTGTATTGGGAATATATAACCTTTCCATCCTTGAACTACCCACCACTTAACACCCTTACGGGTTGTTTGAAGTGGGGGATTCCTACGAACTCCGTTCTATCGAACAGATATTTAGTAGGCTAACCCCGTAGTCCCTACGGTTAGAAGCCTTATGGCTTCATTTTTGATATTGATACTTGCGTTAATATCTCGGTCATGACGGGTATGACAATTAGGACACTCCCATTCACGCAATCCAAGATTTTTAACGTCTTTATTTTTATAGCCACAACATGAACAAAGCTGACTGGATGGAAAGTTTTTTGCTACTGTGACAACTTGCTTTCCGTACCATTTCGCTTTGTATTCTAACATCGTTCTAAATTGTGACCATGATACTTCGCTAATTGCTTTAGCAAGATTGTTATTTTTTAACATATTACTTACAGACAAATCTTCCATCCCGATAATGTCGTGGTTTTTGACAATATAGGTGGAGATTTTATGCAAGTAATCGTTTCTAGCGTTTGTGATTTTTTCATGAATACGAGCAACTTTAATTCGTTGTTTGTTCCAATTAGAACCACCTTTTTTACGTCTTGATAGAATCCGTTGTGCTTTTGCTAATTTTTCTTCTAATCTTCGAAAAAACTTAGGATTAGAGTAAATCGTTCCATCTGAAAGAATAGCAAATTCTTTCAAGCCGACATCTATGCCAACAGCAGAGTCAGTTTTAGGTAATTCCTGAACTTCTGTTTCTACAAGAATGGATACAAAATATTTTCCACTTAGATTACGTCTAATTGTTGCATTGAGAATGCGACCTTCTACTTCATGACTCTTTGCAAAACGAATCCATCCAAGTTTAGGCAGCTTGATTTTATTATCATCAATAGCAATATTGTCATTTGTATACTTTGTCGTGTAAGACTGAACAGGATTTTTCTTGGACTTAAAACGTGGTTTATCGTTTTGTTTCTTGAAGAAACGGGAATAAGCGTCAGCAAGATTTTTTAATGACGATTGAAGTGCAATACTATCCACTTCTTTTAGCCAAGTTAATTCTTTTTTTAATTGTGTTAACTGAGCAGAACAAGAATTATAAGTCAAACCTTTTCCTGCCTCTTTATAAGTATTATCCCATTTTGCTAAAAAATGATTAAATACAAATCGACAGCACCCAAAGGTTTTATTAATTAATATTTCTTGTTCTTTGTTCGGATAGAGCCGAAACTTATATGCTTTATTTACAATCATTGATTTTTCACCTCCTTTAATATATACTAAAAGTATATACTTAATTAAAAAAGGGGGTTTTTATCTATATTATTCTTCTAACCAATTATAAAAAATTGGCTCTCTTCGCATGTTTTTATCAATAGCAATCTTATATTCTTCTAATTTTTTCATTTGATATTTTCTACTAATATTAGCTTGTTCAGTACGTTTTTTTAGCCCATTTACAAAGTACACAGCAAAATCATATATAGTTTCCCCTAGTAGTATTTTTTCCATCATAGACTCATATTGTGCTTCAACGTCAGATATATGGAATATATCTAAACCGTTTTTATGGCAATTTAATATAATATTGGCGATTGTATCTTTTTCTAACCCTTTTCTATGTAAGTGATCAAATAAAACTTGATAAGCAATGTTTTCTTTACACAAGGATATTATTAATTCTTTTTCTTCTTCTTCTGTTTCTTCTATATTATTTTTTCTATCAAAAGAAGAAGAAGAATTATTAAAAATAGTATTATCTAAATTAGTATTATCTAAATTAGTATTGTTTAATTCTTTATTTTTAATGTACTGATTTCCCAGATTAGAATTTTCCGTATTCGGATTTTCCGAATCCTGTTTTACCTGATTCGGATTTTCAGGAAATGGTTGAACCCCCATATCCTGATTTTCAGGAATTGGATCATTATCTTTTTTTCGAGTTCTTTTTTTCTTTTCCTTTTTTACACAGTATGTAACGATCAGTTGTTTTTCATTTTCTTCAGCCCAATGTTTTATTTCTTTAAGTTCTTGTTTTACTTCATCTTTATCGTCAGAGAATATATATTCTCTTTTTTCAATTACTCCACTTTTATTTCTAATCTCTACTCTGGCAACATAACCATGTTCTATCAGTTCATCTAATGCACGATAATGAGCGTCACGCCCATTTTTTGAACGCTTAATGATCTCTTTCATTTGTATCTTCCAATTTTCTTTATTCGACAGAAAGATGGTTAAAAGTGCTTTTGCTTCGAGGGTAACTTTATTGTCATTTAATAAGCTATTAGATATTTGAATACGAGCAACTTTAATTCGTTGTTTATTCCAATTAGAACTACCTTTTGTACGTCTAGAAAGAATACGTTGTGCTTTTGCTAATTTTTCTTCTAATTTACGGAAGAATTTAGGATTTGCATAAGTCGTTCCATTAGACAAAATAGCGAAATCCTTTAATCCTACATCAATTCCAATAGCAGAATTAGTTTTAGATAATTCTTGAACTTCTGTTTCAACTAAAATAGATACAAAGTATTTACCACTTGGATTTCGTCTAATGGTTACATTTAAATTGTTTTTGTTGTATAAGAACGTTCATAATTTCGGCTATATCTTCACTGGTTACTAACTTGGGAGTTTTAGGAATTTGTTGGTTTCCCTGGTATTCATCAGTGCTTATCACCAATGGAAATTCGTTCACAAGTACGTTGTGAACTTCGTTTGTTTCCAGCCCTTCATCATACAGAGCTTTAATCCGTTTTAGTATATGGACAGCTGTTTCTTCGTATTTTTTTACTCTGTTTCCGCCTTTTGCTACAAAAAACGTTTCAAAGTTAGCTAAATACCTTCTACAGGTACTATTTGGAATATCTACCTGTTCCGCCAACTCTGCTATAGTTAAATATTTCTTCACCACTCACCACCTCATTTCATCACATACTACAGGTTAGTTATTCACTGCTATTAATTACTTATTCAGCATTGATTACTGGATATCCTTTATACAAATAACGACAAATCAGAACAAAAAAGATTTGTCTAGATCAATACGGTTCATCGTCTTCATCTTCGATCATATCTCTTTCATCAAGCCAGTTATAAAGAGGAACATGATTTGTTGTAGGCATGTTATTGAAAAGATTGGCTCTATATTCAGGATTTCTAAAATCAACGTGATGAGCCATCTTTCTCAATGCTCCTAATATGTAATTTTCCCATCTTTCTTTTGGAACTATCTCGTAAACTTTATTTTGTATTAGCTCGTCTGTGAATTTATCAACCAATTTCATCCACTGTTTTTTAGTCCATCGACCAGGAGCAAACTCTGGATAGAATTTATGGCAAATATTTTCAAAGACATATTTCATAGTTTCCTTGTTAACAATTGAAACAATATTATCTGAAGTAGTCTCTGTAGTAATCTCTGGTATTGCTCCTTCATTTTGAAGCTTTGATGCTTCATTTTGAAGTTTCGAATCGTCATTTTGAAGTTTCGAATCATCATTTTGCAGGTTCGAACCTTCATTTTGAAGTTTCGAATCGTCATGTGTATCCTCTAGGAAATCTCCTAAACTATAACCCTCTAACGAATAGCCCAATTGGAGCAAATCATGTTGGATTTTGACTATGTTTACTCTATATTGATATGTTTTATCCCATTTATATTTTGGGTTTCTTCTTCTGTCGATCCATCCCTTGTCGACTAAATCTTTAATGATTCTTTCCATGGTGGTTACTGATTTTTCAAACATACATTCATCTTTCATTTCTTCAGCTGTTTTATATATCCAACCATTAGAAAGGGTTTCTTTTATTTCCTCAGTATTTTCAATACTTCCATCACTAAATTTTCTAACCCGTTCCATCTCTTCTTTAAGATAATTATCGACATCTTTGATTCTTTCCGACCAATAAATGAATTGGTTTAAAACAATAGCATGTTCCACTTTGCCAGTTAATGCTACCAGTTCTTCTTTAATGATCACACGCTTCAGCTTTCTAACTTTTGTCATTATGTATCATCCTCCCTGATTTTTTAGGAAAGGAAAAAGCGCCTGCCTGTCGTGTTTTGGGTACGACAAACAAGCGCTCAAAATACATAAAATGACAATATTCAACCTCTTGAAATACTTTCATCTATGTATTAAAATTAAAGAATAGAATGAAAGTAATTTCAAAAGAGTCTTGAGGCAAGTGTTTGTCGTGGGGGTGACACGACGAACGGTATAAAGATGTTGGCAGCATCTTTATACACGCTTTAAGGCTCTTTTTCTTTTCCCGAACATTATTAAGTTATTTTTTATTTTAACTCTATTAAATGAAATGTACAATCAAAAATTTAAAAACTTTTTTGCAATATTAGCTCCTTTCAAGGAGCTTCTTTTTTTGTTTTCGGGATCTGTATGTACCTAGATAATATTATAAAACATTTTTTAAAATTAAAAAAAGAACATATGTTCTTGAAATAAAAAAATTAAATTGGTATAATTTTCATGGATAAATCATCCTAAACTTTTTAATAGAACCCAATACACGTGTATTGGGTGTTTTTATCTATTTAATTTTCGTTATTTTTATTAATTTCGATATTTTTCTTCAAATAATTCGGGGTATATAGTTCTTAAATTCATATTTTCTAGTCTGTTTAAGTGGTGTAGTTTCTTCTTCAATAACCTTTTGAAAAACATCATCTTTAAAGAATTCGGCTAATGTCATACCAAATCCATTTGCAATTTTATTCAATGTCTCTATGGTTGGATTTTTTGATCTACCCTGCACAATTTCATTCAAGGTCGATTGTAGAACCTCTCAGATGAAAACTGAATAAAGGCATTTTTCCCGAAAGGTTGCTAGGGAAAAAATGTTGGAAATGTCAAGTTTATGGATAGGATGGCTAAAAATCCATTTGCAACCAGTCGATCTAAAAAATAAAATTAAAATGGAGTGGTGATTTTTTGAAATCAAAATTGCTAATTGGTTGTAATTCGTGTGAAAATGAATTGAAGAAAAAAAGTGGTTATTTTCTTGGAGTTAACGGTGACTACCATTTAATGTTTCCTGTCCGTACATCATATGCAAAAGAAGATCTCGGTCAATTATTCATAGATCACTATACATGTCCATTTTGTAATGAAAAATTAGAAATAACACCTAACATGATGAAATGGATCACTTCTTTTATGGATAAAACCTTTCATGTTCAGGTTAAAGAAGGTCTTATTGAATTTTCCAATGGAGAAATCTCTTTTTCCGTCCCTGTCGGAAAAGAAATTGATTCCGTTCAAGAGTATCTGGCATCATTAGGTGTTATACTTTTAAACGCTTGTGATTACTTACCTTCGCATAAAGAAATCTCTTTAGTACAGATGGCTACAAAAGAATATGACCATTCCAAATGGTTAGTCCGTGTTGAATCTGGAAAAGCAATTGAACCGTTTGTTGACACATACAATATATGGTTTGACGGAATTTAAATTAATCATATCATCGTTATGAGAAATAGGCGAAATTCCTTCGTTAGAAGAAGTTCGCTTATCATCATCAATATAATCTTTATATATATTATTATTTACTTTCTTCTTAGGATTATTAGTTTTAGTATTATTATTATCCTTATTTTCCGTATTCGTTGTTTCCGTATCCTGATTTTCAGGAAACGGGTTTTCGTTCGAATCCCCGGCTTTTTCTCTTTTTCTTTTTTTCACGGCTTTGTACTCAATAATTGAACTACCACTAGGCTAAAGCCGTAGTGGATTCCTAAGTACAGAGTTCTACCGAACTCTAATTGATTAGGCTATCCCCGTAGTTCCTACGGTTAATCGCAAGGCTTCCTTGCGAATATTTAAACTTGCGTTAATATCTCGGTTATGATGGGTATGACAATTAGGACACACCCATTCACGCAATGCAAGATTTTTAACGTCTTTGTTTTTGTAGCCACAGCACGAACAAAGCTGGCTGGATGGAAAATTTTTCGATACGGTAACAACTTGCTTTCCGTACCATTTCGCTTTGTATTCTAACATCGTTCTAAATTGTGACCATGATACTTCGCTAATTGCTTTAGCAAGATTGTTATTTTTTAACATATTACTTACAGACAAATCTTCCATCCCGATAATGTCGTGGTTTTTGACAATATAGGTGGAGATTTTATGCAAGTAATCGTTTCTAGCGTTTGTGATTTTTTCATGAATACGAGCAACTTTAATTCGTTGTTTATTCCAATTAGAGCCACCTTTTTTACGTCTTGATAGAATCCGTTGTGCTTTTGCTAATTTTTCTTCTAATCTTCGAAAAAACTTAGGATTAGAGTAAATCGTTCCATCTGAAAGAATAGCAAATTCTTTCAAGCCGACATCTATGCCAACAGCAGAGTCAGTTTTAGGTAATTCCTGAACTTCTGTTTCTACAAGAATGGATACAAAATATTTTCCACTTGGATTACGTCTAATTGTTGCATTGAGAATGCGACCTTCTACTTCACGACTCTTTGCAAAACGAATCCATCCAAGTTTAGGTAATTTGATTTTATTACCATTAATAGCAATATTGCCATTTGTATACTTTGTCGTGTAAGACTGAATAGGATTTTTCTTGGACTTAAAACGTGGTTTATCGTTTTGTTTCTTGAAGAAACGGGAATAAGCGTCAGCAAGATTTTTTAATGACGATTGAAGTGCAATACTATCCACTTCTTTTAGCCAAGTTAATTCTTTTTTTAATTGTGTTAACTGAGCAGAACAAGAATTATAAGTCAAACCTTTTCCTGCCTCTTTATAAGTATTATCCCATTTTGCTAAAAAATGATTAAATACAAATCGACAGCACCCAAAGGTTTTATTAATTAATATTTCTTGTTCTTTGTTCGGATAGAGCCGAAACTTATATGCTTTATTTACAACCATTGATTTTTCACCTCCTTTAATATATACTAAAAGTATATACTTAATTAAAATATATGTCAATAGTATATACCGAGGAGGATTGTAAAATGGAACGTATACCAAAATTAATTAAATTTCCTGTCGATTTAGTAACAAGAATCGAAGAGTACAAAAAAAAGAACAATATTAAAAATTTTTCAGTTGCAGTTTACGAATTAATTCGTAAAGGTTTAGAAAAATAATGGAATACATGCATCAATGAACATAAAAAATCGAGTCCGTCTTGAAAATTTTACAGTGCCAAACAATCTAAGGTAGACAAGATATTGCATGCCAACTCTGTACACTTACATGTAACACGGTGAGTGATGCATTAAATTTGTAACGCCATCGCAAATAAAATATAATATACAGATGGAGGGCTGTTTCGTTGAGTTACACTATTTTAGACATTGCTTCACGGGCTGGAGTTTCCAAGTCAACGGTTTCGCGGGTAATCTCGGGGAAAGGATTTGCAAGCCAGGAAGCACGAGAGAAGGTATTAAAAGCTATTGAGGAGCTGCAGTACAAACCAAACGCAGTAGCAAGAGCAATGGTTTCTCAACGGACTAACAATATTGGGGTCATCATCTACCGGCAGCACTATCCGATTGCTTCCCACCCTTTCTATGGAAAAATCCTCGATGCCATTCTTATGAAAGCGAAAAATCTTCACTATTCCGTGTTTGTCACAACGGATAAGGAAGTGTCTTTAAAATCAGCAGATTTTATGCTGGAAAAACGAGTGGACGGGCTTATTCTAATCAGCAGGCTTAATCAAGAAGTAGTTGGTTATATCGACAAGTTTAACGTTCCTTACGTGATTGTAAATGGAACAATGGAAAAGGATGATGTGATTCAGATTGTCAATCATGATAGAAAAGGCGGAAGTCTTGTTGCCGACCATTTGTATCAATTAGGCCATCGGAGGATCTTCGTGATTGCTGGACCACAGGATCATCGCAGTCATAGCTTGCGTTTTAAAGGTTTTAGCCAGCGTATTAGGGAGCTTGGCGGAGAAATTACGATGAGTGATATTTATTTTTCACCGACATCAACATTCGATGACGGTTATAAAGGGCTGTCTGATATTTGGGATCGCTTCCTAGCTAGAAAGCCAACCGCTCTTTTTGCCACAAACGATATGCTGGCTATGGGTGCCATGAAGTTTCTATTGGAAAAAGGGCTGAAAATACCTAATGATATAGCTGTTGCAGGTTTTGATAATATCGATTATTCGAACATGTTCCATCCATCATTGACCACGGTTCATATTGATAAGGTTAAAATGGGTGAAGATGCGGTTGTTTTATTGGATCAATTAATAAAAAAAGAGAAGGATGTACAGCCGCTAAAGATCGAATATGAGCCGAAACTCGTTATAAGGGAATCGACCAATGGATCTTCCCACAAGTAAATCAAGACTGAAATTGGAAAAAGGATAAGGATAGTTACTAGGTAACATATCGCTTTTCCAAGCTTAGTTATTGTTATTCCCCGACATGAACTTTTTGGTTTTGGATCGATTATAACCATAAAGTTCGGTAAGGGGAATTTTTTACGTTGATATAGTAAATTGTTAATTCATCTTAAAATATTTTTGCAGTATTTTAACATTTTGATAAAAGAGGCTTAATATTTTCACTTTATAATCAAAGTGTAAAGGGGTACAAGCTAGTTTAATGGAAAGGAATAAATGTTATGTGGGAACGTTCCCAGACTAACTTAACTTATATTCCAGAGTGAAAATTAATGATTATTATGTGGGAACGTTCCCATAAGGTAATAGGTTTATACTCAACTCCCCTGCTTTAAATAGGAATTTTCCTAATTAATAACATGTGTGAGGTGAGAAAAAGATGAAAAAAATTACAGCAAGTGTCTTATCTACGCTCATTCTTGCAATGGGAATTCTTTCTGGCTGTGAAAAGACTGATCAGTCCGCTGGAAGTGAGTCAAATGCGGATAAGCCTAAAGTAGTAACGATCGAAGCTCAAACAGCTGCGCCAGAAATAACTCGAGTTGAAAATCTGGAAAAAGCGGCTGAAAAATTAAATGAAGAATTAAAACAACAAGGAAAAGATATTCGAGTAAAAGTCAAAACAAACTTATTTGAAGGAAGTTGGGAAGAATATGCCAAACAATTTATGTTAGCTTTCAAGGCCAAAAAAGAGCCTGATATTTATGCGACAGTGCATGAAAACATCGGTTGGTTAGCGGATGGAAATTATATACTTCCTTTAGATGAACTAAAAAAATCTAAAGAATATTCTGATGTATTTCCAACTCTATGGGATTCTGTAACATATAAAGGTCATATTTGGGGGGCTTTGCAAGATACGGAAGCACGTCCTGTTTTCTACAATAAGGATGTTTTGAGAAAGCTTGGCTGGAGCGAAGAACAAATTAATAATCTTCCGGAAAAAGTAAAGAACGGCGAATTTACACTGGATGATACGACAAAATTGGCTGAAGAAGCGAAAGCAAAAGGATTGGTGCAATTTGGCATTATCCACCGTCCAGTAGATGGTCCTGATTTTCATGTGATGGTTTACAATTTTGGCGGAAAATTATATGACCCTGAAGAAAATAAAGTTGTATTAGATAAAAAAGCCGTTGAAAAACAGTTGAATTATTACTATGAAATTGCGCAGAAAAAATTAATACCTGACAATCTTACTCAAATGGAATGGAGCAATATTCACAAGACGGTAGTAAACGGGAAGGCGTTGTTCTACTACGGCGGCATTTGGAACGTATTTAACTGGGGTCAAGACAATTTCCACGAAAAATTGGGCAAAGTGGATGAAAAATGGGTCAATGAGCACTTTGGCATGATGCTTATTCCTGCAGCAGAAAAAGGCGGAAAACCAATTACTCTTTCTCACCCATTCGTATATACCGTTTCATCGCAAACAGAACATCCTGAATTAGTGAAACGTTTGTTGGAACTTGTGGCTGATTCTGCACTTCAAGCGGAGCATGATGTAAAGACGTTCCATCTTCCTGTCACAAAAAGCGCTGCAGAACACCCGGACTTTAAAGCAAATGAAACATTGGGAAATGTAACATACATGCTTGAATATACGACATTCCTTCCGAACCATGAAGGATTCCCTAAGTATTCCAAAGCAGTATTTGATGCCATTCAAGCAGTAGAGCTTGGAAAGAAAACGCCGAAAGAAGCGTTAAAAGATTTAGAAGTACAGTTGAAAAACGACCTTGGCGATCAGTTAAAGATTGTTGAATAAAAAGGTGGGTGGTACCTGGCGTATGCTTGCCAGGTATCATCTTTAAAGGAGGTTAGAAAAGTGGGATCTGTTTTAAAAAAGTGGAAGTTGCCCGCCATTATGCTTGGTCCATTTATCGTTCTGATCTTCCTTTTCTTTTTTCTCCCTGTTGTATTAATAGCCATATTGGCATTTACCAGTATGGATTCTGCCATGAGGTGGGATTTTAACGGATTGGCGAACTTTCAAAAGCTTGTGACCGATCCGAATATCTTGTTGATTGTAAAAAACACTGTCATTTACGTCGGTTTCACATTATTGATTAATGTGTTTTTTGGTCTGGTTTTAGGCATTTTGACAACCTACTTTATTCAAAAAGAATCCGTTGGTCTGTTTTTTCGGACGATTTGGATGCTGCCGCGAATTTCCCCGCCAGTCGTGTATGTGCTTCTTTGGTTATGGTTTTTTGATCCAAGTGAATATGGAGTGTTAAATAGTTTGCGAGCTCTCTTTCATATGCCGCCTAAGGAGTGGCTGACAACTCACCCGATGGTTGCTGTTATTTTAGCCAATGGATTAATTGGAGCTTCGTTTGGGATGATTATTTTTTCCTCTGCCATTAAGTCCATACCAAAAGATTTGTTCTACGCCGCAAACGTAGATGGAGCTTCTCAATGGTCGATCATTAAAGATATTATTATCCCGGCTGTGCGTTGGCCGCTAATGTCTGTGACACTATGGCAGTTTTTGTCTTTGCTTACATCCTATGAATATATTCTCTTGCTTACAAACGGTGGGCCTTTATTTGAGAGCGAAGTACTAGCTTTGTATTCGTATCATAAAGCTTTTCGGAATTTCGAATTTGGCTATGGTTCTGCTATTTCGCTCGTTCTTGTTTTGGTTGCATTGATCTTTTCATTTGTCATGTGGAAATTGTTCGGCATGAAAAAAATGATGGGCTCTTCAAGAATCGAATAAGAAGGGGGTTGTTGAAATGGAAGCAACCAGTTACCGTACGGAAACAGAACGTGTGCTTACACCTGTTTCCAAATGGAAGAAGCGCATTCCTTACATCATTGCTTATGGCGTTTTAGGGTTGACTACACTGCCAGTCATTTTAATGTATTTGTGGCTTTTGTTAAGGTCTTTTTTTGAACAAATGAAATACGGTTTTATCCCTGTTCATTTCACATTAGAAAACTGGCGGTTTTTATGGTCGAGCGTGGAGCATGGAGGAAGCCCGCTCCCAAGTATCTGGACGGCAACTTGGAATTCCTTCGTTTTTTCAGGCACCCTTACTATCTTGGAAGTCATCATCGGCGTCATGGCCGGATATGCTTTAGCTCGCATCGAATTCCCGGGACGTCAGGCATTAATGAAGACTACGTTGCTGTTGCATGCTTTTCCGAGTATCGCTTTGCTTATTGCGGTGTATTATATTTTGAATTTTATGGGGTTGTTTGATTCCCTTTTTGGAGTTGTATTAGTGAAAACAGCCCTGCAAATTCCTATGACAGCGTGGATTGTAAAAGGATTTTTTGATGATGTGCCATGGGATGTAGAGTGGGCTGGACTGATTGATGGGTGCAGCCGTTTGAAGGTTTGGTTTACCATTGTGCTTCCGTTGATTAAGCCTGGAATTGCCGCGGTTAGCATCTTTTCGTTTTTATCTGGTTGGTCTGAATTTTTGCTATTATACACGTTTATTTTAAGTGATGAAAATGTCACTTTGTCCTCTTATCTCCAAAGATTAATCAGTGATCCAAATTTGGTTAATTACGGGCTATTAAGTGCTGTATCGCTATTTTATATGTTGCCGGTCTTACTGTTTTTCATTTTTACGCAAAAATCATTGATGCAGGTAAGTGTTGGAGGAGGGAAGAGAGTATGAAAATCGAGTTAAAAAATATTTGTAAATCATTCAATAAAAAAACGAATACGATTGATAATTTGAGTTTGACGATTGAAGACGGGGAGTTTGTTGCTCTCCTTGGACCGAGCGGCTGCGGAAAGTCTACAACGATGCTTATGATTGCTGGAATTTATAAACCAGACAGCGGTGAAATTTATTTTGACGGCCAGCTTGTCAATGATTTAGAGCCAAAGGATCGAAATATCGGCATGGTATTCCAAAGTTATGCCTTATATCCGCATATGACGGTTTTAGATAATATCGCATTTCCATTGAAACAACAGAAAGTTCCAAAAGAAGAACGGATCAAGCGGGCGAAACAGGCGGCTGAAATGGTGCAGCTTGGGCATTTATTAGATCGAAAGCCAAGCGAATTATCTGGAGGTCAGCAGCAGCGTGTTGCTTTGGCGCGGGCCATCGTGAAAAAACCAAAGGTGCTGTTGTTGGATGAGCCGATGTCCAATCTTGATGCCAGATTAAAAATTGAAATGAGAGAGGAAATTTCCCGCATCCAAAAACAATTGGGCATCACCACCATTTTGGTTACCCATGACCAGGAAGAAGCGATGACGATGGCTGACCGTATAGCGGTCATGAAAGAGGGGAAAATCATTCAGTACAGTACGCCGATGGAATTATATAAGCATCCGAAAGATTATTTTGTCGCTCAGTTTATCGGAACGCCTCCGATGAACTTTCTGAAAGGAAAACTATCGAACAGACGGCTTCATTTACAAAACATGACCATTGAATTAGATCGCGAGTTCCTCCATTTTCATGGTGGAGAAACAGACGTAAATGTTGGAATTCGTCCGCACGATTTAAAATTGGGAAACAGCGGGGATATCCGTTTTAAAGGTACAGTAAATATGGTTGAGCCGATCGGCCATTCACAAATCGTCAATGTAAAAATCGGCAATGAACAGGTTCGCTTTTTTGTTGAACCAAACACTAGAATGGAATATGGCCGTGAAATCGAAATATCAGCCGATATTTCAGCCATTCATTTGTTTGATGCGGCGACAGGAAGAAGTTTGAAAAATGAACATGCGAATCAAGAACAAGTCAAGGAATTCGTTTCATAGTCAGGAGTGAAGGATGAAAGAAAAATGGCAATAAAAATGAAACAGGATTCGGAACAAGCTTTGTATGACGCAGCGATTGAATATGCATTGCAAGCCGGTCGATTGATCAAGTGCCACTTAGGAAACAAAGGGAAAATTAAGCCAAAAAAGAATGCTTTCGACCTTGTGACTGAGGTTGATAAGTTGAGTGAGGATTTTCTGCGTGGAAAAATTCAAGAAGATTATCCTGACCATTGGATTTTATCGGAGGAGAATTGTGGTCAGGACAATGCATATGAAGTGCTGAAAAATCATGATTCGGGTTATGGCTGGATCATCGATCCGATTGATGGCACGACCAATTTCATTCACAACATTCCTCATTTCTCCGTTTCGCTCGGAGTCGTAAAGGACGGAAAACCTATAATTGGTGTTGTATTCAATCCGATCACTGGCGATCTTTATGCGGCAAGAAAGTCATTTGGGGCTTATTTGAACGGACGCCCTATCCGAGTTGGAGAAGAGTCAACATTGGCTGAAGCAGTTGTAGCAACAGGGTTTCAGGCCAGTGATTTTCAATCAGGATCTCGGGTCATTCAGCAAATCGATAAGTTAGCAGGGAAGAGCCGCAACATTCGCATGTTCGGTGCGGCAAGCTTGGATTTATGTTTGGTTGCATCGGGAAAGATTACTGGATTCTGGCATGAAGGCCTCAATCCGTGGGATACAGCTGCAGGGATTTTAGTTCTGGCAGAAGCCGGGGGACAGGTCACGGATAAAGATGGGAATCCTTATCAACTTTTTCATGATTCTCTTATCGCTTCCAACGGAAAAATCCACGATGAATTAATGAAAACAATCAAGCTATGAAAAAACGGGTGTGATAATTTTGAAAAAACCGTTAATTACTGCTCATACCGGCTGCATGAATACACCGCCCAATTCCATTCATTCTGTATTGGAAGGATTAAAGGCGGGAGCAGATATCATTGAAGTGGATGTTCGGTCTACAAAGGATGGGGTGGTTGTTCTTTTGCACGATGAAGAAGTCATGACTCCAAGGGGAATGAGACGGGTTCAAGATTTATTATTTGAGGAACTGAATCATCTAGCCAAATGTAACGAGATCATTCGGCTGGAGGAGGTTTTGCCGATTGTCAAAGAATATCACCGGGTAATTAATCTGGACGTAAAAGAAGATAAAGTTATCGATCCAATGATTGAAATGGTTGAAAAGCATAATATGAGGGATTATACGATCATAACCGGCTGCGACAAGGAAAGAGCGTTTCATTTGAAGAAACGTCACCGTCCGTATCAAGTTTTGTTAAATGCAAGTGTGAGCCTGTATGAAACTTATAAGGGGGATTATGAGTCGTTTATCAAGGAAACTTGCCAGGATGCTATTGCTGCCTCGTGCTGTGGAATAAACATCAATTATCACTTATGTCGGGAAGAATTAATCGATTATGCTATGTTTCGCTGTCTTCCCGTTTTAGTATGGACGATCGATGATTCTCATGCAATGGAAAGGTTTTTAGGGATGGGCGTCCATTCCATTACGAGCAATGAAGTAAGCGCACTAGTGGAGTTAAGGGATCAGCAATATATAAGTTAAATTTGAAAATTCTACTTCTTGTAATCCATTTTTTCGACTGTCGGTAAATCATCGACTTGCCTTCGTCAGTCGAAAAATCTTTTGATAAAAAGTGCAAAAGACGAAATATTAAGTTGCATTTATATCTAAGGAATTTTAGGGGGGCATTCATTTGATAGATACGTTTTTGTATGAATGGAAGAAAAGAAATGGGGAAATCACAGAGTTAGTTAAGGGGGAAAGGATTTCTGGCGCTGATTTTTATCAATTGGCGATTTCTCAGCTGGAGTTTTTAATCAAGGCAGATCCTAATAATGTTAGTTATGTGTCACAGCTGGCAGAGTTCTTACATTTAGATGGTCATGTACGCAAAGCAGGAGAACAGTACCGTAAAGTATTAGAGATGGATCCGCTGCTCCCGCTTACTGAAATGGAAGAACGGCTGATTCAAAAATTTTGTCCAATATTGTTGATGAATCCAAAAGAATGTTTTCCGCTAAAAGACGTTGTTGCAGTACATCATCCGACTAAGCCTATAATCGGCTATCATCTGTTTTGGGAAGATGACTATGATTTTCCTGATGATTATGAACCGTGCGATCACGAAGAGATTTGGATTGAATATGATCAGAAAACAGAAGTCGTGACCAATGTTATGTGCTGGTTCCACTCCCGTGTTTTAAAGTCGGAGGATGCTGTGAAAGAAGCACATAGTAATCAGCAGAGAGCCATTATTAGAATTGAATGGGGAAAGCATGGTTCGCTTTTTTGTGGATGGGAAAACATGAAAGAGCCACTAACAGGCGTTACATTGCCTCATTGGCTTAAAGAAACTTATGAACATGTAAAAAACGGAGGCCGTGTACCTTCCCACCCATTAAAGAGATTTTGGCCCAAAGGGTTTGAAGGCACTTTTGAGGAATATACCGATTTTTCAGTCGAGGTAGATCCATTAGAATGGCTGAATAAAAAACCGCTTATGTATAAAACCAGATGGGTAAATGCCGTAATATTTACAGAATGCTTGCGCTATAATTTCCATCCTAAAATGGAATGGCCTGACCGTTTCTTTCAGTCTATAGCGTGACAAGGCGCATTTATGTTTCCGTTAACGATATTCAAAGAAGATTTTTGCCATCTGACATTGTGTCTTTTGATTGTGGAACAGGGGGATCTAAATAGATGAGATGAAAGATGCAGGGAAGAAGCTGCGCCGGGCAGTTATACAAAAAATATCGTTTCGTAGAAATGTGCGAAAACCTATCATTTTAGAATCATAAAGGAGCTAACTGATGAAAGGATATTTTCATTAGTGTGTTATAGCATTTTCTGCTTAAGAATACATTTCTGAAAATCACAGTAAGCATTTACTTTTGTGCCATTTGATATTTGTTTGTAAGTATCGAAAAAAGTTATTATTAAAAGTTGGTGATGATATTAAAACCGAAATCGAATCTATATCTAATCGTTATGGTTGGCAAATTATCGAGCAAGAAATAGACCAAGACCATATTCATATTTTGATTCGTTATTCTCCGAAATGGAGCATTCTTGAAATCGTTAGATTATTGAAGCAACTTACAACCTATCGAATATGGCAAAAGCATAACGAATATCTTTCTCAACATTTTTGG
>NZ_JBBOZY010000002.1:0-68171 GCF_038008845.1 Aeribacillus sp. FSL M8-0254 | reverse complement strand
AAGAGCGTGCCGCCGTACGTTTATACGTAGGCAAACACGCTCTCATCGGAGGAAAAACGAAAATTTCCAGGCGTTTCGCTCTTGCGTTAAACACATTTATGCATTAAAATGAAGACAAGGCATAAATATGTTAACACAAGAGCTTTCGAGCAGGTGTTTGCCGTAGGGTGAGTACGGCAGACGGTTGTAGCGGACCCCCAATCCGACTACAACGCGCTTCGAAAGCTCTTCTATTTTGTCCCGTTCTATTATGTTGTCTCTATTGTACTACTAATCTTCGAGTCGCGACAAGGTCTATTTTCCAAAAATTCTCGACAGCCATCCCCGTTTTTTTGTCCCCTTGTCCTCCGTTGTCTTGTCCTCCGTTGTCGCAGCTGTCTCCAACGCGGCCTGCTTCTGTTCTTGAATGGCGCGAATAGATTCCATGAGTTTTCGGTCGCGTTCTTCCAGTCGTTGGTTGATGTAGCGTTGCTGCTCGTTGAGCTTTTCAATCAATTGACGATTCACCATTTCCAAGCGCTCGATTCGCTCGATTAGTTGATCTAGCTTGTCGTCATAGCGCGTCATATCGCTAGGTACGTCTAGCTCTTGAGCGATTTCCTCCGTTTCCTTGACACGCTTAACGACTTCGTTTACCGCGTTTTCAAGCGACATTCCTTCGTCTTGTGTGAGTCGTTTTAAATGTCGTAGGGCGACGATATCTTTTTCGTAATAGAGACGCTGTCCTTTGTCGTTCTTCTTAAACGGGTACCCGGCGTCTTCGAGCATGGCGCTCCATTTCCGTAAAGTTGACGAGGCAATCTCCAAATTATCCGACACGTCTTTCGAATAAAACGCGATTTTGTCTGACATAGCGCTATCAGCTACCTTCTTCATAGTTTTTCCTTATTATACAATGGTTTGGGCGCGTTATGTAGCGATTTTTATGCGATCTCGTACGCTATTAAACAGGTAAATATTGTATATGCATTTGGAAACTGATATACTTAGATTAACTTTGGACTTAAAGTTAGTCAAAATTCAAGGCGAAGGGTTGGGTATATTGGTATGAGATTGACGATCTCCATCAATCGCGAAATCAATGAGTTAATTCGGAAGATTGCCGAACAAATGGGAACAAGCAAGAGGAACGTTATCGCGTTTGCCTTGGCAGAAGTTCTGCAAAAAGGATATAGTTTCGAGCAACTGGAAGCGTTGAGAGAAAAGATCAATCTTGATTCCCAGACGACGATTTTTTTGACGGAGGAAATGGCGCGAAAAATTGAACAAATTGATCGTTTTGGTTTATCAAAAAGAACTTTTTTTGGATGTTTGATTTCTGATTATTTCCAAAAAAACAGTGAAAAGTTTCTCCTAGACTCTTCCGAAGATCTAGCAGAAGCCAAAAACAACGATTTAAGTCGTGACTATATCAACACCAATATGGACGAGGAGCTTAAAAAAAAAATAACTGATTTTTGCAAATCTAACTCTATTGCAATGAGTTTCTTGTTTTCGTATTATCTCTTGGCTAAGAATGTGCAGATACGCCCGTTCCAAATAAAGAAACGAGAATATCTGCATCTAAACATGAATGCGCTCGCCAGAAAAATGCTAGATAAAAAAAGTAGTGACATCAACGTGACTAGGCAATTTTATCTACATTTAGTCGCTTTGCAAATCTGTGAGGATTTCAATTTGTGAAATTTACAAAAATAGCGAGAAAATTCGCTATTTTTATTTACATTTTTTCTTGATTATGATATAATTTCCATATAATCAAAATAAAAAATAATCCATATTTGGAAAGGAGAGGAATTATTGTGTTTGACCAACTTCGAGGGCTATTGAATTCTTTGTTTGGAGACATTACGTCTACATTTATCACTTTGTTCGCCATTGGGATTCTTGTTTGTGGCCTATTGGCGGCATTTGGTGGAGAAGAAAATCAAGCAAAGTTCAAACGGGGGTTGTTTTTGTGTATCTCTGGGTTGATTGTGTTCTTGCTTGCCCGCCCGATTGTTTACTACTTCCAAAACAACCTCTAAGGGGTGAATGAATTTGGCATACGAAACACAGTCGATCGCTGAACGAAAGGAACAGTTGCGAGAAGAGGGTAAAGTGGAGTTGCCCTTAAACGTCGATACACGAAAGTATTTACTCTCTTTCATTCGTTATCGAGACGTGCTGATCTCCCTTCCGTTATTGATTGCTGGCATTGTGGCACTGTATATCATCCATCGAACGGGAATCGGCATTAATTCGCAGAACGTGATTGTCTGCCTCGCGCCATGGGCGACGTTCTTGCTGTTGCTGACGATTCAACATCCCGATCGGAAGAACATTTCGTTCTTCGAACACCGGATTGTTTGGCGAATCAAGTACAACAACCGTCAAAAACTGTTTGTTTACACAAAGGGTGATCTGATGGGAAAGAAGAAGGAAAAAGATGTTCGTGAACAGCTTGGCATTTCTAACATTTATTCCGACTGCTACGAAACAACGGACAAACGATTAGTTAAAGTGATTAAAGTGTCGAGCATTAATCTTTCGTTGCTAAATAACAAAGAGAAACGCATGATTTTTCAAGCATACGAAACGTTCCTCAACGACCTTCCAAAAAATCTGACGCTCCAAATCAGCCAAATCGCACAACCAGTCAACCTAAAAAACTACTTCATGTTCATCCAAGAGAAGACATCCCAAGAAGGAGATATATCAAAAAAGTTGTTGTCGGCGGGATATCTCAATTTCGTTGACAACATCCAAAAATCCAAGAACATGGTGTCCCGAAACCGTTATGTCATTATTTCCAAACCATTCACGGTGCAGAACAGAGACAGTGTCTTGGAGGAACTTGATCGACAGGCAAAAATCCTTGTTTCTCAAATCGAGAATATGCTCGGCGGTCGCTTTCAGCTGAAAGCAGAAATCTTAAACAACGAAGAGTTATTCCATCTCATCTACACCTGCGTTGACTACGAAAATGCACAAGTCAATGCGGAAATCAAAACAAGTACATTCCCAATCACGCTGGGAAAAGAGACATATATCGAGATGAAAAAGAGATGGGAGAAAGAAATAACGGAGAAAATCATTTAAGCCAGGGGGAAGGACGATGAGACTTACACTTCCTTTTTTCCGAAAAAAGAAAGAAGAGAGTTTGGAGGAATCGTATTACAACGCTAATGAACATATTTTGAATTTGCTTTCTCCTGACAGTATCGAAGAAAAAGAGAGTTATGTCCGTTCGGGTACGAACTATACCCGAACACTTGTTGTTGTAGAGTATTCATCCATTATTGTGCAGGAATACATTCAACGCTTGAATGACTTGAGCGATAACATCAGCGTCATTCAATACATCATGGAGTATGATTCTTCAGAAGTGCGGAGACATCTATCAGAAAGCATTAAGCAAAACAGTCAGAAACTATATTCCAAATATGTCAATGATGCAGGAAAAGCCGAAGCACAAGCGCAGATCGACAGTGCTAGAATGTTGCTTCATCAGCTGAGTTTCAAGAACGAAAAAATGTTCATGTTCCAAATGTTAATTCACATCGTCGCAAGCAACCTCAAAGAATTAGATGCACTAACTCAACAAGTCAAGGCCATTGTTGGCCCGTTTGCTAAGACATTAACCCCAACAACAAGAATGAAAGACGCTTTTGACAGCTTCTTGCCAATCGGCAAAAACAAAGTATATGACTTTACATATCGCCCGATGAATGCGGAAGCCGTTTCTTATTTCTTTCCGTTTCATGAAAATGAGATTTTCGACGAGAAAGGCATCATCAAGGGAAGAAACATGACAACCGGAAATGTGGTAATCGTAGACGATGATTTATTGTTAAACCGCCATGAATTTGTCATTGGGATTTCCGGTTCTGGGAAATCCACTTACATTTTTCAAGATATGATGCGGAAGTACATGTTAGGACGAAGAATCATTGTGATCGACCCGAAAGGAGAATTCGGGGAGGTATTTCGTACACTTGGCGGTGAGTGGGTGAAAATCAGCCTAAAAGGCGGGAACATCATCAATCCATTTGATATCCCGAAAAATCAACATGGAACAGAAGAAGGAAATCCACTGATCGCTAAAATCAGCACCTTGTTGACGATGTTCCGCCTCATGTATCCGCAGATGACAGATTTGCAGGAAGATGTCTTGTCGAAGTTATTAATTGAGCTGTACGCCAAGTTTGGCATCACGGAAGAAACAGACGTAAACGCATTAGCAGTAACGGACGTTCCGATCATGGAAGACTTCTATCATTTTCTTGAAGAAATCAAGGAAACAACCCCTGAAGAGTATGAGCACGTAAGGGACTTCCATACCACGTTGCACGCTTATGCGAAAGGCATGTTTGCCAAAGTGTTCAATGGGCATACCAACGTGGATGTGTCGAATCCACTTGTTGCTTATGATATTTTTGACCTCCAAAACCGGGAAAAAGCACAACGAGTAGTGTACTTCAATTTATTATCTCATATCAACTATGACATCTTGAACGGTGACCGGCATCCAACACAAGTGTATATTGACGAGGCGCATATCATCGCTGACCCAAAAGTGCCTCTGGCGATGGAATATGTGTATTTCATGATGAAAGTATTGCGGTCGTTTAATTGCGGTGTAACTCCTGCTACCCAGTCGATTAAAGACTTTCTGTCCGCGAAAGACGATAAACGAAACTATGGGGAAGCTGTCATTTCACAAGCTATTCAACGTTTATATCTCCCGATGCAAGAAGTAGAAATCAACTTCTTGGAGAAAGAACTTGGACATCAATTTTCTGAAGAGGAACGAACGACATTAACGGTCGTTGAGGGGCGAAAAGACGAACAAGCAGGTAAGGGCATCTATTTTGTCGGCTCGAAAAAAATCAAATTGGAAGTGCAGCTAACGGATGTTGAAAAACAACTATGGTTTGAACGGAAGTGAGTTGATCGTATGAAAGATGTCATACGCTCTCTACTTCTTTGGAAAGCAAGTCCGTTGATTTGGATCGGGGCTGGAGTTCTGTTTATCGTCGTACTCATTGGTGCCATCAGTAACGCTATTTTCGGGGAAGAAGAGAGCTTCTCCAATATCTCAGGCGGAGTAGCAATGTGTACGAAGGGAAAAGTGGATGAAGCAAGGATTGAAGAAGTACTATCTAACGCCGGAGTATTCACTGGAAAAAAAGAAGTATTTATGAACGCAGCTGAAAAATACGGCATTGATCCCGTGCTACTTATCGCCATTGCGTTGCATGAAACAGGATACGGAACATCCCCTGCCGTGAAAAACAAAAACAATCCTGGTGGCATTATGGACCCGAACACTGGAAAGCTGAAAGTATTTGATAGTCTGGAAGACGGCATCGATTTTATGGCAGGAAACCTCTATCGAGTGTATATATCTCAAGGATTAGTAACGATTCAACAGATTGGGGCAAAGTACGCTCCAATTGGAGCGAATAATGACCCCTCGAACTTAAACGCGAATTGGGTGCCAGTAGTCACCAATATCGCAAATGAACTAGGCGGCCTCTCGATGAACTGCGAAGTCATGGGGACAGGAGAATTCGCGCTGCCTACCGGTTCGATGAGTATCACGTCCAATTTTGGATATCGGAGTGATCCGTTCGGAGGCGGAACGGAATTCCACAAGGGAACAGACTTCGCTTGTTCGCGAGGTGATGCAATTTATGCAGCTGACGGGGGGCAAATTGTAGTGTCCGTGAAGTCCGGATATGGTGGCGGATACGGACACCATGTCATTATCAGCCACGGCGATATATTCACCTTGTACGGCCACATGGAACATGTGGATGTAGACGTAGGAGACACGGTGCAGAAAGGACAGAAGATCGGTACTTGCGGAACAACCGGTTCCTCAACGGGATACCACTTGCATTTTGAGGTTCAGCTAGACGGCATCTATGGTAAAAGAGTAGACCCAATGACGTACTTCCAGCCAGCAAAGAAGGAGGAAGATGAATGAGAATCACCGTTACTAACCTTGTGTTAATCGTTCTTCTATTGATTGCAGGAAGCTTTAGCTTCCTCTTGTATACGGACCTTCAGGAAGCAAAGGAAAAGATTGAGAAGTATCAAGATATCGAAAAGCTGAATCAACGATCAGAGGATTTTATCGAAGCGTTGGTTTATGGGAAACATAAAAAGTATCTGACCGGAGAACAACTGGCGCGATATGAAGCTGGCCTGAAAGAGTATGGAGAACCAACAGAAAAAAACATGGCGAAAATAAACGAATTTAAAATTCATCAGCTGTTCACAAAAAAGCAGAAAAATAAAGATGATGAGGCGGAATCGTATGCCATCGTACAGGTCCGATATGAAACAGGAGATCCTAATAAATACGGGGATGACTACATTCATACATTAACGGTCAACTCTCATTGGGTGAAAGACTCCGGAGAATGGAAAGTCGATCATATAGATATGGCTTTGCTTGAAGACAGCCGGGATGAAATGTTACGGAAACAAGCCGAAGAAGCGCTGCAGAAAGCTGGTCAAGCAAATTAAAGAAAAGGGGGAGAGGAAAAGTGAAACTGACGCCGGAACGGCGTAGACAGATATACGAGATCACGCAAAAAATACTCGCTATCTATGATCGTTTTTTCTCTTTTGTACTTAAGCTGTATGAAAAACCGGTGGAGCGAAAGAAAAGAGAGTTTTTCCTCACGTATCGCACAGAAATGACGGAAGAAGAAATTCGGGAGTATCAATATCGATTGACGGTAGGGTGGACAGTTCTCTTATTTATCGTCATTTTACTTTTGCTAGAGATCGGGGGGAGAATCTTTGGCTAAATTTGTTCGAGTCCTAGTCGTTGCGTTTCTGTTGTCCTTGGTGATCTTTCCAACGTCAAGTTTGGCGAAAACAGGAGATTTTTATGAAAAAAACAAAATGTTCTTTGAAGAACCGGAAAACTCAGATGACGAGAATAGATCGTCAAGTGCTTATATCGAGATTCTGAAAAACTACGATCAAAACAGTCAAACGATTGAGTGCGGAAAATTTCAGGTTACTTGCCATATCTATAAATTTATCTTTGAAACGGGAGTTTCAGCGTTGGAATTCATTAAAGAAATCATGAAAAAGACGATCATTTCTCCAACAGACATCATCCAGAATCCGTTGTATGAAAGATACCAGGACGGATTGTTCACGTTGTCAAAAACGGTATTGGCGATTTTTATCGTATTTAGCATGACAAAAATCATGAGCCTTCGCATGGCGGAAGCAGATGACGGACCGATTGTCATGAACGAAAAGCTCGTAAGTATCTTCGTGATCTGTGTGTTCTTGTTCTTGTACGAATCCATCGTTCATTGGATTTTGAACTTTCAAGAAAAACTTATGACCGAAATTATCGATACAATTCAAACTCAGGATATGGTAGCAAATATGATCTCCAATATATTGCTTTCTCCTGGGGTATTTGCTTTCATCGCTGTTTTAGTCATCGGAATCATTCTGGTGGTTCTAGCGCTACAGTTTTTCTATCGAATCGCTCTCGTTGCGATTTTGTATATTGTCGGTCCAATCGCCATCGTGACGAAAGTCAATGATACTTTTAACTTCTTTGATTTCTGGCTCAAACAATTCATCAGCGCGTTTCTCACGCTGGCCTTGCAGTTGATTGCGACAGCCATTGGGCTGCAACGCTTTTTTGAGAGACCGCAGTATTTCGGTGACACAACGAATTTGTTTATCGGAACCGCCTTTTTCATTCTTGCTGTGACGTTGCCATCCCTTTTAGGTCAATGGGGATTCAGCACCGGTTCAGCACGTTCTGTAATGTCAGGAGCGAAAACCATCGCCAGAGTAGCCATGAGACGCTAGACGCTAAGGAGGATGATAGACATGAAAAAATGGATGATAATCGGCACGGCTGTTTCATTGATGTTCCTGTTTGGATGTCAGAACGATCAAAAAGAAGTACAAAGTACGAAGGTAGAGGAAAAAACAAAGGCGAAAGAAGACAATTCGAAAGAAAAAGCAAAAAGCGTCTTTACTCGAAAAGATCGTCAGATCGCAAAGGAAAAAGCTGAAAAATTTGTTGTTCTTCTCACTGAGTTTCACGGGCGTTCTATTTTTAGCGATGAAGATAACAATAAAGTTCATAAAGAGTTGAGCCAAAAAGCTCGTAAACAAAAATTAATCCACTCAGAATCTGCTTTTGCAAACCCGCAATATACATCATTTGTTGAACGTACGAAAGAAGACAGCAAATTAATCCTTCGACGAGATCGTTTCCAGTTAGGCGATGAATTTGAAGAAATTTACTATAAATACATTGATGTTCATGAGTTAAGATTACCAATTAAATATACTGTTAAGTCTGATACGTCCTCAAAAGATGTGGAGTTAGAGTCGTTTATTCGCTTCGTTAAAACAACAGACGGAGAAATTTATATTTTGGACGCGCCAATGTTGAACAGCGTAGACTTGGAGAAAAAAGATGAGGACGCTTATTACGATGAATATAATCGGAAAGAAATCCAGCAAGAAGTAAAAGAAGAACTGAACATCCAATAAAGAGAGGTGATACTTATGCAATTTCCTCTGAACAAATATGGCGAAGTTGAGGTACAAAATAATGAGCTTCGGTATTTTATCCCTATCGCCTATACGGAAGCCAGTGATTTAGGAGAATTAGAGGAATCTTACAGAAAAAAAGGAAAAGAATTAATGGATTCCCCTTACTATCTCTTTGCGAGCAACCTCGAAGTAGTACGAAATCGCTTCTGTTTCACGTTCCAGTTAGAGGAAATGAAAGCTTTTCATTATATTCGGCAGTTCCCGTTTGAGGAACAGTTATACTATCTTCGTTCGTTAGTCGAACTGGCGAAAAATATTGAACAGACGCCGATTTTATGGGATAAAAATAGCCTTCTTGTGGACTTGACGGACGGAAAAATTAAAACGTTCCTCTTTGGGTTCGATAAACACCCGATTCATGTATCGCAAGATGTAGTGGACGGACTAAAAGAAACGATTATCCTGGCTTTGACGACGCTTCATCGTGTGTTGGGGAAACCAAGACGAATTGATTTCATCGATCAACGGGAGATCGTCATCCGTTTTGCGGAAAACATTTTACACGGAAAATCTGTTAGTGAAATCGGGAGAGTTATAGAAGAGACGATTTTGGAAATTGAACGTCAGTTAGAACAGGAGAAAAAAGAACAGCCGAAACCAAGCGTCTTTGAGGCCTTTAAGAAAAAATGGAACACGAAAAAAGAAACGGCTGCTACTGTTGAACAGCCAGTCTGGCGTATCTCCAAGAAAAAATCGAATCTTTCGGCACCATATGAAAAGAAAAAGTCGATTTGGGATAATAAATACGTGTATCTTTCTGCTTCGGCACTCGCTTTTGTCATTCTCATTGGAAACTCAACAGGGGTATTTGATTTTTCCAAACCTGAAGAAGCAAAAGCTAAACAAGAACAGACAGAAGTCATTCCATCTAGTGAGCTTATCGGTATTTACCGGCAGGCAATTACGGGAGACAAACAAAAAGCGTTAGATCAATTGGAGCGATTGGGATTTGATAATCTGAGCAAGAAAGACCAAAAAGTGATGTTGAGTTTATATGAAGAGACAGGACAGCCCGAAAAAGCCATTAAGCTGAAGCCGGAATATGCGGAAGAAGTCGTGAACGACTTAATCAGTAATCAAAAGTACGACGATTTAAGAACACTGCAAAGTAAAATTGATAATCCAGTTGTTAATTATGAGGTCGCTTTTTTAGATAAGAAATGGGAAGATGTAGTCCGATTAAAAGACAAAGTGAAAATGACCGACAGACGGGAAAACCAATTATTAAGCGCATATCTTCATTTGGGAAGAATGGATGAAGCTAAAAAATTGGTTGCGGAATCTCCTGAACTGAGCCAGAAAGTCCAGGATTTCGAGATGAAGAAAAAACAAGTCGAGAATTTGAAAATGCAGGTGCAACAGGTGCAAAAAAATGAAAAAGACGTGAAAAAACGTGATGAACAAGTGAAAAAACTGAATGAACAGATTAAGCAGCTGGAAGCAGCGATCAACAACATCTAAAAAAGTGGAGAGGGGCGATCATTTCACCCTCTCCACTTCTTTGGGAGGCTGGATGTTCATGTCTTTCACGGGTTGCTGCATCCGTTGTATCATATTTTGAATAAACTCTTTATTGATTTTCTTAGGGATGAATCCGATTCGTTCGCGAAGGATGTTTTCGATGACAAAGCATTTTCTCGTCCAGTACTCATACTCCTTATACGTGTATTGTTCTACATCGGAAAATTCCTTCGCTCCTTGCTTCATCGCCTGAATGAAAATGTACCGGTTGTTATACGTATCTGATCGTTCTTTTCGAGCTAATTTAAGAAGGTAAAGCAATTCGACAGTGGAGAGTTTCATCAGTTCAGGAGTGGGTTTTTTAGCGTCTTCGATCGTCGGGTGCTGTTGAGGAAGGAGATTTTTTCTTTTCCCGTTCTCCTGAACTTCGTTTCGATCAAGCTTCATTTTGCAAAAGCCGCAATAATAACGATGTTGGTGATTTTGTACCCCACTTCCACAGTACGGGCAAGTTTTCATCACAACTTGGCGAGGAGACTCCAACTTCTAAGCGTTAGCGAAAGTTGGAGAGGAATCGCCTTCTCTCCTTTCTACATAAAATTGGATTTTCACTAATTTTATACTGACTCCCTCTCTATATTGTTGTAACTTACTACAATTATTATAACATCTATTGTTGTAAGTTACAACATTTTTGATTTTTAGTTTGGCGAAGTCACCTTTGAGCGAATAGACCTATACATTCATCATTCAAACATGTATAATATATATAGAAGCTCCATATAAATAAAAATAAGACCGACGGTGCAGCAACACCCTCGGTCCTTCGCAATAGAACGGTTCCCTACAAGGGGGATCGGCAGCGGAGAGGAAATAATCCACCCGACCGGCCGTTAACTCAAGGGTGGATTATTTCTTTTGGTTGAAAGACAGTATTGAAACGATGAGACTTGCGAAAGCAATCGCAAACATTAACGCTTCAAATACCGTCATCGGCATCACCCCCTTTCTTCATATGAAGGGGTACAATGCCGACCCACCCTTGAGTTCTTCCGTTCTATTGCCTTTCTATTATACCATATATTTGCATCTACTGAAAACAGAAGATAATAAGAATTATCTTCTGTTTTTTTATTAGAAATCATTGAAAAACGAGAGATAATTCGGTAGAATATATAATAGAAAAACGAAAGATAATTCGGCTATTTTTTTAAAAGGAGAGAGATTGTTATGAAAAAGAATACAATGAACCAAAAAATTGAAGGAATTTTGCCGGAGGTAAAAGCGTCGTTGAGTTTTGAAGGTTTGCAAATAACTGAAGAAGAAGAAAAACTAATTAAAGCTGCATTGAGTGGAGATATTAGCCGAGCAACCTTTCTAAAAAAAGCAAGAGAGTTGGCTGAAAACCAATGATGCAATCAAAGCAATCAAAATACTGGTATCCAGGGACCGAAGTATTGATCAATAATTTCAATATTCGTGATCCTAAAAAACTCGAAACATTAGAGCGTATTATTACAGGTGAACGATTGGCAAAGCTATATCTAAAACCGATTTATGGAAAGTTTGATTTAAAACACTTACAAGCAATACACAAATTTCTTTTTAGCGACATTTATCCTTTTGCCGGAAAGATTAGGGATGAAAACATTGCGAAAGGCGGTTTTTCTTTTGCTAATGCACAGTTTATTGAGGAATCGGCGAAACAGCTGTTTAAGGAATTAGCCAATGAAAAGCATTTGAAGGGTTACGACTTCGAAAAATTTTCCGAACGTGCAGCATACTATTTGGCCGAGATTAACGTATTGCATCCTTTCCGAGAAGGAAACGGAAGAACACAACGTGAGTTTATTCGTTCCTTAGCGCTTAAAAATGGATATTCTCTTGAATGGAGCCGAATTGATCGTGAAGAATTATTAAGTGCTTCAATACGATCCATTACTGACATTCAGCCTTTAGTTAATGTATTAAAGAAAGCAATTGTGAACAGAGAGCCTGATAGACAGTTAATGAGGTTATTTGAGAATGCAAGAGGGATAGAAAGGTAGGTAAAGATGAATGTGGGTATATGGAGATGAAGAAGGCGGCTCCTGGATTATTAAGAGCGCTCAAACGGAAAATTAGAGATCGGCGTTATGCCGAACTCCTGCCAGGAAACCGCCGCTAATAGATTATCACAATTTTTAGATTTTGAATATCTGGTAATTAATTACAAAAGGAGAGAAGGGAAATTGGAAAAATACATTCATTGGTTACAGCAACAAGGAAAAAGTGAACATACCATCCGTCGCTATAAAACCGTACTAAAAGAATTTCAACAATGGTACGAAGGAATGACGGGTGGAGTTCCCTTCGATCCCAAAAATGTGTCTGCTATCGATCTCCAGGACTGGAAGAACTATTTAATAAATATTGCGCGTATTGAAAATCCAAAAACAGGGGAAAGGAAAAAACTCACGATTTCTACCGTTAACAACAAAATTGAGAGCCTGAAGGCTTATTTCCGGTATCTTTATGATACCGGTATTATTAAAGATAATCCGGCTTCTTCTCTTTCAGTACAAAAACAACAAACACCATTATCACCGCGTTGGCTTGAACGTGTTGAGAAAAATAAACTTTTGCATTACATTGACGATAAGGAAAAGCAAAAAAAAAATCCGTGGCGCTATGCGAGAAATCAAGCAATCATCTACTGTATGCTTCACGCTGGAATGAGGGTCAGTGAGGTTGTAGAGCTGGAATTAGAGGATATTGATTTCGCAAATGGTTATATCAATATACGTGATGGTAAAGGTGGGAAGGCTAGACGTATTCCCATGAACAGCGATCTAAAACATGCCCTAAGTCTATGGATAAGCGAAAGGAACACCAAAGAAACGAATACAAATAAAGTCTTTGTCTCTCAGAAAGGCGGCAATCTAACCATATCTGGCGTGAATAACTTATTTAATAAGATTCGACATGACTTAAAAATTGAAGAACTTACACCGCATGTGCTACGACACACTTTTTGCCATGATCTTATTGAAAAAGGTTTTCCTATTACTTATGTTGCCGATCTTGCGGGTCACAGTGATTTAGATACGACCAGGAGGTACGTGGCCACAAGCGATAAGGAAATGAAAATCGCTGTTGAGTCTTTATCTTCAGGCCGTTATCGACAAACAGAAAACAAAAAACATAAGGGTGAAGATGAAAGATAAAGGAAAAGTGAATGATTTGTATTTCGTCATCTAGAGGGCATTGGCCCTCTGTTTTCATGGTTTTGTAGTGGACTTGTGAGTGATACTTTCACAGAATACGAAAAGGGGAGGTATCCTGAATTTTTCAGCCCCCCTTTAAAAAACGGCTTCTCAGATTGGCGTATAACGCGTCTTCAATTGCAAAGTAATGGTTTTATATACGGAAGAGAAAAAGCGTCTCTATAGGGCATTTATGGCTTTTTAAAACGTATCCCCTTTTGTTCAATCAAAATTTTGCTATATTTTTTCCCTGATCATTTCTTCTGTTGCTCCAATAAATGCTTGGCAAAGCTTTCAACGGTATATTTTGACCAGTATGGCGTTCCGGCTACTACTAAGTCTTCCTTTGGAAACTTTCCTCTTTTGCGATAGACAGCAATCTTGTTTTGGGGGAAATGAATTCCTTTATCCTCTAGATAGCGCGCAAAATCACTTTGGGTGTAGTAGTCCTGGGAGTCTTTAATGATCGAGAAGTTAGGGTTTTTGATTAAATGCGTTTCGTTCTTGAAGAATTCCGCGATTAGTTGCAACGCAAATTCCAGCCATTCATCTTCAAGGTGCTGATATAGTAATTGGAGCGAGAATGCTTCCTCATTCGGTTTTTCAAAGAATCGAGCTAATTGCAAAAATGTCTTTTCTAACTCACTTAATGTTGAGGAAGTTTTCAATACTTCTTTATTGGATTCATCCAGTAAAGGTTTTAATTGAGGAAATTGATTGATGATCTTTTGTGTAGTATTTTTCATTTAATCCACCTCTTTGTTGTAAGTTACTACAATAATAGCATAAAATGTTGTATATCACAACATTTTCCCTAAAATAAATGGCTGTTTTATTGCAACGCTTTAAAACAGCCCATTTTTGAAAAGCTCGATGCTATTCAAAAATGGAGAAAGGGAAAGAAAGAAAAAGAAGAAGGAAGGAGGAAAACCTTCCTTCAGGAAAAGAACCCTCTTTCTTTGAGGGAAGTGTATTCTGCTTTGTAGTTGATGACTAGGTGATCGAGAACTTCAATCCCTAGTATCCTTCCGGATTCTGCTAGCCGTTTCGTCATTTCAACATCCTCTCTCGATGGAGTTACGTCACCACTTGGATGCTGATGTGCGACGATGATGCTAGCTGAGTTATTGAGGATTGCTGCCTTAAAGACTTCTCTTGGGTGAACGATGGATGCGTTGAGAGAACCGATATGGCAGCGATGAACGGCAACGACTTCGTTTTTGGTATTGAGGCACATAACGAAGAACACTTCTCTGTCGTCGTCGCCGATGAAGTGTGCTGCCACTTTTGCTGCATCCTCCGGACAACGGATTTTGTATCGCTCTTCCACCTCCTGAACGATTTGTTTGATGCGTTGGATTTCGTAGATTTTTTCCATGGTTGAACACTCCTTTCTTTGTTTGCCGGTGGGGGAATTTTTGCGCGAAGGTGGGTAGAAGGGTGCGGAACGAAGTGGAGCATACGAAGTATCAAGCGATTCGTTGACGGCTTGTGGGAAGCCCAATGACTTAGCAAGCCTTAAAAGCGATGCTTCTTAGGCTTGGTTAGCCGACTTGGCTTCCCCAAGCCGTCCGAAGAGCGCAGACCCTTTACGCGCCTAACAAGCAAAAATTATAATGGGGTGAGGCAAAGGAAGGAGCGTACTTGGGAAGGAGGTAAAAAATAAAACGCATTTTTAGCCTGTTGCATTTTTTTAATGCAACGGCCTAAAAATGCGCCAAGACAAACTTCTACTCGATGTAACTGAAAATGGGGAGAATAAATAAAAAAGAAAATAGGGATGTCTATGTTAGCAGGGTTATTCCCCATAGCCATCAAGTTAAGAATTTGATCTTTTTTCAGCGCCAAAAACATGGTATCCTTTCTAACGAAAATCATCGTTGGAAAGGATTATTTTTTGATGGCAAAAAAGATGAAGGCATGGATAAAAACGATTCGTCAACTCTTCTCCTCTGAAGAACTGACCCGTCTGGCACGGAAAGTCGGATTCATTCAGCGGCAGCGTTCATTAACAGCGGAAGCCTTTCTGACGCTATGTGCTTGGGGAGACGGATCGCTCGCCTGTCAGTCGCTTCAGCGGTTGTGTGCCGATTTGGCGCTCTGGCATGATTGCTCTCTCTCGAATGAAGGACTGAATCAGCGGTTTACGCCTCGTGCCGTGGCGTTTTTAAAAGAGGTCTTTTTTACTCTCCTGATGCATCAACGTCCGGCACTCTCTTCCATCACCGAGACGTATCGCGCTTGTTTCACCCGTCTGCGGATCTTAGACTCTACCAGTTTTTTACTTCCGGCCGACTATGGTGAGGACTATCAAGGTTCGGTTTCATCTGGCGCCAAAATCCAATTTGAGTATGAGCTGTTATCGGGAACCTGTCTTCAGCTGTAACTCCACTAACTACTTATATAACCAATAACAAAAGAGGTTAGAAAAAGAGAAATACCACCTAAAATCAGATATTTTTTGTCATTCCATTTAAAATAAAAGATAATACTTAATACAGTAACAATAAAAAAAATCAAACCAACAACCCAAATCATCTTTCTTTCCCCTACCCCGTTATTCTAGCAATAAATCCTCCTACTAAATACCCTGCTAATAAAATAATAAAAGATGCCCCTACATAAAATCCTATTCTAATAAATGTATCCTGACGGTTAACAAAATCGATAATTAAATCCAATACTTTCATATTGAATTCCTCCATAAATCTTTATTATTTATACAATAACATTAACATAAGATATCGACTATTTAAATACATTATTAATTTTATTTTCAAAATATGTTACATTTTTACAAATTTAATGATATAATCCATAATTGTAATATTCAAATACATTATTAATTTTATGTAAAATATGATACATTTTTACAAATTTTATGATATAATCCATAGCTGTAAGGCGCCTTACATACTATTTTTAAAATAGGAGTGTGAGGAAAATGGAACAAAAAGTAGTAAACTTAGAATCTGTATTAAAAAATAATAATATGCAGGAGTTAGACTTAAATGAATCTATTGAAGTTGACGGAGGAGTTTTACCAGCTCTAGCTGGGGTAGGAGCAGGATTCCTTAAAGTTGCTGGTTATGTAGGAGCTGGTGCTACAATCGTTGGTGCTGGTTATGCTGTCGGAAGATGGGTAGGTAGACACTTTTAATTTAATAGACTAGGAGGTCAAAAATGAAAAAGAAATTGTTTATTGAAGAATTGGAAGTAAGGCAATCTAGCTCTCCGTTATTTGTGAGCCCTATTGTGGATCCGGGATATGCCACAACGTTAGCTTTAGGCGAAGAAGGAGGATATACAACTCAAGCTATCGGGGAAGAAGGCGGGCCAATTGTTACCACATATGCACTTGGCGAAGAAGGCGGTTTTATAAAATAGGTTTTGTTAAAAGTTGGACAAGCGCCCCAGAGAATGTTTTCTGGGGCGCTAAAATTCGGAAAATTCTCATTTATTTCATCGGAGGTGCGAAATGGCGGAAGTATCTGTTGGTATTATCGGTTCACAATTTGAAAGGCATTGTCTTTATTTACAAAAGGAATTGGTTCGACAAGGCGCCCAAGCATTCATTTTAGATAATTCGCCGGATGTCCCCTACCCCTTAAGCTTTGGGGGTGAAGACAGCCATTATGAAAACCGTGATTTATCGGAAACGAACGTTTACTTTTTGAGAGCATTATTTGTTCCTACTCCTGCATTCGATACTTCTCAAATAAAGGAACAAATCAAGGAGAATGGATTTTTGGCATATGCGGCGGAGCGGGAGAGATATGCTGCTTGGCTGTCTTGGTTAAAATCTTCCTCTTACTTCGGCAGACTCATCGTCAATCCTGTTGATACACTGCTCATTCATTTTGCAAAGCCTTATCACCTCGAGTGTCTAAGAAGAGCAGGTATTCCCGTTCCTAAAACGTTAGTAACCAGCAATCCGGAAAAAGTTTTGGAATTCAGCCATAACTGCGATGTCATCTATAAACCCGTTGCTGGAGGAGCATTGTGCCGTCTATTGACAGAGGAAGATAAAAAACCTGAAAGATTAGAAGCATTGAGCACAGCACCGGTGCAATTCCAAGAATACATACAAGGTCAGGATGTACGTGTATTTGTCCTGGACAGAAAAGTCATCGCATCATTTATCATTGAGGGAGAAGGAATTGATTATCGTGAAGGCGCCCATCAAGTCAAACCCTTTGAGATAACGCCAGAGATCGCTCAGTTATGTATAGAGGCATGCGAAACATTAGGGCTTATTTTCAGCGGAATTGATTTAAAACTACGTCCAGACGGTTCTGTTATATGCATTGAATGTAATCCAAGCCCAATGTTCGAAGGATTCGATCGGGTTGCCCCTGTTTCAATTGTTTCCCAGCTGGCTTCATACTTGATCAAACAAGCCATTCTTAAAGAGGAAAATAAACTGAAAGTGAGAAACTGACGTTTGGAGAGGGAGTATTTGTGAATTACTCACAGTCATTTCAAAAACCGTTAGTATACAAAATAGGAAAGATAAAAGAAGATCGGTACTGGATTGAACGACCGGATGGACTTTTATTGCAAATAGATAACTATTCAAAAAAATTGTTGGAGCAGTTGGCAAACAAAGAGCCTATATCTTCTATTGCAGATAAAATGGAAGTATCGGAGAAGGAAATTTTACTATTTCTTGAAAAGTTAGGCATCGATAAGGATGCAGCCTTTTCCCTTATTGAAGAAAAACAATCTGATTTTGAGCCGTATCAAAAGCCGCTCATAACCTATTACAATCCTTGGCTGGAGCGTAAATGGTTTAACTGGATTACCGCAGGTGCTGTTTTGATTTCGATCATCAGCACCGTTTTGTTCATGATCAACACTCCATTTTTTCTCGTCACTGATCTAAAAGGTCAATGGATCATCGCCGGAGTTTTAACATTTTCAGTCCTCATCCATGAGCTTGGGCACTTATTAACAATGCCGCGTACAGGGAACATTTCCATTTCTGTTCAATGGTCCGGGCCTGTCCCGTTATTTAGCATTGTTTGCAATGAAGCTTGGAAGCTATCAAAATGGCAGCGCATGCGGATCAACATCGCGGGCTTTACGGCAGATTTGATTGTATGCGGATTAACATCAGTGATCGGCTTATGCTTTGCACAGCTTTCACCATGGATTTGGTCCTTTCTTATTGTTCATATGTTTAGAATGCTGTTTGCGATTTTCCCGCTGCTTCCTGGAGACGGCTACTGGATGATCGTTGATCTATTGAATCAGCCGAATTTGTGGAAAAATGCAATAGATCAACTAAAGAAATTGAAAATTAATTGGCTTTCCTTCTATGCTTTTGTGCGGATTGCCTTTCATATCTTTATTTGGATTTTATATACGTATTTCATTTTTTTGTGGTCAGCTATCATATTCACAAGGCCGTTTGAAGACGTTCTTTTATTCTTTTTACAGCCTGCGCCGTTGTTGTTATTCCTGAACCTTTTCTATCAGCTGATTTTCATTACTTCCCTCGGAATCAAGCATATAAGGCGGCTGGACAAGGCGGAACGGGCTCTGGAACGGTAACGATTTTTCGCCATTTTATGAAAATCATAACTTAATGATTCGCCATAAACGGCTCTCGAGTTGTTGAAAAGATTGCAAGAGTGGAATTTTTGAATGATTATTCCCGGAACGGAGCCAATCTTGAACATAATTTAATTGATTTTTTTTTGAAAAAATATTGACAAAAAATTGGTTCATCACCAAAAGATGTACTTGATTTTTACGTTAAAATGTGATAGAGGTCTCTAGACGGACACGCAAAGTAAAACGCTGGATATTTCGATACCCATATCCTCGCCTTTTGTATCAATTTTATTTTGTTGTTGATTCCTTCCATTGGACCATTTGAGTAAGAAAAAACGATGCAAGAAAGCACTGCGTCTCTTCGGGTGATGAGTGCCTTGGCAATACTGCGTACGGCGGCACAGTCGCTAAAAAGGTACCGGTCAAACCATTGGGTCAAACGAGTTTCGGCTTGCTTTCTTGTTTGGCTTTTGGATACGTAACGGAATGTTGAAGTGCTTGATAGACATCACGTAAATAAGCACTTTCTTGGCACCATTGTCGAACTTCCTGTCTCTCTTCTTCTGTTAATTTTTCTGGACGTTGGCTTAACAATCGGCACACGCGGCGAACGCTTCCATGTTTGGTTCCGCCTTTGGCAAGGTATTTGCGACAACGTTCCAGTGCATCGGTGAATAACTGAATCACATGGAAGTGGTCAAGAACATGGATGGCTTTTGGACATACCTTTTCAATGGCTTTTCTCATGGCAGGAGCCAAGTCGCTGACAACATACTTCACTTTGGAGGCGACGGGTTGAAGCGCCTCCACAATGGCTTCTTCATTTTTTCCAGAAGCAATGGAAAGGACATTCCGAGTCTGTGTGTCCATCACCGCTACTCCGTAATCATGTCCCTTTCGGAAAGCGAATTCATCCACACATACTACTGTAGGATTCGATGTTGGTAAAAGAGCCGGGGCATATTGATAAAACCAGCGTTCTACTGTCGTATAGGCGAGTTGTAACAAGCGAGCGACTTCTTGAATCGTTTTTCCGATGCATAACTGGGCGACCCAATGTTGAAACGATTCCGTCGCGATACTGTGAGACGGAAGTCCCGGATAAGAAACGGTGAACGTCAGAAAACAGGCTTGGCAACGCCGTCTTTCTATGGGAAGTTCAATCCAAAATAAACCGACCGTATTGGCATAGCCATGAATCCATTGTTTTCGTTTCGATGATATTTTGGTTGTCCGTCCGAAGCAAGTCGGGCAGATCGGACAATGAGGAGGGAGGGAAAGTTCAAAAATCCATCGTTCTCCCTCTTTTCGTTCTCCTTGAATAAGAAAATCTGGTAAAGTGATCAAATCTTTGAATTTCGCATTTTTTGTACCCTTGATCAGAAAAAAACCTGATTGTCAAGTACATTTTGTGGTGAAGAGCCTTTTATTTTCAAAATATGTTACATTTTTACAAATTTCATGATATAATCCATAATTGTAATATTCAAATACATTATTAATTTTATGTAAAATATGATACATTTTTACAAATTTTATGATATAATCCATAGCTGTAAGGCGCCTTACATACTATTTTTAAAATAGGAGTGTGAGGAAAATGGAACAAAAAGTAGTAAACTTAGAATCTGTATTAAAAAATAATAATATGCAGGAGTTAGACTTAAATGAATCTATTGAAGTTGACGGAGGAGTTTTACCAGCTCTAGCTGGGGTAGGAGCAGGATTCCTTAAAGTTGCTGGTTATGTAGGAGCTGGTGCTACAATCGTTGGTGCTGGTTATGCTGTCGGAAGATGGGTAGGTAGACACTTTTAATTTAATAGACTAGGAGGATAGTGGGTAGCATGTCTAAATTAGAAATTGCAAATGCAAGAGATTTAACGGAACAAGAACTAAGAGAAACTGACGGCGGTTGGGTGCCTTGGGCAATTGCTGGAGGGCTTTTCATAGTTGGTGGAATCGCTGGTTACATGGATCAAAAACAAGAAAATAAAAAAAATAAATGTGGAAAATAAAAATTATATAAAAGTAAATCAATTGGGGATAGTTTAAACTATTCCCATTCGATTTTGTTAGGAGAATTGGTATGTTAAGCCTAAAAAGATACATTTGTGTAAAACAGCATGATGAAAAAGACTGTGGAGCTGCATGTTTAGCAACTATTTCTAAACATTATGGTTTAAAAGTACCAATTTCTAAAATTAGAGAAATTGCAGGAACTGATAAGAAAGGTACTAATGTTTATGGCTTAATCAAAGCTGCAGAACATCTTGGTTTTTCTGCTAAAGGGGTAAAAGCTAATCCTGATGCTTTAAAAGAACGATTCCCTTTACCGGCTATAGCTCATGTAGTAATTGATGGTAAATTACTTCATTATGTTGTTATTCATGAAATAAGAAATGACAAAATGATTATTGCCGACCCAGGAAAGGGAATTGTTAAGTATAAAATTGAAGAGTTTTTAAAAATCTGGACTGGAATTTTGATATTAATGGTTCCTTCAGAAACATTTAAAAAAGAAGATCAAATACAAAGTACTTTTTCTCGTTTTTCGCATGTAATATTTGCTCAGAAATCTTTACTAACTCATATCATTATTGCCTCTTTTATAATTACACTTTTTGGTATTTTAGGCGCCTTTTATTTTCAAATAATTATAGATGAAATACTTCCCAATGGTATCAAAAGTACGTTACATATAATCTCTATTGGATTAATAATAATGTATTTGTTTCAGGTAATATTATCAGCATTTAGACAATATTTATTACTTTACCTTGGGCAACGTCTAAGCATATCTATTATGTTAGGTTATTATAACCATGTTTTAAAACTTCCTTTAAATTTTTTTGGTACAAGAAAAGTCGGAGAAATAATCTCACGTTTTACGGATGCTAACAAAGTAATCGACGCTATTTCAAGTGCTGCTTTAACTGTTATTTTAGATGTAATAATGATTATCATAGTTGGAGGAGTTCTTTATTTTCAAAGTCCTACATTATTTGGGGTCACTTTGTGTCTAATTCCGATTTACATAGCAATAGTATGGGGATTTTTTAAATCCTACGACAAAATAAATAAACAAGAAATGGAAAATAATGCTCAACTTACTGCTAAAATTGTTGAGTCGTTAAATGGTATAGAAACAGTAAAATCATACAACTCTGTAGATAAAGTCAATACAGAAACAGAGAAGCAGTTTGTAAAATACTTAAAATCAGTATTTAAACATGGATTAATCGACACCTTTCAAACTTCTTTAAAAAGTTTCTTAGAACTTGCAGGTGGTGCTTTAATATTATGGATTGGAGCTACAAAAGTCCTTGATGGAAGTATATCTATTGGACAACTTATAACTTTTAATGCACTATTAACTTATTTTTTAGATCCTTTACAAAATTTAATTAACTTACAACCTAAGCTTCAATCAGCAGCAGTTGCTGCTGAAAGATTAGGAGAAATTTTAGATATTGATCAAGAAATATTAGAAAATGAAGAACATAAAATTACTAACCCTGAACTAATAAAGGCACCTGTTACCTTTAATTCAGTGGATTTTAGGTATGGTACAAGAAATTTAGTTTTAAAATCAATAAATATCAATATTAATCCAGGTGAAAAAATTGCATTTGTTGGAGAAAGTGGTTCAGGAAAGTCCACTCTAGTCAAACTTATTATGAATTTTTATTCTCCCGAAAAAGGAGAAATTTTAATAAATGGTATCAATATTAATGATATTCAAAGAAATACTTTAAGGGAAAAAATTGCATTTATTCCTCAAGAGGCTTTCTTTTTCAGTGGTACTATTCTTGAAAACCTTATGTTAAGCGCACCTCCAAATACAAGCATGGAAGATATAGTTAATGCTTGTAAAATCGCAAGAGCTCATGAATTTATTAATAAATTACCTCTAAGATATGAGACGATCTTAGAAGAAAATGCTTCAAATTTATCAGGTGGTCAAAAACAAAGATTAGCCATTGCACGCGCATTTCTAAAACAGCCGAGTATTTTAATAATGGACGAGTCAACAAGTAACTTAGATTCTTCTGCTGAAAAAGCTATATTAGAATATATATATACGCGTGATGATATAACAACCATTTTTATAACCCATAGATTAAGTACCATTATGAGATGTGATCGTATCTATGTTATGGAAAATGGGGAAATAGTTGAGGAAGGTTCTCATGATGAATTAATGAACAAACAAGGACATTACTATAAGCTATGGCAAAATCAAATACCTTCAGTAACTGAACCATGGTGGTAAGATAATATGAGATACAATGACAATGTCTATGAATGGGAAGAATTAACTGATAGTAAGGAACTTTATGTTTCTAAACCTCGCCCAATATCAATCATATTCATATACATATTATTTGCTATAATAGCATTTTTTCTTTTATTTAGTTATTTCGGGAAAAAGGAAATAGTAATTAAAGCTCAAGGAATAGTAAGACCTTCAAAAGGAACCACTACTATAACAAGCGAAATCCCAGGTGAAATAAGTCAGATTAACTTTAAAGAGGGTAGTACCGTAGAGAAAGGAACTACTTTATTTATACTTAATAGCGAAACTTTATTATCACAAAAACAATCGTTAGAAAATGAATTATCCAATTTACAAGAGGAGTTACGTTTAAACAAATTATTAGTTAAAAGTATCACTGAAGACAAAAATTTTTTTAAACCAAATGAAGGTAAAGATTTTCAAAGTCAGTACGAACTATATCATACAAAGAAGCAAATGTTGATGAATGAAATTGATTCATTAAAGAAACAGTCTTCTGAAGTCATAAATAATAAAAAACAAAAAATAGAACAATTATCGAAAGAAGAAAGTAGATTAAACAAAAAACTTAATAGAGTTCAATCGCTTATTTCCGCCATAAAAAACAATAAACCATTCCCTTTAAATAATGACGTATATGATACAAAATATCAAAAATATAATAGTCTTCGTGATCAAATAACAGATAAAATGAATGCATTGGACCCAAATATAGAAGAAAACAAGGAACAAATTGCTACTCTAAAAAATGAACTAGAAGCACTTAAACAGGAAAATATTATTTCTTTGGAAGCTGAAGAAGAAGCATTGAAAGAAGCTATCATTGATGTTCAAAATAACATTGAAGAAGTGTCAAATATGGATTATGGGAATAATTTCAAAAATGAAATGAGTAAAGTTCAACTATCAATTAATCAATTAAAAATGGAATTCACAAATCAATTATATACTCAAGAAAAAGAAATAAAATCTAAAATTAGATCTATCGAAAATGAAATAAAATTACTAGATTTACAAATAAAAAAACATGAAATTAAAGCTCCAGTAAGTGGACAAATAAATATCAAAAACAATGTATCTGTTGGTGAACATCTTCAACCTGGCGTTGAAATTTTAGATATAGTACCTTTAACAGATAAAAAAGTGGTAGAAATCTTAGTAGATAGCAATAAAATATCAGGTTTAAAAATTGGACAGAAAGTTAGGTATAATTTTTATAACTTACCTAATAACAAAAGTGGGTATTTAGAGGGTAAGATTATACATATAAACCCTGATGCCACATTCACACAAAATGGTGAGAAATTCCATTTAATTAAAGCTAGTATAGAAGAGAAACCTCTATATAACTATAAAGGTGATAAACTTTACCTCAAAAATGGAATGTCAACAGATGTTTCTATAATAACTGATAATAAAAGGATAATTTATTATTTATTGGAAAAAATTAATTTTACAAATTAAAGCGCACTTTTATAGCCGCGCTTTAATTTGTTTTTACCTCTCCTTTATTCTCTGGACATTCACACAGTACATTATGACGTTGCTACTAATTTGGGAATACCACAGAAACTCTTCAATCTTCTAACATCCGTTTTTGAAGATACGGTTTAAATGGATCTAACTTGCTTTTTCTTTGTTTTCGCTTGGATTTGGAAGGAGGATTGGGAGAGTGAATATATTTTCGGACTGTTTTTCGATCAATCCCCAACTCCCTCGCAATATCGGAAATACTCATTCCCCTTTCATACATCTCTTTGATCATAAAAAATTCCCCTCTCGTAATCATGAACCATAGCTCCTCTCATTGACACTATGGTTCTATTGTAAGTGGGGAATTCTATTCCGGCTATATTGGGGATTTTATCATCGGCTTTAACATAGGAATTTTAAACGGACGATTTTTGGAAAAAATAATAGACTTTGACAATATGTTGCATTCATCGATATCTGACAAAACGAAACTGGGTTTTTCTTTGTCTCTTTTATATGATTAAACTAGACATATAATATACATTATATGTCTAACAATCTCGTCTTTTTTATGATATACTCGTCATATAATTTTATTTTTCGAAGCGATTATTTGCTCTTCGAATCCTTTTAAACTCGTCGTATAAGTGAAAGGATGAAAAAGATGCTGCACGAATATGAAACATATTTGCAAGAGAAGGGGTTTTCTCCTAACACCGTGATCTCCTATCTCAATGACGTGAATCAGTTTTTGAAAGACTTGCATCTTCGTCCAGGCGATTACGTCACGTCGGCCGACATACGCAAATGGATTCAGCAAATGTTGAATCCGGTAGAAGGGAAACCGTTGGCTATCTCTACGATCAATCGCCGTATGAATTCGCTGCGAAGCTTCTATGCGTGGGCGGTGGAACACCATAAGATTGAACAGAACCCAATGAAAGACATCCAGGATTTAAAATCAGCCGATGAAGATAACGAAAAAATCATGTGGCTCACAGAAGAAGAATTCGAGGACTTATTGCATCGGATGCGGAAAAAACCGGTGCAAAGCCGGGGAGTCGATCCTGAAGAGAAATATCGTCGGGACCGTGCAGTGGTGTACCTGCTTACCTATGCAGGATTGCGAGTAGAGGAGTTATCAAACTTAAAATTGACGGACTTAGATTTAGAGATGAAACGAATTCGGATCGTGGGAAAGGGGATGAAGGTTCGGACGGTACCGATCTCGAATATCTTGCTGGCAGAACTCGAGGATTGGCTGAAGTTTCGTGCGGAAATGGCGAAAAAGAAACCGCATGTGGCCGCATCGCCATACGTCTTTTACAGCCAACGCTCGCCGAAGTTTTCGGTCCGAGGCATTCAGCGAATGATCGAAAGCTACAGCCTGCCGAATAAAAAATTAACTCCACATATGTTCCGACATACGTTTTGCAAGTGGATGTTAAAGGCGACGAACAACGATATCGAGAAAGTGCGGAGGCTTGCCGGACATAGCAATATTGCCACGACGTCTCGATACTTAAAAGACAGCTATAGTGATTTGGCTGATGCAGTCGAGGCGCTGCCGAAGTTCTAACCTAAGCAAATTTGTTTCAGAAGGGAGAAAACCAATCGATGATGGATTCATTGCAAATCATTGACGGGTATTTTAGCAATAAGGAGTTTTATATGCGCAGCGTGGCTGGATTTCCGTTAGAAGGTCGCTTCAAGGCCGCCGGCTTGCGTTCCTTGGCACGATTGATCGATGAAAACGAGCCTTTTTCTTTCACGCTAGGTCCCAACACCGTGCTCCACGTTCCTGTGGAGCTCAATCGGCAGCTGAAAAAAGAGCTATTCATGATTGCGGAGAAGCTTGATGAAAAGGAATAAACAGCGAAAAACGGTGTTTCATTTAGGGAATCTGGTGAATGACCCAAACTCGTCATTTACTGAATCATAAGCCGACGCCTCAATAGATTTTTCTCCTTTCTGTGAAGGAGATAAGGGAGAAGTCGATGAAATAATGTAATAATTATAAAGAAATTAACTTGTTAGATAGAGAGGGGAGTAAGATTGGCAAAGCAAACAAAAATTTGTGCATGTGGACATACAGTACCTATAGATTTTGATCAAGAACAAATAGAATTAACAGGTAAAGTAAGTGATCTGAATATGCTTGATCCTATAAGCTATAAAGCAGAAGCAACAGAGTTGTATAAGGGTATAGAGCTGTACTACTATTACGAAGAAGATACTTTAAAATTTATAGATGACGGGAGCGCACCTAAAGCAAAATTCAAGAACTTATGTGAATCATGTTTGTTGGAAACTTTACAAACTGATGAACCACATTATGGCGATGGTGTATATTTGACCCAACACAAGCAATTGTTTGATAATGCTACCCATGAAGAGGTGAAAAAAAGTCACGGAATTTCTTATAGAAAACACCGCGCTACATATGTTTGTCTTGATGAAAGTGTATTTCGAAAAATATATAAAACCGGAGGGGTTGTGCGTTCTTGCAAGCATACAGTACAAACAATAGGTGATAAAAAAATGGTAAGTGTAGATGATGGGGTTTTGTTTCAGCTTTACTTAGACTGGTAAGAAAGGAGGGGAGAAAATAATGATAACAGGAAAAGGAATTATTGATGATTTCTTTAATAAAAAGAATCCTATTGATAAAAAGAAGATATTATCCAATATATGTAAATATACATATATATATTATGGAATAATCCCATTTGCAAGCTGGTTTGCAAAAGATGAAAGAGGAGTATCTTATGAGGATTTGTTGTGGGAACTTTTCCGATCAGCAAATGCAGAAGAAACTTCAATTGGGGCTTTTTTATTATTGGCAGAAATAAAAGAAAAATATCCTCCTGTACCAATTGGATTCGCTCAACGGGCATTGACTATCTGGTGTCAACGAGATTTTAAGGACGATAAAGTACTGGCTTATGTATTTAATCGTTTCCCTCAAAATCGTAAAGAATGGATAAAAATATTAACTGATTATGGACGATTCAAAGGTGATATACAATTAAAATGGGGAGATTCATCTTTAGAAACTATCTTACATCTTTGTTTGACCATGATAAAAGGAGTACAGACATGTAAAATAGAGCAGATAGATTACTTTCTCAAACCTGAACTGGATCGATCTTTGAACCTTCTTACCAAACAGATAATCGGTTTAGTGAACAATAGCGAGGAAATTAGTAATCATTTTATCAATGAATTGCTGTCAGCAATTCCAAACAATAATTTGAAATTAACTACACGTATGTTAGCTTTTCAACTATTGACAATGAAAAAAATAAAAGAACGAGTTGAACCATCACACATTGCCAGAGTTTTTTTTAGTTCTTCTGTAGATGCTCCGTCTCCCCTTGGAGCTTTATTATATAATACAGCAAAAGAAATAAGTGATTTGGCAGAGGATATTCCAATTCCTTTAAAGTTGGTAGCACGATCAAACCGTTATATGAATGAAGACTACAGCCAAATCAAGCCTGAGGTATGGAAGGAAATTCTTCATGCCTTTCATACTGAAATAAAAAGTAATCACAGTATAAAGAAACTTCAATATCCAGAAGGATTTACAAATGATATGATTGTCAGATCACTGTTAAGAGAAACAAAAGTACAATCACCTATTGATCCGTTTGAATTATGCGATCAATTAAATATATTGGTTAAGACAGTAGAATTACCTCATAACATAGAAGCATTTACTATCAAAAGTGAATCGGCTGATAAGGGAATGATTGTACTGAATTGTAATTTTCGAGAAACAAATAGGCAAAAGTTTACGTTAGCACATGAGATCGGTCATCTTCTAAAACACTCCTTTCCAAATGGAACTAATGTTTTAGTGGATGAACGTGTAGAAGAGTTGCTTTCTAATCAATATACACCGTGGAATCAATATGTTAATCTGCAATGGGAAAGGGATGCAAACGATTTTGCGCATCGTTTGTTATTACCTACGGGATCGATTGAAGAAAAGCAGTTAAAAAGGATTCAATCCAATTTTGTAAGCAATATATCGTTTTTTTCAAAAAAATGGGGAATTTCTATGAGTGTCTTATCATCGAGACTAATTTCTGTTACAGATATAGAGATGATACTTATTATCTCAGAAAATGGGGATATTGTATTTTGTCAAGTTTCACCTTCCTGGGAAGGAGAAACAGTGTCATTAAAGAATTGTACTGTCCCTGATAATTCTCTTACGTATGATTTCATCTACTGTGAAAAATTTAGTTATACATCGCGGCCAGGTCAAACGAATTTAAATATTTGGTGTAAGGAAGCAGATGATATCTTTCTAAAAGAAGAAGTATTTGCCACTGGTTATGGAAAAGTGTATACATTTTTGTATAAGTAAAGTTTAAATAAAGTGTAATATTAAAAGAAGAAATGAGAGCTAACGTCAATTCTTGCTGCTCTCATTTCTTTGTGATTTGATCAATTTGTTAAGTAATGGAGTTTAAGCGTTGTACGGTCCGATCGATTTGTTGTTGTATTCTCCGTTTCCATTCTGGAGCGTCATTATTGCTTTCAACGAGACAGTCACGAAGCACTTGTTCTAACAATTTATAATCCAATCGTCCGTTTATTCGGAATCCAGTTTCAAATAAATGGATAAACTGTTCTAAGGTTAAAGGAACAATTCTTAAGGCCATTCGCGAATCGTCTGGTCGATACCACACACCGATTCGGAAGGTTTCGGCAGCATTTGTATCGATTTTATTTGCAAGGAATAGTCCATAAACTCGCTTCCCATGTTGTTCATAGTGATCTACTATTTCCGCAACATGCCTACGTACTGGTTCCCCTTCCGCAGCCTCTTGACGTGAAGACTGCGTTAGAGTGACCTCAACTACTATAACGAAATCATCGAATTCAAAAATCATATCTGGTCCATTACCAGGGGCTGGATGTAATGGCAGAAAGTCTTGGTCAACTTTAAATCTCCTTGCTTCCCACGGCTCATTACAAAGCGAATTTATTGCTAAAAAGGCTCGCCAAATTGACCATTCGAAATATGCAGCACCTTCTCCTTGTGGAATTATACTATTACGTCGAATTGGTTGAGTTAAGGCTTGAAGATACTGCAATATATCCTGCCATTGATTAGCCTGATCTTGCGCATACTGCTTTTCAAGAACTTTCAACCAATCATCTTCCAATTCAAGGCGCAAACGAGAGAGATCAGGTACTCCCATCTCTTCAAGGTTAGGAAGTTCTACTGTTTGGCCACTTTCTGTGAGAAGCTGAGCTGTTGTCTGAATCACCTCGATAGCCTTAGGAGCATTGTCGGTAGGTAGCTTTGCTCCATTCCAAAGTGTCTCAAGATACTCACTTTCTGGTATCGGAGTGTACGGTTCTTCAAGAATTTGCTCAATGATGGTTTTTTTATGGCTTGCAAAACGAAGTTTGTTTCCCTTTTCTACAAAAATACCGGTTAACTTCAAATATCGGAAGTTCGAGTCAGCATAATCCATAAGCGTATTTGCGCTTTGACTCGCAGTTACAACTGATTGTAGATGTTCTCGAATTAACTCTTTTCTCATCCTTGCACTAGTAGCTGTAGCAAGTTTCTCACGATATCTAACAATGCGATTGACCACATCATCAATTTCTTCTAAAGACGTTGTTAGTTGAACAATTGAGGCCATCTCGTGCTTGCTAATTTCAGCTTCTAACCCCCGACGTTCTAACGCAGCTATTATTTCCAGGACTATGCGAAGCGGGCTAAAAATAGGTTCGTGAAAAGATCTTTCGATGTCTGAAGGAATTTGATAGGCTAGTAATGCTCGCAAAAAACATTCCTGTTCACTAGGCATAGTCCTTGATTCCACGAGTCTCATTCCATTTGGAGTGATCGTAAATGGATCATCTGCAAAAAAGGGTTTGATAAATCCAAGCTGCATTAAAGCAGCACGCCATTTTCTTCCTACGTCGCTGGCATCACTACTTGGTGAATCATTGAGTCTTTTAACAAAAACGATACCTTCATTATGAAGGAGTTTGGCAAACTCCTGCTCTTTTTCTCTTCCGATTAGGTTCCCATGCAGTGGAGAGTTCAAGAGGACTCTCAATCCATCTTTCAAACGTTTAGCGTTGCGCACAGTTGTATTGCCGATGTACCATGCTTTTTGCGTCATGAATTGTTCCCCCGATAAAACCTAAAATCCGACAAATAGATACTCTTGAACTTGGTTGTTGTTGTCTCCAACTTTATGTCCTTGGTTGCCAAACGAGTATCTATGATCTATGGACACAACTTCGACTCTTTTTTTGTATTTAGCCATCAAAGCAAGCATTTCGTCTTTTGTAGGTAACGAGTTAGAGGAATAGGATACTATCAAGATGCTGTTTTGATGGCGTTTGAACAAAAGATCAAAAGCATCATGAGCACCTTTGATGGAACTAAATGGAGTAGGGTAGCTCTTGAATTTCTTTGTTTTTGTATGCCATTGCATTTCTACTCCTTTCCAGTTCCGAGCGATTCCTTCAACAAAATGATAGCGACGAACATAATCGTTATCTGACAATGGACTGTAGTAAGGTGGATCAATATAAACTAAATCTGCTTTTTGTCGACAATCCATTGCATCACCATAACGAGATTTACTCATTTTCCCATTATCAAAAACTGCTCCATTCACTTGTGTTACCGCCTCGAGAAATTGTTGCTGTAAAGTCAGAGTTAAATCGCGTCTACCGTCGTCGTAACGATATCCCGTATAAGTAAAAATACCTCGAGGACGTTTTTTAAGACACGCTCTGACTAGTGCTGATATAGCAATAGCTCGTTTATATTCGTTTTTTAATCTGTCTAAATTTGCACGAATAGTATCAATAAACTCATTATCCTCATCGTTGAAATACAGGTCCTTGAATGTCTCGGAAACAAAGTTATCACGTGGAGTTGACTTATCAAACAAAAGCTCTATATCTTGATCGGTTAAGGTTACAAAACTATTCTCGACCATCGCTTTTGTAAAGTAATGCGAAAAGGCCATATAGTCATTGCTGAAAACCTGCTTTCCTTGAGTTTTAAACATATAACTAACTACGCCACTTCCGCTGAACAGATCCAGAACGCTATCGAACTGGAAATGAGAAGCAACAGACCAGATATGTTCTAAAAGGTTCTGTTTGCTCCCCATAAAACGAGTCGGAGGATATTTGTCCATTTGGCTTGGGAGTTTGACGGGTTCTGGAACGATAAAAATACGTTGTTTTGGTTCGACCTTTACCATGACGTCCTCTCCTGTCCTTTTTGAAGCGTCGCTATTTATGTTTCTCCGAGTCTTATGAACGCTAATTGCGTATTTTCCATACAGTTCATGAACTAAAGGGTGATTCGAGTTTGTCAGTATTACATAACACCCTAACTCATGAAGCCTGTCAACTTCTTGGGCAAGTTCAATATGATCTTCTTCGTAAAACTGTTCCTTCGTATATCTTTTGAAGTCAGAATACTTTCCAACGGGCAGATACGGCGGGTCGAGAAAAATAAAATCGCCCGGTCTCGCGTGTTCTCTCAAAACGTCTTTATAATCGCCTTCAACAATGAGGACGTCTTGAAGTGCGTTACTAGCCGCACGAAGATTTTCTTCATCACAGATTTTTGGATTTTTGTATTTCCCATAAGGAACATTGAATTGTCCTTTTCGATTCACTCGATATAATCCGTTGTAGCAAGTCCGATTCAAATATATAGTTCGAGCTGCTCTTTCAACCGGAGACAGTAAATCTGGGTCAAGACCTCGAACCTCATAATAGAAAGATTCGTCATTTTTCATTTCTTTCAAAATTGAAATCAGTTCTTCGACATTGTCAGCAACGACACGATACAGGTTTATCAGTTCAGGATTAGAATCCGCAATAATTGCGTCTTTTGGGGTGAGTGCAAAGAACAAAGCACCTCCACCAAAAAACGGTTCTATATATCGGTTATATTGTTTTGGTACTTGTGGCAACAACACGTCTAGCATTTGTTGCTTTCCGCCAGCCCACTTCAATATTGGTTTTGGTTTCACCATAGTTCTAATTTCTTCTGAAGCCTGTGGTTTCATTCTGTTTTCTCCTATCAACTATCAGTAATCTTTCTATCAAAAATAATAACATATATATGGGATGTATTGAATTATGCGGTTCTGGTGCGAAGAAAATTCACAAAAAACATAGGACATGAATTTCCTGCTAACTTACGGATTATGGAGCAATATGGATGATTTAGGGCTGATGATGTTTTTATTTGGATAAATTTTGTTTTTCTATACTAATCATGCCCTTTTTTAGATTAGTAGTATCAGTATGTCTAAGTTTGACAATTACTTACAATCAGCCTAAGGTTCTTTGCACCAGAACCATATACGAAACAAGCAATTCCCGATATAAAGTACTATAAGCACCAGACCGGATGTATCCGGTCTTTTTTAATAAACATATGGCTCCTCTTCATCATAACACCTTATTTTCCCAATAACATCTTGACTTTTTTAACAAAATATAAGAACATATATTCGTAAATAGAACATATGTTCTTAAAAAGGGGGTCTTGCGTCGATGTTGCTTGATATTTCTCGTCTGCCAAAAAATAAAATTTTATGTATCGACATGAAAAGTTTCTATGCCAGCTGCGAATGCGTCGATCATGGACTGGATCCGTTTCGAGTGGGAATGGCCAAAAAAAGAAACTTTATGTTGCAGCATCTCCATATGTCTTTTATAGTCAACGATCACTGAAATTCTTACTAAGGGGAATGCAGCGAATGATTGAAAGCTACATCCTACCGAATAAAAAGCTCACGCTCCATATGTTCCGGCATACATTTTGTAAGTGGATGTTAAAAGCGACGAACAACGATATCGAGAAAGTGCGGAGACTCGCAGGTCATAGCAATATTGCCACGACGTCTCGATACTTAAAAGACAGCTATAGCGATCTGGCGGATGCGGTGGAGGCGTTGCCGAAATTTTAACATTAAGACTGATAACAGTTTGATATTAAAGAGGATATCTAATTAAATTTGTAAATTTTAGGATATTTTCTCGATATTGAGGCTCAGCCTTGTTGTCCGAATATATCCAAGTATTTTTAACTCTACAGTGTTAAGTATGATGAAACTAATTAGGATATTTCGTTACTGAAATTCGTCCTCATACGTTCCATAATTTTTACTCGTTTCCTTGAAACGACTGATGTATTTTATCTTCAACGTTGTAGCATTGGCTGCCCCTGCTTGATGAAGAACCGTTTCGCCATCGTGGACGTTGACGGCGCCAAACAGCGATATGTGGGCATGATGGCCGAACGTCGGCACTTGCTTTTGACGGCCAACCTCTGACCATGTCGTACGCAACACATGATACGACCGGATATGCGTTTCATCGATGTACAACAGGACGGAATCCGGATCCATTAAGTTTTTTTTATCAGGTCCATTTGTTTCTCGAAGTTTTTTTGCCGGTTCGGATCTCCTTTCGCCAACGTGTAGGTCGGCCGGGTCCAAGAAAGCCCTTTTCGATGCAAGAGCTTTCGTAATGCTTCGCGGGAAATGGATATGCCGTAATGGTGGTACACATAGGATTGAAGGATGTTCGTATTCCACGCCGAAGCGATGTCCCAGCCCAGCTCCGCGGGTGTCGTGGTCAACACGAGGTGTTTGATCTCTTCCTGCTGTTCTTCGGTGAGAAACGGCTCCCGCCCAGGGGCAAAATCCCGATGAAGCAGGAGTTCAAGGCCGCCTTCGTTAAAAAGCGACACATAATGGGAAACGGTTTGGCGGCACACATTGACCATGGAAGCAACCTCTTTGCCCAAATAGCCTTCCATGACAAGGTGGACTGCCATCACACGTTGGCGGAGATGAGCGTTTTTGATCTTCCGTTCCTGCTTGCGGAGTTTCCGAGGCGTCCATCCGTGATCATGGGTGATTTTCAGCCGTTTCATGTCTGATTCCGCTCCTTTTCCATGCTTTTCCTTAGGAGCAGTATAACCGGAGTGGGCACCACTTATGCGAAGGTTAACTTTTCAATGAGCATGTATATAAATACATTGGTGGCTATATTTTTGCTTATTTTGTTAAATGTGCAAATTATAGCGGAGATTCCCGTTTTTGATATCAGTTTCATTTGGATTTCATTGTTCGGAATGCTCATATGCTTGCTTGGCCTCCTAAAAGAAGATCGATTCTACTCCTATTTAGGCGGCATCCTTCACTTCATCCTAATCATTTCTTGTATGGGAATGATTTGGTTTGGCTTAGGAATTAACTATCAGCCATAAGAAAACTCATGGAAATCACCAACTGAACTGTCACCTTGCAAATTCACATGTTAAAATTCATATTTCCATCTGGTAAAACAGAAAGTTTCGATATTTTATTTTGTCTACTTGACAGGGTAAGACCAAGTAAAAGAAATCCTTTTGTGATTCAAAATTCCTATTATTCCCTTTTTTACACAATTATTAAACTCGATTAAACAAGACTTAACATTTCTCCAATACAATTGTTCTTGAAAATTTTTGAGGAGGGTTTAAAATTGTTCAGAAAAAAAATCTTACCCTTGGCAGTTGTTTCTACCATTGCTTTAGGAAGTTTATTAGGAATGGGAAGCGTCACAGAAACAGATGCAAAAGAAAAGAAAGATTATGACCATGGAAAAGTAAAAAATATCATTTTTATGATTGGTGACGGAATGGGTGTATCTTATACTTCCGCATATCGTTATTTAAAAGACAACCCAAACACAAAATTCGTTGAGCGAACAGAGTTTGACAAATATCTTGTCGGTCAACAGATGACTTATCCTGAAGACCCTGCAGAAAATATAACTGATTCTGCTTCCGCTGCGACAGCGATGGCAGCTGGAATTAAAACATATAATGCAGCCATTGCTGTGGATAATGATGGTTCAGAAGTAAAAACCGTACTTGAAGCTGCAAAAGCAGCAGGTAAAGCAACTGGTCTTGTAGCCACTTCTGAAATTACACACGCAACTCCTGCAGCATTCGGTGCTCATGATGAACATCGTAAAAATATGAATGCTATTGCCAATGACTACTATGATGAATTAATCAATGGCGAGCATAAAGTCGATGTTTTGCTAGGGGGAGGAACCGATCTATTTATCCGTGAGGATCGTAACCTTGTGGAAGAATTCAAAAAAGACGGATACAGCTATGTGACGAATCGCAATGAATTATTAAAAGATCAAAACGAACAAGTTCTTGGTTTGTTTGCGGCAAGAGGACTTCCGAAAATGATCGACCGAACTGAAGACATTCCTTCCCTGGAAGAAATGACAAAATCGGCGATTAAGCGTTTAAGCAAAGATAAAGATGGTTTCTTCTTGATGGTGGAAGGAAGCCAGATTGACTGGGCGGGACACGACAACGATATTGTTTCTGCGATGAGTGAAATGGAGGATTTTGAAAAAGCATTCAAAGCGGCTATAGAGTTTGCAAAAAAGGACAAGCATACGCTTGTTATCGCTACAGCTGACCACTCTACCGGTGGTTACTCCATTGGAGCAGACGGCATTTATAATTGGTTCGGTGCGCCAATTAAAGCGGCAAAACGCACGCCCGACTTTATGGCACAAGCGATTGCCAATGGCGCCGATGTTGAAGAGACGTTGAAAAAGTATATCGATTTGGAATTGACGGCTGAAGAAATACAATCTGTGAAAGATGCCGCTGAACAAGGGAAAGCGGACAAGGATAAAGGTGTAAAAAGAGTCGATGATGCGATCGAACATATTTTTGACAAACGTTCACATACTGGCTGGACAACAAGCGGCCATACTGGGGAAGACGTTCCTGTTTATGCATACGGTCCGGGAAGTGAACGTTTCGTTGGACAAATAGAGAACACGGATCATGCCAAAATCATCTTTGATATTTTAGGAAAAGGAAAACAAAACATTGTCATTGAAGATAAGTAGTGATCAAAAAAGTATTGAAAAAGAACACCCATCCCGTTGCCCACTCAAGCAACGGGAACTTTTTTGATATGCATATGGAGGTTCAAACGATGATGAAAAAACTATTTTTGCTTACAAGTCTGATAACTTTGCTTGTCGGATGCGGCCAACATATAGATCACGGAAACAAGGCTCCTCATTCAAATACTCAACAGCAAACAAAAAACGAACTAATGGATAAGTCGACCAAAGATACAAAGCAAGATAAGCTACCAAAAGAGACAAACGAATATATTTCAAACCCGCAGGTAACAGATGACCAGAATTTACAAAGACCAGGTGATTATTATGTAGATGAAAAGGGAGAAGCTACTTTAAAGAAAATAAAAATCGTAAACAAGACATACAATGTTGGACCAATTCAACTTACAGTTAAAGACGTGAAAGTGATTCATTTAATTCCTGATTACAGCCTTATTGATTATTTTCACGCCTTAACGCATGAGGAACAGTTCGACTTTATCAAAGTATTCGTAGAGATCAAAAATACATCTTCACAGAAAGTAAATTTCGCGCCGGTAGCTTTATTGGAATCAAGCACAGGCGAGAAGTTTGATTGGGAAAAAGATATTTATCTTGAAAACTTACATGGGGAAATTGAAGGAAACGGCACGAAACAAGGTAATCTAGGGTTTATTCTAAAAGAGCCGAACGGGGAAGATGTGCAATGGGTGAAAATGATTACGAGTGACGTCGTTGACCCAAACAAGAAAATCATCAGTAAAGCAAAAGAAATAAGATTGGAATTTTAAATGAATTCCTTACTACCATGAACACCAATCTTCAACAGAGGCATCAAGGCTACGAGACAGGCGATTACAGATGCAGAAACAGCTTGGTTGAAGCTTTGGATTTTTGGCGGTATTAGAGAATCATTTAAAAGCTCGAGGATTTGAAGTGTACTTAACTAAAAACGAAAAACATATTCGTTTATATATGAGCGGCAGAAAAACCATTAAGGAATTTTCGACTGGATTTATCATGATAAAGGATTATGTTTAAAACGCAAATTTGAAGCATTCCTGGATCAAAATTTAGATACAGCAAGAAAAAAAGCTTTTATCGATGAATTATCGAAAAACTTATTGCATTCATCAAGTATGTGAAACAGTTGGAAATACATAATATATTATCAGGCGTGTTGATTATCCAATAAAATCCAAAGAGCATAGAAAAAAGAGCACCTTTCCTATAGAATGTAAGTAACCACACCAACAAACCCAGGAAAGAGGTGCTCTCTATGAACAAGCATACCACACTCCCGAATTTGATGCAAAAAATTGTGTCAGACGAAGACATGCAAACCATCACAGAAGCAGTCGGTTATCACGACTCATCTCGTAAATTTACCGTACGTACGTTAATCGACTTTTTCCTTCTCGCTGCTGTCCATGAGTGGAAGAGTTTTCGTCATGGTGCCGATGTTTCGACAACGGTGACAGTCGGAAAGAACCGCCTATCATGGGCGCCTTATCATGGGGAACGGTCAGGGATTAAACTGCATGTCGCTTATTCTCCTGAACACCAGTCACCAATGGATGCCATAGAAACAACCGGTCTACGCCACGATGGTCCTGTCGGGGAAGCGTTGACACATCCGAAGCAAATTCTTGTGGAAGATCGGGCGTATTTTAAAATCGAACGGATCGACCAATTTGCCGAAAATGGACAACTTTTTGTCATTCGCATGAAAGAAAATGTAGAGATTCATCGTCGTCACCGTTTACAGCGTCTTGTTTCTTCCGATTCCAATGTCATCACTGATTTTACTTGTCAGCTAGGAACGAAGCAATGCCGTTCGAAGAAACGTCATCGAGTGGTCATCTTTCGTGATGCCCATGGAAAGGAGATTCGCGTCGTAACTAATGTCTTTGACGTATCGGCAGAAAAGATTGCCGACATGTATCAAGAGCGTTGGACAGTCGAGGTCTTTTTTCGATGGATCAAGCAATACTTGAATGTACCTACCTTATTTGGGACAACAAAAAACGCCGTCTACAATCAGCTGTTTGCGGCGTTCATTGCCTATGTGTTATTGAGATGGCTATATGACCGAACAGAGAAACGAACGCAAACCACCCTCACGTTCATTTCTTTCGTTCGTCGGGTTTTATTTGGGCAACTTCCTCTCGATTGGAAATCAGAGATGGTAGCTGTCTTATTTGAGCATGCCCATTTTTACGGGAGAAGTATTCCTAATTTTGGATAATCAACAGCCGTGTTTTATCTTTATTCTATTTTTATTTAGTAAACGTGTTTTACTGGCTACAAACCGCTACATAAGTGCTTAGCACAAAAACAAAATGATTCTTACTCATATTTGGTGAACTGTAAAATTATTTAATGATTGTTCTGTTCTTAATTATTCGAAACTAAATTACCGGAAACATCATTATTTAGTTATTTACTTTATTGCACATATCTTTCGTTTTAAAATAATAGAAGCTTCTCCCAATAATGGGAGAAGCTTCTTCATGTGCGCCCGGCATGGGTGTAATCTATAGGGTGAAAGTCCCGAGCTGCGAAGGCAGAAGTAGCAGTTAGCTTAACGCAAGGGTGTCCGTGGCGACGCGGAATCTGAAGGAAGCGAGCGGCAAACTTTAAGGTCTCTCGGAACACGAACTTCATATGAGGCTAGGTATCACTGGGTGAGTTTGCAAGACAAAACAAAGCCCTTTCTGCCGAAGGTGATACAGAGTAAATGAAGCAGATGGATGGAAGGAAAGATTACACTCTTACCCGGGGAGGTCTGGCTGGCACGCCAAGTAACCTTGGTAACCTATCTAGTGATAGATAGCTGAACAGTCAGAAGTCAGCAGAGGTCATAGTATTAGTTGGTCTAGAACAACTAAGAAGGACCGAACAATTAAGAGAGAATAGCCCTTGGCATTCAGTGAGTCATGATGAACACAGAAAACGTAGTACCTCACTTGAGGAAGGAAGCGGTGAATCCCGTGGGAGACCTCTTGGAGGGTGGAGTGACCACTGGCATAAAGAGAACAGCTATTCACGGAAGTTATAAAGACTTGCGTCAATTATCTTAATTGAACCGCCGTATACCGAACGGTACGTACGGTGGTGTGAGAGGTCGGTGGTTAGTCACCCCCTCCTACTCGATTAGTATTATTAGTGATTATTTTTTCACGAAATATTTCTCCTCAACTATATTATTAGTATCTGGAAGTAGTTTAACTTTAATTGTTTCCCCTTCTTCCATGTCTGCATACTTTCTTTTTAATTTTTCCAAATCATCTATTTTTGTGTTATCATATGTCGCTTCCATCTTTTCAAGTGGAATAGTAGCACCGAATAGCTCAACCCTTGCTTCTTCACCTGAAGAAGTTACTTTTAGTATTAATCCTTTATTATTTTTTTGTTCATAAATATCAATAATGTTTTTTAGAGTTTCTTTTTCTGTAATGGTGCATGTAAGATTATTGAATCTTTTTTTGATAGTAGTATTTTCTTTTATGCTATCTAATACACGAATACCCTCCCTATCTTCCTTTGTTATCTTGTCAGGCAATGTAAATCGAACACCAAAAAATTGTTCTAATTCATAAAGATGTTGTAAAAAAGAAAATTTTTTACGCAAGTCATCATGATTACCTTTATTATCAATATGAAAATTTGAAGAAACTATAAAATCCTTATTAGACTTTAAATCTTTGAATGCCAAAGTTACTTGTTGACCCTCTGTATATATATAAAATTTTAAAAAATCTCGGTTAGCTTCAACATCATTGATATATTCATCTCTTACCTTAAAATTAATCTTAGCTTTATGCACACTCATTAATCCATTCTCATTCTTATTATTGATTAAGGGGAAAGTTATACTCACTAGAAGCTTTGAATTTTTTTGTCTACTGTTATCTAGCGTAAGAATATTGTTATTTCGATCAATTCCTCTGATACCCATTTCTAGATAATCAATAATAGAAAATTCTGGTTCATCTTTAATATAGAATTTTAATTTCATTGGTTCAGGTAATTGTTTAGGTTTAATTACCCATTTTCCTTCTTTGATAAATTCGCCTAGATTTGGAGTAGGAACTGGTTCATCACCTATCCAAGCATTCAATGTGACCATATCAATTTCAATTTCGTCTTGTTTGAAAAAAGCATCCTCAATAAGTTCATGAATATCCTTAAAGCCTTTCATTCGCTTTTTTGGAATTTTAAATTTTCCTCGATAGGTAAGAGGATATTTCTCTTTTGCTTCTTCAGTAAGGGGTTCGTGCTCAGCAACTATGCGTCCACCAATATTTTCAAATTTATATCTGTAGTGTGGGTAAAATGGATGCATTTTGCCTGCCTCTTCATGTAATTCTGCCAGTATCTGTACAGCACCATTATAGTCTCCTTTTTCAGCTAATCTCTTAAATTCGTCAAATTTGGAGTAATAATAAATAGTAATATGAGAGTTCTGGATGGCTATATTACGATTGCCCTTTTGATTTATGGTTTCTATCTTTTTGTTTATCATTGCGTTCACCTTTCTCGTAATTAATATTAATAGTTGAATTCATGTATGCGTTATTATTATTCCCTTCCTGATTAATCTTATTTAAGTTCTTATTTCTGTTTATGATTTTATATGTAGCAGTTCCTATTAATGCAGTAGCTACAATACCAGCTAAAACAGACCATATGAAAGTAGATAAATCCATATAAATGCTCCTATAATTTAATTTTTTAATTTTATTAGATTAATTTGATATTGACGAAAAATTACACTTTCATTTTCTATCATATGGTAATCTAACGAAAAAACTCAACTTGTGAATTTGTGGATTAAACACAATTTCTAGTGTTCTTAAATATCGATATTTTTATGTCAAGCATAAAATATGTATATAAAAATTACCATTCACTAGAAAATTGAACTTTTCACGTTATTTCAAGACAAACCCTTACATCATCTGTAAAATAAAATTAGACCATATTGACTACTCACAGGGGGTACACGATGGAACCGACAAAACAGAAACTGACACTGCAACAACTAGAGTCTCATTTATGGGAATCTGCCAATATACTACGGGGGTCAATCGATAGCTCCGATTATAAAAACTACATATTCGGTCTATTGTTTTTGAAACGACTAAATGACGTGTTCGTCGAAACAGCAGAGCGCATTGAACGCGAAGAAGGAGAAGACTACGGATGGTACGACCGCGACGAGCACCAATTTTTTGTGCCGGAACGTGCGCGCTGGTCGTATATCACCTCTCTTACTCAGGACATCGGTGCGGCAATCAATAAGGCATTCGAAGAACTGGAGGAGGAAAATCCATCCCTCGAAGGCGTCCTTGCGAGCATCGACTTTAACGATAAAGAAAAACTGCCGGATAAGCTGCTAATGCAGCTGCTTCAACACTTCAGCAAAATCGACTTGCGCAACGAAAACTTATCCGATCCGGACATTCTCGGACGTGCTTACGAATACCTCATTAAACAATTCGCCGACGACGCAGGGAAAAAAGGTGGCGAGTTCTATACGCCTTCCCAAGTTGTTCGTCTAATCGTCAAACTCATTAGACCAGAAGAAGGGATGCGTATATGCGATCCGACGGTAGGAAGCGCAGGGATGCTCATTCAATCGGTAGACTACATCAAAGAAAAGGGCGGCAACCCTCGCAACCTCACACTACATGGACAAGAAAAGAACTTAAACACATGGGCCATTGCAAAAATGAACTTACTTTTGCACGGCTTAAGCGATCATCATATTGAAAAAGGTGATACGATCCGCGAACCAAAATTGCTCGATGAAAACGGAGAATTGCTTTTATATGACCGAGTCATCGCTAATCCGCCATTTTCTTTGAAAAACTGGGGGCGCGAAGAAGCCGAAGCCGATCCGTACGGTCGTTTCCGATTCGGTTTGCCACCGAAAAACGCAGGTGATTTGGCGTTTGTTCAACATATGATTGCGACACTCAACCATCGAGGAATCGCTGGTGTCGTCATGCCGCACGGCGTTTTGTTCCGTGGAGGCGCTGAAGGGAAAATTCGCCAAGGTATCCTTGAAGAAGATTTGTTAGAGGCAGTAATCGGCCTACCAGCTAACTTGTTCTATGGAACGGGTATTCCAGCATGCATCCTTATTCTAAATCGCAACAAAGCGCCGGAACGAAAAGGGAATGTGCTGTTCATTGACGCATCGCGCGACTATCAGGAAGGAAAGAACCAAAATGTCCTTCGCGATCAGGACATTGATAAGATTGTATCTGCCTTTGAAAAATGGGAGGACCAGGACAAATATTGTCGCGTCGTTTCTCTCGAAGAAATCAAAGAAAATGACTACAACCTAAACATCGCTCGATATGTTGACACTACTGAAGAAGAAGAGCAAATCGACATCGCCGAAGCCTTTCGCCAACTCCGTGAGTTAGAAAAAGAGCGCGAGGAAATCGAAAAAGTGATGTACGGTTATTTAAAGGAGTTAGGGTATGATGAGTAAGGATATTCTTATTTATAAAAAGACAGGACTCTCGGATGTTCCAAGTGATTGGGAGATTAAGAAATTAGAAGATTTAACTTCTAAAATTATTGATGGAACACACCACACTCCAACCTATACCGAGAGCGGCGTTCCATTTTTACGAGTTACTGATATAAAAGAAGGTAAAATTGACTGGAATAACACAAAATACATCTCATTAGATGAGCATCAACAGTTGATTAAAAGGTGTAAGCCTGAAAAAGGAGATTTTCTGTTATCCAAAAATGGAACGATTGGTGTCGTGAAGCTGGTAGACTGGGATGAAGAGTTCAGCATCTTTGTAAGTCTTTGTTTAATTAAACCAAAAAAGGAACTAATTGATCCTAATTTTTTAAAACATTTCTTAGATTCCGATATTGTACATTTACAATATAAACTCCGTGCAAAAACTGGTACAGTTACTAACTTGCATTTAGAGGAAATACGGGAATTAGATATAGCTGTTCCTTCTATAAAAGAACAACGCAAAATCGCTGCCATCCTTTCCTCTGTCGATGAGGCGATTGAAAAAACAGAAGCCATCATCGAGCAAACAGAAAAAGTGAAAAAAGGACTGATGCAGCAACTCCTCACCAAAGGAATCGGGCATACGAAATTTAAAAAGACAGAGATTGGCGAGATTCCGGAAGAGTGGGAAGTGAAAAGATTGGATGAGATCGCAAAAGTATCGGGAGGAAAAAGACTTCCGAAAGGTAAATCTTTAACTTCAGTAAAGAATGATCATCCATATATTCGAGTTGCGGATATGCAAGAAGATGGGATTTCACTTGAGAATATTCAGTATGTACCAACTGATGTTGCAAAAAGCATTAGAAGATACACGGTAAATGCAGGTGATATATATATATCTGTTGCTGGAACATTAGGTTTAGTTGGAATTGTACCACCAGAGTTAGATGGCGCAAATCTTACAGAGAATGCTGACCGTATAAGCAATATAAAATGCAACAACATCTTTTTGAAGTATGTTCTACAAAGTGATTTGATACAAAGCATTATTGAAAGAGAAAAGACCATAAGTGCCCAACCAAAACTTGCATTAACAAGAATAAAGGGATTTTTAATTCCAATTCCATCAGTAGAAGAGCAAAAAAAGATTGCTGATATTCTCTTAGCAGTTGAAAAAAAACTAAAAAGTGAAAAACAAAAACATGTTCAACTTTTATTAATTAAAAAGGGACTTATGCAAGTTCTTTTAACAGGCAAAGTCCGGGTGAAGGTAGATGACGAGGTGGTGTCGTCGTGAGTTACGAATGGGCGAAAGAACGGCCAGTTGAACATCGATTAATCAAACAATTAGAAGGACTAGGATATACGTACATTCCAGGACATGAGCTCGATTCAGAGCGCATGTCCCACCGGGATGTCGTGCTCGAAGGCCGGCTACGCCAGGCGATTCAGCGCCTGAATCCATGGATTGACGACATCAACCTCCATAAGGTCGTGCGCATGGTGACGCATATCAACGCCGCGAGTGTTATGGAGGCTAACGAGAAGTTCTATGACATGGTCGTGAACTATGTGTCCATCCAGCAAGACCTTGGAAAAGGGAAGAAAAGTCAGACGGTCAAACTAATTGATTTTGAAAATCCCGGAAACAACGAATTTCTAGTAGTGAACCAATTCAAAGTCAGTGGACCGATGGACACGATCATTCCGGATGTCGTCTTGTTTGTTAATGGTCTTCCACTTGTCGTCATTGAATGTAAAAGCCCTACTAAGACACATCCAATCAATGAGGCGGTCCAGCAACTGCTTCGCTATCAGCAAGAGGCAGAACGTCTCTTTCACTACAACCATGTTGTCGTGGCAACGTGTAACGAACAAGCCAAATTCGGATCTATTGGCGCGAAACTGCGACACTTTGGGGAATGGAAAGACCCGTATCCGCTCAAAGCTAGTGATATTGGCGACAATCCGACGCGTCAAGACGTGTTAGTCGCGGGAATGTTCCCGAAAAAGAACCTGCTTGATATGATCCAAAACTTTGTCGTATACGAGGCAGAAGGCGGTCGCACCATTAAAAAAGTGTGTCGCTACCAGCAATTCCGCGCCGCGAACAAGGCAGTCGAACGGATTTTAACCGGAAAGACACCAAAGGAACGGGGCGGCGTTGTATGGGCGACACAAGGATCAGGGAAAAGTTTGACGATGCTCTACCTGTCCGTCAAGCTGCGGCGCCTCAAGGAACTGCGCAACCCGTCCATCGTCATCGTGACGGACCGCACCGATTTGGACGAGCAAATCACCAATACGTTCCGTCGCTGCGGTTTCCCGAATCCGCAACGTGCTGAAAGCGTCAAAGATTTGCGTGAATTATTACGAACCGCAACAGGCGCGACCATCATGACGACAATCCAAAAATTCCAAGATCACGCTGACGATGGAGATGATTTGCTTTTAAATGACGCCGACAATATCTTTGTCCTCGTCGATGAGTCGCACCGCACCAATTACGGTGGACTGGCGATGAATATGAGAGCATCTCTTCCAAATGCGGTATACATCGGATTTACAGGCACACCAATTGACAAAGAAGACCGTAGTACGGTCCAAACATTTGGTACGTACATTGACACATACACCATCCAACAGGCCGTTGAGGACGGGGCGACAGTCCCGATCTATTACGAAAGCCGCCTGCCGGAATTACGGGTTGAGGGCGAGTCACTTGACGCGATTTTTGATCGTGTCTTTCAAGACTATTCGAAAGAGGACAGGGAACGGATCAAGAAGAAATAGGCGACAGAGGAGGCCATTATCGGAGCGCCGCAGCGCATTCGCCGGATCTGTCTTGACATCATTGAACATTACGAAAAACATATCGCACCAAATGGTTTCAAAGCACAAATTGTCGCGATTAACCGCGAAACTGCCGTGCTGTACAAAGAAATTCTCGATGAACTAAACGGACCGGAATCGGTAGTTATCATATCTCCTAACAACAACGACGATGAAAGGCTCAAAAAATATCATTTAACCAAAGAACAGCAAAAACATTACATCGAACGCTTTAAAAAGCCGCTACATGAGGATAAGCTGGCGTTCATTATCGTGTGCGATATGTTGTTGACGGGGTTTGACGCGCCAATTGAGCAAGTAATGTACCTCGATAAGCCGCTAAAGGAACATAACTTGCTCCAGGCGATCGCAAGAACGAATCGGACCTACGACAAGAAGACATATGGCCTCATCGTCGACTATTACGGCGTGTCCGCGTTCCTTAAGCAAGCATTAGCCATTTTTAACCCGACGGACATCCAGGGAGCGATGACGTCGATCCAGTCAGAGATACCGCGACTGCAGTCGCGACATCGCGCCGCCATGCGTTTCTTTGATCATGTTGACCGCAACGACATTGAGGCGTGCATGAAAGTGTTAGAACCAGAAGACGTGAGACATGCATTTGACCAGGCATTTAAGCGATTTGCGGAAAGCATGGACATGATTATGCCAAATCCAGCAGCAAAGCCATATCATGAGGACCTTAAATTTTTAGGAAAAGTGCGTCAATACGCGCGCAACCGCTTCCGAGACGAGCAGATGGACATCTCTGACTGCGGCGAAAAAGTGAAGAGACTCATTTACGATCACATCTACGCAACCGATATAAAAGCGCTTCATCGCCCAGTCAGCATCCTAGAAAAAAATTTCGACGCCCATGTGAAAAGTTTAACGACGGACGAGGCGAAAGCGTCGGAAATGGAACACGCGATCCGCCATGAAATTCGAGTGAAAATCAACGAAAATCCGGTGTATTACACATCGCTGAAGGAACGACTCGAACAGCTCATTCAAGCGAGAAAAGAGAAGCGAATCAATGATGCCCAGCTCGCATTTGAGTTGGAAAAATTGATTGAGGAGATGCGCGGACAATCTAAAACCATTGAAGAAGAAGGCCTGACACCGCAATCCTATCCGATTTTTCAATTGTTGCAAAAGGAATGGACCGATCAAGAAGAAGAGAAAGAACGGTTAAAAGAAATCACCCAGATCATTGTGGAACATATCGAAGGCCTCGTCGTCATCGACTGGGTTAACAAAGAAGACGTCAAACGCGAAATGCGTAAAAAAATCAAGCGCCAGCTCCGGACAAGCAAATGCCCGTCCGATAAAATCGAGCCGCTTGCTCAGCAAATCGTTGAACTGGCGGAAATCCATTACAAAAAATAAGGCACCCTTCATGGGTGCTTTTTTCTATATCGTTAGCGTCGGGCCGTTCACACGCAGCCATTCTTTACGTTTCTCATAATCCGGCAAAATCGAACGTACCAGATTCCAGAAATTTTTCGAATGATCCGCGTAACGCAGATGGGCTAATTCATGCACAATCACATAATCAACAACGCGCATTGGGGCCAGAAAAAGACGCCAATTCAAATAAATCGCTCCCTGTGGTGTGCACGTTCCCCAGCGAAACTTCTGCTCTTTTACCGCAAGCTTCGCCGGCGTTACCCCTAGACGCTGTGCATAACGTTTCACCCGTTCTTCCGCTTTCACCTGCGCCCGCTGGATATACCAAGATTTTAATGCTTCACGAATCATAGGCACATGCTCTATATCATTGGCTGATGTTGGCGTTTCAATATAAAATTTCCCTTGATGAAATAACACTTTTACCTTATCGATATCTTGATTTTGTTTCACCTTAATTCGATAATACCGTCCTAAATACGGTAATTTCTCTCCACTAACAAATTCTAACGGAGCCGGTGGTCGCTTAATCTTATTCAAAGAGTTCCACTTATCTAAAATCCACGTTGCCTTCTTACGCAAAACTCGGTCTATTTCTTCCAGAACTAGATGATCGGGAGCTACCACTGTAACCCCCTCCATCCACTCTACAACAATAGAAATATCTTCTTTCCCTTTCACCTGCTGCAATGTGTACTCAATAGCTGTCTTCCCAAACTGAAAGGTAGGCATAAAACACGTCCCCCAAAATATCAAGTGATACCCCTATTATACAAGCCAGTTATCCACTTTTTCACTGGATTTATCCCCCAAAATCCCACTACATAAATACCGATGCGTCCATGTAATCATTTACCTTCGTACATACGCGTGTCTATGTGTTGAAGAAATTTCCAATTTGAAAATAACAGACCTGAATCTCGAGTTAAAACGAATTCGTATTGTAGACAAAATAATGAAAGTAGTACCTATCTCGGAAGATTTTATTAGCCGAACTAGAGGATTAGTTGAAGTTTCGAGTGGTAATGACAAAAAAAGAAACTTTATGTTGCAGCATCTCCATATGTCTTTTATAGTCAACGATCACTGAAATTCTTACTAAGGGGAATGCAGCGAATGATTGAAAGCTACATCCTACCGAATAAAAAGCTCACGCTCCATATGTTCCGGCATACATTTTGTAAGTGGATGTTAAATTTAATGTTGAAACCGCTTCCAAAAATAGTTATTATTAGTACTGTATATCCTAAAAATTAAAATAGTAGAGGAGGTTTTAATTTGAAAACATTGCAGAAACTATTCATTACAGCTGTGTTCTTATTTTCTGTTTTTGCCGTTTCCTTATCTATTCAGCCGGAACAACAAGTCCGTGCGGAAACGAGTGGAAATGATTATCCGATTGTCCTCGTTCACGGTTTAGGAGGGTGGGGAAAAGGTGAATTTTTAGGTTATCGGTACTGGGGAGGATTGAAAGATATTGAGTTTTATTTAAACCAAACCGGTCATAGAACGTATGTAGCAACAGTTGGTCCGGTTTCAAGTAACTGGGACCGTGCAGTAGAACTCTATTATTATATTAAAGGCGGTAAGGTTGATTATGGTGCTGCTCACGCAAAGGAACACGGTCATGCTCGATTTGGACGAACATATCCGGGAATATACGGCCAATGGGATGAAACGAATAAAATTCATCTGATTGGTCACAGTATGGGTGGACAAACATCTAGAATGTTAGTAGAATTGCTGAAAAGTGGTAGTCAAAAGGAACAAGAATATTACAGCCAACATCCTGAAGAAGGAATCTCTCCTTTATTTACAGGTGGAAAAAATTGGGTTCACAGTGTAACGAGCCTGGCAACTCCGCATAATGGTTCAACTTTTGCAGACCAAGAACAAATCGCTTCCTTTATTAAAGATTTCATTATTCATCTGGCAAGTGCAGCCGGGCAGAAACAAGAAAGTTTAATCTATGATTTTAAATTAGACCAATGGGGATTAAAACGTCAACCGGGTGAATCTTTTCGTGCATATATGAATCGTGTAATGAAAAGTCCGATTTGGCAAAGTAGTGATATTAGTGCCTATGACTTAACTACCTTTGGGGCTCAAGAATTGAATCAATGGGTGAAAACGTATCCGGATGTTTATTATTTGTCTTACACAGGAAACGCTTCTTATCGCGGGGTTGTTACCGGAAACTATTATCCAATAAGAACAATGTATCCATTGTATAAACAGATTAGTATGCAAATGGGCTCATATACCAGACAAAGCCCGGCACCTGTCATTGATCGCAGCTGGTTACCAAATGATGGACTTGTAAATGTTGTATCTGCAAAATATCCGTTTGGTCATCCAAATAGCCCATATGACGGTAAGATAAAACAAGGTGTTTGGAATTCATTCCCTGTAATGGAAGGCTGGGATCATCAGGATTTTATTAATGGATCCAATACACCCGGTTATTCTTCCATTTACGGATATTATAATGAAGTAGCAAATCGAGTACATTCGTTACCTAAATAATATACTGGAATTGGAAGCAGACACCCAAGAATGTTATTATTGGTCAACATTCTTGGGTGTCTATTAGTTAGTAAGGGAGATTAGTGATTTATTTTTAATCTATTGCTATGCTTGTTAAAAGTAAATCTACTTGATTTGAAAAATTCTCGAGCAATTATTAATTATTGCGTGATCGGAAGTGTATCGTTTGCTACAAACTATATAAGTTGAAACTTTGTTTTACATCCAGTAGAACGCCCGCTGCATTCTATCAAAATGACTTGTTATGAAGGAAAACAGAATCGAACAATCGGAAAATCTTTATTGCAACTTATATAGTTTTATTTATTCAACGTGAGAAAAAAAACCTAGAGAATAGTTACTATTTGATTTAACGTAAACCTTTTAAGTTAAAAAATAAATATTTATGAAAGCGGTAACCTAATAATTAAATATTCTACATGCAATGATTATTTGAATAAGCAGGTAATCCATTTTCGCATATTAAGACTAAGAAAAGCACGCGTCGTAATGGGCTGGACAGCAAAACGAATTCAAGCACTTTTGCACGAGTTGCAAAAAATCTCCCTTAAATAAAATCTACAATTTCTTTTCTTCGATCATTAGTTTCTTCTTTGTTCATACGATTTTTTCACATAGCAATATATTATTTAAAACTATGTTCTAAATAATCAATAAAACAAAATCGATAATCCTTTTAAGTATAGAAACTTATCGTTCTAGTACGCTTGATTTTTCTCGGAATTTTTCTAATGATTGATATTTATCGGGATGGGGTTGTGGGTCAGGTTTTAATTGCAAGAACGGATTCTTCCATAAAGCATAAAATTTCACATCCTCCCGAATCCATTCTTTGGCTTTCTTCGGTTCTTTCCAATCTTCTCGAATTTCTTGCAACGATTTCTTTGTGGCAAAAGTGTGCGTGAAAGTGCCTTTATCTCCTTCTAACTGTACGGATAGAATATGTAAATGATTCCTCTTTTCCAACAATTGAATCGCCTTCACTCTAAATTCTTCGTTTCTCACAAACTCGTATTGATGATTCCCGCGATCATCTCGCATAAACTGCATTTTCTCGGCCAGTGTGACTTCTTTGAAAAAACCCATGAATTTTGCATAATAAGGATTTTCTTTCTCCATTTCAAGAACATGAATCGGGCGATTCCTGATCGTTTCGTGAATATCAATTAATTGTATCTTCGTTTCTAAGGGCAAGCTGCCAACTTTTAATATCATTTGTTCCTTTCGGATAAGGGGAAAACGATGAGCTTTAATCACCCCTTTTAAAGCAATATCAGCTCGATCGCTAATAATATTGGCAGGTACTCTTAATTCGTTTTCCTTTAATCGATAATAGTGCTGCTCTGTTTTTACTCCTTTAGTGACAATGGCGTGGGCAGGAAGAGTGGCGTATCCGCCCCTGAAATTTCCGATCACAACAGCAAAACGGGTTTTCGTAGGGGCGGCGTGTGCTTCTTTATATTGAAGATTGGGATAGTCCCTCACTAACACAATATCTCCTGTACGAATGGACATCCAATCATTCTTATTCACGGATTCCCCACGCTTTCTTTACGGCGTCGGCTAATTTTTCTTCATCGTTTTCGTCCAACGCTTTTTCGATCTCTCTCACTGTTTCTTCTGGTACTCCTTCATCTACAGCTTCTTCTAAATACTCAACTAAGTAAAAAGCATACGAAGGATTCGGACGTCCCTCTTTCTCATGGATTTCCACCCTTGATTTTAAATAGTTCAAGGCCTCGTCAAGATACTTTTCTTCTTCCTCCGTAATTTCTAAGTCTTCGATCAGTTGCTCTCTTGTTTTATCAAAGGTCGTGTAACTCCATAAAAAATCATAATATTCGTCTGGGGTCATTTTGCAGAACGGTTTTGTCTTTTCCATATTCATCACCTCATTATTAACGTTGCAGCTGCATCTCTTTATCTTTTTCGTTTTTATTGTTTTTGTCTTGATCTTTAGATGACTCATGCATCTGAAGCAATTCTTTGATTCGTTCTTTCATCAACTCGTCAATTTCTTGGATAATACCCTGGGCGACATGCTGAATCTCTTTCATGGCCTGTTTCGCCAACTGAATGTCTTTAGCCCAGGTCGCAATATATCCAGCGCTGTATGGTTCTGTGTCCAATCCGTAATATTTGGAGACGATAAATGCAACAGCTTCAGCTTGTGCTTCTTTGTGTCCTCTAGGCAATTTTTGCATGTCACTGTCTTTATGATGCAATTGAGCGTGGGCGTATTCGTGAATGAGCGTTTTGAATTTCAATGAAGTATTTTCAACAGACGCATTAATACGAATAAGGTGCTTTGCTCGATCATAGTACCCCTTTGTATTCGGGTCGTCCAATACCTCTTCTTTCACCTCAATTCTGTTTTTATTCAAATGAGCCAGAAAATGCTTGTAAAGCGACTGAATGTGCTCGCTTTCTTTTAAATCTTCACGAATCAATTTTCGGATATCAAACAGCTCTTTTCCTTGGGTTTGGCTAATATCAAAGACGTTGACAAAGCGAAAACCTTTTAGAATTTCTTTCTTTTCCATCACTGTTCGCCCCTTTTCATCACGGACAGGCTCGTTCGTTTCAGGATCAATTTTGGGTTGCAACTTCTTCTCGAAGATCGGCGCAAAAATCTTAATGGCCTTTTCGCCTTTTTGAACGTGTCTGCCAAGCTCCTGCCACGCTTTGTATCCCATAACCAACGTGGCATTGGGTTTCTGTGATAAAATCATCATGACATTGTGAAGGCTGTACTTTGGAAACCTCGCAACCACCTCTAGGTATCGTTGAAACTCTCCATTCTTGAAAATGCGCTCAATGGCTCGATCAACTTCTTTTTGGATTTTGTTCAGCTTTTCTTTGTATTCATTCGATTGTTGGTAATAACTCATGATTCATCCCTCACTATGGCGTACAGTGGCTCATACAGTTTTTTCCCGTTCTCTTCATATTCCAGATACCCTACTATCTCATAATCAATGAGAAATTCTCCTGAAGGAATCTCAGAAATGGTCTTAAGACCCGGCGGCTTAGTGCGATAAATCGGCTTTTCGCTGCCCAGGATTTCATGGTACTCGTACATAATTGGTCATCCTTTCTTCAAATGGTCCTTGGTTTATTGGAATGTGAACTGGATTTCCCCTTTTTGGAGTGTCAAATAGGCGTCAAAGGTCTTTTTCCCTTTGAATCCCTTGATCTTATTGGTTTTTCCTTTTTCACAAAGCTGCTTAACGTGTGTCTTAGTGATGGTTTTTCCTAAAATGGACTTCGGAAATGTCTGCTTACACCCGTTGGCATACTCTGTACATCCGTAGAATGTCTTTCGATCGACAATGTATCCTTTTTGACAACGAGGGCATGGGGCGATCGTATTTTCCTTCTTGATCTCTTCAAGCGCCTGTTTGGCATCGATACGTTCAACATCCTGAGAAGCCTGTTGAATCAGTGCATAACATAGCTTTTTCGCCTGCTCAATAAACACCTCTTTTGATCGGTTGCCTTTCCCGATTTCTTGCAAAAAAAGCTCCCATTTGGCCGTCATTTCTGGTTTGGATAGGATAGTTCCTTTGACTGCTTCGCAAAGGATTTCTCCTTTCTTCGTCACAAACACTTGGTTTTTCTTTACTTCGATTAGTCGCCGTTGAATCAAGGTATCAATAATGGCTGCTCTTGTGGCTTCGGTTCCTAACCCCTCAACCTGATTCAGCGCTTCTTTCATCTCCCGATCTTCTACGTACTTTCCGGCTGTTTTCATTAGTGTGATAAGCTGTCCTTGGGTATACGGCTTTGGTGGTTGAGTCATCCCCTGCTTAACGGAAATATCGGCTTTAGCCGATTCTCCTTCTTTAACTTCAGGTAAAATAGCTACTTGTTCCCCTTCACTTTCTTCGTCTTTTTCGTTTTGATACAGAGCCTTCCATCCCATCTCTTTCTCTGTTTGTCCTTTAGTGACAAATTCTTGTTTTCCAACAGAAGTAATGATGACGGTTTCGTCATAAACATAATCAGTCATGAACATAGCCAGGGCGCTTTTTAATATTTCGTAATACACTTCTTTTTCGTCAGACGAAAAAGTTTCAAACGCCTTAGTGTCAGGGACTTTTTCTGTTGGAATAATGGCGTAGTGATCGCTCACTTTCTCTGGATTTACATAGCGTTTAGAAGGCTGAAGCGAACGAATAGGAACATGAATGCCTAAACACTGTTGATATTGGTCCACATGCTTTTGTAAGTAGGTGTATTCTTCCTCGGTGATATATTGCGAATCGGTTCGAGGATACGATACATATCCTTTCTCGTATAAAGATTGCACAAGCTCCAATACTTTCGTTGGACTGAACTTTTTGGTTCGGTTGAGCTTGCTTTGCAGTGTCGATAAACTATGCAGTTTCGGAGCTGGTGTTCGTTTTTCGCTGATTCGCACGCTCTTAATCACTGCTTGGTACGTCTGTTGCTCTTTCGTGATGTCGGGACGGACAGCTTCGTACAATTCATCGGGAGACGAAAAACGCTTGTTCAGTTTCCCTCGGTACGTTCCGTTCTTGACTGTAAACTGTCCCTCTAATTCGTAAAACGGTTCCGGTCGAAATTGTTCAATTTCTTTTTGGCGATCGTAAATCAGTTTCAAAACAGGAGTCTGCACCCGTCCGACGCTAAATACATCCCGGATGCCCTTTTGCTGAAGAAGAAGCGTATAGAGCCGACTAGCATTCATTCCTACTAGCCAGTCGGCGATCTGTCTCGCCTGGGCTTCATGAAACAAATGGATGGTTTCTTTCCCGTCTGTCAGTTCAGCAAACCCTTTTCGAATGGCATTTTCGGTTAGAGATGATGTCCAAAAGCGCTTAATCCGTTTTTTTGAGCATCCGGCCATGAGGATAAGCAGACGAGCGATATTTTCTCCTTCCCTGGCTGGATCGGTCGCAATAATGATTTCATCAGCCTCTTTAAGCAGCTTCTTAACGGTTTGAAACTGTTTGGCTTTATCCTTCGACACTTTGTACTCAAACTGCCCAGGAATAATCGGCAAAGTGGCCAAGTCCCATTTTTTCCATTCCGGACGGTATTCCTCTGGCTCTTTTAGCTCGACTAGATGGCCAATTGCCCAGGTCACTGTTGCCCCGTTCGGAAATTCTTTACACGACTGAATAGAAAGAAAACCGTTTCCTTTGGTATGTGGAAACGGTGATGCGAGTTTTCGTGCCTGGTCGGGTTTTTCTGCAAGAATGACGATCATGAAAGCATCCCCCTATCGATTTCAAATTGGCAGCTCGTCGGCGATTTTCTGATTGCTTTCTTCTTGCTCTCCTTCGCTGTCATCGCTGAATTCTTCAATGATCTCCATTAAGTCCTCCTCGGTGATCTCATCTTCCATTTCATCGAATGCGTCTAATTCTTCCTCAATTTCATCTAAAATCGATTGTAGTTCTTCTGCTTCTCCCACTTCTTCGGATTCGTTTTCTTCATCTTCGTTTTCATCCTCAACGTTGCCAAGTAATACCCTCAATTCCTCTTCGGTAATCTCTTCGTCCTCTTCTTCTTCGTCAATCTTATTGATCTCATCGATCATTTCGTTAAGCAATACCACATCCGACTCTTCTAACTCTTGCTTGACTTCTTGGATGTCTTGGGCAGCCGAATCTTCTTCATCCCATACCCATTCTCCATTCCACAACGGCGCAGTATATCCTAAACGGCTTCGGTATTTTTCATAGTTGCTCAATAAATCGCCGTAAATATCGAACTGCCACGCTTTTTCTAGCTTCATCGGGTAAGCCCCAGATACGAATAAATAACAAGTGTTTTTGTCCATGTTCATAAGTTCGCCCGGCGTAATCAATGAGCGCTTTACATATTGCTCTGAAATGCTTTTGCTGCCTTCCTTACGTCCATAGGAAGCACTTTTCTGTTTGTGCTTCACCGTAGTCTCTCCGGCGAGTTCGCTAAAGTATTTCGCTGTTTTCGTGTCTTTCGTTCGCAGAAACAACTGAGTATCGTGGTTATTGATGATCGAACGAGCCATTTCCGGGCCATATCGGTTTTTGTCCTCTAGCTGTCCGATGTCCTGGATAATCGTCATCATGGCCATACCAAGTCCGCGACAGGTTGCCAATACTCGCGGATATTTGTTGATCGTGCCGATGTTGGCGAATTCGTCCAACAGAAAGATAGTGGGAATCGGTAACTTCGAGTGATTCTTGTCAGCAATGTCGTACAGAACAGCGATCAACTGTTCAAAGAACGTGGCGGTCAATTGCACAAAAGGATTTTCATCCATGCGAATCTTGATGTACAAAACGGATTTTTCTCTCTGCAAGTCATGAAATTTGAAATCGCTTTTGGCGGTCATTTTTGCGATCTTTTGCATCGAAAAAATGGAGATTTGTTGCGCCAAGGTCGCCATGATGCCGGCTCTAGTGTTCCCACTGCTCATGTTTGCAAGGGTGAACATATGATAAGCCGGATGGTCTGGAGACATGTTTTTAATGATTTCATCCAAATATTCTTCGTCTTTTCCTGCTCTTGCCACCATTTCAACGACATGGCGCATATTGGCTTTGTCTTTGTATTTTTCCTTCACGTACAGGATGAATGCTGACAGAAAGGCGACAGCTGATTCACTCCAGAAATCGCGTTTTCCTTCGTCAACCGAGTTAGAAGCGATCGTATTAGCAATTGTCCTAGCATCTTCATCATCTTCGACGTAGTCTAATGGATTGTATCGATCGCAATTGACGAAATTGATAAAGTCCACCTGATAGACTTTGTATCCTTGGTCCCTTTTGATCTGATGGGTAGCTTCATATATTTCCCCTTTCGGGTCTGTCACAATAATAGTTTCTTCCGTATGGTTAATCATGTTAGGAAAGACGAATGATTGACCTTTCCCAGACCCCGACGAACCAATGACCAAGACATTTCGGTTATCGATCGTCGTGTTTCTCGGAATGATGAGAAGTTCCCGTTTTTTTGGCACTTTGCCAACGATAATCCCTTTTTCCATCTGAAAAGCGTCAACAGGGTCTGTCGTATACGAGTTGTTTTTCGAGAACATCTTGCCGTCGATGACTTCATCCGGCGTTCCCCACCGGGAAGTTCCATGCAAGCCAAAGTCGCTAGCATATTCTAACTTCGGAACAATAATGGATGACCGAAAAGTGTATAGCAGCGCTGCTAAAATCACAAACGGAGCCAATGAGAAAACCGTTTTTAAGTTCTCTTCCGTGTAAACAAATGTGATTAACTCTTTCGGTCTTAATAAAATTTCTTTTAAGTCGCCTCCGTTCCCGATCATATAAAACAATCCCATCAGAACATAGGCAGCTATAACGGTCAACACAACACTAGCGAATATTGGCTTCCAGGCATCTTTTTTAAAGTTCATCGTGATTTCCTCTCCCCCTTAGCGTTCAAATTCTTGACCACGATATCTTCTGCGTTGTCGTTTCTTCGTTGGGTCTTTCTCATATTTCTTGCGATCATTCGCTCGTTGTGCTTCTTCTATCGCTTCTAACAAGCCATCAGCCACATGTTGCCGGTATTGATACTCCATGATCTGCACTTCTGTTTCAGGTTTTGGCATACGTTCAAGTTTTTGTTGTTCGCTAACGTGGATACGGCGTAAATCTGCTTCAAAGTCTTTGCTGCTTTCGCCGCGTTCCACCAGCTCATGCAACCGCAACAAGGCTGCCGTGTTCGTGATCGATACATCTCTGCCGTAATGCTCGCTCAAAATGGCTTGCAAGACGGCTTTGTTTTCCTCAAGCTCCTTGCTCATCTTTTCTTTTCTTAACATGCATTGCTCGGTCTTCCGGCTCGCTTCAAAGGCCTGCTCAAAGTCTCTTGCCTTCAACGCCTCCATGCGCTCTTTTGATTGCTTTTGAATCGTGCGATTCAAAACGAAGAGACTTTGATACATGTTTCGGGTTTGCTCCGCGAAGGTCGGCATCCGATGAATCTCTTGCTCTTTCTTCGCCGCATAAGCAGGAATTTCACTCTCTGACAACACACCCCCTGTGTCCTTAAAGTATTGAACGGCATGATATTTTTCTTCAATCCGGAAGTCAGCTCCGGCATGAGGATACAAGACTCGGAACTCTTCTTCTGTTAGCCGTTTTTGCACTTCCAGTGCTAATTCGGCTTTCTTCAGAACAGCTTCGTATTTGGTTAACTCGTTTTCAAAGGATTTCTCCATCTCTTTAAGTTGAGCGATTTTTCCTCTTAGTTGCTCATTAAATTTTCCTGGATGGAAGCCGTACTGAATCACTTGTTTTGGTTCTTGCTGATACACATGATACGCCTTATTGATGACATTCTTAAGCGCTCGCAGCTTCAGCTGCTGGCTGTCGATTTTTTTCTTCCAATTGCCTTCAGCGAGATCATGATATACACGTCTTGCTACAGCAAAATCAACATACGATTTTGCTCGCTTGGCAACCAAAAGCAGTGATGCTTTTTCTACATCGTTTAAAGAAGCATTTTTGCGAATAGATTCGATCGTTTCGTTCAATGATTTTTCTTCTTGATATTCAGAAATGGATACAACTTTTTCCTGTTGTTTTAACGCTTTTAGTTCTTGATTAATACGTTGAATTTCTTGATTCAATTTGCCGTAATATGTAACCGGCTCATACGGTTTCCCTTGTTTCTCAGCTTCTCTTTTCATTCGTTGTTCGTATTGATATGCCTCACGAGAAAGACGAATTTGAGGCACTTTATCGATTCCTTGTTTCTCATAGCTTTCATGAGAAACGCGATCATCGATTCCTTTTTCTTTAAATTTTTCGTTGATCCGATCGGCGAAATTTTTTCTCCATTTCAGCAGCGTTTCTTTATCATTCCAGTTTGTTAAATGAACGGATTTTCCGTTCACTTTTTTACGTTTCTTCCCCCACGTTCCATCTTCATTAAACGGACGCATCGTTAACATGATGTGAGCGTGTGGATTGTGTTTTTTATCACGGTGAATGGCGATATCTGCCACCATTCCTTCATCCGAAAAATTCTCTTTGCAGAAATCCAAAAGCAATTGTGTTTGCTCTTCATTGGTTAATTGTGTTGGAAGAGCAACAATGATTTCTCTGGCTAATTGAGCATTATGTTGTTTCTCTACTTTCTCGACTTCATTCCACAAGCGTTCGCGATTGTATACCCAATCAGGAGCATGTTTTGGCGCAAGAATATAAGTTTCCGGAGGAATGTCACGATGGCCGTATTTTTTCGTTAATCCATCCCGTTCTGAATACAATGCTTCTCCACTTCGATAGGCAGCGCAAGCAACGGATGAGCGATTTGATTTACTAATGATTTGTGTACGGAATAGAAAGTATGCCATCGTCATTTCTCCTTTCTTAATTTTTTTAGCCCCTGCGGGTCATTTGTCGAAGACAAACTTTTTATCGAGCGAAGCGAGTTCCCATTTACCCCTGAAAGGGGTATAAATGGGCACTCATTTCATTCGTGACTTCATTATACCATAATTTTCTTATTTTGGATAGACATAAAATTCCTCATCATGTAAAATATTCTCAAGAAATATTCAAAGAAGAAAGGGTGAATGAAATGGCAAGAAAAGACCCTTTGTCCAGAGCACAAGAGATTGAGGAACAGATCAAAAAATTACAGGAGAAGCAGCGAAAATACATCGAGCAAGCTCAAAGAGAAATCGGTCAGTATCTAATGGAAACGTGGGATATTGAAGATATCGAGCAGGCGAAATTGTTGATTGACAAATTCAAAGAAGAAGCAAAAAAATATTTCGGTAGTGGTCAAAACACGGAGGAATCCAATGAACAAAAAACGTCCGATCAGTGATCTGCAAAAACGAATTGAACAACTGGAAGAAAGAAAACGACAAATATTAAGATTAACAAAAGAACGCGAACGTAAAAAAAGAGCGCATCGGTTAATACAAACCGGCGCACTAGCGGAAAAGTACTTTGAATTGGAACACTTGACAATCCCAGAACGAGAAGAATTGTTTAAGATTTTCGCGAACTACATTAACGAAAAAAAGCCGGATAAATTTAAGAAAAAAGAATAAGGAGGCCACGGTTAATATGGAATCCCGAGATCACATCAACCAAAGTTTGTATGAGATACTTGAAGAGATTTTGGAAAAGGCTAAACGGTCACGAAAGTTAAATCCTCCCTCTCCTGAAAAAAGCGAATTGGAAGAAACTAAATCAAACGAAAAATCACTTAAAACTTTACTGAAGGCAAAAGAAAACCTGAACGATCTTAAACAGAAGCTGATGGAAAACCCGAAAAAGAATAAAAAAGAATTGGAACGTCTACAACGCATAGAATCGAAACTAGAAGTGAGTATTCGAAAAGCAGAGAGACGAGAAATCGCAAGAGCGCTAACTTCGTTAAAAAAAGACCCAAAACGAACCGTTTTTCGTTTAGTGGAAGCTAAAGACAGGTTAATGATTTTGAAAACAAAACTACAGGAAAATCCTCGGCGATACAAAGCCGAATTGCAGCGAATGGATGAACTGGAACAACGGCTGAATCAAAAAATCGAAAACGCTCGGTTAAAAACACTAAGAAGAGCCATCATGTATATTGAAAAAAATCCTAAACGATACAAGGAAGAGCTTCAGCGCTTCAACGAATTGGAAGCAAGACTAAAACAAGAGTTAGAAGAAAAACGAACGCAAGAAAAAGCTAAAACTAAAGAAAAGGATTTAGAGTTAATCCGATGATCCTTTTCTTTTATACACCAATCTGAGAAGCCGTTTTTTTAGGTATTTATTTTTGGCTCTTTTATTCAGCTGCCATAGCATCGGCTTTTGTTACATGTACAGTACCATGTGGATGCTGTGGAGGTGCATATATCGAGTAAAGTTTTAGCGGGATATTACCTGTATTGATTACGTTGTGCCATGTTCCAGCAGGTATCATAATGGCAGAGTCATCATAGACTTTTCTTTCAAAGTTTAAATTATCTTTACTTCTGCCCATTTGAACAATTCCTTGACCTTGTTCAATACGTAAGAATTGATCAACGTTAGGGTGAATTTCCAAACCAATATCTTCTCCAACATTGATACTCATCAATGTGACTTGCAAATGTTTTCCTGTCCATAAAGCAGTACGATACGTATTGTTTTGCTTTGCAGCCGCATTGATATTAACTACAAACGGTTCTGGTCCATAATCTTTTAACTTGATTTTACCTCTTCCCAAACCTAGTTGTTTAGCATACTCTATCTCATTAGGAATAGTCCAGTAAACAGGCTGTCTTCCATAGTTATACATTGGCACGTTAACATAATAAGGATATGGATATGGGTAAGGAACATAGTACATTTTTCTCACCTCCTTGCATATTTACAAAATAATCCTATGCATTATGTTTAGGGAATTTACTTAGATTCAGGGGGACTTATTTAAGAAATCGTTGTTAACCCAAAACACTTTACTCAATTAAATGACCCTTTAATAAAAGGAGAACACATATTACACATGAATAATATGTGTTCTCCTTTATTTTTACCTCTCTGATCCTCTTTCTGTTGATTTTCATTCATTCTGATAGGCCTCTCCATTTTATAAATGAATGAATAAAACATTCAATTTGAATGAATATAGAATGATAATACCCCTAATAAATGAATAATGAATTTAAAATAAATTAAATATGAATTAAAAATAATAGTGAATCTTATATAAATTAAATTTACATTTAAAATACATTCAAAAATATTTATTTTTTAAATTCATTTTGATTGATTATATAACATTAATGCTTTATAATGTAGATAAGAATTAATTATAAATTTAATTTGAATGTAAAATGAATTATTAGGGGGAGTTTAAATGAAAATAGTGGTGGCTAATGATATTGGGAATTCGGAAACAAAAATGATCGTGAACAATACGCTCATAAAACAACCATCGGTAGTCAAACGTCTGTTATCCAAGCCAAATGTGATGGAAACAAATGTGGAAAAAAACATTGCTAATTTATTGGATGAATTGATTGTTCATGTAACAAGTAACGCTATTAAACGAAGTGGCCTATACTTCATCGGAAAACGCGCCAATATAACGGCCGATAAAGTAGAAAATATGAATATCAAATTAGGGAATAAATCAAAACACGATATTCCAGTCCTAATGACGCTATCGATGCTTGCTGCTCGATCGGTTCAATTAGCATATCAAGAAAATCAAGAGCTTCCTTCATCAATTTCAGTAGATGTCTCAATGACAACAGCAATCCCTGCGTCAGAATATAGTGCCGATCAAGCCAGATACCTTGAAGGACGTTTCACAAGCAACGATCATGTGGTGATTGTATATGTCGGAGAAACTCCTGTGACCGTCACACTCCATTTTCAGACTGTGAAAGTCACTCAAGAAGGCATTCCAGCTCTATATGCCTTATTGGAACGTGACAATGAAATTCTGAAGAATTATAACGAGCACTATAAAAAACAAGCTGTACCAAAAGACTTCGCTAACAAACGAATTCTCCACGTAGATATTGGCGATGGAACAACGGAATATATCTATACTGTTGGAATGAATCCTGTAACAGATGTTTGTTCAGGGGAGAAACGAGGAGTGGGTCATGCCACGGAAGAAGCTACTCAATTGCTGAAAGAGGAAGTTGGCGGCTTTTTGAACCTAAATCGCCAGCAGTTTATGAATATTTTTTTAGATCCATCCCATCATCTTCACGATTTAGCCGTTCGCTTCATGCAAGAAGCACGTTATTCACAAGCTCAACGCATTTTAGAGGACATTCAGGAAAAATACAGCGACATAGCCGGAAACGTTGATGTAATTGCTGTATATGGTGGTGGCAGCATCCAGTTCAAAGAAGAACTTTATGAGGATTTATTGGACTTTGCAAATAACGTCCACTGTGAAGTTCTTTGGATTCCGGAAAAATACGCAGTGGATATGAACGTAAACGGATTGCATGTCATCAATGAGAAAATCTTGTTCAAAAAACAAAAATAATGAAAGAAGTGATACGATATGGCAAAACGAAAAATCGTCACTTGGAGGGTGGCTGATACCCCCCAAAGTGACTTGATTAATGAATGGCTGGACAAGCAGAAGAATATTCAAGTATCTCTCACTAACATCGTTTTACACATAATCGACCGTTTCGGAATGCGAGACATCACCGACTACGACATACAAAAAGTACTGTATCAAGAGTTTTCTTCTGGTACATCCAAAGAGTCCTCATTAAAGAACAAAACAGCCTCAAACCAAAATGAAGGAACAGAGGAAACAGACACGAGATCCTTAAACGATCCGGATTCGAAAAAAGACCGAGATAAAGAAAACCAAGATGATGATAATGATCTCTATAAAAACGTGGATATAAACAATCTTTTCTAAACAGGCTGACCAAGGTTTTGACCTTTAGGTCAGCCTGTTTTATATTCACCATATTTTCGATTTCAGTGTTTGGATTAACTCCCGAATCGCTGCTGATTCGGTAATATTTTTTGTCTGACAATATTGTTTCAACAACTGATAACTCTCATCGTCCAACCGGACGGTTACACGATGCGATAGCGTATTTTCCTCTTTAGGGCGTCCCTGTTTTAGCTTTTTCCGTTCATACGTTAAATCATCATATACCACGACATCTAAATATCCAAAGCGATCATAAATGTTTTGATTTTTCCGCACGAATTCTTCCCACATTTGAGGAATTTCACGAATCAGGCGCAAATATTCTTGTTGTAGCTCCCATTTTTCCTTTTCTGTAGACGGTCGGCGTTGGGCAAACTGGGATAAGATCAATACCTGAAAATCATATTGTTCATAGCATCGTCCTTCTCTCATAAAAATCACCTTTTTTGTCTGACGTAAATTTATTTCTATATTATCACAAAAAAATAGAATGCGAGACATCACCTACTACGACATATAAAACGAGGACTACGCTCTTTTATTTAACACCTAAATTAATCTTGATCCCTCCACTATATTTCAGTTGGGACGCTGTCTTTGGTTTCGGTCGTTGTTCTTCCTTCGGCTTCGCTGGCTTCAACGACTGCATAAATTGCGTGAACGATTGCGCTTGTATCACCCGAAACGGATAACTCCCGTCTATCGCATACCGATGTTCCGATATGATTAGAACGATCGGAAAAACGGGCGGACGGTCGGCCGGCTGCCACGGTTCCTGCGCGATTAATCCACTCCGGTAAAGCTCCTCGTATCGCTTTAGCTTTTGTGTCATGACTTTTTGCGAATAGAACGTATTTTGTACCTCGATAAAAAACGGAGTCCGGCCAGTTATACCGTGCTTTCGGAATATGCAAAACATGTCTGGCTCAACATTTCCCTTACTTCCATACTTCGGCTCGACTTGAAAGACGTCAAGTGTTCCGTGACGAAGAATGTCTTTGTAAACATCCAAGATCGCGAGGTAATGACCGATCTTTGCGGAGTCCTCACGTAATAAGGTTTCTTTGCTCAAATACAAATAAGGTGCCCCGAATTTCGTTGATCGGCGAATATGTCCATTGGTCACTAGTCGTTTTAGGACAGAGTTTGCGCTGTTTACAGGTCGTTTAAGTCCCGCAAAATGAAGCTCGGCAATAGAGTCGCGGTCCATCACACGAAATCGATTAATGTCGCGAATAATCGCCTTGTCGCGTTGTGATAGGCGCATTTTACAGTCCCCCCAAAATGTCGTCCGTTAACGGCTCGCTAGATGGCCTAGAATCGCCCGTAAAACGATTTTTCCAGTCGGAAGACTTATAAGTCGCTAGAATCTTTTCGGCGTGTTTCTCGTCAAGAAATGGCGCTTGCAGCTCGATAATATCGCTTCGTTTAAGAAGGAAACGACCTGGAGTCTCCTTTGCGATTTTCTCGGCGCCAGGTGTTCCAATTATTTTAGCGTTAGAAAAGTCGCTGACACGGAAGCCCATGCGGACCGTTAAGCAGCTCCGAATCTTCGTGTCAAGAATGTCGTGGCTCGGTCGTTGCAAGCTCAATATGCAAACTATGCCCAGCGCACGACCTAGCGCTACGAGCTGAATCAACATCGCTTTCATGTCCTTGTCGTCCATAATCATGACAAATTCGTCTATGCAAATGAGAATGTATGGTACTTTTTCCGATTCCGGCAGCTTGTTAACGTGCGTCACGCGGTATTTGTTTAACAGCTCCCCTCTCCGTTTCATTTCTTCGGTTAAGTATGTGAGCATCTTTTGCAAATCCTCTGGGTAAATACAAACACTCTTAACGTGTTCGATGTTGTAGAAGAGGTGAAATTCGCTCATTTTGAGGTCACCGAGATAAATTTCGAGTTCGCGAGGCTTCTTGTATTGAATTAAGGTGGTTATAATGCTGCGGACTTGTGAGCTTTTTCCTGCGCCTGGTTCACCGGATATAAGCAATCCTGGCTCATTAATTGCGTCGAAAACGTGCCATTGACCATGTCGGTCCATTCCTGCTACTATTGGCAAGTCCAGTTCATCGATTACCGGAAAAAAAGTGTCGTAATTATATTTCAGTTCCTTCGGAAACGTCTTACGGTAAACGGTGAGAGTAAACGTTTTGTGATCGCCGTCTAGCTCGATATTTGCGCCGAAATGTTGCATAAATACATATTCTTTTTTGCTAACCTCTTTCGGGTCCATCCCGTTTATCAATGTAAACACGTATTCCGTTTGGTCGTCGTCAATTTTAACGCTGTGAATCTTCGGGAATATCCTATATGTCTTATCACCATTTTTGTACGGGATAAACAGACCGGCGCTATAAAATGCCTTTTTGAGAGCAAATCTTGCCCGTTGGCGCCGAATAAATTCTAAGACTTTTTGCAATTGCGCCCCCTCCTTATAACGTGAAGAAAAACCAAAAAATCGCACTGTAAACGATGACCGGAAACACAAATCTACTAATTACTCCGATGGCTTCCGAAATCGCTGGTGAGCCACTTTTTGCAGCAAAGTGCTGGAAAAAGGCGGAGCCAGCAATCGCAGCACTTCCGGCTAGGAATAGCGCAAACACAGGGTCGTGAATCGGAAAAAATGAGCCTGGCGTAATTACAGGAAAAAACGCTGACATAGCGCGTACATTTTTAGTACGAGGCGATTGTTTTTGCGTGTGATGGTTGCCGGCCATGAACTCGCGAAAGTCAATCGCCTCGATTTTATTTTTGCGGAACATCACTATCGCCCCTTTAGAAAAAATGGTTTGGTTTCCCCCTCGCGCTCCCCCTTCCGTCGTTCGCGTTCACTCTCTCTTTTAACAAATCGGCTTTTTGGCGCTATTGCGGCGTTTCTGCTCTTATTTTTGTGTCGCAATACATTTCCGAAACATTGTTATTGAAACGTTGCTACAATGTTGCTTTTTCGTTGATTGGCAGATCTTAACGAGTATTCGACGAGAAAGCTACAACGTTATTGCTTCGTCACTTTTGTGTTAATAGCCTATGCGACACTGCTTGTCCAAGTTGTCACTTTTTTGCGTTAGGTTTAAAAAATGACATCTCGGACAAGAATGGTACCGAGGAGGTTTATAACTATGTTCAATTGGCTAGGACTTGGAAAGAAACGAAGTAAATTCGGCAAATGGCTTGACCGCGAGGGAATATCACAATTAGAACTGGAAAGGCGGTCAAAGCTAAGTCGCGGTACTATCTCACGGTTGTGTAACGATGACTCGTATCGGCCTAAACACTCGACGATAGCAAAGATTAAAAAAGCGCTGAAACAACTCGGTAAAAACGTACCGGACGACTTTTTTAACGTGTGATAGCTATGATTGAGTACGTTGTCTTTTTCGGGTTAATTATCGTTGGTATTGTCTTCTTTGTACTCGATTTGAGGAGACCACAAACACAAACCATTTTGGTCGATCAAGAGCGTTTAAAATGCGAAAGCCCGATCGAACGCCACCTTTACGATACACTTCGAATACTAGGTTATTATGTACAAACACAAGTACCTTGCGGCAAGTACCGCATTGACCTAGCATTACCAGTGTATAAAATCGCCATAGAGTGCGACGGCAAAGCATATCACTCCACGCCTGAGCAAAAAGCCCATGATCGGCGAAAAGACGCTTATTTGCGCAAAAATGGCTGGAAAGTTCTACGGTTTAGTGGGCGCATGATCTACCACGACTTGCCGAAAGTGATTGCGCAGATTGAAAAGGAAATACAGAAGTAGCTCCAGGCAAAAGCTGGCGCTCGCCGGTTCCTTCGTGACATCGTACCAAATATTAAGCCGGCAGGTTTATAGTCTGTCACCTCGGTTGGCTTGCGGCGAACTTTTTCGGATTTAGCCTTCTATATTTTTTCAACCGTTCCTCAAGTTCCCGTCGTGCCTGTTCAATGTCGAAATCCTCATCATCCTTCGGTTGGTTGTAGTCCATCTTCAACCAATCCGGTACTAATTCTTTACGTGTCGGTTTCTGAATGTTTTGCCCTTCGCTAGAATTAGAGTCTACCATTTTCTTAACGGTTTCAAATGTCTTTTCTATGTAGGCCATGTATTTGAATCGTTTTCCTTTTAGTTTCTCCAACAGTTTGTTTTTCAAGTCATCATCATCAATCTTGTTGGCTTGTAGAAACTCATGGATCAAGTCGAATTGTTGCTGGTTGAATCCTTCGATCAAGGGATGATGATGATTTGAATCATTATTTATATCATTTGAATCATTATTTATATCATTTGAATCATTATTAGGTTTCTCTTCGAAACCACCCCTGGTTTCCGTGGGAAACCACCCCTGGTTTCCGTGGGAAACCACCCCTGGTTTCTGTAGGAAACCATCCGAACTTTCGTTCTGTTTTCTGCCGCCTTTTTTGGCAAAAGTTCTGCTGCTTGTTTCATATTCAGTATCGTAATCACGAATCTTTTCAAGTGGCTGATATTTCTTTTGAATGTCGTTTTGCGGATACTCATAAACTACAATATTTACAGGTTTGTTACCTGGCTGTTCGCTATCTTCATATGTGACAAGATCAATCAAACCATAATTCCATAAAGGCCGGATGATCTCATTGTAGAATTTTTTCTTTCCAACCCCTAAACGTTTCATGACTTTGGAAAGGCTTGAAGGAATCACATCATTATCTTTGTCTTTTCGCTGATCTGAACGATCACACCAACTATAGAATTTTAGCCAAGCCGCGAAGGCTTCAGGACCAAGTTTATCAATCCAATCATCAGCAACAACAAAATGAAGAATTGGAAGCTGCAATTCGTTTCTATTTTTCTTCGCCTTAGTAAACTCTACTTTTGCCATATATATTCTCCTCCTGTTTCTCCCGAAATTTGGGACAAACAA
>NZ_JBBOZY010000001.1:3077500-3790812 GCF_038008845.1 Aeribacillus sp. FSL M8-0254 | reverse complement strand
GTTTTGGGGAAATTCATTTGTCTCTTCCCCTTTTTTTGGCGATGTTTTAATGGGGGATTTAGGCATAAATTCATCGTCTGTCAAATTTTGCGGAATGATAAATTTTATACCGATTTCTTCTCCTGTTAAATCATATATTGTGTTCGCGATTAAATGCAGGTATCTGGATTCCAACCAATCTCTCGCAAATTCATTTGGAGCAGTAATGATGAGCAAATCACCTTGTAAAGCGTGTGCTTTTGTAGATTTTAGCCAGGTATCAAAGCTCGGTTTACTGACCTTTTTTTTAATTTCGGCAAGCACCCGATTCCACAAGTCCTCTATGTTCTCCATGGCTCTTTGGGGTCACCCTCCTTTACATCGGCTGTAAAAAATGAACAATGAATAAATATGCATTCCACATATGTTTACACAAAAATATTTAATATAGTAGAAAAATAACTTTTCTACAAAATTCAGAGAGTGTGGAAAACTTCCTTCACAGGGCCGTTAACAACTTTCCACAATTTATCCACAATGTGTGGATAATATAATGATAAATGAAAGATATTCAGAGGTAAAACACAAATATCATATCAAAATAACCTATGTGTTGCAATGGGTTTTGAAAGTTTATCCACAAGACAACATGCTGTTGAAAAAAATATTCACATGTCGATAAATGTGTGAAAAAAATGTCGATAATTGCTGTAAAACTGTATTTTTTATAAAAAAATATCCACAATGTTGTTTGCCGATGGTACAATGCAGCCCTGAAGAGTAAAAATTCTTCGAGATAATTCCACCTAAACTTTGCCAAATATGTGATAATAAGGGTATGTAAAAAACCTAATATATTGGCATTTGGGGGGGATTTTTTTATGGTAACGAGGAAGGAAAAGCGTGAAAAGGAAAAAGAGGTAAATTATTTATTCGAGTTGCTAAAAACACAAAATCACTTTTTTAAAAATTTAAACAAATTGCTCAAAACTATTGATGATCCAAGGCACCAAAGCTATATTACCTATGACACGGAAGTCCTTTTGATGATGGTTATTTTGAAAAATGCATGCAACTTAAAAAGTATGCGCGAAATGACAAACGAATTTAATAAGGAAGAGTGCATTAAAAATTTGGGGAAATTGTTGGGGAATGAAGATTTGGAAGAACTGCCCCATTATGACACAATCAATGATTTTTTGGCACGAGTGAACCCGGCAGAACTTGAAAGGATCCGAATCGATATGATCAAGAAATTATTCAAAAAGAGGTGTTTTGAATCCTATCGTATCAATGGGAAATACTGGGGTATTGCCATAGATGGGACCGGTATTTTTACTTTTGACAAAAAACATTGTGAACACTGCCTGAAACGGGAGCGCAAATACATAGACAAGGAAACGGGTGAAGAAAAAATAAAGACCATCTACATGCATCATGTCTTGGAAGCCAAGTTAATTGTGGGAAATATGGTACTAAGTGTGGCCTCCGAGTTTATTGAAAATGAATCAGAGGACGTGGAAAAGCAAGATTGTGAGTTGAATGCTTTTTATCGACTGACTGCTAGACTGAAAGACACCTTTAAAAAACTGCCTATCTGTCTGATTGCCGATAGTCTTTATGCCTGCGAAAATGTATTTAAACAATGCAAGGCGAATAATTGGAACTACTTATTCCGTTTTAAGGAAGATCGTATTAAAAGCATCACCGATGAGTTTCAAGCGTTAAAAAATATGGAAGAGGAGGAAGGCAAGAAAGCCAATGTGGTAAAGATACGTGAAAGCGAACAGCGAGGGGAAATCACCTGGGTGAACGATATTGATTACAGAGGCTTTGGGGTGAATGTTTTCGAATGCGAATTAGAAGATGAAAAAAGAAAACAAAAATTTACCTTTATCACAGATATAAAAATCACAAAAAACAATGCAAAGAAACTGATGAACGCTGGCAGAAGCCGCTGGAGAATAGAGAATGAGGGGTTTAACAGACAAAAAAACCTGCGCTACCACATTGAACACGCAAGCAGCCAAGATTACAATGCCATGAAAAATCACTACCTATTAACCCAAATTACAGAGATTATCATGGTGTTACATGAGCATGGGTCAAAAATATTGAGAAGCATGAAGAAAACGATAAAAGAAATATCCTCGCGATTGTTAGAAGCCTTCCGTGGGCAAACACTAACAGACGAGGATATCGCACAACTGGGAAAACCTATGCAAATTAGGTTTACCTAGCGAATTAATTGTACCAAAGGATGTGATGTTTGGCAAAGAAAAAAAGTTATCCACAACAAACAAAAATAAGTTATCCACATTTTTTAAAAAAATAAGCAAAATTGGTTCTTTTTGACCCTTTTTGTAAATAAATTTAACTGGAAAATTTTACCAACTGTGGATAAGTCGTAATTGCATAATACTACCGAAAATTGATAAATTTACTCCTCATAGCTGGGTACAATGGACCTTAGTTGACAATTAGGATATTCCTTTACTATAATTAGAAAGACTGTCTTTTTAGAGTTAATCCTCGGGGAGGTGTCATAGAATGAAAAGAACATATCAACCAAATAAAAGAAAACGCAGCAAAGTTCACGGATTCCGCAGCCGGATGAGCACAAAAAACGGTCGAAAGGTTTTAGCTCGGAGACGCCGTAAAGGAAGAAAAGTATTATCAGCGTAGACCACTGAAAAAAAGTCAGTGGTCTTTTTTACACAAAATGAAGTTACTTGATCTCTCGAGTAAATCGGAGAGTCGGAGTGAATGGAATGAAAAAAAGGAACCGGATAAAAAAAAATAAGGACTTTCAAAAAGTATTTCAAAAAGGAAAGTCAATGGCGAATAGACAGTTCGTTATTTATATGCTTGATCAGCCGGATACAAAAGATTTTCGGATCGGGCTGTCTGTCAGTAAAAAAATTGGCAATGCCGTGACGAGGAATAAAGTAAAACGTTTGATTCGTCAAGTATTTTTAGAAGAGAAGGACAATATCGCTAAAGGGAAGGATTATATTATTATTGCGAGGAAACCGTCTGCGAAAATGAATTATCATGAGGTAAAAAAAAGTCTTGTTCATCTTTTTATAAAAATGAACATTTATCAGACAAAAAATCATTAAGAAATCAAAAGCAATTTTACAAAAAAGATGGTAAAATACTTTTTGAATGGAAACGGATTATTTTTAATTATGATATATAGAATTTGTTAGGAGGAAGTTTTTTTGAAGAAGCGAATAGTATTATTGCTGGCTATTCTTGGACTAGCATCTGTTTTGTCTGGGTGTACGGAAATAAATGAACCGATTACAAAAGACAGTGAAGGTTTTTGGAACCAGTACATTGTTTATCCGCTTTCTTGGTTAATTACATATTTTGCGCAGCTATTTGGAAATGATTATGGTTTATCCATTATCATCGTAACCATTTTAATTCGATTAGCGATTTTGCCGTTAATGATCAAACAAATTCAAAATTCAAAGGCCATGCAGGAAATTCAGCCGGAAATTTTAAAGCTGCGTGAAAAATACAGTTCGAAAGACCAAAAAACACAGCAAAAGCTTCAACAAGAAACAATGGCTTTATTTCAAAAGCATGGTGTTAATCCTCTTGCCGGTTGTTTACCACTATTAATTCAAATGCCAATTTTAATTGGATTTTACCATGCCATTATGAGAACCCGGGAAATTGCTGAACACAGCTTTTTATGGTTCGATCTAGGTGAGAGAGATCCTTATTTTATTCTACCTCTTTTAGCAGGCATTTTGACATTTGTTCAGCAAAAATTAATGATGGCAGGAACAGAAAACATAAATCCGCAAATGCAAACAATGCTTTGGATGATGCCGATTATGATTGTCATTTTTGCGGTGTCGTTCCCAGCAGCTTTATCACTTTATTGGGTAGTCGGAAATATTTTTATGATTGTCCAAACTCTTGTGATCAAAGGTTCAGATATACGCAAAGCTTCTGAAAAGGCAGGAGGAGCTCAAAAGTGAGAGAAATAACGTCTACTGGACAGACCGTTGAGGATGCTGTGAAGAAAGCCTTAAAAGAATTAAATGTTGAGAAGGAACAAGTGGATATTCGAATTATCGATGAAGGAAAAAAAGGGCTTTTTGGGATATTTGGCCAAAAACCTGCCATTGTCCATGTGAAATTAAAGGAAACAAGCGAATTGACGGATGATTTGTTAAAATGGAACGAGAATACGGATCTTAATCCATTGGACGAGGCGAAAAATTTCCTTGAGCAGGTTATAAAAGAAATGGGAATTACAGCTTCCGTTGATATTAAACTTGAAGAAAAAACAGCGTATTTTAATATTAAAGGGGAAAATTTGGCAATTCTAATTGGAAAAAGAGGACAAACGTTAAATTCCTTGCAATATTTGACACAGCTTGTAGCGAATAAAACGTCAACCGATTACGTCCCCATTATTTTGGATGCTGAAAATTATCGTGAAAAGCGCCGAGAGACTTTGACTCAATTGGCGGTAAAATTGGCAGATAAAGTTGTAAAAACAAATAAGGAATTTTCTTTGGAGCCCATGCCTTCTTTTGAAAGAAAAATCATTCATTCAACGTTAATGGAAGATGAAAGGGTTCAAACGTATTCAGTCGGAACAGAGCCCAATCGATATGTCGTCATCGCACCAAAATAAGTTTTTTGATGAATTGGAAAGCCAATTCATCATTTTTTTTAGCCTCCAAATTGATGCCTTTAAAAAGAAATTTTCGGTTTCTGTCAACCTCTATTAAAGACTCTTCAACTTTTTTGGTACCTCTTTGATTTTTCAAGCCCAGCAGTTTTTTAAGCTGTTTCTCCAGCTATCAATCATTTCGTTTTTCATTATTTTGAATTACGAGACATGCAGATCTAACCCCATGGAAGATTATCTGGCTTGTTTCTTAAACGTTACAGTATTGTGAATAAGTGAAAAGTAGCGAAATATTGTTATGAACATGTGGATAAGTTAAAATAATAAATTAGATAATTTTTTTGTGGATAAACATTGTGCTTTTCTTTTTTCTAGACTATATGGTATTTTTAAACTTTGGTGAATGAAAACAACTGCCGGATTGGTTTATGATAGATCGCACAAAAAGCGAGGTGAGACAATGGAATTTGATACAATAGCAGCAATTTCCACCCCGATGGGAGAGGGAGCCATTGCGATTGTCCGCTTAAGCGGCGATGAGGCGGTGGACATTGCGGATCGCATTTTTCAAAGCCCTGCAAAGAAACAATTAAAAGATGTTCCAACCCATACGATTCATTATGGAAAAATAATTGATCCCGATACGCAAGAAATGGTTGAAGAAGTGATGGTTTCTGTCATGCGGGCGCCTAAAACATTTACAAGAGAAGATGTTGTTGAGATCAATTGCCATGGAGGTCTCGTAACAGTTAACCGCGTTTTGCAGCTAGTTCTTAAGCACGGCGCTCGTTTGGCGGAACCAGGAGAATTTACGAAGAGAGCATTTTTAAATGGAAGAATTGATTTGTCTCAAGCGGAAGCTGTGATTGATTTAATTCGGGCTAAAACCGATAAAGCAATGAATGTTGCTCTTGGGCAAATGGAAGGCCGTCTTTCAAAGCGCATCAAACGGCTGCGTCAGGAAATTCTTGAAACGCTCGCACATGTTGAAGTCAACATCGATTACCCCGAATATGATGATGTCGAAGAAATGACACATAACATGTTAATTGAAAAAGCTTCGTACGTGCGAGACGAAATTGAAAAACTGCTTTCAACTTCTAACCAAGGGAAAATATTGAGGGAAGGCTTATCAACCGTTATAATTGGGCGGCCAAACGTTGGCAAATCTTCTTTGCTCAATGGACTCGTTCATGAAAATAAAGCGATAGTAACTGATATACCAGGAACGACAAGGGATGTAATAGAAGAATATGTCAATGTGAGAGGTGTCCCTCTCCGTCTTATCGACACGGCTGGAATTCGTGAGACGGAAGACATTGTAGAAAAAATCGGTGTGGAGCGATCCCGACAGGTATTGAAAGAAGCTGATTTAATTTTATTTGTGCTAAACTATAACGAAGAGCTCTCGGAAGAAGATAAAAAATTGTTTGAAGCCGTGAAGGGAATGGATTTTATTGTCATTGTCAATAAAACTGATTTGCCGAAGAAAATCGATATGGATGAAGTGCAGAAGCTTGCCAATGGACATCCAATTGTGACCACTTCCTTAAAGGAAGATAGAGGGATCGATGAATTGGAACAACAGATCAGTTCTTTGTTTTTTAAAGGGGATCTTCAAGCAGATGATTTAACTTATGTTTCCAATACACGCCATATTGCGTTGTTATCTCAGGCCAAAAAAGCTGTTGAAGAGGCTATAGAGGGAATAGAACAAGGCGTCCCAATCGATATTGTTCAAATCGACTTAACAAGAACGTGGGAACTCCTCGGCGAAATCATTGGCGACAGTGTACATGAAAGCTTAATTGATCAGTTGTTTTCACAATTTTGCTTAGGTAAATAGGAAAGGGTGTGAATTTGATGCGATATCAAGCCGGTGAATATGATGTAATCGTGGTTGGCGCAGGTCATGCGGGCTGTGAGGCGGGTCTTGCGGCTGCAAGGCTTGGTGCTAAAACATTAGTAGTGACTATTAATTTGGATATGGTAGCTTTTATGCCATGTAATCCTTCAATCGGCGGGCCGGCAAAAGGAATTGTCGTCCGTGAGATTGATGCGCTTGGCGGAGAAATGGGAAAAAACATCGATAAAACATATATTCAAATGAGAATGTTAAATACAGGAAAAGGACCTGCTGTTCGTGCACTTCGGGCACAAGCCGATAAAGTTTTATATCAAAGGGAAATGAAAAAGACGCTGGAGCAGGAAGAAAATTTAACATTGCTTCAAGGAATGGTCGAAGAATTAATTGTAGAAGACGGTATATGCAAAGGGATCGTGACGCAGACAGGAGCCGAATATCGTTCGAAAACAGTTGTTTTAACAACAGGGACGTTTTTGCGTGGAAGAATCATTATCGGCGACCTTTCTTATTCAAGCGGACCAAACAACCAACAGCCGTCCATTAAGCTGTCAGAGCATTTAGAAAAACTTGGATTCGAACTTGTTCGTTTTAAAACAGGGACACCTCCAAGAGTCAACAGTAAAACCATTGATTACAGCAAAACAGAAATTCAACCTGGAGACGAAGAGCCGCGCGCATTCTCCTACGAAACAACAAAATATATTACCGATCAGCTTCCTTGTTGGCTGACGTATACAAGCAGTGAAACTCATAAAATCATTGACGAAAATTTGCACAGATCGCCCATGTATTCTGGTATGATCAAAGGGACAGGACCTCGTTATTGTCCGTCTATTGAAGATAAAATTGTCCGTTTCCATGATAAACCGCGCCACCAAATCTTTTTGGAGCCTGAGGGCCGTAATACGGAAGAAGTCTATGTTCAAGGGCTTTCTACAAGCCTGCCGGAAGATGTACAACGCCGTATGATATCTACCATTCCGGGGCTTGAAAATGCACAAATCATGAGAGCTGGATATGCCATTGAATATGATGCGATCGTACCAACGCAGCTATGGCCGACGCTAGAAACGAAAAAAGTGAAAAATTTATATACGGCAGGACAAATTAACGGAACTTCAGGATATGAAGAAGCAGCTGGTCAAGGAATTATGGCCGGTATTAATGCCGCTAGAAGAGCGTTGAATAAAGAAGAGATCATTCTCAGCCGTTCTGATGCTTACATCGGTGTATTAATAGACGATTTGGTGACAAAAGGAACGAACGAACCATACCGTCTTTTAACATCAAGAGCCGAATACCGTCTTCTCCTTCGCCATGACAATGCGGATTTGCGTTTGACAGAACTCGGATACAAAATCGGTTTAATTAAAAAAGAGCGGTATGAAAAGTTTTTGGCCAAAAAAGAAGCGATAGAAAATGAGAAAAAACGCCTCCGTTCCATCATTATCAAGCCGAATGAACAGACTCAAAAACTGATTGAAGAAGTCGGAGGAAGTCCGTTAAAAGACGGCATCCGTGCCTCAGACCTTTTGAAGCGTCCAGAAATAAATTATGAACATATAAAAATGCTTACCGAAAGTGAAGCTTTGCCTAAAGAAGTGGAGGAGCAGGTAGAAATTCAAATCAAATATGAAGGATATATTGAAAAATCGTTGCAGCAAGTAGAGAAATTAAAACGCATGGAAAACAAAAAAATACCAGAAGACATTGATTATGACGCTATCAATGGACTTGCAACAGAAGCGCGGCAAAAATTAAAACAGGTTCGGCCGATATCAGTTGCACAGGCTTCACGCATATCAGGCGTCAATCCGGCGGATATTTCTATTTTACTTGTTTATTTGGAACAAGGCCGTATCGCCCGCGTGTCTAATGAATAAAAAATGGAGACGAAAGGATAGAGCGATGGACAGTATTCAGTTTCAAACGTTGCTGGAGGAAAGAGGGATTTCACTTTCCTCACAAGCATTGGAACAATTTGAAGCATATTTTAAGCTCCTAACGGAATGGAATGAAAAAGTGAATTTGACGTCCATAACGGATCGGACAGAAGTGTATATCAAACATTTTTATGATTCTATTTCGGCTGCTTTTTTTTATGATTTTAACAGACCTCTTTCCGTTTGCGATGTTGGAGCGGGTGCTGGTTTTCCCGGCATTCCGCTGAAAATTTGCTTTCCTCATTTGCAGTTGACAATCGTTGACTCTTTGAAAAAACGAATTACGTTTTTAGAGCATTTAACTGCTCAACTAAATTTGGAAAATGTCTTTTTATACCACGATCGTGCGGAAACGTTCGGCCAAAAGAAAATATTTCGGGAATCTTTTGATATCGTGACAGCTAGGGCTGTAGCACGATTATCCGTACTAAGTGAACTTTGTATCCCGCTTGTGAAAGTAAATGGTGATTTTTTGGCATTGAAGGCTCAATCGGTAAAAGAAGAATTAAAAGGGGCGAATAAAGCGATCTCATTATTTGGCGGACAAGTCCAGACGATTCATTCCTTTCAATTGCCCATTGAAAAAAGTCAGCGCAATATCATTGTGATTCATAAACATCGTGCTACTCCGAAAAAGTATCCTAGGAAGCCCGGCACACCAAATAAAATGCCTATTGAGTAACTTGTTTGAAAATAATATCTTTTGTTTGTCATTTTTAGCAGGAAATTTGTCTAGAAAACGAGAAATTTAATAAATGCTGGTAGTTTCTAAAGGTGGTGTCAGCATATGAAGCATCCTTTTTCTCGATTATTTGGCTTTGGGGAAAAAGATGTGACGGACTTTGAAGAAGAAAAAGATGTAAAAGAAGAAATTTTGCATATTCCTGTTGATGAGATCGTCCCTAATCCATTTCAGCCGAGAACTGTTTTTTCTGAAGATAAAATTGATGAATTGGCGCAAACAATCCGAACTCATGGCATTATACAGCCGATTGTTGTCAGAAAAACGGATGAACGGTATGAAATTATTGCCGGGGAAAGAAGATGGAGAGCTGTCAAAAAACTTGGATGGATGGAAATTCCGGCTATAGTAAAAAATTATAATGATAAAGAAACCGCTTCAATCGCCTTAATTGAAAACTTGCAGCGGGAAGAATTATCAGCCATTGAAGAAGCAGTTGCTTATGCAAAATTAATTGAACTCCATCAGCTGACTCAAGAAGCGTTAGCTCAAAGGCTTGGAAAAGGACAATCGACGATTGCCAATAAACTACGTCTGCTGAAGCTCCCAAAAGAAGTTCAAGAGGCATTGTTAAACAAATCCATTACGGAACGTCATGCGCGAGCACTCATTCCTTTAAAAGATCATGAATTGCAAATTAAATTGTTAAACGAAATTATTGAAAAACAGTTAAATGTTAAACAAACAGAAGATCGCGTAGTTAAAATGTTAGACCAAAAAGAAGAAAAGCAAAAACCGAAAAGAAAAGCGTTCAGCAGAGATACGAGAATTGCTTTGAATACGATTCGGAAATCTTTGACTATGGTGGCTGAAACAGGAGTTAAAATAGATTCAAAAGAAGAAGAATTTGAAAACTATATACAATTAACGATTAAAATTCCAAAATAACTCTTCACACTTTTTCGTGAAGAGTTTTTTATTATAAAAATACTTAGCAAAAAGACTTGGACAGAATGTTCGACAGCAACAAATTATTTTCCGGGAAATACGACAATATTTTATTTTTTTCGAAAAAAGGATGAATTCCTAGCATTTCCACCTACAAAAGAAAAAAGTTTGTGAAACATCCCCAAAGATATCCCCTACATTTTAGCATTTTCGTGATAAAATAAAATACAATAGAACATTTGAAGTAGGAGAAAGCAGGTGACACCGTGTGTAAGATCATTTCCATAGCGAACCAAAAAGGCGGCGTTGGAAAAACCACAACTTCCGTTAACCTCGGAGCTTGCTTAGCATACACAGGAAAGCGGGTTCTATTAGTCGATATAGACCCTCAAGGTAATGCGACAAGTGGGGTTGGTATTGAAAAAGCGGATGTCGACCTTTGTGTGTATGATCTTTTAGTAGAGGATGCAGATGTAAAAAAAGTCATTAAAACAACACAAATTGAAAATCTTGATGTGATTCCAGCAACTATTCAACTTGCAGGTGCTGAAATTGAATTAGTTCCGACGATTTCCCGTGAAGTCCGATTAAAAAGAGCGCTTGAACCAGTGAAGCAGCAATACGATTACATATTAATTGATTGCCCGCCTTCGCTCGGACTTTTAACACTCAATGCGCTAACGGCTTCGGATTCGGTCATTATTCCAGTTCAATGCGAGTACTATGCTTTGGAAGGATTAAGCCAGCTGTTAAATACTATTCGGTTGGTTCAAAAACATTTGAATTCGGATTTGATGATTGAAGGTGTATTGCTGACAATGCTTGATGCGCGGACTAATTTAGGCATTCAAGTAATTGATGAGGTAAAAAAATACTTTCAAGACAAAGTGTATCAAACCATTATTCCACGAAATGTGCGGCTTAGTGAAGCACCGAGCCATGGACAGCCTATTATCCTTTATGATTCAAGATCCAAAGGAGCAGAGGTTTATTTAGAATTAGCAAAGGAAGTGGTGGCAAATGGCTAGAGGATTAGGGAAAGGAATTAATGCACTTTTTTCCAATTTAGAACTGAATAAGGAAGAAGTGGTGCAAGATATTAAAATAGGGGATTTACGTCCAAATCCTTATCAACCGCGAAAAACATTTGACCCTGGTTCGATTGAAGAGCTTAAGCAATCCATTTTGCAGCACGGAATTTTGCAGCCGCTGATAGTCCGAAAGAGCATAAAAGGCTATGAAATTGTAGTCGGTGAACGCCGTTATCGAGCAGCAAAAGAAGCGAAGCTTAAGACAGTTCCGGCAGTTGTGAAAGAGTTGACAGATGAGCAAATGATGGAAATCGCTCTATTAGAAAATTTGCAAAGGGAAGATTTAACCCCGATCGAAGAGGCGAAAGCGTACCAATCGCTTTTGGAGCATTTGAACATTACACAAGAAGAATTGGCAAAACGTCTTGGCAAAAGCCGTCCGCATATTGCCAATCATTTGCGGCTCCTAAGCCTTCCACCGTTCGTCCAAACATTGATATCTGAAGGCAAGCTATCAATGGGTCATGGGAGAACATTGCTTGGCATAAAGAAAAAAGAGAAACTTGAATATTTAGTGAATAAAATTTTAAAAGAAAATTTAAATGTCCGGCAAGTAGAACAGTTAGTGCAGCAGATGAATGAAAGTGTTTCACGTGAAACAAAGAAAAAGATAGAGAAAAAAGATGCTTTTATACGTGAACAAGAATCGTTTTTACGAGAAAAATTTGGAACATCCGTTTCCATTAAGCAGCAAAAGAAGAAAGGGAAAATAGAGATTGAGTTTTTTTCGAAAGAAGATTTGGTGCGTATTTTAGAACTGTTGGATGTAAAAGTATCATCTTGATGTTGAAGAACAGCTAAAATTCAAATCCTCTTCGAAATAGCGATACGTTTGATTGTTCAGATTCCCTTATAGAATTGAAGGTATTGATCAAACTTGCTGAGATGACGTCAGCCATGCTCATAACAAGATGGAGCCTCGTATTTTGCAAAACAAAAAACTCCATAAAGCCGCTGACATTAACGATTCCGGTGATGTGCATATCTCCGACCGCCGGAAGCGATTTGTTGACAGCTGCACCTGGCTTTAAGGGACCTTCCGCTACTTGAAAAGAACCAATGTTTTGATAGAGACCTAAACAAGCATCCACAGCAATGATGAAGGGATGTTCGAACTGATTGTTTATTGTCTCAATCGTTTCTCCTAAATTGACAGCATGAACCGGAGATTTCAAAGTCCCAAATATATGAACATGAGTTAAATTTTGTTCCATTAGCTTCGTTCCGACTATCGGACCTAACGCATCTCCTGTTGAACGATCTGTTCCAATGCATAAAACGACGATGGAATCTTGATGTTCTTTTGGTATAAGACTTCCAATTTTTAGTGATAATTTAGTAACAGCATCTGTATGATGATAAAAGATTCTTTCTTTTTCTTTTTTATAAGGGAAAAAATTTGTTTTTATATTCATCAGCCATTCACCCCCTGAAATAGTATTACCAGTATACGGAATATTTAAATTTTCTATACCTAAAAATGAATAGTGTTTATACCTTCAAACGGGATTGGCTTGATGAAAGGTACAAATCAAATACAAAACTTGTTAAAATAAATCTATCATGGCGCCATCTAAGTATAGATGGCTTTTCGCTTTAACTAAAAAGATATACTGTATGTTTGCTATAAAGAATATTTAAGGAAGGGATGATGACGGCTTAGATGGTTAACAAGGAATTTGACCTTTATGATATTGTTGAAATGAAGAAACCTCATCCTTGCGGAGAAAATCGCTGGAAAGTGATCCGAATGGGAATGGATATCCGTATTAAATGTGAAGGTTGCAGCCATAGTGTTCTCATGCCGAGAAAAGAATTTGTAAGAAAGATGAAAAAAGTCATTGAAAAACATAGTGAGAAGCAACAATGAAAGACTGCTGCCTTAAATCGGCAGTCTTTTTTTATAGAGCTGATCGATTTGGAGGATGAAAGCTTGTCATTTTTCTTGTTCCTATCTATAATGGGTGAAGATTAGTTGATGAGATAGTGTCCGTACAAAAAGAGGAGTGGAAAATTCATGGGATTAACTGCTGGTATTGTTGGTCTTCCGAATGTTGGAAAATCAACGCTATTTAATGCGATCACACAAGCGGGGGCCGAGAGTGCGAACTATCCGTTTTGTACCATTGATCCGAACGTAGGAATTGTTGAAGTGCCTGATTATCGCCTGCAAAAGCTTTCAGAATTATTTAAGCCGAAAAGAACGGTTCCGACAACATTTGAATTTACTGATATTGCAGGAATTGTCAAAGGGGCAAGCAAGGGAGAAGGTCTTGGCAATAAATTTTTGTCTCACATTCGCCAAGTGGATGCAATTTGCCATGTTGTTCGCTGTTTTGATGATGAAAATATTACGCATGTTGACGGAAAAGTGGATCCGATTGCAGATATTGAAACAATTAACATCGAGTTAATTTTGGCCGATTTGGAAACAGTTGATAAACGGATCGATCGCGTTGCCAAAATAGCAAAACAAAAAGACAAGCAAGCTATGTTTGAATATGAAATTTTAATGAAGTTAAAAGAAGCGTTTGAAAATGAAAAGCCCGCCCGTTCTGTTTCATTCACGGAAGAACAGATGAAATATGTAAAACAGCTTCATTTGCTCACCATTAAACCTGTACTTTATGTAGCAAATGTTAGTGAGGAAGATATATCCTCTGGAAGTAATGAATATGTGGAAAAAGTGCGCAAATATGTTGCTGCGGAAAATGCCGAAGTAATTGTCGTATGTGCAAAAATTGAATCTGAAATGGTCGAGCTTGATTCGGAAGAAAAAGAAATGTTTTTGCAGGAGCTTGGAATTCAGGAATCTGGTTTAGATCAATTAATTAAAGCATCTTACAGCTTGCTGGGACTCGCCACATATTTTACTGCTGGGGAACAAGAGGTTCGGGCATGGACGTTCCGCAAAGGAATGAAAGCACCTGAGTGCGCAGGCATCATTCATTCTGATTTTGAACGGGGATTTATTCGGGCCGAAACAGTTTCCTATACAGACTTAATTGAGGCAGGTTCGATGGCTGCTGCAAGAGAAGCTGGAAAGGTTCGATTGGAAGGAAAAGATTACGAGGTTCAAGACGGAGATATTATTCATTTTCGATTCAATGTCTAATGTTGCGGGATCAATAAAATTTTGCTATAATTTTGGTTTGTGAGTAATGATAATTACTCCTTGCCCAAATTGGGCCGTCAAGACCAAAAGGAGGTGTAAGAGAATGAGAAAATACGAAATTATGTATATTATCCGTCCAAACATTGAAGAGGATGCTAAAAAAGAGCTAGTTGAGCGTTTTAACGGCATTCTTGTGAACAATGGTGCGGAGATTACAGAGGTGAAGGAATGGGGAAAACGCCGTCTCGCTTATGAAATTAAAGACTTCCGAGATGGTATTTACATGATTTTAAACGTTCAAGCTTCACCTCAAGCGGTTGAAGAATTTAACCGTTTGGCAAGAATCAATGAAGATATTTTACGTCATATCATTGTTAAAGAAGAAGAGTAATTTGTTCCAATATACGTGTTAAAATGGTAATATCATCTTAAAAGACATTTTAGGAGTGGTTCTGAAATGATGAATCGTGTTGTTTTGGTCGGTCGGCTTACAAGAGATCCCGAATTACGATACACGCCCAGCGGTGTAGCCGTTGCAACCTTTACATTGGCAGTTAATCGAAATTTTACAAATCAGCAAGGGGAACGCGAAGCAGATTTTATCAACTGTGTCGTTTGGCGGCGTCCTGCGGAAAACGTAGCCAACTATTTAAAAAAAGGCAGCCTTGCGGGTGTTGATGGCCGTCTTCAAACACGCAGCTATGAAGATCAAACGGGAAGAAGAGTATTTGTAACAGAGGTTGTGGCGGACAGTGTTCAATTTTTAGAACCGAAGAGTGCCGCAGTCGGGAATAATTCGGGATTTTTTGCAGGAAATCAAGGAAATGCAAATCCATATGGCGGTGCACCATTTGATCCAAACCGGAATAATCAGAACCACCAAAACTTTGACGATGATCCATTTGCTAATGATGGACAACCGATTGATATTTCAGATGATGATTTACCATTTTAACCGATTGTACGCCTAGATAAATGTAAAGAAGGGAGGAATTGTAATGGCTGGACGCAGAGGCCGCGGTAAACGCCGGAAAGTGTGCTATTTCACAGCAAACGGCATTACGCACATTGATTACAAAGATGTTGATTTGCTTAAAAAATTCATTTCTGAACGCGGAAAAATTTTGCCTCGCCGTGTAACAGGAACGAGTGCAAAATATCAACGGAAATTAACAGTTGCCATTAAACGGGCCCGTCAAATGGCATTGCTTCCTTATGTTGCAGATGATAAATAAGAAATTTCAAAGGCAGCAAGGTGAATCCCTTGTTGCTTTTTTCTTGTCCGTTAAATGAAACCATGATTTGATTGTTTAAAAAGTCTAGATTAAAATAATGGTATGAGTCTTGATTGAGGTGAGTCTGTGAAACGTACGAATGTTTTAACAGAAGGTGCTATATTCGTTGCTATTTATACCGTTTTTCTATTAATTACTTTATATGTTCCGATATTAAGCATTATATCAATATTTTTCCTTTCGACGCCGTTTATTATTTTCGGTATCCGCCACGGAATTAAGCAGTCTTTTGTTTTATTATTAGCATCAATCGTGATGACATTTTTGGTCGGCTCCATCGTTTCGCTGCCGATTGGGCTCATGTTCAGTGTGACAGGTATCATAATGGCATACTTTTATCGTCAAAAACGGCAGCTGTTTGCGTTAATAGGCGGCACCATTTCATTGCTCATCAATTTCGTTCTTGATTATGCGTTATCAATTGCTTTTTTGGGCGTTGATCTTTTTAGTGATGTTATACAACAAACCAAGTCTTCAGTAAGGGAAACATTAGCCGCATTCCCTTCAATGGATGAAGAAATGAAAAAAACAATGATGGAGCAAATGAACGAGCAGTTTGATTTATTAATGAACTTGCTTCCGAGCATGTTTGTCATTGTGTCATTTATGTTAGCCGTGATTATACATATATTGAACATTGGAATTATAAAAAGATTAAAATTGAATGTTGGAACAATCACCCCTTTCCGCGACTGGAAATTTCCAAAAAGTATTATTTGGTATTATTTAATCGCCATTCTCCTTATGCTTATCAATTTGCCTAAAGAATCTTTTTTAAATATCGCGCTTTACAATATTGTGTTTGTTTTACAGACTGTGCTTTTAATTCAAGGGTTTTCCTTTATTCTTTATTTTTGTCATGTGAAAAAACTTTCGAAAGCAGTGCCGGTATTGATTGTAATTGGAACATTTATTTTGCCAATTCTTCTTTATCCAGTACGAATATTGGGAATCATTGATTTAGGGTTTAATCTCCGCGAAAAAATACGTTAGGCCTTGGTTCGTTCTTTTTGCAAGGAGCTGAATAAAATGCCGAGTTTTTTTGAAAAACCTTTATTCTTTTACCCGTTATACGCACTCATCGGCGTAATAGCGGCAATGATCGGTTTTCTGTTATTTTATAATTGGGTGATTGGCTGTATTAGCGCAATCGTTGCAGGTTGTCTGTTGTTTTTTTTCTTTTATGCTGTTAAACGATTGAAATTGGAATTGGAACATTCTATTTCTGATTTAACGTTTCGTTTGAAAAAAGCTGGCGATGAAGTTTTTATGAAGATGCCGATTGGCATTATGCTTATCAACGATCAATTTGCAGTGGAATGGGTCAATCCATTTTTAGCTTCATATTTTAAGAACGACAAGCTGGTCGGTCGTCCTCTTGACGAAATTTCTGAAACATTAAAAGTGTTATTTCAAAAAGGGATAGATTCCGATATCGTGACTCTTCAAAATCGTAAATTTCGCGTCATTGTCAAAAAAGAAGAAAGGCTTCTTTATTTTTTTGATGAAACGGACCAAACGGAACTAAAAAAGCAGTATGAAAGCGAACGGATTGTTTTAGCTTATATATTTTTAGATAATTATGATGAAATCGCACAAGGGCTCGACGATCAAAAGCGGAGCAATTTAAACAGTCTTGTGACATCCATATTAAATAAATGGGCAGTCGATAACGGTATTTTTTTAAAAAGAATTTCCTCTGAACGTTTTATTGCGGTTTTTAATGAAAAAATTTTGGCTGAGCTTGAAAAAACGAAATTTTCTATTTTAGATGAAGTCAGAGAAAAAGCGGTTATTCAAAATGTTTCTCTCACCTTAAGCATCGGGATTGGAGCCGGCATTAAAGATCTGTCTGAATTGGGGCATCTGGCGCAGTCGAGTCTAGATCTTGCCTTAGGCCGCGGAGGAGACCAAGTTACTATTAAACGGGGAAATGGCAAGGTTAAATTTTACGGCGGACAAACAAATCCGATCGAAAAACGCACACGCGTTAGAGCTCGAGTGATTTCCCATGCATTAAAAGAAATCATTCGTGAAAGTGATAAAGTATTTATTATGGGTCATAAAAATCCTGACATGGATTCAATTGGTTCAGCAATAGGAATATTGAAGGTGGCGCAAATCAATCATAAAGAAGGTTTTATTGTTGTAAACTATGAAGAATTCGGCCAAGGACTTCAAAAGCTTGTGGAGGAAGTAAAGAAGGATGCTGAGTTATGGTCCAGATTCATTACTCCGGATGAAGCCCTGAATATTGCAACAGATCATTCTCTTCTCGTGATTCTAGATACGAATAAACCTTCAATGGTGGCTGAACAAAAATTGCTGAGCGAAATTGACCATGTAGTAGTCATTGACCATCATCGCAGGGGAGAAGAATTTATTCAAGATCCACTGCTTGTTTATATAGAACCTTATGCATCATCTACATCTGAACTTGTTACGGAAATTTTAGTATATCAGCCTGCAGAATTTAAAATGAGTACAATAGAGGCCACTGCATTGTTGGCAGGTATTACGGTAGATACAAAATGCTTCACGCTTCGAACAGGCTCTAGAACATTTGATGCGGCGTCTTATTTGCGATCAAAAGGAGCGGATACAATCCTTGTCCAAAAATTGTTGAAAGAGGATATTCAACAATTTGTTCAACGTGCCAAGTTCATTCAAAACACAGAGATTATGAATAATGGGGTTGCAATAGCAAAAGCAGATCGAGAAGATGAATATTACGATCAAGTGATCATTGCTCAGGCAGCTGACACTCTTTTATCAATGAACGGCGTATTGGCGTCGTTTGTCATTGCGAAGCGTGATGAACATACAGTCGGTATTAGTGCTAGATCATTGGGCGATTTTAATGTTCAATTAATAATGGAAGCACTTGGAGGTGGAGGGCATTTAACAAATGCCGCGACCCAGTTGGAGCATGTTACGATAAATGAAGCAGAAAAACGATTAAAAGAAGCTGTTCAACAATATTTAGAAGGGAGAAATGAAGAATGAAAGTGATTTTTTTACAAGATGTAAAGGGGAAAGGGAAAAAAGGTGAAGTAAAAAATGTAGCTGACGGCTATGCCCAAAATTATCTTTTTAAAAAAGGTTTGGCTGTTGAAGCGACGAGTGCCAATTTAAAACAGCTGGAAGCGCAAAAGAAAAAAGAAGAAAAAGAGGCAGCGGAAGAATTAGCGCAGGCAAAAAAATTAAAAGAACAGCTTGAAAAAATCACGGTTGAATTAAAAGCGAAAGCCGGTGAGGGCGGAAGATTATTTGGTTCTGTAACAAGCAAACAAATTGCTGATCAATTAAAAAAAGCACATAATATTCAAATCGATAAACGGAAAATTGATCTTCCAGATGCGATTCGTTCTTTAGGCTATACAAATGTTCCGATTAAGCTTCATTCGGAAGTGACGGCGACGTTAAAGGTACATGTGACAGAAGAATAATGGCAAGGAGCAATGTGGTATTATGGAAAGAAATTGATCTTGAAGTAATGCCACATTTCTCTTTATACTTTTTGGAGAAAAAATTTATGTGTCCACGGTAAGGCGGTGATCATCTTGAATGATCTTCTGGTCAGTGATCGAATTCCACCACAAAATATAGAAGCAGAGCAGGCAGTGCTTGGGGCAATTTTTTTAGAACCTGAAGCGCTTATGTTAGCTTCCGAAATATTAGTGCCTGAAGATTTTTATCGATCGAGCCATCAAAAGATTTTTCAATCAATGTTGAGGCTTTCGGAAAAAGGAGAGCCCGTCGATTTAGTAACGGTGACAAAAGACTTGGCGGATGCGAAAATTTTGGAAGAGGTTGGCGGGGTTTCTTATTTAAGCGATTTAGCGGGATCCGTTCCTACAGCAGCAAATATCGAATATTATGCGAAAATTGTTGAAGAAAAATCGATATTGAGAAGACTTATACGAACAGCAACGTCTATAGCTCAAGAAGGCTATAATCGGGAAGACGATGTGGAAACACTTTTAACAGAAGCCGAAAAAAGCATCATGGAAGTGGCGCAGCGGAGAAAAGCCGGATTGTTTCAAAACATTAAAGATATTCTTGTTCGAACATACGATAAAATTGAAATGCTCCACAATCGCAAAGGGGAAATTACAGGAATTCCTACAGGCTTTTCCGAATTGGATCGTATGACGGCCGGCTTTCAGCGAAATGATTTAATTATCGTAGCGGCCCGCCCGTCTGTCGGTAAAACTGCATTTGCCTTAAACATCGCTCAAAATGTTGCGACGAAAACGGACGAAAATGTAGCGATTTTTAGCTTGGAAATGGGTGCGGAACAGCTTGTCATGCGTATGCTATGCGCAGAAGGAAACATAGATGCCCAAAATTTGCGAACGGGAAATTTAACCCCGGATGATTGGGGAAAGTTGACGATGGCAATGGGGAGTTTATCAAATGCCGGCATTTATATTGATGATACACCTGGCATAAGAGTGAGTGATATTCGCGCCAAATGCAGACGGTTAAAACAGGAAAAGGGCCTTGGTTTAATTATCATAGATTATTTGCAATTAATTCAAGGAAGCGGGCGGAATCGGGAAAACCGCCAGCAGGAAGTTTCGGAAATATCAAGATCTCTTAAGGCTTTGGCACGTGAATTGGAAGTGCCGGTTATCGCATTATCCCAGCTATCACGAAGCGTCGAGCAGCGTCAAGATAAACGCCCGATGATGTCAGATATTCGGGAGTCCGGTAGTATTGAGCAGGATGCAGATATCGTCGCCTTTTTATACAGAGATGATTACTACAATACGGAATCAGAAAACAAAAATATTATTGAAATCATTATAGCCAAGCAGCGGAACGGCCCTGTAGGAACTGTTCAGCTTGCATTTGTAAAAGAATATAATAAATTTGTAAATCTTGAAAGAAGATATGAAGACGATCATATTCCTCCTGCTGTCTCTTGATGAGGCAGTTGTTTTTTGTAAGCATCTTATATAATACGAACAAAATATTTAATAATAAAGTGAACGTTCGGATTTTATTGACTCTACTTGCTACAATTGGTAGAATAAACTTGTTTCTTTGTATTGGATTTTTGGTGAACACGGAGGTGCACACATGTCATCAGTTGTTGTTGTTGGTACACAATGGGGGGATGAAGGAAAAGGGAAAATAACCGATTTCCTTTCTCAAAATGCGGAAGTGATCGCCCGTTACCAAGGTGGAAACAATGCTGGCCATACAATCAAATTTAACGGTGAAACATATAAACTGCATTTAATCCCATCCGGTATTTTTTATCAAGATAAAATTTGTGTCATCGGAAACGGAATGGTTGTCGATCCTAAAGCGCTGGTAGAAGAGTTGAACGGTTTGCATAAACGGGGAATTCAAACAAATAATCTGCGAATTTCCAACCGCGCTCACGTCATTTTGCCTTATCATTTAAAATTGGATGAAGTGGAAGAAGAACGAAAAGGAGCCAACAAGATCGGGACGACGAAAAAAGGAATAGGTCCAGCCTATATGGATAAAGCAGCCCGTATTGGCATCCGCATCGCCGATTTATTGGATCGTGAAGTCTTTGAAGAAAAATTGAGAAGAAATTTAGAAGAAAAAAATCGCCTGTTTGAAAAAGTATACGAAGTTGAAGGGTTTAAACTGGAAGAGATTTTAAATGAATACTACGAGTACGGCCAACAAATCAAACAATATGTATGCGACACATCTGTTGTGCTGAACGACGCGCTTGATGAAGGACGCCGTGTTTTATTTGAAGGCGCGCAAGGTGTTATGCTTGATATCGATCAAGGTACATATCCTTTTGTTACATCTTCCAATCCAGTAGCAGGCGGTGTGACAATTGGAGCAGGTGTAGGTCCTACGAAAATTAAACATGTTGTCGGCGTATCAAAAGCTTATACAACTCGTGTAGGAGACGGTCCGTTTCCGACAGAGCTCCACGATGAAATTGGCGATCAAATTCGTGAAGTTGGACGGGAATATGGTACAACAACAGGACGTCCGCGTCGAGTGGGCTGGTTTGACAGCGTTGTTGTTCGCCATGCGCGCCGGGTAAGCGGAATAACTGATTTATCTTTAAATTCCATCGATGTATTGACAGGAATCGAAACATTAAAAATATGCATCGCCTACAAATACAAAGGTGAAATTTTAGAAGAATTTCCAGCAAGTTTAAAAGTACTTGCACAGTGCGAACCTGTCTATGAGGAATTGCCGGGTTGGAAGGAAGACATTACGGGGGCAAAAAGCTTGGACGATCTTCCTGACAATGCACGCCATTATGTTGAACGGATTTCCCAGTTAACAGGTATCCCACTTTCCATCTTTTCAGTTGGTCCAGATCGTTCACAAACAAATGTTGTCCGCAGTGTATACAGTCCAATATAATAAACTTGGAGGGATCGGCTGTTCCCTCTTTTTTTTGTGAAATTAAAAAAAATCGTTGTTTTGTCCCTCTAGAAATGATATTATTATACACGTCTTGAGAAAAATGAGCGTATTGGCTCCAAACTGTTCGCACAACGCATCCAACATCCTCGAAAAATCAGGAAGAGGAAGGGACATCTGACAATTTTAAAATGGATTAGAAGAAAAAAATTTTTTTATGAGCCATTAGCTCAGTCGGTAGAGCAACGAGCAAAGCTTCATCGAATAAGCGACGAGTTGTCCCGACGCATCCAACATCCTCGAAAAAGCTAGAAGAGGAAGGGACATCTGACAAATGAAAAATGGATTAGATAGGAAAAAATTTTTTATGAGCCATTAGCTCAGTAGGTAGAGCATCTGACTTTTAATCAGAGGGTCGGAGGTTCGAATCCTCCATGGCTCACCATTACAATCGAGAAAAATTATACAAGCTTCCTCACATTCGAGAATCCACATATATGAAAGGCTTGAGAGAGGGAAAGAGAATTCGCATTCTTGAAAACTTTATACGGCTCGGTAGCTCAGTCGGTAGAGCAAAGGACTGAAAATCCTTGTGTCGGCGGTTCGATTCCGTCCCGAGCCACTTCATACGCACGGTTTATCCGTGCTATTTTTGGCTATAAGTAAGTTAAACCAAAATTGGTAACATTTGTGGTTGTAAATAGAAATTTGATTTCTCATCTCAAGCTGTTACAATAAGATAAAAATTGATATAATAGGTTTGATAGGAATTTACAGGGGTTTACTCTAAGTTCCAAAACCTATTGAATTTAAGACCTCTAGCAATAGCTAGGGGTTTTCTGCTTGTTTTTTCCATTTGTATTGAAAGTTGATGATAAGATGAATGTAATCGTGGTAAAGTAAAGTTAATAGATCAAAAGGGGAGAAAATGATGGGAAATAAAAAAATATTAGTTGTTGATGATGAAAAACCAATTGCAGATATATTAGAGTTTAATCTTAAAAAAGAAGGTTTTGATGTATACTGTGCTTATGATGGAACAAGCGCGATTGAAATGGTGGAAGAAATTAAACCTGACTTGATATTGTTAGATATTATGCTTCCCAGCAAGGATGGAATGGAAGTGTGCCGGGAAGTCCGAAAAAAATATGAAATGCCGATTATTATGTTGACTGCGAAAGATTCAGAAATCGATAAAGTGCTTGGTCTGGAGCTTGGTGCTGATGATTATGTGACAAAACCATTCAGCACAAGGGAGCTCTTGGCAAGGGTAAAGGCAAATTTACGAAGACAGCAAACAAATGCTACAAGGGAAGCGGCTTCTGAACAGTCGGAAATTCAAATCGGTTCTCTCGTTATTCATCCTGATGCATATGTCGTTTCAAAACGGGGAGAAACGATCGAGCTTACTCATCGTGAGTTTGAATTGCTTCACTATTTAGCGAAGCACATTGGACAGGTCATGACCCGAGAGCATTTGCTGCAAACCGTTTGGGGATATGACTATTTCGGAGACGTCAGAACTGTAGATGTCACGGTTAGAAGACTAAGAGAAAAAATTGAAGACAACCCAAGCCATCCAATATGGATTGTGACAAGAAGAGGGGTAGGTTATTATTTGCGCAATCCTGAACAGGAGCAGTGAACATGTATAGCAGTCGAGTGAGTTTTTTCCGTTCGATCCATTTTAAAATTGTGCTGATCTATGTGCTTTTGATTATTTTGGCTATGCAAATCATCGGTATTTACTTCGTTAAGGAATTGGAATCTTCTCTTATAGAAAATTTTAAATCTTCCCTTTCGCAGCGGATTGATTTGCTGGCTTACCAGATTGAACAAGCGATGACTAACGAAGAAGCGGACGAATCATTGGATATGGAAGATGAGATCTCTACTATTTTGCAAGATTTTAAACGAGAGGAAATTCATGAAGTTCGCGTAGTGGACCAAGATGCGCGTGTCATCGGGACATCTGATTACAACAAAGATGTGATCGGGAAAAGAACAACTGAAAATATGATTAAACGGACTTTAATCGTCGGTTCACCTGAAAGCAATGTTTTGCTTGATCCGCAAACGAAGCATCGTATGTATGTGTCAGCGACTCCGATCGTCACAGATTATAAACGAGAAACAATTGGCGTTGTTTATGTCGTTGCCTCAATGGAGGAAGTTTTTTCACAATTGCGGACGATTAACAAAATTTTTGCGACAGGCACAGGGATGTCCCTTCTTATTACCGCGGCGCTAGGAATTTTTCTTGCCCGCACTATTACCCGTCCGTTGTCAGATATGAGAAGGCAAGCGTTGGAGCTGGCAAAAGGGAATTTTTCCAGAAAAGTAAAAGTGTATGGAGAAGATGAAATTGGACAGCTTGCATTAACGTTCAATCATCTCACGGAAAAATTGGAGGAAGCACAGGAAACAACTGAAGAAGAACGTAGAAAGCTGGCGTCTATTATTACTCATATGACAGAAGGTGTCATAGCTACAGATCGGCATGGAAAAGTAATTGTCATGAACAATCCGGCCCATGAAATGTTGAATGTTTCACGTGAAACAGCCTTAGGAAAATCAATTGTGGAGCTTTTAGATTTAACGGATGAATGTACTTTTGAAGATTTAGTGAACCAGCAAGAACCGATGCTGTTAGATTTCAGCACAAAGGAAAAACCGTATATACTACGAATCAGCTTTTCTACGATACAAATTGATGAAGATCATATTAACGGATTGATTGCTGTAGTTTACGATGTAACAGAGCAGGAACGAATCAACCAAGAGCGGCGTGAATTTGTCGCAAACGTTTCTCATGAGCTGCGGACGCCGCTTACTACAATGCGTAGTTACTTGGAAGCATTGGCGGAAGGGGCTTGGAAAGACGAAACGATCGCACCAAAATTTTTACAAGTGACGCAAAATGAAACGGAGCGGATGATTAGGCTTGTTAATGACTTGCTCCAGCTATCAAAACTAGATAGTAAAGATTATCAATTAAATAAAGACATGGTGAATTTCACAGACTTTTTCCACAAAATTATTGATCGTTTTGAAATGTCTAAGCAGCAGCATGTCACATTTGTACGAAACATTCCGAAAAAAAGCCTTTATGTAGAAATTGAACCTGATAAAATTACGCAAGTGCTCGATAATATTATTTCCAATGCTTTGAAATATTCTCCTGAAGGCGGAAAAATCTCTTTTCAAGTAAAAGAACAAGTTGACCATATTGAAGTCAGCGTAAAAGATGAAGGCATTGGAATTCCAAAAGAAAGTGTGAAAAAGATTTTTGAACGTTTTTATCGTGTTGATAAGGCTAGATCACGCAAAATGGGCGGAACCGGTCTTGGTCTTGCAATTGCAAAAGAGATGGTGGAAGCACACGGAGGAGAAATTTGGGTGGAAAGTGAAGAAGGAAAAGGCACGACTGTATTTTTCACATTGCCGTATGAACGGAACCAAGAGGATGATTGGCTATGAACCGGGAAACGATAAAATCCATCATTTTAACATTTTTAGTGCTGACAAGTTTATTCTTCACCTGGAATATTTGGACATATCAGCCAAACTACGGGGAAATTTCTAACTCCAACTATATTGAAAACAACCCGTTAAGCAATGTAACAAAACAGCCTTATGAAGTCGTGCAGCCGGATCATATTATGATTCATGAAAAAATAAAACATTACGCAACTTATGACGAAATCGTCATCGAAAGACTTTGGAAGGATATCCGTCAGTGGGAGCTAGAGGAATTCAAAAATATTTCTGGAGAGATTGAAAAGCAATATGGTTTTAATCAATGGATAAACAGGGAAATACATAATTCAACCCCTAACTTTGAAGTTATTTTTAACGACTCGATTCCGATGTCAGCCCTCTTATCCATAACCGACTGGACGGATGAAGGAGATTTCAATATAGAATTTGATCGGATTTATATTCCACTGACTAACGAGAAATCGAATCGAAAAATTTATTTAGTCGACTACGAGCATAAATATGTTGTAGAAGCACAGGTGAAAACCGTTTTAAGCAATTTGTGGACAGAAGTGTATAAAGAAAAAGAAAACTTTGAAAGCTACGTGTTTTGGAACGGATTGTTTTTGCCTGAAAAGCCGTTTCCGATTCATCGCCTTCAATTTTTTACAAAATCAATGAGCGGAGAGCAGTTTAAAAATGCATTGTTTAATGATCCAAGTTATGTAAAACGGGATGTCAATGCTTCCGAATTTGTGTATACAGACAGCTCACGTCAGCTTGTCATCAACGAAGATAAAGAAAGGGTTGTTTACGTTAATCCGACAATTGACCAATCTTTAACGACGGAAAAAGGAAAATTGATTTTGCAGAGCATTGATTTTTTGAACAAACATGGCGGTTGGCTGTCAGGATTAAATGATTACCGTTTCGAAAAAACGGATCAAGAACAGAAAATTTATTTTCGTCTAACGGTCCGAAATTTACCAGTATTTTCGTTCAGCGATTCGCATTACTCGATCACGACGATCATGCAAAGCTGGGGAAAGAATGATATTGCCTTATATCAGCGTCCGTTATTTTATTTGGATGATTTTATCCGGGAAGATAAAACGACTTTACCTAAAGCAGCAGATATAATTGAAGCTATTAAAGATAATCCAAGCATTGAAGCCGACAAAATAAAACGTATTTTTCCCGCTTATGACATACAACAGTCGTCACGGCAAAATATCGTAAATTTGGAGCCGATATGGTGCATTGAACTCGAAAACGATAAATATCAAAGGCTGAATGTGAAAAAAGCGGGTAAAGGAGGGGAAGGTATTGGATTGGAGTAAAACGAAAACGGTGTTTATTATTGCCTTCCTGATCCTTGATATTTATTTAGCTTTTCAGTATATCGAAAAAATCAAAAGCTCCAAATATGATATGATCACGAAAACGACGATTGAAGAGCAATTTGCAGCGGAAAATATACAATTTGGGAAGCTTCCAAAAGAAGTAATAGAAGGTTCTTATATAACGGCAGAAAGCAAAATATTTAAGGAAGAAGAAATCGAACAACTGAAAAATCAAAAGCCGATGCTGCCTGATGAGGAGTTGACTCGTTCGGTAACAAAGCTTCGGATGAGTTTTGACAAACCGATTCCAATTGTAGGAGAAAATATCGAAAATAAGATCAAGCAAATTTTAACAACACAAATCATTGCGGGCAGTCAATACAAGTTTTGGCGCTACAGCAAAGAAACAAGGGAAATTATTTGTCTGCAGGAATACAAAGGAAAAATTATTTTTCAAGATGTAAGCGATGGAATCGGCATGATTGTCTTTTATTTAAATGATAAAAATGAAATTGTGTCTTATCAGCAAACATTGCTAGAAGATATAAAAGAGTTGGAGAAGCAGGAAATATTGCCTGCGATCAAAGCATTGGAAGCTCTTTATGAAAAAAATGATCTGAAATCTAACAGTAAAGTAACTGATGTAGAATACGGATATTACACACAATACCCGCTGTCGGAACAACAAATTTTGGCTCCGACATGGCATGTAGTTGTCAATAAAACAGAAGATTATTATGTGAATGCATTGGAAGGTCAGGTCATTAAACCGGAGAAAGAGAATAATAATTTGGAGTGAGTGAAGGAAATGAGCCTTAATTTCAGTGTTCTCGCGAGCGGCAGCACAGGGAATGCCATTTATGTAGAAACAGATGAACATTCCCTGTTAATCGATGCAGGATTAAGTGGTAAACAAATGGAAAATTTGTTTCAAGAAATTCAACGGGACATAAAAAATTTAAGCGGTATATTAGTCACCCATGAGCATAGCGATCACATCAAGGGACTTGGAATTTTAGCGAGAAAATACGAAATTCCGATTTTCGCGAATGAAAAAACGTGGAAAGCAATGGAGAGAGAAATCGGCGAAATTCATTTAGAACAAAAGTTTACTTTTGAAATCGGCGAAACGAAATCGTTTGGAAGTTTAGAGGTTGAATCATTTGGCGTTTCCCATGATGCAGCAGAACCAATGTTTTTTGTGTTTCACCACAATGGAAAAAAACTAGCGTTAATTACTGATACTGGATATGTAAGCGACAGAATGAAAGGGATCATACGCGGTGCAGATGTTTTTATTTTTGAAAGCAACCATGACGTAGAAATGCTGCGAATGTGCCGGTATCCTTGGAATGTAAAACGAAGAATTTTATCTGATGTTGGACATGTTTCAAATGAAGATGCTGCACTAGCTATGGCTGATGTCATTGGCGACAAGACGAAACGAATTTATTTGGCGCATTTAAGTAAAGAAAATAATATGAAAGAGCTCGCACGAATGTCTGTCCAGCAAGTATTAGAGAAAAAAGGATTCATTGTCGGAGAACAATTTGAATTATATGATACAGATCCAAAGAAACCGACGCCTCTCGTAGCTGTTTAAATGTTTGAATTTCCCCATCGTTGGGTATGTTAATGTTGTCATATATTTTTCCTGCCAGCTCGCGTTATACTATAATAATGTAGATAAAATCATTCGTCATCGGAAAGGAATGATGAGGCGATGGGATATTATGATGATGATTTTGAACGGAATAATAACAGAAAACAAAGGGGAAACTGGGGCGGATCATTATTGGCTGGGTTAATCGGAGCCGTGTTAGGCGCGTTATTAGTTATTTTCTCCCTTCCAGCATTAGCACAATTCAATATTCTTCCATATAATCTGAACATCAGTCCAGAGCAAAATGAGGAAGGGGAAACAGAAAATGTCCAAGGGCCAGTCAAAACAGTAAATGTAAATGTGAATTCAGCAGTTACAGAAGCAGTCAATAAAGTGAGTGATGCGGTTGTCGGAGTCGTCAATATTCAGCAAGTTAGCTTCTGGGATCAAAAACAAGAGGGAGAAGCAGGAACAGGATCAGGGGTCATCTACAAAAAGGAAGGCGATAAAGCCTATATTGTAACAAATCACCATGTTGTAGCCGGAGCGCATCAATTGGAAGTTGTATTAAACGACGAAACACGCATTCCCGCTGAACTTGTCGGCAGTGATCAGCTGATGGATTTAGCAGTATTGGTTGTGGATGCAAAGCATGTTAAGAAGGTTGCTGAATTCGGCAATTCGGACATAGTCAAACCGGGTGAGCCGGTGCTGGCAATCGGAAACCCGCTCGGCTTGCAATTTGCTGGGTCTGTTACACAAGGGATTATTTCCGGAACAGAACGGACCATTCCTGTTGATATTGATGAAAACGGAACAGTGGATTGGCAGGCGGAAGTGCTGCAGACGGATGCCGCGATTAATCCCGGAAACAGCGGCGGAGCACTTGTGAATTTAGACGGGAAAGTAATTGGAATTAATTCCATGAAAATTGCTGAATCCGCGGTGGAAGGAATCGGACTGTCTATCCCAATTAACATTGCAATTCCGATTATTAATGATCTTGAAAAATTCGGCGAAGTGAAGCGTCCATATATGGGAATCGGTCTTCAGTCTCTTGAAGACATCCCAAGCTATTATTGGGAAGAGGCATTAAATTTACCCAAGGACGTTAAAAACGGCGTGATTGTGATGAGTGTTGAGCCGATGTCGCCAGCTCAACGCGCAGGTTTGAGAGAGAAGGACGTAATTATAGAGCTTGCTGGGAAAAAGGTCGAAAATGTTCTCCAGCTTCGAAAGCAGCTATACAGCCAAAAGGTTGGAAGCACAGTGGAAGTAAAATTCTATCGAAACGGCGAGTTGAAAACAGTGAAGCTGAAGCTCGTTGAACAAAAATCTTTTTAAAAAACAGGAAGGCGAATCAGCTTTCCTGTTTTCATTATGGGGTAGGAGGATTATAAATGTATTGCTGCGAGGATCATATTGATTTAGCAATCGACATGTATGTAGACCAGTATGAAACAGCACCAAATATTCAAAAAATTGAATTTAATCACAGCTTATCCACAACCTGTGAATTGTGCAAAAAAACCGCAGTATATATAGTTGGGAACTGATTTTCGGATACGAAATATAGAGGTATTCATCCACAATTGTGGATAAAATCTGTGGAATATTTGTTATTTTATGTGGGAAATAGTTATCAACATGTTGATAAAATAAAAAAGGGGAAATATGAAAGTTGAACATTCAAATTATAGCGATTGGGAAGCTGAAGGAAAAATATTTAAAGCAGGGAATCGACGAATATTTAAAGCGTCTTTCATCGTACGCAAAAGTTGACATCATTGAACTTCCTGACGAAAAGGCTCCTGAACAAATAAGCCCGCAGGAAATGGAACTAATCAAAAACAAAGAAGGCGAACGAATTTTAGCCAAAATCCCGACCGATGCATACGTCATCGCCCTTGCCATTGGAGGCAAGATGAAATCCTCGGAAGAGTTCGCACATAGTATAGATAAACTGGCCACATACGGAAAAAGCAAAATCGCCTTTCTAATCGGAGGCTCTCTCGGCTTAAGCAAAGAGGTAATGAAACGGGCGGACGAAGCCCTTTCGTTTTCCAAAATGACCTTCCCCCACCAGCTCATGCGCCTCATTTTGCTCGAACAAATCTACCGTGCTTTTCGCATAAATAGGGGAGAACCGTACCATAAATAGAGGCAAAAATTGTTGAAGATAAGGTGGAATTTTATTGTCGGAAGCGGGTATTGGCTGTGGATCATCAGTTTCATTATCCGCTTCACGATACAACATGTGATTGATGAATTCACAGTTAATGGGGAATTTGAAAATTTTAGAACGTATAAACTAGAAAGTAAACTTAAGTATAGATTAGTAATAAAATTGGAATAAATACTATTAACGTATTTTCTTACTCCTCTTTTAAGGAATATAATAAGATTAGAGGAGGAGAAAAATGAGTTGGACCAAAGAAAAAAATATTCGAAATGCAGGTCATTGGCTTGCGAGAGCAATTGAATTAATTGAATTAAAAGATTATCAAAAACGGAATGGAACAGTACCTACAATATATAGAGGTGGGGTATTTAACGTTGAACTAGGAGAGGGCAATTTAGGAGGGGAAAAGAATAAAAGACGGCCTTGCTTAATTATTAGTAGGAATCAATTAAACAGTGGAGATACTGTTGTTTTGATTCCATTAACAACTAAATTCAAATATAACCTTGTGAACGGAGTGAAAACACCAAAATATAAAAATCATTACATACTCACTTAAATCCAAATATCCCTTTTAATCGAAGATTCATGCGTTAAGTTCGAAGATATTAAAACGGTAGATAAAGTAAGAATTGGTGAGCATTTAGGGAATATTGACGTGAAAGATTTGGATCTTATGAGAAATCGTTTATTATTTGCAATGGGATTTTAAATTTTATAACGAAAATAATCAACTTTTCCCCAAAAAATTGACTGGTTATCACTTGTCAATATGAATAATTAATGATATTCTTTAATTATATAAGTTGAAATTTTGTTTTACATCCAGCTGATCACTCGCCACGTTATATCATATCAGCTTGTATTTAGATGAAAACCGAAACGAAAAATCGGCAATTCTTTATTGCAACTTATATAGAAAATATTTTATGTTTAGATTGCCTCGTCGCAATCAGAGAGACTATATTTTATAGGTTACTGTTTGGGGGCTTTTTAGCCCCTTATCCAATTTAAGCACATAATACAATCGTTTAAGCATATAATATAACATGTTTAGATTGCCATGTCGCAATCAGAGAGGTCCAATCATTAAGATTGGGGTTTAAGGCCATTCCATTTTGGAATGGTCTTTTAATTTGTTTATATTACTATTTCATCGAAATAGGTACCGTCAAGAATTTTGTGTAATGTAAGGATAGATAGGGTATCTCTGAAATGGATTTAGAATAGAGAGGGCCTGTTTCTTCCACACAGGAGACTGAATATTCAGTCTCCTGTGTGGAAAGGGATATCCCCCTCATCTTATCGATTTACATTATTTGGTTAATCATAACGTTCTTCAAACATCGCTGCAGGGCTTCATGAGCTTCGGCAAATCCTCGTAACTTTCGCCCTGCCCATTTCTCATTAAAGTCTTGGATGGTCAAATACATGACTTTTTCCACGGCTTCTAAACTGCTCAAACTGTTCATCGGCTTTAGACGTTTCCGAATCTCCTTGATCGTTCGTTTGATGGCATTGGTCGGCTTGGATCATTCATAAAGGTAAGAAGGACATCTAACTCATTTCCCCAAGATTGAACTTCTCTCGGATACTTGCTCGACCATTTTGACTCAAACTGTTGAAACATCTGTAACGCTATTTCCTTATTCGGTGCGCAATAAATCAGTTTGAGATCTTCTGCCACTTCAAATTGGTCTTTTTTTCGAACACGACTGAGTGTGTTACGGACTTTGTGAACGACACAACGCTGCACATCGGCTTTCGGATAAACAGCTTTAAAGGCTTCTTCCAGCCCCGGTAGCCATCGAATACGCCCAGAAGCACTTCCTTTACGCCTCTGTTATATTGTTGTTGAGGAATCTCCTGCCATCCATAGGCGCTTTCCTTTCCTCCTACGAAAAAATCAAGAATTTCCCGATATCCTTCTTCGTTTACACCTAACACGACATAAATGACCGCTTTTTCTACCGTATCTCGACGAAGTTTCACGTACAACCCATCCAAATATAAGACCAAATAACGCTTTTGTAGAGGATGCGTATGCCATTTCTCGATGTCCTCCTTCACGACATCAGTCATACGACTGATCGTTGCAGGTGAATAAGTATTTCCTAAAATTCGTTCAATAAACTTGCCAATCTCACGCGTATTCATGCCACTTTGATACATCTTGATGACAGACAGCTTCCTCGAGCCAGCCGGTATGGCGTTGGTAAGGGGGAAACAACTGCGTTTGAAATTCCCCGTTTCAGTCTCTTGGGACCAAAAGGCCTTCAATTCGACCATATTGTGTATCTAGGTTTCGCTGATAGTAGCCGTTTCTCATATTCGACGTTTCAGTCTGTTCCATTTCGAGGAAATGTTTTATTTCTTCACGCATGATGAGTTCTAATTTTTCCTTTACAAACTGGCGAATCGCACTTTCGAGTTGATTGACCCAGTCTACATTCGGTATACTTTTAGACATAGGTAGGGTTCTCCTTTCTCTGGAATGTGTTGTTGGTCAAATCAGAGAATACCCTACCTTTTTTCTTTTGGTCTAGCAAAATGCTTTACACAAACTTTTATACATCATCTTTGCCCCATAAAACACAATAATAGTAAATGTTTGATTGACTGGAAACTATTTACCTATTACAATATAACTATATTGACCCAGACAATATTTTGGTAGGTGATCAATTGATAGGTTTAGAATACATCCTTGAACTTTATGGTATGCAGCAAATTGAACTGGCCGAAAAGCTTGGAATTAAAAAGCAAAATATTAATCTTTGGATTAAAAGAAAGCAAAAGATCTCTAAAAAACATTTACCTACGTTGGAACAAATTTTTGGCATAGACGCTAAATACTTTTCAAAAGAATTAACTGATTTAGATAAACTGGAGATTCAAAAAGAAAAATTAAAGCGGGATTTACAGCCTATTATCACGAAATATGAAGAACAGTTCCTCATTGGGGAAGAAAATGATCTTGTTGAAGTGCCGGTTTATGACAAAGAGGAATTGAATCAAATAGAACACGATATTGAAAAAGCCAAGCTAATTGAAAAATTTCGGAACATGCTTAATCGTGCTGAACATCAACCTTATTTAGACACATTTAAATTGGTTCTTGAACTTTTAGATAAAGCACAGCATGAACCGGTTTTCCATAAAACAATAGAAGCTTTAGCACATTATTTAGAAGTGTTACCAGATTGGGTGTCAACAGGCCCTGAACAAGATGAATTTGAAAGTGAATTATTCGAAGTATTCGATGATTATAATTACTAGATTTAAAAGGAGATGCGATGATGGACACAGCAAAGATTGGTTTTGAGGAAACACTTTGGAAAGCGGCTGACAAATTACGTGGAAGCATGGATGCATCCGAATATAAACACGTAGTCTTAGGATTGATTTTCTTAAAATACATTTCTGATAAGTTTGAAATGAAGTATAACGAGTTAGTTGAAGAAGGAGAAGGTTTTGAAGAAGATCGTGATGAATATACAGCTGAAAATATTTTCTGGGTACCGAAACAGTCACGTTGGAGCTTCATTAAAGACCGTGCGAAAGATCCGAAAATCGGTCAGTATATTGACGAAGCGATGATCGAAATTGAAAAAGAAAACCCGTCACTTAGAGGTGTGTTAGATAAGCGTTATGCCCGCCCTGAGATTGATAAACGCCGTTTAGGAGAACTGATAGACCTCATTTCAACCATTAAATTGCACAGCAAACAAGAAAAAGACTTACTTGGTCGAGTTTATGAATATTTCTTAGGTAAGTTTGCCAGTGCAGAAGGAAAAGGCGGTGGCGAGTTCTATACGCCACAAAGTGTTGTTAAAACATTGGTTGAAATGATTGAACCTTATGAAGGACGGATTTATGACCCTTGTTGTGGTAGCGGCGGCATGTTTGTTCAAAGTGAAAAGTTTGTTGAACGCCATCAAGGAAAAATTGATAATCTCTCTATTTATGGTCAGGAACTCAATTCAACGACTTGGAAGCTTTGTAAAATGAATCTTGCTATTCGTGGAATTGAGGGGAATATCGGCGATCATCATGCGGATACCTTCCATAATGATCTACATAAAACGTTGAAAGCAGATTTCATCCTTGCCAATCCTCCATTCAATGTGAGTGACTGGGGCGGAAATGAATTAGTTGATGATGTTCGTTGGAAATTCGGTACACCGCCAGCGAGCAATGCCAACTATGCATGGTTACAGCATATCATTTATCACCTTTCACCAAATGGCGCTGCTGGTATTGTATTAGCAAATGGTTCGTTAAGTTCCAATACATCGAATGAAGGGGAAATCCGTAAAAACATACTCGAAGCGGATTTAGTCGATGCCATTGTTGCTTTGCCTGACAAATTATTCTATTCAACAGGTATTCCAGTTTGTTTATGGATTTTAAACCGTAATAAGAAAAATCATCCTAAATACCGAAGCCGTGAACATGAAATTCTATTTATCGATGCCAGAAACTTAGGAAAAATGGTTGACCGTCGCCTGCGTGAATTAACGGAAGAAGATATTCAAAAAATTGCAGGAACATACCGAAACTGGCGGAAATTAGATGGTGAATATGAGGACATTAATGGGTTCTGTAAATCAGCGACTTTAGAAGATGTACGTAAAAACGACTATGTATTAACTCCCGGACGCTATGTTGGAATAAGTGATGTCGAGGATGATGGTATACCATTTGAAGAAAAAATGGAAACCCTCACAAGTGAATTAAGAGAACTATTTGAAAAATCCCACCGATTGGAAGAAGAGATTAGAAAGAATCTAGGGGGGATTGGGTATGACATTTAATGGATGGAAAGAAGTTGTCCTTGAAGAAGTTAGCTATTATGGAGATGAGAAAATTCCTTCGGCTGAAGTTACTCTTGACAATTATATTTCAACTGAAAATATGTTACCCAATAAAAGTGGTGTAGGAATGGCTTCTGGGTTGCCAACAACTAAGAGTGTAAGAAGATATAAAAAAGGAGATATATTATTATCAAATATTCGCCCGTACTTTAAAAAAATATGGTTTGCCACTAAAAATGGAGGTTGTTCTAATGATGTATTAGTTATTAAAAATAAGGACGAGAAGGAACTTGACAAAAAATATTTATATTACACGCTTTTGCAAGATAATTTTTTTGATTATGTTACAGCCACTTCTAAAGGTACAAAAATGCCAAGAGGAGATAAATCAGCAATTATGAATTATGGCATAATGCTTCCTCCTCTAAATGAACAAAAAGCCATAGCAAGTATCCTTTCAGCTTTTGATGAAAAAATTGAAACAAACAATCAAATCAACGAAAAGCTTGAAGAAATGGCTCAAGCTTTGTTTAAACATTGGTTTGTTGATTTTGAGTTTCCGAATGAAAATGGCAAGCCTTACAAATCAAGTGGCGGCGAAATGGTTGAAAGCGAATTGGGGATGATACCGAAGGGGTGGGAAGTAAAAACAATTAATGATATTTCATCTGAAATTATAACCGGTAAAACACCAAGTACCAAAGAAAAAGAAAATTTTGGAGGAAACATACCTTTTGTTAAAATACCCGATATGCATGGAAAAGTATATGTTGAGAAAACAGAAACATACTTATCTGAGAAAGGAGCTGTAAAAAATAAAATTGTACCCAAAAATTCAATAATGGTTAGTTGTATTGCAACACCAGGAATAGTAAGTCTTGCGGGTCAAAGTTGTCAAACTAACCAACAAATAAATACTATTATTAATAAAGATAATAAAATGTGTTATTTTAACTTTTTTTCTCTACGAAATTTAAGTGATACCATACGAACTTTAGGTTCTTCTGGAAGTGCAACATTAAATTTAAACAAAAATCAATTTTCAAAAATAAAAATAGTTGTACCTCCAAAAGAAATGACGGATAAATATTTTAATGTTGTTGACAAAATATTTGAAACTATTTATTTGAATCAAAAAGAAAATTTAAAATTAATCGAATTACGCGACACTCTTCTCCCCAAACTCATGTCCGGAGAAATTCGTGTCCCGCTGGATATTGAAACTTTAGCAGAACAGAGTTAATGGAATATGGCAGGTTCCGATTGCGAAAGGGGAGAGTGGGATGAGTTTTTTAGAAAATTTTACGGAAGATAAGCTGGAAGATGCAGCTATAGAAATTCTTCTGGAGCTTGGGTATGACTATGTCTTTGGTCCGGACATTAGTTGTGATGGGGAAAGACCGGAACGCAAAGATTATCGTACAGTTATTTTAGAAGACCGTGTAAAAGATGCTTTGTTTAAACATAATCGCCATTTGCCACAGGAAGCAATAGAAGAAGCGTTTCGGCAAATTATAGCTTTTAATAGTCCAAGCTTAGAAGAAAACAACCGTCATTTTCACAAATTAATCACTGAAGGCATTGATGTGTCGTTTCATCAAGATGGTCATAGCCGTTCGATGAAGGCATTCTTGATTGATTTTGAAGAACCAGCTAATAATGATTTTTTGGTAGTAAATCAGTTTACGGTCGTTGAAAAAGAAGAACGCCGCCCGGATTTAGTTATTTTTATAAATGGCATCCCATTCGTCGTTATCGAATTAAAATCAGCATCCGATGAAAATGTGAGTATCGATAATGCCTATGCACAGATTCAAACCTATAAACGAGATATTCCATCTTTATTTTACTACAATGCGTTTTGTATTTTATCCGATGGGATTAATGCGAAAGCGGGAACGATTACCGCAAGTCAAGAACGTTTTATGAATTGGCGGACGGTGGATGGGGAAAACATTGAACCACTTGAAGTGCCGCAATATGAAGTGTTGTTAAGAGGGATGCTGGCAAAAGACCGGCTTATTGATATTATTGAAAACTTTATTCTCTTTCAGGAATCCAAAGAAGAAGAACGGGATGAAAATGGGAAGAAAATCGGCGAAAGAAAAACGATTGCCAAAATTCTCGCTGCCTATCACCAATATTTTGCGGTAAAAAAAGCGGTGGAAAAGACAAAAATAGCGACCAGTGAGAATGGAGACCGTAAAATCGGTGTTATATGGCATACACAAGGTTCGGGTAAAAGTTTTTCGATGGTTTTTTATACAGCACAGCTTGTCAAAGAGCTAAATAATCCAACTATTGTAGTAATTACTGACCGCAACGATCTAGATGACCAATTATTTTCGACATTTTCTAAATCAAAGGATATTTTAAGACAAACACCGAAACAAGCAGATGTCCGCAAATTGAATGAAGAACAGAAAAAACAACAGGCAAATGAAAAATCCAAAGAGATAAACGGATTATATGATCTTCTAAATGACCGGGAATCAGGCGGTATTATTTTTACAACGATTCAAAAATTCAAACCGGAAGAAGGCGAAATGCCGGTTTTAACCGATCGTAAAAATGTGATTGTTATTGCGGATGAAGCTCATCGCAGTCAATATGGTTTTTCTGCAAAGACAGATACGAAAACAGGCGAAGTGAAATATGGATATGCAAAATATCTTCGTGATGCACTTCCGAATGCTTCCTTTATCGGTTTTACAGGAACACCAATTGAGCTGGAAGATAAGTCAACGCCCGCTGTTTTCGGTAATTATATTGACATTTATGATATGACAAGAGCTGTGGAAGATGAAGCAACGGTAAAAATTTATTATGAAAACCGTATTATCCGCTTGGAAGCTAATGAAGAAGAATTAGCTAAGATCGATGAAGAATTTGAAGAGATTACCGAAGATCAGGAAGAATCAGTACGTGAAAAATACAAGTCCAAATGGTCGAGGCTCGAAGCCATCGTCGGTTCACCTAACCGCATAAAACAATTGGCAAAAGATATAGTCAATCATTACGAAGAAAAGGCAAAAGCAATTGACGGAAAAGCAATGATCGTCTGTATGAGTCGCCGTATTTGTGTCGCACTTTATAACGAAATTGTCAAATTACGTCCAGATTGGCATTCAGATGATGATGATAAAGGTAAAATTAAAGTCGTCATGACAGGCAGTGCTGGAGAGGATGATTTCCTACAGCCGCATATTGGTGGAAAAAAACGGCGGGATTTATTGGCAAAAAGAATGAAAGATAATAGTGATGAACTAAAAATCGTCATTGTACGTGATATGTGGCTGACTGGATTTGACGTACCTTCCATGCATACGATGTACATCGATAAACCGATGAAGGGTCATAATCTCATGCAGGCAATCGCACGGGTAAACCGTGTATTTAAAGATAAATCAGGTGGAGTAGTTGTCGATTATATTGGAATATTAGAAAGCTTAAAGAAAGCTTTAAATCAATATACCGAAAGTGATAAGAAAACAACGGGTATCGATACATCGGCTGCAATTGCTGTGATGAAAGAGAAACTTGAAATCCTGCAAGATATGATGCATGGGTTTGATTACTCTGCTTATATGGGTTCATCTCAAGCAGGCCGTATTCGAGCCATCACTGGCGGAATGAATGTCATTTTTGGTAAGAGTGAAAAAGAACAAAAAGAATTCAAAAAGACCGCAACCGAGCTTGCGAAGGCGCATTCACTTTGTGCAGCGACAGATGAAGGAAAAGCAGCAGCTCTTGAAGTTAGTTATTTTAAAGCGGTTAAGGCTAGCCTTAATAAACTTCAAGAAAAACAGCCGAAGCGAAAGACGAAAAAAGAAATCGAAGCCCGCGTGAATCAATTACTCGAACGTTCCATTATTTCAGAAGAAGTAGTTGATGTATTTGAAGTGATGGGATTGAAACATCCGGATGTATCTATATTATCGGAAGAATTTCTCGAAGAAGTACGTTCATATGAATATAAAAATTTAGCCCTTGAAATGCTTAAAAAATTGCTGGAAGGCAACATCAAAACAATGGAAAGACGCAACCTTGTCAAATCCCAAAAATACTCGGAAAAACTGAAACAGTCGCTGAACAAATATAAAAACCAAGCCATTACAAACGCCGAAGTAATCGAAGAACTAATTCAAATGGCAAAGGACATGAAAAAAGAACGAGAAGAAGAAAAAGATCTCGGTTTAAATGAAGATGAAATTGCCTTTTACGATGCTTTAACATCTGAGTCTATAGTTAAAGAGTTAATGGAAGATGAAGTCTTACGTAAAATCGCCAATGAACTGACCCAAGCAATCCGACGTAACATGACCATTGACTGGCATGTTCGAAAAAGCGCCCGTGCAGGAATGAGGAGAATTATTAAGCGACTATTGAAGAAGTATGATTATCCACCAGAACAAGCGAAAAAAGCTTTAGACACAGTTATGCGTCAAGCAGAATTAATGGCGGAGCATACTGAAGTAAGAGATTGGAATACGCTGCAGGCTGCGGAATCTAAAGGTGAATATGAAGTTTAAGTGCATCAGTGTCAGTCATTTCTAGAAATTTTTTTAGAGGTGACTGACGTTTTCTTTTATTATCAAGAAAATTATTATGCTACGTCAAAGAAAGGAGTTACATAATGACTGTTTGGTTATTTCGTGCAGGAAAACAAGGGGAGTTCGAAAACAAATTTTTAGAAGATGGAAGGGTATATCTTACTTGGGATGATTTAAATATTAATCTAAAAGAGATTACTTCCAAAGAGGATTTATATAAACGACTAATCGAACACTATGATTTAGATAGAGAAAAAACAGCGATCAACTGGGCTTCTCAAATTTGGCCAATTGCACATGCAATGGAGCAAGGAGATTTAGTAGTCTTGCCTTCAAAATTTAATCGCACCATACATATAGGGGAAGTTATCGGTGACTATGTATATGATGAGTCACTTGGCAGTCCGTATTATCATTACCGGAATGTAAATTGGATTGCTAAAGATATACCAAGGGATCGATTTGATCAGGATATATTGTATTCATTAGGAGCCTTTATGACGGTCTGTAAAATACATAGAAATAATGCTGAAGAGCGTATTAGAGAAATGCGTAAAAATAATTGGCATGTACCAAAAAATAAAAATGTAAAGGAACTAGTAGAGGAAAATGAAGAAACAGTTTCAATAGATTTAGAAGAATATATATACGATCAAATTTCTGAAAGAATTATACAGCGTTTTAAAGGACATAAGATGGAAATTTTAATTGAAGAAATTTTGAAAGCAAAAGGCTTTACTACTTACAGAAGTCCAGAAGGTGCAGATCACGGTGTGGATATATTAGCAGCTTCAGATACGTTAGGTTTTGGAAATCCAAAAATTTGTGTCCAAGTCAAGACTTCTGATACTCCTCTTGATAGACCGACATTAGATCAGTTGATAGGTACAATGAGCAATTATAGTGCAGATTTTGGCTTATTAGTATCGTGGAGCGGCTTTAAATCTTCTGTCACTAAGGAAATCCCTAAGCAATTTTTCAAAGTTCGCCTTTGGGACTCCAAAACAATTATACAACAAATTTTTGAGAACTATGAAAAATTAAGTGATGAAATTAAAAAAGAGATTCCTATTAAAAGAGTTTGGATGTTGGACAGTGAAGTAGAATAGTAAGCTTTAATGGAAATAAAGGAGGGAATAAAAATGTGGAAGGATAGTGAAACGGAGTTAGACTTTTTAGACTTTGATTATTTAATAGAAATACTTAAAGATATCATTGAAGATGAATCGCTTTTACCCTCGAGTATCGGAGTTTACGGTGACTGGGGAAGTGGAAAGTCAAGTTTAATTAGGATGAGTATGAAAGAATTTGAAGCGAAAGATGATACAGTTTGTTTAGTATTTAATGGCTGGCTATTTGAAGGATATGAAGATGCGAAAACGGCATTAATAGGAACAATTTTAGATACAATTCAATCAAAAAGATCTCTAAACGATACTGCGAAAAAGTTCATAACTGGCCTTTATAAGAGTGTGGACAAATTTAAATTATTAAAAAAGACTGCGAAATACGGCGGGGATATATTATTAACTGGTGGTATAGGAACTTTGGCTGACTTCGCTATATCAGATGTTATTGGTAAATTAGGTGAGAGTACTAAGGATATCAATAAGGAAGATGTTATGCAATCCATAAAGGATGAACTAGATAATAAAGAAATCAGAGAGAATATCAAGGAGTTTCAAAGTAATTTTTCAAAGTTATTAAGTGAAACTAAAATAAAAAGATTGGTTGTATTTATTGATGAATTAGATCGTTGTAGTCCAGATACCATCTTAGATACTTTAGAGGCAATTAGATTATTTTTATTTACTGGTAATTCCGTTTTTATTATAGGTGCTGATGAAAGACATATTGCATATGCAGTAAAGAGAAAATTTAATGAAATAGAAGGACAACAAATAAATATAGGAAAAGAATATCTAGAAAAGATAATTCAGTATCCTATTAGAATTCCTAGATTAAACTCGAGAGAAGTAGAGTTTTATATTACATGCTTATTATTTCAAAAGGATTTAAATAATAGTGAGTTTGAAGAGATAATTGAATATTTAAAGCAAAAAAAGCTAGAAAACTTCCTAGATTTCACAATTACATACCAATTAATTAGTGAAAAGTCTCCTGATATCGCTGATAAAGTTAAAGAAAGCATAAATATTGCTAAACAATTATCTTCAGTGTTGGCAAATGGACTAAATGGCAACCCAAGACATTGTAAACGTTTTTTAAATTCATTAGTAATGAGAGAAAAAATGGCAAGTTATAAAAGTATTAAATTGGATAGAAAAATTCTTGCTAAAGTTATGTTGCTTGAATATTTTAAATCCCCGTTATTTAGGAAAATTGCTGAGTTACAAATTAAAGGGAAAGGCAGCTCCCCTGATTTAGAACAATTAGAAAATAATGAAATGGAAGAAAAAAATGAATTAAAGGTTTGGAAGGATGATAAATGGGTTCAAGATTGGTGTAATCTCGAACCTAAACTGGCTAATGTTGATCTTAGACCGTACTTTTACTTTGCAAGAGAATCTTTATCAGAAAAACTCAATTTTGGTGTAGAACAGTTAAGTCCGGATGCAATTCAAATAATTGAAAAATTATTAAGTAAATCAAAAGCTGCAAGAAATGAAGCAATTCAAAGGGCTGTTGAAGTAAATGATTATGAAGCTGTCGAAATACTTCAATCTATTTTTTCAAAAATTATAAGTGAAACTAAAATAGATAAAGAAGTTTTAAAGTCATATCTAGAATGGGGGAAAACAAAAGAGATTTTATACACAAATGTTATAAGTGATTTAAGTTCTTTACATGGGGAGAAAATTAGTTTATCTATGTTACCTTTGATTAGGGATTTTATGGAAAATACAAATAAACATAGCGAAGTCCAAGAAATAGTTGATAAATGGAGTAAGGAGAATAATAGTCTTGCAGCTGCAATTCAAAAGGAATTTAAGAAAAGGGAGTAAGATAGATGGGTACTTCAAGTATTTATAATGGACCTAAAGATAGAAATCCCTTATTACCTGAAGGGTTTGAGGAGGAATATGAGGAATCCTTGGACAAAAGTGCTAAGGAAACTCTTGGCTCATGGCAGGAAACTAAGAAAGTAGTGTCACAGTATATAACTGGATCAATAAATAATAGAAGTAGGATATTAAGGAACTATGTTAAGGCCTCTGGTGGAGCAAAAAATTCAGCCAATAGAGCTATTTCTGGTAGAAATTCTAATATTCAACTGGGGCGATTTCTTTCTAGTATTATCTCCGAAGGCATAATTAAAACACTAGAAAGCTTAAAAATCGAATATAAAGGAAAAAGTGTAGAAGCTTTATTATCTGAATTGGTAAATGTGATTTCTCCTAATTCTAATACTAAAGAAGATATTGTTGCTAAAAACGCTACAATTCAAGCTTTATCTCAATTATATGAGTATATTGAAGAAAATAATATGGACATAAATGCTTTAGATAAAATGAACGATGATATATTGTAAATTTCCATGATATATCGTCCGAAATCTTAGTGAAATTTTCAAATTCCTCCAGATTTAGATATATACTCTACCCATAAAATGTGCTAAATTTTTGGCATATTGGAACGGGGGAGTATTTTTTATGATTATTTTACATGATTTTGGCATCAGTCTTGAGGAATATGCCATAAATGGAAAAAAGAATAAATTTCCAACTTTTGACAAGTGTCCAAATTGTAACTGTGTGGCTTCGGGCAATCTACATAGGCATGGCTATTATTGGAGAAATACAATAGCGGAGGAAAAAGAAGTTAAAATTCCTATTTGTAGGATTATTTGCTTGTCTTGTAAAAAAACTTTTTCTATTATTCCAGACTTCCTAATCCCTTATTTTCAACATAGTCTAGAAATCATATTAAAGAGAATTGAACAGTTTTTAGAGAAGAAAAAGTCTAAAGGAAGCCGACAGTTACTTGCTTTTTACTGGAGGCGGTATCAAAAAAAATTAAGATGGATTCATAGCTTTTTTGTGGATTTAGGGGAGGAAATGGGTTTGTCCAAAGATATGAAAAAAGAGGCCATAAAATATATGAAAATGATTCGCGATTTTGGAGAATCCCTCTTCTTACGAAGGTCGTGGGGTCATTTTTCCTCTTACTTTATGGCAAATTAATTCTGCCATATTTTTGGGGATAAAAAATATTTTTAGTCCCACATACCTTTTGCGTGTTCAAAAAATGGAGAAAAAGGTAGAATGAGATTATGGATGACCGGTCGTCCTTCTTAGTAAAAAAAGGAGGATAAATCAATGACTGAAAAAGAAAGAGAACAAGTAGCTTTATTTCGTTACGGAATCATCGCCCCTTTGTTAAATGGTCAGGTTGATTCCAAGCAATACTTTGAGGAATTAGAGGGAAAAGTCCACTCTATCCCCTATTATGGAGAACGGAAAATAGCTGTGAAAACAGTAAAAGAGTGGCTTCTCAATTATCGTCGAAATGGATTTGATGCTTTAAAGCCAAAGAAGCGTGCAGATCGAGGTAATTCGAGGAGATTATCCCCAGATGACCAGGACCATATTTTAGACATAAGAAAAAAATTTCTCCATATGCCAGTGAGTGTTTTTTATGAACAACTCATCCGGCAAGGAGAAATTAACCGAAACCAAATCTCATACTCTACTATAAACCGTTTATTAAAAAAACACAACCTTTCAGGAAAAATTTTAAGTGCAATTCCTGAAAGAAAACGGTTTGCCCACGAAAAAGTGAATATATTATGGCAAGCTGATTTATCTCATGGGCCCTATATCAAAATAAAAGGAAAAGTAAAAAAGACCTTTTTAATTGCTTATATTGATGATTGTTCGAGGCTGGTTCCATTCGCACAATTTTTCACATCAGAAGGCTTCGATGGTTTACGAATTGTTACAAAAGAAGCTCTTATTCGAAGAGGAAAACCGGCCATCATTTATGCGGATAACGGAAAAATCTATCGGTCTGAAACTCTGCAGTATGCATGTGCCCAACTCGGGATTACACTCACGCACACACAGCCTTATGACCCTCAAAGTAAGGGCAAAATTGAACGGTTTTTTAAAACGGTTCAAACACGTTTTTATCCGCTGTTAAAAGCAGAACCCGTGGAGTCCTTAGAAGAATTAAATGAACGATTCTGGAGATGGTTAGAGGAGGACTATCATCGAAGGGAGCATGCATCATTAGATGGAAAAACCCCACATGAAGTATTTCATTCTCAATTAGAGAGTATCACGTTTTTAGAAGACACATCCATTCTCGATTCCATCTTTATGAAGAGAGAACAACGGAAAGTGAAGGCGGATGGAACGATCAGTTTAAACAAGCAGCTCTATGAGGTCCCGGCAGATTTTATTGGCTATTCAGTGGATGTAAGAATTGACGATACCGGGGTTTATATCTTTAAAGATGACAAGAAAGTGGCTGAAGCCAAACCGGTATCCATGACAGATAACGCCCATGTTAAACGAGTTCGGTCTCCTTTTTCTGTTACCCAACTGGCTGAAGAAGAGAGGAAGGAGGAGAACAATCGTGTATAAATCCTTCTACTCCTTAGCTCGGGAACCATTTTCAAAGGATTTGCGACCACAAGATGCTTTTTTATCGACTGATTATAAAGGGGCATTAAATGCTTTAACGTATTTACAGAAATCAAAAGGAATGGGTCTTCTTACTGGTGATCCAGGTGTCGGCAAGACATTTACGTTAAGAGCATTTAAGGAAACGTTGAATCCGTCATTATATCATGTCATTTATTTTCCGCTATCTACAGGCGGTGTCATGGATTTCTATCGTGGATTAGCCTATGGTTTAGGGGAGGAGCCAAAGTTTCGTAAAGTAGACCTTTTTCGGCAGATTCAGCAAGGAATTGAACGAATGGCTGGAGAGAGAAAAATGACGCCTGTATTTATTCTAGATGAAATGCATATGGCAAAGGATGCATTTTTGCAGGATATCGCCTTATTGTTTAATTTTCAAATGGATTCGACCAATCCGTTTATCTTGATTTTGGCAGGATTGACACATCTTAAGACTCGACTAACAATGAATCATCACCGGCCGCTAGCTCAACGTCTCATTCTGAAGTATGAAATCCAGCCTTTGCCGAAAGAGGAGATTATTTTATATATCAATCACCACCTAAAAATAGCAGGGGCGAAAATGCCGATATTTACTGAATCAGCATTGGAAGCTATTGCATTACGTTCTCAAGGTTGGCCCAGAGTCATTAATACATTAACGATTAACAGCTTGTTATTTGGTTTTCAATTAAAGAAAGAACAAATCGATGAGGAAGTCGTCCGATTGGCCATAGAGGATAGTGGGTTATGAAGCGAGGGATTCTAGTTTATAACCATGATGAGTTGGAATGGAGAGTTTGGATTGGGCAACAGGCTTATTGGATTGCGCAGGGATATCATTTTGAACTGCGAATCCAAAATAGATATTTTAAAGCATTCTTGGAAAAAGATTTGGATTGGTTTATTACTTTAGATCAAGATGTGAAGTTTATCCTTCATCCTAATGAGATATATAAAGTTCGAATTAACATTCAGGATTATATACGTTTAGATGCCCCTTTTTAGAGGGGTTTTCTTTTCTCTAAAATTCACTGAAATATTTTGAACTGATTTTTGCACATTCTGAAATAAAGTGGAAAAATAAGCACATTATTTCAGATGATAAGCCGGATTAATTTGAAATTGATGAGCTGAAATAGTGTGCTCGTTTACAATATATTCAACGAAGTAATGTCTTCATTTGTAAGTAATTATATTTTTGAGAGAATGCTAAATGACTTACAGAGCAGATTTGAAAAATACGCAGAGAATTCCCAAGTTGCTTTAGATAAAGAGAAAGAACTAGAAGAATATATAAAGGAATCTGTAAACATTAAATTAAAAAAAGTTGCTTTTAATAAATTAAACTATAATGATCCTAGTATTGATTCAATAATTAAACAAATTTATATAGAATGCTATGAAGTATTGGAGGTGTATATATGAGCCAAGTAAAAATTCTTTGCAGAGTCAATGAAGCAGATAGTTTTAAGATAAATGATAATTACATAGATTACAATATAAATCAAAATAATATATTCACATATACATTTTGGAATAAGAAATTACTACACCTCCCCAATTTTTTTACTAAAACAGCTTTGGATATGTTATATATTTCGTTATTTGTTTATGGAGCAGACAGAATTATTCCGAGAGATTCAACAGATGATTGCTGGACAAGAAACTTTAAATTATATATTCCAGTCTTAGATAAGGATGCTTGGGTAAAGAATAAAAATTTATTAGAAGCAATGCTATGTTTTTTAAGTGGTGATTCATGGGAAATAGAGTTTAGACAAAGAGAATTAACTAAGAGAGAAAAAGAATACAAGAATAGTATAGAAGTAAATAAAAATAAAATTGATTTTAATGAAGTTTGTATGTTTTCGGGTGGATTAGATTCATTTATAGGAGCAATTGACTTATTAGAGGACAATTTAGAACGTGATATTTTATTTGTAAGTCATTATGGTGGTGGGAAAGGAGTAAAAGAATTTCAAGATATACTTAGAAATAAGTTAATTAAAAAATATAATTTAATGGAAAATAACTTTTATTCTTTTTATGCTAGTGCTAAAAAAGGAGTTGAAGAAACTACTAGAACTAGATCGTTTATGTTTTTTAGTCATGCGGTCGTTCTTGCTAGTTCTTCAAAAAAAACAGTGAAATTGATAGTTCCGGAAAATGGTTTAATATCGTTAAATATTCCACTTACTAGTTCAAGATTGGGAAGTAGTAGTACAAGAACTACACATCCTTATTACCTATCAATGTTTCAAGAACTTTTAAATAATCTAAAGCTCGATGTAAATATAACGAATCCATATCAGTTTAAAACAAAAGGTGAAATGATAAAAGGGTGTAGTAATATTGAATTTTTACGAAAGAATATTATAAATACAATGTCTTGTTCTCATCCATTTTTGTATGGTGAAACAGATACTTGCCATTGTGGCTACTGTTTACCGTGTGTGATAAGGAGAGCTGCTATATTAAAAGCTGGAATTAAAGATGATACAAGATATAGAGATGTGGACTTTACAAGTAAAGACATAGCCAAAGTTAATTATTCATCGTATATGTTAGGGTTAAAAAAGTTCGATAAGAAACGCGCTTTTTTGAATATACAAAAAGCTGGTCCAATAAAAACGGATTTGGAGAAGTTTACTGACTTATATATTAGGGGAATGAATGAATTAAAAACCTTCTTGGAGGATTAGTGTGAAAAAATTTTATTTTGATGTACACATGCATTTGGATTTATATAAGGATACAAAAAATATTATTAATCATATTTTACAATACAAATCATACACTATTGCAGTAACAAATTTACCATATTTGTATGACCGTGCAATGAAAAAGTATGGTGAACATAAATATATTAGGTTTGCACTTGGTTTACATCCTGAATTAATAGAACAATATCCAGAACAAATTCCTTTATTTTTTGATAGGTTGGAGAATTGCAGATATATAGGTGAGATTGGTCTTGACTTCAGTAAAACCACATCTAGATCGAAATTGTTACAAACTGATACTTTTGAAAAGATTATTAGAGCTTGTAATAAGTACGGTAATAAAATTCTAAGTATTCATTCTAGGAAAGCAGAAAAAGAAGTAATAGATATTATTGGTGCTGAATTTAATGGTAAGATTATTTTACATTGGTATAGTGGTAATATGTCTGAGTTGAATCGAGCAATAAAGAACAATTATTATTTTTCTATAAACGGGGATATGTTAACAACTAAAAAAGGAAGGGACATAGTAAATAAAATTCCATTAGACAGAATATTAATTGAAAGTGATGCTCCATTCACAAAGGACACTAGAAATACTTATAGTATAATGTATATTGAAAATATAGTTAGTGAACTATCTTATGTAAAAAAATTAGAGAAAAATGAAATGTTTAATATTCTGAAAGGAAATTTTATAAGGTTATTAAAATGAATACTGTAAATGTTTTCTTGGATATAATTAATTTGAAACGCATACATAAATAATCCATTATGTATGGATTTGCTAAAAAGCACTGAGAAATTTGATTCCCAGTGCTAATTTTTTGCCTCTTAAATTACCGCGGTGAACCGTACCACAAATAGTGGTAAAGCAGAAAGTTGAAGTTGTGCTTGATAAAAAATGGTTGGCGAAAATAGTAAAATAACAGACATATAGTACCGATTTATCAAGGATATCCTTTATAAACATAGCTAAATATTATTGTCGAAAGAGATGGACAGGTTGTTATAACTTGTCCTTCCTATCTCTCATATCTATTTAATATTTACCAAAAAATTGCCTTAAATTGCTCCTAGAATTGGAGTGAATCAAAAAAGTATGATTCATCACTACTTTTGGTGATTTTGGCAAAAAAGAAGAAAACACTTACGAAAACCTGGCAATAATGTTAGCTACCACACAAACATAAGGAGGTTTCGTAAGTGCTTTCTATATCACTAGAATTGCCAGAATTTGAAGTGATTAAACAACTTTCTTTCTCAATGAAACTAGAAGGATACCGTTTTTCAAAAAATGGTATCCTTGTGAAAGTAATTGTAATCTTTTATTCACTTTTATGCGCCAGGATTGTTTATTGGTAATATTACTTTTATTTCCGTACCTTCTTTAGGTAAACTTTCAACCTGTATATCACCTTTATGCATTTCAATGATTTTTTTTACGATGGAAAGTCCTAATCCACTCCCGCCATTTGATCTGTTTCTTGATGGATCGGCTTTATAGAAACATTCAAATATGCGCATTTGAACCTCTTTTGTCATCCCAATTCCCGTATCTTTAGTGATTACCGCACTCGACATGTCTCAAAAGTTCATATTTTTTTCATATATATTGTGAAAAATTTCACAAATAGATGTTATACTAACTTTGTAAGCAAAATAAATAATTTAGGGGGAGGAAGTAATACACATTGTGAAATATATCACAAAATGATTTCATCGATTTTAAAGTAAAGGGTTGAACAAGATGCATGTATGGGAGCAAGTTTATAATCCATTGGGAAATATATGGCTTTCAGCTATTATAGCTGCCGTTCCGATCATCGTTTTTATTGTTGTGCTGACAGTATTTAAATTAAAAGGCTATATAGCAGGGCTTTTCAGCATAATTGCTGCAGGCATTTTTGCCGTCTTTATTTATAAAATGCCTGCAATCTTAGTTTTGATGTCTGCGATATATGGAATTTTAGTCGGTTTATGGCCAGTAGCATCAATCGTATTTGCTGCTATTTTCCTTTATAAAATAACAGTAAAAACCGGAAAATTTGCCATTATTGAAAAAAGTATTTCTTTTATTACAGTGGATCAAAGATTGCAAGTTCTTATTGTGGCATTCTCATTTGGGGCATTTTTAGAAGGAGCTGCAGGATTTGGAGCACCCGTTGCCATAACGGCAGCCATTTTAGTAGGGCTTGGATTTAGTCCGTTATATGCAGCTGGTCTTTGTTTGATTGCAAACATAGCAGGCGGTGCATATGGAGCAATGGGGATTCCAGTAACTGTTCCCGCCCTCCTTACAAATTTGGATGGTCTAGTTGTGGGAAGATATACAGCATTGGTCCTTCCTGCATTAAGTATTGTCGTAGCATTCCTGCTGATATTTATCATTGATGGATTCAAAGGAATTAGACAAACCTTCCCAGCCATTTTAGTAAGCGGGGGTTCATTTGGGCTTACACAGGCACTTGTTCTCACTTTTTTAGGGGCAGAACTAGCAAACATCTTTGCAGCGATTGTGAGCTTAGTAGTATTAACTTTATTTTTACAAGTATGGAAACCTAAAGAAATTTACCGTGTAAATAGAGAGAAAGCGGTAGATAAGCAAATTAAGTATTCTTTTGGGAAAATCGCTTATGCTTGGTTGCCATTTGTATTTTTAACCATATGTGTTACTTTGTTTAATCTACCATTTTTTAAAAAATTATTTCTCCCAGGCGGCCTTTTAGAAAAGCTAGTGTTGTTGTTTCCAATTCCAGGATTGGACAACTTAGTTATAAAACATGCACCAATTGTGACGCAAGATGCTCCAATGGCTGCGGTATTTAAGTTGGATTTATTTTCATCTACGACAACAGCGATTGTAATGACAATCATTGTCGCAAGCATTCTTTTTCGCTGCAGCAATAAGCAGCTTAGAGAAATCGCAAAAGAAACTTCAAAAGAATTAGTATCACCTGTTCTAACCATTTGCAGTGTACTTGCTTTTGCTTATATTTGTACTTACTCTGGCATGTCATCAACATTAGGCTTAGCATTTGCTTCAACAGGTAAGGTATTTCCTTTATTCTCGCCAGTGCTGGGGTGGTTAGGAGTATTTTTAACAGGATCTGTTGTAAACAGCGGTACCTTATTTGCTCCACTTCAAGCTGTCACTGCTTCACAAATTGGAATAGCACCCGAAACGATGGTTGCTGTCAATGTAATGGGTGGTACAATGGCTAAAATGATTTCACCTCAATCAATTGCAGTTGCAGCTGCGGCAGTTGGATTTGCAGGAAAAGAAAGTGATTTATTTAAAGTGACAATTAAATATAGCTTATGTTTGCTTGCTGTAATTGGATTAGTTAGCTGGCTACTATTTTAATCATATAACATTTTAAGGAGGATGTATAACCATGAATAAAGAAAAAGTAAATCGTGTTGTAATCGTTGGAACAGGAGCTGTAGGCTGCAGTTATGCTTATTCACTAATTAATCAGGGGGTCGTTGAGGAATTAGTTTTAATTGATATAAATGAAGCAAAAGCTGAAGGCGAGGCGATGGATCTTAATCATGGAGTGCCGTTTGCACCTTCGCCAATAAAGGTATGGAGCGGTTCTTATCAAGATTGCGCCAATGCGGACTTAGTTGTTATCACTGCGGGATTGGCACAAAAACCAGGTGAAACCCGATTGCAGTTAGTTGAGAAAAATACGCGAATATTTAAACAAATTATAAAAGAGATTATGAAAAGTGGATTTAATGGCATATTTTTAGTGGCAACAAATCCAGTAGATATCTTAACTTATGTCACTTGGAAGGAGTCAGGACTGCCAAAGGAACGCGTCATTGGCTCAGGAACAGTCTTAGATTCTGCACGTCTAAGATTTGAATTAGGGAAGTATTTCAATGTGGATACAAGAAATATTCATGCAATTATCATAGGGGAACATGGAGATACCGAGCTTCCAGTTTGGAGCCATGCCAAGATCGGAATAGAGAATCTTGATGATGTTTTAGAGAGAAAGAAAGATTTAAAGAAAGAATGTTTAGAGGAAATCTTCGTAAACGTCCGTGACGCTGCTTATCATATCATTGAGCGAAAAGGGGCAACATACTATGGAATAGGAATGTCCCTTGTCCGAATTACAAAAGCAATTCTTAAAAATGAAAATAGTATCCTGACAGTATCTTCCTATCTAGAAGGTGAATATGGACAAAATGATGTATATATTGGAGTACCTGCCAAACTTAATCGTAACGGTGTTCAAGAAATAATCGAAATTGAACTAAACGAAAAGGAAAAAGAACAATTTAATTATTCCGTTTCAGTGCTAAAAGAAACGATAAAATCTGTCATTTAATCCAGCGACATGCTCTGTAGTGACCATTGTACCGGGAACGTTTAGGAAACAAGGATTGGGAAAACCAATTTACGATTACTAACTGCTGCGAGGCTTGTTAGGATGAAAAACTCAACAGCTTTCCAAGGACATGGGATGGACATAATGACCGTGTTTTCCTAAGGCTTGCGGTGTTGTTAAGCTATTTGAAGGGTGATCATTACTCAGATAAAAAGAACAAAATCGCTGCCTATTGTTTTTGAATGTTTGCTTTTTCTATTGAATGTGCTCTTGCATGGAGTTTCTCCTTTCAAATGTTGGATCGCATTTTCATTTTAACGGAGACCCTCTATGCAAGGGCTATTATTTTGCAAATTGCCTCTGATTTTATTTACCAACACAGTATTGCTGGCAAGTGGTTTTTTATATCATATATGGCCGTTTAATGACAGTGATACATTTCAGACACCAGACCAGTCCCGTGTTAACCCGGGATCTGAAGGAAACTACCCGGCACAACGTTCTGTAAAAAGGGGCTCGGTTCGCCTACACTGTAAAGCTGCAAGTAATGCATAGCCCGGGTGCAGGCGGTGTAGAACAATCTGCGCAGGCTCTCAACGCCGTATACGTGCGATGAAGCGTTATAAATGATGACGGCGTCGAATTCGATGCCCTTCGCCAAATACGCCGGTATAACGACAACACCTTGTTCATATTCGGTAGAGCCGCTCTTCACAAGTTTTATATCTTCAACTCTTTTCAGTGCTTCGTATGCGGCGGTGCTTTCCGCAGCAGATTTACATATAATCGCGATCGTATTATATCCCCGTTTCCGCAAGTCCGCGACTTTGGAAGCAATACAGCGGTGCAGTTCAGCTTGATCGGACACTCTCGTCAACACAGGCTTATCGCCGTCGCGTTCAAAAGCAGTGATCCGTTCGCCATCGGGTACGAGTCCGCGCGTAAATTCAATGATCTGTCTTGTGGATCTGTAACTGCGGGTCAAGGTGATCGAATCCGTTTTATCCGGTCCGTATAGGCTGGTAAGCGTGTGGAAATCGACTGTTTCACTGGCATGAGCGAATATCGCTTGGTTAAAGTCGCCGAGCACAGTCATCCTCGCCGAAGGAAACAAACGCTTCAAAAATTCGAATTGAAACGGAGAATAATCTTGCGCTTCGTCTACAAGCACGTGTTTGATCGAGACGTTCGTCTGAAAGCCTTGAATCAGCTCTTTCAAAAATAAATACGGAGTTGCATCTTCGTAAAACAGTTTGCCTTCGTCTAGCGTTTTTACAGTCAATCGGCAAATATCCTCCCACTCCTCGGGTGTTTCCCCTTCCAGCCACTGACTGACATGCGTTGGATCGGCGAAAAGCTGCTTGTATACTCCCTTCATGTCGATGAAACGAAGCGTTCGGATCCGTTTGCGCAACGGTTTCAGCTTCTTGCGAACGATCAATTGGCCCAGCGCTTCGATCTCGTTCTCATAGTTGTTTAATGATTCTCCTTTCAAGCCGCGTTTTTTCCGTAAGAGAGTATGAGCTTTATGATAATCCTCGTTGCTAAGCAGCTCGATTTCTTCCTGCACCCATGGCTTAGTCCGTTCAAGCTTCTCCGCTTCATCGATTTGCTTGTTTAGCCAATCTGCCAGCTTTTCAAGTCTGCTGTGAAAACGGAGCGAGGTGTCGCTGCTATAAAACCTTTCTGTGATTTGTTTGGCGGTGATGATCGGTTTTCCTCTAAATAGAATATCTTTGAATAGCATGCCGGATAATTCCAGCGACTTACAGTATGTTTTAATCGTCTCGAAGAAACGGGTTGATGCCTTGAATCGGATGCTCGCAGTTCTAGTCCGGTATAAAGAGTCATCCGCTTCAGTCAACACATATTCCAATTGCTCGTATGGACCCTCGATTTGAAATTCTTTGCTCAGCCGATATTCCAAATATTCCTGGAAGGTGGCCTGCTGCATATTCTCTTCGCCTAGTTCGGGCAGCACATTGGATACGTAGCTGTTAAACATCGAATTAGGTGAAAATAAAATGATTTGATCTGCTCTCAGCTTATCCCGATACTTGTAGAGCAAGTAAGCGATCCGCTGCAGAGCGGCCGATGTCTTGCCGCTGCCGGCGGGTCCTTGCACGATGAGCAGCCGCCCGCGATCATGACGGATGATCTGGTTTTGTTCCCGTTGAATGGTGGCCACTATGTTGTGCATATGTTTGTCTGTCACTCTGCCAAGCACCTGCTGTAAAATGTCGTCTCCAATGGTGAGACTCGTATCGAACATCGACTTGATAACGCCGCCGCGGATGATATATTGCCACTTTTTCTCCAGCATGCCGCGGACTGTGCCTCCGGGAGTAGTATATTCGGCCGGGCCGGGCGCGTAATCGTAGTAGACACTCGAGACCGGCGCCCTCCAGTCGTAGATCAGGATGTTCTCTCCGCTTGTATCCGTGAGCGTGGAGATACCGATATAGATTCGTTCAGCAGTTGAAGACCCTTCCTCAATGAAATCGATTCGACCGAAATAAGGCACCTCCTGCATGCGGCGCAGGGTGGACAACCTCTTGAAGGCTTGTCTGTGGGTGCTTTGGCTCACGGACAGGTTCTGTGCCTGTTGTCTCAAGGCGATGATCGTCTCAAGATAATCGTCGAACGTATCTGTATTCACCTTGACGTCATCCCAAAAATGTTTGCGGAAATCAATCACTTCTTTTCGACGCTGGGAGGTTTCGTTTTCCAGCATGCCGATTTGCTCCACAATGATCGCCATTATGCTGTCCAATCGTTCTTGCTCCTGCCGAAGTTCTGTATTCATATTAAGCACTCCTCATATACTAAGTTTCAGAAAGTTTTTTTATCGAATTTCCAGTCCGATACGCTCCTTGACAATCGCATATCTTGGGTGGTTACCTTTGTGGGAGGGGCGCGCCCCTCCCACAAAGGGTTCAGCGTACCGGGGTTGGACTTTTCTCAATGTTCCTGGATAATGGTCTTAGGATCATCGGGGATACTCTTCTCACTCCTGTAGCTTCGACTACTTGTAAAGTCTGTCTCCCCGGCCCCTGTTTGGACGTCTAACCCGCAGGCTGTTCCCGTTGGTTTTCCCCATGCTGGAAGGAGCAGCTTCCAGGGCAGCCCATGGTCCAACGTGAGTTCTCATATGCGAGGGTGACTGGTCAACAGGCGCGATCCGGGGGCATCCCGAAGAGTCCAACCCCTCGATCCTACAACAATAGGAGGTGATCTCATGAAACTCTACGTCGGGATCGACGTGAGCTCACGCGACTTAGCCACCTGCATTATGGATCATGAAGGAAATACGTGCGCACGCTTCAAAGTGGATAATCATCTTCTGGGCGCCACCTTCCTTCGGGATCAAATCCTCCTGTGGGCTAACAAGCGAAAGCCAACCGAAATTCTCATCGGGATGGAAGCCACCTCGGTCTACAGTTGGCATCCAGCTATGTTTTTCCACCAGCAGGAGGCCTTGCAGGCTTGGAACGTCAAGGTGTTTACGATCAATCCAAAGCTCATTCGCAAGTTTAAAGAAGCCTATGTCGACTTGGAGAAAACGGATGACATCGATGCTTGGATCATTGCGGATCGGCTTCGCTTCGGCCGTCTGAAGATGACGGCTGTCCTCAAGGAGCAGTTTCTCGCGCTTCAGCGACTGACACGCATGCGATATCATCTCGTCCACCAGTTAACCCGTGAGAAACAGTATTTTCTCCAGCACTTGTTTTACAAATGCAGTTCCTTTACCCAAGAGGTGGACAGTTCGATCTTCGGACATGCCATTCTCGAACTGCTGCTTGAGTCGTGGAGCCTCGATGACATCTGCCAAATGGATGTCAAGCAGTTGGCCGACTTCCTGCGCCAAAAAGGGCGCAATCGCTTTGCCGATCCGGAATGCATCGCCAAGTCGATTCAAAAGGCGGCCCGTTCGTCGTATCGGTTGTCCAAGTGTGTCGAGGATTCCATCGACTTGCTGTTAGGGCTGTCGATTCAATCAATCCGCAGCCTGCAATCGCAGCTCAAAGAGCTCGATAAAGCCATTACCCGCCATCTTGAAGGCATTCCGAACACACTGCAAACCATCCCAGGCATCGGACCGGTTTATACCGCAGGCATCCTGGCCGAAATCGGGCAAATCGAGCGGTTTCACAACCAGGCCGCCTTGGCAAAATATGCCGGCTTGACATGGTCCAAGCACCAATCGGGCCGTTTTCAAGCCGAGGACACCTCCCTCATTCGTTCCGGCAATCGCTATCTCCGTTACTACCTAGTGGAGGCTGCCAACTCGGTGCAACGGCATGATGCGACGTTTCGTGCGTACTACCGGAAGAAGTATGAGGAAGTGCCCAAACACCAACATAAACGAGCCCTCGTCCTCACCGCTAGAAAACTCGTGCGTGTGATCGATGCGCTGCTACGCAACGGTCAAATCTACACGCCAAGAAAGGGGGAAGATCGATAAGAGGATCGATCTGGTATACCAATATCAACCTTTAGACCCAGTTTATTACATGTACCAATACTGGGTTTCTTCAGTATTGCCTTTTTTCGGATCATCGGACAAGGGAATTTCCAATTTCTATGATTTTTCACCTTGACATATTACCGCAGGACTTTAAAAAATAAAAATGGGGATTGACTGAAGAGGATTTATGTTTTATAATTATAATAGGGACACTATTTTTATAATTTAAACAAAATGTGTTTCTTTACTAATTTACCATAGTTTCTCAATTTTTTCAATGTATTTAACGCTGTCGTCGATATTATAAACAAGTTGAAATTGTATGTGTGATGAAGATAAAAAGTTACTGGAAGACCATTAATTAAAGTATTTCTCATGGAAGAGAACCGATGGTTTTCTTTTAGACCGTCTAATAAAGTTTGCAAAATCGTGTTATAAGTGAATAAGTTTGTTAATATAAACAGTCTAACTAGATTAGTTAGGCTGTTTTTTTGTTTTGTAAAAATTCTTAAATAACTATGAAAGAAGGAAATTGATTACAAAGATTATCCTTTAATCAGAAGTTGGAAACAAAATTTAATAAAAAATCAATTATTGTCCATTTCCGTGTAGCATGCGAATTTTATCGGATAAATCATATAAGCGGATAAATCGACTATATAAAAGGATGTGACATCCTTGAATACAGGTGAAACTAATGGGGAGACATATTCCAAAGTTGATACTGTAACTAAAACGAAAGCTGGATCTTATCGTGAAAGAGTAGAGGGAAAGAAACAATAATTTTTAGACAAGCCCATTGTGCTTGTCCATTTTAAATGCGAGAGGGAGATTTTATGACCGAGCAACATTCCGGAACATTTTCCTCAACACTACAGCTTCATGTACGTATTCTCATGTATGTATACATATTGACGGACTGCACCTGTAGAAAATTCAACTCCATACTTGCGTTATTGCCGCTTTGCGGCCTGAACTCATCAGAGTGATTTTATGTCTCAGAAATTAAACTGTACGCAATCAGGTGATGGAAGATTATACACGGACTTTGATGATGCCTCTGCTGTTCTTGCGTTTCCTAAACGCTGCAGAAACCGCTTGAGACTTACCGAGCGTGTGGAACAACTCATTGAAGAGATTCGTATTTTTCCAAACCGTGAGTCCATCCTGGTGATTGGGCTGTCTTTCGAGAAATCGATGAACAACCTAACATGACTGAATACTAAGAGCGGCGCAAAAGCACTGGAACATATCAGAGTTACTCAAGATAATGGCAAATAAGCTACGCTTAGAGCTGCAGTGAGTGAACAAGGGAAAACGTTTAGGAAAGCCTGAGCTCTCGCAGCAGGTTCAGCCGATAAAGGGCTTAAATTTTCTTTTAACGAGAAAGCGAAGAAATAACAGTTAAAAAGAAAAGTAGAAGCCATGACCCAAAAAGTCACGGCTTCTGAACTAGTTATTTGTGTTTAGATCTGTTTGCGGCGCATCTAAAGTTCCTTCAGGGAAACTAGGAGTTACTTGTGTAGCTGTAGTTTGAAATTGTTGAACTTGTAATAATTTCACAGTAAGATCTAAGACGATTTTTTCGCGCAATGTTTTAAACTGGCCTTCAGGTCCTACTTTAACTGGTGAGAAATCAAGTTCATAGAAGTTTGCGGCTATTAATTCACCGTATGGTTGTTCATTATATTTGACGAGATTTTGGAAGAAATATTTATCCAAACGAGGAACAAGGTCATTTTTCTCATTTAAGAAGAGAGCTTTGCTTTGATCAGAAATTCCTATTATTGGGAAAAGAAGGAAATCCCCGGTTGGAGCAGCGTCTGCAAGTTCTGTAAAACCAGAGAACGGAACGTCTGCAATTCTGTCTTGAAGTGCTCCATTGCAGTCTCTGGAAGCATATTCAATATCTTTGCGAATAAATCCTGATACAAATAATTTCGCTCTAGTTACTCTAAAATAGTCCGTTGTACCAATACGTGTAAATCTAACAGGTACTAGTTTCGCTTGTTCCAAAAATACGTTTTTTGTCACTCTCTTAATTTCAGTTGCTGGCGGATCAAGTGGAATATCTGCCTCTACTACAACTTGAATAGTTTTTTCTGCTAATACAACAGGAGTTTTAAGAGTTACAGTAACATCTGGTGTAAGAACTAAATCGGTATTTTCATTTGATAATGGTACTTGTTCTGTCGATTTTACTGGGCAAGCTGAGATTTGATGATCGTCTTTACTCATGAAAAAATCCACTCCTTAATTTTTTTTTGAGTTTTCCAAACTTTGCATTAATACAATATGCAGCATTCATTTTTAAGTTTGGGCTTTTCACATAATCATTTTTCTCATTTTTAAATCAAAGAGTGGATTTCGTATACATTCGATGATCTCTAGATTCCATTGCTAGCATAACTGACTCGAACTTGTTGTACTTGTAATAAATGAACGATTAAATCCAATATAATTTTTTGGTGCAATTGACGATAGTAAGGTACTGATTCATTTTGTTTGGAACCTTCATTTCCGTTGTCTGCGGCAGTGTACTCAATATTTTGTGATATATATCCTTTTATAAATAAATTTCCTTTCAGTGCTGTACATGTTCCATTATCTAATGATGGGGAGAATTGAGTAGGTACGAATTTACAATTTGTTAGTACGACCTCTTTAGAGATTTCTTTAACGCCCAAAATCTCTTCTTCAAATACAACATCTTCTTCTAAAATTATTTCCATTTTGTATTCCCCTGCTACAACTGGAACTCTAATTTGTATAAAGTCATGAGATGTACAAGTTTTGTTATCTGTTTCGCTTGTTTTCGCAGCTTTTGAGTCATGCAGGGGAACTGCAATAGATTGATAATGATTGTTTTTATTATTCTTACTATAACTGGAAACAGTGTCAGTTAAAGAGATCATTTCATGAATTTTAGAGCAAACTAAACGGCAATCAGGCTGTTCAGGATAATAAGTTGTAGTATTGAGTAATTTTGTGTTTAATTGAGGAGTTTGTTTATTGTTTAAGTCAAGAAATTCAGCTGAATTTTGAACTATACTGCTAAAGATAGGAGAATGAAGAAAGTCATCTATTTCTACAAAAGTCGAAAATGGTCTTTTTATAGTCATCGAACATGTTTTTCCATATTTGATAGATTCATCTGCATTATCAAAATTAATAGCTTTTTGATCATTCGTTCCATCCGATTCGGATGAAGGATGAACAGGCTCAAAAACAGAAACGGTCTCCTGTTCAGCATGAGAAACCTCATCCGTTTTCACAGTATGCTCAACATCAGCTGAGGAAATTTCTTCAGGAACGACACCATACGACGAATGATCCGGCTCAACTTTATGGTCAATAAAATTGGTTTCATGGATATTTTCTTGATCATTTATTTCATCCGGGCCGGATGAAGCAGGAACAGGTTCAAAAACTGAATCGGTTAGAGCATGATCCTTTATATCCTGTTCAAGACCAGCAGCATGAGGAGTTTCATCCATTTTCGAAGCACGAACAACATCTGTTGTAGGAACTTGTTCAGAGTCGGCAATATCCAATGGACGAGTTAGTTCGACTGTATGGTTAATAAAATTGATCTTAAAGACATCTTGATCGTTCATTTCATCCGAACTGGATGAAGCATGGGCAGGTTCAAATGCTGAATCTGCTGGATGATCCTTTTTATCCTGTTCAAGATCAGCATGGGAATACTCATCCGTTTTCACAGCATGTTCATCAACAGCTGAAGGGGATTGTTCAGGATCAGCTCCATCTGATAAATGAACCGGTTCAACTGTATAGTCAATAGGATTGGTTTCACTGATATTCTCTTGATCATTTATTTTATCTGAGCTGGATGAATCATGGGCAAATTCAAAAACGGAATTGGTCGTAGATTGATTATTTGTCTCCTGTTCAAGATCAGCATGGGAAGCCACATCCGTATTCACAGCATGCTCATCAACAGCTGAAGGAGATTGTTCAGGAACGGCATCGTCCAATGAATGAACTGGCTCAACTGTATAGTCAATAGGATTGGTTTCACTGATATTCTCTTGATCATTTATTTTATCTGAGCTGGATGAATCATGGGCAAATTCAAAAACGGAATTGGTCGTAGATTGATTATTTGTCTCCTGTTCAAGATCAGCATGGGAAGCCACATCCGTATTCACAGCATACTCATCAACAGCTGGAAAAACTTGTTTAAGATTGTTTTCATCCAATAAATGAGCAAGCTCGACTGAATAATCAAAAGAATTGGTTTCAAAGTGATCCTCTTGATCATTTATTTCATTCGAGCTGGATGCAAAGGTGTACACAAGTTCAAAAACCGAATCCATTGAATCTTGATCGTATTTCTCATGATGTTCAAAATCAGTTAAGGAAATACGCCTAACATGAGAAAAACCATCCATTTTCAAAGTATGATCATTACTAGCGAAGAGAACTAGTTCAGAATCGTTTCCATCCGATGATGAATGAGCTCTATCGACTGAATGATCAATAGGATCAGTATCAAAGGCATCTTCTTGATCATCTATTTCATCCGAATTGGATGAAGTATGAACAGGCTCAAGAACCGAATCGGCTGAGGGATGATCCTTTGTCTCATGGCTAGGGCTAGGTAGAGAAATCTGCTTAATATCATGGGAAGAACAATCCGTTTTCAAATCATGATCAGCATTAGCTAAAGGCATTAGTTCAGAATCGTTTCCATCCGATGATGAATGAGCTCTATCGACTGAATGATCAATAGGATCAGTATCAAAGTCATCCTCTTGATCATTTATTTCATCTGAATTGGATGAAGTATGAATAGGCTCAAAAATAGAATCGGTTGGAGACTGATCCTTTGTCTCATGGCCAAGGCTAGGTAGAGAAATCTGCTTAACATCATGGGAAGAATAATCCGTTTTCAAATCATGATCAGCATTAGCTAAAGGCATTAGTTCAGAATCATTTCCATCCGATGATAAATGAGCTCTATCGACTGAATGATCAATAGGATCGGTATCAAAGTCATCCTCTTGATCATTTATTTCATCCGAATTGGATGAAATATGAATAGGCTCAAAAATAGAATCGGTTGGAGACTGATCCTTTGTCTCATGGCCAAGGCTAGGTAGAGAAATCTGCTTAACATCATGGGAAGAATAATCCGTTTTCAAATCATGATCAGCATTAGCTAAAGGCATTAGTTCAGAATCATTTCCATCCGATGATAAATGAGCTCTATCGACTGAATGATCAATAGGATCGGTATCAAAGTCATCCTCTTGATCATTTATTTCATCCGAATTGGATGAAATATGAATAGGCTCAAAAATAGAATCGGTTGGAGACTGATCCTTTGTCTCATGGCCAAGGCTAGGTAGAGAAATCTGCTTAATATGGGAATCATCCGTTTTTAAAGTGTGGTCATCAGTTGAGGAAACGTGTTCAGGATCGGTCGTTCTATTCGATGGTTGAGTGGGACCACAGATGCTGCCTGTATGATTTCTTTTAGACATATTATACTTTTTGTATAAATTCATCAGTTTGGAAACATTATTTTTATTTTTGTTTAGTTTGGTCACTTTTTTTATACCGTAATTTTCATGTGAATCATCTGCTTCTGCTGTATCAATGCGATTTGCCACAATATCTGATTTGTGACTATCATTTTCTTCTTTTGTATGCTGAAAATTGGCACATACAGATTTTTTTTGAACTCTTGAAGATTTAAAAATGTTCATTTGTTTAGAACGTATTTGCTGCATCCTCTCATGGTGAATCCATGGAGTTTTCATGACACCTCACTCCCAAATTAACGAATTTTTACTGTATTTATTTATGCTTTATTTCCCGCATTTGTCCCTGTACAATTCAGGAAATTTCAAAAATAAGCTCTATGTAGCATTTTTCTCAAATCAGATGATTTGCCTGTTTCTCTTCAAAAATTCGATAAATGGGGATACTATGCCCGCTAATCTTTTTATAATATTGATATGGAATATAAAAATAAATGATTGCATAGATGAATGAAATGAAAAGTTTTTAGATATAAGAAGGGGAACTTGAAGGATTAAAAGAGGACAAAATTAGAGCTTTTTATTTCCAAATAAAATACTTCCGTTGTTGAAATTAGCGTAAGGAAGGGGCTGTCTAATAATGAACTGCCCTAACAAGAACATCAAGATTTTATGCTTCGCCTATTTGATAAAACAAATTTAAAGCGCTAAAGTGAAAAGTGTGGTAAACTTTATTATCATTAAAATGTAATAGGGTGTTTGATTCAATTGGAAATTAAACAATTGAAGTGTTTTCTTGAGGTTACACGTACCGGCAATTTTACCACTGCATCTGAGAATCTGTTCATTACGCAGCCTGCTCTCAGCAGAATTATCAAATCATTGGAGGATGAAATTGGAGCACCGCTTTTCATACGTACTAGAAAAAAGCTGATATTGACGGATGCAGGCCGTATTTTAAAAAAACATGCTTTAAAAATTGAAAATCAGCTGCAGCAATTGGATGCAGAACTTGATAAAATGTTTATGCAAAGAAAACGACAAATTCGCATCGGGCTACCTACGATTACGAATTCCATTTTCTTCTCAAAATTGATTGCATCGTTTCATGAAGAATATCCAGAGGTGATTTTCCTACTAGAAGAGGATGGTTCCAAACCAGTTGAAGAGAAGGTTCTCAATAATTTATTGGATTTTGGGGTCGTTGTTCTTTCTGAGGAAAATGAAAGTCTTGACAGTATTATATTTGTGAATGAGAAATTAAAACTAGTTGTCTCTTCGTCTCATCGTCTGGCGGGAAAACAGGAAGTGTCTTTACAGGAGCTAAAAAAAGAGGACTTTATTATGTTCGACCGGGATTTTGTGCTAAGAAATCTTGTCATCAATTCTTGTAGAGAAGCCGGTTTTCAACCGAAAATTATTTCGGAAACATCACAACTGGAGTTTATTCAAGAATTGGTTGCCTACAATATAGGTATTACTTTGCTGCCTGAAAGTACGTGTATAGAACTAACAGATGATTTTAAAACGATCACCGTCACTAATCCGGAAATTGAATGGAATCTGGCAATGATTTGGAGAAAGGATGCAAGCTTATCACAGATTGCGCAGGAATTTGTACGATTTGCAAAAGAAAAGCTGTCGACAGCTAATCCCGGACAGGATTCTAAATCCGATTGAGTCAACTATAAGAAGGCTTCCTTTTATGAAAGGGAAGCTTTTTTTACTTGAAGCAGAAAAAAGAAGAAAGTGTCTTTTTTGTGTGGAGCCGTCTCTTGTACTTAAGCAGGGGTTAGGAAGGATTCATTTGAATATCATGTTTCATATGTTCGTGGAAGCGGCCGCTATCTTTTCATGAAAAATAGATAGAGGTTCTAGATGTCCGTTGATTTCCTGCATCTACAAACGATTCATAGATAGCTTGAAGAAAGACGGATGTTTCCAACGGTTAGAAACCGTCTGGGACTTGCTCTCGTTGTGCGAATGCGAGACAGTGGTCCGACCGTCCATAAACAATACGAGCTCTATATGGTGTAAACATTTTTTTCAATAGTCAATCACTGTTCGTTGTAAAAGAGGTAAAAACAATGTATATTTAATTGAGAATGATAATCATTTCCTGAGTTCTAGGAGAGGTGGAAATAGATGAAACATGACGAATTATACGATGTGACGATTATTGGCGGCGGACCAGCGGGGTTGTATGCGGCATTTTATAGCGGATTGCGGGAAATGAAAACAAAGCTGATTGAGTATCAGCCACAATTGGGCGGCAAGCTTCATGTTTACCCGGAGAAAATGATTTGGGATGTTGGAGGACATGCACCGATTACAGGAGAGCAATTAATTAAGCAGCTTGTCAAGCAAGGATTAACATTTAATCCTACAGTGGTTCTAAATGAAAAGATTGAATCGATGAAACGAAAGGAAGATGGCACTTTTATATTGCAGACCGCTTCTGGACGGCAGCATTTTTCCAAGACGGTCATTGTCGCTGTGGGAAGCGGTATATTGAAGCCGCAAAAACTGGAGATCGAGGGTGCAGAAAAGTTCGAGGTGGCTAATCTGCATTATACAGTGAAATCGTTAAAGCTCTTCAAAAATAAAACGGTCATCATTTCAGGAGGAGGCAATGCGGCAATTGATTGGGCGAATGAATTAGTGCCGATTGCTAAAAAAGTGTATTTGACGTATCGAGGGGAGATGTTAAAAGGTCATGAATCGCAGGTGACTCAGCTTCTAAACAGCTCGGCTACTTGTTATTTTCATACCTCGATTACCAAATTGATTGCCAGCGAGGACCATGAACGGATTGAACGAGTCGAGCTAACAAACCGTGAAACAGGAGAGATCACCTATTTATCGATTGATGAAGTAATTGTGAATCATGGCTATGAGCGCGATTCCTCCTTGCTGGAAAAAAGCGAGCTGAATATTCAAATGATTGACAATCACTACATTGCGGGCAACGCCCATAGCGAATCTTCTGTACCGGGACTTTATGCAGCGGGGGATATTCTAAAATACGATGGGAAATTGCATTTGATTGCGGGGGCCTTTCAGGATGCCGCAAATGCAGTAAATAGCGCTAAACAATTTATTGAACCTAAGGCTGATAAATTTGGCATGGTATCATCCCATAACGAAATCTTTAAAGAACGCAACCGAGAATTGATAAAGCAAATGATGAAATAAAAGTTTATTTGGAATAGAATGTAACACACGACCAAGCTCAATGATACGATCCCTTTATAGTAGACAGGAAAAAGAAAGCCTGTTCATCTGTCTATTATGGAGGGATTTTTCTATATGTGCTTTTTTATTCCTGTCTACTTGACTGGGACAGCTCATCACACGGGTGGTTTTTTGTTCAGGTTAAAGAGCGCTTCCATACTATTTTGTTATGAATTGCATATAGGATTGGCATTGTATCTTTGCAAACCAGCTATATTATAATTCTCTTTGTAAAAATTCTAATACGGATGAAGCGTACGCTTCAAAAGTATTTTTATACGTAAGGTGATCATGATGGAAGCAAAAAAAGTTAAAGAAACACGTGTTGTTCAAACAGATCAAGTGCTCATTAATGATTTGAACAATTATCATACATTATTTGGCGGAGTTTTAATGAAGAAGATGGATGCATGTGCGACGCTTTCCGCCCGCAGACATACAAGGGTAAAGGAATGTGTTACGGCGTCGACCGACTCCGTTAATTTCCTTGAACCGATCCGGGTAAGTGATTCGGTTTGTATTGAATCATTTGTTAGCTATACAGGTAAAAGATCCATGGAGATTTTCTGTAAAGTGATTGCAGAAGATCTAGAAACTGGGAAACGAAGAATTGCAGCTACTGCATTTTTCACTTTTGTTCCCTTGGATGAGAATAAAAGACCGTTGGAAGTACCGCCTATTATTCCAGAAACAGAGGAAGAAAAATATCTCTACGAAACAGGAAAAGAACGTGAAAGCATTCGCAAGTTAAAAAGACAACAAAATAAAGAACTCGTGTCCAGACTTTCACTGAATAAACCGTGGGATTAATACGGAACAAAGGAATGATATAGTGTGATAATAGACTCTAGTTACGATGAGTTGAAAAATGCACAAACCGCTATCGAAAACTTAAAGGCAACAACACCAACTATTTATCGGAAATTTTTAAATATCGTCCATTTGACTCGTCAATTACAATATGGATATCAATATATGGGCTCTTTACTAATGGATGAAGACCCGGATCGATTCCAACCGAAATTTCAGGATGATTATGTATTGTCTATCTATCATCAGGAAATCGAAAAACTAAAAAAAGATAAAAGGTTTCCGGAATTAAAACAATTGCTGCAATCATATAAACATATTAGCTATACAAACATTAGCAAGCTGGCTTTAGGGGAAAAACCAGCAGCATTAATTGGTCCAGCCGTGGTCCATTAATTATTCGAAGGAAACTGAAAAAATTTAACGGATTTCCGAAAGAAGTCTCCCATCCTCAAGGAATGTGCAGGGCGTAGCCCAATGAGTAGGTGGGAGATGAATTTCGGTTGGCTTTAGCCAACGAATAGGATAGAATATGGGTAGAACGGACACCTTCGGAACGAAGGGAAGCGTAAAGGGTTCTTGTGTGTGGCTTACCGTTCAGCGAACACACACAAGTCGCTTGAAGCCCCAACCTCTAAGCGAAGCGTAGGTGGTGGGTAGTTCACTTGGGTGGATCGAACTTTGATTCGATTCACCTTATTTATTTTTAAAGAGTGTTAAAAGGCCGCTTTCTCAGACCATAAATTCCTTGCATTACAAACAGCTGTCCGAAAAAAATATAAACGTTATTTTTATTTGAAAAAGGGGCGCCTCTTAGCTGAAAAATCAGCTTGAGACAGCCCCCACACTACCAACGGTTATTCTAAGGCTTTACTCCTTTTTTAGTCCATTCACCGACAAATTCGATTTCGTTATAGGAATAGAAGTCTTTCAATATCTTTTCGCGATCATCTAAGAAAAGCTGATCCGCTACTTCTGAAACGAGCTTGCGTATCCCGTATTTCAGGCCGGAAAGAGCAGCTGCTGTAATGCCGCAGCTGATCAAACCCGAATAGTTGAAAGCGAAAATTCCGTACAGAAGCTTTTTGCCCTTTTCATCGCGGCTTATAAAAGCGAAACCAGGGCTGAGATAAGGATGGGCATCAAGCATTGGATTGGCCAGCTCCTTCGGGGGATGATAGCGGTCTCCCCAACGAGCAATGTGGCTTTCGACAAGTCTCAGCTCCGGACGCAAAGCAGGATCAGTGACGAGTCCGGTGCAGATGATCAGAAAATCGAAGGTGAACTTGCCCTGAGGTGTGGTCACTACTGCACCTTGATCTGCAGCTTCAACATCAAGCCATGGTGCTCCTAAGTGCAGGTGAAAACCGGGCCATGAGGCTGCGCGTCCGAAGGTATCGTTGGTCGGCGGCTGATTATATTTAAAGAAATGAGCGATGATTGCATATTTATCAGCGTCCGATAGAGCTTGGAAACGTTCAATTAGACCGGAAACTTCCATATAGCGGATCGGATTGATACGCTGCAATTTCTTGCGGCGGACAAAGACATGAACTTCGGCAGCACCCTCTGATAAGGCAAAATTGGCATTATCAAAGGCAGATGCGCCGCCGCCCAAAATTCCGATCTTTTTCCCTTGTAGTGCTTTAAAATCAATTGCTTCTGAGGAGTGGGCATAGAGATGATGCGGCAATTTTTCAGCAATGAAAGGAGGAACATGCCATTCGCCGCCGCCTTGAATTCCCGTGGCTAAAATAACCTTTCGTGCGAGCAATATGTCAGATGGTGCACCCGTCCCTTCAATATGAAGCCGGTGAATCCCTTCATCAGTCGGCTCTATCAACTTCAACTTTACTTCATTGATGACGGGCAGATTGAGAACTTTCCGAAACCAGCGCAAATAATTCATCCAAGCTCCCCGAGGAATTTTGTCCAGCGCTTCCCAGCCTTCCGGTCCGAATTGTGCTTCCCACCAAGCGCGGAAGGTTAGGGAAGGAATCCCAAGGTCGATGGAGGTCAAATGTTTAGGTGTTCGCAAGGTCACCATACGGGCGTAGGTTTCCCACGGTCCTTCCCAGCCCTCTCGGTTTTCATCAATGACAAGAATGTTGGATATCCGTTCGCGTAGAAGACCGAAAGCCGCACCTAAGCCGCTTTGGCCGCCGCCGACGATCACGACATCGTAGACATGTCCTTCAGGTTTTTTTAGCGTTCGCACCCAGCTTGGACCTCCGAAGGCGAGATAGGAAAGATCGGTTTTCACTTGTTTGTTTAATGCCTCTAAGCTCATCTTTTTTCACTTCTTTCAACTGTAAGAATTTGAAAGTCACATATGTCAGCCTTATCCGTAAACAGAAATCCGCATGAGAAGAATTATTATATTGAATCAATCATTATTGTTTTTACAGTACCACTTGCCCATATAGTATCACTTCAACCATTTTTATTGAATGTGTATTGTATCTAAAATCTCCTTTAATCATTATGTAAAATAACTAAAAATGTTTGTTTAATTTCCTCTAAGGAACGAATACCAAAGCTATCTTCATCTAGTCGTTCCTGTAAAACACTCCTAATGAGCCAATAGCTAACCGATTGCCCCGATTTCTCCTGCCTATTAATAAATGGGCATAATTTGTGCAAAAAAGCGCATCTTCTGATGTTCATTCCTCAGTCCAGTCAATTTGTGTGGATGTTTTTTCTAGTTCAAATGCTTATTGTTGCTTTTTGTATAAATCCGCAGCGGTCAGCTTTTTTAAGACGATAACTATTAAAGCCGAATCTGTTAAAAAAATTTTCCTATCATTCGAAAAAAATGAGTGATTACTCACTACACAAAATTCGTTTGCACAACTATAATGTATGTGAGTACTCACTCATTTTATACGAAAGGATGGGAAAAAATGGCCTCAATGATTATTGTCCGTAAAGCTGCGATTTCATTCGGGAAGGAAAAAGTGCTAAAAAATATTGATTTGGACGTAAATGAGGGAGAGATTTTCGGGCTTCTTGGTCCATCCGGCTCCGGGAAAACGACGTTGGTCAAAATGATCACAGGAATTTTAGAGGGAGATCAAGGAGAAATTTTTATCAAAGATCAAAAGGTTCCTTCACTCGAGCTAATGAAATCAATCGGTTATATGGCGCAATCGGATGCTCTTTATCAGGAGTTGACCGCGAAAGAAAACCTGGAATTTATAGCCGCTATTTACGGGCTAAAACGCCAAGAACGGAAGAAAGCGATTCAGGAAGTTTTGGAAATTGTCGATTTAACTGATCATATGGATAAAGTTGTCAAGGACTTTTCAGGTGGGATGAAAAGGCGGTTGTCTCTAGCTGCTTCGCTCATGCATAAACCGGATCTATTAATTTTAGACGAACCGACGGTTGGAATCGATCCAGTGCTTCGCCAATCGATATGGAGTGAATTAAGAAAACTAAAAAACAACGGGATGACCATTTTAGTTACGACACATGTCATGGATGAAGCGGAAAAGTGTGATCGTCTGGCCATGCTAAGAGACGGTTATATCATTGCTTGTGACACGCCGGAAAAGCTAAAGGAAAACCAAAAGGTCGATTCACTTGAAGAAGCATTTTTAGCATACGGGAGGAATGAGAAATGAGAGTAGGAGCTGTTGTCATCCGAATTATAAGACAGTTGTTAAGAGATAAACGGTCGATTGCTTTATTGATCTTTGCGCCGCTTTTAGTTATCACTCTTGTATGGCTTGTATTAGACGGCGACCCATACGAACCGAAAATAGCAGCAGAAAATATACCGGCGCCGCTTGAGCAAGTATTGCAAAATGAATTGGAGAAAGATGTTGTTCAAATGTCCGAAAGTGAAGCGAAGGAGGCTTTTCAAAAAGAGGATTTAGATGCATTTATAACGATAAAAAATCATGTTCCGTATGTTTTGCTGGAAGGAAGCGACCCGACAGCCAATTCAGCGGTTATGAAGGTGATTCAAACCGCCTTCAGCTCCCTGTCAGACCAAAAAAATATTCAGCCTGATGTCGAATATTATTATGGCTCTGACAAAATCAATCTTTTTGATCAGACGGGTTCAGTACTAATCGGTTTTTTTGTCTTTTTCTTTGTTTTTGTGTTAGGCGGTATTTCATTTTTGCGGGAAAGAACACAAGGAACATTAGAAAAATTGCTGTCGACGCCGATTAAAAGATGGGAGATTGTAACAGGCTATTTGCTAGGATTTGGCTTATTCACGATTATTCAATCGTTCGTTATTGTCACGTATTGCGTATATGTACTTGATATTTGGATGGCATGGGATTTTTGGCAGCTGTTAGTAGTTACATTTTTATTAGCCATCACTGCGCTGGCGCTTGCTACCCTTTTATCAGCCTTTGCAAATAATGAGCTGCAAATCATGCAGTTTATTCCGATTGTCATCATTCCACAAGCATTTTTTTCGGGAATCTTTAATTTGGAGACATTGGCAGAGTGGTTGCAAGTGTTGAGTAAATTTATGCCGCTTACTTACGGAGCGGACGCCATTCAAGAAATCATGATTAAAGGAAAAGACTTGGTCGATCTTTGGCAGGATTTGCTAATATTGTTCGGCTTTGCGCTGCTTTTCTATGTCTTAAATATATTTGCATTGAAAAAACATCGCAGGTTATAACAATAAAAGAGAGAAATAAGGAGGGAAGTGTATGGACCAGAAAAATTTTATGGACGAGTTCATGAAGGCAACGAATCAAGATTTAACGCCGAAGCAGGCAAAAATTCTTCAAGCGGCAGTCGAAATTTTCGCCGAAAAAGGGTATGCTGCGACATCCACGAGCGAAATTGCGAAAAGAGCCGGGGTAGCGGAAGGAACGATTTTTCGCCATTATAAAACAAAAAAAGATTTGCTGATATCCATCGTTTCACCGATCATTATAGAATTTGCCGTTCCCTTATTTACTGAAAGGTTTATCAATGAAGTTTTCCAGGATCAACGACTTGATGATTTTGAAGATCTGTTAAGGAAAATCATCCGCAACCGCTATCAATTTGTCAAAAACAATGTCCCATTGTTAAAAATTTTTTTTCAGGAAATGGCGTTCCATGCAGAAATTCAAGAAAAATTTAGCACGGTTTTTACTGAAAAAGTTTTGCCTCAGTTTATAAAAGTTGTCAACCATTTTAAACAAAATGGGCAAATAGGTGATTTTCCCACCGAGACTGTCATACGTTTAACGATTAACTCGATCGTTGGTTTTTTCATTACCCGCTTTTTGGTCATGCCGGATTATCCATGGGATGACGAGAAAGAAATAGAATACACGATCCAATTTATTCGGAACGGGTTAAAGGGGATTTGACTTTGCTTTCAATAAAGAAAAATCACAATTATGATACGCCGATTTCAAATGTCGGATGAGTATCAGTAGATTTGGCTTAATATAATTTTTCATTTATGAAAATATGAAAGTTAGTTATTCTGTATATTTCATTAGGAAGTATTTTGAAGTCAAATTGAAGGTTAAAAAAATGAGCCTATAAACGGTGTTAGTCATTGGAATTTTAATGAAGAAAATCATGTGCGTAAGGAACAAGGGAAAAAGAAATAACTAGGACTGAGGGCTGGGCGTTCACAACTATAAAGTAAAACTAATATATGGCTTCTTCATGGGATCTTTCAATTTTCTATCTTTCATTGCAAAAGGGGCTGTTTTAGAAAGTCAAATCGCCATTGAAAACAAAAAATCATAAACACCGATATATCAACGTTTCTAAAACATTCATGGGGGGTCTAATAAGCCGTAAAAACGACTTATTAGACCCCCCTTTTTGATTGCAAAGTTTTTGGAATTATATCGGTTATATTAAGCTGCGGATTGCTTATTATTTTTAAAAGAATTGATATATGAAATAGCTTTTTCAACATCGAACTGACCTTCCCATTTAGACATAACGACAGCGGCTAATGAATTTCCAATGACATTGACCACTGTTCTAGCCATATCGAGAATACGGTCAATACCTGCGATAAATGCAAGACCTTCAGGCGGGATGCCTACTGCTCCCAGCGTAGCCAACAATACAACAAATGAAACGCCTGGAACGCCTGCAATTCCTTTTGAGGTCAACATTAATACTAGCACCAATGAAATTTGATCAGCGATGGACAAATCAATGCCATACATTTGTGCTATAAACAGTGCTGCTAATGCTTGGTATAGGGTTGAACCATCTAAGTTAAAGGAATAACCTGTTGGAATGACAAATGCTGTAATGGATTTTGGACATCCAAATTTCTCCATTTTCTCCATTATTCTTGGCATAACTGTTTCTGAGCTTGAGGTTGAATAGGCAAGGATAAGCTCTTCTTTAAGTAAACGGATGATGTGAAAAATGTTTAGACCGACTAATTTTGCAACAAATCCAAGAATGACGACAACGAAGAATAACATTGTTGCATAGCCGACAATTACTAATTTACCCAACGGCACCAATGATTCGATACCGAATTTAGACACAGTCACACCGATAAGGGCAAACACACCAAATGGTGCAAATTTCATCACTTGGTTCGTCACCCAGAACATCGTTTCAGCTGTACCTTGGAAAAAGGCAATGATCGGTTTTCCACGCTCTCCGATGGCTGTGACTCCAAGTCCGAAAAATACAGAGAAGAAAATGATCGCCAGCATATTTCCTTCAACAAATGCCTGGAAAATGTTTGGTGGAACAATGTTGACAAATGTATCAGCTATTCCGTGGCTTTCAACTGCTTCTGCCGTATCGACATAACTATGAATATCTGTTTTCTCTAATGAGCTCATATCGACGCCGGAACCAGGCTGAAAAATGTTAGCTGCTAAAAGTCCGACAATAATGGCGACAGTTGTAATAATTTCAAAATACAAAATTGTTTTTCCGCCAAGCTTTCCGAGCTTTTTTGTATCACCTACACTTGCAATACCGACAATTAAGCTGGAAATAACAATTGGAATGACGATCATTTTAATTAATCGTAAAAATATATCCCCAATTGGCTGCAAAAATTTCGCAACATCTGGGTTACCATAAAAAATAGTACCAACAACAATACCTAGTACAAGACCTATTAAAATTTGCCAAGCCAAGCTTATTCTTTTCATCATAGCACCTCTTTTCTTTTATAATTGCCTCCAAAACGAATGGATGACAAAATTGATTATCATTATCTTTTAAATGATTACTCGTCGAAATAATAAGCTATAATAATTAGTAGAGTTGTTTGCGAGAGCGCTTACGAGTTATCTCATCTAATTTAAAATTGAAACTACAAGATCATACGATAAATCTACAAAATTCTACAAATTGATTATTTACTTCGTTTTTAACATTCTAACTTTTATTCAATTTTTTAAGAGGAACCATTATAACAAGGTTGTGGTAATATTGAACTTGCACTCTCTTGAAAAAAAAGAACTTCAATTATTGGTTGCAATGATCATTTTGGTTCCGCTCGCTGGCGAAATTAAATTTTATCCATTTAATGAAGTTTATCGGGTGAGTTTTGGACCTCCAGCATTGTTTATTTTTTTATTGTGGCTGAGAAAGGTACCAGCTGTTATATGTGGTGTTCTTGCAGGCTTATCAATTGTGACATTTCGGGTTCTTCTCGATTTGATATCCCTTACATCTGTTGATTGGATGGCTTCCATTCATACAAATTCCCCTTATTTTTTCTATTACTTCACGTATGCGCTTGTTTTTTCTGTTTTAAGAATTCACCGATTTTACAATCGACCATGGGTGATCGGCCTTTTGGGGATTGTGATAGAATTGGCAGCCGGGATTGTCGAGCTACTCGCTGAAAATATTATGATTGGAACGGTAATGACTTTAGATGCCTTTAATAAAATTATGATTATTGCCATATTCCGAAGTTTTTTTGTGATCGGTTTATTTAGTATGATAAAATTGCATGAATCTAAGCTAAGGGAAGCGGAGATTCAAAAACGAAATGAACATATGATCATGCTGGTATCGAACCTTTACGAAGAGTCGGTGCTATTAAAAAAATCCGTTCAAGATGCTGAGGAAATTACGAGGCAATCTTACAACCTGTATCAAAAATTGCAGGAGATCAGGAAAGGGAAGAAAAGGCTGTCGCTGGAGGAGCTTTCACGGCATGCCTTGAGGATTGCCGGCGAGGTTCATGAGATCAAAAAAGATAATCAACGCATTTTGTCTGGACTTTCAAAAGTAATTTCAGAAGAAAGCTCCCTTGATTATTTAGATGTCCGATCACTTTTATCAATCATTGTTCGAACACATGAGAAGTATGCTGAGCTGTTGGGGAAAAACATTGAATTCAGTATTGCATATAATGGGTCACATCCTGAGTATCATGTGTATACGTTTATTTCCATTGTGAATAACCTTGTCGCTAACGCAGTGGAGGCCATCAAAGGAACTGGCAGCATTGAGATTGCAGTGGAGCGGGAAAATGATTGGCTAAAAATACGCGTTCATGATGATGGTCCCGGAATTCCCGATCAATATAAAGATATTATTTTTAAACCAGGATTCACCTTGAAATTCGACAGCACGGGTAATTCATCAACAGGTATTGGGCTTTCATATGTGAAAGAATTGGCAGAAAAGCTTAACGGGGAAGTAAAATTTGAGCATCAGGAAGATAGCAAAGGGGCAACATTTATCGTTCGTCTGCCAATTGGAAATTTAACCCAGAAAAGGTGATTTTATGAGGTTTTTTATAATAGATGACGATGAGTCAATTCGTACTATGCTATGGCATATCATTGAAGACGAGGAACTTGGTGAAGTCGTAGGCGAAGCAGCAGACGGTGCTGATGTTAGCGGTGAATTTTTAAATTTGAAGAAAGTCGATATTTTATTAGTTGACCTGTTAATGCCCATTCAGGACGGCATTGAAACGATTAAGAAAATCAAGCCGATTTTTAAAGGAAAAATTGTTATGATATCGCAGGTGGAATCAAAGGATATGATCGGCCAAGCTTATGAATACGGAATCGAAAACTATATAACGAAGCCGATTAATAAAATTGAAGTATTGTCAATCTTAAAGAAGGTGATGGGTCATATACGTTTGGAAAAAACCATTCAGGATATCCATCACTCTTTATATAGCGTTATGAACGTTGATCATCTTCTAAAGCAAAATGTAAATCCTTATAAAGAAAATTCTCTTTCTGCCAGTGCACGATTCCTCCTTTCAGAACTAGGCATTGCCGGAGAAAGCGGCAGTAAAGATCTCATTGAAATCATGCAGTTTTTATACGATTACGAACAAGAGAAAACATTTGCCGGCGGATTTCCTTCATTAAAGGAGATATTTAGAAATATTGCGTTGAAGAAGATTGGAGAAGCAGCCAGTGAAGAGGAGCTGAAAAGGGAAATTAAAGCGTCTGAACAACGTGTGCGGAGGGCGATCTATCATTCCTTGAACAACTTAGCGTCACTTGGGCTCACAGACTTCATCCATCCAAAGTTTGAAAATTACTCATCCAAATTTTTTGATTTCACTGCTGTTCGTCAAAAAATGGAGGAATTAAAAGCCGATCGGCCTGCAGCTGCATCGTCTATACGAATCAATACGAAAAAATTTATCCATGCTTTTTATTTTGAAATCAAGCACTTGATGGAGGAATAAAATCGATTTCAAAGATTCCCTGCATGCGTGCAAACTTACGAAAGTAAAAATGAATCATTCACCTTATTCAAAACAGCGAAACGGTTATAAGTGCCGAAAAAGAGGAGATAACTACCGTCTCATTTTTTATGGGCCATTCTTATTGTAAGAAATGGCCCATTACGTCTTTTAGGGATTGGCTGGACAGCTCGTCTTCCATCGCTTTTTGAACGCGCGTAAATGTGCTGACCAGGGCGGATTGAATGTTTTTTCCAACGGGACAATTGGGGTTCGGATTTTCGTGAATAGCGAATAATTCATCTTTCGGTTCGACCGCTTTAAAAATATCCAAAAGTGTTATGTCTTCAGGGTTTTTTGTTAATTTTGCTCCGGTTCTGCCGGCATGGGAAGTTAATAGTCCCGCTTTCTTGAGCATGCTTGTAATTCGCCGGATCACCACGGGATTCGTGTTGACGCTTTTGGCAATAAATTCTGAAGACATATGCTCAAGGGGATTTGATGCTATTAAGATCATAATATGAATCGCCACTGCTAAACGGCTGTTAATCATAAGTTTCCACCACCATTTGTCACTATTTTAGTGACAAATTTGAAATTTTGTCAAACAGGTTGGCAGGCAATGATTTCCGGATGACAGCTTCAATCAATAAGTTGACAGAGATTTATATTTGTAACTATAATAGTTACATATAATCTGTAACTGAATTAGTTACATAAAGGGAGGAAAATTGTTTATGAAAATTGCCGTTATTGGTGCAACGGGAAAAGCAGGAAGTTTAATAGTAAAGGAAGCAAAGGAACGAGGACATGATGTGACGGCTATTGTCCGCAATGCTTCTAAAGTGACTGATGTACCAGCTGTTGAAAAGGATATTTTCGATATTACATCAGAGGATATAAAAGATTTTGATGTTGTTGTAAATGCATTTGGCACTGCACCTGGTGAAGAGCATAAACATGTGGAGGCAGGAAAAGTATTAATCAATGCCTTGAAAGGAGCGCCTAATACGCGGCTTATTGTTGTAGGCGGAGCGGGCAGCCTGTTTGTCGATGAAGCGAAAACAACCCGCCTCTTTGATACGCCGGATTTTCCGAAAGAATATTTGCCGGTAGCGAAAAGCTCAGCTCAAAATTTGCAAGATCTTGAAAACTCTGAAGGGATTCAATGGACTTATATTAGCCCAGCTGCATTTTTTGATCCGCAAGGTCCGCGCACAGGTGAATATAAAGTTTCAGGCGATGTGTTTGCTGTCAACTCTGAAGGCCAAAGCTACATCAGTTATAGAGACTATGCGATAGCACTTGTAGATGAAATTGAAAACCGTAAGCACATTAATAAACGTTTTTCGGTCGTATCCAAATAAAAGCTTGATTGCCGAGCGGTGCAGATTTTCTTATTTTTTTACGGTTTGAGATTTGGGAGGATTTCAGGGGTCATATAATGAAATATAAGCCTCAGACACCCTGTGGGGAGCTGAGGCTTATATTTTTCTATAAAGTTGAACAAACTACCCGTTTTTCACACGGGCGGTTTTTTTAATAAAGAGGGGGTTCCCAAAAGTCAACTTATACTGACTTTTTGGACAGTTCCTTAATATTAAAGAGCCGCTTTTATTACTTTTTTATAATAAAGTACGGAGAGAAAGCCGAAAATCGAATACAAAGCTGTATATAGCAGCATGACGAGAATCATTGGCGTCCAGAGCTCTGTGCCGAATAAAAACCATCCGGATTGAACGGCAAAGTAGCTGTGGAAAAGTCCGATGATCAAAGGAATCCCAAAATTAAAAGCTTGTTTGGCTTGAACTCCTTTGAGCAAGTCGCCTTGTGTGAAGCCGAGTTTTCTTAAAATGGTATAATTTAGCTTTTCATCTTCGCTCTCATCCATTTGTTTGAAATAAAGAATGCAGCCGGATGTAATCAGAAAAGTTAAACCTAAAAAGCCGACAATAAACATGCTGAGCCCCATAGATCGTTTTTGATTGCTGCTCATGGCGAGCCGTGAATCATGTTGGCCGTTAAACGAAATTTTTTGAAAAATTTCATCGGCTTCTTCTATCTTTGCTTCTTCTTCAATATCAATTCCTATATAAACCGTCGAATCTTTTTGTATTTTCGGGTTCATATCCTTTTTTAAACGTTCAAAAATGGTTTCGTCCACAATGGCAACAGGCAGGCCGCCGCTTGTGAAAAAATAGGAAATGTAGTATTCCTTTTGTAAACCTAAATATTTTTGCGGTATGACTTCGTGCCGGCCTTTTAATTCAATTTGACCGGAACTTTTCAGCGGCATAAACTTCTGCATCATATCGTTATACCCTGCAAAAAGAGTTTCATCTGGAGACAGATTGATCTTTTCTACATCGTCGTCACTAATGATTGGGAGAGTCATGGATGCCGGGTCAACTTTCAATTCCTTCAGCTTTGTATCTAATATTTTCTTCATATTGATGTTTGCGTGGATCACATCAATCATTTTTTCCCTGTATGGAATGTTTTTTTCCTCTAATGCTTTTTTAAATTGCTTTGCATCTTCCGCATTCGTCAGAGCAAAATCGGCGGCGACATAATTTTCAGCGGATTTTTCCGATGAATAGTAGGAAATATAACTTAAAGATAACAATCCGATGGCAAGAGCAGAGACGGTTGTAATGATCGTTAATAATAAAGCATTTGACTTCATTCGGAACATAATCGATGAAAGAGATAGTACCTCATGAATATTTAAATAACCATCCTTCTTTTTTCTAATGAGATAAAAAATAAAGCTGACAGACCCTTTATAAAATAAATAGGTTCCGATAATGACAGATCCTAGTATAAAGATCATCGCAAGGAATAGCTCATTCATCGTAGTAAAATCGCCACCAAATAACTTAGACGAAATATAGTAGCCTATAATGATGAAGAATATGCCGAGAATCCCGATAATCATTTCCAACAGGGATACTTTTTTTACTTCTGTAGTGGAAGCAACTTTAAATAAAGATAAAATGTTTTGCTTTTTAATAAATACGTAATTCAACAGCATGATACAAAGATAAATCGCACTAAAAACGATCACTGTTTGGATCAAAGCATTAGGTGAAAAAGTAAGCGTTGCAATGGCATTGACGCCGGTAATTTTAAACAAAATCATAATGAATAATTTGGAGCTGGCAAAGCCAATAAAGACTCCAATGAATAATGAGCTGAAATAAATGATAAAATTCTCAGCCGTAAGAATGCGGAATATTTTCCCTTTTGTCATGCCGATTAATTGAAGCAAGCCAATTTCTTTACTGCGCCGTTTAATGAAGATGTTATTGGCATACAAGAGAAAGACAGTCACAATGACAATCAATAATACGGATGCAGTTCGAATGGCAGCAGCCCCTTTAATCGAGCCTTTTGTTGCATCCATTGACGGATCATATTGCAATGTGACAAACGCGAAATAAAGGGCTACTGTAAACATTAAGGCAAATACATATAAATAGTAGTTTTTCAAATTTTTTTTCAAATTACGGAAAATCAGCTGATTAATGCTCATTTTGCACCCCGCCTAATACCCCTTGGGTTTTCATAATATGCTGAAAGAACGTTTGTCTTGTTTCTTCCCCTTTTATTAATTGGGTATAAATTTGCCCGTCTTTTATGAAAATGACCCTGCTTGAGAAACTTGCTGCGACCGGATCGTGGGTGACCATGACAATGGTGGCTTTTCGTTTTTGATTTAATTTTTGCAGCTTGTTTAATAGATCAGATGCCGATTTTGAATCAAGGGCGCCTGTTGGCTCGTCGGCAAAGATAATGCTCGGCTCGTGAATAAATGCCCTTGCTGCTGAAGTGCGCTGTTTTTGGCCGCCGGAAATTTCGTTTGGATATTTATCCTTTATTTCATAAATGCCCAGTTCTGTTGCCAGTTCATTGAATTTTTGCTCCGCGTCTTTTTTTGCTGTTTTTGTAATGGATAAAGGCAGCAGGACGTTTTCTTTCACTGTTAGTGTATCGAGCAAATTGTATTCTTGAAAGATGAATCCTAAATGTCTTTTGCGGAATTCAGCCAGTTGTTTTTCTTTCATGCTTACAATGTCTTTTCCTTCTATTTTGATCGTTCCTTGGCTGACTTGATCAATTGAGGATAGAACATTGAGCAATGTCGTTTTCCCTGAGCCGGATGCCCCCATGATGCTGACGAATTCTCCCTTTTCGACACGAATGTCCAATCCCTTTAACACTTCTTGTTTATTAAATTTGTTTCCATAGCTTTTGTAAATTTTTGTTGCCTCTAAAATATACATATCGCGTCCCTCCTTGATATTTTTATCATAATCGTCCTTCTTGTATTTTTCCTTCGATTCAGCGAACAAAATGAAAAAGCATGTGACAAAATTGTCACATGCTTGTAATGCGGACAAATTCATTTTTCTTTGGAAAGGTTAAGGTAACAGTCGTTCCTTCTCCAAGCTTTGACTCGACTTGAATATTGATCAGCAATGTTTCGGCGGCTTTTTTCGCCAAGTATAATCCCATGCCTGTTGAGGCATTGTCCTGATGTGCGGTCGTGGATGTGAAGCCTTTGTCAAAAATGCGCGGCAGATCCTTCGGGTCAATGCCACGGCCAAAATCCTTCACTTTGATCATTGTTTGATCATTTTGCCGATAGCTTTGAATGATGATATCGGATGAATCGCTGTATTTTACCGCATTTGTTAACAGCTGTCTCATGATAAAGGCGAGCCATTTCGCATCGCTTAGCACTTCGGCAGCCTCTAGCTCGACCTCAAACCCAATTCCTTTTTGCATACACCATGATTGCAAAGCTTTTATCTCTTTGAAAATGAGTGGTCCCAGTGCAACATTTTCAATATATAAATCATTTTCCATGAAAGGAATCCGTTTTTGATGAAGCTGCTGGTCAAGCAGCAGATGAATGCGCAGCCATTCATATGTCAATTGTGCTTTGATAACTTCATCATCTAATCGTTCAATGATTAAATGCATCGCTGTCAGCGGTGTTTTAACTTCATGAATCCATGACAGCAATTCATCTTTTTCCTGCTCGAGCGCAATTCGATTTTGCGAAGCCTCTTGTTTCAAAAGCTTCGTTTGGTTTATTATCCGCTGTTCAATCATTTTTTCAAAAGGGCTTTCAGCATTCGCTATACTTGTTAAATCAAGGCTGTTTTCCCATCCTTCCAAGCTTTTATAAAACTTTGTTTCTTTATTGTAGCGGATGATGACAAAAATGAAAAAAATAATCATCAATAAAAAGACAATATAGAGAACGGACTTTAATGAAATGGTTGAATCAAGATAAGAAATAAAAAGGATAAACAGCTGCATGAATAAAAAGAGAAGGATCCAGCTCTTTCTTTCAATAATATATTTTTTAATCATATACGGCTGCCTCTTCCTTTGCTATGTAGCCTTGGCCGACTTTCGTTTCAATAAAGCGTCCCAACCCGAGCTCATCCAATTTTTTTCGCAAACGATTGACATTGACCGTTAAGGTATTATCGCTGACAAAGCGCTCATCCTCCCACAGGCTTTTGATTAATTCTGTCCGGCTGACGATTTTGTTTTTCTTCTCAAGCAAATGCTTTAATATCAATAGTTCATTTTTAGTTAGTTCAATTGTTCCTTTATCATTTGTGACTGTATTGTTCTCATAATCGACCGTCGCCCCGCACCATGCCTTCAGCTTCATTTGTTCTGTATTATAGTTGTATACTCGGCGGAGAATGGCTTGTATTTTTGCGATAAGCACCTCGAAATGAAACGGCTTTTGTATAAAATCATCCGCTCCAAGCTGCATTGACATCACCATATCGGTCGGGTGATCCCGCGATGATAAAAAAATAATCGGAACGTTGGAATGGGAGCGGATCATTCGGCACCAATGGAATCCGTCAAATTTTGGCAACTGAATATCAATGATGACCAAATCAGGCTTGATGGCTGTAAATTCTTCAATCACTTTTCCAAAGTCAGTAATGCCGTATACATCATAAGACCATTGTAATAACCGTTCTTTTATTTCATGAAACAGGGTGGTGTCATCCTCAATCAGCAAAATTTTAAACAATGCTTTCACCACACTTTTCCTCTGATCTTTTTAAACGTTTCGCTATTCCATAGCGCTGTCGATTAAAAGAACAGCGGTTCGTTTTTTTCGATGTTTTCTATAATTTCCAGAACACATTTTGAATGTGTGGCTGTTCAAAAGTTTTTCGGTCTTCTGAAGATTGTAATATCACGTGATAATTCATTTTCGTTCACTATCTTTTGCATAATTATTATACTGTATTTAGCAAATTAAAATAAACTGGTTTTATGTTATACTTTGTTCAATAATAAGCGGGGAACAGATTATGATGAAGGGAAAGAGGCTACATGAAAATACGTGTATCTGCTGTTCAATATCATCTTCATTCCATCGGGAGCTTTGAAGATTTTGCAAACCAAGTAACGCATTATGTGAAAACCGCAGAAGAGTTTGATGCTGATTTTGTTCTTTTTCCTGAATTTTTTACGACTCAATTGCTGTCCATTCCGAATCAAAAGCAGACGATTCAAAATTTACCTCATTATACGGACCGATATTATTCACTATTTACATCGCTTGCAAAAGAAACGGGCATGCATATTATTGGAGGCACTCATATTATCGAAAAAGAGGGACGATTGTATAATACAGCCCATTTATTTTATCCCGATGGCCGGATAGCTGAACAAGCGAAGCTTCACTTGACGCCGACGGAAGTGAAAGAATGGCATTTGACTCCCGGAGAAACGGTTCAAATATTTGAGACCGAAAAAGGAAAAATTGCCATGTTAACTTGTTATGATATCGAATTTCCAGAAATCGTTCGAATTGTACGAGGAATGGGAGCTGACGTTGTGTTCTGTCCGTCTTGTACAGATGACCGCCACGGATTTCAACGAGTGCGGTATACAAGCCACGCCAGAACGATTGAAAATCAAATCTATGTGGTGACAACAGGGACAGTAGGTTCGCTTCCTACCGTTGATTTTATGAGGGCAAATTTTGGCCAGGCAGCGGTCATTACTCCGAACGACATCCCATTTCCGAAAAACGGGATTTTGATGGAGGGGGAAATAAACCACGATATGATTATTACGGCGGATCTTGATTTATCTCTCTTATACAAAGTGAGAGAAAACGGATCTGTCACCACTTGGAGAGACCGCCGCTTTGATTTGTATCCTGATTTAAGTGTTCATGGACGAAAGGGGAATGGAGATGAGCCGTTACAGAAAGAGATTTTATCTGAATAATCAAGGCCGCAATGTCGAAGTGGTGATAAGGAATTATAATGAAGCAGATTTTGATGAATTAATTGAAATTCAAAAGGAAAGTTTTCCGCCGCCTTTTCCATCAGAACTTTGGTGGAATAAAGAGCAATTAACGAATCACGTGACATTGTTTCAGGAAGGCGCTTTATGTGTTGAGGTAGAAGGAACGTTAGCAGGATCGATGACATCTTTAATCGTGAATTTTGATCCCGCCCATCCTGATCATACTTGGGAAGAGATAACGGACAACGGCTATATCCGTAACCATGATCCGAATGGCAACACTTTATATGTTGTGGATATTTGCATCCGTCCGTCCCACAGAAAGCTGGATTTAGGAAAATGGCTTATGCAATCAATGTACGAAGTAGTTGTCCATAAAGGATTGGATCGCTTGCTCGGCGGCGGCAGAATGCCGGGATATTATAAATATGCGGATGAGATGTCAGCTGAACAATATGTCGATGCTGTCGTCAGCGGAGATTTAAAAGACCCGGTTATTTCATTCCTCCTCCGTTGCGGACGGACGCCTCTTGGAATTGTGGCTAATTATTTGGAGGATGAGGAATCCCGTAACTATGCTGTTCTAATGGAATGGAAAAATCCGTTTAAATAAGTAATTGAAAAAAGCTGCTTGAACGCCAATTATTGGTGATACAGCGGCTTTTTTTTCATGCTCGCTCTACTAATATTTTAAACTTGCTTTCACATGGAATATGAGCCAGTTTCCATATCAAACTTCGGCTTTTTGGATCTGTACCTCCGATATGATCGTTCGGTATTTACATATTGCAGCCATTGCCTATTCACTTTTGCCTAAGGTAAAATCAAACATAATAAGGCATGACTGGGGCGATAAATAGTGGATGAACGAACGAAGCATTATTTTGCGGAATTGCAGTCAAGTGATAAAAATGCGCAGTACGAAGCGTACAGCAGCATTATGAAGATCACTGAAGAAGAAGTCGATTGGGCGTATGAAGTATGGGATCAGCTGAAGGAAGAGCTGACAAGTAAAGACCCTCATAAGCGCTCGAGTGCTGCTCAGTTTTTAAGCCGCTTAGCGATCAGCGATCCCGAACAGCGAATGTTGGAGGATTTTCCTCAAGTTTGGGAAGTAACCTATGATAAAAAGTTTGTAACTGCCAGACATAGTTTGCAGGCTATTTGGAGGATTGGTTTAGCTGGGGAAAAGCAAAAAGAGATGGTTATCCGTCATTTGGCAGCTCGGTTTGACAACTGTGTTGACGAAAAACATGCGACACTTATTCGGTTCGATATTATTCAAGGGCTGCGAAACTTGTATGATAAAGTGCAGGATGAAGCGATCAAGCAGCTTGCCTTCGATTTAATTGAAAAGGAAGAAGATCCGAAATATCAAAAAAAATATGCAGCAGTATGGAAATAGAAAAAAAGAGCCGTCAGTAGCAACACTCCCAGTAAATGAATGGCAATATGATTGCAAGAATGATTGTTTGCTGATTATGTAGTGGCTTTAGAGGATCGGAAGGTATTTGCAGACTGTCGCAGGCATTCATTTCCAACAGATTAATTGAAGAACAAACATATTCTTACAATAACAGAAGGAAAAATAATGCCCTTTTAAAGTGATTGCACATCAAATAAATGCCGTTTGAAGTGAAAAAAGAAGAAAATTTTCATTTTGAAGTATTATACGCTGTCAAGCTTCTATAAAAAATACTTTTGATCATTCGTCTCAGCGCTTCAAAGCAGAGGCTTCAGTAGAAAAAACTGCACGTAAATATTAAATCGGCAACATTTTATAAAAAAAATTTTTCAGTTGATTGGCTATCATAGAACAAAGAATTACATTTCGGAGTGATAAACGATGGAAAATTCTCAAATAAATGAAGTTCAAGAGCTGTACCAGCAACTAATCAATGCGTGGAACAATCGAACTGCTAGCGGAATGACGGATCTGTTTACTAAGGATGGCGAAAGCATTGGTTTCGATGGCAGTCAGTCGATTGGACGCGATGAAATATTCGCACATCTCCAGTCCGTCTTTGAACACCACCAGACAGCTAAATTTGTCAGCAAAGTGAAAAATGTCCGGTTTCTAGCTCCTGATATCGCTATTTTACGAGCGATTGCCGGTATGGTTCCTCACGGCCAGTCCGATTTAAATCCTGATGTGAACACTCATCATACACTTGTTGCAGTGAAAACGGAAGGAATTTGGCGTATTCAACTTTTTCAAAATACTCCAGCTCAGTTTCATGGCAGACCTGAATTGGTTGAACAAATGACCGAAGAGTTAAGACAGCTGCTTAAATAATCCATGTCCTGTTCAGGGGAATGGTGAAATATACTTTCATGCAAAAAGAAGATTAGGAAAATCCTAAATCTTCTTTTTTGATGTGTGCGAATAAAACGCTTCACATTTTCATAACGAAAAAATCATTTTTATATAATCATCGTTGATATCAAATTTGTTATTAATGACTTTTTGTTGCTGTAAGCCTCTGTGATATTTGGACAAGTAATCTTTGATACCTATTAGTGGCATTTGTTTTAAATAAAAAGCGGGCAAATCGGAAAATGCTTTTACTACTATAAAACTACCCTCCAATTATGATTGCAAGCTGCGATGATAGTTTTGTGCTCTAATATGTAGTTGGCAATGAGTTCGGTCATGTCGATGGGGATATTTTTAACGATCGGTTTTTCTTTAAACATATCAAAATTGCCTGTTCCACCTGCGCGGTAGCTGTTCATGACGACATCATATTCTTTGTCAAGCTCCAATGGGCTGCCGTGATAATTTAGCTTCACAACTCGTTGGCCAACTGGATTAGAGATTTTTAATTCGTATTCAATTCCTTCCCACATATCATAATTGTAATGCTGCGGTTTAGGATATAAGAAAGCGGGATTGACAGAGATTGTTCCGTTTTGAACCGTAAAATACTTGGCGCTTTGCTCTAAAGCATCTTTAATATCTTGGCCGCTGATGCGGATGACAGTTAATGTGTTCGGATAAATATAATTGGAAACAATATCGCGCATTGTAACATGTTGTTTGAATCCAGGCAAGTCATTATTGAATAAGGCAGTGGCAGAAATATCAACTTTGGCTGTTTCCATTTGCACCTTATTGATAAATTCTATAAAAGGATTGTCTTGTAATCGGGTCTTCAATGGATCAGATACGGTCATGTCACCAATAACGGTTCCGATCGGCTGATCCAGCCATTTTTGCGTTTCTTGTTCAATATCGGATATCAATGCCAAAACATCTTGATTCGCTTCCATTTTTTCATCAATTTTGATTAAGTTGGAATGACTAACGATTGCGGGGCTGTTTCCATTTGCCTTCTGTCTAACTTTCATCGTCACTTCACCCAAAAATTGCCCCTTATGGCCTGGCTGAATGATTGTGATGCCGTTTAGTTTATCTGCGAGTGGGCGGTGCTGATGGCCTGTGATTAAAATATCAACACCCTCTAGTTCTTGGCACATTTGGTATGCTTGGTTTTCTCCTGTCAGCTGTTCTATAGGCTCTCCAGTTTGTAGATCTCTTTCAAATCCCCCATGATATGAGACGATCATCACATCTGGTTTTTCTTTTTGGCGAATATCGCTCACCCATAATTTAGCCGTTTGCAATGCATCTTTGAAAACAAGTCCCTCAATATTTCGCGGCTCTTCCCAATTAGGGATGAAATGAGTGGTGATACCAAGTACAGCAATTTTGACTCCGTCCAATACCTTGACGAGATAAGGTGTTCCAAAAGCGGGCTCTCCTGTTGTTTGCTTTAAGATATTGGCGGACAGCCAAGGAAAAGCAGATTGGTGAATCGCCTTTTGTAAATAACTTCGTCCATAATTAAATTCATGATTTCCCAATACGCATGCATCATATTGGAGATCATTCATAACTTGAATCATCGGATTTTCACTGTCGGGTCTGCTTTTTGCATGATAATAAGTCAACGGGCTTCCTTGAATCAAGTCTCCATTATCAAGTAAGAGCACGTTCCCTTTTTTTCTTTTTTCTTTTATAATCGTGGCTATTTTGGCCAGTCCGAAATTTTGTTCTTCTTTGTCTCTGTAATTGGTCGGGTAAATGTAGCCGTGAAGATCGCTGGTTACAAGCAGATGAATCGCAGTTTCTTTCTCCATTATTTTCCTCCCTTCTTTTTTCATCATAACAAATTGTTGCAAAAATGAAACGAATAATTGAGTGAAAAGAAAAATTTACAAAGTTAACAAAATATTTGTGATATTTTATAACGAAATTTACAAATAATAAAAAAATTGGTGTTAAAATGGAAATTAGATTTTCAAAAAGATATGGGGGAAATTAATATGTTAAAAAAATTAGTAGCTTTTGGAACAATACTAGCTTTAACAGCGGTGGTCATCAGCGGATGCGGGGAATCAAGCCAACAAACTAACAGCAGCAAAGAATCAGAAGGGTATATTCCGAAAACTCTTTCTGTACAATTTGTACCTTCTCAAAATGCAGATACATTGGAAGCCAAAGCAAAGCCGCTTGAAAAGTTATTGGGAGATCGTTTAGGTATACCTGTAGAGGTGAGTGTTTCAACGAACTATAATACCATTGTTGAAGCAATGGAATCCAAAAAAGTAGATGTAGGATTTTTGCCGCCAAATGCTTATGTGCTGGCGAAAGAAAGAGGAGCTGCTGAAGTAATTCTTCAAGCGCAACGTTACGGAGTGGATGATGAGACCGGGCAGCCAACAGATGAACTAGTAGACAATTACAAATCAATTTTCGTAGTGAAAAAAGATTCTGGTATTACTAGTGTGAAAGATTTAAAAGGAAAGAAAATCGCTTTTCAAGATGTCACTTCATCTGCAGGTTATGTTTGGCCGGCCGCAACGCTGATGGATAATGGGATTGATCCATTAAAAGATGTACAAGGAATAACAGTAAAAGGGCACGACCAAGCAATTATTTCTGTTTTGAACGGTGATGTCGATTGTGCGGTTGTTTTCCAAGATGCCCGCAATACCGTAGCAGGAGATTACCCAACTGTTTTCGAAGATACGAAAGTCATTGAGTTTACAGAACCGATTCCGAACGATACGATTTCCGTCCGTTCCGACATGAATTCAGAATGGGTTGAAAAAATCAAGCAAGCTTTCATTGATATTGGAAAAGACGAAGAAGGGCATGCGATTATAAAAGACATTTACACGCATGAAGGCTACATAGAATCGAAAGACAGTAACTTCGATATCGTCAGGGAGTATGCTGAAAAAGTGAAAACTGAATAATGTATTTTCATAAAATATAGCCAGGCGAATCGTTCGTACTGGCTAATCCTCTATGAATAGATAAAGCAACGTCGGGATGTTTAGATAAATATTTAAAAAAGGTTGGTATGCAGAGTGATAGAATTTCATCGTGTTACAAAAATTTATCCTAATGGTGTAGTAGGATTGGAAAATATTGATTTGAAAATTGAAAAAGGGGAATTTGTTGTGATTGTCGGTTTATCTGGCGCTGGCAAATCAACGTTGCTACGTTCTATTAATAGATTGCATGAAATTAGTTCCGGAGAAATAACAATAGACGGGAAATCCATCACGAAAGCAAAGGGGAAGGAACTCCGCCGCATCCGTCGCGACATTGGGATGATCTTCCAAAATTTTAATTTAGTGAAAAGGTCGACTGTTTTACGAAATGTTTTATCTGGAAGAGTTGGCTACCATTCTACTCTCCGAACCGTTTTGGGATGGTTTCCAAAAGAAGATGTGGATTTGGCCATGAATGCTCTGGAACGAATGAATATTCTTGAAAAAGCGTACACCAGATCGGATCAGCTTTCAGGAGGACAGCAGCAAAGAGTGTCGATTGCTAGAGCTTTGGCGCAAAAAGCTAAAATCATTTTAGCGGATGAGCCTGTAGCATCTTTAGATCCTTTGACAACAAAACAAGTAATGGATGATTTAAAAAAGATCAATCAAGAGTTAGGAATAACGCTTGTTGTCAACCTGCACTCGGTCGATTTAGCTAGACAATATGCCACAAGGATCATCGGCCTGAAAGCAGGACAAATTGTGTTTGACGGATCTGCTAGGGAAGCGACAGATAAACGGTTTTCTGAAATATATGGAAAGCCTTTTGAGGTGGGAACAAATGAAGCGGATAGAGAGTTTAAATATGAATCGATTAACTAAACAAGAAATTCCTAAAGCACCTACTAAAATAAAGCATTACTTGACAGCAGCGTTGATTGTGCTGCTGATCGGCTGGAGCGCCTATCAAACGGAAAGTTCTTTCATCGATTTTGTTGAAGGGTTTCCAAATATGTTTGATTTGCTTGTACAAATGTATCCTCCCAGCTGGTCATATTTTGATGATATTGTTCCGGCAATGCTTGACACATTCCGCATGGCGGTTATTGGGACAACGATGGGAGCTTTGCTTGCGGTCCCATTTGCTTTGTTATGCGCAAGCAACATCGCTTCTAGTAATTGGATTTATTACCCGTTCAGATTTATTTTAAATTTAATTCGTACCATTCCTGAACTTCTTTTAGCCGCTATATTTGTTGCGATTTTCGGATTGGGGCCATTACCAGGAATATTTGCATTAGCTGTTTTCTCAATGGGCATTATTGCGAAATTAACTTATGAAGCGATGGAAAGTATTGATAAAGGCCCATTGGAGGCGATGACGGCAGTTGGCGCCAATAAAATTCAATGGATCGTCTACTCTGTCGTTCCGCAAGTGTCCCCTTACTTTGTCTCTTTCGTTCTTTACACCTTTGAAATTAATATAAGGGCTGCAGCTATATTAGGACTAGTGGGAGCAGGAGGAATCGGAGAATATTATGATAAAACATTAGGTTTTCTTGAATACGACAAAGTGAGTACAATCATTATTTTTACATTAATGGTTGTTTTGTTGATCGACTATATTAGTTCTAAATTGCGGGAGAAACTATTATGAAGAGTGTTGCAAGACCAGTTAAACCAAAAAAGAACCAGTTTAAGCTGTGGAGTATATATGTGTCATTGGCTGTTATTTATATATGGGCATTATCCGGTATTCCAATAGAAGGATTTAAAGAAACGGCCGGCCAAATTACAAAAGCGATTTTATCCGGCATTCTTTCTCCTGATTGGGGATATGTTTACTTGCCCGAAGGCGAAGATCTGCTCCGAGGGCTATTAGATACATTAGCGATTGCCATATTAGGCACATTTATTTCAGCTTTTCTATGTATACCGTTTGCTTTTTGGGCGGCTAACAATATGACGAAAGGAAAGATTGCGGCAGGAACAGGAAAATTTATTTTAAGCTTTATCCGGACATTTCCGGAACTAGTGATGGCGTTGTTATTTATTAAAGTAGTAGGCCCTGGCTCTTTTGCCGGTGTGTTGGCGCTCGGACTCCATTCCATCGGGATGCTTGGCAAATTGTTTTCAGAAGAAGTGGAAAATATTGATTTCGGACCAATTGAAGCTTTGAAAGCAACAGGAGCAAGCGGCTTGCAAACGCTGTGGTTTGCCGTTGTTCCACAAATCATTCCTGGGTTTATCTCTTACACCTTATATCGTTTTGAAATTAACCTCCGTTCCGCAAGCATTTTAGGAATCATCGGTGCAGGCGGAATCGGTACACCGCTTATATTTGCCATGCAGTCTCGCGACTGGAGTCGTGTCGGTATTATTTTATTAGGAATCATTGCCATGGTTACGATCGTCGATATCATTTCCGGCTATTTGCGCAAGAAGGTGGTTTAGCAGATGCTCATTAGGCAGCAATGTATATCGAAAGCTTCAGCAATAGCGGCTGAACTCAATAAAAGGCTTTTGCCTTGTTGAGTTAATAAATTATGGAGGTAGAGTCATTATGAGAAAGATGCTGTTGCAGGGCCTTGTGGCAGTATTGGCGTTTTTTATTTTTGCTTTTGAAAACGTAACTGTAAGTGCAGAAGGTCCGAATGATCCGGCCCCAATCTTAGTTCCTAGCGATCCGAACGGCAAGAAAGTTTTGTTTGATAACAGCCATGGGCAAACAGCAGGACAGTCCGATTGGGTGATTGATGGTGCATTTTCCGATTTTGCCAATGCATTGCTTGAAGCGGGATATACAGTGAAGGAGCATCGGAGTTTAGATCCACTTACTCTGGAGGATTTAGAAGGTTATAATGTTTTTATTATTCCAGAGGCACAAATTCCTTTTAAGAAGTCTGAACAAGATGCTATTGCCGAGTTTGCAGAACAAGGGGGAGGCGTATTTTTTATTGCCGACCACTATAATGCCGACCGAAATTTTAACCGTTGGGATTCAAATGAAATTATGAATGGTTGGCGCAGAGGGGCTTTTGATAATCCAACAAAAGGAATGGATCAAGGTGAACAAGCTGCAATGGCTGGTGTTGAAAGCACCGATTGGCTAAGTGAAGAATTTGGTGTAAGATTTCGTTTTAACTCGATAGATAACACAACAGCAAATGTGATTATACCATCTGATGAATCCTTTGGTATAACGAGTGGCATTGATGAAATTTCGATTCATGCTGGTTCTACACTGGCTATTATGAATCCTGAAATTGCTAAAGGGATTGTTTATTTGCCTGATGGGCTTACTGTAGAAGAAAACAAATGGAGCAATGCAGTTGACGGAGGGGTTTATTTTGGCGGCGGAATTCATGAAGGGCCCTTTGTAGCGATAGGAAAAAAGGAAAGAGGAAAGGCCGCTTTCATCGGTGACTCTTCTGTGGTGGAAGACAGCACCCCTAAATATAGAAATGAAGAACACGGAGGAGTCAAGAGAACGTACGACGGATTTACTGAAAAAGATAATGGCCAATTGCTAATGAAAATTGTCGAATGGCTGTCTCATAAAGAAAGTTATCTAACCTTCTCTGAACTTGATATACCGCTTGATCAGCCTTCACCAATATTAGAAATGGAGACCCCAGAGCATTCTGAGGAGCTGAAGCCGGAGCCTTGGCGTTCACCGAATGAAGGTTATCTTTGGTATGATCAATCGACATTTGCTGACGGTTCATTTGGCTCGGAAATGGATCCTCCAAAAGATATTAAATATAACATTGAAACCCCTGAATATTTGCCAACTGGCGGAGAACCTTTTCAAGTAACACTCAAATTAACAGATATGAAACCGGGACAAGTCATTGAAAATGGGGAAATTCAAGTATATTTAGAAGGTGGTACATCAATTTCGCAAGTTCGGCTTCCGAATGGAACATGGCCTACCACTTACGGTTATCAAAGTGTTGGGAGCATTCAAGCTAATCAGCATGGTGTGGCGGAAAAAGTACTGACAATGAGACTTAACCCAACGGTACAAGACGGAACAACAGGATATATTCGCCTTCGAATAGGGGCTGGAAACAACGTCTTCACCAAAACAGTCAATATCGGTCAGTCAATTGTTGAGACGCCGCCTGGCGGTGAAGAAAAATATCAATTGTTAACACCGAAATATATTCCGCTAGGTGGTATACCATTTCTGGTAGAAGTGGTGATGAGTGGTTTAACACCTGGCCAAGCAGTAGCAAATGGACAAATTCAAATATATCTGTCAGGCGGGCAAAGCATTTCGCAAATCCAATTTGAGGATGGAACATGGCCAATCACTTACGGTTATTTCAATATCGGCAAACTGACAGCAGATGAAAATGGAAAAGCAAAGAAAACGATCATGATGCGCATTAATCCAAATGTTTCGGCGTATGAAGCCTATATCCGTTTGCGCTTAGGTTCGGGCAATAACGTTCTCACGCAGAAGGTAACTATGAGATAGCCATTACAAATTGAAAATGTGTTAGTGTGTATCAGGTTTTAGAACAGTATTTTGCAACGGCAACGGGGGTAATAATTATGTTTACATTACCATTCGATAAGGTATCACTAAAATGTTATTCAGCTGAAAGAAGGAGATTGTCTCCAAACATAAGACTAAATATTCACTCTTATGCGTGGAAAAGCGGTGTTCCTTATATGCCCCTTTTTACATTATTTAGTTAATATATATAAATTGAAATAAAGGTTTTCTCCCGTTCCACGGCGAATAAATACAAAGAGAAAATAGGGGAACGGAGAGAAAACTATGATGCCAAATCACAAAGACGAGATCGAAAAGTTGTCCACTGCCATGAAAGAAGCAAAAAGTAAACGAGCATATGAACGCTACCAAGCGATTTATCTTCATTTGCAGGGATATACCAAAGGAGAAATCGCAACGATTATTGGTCGATCCAAGAAAACTATTTATAACTATATTCATGCCTACGCCCAGCGCGGTCTTGATGGACTGGAGATGAAATACTCACCTGGCGCCCCACGTCGATTGACCCCTGAGCAGGAAAAAGAGCTGGCTTTGATCATTGAACATCAGCTCCCCGTAGATGTGGGATTCGAAGCAAAATATAATTGGACGCTTGCGATAATCGCTGAACTCATTCAACAAAAGTGGGGGCCAACATACACGCTTCGCGGAACAAGTGACATTCTGCATCGGTTAGGGCTAAGCTATACGAAACCGACCTATACACTAGCCAATGCCGATGAAGAGAAACAAAAAGAATTCGTCGAAATCACCTTCCCTGAAGTAAAAAAAAACTGGTAGATGGGAACATCGCCCATGTCCTCTTTCAAGATGAGTCGATGATTCGTGATTACCAAGCGATTCAAAAAACATGGTTTGTCAAAGGAAAACAACGAATCATTCCGACGTTTGGAAAACATCAAGGGCTGAAGCTGATTGGCACGTTGAACTACGAAACAGGGGAAGTGTTTTGCATCGAAGAAGAACGCTATGACGCGGAAACATTTCTTCGATTTCTTCAACTTGTGTTAGAACGCTATCCCACAGGCAAAATAGTGATGATTTTAGATAACGCTCGAATTCACCATGCCAAACTCATTCAGCCATTTTTAAAAGAACACGAAGATCGGTTAGAGCTCGTCTTTTTGCCACCATACAGTCCGCAATTGAACTTGATTGAAGGGCTATGGAAATGGCTGAAATCAGACGTGATTTACAACGTGTTCTATTCGAGTGTGCAAGAAATTAGAAAGAATGTCCAAGCCTTTATTCAGCGAATCAACCAGAAACCAGAACAAACGATCGATCGTTTGTGTGTTCAGTTGTAAATCTTTAATTCAACTTATATAGGGACGGTTCGATAAGTCCCTAATAAAATGAAGCCAGTATAGAAAAACAGCTCGTTTTTCTATACTGGCTTTTGTATATGTTTACAATTTTTCTTAGAAAACAGCTGGCGGATGACGGTTACTTTCAGTATGTTGTGGGCTAAAGCCACAATCCCTTCATGAGCCTCGGCAAATTCTTGAAGCTTTCTCTCCGCTATTTCTCATTAAAATCCTGAATTGTTTTCCTCAGCTTTTGAGCTCAAACTGTACATCGACTTCAAACGTTTCCGAATCTCCTTGATCGTCTGTTCGATTACATTGGTCGCATACATCACGCTCCGAATACTGACTGGATTCGTCCATAATTGTCAGAAGGACATCCAAGTCGTTGCCGCGATTGCGCCTCTCTCAGATATTTGGTAATGACGGAATGGCAGATCATAAAATATTGCCTGCGCCCCGGGAGCAATGGTGATACGCTTTCTCAGGCAGCACTGGCGGGATCACTATAAATAAAAACAAGGGGATTCCCTTTTTCCGCTTCAGAGTCGAAGTAATAGCAAAAAAACATCCGCCTGTTCTACGTCCTTTCAAGATGCCATAATGAAGTAAAAAATTTCTCACGGCATTTGAAAGGGGAAACTATTGAAAATTTTATTTGCGAAAAATTCATGAAGATTCTATTATTTATTTAGAAAATTGTTATATGTTTTGGAGTGTGGTCACGAATTTATGAAAATGGTTTCCTTTAATGCATACCGGACCATCGGAATTCCAGGTGTACACTATATAAAGCCTGACAATATGTTTAAAGAATTAGAAACCATTCGACAAGCGGATATTGTTCTTTTTCCTGAAACGTGGCAAGCCCCTGCTCTAGTATACGGATTAAAGAAAAAAATTTTCCCAAGCATTGAATCATTGCAGTTGGGCTTTAGCAAAGTAGAAATGACGAGAGCGCTGTGGACGGTGGCGCCTGAGCATGTTCCATATACGGAAATATTGGCGAGCACCCCAAGCAATATCGAAAAAGTATTAGAAACGTTCCCGTTCCCATTTGTTGCAAAGGAAGTCCGGAATTCAATGGGAAAAGGAACCTTTTTAATTAAAAATGAGTATGATTTTTATCAATATGCTAATCAAAATGATGTTTTGTACGTACAAGAATATTTAGAAAACGACGGAAAAGATTTACGCATTTGTGTCATTGGAAAAGATATTTTCACCGCCTATTGGCGGGTTGGGGCGGAAGGGGAGTTTCTCCACAATGTTGCCCAAGGCGGAAGCCTCTGTTTTAAATTTATACCGCAAGAAGCTTGTGACCTTGTTTTGAATGTCTCGAAACAATTGAACATTAATCATGCCGGCTTTGATGTGCTAATAAGCGGAGGGCATCTTTATATTCTCGAGTTTAATGTTCTTTTTGGGAATATGGGCATCACAAAAAGTGGCTTATCAGTTGAAAAAGCAATTTATGAATATTTATTAAGTGAATTTGTGCCGCCTTTTCCAACATCACCGACTACAAAAAAGGTTATTTAAATCAATAAATGCTAAATGTTCATTTTTGTAGATTCATAGTGATACTTAATAAGGAAAAGACGGAAGAAATGCAATAGTTTTTCTTATCATAGAGTGGGAAGCGGCCAATTGGAAATTTTTGTTTTTTAAATGGGAAATACAGTATGAGATTGCTTGTGGATAGATCGTGCGCCAGCTTTGGAAAAGATGTTTAACGGGCTTCCTTCGTCGATTGTGTACATGCTTCAGGAAGAGCATGTAAAGGTTCATTTGCATGAAGAATTATTTTAAAAAAACTTTTTTTCTCGCTATTGCTCAGCTGATCACAAAGGGTAGATTTTTTCATCTTTAAACGAAAGGACAGCCGAAAGTTGCACTTTCCTTCAATAACGATTTGCCGCACAAAAGGTAAAATTTGAGCCTGCTGTCTGATTTATGTTTCACATGGAACAAATGTGCTGAACGTTTGTCTATTGCAATAAATATGAAAACATTTATTATAAGTTATACCCGTGGTGCTAGTTGAGCGTTAGAACTCAACTAGCCCTAGTGTGACCAGCGAATAGGCTAACAATATGCCGTCGAGCGCTACTTCAAATCCGATCATGGAATTCGCTCGAATCTCTGTGATCCGGTATTGGTCAACCAGAACCGAGAACACCGTCTCGATCACTTTGCGTTTTTGTTGGATCCACTTCTCCCATGCCTCGGACGGGCGATGTTTCTGGTTTTTTCGAGACGGAGTCCAAAGCGCCATTTGGTATTCTTCGTACAGCCTTTTTTGCAAGTCACGGCTAATGAACCCTTTGTCCCCGAGGTTATAGGGATGAGGAATTTGGGTCATCACGCTTTCGGCTGCGATTCGATCGTGGCAGGATGCTTCCGTCACCACATATCCCATTGGCAAACCTTGATCGGTCACTTGAAGGTGCAGTTTCAACCCGTAGTACCATTGCTTTTTTGAAGCGCAATACCCGATGTCGGCGATCCCTTGAAACCGTTTGACACGATGCATTCTCGCAGCATGGCACAACTCTAACGGCAAGCTATCGACCACGGCATAGGCATGATGTTGGCCGCGTTTCGCCAGTTCATGGCGGATCCATTTCATCGCCCAGCGCAGCGCCCGGCAACGGCGATTGTATCGGGAACGTTCGAGAAACTGCCCGTTTGTGAACAAATTTCCGGTGACAAAGCGATGCCATGCCCGTTCGGAAGAAAAGCCAAGCAGCTTCCCCAAAATGTGAATCGCTATGATCACGTCATCTTCTTGCTTTACCAAATGGCGGTTGCGGCGTTGAAGATGCGTCTGAATCAATGACAGTTGAGCGGAGACAAAAAAGAAAATGGCGGCATATTGCTTTTGAATCTTGGTCCGATCTGTAGTAAAATGAAAGTGCTCTTGCATGGGGATTCTCCTTTCGAATGGTAGGTCGCACTTTCATTTTAAGGAGATCCGCCAGGCAAGGGCTATTTTTATGCTTGATCAAGTTTATCTAGCACCACGGGTTTATATAATAATTCCTTAAAGCTTCTGTTTTTTCTTATCTCTTCTACCATATAAAGTGACATAAGGAGGATTTCCAACAACATAATCAAACTGGTCTATACCTTTTACAGCATCAAGTTTTACTTTTGCAGCTTCTTCTGTTTCAACAAATTTTAATCCTGTATCAAACAGTTCTAGTTGTCCCATTTCTCCTTCTGGTTTAAATGTAGTATCTGTAACATAAATTCTTGGATTTAATTTATCTTGAATAGATGCATCGTCCTTAAATAAATAAGCCATTAAGCATTGAATATTTAACTTGGTAAAATAAACCATCTCGGGTAAAATATCAAATCCAACTAAGTTATGATTAATAAAATTGATTAAATCTTCTTTTGAATGCCCCTTCTGATAAAGTTTGTAAATGATAAAAAGTAAAAAAATACCTGTACCGCACGACGGTTCAAGGAATTTTTTTTCTATTGTATTCTCTGCTTCGAAATCAACGACATTTTTAAGTATTAATTCGATAACATCTAAACTACTTGTATGAAACTGACCACTTTTCTTAACGGATTCATTTTTATAAACGGCACTAACCTCATTTGATATAGATACAAAAAAATCTATTATATTATCAACATTCACATATAAATCATCGGTTTTAGAAACGAGTTGTCTAGATGGTAGTAAATGATTAATATCAATACCAAATTTTTTACCAAAAACGCTGCAGTATTTACTAAATACATTTTGGAATTTATCCAAATTCAGATCAGCTTTCTTACGTTCCAATACACTGACCATTTCCATAACTCCTTTTGATGATGATGAGTCACATAAATGTTATATGAGCTCATTTAAATCGTCAAGAAGCTAGTTCGAACGAGTCAGTCTCATTTGTTGTTTGCAAACAAAAACTTTTTCAATAAGTATTTAATACATTAAAGAAGTCTATTTCATCGTCATCCGTGTGGTCATTACCAAAAATTTCAAATTATACTTCGGCCGTTGTATTAAATTCCAATGTTTTGACACTATTAAACAAGATGCGTTTCATGTAGGCAGATGGGTTTTTAATTCTTCGTTCCCGGCTAGCTTGCTTAAATTGTTCAAGGGCGTGTTCTAAATGAACGATTGTGAAGCTGTTGGAACAAGTCCTAAACCAAATCCTCGAGGCGCAAGTCAAAGAACAGCTGGGGGTCCGCCGTTATGAACGAACGGAAGAACGGAGAGAAGCGAGGACATGCCGCGAAAGTTCCTTGACAACATGATCGCTTGTCCGGAAAAGAGACCGTCAAGGAGGCTCTCCGGACTTACCTACTATACGCCAAGCCATCAAAGTCCATGTTGTCTAGCAAAGGAGCCGGCGAACTTAAGTCTCCGAAAAATAGAACCGCTTTGTGCTGTGTCCCGCTTCTTTTTACACAAATTCTTGGACTTCATCAACTCCACGGCATTCATGATCTTTGTTTAGTTGGTTTGATGTTGTTCGTTTTCATATAACGTTTAAGCTCATCATAAAAATTTTCGCGGGTTCCTGCTAAGACAACAACCACTAAATTTCCGTTTTCATCGAAATCAATAAAATAGGCAATCTCGTAATTAATCCCTTGATGGTAAATGTCATAACCGTAAATCCCTGCTAAATCCCCTGTTTTCGCTTCTCCAGCTTCGGTTGGATTGGAAAGAATCTCCCGCAAGGCGTTTTTAAAGCGTTGTTTTAATGCTTGGTCTTTTTTCGTCATCTTTTTTATCGCCTTTTCCGCCTTAGGGAGTAATTGCAGGCGATTATTCTTCGTCATCTTCGTTAAATAAATCCTCCAACGTATCCCATGTATATGTTTTCGCCTTTGGTCTTTCTTCAGAAATCATGGTTTCTAATGCAGGGGCGATTTGCGATTTACGGTATACAAACTCTTTGTAAAGTTCTTCTCCTGCATATCCTTCTTCGATAAGGTCTTTTAAAATAAGATCGGAAAAGTCAAAGTGATCTCCGTGAATCGGACGAATAATTAATTTATTATCTGCTAACTCAATTAATACTTCGTTTCCAATTCCTAATTGCTCATAAAAGTCCTTCGGTATCGTAATTTGCTTTTTGCTCGATACGGCAATTCGTTTCACAGCATGTTTCTTACGATTAGGGATATTCTCCATAGGTACCTTCCCCTTTGCCACCACATCTGATGGTACCATATTATTCCCCCTCCTCGAAAAAATTAACCAACTTTCTTGCTTTTTTTGTTATAAAAATTCTTGGTTTCTTTGTTTAGTATGATACCACTAATGAAAAACAAAAACAATGATTCCCTCAAGCCGAAAGAATTGTCTACTAACAAACATGTGTCATTGAAACGTTGGCGGCGCCCTCACTGCATCCCGCCAAATCATAGCCACCATCCTTTAAGCCGAAGGAGATCGTGGCGTGATGCCCAGCGAGCCGCTGCATGTTTCCGTGTCCCTTTTATCCTCCCTTTGCGGAAAGAATGGAAAAACAGATTAGGCGCCAGCTTTTGATTCAGTAGATGGTGTCTTTCAGTTATTCACCGTGTCAAGGAAAACGTGGAATACCTTGGAATCGAGGAGTTGCCGCGAAAGCTCCTTGACACACCTGTTCCTTGACAACATGATCGCTTGTCCGGAAAAGAGACCGTCAAGGAGGTTTTCCGGACTTACCTACTGTACGCCAAGCCATCAAGTCCATGTTGTCTAGCAAAGGGGAATTTACGCAATCATTTGGACTTGACCGAACAATCCGCAAAAATTTTGCACATTATTTCCGAATCCGCCTGAAATAATTTGAAAAAGGGATTCTGAAATAATGTGCTAACTCGCAATACTCTTATCCCAAAATCTGTCCACCTTATATTCAGAATGGATGCTAGATCAATCTACTTTCAGTCTCTTTTTTGACACAACAAAAACGCCTAGCAAGATGGGACACCTCGCCAGACGCGCTTAAATAGACTTCTTTATAGACATTTTTGCTTGTCCGAACATAAAATTATCCAGCCAGAAAAAACGCGTTATATATTACTGTAGTTGAGCAATTTTAATTACAATAATTACCATGTAAAAGAGACAAACAGGGTACCCCTTATGCCACGTGGAGCTGTTTTTTCACGGTATCAATGGGAATATTTTGTTTCGCTGCACGGTAAATGAACTCCACGAGGCTATGTCCTTTTCTCTTGCGCAGAAGATCGAGCCCATCAGAAAAATCGCTGTTCGACTCGAACATGCTGTACACGTAAGCAAGCTGCACCAAGATCCAGTAGCGTTTCACCGCCCGACGTCCGCGAACGCGGTATCCATCGAGTTTCAGCTGGTCTTTCGCTTGACGGAAAAAACATTCGATCGACCAACGCTGGGCATAGTAGCGCAAGATCTCTTCATCGCTTAGATCCCGGTCGGTGCTCAAGACGCAGTGAAGATGTTCCGATGTCATCGGCTGATCGGCTTTCCAAGCGAGCAGCACCACGGCATCATCGAGACCTTTGAGAGAGCCTTCGTAGCGATAAACCCGATAACGCTCTTCTCCCACCGTGACGAGATGGGTGTCGTTCGGTTCGATATAGCGGGCAAACTGTTTGGCTTGGATGGCGATGCCTTTTGGATAAAGAACCCGATTCGTCTTGAGCATTGCGATTACGTGGAATCCCTTTTTCAGACAAGCTTCCACGAGCTTTTGCGATGGATACCAAGAGTCCATCAGCACATAAACAGGACGGTGTACATCCAAAGAAGAAAGCATCTCGATCGCGAGTTCCCCCTTGCTTTTCCCAGCCGCCTTGTCGTAGAGGCGGAACGCAAAGGGAAAAGCCTGGGTCATCGTATGAACCATGAGCCAAACGAGAGAATGTCCCCAGATCGACTTTTTCTCTGTGTGAGAATAGTGCCAATCACACCCTTGAATGGCGTGCGTTGCCTGTGACGAAGGCTTGGTTTTTTGGCAAATCGTATCATCGATCGAAACAAAAAGGGGTTGATTCTCCTGTTTGGCGATGCGTTCGACACGACGAAGCATCCACTGTTGAAGTTTGCGAAGCAGCGTCTCTTCATCCCAAGGGCTTTTCGTGAAAAAATGGCTGAGTGTCGTTCGATGATTGGGGTGAAAGCTCCAATGATGAAGATCGGTCAACGTTCCAGAAAAGCCTTTCGTGATCATCGCATCCACGATATGAACGAGATGCTTCATGACAGGTTTTGAAAAATAAAGTGCCAACCCCAACATCGTGAAAAACTTGTGGATTCCTTGATGATGTGCTAATCTATTCATGAGACATGAACCTCCTTGTGAATAGTTTTGGTGACACATCTATTCTAATCAAGGAATCGGGTTCATGTCTCTTTTTTTTGCTTTACCAAATGGCGGTTGCGGCGTTGAAGATGCGTCTGAATCAATGACAGTTGAGCGGAGACAAAAAAGAAAATGGCGGCATATTGCTTTTGAATCTTGGTCCGATCTGTAGTAAAATGAAAGTGCTCTTGCATGGGGATTCTCCTTTCGAATGGTAGGTCGCACTTTCATTTTAAGGAGATCCGCCAGGCAAGGGCTATTTTTATGCTTGATCAAGTTTATCTAGCACCACGGGTTAAGTTATATATTTAATGGAATTTTAAAATTTTTATTATTTCCCAGGTTAAATTGTTTGCGTTCCCTTTATTATCATGTAATAATTTCTGTTAACAACATAGATATTTAGTATTTCAAAACAGATCTCTATAATACTGCAAGTGGTGGTGTATAAAATGGAAGGAATCAATCAGTTGCCAGTGAAAGTAGGGGATTGGGTAAAAGGAAAAACAAAAAGCGGCGAATTTATTTACGGTTATGTTGAAACGATAGATTCATCACAAAAGATTATAAGAGTAAAAGTTATGGCTTGCGACAATGAAATCGTCGTTGGTAAAACAGTTGAAACATTAAATCATTGGGTAAAAAAATTGCCCGTATCTCCAATAGAAAATGAAGAGCAGATTAAAGCATTAATTGATTTAGCCTTGTTAACAAAAGATGAAAATTGGTTTATGGAGCTGTCCAACAAATTAAAACAATTAACGAAAGAAAAGGAGAAAGAAAACATAATATAAATGAATAAGACAGCTCCGATGATAATTTTTTCACAATATTTTTTATGATCGTTTTAATACGATTCACGTTCCCCCGTTATAACTTTATGTTATCCTCCCAGAATATAGAGCATTTTATTATTTCAATATATTATACTTCTTTCCCATTGCCAAAAACCTTTATTCTTTTATAGCTGCCCACATTCCTACATTGTATATATTTTTTATCAGTTCAATTCAGTTGTTATGTAATGAAGGAAGACGTTTGAAAAACATCATCATACTGATCAATATTTGTTCACAATAGGGAGTTCTGCTTACATATGCAGAAGAACCGGCGGCATTTTTCAAAGTGATTGTTGGAACGTCGTTTCGTCTTTTTTTGAAGCATACTAAAAAATCACTGATTTTAAACATTAAGAATTACCGTTTAAATGCCATGAAGCCGTTTCATTTAGAAAAAACAGAGCTCCGCCAATCACCATTCGATCAAGTTAATAACTGGTAATACAATTTCCAAACATATGAATAACGGAAAAAAGAGAATGATTTGGCCTTCCGTGCAGAAGCAAGAAAGACTGATTCCAATCTTTTGGAATCGGTTTTTTTATGACCCATTTTGTCGATGCGTCCAGTACGATCGGTAACTGTAAATTTCTGTATTTCCGGGATATCAAAAGAAGGGCGCCCCAATTTCTCATGATTGAAAAAGTAAAAGGGGTTTCCAGCATTTTTGGGTTAAAAAGTTTCAAAAATAAAAGGAGCTTCATTCAGTGGATCGCTAGTTCTCACAGCTTTTTTGTAATGCTACAATAAAGGAGAATATTAAAAAATACGATAAACATTGTAAGCTGGCATGTGATGCGATTGGACGGAGAAGCTTCAATCAACAATTGAAGGAGGTGTTTTATGATGAAGAAAAGAGAGTATGTCAAACAATGTTGGAAGCACTTTATTTTTGAAAATAAGCTCGACGAACAATTATCTCCCATTGTAAAGGATTCATGGATTCGTTCCAAAGAAATGAATGTTGATCCTTTTCAACGATACGGTCAAATGAAAAAAATCGAGATAGACCATTACAAGCCTTTAATTGAATGTTCGGTTCCGTTTATGGAAGGATTGTATTCAATCGTAAAGGGCTCGGGTTTTTTAGTGATTCTTTGCAACGAAAAGGGACAGTTGTTAAAATCAATTGGCGACGCTGATACGTTAAAGATGGCAGCTGATATTCAATTTGTGGAAGGTGCCGATTGGAGTGAACAAGCAATGGGAACGAATGCAATCGGCACTTCGATTGTGATCAATCAACCTGTACAAATATATGCTGAGGAGCATTATTCGGAAATTTGCCAGGCATGGACATGCTCGGCTGCGCCCATTCACGATTCAAAAGGAAAGATAATCGGCGTATTAAATGTTTCAGGCCCATATGAAAAAGTGCATCCACATACTTTAGGAATGGTAGTGTCAGCAGTGAAAGCGATTGAGTACCAACTGGAGCTGATTGAAAAGACAGAAAAAAACATTATGATGCAAAGATTTCTTGAAGCGACTACCAATAATATGAAAGAGAGCATCCTCATTTTCGATACGGAAGGGCTCATTATTAAAGTGAATGATCAATTAAAAAAGCTGCTTCAATTGAATCATTCTTGCCTGGAAGGGAAAAAGATCAGCGAAGTTTTTAGCAACAAATCGATTATTTCCAATCGCCCTCGACATCTTCAAAATCATGAACTGCACTTAAAAATAAAACAGTCAAACAAAGTTTTTCATGTTCTAGTTGATAAACTCCCCATTTATAAAGACAGCCAATGGATCGGTTCAATGATGATTATAAAAGAGATTCAAAAGATAAGACAATTTATTAATCATTTATCAGGCAATCAGGCGAAAATCACTTTTTCTGATATGATCGGGAAGCATCCCCAGTTTCTCCAAAAAGTAAACGAAGCGAAGCTAGCAGCAAAAACGGACTCAAATGTATTAATTTTAGGAGAAAGCGGTACGGGAAAAGAAATGTTTGCACAAGCGATCCATAATGAAAGCGATAGAAAGCATAAGCCTTTTATAGCCATCAATTGCGGCGGAATTCCTCGAGATTTATTAGGAAGCGAACTGTTTGGTTATGCGGACGGTGCTTTTACCGGAGCGAAAAAAGGGGGAAGTGCAGGAAAATTTGAGCTTGCCGATGGCGGTACGCTTTTTTTAGATGAGATTGGAGAAATGTCTTTGGAAATGCAAGTATTGCTTTTACGAGTCATACAAGAAAAGGAAGTGGTGCGAATCGGCGGGCATAAAGTTTTGCCTGTTGATGTTCGCATCATCGCAGCGACGAACAAAAATCTTCGCGAAGAGGTCGAAAAAGGCAGCTTTCGGGAGGATTTGTTTTTCCGGCTTAATGTCATGCCGATCACTTTGCCGTCATTGCGAGAAAGAAAAGAAGACATACCGCTCCTTGTTCATCATTTTATTGAAAAAAATTGTGAAAAGTTAAATAAGCCTTTTCCTGAAATCAAACCGGATTTTTTTCAAGCGTTAATACATTATCATTGGCCGGGAAACATTAGAGAATTGCAAAATATAGTAGAAAGAACTTTAAACAAATTGACGAAGCCTGTTTTAACTATTAAAGATTTGCCTGAGGAAATTATAAAAACGGACTCCAAGCCAAAATCGGAAACGGTGTTTATTCATCGAGATGAAATGAAAAAGCAGTCGATCTTGCAAGCTTTACGTCTATATAACGGCAACATCACAAAAGCTGCGCAATATTTAGGGATATCACGAAGCACTTTTTATCGGCAAATGCAAAGATTTCAAATCCCTTATTAATATCATTTTGTTTCATTTCGTATCAAATTGTATCATTGTGTCTCTAAAAAGCGTCCCAAAACGGGACGTTTTTTGTGTAGCATAAAAAATCTTATTCATTTTCAATGAAATTAAATATATCAATCACGAAAATGTAGTTTGGCACAATTTTTGCATTTAACTATTTGAAACCGTTTTCTATTTTGGTAGAAGGGAGAGAATACATTGGCAATTTCTAAAAATGATCTTTTATGGATGTATGAAAACATGTACAAAATCCGTTATTACGAAGACAAAATGGCAGAAGCTTATACTGAAGGGAAAAATCCGGTTTTCAATATTGGGGCGGGTCCTGTTCCTGGCGAGATGCATTTGGCAACAGGGCAAGAACCGGCAGCCGTCGGCATATGTGTTCATTTGAAAAAAGAAGATACGGTTACGTCGCCGCACAGGCCTCATCATCATGCCATCGCGAAAGGCGTTGACCTAAATAAAATGACGGCTGAAATTTTCGGAAAAGAAACCGGGCTTGGCAAAGGCAAGGGAGGACATATGCATTTGTTTGATCCGGATGTCAAGTTTTCCTGTGGAGGAATTGTTGGAGCAGGAATCCCACACGCTCTTGGAGCAGCTTTAGCTGCTAAGAAAAAAGGGAAAGACTGGGTTGCGGTTTCATTTATTGGAGAGGGAGCTGCCAATCAAGGAGCTTTCCATGAGTCATTAAATATGGCAGCACTTTGGAATTTACCTCTTATTGTGGTGATTGAAAATAATCAGTACGGAATTTCTGTTCCGAAAACAGCATCGACATCTGTAGCATCTAACGATGTTCGTGCAGCTGCATATGGCATTAAAGGATATTACGTCAAAGACAACGATCCGATCAGCATGTACGAAGTATCAAAAGAAGCAGTGGAACGCGCCAGACGAGGCGAAGGTCCATCGATTATTGAAATTGAAACATATCGTTACTTGGGACATTTCCAAGGGGATCCGGAGTTGTATAGAGATAAAAATGAAGTGTCGCTTCTTCGGGATAAAGATCCGATCATACGCCTTCGAAATCTATTAATCTCTGAACAAAACATAGCGGAAAACGATCTTGACATCATTGAAAATAAAGCAAAACAGGAAGTAGACGCTGCTTATCAATTTGCACGCAGCAGCAATTATCCGAATCCGGAAGATGCTTTAAAAGACTTATACGTTTCGTAAATAAACAGGAAAGGGGTTATAAGCTGTGCAAGGAACAAAAACGCGCTTATTAACGGGAAATAAGGCCATGGCGGAAGCGATTAAATTGGAGATGGAGCGAGATCCAAACGTGTTTGTCATGGGGGAGGATGTCGGAGTTTACGGGGGCATCTTCGGATCGACAGAAGGGTTATTTCAACAATTTGGATCAGATCGAGTGATTGATACCCCGATATCTGAAACTGCATTTATTGGAGCGGCCATTGGCGCAGCAGCCGAAGGAATGCGGCCGATCGTTGAATTGATGTTTGTCGATTTCTTCGGAGTTTGCATGGATCAAATTTATAACCATATGGCAAAAATCCCTTATATGTCGGGCGGCCGAGTGAAGCTGCCAATCGTGTTAATGACCGCTGTTGGCGGAGGGTACAGTGATGCTGCTCAGCACTCTCAAACTTTGTATGCAACGTTTGCGCATTTGCCGGGAATGAAAGTGGTGGCTCCATCCACTCCATATGATTTAAAAGGGATGATGATTTCAGCCATTCGGGATGATAATCCTGTAGTCTTTATGTTCCATAAAACGCTGCAAGGCTTAGGATGGATGGATCAATTAGACGCATCAGTCGGTCATGTGCCGGAAGAAGCTTACACGGTGCCGCTAGGAAAAGCAAACGTTGTCAGGGAAGGGAAAGATATAACAATTGTAGGGATTCAAATGACGACTCATCATGCACTGGAGGCTGCCAAAAAGCTGGAGCAAGAAGGAATTGAAGCAGAAGTCATCGATTTGCGTTCACTTGTCCCGTTAGATCGTGAAACAATCCTGCAATCCATTAAAAAGACTCATCGATTACTTGTAGTAGATGAAGATTATTTATCGTACGGCATGACGGCGGAGATCGCTGCCATAGCTGCAGAGGAAGGCTTGTATGACTTAGAAGCTCCGGTCAAACGATTGGCTGTACCAGACGTGCCGATTCCTTTCAGCCGCCCGCTTGAACAGTTTGTTTTACCGAATGCAGAAAAAATTTATCAAGAAGCTGTAAAACTCGTTAATGAATAAATCTACCATTTCTTTCACAGGAGGCCAACATGATTATTGAAATTAAATTGCCGCAATTGTCGGAAGAATATAATGAGAGCTTAATTGCATTTTGGCATGTGTCAGAAGGGGATGCGGTGGAGCAAAATGACATACTTGTTGAAGTTCAAACGGAAAAGGCGGTATCGGAGCTGCATGCACCTGCAAGCGGAATCGTGAAGGAAATCCGTAAAAAAAGAGGAGATACAGCATCTGTCGGCGAAGTGCTTGCAACAATTGAAACAGCTGAACGCGACGGGCAGCCAGACATAAAACAAGAAGAAACGAATGAAAGATCGGAAGAACAAATAGCAACGGAGCAAAAGGTCGAGAAAAGGGCGACGCCGCGAGTGAAGAAATTAGCGAAAGAGCTAGGGGTGGATTGGCGGCTTGTGGAGCCGACTGGTTTAAACGGGAAAGTAACGGAAGAAGATATTCGCAACGAGTACAAGAAGCGGGAAAAAGAGAAGCAAACAAATTCTTCATTCATAGTGGCCGCTCCATCCGTGCGCAAATTTGCAAGAGAACATCAAGTGAATCTTGAAGAGGTAATTCCATCGGGTCCAAACGGCAAAATATTAAAAGAAGATATTGAGGCCGTGATCAATAGGCGCAAAAATCAGCAGCTTGAGATGGAAAGTCAGCAAAAAAATCAGAAGGAAGAAACAAAGACCAATTCGGTACAAGATGAATATATTCCGCTTTCAAACATTCGCAAATTCATTGCACGTTCAATGGTTCATTCGAAAAAGACGATTCCGCATGTAACACATTTTGATGAAGCGAATGTTACTAAGCTTGTTCAGCATCGGCAAAGCGTAAAATCATTTGCGGAAGAGGAAGCAATCAAACTCACCTATTTAGCTTATGTTGTGAAAGCGTTGACGATCGTTTTGAAAAAATATCCACAATTAAACGCTTCCTTTCATGAAGAACGTGAAGAAATCATTTTGAAGAAACAATACCATATCGGTTTTGCGGCTGATACAGACCGCGGTCTTGTCGTTCCGGTCATACGGCATGCAGACCAAAAAACATTATTTCAAATTGCTAAAGAAATTCACGAGCTTTCCCTAAAGGCAAGAGATGGTTCCATTCAAGCGGATGAAATGACAGGCTCTACATGTACGATATCGAATATTGGATCAGCTGATGGCGCATGGTTTACACCGATTATCAACCATCCGCAATCGTGTATTCTTGGCATCGGCCGAATCGAGAAAAAGCCTATTGTGGTCAATGATTCAATTGAAATTGCATCCATGATGGCGTTATCGCTCAGTTATGACCACCGGATTATGGACGGAGTATTGGCACAAAAAGCATTGAACGAGCTAAAAAAATATTTGAACGAGCCAAATTTCATTTTTGTCAATTAATGTGGGTTTGAAGAAATATAGACAATATTGGGGCTGTTCAGACAGTCAAATCTCCATTGAAAACAAAAAACATCAAATATCAACGTTTTTAAAATATTAAAGGGGGCCGTCTATAAGCCGAAAAAGTCTTATAGACAAGCCCCTTTGTCCTTCACAACAATTTTAAATTCTGCCCTTGAGACGTTCTAACTTTTTTTTACTTATTTCAGATCAATTGAAAACAGACCGACGCCTAGCATTTTTATGGGCTGCTTTAACAGGTTTCCCTAAGAACAGTAGCTGGGGTCCGATTATTTTATTTTTTGGTTTTCTCCGCAAAATGAAGCGGATGTCTTCTCGACTTTTTATGGTAAAATAATTAACAACAGTCTCAATTAAAGGAAGAGGATGCATGTGAAAAATTGGCTGCCCATTTTGTTTATTGGCTTTGGTTTGCTTTGTGTCGCATATGGCGGATGGAAGTTATGGTCCATGAACAGCGCCCAAAATGAAGCATTGAAAGAAGCCCATCAGCTTGTTGGTGCAGAAAGTCTAAAGAAAAAGGAGAAAAGCGGTGTTGTACCAAGCGACTTTCAACCGAAAATGGACGAGGTGATTGGCATTTTGCACATTCCGAAACTTAAAGCACAATTGCCGATCGTTGAGGGGACGGATGAAGACGAATTGGAGAAAGGCGTCGGTCATTACAGAGGCACTGCTTTTTCTGGGCAAAACGACCAAATCGTTTTATCAGGACATCGGGATACAGTTTTTCGCAATGTTGGCGATTTAAAAATTGGAGATGAACTCATTGTTGAAATGGAGTATGGTCGTTTCACATATTTGATTCAAGAAACAGAGATTGTTGATGCCGATGATCGAACAGTGATCCGATCTACTGCTCCAAACGAAGTTTTAACGTTAACAACATGCTATCCGTTCGGTTATATTGGAAATGCGCCACAGCGATATATTATTTATGCGGTACCGGCATAATTCAGTGGAAAAACGAGCCCTTGCTTATAAAGCATCAAGGGTTCTTTTTTGTTTTAATAAAGTCATTCAGCCGTCTATCCGTAACTGTTCATTTAGCATTTGAATGAAGTTAAATGAGCGGTAATTGAATGATAAATTTGGGGCTTTAATCGCAGATTAAGGCGATGTCGATTTCAAATTATTTCACAGTAAGATCCAATGGGCATTCATAAATAAAAAATTCTAATTTTTGATTGGAGAGTTGTTCGAGTTTTGTTTTTCAATATTTCATTACTGTACACGTGCATGTATGCTGGATGTCTCTTGCAATTGGCAGTATATTTTACACTTTACATCTGCATTTTGCTGAAAAAAAGACTGCTAAACTGTCTGGATGAATAATATTGGATTACCTGTTATGACCAGAAGCCCGGTTTTTTACTATTGGCACCCAATGGTTCAGTTATTGCTGTGATTGGATATTTGCCATCGGATACAATGTGTTGCGTAGTTTGAAGAATTGACTTTGTCAATCATTTAAAATGCCGCCTCGGAATATATAACAATTTGTTTTTTATTCTAAAAACCTTTTTTCCCTTTTAACGCTAATAAAGTTTTACAAACAATTAATTTTTAAAAAGTAGAAAGAGTATTGCTTTTTATTTTGTAATCGATTACAATAGATTACAAATCTAGCATAAAAAATAATACAGCCAAAGGATTTTTATCTAGGAAATGGAGATCTGGATATGGTTAGAATTAGCGATGTTGCAAAAATGGCAAATGTGTCCACAGCTACTGTTTCCAGAGTTTTAAGCAATTCTGGGAACGTCAAAAAAGAAACGGCTGAAAAAGTATTGGAAGCAATCAAAAAGCTGAATTATCAACCAAATTTATTGGCTCGACAGCTGAGACGCTTAGAAACAAAAACGGTTCTTGTTGTAGTGCCTGATATAACAAATACATTTTTCTCAAAAATATTGAGAGGGATAGAGCAAGTAGCGATTGAAAACGATTACGAGGTCCTTCTCGGCGACACCGGGAATAGTTTAGAGCGTGAAAAAGGCTATTTAGATATATTGCGCCAGAAAAAAGCAGATGGAATGATTTTGTTGACCGCAAGACTTGAATCTCATTTATTAGAGGAGATTTCTCATGAATTCCCAGTGGTGCTCGCATGTGAATATTTGGAGGGATCGGATATTCCAACTGTTTCTATTGATAATATTAGCAGTGCCAGAAAAGCTACGGAATATTTGATCAGTTTGGGCCATAAACGAATAGGATTTTTATCAGGCCCAATGGACGTAATATTGAGCAGAGACCGCTTAAAGGGCTTCAAGCAAGGAATGATGCAGCATGATATTGCGATCGAACCGAATTTAATTCAAGAGGGAGATTTTTCATTTGAGAGCGGTTTTAATTTAATGACAAAACTGCTTGCGCTTACTGAACCGCCAACTGCTGTTTTTGCGTCAAGCGACGAAATGGCCATTGGAGCGATAAAAGCGATCAAAGCAAAAGGATTGAAAGTTCCAGATGATATCTCAATAGTTGGTTTTGACGATATTAAATTCGCATCTATTTTTGAACCTGCGCTAACAACTGTTTCACAGCCTATGTTTGAGATAGGTCAGAAAGCGATGGAATTATTAATAAAACTTATTCAGAAAGATAAGCTGGAAAAAACCCAATATATATTAGAAGATCAACTGGTTATTCGCGAGACATGCAAAGAGAAGAAGAAAGATATGATTAAAATGTAATGGATTACAAAAATATACGCCTTATTCCCTCTGTTTTTTTCATTTTAATGTAATCGATTTCGCTTTATGGGAGGTGATGGCAGCTTTTCAATACGAATGGGGTAAAAAAGCAACTGATGAACATGTAAAAGAATTAGGAGGGGTAAAAATGAAGCTAGGCTACCAGACCAATACTTGGGGCGGTGTTGTTGGCCATCCGGCAGGGGTTACGTCAATTAAAGATCTTTACTATTTGGCAAATGGATCAACAGAAGAAGCATTAAAAGATATAGCTGCTTCCGGTTATAAAGGTTTTGAAATTTTTGACGGAAACTTGATGCAATATGTAGATAGAAAAAAAGATTTTCAAGCATTAATGAACGAGTACTCTTTAGATTTTGTGGCGGTGTATACAGGCGGAAATTTTATTTTTCCAGATATTTTGGAAGAAGAAATGTTGAAAATTGAAAAGGTTGCAGCATTTGCCTCCGAATTAGGCGCCAATCATCTAGTTGTCGGCGGGGGAGCTGTACGTTCAAACGGGATTTTAGAAAACGATTACATTCATTTGGCAAATGCATTAAATAAAGTTGTGGAGATTGCCCAAAAGTACGATTTAATCCCAAGTTATCATCCTCACCTGGGAACGATCGTAGAATCACCAGCTCAATTAGATAAGCTGATGCCTTTAACAACTATTAATCTATGTCCTGATACGGCGCATCTGGAGGCAGGCGGAGGCGATCCAATCGAAATTATCAAAAAATACTCATCTAGAATCAAATATGTCCACTTTAAAGATTATGATAATGGCCAGTTTCTGCCATTAGGAAAGGGACACCAAAATTTTAAAGAGATGACGAGAGTATTAAAAGAATTTAATTATGACGGCTGGATCACGATAGAATTAGACAGCTATTCGGATCCAAAACAAGGTGCAGAAATCAGCAGAAATTATTTAAAAAATATTGGTTTGTAACATTTTAGGAAAAGGGGATGGCTTATGAGAAAATTTTTCACGATATTTTCCATATTTGCAATAATTAGCAGCATTATTCTCGTCGGTTGTAATCAAAACAAATCAAACAATGAAAATAGCTCTTCTGATCAAAACAATTCATCATCTGAAGCTCCTGCATCAGGACCTATCACGATTAATAAGGAAATTTCAGATGATCAGTTAATTTTAAGTAAAGGCCCGCACGGGGAAACAGCAGTTTCCGCCAAAACATTGGAGCTGACCGAAGAGGAAATAGCAAAAATAAAACAAGGAAACTATAAAGCAGCGATTGTCATGCATTATGCAGGGAACGACTGGTCAACCGCCCAAATTGACGGGCTAAAAGCAACGTTTGAAAGAATGGGAATAGAAGTAGTGGCTGTAACGGATGCAGACTTTAAGTCTGAAAAACAAGTTTCGGATATTGAAACAGTGCTTGCTAAAAATCCGGATATTATTGTCAGTATTCCAGTAGACCCGGTATCTACCGCTGAGGCTTATAAAAAAGCTGCTGAATCAGGCGTAAAATTAGTTTTCATGGATAATGCGCCTCAAGGGCTAGAACATGGAAAAGATTATGTGAGTGTTGTTTCAGCAGATAACTACGGAAATGGAGTTGCAGCAGCTGAAATTATGGCTGAAAAGCTAGGCGGTAAAGGGAAAATTGGAGTTATATTTCATGATGCTGATTTCTTTGTGACAAAACAGCGTACAGAAGCTTTCGAAAAAACAATTCAAGAAAAATATCCTGATATTGAGATTGTTGCACGGGGCGGTATAACAGATCCAAACGATGGTGAAAAGGTGGCTTCGGGTATATTGACGAAAAATCCTGATTTAGACGGCTTGTTTGTCGTTTGGGATGTACCTGCTGAAGGTGCACTAGCAGCAGCACGGACAGCCGGGCGTGACGATTTAGTTATTACGACCATTGATTTAGGAACAAATGTAGCTTTGGAAATTGCTTCTGACGGTATTGTGAAAGGATTAGGAGCGCAGCTTCCGTATGACCAAGGAATTTCAGAAGCTATTTTAGCTGGATATGCATTGCTAGGTAAAGAAACCCCTCCGTATGTGGCAGTTCCAGCTTATAAAGTCACAAAAGAAAATGTTCTTGATGCATGGAAGCTTGTTTACCATAAAGAGGCACCAGATTCTATTCAGAGCGCAGCAAAATAATCATTATTCAATTTTTAAACTCAATGGGAGGTAAGGTTAATGAAAAAGTTTAACATAGCAATGATCGGCGCTGGATTTATGGGAAAAGCCCATTCGCTTTCATATGCAGGTATGCCAATGTTTTTCTGGCCTGCTCCTGGAATCCCTCATCGTAAAACGGTTGTTGATGTTACGGATGAATTAGCAAAAGAGGCAGCTCAGCGTTTTGGTTTTGAAAGCTATTCTTCTAACTGGAGAGAGGTTATAGAAGATCCTGATATAGATATTGTTGATATCGTAACACCTAATGATACTCATGCTGAAATTGCCATTGCAGCTGCAAAGGCCGGCAAACATATAATAAGCGAAAAACCATTAGCTAGAAATGCTGAAGAAGCAAAAAGGATGCTGGATGCTGTAAAAGAAGCAGGGGTCAAACACATGGTGGCTTTCAACTACAGAAGAACGCCAGCCGTTGCTTTAGCAAGAAAGTTTATTGAAGAAGGGAAAATTGGAAAAATCCTAAATTTTCGCGGAACGTATTTGCAAGATTGGTCAGCAGATCCTCAATCTCCTTTATCCTGGAGATTCCAAAAAAAAGTTGCAGGTTCAGGTGCACTCGGAGATATTGGAACACATGTAATTGATTTTGCGCGGTATCTCGTTGGGGAGATCACAGATGTCATGGCAGTAACAAAAACATGGGTGCCGGAAAGACCGATTCAAACGAGCGGCCTTGATAAACTCGGCACAGTCAAAGGCGAGGCAGAGGCTCCTAAAGGTCAGGTTGACGTTGATGATGAATTTACAACGTTAATAAAATTTGAAAACGGTGCCATCGGCAGTATTGAAGCAACACGTAATGCATGGGGAAGAAACAATTTCTTGACATTTGAAATCCATGGAGAAAAAGGGTCATTATATTTCAACTATGAACGACGTGATGAGCTGCAAGTTTGCTTTGCTGATGATCCAAGCAACAGCAAAGGATTTAGAACAATTTACACCGGTCCTGAGCATCCGTACGGTCAAGGATTATGGCCAATCCCAGCGTTGGGAATAGGGTATGGTGAAACAAAAATTATCGAAACGTATGATTTCATAAAATCCATTGTAGAAGATACTGAAGTTTCGCCGAATTTCTACGATGGCTACCAAATTGCCGTAATTTGTGATGCGATTTTAGAATCAGCTGAAAAAGGGGTATGGGTAAATTTGAAATGAAAGAACAACTATTGAGGCTACTCTTGCATTGAGTAGCCTCAAATTAAAAGAAGGTGATCAAAATGGACAAACCTTTATTATCAATGAAAGGAATTTCAAAATATTTTAACGGCATCAAAGTTTTAGACTCGGTTGATTTTACTTTAAACAAAGGTGAAGTTCATGCATTAATGGGGGGAAATGGCGCCGGCAAATCTACATTAATGAAAATATTAACAGGCGTCTATCAAGCTGACGAAGGTGAAATATATATTGAAGGAAACAAAGTAACGATTAAGGATGCGAACGATGCGAAAAACAATTATATTTCCATGATTTTTCAAGAATTTAGCTTAATCCCTTCACTGACTGTCGCTGAGAATATTTTTTTAGCCCGTGAGCCAAAAATTGCAATCGGGATACTAAATGATAAAAAGAGTATAGCCAAAACAAAAGAAATACTCAAGGAAATGGAAATTGACATCAACCCTAAAGATATCGTCGGAGACCTTGGTGTTGGATACTGGCAAATGACTGAAATAGCAAAAGCTTTGTCGCATGAGACAAAAATATTAATTATGGATGAACCTACATCGTCCTTAACGGAAAAAGAAACAGATGTTTTATTTAAAATCATCAATAAGTTAAAAAAGAAAGGTATTTCTATCATATATATCTCACACCGTATGGACGAGATTTTTAGAATATGTGACAAAATTACCATTTTACGTGATGGAAAAAAAGTTGCAACTGAACAATGTGATCAAATCGATATGGAAACTGTCATTCAGCATATTGTAGGGGATGATTTAGATAAATCGTTTGAATGGAAAGAAAGATATTATTCGACAGAGGGAACTCCTGTCTTAGAAGTCAAAAATTTAACTTCCGGCTCCAAAGTAAAAGATATCAGCTTTCAGCTCTACTCAGGAGAGATTTTAGGAATTGCTGGATTAATGGGGAGCGGAAGATCTGAATTAGCGCGTGCCATTTTTGGCATTGACCAAATAAATAAAGGTGAAATTTATATAAAAGGCAAGAAGCATACAATTAAAAGTCCATCAGATGCGGTTAATGCCGGCATAGCACTTATTCCAGAGGACCGGAGACTGCAGGGGTTAATTCTAGATTATAGTGTGAAAGAAAATACGATTTTACCGATTCTATCAAAATTAAAAAAAGGAATTTTCATCGACCATCGCAAGGCTAATATGATAACAGAAAAATTTGTCAAAAGACTAAATATTAAAACAGATCATATTTTTAAAACAGCAAAGCTGTTGTCTGGGGGCAACCAGCAGAAAATTGTATTAGCGAAATGGCTTGCTAATGACCCTGAAATATTAATTTTAGATGAGCCTACGATCGGTGTAGATATTGGCGCAAAAACCGAAATCATAGATATTATTCGTGAATTAGCTGACAGCGGGAAATCAATCATCGTCATTTCTTCTGAGCTGCAGGAGCTGTTAGCCGTAAGTGATCGAATTCTAGTAATACATGAAGGAAGAAATGTCAAAGAACTAAAAAGAAAGGAAATTCATTCAGAGGAGGTTCTCCAGCATGCTATCCAAGGACATTAAATTTAATGAGCAAGATCAGTTGCAAAATAACCTAAGTCCTTCGAAACGATCAATGACATTTGATTGGCGCAATTATATTGTATATATAGCTTTTATTGGAGTGTTAATCTATTTTTCTGTTACGTTATATGACGAAGGTTTTTTATCAACATCAAATTTATTGAACATCGCCCGCCAAACGGCAATGATTTCGATTATGGGAGTTGCGATGACTTTTGTAATCAGCACGGGCGAAATTGATCTTTCTGTCGGATCTATTACGGCGTTATCCTCTTTAACAGCAGCATTAGCGCTGCAAGCTGGCTTCGGCTTGATCGGGGGTCTGGCAGCTGGATTAGGAACCGGTTTGTTAGTTGGATTAGTAAACGGTTTTCTAGTTACGAAGATCGCCATCCCCTCATTTTTAGTTACGCTTGGGATGATGGAAGCGGTAAAAGGCTTGGCGATGTGGATAACAAATACTGCACCAGTGCCGATTGTCCATTCTACGTTTAATTATTTATTTGGTTCAGGAGATATCGGACCGATTCCTATTTTATTGATTTGGACAGTTGTGATTACAGTTATCGGCCATATTTTATTGAAAAAAACCGCGTTTGGCAGGCAGACATTAGCAACCGGGGGAAATGAAATTGCTGCCAAATATACAGGAATCAAAACGAATCGAATTAAATTTATTGTGTTTCTAATTTCCGGTTTAATGGCAGGATTTGCTGGCTTATTATATGCCGGTCGGATGCATTCCGGGAGGTTTACATTTGGTGAAGGCGACGAACTATCCGTTATTGCTGCTGTAATTCTTGGCGGAACAAGCCTATTCGGGGGAGTCGGAACCGTTATCGGCACCGTTTTTGGTTCTATCATGATTGGAACAATAAACAATGGATTAATCATCATGGGGCTTGATGTAAGCCAGCAGATGATTATTAAAGGGTTGATCATCATTTTGGCCGTGGCGTTCGGAAGGAAAACGTTAAAAAAATAATCATCCAAAAGAAAAGGGGCATTGTTTATGTCAGTTATCAAAGTAGGCGTAATCGGGACAGGGTTTTCTGCCAAGTCGCACATAGAAGCACTGAGAAGATTAAATGGTGTTGAAGTGGCTGCAATTAGTGCCAGAACATTAGAGAAGGCAAAAAAAGCAGCCGAACAATTTGGGATCCCGAGGTATTATGGAAATGAAGATGATTTAATAAATGATCAAGAAATAGATGTCGTTCATAATTGTACTCCTAATTATTTGCATTATGATATCAATAAAAAAGTTTTAGCTGCCGGCAAGCATTTGCTGTCAGAAAAGCCGTTAGCAATGACGAGTGAAGAATCGAGTGAATTAGTAAGGTTAGCCGAAACAAAAAAGGTCGTCGCAGGAGTATGCTTCAACTACCGTCATTATCCGCTAGTTGCCCAAGTGAAAGAGCTGATGGCCAGCGATGAATACGGTCCGGCACATTTAGTGTATGGAACGTATCTTCAAGATTGGCTCCTGTACGATACTGATTACAACTGGCGTTTAAATGAGGAAAAAAACGGCAGATCACGTGCGATTGCTGACATCGGTTCCCATTGGTGTGATACTGTTCAATATGTTCTCAATCAAAAGATTGTCAAGGTATTTGCTGATTTAAAAACGGTTTATCCTGTAAGGAAAAGACCGGTTGGAGAAATCGAAACCTTTAAAAGCGGAGGTCAAGATTCTTTCGAAGAAATAAAGATTAATAGCGAAGATTGCGGCAGTGTGCTGGTTCATTTTGAAAATGGAGCACACGGGGTATTCACCGTTTCACAAGTAAATGCTGGAAGGAAAAATTTCTTTACGTTTGAAATTGCCGCGCAAAAGAATACTATTTATTGGAATCAGGAAGAGCCAAACAAAATATGGATTGGACGCCGTGATCAGGCGAATATGGAGCTAGTACGAGATCCTTCCTTGCTGTCTGACTTTTCTTCTTCGCTGGCGCATTACCCTGGCGGTCATCCAGAAGGATGGCCAGATGGTTTAAAAAACTTATTCATTGATTTTTATAAAGCAGTAAAAGCGCATCCAAATCCAACCTCTTCGTCCTTTGCCACTTTTGAAGACGGACACTACATTATGAAGCTGATTGAAGCTATATTAAAAAGCCACGAAGAGAAAAGATGGGTCAAGGTTGAGACAGGGGAGGTATTGAAATGAAATTAGGTGTTTTTACTGTACTTTACCAAGACCTGCCGTTCGAGGAAATGCTTGATAAAGTGCGAGAAATGGGGATAGAGGCGATAGAATTGGGGACTGGCAATTATCCGGGCAATAAACATTGCAATCCGGATGAATTGCTTGAAAACAGCACGAAACTAAAAGAATTTCAGCGGGCCATCGAAAGCAGAGGGCTGATGATAAGCGGTCTAAGCTTTCATGGCAACCCGCTTCACCCGGACAAGAAGTTTGCGGCTGAATCCCATGATGTATGGAGAAAAACAGTGCTGTTAGCAGAACGTTTGGAAGTATCAGTTGTGAATGGGTTTTCCGGATGTCCAGGCGATCATCCAAATGCGAAATACCCTAATTGGGTTACTTGTTCCTGGCCTCCGGAATATATGGAATTACTGGAATGGCAATGGAATGAAGTGACAATACCGTATTGGCGGGAGGAAGCAAAATTTGCCAAATTGCATGGTGTAAATAAAATTGCTTTTGAAATGCACCCAGGTTTTATTGTTTACAATCCTGAAACTTTATTAAAGTTAAGAGAAAATGTAGGGCCAAGTATTGGAGCGAATTTTGATCCAAGCCATCTCATTTGGCAAGGCATTGATCCTGTTGAAGCAATAAAAAAATTAGGACGTGAAAATGCCATATTTCATGTACACGCTAAAGATACTTATTTGGATCAAGCAAATATACAAGTGAATGGCGTTTTAGATACAAAGCATTACAGTAAAATTTTGGACCGATCATGGACATTTCGGTCGGTTGGTTATGGCCAAGGTGAAAAAGTGTGGAAGGATATTGTCAGTGCCTTGCGTGCTGTCGGATATGATTATGTTCTTTCAATTGAACATGAGGATATGCTGGCATCCATTGATGAAGGATTAGGAAAGGCAGTAAGCTTATTAAAGCAAATTCTTTTTAAAGAAAAAGTTGCTGAAATGTGGTGGGCATAACAGTCACATTGTAAAGGTAATCCCTAGGGAATTTTACAGTCCCTAGGTTTTTTTATTTGTTTTACGATGGGGCATTCTTTTTCAATGCGAATTTTTATCATCAACTTAATTTTGAGGAAAGTCCTCTGCAAATAAAAGCTTAGGATAATCATCTGTCTTTCTTAAACAATTACGAATAAAATTTATTCATTAAGCCATTTGTTTGTATGACGAGTGTAAAAAAAATAAATAATAAAATTTTCGTTATTAAAGAAAAAATGAAGATTGAATGATGAGGAAAACAAGAATTTTCAGCGTTTTCTGCGACGATCATAGATTTCATTAACTATATGTTTTTTTGACGAAATGAATAAAAAATATTGAAATTTTAAAAATTCAGATATATTATAATATTTGAAATATTAGTTCCGGAGGAAAAGGGAGGAGAAAAGATACCTAGGAAAATGAAAGCGTTTTAAAAACGGGAGGCGAATTTTGAAAGCGTTTTACTTAACAAGTACGGGGGGATTTTGATGAAAAAGAAGTTATTTTTGATTATGCTAGTTGTTTTCTTAGCCGTTTTATCGGCTTGTGGCAACAGCGCGATTCAGTCAACATCGAAAAAAGAAGAAGGCGGGAGCAAAAGCGGAGGAACAATAAAAATTGGTGTGCTGCTTCCAGATTCGGGGGTTTATGCTTCACTTGGAAAGCATTTGCACAAAGGTATGGAGCTGTATTTTGACAGCATTGATTGGAAAATTGGCTCCAAAAAAATCGAAATTATTAAAGAAGACAGTGAAGCTGATCCGCAAGTAGCATTAAGGAAAGCGAGAAAATTGATTGATCAAGATAAAGTGGACATTTTAACAGGAACGGTAAGCACGGCGGTAGCCTATGCCATTCGCGATGAAGTGGATAAGAAAAAAATTCCGTTCCTTGTTTCGCATGCGGGAGGAAATGATTTAACGAGAAGCAAACGAAGTGACTATATTTGGCGTTCTTCTTTTTCCTCGTGGCAGATTGGCAATTCATTAGGAGAATGGGCGTTTCATAACGTAGGAAAGACAATGTACATTGCAGCAGCAGATTATGCGTTTGGACGGGAAGTATCTGAAGCGTTTAAAGAAGCTTATACTGCCGCAGGAGGAAAAATTGTCGGTGAAGTTTACCCGCCTCTCGGAAACAATGATTATTCCTCTTATTTGACCACGATTAAAAATGCAAAGGCTGAAGCAGTATATGCATTTTTCGCAGGAAGTGATGCGGTGAGATTTGTTCAGCAATACGATCAATTCGGGTTAAAAGAAGATAAGAAATTAATTGGTTCCGGCTGGCTTGTTTCAGAGGACGTGCGGAAATCACAAGGAAACGCAGGAGTTGGAACAATTTCCTCTATTTTCTGGGATTATAGTATAAAAACAGAAGAAAATAGACAGTTTAAAGAGGCTTTTGAAAAGAAATATAATGAACGCCCGACCATTGAAGCATTGGAAGGCTATGATGCTGCCAAAATTATCGCAGAAGCGCTGACAACGCTTGACGGCGACGCCTCAGATCCAGATAAAGTGGTAGAAGCGATTTCTAATGTTGAATTCATAAGCCCGAGAGGCCCGATTAAGTTTGACAAGGAGACTCACCACGTTATTCAAAACATGTATATCATTGAAACCAAGCTTGTGAATGGACAGACGGAAAACGAAGTGATCGAAATTATTGAAGAGGTGAGAGATCCAGGAAAATAGATAAAAAAAGAGGTGATAATCATGGATATTATCGGGGCGCAGCTAGTAAACAGCATTTCATACGGGCTTTTGCTCTTCGTCATTACATGCGGATTGTCGCTCGTCTTTGGCATTTTAGGAGTATTGAACTTGGCGCATGGATCGTTGTATATGATAGGAGCTTATGTCTCATATTCGATTACCGTCCATTCTGGACAAAATTTTTGGCTTGCCTTAATCATTGCACCTTTAGCAGTAGCTGTTTGCTCTCTCATTATTGAAATGATCTTATTGCGGCCAACTTATCAGCTAGGGCACCTGTCACAAGTATTGTTAACATTTGGGCTTGCGTATGTCATTCATGATATGACAGCGGCGATATGGGGATCGGATGTTTTATCGATCCCTTTGCCTCAAAGTTTATCAGGTACGGTAACCTTATTTAATCAAGCCTTTCCTGTCTATCGTTTAGCTGTAATTGCAATAGGTTTAATTTTAGCGGGGCTGTTGTGGTTCATTCAAGAAAAAACGCGCTGGGGGGCGATCATTCGCGCTGGACTGAGCGATAAAGAGATGATATGTGCTTTAGGTGTAAATATTCAACTAGTTTTTACCGTCGTGTTTTTCATAGGGGGATATTTAGCAGGTTTTGGCGGAGTCATTGCCGCGCCGATCCTCGGGCTTTATCCAAGCATGGAATTCCAAACGCTTATTTTGGCATTAGTTGTTCTCGTTATAGGGGGCTTAGGGTCGATCGCTGGAACGTTTGTGGCCAGCTTAACGATTGGGATTGTTGAGACTTTTTGCCGATTTTTAGTTCCTGAGTTAAGCTTGTTCGTCGTTTTCGGATTAATGGCGGTCGTCTTAATCGTCAAACCGAACGGATTGCTCGGAAGGCAGGTGGTTAAGCATTGAACAAAAAAGGTTTCGTTCTTATTGCCGCAGTTATGTTGCTCATCTTTTCCCCCTTTATCTTTTCTTTGTTTTATTTAAATTTGGTAACTGAAATTTTAATTTTAGCTATTTTCGCTCTTAGTTTAAATATTTTGGTCGGATATACCGGGCTGGTTTCGCTTGGTCACGCGGCGTTTTTTGGAGTCGGGGCTTATATGTCCGCCATTCTTGCAAGGGAGATATCTCCAAACTTTTTCCTTACTCTTTTCGCCTCGCTTGCGGCTGCAATCATTGCATCCGCCATCATCGGAATTTTTTGCGTAAAGGTGAGCGGCTTTTATTTTCTTATGTTAACATTGGCTTTTTCGCAAATGATTTATTCATTTGTCCACCAGTCAACGACTATCACGGGCGGTTCAAACGGATTATCAGGCGTTCCAAGCCCTTTAATTGGATCACTTGATTTTTCAAACCCGGTTTACTTTTATTATTTGATATTGCTTTTGTTTATATTGATCTACGGCGGTTTAAGCCTCATCGTACACTCCCCTTTTGGGCAAGTATTAATAGGGATTCGCGAAAACGAAACAAGATTGAAATCGATGGGCTATCATACAACACTATATAAGCTTGCCGCATTTGTTTTAGCCGGCGGGCTCGGTGGAGTAGCAGGATCGTTATATACAAGCTTTAACAGCTTCATTTCGCCTAGCGATGTATATTGGACGATGTCTGGCTCTGTTTTAATTATGGTTCTTATCGGCGGTTCCGGAACAATGATCGGGCCCGTTTTGGGAGCAGCATTTATCGTCATTTTAGAAACGATTGTCAGCTCTTATACGACCATGTGGATGATGATTATCGGGATTATCTTTATCTTGTTTGTCGTATTTTTCCCAAAAGGAATTGTCGGGCTTGGAAAATTGCTCTTTCAGTCATTTTCAAAATCCAACAAGCTGTCAGCTATTTCCGGAAAAAAATCCAATGCGTTGTATAACAATGATGTGAAGAATTGAGGGATGGGGCATGGAGAATCCTGTAATCTTGAAGATTGATCGCGTCGGCATGCATTTTGGCGGTCTTGAAATTCTTAAGGATGTTTCATTGGAAGTGAAAAAAGGTGAGCGGATAGGCATTATCGGTCCGAATGGAGCCGGGAAAACGACCTTTTTCAACATTTTAACCGGCGACCTGAAACCGAGCAGCGGGTCTATTTATTATAAAGGAGAAAATATAACGAATGTTGCCAACTTTAAACGGACAAACGCCGGAATCGTCCGCACTTTTCAACGAAACAATTTGTTGAACGAACTGACGGTGCTTGACAATTTATTATTAGTTTTACAGCGGAAACATCATTTGCAAAACGTGTGGTTTAAAAAGAGAAACGAAAAAAAATACCCGAAGCTTTTCGAGGAAGCAAACCAATTGATCAAAACTTGGGGATTGGAAAAGCGCGCAAATGAAATAGTGAAAAAGCTGTCATACGGCGAACAGCGGCAAATCGAAATTTTGCTTGGCATTGCGATCAATCCGCAAGTTTTATTATTAGATGAGCCGACTGCCGGCATGTCGCAGGCGGAAACGGATTATATTGTCGATTTGCTGCACAATTTGCCGAAGGACTTGACCGTTTTAATTATTGAGCATGATTTGGAGGTCGTATTTGGACTGGCGGATAGAATGGTCGTTTTATATGACGGAGGAATTCTCATTGACGGCGATCCAAATGAAGTGAGAAACGACAGGAGGGTGAACGAAATATATATTGGAAAGGAGGAAGCGGCAGCACATGCTTAAAGTTTCAGATTTAAATACATTTTACGGCGACAGCCACGTCCTCCATAATGTTTCGTTAACGGTTGAACAAGGCAAGGTAACCGTCCTGCTGGGAAGAAACGGAATGGGGAAAACAACAACGATTCATTCTATCATGGGAATCATTCAATCAAAAAAAGGAAAAATTGTGTTTGAAGAACAGGAAATTCAATCAAAGACGAGCTTCCAGGTTTCGAAATTAGGTGTTGCTCTTGTTCCGCAAGGGAGAAGAATATTTCCGAATTTGACTGTAAAGGAGAATTTAATGACCACTTATAGGCCTGCCGAAAATGGCTGGACATTAGAACAAATTTATGACACGTTTCCAAGGCTGAAAGAAAGAGAAGCATCGATGGGAGGGGCTTTGAGCGGGGGAGAGCAGCAAATGCTCTCAATTGGACGCGCTTTGCTAACGAATCCTAAATTACTGCTGCTTGACGAGCCGTCAGAAGGATTGTCCCCATTGATGGTTCAGGAAGTGAAACGGATTATTCGTGAATTAAAGAAGCAAGGTCTTACAATGCTTTTAGTTGAACAAAATTTATCGATGGCGCTTGAGCTTGCAGACCGCATATATATTTTAAACAAAGGCTCGATCGTGTTTGAAGGCTCTCCCGACGAATTAAGCTCTGCTGTAAAGCATAAATATTTGCTGTTAAGTTCGTAAATTGTTCAGGAATCATCCGATGATGATGTTGTCAAAGAGAAAAAGGGGCTCTTAGAAAGTCAAATCGCCATTGAAAACAAAAAATCATAAACACCGATATATCAACGTTTCTAAAACATTAATGGGGGCTAATAAGCCGTAAAATCGACTTATTAGCCCCCATTTTTTACATATTTTCCAGAATAATAGAACGGAAGAAACAGGTCATTACGGTGATTTTCCTAAATAAACTGATGAGCGGGCAGCACCTTATTTTGCAAAAATAAATTGTCGGCGATTTGCAATCAAATTTTCCAAAAGAAAAACAGAGCTGCTGCAATTTACGGGTATCATTTCTAGAAATATTGATTCTTGATGCATAACCCGAATAGAGCTTTCGCAAAGCAGAAAAAGGTTCAATTTGGAACTCTTACATGCTGCAATTGCTTCGGAATGAACGATGAAACCAATCAATATAGGTAAAGCAAGCTGCTGCCCTTTATCGAAATTCCGCCACATTCTGTCCGCAAGCCTCGCTTAATCGATAGTTCATTGCACGAAATTCACGTTCGACAGGCTCTTAACATTACACACTTATGTAAGTATTTCTTTAGTAAACGATTATTTCCAAACCTCTTCGGCAATTTCTACGACATGGCGAAGTTTTGCCCATTGCTCGTCCTCTGTGAGCAGGTTTCCTTCCTCAGTTGATGCAAAACCGCACTGAGGGCTTAAGCAAAGCTGATTGAGATCAACAAATCGGGATGCTTCATCAATGCGCCGTTTAATTTCATCCTTATTTTCTAATTCTCCAAATTTTGACGTGATCAAGCCGAGAACGATGGATAAATTTGACCGGTTTACGAAGCGAAGGGGTTCAAAGCCGCCGGCTCTTTCGCTGTCGTATTCCAAAAAGAAGCCGTCCACATTTACGCCTTCAAACAATATTTCCGCCACTGGCTCATAGCCGCCGGATGAAATCCAAGTGGAACGGAAATTGCCTCGGCATATGTGCATCGTAATTCTCATATCATCAGGACGATTGGCAACAGCTTCATTAATTGTTTTCGCATACAATTGTCCTAACGTATCCGGATTTAAGCCGCGGGCTCGCATTTGCTCCTTTTGCTCTTCTGAACAAAGATATGCCCATGATGTATCATCCAGCTGCAAATAACGGCATCCAGCATCGTGAAATGCTTGAATTGCTTTTTTATACGTTTGGGCTAAATCGTGGAAAAACTCGTCTTGATCTTCATAAGCGCTTTTTTCAATCGTCCCTCTGAAATGAAGCATGCTCGGGCTCGGAATAGTCATTTTGGCTGTATGGCCGGAAGCGATGCTGTTTAGAAACTTGAAATCTTCAAGCATCGGATGGCCGTTGAAATCTAGTTTATCAACAACTTTAATAGAATGAGATTTTGTTTGTTTTTGATGGAATTGGATTCCGGTCTCTGTGTCGTATCCTTCCACACCTACTAAATTTTCAAGGAAGTCAAAGTGCCACCAAGCTCTTCGGAATTCGCCGTCTGTCACCGCTTTGAGGCCAATTTCTTTTTGTTTTTCGACGATGCGTGTGATTTCTTCGTTTTCCACCTCTCTTAATTGCTCAGCTGTTATTTCCCCATTTGCTTTTTGCAATCGGGCTTGTTTAATTCGGTCTGTTCTTAACAGACTGCCTACATGATCTGCTCGGTATGGCGGTAGGTGGTGATGTGATGATTGATGTGACATTGTCAGTAATCCTCCTTCTCCGGTTGAAATATTATGAATAATAACAAAAAATAAAAGAAAAGTAAACTTTATAAGCAAGGGGATTTTTCATTAGAGAGGTATGAATGCCATTTTTTGATAAATTTTCATAAAATAAAAGCCCTCAGCCGCCATGTGCGGCCAAGGGCAAATCACTTGCCTGCGAAAGATTAGCTAATGACAAATTCGAAGCTGCCGAATAATTTTACATCTTTGCCGATGAGGAATCCTCCTGTTTCAAGAGCAGCGTTCCATGTTAAACCATAGTCTTCCCGATTGATTTTTCCTTCTACATCAAATCCTGCGACAATGCTTCCGTCCAACGGGTTTTTCGATTGACCGTTGAATTCTACTTTGAACGTTTCGGTTCTAGTAACATTTCTAATTGTCAATTTTCCTGTTACTTCATAGTCATCGTCGGAAACCTTTTTAATAGATTCGCTGACAAACGTGATGACCGGATAGTTTTCGACATCAAAAAAATCCCCGGAACGAAGATGGTTGTCTCTGTCTTCATTTTTTGTGTCAATAGAAGAAGCTTGAATTGTTACTTTTACTTTTGCAGATTCGAGCTGATCGACATCGCCGTCAACTTCTACATCAAATTGCGTGAATTCTCCCTTTGCTTTGGAAACCATTAAGTGTTTTACTTGGAAAGAAATAGAGCTGTGCACCTTATCTAATTGAAAATTTGCCATTTTTTATTTTCCTCCTTTTGTTTTGATATTATCATAACCGAAAAATATCTCGAATTCAAATATTTTTATATAAATATTTTTTGACAAGGTAAAAGAAAAAAGAACCAATTTTGATAAGATCTTCTTTAAGTAGACAGTGGACAAGGCCCATATACTTAGAGGGGATTTTTTTGGAACGAAAAAAGCAAACATTTCGTCATTATTAAGAAAAAGGCTCTGCTTCCTTATTGAAGAAAAGCACCCTTTAGAAAATTCGCGTTTTTCATTTTTAACATTGGCTATTGTTTAACCTCTGCAAGCAATTGGCCTATTGCAAAGGAATCAGGGCGGGAGAGATGGTTCGAATGGCGTTGGCATAGCCGATTCAATAGAATGTTTTATAGAGAGAAGTGAAAGAATGAACAGTAAAAAGAAATCTTGATTTTGGATAATTCCAAAAAATATTTTTTTGTTTATGATTACAGCGGCTCTGATTTGGGTCGTTTTCCATCACATATGACAGTGTATGAGCAAAATATCCACCATTAGGACAATTAGTTGAAGTAGATGGAAAGAATATGCACGTTTATACAAAAGGTGATGGAGAAAACACGATTGTGTTATTAAGCGGTTTAGGCACAGCAGCTCCCGTGTTAGATTTCGAACCCTTAGTAAATGAATTGGCAAAGAATCATAAAGTGGTCGTAGTAGAGAGCTTTCGATATGGTTGGAGCAACGTAACGAATAAGGAACGAACAGTGGAAAATATAGTGGAGGAAATTTGAACCGCTCTAAAAAAATCAAATATAGAAGGTCCATACATATTGATGCCGCCCTCTATTTCTGGCATATACAGCATGTATTATGCTAATGCATATCCAGATGAAGTGAAAGCAGTTATAGGGATTGATTTCACCTTGCCGCAGGCTTTAGAGTATTTCGGCGAGTTAGCTCCAACAATGTCCGAATATATGAGGTATGTTTCACCAACTGGAATTGCACGATTGGCATTATATATCATTCCTGATGATTTCCTTCCTAGTAGCTGAAAAAGGTACTTATTCCGAAGAGAATTTAACAATGACCAAAGCCATTTCTAGGCATATCAGGCGGGAAAGTTAAATTGACTGTTTGCTCAATATATTTTTTATTTCATTTGCTTCTTGTTGTATCCTTTGTCTTGATTTTTACTTCGAAAGAAGATCGAGTGAACGAAGATAGGAAATCCAATGTAACTTTTTATCAAACGAAATTAAGCCGCAGTTTTTCAAGTAAAATAGTTACTTTAGAAGGAAATCATTATCTTCATTGGACTCGTTATAAGAAATGAGTGCACACGTAAATGATTTCACGAAAACATTTGCAGGTGGTGTTCATTGAGGAAGCAGCTAGATAAAGGACCTCCTTGGGGGTTCTTTATCTAGCGAATTATCAAATATTATTTGATAGAGCCTTAGCATTAATACGAGATTTTAATTCTTTATTGTTCAATAAGTTTTATGACATCGCTCAAACTTTTTTCTGCCATGGATTGAAGTCGCAAATCATAATTTTCGAAAGGTAAAGACTTCGTTACTGGATTTGGCACAATTACGCATTTCAGTCCAGCAGCTAGAGCTGCTTGGAGCCCATTTAAAGAATCTTCAAATGCTAATGCTTCGTTTGAGCTGATGTTTAAGGCATCAACTGCTTTTAAATACAAATCAGGTGCCGGTTTTACCTTCTCAACATCATCCTGCGTGATAATAGTATTAAAATAGTTTAACACCCCAAGTTCATCTAAATAATGAGTTACCCACTCCCTTGTGGAGCTTGAAGCAATAGCAATTTTATATCCTAAATCGTTTGCTTCTTGCAAATAATCCTTTACACCTTCACGTGCCTGAGGTGTTTTCATCTTTTCTTTATAAATGCTTTCTGCTTTGGCATCAATTTCCTCAATATTACAGCTTTCTCCCAATTGTTGTTTGAAAAACTCGTAAAGTACTGTATTATCTGACCCAACGCTTTTTACATAATGTTCAAGGGGCAAATCAACATTATAATAACCTAAAGTTTCTTTATAAGCCTCAAACCAGGGAGTCTCTGTGTCTATAATTAAACCGTCGAAATCAAAAATAATTGCTTTTATCAAAGCTTTTTCTCCTTTCCACTCATGAGGATAAAATAAATACACCTTCATAAACTATATGCAATAAAGTTAACTCAGTATGTTCCAGTAATTCTGAACACCAATCGATTGCTCATGATTTCAATAATAGTCTAATCGTTTCTTTTTATGCGGATAAAGGAATATATATTGTATCGGTTCACGCTCATAATTAGGAGCACATTTCCTGACCTTTCAGTTTATTTCGTCAAATAAATTAATTCGGTCCTCTCCCTGCCGCAAAACCTTCATCGCCCGTTTTTTCTTTCCAATGTGAACAAAGATGACTCACTTCGTTTTGAAGATGAGGGAAGACCAGTTTTCTATTTTCTGGTATTCGTCTAAGCAGAATAGAAGGACTCGGTCACATGGCAGCCGTTCTGGCAAAGACATCTGCCTGGATCACGCTGCATCGAGTCCTTTTTTTCCTTAAAGTAGAAATGTTGTATTTTTCTCACTGTAAAACAACAATTTTTGCATTGTGCTCCAGCTGAATACCGAAACACAGTTTTGCATAATCTTTTTTTACAACTGTCTATTTGGCAGGGAAAAGACTATTTACACAGTCTTCTTACTTATTCAACGAGACCAAGCTTTTTCAAACCGTGATAGACACCGGAATTTGTTACGTCTGTTGTTTGGTGCTTCGCATATGGCAAAAGGTTTGGATCTGCGTTCCCCATTGCAAAACCTTCGCCGACTATTGAGAGCATCTCTTTATCATTCATGGCATCGCCAAAGGCAATGGCGCTTTCTTTTGGCACGCCAAGATAATTTAATATTGCTTTGACAGCTTTGCCCTTATTGACCTTTTCCCTAATGACATCGTAGCATTGGGCCAGGCCTTCGATATTCACTTGGGATAAGTATATAAGATCGTCTTTTTCATAAAGAGAAACATCGCGATCAGCTAAATTTAATATCGTCATTCCTAAAACTTGATCGATGATATCATACGAAAACAACTCATTTTTTTGTAAATGAAATTTTTGAATGAAATCTTTTATGGCAGGGGAATCAAACGAGCTAAGGACATTTTTTTCTCTTGTATACATGACGAGCTCATGTCCATGGTGTTTGGCGGTATGCACAAAGTTTTGAACAATATCTGGATTCATCGGCTCTTTTAAAATCTCGCGGCCCCTATAAACCGTAAATGCGCCGTTATAGCCAATAAACGATTGAACGTTCAGCTCTTTGCCGATATGCGAAATTTCATGCAAAGGTCTCCCTGTTGCCAGAAAGACCTCTACACCTTGTTTCTGAACTGCAGCTACAGCTCTTTTCGTAGATTCTTGAATTTGATCATCCGGTGTCAAAATTGTTCCGTCTATGTCCAAAAATAAAAGTTTATATGTCATCTCCATAAACTCCCGTTAAAATTTATTTTGTTGTAAGATTTTATCATAAAATAAAAATTGTGAAAACTCTAACAAGATGAATTGTCTTGTAAAAATAGTTTTTGTGCCGGGCTGAAGAATATTTGAAACATTTCAATTCGCAAATTCGTATATTGAAAAAACGGATACAGAGGTGGATTTATATGTCAGTAGTCAACATTTTAAAATGGGTAAGCGGGGGTCTTGAAGCATTTTTCGGAATTCCAGTTATAGGTGGAACGATTATATTATCTTTCCTATGGACGCCTTTGGCGTTTATGTTTGTACTGCACCTTGTGACGTTGATTTTTGCCATTATAACAAATAAAAACAAGCATGGCAGCATTTTAGGAATTATTACTTCCTGCATTGCATGGATTCCGATTGTTGGAATGGTGATGCATATCATAACGGCAATTTTCCTCTTGATTGATGCATACCGCGAGTATAAATATGAAATTTAATGTTTTTTTGCTTACAGGGTCTTAGACCCTGTTTTTTTTAGAAAAAAAGTTACTGACCTAAAAAAATTGGATGTGTTATCGGCATCTGTGCCTTCTGCTTTCTAATCCAAGATGAGAAATGTCAGTCTTCAAAAGCTGAACAACTTTGGTACAAGCCGCGATGCTACGACAATTCAAATAGTACTTCCAAGCAGGAACTTCAGGCTGGGAAATATACGAAAGGCTTACCGTCCAAACACTTTTGGATGCTGATGGCAAATAATATATGAAGAACGAGTGTGTAGTGCGTAAGAGGGGAGAAGCTCCATTGAGAAAAAGATAAAGGACAAGCTTTTCGGCTTGTCCGAAATGAATTCGTATGAGATTTGATTGAAAAGGAGTTTAAGTCAACCCGCATGCCGGATACTTGCCTTGTTCACAGCACTTTGCTTAAAAAAGCTTTTGTTCGTTCGTGTTTAGGATTGTTAAAAAGCTCGCTAGGTGTGTTTTCCTCTACAATATATCCGCCGTCCATGAAAATCACTCGATCGCTCACTTCTTTGGCAAATCCGATTTCATGCGTCACGACGACCATCGTCATTCCTTCCGCCGCTAATTCTTTCATCACTGTTAACACTTCACCGACCATTTCTGGATCGAGGGCGGATGTAGGTTCATCGAAAAGCATGATTTTAGGATTCATTGCAAGAGCGCGGGCAATGGCAACGCGCTGTTTTTGGCCCCCTGATAATTCGCTTGGATAGCTTGAAGCTTTTTCGCTTAATCCCACTTTTTTCAGCAGCTGCAAAGCTTTTTCGTTTGCTTCCTGTTCCGAGACTCCTTTTACTTTTATCGGAGCAAGTGTAATATTTTCCAACACTGTTTTATGCGGAAATAGGTTAAACTGCTGAAACACCATTCCAACCTCTTGGCGAACTTTATTAATGTCCAAGTTTGGATTTGTAATATCTTGACCGTTCACGATAACCTGTCCTGCCGTAATGTCCTCAAGCTTGTTTAAACAGCGAAGAAACGTGCTTTTGCCTGAACCGGATGGACCAATGACGCATACAACTTCTTTTTCTTTAATGTCTACACTGATGTCTTTTAACACTTCAAGATTCCCAAAGCTTTTCTTTAAATGTTTTACTTGAATCATCCGGTTGTTGTTCTCCTTTCAACAAGGCTTAATAATTTGCTTAAGGACAATGTCAGAACAAGATAGATGAGCGCAACGGTGAGGTATGGCTCCCAAACGATATAATATTGCCCCTGCATAGCCCGTCCCCAATACATCAGCTCAGGGGTGGCAATGATGGCGGCGATTGACGACTCTTTTATTAAAATGACGAATTCATTGCCAAGAGGCGGAATCATCCGTTTCGTCGCCTGCGGCAAAATGACATAGCGCATCGCCTGTTTATGGCTCATACCGAGAGATCTTGCAGCTTCCATCTGTCCTTTATCAATCGATTGAATACCTGCACGGAATATCTCTGCAATGTAGGCGGCAGAGTTTAAAGAAAGTGCAACAATTGCCGCTATAATTCCATTCGTATCACCGATTAGCAGCGGTACGAGCCCGAAATGAACGAGCAGCATCTGGACAAAAAGAGGCGTGCCTCTGAAAAATGTAACGTACCATGAAAAGGGCAGGCGAATAAATTTATTTTGAGCAATTTTCCCGATGCCGATAAAAAGACCCAAAATGGTGCCGATGGCGATTGCACCAAGAGAGAGCCCAATTGTTACAAGCGTTCCTTGGAAGAAAAAGGGTGCATATTCAGCTATGAGATCAAAACGAAAATTCATACATATATCTCCCCGCGTGCATTCCGGACAAGCAAAATACCTGTGGAATGCTGAAAATTATTGCTGATTTTTTAATATATCAATATCTGGTTCGACACCAAACCATTTTTTATAAATCTCACTGTACGTTCCGTTTTCAAACAGTGTATTGATCGCTTTGTCAAGTTCTGGTTTTAATTTGCTTCCTTTCGCGAACATTAGACCGTAAAACTCCGAATCGAAATGTTCCGGATCTTTAATTGCTTTCAATTTTTTGTCCGGATTATTTTTAATATATTCGTTGACAACCGCGTTATCGGCCACAACTGCGTCTGCGCCTCCGTTCAGAAGTTCCATGATCGCGAGGACGTTGTCTTCAAATTTTTTAACCGTTCCATCGCCGGCAAGTATTTTTTCAGCGGCTGTCTGACCGGTTGTTCCGTTTTGGACAGCAACTTTTTTGCCTTTCAGATCAAGCGCATTTTGAATATCGCTGTCTTCAGGAACTAAAATCATAAGAGTTGATTCAAAATACGGAACAGAAAAATCGTATGTTTGCTTTCTGTCTTCAGTAATGGACACAGAGGAAGCTGCCAAGTCAGCTTGTTTTCTTTGAACTTCAGCAAACATTGGATCCCATCCGGTATGTTTAATGTCTACTTTATAACCGGCCTCTTTAGCCACAGCGTTTATGAAATCAATATCAAAGCCGACAACTTTACCTTTGTCGATATATTCAAACGGAGCGTATGCTGCGTTTGTAACAACCTTTAACGTTTCTTTCTTCTCACTGCTTTCTCCTTTATCGCCTTCAGAACCTCCTGCGCCGCATGCTGAAAGTATAAGCATTAGGCTTGTGAAAACAGCAAGTGCAATTATTTTGCTAAAATATTTTTTCATAAGTACCTCCTTATAAATGAATCAAAGAATGAAATTCGTTTCGACATTCACTGGTCTATTATAAATGAAAGATGTATATTCTTTCAATAACATGCATATTGATTCGAAATGATTGTTTTATTTGAAATTATCCTGAATCCGTGATGAATTGAAATCGACTTTGATTTTGTTGTAATTTTGATGGATTGATAATCCATAAAACCCCTTTTATGCTTATGACCTATGTCATCTCTATTTCCGAAAATGGAACAAATCTCTTTTTTAGGTATACGAACCAAAAAAATAGACAAAAAAGCACAGGGAGTGACGTTGGACATCAGTGCCCGAACATTCGTTCGTTATCTTGCCTCTCTCCATTTCTGATAGACGTTCAGTAGGGGCTCGCTATAGCCACTCCTTCGCGTCAGTTTCATCCAGATCTGTCGTGATCGACGGACGAGTCGCCCTGCCATCGTGATCACCGTCTGAATAATCGTCTTGATGCGGCGGCGTTTCACTTTGTGGTGCAACGGATGTCTCGGATCGCTTAATAGATCTTGTCCAATCAGACGAAGAAGATTGTAAACGAAGGCTCCCATGACCAACACGAGCGCATTCGTTTTCATCTTCCCAGATGGAAGCCGCTCTAAATCTAAGTCGCTCTTCAGTTCGCTATGAAACTGTTCGCATGTCGCATGGTCATGATACAACGCGAGCACATCGCTCATTCGAACATGCTCGTATCCTTTGAGCCGCACCCAATAGCTTTCCACTTCATAATCAGGAACGAGCATCAGCTGTCCATTGCGTTCCATCGTCCGTTCCGTCACTTGGGTGACTTGAACGTACGTATACGTGTTTCCATCGATCGCTGCCTTCTGTGGAAGGCATAGCTCATAGGTTTGTACTCCTTCGCTTTGTCCATCATCGACACGTTTGCCCTTTTGCGAAGCGATCTGGAACCAAAGCGCTTTCGATTCTCGGCGTAAGTTTCGCTTGATGACAAAGTCCACGTCTTCCTTTAGGCATACGTGCACATTCGCTTCTGCATCGTTTCCTGCATCCATGCGAACAAGCAGACGAGATGAAGTCAGTTGACGAGCTCGACGGATAGCGGTGACTAAAAACGAGGGCATGTTGTCTTGCACATGTTGTTTCCCTGGACGCAACTCGGCATGAACGAGATACCCTTCCTTCCCTGCATACGCAAACAACGGTGTAAAACCGTCAAATCCTTTATACGTTCGACTGACTCCTTCTTTTTTCGTATCGGAGTTGTCAAATGGGGAACCATCTATATCAAGGGGAAGCCATGTCGTCTTTCCTTTGGTCCAACAAGGGGACAAAGTGGCATGTCGTTGAATCAACAGACGTATGGACTCCTCCCAAAGAATCGTTTCGGTCATCGGAAGACAAGCGAGCTGATCGAGTCGTTGTCGCAAGGTTGGAGAGGAAGGCACGTGCTGAATCCCCATCGATGCCGAAAAGATATCGTCCTGACGATACGCTTCGATATGATCGAAATCCGTTTTTCCTGTGGCAAGCAAGCCAATCATCGAGCGAATGACATCGCTATGGGAAATGTGCACTTCTCGACGAACCGTTGGAAGCCGAAGTGCGTTTACCCGTTTATCCAGTTTCGTTCGATGGAGTAAGTAGCCAACGAGAGCAAGCCCAGCACTTGGGGTAATCGCTTCATCTGTCAATACAAACCGAATCGGGAAATCTTTCATCACATCACCTACTTGATGAAGAATCGTCAACGTCGTTTTCCCTTATCGTATCAACGGTTTGCGACCATTGTAAAGATGTTTTGTCACGGATTCAGGATTATATCATAAAAAGTGTCATGTTAAAATGAACAATTGCAGGCGGATAAAGAGCAAATTTTTCATGAAGAAGACGAAAATTTGGATTGTAAATAAAAAGAGAGTATAATGATTGGCAGAAATTATCATAAAAAAGCAGGTGCAGAACTTTTGGCATCAACCTGAAAATACAAATTCTTCTGTCTTATCGTTCAAATTTGTTGGGGAATTACGGAATTTGTTGGAATAATTTCCAATACATGATGCACTTTGCAGCTTGGGCAAGGTGCTTTAGCTTTCTAGAAGGAGTGAGAAAATGAATAAAGAACAATTGATTTTGGCGCTAGAAAAGGTTCGCGCCCAAAATCCTCTCGTCCACAACATTACGAATGTCGTCGTCACCAACTTTACAGCAAACGGTTTGCTGGCGATCGGCGCTTCTCCGGTTATGGCGTATGCAAAGGAAGAGGTTGCGGATATGGCGAAAATATCCGGCGCGCTCGTTTTAAATATTGGCACATTATCTCCTGAAGTAATCGAAGCAATGATTATTGCAGGAAAATCAGCGAATGAACACGGGGTTCCAGTCATTTTAGATCCTGTCGGTGCGGGCGCCACCCCTTACCGGACGGAAGCTGTTCGGGAAATATTAAAGGAGGTTCGCATCTCAGTTATTCGCGGGAATGCACCTGAGATTGCCAATGTGATAGGTGAAAAGCTTGCAATGAAAGGGGTGGATGCGGTGGATTCAGCTGCTGATCCTGTTTCGCTGGCCAAAAAAGCGGCCGAAGAGCTGAATACAGTTGCAGTCATTACCGGAAAAGAAGACGTGGCAACGGATGGGAAGACAACGTATTTGATTCAAAACGGCCATCCAATTTTAACAAAAGTTACCGGAACAGGCTGTTTATTGACCTCCATTATCGGTGCTTTTTCAGCCGTTGAAAAGGACTTTCTTGCTGCTTCAGTAGCCAGCCTCGTCACTTATGGGGTCGCTGCAGAAATCGCATTTGATTTAACGGAAGAAAAAGGTCCTGGAAGCTTTCAAATCGAATTATTGAACCAGCTGGCAAAGGTGACGGGAGACGAGTTGCTGAAAAAAGGGTCTTTTATAAAAAAATAAAGCAAAGGTGATAAACATGGCGCGAGTGTCGGCAAATAAAATGCGGGAGCTGCTAAAGGTGTATTTTATTATGGGCAGTGTAAACTGCAAAAGGAAGCCTGCTGATGTGCTTGAAGAGGCGATTGCGGGCGGAATTACGCTTTTTCAATACCGTGAAAAAGGTGCGAGGGCTTTAACAGGCGAAGAAAAATGGCGGCTTGGAAAAGAGCTGAAGGCTATTTGCCAAAAACATCACATTCCGTTTATTGTCAACGATGACGTTGATCTGGCTATTGAACTAGATGCAGACGGCGTTCATATCGGGCAAGAGGATGAACCGGCTGATCTTGTCCGGAAAAAAATCGGTGACAAAATTTTAGGCGTTTCTGCACATACAATTGAAGAGGCGCAAAAGGCGGTTGTCCAAGGCGCTGATTATATCGGTGTGGGGCCAATCTTTTCTACAAACACGAAAGAGGATGCAAAAAAGCCACAAGGCCCAAAATTGATTGAAAGCATGCGCAAACAAGGGATCGACATCCCTATTGTCGGAATTGGCGGGATCAACATCGCCAACGCCGGTCAGGTGATCGCTAGCGGAGCAGACGGCATCTCCGTCATTTCTGCCATTTGTCTAGCGGATGATGTTAAGGAAAGTGCAGCTCAACTGAAGAAAGCAACGATGTGAAACATTTTTTTCAATAAGATTTTGTGGATATAAAATATTTACATATAGGTTCGGCTTTTGAAAGTCGGCGAAAGGGGATTTCTTTTATAAACGTAAAAAGGAGCGGCAAGGCTCCTTTTTTAAATGAAAGTATAGAAACTGACATTTCTGCCGGTTTCATCGGGATTTGACTGCTGAGAGAATCGGGCCATACTTTTCTTAAATTTGTGCAGCAGTTATTTTTTCTCGATAGGTTTTCGCAGCTTCGACCATGACTTTTAAAGCACTAATCGTTTCATCCACTGATCTTGTTTTTAGGCCGCAGTCAGGGTTAACCCAAAACTGGCGCACGTCAAGCACTGCTAAGGCGCGGTCGATATTTTTTGCCATTTCTTCAACGGATGGAATTCGCGGGCTGTGAATGTCATATACGCCTAAGCCAATCTCTCTTTTATATTGATACGTTTCAAAAGCATGAACAAGCTCTCCATGGCTTCGGGAAGATTCAATTGAAATGACATCCGCATCAAGGTCATCAATTGCCTCCATGATATCTTCAAATTGCGAATAGCACATATGAGTATGGATTTGTGTTTCCGGGCGAACAGAGCTGGTGGCGAGCTTGAAGGCTTCAGCAGCTCCTTCGATATATTCTTTTTGTTTTGATTGTTTCAGAGGCAATCCTTCACGTAATGCAGGCTCATCAACTTGAATCATGCCTATTCCATTTTTCTCTAAAGCTAGCACTTCTTCGCGAATGGCAAGGGCGAGCTGGCGAAGAACGCTTATACGGTCGATGTCATTGCGCACAAATGACCAGTTTAGGATCGTGACAGGTCCTGTCAGCATCCCTTTAACAGGCTTGCTTGTCAGTGATTGTGCATATACGCTTTCTTTTACGGTCATCGGCTGATCAAATGCTACATCTCCGTAAATAATCGGCGGTCTCACGCATCGTGACCCGTATGATTGCACCCAGCCGTTATTCGTAACAGCAATTCCATTTAATTTTTCCCCGAAAAATTCGACCATATCGGTCCGTTCAAATTCCCCATGGACGAATACGTCTAAACCGAGCTGCTCTTGAATGTCAATCCATTTTTTTATTTCATTATTGATGACCGATTCATACTGCTTGTTTGTATATTCGCCTTTCCGCCATTTTAAGCGGATTTGCCGGATTTCTTTCGTCTGCGGAAAGCTTCCGATCGTAGTAGTTGGTAAAATCGGCAGATTCCATCTTTTTTTATGCAGTTTTTGCCGTTCGGTATAATCCAAGCGTTTCGTTGGATATGCTCCGATATTTTTGGCGGCCTCTTGAACCTTCTCATTTGTCCGAAAGGAAGAATGGATAAAATCCGTATAAGAGCGGTCATATTGTTTTAAATCATCGATCGTTCTTTTCCCTTTTGCATATTGAGCGAGTTCATTTACTTCATCCAATTTTTCATCAGCAAAGGAAAGAGCATTTTTCAATATGGACGGCAAGCTCTGTTCGTTTTGAACTGTGACAGGTACATGAAGCAAGCTGCAAGAAGGCTGAATGATCAATCTGTCAATATCTACATATTGCGCAAGATCATCGATTTCCTTAGCTTTCGATACTAAGGATGCTTTCCAAATGTTGCGGCCGTCGATCAAACCAGCTGCGAGAATTTTGTCTTTCGGAAAGCCGAGCGTTTTGATGTTCGACAGATTGACGCCATGATCATGTACAAAGTCCAGGCCAATTGCAGCGACAGGAAGAGACACAATTTCTTGATAATGGGTTATACTTTCAAAGTATGTTTGCAAAATGATATTTAACGAAGGAAGCGCTTTGTGGAAAGCATCGTATACCTCTTTAAACAAAGGAATCGATGAATCATCTAGCTCCTGTACAAGAATCGGCTCATCAATTTGCACCCATTTCGCACCGGCCTGAGCAAGTTCCGTCAACAATTGGACGTAAACAGGAATTAAAGCAGACAAATGTTTATGGAAATCGTGTTGATCGTATTGTTTTGCCAGCTTTAAAAAAGTAATTGGACCTAGCAAAACCGGTTTTGCTTCAATATTCAGCTCGTTTTTCGCTTCCTGAAAAAGTTCAAGCAGACGGTTCTTAACTAACACCGGCGTTTTATTTTCAAGCTCCGGAACAATATAATGGTAGTTTGTGTTGAACCATTTGGTCATTTCCATTGCTTCTGCTTCATCAGAGCCTCTAGCCATTGCAAAATATGTTTTTAATGAAGTCGGCTCCATATGCTGGAATCTAGAAGGAATATACCCAAACATAAAAGCAGTATCGAGGACATGGTCATATAATGAAAAATCTCCGACAGGAATCAGGTCTATTCCTTTTTCCTTCTGTTTTTTCAGATTGAGAAGACGTATATCTTTTAATGTTTCCTCCAAGCTGCTTTCTGAAATGTTTCCGTTCCAAAATGATTCCAGCGCTCTTTTCCATTCTCTTCTTTCACCAATTCTTGGATAGCCAAGATTTGAACTAATTAATGTCAATATTGACACCCCCATTTGATTTGTATCTCAACACATAAATAAAAAAACCTCTTTTTACGCGTAAAAGAGGGAATTGTGGACTCTAACTCGTGTTGAGATACATGAAGGGCTTAAATCTCAACATGGCTTCATCACTCCTCCCTATGACGCGTAGGTGGCAGTGCATACAACAGGCAGGTCTCCTGACTTAGGATCATCGCTTTCGATCCTCCTTCCCATTTCAAAATTGAAACAGTGGATGTTGGCCGAAAGCTCCCCATCACAGTGGCGCGACCGTGTTGGAATTTCACCAATCTTCCCTTTTAAGCGCATATTGCCGGATGCAATATGACGCACCTGCTGCTTGGAACACTATATGAAACTATAATTATCAGAATAGATGATTTTTTTTGTTTTTTCAATCCCTATTTTTTAAGTTCAGAAAAGTGCTGCCCTATTTTGGGAAATCAATGGACAGAAGTAGGAATTCACATACAAATTGTGAAATGTTTATAGGGTCGTTTTTAAAATTTAATTTTTCTAATAACGTAAATTCGAAAAATTTTGTTGTTTACAATACAGGAGCGTTGCGATGGTAAAATTAGGTGCTTGGAGCTTTCACTGAAAAAGGAGCTATAAAAAACGTATTTTTCAATACGAATCATTTGAAAGAGCAGCATTTTCATGTTAATACTTGGATTGGAAGAAGTGTGATTTTTCAAAAAATAAGTGGGATCATAGAAAGGATGATTATGTTGAACGACATTATCAAAACCATTTTAAATCACCGTTCCGTTCGTCATTTTGAGGATCGGCCTTTGACAGATGAGCAAATCCGATTAATTGTCGAATGCGCCCAAGCCGCTTCAACTTCAAGTTACATGCAAGCCTATTCCATTATCGGGGTGAAAAATATACAAACGAAAAAAAAGCTCGCTGAACTGGCAGGAAACCAAGCTTACGTAGAGAAGAGCGGACATTTATTTATTTTTTGCGCTGATTTGCACCGTCATGAAGTCATTGGTGAAATGGAAGGCAAAAATGTAGAAGATTCATTGAGGAGCACTGAAAAATTTATGGTAGCTCTCATTGATGCTGCACTGGCCGCTCAAAATGCTGCGTTAGCGGCTGAGTCAATGGGACTCGGCATTTGCTACATCGGAGGCATCCGCAATAATTTAGAAGAAGTATCGAAGCTGTTGAAAATTCCAAACAAGGTCATCCCTCTTTTTGCATTAACTGTCGGCTACCCTGCAAAAGAAACGGCGAAAAAACCAAGAATACCTTTTGAGCATATTTATCATGAGGAAGAATATAAGCAAGATCAAGAAGCATATGTGCGCGAGCTTGAACAATATAATGAAATAGTATCCAATTATTATGATCAGCGAACAAACGGGATTCGCAAAGATACTTGGACTGGTCAAATGGCTCGCATGCTTTCGAATCCGACAAGAATGTACATGAAGCAATTTGTTGAGCAAAAAGGATTGAATTTAAACTGAAGCTTCAGCTCCTATCTCGATTTTATGAAGATAGGAGCTTTATTTTTGAACAGAAAATCGTATTTTTGTCATTGATCCCGATTCTTCTTTTCAGCATGAATTTGTTTATTTTTCCCCTTTCCAGGCAAGGTTCTGGCATTCGCTTCTAAGATTTGAGACCGGCTGCTTACCCATTTCTTCTTTTCTTACTTAAGCACATCTAGAATGATAAATCGGTTATAAGCTTTTGAAATAATGAATGGAAACCGTCATTTTTCGGCTTATCCAGTTTTGCTCCTTGAAAACACTCTCCCATTATCTTTTATTTGGGGAATATAGGAAAAATACCCTGAAAAAACAATTGATCGGCGGTCCACCTGAGGGAAAGCGGTTCTTGGCAGGCAACAATGATTTATTACGGGATCTATATCGCCATTGTCATTGTTGCAGGGTCTATATGGGTTATGTCCTTTGGCCATCAACATCACTATTAACATAAGCGCGTCCGGAAAAAAGGTTACGAAACCTCTTTTCGGGATTTTTTTGTTCAAAACAAGCAATTGAGTGTTTTCTGTTTGTAAACTGTGCATAAGTGGATAAGTTTATCAACAAATGTGAATTATTTAATCATATATGTAGTAGGGAACAAATGTGCCAATACGAAATGTGGATAGCTAATGTGGATATGTGGATAAAATATGTGTAAAAGCTGTTTATAGTAGGGGGATTTCCTGTGAATATACGTTGATATATACAAAGAAGCTTTGCGGAAATTCTCTTCTTTTAAAAAACAAATGTTTATACTTTGGGTTTTTGCCTAATGAGTACGAACGAAACAGTACAAAGATAATGTGGATAAACTGTTTATATTTAACCTGATCTATAACGTGTCCAGCTATAGGAGGTAGATTTTTTTTGGAGAAGACGTATAATAAATGAGAACGTTCGATCTTCTTGCCCGCACGTGCTTTCAAGGAGGTAAAGGGATGTGAATGTTAATAAAGAAAATAATATTGTGGAATTATTGCTGAAAGAGAAGATTGTAAATGATGAGGATCGCCAAATTCTTGATATGATTGTGCCGGAAAGGCTGAATCGTTTATATGAGGTATTGAAGGAACGGACTCGTTACGTTTCCATATTGTTGGAAGCGGTGGATGACGGCCATAATCAAGCGGCTGTTCTTCGTTCTGCCGAAGCTTTTGGCGTGCAGAATGTAACGGTTGTAACCGGAAGAGCGCCTTTTGCCCCTAATGAATTGGTGACGAAAAGTGCAGACAAATGGTTGACAATTGATTATCAATCAGATATTTGTGCAGCCATCAGTCAATTAAAAAAGAAAGGATATCAAATATATGTTAGCCATTTGAGTGAACAGGCTGTTCCTCTTGAAAAGCTTGATGTAAGCAGACCGACTGTCCTTGTTTTTGGAAATGAACATAGCGGTGTTTCAAAAGAGGCGGTTGACATGGCTGACAGAACGTTTGTAATTCCTATGAAAGGATTTGTGCAAAGCTTAAACATTTCCGTTGCTGCTGCCTTGTCAATTAAACATATAACGGATCTTGCAAAGGGGAGAGCTGGCGCCGAGTATTATTTAACATTGGAAGAAAAACAGGAGATCTTTCGGGATTGGATGCTTAAATCGTTAAATAACCGGTTGAGAAAAATTGTTGCTCAATACAAGTAGCTATTACTGGACCCCTTTTTTCTTCTTAGGGGTCCTAATTCTTAATCGCTGCCAGTGACTATTAAATCTTCATCAATATATGCTAAGACTGCTCCAGGAATAACCCGATCTCCCTCTTTGACGAACAGCTTGTCAATGATTCCTCCAATACCGACGCTGATTTGGACAAGAGTACCCTCATCCGTTTGAATGGTAAACAACGGTTCCCATTCATAAATCCGGTTTTTTGCTTCGGTCATAATTTTTTTTATGACACCATAAAACGGACTTGTCACAATTTCTTTATTTCCCCATGTTTTTGTCATCACGTCTTTTCTAATCATCCCATCACTCTCCTTGAACTTAAGATTTTTTGCATAGGGCATAATCCGGGACAAAAGCGAAATGGGTGTTATGAAGAGGAGATTTGGCCAAAACTTCTCATCATGAGGTGCAGGCTGGAAACAATGGTGTGTTGTAAGATGCGTTAATTAAAAATTTTTTATATTCTAAATACTATTCTATTCCAAAACGAAATATCCTGCAAAAGAAAAATAAAATTGTAAAAAAAATGTTATAAATTAATGTAAGTGATTGTTATTTAGTATAAATCTAAAAAAACGGGGATGGTTATGCATGCTTGATTATGTTCGTTATTATGTTCACCGCTTTTTTTATAAAATATTTCATTTTCAAAAAGAGCCTAACAAAACAATTACCGTCGCACATCGGGGAGCATCTGGATATGCTCCGGAAAACACATTTGCAGCTTTTGATCTCGCTATTGACATGAAGGCGGATTATTTAGAATTGGATGTACGGATGACGAAAGACGGGTTGCTCGCTGTTATTCATGATGAAACGATTGATCGTACAACAAACGGGTCAGGTTTAGTTAAAAATTTCACATATGAAGAACTAAAACAATTTGATGCTGGAGCCTGGTTTCATCGAAAATTTTCCGGAGAAAAAATACCGCTTTTATGCGATGTCCTTAAGAAATACAGGGGGAAGATCAATTTTTTAATAGAAGTTAAAGAACCGAAAAAGCAGTTCGGCATTGTAGAGAGGTTGGCAAAAGAACTGATCGAAAAAGGGGATCAGCAACTGAATGTGGTCGTTCAATCCTTTGATACCGCTTTTTTACAGGAATTCCACAGTGTCTTGCCGTCGATTTCTCTTGGAGTGCTCATCGGATATAGACATGGCGCTATTACGGAGGAGCATTTACAACAATATGCAGCATTTGCGACATATATCAATCCGAATAAAGCGCTTGTAACCCCTAAATTAGTTTATATGATTCATCAGAGCGGCATGAAAATTATGCCTTATACAGCTAGAGATATACACGATATTCAACATTTGATGGCCATGAATGTCGATGGAATTATTACGGATTATCCCGATTATTTGAAAAATTTGCCAAAATCACCCTCTCATAGTAAAAGAAGCAGGATTAGGTAATTTCGGCTTTTAAAATGGACACTAATTTTGGCAAATATTGAATGACGGTATAGAAAGGAGTACAATACGGTTAGTGCTTTCATAATATAATGGAGATTCGTCCTTGAGATTTGTTTCAACGATTAAGCCCGTTAGAAAGATCTGATAGATTGCAAGGAAGCTTGAAGGGGATGCCCGCTCTGAAAGGTTTCAAATTTTTGCTGAACAGGCTTCATCCATCTGTCATCGCCGCTAGACACAAATGGGCCTCTTGGACATTTCAACATTCCGTATGGAACAGACAGCGATTAAATATTATGGGGGTTTCATGATGATGAAAATGTATAATGATGATAGTTTGATGCTCCATACCGATTTATACCAAATCAACATGGTCGAATCGTATTGGAGGGATGACATCCACCAAAAAAAGGCAGTTTTTGAGTTGTTTTTTAGAAGACTTCCTTTTGGGAGCGGTTACGCTGTTTTTGCCGGCCTGGAACGAATTATTGATTATATACAAAATTTCCGCTTCACAGAAGAGGACCTTGCTTATTTAAGGGAAGAGCTGAATTACAAAGAAGATTTTATCCGTTACTTGGAGAACCTTCGTTTTACCGGCACGATTCGGTCCATGAAAGAAGGAGAGCTTGTATTTGGAAATGAACCGATTTTGCGTGTGGAAGCCCCTCTAGGGGAAGCGCAGCTTATTGAAACAGCTCTTTTAAATATTGTGAACTATCAAACGCTTATCGCAACAAAGGCTTCAAGAATTAAACAAATTATTGGAAATGAATCAGCGCTTGAATTTGGAACAAGAAGAGCCCATGAGATGGATGCAGCTATTTGGGGAACCCGTGCAGCTTATATTGCCGGCTTCGATGGGACAAGCAATGTCCGAGCAGGGAAGATTTTCGGAATTCCTGTTTCCGGAACCCACGCACATGCATTTGTTCAAACGTATCGTGATGAATATGTTGCATTTTGTAAATATGCAAGTACTCATAAAGACTGCGTTTTTTTGGTGGATACATATGATACGCTTCGCTCCGGTGTTCCGAATGCCATTCGGGTCGCAAAAGAATTTGGCGATAAAATTAATTTTATCGGTATTCGCCTTGACAGCGGGGATTTGGCATATCTGTCCAAAAAAGCGAGAAAAATGCTTGATGATGCTGGTTTCCATAACGCAAAAATTATAGCTTCGAGCGATCTTGATGAACATACGATTGTCAATTTAAAAGCTGAAGGAGCGAAAATCGATGTGTGGGGGATTGGAACGAAGCTAATTACCGCCTACGACCAGCCTGCATTGGGAGCTGTGTACAAATTGGTTGCCATTGAAGGGGACGACGGCAAATTAGTCGATACAATAAAAATTTCATCAAATCCGGAAAAAGTGACAACACCAGGCTTGAAAAATGTATATCGAATTATCAACAACAAGGATAAGAGGGCTGAAGGAGATTATATTACATTACATTTTGAACAGCCGCAAAAAGAAAAGCGGCTGAAAATGTTCCATCCTGTCCATACATTTATCAAAAAATATGTAACCGATTTTACGGCAAAGGATTTGCATCACGATATTTTTGTTGATGGCGAGCTTACGTATGAATGTCCTTCATTGGAAGAAATCCGGTCATATGTAAAAGAAAATTTGGAGCTGTTATGGGATGAATATAAACGCATTTTAAATCCTGCCGAATACCCTGTTGATCTGAGCGAATTGTGCTGGGAAAATAAAATGAGAAATATTGAGGAAGTAAAGCAAAAAGTTAAAAATATGGATTATTAACATGAAAAGAGCCGAACGAACAGCCACAATGGTCGTGAGCTAATCGATTCGGCTCTATTATTTATTCGTATAATCTTAATGCGGCATGACAAGTTGGGCCGACATATTGATTTAAAGGAAAGGAATGGCGGATGGCTGCTGTAATAAACTTTTTGGCGGAATAAACGGCTTCTTTAACCGTTTTGCCATTTGCTAGTTCAGCTGTAATCGCGCTTGAATATGTGCACCCAGCACCATGTGTATAGGTTGTGTCGATTCGTTCGCCTTCTAGGATTTCAAAATCCTTTCCGTCATATAAAACATCAACAGCATATTTATGTTCAAGCTTTCCGCCGCCTTTCACCAAAACATATTTTGCACCAAGATCATGAATAATGGCAGCTGCTTCTTTCATTTGATCGACCGTTTGAATAGTACCTAACCCGCTCAATTGCCCTGCTTCAAAGAGATTTGGAGTAATAACCGTCGCGACTTTTGTCAGAGAATTGCGAATCGCTTCCGCATGATCGGGATAAAGCACTTCATCTGCCCCTTTGCATACCATGACAGGGTCGATGACCGTGTTTTTTAAATTATATTTTTTAATTGTATCTGCTGCCAGCTCGACAATTTCTGCTGTCGGGAGCATTCCGGTTTTCATGGCATCTACACCGACTCCCTCTATAATCGTTGCGAGCTGGGCCTTTATGGTATCGATTTCAATAGGGAATACTTGATGCTGCCATCCGTTATGAGGATCCATTGCTACAATTGTAGTGACCGCAGTCATTCCATAAACTCCGTATTCTTGGAACGTTTTTAAGTCCGCTTGTAAACCTGCTCCACCGCTGGAATCGGAACCTGCGATCGTCAAGGCTTTTTTCATTGTCATTTTGTTACCTCCATCCAGCTGTAAAGATTTTATAACAACATTATAGCAGTTTGTATCATAAGAAGAGAAAAACATTTGCTTAAAAACGAAAAAAGGATTAAAATATAATTAACCATCGGTTAATAAATAAGAATGCAGCTAAATGCCAACACGCCAAAATCAGAGGCACGCTTGTTGTTGTTAAGAAAGGAATGGAACAATTGGCTCCTAGAAAAAAAGACACTGAATTAACGAAAGAGGCAATTATGAATGCTGCTAGAGAGCTTTTTGTCATAAAAGGATATGAACATGTTTCCATGCGAGAAATCGCCAAAGAATTGCACTGCACACATGGAGCGCTTTATTATCATTTTCAAAATAAAGCAGAGCTTTTTTATAAAATTGTGCAGACGGATTTTCAATTTTTAGACGGGCTGTTAGAAAAAGTGCTGCAAGCCTCGTATGCTTCTAAAGAAGAAGCTGTAAAAACGATCTTGTTAAAGTTTATTGAATTCGGGCTGACATATAAAAGTCATTATAAGCTGATGTTTTTAACAAAAAATCTCGAGCTTGATATGCTGATGGAGCAAGAGCCGAATAAGTCATATGAACGTTTTGCGCAGGCTATTTTTCAGTTTGCTCCAGATAAAGCAAATCCAACAGTCATTTGGTGTTTGTTTCTTGCAGTAAGCGGTTTTGTAACGAAATATGTACAGACCGATGCTGAGTATAAAGATATGGAAGGACTTGCTGAACAATATGTTGCTTTTTTAATCAAAGGATTTTTAAGTTGAAAAAAGTAATAAGCACTTAAGCTTATTTACTTTTTTGCATATTATTGACCAATGGTTAATTTTAAGATCGGAGGTAAAAAGGATGAAAAAAGCGGTTATTTTAGGTGCATCAGGCGGAATGGGCTACAATTTAGTTCATGAATTGCTGAATAGAGAGAATATTGAGGTTGTCGGCGTAGCCCGCAATACAGAAAAAATGAAAAAAATGCTTCACCGTTTGAACGATCGCGTCAGCATTGTCGCTGGAGATGCCCTCCATCGATCCAGCATCTTGCAAGCATGCGAAGGTGCGGAATGGATTTTCCATGCCATTAACATACCGTATCCGCAGTGGGAGAGAGATCTACTGATCATCATGGAAAATGTGCTGGCGGCAGCAAAAAAAGAAAAAGCTAAGCTTGTTGTCGTTGATAATATTTATGCATATGGACGGTCAAATGGAAAAACAATGTCCGAGACTGATCCGAAAAATCCTCATACTAAAAAAGGAAAAATACGATTGCGGCTTGCTGAAATGGTGGAAAAGAGCGGAGTAGACTACTTAATCGCTCACTTCCCCGATTTTTACGGTCCATGTGGGGAAAAAACATTGTTGCATCATACGTTAAAAAAAGTTGTCCAAAATAAACGATCTCAATTTATCGGGGATTTAAATATACCGAGGGAATATATTTTTTTGCCGGACGGTGCCAAAGCTTTAGTTGAGCTTGCATTAAGGGACGATACCTATCATGAGCACTGGAATATACCGGGGGCGGGAGTTATTTCCGGGCGGGAAATTATTCAAATCTTGAGGGAAAAGCTTCAATATGAAAAGAAAGTAAGTGTTGTCACGAAATCGATGATTTATTTTTTAGGGTTATTCAGCCCGATGATGAAGGAAATGGTTGAAATGATGTACTTAGTCGAAGAGCCTGTCGTATTATCGGGTGAAAAATTTGAAAAAAGAATCGGGCCGCTGCCAAAAACTCCTTACGAACAAGGCATCATCGCAACTGTTGATTTTATGAAACATCAAGAAGAAGCGTGATCACTCCCGATGTTGCAACTGGCTTCGCATGGAACGGAGAGACTAAATGCTCAATACTTTCCCGATTTCGTCTAATTCAGCAAACCTTTTGAGTGGAACGGAGTAATTCAGCTGCCTGCTCCGTCTCCGCCCCATGGTTTATTGTTTAGCAAAAGCTCCCTGCGGTGAATACATATTTTCGGGTGATTTCGTTAACTGTTCCCTTGCAAACAGCACTCTTCCATTCCGAATAGTGACAGGAACCCCTTGTTCAGTATAATATCCGTGCTCTTTTGCAATAACGTCAAAGCTTTTATTGGATTTGAGAATAATGACTGGCGTATGCAGCTCAACTTTTTCAAAGAGCCAGCGAATTTCGGCGTTATGCATGCGGACACATCCGCTGCTTGCATACGTTCCAATCGATCTTGGATTATTATTGCCGTGAATGGCAAAATTATTTCCATAATATCCTAAAGCATCAAGACCAAGCCAGCGATCACCCAATGGATTTCTCGGGTCTCCTCCTGGAATCTTTTCTTTAAAATAAGGGCGGTTTTTAATTTTTGTGACAATGGGGAAAATGCCTTCTGGAGTTAGCTGAGCATATTTTCCTGTTGCAACATGAAATACTCTTTGAAGAATTCCGTCTTCAAAAAATGCCAGTTTATTTACGCTCTTGTTTATTATGATCAGCTGACCATCAATCTTTTGTTCAGCTGCAACTGGTGATGAAAGAATAAAAAAGAAACAAGAAATAAATGCGATACCTATATAGATTTTCTTTATGCTCATATGTTTTTAAACCTGTCCTTTCTGTCCATTCTCTTTATAAAATTATGTGCTTATGCAAAGAACTATTCAAAAAAAGCTGCAATTACGAAAAAATTTGTAATCAAAAAGAAACATAAATAATTTTTTTGTGAACTTAATAAAGGAGTAAGCAAAAAAATTATTTCCGTCTTGTGTATCGACATCAAGCTCGAAACCTCTTCTAGCAAATGATTGGGATGAGGTGTGCCTCAGGATCATGACCCTCGCCTAAAATGCCTTCCTTATGGGCGTCTGCCACATTAAAGCATCGAGGGGGGCAGCACCTTTGATGTCGTAGGCCTTGTCCGTCTGTTTCAGCATTTTTTCAATGACGAGCTTTGTCTCATTTGGCTATTCGGTAATTGTTAAAAATGAATGGATATTCCGTTTACCTGCGAGTTTCTAACAGACGAAAATCAATAGAATCGTCAGAACATTTGCGTTATCTTGGAGCATTCCGGCTTGTTTAAACGTGATAAAAATGCATCAAATGTTTTTCGTACATTTAGGGCACCAAGCTTCTCACTTTATAATGGGAACGGCAAAAAAGTTGATATTTCAGTCTTTACTGCGATTTTTGCCCTCTTGCTTCTGTCGAAAGCCTTAATGTTTCATGTGGAACATTTTGCAAAATATTAGCGACAGCTGTCACCCTTTGACAAAAAAAGCCGAATCATCATAACATTAAAAATAGTGATAGATCAGTAGAAGCTAAGAGGGTGGCAAACGTTGAAGCAGATTTTAAAAAATGATTGGTGGGGACTGTTGAAAGAAGAGTTTGAAAAGCCATACTACAAAGAGCTGCGGGAATTTTTGAAGCAGGAATATGCCCATCATACGATTTATCCGGATATGTACGACATTTTTAATGCTTTGCATTACACGCCTTATGAAGAAGTAAAGGTTGTCATTTTAGGCCAAGATCCGTATCATGGACCAAATCAAGCACATGGATTAAGCTTTTCCGTAAAGCCGGGGATCGCTCAGCCGCCGTCTCTGAAAAATATTTTCATCGAGCTTGAGAACGATCTCGGCTGCAAGCCTCCAAACCACGGTCATCTTGTCAAATGGGCGAAGCAAGGTGTTCTATTATTGAACACTGTGCTGACGGTAAGGCAGGGACTAGCCAATTCTCATAAAGGAAAAGGATGGGAACAATTTACCGATCGAGTGATTAGCTGTTTAAACGAGCGAGAGCGTCCAGTCGTCTTTATTTTATGGGGAAGGCATGCACAGGCGAAAAAAGAAATGATTAACATGAATAAGCATTTTGTCATTGAGTCGCCGCATCCATCGCCATTTTCGGCAAACAGAGGCTTTTTTGGCAGCAGGCCTTTTTCTAAAGCAAATCAATTTTTAAAGTCCATCGGATCAGAAGAAATTGACTGGTGCATCAGCGATAATGACATTTAATTGCTGCCTGCCGTTTGCGTGATAAGTGGAAACATGAAAAAGGGACTATCCAAAAATAAAACGGATGAAGAAACATCATAAAGTTTTTCTTCATCCGTCTTTTTATTTTTTTGGAGATTCTGTTGAAAGTGAATGATTTTCCGGACGCTTTCAATAGATTGTGTTCCATGGCCACAATTCCAACTCCGTTTGGACTTTCGAAAGCCCTCGAAAAGAAAATCTGCGGAACGACCGATTGCCTTTAATATGACGGGGCGCACTTTCTGCCTCGGTTTTTCTTCAAGAATAGATTTGTGCACCCTCGTCGGACAAAAGGCTCTTTTTTCGGATACGATGCTATGAAGAAGCCGCTTGGAGCCACAGCTATAAGAATTGGAGCTAAAGCCATTGTAGAAGTGATTCTGATCTTTCGTCCAGTTGAAAGAAAAGAACAGGAGGAGATCGAGTATGGATGATAGAAATAGCTCGGAATGATTGAAATTTTTTAGAATCAGGTAGAAAGGTTAGATAAAGAAATTTATAACTTAAATTATTAGGTAGAGCTTTTAAAAATCTATTAATAAAGATTATTGGTAATCAAAAGATATCTCCTGGCTTATTATTAATATTGATTACGTTGCTCTGAAAAAAGATTTAAATGGTGAGGAGCGGGCAGAGATCGCATTTTTCCTTCTCAAAATTCAAAAAGAGTATATGCAAGAAGGTAAAGTGCCTAGCCTAGAAGAATTTCATTCCAGATTGATTGAGGTATTAGGCGTTACCCAAACTCAAAACAACTGCTTCAAAAATATGAGCAAATAGGCGAATTCCCAGTTGCAAAAGAGATTTTATCTAAGTGAGAGGTGCTTTACCATCGCCTCTCACTTTTTGCGTTTCTTTAAGCAAATTCTCGTCTTTGTCTGATTGCAATATTATGTACTTTATTTTGCAGCACACAGTTCTTTCTTAATTGTTCGTTTGACGCTTGCATTTTTACTAGAAAGTGTGTTTTTTTGTCAAAACAAATAGAGGCCCAAAAAGCAAACTTTCAATGACTTTTGGGCCAGCTCCATTATTTCAATGCTTGCTGCAAAAACTCAGGAAGCTTAAAGCACCCTTCGAGAATAGCTTGATTTACATATTTTGTATCTTTCGAAAAATTGTCCGACTTTACATCTTCATATTTTTTCGATCCGATTGTAAAGCTCCATAGTCCTCCCGGATATGTAGGAACAACAGCTGTATATAGTTTTGTAATCGGGAATAAAGATTGAATATGGCTATAAGACCGTTTTAAAACATCCAAGTGGAAAACAGGCGATTGACTTTGGCATACCATGAGGCCATCGTCTTTTAACGCTTTATATAGGTTGGTATAAAAATCTTTTGAAAACAGCTGTTCTGCCGGTCCAATCGGGTCAGAAGAATCAACAATGATCACATCGTATTCATTTTGTTTGTTTTCTACATATTTCACGCCGTCAATAAATAAGAAATTTACGCGCGGGTCGCTTAAGTTTCCTGACACTTCAGGCAGATGCTCCTTGCATGCGGAAACGACAAGCTCGTCAATTTCCACCATATCGATTTCCTTCACTGAATCATATTTGCATACTTCTCTGGCAACACCGCAGTCTCCGCCGCCGATGATCAGCACTTTTTCCGGATTTGGGTGGAGATTGAGCGGGATATGGGAAATCATTTCATTATATATATGCCCATCAATAGAAGTGGTTTGCACAACTCCATCTAGCACTAGCATGCGGCCAAAATCATATGAATCCAATACCATAACATGTTGAAAAGGGGATTGCTTTGAAAAAAGCACTTCTTTGATTCTATAGCTGATTTTTAAATTTTCTCTTTCATCTTCTGTTAACCATAAATCGCCGTTTATTGTTTGCAAATATTGATTGTCCATCTGCAGGCCCTCCTTGTGCTCAAAAATTCCTTACTTATTGTAACAAGTTTGTTATGAAAAGTGAATGAAGCAGACAAGTTTGTCAATAAGGAAAAAATCAAATATGATAAAAAAAGCAAGATCATTATCTTTCAATAAGGAGCGATAGGAGTTGAATATACCGGTCTCAAGCATAATAGGAAAAATGGAGGAGGAACTGAAAAAGGCAAAGGCAGCAGGAACACCTCATGATCTAAAAGCCCGGCTTCTTGTCATCCGTTCTTTATGTGATGTTATTTTGGATCAACAAGAGGAAAATTATGATTTTTCAGCTATTCAAGAGCCAAAAAGCGAAAGTGAAATAACTCCATTAGAGCTGGAAAAAATGATCGGAAATGCAAACAGCAAAACGCTGACAATGAAAGAACGTTTGTTGGTCGAAGACGATGCAAATGGAGAATCTATTTTTGATTTCTAACAAAATCTTGTCATCTGTAAAATCTTCATTTAAAAAAAACGGACGATAAGGTAAGATGAAGGGAAAAAGGGGTGAAGATGATGAAAATATTTTTCATTCTTGGAGCCGTCGGTGCTTTTTTGTCTGTAGCTTTAGGAGCATTCGGCGCCCATGGTTTGGAAGGGAAAATTCCGCAAAAATATTTGGAGACATGGCAAACAGGTGTACAATATCAAATGTTCCATTCGATAGGCCTTTTTGTCACGGCTCTGTTTTTGCAGCAGCATCCGCAGGCAGGCTATGCAAATTGGGCCGGGTGGCTGATGCTCATCGGTATTCTCCTGTTTTCCGGAAGCCTGTATATATTAAGTGTGACGCAGATCAAAGTGTTAGGTGCAATTACGCCGCTTGGAGGCATTTCATTTTTAATTGCATGGGTTCTTCTTGCTGTTGCTGCAGTTAAATATATGTAAATATAAACGTCTGTCTACTATATCGGGACAGGCGTTTTTTTTTTGTGCAAAGAAATGAAAGGGCGACCTTCTTAACCGATTCAAAGGTCATAGCCAGAGCTTCATCCAAAAATGTGTCCCGTTCATTTTGGCTCCTAGCTTCCTAATGATAGAAGATTCAGTGTGAATGCAATGTTTTTTGTTCAACATACTGTCAAAAAGTACTATGGAAAATGTGATTTTTTTCACAGATTGACTAACGTAAGCTAAACTACAATTTTTTTAAAAGAAGAAAAGGTGGTGTTATGGGTGGCAAAAGAATTCATCTCCGATAAAAAAGAGCAGGAAATTGCTCAAAAGAAAGAATATTCGTTATTTGGCACTTTTTTATCTGTTCTTATGCTGGCTCTTTTTTTAATACTTTCTTGGTTTGGAGTTTACTACTTATTTATTCAACGATTATAAAGGAGGGGGATCATCTTGCATTTGCACAGACTTGAAAAGGTTTGGCTATTAATAGGTATAGGTACGCTTGTGATGTTTTTAACAATCGTGGGCATCAGTGCATTTGCACAAGGTCATCATCCGCCGAGTGATCTGACCACATTGGATCCGCAAAAAGTAGACACGACAGAGCCGTTTAATCAACCAGGCTTAAAGAAAATTGGAGACAACGAATACGAACTTGTTATAGTTTCTCAAGCTTTTGCCTTTATGCCGAATGACATAAAAATACCGGAGGGAGCAAAAGTTCATATTATCGTGACAAGCAAAGATGTTGTTCATGGCCTTGAAATCGTTGGCACAAATGTCAACATGATGGTGACCCCGGGACATGTGAATTCGCTTACACATACATTCCATAAACCCGGCAGCTATTTAATAATTTGCAACGAATATTGCGGTACTGGGCACCAAATGATGAGCACGAAAATTGAGGTGACAAAAGCATGAAAAATACAGCGCTTCACCCAAACGATGGAAAGCTGGCGCTCGCCCATATTGCAGTTGGTTATATTGCATTGTTTTTAGGAGCGATTGCCGGGTTATTGCAGGCTTTTGTTAGAAGCGGAACGCTTGAGCTTCCGGCAGGGATCGGGTATTATCAGCTTTTGACTGCTCATGGCGTTTTGTTGGCACTTGTTTTTACAACATTTTTTATCATTGGTTTTTTATATGCTTCCATGAGTCGGACGACAGGTGATTTAACTCCGTTTGCCAAAAAGGCGGGTTGGATCGGCTTTTGGCTTATGACGATTGGAACAGCGATTACAACGGTTATGATCTTATTAAATAAAGCGACCGTTCTATACACTTTTTATGCACCACTTAAAGCATCGCCATGGTTTTATATCGGTCTGACGCTTGTTGTAGTCGGCAGCTGGGTAAGCGGAGCTGGCATGTTTAGCCAATACGCTGTCTGGAAAAAGAAAAATGAAGGAAAGCCGTCTCCTCTATTAAGCTTTATGGCAGTTGCCACAATGATTTTATGGATCATAGCAACATTGGGCGTAGCAGTAACGGTATTATTCCAGTTTATTCCTTGGTCCTTCGGGTTAGTCGATAAAATCAATGTGCTGTTAAGCAGAACACTTTTTTGGTATTTCGGCCATCCATTAGTGTATTTCTGGTTATTGCCTGCCTATATGTGCTGGTACGTCATCATTCCAAAAATAATAGGCGGGAAAATTTTCAGCGATTCGCTTGCAAGACTGGCGTTTGTACTGTTTGTTCTTTTTTCCATCCCAGTCGGCTTCCATCATCAAATACTAGAGTCTGGGATCACTCCGTTTTGGAAGTTTTTGCAAATTGTGTTGACGTTTATGGTCATTGTTCCATCTTTAATGACAGCTTTCGCTTTGTTTGCAACATTTGAAATAAGCGGAAGAGAAAAAGGGGCCAGCGGACTGTTTGGCTGGGTGAAAAAGCTTCCGTGGACAGATGTTCGCTTTTTTGCACCGTTTATGGGAATGCTCGTTTTTATTCCTGGCGGAGCAGGCGGAATCATTAATGCAAGTAACCAAATGAACCAAGTCGTTCATAACACTTTATGGGTAACAGGACATTTCCATTTAACAGTGGCCACCACTGTAGCGTTGACGTTTTTTGGTATTTCCTATTGGTTGGTTCCTCATTTAACAGGCAGAACGTTAACACCGCGATTAAATAAATTAGGGATCATTCAAACCGTTTTCTGGTGCATCGGTATGTTCCTAATGTCAGGAGCCATGCATACAGTTGGTCTGTTTGGAGCTCCTCGGCGGACCGCTTATACAACATATGGAGACCATCCGCAGGCGTTGGAATGGATGTCTTATCAAACTATCATGGCGGTTGGCGGAGCCATCTTATTCGTTGCCATTTTGATGATTCTTTATATTGTTATAAATTTGGCAGTGGCTGCTCCAAAAGGAACGGAAGAATTTCCAGTTGGTGAAGTTCATGAAGATGCGGAAAAAACGCCATTGCTTCTAGAAAATTGGAAAATTTGGATCGGTCTGTCTGTTGTGCTAATTGTAATCGCTTATACAGTACCGGTCATCGATATCATTGAAAATGCACCAAGTTCACCGGGATTTAAATTCTGGTAGAAGAAACTGGGCGTGGAATTTTCACGCCCGGTTTTTTTATTGGTGCGCCCGGCATGGGTGTAATCTATAGGGTGAAAGTCCCGAGCTGCGAAGGCAGAAGTAGCAGTTAGCTTAACGCAAGGGTGTCCGTGGTGACGCGGAATCTGAAGGAAGCGAGCGGCAAACTTCCGGTCTGAGGAACATGAACCTCATATAAGGCTAGGTATGATTGAGTGAGTTTGCCAAACAAAACAAAGCTCTTTCTGTCGAAGGTCATATCGAGTAAATGAGGCGGATAGATGGTGTGAAAGTGCATGTACTTACCCGGGGAGGTCTGGCGGATATGTGAAGTACGCTTCATAACCTACTTAGTGATAAGTAGCTGAACCGTCAGAAGTCAGCAGAGGTCATAGTATTAGTTGGTTTAGAACTACTAAGAAGGACCGAACAATTAAGAGAGAATAGCCCTTGGCATTCAGTGAGTCATGATGAACACAGAAAACGTAGTACCTCACTTGAGGAAGGAAGCGGTGAATCCCGTGGGAGACCTCTTGGAGGGTGGAGTGACCACTGGCATAAAGAGAACAGCTATTCACGGAAGTTATAAAGACTTGCGTCAATGATCTTAATTGAACCGCCGTATACGGAACCGTACGTACGGTGGTGTGAGAGGACGGGAGTTAATCGCTCCCTCCTACTCGATTGTCATTGATGCGGAAAACGCCTATGGATGAAATGGGGGAGGTAATCGGAAATTTTTTCTGAATCTCGATTATGCGTTTTAAGTCGAAGGGAAAATAAAAAAGCTTTATTGGCCGTTTTTGAAATTTAAGTGCTTTTATTTATATAAGTAAGATCGAAATGAAAATAAAAGCTCATAGAAAAGCTGAACAACCTTGCTTCATTAGAGAAGCAAGGATGCTTAGACTTTTGTCTATTTGACAAGAACTAGACAAGAGGGCAGGGTATTGATCAAGAAATTGTAAGCGTCTTGCAGCATTCCTACCGGCCTCTCTCTGTCTAGCGTTTTTCTTATCTTGGTGGATAAGAAGCGAGACTTTGAGGGGATGTATATACGATTTCCTCATCGAAAGTGACGTAATTCAAAAAAACCATCAGCAATAAATATCGCCTTCCTGTTTGCGGGTCGCTTAAAATGAGATGATCTCTTCCGGCAGCTTCAATGACGCCGCGAAATACTTTCGCCGGCCATTCAGGATTGTTTTCAAAGGTCATGTATACGGTGGCCAATTTCCCTTTATTTAAGCGCAAAATGTTTTCGACATAGGATTCTTCAAGCGGAAGTATTCCGGGTACAGCTTGACCGCTGGTGCCGCTTGGTTGAGCTGAGGGAGGGGCGCCGATAACAGACCCGCTGGGCGCGTAAAATCCGTACGGATAGGTTGGCTGTACAGGAGTAACTGCAGGAACTGGATACCCCTGCTGCTGCCGTTGGTTCTGTTTTTTGTTGCTCATGTTCAACCTCCTAAAATCTATATACGCTTGGGCAAACAGATTGTGCAGGACTATAAAAACAATGGGATTTATATCGTCCTGAGTTATATTGGTTATACCATGTAGCAGGGCAATCGCCATATGGCTTAAAAAACCACAAAGCAGTTTCTGCAGGACTGTAGCGGTTTCCTTTCAAAACTTTTCTTGCTAAGTCTATTTCATTTTGCCTTGCAGCCTGATAAAAATATCCTTTCTGTGTGGCTTCGAAGCCTCCGGGGCTTTGAAACACCATACTGCGAACGGTGCGTATATCCTTAAAGTCTAAACAATCTGCAAGGACACGGTTGACACCGACATTGCCTACAAGAAGCATGCCTAAATCTCCGTCTCCTTCTGCTTCAGCTCTCATCAATCTGGCCAATAGCTTTACATCTTCTTCAGTATGTGGGAATTACAGCCATTTTTTCACCTGCCTTTTTTTAAAAGACATTGCCTAAATAGTAATCTTTCATTCCAATGTATGACGACGAAGTCTTTTTTATGACATTCGGAAAAAAATCTCATTCCGACATCTTTGTTCTGTATAAAAGAAAAAAAGAAGCTTATAAAGTATGAGGGGCTGTCTAATAAGTCGATTTTCCGGCTTATAGACGCCCCTTTAATGTTTTAGAAACACTGATATATCAATGCTTATGATGTTTTATTTTCAGTGGATTTTGACTGGACATCCCCATATTTTGAGAAGTGGCATATATGTATTCATCCATGGCGCTTGGCATGGTGCATGGTGTTGGGAAAAGTCACCCTCTCGCCCATTCCTTCCATTGAAATTTTTCTTCAAATCTCCAGTACTTTTATTTTTTGCATGTGAAGAAAGAGATAAATCGTGATTTATTACACTTCCTGTATAGCATGACATTTTTTCTTGCACATTAAGCATGCAGCTAGATTGCTTGCTTACTATTGGTAGGTCTTCAGCAGAAAAAACCAGTACTGAAAGCAGTACTGGTTTATACATGTAAAAATGCTGCAATTTTTTCAGGATGTAAAATGTTTCCGACAAAGAAGGAGCCAAATTCGCCGTATCTGGCGCTTACTTCATCAAAACGCATTTCATATACGAGCTTTTTAAACTGCAAAACATCATCAGAGAAGAGCGTGACGCCCCATTCCCAGTCATCAAATCCGACAGAACCGGTAATAATTTGTTTTACTTTATCTCCGTACTTGCGGCCGATAAGTCCGTGGCTTCTCATGAGGCTCCGGCGCTCTTCCATCGGCAGCATATACCAATTGTCATTGCCTTGACGGCGTTTATCCATCGGATAGAAGCAAACATATTTTGATTTCGGCAAAATAGGATATAGTCTAGATCGGATATATGGATTTTGATACGGATCTTCATCATTTCCGCCGCCTACGTAGCTGCTCAATTCCACAACGGAAACATATGAATAGGCAGGGCTTGTATATTCAGCCAGTTTTGTTTTATTAAATTCCGTTTCAATTTCATTCAATTCTTCCATCGTTGGCCGGAGAATCATGATCATCAAATCTGCTTTTTGTCCAACGATCGTATATAAAGCGTGGCTGCCTTGTTGGTCTTTTTCCACTGCACTCCATTTTTCTAACAAATTCAGAAATTCATGAATAGCTTCCTGGCGTTCATCGCTAGATAAAGTTTTCCAAGCGCTCCAATCGATCGAGCGGAAATCGTGCAAACAATACCAACCATCGAGCGTTTCAACGGCTTCATTTGAACGAACTTCTTCACTCATTTTCGTCACCTCTCATATTGGCTATGTACAAGTTTACTATACCACAGTTTAGGGGAGAATATCCGGGTAAAACAGTATGACAATTATGTGACAGAATAAAAAAAGTGCCGTTGAAAGCGCTATGACGAAATATTTCAATTTTAAATTTAAGAGCAGGTGGGGTATGCTAAAAGTGAATGGAACAATTCGTGTTAAAAGAATGTTTTAAGATTAAGGAGGCTGACTTTGTTTTGGCAGACATTTTTGCAGCATTGAAAAATAAAATATCGGGAAAAAATATTAAAATTGTTTTTCCTGAAGGATTGGATGAGCGAATTTTAACAGCAATTTCCCGATTAACAGAGGAAAATTTGTTACAGCCCATTTTAATTGGGGATGAAACAGAAATTGAAGAAAAAGCAAAGAGTTTAAATATTTCTGTTGCAGGTGCAAAAATATATAATCCTGCCAATTACAGTGGAATAGAAGAGCTTGTTCAAAGCTTTGTTGAACGCCGCAATGGAAAGGTGACAGAAGAAGAAGCACGGAAGCTTCTTTTGGATGAAAATTATTTTGGCACGATGCTTGTTTATAAAGGGGAAGCGGACGGGCTTGTGAGCGGTGCTGCACATTCAACCGCAGATACAGTGCGGCCGGCTCTTCAAATCATTAAAACGAAACAAAACGTGAAAAAAACATCAGGCGTATTCGTCATGGTTCGTGGTGAGGAAAAATATATATTTGCTGATTGCGCGATCAACATCGCTCCAACCAGTCAGGAGTTAGCAGAGATCGCTATTGAAAGCGCGAAAACGGCCAAAATGTTTGATATCGACCCTCGCGTTGCTATGCTCAGCTTCTCGACAAAAGGTTCAGCAACATCCCCGGAAACAGAAAAAGTGGCAAAAGCAGTTGAATTGGCAAAAGAAATGGCTCCGGACTTAATATTGGACGGAGAGTTTCAATTTGATGCAGCTTTCGTGCCGTCTGTTGCGGAAAAGAAAGCGCCGGGATCTGTAATTAAAGGTGATGCCAATGTATTTATATTCCCGAGCCTTGAAGCTGGAAACATCGGCTATAAAATTGCACAGAGACTTGGAAACTTTGAAGCGATCGGACCGATTCTCCAAGGATTGAATGCTCCAGTGAACGATCTTTCTCGCGGCTGCAACGCTGAAGATGTATATAAATTAGCGATAATCACAGCCCTTCAGGCGCTTGCATAAACAAAAAGCAGGGAATTTTCCATCAAAAATTCCCTGCTTTTCACATTTTTTGCTGAATCAACAGCACCTTCTGCTTCTAAACAGAAAGGCTTTGCTTTAATTCATCGCTTGAGCGCTCCCACATGCCTTCATCATGGTTTCGAAGAAAATCGGAAAGAACTTTTTTCGAGCTTTCATCCATGTGGTCGACAATGATGTTCCGTTTTAGCGATTTATCCATGCGGTTTACGTGTTCAGGCAATGATTTATAACCTCGTCTTGCCTCGCGATCAACAGTCATATAACAGGCAGTAACCCCGGCATAATATGGCCCATCTTCTTTTCTGTCAATTGTTACCCATACAAGCCAATACGGTTTTCCGTTCGGAACGTCTTCTTTCACATGAGTAAATTTAATGCCGCGTTCTACCTGGCTTCTTGCATGCATTGCGCCAATATCTACAAATGCCGTTTTTTCCTCGATGTCAATGAAGACAGGGGAAACATTTTCCAGGCTAAGGGTGCCTGCTCCAAAGCCGCGATGGCCGTCAGTTGGATCGTTTTTAATAATTTGGAACTCGACCTTTTTCTTTTTTTCTGTCATGTAAACATCCCTCCTTTAAAAGAACGGTTGTAAAACGAAATGAAAAAGAGTGATAACGGCTCGGCTTCCCCAATTAAATATCGGATGAATAATATATTGATCCAAAGGGGTGATAACAATAATTAAAAAAATAAGCACTCCGTAATTTTCATATTGAGTAAGCTTGGCGCGGATGTCCGGCGGGGCTAAATCTTCAATGATGCGATAACCGTCAAGCGGCGGAAACGGCAATAAATTAAAGATAAACAACATAATATTTAATGATATAAGAATATTAAAAAATTGTTCAACCATTCTGGCTCCATCATAAGATAAGCCAGCAAATAATCCAAACGAAAAGAAAAAGTTCAGCAGCAAAAAAGCGAGAAAGGCAATGAATAAATTGCTCAATGGACCAGCAACAGATACTAATACCCCGGATAAGCGGGGATTTTTAAAATAGAAACGATTCACCGGAACGGGTTTTGCCCAACCAAACCCTGCCAAAAATATTAAAAGAGTACCGATCGGATCTAAATGGGAGATCGGATTAAGGGTCAGCCTCCCTTGATTTTTCGCTGTCGGATCTCCGAACTTATAGGCAACAAATGCATGTGAAAATTCATGGATAGTGAAGCCGACGATCAAAGCAATAATGACAAACGGTATAACTTCTAAATCGTAATATAAAAACGGCAAAAATGCGCCCTCCTATTCTAACAATTTCCTTTGCTTACAGTATACTATAAAAAGGTTGAAATACATAAAAAGGATTTTCTTCATATTTTTTTAGGGGGAAATTCAGCTGATTTTTGCACTGAATTTGTGATCTTGCAATCGTTGAATAAATTGATAAGCTTCCTCCACTTCCTCATCCGTATAACGCTGCTTTTTTTTGAGCGTGAATACTTTTTCCTTCACTTCTTCCTTGTCCAAATGATCAAAATATAAAATGGTTGATACAAGTTCTAAAAAACGTGCTGATTGGGCGTTTAATTCATTTATGCAATTCTGCAATTCGGGCATGTCCAAATCGTAATGGCTTAAAAATTCCTGCCCCGACTTTGTAAGGGAATATTTGTATTGATAATAGCCGCCTTTTTTTTCTTTTACTTCATTGATAAAGCCCATGTTGCAAAGCTCTTCAATGCGAAGCGTCAGCTCTTCTGAATACGGCCCGTAAAAATGGAATTCGTATTTTTCATAAAAGGGATAATTAAGTTTTTTTGCTATAAATATAATTTTTTGCAGTTTTTTTCGTCCGATGATCTCTTTCGAAGCGGACAGCACTTTCATTAATTTTGCGTGTTCGGTTAACACACCCTTCATCTCCTCACCTACAGAATAAATCCATCTTTGTCAGTTAGCTGCAAAATTTCTAAAATTTGTTTTTTCAAGTTTCGTTTCTCCGAGAAATCTTTTAAAAAATCAAGAGGAAAATATAATTTATGATCCGTTCTCCGCTTTCCGGTAATGGCGTCCACAATTTCCGACTCTCTTGAAAGCTCCCGTATTTCCCCGTTTGGCATGAGCAAATGGATCGGCAGCCGTTCTTCTTCCTCGCCCGGTCGGTAAAAATCGTACGGAAGATCTGAAGACGAGTCGACAACAAGATAATATTCCGGATCAATGCCTGCTTTTTTGAACAAATTCGTTAGTTCAATCAGCTTCATCAATTGTTCATTGGACGGTTGAAACTCCACATATTTAAACAGGCGCCTGTTTATAAATCTGTTGCACAGATCGCTTAAAATCGGATCCTTTTCCTTTTGCCATTCTTGGAAATAATAAAGGATGATGGATTCGTCTAATTTTAAATAATCTTCGACTGTAACATCTCCTTTGAAAATCGAATAAAAATGGACTGGATCTGCTTGGAATGAATAATTATTTTCATACAGAGCTTTTGCTCGATGGAGAATTTTGGACAAAATGACTTCAGCGCTTCTCGTTACGGGATGAAAATATACTTGCCAGTACATTTGATATCGGCTCATAATATAATCTTCGACAGCATGCATGCCGCTGTATTTAATGACGACTTGATCCTCTCTCGGCCTCATCACGCGCAAAATGCGTTCCATGTCAAAATGGCCGTACTGAACGCCTGTGTAAAAAGCATCTCGTTGCAAATAATCCATTCGGTCGGCGTCAATTTGGCTGGAAATTAAGCTGATAACCTGCTTATTTTTGTATGTTTTCGCAATGACCTCTGCCACTTTTTTCGGGAATTCCGCCCCTGCCTTTGAGAGAACACGGTTTATTTCTGTATTTCCTAAAATAATGGCTTGGGTAAAATCTTCGTGATCCAGATGGAAGACCTTTTCAAACGAATGAGAAAAGGGACCGTGTCCGACATCGTGCAAAAGGGCAGCGCATAAACTTAGCAGCCTCTCATCTTCGTTCCATTCCGGTCTCCCGCGAAATACGTCATCAACAATTCGGCGGACGATCTCATAAACGCCTAATGAGTGGTTGAATCGGCTATGCTCCGCACCGTGAAAAGTTAAAAAAGTTGTCCCGAGCTGGCGGATGCGGCGCAGCCGTTGAAATTCTTTTGTCCCGATCAAATCCCAAATGATTTTATCGCGAACGTGGATGTAACGGTGAACCGGGTCTTTAAAAACTTTTTCTTCTGGCAGCTTTTCACTTGCATAGGTCATTTTCTTCCCTCTTCCGTTTTGACATGATTATATTATAACTTGTTTAAATTCAGGTGAACACCTCGTTTTTTAAAGTGCGATTCTAAACAGACACAAAGGAAAATCGGGTCCATGTCGTTCAACAACCTTAAATAAAAAACCGCCTCAGGAAGCATTCATTCCTTAAAAGGCGGTTTCTTATTTTTTAAGCTTTGCTTTCACTTTTTCTATTAACTCTTCTTCCGTTAACGCAGCGACCGGACGGTTGTTCACAAATACAAACGTTTTCTTTCTTCCGGGCCCGCAGTACGATTGGCAGCCGATTTCAATTTTGCAATCGGGATCCAAATTCTTTAATTTCGGAATAAGCGATTTTAAATTTGGCGCTTTACAATCGTCGCATACACGGAACTCATTTGCCATCCTTTTGAACAATCCTTTCTTCATGAATAAGCACTATCGGGTAGTATACCTTGTCTTTTTTTTGAAATCAAGTACAGCGCTTTTCTGTAAAAATCTACTATCCTTGTATATATTTTTAATCTTTTGGGAAAAATGATGCTAGAACAAATAGTATTATTCAAGAATAAGGGAGTTGAGAGTGAATGAAAACAAGACAGGATGCTTGGACAGAAGAAAACGATCTGCTATTAGCAGAAACCGTTTTGCGGCATGTCCGTGAAGGAAGCACGCAATTAAACGCTTTTGAAGAAGTTGGTGATAAGCTGAACCGCACGTCGGCCGCCTGTGGCTTCCGCTGGAACGCCGTTGTGCGCCATAAGTATGAAAAAGCTTTGCAGCTTGCAAAAAAACAGAGAAAGCAGAAAATGAGAGCGCTTGGGAAAGGCCAGACTGCAAAGAAGCGATTGCTTTATACGCCGCCTGAAGCGTCGCCTGGTGATTTTACTGAAGTAAATGCGGTGCAAAATTCAAAGAATTATAATCATCCAGAGCTTGCAGCCAATTCAAAAGTAGAGCTGACAATGGATAGCGTAATTGAATTTTTAAGAACTTACCAAGGGAACAGCGAACATATCGAGGCTTTGCAGCAAGAAAACGAGCGTTTGAAAAAAGAAAATGAAGAACTGATTAAGAAAAACGAAGAGTTGGAGAAGAAGGTTGCCAAGCTTGAGGAAGAATCGAAAACAGTTCAAGAAGACTATGAAACACTTATGAAGATTATGAACCGCGCTCGAAAGCTAGTTCTCTTTGAGGAAGAAGAACGTCCGACAACAACGTTTAAAATGGATCGAAACGGCAATCTGGAAAAAATGGCGGAATAGCGGAAGACGCTCCGCCTGCGTCTTTTAAAGGACAAAGAGCGGCAGCCTGATCTTATTCAATATTATTTTGAATAATAGCCATACAAAAAATAAAAAGGGATTGCGGCATTAGCCGCAACGTCCGAAAGTAGCAGGCATTCGCCGGCTACTTTCAAACAAACATACGAAATCAAGTAGAGAAACGGTTTGTTTTTCTCTGCTTGATTTATTTTTTAGCACTTATTTAGTGTTTATTGCTGGATAAAAAGGTCAAACACAAACCCGTAATCTTTTAAATTGTATTGCTTTTTCGCATTCATCAGCCAATTGAACGCAATATCGTTAATTTCTTTAAATTGCTCGGAAATATTGCTTTCATTAATGCGGTTGTTGGTGAATACAGAGGCGGCCATTTGCAGACTTTGTTTTGCATACTCCATATAATTGTCATGATCGTTTGAAATTTCTTCTATTTTAATCAACGCTTTATACAAATCTTTTAGCTCTTCTAAATGTTTTTTATGAACATCAATGGAAAAAGGCGTGTTTCCAATTTGGAATTTGATTTCTACATCTAAATCAATAGTCCCTGCCGTTTCAAGCACAACGTTTGAAACGCGGTGGGCATAGTAGTCATACCGCTTTAAAGTTCGTTTTTTGCTGACAGCGCTTGTGCCGTCAACGTGGATTAACGCTTTGTTTGTGAAACAATACTCGTCGGTTTTCGACTTAATGAGGAAGTAGATTTTTTCCCCATCCTCATGCATGACATAATCATCCGCGTCCACTTTATCATAATCCTCCGGCTTGATCACCGTGCCGATATCACTTAATCCTAAAACATCAGAAGCTACTTTTTTAAACATAACTTTCTCCCTTCCCGATTTACATATTAGGCAAAAATTTTTCATTCCGCTCTATCATTCTTATGAAATTTGCTTCATACAATTCCAGTTCAAAGTCGGTTAAATTGGAGGAATAAATGCGGCCGCTTAAATGTTGTAGGGCTGCAAAAAGGTCGTGCACCACATCCTGGACGGTTAACTTCACCTTTAATAATTCATGTAAAGACGCCATCGTGCTCGGATTTACGTTTGGGTACTTGAAATGTTCGGCTTCTCCTTTTGCCGCCTTGTCATAAAACTGTTTAATCACGTTTGCGCGCGCTGCTCCGCTTCCTGTGATGCATAAATAAATTTGAACCGCTACGCCTCTCTTAAGACGGCGCTGAGAAATGCCGGCAAATTTTTTGCCGTGAATGCTGAGGTCGTAGCTCCCGGGACAATATGAACCGACAATTTCTCCTGCTTCGACTTCTGCACCATACGGTTTCAAGATGAAACAGATTAAATCCTTCATTGCATCATAACCACGGTTAATGTCAATTCCTTTTTCCTTTTCCGGTAAAATGATCGATACGTTTAAAATCCCTTCATCCAAAACAACAGCCAACCCGCCGGAATTTCGAACGATGACTTTATATCCTTGTTTTTTTAAAAAATCTACTCCATCTTTTAAAAACGGGGCTCTTGTATCTTGAATGCCGAGAACAATCGTATCATGATGCACCCAAGTGCGGACTGTCGCAGGGGACATACCGCTCCCGACTGTCGTGCACAACGTATCATCGTAAGCGAATGATTGCTTGGCATCAAAAAAGAGTCCTAAGCTTGAATGATCGATGATTCTCCATTCCGGCTGTTTTAATAATTCGTTCATTGCTGTGATAATCCTTTCAGTCGTGTGTTTTTAAGCATGAAAAGGATAGTAGAAATCGGCTATTTCGTTTATGTTTCCTCAGATTTTTCGCTGAAGCTTTCGAAAAATATAAGAGCTGTAGCATACATGTAATCGGTCGATTTCTACAAGGACTGGCCTCTTGTTATGACATCTGAATATATATCGTCCTTTTTTATAGTATATCATAGGAGCTGCATCTTCTTTGAAAAATAAATAAGGGCTTGCGTCAAGACTATGCGCAAACCCTTATTTTGCCTATATGTCTAAAACCACGGCATAAGCCTTCTCCATAATGGTTCATCCTTTTTTTTCCGCCCGCTGTTTTTCGGCTCTTCCATATTGTCGAGGTGCTCCATGCAATATTTTGTTGGTTCCGTGCCTTTCACATAATACGCAAGGCGGGAGACGGGACATTCTTTCGTCGCTAAAAGCCCGTTTTCCGGATTGACATAAACGCCGACAACTCCTTCAGGCGGCTTAAATTGTTTTACAGGTTCATGTTTCAACGCTTCTTCCATAAAGCCGGCCCAAATTTTTTTCGAATAGGCTCGTTCCTCGACCATGTCAATCGTCTTTCCTTTGTCATAACCTGTCCATACACCTGCTACGAGCTGCGGGGCAAATCCGATCATCCAGCTGTCAGTCTTTGTCGTCCCGGATTTCCCAGCAAAAGGCCTTGATAGTTGATCGATAATGTTTTCCCCTGTAACAGTTGTATAACTGTTTAGCTTTCGATCAAACATGCCGGTCATTAAATGTGCGGTGATAAAGGCTGTTTGTTCATTTAGAATTTGTTCCTTTTCAACATTTGCCTCATATAAGACTTTTCCATTTTTATCAATGATTTTACGGACAAATATCGGTTTTATTTTTTGACCGCCGTTCGCTAAAATGCCGTAAGCGTTCATGAGATCGAGCGGCCTTACGGGAGAAGTTCCTAAAGCTAGCGACGGAACCATTTTAAAATTTTCTCCGATTCCAAAAAGCTTTCCCATTTTTATTAATTGATCCATACCGATAAACATATGGGTTTTAACAGCATAAATATTGTCGGACAAAGCAAGGGCTTCTATTAATGTAATTTCATCATTTGCGTAGTAGCCATTGTAGTTGCCCGGGGAATATGTGTTTGTTCCATTTTGAAAATGGAACGTTGTCGGCTCGCTTTTCAGCATTGTGGACGGCGTAAATCCATTTTCCAAGGCTGCATAATATAGAAACGGCTTAATCGTTGAACCAGGCTGACGTTTTGCCTGAGTCATGCGGTTAAAAGGGCTCTCTTTATAATTCCGTCCGCCGATTAGAGCTTTTACCTCGCCTGTTTTCGGATCGATTGCCGAGAAGGCAACTTGGATATCCGAGTCTTTCCTCATGACTTTTTCTACGGTCGATTCAGCAATTTTTTGCAGATTTGGATCAAGAGTAGTAAAAATTTTCAGACCGGCTGTTTCAATTAATTGGTGGTCCTGCAATATTTCTTTTACTTCTTTCATAACCTCATCTTGAAAATAGGGGGCAAACTTTTCTGTTTTGGTGTTTTCGTTCGTTTTGAACGTTAATTTTTCCTTTGCAGCCAGTTCACTTTCTTTTTTTGTAATTAACCCTTGTTTGACCATTGTCTGCAAAATCATCTCTTGTCTTTTTTTTGATAAATCATAGTTCACCATCGGTGAATAGGAGTACGGTCCTTTCGGAATGCCGGCAAGTAGAGCGGCTTCGGCGAGCGTCAAGTCCTTTGCCTTTTTGCCGAAGTAATAACGGGAGGCCGCCTCGACCCCGTAGGCTCCGTGTCCATAATATATTGTATTTAAATAGCCTTCTAAAATTTTTTCTTTCGAGTAGTTCATCTCGAGCCGAATGGTATAAAAAGCTTCTGTCATTTTCCGAGCCCACGTTTTTTCAAATCCAAGATATAAATTTCTTGCGTATTGCTGGGTGATTGTGCTGGCTCCCTGCACCTTTGCCATCGCTTTGAGATCGGCAACGGCAGCACCTGCTATTCGTTTAAAATCAAAACCGTGATGATCATAAAAATTTTTGTCCTCAATAGCGATTGTCGCATTGATTAAATAGGGTGAAATTTCATCAAGTTCCACCCAAAAACGGCGGCCGCCGTGATGCTCCTCACCGATTTTCGTTCCGTTGCTTGCGTACAATACAGTTGATTGCGGCACAACAATGGAAGGAGCGCCTTGTACTTTAGCCGCAATCAAAACAACCGCAATACAAATAGCTGCCGCAGCAAAAACAAAAAAATGAATAAAAAATAATGCCCGGATTGTTTTGATGGTAAGACGAATGCCTTTTGGCGTCATCGCTTCCATTTCCATCACCTCTTAAGCCCGTTCGTTTTGTTATTCAGTATGAGGTGATTCGCAAGTTTTTAAACTTCCACCTATGAAAAATGAAATTTATTCTTTGCAATTTTGATAGATTCCACTATACTTTTTTTGAGGTTTACGTGTTGTCTGTTCAAATTAGGGAAAGATATTGGAAAAACATATGAAAGGAAGATTAAATCTTGGGAGGACTTTGGTATACAGAAAAACAGACAGAACATTTCGGGATTACAATGAAAATTAAACGCACTTTACATACAGAACAGACCGAATTCCAAAAATTGGAGGTAGTGGAGACAGAAGAATTCGGCAACATGCTTTTCTTGGATGGAATGGTAATGACTTCGCAAAAAGACGAATTTGTCTATCATGAAATGATGGCCCATGTACCGTTGTTTACTCATCCGAAGCCAGAATATGTGCTAGTTGTCGGAGGAGGAGACGGAGGCGTTATCCGTGAAGTGCTGAAGCATCCAAGTGTAAAAAAAGTAACACTTGCAGAAATTGACGGCAAAGTGATCGAGTATTCAAAAAAATACTTGCCGGAAATTGCTGGAAAACTAGATGATCCACGCGTTGAAGTGAAAGTTGGCGACGGCTTTATGCACATTGCACAAAGCGAAAATCAATATGACTGCATTATGGTTGATTCAACCGAGCCTGTCGGTCCTGCGGTCAACCTCTTTACAAAAGGGTTTTATGCAGGAATATCCAAAGCTTTGAAGGAGGACGGCGTTTTTGTCGCGCAAACGGATAATCCTTGGTTTAAGGCAGATTTGATAAAAAATGTCTATCATGATGTGAAAGAGATTTTCCCGATTACAAGGCTATATACTGCAAACATCCCGACATATCCTAGCGGGCTGTGGACGTTCACGATCGGATCGAAGAAATATGATCCAATTGAGGTAAGTGACGATCGTTTCTTTGACTTGGATTCTAAATATTACACGAAAGAAATTCATAAAGCTGCATTCGCTTTACCGAAGTTTGTTTCCGAAATAATTAAATAGCCTTTAGGAAAACTGAACAAAAAGCGAATAGCATAATACAGTTTAGGGGCTGTCCAGAAAGGCAAATCCCCATTGAAAACAAAAAATCATAAACACCGATATATCAACGTTTCTAAAACATTCATGGGGGCGTCAATAAGCCGTAAAAATCACTTATTAGACACTCCCTTTTCAGACAGGAGGGTGATGTCCATGCGATTTGATGAAGCTTATTCAGGAAATGTTTTTATTAGAAGCCATCCAAGCTTTGAGGAAAGTGAAGCAGTCATTTATGGAATGCCGATGGATTGGACAGTCAGCTACCGGCCAGGCTCCCGTTTCGGTCCGGCCCGCATTCGGGAGGTTTCCATCGGGTTGGAAGAATACAGTCCTTATTTAGATCGTGAGCTTGGGGACGTAAAATATTTTGATGCAGGCGATATTCCTCTTCCGTTTGGAAATGCAAAGCGGAGCATTGAGTTGATTGAAGAGTTTGTGGACAAAATTTTAAAAGCGGATAAATTTCCTCTCGGAATTGGAGGAGAGCACCTTGTAACATGGCCTGTCATTAAAGCGATGCATAAAAAATATCCAAATTTAGCGGTCATTCATATCGATGCGCATACAGATTTGCGCGAGCATTATGAAGGCGAGCCTCTGTCTCATGCCACTCCGATCCGGAAAGCAAGCGATTTGATTGGCCCGGAAAATATTTTTTCATTCGGCATCCGATCTGGGATGAAGGAGGAGTTTGAATGGGCGAAAGAGGCTGGACTTTACATTGCCAAATTTGAAGTGCTCGAGCCGCTCAAAAAGATTCTTCCGAAACTTTCACAAAGACCTGTATATGTTACGATTGACATCGATGTGCTGGATCCTGCTCACGCGCCGGGAACCGGAACAGTCGATGCTGGCGGCATTACATCAAAAGAGCTGCTTGCTTCTATACATGAAATTGCCCGTTCTGATGTGAAAGTTGTCGGCGCTGATTTAGTTGAAGTCGCACCTGTATATGACCATTCAGAACAAACAGCGAATACAGCGAGCAAATTGATTCGCGAAATGTTATTAGGCTGGGTGGCAAAAAGAAAGTAAAGTCATTTTTCTGCCATAGTGCTTCTGCTATGGCTTTTTATTATTCAAAAGCTGAACAGCTTGGATCGAGCGTCAAGCGGCAGGCAGGCCAATATAAAGCTTTTAACAGCAAATGATTTCCACTAAAATATAGAATAAATCCCTAAAAAGGATGATATAAAGACATGCGCGTACCTGTTCAAATTTATGTTCAAAACAAGATTTTTCAAAATCAAACAGAAGAAGAACGGATTGAATTTTATACAACCGGGGAATTTTTCAAAAAGCAGCACACTTTTTATTTGGTTTATGATGAGATTCAAGATGATGAAACCGTTAAGACGTTAATCAAAATCAGCGAAAAGGAAACGACTCTCATACGTTCCGGAGGCATTCGCTTAAGACAGTGCTTCAAGCAGGGACAAAAAACGTATGCCAATTATGAAACACCGTACGGGACGCTGAAGCTCGCAGCAGAGACAAAATCGCTTATCTGGCATACAGATGAAGAAAAACATGGTACACTTAGCATAGAATATTTGCTCGAAATAAATGGAGATACCCCTCGTTTACACAGCTTAAGCATTCAATTTAAGAAGGAGGAGCATTGAATGAACATTGTAGATGAAGTAAAGAAGCAGCTGAAACAAGAAATAAAAAATGCGGTATTGAAAGCAAACATCGCAGAAGAGGAGCAAATTCCGGAAGTTATTTTAGAGGTGCCGAAAGAAAAAGCACACGGCGATTACTCAACAAACATGGCCATGCAGCTTGCTCGCATAGCTAAAAAAGCGCCTCGGGCGATTGCAGAGGAAATTGTTCAACATTTTGATCGAGCGAAAGCATCCATTGAAAAAATTGATATTGCTGGTCCGGGCTTTATTAATTTTTTCATGAATAATGAATATTTAACTAAGTTGATTCCAGCCATTATTCAAGCGGGTGACAAATACGGCGAATCAAATGTTGGGGAAGGTAAAAAAATCCAAGTGGAGTTCGTTTCTGCAAACCCGACGGGAGATCTTCACTTAGGGCATGCGCGCGGAGCAGCATTCGGCGACTCTCTTTGCAACATTTTAGAAAAAGCGGGGTATGATGTAACCCGGGAATATTATATTAATGACGCTGGAAATCAGATTCACAATTTAGCTCTGTCCGTAGAGGCAAGATATTTAGAAGCGCTTGGAAAAGAAGCGGAAATGCCTGAAGACGGGTACTATGGACAAGATATTATGGAAATCGGAAAAAAAATTGCTGATGAATATGGCGACAGTCTGCTTGAAAAAAGCGAAGAAGAACGGCTGCAATTTTTCCGTGACCTCGGTCTGAAATATGAGCTTGAGAAAATTAGAAAAGACCTCGAAGAATTTCGCGTTTCCTTCGATGTTTGGTATTCTGAGACATCCCTATACAAAAGTGGCAAAATTGATGAGGCGCTCGACATGCTTCGGAAAAACGGGCACATTTATGAACAAGACGGGGCAACATGGTTCCGCTCTACTGCATTTGGCGATGATAAAGATAGAGTGTTGATTAAGAAGGATGGGTCTTATACGTATTTAACACCAGATATTGCTTATCATAAAGATAAATTGGATCGCGGCTTTGATAAGCTGATAAACATTTGGGGCGCGGATCATCATGGCTATATACCGAGAATGAAAGCAGCCATTCAGGCGCTGGGGTATGATCAAAATATTCTTGAAGTGGAAATTATGCAAATGGTCAGCCTCTTTAAAAACGGCGAAAAAGTGAAAATGTCAAAACGTACTGGCAAGGCTGTCACGATGAGAGAATTGATCGAAGAAGTCGGCTTGGATGCCGTTCGTTACTTTTTTGCTATGAGAAGCGGCGACTCGCATATGGATTTTGACTTGGATTTGGCTGTATCGGAATCAAATGAAAATCCTGTCTATTACGCACAATACGCTCATGCGCGTGTATGCAGCATTCTCCGCCAAGGAAACGAGCAAGGCCTGTCTTACAACGCAAACGAAAGCGATCTTTTGAATGAAATTCAATCTGAGAAAGAAATAGAGCTGTTAAAAAAGCTTGGTGAATTCCCTGGCGTTGTCGCTGAAGCCGCAGAGAAAAGAATTCCGCATCGGATTACGAATTACATTTTTGAGCTGGCATCTGTGCTACACAGCTTCTACAATGCAGAAAAAGTGCTTGATGCAAGCAATGAAATGAAATCTAAGGCGCGGCTTGCTCTTATGAAAGCAACGCAAATCACGCTGAAAAATGCCCTTACCTTAATTGGCGTTTCCGCTCCTGAAAAAATGTAACGAATTTAGATGTGGGAAATGATTCGAGTAAAAGGGAAATAGGAACGCTTTCCGATTTTAACCTAATCGCATCTCTTTTTCTAGGATGTTAAAACGAAGAGAGCAGAAAAAGCCTTTTTTCAACAAGTTATTGTGTGAAAAAGGGCTTTTTGCTTTTTTGTTTGCATATATTTGAAGGAGACATGCTATTTATTTTCCGACAGCTGTGCTGTTTGTTGAGTTATAACCCCTTTTGTATTTTGTTTATGATAGGGAAGAGCTTATTCATTTTTTGCTGTATTAAACAGGATCCATCATACTGCTTTTTGAAATGAGGCTGAATCAGCTGAGACTATGGAAAAGCAGACAATGAAAAAAGCGAAAAACAAAAAACGCGATCCAAAAGTAAATTGCAGGCTCTATTGCTAGGTCAAGAGAGTTTTCCACAGCGATGTGAACGCTGTTTGAGTTGTTCAGCAAACGCCCGGCAGTCGTTGCAGAGATTATTGGTCGCTTAGTTATATTGAAAACTAACATCCTCATAAATCATTTTGAAAAACCCCGTTCTTTTGCAGAAATGTCATTAACTGTTTTCGGCCGCGGAAAATTTTTGTTTTCACCGTATTTTTAGGCAAATTCATCTGCTGGGCAATTTCTGTATAGGATAATCCCTGCTGCCGCAATAGAATAATCTTTTTTGTATTAGGATCCATTTCGTTTAATGCATTTTGCACATATTCAATCATTTGTTTGAATAAGGCCTCGGATTCGGGATTCCATTCTGAGCAGTTGTGAAAAATTGCTTCTTGCTGCAGATGGTTTAGCAAATGATTGTTTCGTTGAATTTTTCGAAGATGGTCGGTGGCTGTATTTTTTGAGACAGTCGTAATCCAAGCGCTGATATTGGTAGGCATATCATTCGTTTGAAAATATATATATATTTTAATACAAACTTCTTGGACGATATCATCAACAAGAGATTCGTTTTTCACAGTCCTTTTGACAGTTTTTTTTATTTGATGATGGTGTTGTTTAATGAGCCCGACAATGTCAGTCGTATCCATTTTTCCGGCACTCCTCTAGCAAAATGAACAAATAAATTTTGGAATTTGTTCAATATTTTAGAAATAAATAACTGTCATTATATACGAAACAAAGGAAAAATGGTTCCGATTTTCAACGATTTGGGGAATTGACTGAACGTTCATTCATTATATAATATAATTAAGAAGCGTCCGAAATTTCAGTCAAATACAACAGAGGGATTTTATGAATGGGGGAGAATAATGAATACACTATTATGGATTAATTTTTTTGCGTTTTTGCTTGTAACCGTTTACGCGGTGTATTTGTTTATTTATTTAATTCAAACTAGAATTGCTTATATCAAACTTGGAAAAAAAGAAGAATTTGACGGGAAGGTAAAAGAACGTTTCGAACGGATTTGGGTCAATGTGTTCGGACAGAAAAAACTATTAAAAGACAAGAAAATGGGCTGGGTTCATGTTATTTTTTTCTACGGCTTTATTCTTGTCCAATTCGGTGCGATTGATTTCATTTTAAAAGGTCTGATTCCGGGGAGCCATTTGCCTTTCGGACCGTTGTACCCGATTTTCACCTTTTTCCAAGAAATTGTTACCCTCCTTATTTTAGTAGCGGTAGTTGCTGCTTTTTACCGGCGATACATTGAAAAGCTTGTCCGTTTAAAACGAGGGTTTAAATCCGGACTTGTCCTTATTTTTATCAGCGGATTAATGCTGTCTGTACTGCTTGGAAACGGTATGTACATGATTTGGAGAGGATATGAACGAAGCTTTAGTGAACCTGTTGCCTCATCGGCTGCTTTCCTGCTGGGCTTTGTCGGTGAAACAGGCGCCGCTGTTATTTTTTACGTTTTTTGGTGGGTGCACCTGCTCATTTTGCTCACATTTTTAGTGTATGTCCCTCAGTCTAAACATGCCCATTTAATTGCAGGACCTGCCAATGTTTTTTTAAGTCGTTTGTCAAATCCAGGGAAGTTGGAGAAAATTGATTTTGAAGACGAAACTCAAACATCATATGGAGTCGGAAAAATTGAAGATTTCCGGCAAACGCAGCTTCTCGATTTGTACGCCTGTGTTGAATGCGGACGGTGTACAAATATGTGTCCGGCGACTGGTACTGGAAAAATGCTTTCGCCGATGGATTTAATCATAAAGCTTCGGGATCATTTAACAAATAAAGGGGCTGCCATCACTTCCAAGTCCCCTTGGGTGCCTGCCTTTGCATTTCAAAATACGATGGGAAATCAGCTAGCTCTTCAGTCGATGCAAAAGGGAACAGGTGAAGCGGCGGCGGCTCTTGACTACAATCCAAGCCTCATCGGGGAGGTCATTTCAGAGGAAGAAATATGGGCATGTACGACGTGCCGGAATTGTGAAGACCAATGTCCAGTAATGAACGAACATGTCGATAAAATCATTGACCTGCGCCGCTACCTTGTATTAACAGAAGGAAAAATGAATCCGGATGCGCAGCGGGCGATGCAAAACATTGAGCGGCAAGGAAATCCGTGGGGCCTAAACCGCAAAGATAAGGAAAATTGGCGCAAATCACAAGAAGATGTCTATGTGCCAACGGTGAAGGAATTGAAAAAGCAAGGCGAGGAGTTTGAATATTTATTCTGGGTCGGTTCCATGGGATCATTTGATAACCGCAGCCAAAAAATCGCTTTATCGTTTGCTAAACTTTTGAACGAAGCAGGTGTGAAATTTGCTATATTAGGAAATAAAGAGAAAAATTCAGGTGACACACCGAGGCGACTCGGCAATGAGTTTTTATTTCAAGAGCTTGCTGCAAGCAACATAGCCGAATTTGAAAAATATAATGTGAAGAAAATTGTTACAATCGACCCGCATGCTTACAACATATTTAAAAATGAATATCCGGATTTCGGTTTTGAAGCCGAAGTGTACCATCATACAGAACTTTTAGCAAAACTGTTGAAAGAAAAGAAGCTCGTTCCGAAATATGAAGTGAATGAAACGATTACTTTCCACGATTCTTGTTACCTTGGAAGATACAACGAAATTTATGATCCGCCCCGTGAAATTTTGGCATCCATTCCAGGTGTAAAAGTTGTTGAAATGGAACGGAATCGGGAAACGGGCATGTGCTGTGGAGCCGGCGGCGGTCTTATGTGGATGGAGGAAGACACGGGAGTGCGCATCAATGTTGCGCGCACCGAACAAGCATTAGCTGTCAATCCAAGCGTGATCAGCTCCGGATGTCCATATTGTCTAACAATGCTGACAGATGGAACGAAAGCAAAAGAGGTTGGAAATAAAGTGAAAACGTACGATGTAGCGGAGCTGCTGGGAAAAGCTGTTTTTGGCGAATCGAAGGAGCAAGAGCTCATTTCATAAAGATATGATTAGATAGAAAGCAATTTTAAAAGGCGCCTTTAAGGGCGCCTTAAGATTTTAAAAAACAGAAAGATAGACAATGGAATTTGACGAAAAAATTTAAAATCAAGACACAATACGGTAGCATAAAGTTGTAAAATTTGTTTATAATGAATGGTATGCAAACGTATCATATGGTACATCACTGAAAGGGCGGCATTTCATCATTCGGAATTATATCATGCTTTATTCTATTTTCGTTGCCCTTTCATTTCATAAAGATAGATGAAAGACGAGAAAGGGAGTGCCTGACCTTGAGCTTAACGCAATACTCGCAGGAGCAGCTGAAAGAAATGTCGATGGTGGATATCGCTTACCTTATTCTTTCCGAAAAAAGGCAAGCTATACCGTTTGAAGAATTAATGAAAGAAGTTAGCAGTTTATTAGGGCTTTCGGAGGAAGAAGCGACCGAACGCATTGCACAGTTTTATACGGATTTAAATATAGATGGAAAATTTATTTGTATTGGGGAAAATAGCTGGGGCATTAAGAGCTGGTATCCGCTCGATCAAATTGAAGAAGAAACCCAGCCGACGGTTAAAACGAAGAAGAAAAAAGCGAAGATTGCATACGATGAAGAAGATCTTGACGATTATGAAGACTTGGTTGAAGACGATCTTGACTATGACGATCTTGACGATTATGTGGATGAAGAAGAGCTTGATCTTGACGAAGAAGACGATGATTTTGAGGACGAAGAAGATGATGAAAGCTTTGATGATGAACTAATTGACGATGATTACGATGTAGAAGATGACGAGTTGGATGCTGATCTCGATCTCGATGAGGAAGAATTGGACGAACAATAATGTCCTAAATTTAAGGGTTGACTTTCATAGTTTTCCTCGCTAATATTTTAATTGGGCTTTAAAAGTACGGAAAACAAATTACAATATGAAAGCTCCCTTTCCGAAAAGGAAGGGAGCTTTCATATTTTTTTGTTGATGCCTTCTGACGATTTATTTTGTGCAAATTAACAAAAGGATAGATTGCAACTGGAGGGAATTTTTGCATGACCAAGTATATTTTTGTAACCGGTGGCGTTGTTTCATCTTTAGGGAAAGGAATTACTGCCGCATCTCTTGGCAGACTTCTAAAAAACCGCGGGTTGAATGTGACGATTCAAAAATTCGATCCATATATCAATGTTGATCCGGGAACAATGAGTCCGTATCAGCACGGCGAAGTGTTCGTGACGGATGACGGCGCTGAAACTGACCTCGATTTAGGCCATTACGAGCGCTTTATTGATATTAATTTAAATAAGTACAGCAATGTCACAACAGGAAAAATTTATTCGGCCGTCATTAAAAAAGAACGGAGAGGCGATTATTTAGGCGGAACCGTTCAAGTCATCCCCCATATTACGAATGAAATTAAAGACCGCGTTTTTCGCGCTGGCAGAGAAACAAATGCTGATGTCGTTATTACCGAAATCGGAGGTACCGTCGGAGATATTGAATCATTGCCGTTTTTGGAAGCCATCCGCCAAATGAAAAATGAAGCAGGCCGCAAAAACGTCATGTACATTCATTGTACTCTTGTGCCATATATTAAAGCAGCAGGAGAAATGAAAACAAAGCCGACACAGCATAGTGTGAAAGAATTGCGCTCATTGGGAATACAGCCAAATGTGATTGTAGTGCGCACAGAAATGCCGATTTCCCAAGAGATGAAAGATAAAATTGCTTTGTTCTGCGACATTGAACCGAAAGCTGTCATTGAATGCCGTGATGCCGATATTCTTTACAGCGTCCCTTTAGCATTGCAAGAACAAAACCTTGATCAAATTGTTTGCGATTATTTGGATCTTCAATGCGGACAAGCTGATATGACGGAATGGATCGAGCTTGTCAATAAAGTCCGCAATTTATCAAAAACAGTCAAAATCGCCTTAGTCGGCAAATATGTCGAGCTTCAGGACGCCTATATTTCCGTTGTGGAAGCTTTGAAGCATGCCGGATATTATTATGATGCCGATGTGGAAATTGATTGGATCAATGCGGAGCATGTTACGAAAGAGAATGTAGCAGACTTGCTTCAGGGAGCTGAAGGTATATTAGTTCCTGGCGGATTTGGAGACAGGGGAGTGGAAGGGAAAATAATCGCGACTCAATACGCCCGCGAACAAAAAATTCCTTTCCTTGGCATCTGTCTTGGCATGCAGGTAGCTTCGATCGAGTTTGCCCGCAACGTTCTAGGATTAAAAGGTGCGAATTCATCTGAAATTGATCCAAACACTCCATATCCGATTATTGACTTGCTTCCGGAGCAAAAAGAAGTAGAGGATTTAGGAGGAACGCTCCGTCTTGGTTTATATCCTTGCAAATTGAAAGAAGGAACAAAGGCTTATGAAGCCTACGACGATGAAGTAATTTATGAACGTCATCGCCATCGGTACGAATTTAACAATGAGTTCCGTCAGCAAATGGAAGAGGCCGGATTTGTATTCTCCGGAACAAGTCCAGATGGACGGTTAGTAGAAATCATTGAGTTACAAGACCACCCTTGGTTTGTTGCGTCCCAATTCCATCCGGAGTTTACATCACGGCCAACTAGACCGCAGCCCCTTTTCCGGGAGTTCATTCACGCTTCTCTAAACAAGAAAAATCAATAAGAAATGAAAGAAAAGGTTGTCTGAACGATTGGTTAGACAGCCTTTTTTTGCTCGTAATACAAATTTTTTTATTACGACAAATCTTTCACTGATTTCCGAAAGCAGCGGCTTTGTTTTTCATTTTGAAGAAAGAATCGGCCGGGAAATCGACACTGTTCTAAATTTAAAAACCATCCCTATAAACGGCGTCGCTTTTTTTCATAAAATTTTATTAGAGTATCGCAAAAATGACTAATACGCGATTTTTCATAAAAACGCATTGTAAATCATGAAACAGGTCATCAGCTTCTCTGCTCTACAAAGTGTATTGATAAAGGTCTAAAGTCTGTATAAGAGAGGACTAAATTTGAAATCAATGGGTTTCTATGCTGATTCATATAAAAAGAAATTGGCGATTTGCCAATTTCTTCGCATTTCTTGTATGTAAAATTTATTCTTCATGTTCCTCCAATATTTCTTTCACAGTCAAAAATAAGCAGTAGTAAACATATAATGAAGTCATGAGCACAGGGAAGCCGATTCGTTCATTATGTTCAGTGGGAATAATGGGTTTTGTTAATTTGGAATCTACATGTATATCGACAAATTGCTGTAAGCTTTTTTCGCCGTTAACAGCTGCGGAAACCCCAACGGTTGGAATCCCTTTTTCGGCCAATTGCTGCGCAGTATCAATCGCATCAAGATCAGTCGAAAACGGGGTGAAAAGGAGAACGCGGTCTGCTGCGGTTACGTTATCCACATCAGGCAAAGGCTTGCATGCCGGAAAGGATTCTCCTTTTTCAACTTGGGCATAAATTCCTTCAAGAGTTCCCCATCCTTTTACATAAATGGCGCCTTCTCCGATTGCAGCTTGAGCCAGTAGACGTGCGGCATCTTCTATTTGGCTGTTTTCTTTCTCTTGAATTCTTTGGAAAAACCCTGTTAATTGTGTCGTAAAAATTTTTAACATTTAATCATCAGCCACCTTTATACAAAGTTCTCTGCTTATATAATAAGAAAAAGCGGCGAAGAATCAAAATATGAATAATTTGTGAACCTGTTGGCAGGAAATTGTAATTTAATCGAGAATACATAACTAAATAAAATTTTAAAAAGTATTGCATTTGTTTAAGTTAAGAGGTGTAAAAATGGATGGAAAAATTTTAATTGTCGACGATCAATACGGAATTCGGATTTTGCTGAATGAAGTGTTCAATAAAGAGGGTTATCAAACTTTTCAAGCTGCTAACGGTTTTCAGGCATTAGAAATAGCCGAAAACCATTCCCCTGATCTCGTTTTATTAGACATGAAAATTCCTGGGATGGACGGGATTGAAATTTTAAAAACGCTAAAAAAGGTTAACCCTGATATACGAGTCATTATCATGACCGCGTATGGAGAATTGGATATGATTCAGGAAGCGAAAGATTTAGGGGCATTAACACACTTCGCCAAGCCGTTTGACATTGACGAGCTGCGGGATACAGTGAGAAAATATTTGCCTTCCCGAGCGAAATAAAGTGTATAATCCATGAATTTATCGGAATAAAGTTGCCGAAATCCTCATAAGTTGGTATTCTATTTAGTAAGAAAAGATGATTGGCATCATACATACATTTTTCTTGCTCAGGTCATGCTAGGTTTGAGCTTTTCGCTAATCGCAACATAGGCTACTTAATTTAAGGAGGATTTTTCGATGCCCTTAGTTTCAATGACTGAAATGTTAAATCGTGCAAAAGAAAACGGCTATGCTGTAGGACAGTTTAATTTAAACAATCTCGAGTTCACACAAGCGATTCTGCAAGCAGCAGAAGAAGAAAAATCACCGGTTATTTTAGGCGTTTCAGAAGGCGCTGGTCGCTATATGGGCGGTTTTAAAACGGTTGTGAACATGGTAAAAGGTTTGATGGAAGATTATAAAATTACCGTTCCAGTTGCCATCCATTTAGATCACGGCTCAAGCTTTGAATCATGTGCAAAAGCTATTCATGCCGGCTTTACTTCTGTTATGATCGATGCCTCTCATCATCCTTTTGAAGAGAATGTCGCTTTAACTTCCAAAGTAGTGGAGCTTGCTCATCTACATGGTGTTTCTGTTGAAGCGGAATTAGGTGTTGTCGGCGGACAGGAAGATGACGTAGTAGGAGAAGGAATTATTTACGCTGATCCAAATGAATGTGAAGAGCTTGTAAAACGGACAGGTATTGATTGCCTAGCTCCTGCATTGGGATCTGTTCACGGTCCGTATAAAGGAGAGCCGAACCTAGGCTTTAAAGAAATGGAGGAAATCAGCAACCGGACTGGCGTTCCATTAGTACTGCACGGGGGAACAGGAATTCCGACAAAGGATATTCAAAGAGCAATTTCTTTAGGAACTGCGAAAATTAACGTTAATACAGAAAACCAAATAGCATCTGCTAAACGCGTACGCGAAGTTTTGGCAGAAAATCCGGATATGTATGATCCGCGCAAATATTTAGGTCCTGCCCGGGAAGCCATTAAAGAAACAGTTAAAGGCAAAATGCGCGAATTCGGTTCATCCGGAAAAGCAGAATAAATAGATAAGGTTTCATATTTCTTTATGCAATTAACGGCCGCCTTTCTTTTATGAAGTATGGCGGTTTCGTTTCTTGTTTTTAAAGAAAGCGATCACATAAGGGAGGTACCAGGCATGTTATTTTTTATTGATACAGCAAATATCGAAGAAATTAAGGAAGCTCAATCACTAGGCGTTTTGTCAGGAGTAACAACTAACCCTAGCTTGGTTGCAAAAGAAAAAGGCGTAACGTTTGAAGAAAGATTGAAAGAAATTACATCCATTGTTTCCGGATCTGTCAGCGCGGAAGTCATCTCAACTAAAGCGGAAGAAATGATTAAGGAAGGTCAAGAATTAGCTAAAATTGCACCAAATATTACGATAAAAGTTCCTATGACCCCTGATGGTCTAAAAGCGGTCAAAAAATTCTCGGAATTAGGAATTCATACAAACGTGACGCTTATTTTTAACGCCAATCAAGCGCTACTAGCTGCAAGAGCAGGTGCTACATATGTTTCTCCTTTTTTAGGTCGGTTAGATGACATCGGTCATAATGGATTGAATCTCATTTCAGAAATCTCCCAAATATTTGATATTCATGGCATTGATACGAAAATTATTGCTGCTTCCATCCGTCATCCGCAGCATGTAACTGAGGCAGCATTGCGCGGAGCTCATATTGCCACGATTCCTTATAAAGTGTTGATGCAGCTGTTCAAACATCCGCTGACTGATCAAGGTATTGAGAAATTTTTAGCAGACTGGAACAATCGATAAATGATAAAACGGGGGATTTCCCCCGTTTGAAAAATCTTTTGCCGCAGAATCCGGTCTTTTGACTTGCTGTAACGCCTGAAGGAGTAGAATCTGCTCGTTTTTCTGGTGAACGTTTTGTCATGCCCTATCTATTTGTGTACAATAAAATTGCCCCCTTTTCGTATGTATTTTTCAACAAATGGTAATCAATGTGTAAAGAGGGCTTTTCATCATGACAGTTTGTTAAAGAAAATCTGGATCCCGTTTTCTTTAGCAAACTGTTAGGTCACAAGAAGGGAGACTGCTATGGAAAAGTTAAAAGTTGCAGGCGGGCAGAAGTTGAAAGGTACGGTGAAGGTAAGCGGTGCCAAAAATAGCGCAGTAGCATTGATTCCAGCAACAATTTTAGCAAGCTCATCCGTTACGATTGAAGGGCTTCCAGATATATCTGATGTACATATTTTGGGCGATTTATTGGAGGAAATAGGGGGCAAAGTTTCGTTTCATCAAAACGATATTACAGTCGATCCGACAAGCATGCTTTCAATGCCGCTTCCAAACGGAAAAGTGAAAAAGCTGAGAGCCTCTTATTATTTAATGGGAGCGATGCTTGGCCGGTTTAAAAAAGCGGTGATCGGGCTTCCCGGCGGCTGTCATTTAGGTCCGAGACCAATCGACCAGCACATAAAAGGGTTTGAAGCTTTAGGTGCTTCTGTAACAAATGAGCATGGTGCCATTTATTTGCGTGCGGATGAGCTTAGAGGAGCTCGGATTTTTCTTGATGTTGTAAGCGTGGGTGCCACCATAAACATCATGCTTGCAGCGGTCTTGGCAAAAGGGCGGACAATTATTGAAAATGCTGCAAAAGAACCCGAAATTATTGATGTTGCAACTTTATTATCCAGCATGGGGGCAAAAATAAAAGGGGCCGGAACGGACGTCATCCGGATCGATGGGGTTGAAAAGCTGCATGGCTGCCGCCATTCGATTATTCCGGATCGAATTGAAGCAGGAACGTATATGATTATCGGTGCCGGCATTGCAGAAGAGCTCATCGTTGACAATGTCATACCTCTTCATCTCGAATCCCTTATTGCGAAGCTTCGGGAAATGGGGGTCCATGTAGAAACGAGCGATGATCAAGTTTATATCGCCCGTCGAAATAAAGAATTAAAGCCTGTCGATATAAAAACTCTCGTGTACCCGGGATTTCCAACCGATTTGCAGCAGCCTATGACAACGCTTTTGACACAGGCGAACGGAACAAGCATGGTGACAGATACCATTTACTCTTCAAGATTCAAGCATATTGATGAATTAAGAAGGATGGGTGCTCAAATCAAAGTGGAGGGTCGGTCTGCGATCATAACAGGTCCGTCAACTCTTCAAGGTGCAAAAGTAAAAGCGAGCGATCTTCGGGCAGGGGCATCGCTTGTAGCAGCGGGTTTAATGGCCGATGGAATAACAGAGGTAACCGGCATCGACCATATTCATCGCGGATACAGCCATTTAGAAGAAAAACTTGCCGGGATTGGCGCCAAAATATGGAGGGAGAAATTAACTGACCAAGAAATTCAGCAATTGCAAAATTCATAAAAATCACCAATTTTGCATGAAATGACATCAAAGGGGGAGGAACACAAAATGGAAAGAAGTTTATCAATGGAACTTGTACGTGTGACAGAAGCAGCTGCCCTTGCGTCTGCACGTTGGATGGGCCGCGGCAAAAAAGATGAGGCGGATGATGCCGCGACCTCAGCAATGCGAACCGTTCTAGATACGATCCCGATGAAAGGAACAGTCGTGATTGGAGAAGGAGAAATGGACGAGGCTCCGATGCTGTATATTGGGGAGAAGCTTGGCAACGGCTACGGCCCGCGTGTCGATGTCGCCGTAGATCCATTGGAAGGAACCAATATTGTGGCGTCAGGCGGCTGGAATGCACTTGCAGTTATAGCGGTAGCCGACCATGGGAACATGCTCCATGCGCCAGATATGTATATGGACAAAATTGCAGTAGGGCCTGAAGCTGTCGGGTGCATAGATATTGATGCTCCGATTATCGACAATTTAAAAGCTGTTGCAAAGGCGAAAAATAAAGATATCGAAGATGTTGTAGCAACTGTTTTAAATCGAAAAAGACATGAGCATATTATTCAAACCCTTCGAGAAGCGGGTGTTCGCATTAAACTGATCAATGACGGCGATGTCGCTGCGGCAATTAATACCGCCTTTGACCATACGGGCGTTGATATTTTGTTCGGATCTGGAGGGGCTCCTGAAGGAGTGTTGGCAGCAGTTGCTTTAAAATGTTTAGGAGGAGAAATACAAGGAAAGCTGCTGCCGCAAAATGACCAGGAGCTGGAACGATGTAAAAAAATGGGGATTGATGTCAACAAAACTCTTCGAATGGAAGACTTAGTAAAAGGCGATGATGCGATTTTTGCTGCAACAGGTGTAACGGATGGCGAGCTGTTAAAAGGTGTGCAATTCAAAAGCTCTATTGCAACGACTCATTCTGTTGTGATGCGTGCGAAATCCGGAACAGTTCGCTTTATCGATGGCCGCCATTCTTTGAATAAAAAACCGAATTTAGTTATTCGATCTTAGTGAGAGGAGACGAATAGATCTCCTCTGCTTTTTAAAAATATACCCTTCAAAATACTTTCCGCTGTTTTTTAGCTTGAAATGTATTGCGAAAAGTAAAAAAATAAGGTAAAAATAAAGAGGTTGTTATAAAAAGATTTCTGCTTTTAAGCTTCCTACCTTCCTGCCTCCTTCTCAATCCATTTGCCCTTACGTTTTCAAACAACAAATTTTAATGGATGGAAGAACGAAACGTGAAACATTTTGAATATGGTAAGAAAAGCGTGGTGTAAGTATGAGCGAGATTTCCATTTCAACTCTTGAAAATATGAAATTAAAAGAGTTGTATGAACTAGCACGGCAATTTAAAATTTCATATTACAGCAAATTAACAAAAAAGGAATTAATTTTTGCAATATTAAAAGCAAATGCGGAGAAAGAAGATTTGCTATTTATGGAAGGCGTCTTAGAAATCATTCCTTCTGAAGGATTTGGTTTTCTGCGTCCAATTAACTATTCTCCCAGCGCAGAGGATATTTATATTTCAGCCTCGCAAATCCGCCGTTTTGATTTAAGAAACGGCGATAAAGTATCTGGAAAAGTCCGCCCGCCAAAAGAAAATGAACGATATTACGGATTGCTGCACGTTGAAGCGGTAAATGGCGACGACCCCGAATCTGCGAAAGAACGCGTCCATTTCCCGGGCCTTACTCCTCTTTATCCAAATAGACAAATGAAATTGGAAACCGAACCTAAAAATTTATCAACAAGAATTATGGATTTAATTACACCAGTCGGCTTTGGACAGCGCGGTTTAATTGTGGCACCCCCTAAGGCAGGAAAAACAATGCTTTTAAAAGAAATTGCCAATGCCATTACGACGAACCATCCTGAGGCTGAACTGATTGTGTTGCTTATTGATGAACGTCCTGAAGAGGTAACCGATATTGAACGTTCTGTAAAAGGGGATGTCGTAAGCTCAACTTTCGATGAGGTGCCGGAGAATCATATTAAAGTCGCTGAACTCGTTCTTGAACGAGCGATGCGTCTTGTGGAGCATAAACGGGATGTCATTATTTTAATGGACAGCATAACCCGGCTGGCCCGCGCGTATAACTTAGTAATTCCGCCGAGCGGCCGGACGCTGTCAGGAGGGATTGACCCTGCCGCATTTCATCGTCCGAAGCGGTTTTTTGGGGCGGCGCGGAACATTGAGGAAGGCGGCAGCTTGACGATATTGGCAACTGCGCTTGTAGATACGGGATCGCGAATGGATGATGTCATTTACGAAGAATTTAAAGGAACGGGAAATATGGAGCTTCATCTTGATCGTTCATTAGCGGAAAGGAGAATATTCCCTGCCATCGATATTCGCCGTTCCGGTACACGAAAAGAAGAATTGTTAATTCCAAAAGAGCATTTAGAAATGTTATGGGCGATTCGAAAATCTATGTCGGATCAGATGGATTTTGCTGAACGCTTCTTAAAGAAAATGCGCCAAACGAAATCAAATGAGGAATTTTTTGAAATGCTAAAAGAAGAATGGAAAACAACTGGCATAAAAAGTTTCTAACTATGTTGCATTTCTTGTAAACCCTTGTTATAATTTTTTCATGTGTGTTTAAGAATGTTGAAACGTGAAATAATTGCACGTTTCCGAATAGATAAACTCTGTTTCGAATGATTCAGGGCGTAAAGGAGTTGAAAACTATGAAACCGGGAATTCATCCAAATTATAAAAGAGTACTCGTAAAATGTGCTTGCGGAAACGAATTTGAAAGCGGTTCTGTTAAAGACGAGGTGCGCGTTGAAATTTGTTCTGAATGCCATCCGTTCTATACAGGCCGTCAAAAATTTGCAACTGCAGCCGGACGTGTAGACAAATTTAACAAAAAATACGGTCTTAAATAATTTTGCAAAACAGGCAGTCTTTTCATTCTGCCTGTTTTTTTCACTTATTTTGCATGTTTTATAAAACAGGGAGAGATTTTTAAATATGGCGCAATTGTTTTTTAAATATGGGGCAATGAACAGCGGCAAATCCATCGAAATTTTAAAGGTTGCTCATAACTATGAAGAACAAAACAAATCGGTGCTGATTTTCACATCTGCTATTGATACTCGTGATGAAGTTGGATATGTATCAAGCAGAATTGGCTTCAGACGAAAAGCGATACCGATCTACGATGATACGAATATTTTTCAAATTGTGAAGGAGTATCAGCCTAAGCCGTACTGTGTGCTAGTGGATGAGGCGCAATTTTTAAAGAAAAAGCATGTACTTGAACTTGCAGACATTGTTGATAAATTGAATATTCCCGCAATGGCGTTTGGATTGAAAAACGATTTTCAAAACGAACTTTTCGAAGGAAGCAAATATTTGTTGCTTTTTGCGGATAAAATTGAAGAAATGAAAACGATTTGCTGGTTCTGCGAAAGGAAAGCAACAATGAATTTACGGATTGACGACAACGGCAAACCAGTATATTCGGGTGAGCAAATCCAAATCGGAGGAAATGACAAGTACTATCCTGTCTGCCGAAAGTGCCACGCGAATCCGCCGTTATGAATCATTGCTTATTTGCATTAGATGGGAAGAAACGTTGTCGGCAAGGTGTGATGAAGAGAATCTTACGATAAGGAAATATTTTCATTTAAAAGAGCTGATCCTTTTGGGCACCTTAAGAACAGGAGGTGCTTTTTATGCGAATATTGATACCATTCATTTTGGCGGCAATATATTTACTGTCAGGGTGTGGAACGGCGGATAAAATATCAGATAATCGCTCATTAAATCTCGATCATAATGGATCCAACCTGATGACGAGGGACGTTAAGCCTGAAAATACAGGAGATGTGGTCGACCAGCAAACACAAAATCCAAACATAAATATTGCGAACAGCCCCTTGACGATCAGGGAGGCAAAAGAACAAATCGTCCGTACACTGGAAACTGAAAAAGGTTTAGAGCTCGATTCTTTTTGGACAAATGGGGACGATGCTTGGGCGGTTATTTATACATCACAAAAATTGACGGAACAACAACGCGAAAACCGGCAAAAGGAGCTGTATGACAAGTTGCAGCGCGCACTGCCCCGATACAACTTGCATGTTCAGTTAATCAATAAAAAATAAAACTCGTTCACCGATTGAGCGAGTTTTATAAAGAACTTATAAATCGAAAATTGATTTCGTGTATCGAGTGTGTGTCATGAAGACGGGCTTATAAACCGAAAATGGAGCTAAGCAGCGTTTTATATACTGCCTTCTTTTTTCGGGGTTTATCAATCGAAGACGTTTGAAGTGAAGACATTTGAAGTTCAGGCATATTTTTTTTGCTTTCAAGCTCTTTTATTTTTCTTTCGAGCGTCTCGATCCTTCCTGTCAGCTCTTCAATTTCCTTTCTTTGCACTAAAAGCTGATATGACACGACATCGTCAGCTTTTGAATAGATCATTTGCTCCAGATCCGCTATTTTTTTCAACAATTCGTTCGAAACCGTTCCACCAGCATTTTTAGCCGATTCTTTTCTTTTCGCTTTTACTATTACTTGTTGCATTGGAACTCCTTGTTTTATTTGATTGTGAACTTCTTTGAGCAAGGCGATATCCTCGTCAGAAAACATATAATGTCCAAGTTCGTTCCGTTCCATTGGAAGATTAAGCTGTTTGATCCAGCGCTGAACTGTTTTCGGAGAAACACCGATTTTTTTGGCAGCATCAGCTGTATTCATCGAACCTCCCCTTTCAAACGATCATAATATACATATTCAGCTTTTTATAGGAGAACCCTTCCTGTTTGACAAAACAAGCGGTCATCCGGCAAAAGTTCTAGAATATCGACAGAGGAGCCGGCAATTATCCGAACGTTTGAAACTGCGAGAGCTTCAAAAAATATATTCTGTTCCATTCGGCCGCTGATTCTATTTCATGGCAGAATCATTCGTCCGCATACATCTGGTTTTGTCTGTCAGCCGACTTGATTTTGTCTTGCACTCTAGATCAAAAACGAAAATTTTTAAAAGGTTGCTAGTTTGGTACAAATGATGGCAGCATATTGGCTTGATTCATCGCTTTTTAACAAAACCTTGATGTGATTATAAAAGCCGTCCGAACCTGTAAAATCGACTTTGCAGCATCGCATATCGAAAAAAGCTTTTTTGCTTCCCAATTGTTAAAAACGGTTGTTTTTGACTGGTACAGTTTCCTATACTATAATTTAGAAAGTTACAAACGGTGCACCACATAGGAGTTTCCCTATGAGTGGGCTATGATTAAAAATAGAGGTGAAATTCCGTGTTAGAACGTTTGCAAGCGGTTGAAGACCGATATGAAAAATTGAATGAGCTTTTAATGGATCCGGAGGTTGTCAACGATCCGAAAAAGCTGCGCGAATATTCGAAAGAACAATCTGATCTTCAAGAAACGGTTGAAGTTTACCGTGAATATAAAAAGGTAAGAGAGCAGCTAGAAGATGCAAAAAGCATGCTTGAAGAAAAGCTTGATCCAGAAATGCGGGCAATGGTAAAAGAGGAACTGGCAGAGCTTGAAGCGCGGGAAAGCGAGCTGATTGAGCAATTAAAAATTTTATTGCTTCCAAAAGATCCAAACGATGAAAAGAACGTTATCATGGAGATCCGCGGTGCAGCAGGCGGAGAGGAAGCAGCGCTTTTTGCTGCAGACCTTTATCGCATGTATACTAGGTATGCGGAAGATAAAGGCTGGAAAATAGAAGTGATGGAAGCAAACACGACCGGGACTGGCGGCTATAAAGAGATCATTTTTATGATTACAGGAAAAGGAGCCTATTCCAAATTAAAATTTGAAAACGGTGCCCATCGCGTGCAACGGGTACCGGAGACGGAATCTGGAGGCAGAATTCATACGTCAACTGCAACAGTCGCCTGTTTGCCGGAAGCGGAAGAGGTAGAAGTAGAAATTAACGAGAAAGATATCCGTGTTGATACATTCGCATCAAGCGGTCCTGGAGGACAAAGCGTTAACACTACGATGTCAGCTGTACGTTTAACACACATTCCAACCGGAATTGTCGTATCCTGCCAGGATGAAAAATCGCAAATAAAAAATAAAGAGAAAGCCATGAAGGTTTTGCGTGCCCGCATTTTAGATAAATACCGCCAAGAAGCGCAAGCGGAATACGATCAAAACCGAAAGCTTGCTGTTGGAACCGGTGATCGATCGGAACGCATTCGTACGTACAACTTCCCGCAAAACAGAGTTACAGACCATCGCATCGGTCTCACATTACAAAAGCTTGATCTCATCCTAGAAGGAAAATTGGATGAAATTATCGATGCCCTCATTTTAGAAGATCAAGCGAAAAAACTGCAATCCCAAGGGGAGTAAACCATGCCGAAAGTTTTCGAAGCCCTCAAATGGGCTTCTTCTTTTTTAAAACAAGCGGGAAGAGATGAGAATGCGGGAGAATTGCTGCTTTTGCATCATATGAAGAAAAGTCGGGCGAGCTTGCTTGCCGATTTAAGAATGGATATTGACAAACAAGTATGGGAAATCTTTCAGCAGGACGTGCAAAAACATGCTCAAGGGATGCCTGTGCAATATATGATCGGCTGCGAACAATTTTACGGCCGCCCTTTTAAGGTGAACGAGCATGTATTGATTCCGAGACCGGAAACGGAAGAGCTAGTTCAAGGCGTGCTGCTCCGCTCTGAACGTTTATTTTCTGAAAGGGAGCAAATCGATGTTGTAGATATTGGCACGGGGAGCGGTGCTATTGCCGTCACATTGGCTCTTGAAAATAAAAAAATGCGCGTGTCTGCCACCGATATTTCCGAAAAAGCGCTTGCAGTGGCAAAAGAAAATAACGAAAAGCTTTGTGCTAATGTGCATTTTTATCAAGGCGATTTGCTGAACCCTATTATAAATGCAAAGCAAAAAGCGGATGTTGTTGTGTCCAATCCGCCGTATATTCCGGATGAAGAAATCATGGAGCTGTCAACGGTTGTAAAGGACTGGGAGCCGACATTAGCGCTTTCAGGAGGAGCGGACGGCCTTTTGTATTATCGAAAAATTGTGGAGCAGCTTCCAGATGTGATCCGCTACCCTGGATTAATCGCATTTGAAATCGGGCACGGGCAAGGAAAAGATGTGAAAAGCATGCTAGAGAATAGGTTTCCAAAAGCAGAGGTACAAATTGAATACGATATGAATGGAAAAGAACGGAAAGTATTTGCTGTCCTTTCGTTATAATAAGCTTTTCGAGCCATTCCCTCCTTTTCTAGCAAACTTCAAATCTGAACCAATTTTATGTTTAAGATCTCTCTCTTCTGTCGATAATGACGTACTGAAGGGAGAGGAAAAACGATGAAAAAGAAATTATCTGTTATATATATTTTTTTAATGCTGTTTGGCAGCCTATTAACAGCTTATGAAATGCCGACAGACGCAAAACAAAATGAGACGGTGATCATTCCTGACGAAGCCATTCGTCTGCGAATTTTAGCAAATAGCGATTCTCCGGAAGATCAAGCTTTAAAACGGAATGTTCGGAATGCGGTCAATGAAGCAATTAATCAATGGGTTCAGGATCTAACTTCGATTGAAGAGGCGCGTAAAATCATTCGAGCAAAAATACCAGAAATTAAGGATATCGTCCAAAGCGTTTTAAAACAGGAAAACAGCAGCCAATCCTTTACAGTGGAGTTTAAAAAAATTCAATTTCCGACAAAGCTTTATGGAAATTTCCTTTATCCGGCTGGAAACTATGAAGCCATATTGATCACTCTTGGAGAAGGAAAAGGAGCCAACTGGTGGTGCGTGTTGTTTCCGCCGCTTTGCTTTGTCGACTTTTCAAGCGGTGAAGCTATTCAACAGGATGAAGAAAAGGATAAAGTAAAAGAAGAAAAGAAATTAGAGAAAACAAAAAACTTATTCGCTCCTGAAGAACATGACGAAGAAGTAGAAGTGAAATTTTTCTTAGTAGAATGGTTTACAAATCTGTTTTCATAGGTCTAATTCAGCTTTTGCCTCATACATTGATTACTAGATTTGTCCGAATAAAAGGGGTGAAAGCGTGTATTATTCATTGCGGTTTGCGGAAAGGGAAGACTTAAAAACCATTCAACAATTTGCAGATCAAGCGGGCGTTTCCACGGAAGGCTTCGACAACAGCCATTTTATTATTATGGAGACTGATCATGGTGAAATAGCAGGATGCCTCGGAATGGAAGTCATCAATCAAGATGGCCTCCTCCGCTCTTGCGTTGTGTCCAGCAATTTGAATCAAGGACATATCATCTCCCTATTAAAATCGGCAGACTTATTAATGGAACAGTTTCGTTTGAAAAATATTTATTTTGCAGTCAACAAAAATTCTGTAGCAGAGTTATTAGAAATATTGGGATTCAAGAGGATTCAAGCGGATGAATTGCCTTCCCACATGCTTGCGTCAAATCTGATGAATCAGTTGGTATCCGTTCCAAATGTAGAGTTTATGGTAAAATAACGCTAAGGATACGTATAAATTATACACAATATCCACAATATTTATCCACTGCAATCAACAGCTTTATCCACAATTTGTGGATAAAGCTTGTTCTTGAAAAATAATGGAACAGTTTCACTATTGCTTAGAAAGATTCATAACACTCGTTCATGTATTAGCAAAGGAGTAAATGAAATGAAAACGAAGCATTGGATTGTGGATAATTTAGAGCATGTTACAAAAAATTCTCCACAAATTGTTCAGGCAGCCGAACTATTGAAAAAAAATGAATTGGTTGCCTTTCCAACAGAAACAGTCTATGGACTAGGAGCAAACGCGAAAAGCGATGAAGCAGTAGCAAAAATTTATAGCGCGAAAGGAAGACCGAGCGATAATCCGTTAATTATCCACATTGCTAAAAAAGAACAGTTAACAGAGATTGTGGATAGCTATCCCGATTGGATTGATCCATTAATTGACCGTTTTTGGCCAGGCCCGCTTACCCTTGTTTTGCCAAAAAAAGAAGGTCTGTCGAATCTTGCCACAGCAGGATTATCAACAGTAGCAGTGCGCATGCCGGATCACCCTGCAGCATTAGCATTAATCGAAGCAGCAAATCTGCCGATTGCAGCTCCGAGCGCCAATCTTTCCGGAAAGCCAAGTCCAACTTCTGCTAAACATGTCATGGATGATCTCGAAGGGCGAATCCCGGGAATTGTCGATGCAGGCCCTACTGGACTTGGCGTAGAATCAACAGTACTTGACTGCACCGAGGATATTCCAGTGATCCTGCGTCCAGGTAGTGTTACAAAGCAGCAATTAGAAGAAGTCATCGGTTCGGTGCGCATAGATGCTGCTGTGCTGAATCAGGAGGAATTGCCGAAAGCGCCGGGCATGAAATATACACATTATGCACCTGATGCTCCTTTAACGATTGTCGATGGAAGCAAAGAATTTATTGAACAATTAATACAAAAAGAGAAAGAAAAAGAAAAAAAAGTCGGGGTGTTGACAACAGAAGAAAATAGTCGTTTTTACAGCGCGGATAAAATTGTTGTCTGCGGAAAAAGAAGCGATTTGCGAACAGTTGCCAGCACACTGTATGATTCGCTCAGAAAATTTAATGAAGACCAGCTGGATGTATTATTCAGCGAAGCGTTTCCTGCGGAAGGCGTTGGACAAGCTATTATGAATCGCTTGTTAAAAGCTGCATCCCACCGGATCATAAAAGAACGGTAAACTTTTAATGCCTTGAACAAAAATCGGCGCTCAGGCCGGTTTTTTTTTAGTCCAGACTTTCTGATCTTTTGTCTAAAAGGCGGAATTGACAGATCAAAAGCAAATATAAAAATGGTAAAGGCCATCTGCCAGCGCACGCATAGGCAGAAACAGATCGCGCAGTTAAATAAACAGAAATCAATGAACCGGGCGCCATTCTTTGTCATAATGTCCCTCTGACGTGCATATCGTTCAATATGCGTGTCCGGGGGAGGTGATCTATATGGCTGCAGAAATAGTAACTTTATTTTTAATGGCATTTGCATTAGGGATGGATGCCTTTTCAGTGAGCCTTGGGATGGGCTTAGCTCGTTTGCGATGGAAGCAAATTTTTGACATCGGTATATACATTGGGATTTTTCATATGATCATGCCGCTTATCGGAATTGTCTTGGGGAAAGTACTATCGGAAAAGTTTGGTTTAGTTGCCATGTATATTGGAGGATGTCTGCTCACTCTTTTAGGAATTCAAATGATTTATTCGTCTTTTAAACGCGATGAATCGCCTTTCATTGCACCGGTCGGCATCGGCCTGTTCCTTTTTGCGCTGAGCGTCAGTTTAGACAGTTTTTCGGTAGGATTAAGTCTAGGTATCTACGGAGCGGAGGTTTTGTTAACCGTCGTAATGTTTGGTTTTATGAGCATGGTGCTCACTTGGAGCGGGTTATTGATCGGCAAACGGGTTCAAGATTGGTTCGGTACATATAGTGAAGCTTTTGGCGGCAGCATTTTGCTTGTATTTGGCTTGAAATTATTATTTTCAATGTAGAAAGCTGTATTGTCTAAACCAATCATTTGAGCACAGTCATTGGACGTGCTTTTTTGTTAATTTTTTGGTTAAATATGCCTATTATGCAAAAAAATTGTGACTTTTTGTCGATAATAAAAATAAAAAAATTCCTCATGGTTTCCATTCTTTCGAACTTTTTGATTATAATGAAGGTAACATCAAAAGGGAGATATAGAAGGGAGAAAACCTTGTGACAAACATTTTATTCGTTTGCACCGGAAATACATGTCGAAGCCCGATGGCGGAGGCTATTTTTAAGCATTTGCAAAAAAACGGCGGATTTAACGTTCGTTCAGCAGGCGTGTTTGCATTGGATGGGCAGAAAATTTCAGAAAATGCAAAAAAAGTGCTGGAGGAAAAGGGAATACATGTTGAGCACAGTGCTTCAAAACTTACGGAAGAACATATCGATTGGGCAACATATGTATTTACGATGACTAAAGATCATAAAAACATATTATGCCAATTTTTTCCTAAAGCAGCCGAAAAAACATTTACGGTAAGCGAGTTCGTTGTTGGAAAAGATGAGGAGGTACGTGATATTACCGACCCATTTGGCAGTTCCGTGGAAACGTACAGGAAAACAAGGGATGAGCTGGAGCAATTGCTGCAAAAGCTTATTTCAAAATTAGAAACAAATTAGCAGGCAGGTGGACTCTGTGAAAAACAAGAATCGATACAAATTCAGCATCCGTTTAAAAATCGTCATTTTTATTACGATTGTTGCTCTTATTACATATTCAACAAGCGGATTTTTCATTTATGTTGTATACGAGTATGTGAAACAATATATTGACCGAACATCTTTTACCATTTTGACGCTGACTCTTGGAATCATATGGTCAGGGGTTTTAACAGCTATTGCAGCTGGATTTCTTATTTCTCCGCTCAAGCGGCTTGAAAAAGCTGCTCTTATAGCGGCCGATGGCGATATTTCCGTAAATGTTCCTGACATCAAATCAGATGATGAAATTCGGTCTTTAAGCAGAGCCTTTAATGAAATGCTTTCCAATTTAAGACATATGGTGAAAAACATTGAAATAAATTTTGAGCAAACAAATGAGCAGGTGAAACAAATACATGCTGCAACAGAACAGGCAACAAGACAAGCTGAAAGCATTTCATATACGATTAAGGAAATTTCAACAGGAGCTGACCAATCGGCGGCTGCTATTCAGGAAACAGCAGAAGCGGTGGAAGATACGGTAGAGCTTGCTAGTCAGGTAAAAGAAAAAGCAAAAGTATCCGAAAAAATGGCGAATGAAATGGTTCAATCACTTGACCAAAGCAAAAAGATATTTCAATCTTTAATTAAAGGGATTCAATCGTTGGCCGAAAAAAACGAGCAATCTATTTTGGCGGTACAGCGTCTTGAAGAAAATGCCAAAAAGGTGGAGACTATTGTATCCCTTGTCGGCGATATTGCCGATCAAACAAACCTGCTGGCGCTGAACGCGTCAATTGAAGCGGCAAGAGCAGGTGAACACGGCAGAGGGTTTGCCGTCGTTGCGGAAGAAGTTCGAAAGCTTGCTGACCAAAGCGCCAAAGCTGTTCAAGGAATTTCCGAGCTGATCTCTAACATTCAAAAGGAAGTAAGCAATGTTGTTGAACAGATTGGAGATCAAGTGAAAACAGCTCGACAAGAAGCGCAAAGAGGGAAAGAAACAGAGAAAATTCTTGTGGAGATGTCGAAATCGATTTTGCATGTTGCCGAAGCGGTTAAGGTGATCAGCGAGCTGATGGACGAACAGCAAAAAAGCATTCAACAAACAGGAGCGCAATCTGAAGAAGTGGCAGCGATTGCCGAAGAGACATCTGCTGGTGCACAGGAAGTGGCCTCATCTGTACAAGAACAAGCTGATAATATTTCTAACATTAATCAATTAACGAGAGAGCTTGAAGCAAGCGCTCAGCAGCTAAAGAAAGTAATCGATCGATTTACTTATGAAAAATAAAAAGGAGGAGCAGCTAGTGAAAGTTATAATTGCCTCAGATCACGGAGGGGTCAACATACGTGAAGAAATCAAAAAATTGCTTGACGAGATGAATATCGAATACGAAGATATCGGCTGCGATTGTGGGACATCAGTTGATTATCCTGATTACGCATTGCCGGCAGCTGAACGAGTCGCGAAAGGCGAATTTGACCGCGGTATTTTAATTTGCGGAACAGGGATCGGAATGTCAATAGCGGCCAATAAAGTAAAGGGTATTCGCTGCGCCCTTGTACATGATGTGTTTAGCGCAAAAGCAACCCGGGAGCATAACGACAGCAACATGCTTGCAATGGGTGAACGTGTCATCGGGCCGGGACTTGCCCGCGAAATTGTGAAAACGTGGCTGACAACTGAATATGTGGGAGGCAGGCATGCGAATAGAATAGAAAAAATTTCAAAATATGAAGAAACCCATTTATAAGGTGATGATCGAATGCCGGAATTGCAAGAATACCGGGAACAGCTTTTAACAGTGTTGGCCGATTTTAAAGAAAAAGCACCAATTCAAAAAGGGCAGCTGATTGTCATAGGGTGCTCAACGAGCGAAGTAATCGGAGAAAAAATCGGCACTGCCGGAAATACGGATGTTGCCGAAATGATATTTTCTGCATTATCGGAATTTCAAAAAGAAACAGGTGTAGAGCTCGCTTTTCAATGCTGCGAGCATTTGAATCGCGCTCTTGTCGTTGAACGGGAAACAGCAGAAAAGCGCAATTACGAAATCGTTTCTGTCATCCCAATCCCGAAAGCAGGCGGTTCCATGGCAGCGTTTGCTTATGAGCATATGAGGGATCCGGTTGTTGTTGAATTTATTAAGGCAGATGCAGGCATTGACATCGGAGATACACTTATTGGCATGCATTTAAAGCATGTTGCTGTCCCTGTTAGAAGTTCGGTCAAACAAGTCGGACAAGCCCATGTAAACTTAGCTTTTAGCCGACCGAAGCTTATCGGCGGTGCGCGGGCAGTTTATACAAAATAAACATTCGAATATGAGCAGTGCGAACTTACGTCATGGTTTGTGCTGCTATTTTTTATAAAAGAAGTGGAGCGGAACGAAAAAAAACATGCACATCATTTCTTTGAAGTATATCGGGGCCCCTCCATCTTTAGAAATTGTAAGCAAAAGTCGTATCAAACTTTGATGCGATTTTGTTAGTGAAAATACAGGTTGCCGATCATTTCCTGCTTGACGACTCTGTGCATTGAGCTAGGTATAGAAGCTCCGTTGGTCGAGTTGTACAAGACATGATTCATTTTACAAACTGATAGTTTAAGAATACAGGCAGAATCGAGGTTTTAAGAAATTCCGAATTAAAAACTATTCATGCCAAAAAAAAGTTTGGGAAGAATGCGCTTACATAAAAGAAAAGGGTTGCCAAAGGATGATCAATACGGTTATTCTGATTAATAAGTAGATCGGCATGACGATTTTGTCGCTCGCCTGTGCCGTTCAATCGATGAAAGACTAGAGGGGGAACATTTCATGAAATATATTCAACAACAGGATCCTGAAGTATATGAAGCGATACAGAACGAATTAAAGCGCCAGCGTACGAAAATCGAACTGATTGCGTCAGAAAATTTTGTCAGTGAAGCGGTAATGGAGGCCCAAGGTTCTGTATTAACAAATAAATATGCAGAAGGTTATCCGGGACGTCGCTACTATGGAGGATGCGAATATGTTGATGTTGCGGAAGATTTAGCTCGCGAACGGGCGAAAAAAATTTTTGGAGCTGAGCATGCAAACGTTCAGCCGCATTCCGGTTCTCAAGCCAATATGGCTGTTTACTATGCTGTCTTAAATCATGGGGACACTGTTCTCGGAATGAATTTGTCTCACGGCGGCCATTTAACGCATGGAAGTCCGGTAAACTTCAGCGGAATGCAATTTAATTTTGTTGAATACGGTGTTGATCCTAACACTCATCTTATCGATTATGATGATGTTCGAGCTAAAGCTCTTGAGCATAAACCGAAAATCATTGTTGCTGGTGCCAGCGCTTATCCTCGTGAAATTGATTTTAAAAAGTTTCGGGAAATCGCTGATGAAGTGGGAGCTTACTTAATGGTTGACATGGCTCATATTGCCGGCCTTGTTGCTGCAGGTCTTCATCAAAATCCTGTGCCGTACTCCCATTTTGTAACAACTACGACGCATAAAACACTTCGCGGTCCAAGAGGCGGAATGATTTTATGCAAAGAAGAATTTGCAAAACAAATTGATAAAATCATTTTCCCAGGCATTCAAGGCGGTCCGTTAATGCATGTTATTGCAGCAAAAGCGGTAGCATTGGGAGAAGTTTTACAAGAAGAATTTAAAACATATGCGCAAAACATTATCAACAATGCGAAGCGGCTGGCAGAAAAATTAAAAGAAGAAGGACTGACTTTAGTATCTGGAGGAACAGATAACCATTTGATTTTAGTTGATGTCCGCAACTTGCAATTAACAGGAAAAGTTGCTGAACATGTTTTGGACGAAATCGGCATTACTGTGAATAAAAACGCGATTCCATACGATCCTGAATCACCTTTTGTTACAAGCGGAATCCGTATTGGAACGGCAGCTGTCACAAGCCGCGGATTTGGTTTGGAAGAAATGGATGAAATCGGATCGATTATTGCATTTGCATTGAAATTCCATCAAGACGAAGCTAAATTGGAAGAAGCGAGAAAACGGGTGCAAGCTTTAACAGAAAAATTCCCGCTCTACCCAAATTATTGAGGAAATATTGAGTGTTCGAGGCCACATGCTTCGGACGCTCTTTTTTTATTTTCATTTTCTGCCTCTTAAAACTATTTAAAATGGATTTCATCGTTTGGAATGTTGGCGAAAAAGGTTGATGAAAATGTTGAAACTCAAAAATTTTTTCTGTAAAATCTATTGAGGCAAAAGAAAAGGAGATGTGAAACTTGGGCAAAGTGTTTGTATTTGATCACCCGTTAATTCAGCATAAGCTATCCTATATTCGCGATAAAAAAACCGGAACAAAAGAATTTCGAGAGCTTGTGGATGAGATTGCTACATTAATGGCGTTTGAGATAACACGAGATCTTCCGCTGGAGGAAGTGGAAGTAGAAACCCCGGTAGGAGTAGCGAAAACAAAAATCTTGTCAGGAAAAAAACTTGGGGTTATTCCCATTTTGCGTGCGGGGCTAGGAATGGTTGACGGCATTTTGAAACTGATTCCTGCCGCAAAAGTCGGCCATATCGGGTTATATCGGGATCCGAAAACATTAAAGCCTGTAGAATACTATGTAAAACTTCCTTCTGATGTGGAAGAGCGGGATTTCATCGTTGTTGACCCAATGCTGGCTACCGGCGGTTCAGCAGTTGAAGCAATAGAGTGTCTAAAAAAACGCGGTGCAAAAAATATCCGTTTCATGTGTCTAGTAGCTGCTCCTGAAGGGGTAAAAGCAATGGAAGAAGCTCATCCAGATGTCGATATTTACATTGCCGCTCTTGATGAGAAATTAAACGACCATGGCTATATCGTACCAGGTTTAGGAGATGCAGGAGACCGTTTATTTGGTACAAAATAACAGGAGAGGGCGAAGTGAAGTGCCCTCTCTTTCTTTTTAGATTCATTAAAAACGACTGCAGTTCGTTTAATTGGAGAATTAGGTGATATTCGACGATTCAAAAACCATAAACAACTGAATGCTTACGTTGGTATTGATATTATGAGATATCAATCTGGGAATACCTTTTATAAAGACAAGATTAATAAAAGAGGAAATAACAAACTTAGAAAAATTCTATTTTACATGATCCAGACTACATGATCCAGACCATGATCCAACTACGGAAAAACACACAAAATCATATTGTAGATTATTATGATAAATTAAAAACGCAACCCCAGAGGAAACCTCATAAAGTTGCGTCCATAGCATGCGTGAATAAGTTCTTGAAATCGGCTTATCACCTTATCACACATAATCCGAAATACGATTACGAAAAGGCAACAATGCATCAGTAATCGTAAGTAAGATTATATCACAAAGACCTGACGAAAAAAATGGAAATCGTGAGGTCTATTTGTCATGCGAAAATTTATTTTGGAAGGAAGGGGTCCCCTTCCTTCCAAAATAAAATCTATATTAACCAAATTATTTAATAAAAAATACTTGACTAGAGGTAAGAAGGAGCTGTCCAGAAAGTTAAATCCCCATTGAAAACAAAAAATCATAAACATCGATATATCAACGTTTCTAAAACATTAATGGGCGTCAATAAGCCGTAAAAACGACTTATTAAACAGCTCCATCAATTTCTCACTTTTCCCTTAAAACGACTTTTTTCATGCAATAAACTGATGTTCATAGCGAACAATAAGTGCTGAGGTGATAGAAATGGGAAACCCTTCAGTGCGAATTTGTTTGCTTTTTTTCTTCATTTTCCACGTTTTTGATATAACTGCTTTTGCAAAGACCTTCCCCGAACATCCGCAAATCCCTGAAGAGAATGCGGATGAACAAGTCACAATGATCATTGTTTTGTCAGATCAGAACCTTTCAAAAATAAAAGAGTTGATTCAAAAAAAATATCCGGAAATAAACATTTGCTGGGAATATAAAAAAACGTTTACCGGATTTTCCGTAAAAGGGAAAAAAAGAGACCTAGATCAGCTCGTAAAAGAGCCTTACATTGAACATGCAGAGCCAGTAACGACTTTTCAAGCAACGGTTGAAGAAAGTGTTCCTTTTATAGGCGGCATCGATGCACGCGGCTATTTTGACGCGAAGGATGAAAGATTGACGGGAAAAGGAGTGAAAGTAGCTGTTATAGATACGGGGATCGACTACAACCACCGAGATTTACAAAAAAATTATCAAGGCGGATTTGATTTTGTAGATCAAGATAAAGACCCAATGGAAACAGTCGCGAAAGACAATTCGAGGACAATTCACGGCACTCACGTAGCAGGAATTATAGCGGCAAATGGAAAATTAAAAGGGGTTGCTCCGGAAGCCTCCATCATTGCCTATAGAGCGCTTGGCCCTCATGGGTACGGGACGACAGACCAAGTTATTGCAGCGATTGAAAAATCGATTGAGGATCAGGTAGATATCGTAAATCTTTCCCTTGGCAATGATGTGAACGGCCCGGATTATCCGACAAGCCTGGCGTTAAACCGAGCCGTTGAAGAGGGGATAACTGCAGTTGTATCAAGCGGAAACTCTGGACCTAACATTTGGACCGTCGGTTCGCCTGGCACTGCAAGCAAAGCAATTTCCGTCGGCGCATCGACACCGCCGCTTGACGTAAAGTATTTAACCCTTTCAGGATTTCAAAAGAAAATACCAGCTGACTCTTTGTTCAATTCTGCCCCTTGGACAACAATTAGAGGACGGATAGAATATGCAGGCTTAGGGGAGAAAAAAGACTTTAAACCTTCTGTTAAAGGAAAAATAGCCTTGGTGAAGCGCGGGGAGATCACGTTTGCCGAAAAAGTGAAAAATGCAAAATCAGCCGGAGCCCAAGCGTTGATTATTTACAATAACATGAAAGGGAGATTTACCGGCAATTTAGAAGAAAAATTGGACTTTCCTGTTGTCTCCATCTCAAAGGAAGATGGCGAATGGCTGCTGAAACAATTGAATGAAAAATCGTTCGTCAAAACAACCATTCAGATAGAACAAGATCGCCTCGCACCCTTTTCATCAAAAGGGCCGGTAACAGTCACATGGGAAGTGAAGCCCGATCTTGTCGCACCTGGTGTAGCAATTGACAGCACAATACCTAAAGGGTATATGGCTCTTCAAGGAACAAGCATGGCTGCTCCGCATATAGCAGGTGCAGCGGCATTGATCAAACAAAAGCATCCAGATTGGTCGCCGGAACAAATAAAAGCAGCTATGATGAATACTGCTAAACCGCTTTATGATCAAAATGGAAGGCTGTACAAGGTGTTTGAGCAGGGGGCGGGAAGAATCGATATTTTATCGGCTGTTCAGACAAGAGCTCTCATTTATCCGGCATCTCTATCATTCGGTCAATTTCACAAAAATATCGGCAGGAAAAAGAAAGAGATCACGTTAACTCTTGAAAATCTCTCCGATCAAGAAAAAACGTTTGTTTTTTCTAAACCGCATTATCAAAAAGGGGTTCAATGGCAGCTCCCTATTTCCGTAAAGGTTCCTGCTAACGGGAAAAGAGAAGTATCCGTCTCGATTGATGTTGCACCAAAATCATTGAGGGAAGGATTGTATGACGGGACTCTTGTTGTAACAGCCGGCAGCCAGACAATCCGCCTTCCATATTTATTCGTTGTTGGCGAACCGAATTATCCAAAAATCATGGGATTTGAATTTGGGCTTGCCGATCAAGGGAATATGTACCATTATGAGCTTTATTTGCCGCAAGGGGCGGATGAATTCGGGATTGCCCTGTATGATCCGGACACTTTAACATTCAAAGGCTTTTTAGACTGGCAAAGAAATATTCCGGGAGGTTTGTTGAAAAGAGACATTTCCGGGCAATTTAAGGACATTCCAAACGGCGTTTACAAAGCGCTTATTTTTGCAAAAAAAGACGGGGAAGAAAGCAGCTATGAAACGACAATCATTTTAGATAAAAAAATATTAAAAAGTCAATAGAAACACCAAAAATATTTGTGAACAAATTGTGATATTATTAACAAATAGCTCAACTTTTGACGTGAAACAGATTGACATTGATTGGTGCCTATTGTATGCTAAACGGGGTGGGATGATAAGGTTTTCAACAGCCTTTTAACATAATGAAATATAAGGTAATTTTATATTGTGAGGACATACCCAATGCGGCAAAAAGAGCACCATCCGCTCCGAGCATACGCTTTAATGACCGCCATTCTTTCCTATTTGGCAGGGTCAGTGCTCGTTGGGATTTTTGCAGGAAGATGGCTTGATCGACATTTGCATACAGAACCCGTTTTTTTGATCATCGGTCTTCTAATTGGACTGGCTGCGGGAATAATTGCGATGCTGAGATTAGTCCAACATTTTTTTCAGGAGAATGAACGGTAACTATGGATCGTATAGAAAAATTGTTTGTGCGCAGCAAAAAATATTTGCTGTTTTTGCTTGCCATCTATGTGTTAGCGTGGGGGTTTACTCCTTATCAAGATATTTTCCTCGGTCTTGCCCTTGGTACAAGCTTTAGCCTCTATAATTTATGGATACTAGTGCGTAAATCAAAGCAAATACAGCAAGCAATTGAAGAAGGTCGTACAGCACGTTCGCTTGGAACGGTTTCAAGGATGGCAGCCGCAGGATTGGCGGTATTAATCGCACTTAAATTCCCTGAACATTTCCATTTAATTAGCGTGGTTATTGGTTTAATGACAATCTATATTGTCATTATGATAGATTCTATTCTATACATTTGCGGACAAGCTTGGGAAGAGAGGTGAATTTTGTTGGGTCACGAAGCGCCGATAGTAAAATTATTAGGGCTTGAATTTAATTTGTCCAATATTTTAATGATTCTTGTATCTAGCGCAATTGTATTTATCATCGCCGTATTGTCGACCCGCTCTTTGGCAATGAAGCCAACGGGCATGCAAAACTTTTTGGAATGGGTCATGGATTTTGTGAAAAACATTATTAACAGCACGATGGACTGGCAGACAGGCGGCCGATTCCTTACATTAGGAATGACGCTCATCATGTACATTTTTGTTTCCAACATGCTTGGTCTACCATTCGCTATCGTTGTTGACCATGAACTTTGGTGGAAATCGCCTACGGCTGATCCTACTATAACGCTGACACTGGCCATTTTAGTCGTCGGTTTATCGCATTATTACGGGATTAAATTAAAGGGCTTTTCCGCCTATGGAAGCGACTTTTTCAAGCCACTGCCGTTTTTGTTCCCGCTTAAAATTATTGAAGAGTTTGCAAACACGTTGACGCTTGGTCTTCGTCTTTACGGTAACATCTATGCTGGGGAAATTTTGCTAGGTCTGCTTGTCAGCTTGGCAACTAGCGGAGCATTTGGCTTCCTCGGGGCAATTATTCCGATGATGGCGTGGCAGGCATTCAGTATTTTTGTAGGTGCAATCCAAGCTTTTATCTTTACAATGTTGACAATGGTTTATATGGCGCATAAAGTTAGCCATGACCATTAAAAATAAATGACTTCATCATTATGTTTGTGTAAAAAATTATCTTTAAACAAATAAAGGAGGACTTTATTCATGAATTTATTAGCAGCTGCAATTGCAATTGGTTTAGCGGCACTTGGTGCTGGTATTGGTAACGGACTTATCGTATCTCGTACAGTAGAAGGTATTGCACGTCAACCTGAGGCGCGCGGTATGCTTCAAACAACTATGTTTATCGGGGTTGCGTTGGTTGAGGCGATTCCGATTATCGCGGTTGTTATTGCATTTATGGCTTTTGGTGCATAATTCAAAAATTTCAAAAGAGCCTTGCCCAGATTGGTGTTGGAAAAAGGCTTTTTAGAAGTGCATGCAATCAATTTGCGTGAAGTCCGAATCGAAAGGACAGCAAGTGAAAAAGAGGAAATGGCGAAGTTTTTTAAGCATCTTCGCCATTCCTTTATGTTGTGAATGGTAACAGAGTCCCAATATAGCCGGTAGTTGGAAAACGGAAGTTTTGAAGGGAGTGAAACGAAGCCGTGTTAACAGTTGAATTTGCCCTCGGAGCTGGAGGCTTCGCAGCAGGAGATATGCTCGTTCAGCTCGTTGTATTTTTAGTTTTGTTAGCATTGCTCAAAAAATATGCTTTTGGTCCGCTTATGGGCATTATGAAACAGAGGGAAGAATTTATTGCAAATGAAATAAACGCTGCGGAAGAAAAGCATGCGGAAGCCAAAAAGCTTGCCGAAGAGCAGCGTGAGCTATTAAAGCAAGCCCGCATCGAAGCACAGGAGCTTGTTGAAAATGCGAAAAAACTCGGCGAACAGCAAAAAGAAGATATCATCCAAGCGGCTCGTGCGGAGGCAGAAAGACTGAAAGAAGCAGCCAAGAAAGAAATCGAACACGAAAAAGAGCAAGCCGTTGCTGAATTGCGTAATCAAGTGGCATCATTATCCGTTCTTATTGCTTCTAAAGTGATTGAAAAAGAATTGAATGAGGCTGAGCAAGAGAAGCTGATCAATGATTATATTAAAGAGGTAGGAGAACAGTTATGATTGGCGGAGTGGCAAAGCGCTATGCGTCAGCTCTTTTTCAAATTGCAAAGGAAAAAAATCAAGTGAAGCAGTTTGAAGAAGAATTGCGGATTGTAAAGCAGGTGTTTATTGAAAATCAAAAATTGCTGCAAATTTTAGAGCATCCGAAGGTGTTGCTCGAAAATAAAAAATCATTGGTCAATGAAGCGTTTTCTTCATTGAGTGCTGAAATTATCAATACTCTTCTTCTGCTTATCGATCGCCATCGCATCCGCTTAGTTCCTGAACTTGTAGATAACTTTGTGGAGCTTGCAAATGAAGAACAGCAAACAGCAGAAGCAACGGTTTACTCCGTCCGTCCGTTGAAGGATGAAGAAAAGCAGGCTCTTTCAGAAGTATTTGCGCAAAAGGTCGGAAAAAAATCGCTTAAGATCACAAACATCATTGATCAGAACTTAATTGGCGGACTGAAACTTCAAATCGGCAATCGTATTTTTGACGGTAGCATCAAGAGTAAGCTCGAACGCATCGGGCGGAATTTAGCGAAAAGTTCGTAGATAGGGGTGAAACTCATGAGCATCAAAGCTGAAGAAATTAGTGCACTGATAAAAAAGCAAATTGAAAACTATCAGTCTGAAATAGAAGTTAGCGATGTCGGCACAGTTATTCAAGTAGGTGACGGGATCGCACGTGCTCATGGCCTCGACAATGTCATGGCCGGTGAGCTTGTCGAATTTTCAAACGGCGTTATGGGATTAGCCCAAAACCTTGAAGAAAATAACGTCGGTATTGTTATTTTAGGCCCTTTTAAAGACATTCGTGAAGGCGATGAAGTGAGAAGAACAGGACGGATTATGGAAGTTCCTGTTGGAGAAGAGCTGATCGGCCGCGTTGTAAATCCGCTTGGACAACCAGTGGACGGGTTAGGCCCGATTGAAACAACCAAAACACGTCCGATTGAAAGCCCTGCCCCAGGCGTCATGGACCGGAAATCTGTTCATGAACCGCTGCAAACGGGTATTAAAGCGATCGACGCTCTTATCCCAATTGGCCGCGGACAACGCGAGCTCATCATCGGTGACCGTCAAACAGGTAAAACGCAAATTGCGATCGACACAATCATTAACCAAAAAGAAGAAAACATGATTTGTATCTATGTTGCGATCGGACAAAAAGAATCAACAGTTCGAAATGTTGTTGAAACACTCCGTAAACACGGTGCATTAGATTATACGATCGTTGTAACGGCATCTGCGTCTCAACCGGCTCCATTGCTTTATTTGGCCCCATATGCCGGTGTATCTATGGGCGAATATTTTATGTACCAAGGAAAACACGTCCTTATCGTATATGATGATCTTTCAAAGCAAGCTGCCGCTTACCGTGAGCTTTCTCTATTACTACGCCGTCCACCTGGACGTGAAGCGTTCCCTGGGGATGTCTTTTACTTGCACTCCCGTCTATTGGAACGTGCAGCAAAACTTAGCGATGCAAAAGGCGGCGGATCTTTGACGGCATTACCATTTGTTGAAACGCAGGCTGGCGACATCTCAGCTTACATTCCTACGAACGTAATTTCCATTACAGACGGACAAATTTTCTTGCAATCTGACCTATTCTTCTCAGGTGTGCGCCCTGCGGTAAACGCCGGATTGTCCGTTTCCCGCGTCGGCGGTGCAGCGCAAATCAAAGCGATGAAAAAAGTTTCGGGTACGCTTCGGTTAGACCTTGCGGCATACAGAGAGCTTGAAGCATTCGCTCAATTCGGTTCAGATCTAGATAAAGCAACTCAGGCGAAGTTAAACCGCGGTATGCGTACAGTTGAAGTATTGAAGCAAGGCATCAACAAGCCGATCCCAGTTGAAAAACAAGTCATGATCCTTTACACCTTAACAAAAGGATTTTTAGATGATATTCCTGTTGAGGATATTCGCCGCTTTGAAGAAGAATTTTATGCTTATTTAGATCAAAATGAAAAAGAGCTTCTTGAAGAAATCCGTTCGACAGGAAATCTGCCTGAAGACGAGAAAATGGAAAAAGCCATCAAAGGATTCAAAAAAACTTTTGCAGTTTCTGAATAAAGAACGATAAGGCTGTGAAAATACGGGGATTCTTTTCACAGCCGTTTTCAAAACATGATCGGCTATTTTTCAAAAAGGTGGTGAGAACCTTTGGCATCGTTGCGCGATATTAAAACACGCATCAATTCGACGAAGAAGACAAGCCAAATTACAAAGGCGATGGAGATGGTTTCAGCTTCGAAGCTGAATCGGGCGGAAACCAGCGCCAAGTCATTTGTGCCTTACATGGAGAAAATTCAAGAAGTTGTGGCAAACATCGCCCTTGGGAGTACGGACGTAAGCCACCCGATGCTTGAAAAGCGTCCGGTCAAAAAGACAGGATACGTTGTCATTACATCAGATCGCGGGCTTGCCGGTGCGTTTAACAGCAACGTGCTGCGCGCCGTTTATCAAACGATTCAAGAACGGCATCGTTCGACGGATGAATACGCCGTGATTGCCATCGGAAAGGTCGGCCGCGATTTTTTCAAAAAACGCGGTATGCCTGTCGTTGAAGAAATTGTCGGATTAGGCGATGATATAAGCTTTTCGGATATTAAAGAAATTGCTTCCAATACAGTCAAGCTGTTCGAGGATGGAAAAGTAGATGAAATTTATATGTTCTACAACCATTATGTCAGCGCCATCCAGCAGGAAGTAACGGAGAAAAAGCTGCTGCCGCTTTCGGACATCGCTGCGAATAAAAAAATGACGTCTTATGAATTCGAACCGTCTCAGGAAGACATTTTGGCAGTGCTTTTGCCGCAATATGCTGAAAGTTTAATTTACGGCGCCTTGCTTGACAGCAAAGCAAGCGAACATGCTGCGAGAATGACGGCAATGAAGAATGCAACAGACAACGCAAAAGAACTGATCAATACGCTGACTCTTTCCTACAACAGAGCTCGTCAGGCAGCGATTACGCAAGAAATTACAGAAATTGTTGGCGGGGCATCAGCGCTTGAATAGATCACTGAAACAGTACGTTAGGAGGGAAACAGGAACATGAAAGGACGCGTAGTTCAAGTAATGGGTCCGGTAGTGGACGTAAAGTTTGAAAGCGGACATTTGCCGGAAATTTATAACGCCCTAAAAATTTCACATAAAGCGCGCAATGAAAACGAGGTAGACATTGATTTAACGTTGGAAGTAGCGCTTCATTTAGGGGATGACACCGTTCGGACAATCGCTATGGCTTCAACGGACGGCGTAACGCGCGGAATGGAAGTCGAAGACTTAGGCGCTCCAATCTCCGTGCCAGTTGGAGATGTCACATTAGGACGGGTATTCAATGTGTTAGGGGAACATATTGACCTTGGAGACCCGATTCCAGCGGAAGCGCGCCGGGATCCAATTCATAAGCCTGCTCCGAAATTTGAACAGCTGTCAACACAAGTTGAAATTTTGGAAACAGGAATCAAAGTTGTTGACTTGCTTGCTCCATATATTAAAGGTGGAAAAATCGGCTTGTTCGGCGGTGCAGGAGTTGGAAAAACGGTTTTAATCCAAGAGCTGATCAATAACATTGCACAAGAGCACGGCGGTATTTCCGTATTTGCTGGAGTTGGGGAGCGTACTCGTGAAGGAAACGACCTATACTTTGAAATGAAAGACTCCGGCGTTATCAGCAAAACAGCAATGGTGTTCGGACAAATGAACGAGCCGCCTGGAGCGCGTATGCGCGTTGCATTAACAGGTTTGACAATGGCTGAATATTTCCGTGATGAACAAGGGCAAGACGTTCTCTTCTTCATCGACAACATCTTCCGCTTTACACAAGCTGGTTCCGAAGTATCTGCGTTGCTTGGACGTATGCCTTCTGCTGTTGGATACCAACCGACGCTTGCGACAGAAATGGGACAATTGCAGGAGCGGATTACATCAACAAACGTAGGTTCTGTTACATCGATTCAGGCGATTTACGTGCCTGCTGACGACTATACAGACCCTGCTCCGGCTACAACATTCGCACACTTAGATGCGACAACAAACCTTGACCGTAAGCTGTCAGAGATGGGTATTTATCCAGCGGTGGATCCACTTGCTTCAACGTCACGTGCATTGGCTCCGGAAATCGTCGGTGAAGAGCATTACAACGTTGCCCGCCAAGTTCAGGCAACATTGCAAAGATATAGAGAGTTGCAAGATATTATTGCAATCCTTGGTATGGACGAGCTTTCAGATGAAGATAAGCTTGTTGTACATCGTGCTAGAAGAATCCAATTCTTCTTATCACAAAACTTCCACGTTGCTGAGCAGTTTACAGGGCAGCCTGGTTCATATGTGCCTGTAAAAGAGACTGTACGTGGATTTAAAGAAATTCTTGAAGGTAAGTACGACCACATTCCTGAAGATGCGTTCCGCTTAGTGGGCACAATTGAAGATGTCCTTGAAAGAGCGAAGCAAATGGGCGTTGAAGTATAATATTTTGGGACCCTAGGAGGAACTGAATATGAAGACCGTACAAGTCAGTGTCGTCACTCCCGATGGCCCAGTTTATGATGCGGATATAGAATTGGTCAGCGCCAAAGCTCAAAGCGGCGAGCTTGGAATTTTGCCTGGTCATATTCCAATGGTTGCGCCGCTTGCAATTGGCGCAGTTCGGCTGAAAAAAGGAAATAATACAGAACTCGTGGCTGTCAGCGGAGGTTTTTTGGAAGTTCGCCCTGATAAAGTCACGATCTTGGCACAAGCAGCTGAAAGAGCTGAAGATATCGATGTTGCCCGCGCGGAAGCTGCAAAGAAACGTGCTGAGGAACGCTTGCAGCGCAAAGGCCAAGGGCAGGAAGACATAGATTTTAAACGCGCTGAACTGGCGCTGCAACGTGCTATCAATCGTATTAACGTGGCGAAAAAGAAATTTTAATTTCTCATTTAAGACGTCCCGGCATTTCCGTTCGGGCCGTCTTTTTTGAAAAAACTAAGAAATCATGATCATGGCTATTTTGCAATGTTGGCTCTAGCCTGGATGCAAAAAATCGGCAACTTACTTTTATTGACAGCAAAAAATGGACAACATGTAATCGCATCATTCAACTCTAAAACTGCAAATCAAAAAATAACGAATTGACCTCCTATCTACATTCCACATCAATGAATGCTTCATTTATAAGAAATAACAACATGAAAAAACTGCCTAACCATTGTTTTTCACAAAATCAAATAAAAAGTGTGCATGAATAGGCAAGATTTTTATATAATAAAGTGGGTTTGTGAAACAAGAAAGGAAGATTTCGGAAGGAGGAGTAATGTGACGGGGCTAGGCCAGCAGGCGCTCATTAGCATCATAGTAAATTTAGTATTTATTTTTCTAACTTGGCGGGCTTTACAGGCTCTTCAAATTGAAAAAATCATTCGTAAAGGAAGAGTTGTCGAGACAAGGCTTTTGCTCATTTTATTGACCATCGCCATTGCGTCATCAGTGAGCAATTTTTTCTTGAACTATTTTTTTTGGTCACAGCAGCTGCAATATCTTTTTTAAACATGTCGAGGGACAATGAATACATAAAGGCTGTTGTCTAATCTTGACGACTTTTTCCACGTATGCCAAAACCCTTTCCGGCAACACTTTTAATAAGGAAAGGGTGATGGCGGTGAAAAATTTATATTTTGTCTTTATTTTCATATTTTTATTCGGTTTTCTTTTGTCAGCTTGGCACACAGAACGAACGAATGCTGAAAGACACGATATTCATGTAGAGGAAATCGTGGAGCAATTTCAGCAACAAAACATAGATGTGGCAGAATGGTCAATTTTTGCAAAATTTTCTTTTCCCCAAAATAGCAAAAAAGTGAAACGAATCTACACACAGTTTCGTCAATTTAATTGGTCTTACTTGGAAAACGGTAATTTTGAAAAGTGGACCGGCACTTATTACAACAGCGATAAGCAGATCACTGAAACATTGCAAATTATTAAACCTCATGCAAAAGCAAGCCCGAAAATTCAAGTTATATATGAAGCAACAGGGAAACGTTGGAATGGCCGTGCATGGATGAAGCTGGAGCGCTATTTTAACCGTCACATTTTCGACAAAATTCCAGGAAATCCTACATTTTTCACTTGTGTCAAAGGCTATACAGATGATAAGATGAAAGGTGTTTTGTTTTTTGAGGCAAATAACCTTTTAAAAAGGTTTCATGCAAAACCGGTGGAAAGCTTAAACGAGCAACGCTTCGTTTCCATATCCGGTTTTACAAACGATTGGGATCATTCTATTAAAACGAAAAATGGAAAGATGAACATTCAAATTTCGCTCAGAAGTGCAGGAATGGGCGAAAGAACTACTGTAACAGTAGGAACACCTATTATTACAACTGAATATTAATATAGAGAAAATGGGACGCGGAGGGGAATACCTTGGAAAAAATCATCGTCCGCGGCGGTCGAAAGTTAAACGGTACAGTAAAGATCGAAGGAGCCAAAAATGCCGTTTTACCTGTCATCGCTGCATCTTTATTAGCTAGTGAAGGAAAGAGTGAAATTTGTGATGTTCCTAAGCTCTCCGATGTTTACACGATAAACGAAGTTCTCCGCTATCTCGGAGCAGAGGTTCGTTTTGATGGTAATCAAGTAGTTGTCGATGCATGCGGAGAGCTTTTAACGGAAGCGTCATTTGAATATGTTAGAAAAATGCGTGCATCTGTGCTTGTTATGGGACCTCTTCTTGCCCGCAAAGGCCGTGCACGTGTTGCTTTGCCGGGAGGATGTGCCATCGGATCCCGTCCGATTGATCAGCACTTGAAAGGCTTCGAAGCGATGGGTGCAACGATAAAAGTCGGCAACGGCTTTATTGATGCAGAAGTGAATGGCAGACTTCGCGGAGCCAAAATTTATTTGGATTTCCCAAGTGTCGGCGCAACAGAAAACATTATGATGGCAGCCGCACTTGCAGAAGGAACAACTGTAATCGAAAACTGTGCAAAGGAGCCTGAAATTGTCGATCTTGCGAATTTTATAAACAAAATGGGCGGAAATGTCCGCGGCGCAGGCACTGGTACTATCAGAATTGAAGGTGTAGATTCCTTGCACGGTGCAAAGCATTTAATTATTCCAGATCGTATTGAAGCAGGAACATTTATGGTTGCTGCTGCCATTACGAAAGGGAATGTCCTTGTAAAAGGAGCAGTTCCGGAGCATTTGACATCATTAATTGCGAAAATGGAAGAAATGGGCGTAACCATTATCGAGGAAGAAGAAGGCATTCGTGTCATTGGTCCGGAAACATTGAAGGCAGTGGATATTAAAACAATGCCGCATCCAGGTTTTCCTACTGACATGCAGTCTCAGATGATGGCCCTGCTGCTTCAGGCAAACGGAACTAGCGTAATTACCGAAACGGTATTTGAAAACCGCTTTATGCACGTAGAAGAATTTCGTCGTATGAACGGAGATATTAAAATCGAAGGCCGCTCTTGTATCATCAACGGTCCTGTAAAGCTTCAAGGTGCAGAAGTAACGGCAACCGATTTAAGAGCGGCAGCTGCATTAATTTTAGCTGGGCTTGCTGCAGAAGGGTATACACGGGTTACGGAGCTGAAGCATTTAGATCGCGGCTACGTCCGTTTTCATGAGAAGTTAAAAGAACTTGGCGCAGATATTGAACGTGTCAATGATGAAGCAGACATCCCGGCAATTGAACAACAAGCCGTTGCAACGAATTTAAATGTATAATTTCACAAAAGAAGCTAGCCTCTTTTAGGAGATGCTAGCTTCTTTTTCGTATTACCCGCTTATTTTTTTCATATTTTTTCGTTTTATACATAAAACTCCCCCCTGCAAACAGCATCTCCGATTTCAGTCATAAAAGGTTGTCCTTCCCCATAAACTTTACTGAAGTCAGCGATAAAAGAAATGGGGGCTGTAATATGAAACGAGTGAAACCGTTCTTTCTTTTTTTTGCAGCAATATTTTTCATTATTTTGATGGTGCCAAGTTTGCTGGTAGCCCCGTTTGCCGAGAAGACGAAAGCTACGCTTGGCGAGGAACTAGCCGAGAAGAAAACAACGGATGTGCTACAAAAGGAATCAAAAGTTTCTGTACCAATTTATCGTTCCCAAGAAAAAAAAATTGATGAAGTTCCGCTTGAAGAATATGTGGTCGGTGTTGTCGCCGCCGAGATGCCCGCAGAATTTGAAAAAGAAGCGTTAAAGGCTCAAGCTTTAGCTGCTAGAACATACATTGTGAAAGAGCTGTTTACGGGCCAAAATGTCGGCTCTCCCGAAGGAGCGGTAGTCACGGATACTGAGCTCCATCAAGTTTATAAAAATGAAGAAGAATTAAGGAGAATTTGGAAAAAAGATTTTGATTGGAAAATAAAAAAGATTAAAGAAGCTGTTGCCGAAACAAGAGGCCAAATTTTAACGTATGACGACAAGCCGATTGATGCTTCTTTTTTTTCAACGAGCAATGGATATACGGAAAATTCGGAGGCCATTTGGCCGAACGCCCTTCCTTATTTAAAAAGCGTGGAAAGCCCTTGGGATGAGAAATCGGAAAAATTTCTCGCCAGGGAGGTATTCACCGTTCAAGAGTTTGAACAAAAATTAGGGATTAAAATAGGGAAAGGCAATTCAATTGGAAAAATTATCGAAAGGACGCCAGGACACAGGGTCGCTCTAGTCGAAATTAACGGGAAAAAGTTTACTGGAAGAGAAATAAGAGAAAAGCTAGGTCTAAGGTCAACGGATTTTTCGTGGACATTGAAAGGCGACCAAATTATTGTTACGACAAAAGGATACGGACACGGAGTCGGCATGAGTCAGTACGGTGCCAATTTTATGGCGCAGGAAGGGAAAAATTATAAAGAGATTGTCTCTTATTATTACCAGGGAATTGAAATTTCGCAAGCCAACCCGTTTTTATCAAAATATATGGCGAAAAAATAAAAAATCGGTGCGTTTTGTGAGAAAATCGGTAATCGGTTTTCTCACATTTGTGTGCGCCCGGCATGGGTGTAATCTATAGGGTGAAAGTCCCGAGCTGCGAAGGCAGAAGTAGCAGTTAGCTTAACGCAAGGGTGTCCGTGGCGACGCGGAATCTGAAGGAAGCGAGCGGCAAACTTTAAGGTCTCTCGGAACACGAACTTCATATGAGGCTAGGTATCACTGGGTGAGTTTGCACAACAAAACAAAGCCCTTTCTGCCGAAGGTGATACAGAGTAAATGAAGCAGATGGATGGAAGGAAAGATTACACTCTTACCCGGGGAGGTCTGGCTGGCACGCCAAGTAACCTTGGTAACCTATCTAGTGATAGATAGCTGAACCGTCAGAAGTCAGCAGAGGTCATAGTATTAGTTGGTCTAGAACAACTAAGAAGGACCGAACAATTAAGAGAGAATAGCCCTTGGCATTCAGTGAGTCATGATGAACACAGGAAACGTAGTACCTCACTTGAGGGAGGAAGCGGTGAATCCCGTGGGAGACCTCTTGGAGGGTGGAGTGACCACTGGCATAAAGAGAACAGCTATTCACGGAAGTTATAAAGACTTGCGTCAATCATCTTAATTGAACCGCCGTATACGGAACCGTACGTACGGTGGTGTGAGAGGTCGGGGGTTAGTCACCCCCTCCTACTCGATTTCTTTAAGGCTACCGCTGATAGTGCCATTAAGCTGCCAACTTCATTTCGAACTAAATGAAATATTGATCGACTCGATAAATTCTTTTTTAGATCCCAGCCTTAAAAGCGCTGGGATCTTTTTAATGCTGCTAATTTGCAAAAAAACGTTTTTAGCTTCGATTCGTCTTTTTGGAAATAAAAGATTTTGACGATATAGTAGGATGCGAAAACACCGATTGTATCCTTAATAAGATCAATGATTGTCGCAGATCTTGAAGGAACGAAATATTGATGAATTTCATCACACAGCCCGTAAAAAACAGCGATCATCGCTGAGGCGAAACTTAATTTTTCTGTAAGCTTTTCATGGACAGCGAAGGCGAAAATGAAAAGCCAATAAAGAATTCCGAACTCAATGAGATGAAGCGACTCTTTCAATAAATGGTCGAACGAAAACGGCGTTTTGACGAAAGTGTCAGCTGGATAGCTAGATAAGATCCAAATGACCGCCATATATATAATCGGTAAAATACTGATTACATATACTGCAAACTTCTTCATGATCCAAACTCCTTCAAATATTTTTCAACAATATGCATAGAAAAAAACAAATAGCAAAAAATAAAAGAAAAAATTTTATTTTGATGTATAGATTCTCTCAAACTTGTTCACAATGGTTGCTGAGGTGATGAACAATGAGAGAGGAAGAAAAGAAACGTACTTCTCAAGGCTCGAAGTTCCAACAGTTTTTCAGAAAAAAATGGGTTTTTCCTGCTATTTATTTAGTCAGTGCAGCCGTTATTTTAACAGCCGTTTTATGGTATCAAGCAATCCGCAACAATGATGCAAACGATTTATCAACGGACGATGGTACAGACGTTTCCTATAATGAAGATCAATCGGTGGAAGTAAATCAATCCGTCGAAAACTTCAAAATGCCGGCCATCGATCCTGATGCTGTGAAAGTAGTAACAAACTTTTATGACTTTAATGCTTCAGAAAAAGAACAAGAAACGGCACTTGTCTTCCATAATAACACATACCATCCAAACCAAGGTATCGATATCGCATCAAATGATGGAAAAGCATTTGAAGTCACTGCATCTTTAAGCGGAACGGTTGCAAAAGCTGAAAAAGATTCCCTTTTAGGATATGTCGTAGAAATTGAACATGAAAACGGTGTAAAAACCATTTACCAATCGCTTGCCGATACGAAAGTACAGGCCGGCGACAAAGTTAAACAAGGAGAAATTATCGGACAAGCTGGGAAAAACCAATTCAATAAAGACGCTGGCGTCCATGTTCATTTTGAAATCCGCAAAGACGGTAAAGCCTACAATCCATTAAACTACATGGACGAGCCGTTAACAAGTTTAACTGAAAAATCTGTTGAAGAGCCTTCTGACGGGGCAGCACAAAAAGAAAATAATAAAGATGGAGAGGAAGCTACTTCAGACGAAACAGCCCCATCAGATGAAACTCAGCCTGATGAAGAACAATCTCAGTCAAAAGAAAATTCAGAACAAGAAAAATCTGATAATTCTACAACTAAACCTTAACTAATACAATCCTACTCAAACGAGTAGGTTTTTTTTGTCTAAATCATATCTGGTAAAAATTTAATGAGCATAGGCCGCTGAAATTTTCATAAAGAACAGACCGAAAAATTTTTCATAAACGGTACAAGAAACAACGTACGGTGAGGTGCAAGCGAGAAAGCAGGCTTGCCGAAACATTTTTTAAAAACATAATGTGAAGCGATCGAAAATTCACTTTATTCCATATATAATAAAATCAATCTAAGCAAGAGAAAGGAAGAAGCACGTGGAAAATATTCGCTTTCGAGATGCAACGATACATGACTTGCCTAAAATCGTCTCGATCTACAATTCAACGATCCCAAGCCGGATGGTGACAGCTGATACTGAACCTATTTCAGTGGAAGACCGTATACAGTGGTTTCATGAGCACAATCCAAAAACGAGGCCGTTGTGGATGATCGAGCAGGATGGAAGCGTTGCTGGCTGGCTCAGCTTTCAATCCTTTTATGGAAGGCCTGCTTATAACGGAACTGCGGAAATTAGCATTTACATTGATGAACAGTACCGGGGAAAACAAATCGGCGATTTTGCCTTGAAGACCGCTATAGAAAAGGCTCCAAGCCTCCAAATAAAAAATTTGCTTGGCTTTATTTTCAAGCACAACATCCCGAGCTTAAAGCTGTTTTACAAAAATGGCTTCCGCGATTGGGGGCACTTTCCCCGTGTGGCGGTACTGGACGGTGTTGAGCGAGATTTAGTGATAGTGGGGAAACGTGTAGCCGATTGAACGTATTAACAGTGTCTCCGCTCGCAATATAGTATTTTAGCTTCTTTTTCATTCGCCAGTTGAGAAAAAAGCGTCTTTTTAGCCAAACTGCAATCCTTTTTTACAACATGATTGTTCGACTGTTTAAATTTGTTTGAATCTATAGACTGATGTTGAGTTTTCCTGCGGAAAATTGTTCGCTGCATGATTATGGGCGATCCTGTTTTCTGGCAGTTTGTGCAGCGAAAGAAATTCAATCAGATCTGCCATCTGCGAGTATGTATATTTTAATTGCGTACCAGAGTATTAAATAAATGTTTGCTTCCATTGAGTGATAGGGGCTTTTTTATGTCGATTTCTTTTTGATACGAACGCTTCGATTAACGATTTATGTGGACTGGAAAACTTGCTTAACAGCAGCAATCCACCAGTGCTGAAAAAACATCCGCAGCAGCCGTTTTGGCCGGATTGACAAGCTTTACACAGAAGCAGCAAAAGTAAGTATCTTGCTGCGTAAAAGCACTTTTTCAAAAGGAGGGTGGAAACGGTGGAATTTTCGATTCAACCGCTTGGTGATACAGGAATCATCATTCAATTCGGCACGGAGATTTCCGAAGCAATTTATCAACAAATCCGCCAATATGTATATTGGCTGGAACAAAGCTGCATTGAAGGAATAGTCGAATGGGTTCCTGCTTACACCACCCTTGCTGTTTTTTATCGACCAAATATTATTTCGTACGATGAACTTTCTCAAAAGCTTTTAAAAATTGGAGAAAAGATAGAAAGCATGCCAGTGCCGGATCCAATAGTCATTGAAATCCCGACATTATATGGCAAGGAGGCAGGACCAGATATTCAGTTTGTTGCTGAAACGAATGGATTGTCGGTAGAAGAAGTAGTGAAGATTCATTCATCCTCCGATTATTTGATTTATATGATTGGGTTTGTTCCAGGGTTTCCATATTTAGGCGGGATGGACAAAAGGATTGCGGCGCCGAGGAAAAAGACACCCAGATCTAGAATTCCTGCCGGTTCAATTGGAATTGCCGGGGAGCAAACAGGGATTTATCCTTTGGAAACACCGGGAGGCTGGCAAATCATCGGGAGAACGCCTGTCAAATTGTATGATCCGCAGAAACAAGATCCAATATTGCTAAAAGCCGGTGATTACATCCGATTTGTCCCCATTACGGAAAGAGAATATGAAAAAATTGAACAGCAGGTGCTAAAGGGTTCATATAAAGTGGCCAAATATAAAAAGGAGGCGGCAGAAACATGATATCTGTTGACTTAAACAGCGATTTAGGGGAAAGCTTCGGCCATTTTAAAATTGGAAATGATGAAGAGCTGCTTCGCTGTATTTCTTCAGCCAACATTGCTTGTGGATTTCATGCCGGCGACCATAATGTCATGATGCGGACTGTAGAGCTTGCGAAAAAGTTTGATGTGGCGATAGGCGCTCATCCAGGGTTGAACGATTTAGCCGGATTCGGACGAAGGGAATTGAAAGTATCTCCTGAGGAAGTCTACAATATGGTCGTTTATCAAATTGGAGCTTTGCAGGCTGTGGCGGCATCAAAAGGGATGAAGCTGAACCATGTGAAGCCCCACGGCGCTCTATACAATATGGCTGAAAAAGACAAGGCGTTAGCGGAGGCGATTGCTCAAGCAGTAAAAGATGTTGACGAGTCGCTTATCCTATATGGACTCTCAGGAGGCGTCCTTTGCCGTGCGGGGGAAAAGATCGGACTTACGGTCGCGCATGAAGTCTTTGCCGACAGAACGTATCAGCCTGACGGAACATTAACTTCAAGATCAGAAAAAAATGCAATCATACACGATCCAGAGGAAGCGGTAGAAAGAGTTCTCCGTATGGTGAAGGAGGGAAAAGTAGCGGCAATAAACGGGCATGACATCCCCATTCAAGCTGATACAATCTGCATCCATGGCGACGGTCCGAAGGCATTAGCATTCGCTGAAGCTTTAAAAAGCAAACTGGAAGAAGAAAATATTCGTATTGTCAATCCGGGAGCGAAAAAAGATGAAAGAAATATTGTTAGTTGAAAAGCCTGGTTTGTTAACGACTGTTCAAGATTTAGGAAGAACGGGCTATCAGCAATACGGAGTTGTTGTTGCCGGCGCTATGGATTCGTTTTCCATGCAAATCGCAAATCTTTTAGTCGGCAACCGAAAAGATGAAGCGGTGCTGGAGGTAACAATCGCAGGTCCTTCCTTAAGGGCCGTCCGTGATATTGTGATTGCGATATGCGGAGGCGATCTAGCGGCAAAAATCAATGGGAAAGACGCTCCGTTATGGAAAAGCGTGCTGCTGAAAAAGGGAGATCAGCTTTCTTTTACCGGCTTGAAAAGCGGAGCGAGAGCCTATATCGCAATCGCAGGCGGAATTAACGTCCCTAAGGTCATGGGGAGTAAATCAACGTACTTAAAAGCGGGAATAGGAGGATTAAATGGAAGAGCCCTTCAAAAAGGGGATGTAATCATGGGTTCGGATGCTGTAAAAACAAGTACGATTGGCCGAATGTTATCCCCTTCCCTTATCCCGAAATACGAAAAGCACATGACCATTCGCATTGTCCCGGGTCCACATGAAGAAGCGTTTACAAAAGAAGGAATCGACACTTTTTTTTCTTCTGTATATGAAGTCACACCGCAATCGGACAGAATGGGCTATCGGCTGAAAGGGCCGAAAATTTCTCATAGAAAGCCTGCCGACATTTTGTCGGAAGCAGCTCCCCTTGGCGGAATTCAAATACCTGCTGACGGACAGCCGATCATTTTAATGGCTGATCGGCAAACAACGGGCGGATATACGAGAATCGGAACAGTTATTACAGTGGATTTGATGTACGTTGCTCAAGCAGTGCCAGGGGCAAAGATTCGCTTTCAGCCGGTTTCCGTTCAAGAGGCTCAAAAGCTTTATTTTGAGCAGATGCGCATCATACGCCAAATTTCAGTCGGAGCTGGCATATACGATGAATAAACAGAAGTTTGGAAAGAGAACGTACTGCATCACAGCGTTAAATATGAAATGTGTGATGATTGCGCGGAATCTTATAGAATGCGGCCCGATAAGAATGAACAAAACGGGAACAATTTAATGTGTTTTGGTATTTTGCACTAATAAAAGCTTGAGAAAGCCAGATAATTTCGGAACTTAACAAGCAAGGGAGAACCTTTCCATATTACCAAAGGAGCTAAGATAAAGTTTTTCCTGTTTTGCCATAAGAATCGATACTTTGCTTTATAGATTATAGAACCATTTCCTATTTTTCGACGGGGCTGTCTAATAAGTCGATTTTCCGGCTTATAGACGCCCCTTTAATGTTTTAGAAACGTTGATATATCAATGCTTATGATGTTTCGTTTTCAATGGATTTTGACTTTCTGGACAGCCCCGTTTTTTTTTCACTGGAATTATACATATTTCCCGGAAAATGATTGGCGTATATCGTCGAAAAACTAATCAATGAAAAGTGTCGAAACATGCCCTCGACTTTAAGTGGAAAATAAATTTTCATAAATCCCTTGTCCTTCTTGACTTTTCAAGAATATATCTTCACCCAAGCTAATAAAATGTTACAAACCTAACAAGAGAGTGTTTGAGGTGAGGGATCGTGGAGATAGATGATCAATACAGCAAAAATGGCAACTTTAGATTCTACATCATGTATATAGCTGTATACACTGTGCATGCGAATCTCATTTCACACTTCTCACATCCACATTAGGGAGGTCGAGTGGTGTGCACGATTACATCAAAGAACGCACAATCAAGATTGGAAAGTATATCGTGGAGACGAAAAAAACTGTTCGTGTCATCGCGAAAGAGTTTGGCGTTTCCAAGAGTACCGTCCATAAAGATTTAACGGAAAGGCTGCCGGAGATAAATCCTGATTTAGCAAACGAAGTAAAGAAAATACTAGATTATCATAAATCGATTCGCCATCTTCGTGGCGGAGAAGCAACAAAATTAAAATATAAAAAAGAAGAACAGCAAAAAGAACCGATAAAACGATGATGATTCTCGACGCCAACCGACAAAACTCTCCGAAAATCTTGTCTTTTTTTACAAAATCATACTTTTTATGCAATTATATGATACAATAAGAAATTAGGATATTAGTTGGAGAGATGATGATTGGCAAGGGAGGATCATAGTAATATGTTTTCAAAAGATGTAGGAATCGACCTAGGAACAGCAAATGTGCTGATTCATGTAAAGGGCAGAGGCATTGTGTTAAATGAGCCTTCTGTTGTGGCACTTGACCGCAACAACGGAAAGGTGTTAGCGGTTGGCGAGGAAGCGAGACGTATGGTTGGCCGTACACCTGGCAATATTGTTGCCATACGCCCGCTGAAGGATGGTGTCATCGCAGATTTTGATATTACAGAAACAATGCTCAAACATTTTTTGAATAAGTTAAATGTCAAAGGCATTATATCAAAGCCGCGGATTTTAATTTGCTGCCCGACAAACATTACTTCAGTGGAGCGGAAAGCGATCCGAGAGGCAGCTGAAAAATGCGGCGGCAAGCAAGTCTTTTTAGAGGAAGAACCAAAAGTAGCTGCAATTGGCGCTGGGATGGAGATTTTCCAGCCGAGTGGAAACATGGTGGTGGATATTGGCGGCGGGACGACGGACATAGCTGTACTATCCATGGGTGATATCGTTACCGCCTCGTCCTTGAAAGTGGCTGGAGACAAATTTGATCTTGAAATTTTAAATTATATTAAACGGGAGTATAAGCTTCTGATCGGTGAACGAACTGCAGAAGATATTAAAGTGAAAGCGGCAACAGTATTTCCAGGTGCACGCGACGAAGAAATCGATATTCGGGGTCGTGATATGGTCACAGGACTGCCTCGGACGATCACTATTAGGTCGAAAGAAATCGAGCAAGCATTAAAAGAACCTGTCGAAGCCATTATTCAAGCAGCTAAAAATGTGTTGGAGCGCACACCTCCTGAGCTGTCTGCAGACATCATTGACCGCGGTGTTATTTTAACAGGCGGCGGAGCACTCCTGCATGGGCTTGATCTGCTCTTGTCTGAAGAGCTGAAGGTTCCGGTTACCATAGCGGATGATCCGCTGCACTGCGTTGCTGTCGGAACAGGAATCATGCTTGAAAACATGGACAAACTGCCAAAAAGAAAGTTTATATAACAAAATCGTAGCAATAAGTTTTTTAGAAATCGGCTTTTACGCCGATTTTTTTACTATTAAATCTGAAAGACCAATTCTTGCTTTTACATACCCATTCAGCTCCCAACATCCAAATGATATTTTTCTTTATGAACAGTTTGGAAAGGAGACGGAAGATAAAAGACCTATCAGAAAATTGTGATCTTTTACCTATAAGATAATAAAAAAATTGTAATGAGAATCATCGAAAAGTCCTTTATAATATAAAATTAGGAGAACATGTCGGATTTGTTGGATGGGGTGAAAAATCATGCTTCGAGGATTCTATACAGCTGCAGCAGGAATGCTCACACAGCAGCGCCATGCGGAAATGCTTTCAAACAATATAGCCAACGCTAACACGCCGGGATATAAATCTGACCGGGCTGCAATACGGGCTTTTCCGGAAATGCTTTTGTCAAGAATTGAAACAAAAAACGGTGTGACAAATATTTCGGAAGTTGGATCTGTCAATACAGGCGTTTATATGCAAGAATTGATTCCACTATTTACCCAAGGGGATATCCGTGCAACTGATTTGCCGACTGATGTAGCTTTAGTGGAAGAAGCGGTTCCAATTCATGAAGAAACGAATTTAAAAGGCACTCTCTTTTTTGCTGTTGAAACGGGAAATGGTGAAGTGAAATATACGAGAAACGGCCACTTTACGATTGATGAGCAAGGCCGCCTGACAATGGCAGGAAACCCTGTCCTGTCTGTAGCCGGAACGCCGATTATTATTGAAGGAAACGATTTTACTATTACGCCTGAAGGAGAAGTTCTGGAAAACGGGCAATACACAGGTCAAACGATCGACATTCGGTTTGAAGATGATGTCCGCAATCTTGTCAATGAAGGGAATGGCTTGTTTCGAACGGCTGACGGAACAGAGCTGCCAAGTGCAATTGGAAACGGCAATGTGCAATATGTGCTGCGCCAAGGATATATTGAACGTTCCAACGTTGATGTTGCAAGGGCTTATACGGATATGCTGACAGCCTATCGTTCTTTTGAAGCAAATCAGAAGGTGCTGCAAGCATATGACAGAAGTATGGACAAAGCAGTCAATGAAATCGGCCGCATCGGCTGACAAAGAGGTGTTGTAAATGCTCCGCTCAATGATTACAGCGACTAATACGATGAATCAGTTACAGCAGCAATTGGATGCAATCGGTCATAACTTAGCGAATATCGATACAAACGGTTATAAAAAAACGAGCACAACCTTTCACGAATTGATGAGACAAGAGCTGAACAATCAGCCGGATCTTCAAAAAGAAACAGGCAGATTGACTGATTACGGCCTTCGTCTTGGCGTCGGCGCCAGACTGGATAAACAGCTTGTCTTTCATCAAGGCGCTATTAAAACGACAGGCAGAGAGCTAGATGTTGCGCTTTTACACAAGGATCAGTTTTTACAAGTGGAAGTAGACGGCGAGGTCCGGTATACAAGAGACGGTGCTCTTTATTTATCTCCTGCAAACGATGGTACGAACCGCCTTATGCTTGTGACGAAAGACGGCTACCGAGTGCTTGATGAAAATCAAAACCCGATTTACTTGGACGGAGATATTCACGATATTGTCATTTCTGCAAACGGGACACTTACAGCAGCGTCACGGAATGAAGAAGAACTGCCGCAAACGGTTAATCTTGGAGTTGTCAGAGTAGATCGTCCGAGCATGATGATTTCACTCGGCAATAATATATACGGCTTACAGCAATTAGGAAACGTGCCCATCACAGATGTGCTGACGAATTTGGAAGGGGATTTGCGGACGGAAATCGGCATGCGGCAAGGGGCTCTGGAAAGCTCAAATGTCGACCTGACTCAAGAAATTACAGACTTAATGATCGCACAACGCTCCTACCAACTAAATGCTCGGTCAATCACGATCGGCGATCAAATGCTTGGACTAATCAACACGGTGAGGTAATAGGGCGATTTCTGCAATTGTGTTGAACAGTTGAAAATCGGCAAAAATGCAATTTAACAAGTTTTACCTTTAGCCTTAAACGGGTGTTGGCGTGAATATAGAAATAGGTCTTTTTGATCTTTGACCTTAAAAGAAGCTGCTGTAGCAGCTTTTTAAAACTTGTTAATTTTTTAAGGGAGTTTTTATGATGGCTGCTCAGGAAAAAGTTGATATTTTAACAAGGGAAGAACGGAAAAAAGCGAAAAAAGAGGACGGAGTCAAGAGAAAAACGCGCACACGAGTCCGGCTTATTCCAATTTGGCTTCGTCTCATTTTACTTGTTTTTGGAATGGTCATCAGCATGGCAATCGGTGCGATGATCGGATATGGAGTGTTGGGGGACGGACGTCCATTAGATGCACTTAAACCGTCTACATGGCAGCACATCATAGATCTTGTTGAAAAGGACGCGTAATTCTAATATACTTGATGAAAGACTGGGGGAATTTTCCTCCTTGTTAAGATCTTCTGCAAGACTGGTTCTAAGAAACGAGTTGATGCATTGCTCAGATGCCGGAGATCGGGAGACGAAAAAATGGGGCATAATTCGTTTATTAGAGCCATAAAAAGCTGCGGAAACAGACTATCGTTTTAACGGATTTCCGAAAGAAGTCTCCCATCCTCAAGGAATGTGTAGGGCGTAGCCCAATGAGTAGGTGGGAGATGAATTTCGATTGGCTTTAGCCAACGAATATGATAGAATATGGCTAGAACGGACACCTTCGGAGCGAAGGGAAGCGTAAAGGGTTCTTGTGTGTGGCTTACCGTTCAGCGAACACACACAAGTCGCTTGAAGCCCCAACCTCTAAGCGAAGCGTAGGTGGTGGGTAGTTCACTCCTTAAGGAGGCATCTTCATGTTGGATATTCAGCAAATAAAAGAGATCATACCACATCGATATCCGTTTTTGCTAGTGGATCGAGTTGTTGAATTAGAGGAAGGCAAGCGGGCGGTCGGCATCAAAAATGTCACAATTAACGAACCGTTTTTTAACGGACATTATCCGGATTATCCGGTTATGCCAGGCGTTTTGATCGTTGAAGCACTGGCTCAAGTAGGCGGAGTTGCCATGATGAAAAAAGAAGAATATAAAGGGAAGCTCCCTCTTTTTGCTGGCATTGATAAATGCCGTTTTAAAAGACAAGTACGCCCCGGTGATCAACTAAAACTGGAAGTGGAAATTATTGTACAGCGGGGTCCGATCGGAAAAGCAAAAGGAATTGCAAAAGTTGATGACGAAATCGCTTGTGAAGCTGAATTAACATTTGCTGTGAAATAAACGGGTGCCTTATAATGGCATCTGTTTTTTATTAAAAAGGCAAATTAGACAGCCGCTTTTTTCAAAAGTTTTCAAGGAGGCTGTTGTATTGACCTCGTTTTGAATGTACTTGCATCTTAAAAGATCTTCTTTCTGTATTCTCTCCCAAAATTTTCGATGTGCTCCAGTACGGTGTATTCATCTCTATATCTTCATTTTTTATTTCTTCTGATGTTGAAAATATGGCTTTCGTTTGTTTTTCCCCGATTATGAGCCCTTCTAAAGTGTTTTCTCTTACATTTGGATATGAAAATGTTGGATTGCAAAAGTTTATTTTCGAAATCGTTCTTTTACGAATATTCCTTCTTATCCTTTCTTCAATCTATGTCATCATATACTGAAGGTTGAAAAATTAATCTGTATTTTAGAAAAATTTGTTGAATGTGTTAAAAATACTTGGGCATGTTAAGAACGTATAACAATAGGAAAGGAGCAATCATATGAAAAAGAAATGGATGTACATGTTGTTTAGCTTGCTAATGGCGTTTATGGTGGTAACAGGGTGCAATACGAATGATGAGGTCCCTCCGGACAATAATGACGATACAGAAGAAAATCTAGGTCCAACAGATGAAGACAATAACGGGAATACTTTAGATGAAGAATTGCCACCGGATGATGAAGAAGGTGCCGATAACAATCAAGATGATACTGCCGACGATAATAACGACGAAAACAACATGGAACAAGAAAATCAATAATTAAAGAAGGCCGTCCGTGCCTTCTATTTTATTTTTAGGAGTTAAATGAGGTGTCTCATAACTGATTTAAGTTAAAATTGATTATATGTGGAGCATCTGCGGTTTCATCTAGGCAAATCTGGCCAGGATTTTTGTTGGCTTTCACATTAAAATACGCATGACTATCCTTTTTCATGGAGGACTATTCAATTTTTTTTAAATCGGGATTTTGCTTTCGGATCATTGATTTTATTGATTGCTTTACTAAATGCCTCCAGCAGCTCTTGTCCAGATAGACCTTTTGAAATTAATTCTCTGAGGACCATTTCTGCTTCCTGTTTGGAAGTTCGGTTATTATAAATTCTGCCGTCAAAAAGGACAGAAATATGATCCTTTAACATAGTGATCGAACGAATTTTTGCAATGATATGAGCGGGTCTGTTATTTTTTTTAGTAATCGTGGCTAAAAGCTTGAGTTCATCATTATTTTGCAAATGGTGTTCAAAATAAGGACGAAACTGTTTAGAAAGAAGCACCTCAATTAACCACGAATTTTCGCCGTCCTCTTTATTAATGATCAGCCCATCAGCAAGAGGTAAATTTTCGATGCGGTTTTCCTGATCTTTCCTCTCAACTTTCAATTCGACAAGCTTAAAGGTTTTCATGGTTCAAGGCCCCCAACTAGAGTTTATGCTTTATTATAACATAAAATAAAAAAGGCTTGACAAAAGTCAGCCTTTACTCTATTTTCAACAGTTCATGAATCATCGTAGCAACATACTGGGATAATTGCTGTTGATTATGATTCGTTTGCGCTAATTTTTTAATCGCATCGTATAAATTTGGATGCTTTATTAAAAAGTCGATTACTTCCTCCAAATGTTTTTCCGACCGATACGGTTCAAGCACTTCTGCCAACATGCTCGGGGTACCGCCTTGACCAACTAGATGATCAATGCTGATTTCGAGTGCTTCACTAATCGAAACAAGCTGCTCCAGACTAGGCTGCTGCACTCCAGTTTCCAATTTGCTGATTACTGATCTTGTCATATTCAATTTTTCGGCCAGCTGTTTCTGAGTCCATCCTTTTTCTTTTCGGAAAAATTTCATATTCATTTGAAATTTTTGCTGTGCGTTCACGATTCCACCAACTTTTCCATACCATTAAAAATATGGTAAAGGAAAAAGAAGGCATCGTCAGATCGTAATAGGATCAATAAAATCTACGTTCCGTATTAGAACGAAATTGAAAAATGAAGAAAATACAAGAGATATGGAGAATTTTCGACAATTTATAGGAAAAATGAACTAAAATGCATATATTACAAATATTTCGTAAATATAGATAATTTTGACATTAAGGATTATACTTTTTTAAAAAGGCCTAAGGGGGGATTTGATGACGAAATATAAACTCAAAAAAATTCATATCATCCGCGGTTATGAAAATAGAACTAGAAATAAGGAATTCATGATGTTGAGAATTGGCGATTTTTCCGAAAACGAGCTTAGTTATCATTATTTTCAAGTTCCGAACGATGCGGTCATTGACGTATATTTTCAAATGGAGGATAAATTGTCGATATTGCGGGTAATGTTTGGGATGCAAGAAAAGCAGTTTTATCTTCAGTTGTTTACATACAACCACACAACTCATCGGTATGAAGAAGAAATCATAGATGAGGAAATGAAATCTTCTCCAATCTTCTCAAAGCTTTTGCAGAACATACACATCTATGGGTCGAATCATTTTTCCTTCATTACGACAAAAAATATGAAAAACCCCGAAAAATAATAAATCGTCGTTTATTTTCGAAAAATAGCTATAGGAAAATGAGAAAATCAACGTTGTTAAAGACGGAAAAATCTAAAAATAGACATTTTTCTATTTTTTTAACTTCAGCTACAATAAGGGTGCACATTACGAGAAGGGAGGGATGATGTGATCAACCATGTGACGCTCGTCGGTCGATTAACGAAAGATCCTGAAATCCGCTATACAAGTGAAGGGGCTCCTGTTGCCAATATTACGCTGGCTGTGAGCCGCAACTTTCGCAATGCGGCAGGGGAAATCGACACAGATTTTGTTCATTGTACACTTTGGAGACGAACAGCTGAAAATACTGCAAATTACTGCCGGAAAGGATCGATCGTTGGCGTAATCGGAAGAATTCAAACGCGCAACTATGAAAACAGCGAGGGCAAAAAAGTGTACGTAACAGAAGTTGTTGCGGATTCCGTTCGATTTATGGGCACTCCGCCGCAAAGAATGCGGGCAAGAGAACTTTTCGATCCGGAATCCGCATCTGAACAGCCTGAGGCAAAGTAAATTTGACTTTAAAGGAACAACAACCCTTCTGTCCTCAGCAAAATAAGGCATGTTTGAAGTAAAGTAAGTTTGCTTTTGATTCCGCAGAAGAAACGTAAATCAATCTTATGAGAAGAAAGTCCACCTTTTGACACAAATCGAAAATGAACTTCCGTTAGCTAAGTCGTCCGCTTTTTTTCCTTCCAGTGAAAAGAAAAAATCACAAGGCATCCCCTAAAAGCTCCTTCAACCTTTGGCCAGCCGTTTTTTGAGGCTGGCTGTTTTGTTGAGAGGAAAGGAATTATTATCTAATGAAAGGCAAGAGCCGTTTTTTAGAAATGACGTTTTGATCCATTTTGTTCAAATTTTTTAGAGATGAAAATGATGCTTCATTTTATAAAAGCTTCAACCGCTCCATTCTTGGCTTCCTTTTAATGTATTTATGCTGTTTCGTCGAGACTGCTTCCAACTTCCGGTCTTTGCCTCAGCCTCATTAAAATTGATAAGACTCCAAGATCTTTTTTTGTGGTGTATAGACTCCGCTCCTCACTCCCAAAAAGAGTGGTTAAAAGAGTTCTTATTTATTTGCAGCTTTTATTAATTCTTCATAAAGTTTTTCCCATTCCGGGGCATGTGTTTCCGTTTTAGAATCTTTTTTTGCCAAGAAGATTCCCTCCTTTTTTAACAGCTTAAGAATGGAATAATCCCTTTGCTTTCAAACTTTGACAAAAGAAGTCGCTAAAGTAGACACGGTCACTTTTTAAAAAGCTTTACATTTAAAAAAACCTTAACACTTTATCTCTTTTTTATTCCTCAGTCGTTTTCGATCGATGCAGACACGCTTTATCGTCTTTCTTCATTTCTGAGTGCAATTAAGTCCTTCAATTCTTCTGTGGAAAGTTCGGTGATCCAGTTGTCGCTTTGGATCAGCTCTTCGTTTAATGCTTGTTTTTTCTCGATCATGTCGTCGATTTTTTCTTCAATTGTGCCGGTGGTAATCAGTTTATGCACGTGGACAAACCGCTTTTGGCCGATGCGGTAGGCGCGGTCGGTTGCCTGGTTTTCAACGGCCGGGTTCCACCAACGGTCAAAATGGATGACGTGGTTGGCGGCTGTCAAATTTAATCCTGTGCCTCCGGCTTTCAGCGACAAAATAAACAAGCGGCTGCCTCCATTTTGAAACGTCTCGACAAGTTTGTCCCTTTCTGTTTTGGATAAGCCTCCGTGCAAAAATAAAACGTCTATTTTAAATGTTTTTTCAAGCAAGTTTTGCAGCATTTTTCCCATTTGAATGTATTGTGTAAAAATTAAACAGCTTTCGTCTTGATCCAAAATAGCTTCAACTAATTCAAGCAGCTTATCGATTTTATGAGACCGGCCTTGAAGAGTAGAAACAGCCTCTTCCTTCAAATAAAGAGCGGGGTGATTGCAAATTTGTTTCAGCTTGCCCAGCATTTTTAAAATGAGCGCTTTCCGCTCGAAGCCGTCCGCTTTCATAACTTCATCAAATGTGTCTTTGACAAGCTGTTCATATAATGATGCCTGCTCGACGGTGAGCGGCACGTACTCCTTTTGTTCTTGTTTTTCCGGTAAATTCAATGCGACATGCTCATCGCGTTTTGTTCTTCGAAGCAGAAACGGCCTGATGATGCTCTGCAGTTTTTGAATTTTGTCCGGTTTTTCCCCTTTTTCGATCGGAAGCACATATTGCTTCTGAAATTGGTGAAGGCTTCCTAAAAGACCTTTATTGATAAAATCAAAAATGGCCCAAAGCTCCGTCAAACGGTTTTCTATCGGCGTTCCTGTCAGCGCAATGCGCTGATGGCTGTTCAATTTCCGGATAGATCGCGATTGTTTCGTATGGGCGTTTTTAATATTTTGCGCTTCATCGATGCAGAGGCTGGACCAATGAACAGAAGAAAGTTCGTCAAAATCTACGTGGCTCAAGCCGTATGACGTCAAAACAATATCGGAGCACAAAACCTTTTTTTGAAACGCTTCGCCTTTTTTCCGATTCTGGCCGTAATGTAAATAAACGTTTAATTGAGGCGCGAATTTTTCTATTTCTTTTTGCCAGTTGCCAAGCACGGATGTCGGCACGATGATCAGTGCGGGCGTTTCCGGCTTCTCCCGTTCTTTCACATATTGAAAATAAGCGATCATTTGTACTGTTTTCCCGAGCCCCATATCATCTGCTAAACATGCGCCAAATCCGAAACGGCGCAAAAACAGCAGCCAATCCACGCCTTGTTTTTGATAAGGGCGGAGGGTGCCGGTGAAATGTTTCGGCAGGCTTACCGAAGGAATTTCCGAAAGCTCACCCAGCTGTTTCACCATTTTTTTCAATGTGCTGTTCAATTTGATTTCGATCCCAGCAAATGGACGCTCTGGCTCGTCCCCCTCCTCGTGATTTCGTCCAAATTCTTGTTCTAATATATCAAAAATGTGGAGACCCTCTTTTTCTGCACGCTTCAGCATTTTCTTCATCTGTTCGATCATTGACGGATCAAGCATGATCCATTTTCCCCGTATGTTAACGAGCCGCCGTTTTTGCTCAACCAGTTGTTCAAATTCTTCTTCGGTCAGCTCCACGCCGTTTGTTGCAATCCGCCAATTAAAGTCGATGAGGGAATTCATCCCGACAAACGATCTTCCTTTTGGAGCGGATTTCACATGCGCTTTTAATGCCAAACTAGATTGCTTCACCGCCTGCCACCAAGATGGCAGGAGAATCTCGACGCCTGAATTGATGAATGTTTCGCTTGCTTCAAATAAAAAACGCCACGCTTCTTGTTCGTTTAATAGAGCTTCTCCATTTTCAAATGCAAGCCATGGGACGATTGTAGAAAATCGCTGCTGTTCACGCTCAATCGTGTCCGTATATTTCCGCCATTTAGCCGGCAGCGAGCTTTTCCCCTTGTATAAAAGAAAAGAATCTTTGTCTGTTTGGTCTCGCAAAAACATTTCCAGTCTCCAAATGCCGCCATCCTGTTCAGGTTCATTTAAACGAAAGCCGATTTGAAACGGCTGATCGTTTAATCGCCAGCCTATTTTCTCAAGCCAGTCCTGCTCGTCAAGAAAATGCCCTTCAAACGATGTGAGCAAAGGATATGCTTGGACAAGCTGATCCCAAGCGCGTTTCGCTCCTGCGCTTCTTTCCAAAAGGTCAGAAACGGCAGCGGAAAACCATGGAAGATCAATTTCCTTAACCGTGTTATCCTTCGGCTTCCAGCCCAGCTTTTCTTTTTGCCAAGATGAGTAATCAGGCATGAAGTTACCGGTCTGAACAAGCTGAAAAATCAGTTCAGCTGTTTGCGATGTCTGGGCAAGATCGCTAGAAAAGGAAATATCGAGCAAAGAGTTGACCGGTTGTTTGGCAAAAAATTCGACCGCCTGCCATGGCGAAAGCAGAATACAATTGTCTGATACACGCAAATCGGTGCCATAAAAGGAAGAAGTATGCCAAATAAATGCATATTGCTGCCATTCCTTAAGAGAAAGAAAGGTGCCAGCTTCATCTGTACACCAAATGCTGTATTGATGATCTCCGATTTTCTCAGCACAAATCACAAGACTAGTTGTGGTGAACATGTCCCCACTTCCTTTTCTGTTGAATACTTTTGATCTTTAACCTATACATTACATCAATTTCCCTTTTACGAGCTCCTCTTGAAAAGCGCGAAGGCGTTTATACTCGCTCGTAATATGCTGAAAATAGTGTTCCCAAGTGTCCATATCGCCCATTTTTTTATAAACGCGTTTCAGCCTTTTTAAATATTTCACAGCGTCTTTGTAGCTTGATCGGTTTTTGGCAGCGATTTTGCCGGCAATTTCTTGATGCAAGAGGGGAAGCAGCACACCGGGTGCTTTTTTTTCAATGACAGTAAGAAGCCGGCTCTCTACATCATCTAGAGAGAAACCGATCGAAAGCTGAAGCTCCGCCCATGTATGAAACAGGCCTTTTTCTATTAAATATTCATGATAAACTGCATAGCTGTACGGAAGAAGCTTTCGGCAAGCGTGTTCGAACGTCTCGTCATCCCCAACTTGAGCACGGTAATGTTCAAACTCATTTAATAAATAATATATCGTTTCTTGTCGATCGTAAAAATATTCTACTTGAATATACAAATTGGCTTGATCAAGAATTACCGGAACCCATTTTCGGAACCGTTTAAATTCTTTTCGTTTATTCATCGATATAATCCAATCAAACAATAACGGCAAAAGTGGAAGCTCAGTTTCGTTCAAATAATGGATGATGCGGTCATCGTTTTTGTCCAAAAAATCAAAATGGAAAATAGCGAGTTCGCATTCAAGAATGAACAAACCGCCTTTTTTCATTTCATCATCTTTTCGATGTTCAAGCATCGTCCGCTCTTCTTCTATCCACTTTTTTCGGTTCAATAAATACTCCCAGATGATCCGGTAAATAACGACTCGCTCGTAAAGAAAAGCTTTGCCGCAAAACAAAAGCTCGCGGATGTGATCCCTCATGTCATGTAAAATGGGATCAGCGGAAAAAGGTAAAGGCGTTGTTTTGATTTGCTTTACATGTTCAATGATCTCAAGCTGCAATTCTTCTATCACCTGAGCAGCATACTGGAAAAGAGCTGGCGAATTTGTATTTGGTTCGTTTTGATGGCAAAAACGGCAAATTTCAACAAGCAGACTACTTGCCAGCATGATATGGTAGAGAGGTTTTAATTCTCGGTTTTCAGGCTCCTTTTTTTTCAGAAGCGGATACACTTTATACCAAATCGCATAAATTCTTTGTGTACCGAAGAGCGTTTCGACATTGTCCAGTTCGGCTTTAAAAAGCTCCGCCCAATCTTCGGCCGATTGTTCACTCGGCTTCATTCCTTTTTGAATCAAGCCTTCCTCCTTCCACATGACAAGTTTTTTGTTTGGATTTTCTTTCCATTTGCTAAAAAAATTACCGAGATCGTCTGTAAATGCATAAATATATAAAAAAACAGCAATGAGATGACGGCATGGAAACTCATTAGAACAGGAGCAGCTTGACAGCTGAAAATATTCCAAATCAAGCTTGACATATGCGCGCTTTACGTCCTCAACAGCCGCCGAAATAAATATTCCTTCCTGCTTGACATTAAACACGTTTCCTTGTCTATATAAAAGAAACCCTTTTTTTATCCACTCACGGTGTTCCTCTGTTTCAGGGGAAAGCATGTTTATCACTTGTTCTGAACAATGAAGCACTAATTCTTTATCGAATATATGGGAAGGCATGAGAAGTTCGCTCCTTTGTCGTTTATAGGCAACACGTTCCTTACGATTATAGCGCAAAATGCGAAATTGAACACGATTCTTGTCTAGTAAACTATTGCAACTTTGATTTGATGTTAGTATAATTGTCATATCTTGCTGTTTATTTTTGTAAAAATATGAAGAAAGGAAATTTTTCAGAATGGAAGAGACAAAGAAAATCCAGGATGAATTTCTGAAAATTCTCCTTAATGCGTATAAGCAAGGTGAAACGAACGAACATGTCACAACGAAAGAATTGTTAAAACAGCTTGAACATGAGATTAAAAAGGTGTATGTATCATAGCTGTGGGATTGTGGCATTATCCCGCAACATACTGAAAGTAGCTGGCATCCGCCAGATACTTTCAAACAAAAATAGAAATATACGAAATCAAGTAGAGAAAAAAGGTTTGTTTTTCTCTACTTGATTTATTTTAAGTGACTTATCTGACATCTCCTTTCATTCTGCATGTTTTAAAAGCTAGGGAACGTTTGATTGTTCTATCTCCTCCGAACTAAAAATAAGCCTTTTTTCCTGTAAACATCATAAGGCAGCTGACCGATATGGGTAATGTAGTTCTTACTTCATATTATTTTTGTAAGGATTTGTGAAGTTTTTGATGACGCTTTCTTGGTATTTGCTAGGAGAAGCGCATCAGGGGAAGGGGAGGGTGAAGGGTTGAAGGGTCAATGGTTGACACCGGAAGAAATCGAGGCAAGAAGAAAAATTAAAAAAATGTGCCTTTATATCATTTTTCCGGTTTTTGCTGTTGCCATTGGGGTGGCTTCTGCAATTTTGCTGAATACGATGTAGGAAGAAAGTGTAAGGAGGTGAATTGAAGCGATTCGCCTCCTTGCGCTTTTTTCTGAAAAAGGACAAAATTCTCTATAAAAATTGTCGAATCAACTAGATGTTGGAAGAATTTAATATTATAATAAATTGATAGGTAATGACATTTTTTGCAACGGAGGTAAACATGGAAGAAACAATTAGTTTAAAAGAGATATTGGATACATTGAAAAAACGGATCAGCTTAATTATTCTCATTACGGCGATTGCAACGGCGGCAAGCGGCATTGTCAGCTATTTTTTTATTACTCCGATTTATCAAGCTTCCACCCAAATTTTAGTCAACCAAACGAAGGATGACCAAGCCGCTTTTCAATACAACGAAATTCAAACGAATTTGCAGCTCATTAATACATACAATGTCATTATTAAAAGTCCAAGAATTTTGGAGCTGGTGATTGAAGAGCTGGGTTTAAACGAGACGGTCGATGAATTAAATGAAAAAATTACGGTCGGAAGCGAAAAGGACTCGCAGGTCGTCAACATTTCCGTTCAAGATCCTGACCCGAATCATGCAGCAAATATTGCCAACACGATCGCGAGCGTTTTCCAAAAGGAAATTAAAAATATTATGAACGTTGACAATGTCAACATTTTGTCGAAAGCGGAAGTGAAAGAGAATGCTTCCCCTGTCAAGCCGAAGCCTGTGTTAAATATGGCGATTGCGTTTGTTGTCGGATTGATGGCCGGCGTCGGACTTGCGTTTTTGCTTGAATATCTTGACAACACGGTAAAGACGGAGCAGGATATTGAGAAGCTTTTGGAGCTTCCTGTGCTTGGGGCAATTTCTGAAATGGATAATGAAATGAACAGTTCGACAATGAATCAAGCGGTCAAAAAATCGAGAGTCAGGGGTGAGACGTATGGCGCCTAGAGCGAAAGGAATGAAGCAAAAACAGCGCACATTGATCACGGCGCTAAACCCGAAATCGCCGATCTCTGAACAATACCGGACGATTAGGACAAACATTCAATTTTCGTCTGTGGACCATGAAATTCGTTCAATCATGATTACATCAACTGGCCCTGGAGAAGGGAAGTCGACAACGGCGGCAAACTTGGCTGTTGTGTTTGCTCAGCAAGGGAAGCAGGTGCTGTTAATTGACGCCGATTTGCGCAAACCGACAGTTCATTATACATTCCGGCTGCAAAACATTCACGGATTGACGAGCGTGCTGTTAAGAAATGCGACTTTACAGGAAGCTGTGTCGGTAAGTGAAGTTGATCATTTGGACGTTTTAACGAGCGGACCGATTCCTCCGAATCCAGCCGAGCTTTTGTCATCGAGAAGCATGGTGGAGCTGCTCAAAGAAGCTTATGATCATTACGACATTGTGATTATTGATTCTCCGCCTCTTTTAGCGGTAGCGGATGCGCAAATTTTGGCTAATCAAGTCGATGCGTCGATCATGGTGGTGGCAAGCGGAAAAACGGAGAGAGAAGCAGCGTTAAAAGGAAAAGAATCATTGTTGTCGGCAAAAAGCAAGCTGCTAGGAGTTGTATTAAACGGCAAGCCGCAGAAAGACAGCCATTATTACTATTATTACGGCGGGAAAAATTAGGTATTTTTTCCTATTTTTCTTTGAAAAAAACAGTCTACTTGTTTAAAATGAGAATATCTGATTTTTTTCCGTGATTTGAAGGATGGTGTCGTATGATTATTGATCTGCACTGTCATATATTGCCGGAAGTGGACGATGGAGCGAAGCATTTGACTGAAAGTATCGAAATGGCGCGAGCGGCTGTCCGTCAAGGGATTTCGGTCATTACCGCAACACCGCACCATAAAAACGGGAAGTTTGATAATGAATGGAACTCCGTTAAAGAAAAGACAGAAAAATTGAATGAAACATTGAAACAGGAAGGAATTCCGCTTACAGTTGTTCCCGGCCAGGAGATTCGGCTGTACGGGGAACTGCTTGAGGACTTTTCAGCTGGGAACTGCGGCGGTTTAAATCAGTCAAACTATTTTTTAATTGAGTTTCCTTCAAACCATGTGCCAAGATATGCGGAACGGTTGATATTTGATATGATGATGGCCGGGCTGAATCCGATCATTGCCCATCCAGAGAGAAACAGCGAAATTGCGCAAAATCCCGACCTATTGTACAAACTGGTCAAGCAGGGGGCAACAGCCCAGCTGACAGCAGCAAGCATTACGGGGACGTTTGGCAGCAAAATTAAAAAATTTTCTTTCGAGTTACTAAATGCCAATCTTGTCCATTTTATTGCTTCAGATGCGCACGATTTGAAGTATAGGAGCTTTCACATGCAGGAAGCTTTTGCGGAAGTGGAAGAACAATTCGGCTTAGATGCGGTCGAATATTTCAAAGATAACGCCGACTGCGTCATCCGAAACGAAGCGATTTACAAAGAACCTCCCGAACGCATCAAAAAAAAGAAGTTTTTTGGAATTTTCTAAACTACAATATATTGAATGGCTATTAGCGCCTTTTCTATATAATATATTGTTTTTTAGAATTTTTTTAAAGGTGATGTCTCTTTACCTTTATCAATAGAGGCACTCGGCCGCACTGTGGGTGCTTCCAAAAGGACACCTTAGACGCTAGTCGTCGATGGTGCGGTGTGAGGGCGGGTTAGATGCCCGGTTTATAAACAAAAGAAATTATTAATGGGTGCCAAAATGAATGAGCAGCTGTTAAAGTATCCTTCGGCTGTCTTATAAGGAAGGATAATACTAATTCATGATGATAAATGTGAAACAAGTGCAAAAAATAGAAAACGGCGAGGAATGAAGCATCGTAATACTAAGAAAAAAATTTTTGATAAAAACTTGCTCAAAAAGACATTAAGCTTTGATAATAAATGAGATGCCTGAAAAACATACAGAATTGAAAGCAAAACAATTACTGAACTAGGGAGAGCTATGGTTGGTGTATTTTAACAAAAAATGTTAAAACTAAGAAGTGAACTGGAAAACCACTGGGAACGACATCAAGTGGTTATTTTTTTTCAAAACCGATATGTATCTACGTATGCTCTATTGATGAATAGATTATACGTAGGTTCGTATAAACAAAAAGTACAAAGGGAAGTGAGTGAGTATATTGAAAAAAGTGAGGAAAGCCATCATACCAGCTGCGGGGCTCGGAACAAGATTTTTGCCTGCAACGAAAGCGATGCCGAAAGAAATGCTGCCGATCGTTGATAAACCGACGATTCAATACATAGTAGAGGAAGCGATCGAATCCGGAATTGAGGACATCATCATCGTCACCGGAAAAGGAAAAAGAGCGATCGAAGATCATTTTGACAACAACTTTGAGCTTGAACAAAATTTAGTGGAAAAAGAAAAATTTGATCTCTTGGAAAAAGTGCGCCAATCTTCCAAAGTAGATATTCATTACATACGGCAAAAGGAACCAAAAGGGCTTGGACATGCTGTCTGGTGCGCCCGAAAATTCATCGGCGACGAACCGTTTGCGGTGCTTCTTGGAGATGACATCGTGCAGGCGGACAAGCCTTGCTTAAAACAGCTAATGGACGAATATGGAAAAACGGGAGCATCGATCATCGGCGTACAGCCTGTTCCTGAAGAAGAAACACACCGCTACGGCATCATCGAGCCGCTCGAACAAACGGGCCGCCGATACGAAGTCAAAAACTTCGTCGAAAAGCCGGCAAGAGGAACAGCGCCATCCAATCTCGCCATTATGGGTAGGTACATACTGACACCTGAAATTTTCCGGTTTTTAGAAGAACAAAAAATCGGAGCTGGCGGCGAAATCCAGTTAACAGACGCCATCCAAAAACTGAACGAAATTCAACGTGTCTTCGCCTACAACTTCGAAGGAAAACGGTATGATGTTGGGGAGAAAGTAGGTTTTATACAGACGACTATTGAATTTGCATTGCAGAATCAGGAGTTAAGAGAAGATCTTATTCAATTCATGGAGAAAATATTAAGCGATATGAAAGTAGAAGAGAAATAAAGGGGGACGGGGAGTTGTCGAAGTCGAATTCTGTACAAAAAGTATTTGCTTCTAATCACAGCGTAGAATACACTTCCTTTCAAAGTTTAGAAGATACATCTAAACTATACGCTATTACAAAAAGAACAATGGATATTGTCGGAGCAATCATTGGACTTATTTTAACAAGCCCACTTTTTTTGATTATTAGCATCTTCTATTTATTCGGTGACTCGAAAGGACCGATTTTTTTCAAACAAATTCGTGTAGGGAAAAACGGAAAAAAATTTTATATTTATAAATTTCGCTCCATGATTGTTAAAGCAGAGGAGAAACTGAAAGCAGATAAAGAACTTTATGAAAAATATTTAAGAAACAATTATAAGTTAGAACCACATGAAGATCCAAGAATTACAAATTTAGGACGCTTCTTACGCAAAACTAGCCTTGATGAAATTCCCCAACTGATTAATGTATTAAAAGGGGAAATGAGTTTGGTTGGACCGAGACCAGTGGTTTTTGAGGAATTAAGAGAGTATGGTAATAGAGTAAATGAATTTCTGTCAGTAAAACCAGGGATAACCGGTTATTGGGCTGTGAGTGGAAGAAGTAGTATAGACTATCCTGAAAGAGTAAATTTAGAGCTTTTCTATATATATAATCAGTCTCTAATGCTTGATTTAAAAATAATTTTAAAAACTTTTATAGGTGTTATCTCAGGAAAAGGAGCATATTAAGCTCTGGATAGGGGGAATAGAATGTTTTCGTTTCAAGAGTTTATTAAAAGAATTAAATGGTGGGAAGAGGCAGACAGACTATATACATGCACCTTAAAACCATGACTTCTGTATGAACACCTTTTTTCATGGCTATACTGCTCCTAAATATTTCTATACAAAAGGAGCGGAATTGGCATGAAACGTTTGAAAATCACAAATGATCACGGTTGGACGCCTCGAACACTTCGGAAACAAGAACGGAAAATCAAAGATGCTTCGCTTCGCGTTCGGGTGACCGCTGTTCGTCTTGTCATGGAAGGTCACCTCGGTAAAGATGTCGCGAAAATGGTCAACGTATGCCGTCAATCGGTTGTCCTCTACGTTGCACGTTTTAATCAAGGTGGGCTCGATCATCTACTCGATCGTCGCTTACCACCTGGTCGCGTGCCGTTTCTTACGGAAGAACAACAACAAGAAATCAGACAACTCGTGTTAACTACTACACCTGTGGATGCTGGCTGGGGCATCGCTTCGTCATGGAACACGCGTATTTTACAATCTTACATTCAACAAACCTATGGTGTTTCCATGTCACAGGAGGGCATTCGCAAGTTGTTGCATCGTTTGCGTTTGTCATGGACACGCCCGACGTATAGTCAAAGGAGACGCTAAGCGTCAAGCTGCTTTTCAAAGAGAACTTGAATTTATAAAAAAAAACTAATTACCGAGAATGTTACCATGTTTTATGTGGATGAGACACATGTTCGTGCCTATCAAGCGTTGCGTACGACATGGGCAGAAGTAGGGAATCAGAAACAGGTGCCAAGCTACGGACACCATGACCATGTGTCCATTTTTGGTGCAGTTGACGTTCAACAAGGCGATGTGGTGTTTCATTGTGCATCATCTGCCAATGCCGAAACGTTCCTTGACTTTTTGCGCCGATTGAAAGAGAAATATGCTGATCGATTCCTCGTGCTTGTGTTGGACAATGCGCGTATTCATCATGCCAAGATGGTACAAGCCTTTCTTGATAGCGAGGAAGGTGCTGCTTTTCATTTCATCTTTTTTCCACCGTATTCTCCACAGTTGAACCCGATTGAACGGTTATGGAAGTGGTTGAAAGATGAGGTGATTGCCAACGTTTTTCACAAGGATCAAAATGACATTACCCAATCCATTACTCGCTTTGATTTGCTTATTTTGGTGAAGGAGCTAATTTTAGACCTTATGCTTATGCTATAAATTGCTCTAAAATATATATAGGTAGAAATGTAGTAATAAGACCTGGTACAATGCTTTTTGCAAGTCCCGATGATAGCGAAGGGAAAATAATTATTGAAGATGATGTACTGATTGGATCAGGAGTTCATGTTTACGTAGCAAATCATGAGTATCGCAATCCTAATATTTTATTTTAATATCTGAACAAGGACATTCTAAAGCTAAAAAAGTTGTTTTAAAAAGGGGTTGTTGGATTGGGGCTAATAGCATTATTCTTCCCGGGGTTACAGTAGGAGAACACTCTGTTGTTGGGGCTGGGAGTGTTGTTACTAAAGATGTACCACACCTTATACTGTTGCGGTTGGTAATCCGACAAGGGTGATAAAAAAATAAAATAATTGTTTAGGAGTTTTTACTTTGATTGTACAGAGTATCTTATCTATTCTTCTTAGAAGCCTTACTTTATTAAGCAAATTTATATTTTTAATATTTATAGCTAGGTTTCTAGGTCCAAAACAGTTAGGTGATTATGGTCTCATAACAGCAAGTATATCTGTTGTAATATATATTTTAGGAGCAGATTTTTATATTTATAATACTAGGGAGATACTAAAAAGTGATCAAAATAACGTACCAATTCTTATTAGAGATCAGTTTATTTTTCATTTATTGTTATATGTTGTAATACTGCCAATATGTCTTTTTCTATTTGTTTTTAACTTAATACAATGGAATTATTTCTTAATATTTTATTTGTTGCTTGTATCTGAGCACTTATCTCAAGAATGTTATAGATTGTTAATAACTTTATCACGACCGATATTCGCAAATTTTATACTTTTCATTAGAAGTGGAATCTGGATATATATATTGATTATACTGTTTGTTTTTTTTGATAAGATTCAAAGTTTAAATGTTGCTCTTTTGGCATGGTTTTTAGGTGGATTGTTTAGTATTATTTTAACATTATATGGTTTAAAGAAATTGGATTGGTCTGTTATAAAAAATCAACAAATAAATTGGAAATGGATAAAGACAGGGGTATTGAACTCCTTAATTTTCCTGTTGTCCTCTATTTGCATCCAATTAATACCTTTTTTAGAAAGGATTGTATTAAAAAAATTCGAGGGAACTGAAAAGGTAGGGATATATACTTACTACTCTAATATAACAAATACGGTTTTAACCTTTATAGTTACTGGAGTTTTTACTATTCTATATCCTAAGCTAATTAAGAGTTATCAAAATGGGAATTTTGAAGAATATAAAAAAATAATGAAAAAAATATCCATTTTTGGGAGTTTGGGTGGTTTGATTGTTATAATTTTAGCTGTTATAGGTATTCAAATTGTGCTTCTTGTTTCTAACAATGCTATATACTATAAAAATATACATGTTTATTGGATATTGTTATTTTCAGTTTTTATGAACATATTGTCATATATTCCTCACTATGCTTTATATGTTCGCAAAGTTGATAAATATATCATGTTTAGTGCATTGGGTTCACTCATAGTTTCTATTTTGTCTAACATTATTTTAGTTCCTAGATTAGGGATAATAGGTACTGCTATTAGTAATTTTTTAGCAACAACCTCATTATTTATATTAAAAATAATATTTATTCAAAGGATTAATAAGTTATGAATATGCTGAATAATGCAAAACGGATGAATAAATACATATAAAAATCCATCATATTAGAAATTATATACAGCGACCAAACTAAGGGGATACTATCATGATTTTCATTTGAACAGTGAACATGTATGGTTTTACTATCTCGACATATTGACTCATTACCGTTGCTGAAAACAACGTTTAAGACAGGAAGGCTGTCGGTGTCGAAAAATCTTTGTTTAAAGTTATTTTTTTTAAAACCTATTGTTCCATTGGTTCCTTGCGTAAATGAATACACCCATCAACCGCCACAATAGCGTGGAACGGAAAGCGCCTATGGCAGGGTTCTACCTGTCTTTTTGAAAAAAAGATTTGACCAATGCTTGGGCTTCGCCGTGAGATGGAACGGGTATTTAATGATTAATGAGTAAAAGAGTAACAGGTTGGAACAGCCACGATGGAATGGATTTTATCGATATGTACTGCATGTGTGATGTTATATCCTTATACATAACTTCGAGTTTTTACTCTAGTTTTGCAACACTATTCACCATTTTATATACCTAATATAAATCCAACTTAAAAATCCGCCATATGAGTAGGTCTAATTTTTTTTGGAGTGCTTTTTTCATGCAATTGTGATGTATTCACATGCTGAAAAATCAAGTTGGACTTAATATATAAAGAAAGAGAGAGTGATATCTAATGAATTTAGTGTCATTACATTCACCATATCATTTGTTTTTGTATAGGAATTTTTTAAAAAAAATTGTTGAGAAAGAAAAAACTATATTACTTATCTACCCGTATCAAAATATAGCTTTGAATGTTTTTAAAGATGATGCTAAATCTATAGTATATGCTCAAAGTAATAAATTGTTAAATCGTTTTAATTATAAAACATTGTTTTTTAATTTTTTTAGTTTTTTGGCTGAAAATATTAAAGCAAATAATAGCAATATAGAACTTTTTGAAAGGATATTCAAAGAAAATAAAATAAACACATTATATGTCTTTACTGACAATCTTCCGTTTTATGTAAATTTAATTAAGATTGCTAAGAAATATAAAGTTGAAGATAGATATTTAGTAGAAGATGGTCTTATACATTATATAGACTTGTCAGCACAAAAAAAAATAGACTATGTATTTAAGAGTATAATTAAAATGTTCTTAGGTTATGGTAGGCAGTTATTTAAGGGATATGGCTCAAATAAGTTGATTGCCAAACATTTTTGCTTAAACCCAGAATTATCTAGATTCAATGTAGAAACTTTATCATTAATAAAGGAACCTTTTTCAATAGAGCCTACTAGTTCATGTAAAATCAAAGAAATAATATATATAAGTCAACCTCTATCTGAGATTAATTATTTGTCACTTGAAGAAGAATTAGGAGCAATAAATAAGCTATATCACAAAGCTTTAGAAAAGGGATATAAATTTTATATAAAGCCACATCCTAGAGAGAATTTGAAAAAGTTTAGAGGTCTACCTAAAGAATTAATAATACATGATGATAGCATTGCTGAACTATTAGTTATTAATCGAAGAGCTATAGCGGTTTCACCGATATCAAGCGCGATATTTAACCTAGTTAATATCTATGGTTATAAGGATGCATATTATGTATTTGATGCACTGAATTTAAATAGTGTAAATTTAGAGGACTTAACATCTAAGATTCCAAAAGAAAATCGAATTTTTAATCTAGATGAATTTCTTAACTAACATTGTTGTTTATTCTTTGTATGAGTGTTAACTTTTTATGTTGATTTATAAACTGATTTGCGTTTTGCAGTATGTTCATTAAGAGTAGAGGGTGTATTCCGTTGTTGCTCATTTTTTCAATTCTATTTTTGATTTTATCTATCGTCTTTAACACACCTATTATAAGCAAGGGCAGTATTGTAGTCTATTTTAGTCACATTACAATCGCATTCCTTGTAACTTTTATCATATTCTATATTCTTATAAATAAGATAAGAGATTTTAAAATATTCTATGCAGATATTGTTGTATTATTATTTTATTTTACTACATTTTTTGGGTTAAGAGGGGATTCTTCTACATTTAGTAATTTTATAAAGATTACTGTGTTTATCGTAGGATATTTTCTATTTAGATTTATCTTTGCTAAGACTAATGAAAAACAAAATTTAATCTTATTATTAATATTGACAATATCATTGAGTTTAAAGGAATTAGTATCACTAATAAGTTACGATATCAATAATCTTGATTATAAATCTAGATTAAATAATGAGAGTATGGGTGGTTTTAATAACTTTGCATATCTTGTATCTTTAAATATAATGTTAAAAATTTCATTAATTAAGAATGATATTTTTAGTTCTAGAATAAAAACTATTCTTAAAACAATTATACTGTTTGATGGAGTTTTTATTTTAATACTGTTTTCTAGAGGAGGATGGATTTCTCTTATTGGAGCTCTTAGTCTCTATTATGTTTTAGATAAAATGAAAAAAAGGAATGAATTAGGTTTATTACAGCACTTAAAAGTGTTTTTCCATTTATTTGTTATATTAATAGTTGGCTTTTATTTAGAGAGTAAATTCAGCTTGATTAATAAGGTTATTGAAAGGTTTGCTATGCTTGAGACAGATGGAGGGACAGGGCGTATCTTAGTTTGGAAAATAGCGATAAATGACATTCAACAAAGAAATATAATAAGTTTCCTATTTGGAGATGGTTGGGGTTCCTTTCAGATTCCTATCTATGGTAGAGTGTTTGAATCAACACATAATATGATTTTGCAGTTATTATATGAATCTGGTCTTATAACTACTTTAATGTTTATAATTATGTGTTTATACTTTATAAAAATATCAAATAATAGAAACAGAGGATTAATTATTGGGATACCTATTACATTAATTTTCTTTTTAAGTAATTTTTTTGACTCTCATCTTTTAGTATCGCAAACTAGTTGGATTTATGGTATGGTATTTGCTTACCTAGTCTCATTATCAAGGAGAAATGCCTACTTATGTAAATTCTTTTGAAAGTAGGGTTTGTTTCATCAAATAAATTTGTGTTTGTTATATGTGATAGCTCATTAGCCCCTTGATGAATTTGGACACTCGATGAGGTTGTTTTTTATAATCGAAGTGAACCAAATGAAGGGGCTTTTGATATACATGAAATGAAGAAAACATTCAAAGGAATTTAAACAATTGAAATTTCCTGTATGGTAAAGGTGATCAAACCGTAACCAAGGAGGAAATTTCACTTGCTATCCCAGTTTATCAAAAATGATTTGATCTCTTTACCAATTTTCGAACTTTCTCCTGCGCCTAGTTGTCCAATCTGTCCTGTTTGTTACGAATGTACGAAGAAAATGTCATCGAAGAAGCGCCAATGGATTCATGGGTATTGCCATTCCACTGGCTTATTTTGGATTGAACTTTCTCGTCCGATGACCGTTGCCGGACTTATCATCTTCCGCTTACCGTGTCCTATCCGGGGATTCCTGATCACGGCATTGCGACAGAATCATTTCAACGTTGGATCGTTCCATCGTGTGTCGGAGAAACCATTCGAGAAGTTGTTCGTTTTTTTCAACTTACCTACACGACTGTCGAACAATGGTCTTATTATCGGTATGCTTCTGAGATGGTTATCAAACGAGAGTGGTGTCAAGAAGACGCTCTGTTACGTCATTTGTACCAATCGCTGCAACATCTTTGTTACGTACTCAAAAGTGAAATGAAGAAGCAGGTGGATATTCACTTAAAGCAATGGTTCGATCGGTATCTCTTTAATGATTATGTTGCGGTGCTTGTCACTCAATGAGAAGTATTATTTTTTCGTGTGCCCTTTTCCCTTATTCGAACGGCATCATGGAAGGGACAAATAATAAAATGGCTCAAACGATGAGCATATGGCTATCGAAGCACTCAACGATTTGCATTGCGAGGCCGGTTAGAAACAGGGACATATCTTGTTCAAAAAATCAAGTGCATTTTATGGTGTAGAGCCATTTCTATATTATTGTAAAATAACAAAAAATTTTAAATAATTCTTGTTTCGAGGGGAAGTAATCTTATGAAAATTGCTATTGTTCACGATTGGTTAGTGACATACGCGGGAGCAGAAAAAGTTCTGGAAAAAATTATAGAGATATATCCTAATGCAGATTTATATAGCGTAGTAGATTTTTTAGATGATGACAAAAGAAAATTAATTCAAAATAAAAGGGCAGCTGTTACATTTATTCAAAAATTACCTTTTGCTAAGAAAAAATATCGCAATTATCTTCCTTTAATGCCTTTAGCTATAGAACAATTAGATCTTTCTAAATATGATGTAATTATATCGAGTAGCCATGCAGTTGCTAAAGGAGCCATAACAGGACCTGATCAATTGCATATATCATATGTGCATTCTCCTATCCGATACGCATGGGATCTACAGCATCAGTATCTAGAAGAATCAGGATTGAATCACGGATTAAAAGGACTTTTAGCAAGGTATCTACTGCATAAGATTAGAATATGGGATGCTAGAACGACTAATAGTGTAGATTATCTCATTGCAAATTCTTCTTTTATTGCAAGAAGGATTTGGAAATGCTACAGAAGAGAAGTGGAAGTTATCTATCCGCCAGTAGATGTTCATAGCTTTAATCTTCATACGAAAAAGGAAGAATTCTATTTAACAGCCTCTAGAATGGTTCCCTATAAAAAGATTGATTTAATAGTAGAATCTTTTAATAAAATGCCTGATAAAAAATTGGTAGTAATAGGAGACGGACCTGATTTTCACAAAATTAAAAGTATAGCAGGATCTAATATACATTTAATGGGATATCAACCTTTTGAGGTACTCAGAGAATATATGCAAAAGGCGAAAGCATTTGTATTTGCAGCAGAAGAAGATTTTGGCATTGTTCCCGTAGAAGCACAAGCATGTGGTACCCCTGTAATAGCTTACGGTAAAGGTGGAGCATTAGAAACAGTAAGGGATATAAGTAATACTAAACCGACAGGTGTATTTTTCAAAAAGCAAACTCCAGAATCAATTATTGAAGCTGTCAAAATTTTTGAAGACATGAGTGAGCAGTTTTCTCCTTACTACTGTCGTGAAAATGCAGAAGCTTTTTCAGTAGATAGGTTTAAAAGGGAATTTTCTGCTTTTGTACAGAAGTGCATAGACGAAAAATTTAATGGTCAAACTATTAATGATTAACTAATTTCATAGTAAATAAATGGTGAATAATTATTTTGGAAGGGGAAATATTTTTATAAAGGAGTATTATTACAATGTTTGAAAATAAAACAATACTAGTTACCGGTGGTACAGGTTCAATAGGTAGCGAAATAGTTCGTCAATTATTACTGCATAATCCGAAGTCTATAAGAATTCTTAGTCGTGACGAGAGTAAACAGTTTTTAATGCAACAAGAACTTCATGAGTATGATAATATAAGATATTTGATAGGTGATGTAAGGGATAAACAGAGGCTGTTGTACGCAACTGAAGAGGTAGACTATATCTTTCATGCTGCGGCATTAAAGCATGTTCCTGCGTGTGAGTATAATCCGTTTGAAGCAGTCAAAACGAATGTTATAGGGGTACAAAATGTAATTGAAGCAGCCCTTGCTAATGAAGTTAAGAAAGTTATTTCTATCAGCACTGATAAAGTAGTTAACCCAATGAATACTATGGGGGCTACAAAATTATTATCCGAGAAATTAATAAGTGCAGCCGATTATTATAAAGGTGCACATAAAACAGTTTTTTCTTGTGTAAGATTTGGAAATGTAATGGGTTCAAGAGGTTCTGTTATACCTTTATTTAAGGAACAAATTAGGAGTGGCAAACCAATTACTTTAACAGATAGAAGAATGACAAGATTTATGATGTCTATTCCTCAGGCAGCAAACTTAGTTTTAAAAGCTGCGGAATATGCTCGGGGTGGAGAGTTGTTTATATTAAAAATGCCTTCTTTGAATATTTTAGATTTAGCAGAAGTATTGATAGAAGATTATGAGAAAGCTTATGGCATAAAATTCGAACCAAGAATTAGAGAAATAGGAATTAGACCAGGAGAAAAGCTTTACGAAGAACTTATGACTCTGGATGAATCTGAAAGGGCGTTATGCAATGATGAGATGTTTTTAATTCCTTCAAGCATTAATGACAGGGCTAAGAGTTATGAATATGCTGGGTTTGTAAAAGCAAAGTATGAGGAGTATTCTTCCTTAAATGCGCCAAAATTAAATAAGAACGCAATATTAGAATTATTACAGCGGGAAGGGCTGTCTTTTAGATAAAAATATATGATTTTTTGATAAAAAGGTGATAATGTGAAGATATTGTTCGTTGGGTTTGGCTCAATCGGAAGAAGACATTTAAGTAACCTTCAAATGGTTGCGTGATGTAGGGATAATTCTTTATATGATTACTAGGATAGACAGGGAAAGAAATAAGTTAAGACAATATTCTCAAAAATAATCTATTAGAAAGCAGAATAGTTGCTATGAAGAAGATGATTCTGTAGGAACGTTGTATAAGAGAATACAATCATCAGGTATCCTGTGAAGTTGCAAGAGCAGAGGAAATAAGATTTTGTTAAAAATCGAGTGAACTAGATTCTGTTAATGTAGGAATATATGTGCTAACTCCCTCAAAAAAGAGAATATATATTTTAAAAATATTTCACAAATACCTGATTTTCAAAATAAACTCTTATTATTTGGAGGTCTTTGAATGATTAATAATAAAAAAATTTTGGCTATTATCCCTGCTCGAGGAGGCTCAAAAGGAATTCCAAAAAAAAATATCAAACTTCTTAAAGGCAAACCGTTAATTGCATGGACAATAGAAGAAGCAAAAAAATCTTGTTTTTTAGATAAAATTATTGTTTCTACTGATGATGAAGAAATCATGAAAGTTGCAAAAAAGTGGGGAGCTGAAGTCCCGTTTTTAAGACCTTCAGAATTAGCTCAGGATGATACACCTGGGATTGCTCCAGTACTTCATGCATTAGAATATTTTTTGGATTATGAATATGTTGTCGTTTTGCAGCCAACATCGCCGTTAAGACTAGCAGAAGATATTGATAATGCTATTTATTTATGTGAAAAAAACAAAAGCAATTTTTGTGTTTCTGTTATGGAAAGCAAGATTATACCAGAATGGATGTTTCGTATAAATAATCGAGGTGTGTTAGAACCCTTAAATAGTAATGGAGAAATCCCTTATCAAAGGCAAAAGATAAAAAAAACTTATGTTCTAAATGGAGCGGTATATGTAGGGAGAAAGGAAGCGCTAATAAAAACCCAGTCGTTTTTAACCCCTGAAACTATCCCATATATCATGCCTAGCAAACGTTCTATTGATATAGATGATATAATTGATTTTGAGTTTTGTGAATATATATTAGAAAGAAATGAATGAGTATTTATCATGTCTATTGTTGTGTGTATTAGTTAAAGAATAGAATTGAGGTCTATTATAGGCAAGCTAAAAAAACAAATGAAGTGATCATTGTTTATTGTTCTCTACATTAAGTTAAAGAAGTTTTTTTACAGGAGAAAGTGTTTTTTCGTCATTGTTATGAAACTAATTAACTGATGAGAAGGTGGATATTCAGCACATGGTATTTTTAGCGTCTGATTCATCAAATTATATTACAGGGCAAAATATTGTTGTAGATGGCGGTTGGACTGCTTCCTAAGAAAGGGGTGATAAAAAAATGGGGAAACAAAAGATTAATACTGTTGTGAATGGTGGAAGTGATTCCACTTATATTATTGCCGAAATTGGTGTTAATCATAATGGAGATCTAAATTTAGCTCTTAAGATGATAGACGCTGCATATGAAGCAGGAGCTGATGCTGTAAAATTCCAAAGTTTTAAAAGTGATAAATTAGTTTCAAGGTTTGCCGAAAAGGCTAAATATCAACAAGACAATACAGGTACCAACGAAACTCAATTGGAAATGTTAAAAAAATTAGAGTTATCTCGTGAAGACCATTTAATAATAAAAGAATATTGTACGAAAAAAAATATTGACTTTTTATCTACACCATTTGATGAAGAAACAGCCATCTTTCTAAAAGAAATAGGTATTAATGCTTATAAAGTTGGATCAGGAGATTTAACTAATATCCCTTTTTTAAAGAAAATAAACGACTTTGGCCTACCTATTATTTTATCAACTGGAATGTCTAATTTAAGAGAGATTGAGGAAGCTTTAGAAGTTATAAATAAAAGTAGTGTTGCCCTATTGCATTGTACCTCCAATTATCCTGCGCCTGTCGAGGATGTTAATTTAAGAGCAATGGTTACAATTCAAAAAGCATTTAATAAAGTAGTAGGTTATTCTGATCACACCGAGGGGATTGAAATAGCATTAGCTGCTGTAACGTTAGGTGCAAGAATAATAGAGAAACATTTTACATTAGATAAGAATTTACCAGGCCCCGATCATAAAGCTTCTTTGGAACCTCATGAATTTAAACAGTTAGTTAAATCTATTAGAATTATTGAGAAAGGTCTAGGTGATGGAGTAAAAAGATGCATGCCTTCTGAGGAAAACACTAAGGAGGTAGCAAGAAAAAGTTTGGTCGTTAGTCAAGATTTAAAACCAGGAGATATAATAACGAAGGAAAACCTTGTAATAAAGAGACCTGGAACTGGTATACCACCAAAGTATTATAATCTATTGTTAGGAAAAACGGTGAAACGTAAGCTTAAACAGGATCAAGTGCTAACTTGGGATGATGTGTTATGAGGAAAAAAGTAAAAAAAATTGTGGTTGTTACAGGTACGAGAGCCGATTATGGAATTTATGTCCCTCTACTAAAAAAAATAGAAAAGGATCCTGTTTTAGAGCTTGGATTGATAGTCACAGGAATGCATTTATCTCCTATTTACGGATATACAATAAATGAAATTAAGGCAGATAAATATAAAATTATAGGAACAATAGACATTTTGTTGCAGGGTTCTACTTCTGCAAATATGGCACGATCAATTGGCCTTGGGATCATTGGAATGACCCAGGTTTTAGAAACAAACCAGCCTGATCTTTTGTTTGTTTTAGGTGATCGAGGAGAAATGCTTGCTGCGGCTATTGCAGCATCCCATTTAAATATTCCAGTTGCTCATCTTCATGGAGGGGAAGTATCTGGTTCAATAGATGAATCTGTAAGACATGCTATTTCTAAATTATCTCATATTCATTTCCCGGCTACGGCCAAAAGCGCTGAACGATTAAAAAAAATGGGAGAAGATGAATGGAGAATTCATCAAGTTGGTGCGTTAAGATTGGATACTATTCTTAAGGCAAGTCTCCCATCCTTTGAAGAGGTTAGAGATAAGTATGGTCTTGGTTTTATTGAGAAGAATAATTACTTTTTATTAGTGTATCATCCTGTTACTACTGAGGTTCACTCATTAAAGGATCAAATTAAAAATGTTCTTGATGCACTAATAAAGCATCAAAAACCAATTATTTGTATTCTACCAAATTCTGATTATGGAACAGAAGAGATTACGGCTGTATATAACGAATATAAACAGTCTAATATTAAATTTATAAAGAACTTTAATCATCTGGATTATTTAACAGTTTTAAAACATTCATTAGCATTAATAGGCAATTCATCATCCGGAATTATCGAAGCAGCGTCTTTTCATGTACCTGTATTAAATATTGGAAATAGACAGAAAGGTAGAGAACGTTCAGGTAATGTTGTAGACGTTACAACTGCTTTAGAAGATATAGAAAAAGGGCTAAACCAAGTTTTAAGCGAATCATTTAGGCAAAGTGTTTCAAAGGTATCTAATGTATATGGAGATGGGAAAGCTAGTGACAGAATAGTTAAAATAATAAAAGATTTGATTATTGACGATACTATTTTAAATAAGATTATTGCATATTAAAGGGGTAATATCTAATATGTATGTACTTATTGGGGCTGGCGGACACGCAAAGGTTATTTTGGATATACTACAAGAAAATAAAGAAACTGTTATAGGTCTAATAGATGATAATCCCCTACTGCAAGAATTAAGAGGGTACCCTGTTTTAGGAAATATTAATTATGTACCTTATTTGTTAGAAAAGTATAAAGGGAATTTGAAGTTTATCATTTCTATTGGTGACAATAGAGTAAGGGAAAAAATTTCCGCTAGATTAAATTGTTTAAAGGTTACATTTGGAAAGGCAATTCATCGATCTGCGGTAGTTAGTTCAAATGCTTTCATTGGAGAAGGTACCGTTGTTATGCCAAACGCTGTAATTAATTCGTCAGCCTATGTAGGAAAACATGTTATTATTAATTCAGGTGCAATAATAGAACATGACTGTGTAGTTGAGGATTATGCTCATGTTTCGCCAGGAGCAAATTTAGCTGGAAACGTACAAATAGGTAGATTAGCACATATTGGAACAGGGGCCAATATTATTCCTAATATTGCGATTGGAAACAATTCAATTATTGGGGCTGGGGCTGTTGTAACTCAGCCAATTCCTGAGGCAGTGGTTGCTGTTGGGATTCCAGCAAAGGTAATAAAAAAACGTTGCTAGTTTGTAGAATAATTAATATAAGGAAGGGTCTTCTATGTTAAAAGAGAGAATTTACTTATCACCTCCTCATATGAGTGGTAATGAACAAAAATATATTGATGAGGCCTTCAAAACAAATTGGATTGCTCCATTAGGTCCTAATGTGGACGCATTTGAAAAAGAATTGGCTGAATATGTAGGGATTGAAGGGGCTGTTGCAGCTATTTCGGGAACAGCTGCGATTCATTTAGCATTACGTTTGCTTGATATTAAAAGTGGAGATCGTGTTTTTTGTTCAACTCTTACATTTATCGCTAGTGCTAGCCCTATATTATATCAGGGAGCTGAGCCAGTTTTTATTGATTCAGAACCCGATACATGGAACATGTCTCCTGTTGCATTAGAAAGGGCACTTGAAGATGCAAAACTTGAAGAAAAGTTACCTAAAGCAGTGATTGTGGTTAATCTATATGGCCAAAGTGCAAAAATGGATGAAATTTTGAGTTTATGTAATAAATATCATATACCTGTTATTGAAGATGCAGCAGAATCACTTGGATCTACATACAAGGGAAAAAAGAGCGGTACGTTTGGAAAGTTTGGAATCTATTCTTTTAACGGAAATAAAATTATTACTACCTCTGGAGGAGGAATGCTAGTTTCTAATGATATAGAAGCGCTCAAAAAGGCCCGCTTCTTAGCGACACAGGCTCGAGATCCAGCTCTCCATTATCAGCATAGCCAATTAGGCTATAACTATCGAATGAGTAATGTTTTAGCTGGTATTGGACGTGCTCAATTAGAAGTATTAGAACATAGAATAGAGGCAAGGAGAGCTATTTTCCAGCGTTATTTTGAAGAGTTAGGACAAATTGACGGAGTTTGTTTTATGCCAGAGTTAGAAGGTACAGTTTCTAATAGATGGTTAACTACTTTAACGATTGATCCGGAAAAATTAAGAGTTAGTCCTGTAGAAATAATCAATTACTTATCTGAAGAAAACATAGAAGCTAGACGTGTATGGAAACCACTTCATATTCAACCATTGTTTGAAGAGATAAAATACTATCCTCATCATGAAAATTATAGTGTATCAGAAGCTTTGTTTGAAAATGGTATATGTTTACCTTCCGGGTCAAATATGACGCCAGACCAACAGGCCAGAGTTATTTGGGCTTTTAAAAAGGCTATTTATCGAAAATAATTTCTTTGATATTGAAAAAGGGAGGAGACAATGAAATTAGTTTTACTCTCCGGCGGCTCGGGCAAACGCCTTTGGCCTTTATCTAACGATGCGCGCTCTAAGCAATTTTTAAAAGTGTTAGAAAATCAAAACGGCGAGCTGCAGTCGATGGTGCAGCGCGTATGGGGTCAGTTAGGAAATGTCGGTCTAGCTGATTCCGCTGTGATTGCGACAAGCAAATCCCAAGTCGATATGATTCAAAGCCAATTAGGACAAGATGTACCGATTATTATTGAACCGATGCGGCGCGATACGTTTCCAGCGATTGCTCTAGCATCGGTTTACTTGTATAGCGTAGAAGGAATTCGTTTAGATGAAGTAATTACGGTGTTACCTGTCGATCCTTATGTAGAGGATCGCTTTTTTCATCGAGTAAAAGATTTAGAAGAAACCGTACTCGCAAGTGGGACTGATTTGGCGTTAATCGGTGTCGAGCCAACGTATCCGTCTGCGAAGTACGGTTATATTGTTCCAGCTTCCAAATCTAGTGATAGTGATTATTTAAGAGTAAGCCATTTTACGGAAAAACCAACGGAAGAAAAAGCCAAAGAATTAATTAGACAAGGTGCGCTTTGGAACTGTGGAGTTTTTGCTTTTAAGTTGGATTATATGATTTCTTTATTAAAAGAAAAGGGACTTCCGATTCAATATGATGAATTGTCAAAACAATATCATAAGCTTCCAAAGATTAGTTTCGATTATGAGGTAGTTGAAAAAGCGCAACATATTGTCGTGTTACCATATGATGGCTATTGGAAAGACCTTGGTACGTGGAACACGTTAACAGAGGAAATGGCAACAAACCAAATCGGTAAAGGTGTTATTGCTGCTTCAGAAAATACTCACTTAATTAATGAACTCGATATTCCAGTTACTGTATTAGGAGTGTCCAACGCTATTGTTGCTGTGAGTCCGGATGGAATTTTAGTTTCTGATAAAGCAGCAAGTCCAAAAATTAAAGAACTTGTAAGCGACTTTGATCAGCGTCCAATGTATGAAGAACGCCGCTGGGGCTGGTATCGGGTATTAGATTATACAAGGTTTGAAGATGGACGAGAAGTATTAACAAAACGAATTGGCGTTACAGCAGGGAAAAATTTAAGTTATCAAATGCATTATCATCGCAGTGAAGTGTGGACCATCATTAAAGGTGAAGGAGAATTTGCTTTTAACGGAGAAATTCGCCGTGTGAAGCCGGGGGATGTGCTTGAAATTCCTGTCGGTGCGAAACATGGAATTAAAGCGATTACTGATTTAGAATTTATCGAAGTGCAAACAGGAACGGAGTTAATTGAAGAAGATATTGTTCGTATTTATATGACATGGGAAGAAGTAGAAGCAAATTGCTTCTCTGCGAGTAAATGATTTATTGGCTGCTAGAAGGATGTGTTTCTTCTAGCAGCTTCTTTTTTGTTAGTAAAAGAAAAAGAAGGGTTTTAATCGATTTTCATGCACTCTGTTTTCTAGGAATGCATCTGGTGCGGTACGAAATTGCGGGATTTGTACGGATATGACATTCCTTCTGAGCAAACGGGAAAGTGTTGGTTATTTCAGCGCATCCATACAAGAGAGCGAAGAACTTGTTTCCGCATTAGAAAACTCAGTCATAACAATAGTCCATCAAATAGTTAACGTATTAAATTGGGGGATTGTATATGATTCTCGTTGTTGGCGGAGCCGGTTATATCGGCAGTCATTTTGTGAAAGAGTTAGTGGAAAAAGAGCAAGTAATTGTGCTTGATAACTTCTCGACCGGTCATCGGTATTTAGTGGATGGTCGTGCGGTGTTTGTGCAAGGGGATTTAGGGAACAAAGCGGATCTAGAACCGATTTTTGAAAAATACCCGATTCAAGCTGTCATGCATTTTGCGGCGAACAGCTTAGTCGGCGAATCAGTGGTGAATCCGCTGAAATATTATCAAAACAACGTTGCTGCTACATTAACGTTGCTAGAAACAATGTTGAAATATAATGTGAAAAACTTTATTTTTTCGTCTACTGCGGCAACGTATGGGATTCCGAATGTCGAATTAATTATGGAAGATTGCCCAACAAATCCAATTAACCCATACGGCCGTTCAAAGTTGATGATCGAACAAATTTTAGCGGATTTTGCTTCTGCGTATGGCCTCAACTATGTCGTCCTTCGCTACTTTAACGCAGCTGGAGCGCACGAGTCGGGAGAAATTGGCGAAGACCATAACCCAGAAACGCATTTAATCCCGATTGTCTTGCAGCATTTGTTAGGTCAGCGCGACAAAATTTCTGTCTTTGGTACGGACTATAATACACCAGATGGGACATGCATTCGTGACTATATCCATGTCACCGATTTAGCGAAGGCGCATATTTTAGCGCTGGAAGCTTTATTGTCAGGCAAAAAGAAAACCGCCATTTACAACCTTGGCAACGGCTTAGGCTATTCCGTCAAAGAAGTGATTGAAACATGTGAGAAAGTAACTGGCCGCAAAGCGGTAATCGAATACACTGACCGCCGCCCGGGCGACCCGGCGCGTCTTGTCGCATCCTCGCAAAAAATTTATGAAGAGTTGGGATGGAAAGCGGAATATTCATTGGAACAAATCATCGAAAGCGCGTGGAAATGGCATCAGTGGAAAGGGTCCAAATGGTCGAGCCGCCCTTGATGGGGCGGTTTGTTTTTATGGACGCTGTTAACTGAATATTCGGTCTATTAATTGGTTAATAGGGTTGTGCTGGCGGTCGGCGGGGGAACGCACCCAAAGCCTGGCGAGGTGTCGCTGGCACATCGCGGTGTTTTGTTTCTCGATGAAATTGTTGGGTTTTGGGTTCGGTGCCTGTCACCGCCCGAAATTTGTCGAAATATTGGTAATTGAAAGATAAAAGGGAGGGTATTACAATAATGGGTAAGAACTAATGTTCTGTGATTGGGAGGGATGGATGAGTGACGGTGAAGATTTTAAGCATTGGGTTAAGGGGGTTAGAAGGGTATCGAGTGCAGGTGGAGGTGCAGGAAGTGCCGGGGATTGCGGCGATGGTGATTGTTGGGTTGCCGGATGCATCGGTGAAAGAGGCAAAGGAACGTGTTCTTGCTTCGCTTTATGCTTTCGGATGCGACTTTTTTGATAAAAGGCTTGTTGTTCATTTGTCTCCGCCGGAGAGGAAAAAGCATAGCCCGATGTTTGATTTGGCGATGGCGATTGGGATTTTGAAGGCAATCGGGTTATCGGGTTCGGTGCCTGTCACCGCCCGAAATTTGTCGAAATATTGGTAATTGAAAGATAAAAGGGAGGGTATTACAATAATGGGTAAGAACTAATGTTCTGTGATTGGGAGGGATGGATGAGTGACGGTGAAGATTTTAAGCATTGGGTTAAGGGGGTTAGAAGGGTATCGAGTGCAGGTGGAGGTGCAGGAAGTGCCGGGGATTGCGGCGATGGTGATTGTTGGGTTGCCGGATGCATCGGTGAAAGAGGCAAAGGAACGTGTTCTTGCTTCGCTTTATGCTTTCGGATGCGACTTTTTTGATAAAAGGCTTGTTGTTCATTTGTCTCCGCCGGAGCGGAAAAAGCATAGCCCGATGTTTGATTTGGCGATGGCGATTGGGATTTTGAAGGCAATGGGCAAGCTGACAGCGCCGGCTTCCTCCGATGCAGCGTTTTTAGGTTCGTTATCGTTGGATGGAACGATTCAGCCGGTGGATGGCATGCTTCCTGCGATATTGGCAGCAAAGAAGCTCGGTTTTCAAAAAATATACCTTCCGTATGATCCCACACTTCCGCTTCATCATTTGAAAGATCTCGAATGTATCTTTGTTCAGACGTTGGAAGAAACGGTGCAATATCTGCATGGACAACGTGTTCTTTCGTTACCCCCAGTTTTTCGCTCTCCTGAAATTATGGACTCCCTCGAAAGCATCATCGAGATTTTCAATCGATTATTGGTCATCATCAAGCAAAGCGTGCATTGGAGATCGCAGCGGCAGGCGGACATAACGTGTTAATGGTTGGACCGCCTGGGTGCGGGAAAAGTTTGTTAGCGGAAACGTTTCCGTCGATTTTGCCGGGTCTTTCTCATAATGCGCAGTTAGAGGTGATCAGTTTGTACCAGCTGGCAGGAGAAAAAATCGAGAGTGGCTATCCACCTTTTCGTCATCCGCATCATTCTGCTTCATCGGTTTCTTTAATTGGCGGGGGAACGCACCCAAAGCCTGGCGAAGTGTCGCTGGCACATCGCGGTGTTTTATTTCTCGATGAAATGGCGGAATTTGCAAAAAAGACGCTGGATATGCTTCGCCAGCCGTTAGAGACGGGGAAAGTGACGATTAGCCGTATTTCGTCGACGGTGACATATCCTGCGGACTTTATTTTGCTTGGGGCGATGAATCCGTGTCCGTGCGGATATTTAGGCTCAAGAACGCGCTATTGCACATGTAGTCCGAAACAAATTCAAGCGTATCGAAATCGTGTTTCCGGGCCGATTTATGACCGGATGGATGTTTTATTACCATTGGAAGTCATTGATTTCACCAAAGAAACGAGGGTTTCGGAATCTTCGGAAACCATAAGGAAAAAAGTGGAAGAAGTAAGAAGAAAGCAAAATGAACGTTGTTTTTCTTCAAGACTATCAAACTCGTAAGCAAGCGGAACAAAGCATATTTGAATATATTGTGAGTTTTTATAATGATCAACGGATTCGTATGAAAAACTCTATTACAGTAGGAATCAAGATATTACAAAATGGCATTGTCGAAACAGATAACGATTATCACGGAGTTGGATCCTATTAACGCAGATTATAGATATTCTTTAGCTAGATAGAGACTAGAAAGAGGGAAATATATTTAAATAATTAGATGATATAAGGATCGAATATATTATTATTTCAAATAAAGTTTCAGAGAGTCTTATTTTATAAATACAATTGTTCGATGTTAGGCTAACATAGGAGGATGAAGGGACGGTTTTGATTGCTGAAAAAGAGACTGCTTTGAGGTATTCAATTATATCTGCGTTTTATTTAATAAAGAAAGCAGGCGAATCATCTGGATTATATAGATGATTCGCCTGTTTTTACCTGATTAAAGTAGGGGCCTTTCTGTGTTTTGTGGCTTGTTCGTAAGCGTAGGCCATTCCAATTAGTGCGGCTTCGCTCCACATTTTTCCAAAGAAGGCTAAGGCGAACGGGGATCCGTTTTCGTAATAGCCAGCTGGAACTGTGATCAATGGTAAACCGCTGATATTTATTTCTGATATTGTTGTTGATTGTATATTTTCCTCTTGGATGTTTGGAATTGCAGTCGGCATTTGAGGATATACAAATCCGTCAAGCTGTTGGTCCTCCATCACTTGATAGATAATTCGGAGCAATTCACCTTTCACTTCATTGAATTCTGTCAAATCTGGTAAAACACTATGATCTGCCATAGCTTTCTCTTCATTGACAAAATCCGAAACTAAAGCAAGTGGTCCATCTTCTGTCCATGGGACCGCCCCCGCTTTGTCGAATACAGTTTTAATGGAAAGGGTTTTATCCTCTGGATCCAGATTTTTTATGTACTTTTCAAGGTCATAAAAAAAAGTTTCCATTCCTAAGAAAGTATTTTTGGATGAAACATACTCAGCGAGCCCTGTTCCGGCAAACGGATCTTCAACTACCTCTGCACCTTGTGCTTTTAGCATTTCAATGGCAGAAGCATAAAGCTTTTTTGTTTCATCAGAGAGTTCCTGTGTACGCCATCCCGGTCCGTACAAGCCGACGCGTTTGCCTTTTAGATAATTTTTATTAAGAAAAGCAGTGTAGCCTTCTTTAGGAATATTCCCGATTGCAGCAATTGTTTTAGGATCTTCTTTTGAATACCCAGCCATCACACTCAGCATAATTGCAGCGTCTTGGACAGTACGAGCGTGCGGTCCCAAGACATCCCGAGTACTGCCGGCAAGAGGTGTCACCCCAGTTGTTGGGATTAATCCGAAGGAAGGTTTAATTCCAACTAAGGCTTGAGCTGCTGCAGGAACTTGAATGGATCCGGCCGTTTCTTCGGCGACGCCCAGCACAGCTAAGTTTCCTGATACAGCAGTCGCCGTACCACTGCTGCTTCCGCCTGGTGAAATCGACCGATTTACTGCGTTATATGTCGGACCGTCCCAGCTATTGTTTGCATTATAAGCACAACTAAAAGCAGGAATATTAGTCTTACCAAGAATAATCGCTCCCGCTTCTTTAAGTCTTGTTACAACCGGGGCATCCTTTGTTGGCATTAATTCGATCCCGCCTGCTTTTTTACAAAAAGGTGTCCAGCCAAATGTCGATGGATATCCTGCCATATCCACCGCTTCTTTTATAACAATTGGAATCCCTGCCAGTGGTCCAAGTTCAGCTCTTTCTTCATACAGACGATCCATTTCTTTCGCGTCTTCCAAAGCATTAGGGTTCATGAAGGTGAATGCGTTATAAATTTTTTCAAATTGTTCAATTCTATTTAAATAGGATTGAACAACCTCTTGAACTGTGTATTCACGATTTTTGTAACCGGCTATGAGTTCGTCTACAGTCACTTCTTCAAATCGGAAACCTTCGCCAACAGATTTTAATAAAGTACTTTTTTCCAATTGTAATAACACCTCTTTGTTTTTATTTTTATATTCCCTAATACAAATTTAAAATCCTATTATTTGGATTGACTTAATTTTATTACATATATAAAACTCACTGTATTAACTTGGCAGATCATCTTACATAAAAATTTGAAAAATCAAGAAATGTGTGCTAATGTTTGACGTTGGCAATCCAATAACCCGAACGTTTAAGATCAGTAAACCCTGCCTTAATTTTAATTAGATGAAACATAGGTCAATATAACAACCTCGCAATTCTGAAAAAGGAAGAGATCTACAGAGTCAACTATTTAAACTTTCAAGCTGCCAGAAGGGCCTTATTCGAATTTATAAGGCTGGTACAACTGGTACAATCGGAAACGGATTCATAGCTGCCTGGGCTATATGACGTCACAAGAAACAGAAGACAGTATCAAAGGGGCAGCGTAGTGCTCTTCACAATTTTACAAACATCCGCTTTACATGGAGTGGCGGGTGTGGTAGGCTTGTTTGCCATGCGAAAGAAATTATTGCCCCTTTCGCCCTTCGCATAACACCACGCCCGCAGAGGCTCCATGTCAAGCGACCAGCGATGTCAATGAGATCAAAATTAAATTTCACTTATTGGTGTCCAAAATATTGACTTAAATCCAATGATCAACAGTAAAAGGGTGTAATGTATAGTGTATGCTTGCAAAGCTGTCGCGTTTGATTTTCATGTCATGTGGAGAAAATGGGTAGTGGACAATGTTCAAAGGAATAGAAATCATTATACAGTTTATATTATGATGATGTTAAATGTATGATATTTATTGGAGTGATGATGGTGAAACTGACATTCACTAATATTGGTATGGTTGAAAAAGCAGAAATTGAGTTAAATGGCTTAGTATGCATTGCGGGCGAAAATGATACTGGAAAAAGCACCGTTGGCAAATTGTTATTTTCGATTGTCTATGCGCTTAATCATTTTGAGGAAATGTTTGAACAAGACCGCACCCATTATTTATTAAATCAAGCAGAACTGTTTTATTTCAGGCTTCGCCGCTTAATTCGTTTATCTGACGAAGATCGTTTGTTTTTTGGAGTGGAATTTCAACATGAATTATCGCATTGGCTTAATTCTGGTGAAAATGTGACGGAGAAATTAACAGCAACAATTGAGAAGCGTCTATTGAAATTAGAACATTTGCACTTAGATGAAGAAGGAAAGAACCTATTAGCGGATATGCTCACGGAAACCATTGACTTTTTGAATGTTGCTCGTGATGAGGAAAAAATAAAGCAAGAAGCAGTGGAAATGGTGATGAGAAGCGAATTTCAAAAATCCATTTCACGTCTTAACAATGAAAACGCTGAATCGCTTGTTTCGATTACGGAAAATCATCAAGAAATTCTTCGCCTGGCTTTAAAAAACAATCGTTTGACGGAATTTAAGTTGGGAGATCCTCTCTACTATAAGGATGTTATTTATATTGAATCTCCATTTGTATTTTACTTTATCGATTTGCTGCAACGATTTATGGCTAGACGCCTAATGCAAAGAACAAATCGGGACCAAAGCATTCCATATCATTTAAAAGATTTATTTGAAAAGTTGAAATCGAAAAATCCGCAAATGTTTTCGATGTCAGAACATATTGCGAAAGATGCAAGTGAAAATTCACTATATCATTCTCAACTTGAGAGCTTAATGGGCGGGAAAATGTATTATAAAGAGATGGAAGATGAATTTGTTTTTCAACGGTCAGGCGGGCAGGAAGAAAAGTTTGCATTAATGAATACAGCCACAGGAATTAAAGCGCTGGGAATTTTTCAATTGTTGTTGCAGTCGGGATGGTTGACGAAGAGAACGCTTCTTATCATTGATGAACCTGAAGTTCACTTGCATCCTAGCTGGCAAATAGAGTATGCGCGAATTTTGGTCGAGCTAGCCAAAAGCGAAGGGGTCCATATATTAGTAAATTCCCATAGTCCATATTTTATCGAAGCTCTTAAAGTTTATAGTGACCAAAAGGGGCTTGAAGAGGATATGAAATTTTATCATGCCCAAAAAATTAGCACGTCTTCATCTGTCATTCGAGATGTTACGAATCAGCTCGAGGAAGTTTTTCAGCTATTGACAGAACCTTTTCACCAATTAGAAGAGGAGACATTGCAGGATGATGAAGATAGATGAGTTAAAAGCACTATTGCAAAACAAATACAGAGAATTTTTTCAATCCATCGAGGACATCAGCAGGGATGATCAAAATAACGAAAGTCTTTGTTCTTCTCCATTTGTTTGTTTAGCATTTGATAATGCTATTCAAGATTTAGCAAGTAAAAAGGGGGAAGATGCATTAAAATCCCCCGACCTTCTTCATATTCAAGACAATCAATTACTTTTTGTAGAATTTAAGAACGGCAAAATTGATAAAAAAGAACGGCAAAGCCTCAGATTGAAGGCAATCGAGGGACCTTTTATAGGTCTATATGAAATGATAAAAGAACATGATCCTTCTATATCATTTCATGACATCGTCAAAATAGATAAAGTATATTACGTTGTGTACAATTAGGAAAAAAATCCTCAGAAAAGAACAGCTGGGTTACAAAGACATTTGGAAGGACAACAAATCCGTTTTTCTTTAAAAAAATATAAAGGCACTTTCATGAAGGACGTAAAAACGATATGCGCAACCGTATTTTTAGAATCGGTTGTTTCGAAGTGGAAATAGATGAAGAGTGTCTATGATTGATTAAAAGTTTAGTAGTTTTCATCATCGATGGTGCTGGCTACATTGGCAGGGCAGCCACGGGATGAAAGAGCTGTTGCATAGAAAAAGGTCGCTGTGCTGCAACTTATCGACCGGTCATCGCTATTTAGTTGATGAACGAGCGGTGTTTGTTCAAGGAGATTTAGGGAACAAAGCGGATCTTGAACCGATTTTTGAAAAATACCCGATTCAAGCTGTCATGCATTTTGCGGCGAACAGCTTAGTCGGCGAATCAGTGGTGAATCCGCTGAAATATTATCAAAACAACGTTGCTGCTACATTAACGTTGCTAGAAACAATGTTGAAATATAATGTGAAAAACTTTATTTTTTCGTCTACTGCGGCAACGTATGGAATTCCGAATGTCGAATTGATTACGGAAGATTGCCCAACAAATCCAATTAATCCATACGGCCGTTCAAAGTTGATGATCGAGCAAATTTTAGCGGATTTTGCTTCTGCGTATGGGTTGAACTATGTCGTCCTTCGCTACTTTAATGCGGCTGGGGCGCACGAGTCGGGGGAAATTGGCGAAGACCATGACCCAGAAACGCATTTAATCCCGATTGTTTTACAGCATTTGTTAGGCCAGCGCGACAAAATTTCTGTCTTCGGTACGGACTATGGTACGGCGGACGGAACATGCATTCGTGACTATATTCATGTCACTGACCTAGCGAAAGCGCATATTTTAGCGCTTGCAGCATTGTTGACGGGTAAAAAGAAAACTGCCATTTACAATCTCGGAAACGGCTTAGGTTATTCCGTTAAAGAAGTGATAGAAACTACTGATGAACAGTTTGTATCAAATTTATGTTAAAATGAATATAAGATTTATACAAAAAGGAACGATTAGCATTGTTGAGAGATGTTAGTGATTGGGAACGGATCGGATATGGTAGAAAAAGTACATTGGAGAAAGAGGAATTGATATCTCCAGAGAAAATACATTATCTTATAAAATATCCTCGACAATTTAAAGAAGGAGTTTCTTGGGAGGATATTACAGAATTAATTGCCGCTGAAATTGGAGCTATATTTGGTTTGGAAATGATGAAGGTAGAAATTGTAACTAGGAACGGTAGAAGAGGATGTCTTCTGCGAAATTTTGTAAAAGAATATGATGCAAAAATGGCTGAAGAAGGCGGAGTTTTATTATCAGCACTAGTAGATGATTATACGAAGCTCCAAGAATCCTCATTGAAGGGCATGGAACTTATTGATGCTGGATTCAAAATAATGAGGGAGTTTGCATATTGGAAGGCCATAAAATCAGAATTTATAGATATGCAATTGTTTGATATTCTTATTGGCAATCAAGATAGGCATCCATTTAATTGGAAATTACTATTTCTCGAAACAGGAGCAAAGTTCTCCCCCATTTATGATAACGGTGCTTCCTTAGGTTTTCGATTTGATGATGAAAAGCTCATGCAAATGGTTTCGAATCCCCAAGAAATGAACAAATATACCGAGAAAACAAAGGTTAAGGCGGGTATATTTGAAAAGAAAAAAGTCAAAGCTAAAGACTTGTTAACATATATTAGTAAAAACTTTACAGATGAGTTTCATCAAAGTATCCAAAAGTTAGTTGAATTTGATTTAATAAGGTATTCTGATTTTATTCAATCATTAGATATTTTTAGCGAGGCACAAAAAGACTGGTTATTGAGTATAGTGCCTTTTCGAAGAAAGAAAATATTGGAGTGGATTGGAAGGGGTGATCAATAACATGAAAAAAGTTCATACACTTTTAGTGGTTTGGCAAAATCCCAAAACCCGTTCTTTTTATCATATAGGAACTCTTTCTCATTATGATGGCTATTATGAGTTCACTTACACCTATAATGCCTCTGGTCACGGAAAACTGAAAGATGCATTGAATAACGGGTATATGTTGCATCCAGCTTTCCCAGACCCAACTAAAATATATCGATCAAAGGAGCTGTTTCCGGCGTTTGAACGCCGATTGCCGTCACCAGATCGTGCGGATTTTAAAGCCATTTTGTCCGATTTAGGTCTGGATGAGAATTCCACTAAGATGGACTTGCTTCAACAAACACGTGGGCGGTTAGCCAGCGACACTTATTCTTTTGAGCAGCCGCTGCGTCTTGAAAACGATGGCAAGCTGCGCGTCAGCTTTTTTGTTCATGGCATGCGCCATCAAAATCTTCCTCAAAATTGGGCAACATGGCTGGCCATTAACGAAACGTTGAAATTAGTACAAGAACCAACAAACGCTTATGACCCTCATGCTGTTGCTATTTACACTCATGGGGGGAAGAAGCTTGGATATGTTCCGGCTTTTTATAGTAAGGCCATCTTTTCCTTGTTAGAAAATGGAGTGAACCCTTCTGTTCGTGTTGTGTATATGAATGAAAAATCAACACCTCATTGGTGGCTGAAAGTAGCCTTTGAGTGCGAGATTCCTTCTTTCCAAGGTGCAACATTGGATGAATTAGCCCCTGTTATGGGATAATACCTGCCGTGCTTCGAAGTTTGTCAAAGATTTAACATTAGGGGGGATGGCTTGGTCATTGCCATGGATATTGATAACCTCGGCAACGGCTTAGGCTATTCCGTCAAAGAAGTGATTGAAACATGTGAAAAAGCACCGAACGCAAAGTCATTTGAATCCATCGATCGCCGCCCAGGCGAACCGGTGCGCCTTGCCGCCTTATTCACAAAAAATTGATGAAGAACTTGGATGGAAAGCGGAATATTCGCTCGAACAAATCATCGAAAGCGCGTAGAAGTGGCATCGTTAAAAAGTAAGATAAACACAAAGGCCTCCTGCAGAATGAGTATCAGCGGGAGGCTGTTTATTTTTATATAGTCACCTCGTCGGATTTTGCTTTGATATTTAATGTTCCGCCTGTTTTTCGCAATATTTTTTGTAATCTAATGATATACGTAGATTTAGGGCAGGTGTTCTAACTCTTGTAGTAATAATCCTTCCTTCCAAAATATATTCTGGGAGATATGGATGTAATTGTTCGATTGTTTTTGAAATTTGCTGTACGGCTTTTTCTAGATCAGACCCTTTCAGTTCTATAAAGAATGCTCTTTTATCTTCATTAATTAAAAATAGGAAGTCACATTTTATCCCTTCTGTAAGAATACAGCCATCTACCCGATATAGTGCGACTTTTTTCCTTTTGTTGTTTATAAATTTTATCCCCCGACCGTTTTCTTCAACTGTTACCAAACTTCGGTTATCGTTGTATTCTAGGCATCTTTCCCATGCTTGAATCGGCATCTTTAATCTCTGTAAAATGTAACTTGATGTTCAATAATGAAAAAGATATGATGTATATAAAGAAAAGATGACAAAAGTTGGGGAAACTAGAGGTATGTTTAATGAGGTACTTTATTGGTTATCATGGTACTAGCTCAGTCTTTGCTGAAAAAATTCTACGCACAAATTTTATCGTGGATCACACAAAAGTTGGCTGGTTAGGGACAGGTATTTACCTGTTTGAAGAAAATCAGGAATTAGCTCGTTCATGGGCAAATTATAAGTACTCTAATAGTAAAAAGGGAGTAATTAGGTGTGAAATAGAAATAGCGGAGGAAGAAGTATTTGATGTTGTAGATCCTCTAGGTGAACATAACAAATTTTTTCATGCTGTAAGAAAACAACTTATTGAACAAGAAATTAAAAAAAGAAATTTACAACTTAGAGCTAAAAACCGAAAGGATTTTGATGGAAAAACATACAATTTTATTTGTAAAGCCAAGGGATTTAAGTTAGTAAGAGCAGCAACATATACCTACCAAGATTACGACAGAATTTTTGGATGGAATTCCAGAGTGCCAAATGGTGTTGAATTATGTGTTAAGGACATAAATTGTATAAAAAACAAGCAGCTTGTTTAGTGAGGTGGAAAGAAATGATGAACGCTGAATTAGAAGCTAAAAAGCTATTTGAGTCTTTATCGGATGAAGAATTAATACAATTGCTTCAAGAATCCGGCTTCGAAGTGATAAAAGGGAACGGTGAAGTTATTTATACAGAATCTAATGAGTATGTTAATGTTGTTAGTGGCAAGGTAACGGTCAAGTTTAATCCGAGCAACCCAACGGCGGAAAAGCCAACAAAAATGGATTCTTTTCCTTTTGCTTGTTAATTTATGGTATAGGAGTATTCATGATGAAGGATGCAGTTAGTGTATTACGATTTCATACTTATTCTGTAGATGAAATGGTCTATCGTAGAAATTACGACTTCTTTTCAAGCGAGCAAGAAATTGAACTTGACTTTCATTTAGAGGGAAAAGCAATTCTCTCCGATGAGAATGATAAATCAATCATTATCTTGACCTGTGAGATCTTTAGCGATGATTTTGAAAAAAATAATGTTCCTTTTTATTTAAAGACAACCGTAAGAGGATTCTTTACATGTAGTGAGGAAGTAAACATTGAGGACTTTCAGTTTCATGGCATGGCCATTTTATTGCCGTACGTTAGATCAATCATAACAAGTTTTACTGCCCAATCAGGTATTAATCCAATTATTTTGCCACCTATAAATGTATATAAGGTTTTTGGGAAATCAGAAACTGAATAACCCCTCAAATATTTAAGAGTCTGATATAAAACTATATAAAACTAAATACGGGTCTAAGCATAACAAAAGAGTCAACCTTTGCTGTTGACTCTTTTGTTATTATATCTTGGTTCGGTGCCTGTCACCGCCCGAAATTTGTCGAAATATTGGTAATTGAAAGATAAAAGGGAGGGTATTACAATAATGGGTAAGAACTAATGTTCTGTGATTGGGAGGGATGGATGAGTGACGGTGAAGATTTTAAGCATTGGGTTAAGGGGGTTAGAAGGGTATCGAGTGCAGGTGGAGGTGCAGGAAGTGCCGGGGATTGCGGCGATGGTGATTGTTGGGTTGCCGGATGCATCGGTGAAAGAGGCAAAGGAACGTGTTCTTGCTTCGCTTTATGCTTTCGGATGCGACGTTTTTGATAAAAGACTCGTTGTTCATTTGTCTCCGCCGGAGCGGAAAAAGCATAGCCCGATGTTTGATTTGGCGATTGCTTGGTTCGGTGCCTGTCACCGCCCGAAATTTGTCGAAATATTGGTAATTGAAAGATAAAAGGGAGGGTATTACAATAATGGGTAAGAACTAATGTTCTGTGATTGGGAGGGATGGATGAGTGACGGTGAAGATTTTAAGCATTGGGTTAAGGGGGTTAGAAGGGTATCGAGTGCAGGTGGAGGTGCAGGAAGTGCCGGGGATTGCGGCGATGGTGATTGTTGGGTTGCCGGATGCATCGGTGAAAGAGGCAAAGGAACGTGTTCTTGCTTCGCTTTATGCTTTCGGATGCGACGTTTTTGATAAAAGACTCGTTGTTCATTTGTCTCCGCCGGAGCGGAAAAAGCATAGCCCGATGTTTGATTTGGCGATGGCGATTGGGATTTTGAAGGCAATGGGCAAGCTGACAGCGCCGGCTTCCTCCGATGCAGCGTTTTTAGGTTCGTTATCGTTGGATGGAACGATTCAGCCGGTGGATGGCATGCTTCCTGCGATATTGGCAGCAAAGAAGCTCGGTTTTCAAAAAATATACCTTCCGTATGATCCCACACTTCCGCTTCATCATTTGAAAGATCTCGATTGTATCTTTGTTCAGACGTTGGAAGAAACGGTGCAATATCTGCAAGGACAACGTGTTCTTTCGTTACCCCCAGCTTTTCGCTCTCCTGAAATTACGAACTCCCCGCGAAAGCATCATCGAGATTTTCAATCGATTATTGGTCATCATCAAGCAAAGCGTGCATTGGAGATCGCAGCGGCAGGCGGACATAACGTGTTAATGGTTGGACCGCCTGGGTGCGGGAAAAGTTTGTTAGCGGAAACGTTTCCGTCGATTTTGCCGGGTCTTTCTCATGATGCGCAGTTAGAGGTGATCAGTTTGTACCAGCTGGCAGGAGAAAAAATCGAGAGCGGCTATCCACCTTTTCGTCATCCGCATCATTCCGCTTCATCGGTTTCTTTAATTGGCGGGGGAACGCACCCAAAGCCTGGCGAAGTGTCGCTGGCACATCGCGGTGTTTTATTTCTCGATGAAATGGCGGAATTTGCAAAAAAGACGCTGGATATGCTTCGCCAGCCGTTAGAGACGGGGAAAGTGACGATTAGCCGTATTTCGTCGACGGTGACATATCCTGCGGACTTTATTTTGCTTGGGGCGATGAATCCGTGTCCGTGCGGATATTTAGGCTCAAGAACCCGCTATTGCACATGTAGTCCGAAACAAATTCAAGCGTATCGAAATCGTGTTTCCGGGCCGATTTATGACCGGATGGATGTTTTATTACCATTGGAAGTCATTGATTTCACCAAAGAAACGAGGGTTTCGGAATCTTCGGAAACCATAAGGAAAAGAGTAGAAGAAGCAAGAAGAAAGCAATATGAACGTTACGGAAAAGAAATAACGAATGGGCGTGTTCCTTTTGAGTTATTAATGGAAAAAAGCCCGCTTGCTAAAAGGCAGCAACACCTGTTGCAGCAATGGGCATCCCAGCATCAATGGAGCAATCGTGTGCAAACGAAAATCATTCGGCTGGCAAGGACTATTTCCGATTTAAAGGGAACCGAAGAGATAGCAGATGAATCGCTTTGGGAAGCGATGACGCTAAGATGGCTGAAAACATATACGAAGCAACAGGCAACAGCGAGGTAAAAAGAATGGGACGGCAAAAGCGGATCTGGGTGCCCCATCGGTTTTATCATATCGTTTGCCGCGGCAATCGGCGTGATCCCCTATTCAAGGAAACAAATGATTTTCTCGCTTTTCTTCATATCCTCCACCAGCTACATGAAAAAATCCCGTTTGAAATAGCCGCATATTGCCTTATGACGAATCACTTTCACCTGCAGCTGCGCTCAAAACAGGAGCCGATTTCGAAAGTCATGGCGCTCATGAACAAACGGTATGCAAATTATTATAATACTCGCTATCGTTTGACGGGACATGTATTTGAAAAGCGTTATTATGGTAAATTGATTGACAATGATAGCGGAATGTTGGAAGTGAGTCGATATATTCATCTCAACCCGGTAGAAGCTCATTTGGTACATGCGCCGGAACTTTACCGATGGAGTAGTTTTTATTTGTATATGCATCCAAAATCGCTGCCTCCGAAATTTATGAATATGGATGCATTATTAGATTACCTTTCAGGCACAAAAACAGAGCGGAAGAAAAAATATGCTGAATTTGTGAGGGGGTGAGGCTGCCTGTCGCTTGTCAGCCATCGAAAGCGCGTGGAAATGGCATCAGTGGAAAGGGTCCAAATGGTCGAGACGCCCTTGATGGGGCGGTTTGTTTTTATGGGTGCTGTTAACTGAATATTCGGTCTATTAATTGGTTAATAGGTCGTGCTGGCGGTCGGTTATGGAACAGTCCATACGTCACAGGTATATTTTCGTAAAAAGTTTATGGAGGAAAAAGGATTAAGAAGAAACGTGTAGGAATAAAGGGATTGATGTCCATATCACGAATATGGGAAGATGAACTAGGAGTGATTGGCGTAACAAATGTTGGCAGTTCTGTTTAGGTGATGCGCATGAGTGTTTATTGCAAAATAAAAATACAGAGTTCTGCAACAAAAAATGCAGAACTTGATTGCATAAAAAAAGGCTTGCCAGCTTAGTGGCCCATGGAAGCAACCTGCCCACCCCTAAAATAAGGCTAATTTAAATGTTTTCACAAAAAAACGCATCCAGCAACAAACAGCGTTACTGGATGCGATCAGTAGGAGTATTTTTAAAACGGATTATAAAACCGGCTTCCATCATGGAATGTGATGATTAAGGTGACAATGAACAGAATAGTAAATAGAGCGATTGCAAAGTAGTCACTTTTTTGAAAAGGTCTTGCACTATACCATGTGCGTTTTTTGTTTTTGCCAAAGCCGCGCAGTTCCATTGCATTGCTGATGGTATCAATTTTATTTAGGCTTGATAAAATAAGCGGTGCAAGGATGGAGGCAGCATTTTTGATCCGTTTAGGAAGTTTTTCTTTGCGGGACATGTCAAGGCCTCTAGCTTGTTGGGCGCGTGCTATATTCCGAAAATCCCGCTGTACGTCCGGTATATATCTTAATGCCAAAGAAACAGCATACGAAATTCGATAACTCACACCGATGCGATTGAGGGAAGCGGCGAATTCGCTCGGATGAGTCGTCACAATAAAAAGCAAAGCCGCTGGGATCACTGTGAAATATTTTAACGTAATATTCAATTGGTAAAAAAGTTGTTCCAATGTGACGTTATACCTTCCTGATATTTCAAATAACACATGGCTGGAGCCGTAAATTTTTACTCCTTCTTGCGGTGAAAAGACATAAATGGCAACATTGTTTATGAAAAGAAATACTAAAATAAATACAAGAACAAACAATATCTCTTCAAGTTTAATTTTTGGATTCTTCATCACTTTTGGTGATTTTACAGTAAAAAAGAAAACATTTTAGAATTCCTGGCAATAATGTTAGCTAGCACACCACATTAATTAGGAGGTTTCTAAAATGTTTTCTGTACCACTAGAATTGCCAGAATTTAAAGTTATTAAACAAGAAATGCATTCTACTCATTATACCGTCCATGTTGAAAGAAAAGAGAAGGAGGCACGCTGTCCCCAATGTGGCTTTTTCACCTCTTTTGTCCATGACAGGAGGACAAGAAAAGTACGTGATTTATGCGTACTAAATAAGCCACTATATCTTTTGGTGTGTGTAAAACGGTACAAATGTGAAAACTGTCAAGAGATTTTTACAGAAACGTATGAATCCATTATGTCACGCCAGCACTATACCAATCGATTTCGACTTTTTCTGTATGAACAAGTCTTGGGAACAACCATTCAGGATGTCAGCCGTAAACATGGTATAGCTTATTCCACTGTAGAACGTATTTTTTATACGGTTGCCCAGGAAAAGGTGGACCTTCATGAAGAATATCTTGAAAAAATGCAGGACCAACAAGACATGGCCCTAAGTCTGGATGAAGTATCCGTCCGAAAAGGCCATAAATACGAAACGGTCCTCTTAGATGCCAACCTAGGTGCTGTCATGGGGATGGGCCAGAACCGCGATTATGAGTCAACGCTGAAGCTTTTAAACCAAAAGGTAGTGGCTTCTGACCGGGTAAAAACCATTGTCATGGATATGTGGGACCCTTTCCACAAGGCTGTCCGGAAGGCTTTTCCATGCGCCGATATTGTCATTGATAAATATCATGTGGTTCAAAAGGTAACTCAAGCTTTAGATCAAGTCCGTAAGAAAATTCCTGGCTTGAAAAAAAGTCGTTTCCTCCTCTTGAAAAGTTATGAAAACTTAAAAGAATATCAAAAAGAACAGTTAGATGAACTCTTGGAAACACATGATGAGCTGGCTTACAGCTATGGTCTGAAGGAACTGTTTCGGGACGTGTATAGATCCCCTGACTATGAGACAGCTCAAGTGCTCCTAACCGAGTGGATTCAATTCGCATGGAGTAGCCCTTTTCCGTCTTTTCATGAGGCCGCCAAGACACTGGAAAATTGGAAAGTGCAAATCCTGCAATACTTTAAGACACCTTTTACAAACGGAAGAACAGAAGGAACCAACCATAAAATTAAGAACATAAAACGCCGGGCTTATGGATATAGGAACCTACATCGATTTAGAACACGTGTATTTTTGGAATGTACAGGAAAAACTTATCAAGAACAGGCGTCCTAGCCCCTCCTTCTTCAGCATTATGGTGGATGATAGTTGGTGGAAAGGAAGCCGTCAAGGAAAGCACTTGACCGCTTCCTTTCCACCAACTGGCCGGTCTGTAAGCTGAAGAAGGAGAGATTGTGAGGGGCCATAATCTAGCTAACTAATTGCCAGAATTGTGCTTAAATCACAAACTATGGTGAAGAGACAATTTTTGAAATAATAAAAATGAGAATACTAATTAAAAATAAAAATAGTAGAATACGAGTGTCGTATGTCAGCATAGCTGCTGTCGACCATAAGATAAAGCATATTAGTTTTGTTACACCTGTCAACTGATGAACAGGAGATTTTCGGTCAATATAAGATAGCATCTCGGCTGCCAACCTGCCTTACCTCCCGATCATATTCTATGAAACGTTCCACAAACTTCCTCGGTTCTGGTATTCCTGTTTTTAATGCCAGGTTATAAAGAGACGTTTCTTTTAAATTTGCCTGTTTGATGATGTCAATATCAGAAAGGACATTGACAGCAGAATCATCGGCAATTTTCCTGCCTTCTGCAAATACTATCGCTCTTTCTGTATACTCCAGCATTAAATGCATATCGTGAGTAATCATCATAATTGTGACGCCTTGCTGATTTAATTGAACAAGAAACTCCATAATATCTGTATAATGGCGAAAATCTTGTCCGGCAGTTGGCTCGTCCAAAATAATGATGTCTGGTTCTAACACTAAAATGGAAGCAATCGTAACCCGCTTTTTTTGACCGAAGCTTAATGCTGAAATCGGCCAATTCCGAAATGGGTACAGCCCGCAAATTTTTAATGTATTGTCGACGCGTTCTTTTATTTCAGCTTCCGCTACGCCGCGAACCTTTAAGCCTAAGGCTACTTCGTCAAAAATCATATGCTTTGAAATCATATGATTTGGATTTTGCATGACCATGCCGATTTTTAACGAGCGTTCTTTAATCGTTTCGTTTGTTATATCCTTGCCGTTAAACAATATGCTCCCTGAGGAAGGCTTTTCAAATCCACAAATTAATTTTGTAATTGTAGATTTCCCTGCTCCATTTTTTCCAACAATGCTCACCATTTCCCCTTTGTTAATTGAAAAAGAAACATCCTTTATCGTTTCGTGACCTGGTGAATAGCTAAACGAAATATTTTTCAGCTCTAAAATTGTTTTTCCTTCTTTACTTGGCGTTTTTGGATTTGAATCTTCAAACCATTCCAACAAGTTTTTTCGGCATAAATCCGCTTTAAACTGATTGAAATAATATTCGGTGCCTGTCACCGCCCGAAATTTGTCGAATCATTGGTGATTGAAAGATAAGATAAGGTGTATTACAATAACATTATCAGAACATACGTTCTGAATGTATATGGTGGCAAAGTTTTCATTAGAACGTCTGCTGGTTGAGATTTGTCAAGAAGTGCGTTTTGGAAGGTGATGCGTTTTCTTTTATCTGGAAAATATGCAAATAACTTCGGCTTTTCTTTAGATAAACCTCTACTCCCCTCCAAATTCTCCTCGAAAGGATGTTCCCGTTATGAAGGAATACCTCGATTTAAAATTGGATTTTATGTTTAAACAATTGTTCGGCCATCCGAGCCGAAAGCAGCTTACAATCGCTTTTTTGAATGCGGTTTTGCATCGGACAGGCCATGATCGTATCATCGATGTGCAGTTTGATAACACAGAGCTGGCAAAAGAGTTCGAAGAAGGGAAAATGAATCGGCTTGACGTGCTCGTGTGGACCGACCGAGGCGAGCGGATTAACGTGGAAATTCAAATCATTGACCAGCACGATATGCCGGAGCGGATTTTGTATTACTGGGCGAGGCTCTTTTCCCAGTCGCTCTTCAAAGGCCAAGGGTACAGCGAACTTCCTCCCACCATTATGATTGCAATTCTCAACTACCCGCTCTTTCCGCATGAAACCGATCGGTTTCACACCATCTTTCATATCCGCGAAGATAAAGAACAATTTCTTTGGAGCGCGCATCTTGAATTTCACGCCATTGATTTATCACAATTTATGGTAAAATGGAAGAAATATAGACGTGATGTGAAGCGATCTTCGGAGTGGCCCTGGTTGATGATGCTGTCAGCGGTGGATGCCCGGAAACAAGAGATTGATGAGACGATTCTCAAGGAACTGGAGGTGTTGGCGATGAACGAGCAAGAAATTCGCAAAGCATTGGAAGAGTGGGAGAAGCTAAGCGTCAGTTCCGAAAATCGCTACGCGTATGAAATGCGGCTGAAATGGCTGCGGGATCAATTGTCCAATCTTCTTGGCGAGCGGCGTGCGGGGATGGAGGAAGGGTTGAAACAAGGGCTAAAGCAAGGTCGGGAGGAAGAACGGAAGAACATGATCCGACATATGTCGGCGAAAGGAATGGCAGCGAAAGATATTGCCGATCTCACTGGACTTGCGGAAGAGGAAGTGCGAAAGTGGTTGAAATAGATTGCCTGTCATTTGTCGAAGCCGTTTGACAGTGGTTTAGGCTTATTCATCCGAAGAAGTAGTGGAAACGTTAGAAAACCTGCCGCCTAATAAGGCTTTGCTGCGCCATCGAAAAATAAATGTAGCACTCGGTAGGCGAAAAAAATGAAAGTGCTCTTGCATGAAACTGAAGATCGCACTTTCCTTTTAAAGGACTTTTCCATGCAAGAGCTATTTTATATCCCCTAATTTTTGAGCTACGGGTATTATTCAATAGAAACCATGCTGGTCATTCAGCATGTTGGTATCATGGACTCTAGCGATTGGGCAAATCGCCGAATTCCCTCGGGAATGGATTTTGTTTCTACTCGGCCGTAGGTAAAACGTATATATTTAATTAATCAAATTGAAAATAAAAAAGAGTCACAATCTGTATCTCAAATATTAAGAAGTATGCCAGTTTGGGGAAACTGGTGCGGACCTGGACATGGTGGCGGTGTACCAAAAAATAAATTAGATTCTTTATGTATGACACATGATCTTTGCTATAAAGTAAAAGGATATTTCAATTGTGGCTGTGATAAAGCTTTAGTAGCTGGGATAACTGCCGCTCTTCCATTTATGAAATCTGACGAAAAAAGAGCTGCCTTAGCAGTAGCAGCTTACTTTAGTATAGCACCTTGTAAAAAATAATAGAGTGGGGAATTAAATGATTTATAAACTTATCATGTTTATAATATTTTGTATTTTAATGTTTATAGGATATTTAATTGAATGGATTACAGGAGGGAGACCTTGAATTTAGGATCATTATCTTAGTCAGTTCTTGAAAAATACAAAACATCAGCTAGTACTTTCGCTTGTTGACAAAGTCTCTGCTTAGACAGTCTACAAGCTTTATTACTATATCTAAAAGTTTGACAGAGTACACTAAAGAAAAGCCCGAAAATACTGGTGTTTTGGACTTTACCCACAACACGAGGGTGTCTAATAAGTTGTTTTTACGGCATGATTTTACGTAATAGCCGACCAAGCCCTAACTTTTCCCATACCTTTCGGAACAGATAAACTGGCCCAAACTCTTTTGTCCAAAGCACGGAGACAGAAGAGGAAGAACCTTGCCCGTGAATTCGGTCAAAGTAACGCTCTGAAAATTTGGCTAATCCCTCGATTTATTGATCGACAGAGCCATTCTCTAATAAATGTTCTAACCTCCCTAGATTACAAAGTGTTTGTTGCCGAACTTTATTGTCTACACGAAATGTACGACATATTTGTAGATATTGACGAACAGAACCATTTTTATTTTTTTGCTTGGGTCAGGTGCCTATCACCACTCGATGCCCTGTCTGAGCTCAAGGGATGGTAAAAAAAGGTATACACATTCGTCTGTCATGGCAAGGGATGAGAGTCCAAAAGCACTTACGCAGGAAATTCAAAAAATGGTTCGCTAACACCTATGACTTACACCTGTTTTCAGCGAACCAAAAAAGCTACAATAAAGTCTTGACTGACTCCGGAAAACGATGCTCATACACAAATGCACATTTATTTGTTAAAATATTAATTATATTCTGACAAAAATGAAACCTATCGTTTTCGGAAGCAAGAGGTATTCTTTCGAAAAATTTACATCCATGAAACAAAATCATTAAATATACAAAGTAATCTATATATGGAATAAACGGTTTGCGGCCGTTTTATCACCGACAGAATGGGGGAGGGTGCAGTGGAGAAGATTGCCTCGCATGCGTATGAAACAAAGAGGCAGCCGGGCTGGAAACTGTATGTTTCGTTGCCGATTTTATCGTGGGCGTTGTATGATTTTGCGAATACGATTTTTTCCTCGAATGTGAATACGATTTTTTTCCCGCTTTATGTTTCGGAAACGGTGGGAAAAAGCGAGAGCTTGAACCAAATCGCCAGTACATTTATTTCGTATGCAAATGCGTTAGCCTCTTTCTTTTTAGTGATATTTTCACCTTTATACGGCACATGGATTGACCGGACCGGGAGAAGAAAGAAATGGCTTGGGATTTTTACGACTCTTTCGGTTACGGCGACTTTGCTTATGGGTGTTGCCGGATATTCGAATCTTGGGAATGCCATGTTTGGATTGCCGGCGTCTTTTGTCATAATCGTGCTTTTATTTGTCGCAGCAAAGTTTTTTTACCATTCGAGCCTTGTTTTTTACGATTCCATGATTTCCAGTTTGGGGAATAAACAGGAAATACCGCTTATCTCCGGTTTTGGCGTTGCTGTCGGATATGTCGGAACGCTTGTCGGGCTCGCTGTGTATCCGTTTGTTGGAGAAATGGATTACTATCGGGCTTTTATTCCAAGCGCCCTTTTGTTTCTCCTCTTTTCTTTCCCGCTGTTTTTCTTTGTCAAAGAAGAAGCCGAAAAAGCCGATGCCTTAAAGCGAAAGGCCGGATTTTTTGCAGGCTATCGGGATATTTATGCAACATTGAAAGAAATGAAAAAGTATCAAAACATTTTTACTTTCATGATTGCTTATTTCTTTTTGAATGATGCGGTGGCGACGACGATCGCCATCATGTCCGTTTATGCTAAAGTCATTGCCGGGTTTACGGCAGGGGAGTTCATCCTTTTATATTTAGTCTCCACAGTTTCGAGTATTATCGGTTCCTTTCTTTTTGGCTATATTACGAGAAGCAAGGGAGCCAAAAAAGCGGTTTTGTATGTCGGCATCGTGATGTGCATCGCACTGGCGATAGGGGTGCTTGCTTTTTCCAAGCTATCTTTTTGGATTGCTGGGAGTTTGTTCGGCGTCAGTTTAGGAGCGATGTGGGTCACTTCGAGAACATATATAGTCGAACTTTCCCCGCCAGATAAGCAAGGGCAATTTTTCGGACTGTTCGCTTTTTCTGGAAAAGTGTCAGCCATCATTGGTCCAGCGATTTATGGAAGCATTACCCTCCTTTTTCATTCATACGGAAACATTGCCAATCGGTTGGCGATGGGATCGCTTTTGCTGATGGTGCTCCTTGGCATTTTCTTTTTGCGGAAGGTAAAGCCACAGGCGCCTGCCGCGCCGAAAAGCTGATGAGAGGTTTTAAGGAGGACATTGCCGAAAGCTATTCCGTCATTGAAATCATGGAAGCACAAATAACTACCAGCCGCCATCTGGGCGCTCTTGTTCGTCTTTCTTGTTGCCTCATCGCTAAAAATTTATGAAGAACTTTTTTTAAAATTGGTTCTAAAATGAATTGACTTAACCGGACAAAAAATTAAGGTCAAGTAGATGAACACCATATCTGAGCATACTGCTTATTTAGCATAAATGATCCGAATAAAATTTTACATGGAGTGGCGGACATGTTAGGCTTGATGCCTTGCGAAGCAAGGATTGGCGCTCGCTCCTTTCGTTAGGAAACATGTCCGCAGAAGCTCCGTGTCAAGCGATATAGACCTAAAATTTTATACAGGGAATGGAATATTCGTATTTTGTCATTCATACATTTTTTAATTGCCAAAAACAGATAAATAAAGCAAAAAGGTTGGTGTTTAAACTTTCGGAGCCAGTTCGACAGCGGCGCGAATGGCTTCGAGCATGCTGCGTTCGTCCGTCAGATTTTTTCCTGCGATATCAAAGGCTGTTCCATGGTCGACAGATGTGCGGATGATACCGCCTTTGAGGCCGACGGTGATGTTTACTCCGGCTTCCAGCCCCAGCACTTTAATAGGGGCGTGCCCTTGGTCATGGTAGCAAGCGACAACAATATCAAAATCTCCGCGCACCGCACGGTAAAATAATGTATCTGCCGGATATGGTCCGGTTGCATTGATTCCTTCCACTTGTGCTTTTTGGATGCCGGGAATGAGTTTTTCCTCTTCCTCTCCATTGCCAAACAGTCCGTTTTCTCCAGCGTGAGGGTTGATGCCGCACACGGCGATGCTTGGGTTTTCTTTTCCAGCTCTTGTCAACGTTTCATGAGCCAGTTTAATGACTTTGTAGGTCCGATCGGGATTAATCATTTCTATCGCTTTAATTAACCCGACATGGGTAGTAATATGAATGACTTTAAGTTTTGGAGAGGATAACATCATCGCATAATCTTGAGTGCCCGTTAAATCGGCCAAAATTTCTGTATGTCCCGGGTATAGATGTCCGCCTTTGTGCAGGGCTTCTTTATTTAAAGGAGCTGTACAAATGGCCTGTATATATCCGTTTTTAGCTAATTCGATGGCACGTTTTAAAAATTGGAATGCGGCATCTCCTGCAGCTGCTGATACTTGTCCAAAAGACAAATTGGCAGGAAGCAAATTTAAATCAATGCAATCAATTGTACTGTATTGGTAAGTTGCTTCCTTTACAGATGAAATAGGGTGAATGGTCAGTTTGGAATTGGTAATTCTAGCTGCCCGTTCTAATATTTTTGCATCTCCTATCACTAAAGGATTGCATTGCTCATAAATGGATCGGTTTTGTAGGGCTTTTACGATAATCTCCGGTCCAATACCGGCAGCATCTCCCATCGTTATTCCGATGATAGGTTTCATTTGACATCTACTCCTTGTAATTGGTGAATTGCTTGAATAAATGTATTTTCCGAACCAAAGGCTCCCGCCTTTGTCACTACATGCATTCCTGAGTCATGAATTAATTTCGCTATTGGCACTCCTGTTTCCACTTCATCCAGCAATTCAAAACCCGAAGCTCCGATTTTCTCGCATACATGTTTTGCAGTATCCCCGCCTGTTAATATCATCCCTCTAAAATAGCCCTTGTTGATCAATGTGGAGGCAACTTCGCCTAATTTTTGAACAATGAAATTGCTTATTTCTATTGTGCTTAATCCTTTCGATTTTCCTATTTCCTGTACCTGTTTTATTTCATTGGGTGAAGCAGAAGAATATAGTGCGACATGATAACCCTGTTTGACCCAATCCTCTGCCTGGTGAATGGCTTTTTTCATTTCATCGCAGCGAATTTGGTCATCACTAACCAATCTTATGGAATCAAGCTGTACACCTTTGACATTCGTTAAAGAAAGGGCAAGATCTAACTGTTTGCGGGATACTTGGCTGACGCTACCAACTACTAGCAGGATGGGCTGTCGATTTTGATCAATCTTGATCGTTCTTTTTGCTTTTTGAAGCTGATAAACCTCGGGAAGGTAATTAGCCAGACCTGCCGACCCGACCCATACGACTTTTTCGTTAATGTGGCAAACGTATTGTGCGATACAACACAAATCTTCTTCAGTTAAAGAGTCAAAGACAATGTAAGGAATATGATTCGCACGATAATCGTTTAGTCTCTCTTTTACTTTATCAAATCCGAGACGAAGTGTTAGATAGTCAATTAATCCTATAGGACGCTTTGTCTGTTTGGCAATTAAACTGGGAATATACGACTCTTTAACTGGACATTTAGGGTCTCTTGATATTTCTGTCTCATGTAGCAATGTATCGTGTAAAAAATGATATCCTTTATAAGTGGTTCTTCCGTTTTTGGGATAACCTGGCGCAATAATCATAAATGTCGGCTTTATTGCATCGTAAACAGCATCGATTTCCGCTCCGATATTTCCTCTAAGGGTGGAATCGATTTTTTTGTAGATAATCGGGAAACAATCTTTTAGTTTTTCCGATACGACCTTTACTTTCTCATAGGCTTCTTTCTTAGATAAAGAGCGGCTATCAGTATCAATGACAACCGCATCGTTTTCGTCTAGTTGGCTCGAATGCAGTTGAAATAGTACGGATGTTTTTAAACCGTAATGAGCAAGCTGAACGCCGCTGTCGTTGGCTCCTGTTAAATCATCTGCGATGATTGCGATCTTCATGGTGCATCTCCTTCCTTAAATGGAGGAGCCCAAGTCATAGACATGGGCTTTATGGGTTAGTTTGGTAATTGGTAGTATTGCTGCAATTTATTTTTCTTTTCCAATCGTTTCGCCAAAAACGCGATGTAAATTGGTAGTAAAATCGCTGTCGTGACCGTACTTGCCGCTACTTGGACTGTCGCTAAATCAGCTACGCTTGCGAAAGAAGCATTCGCTGCCGCGATCGCAGCAGGAGTAGCTACAGCGTTTCCTGCGGTAGAGCCTTCAGCAGCACCGACAAGTGGATTCCAGCCGAATGCTTTAAAGATTAAGTATCCGGCAGTTCCTGTTAACAATACTGTAGCTACGCCCAACAATACGCCACTTAATCCCCCTTTGATGATGGCCCCAAAGTCGATCCCCATTCCTAAGGCGAACGCAAAAAATGGTATTAACATATCGCTGCCTTTTGCTAAAAATTCTCTCATTTCATTGTCTAAGTTTCCAAGTATCATGCCGATTGCAATTGGAAGTAAAACGGAGATAAAGGAGACAATGGAAAACATTCCATCGACAAACCCCATTGCGCCGAAAATAGATAACGCTACCATTGTTAAGAATGGTCCATCATTTAATGCTAATAGAGAATAGGCCGCTTTGTCATCTTCTTTCCCATACTGACCGACAATCGCCATATAAAGACCGCCGTTACTGTTGGTCATTGCCGCAATAATAGCCAGTGGTGTTAAACCTAAAAATAAACCACTTGGACCAGCTGCTATATAGGCGATTAATCCTACAAGTGCCCCTACCGCCCACTTGACGAACAGTAATGTAAACCCTTTACCAAGCGCAATGCCTGCGCTTCTTACATTAATTTGTGCTCCTGCGCAAAGTAAAAATAGAGCGATTAAAGCACTTGCGCTGTTGACGAATAGCGCTTCTGTAAAGTTGCCGATTCGAAGCAGATTCGGTGCGAACGTATTGATCGTCGCGGCCAACAGCAATGGCACGACCATCATTCCACCAGGAATGCGGTCTAATGTTGCCTTAATTTTCATTCTTTCTCCTCTCCTTTGTTGTTGTTTTAAAATGAAACAATTTTATAAAAAATATAATAATAAACCGCTTTCAATTTAATTTTATTAGGGTATGTTTTATTTATCAACAATATTTTTACATAAAAATAATAAAACTGAAATAATGTTGCATTATGCAACATTATTTCAGCTTTCTCCATAACGTACTTCGATTGATCCCCAATCTTTTGGCTGCTCTTGTCTGATTCATTTCTTCTTCTTGTAACACTTTCCAGATAATATCCTTTTCAATCTCAGCTAGCGGTTTATTGAGATCAATCACGGAACAACCTAGTTGAGCGTGTTCATCTGTATTTTTCCAAATGTTGTTTAAATCTTCTTTATTAATATACTCATTATTCGTAAACTGGACGGCTTGTTCAATCACACTGCTTAATTCTTGTAAATTATTTTTCCAAGTACGGCTGTACAGCCATTTTAGCGCTTCTTCCTGCATGCCTACGATTTGCTTTCCATATTTGACGTTATATTGTGCAATAAATTTTCGAACATATTCGTTTAAATCTTCCGCGTGTTCTTTCAGAGACGGCAATCGAATTTGGTTTTGTTTAAATTGTTTAAAAATTTGAACCGATAATTTTTTTTGCTGCAACAAATCAATCGGGTTATCATGAAATAAAAAAATAATGCGTGCTTTTGTCTGGTGGATCAGGTGCGCTAGATGATTTTGGTGTTCCAACCGCAAACGTTCAACGCCTTCGAAAACACATGTCCCTATGTCCAAATGTACTAAGATAAGCTTGAGATAGTCTGCTATCTCGCGATGATCTTCTAAGACTCGGATGAGCAACAGAAAACTATCTTTCGCCTCGCTTTCACAATGAATGATTCCTGCTAGTGTTTTTTTTCCAGTTCCTTTTTCTCCGTATAATGCAACTGGCTTATTATGTGCAGCAGCCTTTTTCCCTTGCTTAATAACAGCTTTCATCAATTGGCTATTCCCGAGAATCTGTGAAAAGGAAGTCATGATTGGTTGTATGGCAGCAACGGATAGGCCATAATCTTGTTGGTCTTCCTTCTCTTCGGCTGAAAACCGCAGGTAATACTGGTGGTTTTCGGAGTTATCTATTTTAAGATACCCTTGCCGAAACTGCATATGTTCATCATCTGTAACGAAAGTGTACAATATTTCTATTGGTTCAATTTTTTTGCATAATTGTGTGCATGCATTGTTGAGAAATGGAAAATACGAATAAATAGTAGATTTATCCGAATCATTTTTGAGTGCTGGAAATATTTTTTGAAAAGAAGAACTAGTAAATTGTATCATGCCATTTTCGTCATAAACAACTAAAGGTTCTTTTGTTTTTTGCAGCAGTTGTTGATATACCTTTGTTTGTTTGGCAGTGTTTTTAATAATTTGATAAGTTTGTTTTGCTTGTTCAAACGCTTCGATTATGGACTCTCTGCCTGAAGTAATCAGTATGCTCTGAAGCCCGTTCGCTTCCGCAGTCTTGCAAGTAATCGTGTCTCCGATAATCGCTTGGGCGCCGTTGGCTTTAGCTTGTTGGACTGCCTCCTCTACCTCTTCTTGGTCATGGATAATGGTATAAGGAATTTTAACATCTAAAAGATTGGATACAGAAACAAAACCTTGGCATATGTTTAGGAATCCAATAATGTGAAGATGTGCGTTATGGTCTTTAACCAATGTCAATATACGTAATAAGTCATAGCCTGAGACTTTTATTTCAATAACTGGCAATGAGATATGCTGGCGCAGCAACTGAGCGGTGCCGCCGCGACTGATAATGAGATCATAACCTTCTTTTTCATATTGTTTCGCAATGGGTATAGCCTCTTGTAAATCTCCTTGTACAACTGTAATGTCCAGGGATTGTTGTTCTTTACCGAGAGTTAAGGCTAATTCTTTTAAACCGGGGTAGGGAGCAATCAATAATGTTTTTATTTTCATGTTTATCAATCCACCCATCTCATTTGTTTCTGCTACCATTCATTATAGCCTAGTTTCACTTTGAGGTAAGTTTCCTTATTGTTATTTTAGCTTTTGTCCTCTATCTCTCCCGATCCGGAATGATGGTTCCATTTTTGTAAATGTTGATGAATATTTTGGAAAGGCTGACAGTGGTGAACGGCGTCTTTGCACAGAATTTTGTACAGCTAGCAAGAAATAGGGATATAAAAATGTTTCGTGATGTAGATCTATGGCAATTAGCCGACTTAGCCGGCTTATGAGTGAATCATAACCGTTGTAGATGTAAGGAGATATTTTCGGGAGAGGATAAAGGAAAGCAAATAGAAAATATTTCGTTAGTGAATTTATTGAGGATTTGACAAGATAAGAGATTGAGGTAAAAGAGAATTAAAAGAAGAGGTAGTTTTTTCGGTTGTGTACTTCGCTTTCTAGCATGACTAGTGGGAAAAAGGCTTTTAAGAACCTTCCCCATTTAGTCATGTCAGATCGAAAAATTTTAAATAAAATCATTTCTTTTGATCTTAAATGGGTTGTGCGTATAAAAGCTGATAGTTCTCTTTTAACTACGGACAGATATTATAAGTGAAAGGGGAAAGGTCACAGCGGAAAATAGAAATTGAGCATTCTTATCCAAGATGAATCATTTTAAAACATTATGGCATTGTTCCTAAAGCGGTTATTCGTCCGATGTAAAGTTAATAAATAACACGGTACAATCTATCTACGGCAACTGGTATGTCTTCATTTTTTATATTGGCAAATCCGATAACCAAAATAATTTTTTTTCCTTCTTCGATATTGCCTAGTAAATTGAACCTCTTCATGGAGTATATTTCAAGTTTTTCTTTTTTTGCTCTTTCTTCAATTTCTTTATACCCTTTATCTGTTTTGAATTCCGCAATGAAATGAAGTCCTGCCGGCACATTTTTAATCTTAATGCCATTTCGAAATTTCCATTTCAATTCCTTAATCAGGTTTTCTCTTTTCATCTCATAGTGATTGTTCATGCGCTTGACGTGTTTTGCGTACTCGCCGCTTTCAATAAAATAGTGAAGCGTAAATAAATTCAGTGTATTGCTTCCCTGTATCCAATATGAAAAATGTCTTTTGTACTCTCTTAATAAATCGGTAGGCAAAACGAGATAACTGATTCGGAAACTCGGCATGATCGTTTTGGAGAATGTTCCTGCATAAATCACGCGTTGATTCCGATCTAGGCTTTGCAGCGACGGAATATTGTCCGTTCCGTATTTAAATTCGCTATCGTAATCGTCTTCTACAATATACCTTCCTTCAGAAGCCGAGGCCCAATTCAAAAGTTCAATTCTTCTTGAAATAGGCATAATGATTCCGGTCGGGAATTGGTGTGACGGGGTGATAAAAAGGAAATGTGGATTCAAAGCTTCCACTTTCTTGATGTCTATTCCTTTTTTATCTAGATCGATTGGAAAAACTTCAAAATTCATATCTTTTAATAATTGGTAGATGCGAGAATACCCAGGGTTCTCAATTGCAGCTTTTATATTTTCCTTCTGCATGCCCAACACTTGACGTAACAAGGGCTGTGTCCCGGGGCCGATAATCACTTGTTCTGGTTCGCATTTAACGCCGCGTGTGAGCGCAATCATACGTGAGATGGTTTTTCTCACAAGGTAAGGACCTTGAGGATGAGAAATGTCCGAAAGTTCGTTTTTGTGATTTTTTATTGCTATTTTTTCACACTTCATCCATTCTTTAAACGGGAACATGGAGATGTCAGCCGTCATATGTGATAAGGAAAGCCATCTCTCATCTTTCTTGGAGAATTCTTCTTTTAAATCATCTGGAAAGTTCATTTTAGCCTCTTTTTGATTGTTGAACTGTGTAATATTTTCCACATAGTAGCCTTTTCTTTCAATTGCGTAAATATATCCTTCAGCCAGGAGCTGCTCGTACGCATTGGAAACCGAATTAATGCTCACTCCTAATTTTTCTGCTAATTTTCTTTTGGAAGGCAATTTTTCATTGGTTGGGATTTTTCTCTCTAAAATTGCTTCTTTTAACTCTTTATAAATTTGTTGATAGATATGATTTGACTTATCCTTTTTATCTATTTGAAAGAAAATCATAATCTATCTCTCCCTCTGGTACCTGAAAAATCAGAAAACTGGTACTTTTCTTTTAATATATTTATCATAATATTATTAAAAAGCAATGTAAAGGAGGACAACATTGAATGTTAGGAATATTGACGACTGAAGGGCTGTAAACTAATCGGAAGAAAAGTTTCAAGCGGTTTCACGGAAATTGTGCCTATTAAGCAGTCGTCCTATTTGCCGAAGGGTTTTACGGAAGAAACGATATAACGTTCGGTATGAGAAGCTAAGCAATATAAATATGGAAACATTTGATATTGTTCCGGATTTGATGATCGTTTCCAAGTCGTCGGCTGCGGGTTATTAAGCAGTGTAGCAGGCAAGATGGGAATTTGAAAGGCTGCCCGTACTAGGTGAAACGCATGCCGGAAATCCGTCAGCATGTGCTCTTTTATTGGCGATGATGGGTATCGTTGAAAAGAAGAATTTGCTCCCAATTTCTGAAATACTTGAAAAAACTGCTGAATGACAAGTGGAACATAATAGATGAAGGGAAATTCGCGGCATACATCCTATAGTTGCGCCGGAGATTATTGAAGACCACACGGACCATAAAAAAACGAACCAAATTCTGAAATACCCGAATGAATGTGACTTTTTATTTTCTGACGGTATTGATGGAAATTTATAGACCCTTTAACACCGTTTGTTGTTTCAAGTTGAGGGATAGAAATTCCTGTATTGGAAGTAAAGGTGGGTCAATGGCATAGAGCCGGAGATGAAATAAATTAATGAGTGTTTACTAATTTGCTGTGGAAAAAGGTTTGGTAAAAAATAAAAATATTTCATTTAACGGAATTATATATATTTTAAACTATGAAAGTAAGAGGTGGTGTGAAAATGACTCGTTATGAATATGGTGGCGACGAATTTATATTTGTCGAATTAAGTGAAGAGATGAGTTTGGAAGTAAACTTTAAAGCAATGGCTATTACGAATCGATTAAAGGAGGAGAGACTTCCAGGAATAATAGATATTTGTCCATCGAATTCTTCGTATATGATTCGTTTCGATCCAGATCGTACCCATCCGAACGATTTGATTTCAAAATTGAGAGAACTAGAGGAATCTGTTTCTTCTGATGACATTGAAATATCTTCACGTGTTGTAGATGTCCCCATCTTATTTGATGATCCATGGACACACGAGGCATTAATGCGTTTTAGGGACAGGCATCAAGATCCCTCATCAACCGACTTGGAATATGCGGCACGTATCAATGGTTTCAAATCGAAAGAAGATTTAATAAAAGCAATAACTGACTTCCCTTTTATTGTATCGATGATTGGATTTGTGCCGGGGCTTCCATGGTGTTATCAAATGGTGCCTCGTGAGCAGCAAATAGAAGTACCGAAATATGTTCGGCCCCGGACATATACTCCCGAGCGGGCATTTGGTTTTGGTGGAGCGTTTGCTGTTATATATCCAGTTCAAGGGGCAGGAGGATATCAATTATTTGGTATTGCGGCAGCCCCCATCTTCGAGAAAGAACAGCGCAATCATGATTTTAAAGATTCAATGACTTTCCCAAAACAAGGAGATATATTTAGATACCGCAGTATCACCATGGAAGAGTATGAGGAAATTCGTAAAAAAGTAAATGATGGAACCTTCCGCTATTTGACGAAGGATATTACGTTTTCAACAAAAAAAGTACTAGAGGATCCTAAAGCATTTTCTGAAGATGTGTTAAGGAGGTTGTATTCATGATAAAAGTCATAACCCCCGGACTGCAAACGACTATTCAGGACAATGGCCGTATTGGCTACTATGAAGTTGGAATGCCTCCGTCAGGTGCGATGGATAAGTTCTCTTACATTGTAGGCAATTTACTTGTCGGTAATAATGAAAATGCTGCTGCATTGGAAATCACATACATGGGGCCAACTCTTGAATTTCAAGAAGATGCCATTATTGCTCTAACCGGCGGGGAAATTCCTCCAAAAATAAATGGACAATCCGTTCCAATGTGGGAAGCTTTGGCTGTTAAAGCTGGGGATCAACTTTCTTTTGATTTTGTCAAAAATGGCGCAAGAGTATACCTCGCTGTAGCGGGCGGTTTTGATGTTCCTTTAGTAATGGGCTCGCGTTCTACATACACGCTATGCGGCATAGGGGGGCTAGATGGGAGACAACTGCAAGAAAATGACATACTTAAAATAGGAAATGAAAATATACGCCCTGCAAAAATTGGGGCACGCATTGACGATTCATTTATTCCGCAATTTTCAAATCAACATGAAATCCGCGTTGTTTTGGGGTTATGCAGTTATCGTTTAACGGAGGAGAGTAAGGAACGCTTTTTTTCCATTGATTGGACTGTTTCAACAGAAGCAAATCGGGTGGGCTATCGCTTCAGAGGGGAACGTTTGAATTTTGTTGAACGCAAACAGCCGTTTGGGGCTGGAAGCAACCCTTCGAACGTAGTCGATTTAGGTTATCCGATTGGATCCATTCAAGTGCCAGATGGTATTGAGCCAATTGCATTATTAAATGATGCCGTTACAGGCGGAGGATACGCTACAATTGGTACAATCATAAGCGCCGATTTAAACAAATTGGCACAAGTCAAAACAAATGAATCCGTAAGATTTGTGGCTGTTGATATCGAAGAAGCCCTTTCAGCAAGAAAAGAAATAAAAAATATATTAAATCAAATAAAACAACAACTTTGTTAAATTGGAGGAATCTAATATGGAAAGTATCATTGTATCTGCGATCCCTGGAATATTTTATCGAAAGCCGTCGCCTGAAGAAGATGAATTTGTTAAGGAAGGTGACCGTATTAAGGCAGGAGATGTTATAGGATTAGTTGAAGTCATGAAAACTTATTACGAAATAAAGGCAGAAAAAGATGGAATTATTGATAGATTTTTAGTTTCAAATGAAAAACCAATTAATGCCGGACAAGAGATAGCAGTGATTAAAGAAGAAAAGTGAAAGAATGGGGTGAACAAACAAATCAATGAGTCTTTTCAAAAAAGTATTAATCGCTAACCGTGGAGAAATTGCCAGAAGAATTATCAAAACTTGCAATCGGATGGGCATTCAAACCGTTGCAGTATATTCTGATGCAGATGCGGATGCACCGTTTGTAAAGGAAGCAGCTGAAGCAGTTTACATTGGAGAAAGCCAAGTAAAGAAGAGTTATCTGAATATGGAAAGCATAATCCGGGCAGCAAAAGAAACAAAAGCGGAAGCAATTCATCCTGGATATGGTTTCTTATCTGAAAATGCTGATTTCGTTAAGAGATGTGAAGAAGAAGGTATTGTTTTCATTGGTCCTAGTGCACAGGTAATGAAATTGATGGGAAGCAAAGTAGAAGCCCGGATCAAGATGTCTGAAGCGGGAGTTCCTGTAGTCCCTGGATCGGAAAGAAGTTTGGATTCAGTGGAAGAAGCGTTATCTATTGCGAACCAAATTGGTTATCCCCTTATGTTAAAGGCGAGCGCAGGTGGCGGGGGAATCGGGATGAAACTGGTTCGAAACGATAAAGAACTGGAAGAAGCCTTTCACTCAACGAGGCAACAAGCAACATCTTTCTTTGGAGACGGAACGATTTTTCTGGAAAAATGGATTTCAGAACCACGTCATATTGAAGTACAAATAGCTGCCGATCATTATGGCAATACTGTCCACTTATTTGAAAGAGAATGTTCTATACAAAGAAGACATCAGAAAGTGATTGAAGAAAGTCCATCCCCATTTCTTGATGAGGAACTTAGGGAAAAATTGTTAACAACAGCACTTCGGGGAGTAAAGCATATAGGATATACCAATCTAGGTACAATGGAATTTATCTTTGATGAACATAAAAATTTCTACTTCCTTGAAATGAATACAAGGCTGCAAGTAGAGCATCCGGTAACTGAAGAAATTACAGGCCTTGATTTAGTTGAATGGCAGCTGCGGATTGCCGCTAAACAACCTCTTCCGTTGCAACAAGATCAAATTCACAGAAACGGCCATGCCATTGAGTGCCGGTTGTATGCGGAAGATCCGGTCACTTACTTTCCTTCTCCCGGGCAGATCGAACGTTTGACTTTGCCTGTTCATCAAGCAAGATTTGACTTCGGTGTAGTAGAAGGGAATCATGTTACTCCATTTTACGATCCTATGATAGGAAAGATAATTGTACATGGCAGCAATCGAAGAGATTCGCTAGAAAAAACAAAACACGTCCTTGAGCAAATCGAAATTCAAGGAATTAAAACAAATCTGCCATTATTGAAAAAAATTATGCAAAATGATCTGTTTGCAAAAGGCCATTATACAACCAAGTTTCTCGATCATTTTAATTTGAATCAACAAGTGAAATGAGGGGATCAACGTGTATAAGGTAGATATCAATTGCGATATGGGTGAAAGTTTTGGCCTTTATGAACAAGGAAACGATGAAGAAATGATGAAGTATATTTCTTCAGCAAATATCGCATGCGGTTTTCATGCAGGAGATCCTCATGTCATGAGGAAAACAGTTGAATTGGCGAAGAAATATAATGTAGGAATTGGTGTGCATCCCGGATTTCCTGATTTGCTTGGTTTCGGCCGGCGCGCAATGGCTTGTACACCGTCGGAAATTAAGGATTATATCATTTATCAAATGGGAGCATTGAGAGAATTTGCAAACATTTTTGATGTAAAATTACAACATTGCAAACCGCATGGAGCTTTGTATATGAGGGCAATGGAGGATAAACAGGTGGCACGTGCCATTCTTGAGGCTATCCATGCTGTGTCAAAGGACATGATTGTGTTTGCTTTAAATAATTCAGAATTTATGGAAGAAGCAATAAAAATGGGTATCCCTGTTGCCAAGGAAGCTTATTCGGATCGTGAACATACGGAAAATGGGTCTATTATATTAACTAGAAAAGGCTCCGAGATAAAGGACTATGCTGCAATGGCTGATCGTGTTGTTAGAATGATTAAAGATAAAAAAGTCATTACTCACGATGGAAAAGAGGTTTCTATTGAAGCAGATACGATTTGTATTCATGGAGATACTCCTGGAGCACCGGAACTAGCAAAGGCAATCGTAGAAGCATGTAACAACAATGATATACAAGTTCTGCCTATAAATAAAATTCTTAATTGAGTTATGAATCTGAACAGGAACTCTCCCTTTATGTGTAAAGGAAAGATTTTGAATTAGGAAGTAATGCTTTCACGTGAGCTTTTCATATACAGACGATACAAGATGTTAAGTGTGGTTTAAAAAATTGTTGCGTAAATCAGGAAATTTATCAAGTGAACCTTAAGGGATTTGATAAAAAAGAATATTTGGACCGTGGAACAAAATCAATGAAAAAGAACTTTCTTATAGGCTTTTTCAAAAGCATGTTTGGTAACTTTCTTAGCAATGAAAATTGTAAAACCATTCTAAGCCTCGTTTTGTCTGTTTTGAAGGGATGGCTAGGATCCGTGGTATCCGTCAGAAGATGTGCCATCTTTTTGGCAAACAAAAAATAATATCAATACGAGCTCAAGCCAATACCTTATATTGGCTCAACACTTAGGGAAAATTGGAAAGTGACAGACGTCAGTGAAACACTCGGACACCAGAGGTTTTTTCATAAATAATGTGGTATTAGATTAGGGACAAAATACAAGGAAGAAACCTAACATAACGTTTTTAGAAATGTGCCGGCAAAAATTTACCGACGGTGTCATTACTGGTTTAAAGTGGTGGGACTATATGTTTTCTGTGCCATATTTTAAAATAACTAATTAACTGTAGTTGAGCAATTTTAATTACAATAATTACCATGCAAAAGAGACAAACAGGGTACCCCTTATGCCACGTGGAGCTGTTTTTTCACGGTATCAATGGGAATATTTTGTTTCGCTGCACGGTAAATGAACTCCACGAGGCTATGTCCTTTTCTCTTGCGCAGAAGATCGAGCCCATCAGAAAAATCGCTGTTCGACTCGAACATGCTGTACACGTAAGCAAGCTGCACCAAGATCCAGTAGCGTTTCACCGCCCGACGTCCGCGAACGCGGTACCCATCGAGCTTCAGCTGGTCTTTCGCTTGTCGAAAAAAGCATTCGATCGACCAACGCTGGGCATAGTAGCGCAAGATCTCTTCATCGCTTAGCTCCCGGTCGGTGCTCAAGACGCAGTGAAGATGTTCAGGTGTCATCGGCTGATCGGCTTTCCAAGCGAGCAGCACAACGGCATCATCGAGACCTTTCAGCGCTCCCTCGTAGCGATACACGCGATAACGCTCTTCTCCCACCGTGACGAGATGGGTGTCGTTCGGTTCGATATAGCGGGCAAACTGTTTGGCTTGGATGGCGATGCCTTTTGGATAAAGAACCCGATTCGTCTTGAGCATTGCGATTACGTGGAATCCCTTTTTCAGACAAGCTTCCACGAGCTTTTGCGATGGATACCAAGAGTCCATCAGCACATAAACAGGACGGTGTACATCCAAAGAAGAAAGCATCTCGATCGCGAGTTCCCCCTTGCTTTTCCCAGCCGCCTTGTCGTAGAGGCGGAACGCAAAGGGAAAAGCCTGGGTCATCGTATGAACCATGAGCCAAACGAGAGAATGTCCCCAGATCGACTTTTTCTCTGTGTGAGAATAGTGCCAATCACACCCTTGAATGGCGTGCGTTGCCTGTGACGAAGGCTTGGTTTTTTGGCAAATCGTATCATCGATCGAAACAAAAAGGGGTTGATTCTCCTGTTTGGCGATGCGTTCGACACGACGAAGCATCCACTGTTGAAGTTTGCGAAGCAGCGTCTCTTCATCCCAAGGGCTTTTCGTGAAAAAATGGCTGAGTGTCGTTCGATGATTGGGGTGAAAGCTCCAATGATGAAGATCGGTCAACGTTCCAGAAAAGCCTTTCGTGATCATCGCATCCACGATATGAACGAGATGCTTCATGACAGGTTTTGAAAAATAAAGTGCCAACCCCAACATCGTGAAAAACTTGTGGATTCCTTGATGATGTGCTAATCTATTCATGAGACATGAACCTCCTTGTGAATAATTTTGGTGACACATCTATTCTAATCAAGGAATCGGGTTCATGTCTCTTTTTTTGTTTGGTTGTAAATTTATGTTAGCGAATTTGCTCATCTACAGTAATTAATCAATCTTTTTTAAGAGTCAGCGTTTAATTCAGCTGACCAATTCTTCTTGAAATAAAAGTTATCCGGCAGGTTTAAAGAATATGTTCTTAGGTCGATCATTACTCGTTCCAGTTCATATACACTCTCTTTTGTAAGCGTCGTCATTTCTGGCTAATCACAAAGAAAACTAATAATTCTCTTTTTCCTGTTTGTGATTCTAATGTTAAACATTGTTTAAAAGGAAGGATGGAAATATCAGCAGGTATATGTAAAAGAGAAAGCCAGCCTTCCTTTCTTCATATATGATTTGATTTACCGGAAATTACTTTGTAATTTTTAACTTTGTAATATTTTCTTCATAACATCTTTTTCTTTCAATTGTCGTAAATATTTTCTTCATCTAGGAACTGCACGAATGTTACTTCCCCCCTGATTTTCTTTTAGAAGGTAATTTTTATTTGGTTGGAATCATTAAAATAGATTTATTTACCGTTTTTAGAAATTCCCTATGAAAATGATTGGAATGAGTGTATTTATTTGAAAAAAACATGATTAATCTCTTCTACTGGTACCTGAAAAATCAGAAAACTGGTGCTTTTCACTATAACAGAAAATTGACATAATTCGTATATATATTGATTTTGAGGAGGCAATGAAAAAATGGCATCATCGACAACGATGGAAGACTTGCAAGCTAAACGGAAAAAGTATGTTCCTAAAGGGGTGAGCAATGGAAATTTAAGTATTGCGCATCATGCAAAAGGGGCTACCATCGTAGACATTGATCAGAATGAATGGATCGATTTTGCAGGGGCAATCGGAACTTTAAATGTAGGGCATAGTCATCCTAAAGTAACGGCTGCGGTAAAAGAACAGGTTGATAAATTTTTGCATCCTGGTTTTAATGTGATCATGTACGAAGGATACATTAAGCTGGCAGAAAAATTATGCAAGATTACGCCAGGCAATTTTGATAAACAAGCAATTCTTTTTAATTCGGGGGCTGAAGCAGTTGAAAATGCAGTTAAAGTGTCCCGTAAATTTACAGGCAGACAAGCGGTCGTTTCATTTGTCAGAGGGTTTCATGGAAGAACGAATCTGACGTTGAGCATGACGAGCAAAGTCAAACCATATAAATTCGGATTCGGTCCTTTTGCTTCAGAAGTGTATCAAGCTCCTTATCCATACTTGTACCGAAAACCGGATCATATGACAGATGAACAATATATTGATTGGACGATTGAAGAATTCAAGAGGTTTTTCGCTGCTACTGTGGCACCTGAAACGGTTGCTTGTATCGTAATGGAACCTGTTCAAGGGGAAGGCGGTTTTATTATCCCACCGAAGAAATTTGTCAAATTTGTCAGGGACTTCTGTGATGATCACGGTATTGTTTTTGTGGCAGATGAAATTCAAACTGGTTTTGGCCGTACAGGCAAATTATTTGCAATTGAACATTTTGATGTTGTCCCGGATTTGATTACTGTTTCCAAGTCATTGGCTGCCGGGTTGCCTTTAAGCGGTGTAGTAGGAAAGGCGGAAATTTTAAATGCTGCCGATCCGGGTGAACTGGGTGGAACGTATGCTGGGAATCCTGTAGCTTGTGCCGCCGCACTGGCAGTCATTGATATCATCGAAGAAGAGGATTTGCTCACAAAATCAGAAATACTGGGACAAAAGATTGAGAAAAAACTGCTGGAATTACAAGCGAAACATGAGTTTGTAGGGGAAATTCGCCGCTTAGGTGCTATGGTAGCGGTGGAGATCGTAGATAACCGCCAGAACAAACGACCGAATAAAGAGAAAACGAATCAAATTCTGAAATATGCGAATGAACATGGTCTTTTATTGCTTTCAGCTGGTATTGATGGAAATATTATACGCTTTTTAGCTCCGTTGGTTATTACTGACGAGGAATTAAATAAAGGGTTATCCATATTGGAAAAAGCTTTTGCTCAATGAACTGGGTGAAGAAACTGAGGATAAAATTGCCGGGAATCCATTAACCAGTGGCGTTATATATTATTATATCCCGGCAAAGAAAAACCCAGAGGGAGGTAAACCTTGATGGCAGCGACGATTAAAGTCACGAATCCTGCAACAGGTGAGTTGATCCAGGAAGTAAAGGCAGATACAGAAGAAGAGATTCATCTTGCATTGCGGAGAGGGCATGAAAGTTTCCGAAAGTGGTCCAAAATAAATGCACATGAACGATCGAAACTATTAAAGCTTTGGTCTAAAAAAATCCAAGAACATAAAGATGATCTTGCAAAGATCATGACAATGGAAAGCGGTAAACCTTTGCACGAATCATTGGGTGAAGTTGACTATGCAACTAGTTACATTGATTGGTATGCAGAAGAGGCGAAGCGGCTTTATGGACGAACAATTCCTGCAAATACGGAATCCAAACGTATCATTGTCAGCCGCCAACCGGTAGGATTGGTTGCAGCCATTACTCCTTGGAATTTTCCAGCCGCAATGATGACAAGAAAAGCTGCACCGGCATTGGCAGCTGGATGTACATTCGTTGTGAAACCAGCAGAAGATACCCCGTTAACCACGATGAAATTGATTGAGCTCGCTCATGAAGCCGGAATACCAGCGGATGTAATTCAATGTGTGAATGGCTATGGCAGTGAGGTAGGAAAAATATTTACGGAAAGCAAATATGTCAGAAAAATTACGTTTACCGGCTCGACTCCTGTAGGAAAATTATTGATCAGAGACAGTGCCAGTACAGTTAAACATGTTTCAATGGAATTAGGCGGCCACGCACCGGTCATTGTTGCACATGATGCTGATATTGATTTGGCGGTAGAACAAACGATAGCTTCCAAGTTCAGAAATGCCGGTCAAACATGTATTTGTGCAAACAGAGTTCTAGTGCATGAAAGCATTGTAGAGGAATTTGCTGAAAAATTAACAAATGAAGTTAAAAAATTAAAAGTTGGAAATGGTTTGGAAAAAGGCACTCAAATTGGGCCAGTTATTAATGAAAAAGGCTTTCATAAGATTGTCTCGCAGGTCAATGATGCAATCAGTAAAGGTGCTGAAGTTCTATGCGGCAATAAATACAATGCAAATAGGGAAAAAGGCTATTTCTTTGTTTATCCGACAGTTCTCAAAAATGTCAATGAGAACATGAAGATTATGCAAGAGGAAACATTTGGACCCATTTTACCAATCACAACGTTTCAGGAATTAGAAGAAGCTGTTAATATTGCAAACAGCACGCCTTATGGTCTGGCCGCTTACTTTTTTACAAATGACTATAGAACAGGCATCTATCTGCATGAGCATTTAGATTTCGGAATTATCGGCTGGAATGACGGCTCTCCATCTGCTGCCCACGCTCCTTTTGGAGGAATGAAAGAAAGCGGAATCGGCCGTGAAGGTGGAGTGGAAGGCATTGAACCGTATTTGGAAACGAAATATTTGTCAATAGGGGATATTTATAAATAAAAGATTTTTTGCAGGGAGTTTTTAACAGCTGTTAATTTTCAATTTGATAGAAACTAATCGGTTTTTCATAAAGTTGGTTACATCCACCATCCATGATCAGGAATTCGACTTGGAAATTTATACAATCTGTCACATTTCCGATCAATGTTGGGTCGACTTCTCCATCGTTTACATGAGTTGGAGTTACTTCAATCGCAATCGGTAATTCACTGATGGTATCTACAGAAAAATGCACTTTATGGCCAAACCAAGTGATTTTATTGCTAAAAGAATCAAACTTTGCTCCCCAATTTGCATTGCCTGTTTGTTCACTCTGTTTTTTAGGCTTGTTCTTTTCATAGGCGTTAATGGCGGCACTATCGATAGCCTGATGCCCTCCATTGATACGCCTTCAGCTTGGCCTATCTGGACAAGATTATATAAAGATTTTTTTGAGTGTGTTCATGGAAAATACTGTACTAAAAGTAGAGGTAGATGGTTCAGGTCGACCGATATTTAAACCACATTGATAACGGAACGAATGTCTTAATCCAATCGGTTACGAAGGGCTGTAAACGTATCAAAACCTTCTAATGGAGCAGCAATAAGAGCTCTTAAAATTCCTTTCCCTAGAATGACCTTCAGCCCCCCTTGGGGTGAAGAATTGCTTAGCAAAGGGACGTAAATCAAGAGCACTAAAAAAGATTTGGCAAATTTTCTTTAGAATCTAAAATTTACAGTTCTTCAAAAAGGAAAATAGACTTTCTTGTAGAATGTACTAAGTGACTTCCCCCTAGCGAATTGTTGTGTTTAGGCCACATCAAAAATTCTACAAATGAGGGGTGAAGTCCTTTTTTCTTTCTCTTAGAACAAAAAAATGTAAAATGTTCAAATAAAAAACTTGATTGGAAGTTAAAATTTTTTTATTTTTGTTCTTAATTTCTCTAAATTTCAAATGGTTCAGGTATCAATATTTGGATTTCCACAACCTAAGTTTAGTATCCTTGATAACTGGGCACTTCATAGTACAGCTTCCAGTTCATTAGGGTTTCTGTTTTTTTCCAAAATGAAAGGGCAGAGAATTGCAAAATCCTTATGCAGTGATATGCAAAGGGGCTATACATGGAGAGAGGGCCATGATAACCTTTTTGGTTTTCCAAAATTATTGAAGCTGACGCTTGACTAAAGAATCATGGCTACAGAGGATCCACGCCAAGCCCTTGATGGATAGATCGCATATATTTATACATAATTTTGATAAGATATACTGAAACACTCTGTATTTTTTCTTGCAGAAAACAGTTTTTTGAGTCGCGAGATCTATTTTCATAGAATGCAAGAGTTTTCCTGATGATTCATGAAGAAGAATATTTGTTACAGCCTGAATACGTGTTTTGATTTGCCGCAAGTCTTCGTACCCATTCATACACTCTCCCTTTCAATAAGTACATGCAGTCAAAGGATTCGGACTATGATGAAACTTAGTCTAATGCTTCTTCGCGGAAAGGCACGGATCATGCTTGCCTCTTCTCAGATCCTGTCTGCTATTTCGATCGAGCCAAATAAAATAACTCCTTTATTTCCGCCTCCATTTGAAAAATAAGGAAGGATTACTCATCTAGAAAATAATTAGGATCTATTTTCAAGGGAAGAAGAACTTACTGACTAAAAGGGTTTACCTTTTGGTATAGTTTTTGGCTCTGTTCAAAATTTGTCGAATCATTGGTGATTGAAAGATAAGATAAAGTGTATTACAATAACATTATAAGAACATATGTTCTGGATATATATGGTGGCAAAGTTTTCATTAGAACGGCTGCTGGTTGAGATTTGTCAAGAAGTGCGTTTTGGAAGGCGATGCGCTTTCTTTTATCTGAAAAATCTGTAAATAACTTCAGCTTTTCTTTAGATAAATCTCTACTCCCCTCCAAATTCTCCTCGAAAGGATGATTCCCGTTATGAAGGAATACCTCGATTTAAAACTGGACTTTATGTTTAAACAATTGTTCGGCCATCCGAGCCGAAAGCAGCTTACAACCGCTTTTTTGAATGCGGTTTTGCATCGGACAGGTCATGATCGTATCATCGATGTGCAGTTTGAAAACACAGAGCTGGCAAAAGAGTTCGAAGAAGGGAAAATGAATCGGCTTGATGTGCTCGTGTGGACCGACCGAGGCGAGCGGATTAACGTGGAAATTCAAATCATTGACCAGCACGATATGCCGGAGCGGATTTTGTATTACTGGGCGAGGCTCTTTTCCCAGTCGCTCTTCAAAGGCCAAGGGTACAGCGAACTTCCTCCCACCATTATGATTGCAATTCTTAACTACCCGCTCTTTCCGCATGAAACCGATCGGTTTCACACCATCTTTCATATCCGCGAAGATGAAGAACAATTTCTTTGGAGCGCGCATCTTGAATTTCACGCCATTGATTTATCACAATTTATGGTAAAATGGAAGAAATATAGACGTGATGTGAAGCGATCTTCGGAGTGGCCCTGGTTAATGATGCTGTCAGCGGTGGATGCCCGGAAACAAGAGATTGATGAGACGATTCTCAAGGAACTGGAGGTGTTGGCGATGAACGAGCAAGAAATTCGCGAAGCATTGGAAGAGTGGGAGAAGCTAAGCGTCAGTTCGGAAAATCGCTACGCGTATGAAATGCGGCTGAAATGGCTGCGGGATCAATTGTCTAATCTTCTTGGCGAGCGGCGTGCGGGGATGGAGGAAGGGTTGGAAAAAGGGTTGAAACAAGGGCTAAAGCAAGGTCGGGAGGAAGAACGGAAGAATTTGATCCAGCATATGTCGGCGAAAGGAATGGCAGCGAAAGATATTGCCGATCTCACTGGGCTTGCGGAAGAGGAAGTGCGAAAGTGGTTGAAATAGATTGCCTGTCATTTGTCGAATCCGTTTGGCATTCATCCGAAGAAGTAGTGGAATGTTAGAAAACCTGCCGCCTAATAAGGCTTTGTTGCACCATCGAAAAATAAATGTAGCACTCGGAACTAGGAAATCGGAATATCTGCTCGAACGAATCGTTAAACAGGCGGTGGATGCCCGGAAACAAGAGGTCATGAATCGATTCTCAAGGAATTGGAGGTGTAGCCACCGGAAAATTAGAAAGGCTACAAAATATATATTACGAAATAAGAACAGTAAAAAATAGAAAAGGCAGAGTTGTTGCTAAACGAAAGAATCCCACTGATGAATTAATACGTGTTATGAAAAGGAATTAAAAATTGAGTGTGTGATGATGAAACAACTGAATAATGGCATTTTTTCCTGAAAGGTTGCTAGGGAAAAAATGTTGGAAATGTCAAGTTTATGGATAGGATGGCAGCTATGAGGAGTAAATTTATCAATTTTCGGTAGTATTATGCAATTACGACTTATCCACAGTTGGTAAAATTTTCCAGTTAAATTTATTTACAAAAAGGGTCAAAAAGAACCAATTTTGCTTATTTTTTTAAAAAATGTGGATAACTTATTTTTGTTTGTTGTGGATAACTTTTTTTCTTTGCCAAACATCACATCCTTTGGTACAATTAATTCGCTAGGTAAACCTAATTTGCATAGGTTTTCCCAGTTGTGCGATATCCTCGTCTGTTAGTGTTTGCCCACGGAAGGCTTCTAACAATCGCGAGGATATTTCTTTTATCGTTTTCTTCATGCTTCTCAATATTTTTGACCCATGCTCATGTAACACCATGATAATCTCTGTAATTTGGGTTAATAGGTAGTGATTTTTCATGGCATTGTAATCTTGGCTGCTTGCGTGTTCAATGTGGTAGCGCAGGTTTTTTTGTCTGTTAAACCCCTCATTCTCTATTCTCCAGCGGCTTCTGCCAGCGTTCATCAGTTTCTTTGCATTGTTTTTTGTGATTTTTATATCTGTGATAAAGGTAAATTTTTGTTTTCTTTTTTCATCTTCTAATTCGCATTCGAAAACATTCACCCCAAAGCCTCTGTAATCAATATCGTTCACCCAGGTGATTTCCCCTCGCTGTTCGCTTTCACGTATCTTTACCACATTGGCTTTCTTGCCTTCCTCCTCTTCCATATTTTTTAACGCTTGAAACTCATCGGTGATGCTTTTAATACGATCTTCCTTAAAACGGAATAAGTAGTTCCAATTATTCGCCTTGCATTGTTTAAATACATTTTCGCAGGCATAAAGACTATCGGCAATCAGACAGATAGGCAGTTTTTTAAAGGTGTCTTTCAGTCTAGCAGTCAGTCGATAAAAAGCATTCAACTCACAATCTTGCTTTTCCACGTCCTCTGATTCATTTTCAATAAACTCGGAGGCCACACTTAGTACCATATTTCCCACAATTAACTTGGCTTCCAAGACATGATGCATGTAGATGGTCTTTATTTTTTCTTCACCCGTTTCCTTGTCTATGTATTTGCGCTCCCGTTTCAGGCAGTGTTCACAATGTTTTTTGTCAAAAGTAAAAATACCGGTCCCATCTATGGCAATACCCCAGTATTTCCCATTGATACGATAGGATTCAAAACACCTCTTTTTGAATAATTTCTTGATCATATCGATTCGGATCCTTTCAAGTTCTGCCGGGTTCACTCGTGCCAAAAAATCATTGATTGTGTCATAATGGGGCAGTTCTTCCAAATCTTCATTCCCCAACAATTTCCCCAAATTTTTAATGCACTCTTCCTTATTAAATTCGTTTGTCATTTCGCGCATACTTTTTAAGTTGCATGCATTTTTCAAAATAACCATCATCAAAAGGACTTCCGTGTCATAGGTAATATAGCTTTGGTGCCTTGGATCATCAATAGTTTTGAGCAATTTGTTTAAATTTTTAAAAAAGTGATTTTGTGTTTTTAGCAACTCGAATAAATAATTTACCTCTTTTTCCTTTTCACGCTTTTCCTTCCTCGTTACCATAAAAAAATCCCCCCCAAATGCCAATATATTAGGTTTTTTACATACCCTTATTATCACATATTTGGCAAAGTTTAGGTGGAATTATCTCGAAGAATTTTTACTCCTCAGAGCTGATAGGATGGCTAAAAATCCATTTGCAACCAGTCGATCTAAAAAATAAACAGGTTGTTCGTACACAGCCAAAAACGAACAGGAGGAAAGTAAAATGTTGAAAAAACTTTTTTCATTTACTGTTGCGACTGGACTTATTTTCGGTTTGTTTTCATCATCACCAAGTATTGCAAGCGCAGGAGAAAAGAAAGGTACAGGAAAATGTTCCATTACGATTACGACAGACAATACTTACAACAACAAAGCACAAGCAACAGGACTTTGTAAAGGATACATTTATGGCTACTATGTAAGTGGTCAGTTCGTAGTAGATGGGTCTTACACTGGAGAAGTTGTGAATGGTCAAAAAATTACATTTTTCTTGCCGCCATTTGTTAGTGACTATGAAAATTACGAATTGACGGTCAAAACGGTTGTAAAAAAAAAGCCAGTGGAACCAGCACCAAAACCAGCACAACCAAAACCGGAAGTGGAAAAACCGTCAAAGCCAAGCCAAACACCAAAGCCAACACAACCAAAACCGGAAGTGGAAAAACCATCAAAGCCAGCACAAAAGCCAAATCAAGCAACAAGTCAAAATCAAACTCAAAAGTCAAATCAAACAACAAAGCAAAGTCAAACTCAAAAGTCAAATCAAACAACAAAGCAAAATCAAACACAAAAGCCAAATCGAGCAACAAATCAAAATCAAGCAACAAGTCAAAGTCAAGCGCCAAGGCAAAATCAAGCAAGTCCAGCACCAAAAAATGACAGTCATGAATCCAAAACTTCTTCTAACGTAGCAATGAACAAAGTAGAAGGAGATAAAAAGATCCCAGATGAAAAGGAAGTAACATCATGGACGACAGAAGATCTTAAAGCAAAAGGCGCAAAAGTCGTTGAAAAAGATGGAAAATTATTTGCATTAGTTGATGGGGTTTATGTGGAAATAACGGAAGATCAAGCAAAAGAACTAGGGTACAAAAAGGAAAATGAAACACAAAAAGCAGAAAATGATGAAGAAGAAAATGTAGTAGAGGACAAAAAAGATGATGAAAAACAAAACAGCGAAAAGAAGGAAGAAAAGAACAATGCAGGTAAAGTTCTTCCTATTGTAGCAGGTGCGACAACAATTGCAGGTGCAACAATTGCAGGTTTGTACTACTTCCACCCATCTACAAAGGAAATCATCAACAAGATTATACAATACATTTTGAATCTCTTCAAAAAGTAAAAAATAAATATTTTTAAATAAACAGAGGGAAGTGTTTTTTCAATCAGAAATGGTATTATCCCCTACAGGTAGACAGTAAAAAAAAGAGGCTATTTGATATGACACCTAGGAGGGGATTTTTTATGGCTAAAAAAGTCGAAAACACTATGATGGAAATGCTAATTTAACTATGTACAAACATGATTGTTTAAAGCTATATAGTTTCTCTCATTGCCTTAGGGCAACTTTACATGGAGAGGCGGGCATGATAGCCTTGTTAGGCGGAGCCAGCTATTGATATTGCTGGCTTCTTGGCTCGTAAGTCATGCCCGTAGAGGCTCCATGTCAAGTTATTACTATCCACCACTTAATAACATAATTATCCATAAAATCATTTTTGTACATCACTTTACAATCAAAATTGTGCATTCTTATTTTGACATTTACACTATGATAGTCGTGTAAAAGAATTGTATCCAGTAAAATATAATCAGTTTGGAGAACTCTAACCGAAAATCAAGGGAAAACAAGATAATCCTATGAAAAATAGATCAAAGCGTCATTACGGAATAATCCAGACTGACTGATTATTGCTGAAACAAGGGGTTCAGAGCTTATGATATGTTTAGATCAAGATGCTTTAAATCAAACTATTGAAACGATGGAAAAGGAAGCTGTTTTAAAAACGGATCATTTTAGCAAAATTCAGTTCTTGTTTACCTAATCATTTGTGCTGCTTTCATGCTCATATCACCGTAATCTTTCGCTGGCAGCAATAGCATCATTCACATTTCTTGTTGTGAATAGGTAAGTTTTCCGCGGCAAAATGTCATTACTACGTCAAGGCGGTCATTTAAAACAACTAAGTCAGCATCTTTTCCTTTTGCAATGCTTCCTTTGCGATCATAAACGTTTATTTGTTTAGCAGGGTTAACGGCTGCCATTTGAATAATGTCTTGAAGCGTACATCCGGTGTAAGCCATCATGTTTTTGGCTGCATCGTTCAGCTTCAAAATACTTCCTGCCAGCGTCCCATCCCGCAAAACTGCTCGATCTTCATTCACTCGGACTTCTTGGCCTCCAAGTTCATAGATTCCTTTACCGAGACATTTCGCTCTCATTGCATCCGTGATTAAAATAAGCCCGTCATTTCCTTTATTTTGATAAGCAAATTTCACCATTTCCGGACACACATGAATGCCATCTGCGATAATTTCGCACAACACCTCATCATGCATGAGCACTGCTAGAGCAGCTCCCGGCTTGCGATGGTGCAATCCGCTCATTCCATTAAATAAATGGGTTGCATGGGTAATGCCAGCTTGTATGCTTTTAGCAGCTTCAGCATAAGAAGCATCTGAATGCCCGATGGAGGCGACAACTCCTGTTTGTTTTAAATAATCGGTTAATTCTATTCCACCTTTTCTTTCAGGCGCCAATGTCACAAGCTTTATCGCTCCACCGGACATATGCTGCCATTTTTTAAATAACTGCAAGTTCGGTTCGAGAATATTTTCTGAGTGCTGCGCCCCTGCTCTTTTAGGGGAAATAAACGGACCTTCCAAGTGGACTCCTAACACTTCTGCATATCCGGGTTCATTCGCTGTTTCCATGTACTTTCTTACATTGATCAGAGCTTCTTCAATCCGCTGTTCAGAGCTTGTCATCGTTGTTGCTAAAAAACTCGTCGTTCCTTCCCGGGGGAGTGCCGCTGCCATTTTGCGAATTGCCTCATCGGTTCCATCCATCGTATCGGCGCCTGCTGCTCCATGAATATGCAAATCGATAAAACCAGGAATAACTGCATAATTGTTTTTGCTTTCAATTTTTTCAACCCGTTCGTCTGTAACAGCCAGCTTTTCTTGAGGACCAACGTCAAGAATTTTCCCATTTTCTATTAATACATATCCATTTTTGAAAACTCGTTCTTCAGCATATACCGTCATATTCGATAATAAAATCTTGCTCATAAAGATCTCCCTTTTCTAGTAACAATCTCTATTTAAATTGTATGTATGTGGAACAAAATGTTAAATGACTTTTATGGGATTTTTAAGCACATATATTGAGTCTGTCCGGAAAATTGAAATATGAAACTACTGCTTCCAGATAAAGAAGATTTCAATAATTCTTTTTAGCAGCTTTTCCTTTAAACCGCAGTCGTTTCAGTATTTTGAAGCAAACATATCGTTCATCTGCATGCCGGAATACACATTATATCACAATCGCTTATTCGTAATGTAAGCTTCCGTTCTGAAAGAAACGTTTTTTTCGCTAGTGTGCATAAAGCAGACCGGTCCAATCAGTAAGGATATGTCGTTAAGCGTCGCCTGCGAAGCTCCGAACAATCGAGAGGCTAGCGGCTGGATAAAGGGGCTGAATAATTTTTTTGATTTTCGCAAAACTTTTTATTTATTATTTGCGAATATATAGGTAGTGATAGAAGTTTTGAGCTTTGGGATTGGAAGTGAAGCTTCACGATGGATCAAGAGAAGAAATGGATAAAAGCAATACAGAAGCGGGCAAGTGAAAAAGCGGCAAATAAGCTGATCTCTTATTATTACAAAGAGATTTATGCGTTCGTATTTAAACAAACGTTTGATCAAGAATTAGCGAAAGATTTGACGCAGGAGATTTTCATCAGCATGCTGCGCGGCATTCACCATTATGAGGGGAAAGCGGCGTTCCGGACATGGCTGTATAAAATCGCAAAGGCGAGAATCATCGATTACTATCGCTCGAAAGAATATAAACAGCAGAAGAAAACGGTCAATTTGTTAACAGATCAGCGGGAAAGTGATGATGTGCTTTTTACAATCGAACAAAAGGACGAGGTAAAACGGGTTTTAAACCTGCTTGAACGATTTGATCATGAGAATCGACGAATTGTGCAAATGAAAATTTTTGCAGGACAAACATTTGCCGAGATTGCCGCAAAGCTCCAGATAAAAGAATCAACCGTAAAAACGAAATATTATTCTACATTGCGAAAAATCAATGAGCAGTTAAAGGAGGATGTCCATGGCCATTGATAACGAAAAAATTCCTTTTCCTAGCGATAAGGAGATCAAACAAGAAATTCAGAAGATTATTGCAAAAGGCATGAACAAAAAGCCTTCCTTTTGGCAATATATGTTCACTATGTATCGCGAAGTCGGTTTCCGCAACGTCTTTCGTGATCTGACGGAAATCGCTTTTACGATTGTTTTAACTATCGCTGTTTTCGCTATGTTTGTTCTTTCAACCGCAGAATATTTTTCATGGACAGCCTTGGATGTATATACATTCATCTTTTGTTTTTCACCTGTTGTTTATTTTGTCATCGTTTTTTTCTTTTTTATTTGCCAAAAGCAAAAGCCGGCGTTTGAGGTGGAAATGACTTGTAAATACAATGTGTATCAATTAGCAGCATTCCGTATGTTCATGTTCAGCATTTTCGCTATGCTCGCCAATGGAGTCATCATTTTCTGGCTGGCAACAGAGTTTTCCATTCATTTTCCTTTTGCCTTTTTATTATCTGTTGCATCTTTATTTCTTTTTGCTGCTGCTTTTTTGTATGTATTGCTTTATGTACCGACAAAAAGTGGGAAAATTGCTTTATTTATCAGCTGGATTGCCGCAAACTTGTTTCTTTCTTACATGAACAGCTATGTTTATCAAGCCTTTTTGTTAAACGTTCCGTATTTTATTTACATCATCATCGGGATGGCTGCGATGTATATATATGTTTATCAGCTTAAGCTGTTTTTCGTCAAAACCAATATAAAAGGAGTTTTGTAAAGATGCTAGTTGTCGACCATGTTTCCAAATATTACGGCAATTTTATTGCTCTTGAAAATGTTCATTTACAGTTTGACAACGGAATTTACGGACTATTAGCTCCAAATGGCGCTGGGAAGACAACATTGATGAAAATGCTTGTCACACTCATCTTTCCGACAAAAGGAGAAATTCGTTACAACGGAGAAAATATCATCCATCTCGGCAGCAAATACCGCGAGCTTCTCGGTTATTTGCCGCAGCAGTTCGGATATTACAAGCATTACACCCCTGCAAAATATTTGCTTTACCTTTCAGCATTAAAAGGGATTTCAAAGCATGAAGCAAAAGAAAAAATACCGGAGCTTTTAAAGCTCGTTGGACTTGAAGATGTCATGCATAAAAAAATGAGGAAGTTTTCCGGCGGGATGATTCAGCGGGTCGGCATCGCCCAGGCATTGCTGAACGATCCAAAGATTTTGATTCTTGATGAGCCCACTGCAGGTCTTGATCCGACCGAACGCGCCCGTTTCCGCAAGCTTTTAACCCAATTAGCAAACGATCGGATCATTATTTTATCAACGCATATTGTGTCTGATGTCGAATCGATTGCCAATGAAATCATTATGATTAAAGATAAAACGATTTTATATAAAAAGCCGATACGTGAATTATGCCAATTATTGTCCGGCCGCATTTATGAGACCGCAGCTGATTTTCAGGATGCAGAAATCTTTCGGAAGCGATTTGCAACAATTTCGGAAAAGCAAGAAAATGGCCAGATGATCTTTCGGTTTGTTAGCGACGAACAGCCAAATGAAAATTGGAAAAGTGTTGAGCCGACATTAGAGGACGTATTTCTTCATGTATATGGAGAAGGAGCGCTGGCATAATGATCAAATACGAATTAATAAAAGTTGTCAAGTCGCCGATTTTTATCATTTTACTATTATTTTTTGTGGCGTTGAATGGTTTGATTATTTTCGACGATAAAAATGAACGGGAAAATTTACCTGTTTTACAAAACATAGTTGAGCAATACGGGACGAAAATCGATGATGAAGCATTGGCAGGTATGAAAAAAGAAATCGATCATGAAATGGTATGGGTGAATGAGCTGAATCCAAAAAGCGAGAAGCAGTATCAGTTTCCATATGAGTTTATAAAAGGCCATGAAGCGTTTCTGTACCAACATCTTACGGATCGTGAATTAAACAGGCTATTCAATCTCAACTTGTTCACTCAATATTATGAAACCGCTAAAAGCGTCGATGATATTTACAGCGAGTTGGATGCGACAGAGTTTGCCCGGCAACAAATCAAGAAATACGGATTAAGCGGGGAGGCAGAAGAAACGGTGCTGAACCAAGCCAATCTTTTAGAAAAGCGGCTGCAGCAGCTAGTGAAAAACGGTGAACATCGCCATTTCTTTTATTTAGGATCAGTCTATGAAATGCACTCCTTGCTATTTAAAAAGCTTGGCCGGGCGATCGCTTTTGAAGGAATGATCCTCGTCGTTTTAATCACAGCATTGCTAACTAATTATGAATTTGAACACCGTACATTCTTTGTTGCATTTACGAGTAAACGCGGGAGAAATTTGCTATGGGACAAGCTTGCTGCAAGTGTAATCGCTAATGTGTGTGCTGTTATGTTGTTAATCGCAGCGACATTGATCATTTACTTTTCTGTCTATGATTATTCTAATCTTCTGTTTGTGCCGATTAGCAGCTATTTTAATAGCGAAACGCCTTTTCCTTACATATCGTGGTGGAATCTATCATTCTTGCAGTATGTTTGTTTATTTGTCGGCTGTTTACTATTAAGCCAGCTGCTGTACATGCTGCTCACCTTCAGCTTATCTATATGGCTGAAAAACAGCTATCTTGTTTTCTTTACATTTGCTCTGTTTGCTGGTGTTAGTTTATGGCTTCCAAGCGTTGTTTCACTGAATAGTAACTTTATCTTGATCATGCATGTGAATCCTTTTTATTTAATTATGAATCCGCATGTATGGTTTATGGGAAACAACATTTTTACGATGTTTCCATATTTTGAAGCTGTAACGATAGCAGCGTGGGCGGTCATATTTATTCTATTAGGATTCTTCAGCATGTACAAATTTAAACGGCAACCATTAAATTAGGGGGAAGAATATTGAGAGTTTTTTTATACGAATTAAGAAAATTGTTCAATTGGAAAGTGCTGCTGCTTATTTTGTTCATCAGTTTTCTGTTTTACAAGCTGTTTTTAAGCTTTTATTTTGAAAATTTCCCTAATGGACGGCCTGCAAAAGATGAGTTTATGATTACGAAAGAAATGATCAATAAATATGGGCATGAAATGGACGAAAAAGAGTTTCAACATTTTAAAAACTGGTATAAGCAAAAAAAAGACGAGGCCAATGCCTATTTAAAATCACAACAAGATGCGGAAAAACTAGGCATTACAACATATGAACAGTTTCGACAATTGGATTTAACAAATAAACAGTATGCAGATTTTCATGAAAAAGTCGTGTTTGTTGATCAAGCAGATGTTTTTTGGGAGCTGCAAGCATTCGAAAATATCATTGAACAATATGAATCGAAAGGGAGGGATATTGAATCTTATACCGATGAAGATCAGCAAGAACGTGTAAAACAAATCATGGCAAACAATGATGTCAATTCTGTTTTTCCATATCTTGTCTATGAAAATTACAATGAGCTCACCCGCTTTTGGACGGTTTTGATTATTATAAGCGTTGTCATGGTAACATGCCGCGTTCATATTACAGACAGACTAAACAATGCGATCAGTCTGCAATACACGACGAAAACCGGTCGGAATTTGTTTTCTTTAAAACTTCTTGCTGCTTTAGCAGCCACAGCATTGATCACAACTGCGCAGATCGTCATTTTTTGGTTTTTCTATCTTGGGAATGGTACGCAAGCTTTTTTTCCGCTTTCCATCAATTCGTTCTATAATTTTTACTATTTTTGGTTTGACTTTACATTTGAAGGCTATATCATCACAACGGTGATTGCTACTTATATTGTTGCCATTGTTGCGGCGCTCTTTTCAGTATTTTTCTCACGGATCGCACAAAACTACATCACATTGATCGGCTCGCTTGTCCCGATCGTTGTGCTGCTAAGCTATTGTACTTTAAAATACCTTGTTGGTGAACTGTTTGCGATTCTTCATCCGCTTATGCTTACAATCGGCACCTTTCTTGTATTGATCGCGATCAGTACGATATTCATCATTTACAGAATGAAGCAGGAAAAGCTTGTTGATCTTATATAAGCCAAGCAATAGCGGACAAAGCACGATCTTGCTGATAGCGGGCTGGAGATCGATGAAGCAGGAATTCACGGGGTTGCTTCCTTCTTCTGATTTTCCTTCCTCCAGCCTTGATAAAATAACAGACAGTCTGATACGATTTACATTCATTTTTTAGAGCTTCGGCAAGCAATCAGAAACATCATGCTGCTATACCTTCTGATTTTTATCTGCCTATTTTTTGGCTGATTTCTATAAATCCCTACCATTTTGAAATTTGATTGATCGAGAGGGGCTCGAAACTCTAAGACAATCAATCTTATTAGAACAATTTTAGTATCGGCTATTCAATTTATGGGATTCGAAAACTTTAAGACGATGAATCTTAGACTTTGCCAGCATTTTTTTCTACCTACGCTATATGGTTTAAGGTGGACATTTCAGGAGGCTGGCAAGGTCTTTTTTATTGAAGTGCATTACTTTTGGACACCTGTATCAAGCGAGACGATGAAGGTTTCCGTCATTTCTGTTTTTTTCTTCATCTAAATGTTTTTCCTCTTTTATATTCATTATGTTATATGATGAAGTGAGGCTTTAACGGCATTACTTGAGCGTTTGTAGTAAAACTAGAAAAAAGTTCCTGTCTCTGCTGTTTGGAATTGTAGCGGGCTGGAAACGTTCAAAAATCTAGTAAAAAACTTCATTATTTAAATCCCTATTAATAAGTTTGAAATTTTAGATTGACATTTCTTATAGTTAGTTTTATATTAGAAACAGAACGTATGTTCTTTTGATAGAGATATTAAAATCTGTCCCTAGTTATTACGATTTTTAATCTTTCCCCTTCCTATGTTTTCTCTCATTTTTATTCTCCCTCGAAAGGACGATCTTCACTATGAAAGAATACCTCGATTTGAAGATGGATTTCATGTTTAAGCAGCTGTTCGGCAACCCGAACCGCAAGTCGCTTACCATTGCTTTTTTGAATGCGATTTTACATCGGAGCGAAGCAGATCGCATTGTCGATGTTCAGTTTGAAAGCACGGAACTGACGAAAGAGACAGAAGAAGGAAAAATGAACCGGCTTGATGTACTGGTGCTGACGGATCGAGGCGAGCGCATCAATGTGGAAATTCAAATCGTTAATCAGCATGATTTACCGGAACGAATTTTGTATTACTGGGCGAGGGTTTTCTCCCGGTCATTAGCAAAAGGACAGCCGTACAGCATGCTTCCCCCTACCTTTATGATTACCATCCTTAATTACCGGCTTTTTCCCCATGAAACGGAGCGATTTCATACGGTTTTCCATATACGAGAAGATGAAGAACATTTTCTTTGGGGTCCGCACCTTGAATTTCACGTCATTGATTTACAGCAGTTTATGGTAAAATGGAAGAAATATAACAGAGAAATAAAGCGATTGCCAGAGTATCCGTGGCTGATGATGCTGTCAGCAGTAGACGCCAAAAAGGGGAAAATCGATGAGTTTATGCTCAGTGAACTGGAGGTGTTTGCGATGAATGAGCAGGAAATTCGTGAAGCGTTGGAAGAATGGGAAAGCTTAAGCGTCAACCCGGCAAACCGTTATGAATATGAAATGCGTTTGAAATGGCTGCGGGACCAATTGTCAAACCTTCAAGGCGAACGGCGGGCAGGATGGGAGGAAGGGTTGAAGCAGGGAGTTCGACAGGTAGCCATAGAAATGCTTCGTTCCGGATTAGAACAGGAAGTTATTATGTCGGTTACAAAATTAACTGAAGAAGAGCTCGATGAGCTGAAGAAGAAACTATTGGATGAATGACTTTTTTGACCATGAGTAGAATAGTTCATTTTACGTGAAAAGAGGTATGAACTAAAATTTTTTTCATGTCTCCAGTGGATGGCGAAAAGTGAAAAATCGAAACTGGAGGTGTTTGCGATGAATGAGCAGGAAATTCGTGAAGCGTTGGAAGAATGGGAAAGCTTAAGCGTCAACCCGGCAAACCGTTATGAATATGAAATGCGTTTGAAATGGCTGCGGGACCAATTGTCAAACCTTCAAGGCGAACGGCGGGCAGGATGGGAGGAAGGGTTGAAAAAAGGGTTGAAGCAGGGCCGGGAAGAAGGAGTTCGACAGGTAGCCATAGAAATGCTTCGTTCCGGATTAGAACAGGAAGTTATTATGTCGGTTACAAAAATAACTGAAGAAGAGCTCGATGAGCTGAAAAAGAAACTATTGGATGAATGACTTTTTTGACCATGAGTAGAATAGTTCATTTTATGTGAAAAGAGGTATGAACTAAATTTTTTTCATGTCTCCAGTGGATGGCGAAAAGTGAAAAATCGAAACTGGAGGTGTTTGCGATGAATGAGCAGGAAATTCGTGAAGCGTTGGAAGAATGGGAAAGCTTAAGCGTCAACCCGGTAAACCGTTATGAATATGAAATGCGTTTGAAATGGCTGCGGGACCAATTGTCAAACCTTCAAGGCGAACGGCGGGCAGGATGGGAGGAAGGGTTGAAAAAAGGGTTGAAGCAGGGCCGGGAAGAAGGAGTTCGACAGGTAGCCATAGAAATGCTTCGTTCAGGGCTAGAAGAGGAAGTTATTATGTCAGTTACAAAAATAACTGAAGAAGAGCTAGATGAACTGAAAAAGAAACTATCGCCTCACTCCTTTTAAGCGGGAAGGAACGAGACTCCCATTACATGATCAATTATTGCCTGCTGTTCAAGTCAATTCTGTTAAAAAGGAAGTCACCTGAATTTCGTGAAAGATAGAAGAGCTATACTTGTTATTCCAGTAAAAATGGGAGTGCTGCAAAGCGTGCTGCCGACATAGAAGACGCCTGCCAGCGCGCACGTACTTGAAAACTTTCCTCCCTTGACGGGGATTCACGGAATCAGACGTATGCAATCGATGAGCTGACAGGCGAAATGATTTATTGGCTCTGGTGCCAGTAAATGGTTGATAACAATTTATTCATTATTCGTGTGATACTCCCATTTAGCTTTCTACCCGATCTACTGTTTCGCAATGGGAATTCTTTTAATGACGAAATAATCCAAAACTCACACTATCAATAGTGACGCGCCTACTAATGGGAAGAAAAGACCTAGAACAATGACAATGACGGCTACTCCCTTTAACATCTTAAAGTTTTCTGGCAAAGCCGGAGCACCCAATTTGCCTTTCGGTTTTCGCTTCCACCACATTATAACGCTACTTACAACTATCATTATAATGCCAATAGTTAATGCAAGCATGAACAGCTGGCTAATGAATCCAAATTCTCCTTGATGAAATGCAATGCCTAGTGAAATTAATTTTCCCAATGCACCATAGTCGTTCCATCCGAATTTAGCTAAAACTTTTCCGCTGTATTGATCTATATGCAGCGTTTGTTGCGCCCAAGGCAGTGGGCGGTTAGGATAGACGTCAGCAGGATCTAGAAAGATCGTATATACACCGGTTTCTCCATCAGGAAATGCAATTCTATATCCCGGTTGGACGTTGTTTTTTTCTGCAATTTGCATAACTTTATCAACAGAAATTGTTTTCATTCCTTTGGGACTTGATTCGGGAACAGGTAAGTTTTCAGCTGCCCAAGGAACATCTGCTATTTCTTTTGTTGGCATTGTTGATTTAGGAAATGCATATTTTTCCTATGGTTGATCTCCTTCCGGGTTTCCGGAAATGGGATCGACGATACGATGTGCCATGCTTCCCCAAACACCGGACCATATGAGTCCAGAAAACAATTGTACTTACGATAAAAAGAGAAAGCCAGATTGCTGTAACGGCATGCATATCGCGCCAAAACGTGCGGTTTCTTTTACTCAGGTTTATTCGCGGAATCAATGTCCCAAAAAGAGATTTTCTATTTCGTGGCCACCATAAGTAAACACTAGTAATAATTAGGATAATGAACCAGCAAGCGGAGAGCTCTACTAACCAGTTTCCAATGGTGCCGCCCCATAATTCACCGTTATGCAAATCTTTCACCCATGCCATGAAGCGTGCATTCTCATTTAACTTTCCAATAATGTCGCCGTTGTATGGATTGACAAACACAGATATACTTTCTCCGTTCACCATTATTTCAACCTCAGATGATCTGTCCGGCGCAAAGGAAGGTGTAAAACCTGTAATTTTTGCATGTGGATAATTCTTTTTCACTTCATGAATCTGTTCTGTAGATGAAATTTTTTGCTGACCTTGTTGGACGTAATAAAGATCATGGTACATGTAATTTTCAATTTGCGGTTTAAACAGGTAAATTCCTCCGGTAATAGACAAAAAAATAATCAGCGGTGCGAAAAAAATCCCTGCGTAAAAATGCCATCTCCAGACTGTTTTATATAAAGAAGCTTTCGGTTGTTTATCAGCGAATGCTTTTGAATCCTTTGCTACTGCATCTATTCTTTCAAATTCCATTTTTTTCACCCTTTTTTTAAGCAATGACAAAACTTTTATAGATCATGTCGATATAACCTCAACAATTGCAATGCGGTTTTTTCCTTATGAATTGTATTTTTCATATGGTCAATAATAGAGCCTTCCTTTATAAACAGAATTTGATCGCCTGCTTCTGCGGCAACATCCATCATATGAGTGGAAAAAATGATGATCGTGCCTTTCATCTTTTGTTCTTTTATCAAATTGACAAACTGATCAATCCAAAATGGGTCTAAACCATTTGTTGGTTCATCTAACAAGAGCAGTTTTGGATTTCCTAACAATGCTTGTCCTAATAATAGTCTTTGCCTCATTCCTTTTGATACATTTTTCACTAGTTCTCTTTTAAATTCTTCCAAACCTATTTTTTTTAAAATGTCTTTTACAGATGATTGATCTTTTTTCCGCAGTTTGGCATAAAATGATAAAAATTCTTGAAGGGTCATGAATTGCTGAGCATGAAAATCATCGGGCATGTAGCCTATCTGCTCGATATAGTTTTTTCTGTTTTTAATTAGACTGATATTGTTTAAAACAATGTCCCCGGAGGACGGTTTTGAAATACCCGCCAAAATGCGAAGAAGCGTGCTTTTTCCGGCTCCGTTTCCGCCGCATAATACGATGCATTCCCCTTTTTTTGCTTCCAGTGACATGGAAGAAAGCACAACTTTTGTTTTATATTTTTTTGAAACGTCGGAGACTTGTAATGTTGTCATTGTCTTTTCTTCCTTTCAAGCTTCCAGACGGAAAATGCAAGCATGACGCTTGAAAAGATGAACATATAACCGACGAGCAGCACCCATAACGCTTTTGTTTGCATAAAAGAAATGAGCTCGTCGTATGATTGTCCAAAAACAGCTCCGCCGTCAAGCTGAACAACAAATACTATACGGAGCAATTCCGCCGGATTACAGAATAAAGATACCTTTAAAAGCGGAGCTATCATCGGATAAGGGACAAAGCTCAAAACGGAAATGACTGCAGTCGGCCATATCATGATAAGAAAGAACCACACGCCGACCGAAAGTATGAGAGCTTGCCATCTCGTTTCTGAAAACGAGCCAATGGTCAAGCCGATGACGAGAAAAAAACATACTAGCGAGATAGAAAAAATATATAAAATGAGCACCCATTTCAAAGATAATGAACTTCCCAATAAAGTGCCGACCAAAAGGCTCAAACTGAAGCTTAAGCTGAAGATGGCAGATTGTGCGGTCAATTGCCCGCAAAGCTTCCCAACCCAATAGGCAATAGTCGGCAACGGATACGTGCATAAAAGACTCCACTGGCCATTTTCCATTTCATTCGCGATGGAAAACGATCCAGCCACCAGCATAAACAGAGGTACGATGTACAGCACAATGTTGGCGATTGTGCCTGTCATGTTTGTATAGCCTGTGAGAGCAGGGTTATTCCGCTCTAACAAAAATAGTAATGATAAAACGAAAATCCATAGAAACACAAACGTGTAAGAAGAACGCTGCCTGATTGTCAAACGCCATTCGGCTTTCCATATGTTCCGCATAACTCCTCCCGCTGTAAAAAAAGGGCACTTATAAATTTGCCCTTCATTCATGTGAATGATCATTGCCCTCATCCATGTGGCTGTGGTCGCCATTCATATCCGTATGACCATCCTGCATATTCTTTTCCATCATTTCTTTATTCATTTTCCATTTATGATCTTGCAATTGATCGAAGTTTAATATTTTTCCGCTATTTTTTGAAATGAAGGCTTCAGCATCTTTTTTATCTTGGAAAGAAATGACGTTGTAGGCCATTGGCGTCCGTATCGATTGATCATACACGTAGGTTGCTTTATCAGATTCAACCCATTCTTTCGAATGATAATCTCTGACGAATTCCGCTTCGATGTTTTCATTTTTATTTTCGCTTTTCCATTTATACATACATCCGATATCATCAAAAACTAATGTTTTGCCATTTTTTAAAATAAGCTGTGTTGCAAACTGATTATCCATTACAGCCATGTTACATTGAGCGCATTTATCGTTTTTTTCATCAATGGCTCTTGGCGACACTTCCTTTTTTCCGCACGCAGCAGTGATAATCAGTAGAGCGCATAACATGAAAATGAAATACATTTTACGCATCCTCTTTTTTCCTCCCTATCCTCCATAAAGTAATGCTTCCTAAAAACAAGAGAAGACTGAAAACAATGATCACTCCAGAAGATGACTTTGATTCATCTTGTATTTGAGCTGTCATAAGCGGCGAGTCATCCGTCATCGCTTCATTGTCTGGACTTTTCCATAATTTTTGCAATACAACCATGCCTGGTGAATGGAAAAACAGCTGGTATTCTGGAATATCCTGCGTCAAACTTAAAAAGAACGGATTCGTTTTATAAGGTATGTCGCTATAACCGGATCCATCGGCATCAAGCTTTAGAGAGGCGTCCCAATAATTCCTTTTCACTTCATTGTCCGAACTGCTCAAAGCTTGAGCTTCATTTACATTGCTAATAAACGTATTGTTTGAAACGATGTTTCCGTTCGCCTCTTTGAATTGAATGCCAATCAAATTCCCACGCATTTCATTGGATAAAATAAGGTTATTGGAGGCGCTTTCGGCAAAAATACCAACTCGATTATAAGAAATATTATTGCGAACCACCTTTGTCTCTGTCGCATCAAATAAAAGAATCCCCTGAGCATGAACATTGCGGTTGTTAAAAATGAATTCATTATTTTCGATTTTTCCACCCTTTGTTTCCATGACCATCGCTCCTGCCACGTTATTTTTGGAAATGTTTTTTTGAATTGTTATGTGGTCAGAATACATAATGTGTATGCCGTAATTTGATTGCTGGATGAGGTTTTGGACGGCCGTTGTATAATCGCTTTGCTCCATATAAATCCCATCTCTCACTTTTTCGATTCTGACTTTTTCGATGACATTTTGTTCTGACTTCCATAAATCAATCCCGTTATGTTGTTTTTCACCTTTTATCGAGCTTTGTGTGATGACGGTGTGATAGGCGTGTTCAAGCTTTAACCCGATCCCCTTTGTACGAATATGAACGTGTTCAATTCGGTGATGATTTCCTGATACTTGTATAGCGGCAGCGTTTTTCTCTTGGCTGCATTGAATGACCGTTACGTTTTTTACTGAAACGCGTTGACCTTTGATGGAGATGACGGGTTCTTTACGGCAGGATTGAATGGTTACTTGTCCATTTCCTTGTAACGTAACAGGTTTTGAGAGCACAATCGATTCATGATAAACGCCTCTCGGTATTCTCACGATTGAGTGCTCTGGAGCTTGATTAATCAGATATTGCAATGTGCTTTCGGCATGGATGCTGGATGGATGTGTCCAAAAAAGCATCAAAAAAACGATTAAATACCATAATTTTTTCATGACGGAATCCTTTTTTCAGTGTCATTGTTCTAATTGAAGGTTAGCGTATAATTGTGTGAAAACTATGAAGCCTATTTGGATATTTTTTTACATTTGTTTCCTTTCTTACATTCATTTACTGGCCTTTGCTTTTAAAATTGGCAATTTGTCAAATCCAATCGCAGGAGGTCTAAACATGATGGACAGTCATGTGAAACATTTGCTTGCCTTTCTATTGCTCGGAGCTTACTAGGACAAATTTATGAAAAACTTCAAACAAATTTCATAATTTCTGGTTATAATTAATAAATTAGAAAATTCATTTAATAAGTTGAGAGAAGGTGTCAAGTGGCTGATGTCTTTAAAGGTGTTAATCGTTGATGATGAAGAAAAGATGCGAAAGCTGATTAGAACGTATTTGACAAGAGAAGGATATATATGTCTGGAAGCAAAAGACGGGTTTGAGGCACTTGAAAGATTAAAAAAGGAAAACCCGGATATGCTGATCGTTGATGTCATGATGCCTTACATTGATGGTTTTACTTTAGTCGAGGAAATGCGCCAATATCTTCAAATTGATTCTCCAGTCATTTTTTTAACGGCAAAAGGGAATGAGGAAGATAAGGTGAAAGGTTTAAAAATTGGGGGAGATGACTATATAGTAAAACCTTTTCATCCTTCAGAGCTTTTGGCGCGTATGGAAGTGATTTTTCGCAGAACACATCGAATTGCAAGCGATGTAAAAATAGCAGCTATTGGACCGTTGCAATTTGATCTTCAAGGCCGGATTGGCACTGTTGAAGGCCGCAGGCTTGCGCTCACACAAAAAGAATTTGATCTATTATTCCTTTTAGCCAAAAATAAAGGAAAAGTATTTACGCGTGGTCAATTGCTTGACCAAATATGGGATTCCGATTATGCAGGAAGTGAACGAACCGTTGATACTCATATTAAAACGATTCGTCTAAAATTAAAGGAGCACAGCCATCTAATTCAAACCGTTTGGGGAATCGGATACAAGTTTGAGGTGCCGTCTTGAAAAAAATAAAACATTTTTCAGTTAGTCAGAAAGTATTGCTGCTCTTTTTTGTCAGCATCATTTTTTCCATCTTGTTTTCTTTTCTGTTCATTCACTTCCTATATAAAGAGCTTTACATTCGCAGTGTGAAAGAGCGGCTTATTTTTGAGGGAAAGCAGACAGCTGCTCACTTTCATTACGGCTCGCTAAGTCAAGATATTAAAGAAAAAATTGAATGGTATAATCTCATTTCACCTTATGAAGTAATAGCTGTTGATCAATTAGATGAGCTTCATCAACATTTTCCGTATCAAATTGATTACAAACATCTGATCAGTCAAGAAGATGAGAAAAAGCTCTCATCCGGGCAATACGTAGTTAAAGAGGGCTATGTTCATGAATTGGATCGAAAGATTGTCGGAGCAATATTCCCGCTAACCCACGAACAGAACTTAATAGGTTTTATATATATTTATATTCCTTTAGCCGAAATACCAGAGGTTTTTAGTAAAGGCATTCCGATTTTAATCTTGTTCGGTTTAATCTTTTTCGTATTGATCTATTTTGTTATCACGTACTCAATTCATTCGATCTTTCGTTCGCTGCGAACTATTCAAACGATTGCAAAAGAGATCAGCCGCGGAAATTTTTCTAAAAGAGTTCCTATCCAAACGTCAGATGATATAGGAGAATTGGCGAGCGCCTTCAACAAAATGACGGAATCTCTTGAAAAACAAGACGAGCGCAAGAAAGAATTTTTATCCAACGTGGCTCATGAATTAAGAACCCCTCTCACATATATTGGAGGATACACGCAAATCTTGCTGGATGAAGCTTATTCATCAAAAGAAGAGGCGAAAAATCATCTTCTGCTCATCAATAAAGAAACAACGCGAATGCAGAAGCTCATAAACGACTTATTACAATTAAATGAGCTGGAAAACAAAGATATGGCTCTTGAAGCAGAGCCGATCGCCTTTTCCCAATTGATTCTTGATTCATTAGAACTGTTTGCGCCTGCGCTGAAGAAAAGGAATATATCCATCAAAACAGATTTAGATGATGAAATCATCATTATGGGAGATATGAACCGGCTACATCAAGTTTTTTGTAATGTGATTGACAATGCCATTAAGTATTCCTTCGAAAACGGGATGATCAACATTGCGTTGTATCAGAAAGAGAAGCGGGCTGTTGTGATCGTTCGGGATAATGGAATAGGCATACCGAAAAAAGAGTTGGATCGTATAGGGGAACGTTTTTACCGGACAGATAAATCGCGTTCAAGAGAAACAGGGGGAACAGGCCTCGGGCTTTCCATCGTCAAACAAATTGTTGCTTTACATAACGGGACGATGAAAATTGAAAGTGAAGAAGGGCAAGGAACATCGGTTATTTTGTCATTTCCGATAGTAGAGTAGATGTTTAAAAAGGCTATACGAAATGTGGCCTTCAGGCAGTACGATAAAAGTTTCCTCTGGTCTGCAAATGCTTTTGATCAATCTTTTTTTGAGGTTTCGCATTTTTTAACCTACTGACGAATATTTCAAGAAATTTTTTAGCTAAACGTCGTTGAGACCAAATTTGTAACTGAGAGCAATTTTTTTGCGTGATAATATTTTTATATTATAATAATTATAACTTAATAATAGATAAAGAGGTGTTTCCCATGTCTATTTATCAATTTGAAGTAGAAAAAGCAAACGGCGAAAAAGTTTCTTTAGCAGAGTTTAAAGGAAAAGTGCTCTTAGTGGTGAACACCGCTAGTAAATGTCGATTTACATACCAGTTTGAAGAATTGCAAAAGCTATATAAAAAATTTCATGATCAAGGTTTTGAAATACTAGGATTTCCATGCAACCAGTTTGATCAACAGGAGCCGGGAACAAGCGATGAAGCAGCTTCTTTTTGCCAATTAAATTATGGCGTCACATTCCCGATGTTTGCAAAAATCGACGTGAACGGAAAAAACGCTCATCCATTATTCGAATATTTGAAAAATGAGGCGCCGTTCCGCGGATTTGATGAATCGAATACGGCAGAAAAGCTATTAAAAATCAAACTAACAAATGAATACCCTGAATGGCTGGTTGGCAACGATATTAAATGGAATTTTACAAAATATTTAATTGATGGAAACGGTCAAGTCGTGAATAGATATGAACCATGGGACGAACCGATTGATTTTGAGCAAGATATTCAGAAATTATTGAAAAACTAACTTCCGGTTGAATTGTTTTTTCATTCGACCGGTTTTATTTTTATGTATAAGGATGCTAGCAAGAAGCTGCTAGTTCTTTTGCCTGTTTCGTACTTAGATCAACATGTAAAAAAGAATTTATGAATTTTAATGTTCAAGCAGATTTCCCCTTTTCCATTGAAAATAAGGAAGGGGGTTATTTATTTTTCAGTAAAGAGCTTTGGTATTTAATATGAAGCGCGTCAATTTACAGTACCTTGTCAGCCGGCTGGCGATGGGGATTTTTGATGTAAAATTAGCGTGAAATCAGCGGCCGTACTACCGGATCTATATTTGTTATTGCCTTACATGTTACAAATGGAAAATAAATTGGCAGCCCCTCTTTTACAAACCTTTTTAAAAAAACATATAATATGTTTATACAGTTCTAAATTTTCCAAAGGGTATGGCAAAAATGGGGATTTGGTTACAGTAAGCGTCTGCACTGCAAAGACTGAAACAAATCACATAACTCTTTTTTTTCGTTTTGTATCAAAATTTAAAGTCCGAGGTTTTAAGCGGTTTATTTGGTTCGTCAAAACAAAGGGGGAGTAAAAATATGGAGCTTCGCAAGCAAAATTATGAAATCATCCCGATTATCGTCGATGTTCCGTCTAATTTAAGAACGATCAACTTTTTTTTAGTGAAAGCAAAAGAATCCCTTGCTTTAATAGATGCTGGTTTGGATCATGAGGCTTGTTGGAATGCATTGTTGGAAACGCTGCAAAAAAACGGGTTGGCTTTGCATGACTTAACCGAAATCATTTTAACTCACAACCATATAGATCATGTCGGATTAGTGAATCGAATCATTGCGGATCACCCCATTCAAGTTTATGCCCACAAAAATGCGATCCCGCGCTTAAAGAGAGACCGCCAATTTCTTGAGATGAGGGTGGAGTTTTTTTCTAAATTATATGAGGAAATGGGATGTCATGAAGCAGGGAGAAAGCAGGTCGATTATTTAAAAGAATCGATTGTGAAAAACAGAAAACTTGCTATCCGAGCAGAGATCATTCCAGTCGAGAGCAGCCATTTGGATTTTCAAATTATCGAGGTGCCCGGACATGCTCCGGATCAAATTGCGCTGTATGATCCAAAGCATCGTTGGATGATCTCGGGTGATTTGCTGATTCAGCATATATCCAGCAACGCACTTGTCGAACCCGATTCTTTTGGACGGCGGATGCCGACTTTACTCCAGCATAAACATTCTTTAGAGAAAGTTTCGGATTTGCCTCTCGATCTCGTATTTCCGGGACACGGCGTATTCATTCAAGACCCGAAAGATTTAATAAATAAAAGATTAAAAGGGATTGAGAAAAAAGCAGAAAAAATTATGAATCTCATTTTAAACGGGGTAACAACCGCGAGCGGTCTAGCCCAAGCCTATTATGGAAATAAGTATTCGGAGCAGTTTTCGCTTGTGATGTCTGAAATTATAGGACATCTAGATTATTTAGAATTCAACGGAAAAATTAGAAAGGAGATGGAAAAAGGAGTTTGGCATTATTCCATTAATAAAGAATAATAGAAGGTTTTTGATTGGCTGTTGACGATGAAAATTTTTTCTTGTATTTCGCAAGCTGCAAAAGTAACAAAGTTTCATTGTTTGCAAGCATGATACTAATTATTGAGGTATGAGGAATGATGGGAAGAAAAAGGAGAAAAGATGCACCTTTAATTAAAAATATTGCAGAGCACAAGGAGTGGCAGAAAAAAGATCGTACTCGGACATCTCTTACTCTTTTGCAGAATCAGGAAAAAATCCGCCAAAACACGAAGTTTTATTATGATCCAGAAAAAGATAAAAAAGATATAGAGCATTATTACAAAAATGTCATCGGAAAAGAAATCAAGGGGCTGAACCTATTTTACCATTATCATAAACTAGTGAAAAAAACACATAAAAATCAGCTGCCGTATTTTATATGCAAAGATCATTATTTGTATACGTGGGTCGATTTGCAGCCGGATGGAACAGTGAAAAGCATCTATTCTGGCGAAAAAAGCGATCCTAGCCGAATCATACAAGAAGATTTCGAAATAATTCAAAAAAGATATGAGCAATTTCAAGCTCTTTTAGAAATAGTCAGCAAAAAGGACGTTTCTTTATTGAAAAAGATGAAAAGCATTGACTTGCGTTTAAAATATAATACAGAACATATTGTTCCGCAGTCTTGGTTTCATGCACGGGAACCGATGAAAAGCGATTTGCATCATTTATTTGTTTGTCATCCGGAGTGCAATGTCAAACGATCCAATTATCCTTTTCATGATTTTTCTTTTTATCAGCCGGAATCGCCAAAAGAAAAAATCCGCAATCGCTGCGGAGTTGTCAAAGACGGCCGATTCGAACCGGAACATGGCAAAGGTGCTGTTGCGAGAGCAATGATGTATTTTTTATTGCGATACCCGAATGAAATAAAAAAAAGCAGCCTTAAACAAATTAATCTTTCTTTACTGATTCACTGGCATGAATCGTTTCCCGTTTCTATTTATGAAAAGCATCGGAACCAATCGATTTATTATATACAGGGAAACCGCAATCCTTTTATAGACTTTCAAGAGTTAGCGTATAAAATAAAGTTTCCGTTTCGTATTGGATCATGTGGCGTCTAGGAATCGTGAAATCATAGACTATAGGAACATACTTAGAGCACCTCGTTTTGCAAAATAATCACAAGAAGAGCCGTTCTTTCGAAATGTCGATTGTAAAGTTCCTGATTTTTTTACTTAACTCTGAGCTAAAATTTCAAGAAGCTCTTTCCATACAAGATGACGGTCAATGGCAGCTTGCGGTCAGAAGCATTTCGGATTTTGGTTGTCCCTGTTTTTTTGCAACCTGCTGATCCATAATGGTTGCTGGTCGGCGATTTATAATGAAGAACAGCCGAATGTTCGTTCGTTTGAAAAATTGGCTATATTTCTGTCATTCAGAACTCCCTAGTTTCGAGAAAAACAAGGGAGTTTTTGTTGCATATGCTTATAATGATTGACTTTTTCCCTTAGGCAACGCTTCACTATCTGCTTGCTCTTGTTTGTTCGTAACTAAAGTACGATCATTGATATTATATTTGAAATACGTTACTTTTGATTTTGTCACATCATAAGTGTGAACACCAGAATTCGGACCGAAAGAACAAAGACACATGGTTAATTCCCCCTTGTAAATGCATGAACGGCTTCGCGCTGAATTTCTGATAATCTTCTGCTGAGCTCATCTGATTCACTGCTTCGAAGATTTTGTTCTAATTGCTTTAACAAGTTCATTATTTGATCAACAGATTGTTGATCATGACCACTTCCATTCTTCGGATTACTAATGTTATTGGCATTGTTCATATCTCGGAGCACTTTATAAGGCTCGCGGTTTAACAGAAGACTAGTCACATCAGGTCGTGAATAATGTCCGATGGCATCGTGCCAATGTGCCATATCAGCAATTAATTTCATATCAACTTCAGCGTACAAAATACCTTCCTTTCCTTTTAAAGGACCGGATAATATGGAACCACCGGGTGCGATAATCGCCGTCCAGCCCCCTCCAGGCTTTATCCACTCTTTTTGATAATCAGTCTGTGTTAACTTTTCCACATTGTCCTTGTCGACTGTACTTTGACAATTGATAACAAAACATCCGCCTACTTGAGCATGATAACGCGCAGATAGTTCAGTAGACATATCAAATAATGTATCCCAACCCGTTATACTTGAAAATCCTACCCATACGGCACAATGCAGCTGGGAGCGTTGTGCGATAAGGGAATGACGTACCAAATCCATAGTATGCTCCCAGCAGACCAGCCCGCTCATTCGTCCCAGCTCTGTGTCATAAACATTTAGATAACTTCCATCTCCCATGCCCCAATGAACACGCTCAACATGAGTCGGCATCAATTTCCTGTGTTTGCCAAAAATTTTCCCTTTATTATCAATAAATAAAATTGTGTTATAGCATGTTTTTCCGTCGCGCTCTGAAATACCAATAACGACATGTATATTATGTTTTCATGCAGCTTCACATAAAGCATCAGTTGTTTTACTAGGTACTTCTACAGAATTGAGAAACCATTCCTTAAATAGTTCATGATACCACATTGGTGTTCCTAACCAGATGTGATACGGATAGCCAGGAATATAAGATTCAGGCAATACAACTAATTGAGCCCCTTGTTTCGCCGATTCTTCAATTAACGAAATTGCTTTTTCCAAGCATTTTTCCCTGGCATATAAAATCGAAGAGGCTTGTACGGCAGCAACCGTAAATTTCTCATTTAAAAAATCGCTCATCAGCTAATCCCACCCCATAGAATTTTTAATTATAAGAATAATTAGAATATAAAGTAAATTTTATTTGAGTTCAATAAAAAAATTACGTTTTTTATACGAATGAATAATAAGAATTTGTATTATGATTTCATACATCTTTCCTTAATTTGTGATAAAATATGGATTTTCTATAATTATATTTTAAAATTTAGATAAAATTTTAAATATTTTTCATTATGTTTCTTTTATGAAATTATAAATAACATTATGTAATTGTGTTAGTATATTAGCTGATTCCTAACAAGACGGTTAAGAAGAGCTCGTACATCCAAGGACATTCGATTTTACAGTAAGTGTCAAACGAATCCCGTCTTATCTTTTCCGGATGGACAGGTTTTTCGTCGCTATTGATTACAAGCGACTGGGCAAGATCTTTGACCTTGTACTTCTTTATATTCTAAATCCTTGTTGGGAAGTCTATAGATAAATTAAATAAGTAATTGGATTTGAATCCATTTACTTGATGCAGCATCGATTTCGGAACGCCTTAATGCCTGAAAATGGATTTATCAGAAGGGAGGATGTCATTCGTTCAGAAGGTGTCTTTAATATTTGATAATAACGAGAACAGATCCGTTCATCCCAAAATTGTAAAGCGAAAATTCAAAAAAAGGAATGAAAGCGTAATCAATTTTAGGAAAAGTGGCCTAAAATTGTGCTTAGAAAGGAGGTACAAATGCTACTAGACATTCGAAGCAATTGTCTTTTGAAAGAAGTAATCAAAAATCCAAACATTAGTAGCAATGAACTTGCTCAAAAATTCAACTTGAGCAAGAGACAGATCAATTATAGTTTTTCCAAGATCAATGATTGGCTTTATGAACAAAATTTCCCTCAGATTGAAAGGACAAATCACGGCTATTTTGTTGTAGATCCGAGTTTACTAAAAGTATTGAGTGAAAAGGAAAATACTCAATCAGTCGATTTTTATGATTTATCGAAACTGCAGCGCGTCCATTTCATTATATTGATGATTTTAACAAGAATGGATGCCTTATCGTTGGCTCATTTCACATCTGAACTAAAAGTGAGCAAGAATACCGTTATTGACGATTTGAAAAAAGTAAAGGATATTGTCGAACAACACGGCCTTGAATACAAGTATTCAAGAAAATATGGATACGTCATTGAGGGAGACGAATTTCAATGCCGGAAACTGTTAATCTCTATCACGAACAGCATCTGGACAGCAGATCAAGGAAAAGAAAAGATCATTCAGATTTCGCAATTATCTGTAGATGAGTTAGAGGAATTTAAAAATCGCCTCGAAAAAGTGGAGGCATCGTTAAATCTGAAATTTACAGACGAAAAACTTGAGTTAATGCCTTATATTTTAATTTTTATTTTAAGAAGAATACGGAAAGGCCATCATATCGGTTCTTTTAACCTTAATTATAATGAGATTTCCGGCACAAAAGAATACTTGGCAACGGAAGAACTTTTGCATGATTTTCCAAATGTTTCAGAGGAAGAACGGCTCTTTATTACTCTGAACTTGCTGACAACGAATGTTTATTGGTCTAAAGAGGAGATTGATAAAGAAATTCCTGAATTAAAAAGCGCGCTAAGTCAAGTGATCGACAACTTTGAAAAAAATACGTTCATTTTTTTGAAGGATAAAGAGCAGCTTCTTCAAAAGCTCGTCCTTCATATGAAGCCCGCCTATTTTCGAATTAAATACAATTTAACTGATACAAATGATGTTCTTGATGATATCAATAAAAATTTCAAGGAATTGCATCATCTTGTTAAAAAATCAGTTAAACCGCTGGAAGATTTAATCGGTTCAGCTATTCCGGAAAGTGAGATTGCTTATTTAACAATTTTAATCGGCGGGTGGCTTTCCAGGCAGGGCGACAATATTAGCCAAAGAATGAAAGCCATAGTTGTCTGCCCAAAAGGAATATCAGTTTCCAGATTGATGTATGGGACGCTAAGAGAACTGTTTCCTGAATTTATTTTTCTTGATTCATTGTCTGTGCGCGAATTCCAACAATATGAAATGGATTATGACATTGTCTTTTCTCCAGTTTATTTGAAAACAAATAAAAAGTTCTTCCTTGTAGATCATTTTATTGGTGCTGAAGAAAAAAGACGATTGCGAAAAGAAGTGATGTCTGACTTATATGGGTTTGTACCTGAAGTAATAAATGTTGAAGAATTAATGGGAATTATTGAAAAGCATGCTGTCATTAAAAATAAAAAAGAGCTTTACAATGCGATTCAAAGCTATATTCACCAAGGCTCTAACAACAAGTTAGAAAATCATTCTATTAAAAATCCGAATTTATGCGATTTAATTACTCCTTCAACGATGATATTCCGCCATTCGGTTCGTAGTTGGGAAGAAGCGATTAAACTGGCGGCACAGCCTTTGCTTAAGGATAAAAGCATTAAAGAACAATATGTTGAAGCAATGATCAGACATTGCCAATCAGATCCTTATTTTGTCATCAGTGAACATGTAGCTATTCCACATGCTTCACCTGATGAAGGAGTAAATCGTTTATCGATGAGCTTATTGAAATTGCGAAAAGGAGTAGCCTTTGAAAACTATCAGTCCATTAAGTTAATCATTGTGATTGCAGCTTTAGATAAAGATCAACATTTAAAAGCATTCATGCAATTAATGAATTTAGTGAGAAATGAACAGGATTTGAATAAAGTATTGAACGTACAAAGCATGAAAGACTTACATGAAGTTCTGAAATTATATGCACAAGAATAAAAGCTCTTTTATTAATGGAGTAGGTGATATACCAGTGATTGATTTGCATTTTGATGAATCTTTGATTTTTTGCGACTTAAAAGCGAAGGATCAGGAAGAAGTTTTGAAAGTAATGGGAAACCATCTTTACGAAAAAAACTTTGTAAAAGAGAGTTTTATAGATGCAATTATTGAGAGGGAAAAAACCTTTCCGACCGGTCTCCCAACTTCCAGTAATATATCTGTCGCCATTCCCCATACGGATTCCGTTCATGTCAATAAAAAGGCGATCAGCTTGGCGATACTAAAAGACGCTGTTGAGTTTGGAATCATGGGGGAGCAGGAGGCAAAAACTCCGGTAAAAATTGTGTTTTTATTAGCGATCGACAAGCAAAATTCTCATTTGAAAATTTTGCAAAAACTGATAAGCATCTTTCAAAACGAGGATGTCATCAAGTTTTTAACAACAGAAAAAAATAAAACATTAATCAAAACAAAAATTATAGAATGTTTAGATTTAAAGGAGATGAATTGAAATGAAGAAAAAACAAGTATTAGTCGCATGTGGTGCTGGAATTGCTACTTCAACTATTGTCAATGATGCGGTGCAACAGCTTTGCAAAGAACATAACATTGAATGTGAAATTATTCAAATAAAAATTACAGAAGTTGGTTCTTATGTGGACACGGCTGACTTATTAATTAGTACAACAATTGTACAGCAGGAGTACCCGTTCCCGGTTATTAATGCACGCGCTTTCTTAACAGGCATTGGACTGGATGAAGTGAAAAAAGAAATTTTGGAAGCGCTGAAAAATTAAACAAACGTTTGATTATTTTGGTAGGGGTTTAAGGAGGGGAAAAATATGCAAGGTTTTGTTGATGCGATACGAGCATTTTTAGATTTAGGTGCAACAGTTATTTTGCCCGTGGCGATTTTTATACTAGGGTTAATTTTCGGACAAAAACCCGGAAAAGCCTTTCGGGCCGGTTTGACGATTGGTGTTGCATTCGTAGGGATTTTCTTAGTAGTTGATCTTTTAGTCAATAATCTAGGGCCGGCAGCTCAAGGAATGGTTGATCGATTTGGAATCGAACTGAATGTTATTGATGTAGGTTGGCCGGCTGCTGCATCGATTTCTTGGGCCTCCCCAATCGCAGCCTTTATCATTCCTCTCGGATTGTTAGTAAATGTTTTGATGCTTGTGACAAAAACGACAAAAACAATGAATGTAGATATTTGGAATTTTTGGCATTACACTTTTACCGGTGCAATTGTATATACGTTATCAGGCAGTATTATTCAAGGCTTAATTGCCGCGGTATTATTCCAAATTGCTTGCTTGAAAATTGCAGATTGGACAGCTCCGATGCTTGATAAATATTTCGGGCTTCCGGGAATTTCTGTTGCAACGGGAAGCACAGTTTCATACGCAGTTCTTGGTATCCCATTGATCCAATTGATTCAAAAAATACCAGGTCTTAAAAATTTAAATGCTGATCCGGAAACGATTCAAAAAAGATTTGGGATCTTTGGTGAACCGATCTTTATGGGGCTAATTTTAGGTGTCGCATTAGGATTATTGGCTGGATATTCTGTCGGAGATACGATCGAAATCGGGATGTCTATGGCAGCAGTTATGGTGTTAATGCCGAGAATGGTGAAAATTTTAATGGAAGGTTTAATGCCGATTTCTGAATCAGCTAGAGAACTGCTTCAAAAGAAATTCGGCGCACAAAATATTTATATCGGGCTAGATGCTGCCGTTGCAATTGGTCACCCGTCCGTAATTTCAACAGCTCTTATTTTAGTACCGATCACAGTAGCAATCGCCATTATTTTACCTGGAAATAACGTTCTTCCGTTTGGGGACTTAGCTACCATTCCTTTCATTGTTGCATTTATTGTCGGTGCTGCAAGAGGAAACATTGTTCATTCGGTAATCGTTGGTACGTTGTTAATCGCCCTGTCACTGTATATGGCGACAGATTTGGCGGTGCTCCATACTGAGATGGCTGTAGAATCTAAATTTAACATGCCTGAAGGAGCGAGCAAAATCTCTAGTATCGACCAAGGTGGAAATATGATCAATTACGTCATCTATAGAATTTTTGCGCTATTCAATTAATAGTCTCCAATATTGCAGCTTGCTGGAGGGATAAAGAAATGAAAGCTTTAGTAAAAAAAGAACTAGGATTTGGGAACTTGGAAATAGTAGATGTGGAAGAACCGAAAGTCGGACCGGATCAAGTCAAAATTTTAGTGAAATACAGCGGAATATGCGGTACGGACATTCATACGTATGAAGGACATTACAAAGTGAAAGCCCCCGTTACGTTAGGCCATGAATTTTCCGGTGTAGTAGCGGAAGTCGGGGAGAATGTAACTGAATTTCAGGTAGGAGATCGGGTAACCTCTGAAACTACTTATTATATATGCGGAACATGTAAATACTGTCAGTCCGGTGATTACAATTTATGCAGCAACAGAAAAGGGCTGGGCACGCAGCAAGATGGAAGCTTTGCAACCTATTTGATTGCACGTAAAGAAAGTGTTCATAAGCTTCCTGAAAATGTAGATTTTCTATCTGCAGCGATGACGGAGCCGCTTGCATGTGCACATCATGCAGTTAAGAAAGCTACGATTCATCAAGGTGATGTCGTTTTAGTACTCGGCCCCGGTCCGATTGGTTTATTAGTCGCTCAAGTCGTAAAAGATTTAGGAGCTAAAGTTATCATAACCGGATTAAGCAATGACAAGCTGCGGCTGGAAAAGGCAAAAGAGCTTGGACTGGATTATGCCGTAAACATTCAAGAAGAAGACGTCAAACAATTAGTCAATGAATTGACGGATGGCTACGGTGTAGACGCAGTATTTGAATGTACCGGTGCTGTACCTGCTTTGAACATGGGGCTCGATTTATTGAAAAAGAAAGGCCAATTTGTACAGGTTGGCATTTATGCAAAATCTGAAATCCCTATTGATATGGAAAAAATTATTCAAAAAGAAATTGTATTTACCGGATCTCGCAGTCAAAAACCAAGCGATTGGGAGCCGTCTTTAGCCTTGATGAATGAAAATAGAGTAAATACTAAAACACTTGTAACACATCAATTCAACATTTCTGAATGGGATAAAGCATACGAAGCAATTAAAAGCGGCGATGCAATTAAAGTTATTTTAACTCCTGTTCATGAATAATCAGTTGTTCCCCACCGCATTTAGCAGGTGGGGATATGTCTAATGTAAGTCTTGGCAAAGGGGAAGAAGTAAAGTATTGACAAACATGTCAATAAGAAGGTGAAAAAATGATTGAGAGCATCATAGATTTTATTCTTGGACCGTATGGGAGAATGGTCAGCGACTTTTATATTGAACATCAATTTATCATAAATTCAATCGTGTTGGCAGTTGCATTTTACAAGCTTTTCAAAAATAAATCTAAAGGTGTTCGTTCGGAGCAAGATATGAAGGTTCATAACGAAAATTAAACCATGTGGGAAAGGGAATAGGAAATGAAAGCGCTAAAACTTTACGGAAAACGAGATCTGCGGTTCGAGGATGCTAGTGAACCAAGGATAGAAAATGAGAACGACGTGATCATTAAAGTAAAAGCAACAGGCATATGCGGTTCAGACATTTCAAGATATGCAAAACTGGGACCTTACGTACAAGGAATGATTTGGGGACATGAATTTTCCGGTGAAGTGGTAGAAGTTGGTCCTTCTGTCTCTCATGTAAAAGCAGGAGACAGGGTTGTCGGCTGTCCTGCTTTATATTGCGGTAAATGTGAAAGCTGCAAAAAAGGGATTTTGTCCCAATGTGAAAGCTTGCATGTTATTGGAGCCTTACAGCCGGGATCCTTTGCCGAATATGTGAAATTGCCTGGTGAAAATGTGCTTTTCATACCGGACGAGATAAGCTATGACTCCGCTGCTTTGATTGAGCCGTCATCCGTTGTCGTACACGGGCTTTACCGGACATCGTTGCAGCCGGGTGACAGCGTTGCTGTCATGGGATGCGGAACTATCGGGCTTCTCGCAGTCCAATGGGCAAAAATTTTTGGAGCAAGTGAAATTTTTGCGATTGATATCGATGATCAGAAATTAAATATTGCCAAAGAAATGGGAGCGGATTTTACGATCAACCCTCTTGAAAAATCGGCATATGATCAAATCATGGAGCTGACGAATGGAAAAGGAGTAGACATTGCTGTAGAATCAGCGGGATCCTCTGTAACATCCGCCCAAGTTTTTTCATTAGCGAAAAAGAGAGGGCAGGTTGTATTTATGGGAATTCCATACGGAGACGTCCTAGTCGAAAGATTTTACTTTGAAAAAATCGTCCGAAACGAATTAACCGTATTAGGATCTTGGAATTCCATATCGTCTCCGTTTCCAGGAAAAGAATGGAAAACGACAATCGATTGTATGAGAACCGGAAAAATAAACGCTGAGGCGCTGATCACACATCGCATCACGTTAGAGGAAGGACCGAAAATGTTTGAAAAAATTTTAGAAAAAAAAGAGTTTATCGGCAAAGTATTGTTTTATCCGGAAATTAGGCTTTAATTTTCAGCCGCTGTTTGAGCTATGTGGAAAGCTTATTCTTGCCATTTGAACTATTGTTGAATGCTTGGAGCTTCGTTTGCAAAATATACAAATGAATAAAAACAGCTGAACAAAGTCTAGCCTTCCTTATTTGGGAGGCATTCAGACTGTCGGCGAATGCTTTCATCCAGCGTCACTGGCCTCGTCCGCTCATGAACTTTTTTGGTTCGATTCGCATCTTCTCTAAAGATCAGTTCCTTGTCTGCCAAGCGTTTTTAAGACAGACTAAGGTGGAAAAAATCGAAATGAATAGACGCTTAAAATGATGGTAGGGCTGTCCAAAAAGTCAGGGTTAACTGACTTTTTGGAGCCATTCATTTGGTACAGTCAAAATATTCCGTTGGAGAGGTGTCCAAGTTAACAGACTTTTTAGAGCCCATTCATTTTAGGGATTTATCGGACAGACCATTTTTTCCTATTCTGTTTAATCCTTCAGAAGTCTTATGAAGGATTTTTCTTATGTTCTCTTTCTGAATTACGTTCTTCAAAAGTTTTATGATGGACATTCAGCACATACAATTGCTTCTTGTTGGACTTCATCGACTCTATGAAGGACATTTACAAATTTTATTCGATTATTTTTGTCCTTCACAGTAGTATTTCTCCCCAATCCTTCATTTTAGGAACCCATCAGACTGTCATTTTTATATAGAGAATTTTGTTTGAATTTGCTCTGTACGCCCCTTGATAACCATCCCTGTCATTATGCAGTATGTCAATCTTTCATTTGTTTTGTCACCATAAAAATAATGGCTCCTTTCAATACATAAGTGCTGCGTTTTGCCTTGCCAATCCATTCAAGAGGTGTTTTTTTGAACAGCTGGATTTCGTGCTTTAACTCTTACCTTTGATTGAAAATTGCCATATCAACCTTGATTTTTATTCTGAATATTTATATTAGCGACGCGGTATAAATGAGATGTTCTTTGGATAGATAATTCAAACGTTGATCATGGATTGTTTAACATTCGATCACAATTGGTAACAGGAATTGAAAAGGGGACATTGAAGAAAAATAACATGGCAATTCAAAAAACTTCCTAGATTTTTTTAAAACAGGAGGCATTGGTTGTGAAAGTTTTTCGTTTTCCAGAAAATCCACTGATTGCTCCAAGCGATGTAAAACCTTTTCACCGTGGACATGAAGTAATAGGAGTTTTTAATGCTGGTGTTGCCCAGTTGAACGGCGAAGTGCTTTTATTGCTGCGCGTTGCTGAGCGTCCTGTCTGTACTGATCCAAATGTCGTGAAAATTTCTTATATCGATTTTTCTTCAGGAAAAGGAAAGCTGAATGAGATGGAATTGCAAAAAAATGACAAAAGATATGATTTTTCTGACCCAAGAATGATTTTTTACAGTGATTCCATGCATAGAGCTGCCTATGTCACATCTTTATCTTATTTTCGGCTTGCCCGCAGCAAAGACGGACGGAATTTCACCATTGATGATAAACCTTTCATGTATCCGGAAACTGAACGTGAAGCATGGGGAATTGAAGACCCAAGAATTACTAAGATTGGTGCATCTTTTTACATTCAGTACAGCGCAGTGTCGCCTGAAGGCATTGGAGTGGGGCTTGCCTCAACAACTGATTTTAAAACATGCAGGCGGCTAGGGTTAATTTTTCATCCTGAAAACAAAGATGTGGCCATTTTTCCTGAAAAAATTAATGGCAAGTACTATGCGCTGCATCGACCTGTACCGAAAGGAATCGGCAGACCGGAAATATGGATTGCTGAATCGGACAATCTTTTATATTGGGGAAATCATCGGCATTTGCTTAGCCTCAGCGAAAAAGGATGGGACAGCTGCCGCATTGGCGGGGGAGCAGTTCCGTTTAAAACCGATAGAGGCTGGTTGGCTATTTATCATGGCGCTGATCAAAACGACTGCTATTCTTTAGGTGCTCTGCTTCTAGACTTGAATGATCCTGGGAGAATGTTAGCTAAGACGGAGGAACCCATTTTAAAGCCTGAAGCGGATTATGAAATGAACGGATTCTTCGGTCAAGTTGTATTTACATGCGGAGCTTTGACGGAAAATGGTACAGTTCGGATTTATTATGGTGCATCGGATCAATCGGTTGCAGGTGCGGAAATTCCTCTTGAAGAAATAATGGAAAAACTTCGCAAACGTTTCATTTGAAATAAGGCATGGCATATAAATAATTTGCTGATCTTTGTAAATGATATAATTGACGAAATACTTTTGTTATGTAAAATAATTAAAAGAATTCTTTTGAAAAGGTAAATAATATGATGAATCCATTTGTAAAATATTTTTCCCCCGTTACACATCATTGTCAAGCATCATTGGAATTGAATATGATAAAACATCAGAAAGTCTTTGCTAGAAACAGAAATGCAAAAGTGTGGAGGGAGCTTTTGTGCGGTTGGAGAAAACGGGCATTAAGTCAAGCGCTAAGCTGCTAAAAGAATTTGAAAATGCTCCTCAGCCGATCAATCCACAAAAGTTAATTTTCAAAGGTGTAGGAAATAGGGACGTATATAATATCTCGGCGCCGTTTTTAGATGATGGGGAACTTGTCATAGCAGGTAGAGTAGAGCCTCGAAACAGCGAGCATTCAGAAGTATATTTCTTTGTAAATCGGGATGGAAAGTGGATTCCGAAAGAAGGAGCGCCGAAATTTCAGCTGCAGGATCCGTTCGTGACGAGAATTGGCGGAGATTTAGTTTTTGGCGGAGTTGAAATTTTTCCGCATCCCACTTTTAAAAGCTCACTTTGGTGGAGAACGCTTTTTTATAAAGGGAAAAATATTGCAGATTTAGAAAAATTCGCTAAAGGTCCTGAAGGCATGAAGGATATCAGAGTGATTGAATTAAAAGACGGATCAATTGGAGTGTTGACAAGGCCTCAAGGCGAGAAAGGCGGTCTCGGCAAAATTGGGTTTATCCGAATACCGACTCTTGATGATCTTAATCCCGAAAATCTCGAAAAAGCCACGCTTTTAGAGGGCCAATTTACGGATGAAGAATGGGGAGGAGCAAACGAACTGCATTTGCTTTCTAACGGTCTGATTGGTGTGCTCGGACATATAGCAAGCAAAGATGAACAAGGGAACCGCCATTATTATCCGATGGTGTTTGTATTAGATCCTGATACAATGAAATTTTCTGATATGGAACTCATTGCAACGAGATCCCATTTTTTGAAAGGCGCTGCCAAGCGGCCTGACCTTGTCAATGTAGTTTTCAGCGGCGGTTTAATCAGAAAAGGGGATGGAACAGCTGATCTATATGTAGGCACCAGCGATGCAGAAGCGCAAAAAATTACCATTGCTGATCCGTTTGTGAAGTATGAAAAATAAGGAAGATTGCAAAATAAGGGGTGACAAATTTCCTTCCCGTTTCTAGGCGGATACGAAAGAAAAGATGTTCGTTGTTTCGGTATCCATCCCCCCTTTTTGATGAGTTTTATTTTATTTTTTCCAAAAGCAAATGGGACAAAGAATGCATGGAAGTGCTGCTTGGGTTGGAAAAACAGCAGGCACTTCATCAGAAGGCATAGAAAAACCATAAAAAAGATGGTAATGGCAGAATAGATTTGAAAAATTAGTTTGTCTAGTCAACAATTACGATACTAGAGTTTTCGCTTTTTTATACCTATTAATGGAAAAATTATTCATTTTTATATTAACAACCCCAAGTATGGTGTGAAATAAAACCCAGATTATCCACACGGAATGGAATAATCTGGGTTTTGCGATTTTCTTAAGCCTTTATTTGTACTTTATCATTCAGCTCTCTATTCGCTCCATCTTTTACAGACCAAATAGCTATGAAGCTGATCAATGCAGCGAAAATAATATAAATGGCAACAGGAATGTAGGAATTGTTAAATTCCACTAATAAAGCGGTTGCAATTAACGGTGCGGTCCCTCCGGCAACTGCAGCCCCAAGCTGATAGCCTAGAGATATTCCCGTATATCGAACTTTGGCCGTAAAAATTTCTGAAATCATTGTGCCGAGAACTGCATTCACAGATCCCCAAATAACGCCTAGGCCGATCACCGTTGCTAAAATTAATAAAAACACCGAATTTTGTTGAAGCATCCAAAAATATGGGAACGCATATAAAATAGTGAGTATAATTCCGCTAATATAAATCGTTTTTCGTCCGATTCGATCTGATAAGCTTCCGACGAGCGGAATGACGATTGTAGCTACGATAGAGCCTATCAGTACAGCATTTAATGCATCTGTATTATCAAAATTCAAAGTTGAAGTGGCATACGATACAATAAACGTACCAAATATATAAAACGGTGCAGTTTCCACGACTTTTGCACCCATCGCAATTAAAACCTCTTTCCAATGGTAGCGAAGAGTGTCTACCAATGGAATTTTAGCAACCTCTCCTTCTTGTTGAGCTTTTTTAAAGGCAGGCGTCTCATCAATTCCTTTTCTAATCCACAGCCCGAAAATTACAAGCAATGCACTTAACAGAAATGGGACACGCCAGCCCCATGACATAAATTGATCATGCGGCAAAAGTGACATAATTGAAAGGGCAAGGGTGCCTAAAATCAATCCTAAAGAAATTCCCATTTGAGGTACACTTCCAAAAAAACCTCTATTATTTTTTGAAGCATATTCAACAGCTAGTAAAACAGAGCCTCCCCATTCTCCGCCAAGAGCTAAACCTTGTATGAAACGCAACAGAGTCAAAAAGATAGGAGCCCAAATTCCGATCACTTGATACGTAGGCATTACCCCCATGCCAAATGTGGCAATTCCCATTAAGCTAAGGGTTAAAACCAATGTTTTCTTTCTTCCTAACCTGTCGCCAATATGGCTGAAAATAATTCCGCCAACAGGTCTGAGGAAAAACGCTAAAGCAAAAGAAGTATAGGCAATTAATAATCCGACTGTAGGGTCTTCATTAACAAAAAACAATTGGTTAAAAACTAATGATGCAACTGTTCCATAAAGAAAGTAGTCAAACCATTCAATCGCACTTCCTACTAAACTGGCAATCAATATTTTCCATTTACCCTTGACCATGGCTTTCTCCCCTTCTTTAAATTTTTCGTTATAAAATCGAATTGTTTAAACGCTTTCATTTTCACGAAGCTTTCAGTTCATTTAGAGCTTTGTCCGCTCCTTTCATTTTATTAAATTTTCTGACAACAGATAAACGGGTCATCTGATGACCGGAAAATAGAAATATCTTTTTTTATATTAACATAAATGACATTTTTGTAAAAAGTATCTTTTTAAAAAAATTCCATTTCACGAATTATTTAACTAAATACGTAAATAAAGCAGATCATCCAACGTCCGATCTGCAAATAAAAACTAGCATCCATGACTGCTGAGTGCTTTAAGAAAACGATTTGATTATTTCAGCACAATCATCAGCAGCGAATGAAATATAACAGAAAAAGCAGTTCATTGCAAAAAGAGTGCGAGCCTCCTCAGCCCGGAGCTAAAGGCTGACCTTAGAACGGCTTGAATGAATCATTATTTATCCAGGTTTCAGCAAGCAGCAGTTTAAGGACTCACATTTTATGTTTTCAAAGAAAAAAAGCGCCTCCGTGGAGAGCGCTTTTTATTTTGAAAAGATTTTTTGGAAAGGAGTGTTTCCGATGGTCAATGTTTGAAATTAGCAATTCACTTTCGCATCACTTCTTGATTTATTAAATTGGGCGGACATAATCCTTTCAGCCCCTTTATTAAATTTTCCGCCGCCAGTTTTGCCATTGCATACCGCGTTTCATAAGTTGCTGAGCCGATATGCGGTAATGTGACGACATTATTCATTTTTAACAGAGGGTGATCTTTCGGGACAGGTTCTTGTTCAAATACATCAAGCCCGGCACCTAAAATGAGTTTGTTTTGGAGCGCGTAAATAAGGTCTTTTTCGTTGACGGTCTGGCCCCTTGAACCGTTGATGAAAATGGCGCTTCGTTTCATCAATTGAAATTGTTTTAGCCCGATTAAATGCTTTGTTTCTGATGTTAACGGCGTCATTAAAATGCCCTACAAATTATATTACAAAATTTATTAAATATTATGATAATTTTGATAAAAAATGCTAATAGTTTGTGGTGAGGGGGACGGAAATGGGGGAAGTTTTAGACTCCAACGAAATGATGAAATTTTTGCCTGAATCTGGGCAAATCTTAAATACTTTGCGAAATCATTTAATTTCAGCTTTAGGTCTCGACAGAGCTAAAGGTTTTTTATTACGGTATGGCTGGGATTGCGGCAATAATTTTTCAAATTCTTTAAGAAGGAAAGATGCTTATCATACGCTGATATTGAAAGAACTGTTTATCGCTTGTTCGCATATGCACGGCATAACGGCTGATTTAGGCATTTCAGTTAAAGAGCTGTATATCGACCCTGTAACAAAAGATTATTATTCAGAAGACTATTGGAAGCATTCACAAGAAGCTGAACACCATATTGCCACCTTTGGATTATCTTCTGATCCAGTATGTTTTACACTAATAGGATTAGCAGGCGGATATGTGAGCAATCAGTTGGGTAGAAAAGTAATTTTTAAAGAAGTTGAGTGTGAAGGAAAGGGTGATCCGCATTGTCATTGGATTGCCAAACCGGTTTTAGGATTGGGGAGAAGAAATCGAAAAAGAGCTGCCTTATTATGAAGAGGAAAATTTAGGACAAGAGCTAGACAAAGCTTTTATAAGGATAGAAAAGCAGAAAGAAATGTTTAAGAAAGCTCTTATGATTAATGAAAAGTTGACAAATTCGCTATTAAACGGGTGTGGACTAAAGGGGATATTGAGTTGAGATGAATTGTGCTCTTCTGCTGGAAAACTCTCACCGTCAGTTGATTGCAGCGAGCGATTCGCTTCGAAAAATTTATTTAAACAGCGCTGATTATGTGAGGGAGAAAGTGGAAACAGTAGATATAAAAGAAAAATGTAATACGAATCGGATAAAAGTTTCTTCAGCAAAAGGCTATACATTTGAAAAATTAATATCTCCTGTTTTTGTAAGAAACAATATTTTGGTTATGTTTCACTAATTCGTGAATCAGAAGGCTTTTCGGAATTGGGCTATATCGTCATTAAAAAGGCGGCATCCATTTGTGCTATGCAAATAATAAATGAAACTTCTGCGTTTGAAAACGAACAACGAATTAAAAGAGAATTGCTGAACGCCGTTTTTAGGGGGGAATTTTCAGAAGAGGAGCTTACTTACCGATTAAAATTAATGGGATACAATCTTAATCAACCGCAATATGTGTTTTTGTTTCATCTGGACAGCAGCCAAGAGTTTAATCGAAAAGAGCTTGAAGATTCGCTTAATCATGATAAAACTGCAGCAGCTGAAAGCTTAAATAAATTGATCAAGCAGCAAGGTTTAGCATGTATAATGACAACAAAAGTCAATCAGCTGATTGCTGTTATCCGTCAATTTTCATCTGAAGTTTCATGCGGGCAATGGCTAATTGATCAGATTTTCTCCGAGATTAAACCTTTTGAAATGAAATTGGGGATCAGCAGTTTATGTCAGCAAGCATCAGATTTGAAAAAAGGATTAAAAGAAGCAGAAAAAACAATTAAGATTATGAAGTTTTCTAAAAGCAATGCGAAAGTCAAAGCATTTAAGGAGCTTTTAGCGGTTGTGAAGTTAATATGCTCTGAAAATTTACCAGAAATGGAAGCCTTTGCACATACAATGCTTCAAAAAATAAAAAACTACGATGACAAGCATGGCTCAGATTTATTAGAAACGCTTTATTGGTATGTTGAAAATAACGGACATCTATATAAAACAGCCGAAAGAATGCATGTTTCATTAGGGTCTGTACGTTACCGACTGAAGAGGATCCAAGAAATAGGCGGGTTTGATTTATCGTCAAGCCAAGGCTTCTTTGATGTTTATGCTGCGGTCAATATGTATCTTTTCTTAGGGCTCATTGAAGTCAAAATGAAATAAAGCGCAAGTTTTATAATCATGACAATTTGTCCAATAAACTCTACTCCCTCTTGCACGCTCAGGCTGCTTCAGAGGATTTTCATCAGAAAATACAATCCATTCAGGAAATTTGCAAAAATAATTATCCGATTTTTTAAGTGAACGCTATTTTAAAAATTTTACAATGGGTTTATGGTGCTAGGAACGTTTTTTCTACACGGTGGAGAAAATAAACCCCAATACTTTTTAAATGGGGGAATTTACCCCATAGCCATCAAGTTAAGAATTTGATCTTTTTTCAGCGCCAAAAACATGGTATCCTTTCTAACGAAAATCATCGTTGGAAAGGATTATTTTTTGATGGCAAAAAAGATGAAGGCATGGATAAAAACGATTCGTCAACTCTTCTCCTCTGAAGAACTGACCCGTCTGGCACGGAAAGTCGGATTCATTCAGCGGCAGCGTTCATTAACAGCGGAAGCCTTTCTGACGCTATGTGCTTGGGGAGACGGATCGCTCGCCTGTCAGTCGCTTCAGCGGTTGTGTGCCGATTTGGCGCTCTGGCATGATTGCTCTCTCTCGAATGAAGGACTGAATCAGCGGTTTACGCCTCGTGCCGTGGCGTTTTTAAAAGAGGTCTTTTTTACTCTCCTGATGCATCAACGTCCGGCACTCTCTTCCATCACCGAGACGTATCGCGCTTGTTTCACCCGTCTGCGGATCTTAGACTCTACCAGTTTTTTACTTCCGGCCGACTATGGTGAGGACTATCAAGGTTCGGTTTCATCTGGCGCCAAAATCCAATTTGAGTATGAGCTGTTATCGGGAACCTGTCTTCAGCTGTGCGTCCAACAGGCCAATGATTCCGATGCCCGTTTTGCTTATCATACCCAGCACACGATTTTACCGAATGACCTTTGCATTCGGGATCTGGGGTTTTTTTCACTCGCCACGCTGGCGGAGATCGATGCTCGAGGTGCTTATTATATTACCCGGTTGCGTTCCGATATCAAAGTCTATATCAAACAGGACGGGGAGTGGCACGAATGGGATTGGGAATCGATAGGAAATCGATTGGGCGAGGGGGAAGCCGTGGAAGTGGAACACGTGTATATCGGACACCAACGCCTGTATGTTCCGCGTCTGATTTTTCGCCGTCTCACGGCGGAAGAATGGGAAAAACGGCTGACGTATGTGCGGAAAAAGGAAAAAAAGAAAGGGAAGGCGCTGTCACGCCAAACCCTTGAACAAAAGAAATATCACATCTTACTGACCAATTTACCACAAGAATCGTTTGATGCGCAACAAGTTTATGAGCTGTATTCGCTGCGCTGGCAAGTGGAGCTGTTATTTAAGGGCTGGAAATCCTTATTTGATCTTGACCGTGTCAAAAAGATGAAGAAGGAACGATTCGAATGCCACTTATATGGGACATTGATTGCCATTTTAGTCACGCAGACTCTTCTGTTCCAAGCCCGAAGGTATTGGCATCAACGGGAGGGAATCGAGATCAGTGAATGGAAAGCGCTTAATATCCTCCAATCGTATTGGCATCGGTTTCTTTTGCATCCCCAAGCGATGGAAACCGCCCTTCCATCTCTCCTATCTCTGTTAAGGAAACACGCGAGGAAAGACCGAAGGAAAGGAGAGGAAACGGTATCGGATCTTTTAAAGAAATTGGGGATATGGTAGTGTGGGTCATGGATATAAATGCCAAATAACCCTCTTCTTGAGGGTTATTTGGCATGCCCAGCATTTGGTTTTCTCTTCATCCTTTGATTGATTTTTCGAACATGCGTATCATCCTAAAAAATTTTATACCGCTAACTTGACGGGTATGGGAATTTACCCCCTTCTTCCGCAAATTTCTTCAATAAATTACAAATCTTTACATTATTCGTAAGAGTATGGTACTATTAATACTACTAAAACTCGTAAAAAATGGGGTTACTGAAAAATGAATAAAATGAATATTCTATCTATTAAAATAGAAAATGAACGAGCATATATGATTTCATTGGCTGAGAAATATGGATATACATCTGAGGTTGTGTTAAAAATCAGCCAGGAACTTGATAAGCTGATTCATCAATACCAAAACGAGCTCTTAAAAAAAACGAAGTGAACTTGGCAGTATATTGATAAAATTATCTCCCAGCTTGAATCAAAATGGTATCTACCTTTCAGCTTTCAAATTGGGCAATCGTAAGAATGGCAGCTCTTTTGATTTTCCGACATATATTTTAGATTCCCGGAGTATACCGCTGTTCTTGTTCTATGAGCCCCAAGATAGAATATGAAAACATCATCTTTTCGTTTGTCAATTGGCTGTTTTTACAAAGTTTCACCACTGCTTTTTTATTTGTAAAGGTTAAATCACGGCGCAGGAAGAAGGTTTAGAAGATGGATAAACAGGCCGTCAGGGAAAAAATATGGACTCAGCTTGAAAAAGAGAAGCTTGGACGCTTTCCGTTTCCGCTGAAAAATAGAATTCCAAATTTCAAAGGAGCTGAACAAGCTGCAAAAATTGTTGCTTCGATGCCTGAATATAAATCGGCAAACGTCGTAAAGGTGAACCCTGATGCTCCGCAGCTTCCAATTCGGACGAAAGTGCTAATTGATGGAAAGACTCTTCTTATGCCAACTCCAAGATTAAAATCCGGTTTTATCATGGTGAAGCCTGAATGGGTGCCAAAAGGAGAAGAGAGAAAAGCAGCCAGCTTGAAACATATGAATACGTTCGGAAAGGAAATCTCTCTCGATCAGCTGCCAACTATTGATTTCATTGTGGTTGGATCGGTTGCAGTCCATAGGGACGGGCGCAGAATTGGAAAAGGCGAAGGATATGCTGATCGCGAATATGCCATTATTCGGGAGCTTGGGCAGCCTTCTGTTCCTGTCGTCACGACTGTTCATAGCATTCAGCTGGTAGAAGACGATTTTCCTATTGATCCGTATGATTTGACGGTTGATTGGATTGCTACAGAAAAAGAATTGATCAAAACGAACACTCCTTATTCAAAGCCGGAAGGAATCATTTGGGAACAAGTAAGTGAAGAAGAGAAAGAACAAATGTCTGTTTTAAAAGAAATTTGGGCAATGCTATACAAGCGTTCTTAACGATCATTCCCTTGCATTTTACTTTATTTAGCATGACGTCATCCCATTCATTTAGAAGTATAAAATTTGTGAAAATTCTCAATTTTCTACCCCTTATTCTTTTCTCAGAAGAAAACGGAACAATGTACAATAAATTTTAAACAGTTTGAAAACGAATCGTTTTTTTCTGCTATTAGGCAATTGTATAATAGAGTTAGAAGTGCAGATATGATGATTGGGAGGCCTATAAATGCAAGGGGAGACGATGCATCCAAAATTAGAAAAAATTGTCGAAAATGTTGAAAAAGTTATTGTAGGAAAGAGTGAACTGGTCATTTTAAGTTTGTCGGCATTGCTTGCTGGAGGGCATGTGCTTCTCGAAGATGTACCCGGAGTTGGAAAAACGATGATGGTGAAGGCATTGGCAAAGTCTGTTGGGGCTGATTTTAAAAGAATTCAGTTTACACCTGATTTACTGCCTTCAGACGTTACTGGAGTATCGATATATAATCCGAAAACGATTGAATTTGAATACCGACCAGGACCGATTATGGCTAATATTATTTTGGCCGATGAAATAAATCGAAGCTCACCAAAGACCCAATCCGCCTTGCTTGAAGGCATGGAGGAAGGGAGTGTCACCATTGATGGCGTGACAATGCCGCTTGAAAAACCTTTTTTCGTTATGGCGACACAAAATCCGGTTGAGTATGAAGGAACTTATCCGTTGCCGGAGGCTCAATTGGATCGATTTTTGCTAAAACTGAAAATGGGCTATCCTTCCGTTACAGAAGAAGTAGAAGTGTTGACAAGAGCCGAAAAAGGACAGCCGCTTGATGAACTAACGTCAGTCATCACCAAAGACGAACTAACGGCACTTCAGGAAGAAATCAAACAAGTATATGTAGATGATACGATTAAACATTATATTGTAGACATCGTAAATAAGACGCGGAACCATGATTCCGTCTATTTAGGAGTCAGTCCCCGTGGTTCTGTTGCACTTATGAAGGCATCTCAGGCGTATGCGTTTATTCATGCCCGAGATTATGTGATCCCCGATGATGTTCAATATTTATCCGTGCATGTCCTGCCCCATCGCATTATTTTGACATCTGAAGCGCGTTATGAAGGGAGAACAGCTGAACAAATCATTGAAGAAATTCTTGCCGAAATCCCTGTGCCTGTAGTGAGGTCGCTGTGAAATCAATGAAAGGCTTGCTAAAAGGCACACGGCTGGCGTGGAACCTTGCTTTTTTAATATTGCTCGTGGCGGCTTCCTTTGCATATGCCATGTTTCAAGGAGGATTTGTCAGCTGGTTTTTATTGTATTCATTGCTGCCGTTTGTTGTTTATTCTGTTGCGTTGGCTCTTTATCCGCTGAAGAAGCTGCGAGTTCGGCGCAAATTAAATAAAACGGAATTTCAAGCAGGCGAACCGCTTGTTTGTACTATCGAAATTGAACAGCCGTTTCCCTTCCCTTTTTTCTTTGGAATCGTTGAGGATGTCCTTCCTGAAAAGCTGAAAAATTCGGGATCAGCGAAGATTGTATTGTTTCCCTGGTGGAAAAAACGTTTTTCATTCCAATATTCGTTATCTAATCTTCCGAGGGGATCCCATCATTTTGAAACAGTGCGATTTAAAACAGGAGATTTGTTTGGAATCATTGAAAGAGAAGGCATTTATTCGGCAAAAAATCACATTGTGGTCTATCCGCCATTTTTTAAGTTTCAGTACCGTCCCCAACAACTTTCACTTGAAAAGGATGCAGGTTTTGCTAGAACACGATATATAAAAGATGTTTCGATTGTTGCTGGGGTAAGGGAATATGAACCAGGAGACAAATTATCTTGGATAGACTGGAAGGCGACAGCGAGACGCCATTCGATCATGACAAAGGAATTTGAGCAGCTGAATAGCCAACAAATTGTTTGTTTCATCGATCGAACAAAGTCATCGTCATTTGAAGAGCTTATCTCATTTACAGCTTCGTTCTCTAAAGCAGTGCTCAAAAACGGTTCCAAGCTCGGGGTAGTTTCGGTTGGGAAAACGAAGAAAGTTTTTCCTATATCAAATCATGAGCATCATTGGAAGCATATCCTGTATCATTTAGCAGTAGCGGATTGCGATGGTGAGGACGAGTTTATCAACCAGCTTTTAGAGGAATTGAACAAATGGGGACAGCATTCATCTATCATGATTATGACAAGTCATTTACACCCTTCCTTGATTGACAAGCTTCTAGCGTTTCCGAAGCCGCGTCATGTCACCATTTGGCATGTGACAAAAGCGGTTGAAAAGCCGAGAAGAGATCAAGAACTAATAGATAAATTGCGGCGGCATTCGATAACTGTCCGCACTGTTGACGCCGGCATGTTCCGAGATGCAGCGCAAAGGGTGGGAAGCCGATAATGAAACAGCAAATCGTTAACTTTTGTTTATATTTGCTATCGTTTATTTTGCTGTGGGAATGGCTGCGGCCGCTTGAATATTCGACTGATTCTATCTATACCGTTATTTTCGTTATATTTATCGGAATTTCTCTCTTTTTTACATTTATGCAGCTAAAATGGTATATCTCGTATCCGGTTAAATTATGTTATATTTTCTTTTTTATTCATCAGCTGTTTTACAACGGCTCTGTTTTTGAAATAGGATGGATATTAGAATTTATTCATGATCTTCGCTATAACTTAAACTTGATCACCGAAAGGTATTTCGGCGGAATGACTCCTCCATTCCGGACGTTTCTTTTCTTTGTATTATTGTGGCTGCTTGTCTATTTATTAAACTATTGGATTATTCAGAGAAAAAGAATTTTATTATTTTTAATTTTAACTATTACGTATGTGGCAGTATTAGATACGTTTTCGCCATATGATGCAACTTATGCGATTATACGGTTAGCGGTGGTTGGATTTTTCCTTTTAGGTCTTCTGTATTTTGAAAGGATGATTTTTTCGGAGAAAATTCCGTTTAGGTCTATTTTGTATTGGAAATGGATTGTGCCGCTTTTGGCAATGATTGTCGTTTCCGCTGCGATCGGGTGGCTCGCTCCGAAAGCGGCCCCCCAATGGCCAGACCCTTTACCGTATTTTTCGAAGTATAAACAGGACGGAGAAGGGGAGTATTTGTCAAATTCGGTTGTCAAAAAAATCGGTTATGGTACCAATGATGAGCAATTGGGCGGTCCGTTCATTCCAAACGATGCACCTGCTTTTCGGGCGTATGTAGAAAGACAGCATTATTGGCGAGTTGAAACAAAAGATGTTTATACAGGAAAAGGCTGGGTTACAAGCGACAGACAATTTTCCATTGCAAATGGATTTATCGGTCCGTATTTAAACTTGACGAGTAGTCAGGTTCAAACGGAACAGCTTGTTTCGACTGTAGAAATTGAGCGCGAATATCCATATCAGCATATTATTTATCCGCTTGGATTGCAGGAAATTTCCAGTGATGCTGATCAATACCGCATCGATCATGTTACGGAGAATATATTCCCAATGTTTAATGAATCGGGGGAACGGCTTTCCAGCTATTCTTTGAAATATTCTTATCCCTTGTTTGAAATTGAAAAATTGCAGGCTGTTCACTCGAATGAAGGTGCTCCAAAAGAATTGGTTGAACGATATACGCAGCTTCCTGCAAGCCTTCCGGAACGCGTGAAAAATCTCGCTGTGGAGATTACAAAAGATAAAAACAACTTTTATGATAAAGCCAAGGCGGTTGAACAGTATTTTTTGAAAGAACCGTTTGTATATGAAACGAATGATGTGGCTGTCCCGGAATTGGATGAAGATTATGTCGATCAGTTTTTATTTGAAACGAAGAAAGGATATTGCGACAATTTTTCAACATCTATGGTTGTTCTTCTTCGGTCTGTCGGAATTCCGGCGCGCTGGGTAAAGGGATATACCCCTGGGCAGTTTGTAGAAACGACAAGCGAAGGATTGGAAGTGTATGAAATAACTAGCAACAATGCCCATTCGTGGGTAGAGGTTTATTTTTCTGGAATTGGCTGGGTCCCTTTTGAACCGACGATCGGTTTTTCCAATCCGCAGGAATTTGCACATCAATCAAATGAAAATCAACAAGATTCATCCGCTGCCGAACAAGAACAAAGTCAGCCGCTTGAGGAAGAAAGTCAAGAACAAATCGATACGGATGATACTAAGCAGCCAAAGGAATTCCCTTTTTCGCTATCACCAGCTGTTATTGTCTCCATCGGTTTCATCTTGTTTATAGCGGCAAGTGTGTTAATACTTTTCAAAACGAGAAATAAATGGATGACCAGTTGGATGACTAGCTTCTATAAACGGAATCATGATGAGAAAGATTTTTTGAAAGCATACAGACTTTTGCTTAAATCTCTGGAAAGATGTGGCTACAAACGGGAAAACGGGCAAACGTTAAGAGAATATGCAAAACAGATTGATCAAATGTTTGGAACAAATAGTATGTCGCAATTAACTTACATTTATGAGCGGGCGCTGTATCGGGGCGATGATCCAAGCAAGGAATGGGAGCAATCGAAAGAATTATGGGAAGATTTAATCAAAAAAACAACTTCTTGACCGAGTCTTGATCACTTGGTATGATAAGAAAAAATTCATAGCGGGAAGCTCCTTCGTATATCCTCGATAATATGGTTCGAGAGTCTCTACCGGGTTACCGTAAATAACCCGACTATGAAGGCAGAAGTTAGTAGATGTACTAGAATTCTGCCTTTTTTTCGGTAGAATTCTATTTTTTTGAAGTCAGATGTGAAACAATATATTGATCCATCAAAATAATGAGGTGAACACGTTGGAGAACATCCAAGACATGATCTTAGTGTTAGATTTCGGCAGCCAATACAATCAATTAATTACGCGCAGAATTCGCGAATTTGGTGTTTACAGCGAGCTTCATCCGCATACGCTGTCGATAGAAGATATCAAAAAAATGAATCCGAAAGGAATTATTTTGTCAGGGGGTCCAAACAGCGTATATGACGAAAAGTCTTTTCGCTGCGACGAGCGGATTTTTGAACTCGGGGTTCCAGTGCTCGGAATTTGCTATGGCATGCAATTAATGACCTATTTGCTCGGGGGAAAAGTGGAAAAGGCGAAGCACCGGGAATATGGGAAAGCAGCTTTACAAGTAAAGGAAAAATCGCCGTTGTTTGAAGGCTTGCCTGATGATCAAATCGTTTGGATGAGTCACGGGGATCTTGTGGCCGATATTCCGAACGGCTTTAAAGTAGACGCCACTAGCCCATCATGTCCATTTGCCGCAATCAGCAATGATGAGCGGAACATGTACGGGGTTCAATTTCATCCCGAAGTGCGTCATACAGAATTCGGAAACGGCCTATTGAAAAATTTCGTTTTCCGCATTTGTGGGTGCACAAATTCGTGGACGATGGAAAACTTTATTGAAATGCAAATAGAGAACATCCGCAAAACTGTCGGAAATAAGAAAGTGCTGTGCGCGCTAAGCGGCGGGGTGGACTCATCTGTTGTAGCCGTTTTAATCCATAAAGCGATCGGCAATCAATTAACGTGCATTTTTGTTGACCACGGACTCCTTCGCAAAGGGGAAGCAGAAAGCGTCATGAAGACGTTTAGCGAAGGGTTTAACATGAATGTCATTAAAGTAGATGCAAAAGACCGCTTTTTAGAAAAATTGAAGGGTGTTACTGACCCGGAAAAGAAAAGAAAAATCATCGGCAACGAGTTTATCTATGTTTTTGATGATGAAGCGGCAAAATTGGAGGGCATTGAGTTTCTTGCTCAAGGAACACTTTATACAGACATTATTGAAAGTGGTACACAGACAGCGCAAACGATCAAATCGCATCACAATGTCGGCGGACTTCCGGAGGATATGAAATTTCAACTGATTGAACCATTGAATACACTCTTTAAAGACGAAGTTCGCGCACTTGGAACAGAGCTTGGTATTCCAGATGAAATCGTTTGGCGGCAGCCGTTCCCGGGACCAGGATTAGCCATTCGGGTTTTAGGAGAAGTAACGGAAGAAAAGCTAGAGATTGTTCGGGAATCCGATGCTATTTTACGAGAAGAAATTAAAAAAGCCGGATTAGAGCGGGACATTTGGCAATATTTCACCGTTTTGCCTAACATCCGCAGCGTAGGTGTGATGGGCGATGCCCGCACGTACGATCATACAATTGGAATCCGTGCTGTCACTTCAATTGACGGCATGACTTCAGATTGGGCTCGTATTCCGTGGGAAGTGCTGGAAGTGATCTCTACGCGGATTGTCAATGAAGTGCCGCACGTGAACCGAGTTGTCTACGATATTACAAGCAAGCCGCCGGCAACAATTGAATGGGAATAAATCTGACCAACTTGTATAAATCGGAATTATCATTTTTATATAATAAATATAAACATTCTCGTATAATTTCGGGAATATGGCCCGAAAGTTTCTACCAAGCTACCGTAAATAGCTTGACTACGAGGTGTTGACGGTTCGATGGCTGAAGGAGGAGAGATCCTTTTCCTTTCTCACATTGGGCTTTCAGCAACCTCATGGTCAAGCGCATCCTTGGAATGGAGCGCTTATTTTTTTTGCTTAAAGTTTTTTATACAGCCAATGGTAGGAGGACTTTATAATGAAAAAATATTTTCAATTTGATGAGCTTGGCACTAATTACCGCAGGGAAATTATTGGCGGAATTACAACTTTTCTTTCAATGGCCTATATTTTGTTTGTCAATCCAGCAACGCTTTCATTAAGCTCTGTCGCTGATTTTCCCAATGAATTGAGAATGGATCAAGGAGCTGTCTTCACTGCGACCGCGTTGGCTGCAGCCATCGGGACGCTCATCATGGGTATTGTGGCACGGTATCCGGTTGCTCTTGCTCCCGGTATGGGATTGAACGCGTTCTTTGCTTTTACTGTTGTTTTGACGTACGGCATCCCTTGGCAAACAGCCCTTTCAGGTGTTCTTGTTTCAGGTCTCTTTCTTGTCTTGCTGACGCTTAGCGGATTGCGGGAAAAAATTATTGATTCCATTCCGCCGGAGCTGAAGCATGCAGTCGGTGCGGGAATCGGATTGTTTATCACATTTATCGGTTTTCAAAATGCAGGCATAATTGTTAATGATGACGCTGTTCTTGTCGGATTGGGAGACTTGCGGAATGGAAATACTCTTCTATCTATTTTTGGATTAACTATTACGATTATTTTAATGGTTCGGCAAGTGAAAGGCGGCGTGTTTTACGGCATGGTGATTACAGCCGTTGTCGGAATGATTTTTGGCCTTGTTCCAAAACCGGATAAAATTATTGGGGAAATTCCGAGCTTGGCTCCGACGTTTGGAGTAGCTTTAGGACATTTAGGAGATATTTTTTCTTTACAAATGCTTGTCGTAATCTTAACGTTTATGTTTGTTGACTTTTTTGATACGGCAGGAACGCTGGTTGCGGTTGCCAATCAAGCAGGGTTATTGAAAAACAATAAACTTCCGCGAATCGGCAGAGCTTTAGTATCTGATTCAATGGGAACAGTTGTCGGAGCGATTTTAGGAACATCTTCAACCACTTCTTATGTAGAATCATCAGCGGGGGTTGCGGCAGGCGCGCGAACAGGTTTTGCTTCCATTATAACGGCAGGATGTTTCCTATTAGCTTTATTTTTCTCGCCGCTATTGAGCGTTATTACATCTTCTGTTACAGCTCCAGCGCTCATTATTGTCGGAGTTTTAATGGTATCGTCTTTAGGGCAAATACAATGGGAACGGTTTGAAATTGCTGTTCCGGCGTTTTTAATCTTGATTACAATGCCATTAACGTACAGCATCGCAACCGGTATTGCTATCGGCTTTATTTTCTACCCGATCACGATGATTCTAAAAGGAAGAGGAAAAGAGATTCATCCGATTTTGTATGGTTTATCGATTGTATTTCTGCTTTATTTCATCTTTCTTGTCAATTAATAAGAAGTCGAAGGATCAGACTGAAATGCTGTCTGATCCTTTTCTTGTGCGCCCGGCATGGGTGTAATCTATAGGGTGAAAGTCCCGAGCTGCGAAGGCAGAAGTAGCAGTTAGCTTAACGCAAGGGTGTCCGTGGTGACGCGGAATCTGAAGGAAGCGAGCGGCAAACTTTAAGGTCTCTCGGAACACGAACTTCATATGAGGCTAGGTATCACTGGGTGAGTTTGCAAGACAAAACAAAGCCCTTTCTGCCGAAGGTGATACAGAGTAAATGAAGCAGATGGATGGAAGGAAAGATTACACTCTTACCCGGGGAGGTCTGGCTGGCACGCCAAGTAACCTTGGTAACCTATCTAGTGATAGATAGCTGAACAGTCAGAAGTCAGCAGAGGTCATAGTATTAGTTGGTCTAGAACAACTAAGAAGGACCGAACAATTAAGAGAGAATAGCCCTTGGCATTCAGTGAGTCATGATGAACACAGAAAACGTAGTACCTCACTTGAGGGAGGAAGCGGTGAATCCCGTGGGAGATCTCTTGGAGGGTGGAGTGACCACTGGCATAAAGAGAACAGCTATTCACGGAAGTTATAAAGACTTGCGTCAATTATCTTAATGGAACCGCCGTATACGGAACCGTACGTACGGTGGTGTGAGAGGACGGGAGTTAATCGCTCCCTCCTACTCGATTTGTTTCAAAAGGCAGCAAAACGGCACAGATCATGATCAAGGTTCGTCAAAATCCGAACATTCGGTGTTTAAAGAAAAATAATGTTCGATTTTATCGTTGACATAATGATTTTTCATTGTTAAGATGGAGTCGAAAACAGCATATGAAAACTAAAACCTCATATAATCTTGGGAATATGGCCCAAAAGTTTCTACCCAACAACCGTAAATTGTTGGACTATGAGGGAAAGTAATCGGCAAGATTTTTCAACTGAGCATACATATTGCTTATGCCCGGTTTGTGTTACTTTCCCTTATTGATAGGGAAAATGCAGAAGCGGGCTTTTTTTATGCCTTTCAATTATTGTCAAGATTTTTAACGAAGATGGCAACCTATAATTAAAAATAAAGAGGGGAGCATCGCCATGAATCCTGTCGTTGGAGTGATAATGGGAAGCACTTCAGATTGGGAAACGATGAAGCATGCCTGTGAAATATTAGATGAGCTGAATATTCCTTATGAAAAAAAGGTTGTTTCTGCCCATCGCACACCTGATTGGATGTTTCAATATGCAAGCACTGCCAGGGATCGCGGAATTCAAGTGATCATTGCAGGCGCAGGCGGAGCAGCACACTTGCCGGGAATGGTTGCAGCGAAAACAACTCTCCCTGTCATCGGAGTTCCGGTTAAAACAAACGCGTTAAACGGACTGGATTCGCTGCTCTCGATCGTGCAAATGCCCGGCGGCGTGCCTGTTGCAACAGTGGCGATAGGAAAAGCGGGCGCGGTGAACGCTGGTCTGTTAGCGGCGCAAATGTTGTCAATCAATGATGCTGATGTTCAGCAAAAGCTTGAACAACGGCGAGAATATATAAGAAAAAACGTCATGGAAAGCAGTGATCAGCTTGTATAAAAAACTTTTGCCTCAAAGTACAATTGGAATCATTGGAGGCGGTCAACTAGGCAAATTTATGGCTATCGCTGCCAAAAATATGGGATATCGTGTGGCGGTGCTTGATCCAACACCGAATTCTCCATGCGGACAAGTGAGCGACATGGAAATCACAGCCCGTTACGATGATTTGGATGCAATCAAAGAGCTTGCGAAGGTGAGCGATTGTATAACGTATGAATTTGAAAATATTGATTACGAGGCGTTAACTTGGCTTGAGCAAAACGCCTACTTGCCTCAAGGAAGCAGACTGCTCGCCATTACACAAGATCGCCAGACGGAAAAGGAAGCTGTGGCGAACGCTGGTGTGAAAGTTGCGCCGTATGAAGTCGTTGAATCAGAAGATGATTTTTATCAAGCCGTATCCAACATAGGCATCCCGAGTGTTTTAAAGACATGCCGCGGAGGATATGATGGGAAAGGCCAATTTGTACTAAAGCAAGAAGAAGATATAGAAGAAGCAAAAGCTTTGTTGAAGAACGGACGCTGTGTATTGGAAAAATGGATCGCGTTCGACAAAGAAATTTCGGTTATTGTCACTAGAAGCGTGACAGGTGAAGTCAGCACATTGCCTGTTGCCGAAAACATTCATGTTAACAATATTTTGCACGAAAGCATTGTACCTGCAAGAATTTCTGATTCGTTGAAGGAACAGGCGGAGGAAACAGCAAAAACATTGGCGGCGAAGCTTGGGCTGATTGGAACGCTGGCAGTTGAAATGTTTGTGGCAAACGATGAAATTTATATAAATGAGCTCGCCCCCCGGCCTCATAATTCAGGTCATTATTCATTAAATTTATGTGAAACATCGCAGTTTGAACAGCATATTCGCGCGATTTGCGGATTGCCTCTCGGAAACACGAAGCTCATTCATCAAGGAATTATGGTGAATATACTGGGCCAGCATCTAGAGCCTGTGTTGAAAAACGAAGAGCTGCTGAAAAAAGGGAAATTATTTTTATATGGAAAAGCGGAGGCAAAAATCAACAGAAAAATGGGACATATTACGTTCTTCAGTGATGAAATTGAGGAACTATTGACATATATCGAATCGACTCAAATTTGGAATGTTTGACAAGCTATTCATAAACAAGACGGAGAGATCAATAGGAGGTTGCAGGAATGATTGAACGATACACACGTCCTGAAATGGGCGCGATTTGGACGGAAGAAAACCGCTTTAAAGCTTGGCTTGAAGTGGAGATTTTAGCATGTGAAGCGTGGGCGGAGCTTGGTGTGATCCCGAAGGAAGATGTAAAAAAACTGCGTGAACGTGCTTCATTTGATGTGAACCGAATTAAGCAAATTGAAGAGGAAACAAGGCACGACGTAGTGGCGTTTACCCGTGCTGTATCAGAAACGCTTGGCGACGAACGAAAATGGGTGCATTACGGATTGACCTCCACTGATGTCGTGGATACCGCTTTATCTTATTTGCTAAAGCAAGCGAACGAAATTTTACAAAAAGACTTGGAAAATTTCATCGCTATTTTAAGAGATAAAGCGTTGGAGCATAAATACACCGTCATGATGGGGCGTACGCACGGGGTGCATGCAGAACCGACAACGTTTGGTTTGAAATTGGCGCTATGGTATGAAGAAATGAAGCGAAATCTAGAGCGGTTTAAACGCGCAAGAGAAGAGATTGAAGTCGGCAAAATTTCCGGAGCAGTCGGCACTTATGCCAACATTGATCCGTTTGTGGAGCAGTATGTGTGTGAAAAACTCGGTTTAAAGCCGGCGCCGATTTCGACGCAAACATTGCAGCGTGATCGACATGCCGAGTACATGGCTACGCTTGCTTTAATTGCTACATCGATTGAAAAGTTTGCAGTTGAGATTCGCGGCTTGCAAAAGAGCGAAACTCGCGAGGTGGAGGAGTTTTTTGCCAAAGGACAGAAAGGTTCATCTGCAATGCCGCATAAGCGCAATCCGATCGGATCGGAAAACATGACAGGAATGGCAAGGGTCATTCGCGGAATGATGCTGACGGCTTACGAAAATGTTCCATTGTGGCATGAGCGCGACATATCTCATTCTTCGGCAGAGCGCATCATTTTGCCAGATGCTACGATCGCGTTGAACTACATGTTAAATCGATTTGGCAATATTGTGAAAAACTTGACGGTCTTCCCGGAAAATATGAAGCGCAATATGGAGAAAACGCTGGGATTGATTTACTCACAGCGGGTTTTGCTTGCGCTGATCAATAAAGGTATGACACGTGAAGAAGCATACGATTTAGTTCAGCCGAAAGCGATGGAAGCGTGGGAGCGCCAAGTTCCGTTTAGAGAGCTGATCGAAGCGGAAAAACAAATTACAACAAAGCTTTCGAAAGAAGAAATCGATGACTGCTTCGATTACAATTACCATTTGAAAAATGTGGATTACATTTTTAAACGCTGTGGATTAGAACAGTAGATGTCCAAATGGGGCTCGGCAAATCGCAAAAACTGCCCTGCCCCTTGACATAAAATGGAAGTCCAATATTCCGCATTAGGAGGCATGATCATGACCGTTCAAAAGCGCTCATTGCTGTACGAAGGAAAAGCGAAAAAAATTTATGAAACAGACGATCCCAATATTTTTCTTGTTTATTATAAAGATTCCGCTACCGCGTTTAATGGGGAGAAAAAAGCTGAGATTGTAGGCAAAGGACAGCTAAACAATGAAATTTCAAGTTTGCTGTTTGAAAAGTTAAATGAACACGGCATTCCGACCCACTTTGTTCAAAAAATTTCGTCAAATGAACAGCTTGTCAAACGGGTGACAATCATTCCGATTGAAGTAGTTGTACGAAATATTGTGGCAGGAAGCTTGTCCAAAAGATTGGGCATTGCTGAAGGAACTGAGATTAAAAAGCCGATCATTGAGTTCTACTATAAAAATGATGACCTGGGAGACCCTTTAATTAACAGTTTCCATATTGAACTACTAGAGCTTGCGGATAAAGAGCAGCTGGATGAAATAAAAACATTAGCTTTCAAAGTAAACGATATTTTATTGAAGCATTTTCATGAAAGAAACGTGAGACTAGTAGATTTTAAGCTTGAATTTGGCTTGCTAAACGACGGAACGCTTGTTGTTGCAGATGAAATTTCCCCTGATACGTGCCGACTTTGGGACAAACATACAAATGAAAAGCTTGATAAAGATGTGTTCCGCCGGGATATCGGCAATTTGACGGATGCTTATAAAGAAATTTTAAAACGTTTAGGAGGTACAGTTCCATGTACAGAGTAAAAGTATATGTTACATTGCGTGAAAGTGTGCTTGATCCTCAAGGAAATGCGGTGAAAAATGCCCTGCATTCAATGAATTTCAACGAAGTGGAAGATGTTCGGATCGGGAAGTACATGGAGCTAGCAATCGGAAAAACGGATCGAAATGTCGAAGAGATTGTAGACGAAATGTGTAAAAAGCTTTTAGCAAATCCTGTGATTGAAGACTACCGTTATGAAATAGAGGAGGTAGCCGTCAAGTGAAATTTGCCGTGATCGTTTTTCCGGGTTCCAATTGTGACGTTGACATGTACCATGCCATTAAAGACGAACTGGGAGAGGAAGTCGAATACGTTTGGCATGACGCTCAAGATTTAAGTGGCTTCGATGGCATTCTCCTTCCCGGCGGCTTCTCATACGGCGATTATTTGCGCAGCGGAGCCATTGCCCGTTTTGCCAATGTCATGAAGGAAGTTGTGAAAGCTGCAGATGAAGGGAAGCCTGTACTTGGTGTTTGCAACGGGTTTCAGATTTTGCTTGAGGCTGGTCTTCTTCCGGGTGCCATGAGACGGAACGAGAAGCTGAAATTTATTTGCCGCCCTGTGAAATTAAAGGTGGAAAACAACGAAACGATGTTTTCGAACAAATATGATAAAGGCGAAATTATCACCATTCCGATCGCACATGGGGAAGGAAATTATTATTGTGATGAAAAAACTCTTGAAGAGTTAATCGCAAACAAGCAAATTGTTTTTACGTATCAAGATAATCCGAACGGAAGCTTAAATAACATTGCAGGCATCGTAAATAAACGCGGCAATGTTCTTGGAATGATGCCGCATCCGGAACGGGCAGTCAGCGAACTTTTAGGAAACACAGACGGGTTGAAATTGTTTCAATCGATTGTAAGAAGTTGGAGGGAAGCTCATGTCACAAATTCTTGAACCAAGTCCAGAAATGATAAAAAACGACAAAATTTATAAGCAAATGGGAGTTAGTGATGAGGAGTTTGCCCTCATTGAAAAAATATTAGGACGATTGCCGAATTACACGGAAATTGGAATTTTTTCTGTTATGTGGTCAGAGCATTGCAGCTACAAAAATTCAAAACCAGTATTAAAAAAGTTTCCAACAAAAGGAGAACGTGTGCTGCAAGGACCTGGTGAAGGAGCAGGGATTGTTGATATCGGCGACAATCAAGCCGTCGTCTTTAAAATAGAAAGCCATAACCACCCTTCTGCAATTGAACCGTATCAAGGTGCAGCAACAGGAGTCGGAGGCATTATTCGCGATGTTTTCTCGATGGGAGCCAGACCAATCGCTCTCCTTAACTCTCTTCGCTTTGGGGAACTTACAAGCCCGCGTGTCAAATATTTGTTTGAAGAAGTTGTCGCTGGCATTGCCGGATACGGTAACTGTATCGGAATTCCAACCGTTGGAGGAGAAGTGCAGTTTGACGCTTCCTATGAAGGAAATCCGCTGGTCAATGCGATGTGTGTCGGACTCATAAACCATGAAGATATCAAAAAAGGGCAAGCAACTGGTGTCGGCAATACAGTGATGTACGTCGGAGCCAAAACCGGAAGAGACGGCATTCACGGTGCTACATTTGCTTCCGAAGAATTGTCGGAAGCTTCCGAAGAAAAGCGTCCGGCTGTTCAAGTTGGAGATCCTTTCATGGAAAAACTGCTTTTGGAAGCTTGCCTTGAAGTAATCAAATCTGATGCACTTGTCGGCATTCAAGATATGGGAGCAGCGGGGCTTACAAGCTCATCGGCAGAAATGGCGAGCAAGGCGGGCTCAGGAATTGAAATGAACTTGGATCTTGTTCCTCAGCGGGAAGCAGGAATGACTCCTTATGAGATGATGTTATCCGAATCGCAAGAAAGAATGCTTCTCGTAATTAAAAAAGGGCGGGAGCAGGAAATCATTGATCTGTTTAAAAAATATGATCTGGAGGCTGCACCGATTGGTAAAGTTACAGATGACAAGATGCTGCGCCTTATTCATAAAGGAGAAATCGTTGCGGAAATTCCTGTTGATGCGCTTGCGGAAGATGCGCCTGTTTACTATAAACCGTCTAAAGAACCTGAATATTATCGCCAGTTTCAAAGCATGCCGCCCTATGTTCCAAAAGTTGACGATTACAAAGAAACGCTTCTTGCATTGCTGAAACAGCCAACGATAGCCAGCAAGGAGTGGGTATATGACCAATACGATTATATGGTGCGGACGAACACTGTTGTAGCGCCCGGTTCTGATGCGGCTGTCCTAAGAATCAGAGGGACGAAAAAAGCTTTGGCGATGACAACCGATTGCAACTCACGCTATTTATATTTAGATCCAGAAGTCGGCGGAAAAATTGCAGTTAGTGAAGCAGCAAGAAACATCGTATGTTCAGGAGCGGTGCCGCTCGCTATTACAGACTGTTTAAACTTCGGCAGCCCGGAGAAACCGGAGATTTTTTGGCAGCTTGAAAAAGCGGTGGACGGCATGAGCGAAGCGTGCTTAGCTTTAAATACACCTGTCATTGGCGGAAATGTTTCCTTGTACAATGAAACGAACGGAACAGCTATTTATCCAACTCCGGTTGTCGGGATGGTCGGACTTATTGAAGATACAGATCATATTACAACGCAATCATTTAAAGAGACGGGCAGCATCGTTTATTTGCTCGGTGAGACGAAACCGGAATTTTCCGGAAGTGAATTGCAAAAAATGCTTGAAGGCAAGATCTTTGGCAAAGCGCCGGAAATTGACCTGGAAGAAGAGAAGCAACGTTTAGATCAGCTGTTAGCTGCCATTCGCGAAGGGCTTGTCCAGTCGGCTCATGACGTTGCCGAAGGAGGCCTGGCCGTTGCGCTAAGTGAATGCTTAATCGGAACGGGCCTTGGAGCGGAAATAACGATCAACGGTGATGCATTGGCAGGGCTGTTCAGCGAATCCCAGTCCCGCATCGTCGTTTCCGTAAAACCGGAAAACAAAGAGGCGTTTGAAAAGATTGTTCAAGCTGAAGCTATCGGAACGGTCACAAACAGCGGAATTCTTAAAATTGTCAACGGCAATGGAGAAACATTGATTCAAGCATCAGTGGAAGAGTTAGAACAAGCTTGGAAAGGAGCTATCCCATGCTTGCTGAAATAAAGGGGCTAAATGAAGAATGCGGTGTATTCGGCATATGGGGTCATAAGGACGCTGCTCAAATCACTTATTACGGTCTGCACAGCCTTCAGCATCGCGGACAAGAGGGGGCAGGGATTGTCGTAACAGACGGCGAAAAACTGACAGGGTTTAAAGGGGAAGGACTTGTCACAGAAGTGTTTGCCAATGGGGTAGACAATTTAAAAGGAACAGGAGCTATTGGCCATGTTCGCTATGCGACGGCTGGAGGAGGCGGCTATGAAAACGTCCAGCCGTTCCTTTTTCGATCGGAGCAAGGCGGTCTCGCATTAGCTCACAACGGAAATTTAGTGAATGCTTCCGGATTGAAGCATCAGCTTGAAAATCAAGGAAGCATCTTTCAAACAACGTCAGATACAGAAGTTCTTGCTCATTTAATTAAAAGAAGCGGCTATTTAGAGCTAAAAGATAAAGTGAAAAACGCGCTTACGATGATTAAAGGGGCATACGCCTTTTTAATCATGACGGAAACAGAGCTGATGATTGCCCTTGATCCGAACGGACTCCGTCCTTTATCTATCGGACGTCTCGGTGATGCATATGTTGTCGCTTCGGAAACCTGCGCTTTTGATGCTGTTGGAGCTCAGCTCGAAAGGGACGTTGAGCCTGGCGAGCTTATCATCATCAATGGTGAAGGACTGAAAAGCGAACGTTTTTCCAAAACGATTAACCGTGCGATTTGTACGATGGAATACGTTTATTTTTCACGCCCTGACAGCAATGTGGAAGGAATAAATGTTCATACTGCAAGAAAAAATCTCGGCAAACGGCTTGCGATAGAAGCGCCTGTAGAGGCGGACGTAGTGACTGGAGTTCCGGATTCCAGCATATCTGCGGCGATCGGCTATGCCGAGGCATCCGGTATACCGTACGAGCTCGGTTTAATTAAAAACCGATATGTCGGCCGTACGTTTATTCAGCCGTCCCAATCATTGCGGGAGCAAGGAGTGAAAATGAAGCTTTCCCCTGTCCGTGGGGTAGTGGAAGGCAAACGGGTTGTCATGGTGGATGACTCAATCGTAAGAGGAACGACATCGAAGCGTATTGTCAAGATGCTGCGGGAAGCAGGGGCAACGGAAGTGCATGTCCGCATCAGTTCACCGCCGATTGCCAACCCTTGCTATTACGGTATTGACACCTCCACTCATGAGGAGCTGATCGCTTCTTCTCATACTGTAGAAGAAATTCGCAGCATCATTGGCGCCGATAGTCTTGCTTTCTTAAGCACAGAAGGGATGCTGGATGCGATCGGAAGGAAATATGAAGGTGAATTTCGCGGGCAATGTATGGCATGTTTTACAGGAAAATATCCGACAGACATTTATGAAGATACGATTCTTCCTCATGAGAAAGGCTAATATGACAGACCGAAGGAGGATAATTCATGTCCAAAGCGTATAGAGAAGCAGGTGTGGACATTCATGCGGGCTATGAAGCAGTTCGCCGCATGAAAAAGCATGTGGAAAAAACGAAGCGTCCCGGTGTTTTAGGAGGGATCGGCAGTTTTGGCGGAATGTTTGATCTGGCAAGCTTAGGATATAAAGAGCCGGTGCTTGTTTCCGGAACAGACGGAGTGGGAACGAAGCTGAAGCTTGCCTTTATGGCGGATAAACACGATACGATTGGAATAGACGCTGTGGCTATGTGTGTAAACGACATTTTGGCACAAGGTGCGGAGCCGCTTTTTTTCCTGGACTATTTGGGGCTCGGGAAAGCAGACCCTGAAAAAATTGAAAAAATTGTTAAAGGTGTTGCCGATGGCTGCCTGCAGGCGGGTTGTGCGCTCATCGGTGGAGAAACAGCGGAAATGCCCGGCGTATATGATGAAGATGAATACGACATTGCCGGCTTTGCTGTCGGTGTTGTCGAGAAAGAAAACATTGTCACAGGCGAACGGATCAAGCCTGGGCACTTTCTCATCGGCCTTTCATCAAACGGCATCCATTCAAACGGTTATTCACTCGTTCGCAAAGTGCTTTTGGAAGAAAATAAGCTTGATTTACATGAAATATACGAGCCTCTAACCGAAACGCTCGGAGAAGAATTGCTAAAGCCGACAAAAATTTATGTTTCTTCCGTCCTGCCGCTTGTGAAAGCATATAAAGTTGACGGCATGGCCCATATTACCGGAGGAGGGTTTATTGAAAACATCCCGAGAATGCTTCCGGAAGGGCTTGGAGCAGAAATCGATTTCGGTTCATGGCCGATTTATCCGATTTTTACCTTTATTCAACAGCAAGGAAATATCGATTTGTCTGAAATGTTTGAAGTGTTCAATATGGGAATCGGCTTTGTTCTGGCGGTCGAAGAAGATGTTGTTCAGCAGTGCCTCAATGAGCTTGAAAAGCTGGGAGAAAAGGCTTTTCTCATCGGCCGGGTAAAAGAAGGAAGCGGAATTCGGTTGAAAGGAGGGCCTTTTTCATGAAGCGGATCGCGGTGTTTGCATCCGGGAGCGGCTCTAATTTCCAAGCGATTGTAGACCATGTAAAGAGCGGGAAGCTAAAAGCAAATGTGATGCTTTTAGTCTGTGATAAACCCGGTGCTAAAGTAGTGGAGCGGGCAGAAAAAGAGCAGATTCCTGCTTTTGTTTTTGATCCGAAGCAATATGAGTCGAAGGAACAGTTTGAAGAAGATATTTTACAGCAATTGAGGCACTATCAAGTGGACTTTATCGTGCTGGCCGGCTACATGCGTTTAATCGGCCACACTCTTCTTGACGCTTTTGCGGGGAGAATTGTGAATATACATCCTTCCTTGCTTCCTGCATTTCCGGGAAAACATGCAATTGAACAAGCGCTCCGTGCCGGCGTAAAAATTACGGGTGTCACCATCCATTATGTTGATGAAGGAATGGATACAGGTCCGATCATCGCTCAGCGTGCGGTTGAAATCAGCGAAGATGATGATGCTAATACACTTGCAGAGAAAATCCATAAAATCGAGCATTCATTTTATCCTGAAACAATAGGAAAAATTTTAGAAAAATTAGAGGTGAAAGCATGACAATCAGACGGGCAATTGTCAGTGTATCTAATAAAGCAAACATCATTCCGTTTGTGCAAGAGCTTGTCAATCTTGGGATCGAAGTAATCTCCACTGGCGGAACGAAAAAGCTTCTTGAGGAAAATGGAATAGATGTCATTGGAATTCAGGAAGTAACCGGTTTTCCGGAAATTATGGACGGAAGAGTTAAAACGCTGCATCCTGCTATTCACGGGGGGCTGCTTGCGGTTCGCAGCAATGATAACCATATGAAGCAGATGGAGGAAAACGGTATTCAACCGATTGACTTAGTCGTTGTGAATTTATATCCGTTTAAAGAGACAATTGCCAAAGATGGCGTGACTTTTGAGGAAGCGATCGAGAACATTGACATCGGCGGGCCGACGATGCTTCGGGCTGCTGCAAAAAATCACCAAGATGTAGTAGTTGTCGTTGATCCTGAAGATTATCCCGTCATTTTAGCCGAACTGAAAGAGAACGGAGAAGTAAGCATAGAAACAAAACGGAAGCTGGCTGCCAAAGTATTCCGGCATACTGCTCAATACGATGCACTGATTGCGGAATATTTAACAGAGCAGGCAGGGGAAGAAGAGCCTGAATCGATTACTGTGACATTTGAAAGGAAGCAATCCCTTCGTTATGGGGAAAATCCTCACCAACAGGCAACGTTCTATAAAAAGCCGATCACGCCTCCATCATCTATTGCCGAAGCCGTTCAGCTCCATGGAAAGGAATTGTCGTATAACAACATTAAAGATGCGGATGCGGCACTTAGCATTGTCAAAGAATTTGATGGACCGGCAGCGGTCGCTGTTAAGCATATGAATCCGTGCGGCGTCGGCGCAGGTGAAACCATTTTTGAAGCTTATAATCGGGCATATGAGGCGGACCCGACTTCAATTTTCGGCGGCATTGTTGCACTGAATCGTGAAGTTGATCAGAAAACGGCTGAAAAAATGAGCGAAATTTTTTTGGAAATTATCATTGCCCCTTCGTTTAGCCAAGAAGCTCTTGAAATATTAACGAAAAAGAAAAATATTCGATTGTTAACGATCGACTTTTCGAAAAAATTCCAACCGGAGAAGCAGCTGACATCTGTTTACGGCGGCCTTCTTGTTCAAGATCAAGATATTTATACGCTCGATGACGCGAACATTTCAATCCCAACAAAAAGACAACCGACTGAACAAGAATGGAAGGACTTAAAGCTTGGCTGGAAAGTCGTGAAGCACGTCAAGTCAAATGCGATTGTTTTGGCAAAAGATGAAATGACCGTTGGTGTTGGTGCAGGCCAAATGAACCGGGTTGGTGCTGCCAAAATCGCGATTGCACAGGCTGGCGAGAAAGCGAAAGGCAGTGCACTTGCATCAGATGCGTTCTTCCCAATGCCTGACACCGTTGAAGAAGCAGCGAAAGCAGGAGTTACAGCAATCATACAACCAGGCGGATCCATTCGCGATGAAGATTCGATAAAAAAAGCGGATGAATACGGAATTGCAATGGTCTTTACTGGAGTCCGTCATTTCAAACATTAAGAAAGGGGATGACTGATGATGAAAGTACTTGTTATTGGAAAAGGGGGCCGTGAGCATGCGATCGCTTGGAAGGCGGCCAAAAGCCCTCTCGTTGAAAAAGTGTATGTCGCGCCTGGCAATGATGGTATGAAAGACGTTGCAATAAGAGTTCCGATTTCAGAAGAACAAACAGACGAATTGATCCAATTTGCCAAAACAAACAACATTGATTTAACCATTGTCGGTCCTGAAATTCCTTTAATGAACGGTATTGTCAACGAATTTGAAGACGCTGGATTAACTGTATTCGGACCGAGGAAAGAAGCGGCAATTATTGAAGGAAGCAAATCATTTGCAAAAAATTTAATGAAAAAATATAACATTCCGACTGCCAATTATGAAACGTTCTCTGATTTTGCCAAAGCGAAGCAATATGTAGAAGAAAAAGGCGCCCCGATTGTGATTAAAGCGGATGGGCTTGCGGCGGGAAAAGGTGTCGTTGTTGCGACGACAAATGAAGAAGCAATTGACACGCTGTCCGGCTATTTAAAGGAAAATAAGCTGGGAGAAGCAGGAAAATCCGTTGTAATTGAAGAATTTTTGACAGGTGAAGAGTTTTCCCTTATGGCTTTCGTAAACGGGGAAAACATTTACCCGATGGTGATTGCGCAGGATCATAAGCGGGCCTTTGACGGAGACAAAGGACCGAATACAGGTGGAATGGGGGCTTATTCTCCTGTCCCGCAAATTTCTGATGATGTTGTTCAAGAGTCTGTAGAGAAAATTTTAAAGCCGGTAGCGAAAGCTTTGAAAAATGAAGGAGCGGCATTTACCGGTATTCTTTATGCCGGCCTCATGCTGACAAAAGACGGCCCGAAGGTGATTGAATTCAATGCGCGTTTTGGAGATCCAGAAACACAGGTAGTTCTTCCTCGGCTAAAATCAGACCTTATCGATGTGATGTTGAAAGTGTTAAAAGGAGAACCGGTTGAACTTGAATGGACAGATCAAGCGGTGTTGGGAGTCGTTGTGGCGGCGGAAGGCTATCCGGGCAGCTATAAGAAAGGAACACCGATCGGTTTGTTAAAGGTTGGTGCGGATGCCCTTTTATTCCATGCCGGAACAAAAGAGGAAGGCGGCCAATTTGTAACAGACGGGGGTCGTGTATACCTTGTGGCGTCATTTGGAGATAATTTAAAAAATGCGCAAGAAAAAGTGTACAAGCAATTAAAAGAGCTTGAGACGGAAGGTTTGTTTTATCGTAAAGACATCGGCTATCGCGCACTATAACGAATTTGGCTTTCAATATTCCGAACCGATGAATACTAATAAATAAAAGACATATCTACCACATATTTTATAAACCTTTCCAATGGGACAGGAGGTTGTTCCTGTCCTTTTCATTTTATAAAGGAATGTAATCGGCATTTTTGACATAGCTTCTTCTTAAACAACTTCCTATCTTGACCGCTCATTATTAAAAATAAACCAGCGTTTCTTCTATTAGGAAACGATCAATCAAGAAAGCCTCTGCACCGTTATCCCAAGTTCAAAATTTTGTAAGAAACTTTAGTGCTTTAATATTTTTCATATGTTAATATATAAAGTAACAGAGTCACTATTTTGAGTAATTACTTTTAATTGAGGAGGACTGAGCAGATCATGCGATCTGGTGCTTTTTGGAAAGCCCATGAAATTCGTGAACATATAGATGTCGTTTCAAATAGATTAGCACCAACCTTGTGGCTGAAAAATGCAGTATTTTTACATCCATATTTAAACCAGTGGGTGAAGTCAAATATTTGGATTTATAAAGACCGCATTATTTATGTCGGCAATGAGGAGCCGGAAAAAACAGCAAATACGGAAATATTTGATTGCAAAGGACTTTATTTAGTTCCTGGCTATATTGAACCGCACGCCCATCCGTTTCAATTATATAATCCTCATTCGCTTGCACAACATGTATCGCAAACGGGAACTACAACACTAATATGCGATAACCTATTTTTGCTATTACAATTCCCAAAAAAGAAAGCGTTTTCTTTTGTTGAAGATATGCAATCTTCTCCAGTTCAGTTTTTTTGGTGGGCCCGCTATGACTTGCAAACGGAATGCAGAGAAGAAGATCAACTCATTCCGCCAGATATCGTGAAACAATGGATCGAGCATCCAGCCGTTATTCAAGGAGGAGAATTGACAGGCTGGCCAAAGCTTCTTTTAGGGGATGACTTGTTTTTACACTGGATTCATGAGACAAAAAAGGTCGGGAAGCGTGTAGAAGGCCATTTTCCAGGGGCTTCTCGAAAAACATTGACAAAAATGAAATTATTTGGTGTCGATTCCGATCACGAATCTATTAGCGGAGAAGAAGTATACAATCGATTGTTATGCGGATACAGCGTGCCGCTCCGCTATTCTTCAATACGGCCGGATTTGCCGAAATTGTTGGAAGAGCTGCTTGCATTTGGAGTTAATCGTTTTGACGAAATGTTTTTTACAACGGATGGTTCAACGCCTGCTTTTTATGAAAATGGAATGATTAATCAGACCATTCAAATAGCGCTGGAGGCCGGAATTCCAGAGTTTGAGGCTTATAAAATGGCAACGTACAATGTTGCTAGATATTATATGCTTGATTCAAAATTGGGAGTAATCGGTCCTGGTAGGTTAGCCTCCATCAATTTCCTGGAAGCGAAAAATAACCCGAACCCAGTGGCTGTTTTGGCGAAAGGGAAATGGATTCATAAGGACGGTCAGGTGTTTGATCATTTCCCTCAAGCAGACTGGAACAAATATGAAGTTGCACCGCTTGAAATTGATTGGGATTTGACAATGGATGATCTTCAATTTTCTATGCCGATGGGATTAAAAATGAGAAACACGGTTATTATTGAGCCGTATTCCATCACTATTGACAACTTCGTTGATGAACTTCCGCTAGATCATGACGAAAGCTTCCTCGCTGTCATCGATAAAAAAGGGAAATGGCGGATCAATACAATGTTAAAAGGCTTCGCAAAGGGGATAAAAGGCTTTGCAAGCACTTATTCAACGACTGGAGATGTGGTGTTGATAGGGAAAAACAAACAAGATATGATGCATGCATTTTCCAGATTGAAAGAAATTGGCGGGGGAATAGTATTAACGGAAAATGGCCAAGTGATTTATGAAATGCCTCTTAACATTAACGGCGCTGCGTCATCGAAAGAATTTAAAGAGGTCATTAAGGAAGAAAATGGTTTGGTCCAGATTATGAGAGAAAAGGGCTATAAATTTTTAGACCCGATTCACAGCCTGCTCTTTTTATCTTCCACACATTTACCATATATTCGGATTACACAGGAAGGAATTTATGATGTTATGAAAAAAACAATACTCTTTCCGACAATAATACGTTAAAATATAAAAGGGATAAATTAGTTAAGGTTGTGAATGAATGAAAAGGACATTGATTTTATTTACGATGCTTTTCTTTGTCTTTATAACAGCTTGCACGAATGAAAAAGAAAAAGAGAAAACAAATGACGAACCGTCATCATCTGAAAATCAGCCAATTGAAAAAGAAACAGCCGTAAGCCCTTTGACAGGAAATGCTGCGACCGGAAATATTGACAGCCGCCCAATTGCTGTCACGATTAACAACCATCCGAAAGCGAGGCCTCAATCAGGATTAAATAAAGCGGATATTGTTTACGAGGCTTTAGCTGAAGGCACGATCACGCGCTTTTTAGCCATTTATCAAAGCGAGAAGCCAAAAATTATCGGTCCAGTCAGAAGTGCTCGGGAATATTTTGTCGATTTGAGTAAAGGGTATGAAGCAATTTATATCAGCCACGGCTGGAGTCCCACTGCTAAAGAAATGCTGGAGTCAGAGCATCTAGACTATTTAAACGGTCTGTTTTATGATGGTACGCTGTTTTGGCGGGATTCAACCCGGAAAGCTCCTCATAACTCGTATATTTCTTTTGAAAATGTCGTAAAAGGAGCAAAAGAAAACGGGTATTCAATGACAAAGGAAGTTGCCCCGTTGCCTTTTCTTTCAGATGAAGAAATAAGCGGCATTTCTGGAGAAGAAATGTTAGAAGCTGTTGTTTCCTATGGTTCTAAACCGGAATGGCGCATTAAATATGTATTCGATCAGCAGCTAGGCCGCTATAAGCGGTATTCCGGGGACGAACTGACAGTCGATCGGGAAACGGAAGAACCTGTTCTTTTAGACAACATTTTTATTGTCCAAATGGATCATCGTTTCCTTGATGATTACGGCCGCAGAACAATTGATTTAAACTCTGGGGGCGAAGGGATTCTTTTGCAAAAAGGTATGATGAAAAGGGTCGATTGGAAAAATGTGAACGGACGCATCCTTCCTTATGAAAATGAAGAACAAGTAAAATTAGTTCCCGGCCATACTTGGATCAATATCGTGCCAGATTTGGATAAGGCTTTTCAAAATTCAGCTGAGAAAGGAGAATGATGCATGCAAATTGACAAGCTGCGGGGGAGAGAGTTAGACCAATTGTTCCGGGCTATCCTTTCTTTAAGAGATTTGGAGGAATGCTACCGTTTTTTTGATGACCTTTGCACCGTCAATGAAATCCAATCGCTTGCCCAACGGTTTGAAGTTGCAAGAATGCTTCAGGAAGGCTATACGTATCATAAAATTGAAACAGAAACAGGTGCATCGACAGCGACAATCTCCCGGGTAAAGCGGTGCTTGAATTACGGAAATGATGCTTATGCAATGGCGCTTGAAAGAATTAAAGATGACAACGCTTCGTCATAAATTGGGCTGCTGGGTGAAATCAGCAGCTCTTTTTTAGTTTAGAACTTTTAAAACTCTGAAAGGCTTCTTCAATTTAGCTTGAAAATCCCCTCCCATTAAAAAAACTCTTTCTAAACATCTACAGACTTTCATTGATTCACCATTTTTTTGTCCTATTATAATTTGATATAATAATGAAATGGTATATGAAATGGAGGATTATGTATGTATGATGTGAACGAGTGGAGACATGTGTTTAAGCTCGATCCGGATAAAGCCATTTCCGATGAACAGCTTGAAAAAATTTGTGAATCAAAAACGGACGCTGTTATCATTGGAGGAAGCGACAATGTAACGGAAGATAATGTTCTTTCTTTGCTTTCGCGGGTGCGGCGTTTTCTCGTTCCATGCGTGCTGGAAGTATCGAATTTAGAATCGATTGTTCCAGGATTTGATTTGTATTTTATTCCGACGGTTTTAAACAGCCGAAATACTACATGGATTACAGAGCTGCATCACCAAGCAATGAAAGAGTTTGGTGACATTATGAACTGGAATGATATTTTAATGGAAGGTTATTGCATTTTAAATGGAGAGTGCAAAGCGGCAAAATTGACCGAAGCAAAGACGGAGCTTGATTTGGATGATATTAAAGCGTATGCGAGAATGGCGGAGAACATGTTTCATCTTCCGCTCTTTTATTTAGAATATAGCGGAACGTACGGCAATGTTGAAGCAGTAAAAGCAGCGAAATCGGTTTTAACGAATACTAGGCTTATTTATGGGGGCGGCATTCAAAATGCTGCGCAAGCAAAAGAAATGGCCGAGCACGCTGACATCATCGTTGTCGGGAATGCCATTTATGAAAATTTACAATCAGCGCTTGAAACCGTCCGCGCTGTTAAAGGGTAAAGAAAGTGAAAATGAGGTGAGTGTTGAATGCATTTTTTGACTGAGCAGCTCCTCTCAGGTTTGAATGAACAGCAGCAAAAAGCGACGAAGCATACGGAAGGTCCTCTTTTAATCATGGCGGGTGCAGGCAGCGGCAAGACAAGGGTTCTCACCCACCGGATCGCTTATTTAATGGCAGAAAAAGGGGTAGCACCTTGGAATATTCTTGCTATTACCTTCACAAATAAAGCAGCGAGGGAAATGAAAGACCGGATTGAACAACTGCTTGGCCCTGGTGCTGAGGAAATATGGATTTCCACTTTTCACTCGATGTGCGTGCGAATCCTTCGCCGAGATATTGACCGGATCGGCGTCAATCGCAATTTTACGATATTGGATACATCAGACCAATTGTCTGTCATCAAAGGGATTTTAAAAGAACGAAACATTGATCCTAAAAAATATGATCCTCGAGCTATTCTCGGCACTATCAGCAGCGCGAAAAACGATCTCATTTCCCCGGAGGAATTTGCTCGTCAAGCAGGAGATGTGTGGGAGCAAATTGTCAGCGATATATATATCGACTACCAAAAAAAATTGTTGAAAAACCAAGCTCTTGATTTTGATGACCTCATTATGTCAACGATACTGCTTTTTCAACGTGTTCCAGAAGTACTCGAATATTATCAGCGGAAATTTCAATACATTCATGTTGATGAATATCAAGATAGTGCGACACGTTCCTAACTGAAAAGGTTAGGCACTAGCTTTGAAGCTAGGAGAACTGATGGTTCGAAGAGTCGAATGAGAGGGTAACGCCTCGAAAGGCTCTCCCTAATACTCCGAATAGCGACAAGATGGGTAAGCATCTTGTGGTTATAAGCTCGGTGAAGTCGGCTGAACGCTGCCGTAACAAGTAAGGTTGACGAAAGCTCTCCAGAGGTGGAGGGTGCAGCGGATAGGCCGGGGGTCTATAAAGCACTCATGGTGAGAATGTTGGTGCACAAAAACCAACTGACGAAAATCCGAATGTACGGCTCTAGAGGTATAGGTACCAGAAATGGTATCGCCACGGTTCGTGGTGCTGGTGAGGTGGAGTAAGAATTGTCTTTATGAAACACCTTACAGCGTTACAGGCGCTGTCCAGCCAGCAGGGCCAGAGGATTCACCTAAAAGTGCATATGTACAGATAGAACCATCGGAACGTGGAAAGCTGGCAACGTGGAGGTCTTACCCACCAATGAAACGGTGATGAGGAAAGGCGGAAAGCTATAACTCATCTTTATGCCAGTGAGAGCGGTGGCACAGTACCGAAGAAGTGATGGAAACATCATGGAGGGATAGCCACTAGTCAATCGGTTGCCATAGCTACATTCATCGTCTTATCAGGTTCGAGTATGACTAAGAGAAACGAAACCTACCATTTTATCATGAATGGTGGTGATTCGTTGACTGATAACAACCAACGTAGGAAGCAAACTTCGCAAATTGGTTGGAAACGATGAAATAGTAGCTTAGATGACAACCGATTGGTGGAACGCCGTATGAGGGGAAACTCTCACGTACGGTGTGAATGGGGGGAAAAGCTGGAGATAACTTCAAAGGCTTACCTATCCATATCAAACCGCGCACAATACACGCTTGTAAAGATGCTGGCATCCCGTTTTCAAAATATTTGTGTTGTCGGCGATTCGGATCAATCGATTTATCGCTGGCGAGGGGCGGACATCGGAAACATTTTATCGTTTGAAAAAGATTATCCGAACGCTAAAGTGATTTTGCTTGAACAAAATTATCGTTCTACCAAGCGTATTTTGCATGCGGCCAATGAAGTCATTAAAAATAATATGAACAGAAAGCCGAAAAATTTATGGACGGAAAACCCTGAGGGGAAAAAAATTATTTACTACCGGGCTGATCACGAAATTGGGGAGGCCCAGTTTGTCGCCAAGCAAATTCAAGAGCTCGTCCAATCAGGCAAAAGAAAACTTTCCGATATTGCTGTATTGTACCGTACAAATGCACAGTCCCGTGTCATAGAGGAAGTGCTGTTAAAATCGAATATTGATTATAAAATTGTCGGCGGCATAAAGTTCTATGACCGGAAAGAAATCAAGGATATTCTTGCATACATGCGTCTAGTGGCAAACCAGAATGATGATATTAGTTTGGTGCGAATCATCAATGTTCCGAAACGGGGCATCGGTGCATCAACCGTTGAAAAAATAATGAATTATGCAGCCCAGCAAGGTATCTCGATGTTTGCTGCTTTAGAAGAAATGGAACATATCGGGGTCAGCACTCGTGCTATGAAAGTGTTGACGGAATTCCGTGAATTGATCCAGCAGCTGTCACAAATGCAAGACTATGTGTCCGTTACTGAGCTTGTGGAAGAGATTCTTGACAGAACCGGCTACAGGGAGATGCTTAAGCAGGAAAAAACATTGGAAGCCCAAGGTCGTTTAGAGAACATTGATGAATTTTTATCTGTAACTCAAAACTTTGAAAAACAAAATGAGGACAAAAGCCTTGTCGCCTTTTTAACGGATTTGGCCTTGATTGCGGACATTGACCGCATTGATGAAGAGCAATCGGAGCAGAAAGATTCCGTGTTATTGATGACGATCCATTCGGCAAAAGGTTTAGAGTTTCCGGTTGTATTTATGATCGGGATGGAAGAAGGTGTATTTCCTCACAGCCGAGCTTTGATGGAAGAGGCGGAAATGGAGGAAGAGCGCCGGCTGGCATACGTCGGGATAACGCGGGCAGAGGAAGAATTGTATGTAACAAATGCGAAAATGAGGACCCTTTTTGGAAGAACAAACATGAACCCGGAATCTCGTTTTATTGAAGAGATGCCGAAAGAGGTTTTAGAAGACTTAAATGAAAAGAAATCTCCAAAGCCGAAACTAAATAGAACAATCGGAGCGAAATCAACGGGAGGAGATGTAAAGGCTTGGTCAGTAGGTGATAAAGCCGTGCACGGAAAATGGGGTGTCGGTGTTGTCGTCCGAGTGAAAGGCGATGGGGAGGATCAAGAACTTGACGTGGCATTTCCAAGTCCTGTCGGCATAAAACGGTTGCTTGCTAAATTTGCACCAATTGAAAAAGTACAGTAACTATTTGAAGGAAGGAATTGACACATATGGACAAACGTACGGCAGAAAACCGTGTAAAAGAATTGCACAAGCTTTTGAATCAATATAATTATGAATATCACGTTCTTGACAATCCGTCTGTTCCTGACGCAGAGTATGACCGCCTCATGAGAGAACTAATAGAACTTGAAGAAAAATATCCAGAGCTGAAAACCCCTGATTCTCCCTCCCAGCGGGTGGGGGGCGCTGTTTTAGATGCTTTCCGAAAAGTGGCGCACCGCGTGCCGATGCTAAGTTTGGCAAACGCTTTTAATGAGCAGGACTTGCGTGACTTTGACAGGCGAGTCCGCCAAGCAGTTGGGGATGTCGAATATGTAGTGGAGCTGAAAATTGACGGGCTTGCGGTTTCCCTTCGATATGAAAACGGCCTGTTTGTACAAGGATCAACACGAGGAGACGGCACGACGGGGGAAGATATCACGGAAAATTTAAAAACGATCCGCTCGATCCCTTTGAGACTAAAGAAAAATTTATCGATGGAAGTGCGCGGGGAAGCATTTATGCCGAAAGCATCATTTGAGAAATTAAATGAGGAGCGCATTGCAAAAGGGGAAGTTCCGTTTGCCAATCCGAGAAACGCTGCGGCTGGTTCCTTGCGCCAGCTAGACCCAAAAATTGCCGCGAAACGAAATTTAGATATTTTCGTCTATAACATAGCAGAGCTTGGCGATACCGGAGTGTCTTCTCATAGTGAAGCATTGGACTTGCTTGATGAACTCGGCTTTAAAACAAATCGTGAACGCAGAAAATGCAAAAACATCGACGAAGTGATCGAGCTGCTTGATCAATTGTTGGAAAAGCGCTCTCAGCTTCCGTATGATATTGACGGAGTTGTAATTAAGGTTGATAGTTTGCGTCAGCAGGAAGCGCTCGGGGCAACTGCGAAAAGCCCGAGATGGGCGATTGCCTATAAGTTTCCGGCAGAAGAGGTGGTGACGAAGCTGCTGGATATTGAACTCGCTGTCGGACGCACCGGCGTCATTACCCCAACAGCGATCTTAGAGCCTGTAAAGGTTGCCGGGACAACCGTCAAACGAGCTTCCCTTCATAATGAAGATTTGATTCGGGAAAAAGATATTAAGCTTGGGGACTTCGTCGTCGTGAAAAAAGCCGGGGACATCATTCCTGAAATTGTAAATGTTCTTGTTGACAGAAGAACAGGCAATGAACAGGATTTTCGGATGCCTTCGCACTGTCCTGAATGCAATAGCGAGCTGGTCCGGTTGGAAGGAGAAGTTGCGCTTAGATGCATTAATCCAAAATGTCCGGCGCAAATTCGCGAAGGGCTCATCCATTTTGTTTCCCGAAATGCGATGAATATTGAAGGACTAGGGGAGCGCGTCATCACCCAATTGTTTAAAGAAGGCTTGATTCAAGATGTAGCGGATTTATACAAATTAACAAAACCCCAATTGCTTCAGCTTGAACGGATGGGTGAAAAATCAACGGATAATTTGTTGCACGCGATTGAACGGTCGAAGGAAAATTCGCTGGAGCGCCTTTTATTCGGTTTAGGCATTCGCTATGTTGGGGAAAAAGCCGCCAAGATTTTAGCAGAGCATTTTGAAACAATGGATCGGCTGCAAAGCGCGACAAGAGAACAATTAATCAACATACCGGAAATCGGAGAAAAAATGGCTGATTCCATCGCTACTTTTTTTGAACAGCCTGAAGTAAAAGAATTGATTGAAGAATTAAAGTCGTTCGGCGTCAATATGACGTATAAAGGTCCGAAACGGACAAATTCAGATGAAGGGGATTCGTATTTTGCCGGTAAGACAATCGTTTTAACAGGGAAGCTTGCTGAAATGTCCCGCAATGAAGCAAAAGAACAAATTGAAGCAAGAGGCGGAAAAGTTACTGGCAGTGTGAGCAAAAAAACAGATCTTGTAATCGCTGGTGAAGATGCCGGCAGCAAGCTTGCAAAAGCTCGCGAATTAAACATAGAGGTTTGGGATGAGTCTCGTTTACTTGAAGAACTAAGGAAATAGGAGAGGGAAGGTACCTTGAAAAAACTTTTGATCATAGCGGCAGCGTGCATGGCTGTGCTCAGTGCATGCTCGCAGGACATTGGAGAACCGGAGCAAATTGTACAAGAGACGGAAGAATCAACGGAAGAAAAAGCAATTATTCCGAAATACAGAATTTCGGAAGATTATTATAAGATGCTCGTGCCTTTTAAAACGAGTGAAGCGCGAGGGCTTGTGGCAAGCAATCTCAATACAAGATTTGATGTTGATGAATTTGAAACTGGTCTTATGCGGATGGCCAGCGACAAGTTTCCAACGGATAAATATGTGTTTCAAGAAGGACAATATTTAGACAAAAAAACTGTCCAAAACTGGCTTAGCCGCAAGCTGGAAGGAAAAGATTTAGAAGAAGCGAAAAGGAAGGATAAATCTTTCAAAAATGAAGGTTTAAATCCGCCAGAAAGCTCCGAAAAAAGTCCCATTTATGTAACGCATATACTTGAACATAATTACCTTGTAAAAAAAGATGAAAAAACACTTGAGCTTGGCGGAGTGTCGATCGGTTTGGCCTTGAATTCTGTTTATTATTACCGCACGGAAGACGGCATCCAAAAAGAAAATAAAATAGACAAGGCCACCATTGAAAAGAAAGGGAAGGAAATCGCACAAGTGGTTGTGAAGAGGCTTCGAGATATAGAAGGATTAGAAAAAGTGCCGATTGTCGTTTCCCTTTACGAACAAGCGCCTAAATCTTCGATTGTTCCAGGGCACTTTTTTGCAAGAACAATCGTTGATGGCGGAAGCGAAAATATCGGAAAGTGGGAAAATATTAACGAAGAGTATTACTTTTTCCCATCTGAAGAGGGAACAAAGAAAAAACCGGATGATGCCAACACATTTAAACGTTTAAAAGGAGATATTGAAGACTTTTTCCCTAACTACACAGGCGTCATTGGGAAGGCTTTTTATCAAGACGGTGAAATGAAGCAAATGAAAATAGAAATACCGGTTCAGTTTTACGGAAAAACAGAGGTCATAGCCTTTACGCAATTTTTAACTGGGAAAGTTGTGGAATATTACAAAGACTATATTTCTCTGGAAGTGACCATCAACTCTTCAAGAGGTCCGGAAGCGCTCATCGTTAGAGAGCCAGGGCAGGACAAACCGACAGTTCATGTTTTTCAATAAGAAAACAGGTGATTTCAAAAAGGGGGGATTTTGAAATCACCTTTATATTGATCGTTTTTTGGCGGGCATTTGGTTAAACGGTGTTTACCACTTTACAAAAGCAGTACCGACAATGATCAACAAAATGAACAATACTACTATAAGGGCAAATCCGCCACCGTGTCCGAATCCACCACCGTACCCGAATCCGCCGTCATATCCTCCGTAACCGTAGCCTTGACAAGAACCGAATCCAAAACTCATGTTTTTCACCTCCGAATAATGTACCGTACAATATTTTTATATTCACGAATGAATAAAACGTTTGGACGAATGTACCTATATTTGAATTTTTGGTTGAAGTCCTTCGACGTTTTGAAAATTACATGTGAAAAGAAAATCATCTGTAAGAGGGGCTTTTTTTCAGCCTGCCCTCGTGCAATATTGTTTCAACATTTCGTGGGTGTTGCTTTATCTGGCTAAAATTTGATATTATCAGAGTATTGCAGTGTGTTCGAAAAAGTGGAGGTGAATTGGGATGTCACGCATTTCGAAAGAACAAGTAAAACATGTTGCTCATCTTGCCCGCTTGGCAATTACGGAAGAGGAAGCAGAGATGTTTACCAATCAGCTTGACGCGATTATAACGTTTGCTGAGCAGTTAAATGAATTGGATACGGAGAACGTTCAACCAACTTCCCACGTTTTGGATATGAAAAATGTCATGCGCGAAGATCAACCTGAGCCGGGTCTTCCACGGGAAGTTGCGTTGAAAAATGCTCCTGACCAAAAAGACGGACAATTCCGCGTACCAGCCATTCTTGAGTAAGGAGGACGAAGCGAACATGGCTCTGTTTGATCATAAAATATCTGAATTAAAACAAATGCTGCACCGAAAAGAAATTTCCGTCTCCGATCTTGTCGACGAGTCTTACAAGCGCATTCAAGAAGTCGACGGAAAGGTAGAAGCTTTCTTAACCCTCGATGAAGAACGAGCCCGGGAAAAAGCAAAACAACTGGATAATGAAATAGGAAAAAAAGATACATACGGTTTATTGTTTGGCATGCCGATAGGGATTAAAGATAACATTGTGACAAAGGATTTACGCACAACCTGTGCAAGCAAAATTCTTGAAAACTTTGACCCAATTTATGATGCAACGGTTATGCGCAAGCTGGAAGAAGCTGAAGCGATTACGATCGGCAAATTAAACATGGATGAGTTTGCGATGGGATCATCCACTGAAACGTCCGCATTTAAAAAGACGAAAAACCCATGGAATTTAGAAGCGGTTCCAGGCGGTTCCAGCGGCGGCAGCGCAGCGGCTGTCAGCGCAGGAGAAGTTCCGTTTGCACTAGGCTCTGATACAGGCGGCTCGATTCGCCAGCCGGCAGCATTCTGCGGGGTTGTTGGCTTGAAGCCTACATATGGACGAGTCTCCCGTTTCGGATTAGTCGCATTCGCGTCTTCATTAGATCAAATCGGACCGATAACAAGAACTGTTGAAGACAACGCTTACCTTCTTCAAGTCATTTCAGGTCTTGATCCAATGGATTCCACAAGTGCAAATGTGGAAGTTCCTGATTATATATCCGCTTTAACTGGAGATATTAAAGGGCTGAAAATTGCGGTTCCGAAAGAGTATTTAGGTGAAGGGGTAAGCCGTGAGTCGCGCGAGTCCGTACTGGCTGCTTTAAAAGTACTCGAAGGATTGGGCGCAGAATGGGAAGAAGTATCTTTGCCGCATTCCAAATACGGTATTGCTACATATTATTTGCTTGCCTCATCCGAAGCATCTGCGAATCTCGCCCGTTTTGACGGAGTCCGCTACGGCTATCGCTCCGACAACGCTGAAACCTTGATCGATATGTATAAACAAACACGCGCGGAAGGCTTTGGAAATGAGGTAAAACGCCGCATTATGCTCGGTACATTTGCATTAAGCTCTGGATATTATGATGCTTATTACAAAAAAGCGCAGCAAGTGCGCACGCTTATTAAAAAAGATTTTGAAGACGTTTTTGAAAAATATGACGTCATCATCGGACCGACAACCCCGACTCCAGCATTTAAAATCGGCGAAAAAATTGACGATCCACTCACGATGTATGCGAACGATATTTTAACAATCAATGTGAACCTTGCCGGAGTTCCTGCAATTTCCGTACCTTGCGGATTTGCCAACGGCCTGCCGCTGGGATTGCAAATCATCGGCAAGCATTTTGACGAGAGCACCGTTTATCGCGTTGCCCATGCATACGAACAAGCAACAGACTTCCATAAACAAAAACCGGAACTGTAAGGGGTGAGAACTAATGAACTTTGAAACGGTCATCGGACTTGAAGTACATGTGGAATTGAAAACGAAATCGAAAATCTTTTCCAGTGCACCAAACGCTTTCGGTGCTGAACCAAATACAAACACAACGGTCATTGACCTCGGATACCCGGGAGTTTTGCCCGTTTTAAATAAAGAAGCCGTTGAATTCGCAATGAAAGCTGCGATGGCATTGAACTGCGAAGTGGCTACTTATACAAAGTTTGACCGGAAAAACTATTTTTATCCGGACAACCCGAAAGCATATCAAATTTCCCAATATGATCAGCCAATCGGCCAAAACGGCTGGATTGAAATTGAAGTGAACGGAAAGAAAAAGAAAATCGGCATTACGCGCCTTCATTTAGAAGAAGATGCTGGTAAATTGACGCATACTGGCGACGGCTATTCTCTTGTAGACTTTAACCGTCAAGGAACACCGCTGATTGAAATTGTATCAGAGCCGGACATCCGCTCGCCTGAAGAAGCCTATGCATATTTGGAAAAATTAAAATCGATTATTCAATATACTGGCGTATCCGACTGTAAAATGGAAGAAGGATCTCTTCGCTGCGACGCAAACATTTCGCTCCGCCCGATCGGACAAAAAGAATTTGGCACAAAAACAGAATTGAAAAACTTAAACTCATTTAACTTTGTGCGCAAAGGGCTCGAATATGAAGAAAAACGTCAGGCGGAAGTGCTTTTATCCGGCGGCGTCATTCAACAAGAAACACGCCGTTTTGATGAGGCTACAGGGAAAACGATTTTAATGCGCGTTAAAGAAGGATCAGACGATTATCGTTATTTTCCTGAACCTGATTTAGTCACTCTTTACATTGATGATGAGTGGAAAGAAAGAGTCCGGTCATCGATTCCGGAGCTGCCGGATGCGCGCCAAAAACGATATGTTGAAGAGCTTGGACTCCCAGCGTATGATGCTAAAGTGCTGACCATGACGAAAGAAATGTCTGATTTCTTTGAAGCAACAGTTAAAGCTGGAGCTGATGCGAAACAAGCTTCTAACTGGCTGATGGGAGAAGTATCAGCATATTTAAATGCAGAGCAAAAAGAGTTGTCTGAAGTGGCGCTCACCCCGGAAAGTCTTGCAGGAATGATCAAGCTGATCGAAAATGGAACCATCTCCTCCAAAATCGCGAAAAAAGTGTTCAAAGAGCTGATTGAAAAAGGTGGAGACCCTGAAAAAATCGTGAAAGAAAAAGGGCTTGTTCAAATTTCTGATGAAGGTGCCATCTTAAAGCTTGTCATCGAAACATTGGATGAAAATGAGCAATCGGTTATCGACTTTAAAAACGGAAAAGATAAAGCGATTGGCTTTCTAGTCGGTCAAATTATGAAAAAAACGAAGGGACAAGCCAACCCGCAATTAGTAAACAAATTGTTATTACAAGAAATAAAGAAACGATAATTTTAATAGACGCTCAGCTTAGCAGCTGGGTGTTTTATTTATAGTAAAATGGGAATAAAACCCATCCGTGAATTTTTGAAGCTGGAGTTTGAAAAAAGTGTTTAAATGGCGAACAGTTTTATCAAAATAAAAATAGAATAAACGTTTATTGACAAAAGTAGTATAAATGAACACAAATGATAGAAAAAACTTGTTTGTTTTGGCAAAAAGGAATAATCTATTAATGATTCTATTTTTACAATAGAAATGTATAGGATGATGTGAATGAAACGCGCAAGAATCATTTATAACCCCACATCTGGTCGAGAGTCTTTCAAAAAACAGCTCCCTGAAGTTCTTGCTAAATTTGAAGAGGCCGGCTATGAAACATCGTGCCATGCTACTACCGGTGAAGGAGATGCCACAAATGCAGCGAAACAGGCTGCTGAACGCGGGTTTGACCTCATTATCGCTGCGGGTGGAGACGGTACGGTGAACGAAGTTGTGAACGGGCTAGCAGTCATGGAAAATCGTCCGACGCTCGGAATCATCCCCGTCGGAACTACAAACGATTTTGCCCGTGCAATCGGCATTCCCCGCGACAATATTTTGCACGCAGTCGATACGCTGCTGAACGGCGTAAAAAGGAAAATAGACATTGGAAAAGTGAATAACCAATATTTTATTAATATTGCCGGCGGCGGAAAATTAACAGAGCTTACTTATGACGTTCCAAGCAAATTAAAGACCGTTTTAGGACAGCTTGCTTATTATTTAAAGGGCATTGAAATGCTCCCTTCCATCCATCCGACAGAGGTGGAAATTGAATATGATGGCAAGCTGTTTCAAGGAGAGATCATGCTGTTTTTAATCAGCTTGACAAATTCGGTCGGAGGGTTTGAAAAGCTGGCTCCAGACTCAATTTTAAATGATGGCATGTTTGATTTACTGATTTTGAAAAAAGTCAGCCTCGCAGAGTTTATTCGCCTTGCCAGCTTGGCATTAAAAGGCGAGCATATTCACAGTGAAAATGTAATTTATACAAAAGCCAATCGGATAAAAGTAAAGACAGAAGACAAAATGCAGTTAAACTTGGACGGCGAATACGGAGGACTCCTACCTGCTGAATTTGAAAACCTGTATCAATATATTGAGATCATCATGTCGAAAGAAAAAGCAGAAAAAAACGCGCCAATTGAAAAGAGCAGCGAATAGGCTGCTCTTTACCGTTTTTGAATAGATGAAATGCGGCTCCCCGCGCTAATTTCAACGATTTATATGACTTGTCTGCAACATTTTGCTTAAAAAAACCACTGCAAAAGCTTTGCTGGCAGCTTGTTAAACAAAATGTAATGAAAGAAAGGTGCAGCTGTTTTTACAGCCTTGCTTTCAAGCTGGAAAAACGAAATTTTTATTTTCCATAATGGTAATGATCGCTTTCAATTTTATTGACAAGTTTTAACAACTCAATGACGTTCAATTCATATAATTGTTGTCCATCTTCCCCTTTGTAAACACCGTTGGCAATAAGCTGTTCGATGAGTGACTCTTTAAAACTTTGATCCATGTAAATTCACTCCTTCAGCTAATATAGACGATTTTTCATCAACCAATGTTACGTGCCGCCCTTTTATATTTTCATTACAATAGTATTTCCTATTATGACAATAATAAAATCACTTGGGTCATTTTTACGGTTGTGATACAATTTTTTCAGTTCATTCTGATCAAAAAGGAAGAAAACAACATGGAAGCACCAGTGAAGAAAAATGATTATTACGATGTATTGTTTGAAGATTTAACACATGACGGGGCAGGAGTAGCCAAAATCAACGGCTTTCCTTTATTTGTCCCGAATGCTTTGCCTGGAGAAAAGGGAACAGTCAAAGTTGTCAAAGTAAAAAAAGGCTATGGATACGGACGTCTCATGAAATTATCGGAAACAAGCCCCGATCGGACAGATGCGCCTTGTCCTATATACAAACAATGCGGAGGCTGCCAGCTTCAGCATGTAAGCTATGACGGCCAACTGCGCCATAAGCAAAAAATAGTAAAAGAAACGCTTGCCCGCATTGGAAAAGTGGATATAGAAAAAGTCACGGTTCATCCAACGATTGGAATGAGCGATCCTTGGAATTATCGAAATAAAGCACAGGTTCCAATCGGGGAGCGGGAAGGCGCCCTGATTGCAGGCTTTTATCAACAAAGAACGCACGAAATTATCGATATGGAGAGATGTCTCATTCAGCAGACAGAAAACGATCGAATTGTCCGAGAAGTTAAAGCGATATTGAACCGCTATCACATCCGGGCTTACAACGAACAAACCCATCAAGGATGGCTGCGCCATATCGTTGTCCGCTACGGGTATCAAACAAAGCAAGCGATGCTTGTTTTCGTTACCCGAACAGCTGATTTTCCACAAAAAAAGAAAATTTTAGCTGAAATTACCGCTAAATTTCCAAACATTCGATCGATTGTCCAAAACATAAACCCGAAACGGACAAACGTCATATTTGGCGAAGAAACAAAGCTGCTTTCGGGTTTGGAATATATATATGATTATATCGGATCAATTAAGTTTGCCATTTCCGCACGATCTTTTTACCAAGTGAACCCTGAACAGACGAAGGTGCTTTACGAAAAAGCGTTAGAATACGCCGAACTTACCGGAGAAGAAACGGTCATCGACGCCTATTGCGGGATCGGAACAATTTCACTCTTCCTTGCGCAAAAAGCTAAAAAAGTGTACGGCGTGGAAATTGTGCCCGATGCCATTGAAGATGCCAAACGAAATGCAAAACTAAACGGCATCGAGAACGTTGAATTTGCCGTCGGCCAAGCAGAGGAGATCATGCCCAAATGGCATGCACAAGGAATTCGCGCAGACGTCATCGTCGTGGATCCTCCTCGAAAAGGCTGCGATCATTCACTGCTTCAAACAATTATAGCAATGAAACCAAAAAAAGTCGTCTACGTCTCCTGCAACCCGGCGACATTAGCGCGTGACATTGCCATCCTGGAACAAGGCGGCTACGAAACAAAAGAAGTCCAGCCAGTCGACATGTTCCCGCATACGGCGCACGTTGAGTGTGTCTCGCAGATCGTTTTGAGAGAAAATTAAGCAGGAAACGCTTTTGTTTCCTGCTTTATTCAATTTTTGGAGCGGAGAATCGATAAAAAATTTTTGGAGTTCCATCCGCTTTAATTTCAATACGATCAATGAGACGATGCAGAATTTCCGGTGTTAATTCATCAAAGTTTAAAAATTGGGCCAATTCCTGTTTCAACTTTTGGATGTTCTCGACAACTTTATGGCTTGATAACAAAGATTCAAGTTCTTTTTTTGAAACGACAAGCTCATTGATTTCTTTGCTATTTGCCTCAATCATATCTTGATAATCCTCTTGGGTGATTTTTTCATCGGCGAGCAGCTCGATATATTTGCGTTTTCGTGCTTTTAAGGCGTCAATTTTCTTGTTTATTTTATCCAGTTTCTTTTGGACGGAAAGTTGAGATTGTTCTGCTTTTTCTTCGAGTTGTTTTAAATAATATTCCTTATCAATTTGCTGCATGAGAGACTGGATGTCATTAATGATCGTTTGTTTAAGCACTTCCTCTTTGATGACATGGCTGCTGCAAGCTTTTTTGCCGAATCTGGCATATCCACCGCACACATAACCTTTACGATTTGAGCGATACCACATGCCTTTGCCGCAATCAGCGCAATAGGCAATATTCGTAAATAGGTGCCGTTTTGGAGCAGGGATTGTTTTTGAACGTAATTTCATCTGATGTTGTACAGCTTCAAATACGTCTCTTGGAATAATCGGCTCATGAGCGTTTGGAATAATAATTAGCTCCTCATCAGACGCCTTTTTTCGTTTGGTGCTTGTAACACTCACAGTCGTTGTACGCCCTTGAACCAAATCGCCTGTATAGTGCGGGTTGGTTAAAATGAGTTTGATGGTGGAATCGTTCCATTTGTCGCCCGCATTCTTTTTTCCAGCCACTTCAGCTGGTGTTGGTATCCCTTCGTTATAGAGTCTTCTTGCTATTGAATCGCGTCCATAGCCTGCCAGATATTCATTAAAAATCCTGCGAACAATGTTTGGGGTTTCATCATCTCGAATGTGCAATTTTCCATCTTTGATTGTATATCCGTAAGGGGGCGTACTTCCTTTAAAAAGCCCTTTTTTAGCACGGGTCTTGAGAGTTTCTTTTACTCGTTCACTGGTGCGTTGAGCTTCTTGTTCATACATCCAAGCATAAAGACCGAACATGTGTGTATTTCCTTGTAAGGTGTTAATAGCTCCATCTAGCGTAATGATGTGAACCCCGTGATTTTCACAAAGATTTTTGATTTGATAAGATAGTTCTCCGTTTCTCGCTAAACGCGAAAGCTCTTTGGCTAGAATAACATCGATTTTTTTGTTCATTGCATCGTCAATTAATCGCTGCAGATTTTTGCGCTTTGCTGTAGTTCCTGATTCAACATCGATGTAAACTTCATACAAATCCCAGCCCTTATCTGCGATGTAGTTGTAGAACAATTCTTTTTGATACTGTAGAGAAGCTTGTTGTTCTAACTTATCAGAAGAAACTCGTACATAAACGCCACATCTCATTTCGCATTCAATCCTTCCTTGCTAAATTGAGATGTAGCAGTGTTCACCTTTTTAGCATTATTGACAATTTCGTCAATTTTATTATTAATAATGGATTTAATAAGTTCAGAAAAGGTTACTTTAGGGTCACTATAAATGCGTTCTATAGAATTTAATTGTTTCTTCATGATAGTTGGCTCCTTTCATTTAAAGGTAAGTCTAAAAATAAAAACCGCAGAGTACCCAGCCACATCCACATACATTAAGTGGCTTAGTAACCTCTGCGGTTTTCGCTTTTTGTCGGGTTACGGAGTCAGTATTTAATTTTTTGTTTGGAGATCTTTTTAAGGATTAATTTTGAATACATTATATCTTTGTTTTTTTATATTTTAAGGGCTTTTCTAAAAAAATTGGTGGTTTCATTTTTCGGTTTTTTACCCATCGAGCAAATTCATTACTCGGTTAATTGCCTGTCTAGGTATACCTAGACGGGCAGCTAACCGAGCTGTCCATATCAAAAAGCCTTGTGTATCAAGGCTTTTTGACGTGGTACCATGGAATGAGAATCAGAAGATAAAATTATTTTTCGGTTAGTCATTTAATTTAAACGTGTGATTTTTCGGTAAGTTGTTTAATTTCTTTTTCTAGCTCTACAAAGGGAGATAAACGGAAATCGATATCTACTCGTTTGCTTGCAAAATGTATGTCGACACGGTTAATAAACATTAGTGATAGTGTCCGTTTCTCAATATCACTGAACTGGTCGAAAGAGGTTAAATATTCAAAGCGTTGAAATACCTTGTCAATCTCATCGTTATTCAACAGTAAATCAATTTGTTCCATAGCGGAATGTAGTTGTGCAAGTTTTTTCTGCATTGTTTCTTTTGCAGAAGAAATATGTTTTAAAAACGCGCGTTTCTCATTGTTCCCCTCAATCATTCGCTCGTTGTATAATAGCAGCTCATTCTGTTTTTTTTGACGACTCTTCTTCTCTGCGCAAGGCTTTTTTCCAGCGAAGAAGCAGTTGTTGAGCATGGCTTCTCATCTTGTATAACTGTTGGGTCCATTGACCCGAGTTCGACAGTTTTGAGGTCATTTTAGGCAAATGGAAATGACCAAAATGCTGTTATATCAAGGGTTTCGTAATGCGGATCCTAGGAAAAAACGCCGAATTTCATAGGCACACGATTTATTAATTTTTCCTTTTAAAAATAAAGTTTATACGTTATAATATAGGCATGTACATACGACGAGTCACACGCAAAAACAAGGGTGGAACAACCGTTGCTTATCTCCAGCTTGCTCACAATGAATGGGATCCAAAGGCCAAATATGCGAAAGCGAAGGTGATTTATTCATTCGGGCGCGAAGATGAAGTGGATCGCGCCGTCTTGGAACGTCTGGCCAAAAGCATTTCGCGATTCCTTTCTCCTGAGCAGGCTTGGGAAGTCGAAACGTTGACAGGAGAAGCTTCCGATGACTTTCAATTCCAGTCATGCAAACACCTCGGCGGCGTCTGGCTCTTGGATCAGCTCTGGAGACAACTGGGGTTGGGAGAGATTCTCCACTCCTTGTTTACCTCCCGACATCACCAGATTTCGCTGGAACGGCTGATTTTTGCCATGGTGGCGAATCGCGCCCTTCATCCGTCAAGCAAGTTGGCGATGGAGGAGTGGGTGGAGAAAGACGTGTATATCCCTCACCTTCCTCAAGCCGCCAGCCACCAGTTGTACCGGGCGATGGATGAACTGCTGGCCGTGCAGCCGGAATTGGAACGTCAAGTGTTCCATGCTGTGGCCGATTTATTGAATTTGGAAGTCGACTTGATTTACTTCGATACGACTTCGTCGTACTTCGAAGTGGATCCCTCTGAAACACCGGAAGGAGAATCGCTTCGAAAACAAGGATTCTCGAAAGACAAACGCCCAGACTTGGTTCAAATCGTCATTGGGCTGGCTGTCACCCGGGAAGGAATCCCGATTCGCGCTTGGGTATGGCCTGGCAATACGATGGACATGACGGTCATCAAACAGGTGAAACAAGACTTGATTGGCTGGAAGCTTGGACGTGTGATCAGCGTCATGGACCGCGGCTTTTCCTCTGAAGAGAATTTGCGAATCTTGCAACAGGCCGGCGGACACTACATTGTCGGCGAAAAAATGCGATCCGGCAAAGCCGCCGTCGAAGAGGCCTTAAGTCGTCGCGGACGTTATCATGAAGTGGACGAGAATTTGCACATCAAAGAAATCATCGTCGGCGACGGAGAAGCGCGTCAGCGCTATGTTCTCGTGTACAATCCCAGCGAAGCCGAACGCCAACGCAAGGAGCGAGAAAAGCTGCTTGAATCGCTGAAAGAGGAGTTAGAAGGGCTTCGCCAACTCCCAAACGAAGCCCATCATAAGGCGACCTGCCGGTTGCGTTCCCATTCGTCCTACGGAAAATACTTGCGCCAGTTGAAGGACGGAACCCTTCGCATCGACAAGCAAGCGGTTCGTGACGCGGAAAAGTACGACGGCAAATATCTCATCCGGACATCCGATGACACCTTGTCTGCCGAAGATGTCGCCATCGGGTATAAGCAGCTGGTGGATATTGAGCAGGCCTTCCGAACATTGAAGTCTACATTGGAATTGCGGCCTATGTATCATCGCTTGGAAGACCGCATTCGGGCGCATGTGCTGCTCAGTTGGCTTGCTCTCTTGTTAGTTCGGATCGTGGAGATTCGAACCTATGAATCGTGGCCGAACGTAAGGGACGAATGCGAACGTCTCATGCTTGGACATTTTTCTTCAAAAAACGGTGACCTTTATCAACGAACCGAACTGACGGCCAAACAGGCTCAATTCTTTGCGGCTCTAGGGCTGGAGCCTCCTCCGAAGATTCTAGGCATTCATCCTCGCACCTAGATACACGCCCAACGTATGCCCAAATGCCTCTCGTCCCTTTGGTATCAAGGGATGAGAGGCATTTTGTTTGCCTAGTGACTGTCGAACTCGGGATTGAGTAGAGAAACGTGTAAATACAATTTCGTGAACAGCGTTCATGTCGATTTTTTGTCTACAGTTCGGACAGACATATTTCATATATTTTTTAGTTGATTGGCTAGGTGTATCAACCTTAGTTTTTAAGGAAACCTTGCAATTTTTACAATAAGCAATCCCCCGTAAATAAAATGGCGTATCAAATTGTTTCGTTTGTTTTTTGAGTTCCCTCATTTCATTGACGAGATGCCAAAGATGGGGCGGCACAATAGGTTCATATACATTTTCAATGAAAGTGATTTCTTCTTTTGGTTTACGGGAACTGGAATGAGCGCTTTTTCGGACGTTCCAAGTTAAATGGCCAGCATAGATATAACGATGTAAGATTGCATCGATTGTATTTTCATGCCATCCATTTCCCGACGGCGAAGGAACATTGCATTCGTTTAGAAGGTTTGCGATTTTTTCATTGCTATACCCCCAAGAAGATAGATAAAAAATGAGCAAAACAATAGGGGCATTTTCGTCAGGAATCAATGTTTTGTAACCGGTTTGTTCGTCAACAGTGACTTTTTTATAACCAAACGGTGTTCGGCTGCCCGGACGGATTTTTTTAGCTAGCAAACCATCTTGGGTATCTTTAGTCCGTTTGGATTTAATGATAGATTCCTGTCCGGCAAATAACAATTTCATTTCCGTAATCGTATTATGTGCGTCCCATTCGCCAGAAACTGTGGTGCAAAAGAACTTACAATTTGGTTTGAGAGACTTAATGGGGTTGTAAATTTGTGTTACAAAACTGTTGAATGTACGATCTATTCGGCTTTCTTCATAGAAGAACACAGCATCAGCTTCGTTATTGATAATATACATAAAAAGCTCCCGCATGCCCGGTCGATCCGTAGCGGTTTTTCGATAGGCGCTGACCGCGTCATCAATACACCAGTGAATAATTTCGTAACCTTCCGCTTTTGCCTTTATTTCAATCTCGCGCTTTTGAATCTCAATTGAATGGTTATCCAGTTGCTTATGACTGGAGCGGCGAATATAACCGACTCCTTTATTTAATTTGGGTATTGTCATGTTAAAACCTCCGATTTGAAAAATTCGTGGAAAAATAACTCACAAATTACATAATCATGGTGGACAATTAAATTTTTAATCATCATTTTTGCTAGTAAGCGGCGCTCATGATCTTCTAGATTTTCCCGCAGCATTACTTGAATGAGCCGCACCAATTCGTTAATCTCCCGTAGGCATTCATTTATTTTTTGTTCTTTTTGCACAATATTGTTCAATTTCGACTCTAATGCACGTATTTCTTCTAAAAGTTTTTGGGCTTCATTGCAAGGTTTGGATAGGTTGTATGTGGTGCATAGTTTGTATTCAATATGTCGAATGGCTTGCAAACAAGCTGTTTTATCCTGATCATTGGCTTTTTTTAATGAAGTGAGAAACGAAATGCATTTCTTTTCCAATTCGTTTGTATTAAGGTTGTTTAATGCTTCTGTTACAATTTCATCAATCACTTTGTTAAGTTGTTGAATTGAAATATCGACTAATTCATGGTTTCTGTTGCATAAAAAGTATCCTTCAGTTCCCACTGTGTTCATTTTCAATGACATTTCGCTGTTACAGATGAAGCATATAGGTCGAATGAATACATTGTCTTGCGTTTTCGCTTTAAGTTCATAATATTGCTTTTCTAATTGTTCCAATTTTTTATTTGCACTCTTGTATTCATCGAGTGTGATAATTGCAGGAACATGCGGCAAACGATGATATTCGTTCTGAGTCATATAGTAACCGGCGTAGAATGGTTGTTTTAATATCTTTAGCACATCTTCCACTTTTCGCTTCATTAATTTTTTATATTTGGTCAATAAGGACAGAAATTCTTCAAGGGTTTCAACATTTGCAGCTTCAGAAAATAGCTGTTTAACCAGTTCGCCGCGCTGTTCATTGATTGAATAAGAACGGCCATTCTCTGTTTTGGTAACATCGTATCCGAATATGCGATGGGGAGCTTGTTTTCTTGCGTCAGATGTGCGTTTATTAATCAGATGGCCCTCATGTTGGGCAAAAATAGCATATGCTCCTTCTAAAACAATATCTTTATTAAATTGTGGTGAATTAGAAGCTGTAAAAATCACATTTACGTCATGTTTGATTAGTTCTGAGATAATCGTTAAATACTCGTAGAAATCACGAGCTAAGCGATCACGTTGGTAAACAAGCAGTGTATCTACTTTGTCCTCTCGAACTAAATCAAGCAATTTGACCAGTTGTGGACGTTTGTGGAGAGGAAGCTTGGTCGCTGATATACCGTGATCGCAAAGGATTAGCACCTCATCGGGATTATATTGCTCTAAATAACGTTTTGCGGCATTGAGCTGCATTTCTTCACTCTGGTTCTCTGAACTAACACGCATATATAACACTTTTAATTGTGCTGGTGAGTTTGGCATGAATTAACCGCTCTCCTTCTCCACAATTTTTTTGTTTCCCATGCTTCTTGACAACAAGGAAGCCTGTAATAGAACATCTGTACTTATTTCATTTAAAAGAATCTTTTCGATTAAGCGTTCTAACCATAATCTCGACTCTTTCGGCAATTCCTCGCTAAACGTTACTTTCCCGATTTTTAAATCCGTTTTCATCAGAGATCCTCCCGTCAATTTTTGTTAACAATCATTGACGGGAGCATTCGGTTTTATACACTATTTCATATTTTTTGAGGCGTTATTTTCTTTTAAATGGAATTGTAGTTGTACACTGAGAGTTTTTTCTTTTGCATGTGGACGTTTCTTAATCATAATCCTTGTCTTATGCCCCGGAACTTTCAATTCAGTAAAAGATGGCTTCATTTGTCCTCCACCTCCAGATATAAAACTTTAAAAAGTTCTATGATCCTTTGGGAAAATCCATATTTTGTACAATTTTTCAGGCATTCTTCTTCAAGTCCAAATTATTGTGTAAATTCCCCTTTGATAGACAACATGGACCTGATGACTTGACGTATGGTAGGTAAGACCGGCAAGTCTCCCTGCCGGTCGCCTTCCCGGACAAATGATCATGTTGTCAAGGAACAGGCATGTCAAGGAGCTTTCGCGGCATATCCTCGCTTCGCTCCGGTATTCCACGTTCTCCTTGACACGGCGTAGAGGTTATCCCACTCTCTTGATCGCCGGAGCCTCCTGATTCACCGATCGGACTCCTTGCTCTTTCGTTTTCCGCCCCTGCCAATATTCAGCCATATCCAAGTATTTGCGCCCTGACATCCATTTTTCATCGATTTCGATCAACACGGCACCAACGAGGCGATACACCGATTCCCGGTTCGGAAAGATGCGGATGACCCGTTCTCTGCGGCGAATTTCTTCGTTCAGCCGTTCCACTCCGTTGGTCGTGCGCAGGCGCCGCCGGTAACGGTCCGGATAGTCCAATACGGCGGTGGCGTCTTCGAATCCCTCTTCGAGGATTTGCATGGCTTTTGGGGCTTTTTCTTCCCATTTGGCCAGCACTTGTTCCAATAACAGCCGGGCCGTTTGCTTATTTGGAGCATGAAGAATCCCACGAATCTCCTCGAGCAAGGCATCCTGCATATACTTTGGTGCGGCATCGAGGATATTGCGAATAAAATGTGTCTGGCATCGTTGCCATGTAGCGCCTTGGAAATGCTTTTCAATGGCTTGCACCAGCCCACCGTGCTGATCCGAGATGATCAAGTCCACTCCCCGGAGTCCCCGGTCTTTCAGCCATCCGAAGAACTCGCTCCAGCTGGACTCCGATTCACTGTTTCCGATTTGCAGGCCAAGAATTTCTCGATATCCTTCCTCATTCACTCCTGTAGCGATCAACACGGCTCTGGAGCGTACTCGTCCATCCTCCCGGACTTTCGTATAAATAGCATCTACTAGCACAAACGGATACACGTGTTCATGAAGGGAACGATAATTCCAGTCTTGGATAATCGGATCCAGTCCCTTGCACAGTGAGGAGACCGTGGATTTGGAAAACGAAGTGCCGCATAATTCCTCCGTGATTTGAGTGATTTTTCGGGTAGACACCCCGTTTACCACCATTTCCATTAGTGCCAGTACCAGTGCTTGTTCGCTCCGTTGATACCGTTGGAACAGTTCCGTAGAGAACTCCCCATCTCTTGTCCGTGGAACGCGCAAGGTCAACCGTCCCACCCGGGTCGTCAGCTGGCGTGGATACGAACCGTTTCGATAGCCTTTTCATTCTTCCGTTCGTTCATAACGGCGAGCTCCCAGCTGTTCTTCTACTTGTGCCTCGAGGATTTGATTGAGGACTTGTTCCAATAGCTTAGCTAATCCCTCATCTCTGGTGAATAACCCGTGCAAAAGTTCATCATTTAGGGTAATATGATATTGAGCCATGGTTGCATTCCTCCTTATGTTTGGTGTTTTTGGTCCACTGTTTATTCTACCAAAGGGGAAGCAACATGGCTCTTTTTCTATTTCCCTTTTTACACAATTATATGGACTTAACTAGATTTAAGGACAGTAGCAATATTTAAAATTACGGAGAATTAGGAGGGATGTATTATGACCACACATAGGATTTATAAAATGAGTTTTTCAAGAGTTTATCCAAACTATATAGCGAAAGCAGAGAAAAAAGGGCGTACTAAATCAGAAGTTGATGAAATTATCTGTTGGTTGACAGGATATACCCAAGATGAGTTAGAAACACAGTTAGAAAAACAGGTAGACTTTGAGACATTTTTTGCAGAAGCTCCCCGATTAAATCCTAACCGGGTTTTGATTAAAGGAGTAGTATGTGGTGTTCGAGTAGAGAATATTGAAGACCCGTTGATGCAGAACATTCGTTATCTGGATAAGTTAATAGATGAGTTAGCAAAGGGAAAACCCATGGAGAAAATTTTGCGGCAATAATAATTAAAAATGGAGTAAAACAAGAGCAATATTCTGTAAAGATTTGTAGGGGCTAAAATATTTTTCGGAAGTAGATATCAAATAAAATAAAAGGGAAAAAATTTAAAGACACATTATTTATATTATGTGTATCAAGATTACAACAATAATATTATTCAAGAATCATCAGTGACCGGAGCATTTTTGAAAAAGCCGAAGCAAATTCGCGGTAAATTTAGAAAAGGTAGTGGAGAGGTAATAGGGGTTAAGAATGCTAATTTATATAATTTAAAAAATATTGATGTAAGTTTTCCGATGGGATGTTTAACAACTGTTACAGGAGTTTCCGGTTCAGGAAAATCTACATTGGTGTTTGAAGTGCTAGCCGCAGCAAAGAATCCTAAACAAAATAAATGTAACATTGTGATTGGTATCGAGAAATTCGATCAAATATTTCTATAGGACAGGATCCTATTAATAGAATGAAACATTCTAATGTTGCTACTTATTCTGGAGTCTATACGGAGATCAGGAAGATATTTGGCGGTTTAGAAGAAGCTAAAAGAAAAGGACTATCTCCAAAACATAACAATATTTTAAAGTTGACAGTTTTTTGTATTACTGATATAATTTCACCTGTATTTAAATGTATTTAAAAAGTTAAGGAGGATTATTAAAAAAGTGACACATTCGATGAGACTACGTTTCCCAACTTTGAACTAATGAATTGAATATGTTCAAAGGCTCTGCTTGTGAACGGCAGAGTAATGGGAGTAGTCTGTCCTTTTTTAATAATCCTTATTGATAATTGCAATTGCTATTTGTGGCAATTGTTATTTAAGGTATTTTTGGTACTTTGATACTAATTCTTTAATATGTATTTTTTAAAAAAGGCAGACCTTTGTCTGCCTTTTTTATTTTTGTGAAAAACGGAGTTTTTATATGTATCTTTATTAAACCTGAAGGTTATTCTTATTGGGTTTCTGTGCACATTATCATCATTTGATCTAGTAAAAACTCATAAAAAATTAAGGATGGATTCTCTTCCCTTTACTCTGAATCACAAGCAGATTTGTGATTTTTTAATTCAGAGAGGAAGGGAAAATATGGCTAGAAAAAAACGTACTTATGGGAAAAACAAAATTACAAGAGGTGAACCACCAAATCATTTGGGTCAGCATTTAATGCATAATAAGAAGTTACTTTTTGAAATTGTAGATGAAGCAGAGATAGACCCAAATGATCTGGTTTTAGAATTAGGTGCTGGTAAAGGAGCGTTAACAGAAATACTAAGTCAAAGGGCGAAGAAAGTTATTGCAGTAGAATATGATTTAAAGTTTATAAAGATTTTAGAAAAGAAAATACCAAACAGTAAAAACACTATTATTATCAATCAAGATATATTAAAAATTACGTTGCCGAGGGAACATTTTGTAGTTGTTTCGAATATCCCATATGCCATCACAACACCAATTATGAAGAAACTCCTTAATAATCCATTAAATCATTTTCAAAAAGGTGTGATTGTAATGGAAAAAGGAGCAGCTAAGAGGTTCACATCAAATTATGTAAAAGATTCATATGTAATCGCTTGGAGAATGTGGTTTAATATCTGTTATGTAAGAGGAATTTCAAGAAAAAACTTTTCCCCACCTCCAAGAGTAGATTCTGCATTGGTTAAAATTAGTCGAAAACCAAATCCGATTGTGCCTTATAGTCACTATAAAATCTTTTGGGGATTAGTTGATTACATGTTTAAAAATCCTCAATTATCGGTTGATTATGCATTAAAGGGAATTTTCACAGCACAACAAATTAAGCGTTTGAAAAGAAGCCTTCGAATAAATAATGATTTGCCAGTTGCAGCACTAACTGAACAACAATGGGGCATTATATATGAAACGATGGTAAAGTATGTACCAAAATTTAGATGGCCAAGGATTAGAGAGGGTAAGTTAAATCATTATTGAAGGAAGGGGTTAACTTTATTAGTAATTGTATTATGGGTTGGTATTTAATCTGGAAAAATCTATTTCTAGAGCAAAATGGAAATAACAAAAACTTTGGCTGAATATCCTCAAATTACTCATGATGATCCCAAGTTGTGGGTCTGTGTTTTAACCATAACTGATTTGACTTGTTCACAAGTGAGACATTTTCTTATCAAAAATAAATTAGATGAACACTGCTACAAGACCTAATGTCTGCGGTTACTAGTCAAGGCACGTTGAGTGCGTGGTATTGATGTCAAGGGTTGAGTGGCATCCTTAGCGCAACAAGAGAGCCAGTCATTAAGCCAGAATGTAAAGCTTGGTTACCAATACCGATACCAACAGGGAGAGGTAATGGTCAATTGTTCTAGGTTTTTAGAATATACCAAAGATGAAAATAAGCGATTAGTAATTGTGCCGGAGGAAGCTGAAATAGTTAAAAGGATTTACCGAGAGTATCTTGAAGGCTCAAGCATGGATAAAATCAAAAAAGGACTTGAAGCTGATGGCATACTTACAGGTGCGGGGAAAAAAAGGTGGCATACCAGTACTATAAGGAAAATATTAAGCAATGAAAAATACATTGGTGATGCACTGCTCCAAAAAACTTATACGGTAGATTTTCTTACAAAAAAGAGGGTTGTAAATAACGGAATCGTACCTCAGTATTATGTAGAGAATAACCATGAAGCCATTATCCCGCGTGAAATTTTCATGCAGGTACAAGAAGAGTTAGTTCGTAGAAGTAGAGGACATATAAGTACTAGTGGAAAGAAAAGAAACTTTAGTTCAAATCATGTATTTTCGCAAATTATCTTCTGTGGAGAGTGTGGCGAAATATACCGTAGAGTTCATTGGAATAACCGAGGTAAAAAATCGATTGTTTGGAGATGCGTCAGTAGACTTGAGAATACAGGGTTAACTTGTCATTCCCGAACCGTGTTGGAGGATATGATAGGCCTTGCTACGGTTGATGCAATTAATAAACTAATAGGGCAAAAGGATGGCTTTTTAACTATCTTAAAGGAAAATATAGAAACAGTGATAAGTGAAACGGACAATAATATTGTTTCCGAGATAGATAAAAAGCTAGAGGAATTACAAAAAGACCTTTTGAGACTGGCCAATTCCAAAGAAGATTATAACGATATAGCCGATGAGATTTACAGGCTCAGAGAGGAAAGGCATAAGGCTTTAGCAGAAGAAGCAGGCAAAAAAGGTTCCAAGCAAAGATTAGAAGAGATGGAAAAATTCCTTAATGAACAATCCACCCTCTTTGAGGAATATGATGAGCAACTAGTAAGGAGACTTATAGAGAAAATAACGGTTTATGATGATAAACTAACTATTGAATTTAAATCTGGTGTAGAAGTAGATGTATAAACATAACCTTAATGAATGACCACCATTCAGGAGATATATTCTCTTGATTGGTGGTTTTCTTCTTATTGACTGGAATTGGTAAAAGGCATATAATCTTATTAACAATGTTGTTGATATTGTTATTGATAAGGAGATGACAACATGAGCGATGTTAATGAGCTACTAGAAGAAGCTATTAAGGAAACTGAAAACTTGAATGCAGGTGAAGTCTTTCTTGTTAAAGACCTGTTCAAGGGTTATGTATGGAATAGAATACCCAGAAAGGATCGACTTCTGCTTGGAACTTTATTTTTAAACTACGTAAATAAAATGGAAGGTAATATAAAGGCTATTGAAAAGACTTCATCTAATCAGCAGAGGTATCAGAAGGTTTGAGGATATAGCAAAACTATTATGAAGGGCAATAAAAAACTATAAATTATATTAGGGTGTATGGGGTGGATGCTTTGCTTAATTTAAGGCAATTAGTAGATGACTTTTTCTTGTTTGTTCAGTCTAAGAGTATAGAAATTTATAATGAGTTTAGCCTCCAGCATGAGCTGGGGATATTCCTACGTGAAAAGCTTCCGGACTATCGTATTCAATTTGAAAGAAATGTATCATACTTCACACCAGACAATAAAACTATAAAAAAAGAAATAGATATTACTATTTTTAATGAAGATAAATCAGAGAAGTATGCAATTGAACTTAAGTGCCCATTAAATGGTCAGTATCCAGAACAGATGTATTCGTTCGTGAAGGATATTAAATTTATGGAGGAGCTTAAGAACCGAGGATTTACTAAAACAGCTGCTGTTGCTCTTGTTTCAGATAGACCTTTTTATGAAGGACGCAACAATGAAGGAATATATAAGTTTTTTAGAGAAGAATATTCTGTTTACGGTAGTATTTTTAAGCCAACTGGTGTAAGAAAAAACGAAGATTACATTACTTTATCAGGCAGATATGATTTTATCTGGCAGGATTTAAGTGAGGGTCGTAAATATTACATAATAGAGATTTAAATTAAGGGGGATGAAATGGAGAATGAAGGACGATTATCCAACGGCAAAGGATTTGTACGATTATGAATATTACATGAAGAGCAGACCACACGTTGTTCTATTGGGCGCAGGTGCGAGTTGTGCAGCTATCCCAAATGGTGACAAGAATGGTAGGAAAATATCCGCAATGAATGGCTTTATTAAAAAGATTGGATTGACAGATATATTAGAAAAAATAACGCTACATACTTCTTCCGATAATTTAGAAGACATTTATATGGAGCTTGATGAGCGCAGTAAAACAGAACTCAATTGTATGGATGCCAAGCAAAAGTTGGAGGAAGCCATCCGTGATTACATGTTAGATTTTAAGTTGCCTGATAGACCTACAGTGTATGATTATCTGATTATGGGATTAACTTCAAAGGATTTGATTGCAACCTTTAATTGGGATCCACTACTGGTGCAGGCTTATGCTCGTGTAATGGCTTATACTACCAATTTGCCACAGTTGGCTTTTTTACATGGGAATGTTGCTGTAGGATATTGTATAGAGGATAATGTCATGGGTAATGAAGGGATGACGTGTAGATGTGGTAAACCTCTCGCTCCAACAAAACTCTTATTTCCAATAAAGAATAAAGATTATTCGAGTGATACAGCTATATCAAAGTCATGGCAATCATTGAATAATGCATTAGAGGTAGCATATATGGTTACCATTTTTGGATATAGCGCACCAAAGAGTGACGTAGCAGCTATAGAGATGTTGAAAAAAGCATGGGGTGCTGTGGAAGATAGAAATTTAGAAGAAATAGAAATAATTGATTTGCGTGAAGAGGATGAGGTCATTGAATCTTGGAGTGATTTTATTCATACGCATCATTACTCATATCATTCCAACTTTTTCACAACAACAATAGGGAGATGTCCTAGGAGAAGTTGTGAAGCAACGTTTGATAGATTGATGATGAATCGTTGGTTAGAACCAGATAAAGGGTTTAAACCAGATATGGATTTTAGTGATATAGATAAATTGACTTGTGATTTAATAATTGATGAGGAGAATAAAAAAGGAACAAAGAAACTTCTTATAAATCCATATGTATAAAGTAGGAGAAAAATCAGGTATGCTGGATATTAGTTATAATTATTTAAATGGGGTTAATTGTGGGGAATTTAGAGATAATTCGTTATCAGTATTCCCCGGTACTGAAGAAAAATGGATATGGAAAATAAATGGAAAGTCTTACGTTGACCCTGATTCAAGATGTAAAAAACTATATGAAGACCTAGCTTTATATTACAACGGTCTTAAATTGCCCAGTGGGAATTACATTGAAAGTATTAAAATCAAAGAACGTAATAAAGGCAGAAAAGACTGTTATTATGAACTAATAATCAACATAATTAAAAAAGGTAAGTCAGAGAAAACATTAATTGCTCAAATCGGATTAGGAGTAGATTACATCGGACCATCAATTTATTGGGCTTGTGAGGCAGGAATGACTTCAAGAGAAATAGGAACATTCTTACAAACTACAAGAACAATCGGGGGGCATATTGTATGGCCACGATGGATTGGAACACCAAAGAAAAATGGTAAGATTGGTTATGATTTTATCGAAGATTTTAAGTCTATTAACGTGTCTAGAGGTGGGGAGAAGGGTTTTTATGATAGAATAGATCTCACCTTGTTTGATTTGAAAGAATGGTATTTAGAACGTAAGTGTAAGTTACAAATTACTTACGACAAAAATAAGATATGGTTGGAGCAATTTGTTGATTTTAAGAACTTTATCAGTTTTTTTAAAATGGATCAGTAGCGTTGCATAAAAAAATTTAATGTTTGTCAAGCTCAATAAAAATTCCAGTTATTTCATGTAACTGAATATTCAGACATACAATCTTTCTAAGCAAGCTTAAAAGGACAATGACGTCTTAATCGGCAGTCCATCTCCACAATTTGGTAATATATTACAGAAACATTGGATCATAAACTAAATCGTCTAGGTGTTCCACCTCCCCTTCTTCAAATTGGTACACGATGGTTTCAAAATCTTTTTCCCAATCGTATTTTTTCCGACCGTTGGACGTTCGAATTGGCTTTTTAAAAAGGGAGCGAACAAAACAGTCAAAACCTTTAAAAAGCAGATTCTGTAAAGTTCGCTTGATCTCTAATAAAGGACCATCGTGATTCACTTTTAATTGGAGCATGGCCTGTAAGCAATAGGTGATTAGGGCGATCCAAATTTGATTGTAAACGGCATTTTGACTTTTTCCATAAAATCTTTTTATCTTAAGGTGCTGTTTCATCCATTTAAAGAAGGTCTCTATCTTCCAGCGATATCGGTATAAATCTGCAATCTCTTCCGCAGAAAGATCAAAGCAATTGGTTATGATGATCACGGGATTCCCTTCGCTGTCGACCGTTTCGATCAATCGGAGAGGATGAGTCATTTTGGTATGATTACGGTCATTTCCTAAAATGACAATCTGATCCCTATAAATCAAACGTTCTGGATTGGGAATCCGTTCCGATAAAACTTCAATCTCTGCGTTCTTTTTAAGCCGGGTAATGAATCGCACCCCTTCTCGGCATAAGCGGTCGAACTGTTTGTAATCGACATACCCTCGATCAAACAAGTAAATCGCATTTGGATCGATTTCAATGAGTTCGTCCATCTGTGTGCGATCGGCATGTTTCGCGGGTAAGATAATCCCTTGATCCGGAACAGTGATATCCTTCGTTACAACAACCTTTAAATGGAGTCGAACACCAGCCTTTGTCTTACGAAAAGTTGCCCATGGATATTGGCTCAAACTCATGCTCATCGTGGTAGAATCAATGACCAGAAGACGACCAATGTTTCGGATGATCGGGGCATTTTTCATTTGCCCTTGGATCTTTAAGACCAGATATTTAAATACTTTTTCAAACAGTTGAGGGGATAATTGGCCTAATTTGCGAGAAAGTTGCGAAGTACTAATTGCATCAAATTCCAGATATGTCTGCAACTCTTCCTTGTCTTTCAAATGTTTGGCCAATTTTGTTAAGCTTTCCAATTCATTTATCTGAGCGATGATACAAAGTTGTAAAAACTTATACACCGTTAATTTTTTAATATATTTGTCAACGTCAATCACATTAATTAGTTTTGAAAAAGTTATTGGATCGATCTCTTTCAATAGTTCATTTATTGTGGATTCTGTGGTATTCTTATCCATAATAGTTTCTCCTTATTCTTAGGATTTGGATAGGACTGCCAATCCTAATTATAAGGAGTTTTTTTATATCCAAAAAGATGAAATTTAACATAAATAAAATTGGGCTTGACAAATTAAAATTAACTTAATGCAATGCTACTGAAAATGGATTGTTTTGTATATACAGAAGAGAAAGAGATTAAAATTATAAATCTCTGTTCTTTTTGTAATCGGGGGAAAAACGAATACTTGTGTTCAAATGACGTAGAACATGCATCTATTCCAAAAGATAAGATAGCATATAGCATATTCGCATCCGCAAGCATGGATTTAATTAAGTTGAGAAATTCATTATTGTTATTGAAGTAAAATGCATTTTATTTTTTATGTAAAATTAGTGGATATGTTCCCGCTTACCGATAGTACAAAAAATGTTTTTGACGTGTTTCCGACTACCCACAATGTAAAAGACATCAAACCAACCGGCTCGTTGCATGTGGAGTGTGTTTCACGGCTAGTGTTAAAAAATGATTGAGCGTGTTTAAACTTTTACACACTCAATCGGCGCAAACTTGTAGTAAATTTTAACATTTTGGTTATTATCTACTTCTATCCGTTCAATAAACCGTAAAACCATTTCAGTAGTAAGGGTTTTGAAGGATAGAAATTCATCTACTTGCTTTCTGATGGTTGATAAGTCAGAGGTGACTGACTGTCAACCATTGCTTTTTTATCGTTGACTTTTCCATCTCTAGATGTTGTAACTTATCTTGTACCATAGAAACAAAGTCGTGGTAATCTTCCTTTGAAATATCTCCACCGATGAACTTTTTCAGGGCATTGTAGAAATCTGCTTGAAGGGATAGTCCCCTTTAATGATCTTCCAGTTTTCTTTATTAAGTCTTTCAAGGTCAGCAGAGTCCGTTATGGAGAAATCCATATCTTCCGGGTAAAGGGAACCTTCTGGTGTTCCATGTATTCTAACATGATTAAACCAATGAACATAATCATCTAATTCCAGTTTCAATTGGTCTAAAGTTTCGAAATATCTACCCTTAACAAATTCTGTTTTGAGGCGGGACGGCTATTGTGCATACTCTCCAACGATGACCGCAAGCTGTCGCAGCTATTTGCAGATGTCCCGCGGTATCACGCCACTCCGGAGAAGCGCGTGCCTTGCCCGGAGGAGCAGAAGGCGGAAGCCATCGCTGCGGTCAAACAGCGGTTTGCGAGCAGTCACGAGGTCGTGGACGTGGACGGTGCCCGCATTCAGTTCAAAGACGGCTGGGGGCTGGTACGTCCGTCGAACACGCAGCTAATCCTTGTTCTGCGCGCTGAAGCCGTGTCACCGGAGGCATTAGCCGACATCAAACAGAAGTTGGCTGACGCACTCGGCGAGCCACCGCTTAACTTGACTATCCCATGGTGAGGCGGGGCACAATTGGATTACGATTCGTATCGGCGCTGATCCGAACAACCCATGCTATTCGGATCAGCGCCGTTTTTCTTTCTTGACAGTTATAATTTAGAAGAGAAAACAAAAATGTTGTCATCATCAGTTGCCATACTTTTGAATGCTTGCATTACGTTGTTCATAAGATGGCTAAATGGATTTACTGTAAATTATATTACTACAAGGATGAAAACAACAAGTGTCGTGGTTGAAAGTAAGAAAGACTTTGAAACCATTAAGTTTTATTCAAATATTTGCCACAACTTTGGAAGTGTAAGCGTTACAATCAAAAAATTAAATAAAAGTTCACAAATGTTTGTACTATCATCGTTTACAATATATACGTGAAAATATTCACAAATAAATATACAAAAATAATATTTATTCCGCTAGATTGGTCGCCAAAGAAAGGATGAATCTATCTTGGAGATATTATCGATGAGTGGAATTGTTATTCGATTTTTATTAGGCGGAGGCGCGGTCGTCGCTTCTACCATTATCTCAAGAAAATTAGGATCAAAAGTCGGAGGAATTTTTGCGGCCTTTCCTGCTGTATTTTTCGCGGCATTATTGACACTTCGCTTAGATGTAAAAGGCGGTGAGCTAGTGGAAAAGTCGATTGTTCTATCCCAAGGGGCAGTTGTCGGGATGTTCATGAATATTATGTGTGCAATAGCGGTCGTTTATCTTTGCACTAAGCAAGGTTGGAAACGCGGGCTTGCACAATCGCTAGCTGGATGGTTTCTTGTTTCCATTGCTTATGCTTTTATTTCAAGATATTTCTAAGTTAAGGTGATTTTTATGGACGGACGTGATTTATTTTTCCGTTTTTTATTTGGTGGCTCTGCAGTTGTACTAAGTTATGAAGCGGCAAAACTGTTGCCATGGAAAGTTATCGGGGGGATTTTCGCGGCATTCCCAGCCGTTATGGTCGTTGCCGTGATGATGGTTGGCACGAAGAACGGATCTAAAGAAGCAGCAAAAACAGCGCAAGGATCAGTTTATGGAATGGTCGGTTGTTTTATTTGTGTATTAGCTGTGCTATTTTCCCTGCAATTTACACACAATTGGTGGGGAAGTTTTATTTTTGGTTTAATTACATGGTTTGCAAGTTCGTTATTCCTTGTATACATGCGAGATCATAAAAAGGAAAGCAGAGTATCAAGCATCAAGTCGCAACATTGATAAAGAGGCGCAGAGCAAAAAGCCAATGGAACCATGAGTAGCGAATATAGAAACCTGGCACGATACTGAAGTGACCCAGTAAAATGGGACAAGGAAAAAATACCTCCTGAATCGAATGTAACTTACTTCGATTTGTGGAGGTGTTTGTCTTATGGGGACAAGAGTTCATTATCCAGAGGAGATCAAGTGGAAAGCTATCGAGATGAAACGAGCAAGGTATACCAACCGAGAAATTATGGAGACGTTAGGGATTAAAAATAAGACGCAGATCAAGACATGGATGAGATGGTATAAACATGGTGAAACTCATCGGTTTTCTCAGCCTGTAGGGAAGCAATATGTATGGGGGAAAGGGGCACAGGAATTAAATGAAATGGAGCAGCTCAAAATGCAAAACCGTCAGCTAGAAGCACAATTGGAAATCCTAAAAAAGTACAAGGAACTCGAGAGAAGATGGTGCCAGAAGTAGTGGTCCAAGTTGTAAGAGAGTTAAAAGACAGATATCCTGTTACCCTTATCTGTTCTTGTTTAGGAATTCCAAGATCGACATATTATCGATGGGAAAAGAAATGGGAAGAGTTCATGATGGAATCAGAGTTAGAACGCTTGATTCAAGAAATTTGTGTAAAGAATCATTATCGTTATGGTCATCGCAAGGTAAGAGAAGTCCTACGGCTTAAATATGGAATCAAGTTGAATCGCAAAACCGTACAAAAAATCATGCAAAAACGGAATCTTCAATGCCGTGTGAAGAAAAAACGTCAAAATTGGATCAATGGAGAAAGTAAAATCATCGTACCGAATCGTTTAAACCGTGATTTTACGGCTTCTCAACCAAATGAAAAGTGGGTAACGGATATCACTTATTTGCCGTTTGGTACTTCGATGCTTTACTTGTCAACCATTATGGATTTATACAATCATGAGATTATTGCCTATCAAATCAGCGACCGACAGGATGTTCAGCTAGTGTTAAAGACACTAGAAATGGCCGTAAACGAGCGACAACCAAAACAAGTGTTATTCCATAGCGATCAAGGGGCGGTCTATACGTCTTATGCTTTTCAACATTTAGCCAAAGAAAAAGGCATTACCACGAGCATGTCCCGTAAAGGAAACTGCCATGATCATGCCGTAATAGAATCGTTTCATTCTTCATTAAAGGCTGAAACATTCTATTCACAAGAAAAACAAAATCTCACTAACTCTATTGTAAAACAAATGGTTCAGAATGACATCTATTATTATAATCAAATTCGAATTCAGGCCAAATTAAACTACCTGTCTCCTATTGAGTTCAGGAAACAGGCAGCATAAGTGTTTTTTCTGTGTCTCAAATAGGTGGGTCAGTCCATGCCCCGTGACGGTGTTTTACCAACACCTTATTGAGCATGGGGAAATCGAAAAACAACTTGTATCTTAGTTTACTATATATCGATTGTGCAAAAAATACAACCTCGTGGGGAAAGAAATTTTACCGATTCCTGAACGAAAACGGTTTGCGTACGATCGAGTCAATGAGTTATGGCAAGGGGATTTGTCCCATGGTCCAATGATACGAGAGAACGGAAAAGCGCAAAAAACATTTTTGATTGCCTACATCGATGACTGCTCGTGGGTCGTACCGTACGCCCAGTTTTTCTCTTCCGAAAAATTTGACGGGTTGCGGATCGTGACCAAAGAAGCGCTGCTTCGGTACGGGAAGCCGAAACGAATTTATTCGGACAACGGCAAAATTTATCGATCGGAGACACTACAATATGCTTGCGCAGAATTAGGGATCACGCTCATTCATACGAAGCCATATGATCCACAGAGCAAAGGGGAAAATCGAGTGATTTTTTAGACGGTGCAAACTCGGTTTTCCCCGTTGTTGGAGATGAAACCGGCTACGTCGCTTCAAGAGCTGAAAGTGGTTCTAAAATAGTGTGCTAATTTACAGTAATAGGGGAATCTAAAATAGACTTTTTATCCAATTAGGATCTGAGACATGTAGTAAGTTTTTGACTTTTGTTGCGACTATATCGTAATCTTCTTGATTCTTTGCAGTTTCATAGTCAAACCATTGGGCATCTGGGTCATTTAAATTTTCACTAAGCCTATATCGGTCATTTACATCATGTGCCGTTACTTTATTAGGAGGTATTTTTTCTCCCCAACTGGTTGTAACTCCATCTGCTGGACAAACAGCTAATTCTACTACAAAAGATCCACCATGACGATTAAATTGAAAAGTAATGAGGTCAATATTATCTTCATTTTGCCTTCTAAAGTGAGGAAACGACCCTTTAAAGCCATGTTCTCGTAAATATGGAACAACAATATTTTTTATTGAATTAGTCATATTTTGACGGGCGTTTGTAGTCATGTTAATGATTTCCCTCCATTTTCATTATATTATTCAAATGTCTTTTTAATAGAGGGATTCCTTAGTAGTTGGTAAAAGTTGTTTTTAGGAATCCCTTTTTTATTAACTCAACTTTCGCACACAGAAATATTTAAGCATTGCTTGATATAATTAGGTATAGTGGCCAACCATTTATTCATTTGATTTTTAAAGATGTCCATGTTCAAAGAAACCTCGGCTTCCGCCAAAGTTTGGAAAAGGTCAATAAGTGATTGAAGGGCAGTAATAAAATCTATGTCTTTTACATCTTCGCAAAGGATGTAAAAAAGGTTGCCAATCGTCTTAGGATCCTCCTCTTTTCGCATTTGCCAAGCAATGAGAATATATCGTGTAAAAACAATGGTTGTATGGCTAATTAACATGTCGTAGGAACGTCCCTGGAATTCTTTCTCTAAATTTAAAAGGGATTTATTGCATTTGAAGAAGACTTCAATGTCCCAACGCATGCCGTAAATACGAATGATCTCTTCATTTTCTAATGTTGTATCTGTGCTGAGAATGGCAAGCCATTCGCTCCGTTTATTACGGTTTCGTACAAATAGAATTTTTACTGGAATTCCATTGTCTAAAGTAGCATAAACGGATCCGAGAATGTCTTTTTTACCCATGTGAGGTTTTGCCAATTTGTAAAGTTGATTCAGTGTGAAACGTTCACCATTGTAAACGTATCGCTGCTTTAATTGCTTCACCATGCCAATGACAAATAACCCTTTGTTCGTAATCTTCTCAATTAAAGGCGCTTGTGTAAACCAGGAATCCATGAGAACATAGTCAGCTATAATCCCTTTTTCAAGCGCATGATCAAGTAAAGCTGAAGCCACGTCCGGTTTTGATTTCAGAGCTTCCTGGCGACGCTTATAGCCAGATGTTCGTTTATCAATATTGGTATTGATTTCTTGCAGGCGATTTTCCTTTTTCGGTGAACTTAGAAGAGCAAAATCAACGGGAATAAAAGTAAAACTATCGGTCCAGCCAAGGGTAAGCATTTGAAACCCTTTCAAGTACTGATGGGTAGAGTGATCAAAAACCTTAGCCAACAGTTCAACCGACTTACTACGGTTTCTTGAAAAGACAGAATCATCAATCACAAAAGCTGTGACACGATCTTTTGAAGTTAATGGTTGAAGCAGACGGATCATTTCACTGCTTAATGAAAGTAGAAACTTTCTCCAATGATAGGTTGGTGTATTTAAAAAGCGATAGACTGTATCCTTTCCAGGCAGATCCTGAGATCGTTTACTCATAAAAGCACGAAACCAGTTCTTATATTGGAAGACTAAAAGAAAAATCAGTTTGAAAACAGTAAGACAAGAATACCCGGAAAGTTTCGTAATATTCGCTTTTCTTAAATGATATCCAATATTTAATTCGGAAAATCCTTGTTTAATTTCTTTTGGTAATTGCGCAAAGTAGTCTTTATTCGTTATCATAGTGGTGACACCTTTCTTTTGGATTTGGTTTCATCACCAATATTTTACCAAAAGAATAGGTGTCTTTCTTTATGTTTTAAAAAATGTCAAATGATAATTTTGTACTTCCCAAAACCATTTACATCAAGCATTTAAACAAGATTTTGGACTGCGAAAGCTGAGTTTATTAAATATTTAATACTACTCATGAGATAAACCTATCTTTAGTTTGAAAACCTCTTATTACCACCAGAATGGGAAAAAAGATAAGGCAACAATCGCTGAGAGTGCTATTCCGGTGACAAATCCTGCAACAAATCCCCAGCCTGGATAGTAACCATATCCAAATCCACCTCTAAAAGCAGGAGTTTGGAAACCTCGAATATAAACATGAGTTGGAGTTACCCTTGTAATAATTCCGCGATATACTCGCCCATCATTTGTTCGAATGGAACATGGACGCCCAATTCCTCTCATACAACGATGATAATTCGGATGATATGCCAAAACCTTCACCTCACTCTAAAAAATCTATATTACTTTATGTATGGAATCACCCAATTGCTTGGACAAATGTTGATAAATCATTAGTTAGATTCAAGAGCTTTAGAAATTTATGAAGAAATATGAAATCATTAGCATTGCATAAATATAGTTAGAATTTTCTGTTAATTATTTTTTGTGAATTTGTGCCAAAAAGACAAAACCTAAAGAAAGGTGGCACTGCCCATTTGGTAAATATATACAGTTAAATCAGAGCGACAACGACAAAAGGGAGATTATGGACTGGCTCGCCCATCAAATTTTCGCAACCAAACATAAGCTGGTTTCCACAGAGCTCTCTTTAACCAACGAGTAATTCGAAGTAGGGATTTCTTACTTTTCATCTCCAATTGAATGAGAACATGTAAGCAATACGTGATAAGGGCTAAGAAAATTTGATTTTGAATAGCTTGAAAAAGAGTTCAATAGCCCAGCGAGATCGGTAAATATCACTTATCTCTTCTGGTTTTAAATCAAATCGGTTGGTGATGAAACGAAGTAAGTTCCCTTTTGTGTCCATAACTTCTAGTAGACGATAGACATTTTCAGTACGATTTTGTGTGGTACCAATGTAGACCATTTTATCGGATAGAACGTGACAATCATCAGGAAGTGAAAATGTATAGACTTCACGAATGACTGCGTTTTTCTTCAGTCTTGAAACGAAGAAATAGCCATCATCTGTCATCCGATCAAAACGTTCATAGTCCACATAACCGCGGTCAAACACATACATGGCTTCTTGATCATCCACTAGGACTTCGAGTTGATTTCGGTCATGTTCTTTTGCTGTCGTAATCACTGCTTTTTCAGGATAGACGGTGTCTTTATCCATGAAAACGAGCCGTAAGTGTAGCTTTACACCAGCTTTTGTTTTCCGGAATTTTGCCCATTTATAATGGGTCAAATTCAACGGGAGTGTACTTGAATCAATGATTTTCAGTGGCATATTCTTTCCGTTTTGATAATGGTGCCGTTGAATTTTCCAAACAAGATCCAAGAACAAATTTGCAAGAATTAGTGGGTGGATCTGATTGTTTTTTCGGGATAGCTGAGAGGCACTTATCGATTCAAATCCGAGTGCTTTTTGAAGATCTTCGTCTACAAGTGCATCACTCATTTCCTCTAAGCTCTTAAATTCGAGCAGCTGGGCTACCAATAAAAGTTTAATATAGGCTTCTGTTGTCAGCTTTTTTGTGTAATAGTCCTGTTTCAATTCTTTGACTTGTTCGCTAAGTTTTTGAATATTTATGGGTGAAACCCATTTACCAAATGATGAAATTAGTGTATTCTTGTCCATAATAGTTATCCTTTACGATTGGATTTGGACAGGAACCACCTGTACTTCCATTGTAAAGGATTTTTTTGTTTCGAAATCAATAAAAAATTGAACATTCTTAGTATTTTGAATCATCAGATTTAATTACTGCAATGCTAGTGATATGAAATATATAAAAACATTTATGAGAAATAACTATTTCACTAAACAATAGGGACTCCAATTTGTCCGAAGAAATTGGTTGTTATCTATCGTCTTATTTCGACTAAGCCCCAAGTCTTATTTCAAAATATTGCTGCAGGTCGTTATGAAGAGATTTTTGAATCGTTAATATTAGAAGTAAGAAAGGGAGGAGTTACTGATGAAAAAAGCATTAGTAATATTAGGGATATTAATAGCAGCGATTGTCTTTCTGGCTAATCTCGCACCGCTGATTGCATTAGCTATTACTATTGCAATAACGTATTTCGCCTATAAAGGATTTATCAAAGCTGAAAGCCAAGGAGCAAAAATATTTTGGGGAATCGTCGGAGTGATTGCTTTCATCTCATCGATTTCCAACTTACCTGCTTTAATTGGTATCGCTGCTTTATACATTTTATATGTCCTATATAAATCATGGAAAAAAGATGATTCCGACTTTACGTCAAAAGATGACGATCCATTTAAAAATTTTGAAAAAGAATGGATGGAAATAAATAAACATTATTAAGGAGGAAGAAAAATGTTAAAGACTCAACTTTCTTTAAGAGATTATGGCTATTTGAAAATCGAGCTGTTAGCCCAAGGTATTAATTATGATGATGAATTCTTACAAGCTTATTCTCAGAGGGATAATTTACTTGAAAAAAGAAGAGCATACGGAAATAGTGATGAAATTATCTTCTCAAAAGAGACAAAAGTACCACAAGAAATTATTTTGCCGGAAAATATTGTTGTTGCTGTCAATTATCGCTCCGATTCGAAATGGAAATTAACTTTTAATAATAATAACTTTTTTATTACAAACTCCGATGTTTCAATTCCTATTAAATTCCCACGTCGTCCAACCTTTTATAATAGTAAAATGTCTAATGGAACAAATGTATCTCGTTATGTAACGCTTTATGGAAATGCTACTGCTGCTATGTTTAGTCCTGGTACATGCTATTTATGGTCAAAAAAAGCAGAGTGTAAGTTTTGTTCTTTACAGCCTACTAGAGATGAACAAGCTGATCATGAAATGTACATAAAACCAGAAGATGCTAAAGAAGCTATTAAAATAGTATTAGAAGAAGATGGAGACCGAATAGAACACATTTTATTAAACGGAGGAACGATTAGCAATTACGATTTAGGCTTTAATAAACATATTGATATTTTAGAAGCAATTAGTGAATTAGAAATTAGTCCGCTTATCCAAAAACATTTAATTTCTATGCCTCCAAAGGATTTTAAGTTGTTTGAGAGACTTGCTAAAACAGGTGCAAATATTGCTATGGACCTAGAAATATATGACCCTAAATTATTTGAGGAAATTTGTCCCGGTAAAGCTTCTGATTATGGACGAGATAGATTCATGGAAGCATATAAAAGTGCTGTTGATTATTTAGGTAGAGGTAATGTTTATGCAGGGTTTGTAGCTGGTTTAGAACCTGCAGAATCGTTAATAGAAGGTATGTATGAATTAGGTGAGTTAGGTGTTGTCCCAGCGATAAATATTTTTCACTCTGATCCTAAATCGCAACTCGCAAATCACCCAAGACCTTCACAAGAATATATTGAAAAAATAGGACATCATATGTCAATTGTATATAAAAAGTACAATTTTGTACCTTTTTTAAAGAATACTGGTAGAAATTCTTTAGATACAGAAGCATATCTACAGTGTTATGCATAATGGAGGTAATGGTAGTTGAGCTACAAACTAAATATTACAGAAACTTGGGATGGTTTACCAATTACAAAAGAAAAACCTTATGGTATAACCATAGTAACTTTTAGGAGAGATGAAAGTTTAACAGAATATCTTGTACTACATAGAGTACATAGAAAAAAAAGTTCAGGTAATAGGTGGGCTTGGGGACCCCCTGCCGGAGCGAGATTACCGCAAGAGGATGTTTATGAATGTGCTTGCAGGGAACTTGAAGAAGAGACTGGCATAAAAGGGTTTCCTCAAGAAACGAATTTTCCAGTTAAAGAATGGAAGGTTTACTATTTAGAAGTAGATTATGATATATCTATTTCTTTATCAGAAGAACATGATGATTATAAGTGGGTTGATATTAACACAGTAGAAAAGATATGCTTACCAAGATTAGTTTTCGAACAAGTTGACTTCGTAAGAAAACTTAAAAATCTATAAATACATACGGCAAACAGCTAATAAATGCTGTTTGCCGTATTTAAAACCCATATATATCAAACGCTTTACCTTCTTTAAAATTATTTATCGCTCTTCGAACATAAGGAATGACATTATCTGGTAATTCATTTAGAGAATACCATTTAAGTTCATCGCATTTGTCTGGTTCCTTATTGACAATTTCCCCATGCCAATTAAATGCTGTCAAAAAGAAGTCAATTCTTTCTTCTTGTGATTTACGATGCATTACGCCAACAATATCTAAATCTTCATAAGGAATTTCAATACCCGCTTCTTCCAAAGCCTCTCTTTGTGCAGCTGTTATAAGATCCTCATCACCATCTAAGTGTCCAGCAACCACACTATATTTCCCATCTTCATAACCTGTATTATATCTTCTGAGTAAAAGAATATGATTGTCTTTAATTAAAAAAATATGTACAGCAGCAACTACTTTAAATCTTTCCTTAATCAATATTAATCACCTCTAAAAAATAGTATAACATTGAATATTTTTAGAAACAACGAAAGATAATCATTACTTGAAAGAATCAAAATACTCACCACTTTAACCCACCTCCAATTTTAATCCAAAAGTTATTCAATATAGAAAGGAGCAAATCTTACCTGTTAGTCGCTAAAATTCGATCTTTTTTAATAGATCATTGCAGTTGTTAGAGGATTTACACCATGAATAATATTTATAGAGGAGAATAGAAATCTATCAAGGAGAAATATTGAAATTATTTAAAATGTAATAAAACTATACAGTGATAATTCATTGTTTAAACTTTTACATTCTTTCCTAGATAAAATTGTAGATGAGTATAAGGATTTTCTAAATACCGATTAAATACAGAATTATTATGTATGATACATTTATGAACAAGTCATTAAGACAAAACCTTGATAATTTAGATGATAATGTTATTGTTACTACAGTTCATGGAGCAAAAGTATTAGAATGGGATTATGTTATTTTGCCTGCCATGGAAAAAAATCAATTTCCAAATTACGACGGTTTGTGCAATCGTAATAATTGTATATTCGGGGGTCATTGTATATTTAGTTTAAATGAATATAATGAAGTAGAATTTTTAGAAGAACTTAGTGTGTTTTAAGTTGCAGTAACAAGAGCAAAAAAAGAAGTGTTTTTTACTGCAAGTCAGCGAAGTCTTGTAAGAGAAGATTTTCAACCTGTAACAAATATTAGTTGTTTATTAAGGTTACCAAGAATCAACATAAAACAAACTAATGCAAAAGTAAGTGTTTAATTTGAACAGTTATAAACTATATTAAAGTTTCTAAGGTAAACACTACTACATCAATTATTGTCTGCGATTACCAGTCAAGCCATGTAGAGTGTGTGGCGAAGATGGTTTTGAGGGAAAATTAAGCAGAGGGAGCCGGAAATCCGTAAAGATTTTCGGAGCTCCATCTGCTTTTATTTCGATTTTAGTCAATGAAGAAAATTCAGGAATTGCCTCATGAAAGGACAGGAACTTTTAAAATTGTATTTTGATTATTTGTTGGCTAATCCATTCAACCAATTTTTGGTTGGAAATGGGTGTGTGAAAAGAGATTCCGTTCAAACTATATAGAATATTTCTTGATTGATCACGATTGCTTTTTTGAATCAAATCGAACAATTCTTCTTTACTTAAATCAGCTTGATGAAAAAGAGAAAGAATTAAGGATTCATAGGACATGAATTGATAAAGTTGAATAAAGTCAAAAGTATGATCGATATTAATTAATTCCATTAACCTTTCATTGTTTAAAAATGTCCTAAAAGGTCCATAAATTCCCTTTTCATCTTCACTGACGATATAAACAGGACCGAAATACAAGCTCAATAATGCAAGGGAAAAAATAGTGATAAAACGTTCGCCGGCATTTTTTCCATTGGCAATAATACAACCAATTAATGTTTCTAAAGCAGCTTCAGAATGAGAATCGATTTCTTTAATGGAATCACGTATTGTTTGATTTGTTCTTACAGCTTCTAAAGATATGTTTTTCAATATATTGAATGCAGCTTCTTTTGTGCCAATCATATCCCTTAATAATTCAAATATGATTTGTAAATCTGCTACGTATATTTCATGCTCTGTAGATAGAATTCGAAATAATTCATAATAGTATTTTTCAAATGCCTTTTCATCTGGTAAGTTTTTGGAGGCTTCTTCAAGAATGATGTCTGGAATGAGAATGACTTTAGATAGTTGAAATCCCTTTTGTATAATAAAAGGATTACACACAGCGTCCTTCCTTAGCTTTGACAGCATCATATTATCCATAATATACAGTGCTTGATTAGCGTATAGAGACTTTTTTAGGCTTTCCGAATGAATTTGGATAAAAGGTTTTATGGGACGGATCTTAGGATTTTCGATAGCCTTCATTTTCACTTTCGCCCGCTGACTCTTTTCGCCAATCTAGCACTAATTGATATAATTTTTTATATTTATTGATGATGGATTGATAATCTTCTTCATTTAGGTTATTTTCCGCTTTTGATATCAAGTTTTTATAATCGTCAATTTTAATTTTATTGCTGGCTGCAAATAATGTACGGTCTATTTCATCAGGCAGGTTATTTTTATAATCATAATCAATAATTTCTTTAGCTTCATCAATGGTAATGAATTGATTTTGAACCAGTTTTATTACGATTGCCTTATAAGGAACTTCAAAAACAGGAATTAAATGAACTGCAATATCGGCTAAACTAAGACTGTTATCCTTTTTTAAAGATGCATATTTCCGATTTAAAATATGATCATTAATTAGAATTTCACCTGCAAAAAGATTAGGTAATCTCTCCTTTTCATCAAAAATACTATCTACCATAACAAAATTTTCTTCTTTTTTCTTAACCCTATCTTTATCAAAATAAAAGTGGTAGAACTCATGCGCCCACATAAAGTTCTCATAAATTTTAGGCTGTGCTGTGTTGATTTGTATATAAAAATCCTTATTGTAATAAAAAACTAAACCGCCATAATCTGAATTTTTAATGGGAAATTCTAATACGCGTGCATTTTCATATAAATAAGTTTTAATGAATTCTAAAGGCTTAGGGGCAATAAGAGGATCACCGGAAGACTTTAACATCTCAATTTTTGATTTCACTTCAGGCAAATAATCTCGGTTAAAATTGACTACTTGTTCTATATTCTCTTTATTGATCACGATGTTCTCCCCCAAACATAACTGGTGAATGAGACAAAGGTTTGAGAACATCAATTAATTCTACAAATTCTCTAAAAACTTTCATACCTTCTTTAAATGCTTCATTCACTTCTCCATTTAAAGAAAGTGCAGCAAAATCCATAAAATTTTGTTCTTCAATTTTTTCATTGACACCTTTAGGCAAATCCATTTCTTTACGATGAAAATAAAACGGATCTTTAATTCTAAACAGCTTTAACATTTTCTCCTCAAATTGATCAACATTTCCTTCACCTTTAAGAAATCTATAAAAAGCACCTTTACTTATTCCTAATCGATCTATAACCCAGCTATGTTTTACACCTTTCGCATCTAAATATTTCCTTATATTTTCTCCAATGATTTTTTTGGTCTCGCTCATCATCACACCTCCAAGTCTTTTGGTATTCATTTTATATACTTCTATATATTATTATACGCAATACGCGTAAAAAAGTACATTATGTTAGATAAAATAGTACGTGTTTTGAATACTTTTATAAGATGAAGATGGAAACCATAAAAAGTCCGTACTTCAGCTAAAGCTTCTCCATTCTGAAATGTATTATGAACGTCAATCGCTAATAGTATGAATCGTCTAACTGGACAACGAAATTAAGGTCAAGCAGATAGACCGCTAAATGATGCTGCACAATAATCATAAGTGATCTGTTCTAGAAACTTTACATGAGTGGAGGGCATGCCGGCTAGTTGTACAGATTATCTGAATTCCCGGCTTAGAGGCATACCCGTAGAGGATCCATGTCAAGTGGATGCAGTAGTTCTAAAACCTATTGATTTCTGCTTTCATTTCGACTGGTCGACGATCCGATGAAGAAATTGTGACGTTAGTCTTTAAAGAACAAGAACACCTCGAGGTTTTGCTCTAACGCGCTTCCCAAGCTGTAGAAGCCCTGCCCCAGATCATTACCGACATAGTGGACTTTATTACCAATAACCTGCCTGAGATTATCGCAATGGGCATCGAGCTTACAGTTCAGCTCGCGGCAGGATTAATTAAAGCGATTCCGCAGCTCGTAGCCTCGCTGTCGCAGATTATCGCGGCCATTGTCAGTAGTTTGGGAAAGGCCGTGGGCGCTGTATTTGAAATCGGTAAGAACATCGTAACCGGTCTGTGGGAAGGCATCAAGTCTCTCGCTTCGTGGCTCGACGAAAAGGTATCCGGCTTCTTCTCCGGCATCGTGGACGGCGCCAAAAGCCTGCTTAGTATCAATTCGCCCTCGAAGGTATTTGCTGGTATCGGCCAAAACATGGGCGAGGGATCGGCGTAAGCTTTACCGAGGCCATGTCCAGAGTGGAGAAGGAAATGCGAAAAGCCATTCCCACCGATTAGAAGACCCCTCGAATGGACTCTATTATTCTCTCGCACTTTGGCACCTAAATTAATGAGTTTGTAGGGGGGCATTCTAAATTCATGAACTATAGGGTCTAGTTTTTTGCAAAGGGCTGAAACAGTGGATTTCGAGAATTTCTTGCCACATATTGTTCTGTAATTTTTTGTACTTTCCGAGTTGAAACACCGTTTACCACTATTTCCATCATTGCAAGCAATAATGCTTGTTTGCTACACTGATAGCGTTCAAAGAGATCGGTACTAAATTTGTCATTTCGATGGCGCGGTACGTGTAAGTGACAAAATATGAAATTTTGTGTAAAAGAATGGTAATATCTGGACATATGGGCTGGTGAATCCTCAAAAATAACATTTGAAAGGGGGTGCTCATATGAAAGCAAAGAGGTTAATCAGTTTATTGCTTGTGATGGTCGTAGTATTTTTCATGACAACAACCGCATTCGCCGCTTCGTCATCGAAAACATTCACCTCATCCTCTGGAACAATCGGTTCAATGAGTCTGTATCTTGACCCGGGTGAGAGTGGTTCCTCGTCTATTGCTACAATTAATGTCTCCGGATTACCGGCAGATGCGGTCATTACAAAGGTCGTTGCTGATTGTAACACGATGTCGTATTCTGGCGCAATCCTGTCAAACAGATTGTATATAACAACTAGTAACATTTCCGGATGGACATCGGCACCATGGGGATCTGGTAACAAAACAGAAATTTCTGCAGGATTGATTGGCACGCTTGCGAATGGCACATATCAACTTTACTATACGGGAACCAACGTCAGCAGTTTGTCTCCCGGTTATAAAACATATAAAAATATAAAGCTGACGGTGTACTACAACTACTAAACAACATCTTAAACCCGGATAGGTAAGTAGTGGTTATCTCCAGATATTTTCCAGCAAAGTATCTGGCGAAATCCTATGCAAAGGAGTGAATGGAAAATAAGTCGTATAAAACCATTAGATGTCAACTTAATCAATATATTGCTTGGAACAAAAATTGACAATAGGCTGCGGATGAATGGCTTTCCGTCCCCTGACTTTACCAGGTTCGATTTCTGCACGAAAACAGCCCCTGCCATGAGTGAAGAAGAATTCAGAGAGGCTATTATTGAACAGGCAAAAAAAGATGCCGCCAAAGGTATCTGTGGCGGTGAATCTGCGGGCTACAGAAATCTTATGAAAAGCTATATTTCCGTTGTGTCTCCAGATAGAAAAGGTATTATCGCAAAAGCATCCCAAAGTTTTGCCGGCAAAGGCCGAATATCCTTTGTGGAGTTCAAAGATGCAGGTAATAATGTCATTGCCCATTATTCACAAAATAATGGTTGGACAATGGTGATGACAAAAGCAGAAATGGCACGAACTAGTGAGTTTAGCGCAATATACGTTGAAGCATGGCGCGAGGCATATTATGGGAAAGGCAATACTATCGATGGTGCTGCCATCTCATCGGGAAGTACATTCAGCGTATCTGTTTAATCTCACCAGTTTCTATTCAATTTTCGAGCTGGGTGTCCGATAAGTCCCTAAAATGAAGCAAGTGGAGAAAAACAATGCGTTTCTCTCCACTTGCTTGTGCGCCCGGCATGGGTGTAATCTATAGGGTGAAAGTCCCGAGCTGCGAAGGCAGAAGTAGCAGTTAGCTTAACGCAAGGGTGTCCGTGGTGACGCGGAATCTGAAGGAAGCGAGCGGCAAACTTTAAGGTCTCTCGGAACACGAACTTCATATGAGGCTAGGTATCACTGGGTGAGTTTGCAAGACAAAACAAAGCCCTTTCTGCCGAAGGTGATACAGAGTAAATGAAGCAGATGGATGGAAGGAAAGATTACACTCTTACCCGGGGAGGTCTGGCGGATATGTGAAGTACGCTTCATAACCTACTTAGTGATAAGTAGCTGAACCGTCAGAAGTCAGCAGAGGTCATAGTATTAGTTGGTCTAGAACAACTAAGAAGGACCGAACAATTAAGAGAGAATAGCCCTTGGCATTCAGTGAGTCATGATGAACACAGAAAACGTAGTACCTCACTTGAGGGAGGAAGCGGTGAATCCCGTGGGAGACCTCTTGGAGGGTGGAGTGACCACTGGCATAAAGAGAACAGCTATTCACGGAAGTTATAAAGACTTGCGTCAATTATCTTAATTGAACCGCCGTATACGGAACCGTACGTACGGTGGTGTGAGAGGACGGGGGTTAATCGCTCCCTCCTACTCGATTTATATTTTTTCGATTTTTATCTGAAAGTAGCTTTTTGGAAATGGATTAGCAGTTTTCTACCGCGGTGGAACCTCACACCACTCACTAAAGTGGCGTGCTTCTCCATGTTTCTATGAGAATTTCCTGCTTCATCACCTCGCAGCCTATCTCTTCAGGCTTCGATCCACTTCTGCATTGATTGCGTAAAATAGCTTCGAGAATTCTCTACTGGCTGTACAATTTTTTTTAGAAAAATACTCTGTCAAACGATGACAAAAACAATTCCTGCTCCTATGAGTCAGGAGTTTCTTTGCTGTATTTTCTCCTTTTTGTGACAAAAAACGGATTTACCGAAACATAGCCCCTATATATAAAAGTTAGTAGTTTTTTTCGACATAGGGTGAAAAACCACGTCAGAAATGACAGACATCACACCACTGCTGGCGAGAAAACAAAGGAACAAATCCAAAAAACAATTTTGTGTTTTGGGAGGCAGATTATTGAAAAAAAAGCACATCGTTTAACTGATATGTCTTTTGCGAATAGGTTTCTATAAAATGCAATAGGCTTTCCCTGTTGCGATCCTCTCTTATTTTTCTTCTCCTCTATGAAAAAAGAGATGGTGATTTTTTCTGGTTTACGGTTTTTGAGTGATAGAACCGATCTTTTTATCTATTATTAACGTTTTCAATAGGAAATTGAAATTGGAATTATCCAATAGTTTAGAAGGAGAAGAAAATGATGAATGAGGAAAAAATGAAAATGATCGAGTTGGCTGTGAAAGATTTGGTTTTGTGATGCACAAATTCAGGACACAAAACGGTCTGCTTTAATTGGATTATGTCAAAAATTATTTGAATAAAGCTCATCGACCGGAATTCGATTCATCCTCAGTATCTAACGGGAGATAGTAACCTTCTGCACAGCACAGCAAGCACGGCAACATTTTTAAGGAAAAACAGCAAAGTGGGAGTATTTTTCACAAGAAAATATGCATCCAGTCCCATCATTAGACAAGAATGCTGGAACGATCATGTTCCTATCCCGAAAATTTAAGTCCATGAAAAAAGCACAAAAAATCCAGGGGGTGTTAACACCAGCAGATTGGTATTTGCTGGAATAAGTCATGTTTATGCACCTGATGGTTACTGTTTCGGTTAACTACGCTGTTTGATTTGACGGCTCTACCATGACCTTAAACCCTAGTGTTTCCAACTTCCGAATCGCTTGTCTGGCGACTTGATGGCGCTTGCGTTCTTCGTAGTAATGTGGACCAAGTTCGATGTAAGTCTGCTTCTTTTTGAGGAGATGGTAGACAATAGTCAGGATGCTATGAGCGACCGCAACCGCTGCACGATTGGCCCCCCGGCGTGCAGCAATACGGTGGTACTGGCTGGATAGATAGGTGTGTTTGGACCTAGCAGCGGCACGGGCGGCTTCCACCAGGGTGCTACGAAGCTTCTGGTTTCCCTTGCGGGTTTTCCCTGACTTTCGTTTTCCGGCACTTTCGTTATTCCCTGGGGCGACTCCTGCCCATGAACACAAGTGAGCTGCCGAAGGAAACTGTGTCATGTCAGGGCCAATCTCAGCCAAAATATGCTCCGCTGTGCGCCGACCAACGCCGGGGATCGTATCTAACCGCTCCAGGTCATCTTCAAAAGGGCGCATCCGCTCCTTGATTTCAGCATCCAGTTCTTCAATCAAGGCATCTAAGTGATCAATATGCTCAAGCTGGGTTTTAAGCATCAGGCGTTGATGAGGGCCGATGAGGCCCTTCAGGGCCTTTTTCAACTCCTCTTTCTTCCGTTTGAGACGGTGCTGAGCCAGTTCGGATAGCACATCGGGGTCAGTTTCACCATTAATTAAAGCCTCGATCATGGCTCGACCCGATTTGCCCAGCACATTGGTCGCCACCGAGGAGAGTTTGATGTTAGCCCCTTCCAGTACCTTCTGGATGCGGTTGATTTCGCGAGCCCGCTCTTCAATCAGGCTGCGACGATAACGGATGAGTTCCCTCAACTCCCGTTGCTGGCGGTCAGGGATGTAACTACCTTGTAGCAATCCATGGCGTAAGAGTCCAGCGATCCACTCGGCATCCTTTACATCTGTTTTGCGACCAGGCACATTTTTGATATGTTTGGCATTGACCACTAAAATCTTGATGTCTTCCATCTCCAACAGGTTATAAATTGGCTTCCAGTAGGAACCTGTACTTTCCATGGCCACGTGAGTGACGCCATGCGCCTTGATCCAGTCTACAAGCATAAGCAAGTCTTCAGTCATGGTAGAAAACGTGCGGATCTCTTGATGATCCGGAGTAATAATACAAGCGACGACGTTCTTCTTATGAACGTCTAATCCACAAACATGAGTATGGATAATGTCCATGTTCGTTCCCCCATGCCTAACATGTAATAAACACAGGCTGGCGGTGCAACGACCATACACGTCATTCTATCCCGCGTGCTTCCCCAGGGAGCAACAGTCTGTGGTGCACCAGGTCGTCGGGGTCTGTCTAATTAACGGGCTCATGGCACCAAGGTAAGACGACCTCGCTGGCCAGCCTAAGATTAAGTATACATGGACGAACTATTTTCATCATCTGCTGGTGCCGCTTTTGCGGCATGGGAGTCTAATTGGAACAATAAAAAGGGAACCATTTTCAAAACACCCGGGATACCGTCAATCCCGTCAAACGGAGAAGGAACAAAAAAAGGATTAAAAGCAAATGATAGTTTTTGATAAACTTAAAAAAACCCATCCCAAGAATGCTGGCGTCATAACAGTATTCTTGGGATTTGTTTGTAAAACATAGAATATTGGGAAAATTTTTGTTTTGGGACAACTGAAACTTTAAAACAGCAGAAATCCGATGGAGATCGGGATAAAACTGAAAATTAGAATCATGACGCAAAATCCCATAATATCTCGGATGTGGAGGCCTGCGATCGCTAAAATGGGTAGCGCCCAAAACGGCTGGATCATATTTGTCCAAGCATCTCCCCAGGCTACCCCCATTGCTGTTTTGGCCGGATCTGCTCCCAATTCCATTGCTGCCTGAATCATAATCGGTCCTTGAACCGCCCATTGCCCGCCCCCGGATGGAACAAAGGTATTGATTAAGCCAGCGCTAAGAAAGGAGAGGTAAGGCAAGGTTTGTTCGGTCGAAACACTGACGAACCATAATGCGATTTGCTCAGACAATCCTGAATGAATCATCATTCCCATAATTCCAGCATAAAAGGGAAACTGGATGATAATCCCACTGGCGTTTTTAACGCCGTTCGCTACCGTATCCAGAAACCTTTTCGGTGTTTGATGAAGCAAAATTCCAAGGAAAAGGAAAATAAAATTGACGATATTAATGTTTAGGTTAAATCCGTTTACAACAAAATGATAAACAATAAATGCAATTCCCATAATGCCGATGATCAGGGATATTGTCCGACTGTTTTCCAATTTTTCTGCTGGTGTCATAGGTGTCACATGTTCTACTGCTGCTGCTTCTTCATTTGGAATCACCCATTTCGTTCGATCTTCGAGCTGGCTCTCTGCATTTTTTAACAAATAACGGTTAAACAGTGGCAAGGCGATCAAAAGGGTAATAACAATAAATAAATTTGTCGGGCTAAAAAGGGTTTTCGTCACTGGGATCACGCCCATGGATTCCTCCAAAAAGTGGCCCGGAGTTGCAATGGTAAGCGGGATCGAACCGGAAAATCCCCCGTGCCAAATGAGGAATCCGCTGTATGCACTGGCAATTAAAATACGGTAGTCGACGGATGGAACATGTTTGGCAACATGTATGGCAAACAGAGCACCGATCACCAGCCCGAAACCGTAATTAATCAGGCAGGCGATTAATGAAACAATGGTTACAAGCATGACGGCATGGACAGGGGTGCGTGCAAAGGTGCTTACTTTCGCCAAAAACCTTTTAATGACGGGAGTGTTTGCTAATATATAGCCGGTTACAACCACAAGGGTCATCTGCATGGTAAATTCCAGTAAATCCCAAAAACCTAAACCCCAATGGGTGACCATGTCCACTGGACTGTTGTCTGTAAAGAAAACACCTAATAAATATACTAAAAACGTTAAAATAATGGCGAACAGCAAGGCATCAGGCAAATAACGCTGCACCACCCGGTTGAAAAAGGATGTAAGTGTCTTCAATGGTTTCTCCTCCCTTTAGCAAATAATAAATTCTGTTTGTTTTTTCCGCCGGTTCCGTTAACAAATAAGAACAAGTAAATGAGTGCATGATGGAACCGCTTTCAAATTCTTTTTTTTGCATCCGCTTACATAAAAGTTTACACAGGGACAAACGTTAAAGTAAAATAAATAAAATGAATCTTATTTATTACATTTGGGAATAAAAAGGGGGATTCGATGGAACTTCGGGACATTCAATCCTTTATTGAGGTGGCCAATCATCAGAGTTTTACAAAGGCTGCGGAGCACTCCTATTTATCCCAGCCGTCATTAAGTAAAGCCGTGAAAAAGCTGGAAGAGGAACTTCATATGGAACTATTGGAACGGTCCACGAGGCATATTCAATTGACGGATGCAGGAAAAGTTGTTTATCAACAGGGAAAAAAGTTAATGAGTATTTTGGAAGAAACTAAAATGCTGCTGGATGAACTGGCAAACGTCGCCATTGGAGAAATTAAAATCGGCATTCCTCCCCTTATTGGAACGTTGTTTTTCCCTTCCATTGCCGGAAACTTCCATCAACAATACCCGAATGTCAAATTGGAGTTGGTGGAGGTTGGCGCAAGGGTGGTAGAGCAGCTGGTGGAAGAGGGGGAAATTGATGTCGGCATTGTGGTTCTGCCGGTGGATGAATCCATTTTTCACATTTCTTCTTTTTTTACGGATGAATTCGTCCTTTTTATCCACAAGGATCATTCTCTGGCCCGCAAACAAAGGGTGTCCGTCAAAGAATTGGAGAAGGAAAGCTTTATATTATTTGCAAAAAACTTTACGTTGCATGAATTTATTATTAACACCTGCAAAAATTCTGGTTTTACCCCGAATATCGCCTATGAAAGTTCCCAATGGGATTTAATTTTGGAGCTTGTTTCATCAAAAATGGGGATCACATTGCTGCCGAAAGTGATAGGCGGAAAACAAAATAATCCGGATATTGTTATTATTCCCTTGAAAGAAAAGGTTCTTTGGCATCTTGGTATTATCACGAAAAAGGGTCGGTACCGCTCCTTTGCTTTGAAAAAATTGCTGGAGATGCTTACGGAACAAGAGAAGTGATATCTATACATTCCATTTCAAGTAACATTGTATTTCAATGAATAAATAAACCGTTTCCTAATGATGGAAAGTACCTTGGGACGGAAATTCTTGACTACAGTCTTTCATTTTTTGTACAAAAGATATAATAAACATATAAATTGGTGGTGAATGAAAAAGTTATCCGTACGACGAACATTGATAACCGTCTTTAAACGATTCTCTGTCAGGGGGACCAGCCGATTCAGCGGAACTAACTGTATCCACTCTGAGCCGCCAACTCAAGAGCGGATTACTTTTTTTAAAAAAGACAGTATTGGTCCAATCCACCCCCAGAGGAAATAGCGAGCATGAGAGATTCAAATAATGTCAAGTCATTCCCTTTCCTTCAGGGAGTCACCCTTGAGTTTTTCGTTTCTAGCAACTGCGTAAGAGGCATTCACACCATAATTAGGCCCCACACATAGATATACTAAAGGAGTTTATTTAAAAATGAAAACAGGGTAACCTCATTCAATAATTTTATGGTACCCCGTTTAAGGATAGAAATCTTATTTTACCTTACATTTTTATGCTGAAATTATTTTCAGCTGTTTCAATATGATGATCGTATAACGAACGTTTTCTCGTATCCGGAACTAACAGACTTAAAATAAGGGATAATATAATGCCTCCCATCATAAATCCGCCAAAGACCCATGGGGAAGGACCGAAGGATTCGGCCATTGTTGTCCAAATCATTGGACCGAAACCAACAATGGCGGCTGCCACTTGATACCCGAAGGATAAACCTGTGTAGCGAACCTTTGCCGGAAATAATTCGGAGAATAAGGTGCCCTGTGTTGCGAAAATCGATGCCCAGATGATTCCCAGCATCACGCCTTGCATGATGTATAACCAGGAAGCGCCCTCGTCAACCAATGAAAAATAAGGGATAGATAAGATAAACAATAAAATTAATCCGACAATATAAATGAGTTTTCGGCCAATATAATCAGACAAGTATCCTACAACCGGAATGGTGATAATCATAGTCGCGCAGCCAATGGTAAGGGCTGTTAGTGCCACTTGGTTGGAATACCCCAAGTACACCGTAGAATAAGAAAGAATAAATGACATTAAGAATACATTGAAAAATCCATCCCCAATTTTTAAACCGATAGCATGCAAAACACTTTTCCAATTCGTTTTGAACGTTTCCAAAAATGGTATTTTCGCAATTGCTCCAGCTTCCTTTTGTTGTTTGAAGGCAGGAGTCTCTTCAATTCCGCTTCGGATCCAGAGCGCGAGTCCAATCAGAACAACGCTAAATAAAAACGGAATCCTCCATCCCCATGCCAAAAATTGTGTATCAGAAGTAAAATAACTAATAACCGTTAAGCTTAATGAACCGAGAACTAAACCGATGGGTACACCTAGCTGGGGAATGGAGCCATACAGTCCGCGAAGGCCTTTCGGGGCATATTCGGTTGCCAACAGAACAGCTCCACCCCATTCACCCCCAAGGGAAATACCTTGGATGAGCCTTAAAAGGACGAGTATAATCGGCGCCCAAATACCAATTTGCTCATAAGTAGGAAGAAGACCAATCAAAAATGAACTTCCGCCCATTCCAATAAGTGTAAATATTAAAGCGGCCTTTCTTCCCATCTTATCACCAAAATGACCGAAGATAATGCTGCCGATAGGTCTGGCTGCATAGCCGATGCCAAAGGTTGCAAAAGAAAGCAACAATCCTACAGCCGGATCATGACTTGGAAAGAATAGAAATGAAAACACAAGTCCCGTAGCAGTACCATATAGGTAAAAATCATACCATTCAATGACAGACCCTGATAAGCTGGCAAACAAGATACGGATTTTGTTCATAAAAATACACCCCTCATCTCACATATCTAATAATCAAATTCAAATTCTCTTTTTGAGGGAATTCACGCTTATTTCATTATCGCTTGCACTGGAACGGCGGAATTCCATTAATGACATTCCGAGGTTTAACATGTTGGAAAAGCAGGTTCATAAAGGTAAATTGAATGATTTTAAAGTACATTTTCGGATTTCCTCAACAAATGTTTTTGAATTTTTCCGACAGACGTTCTAGGAAAGTCCTTCACAAACTCGATGGTATTCGGTATTTTAAATTTTGAAAGACGGTTCCGGCAATGTTCAATCAGCTCCTGTTCCGTCGTTTGTCTGCCTTCTTTTAAAATTACAAACGCTTTAATGGCCTCATCCCGCATCTCATCAGGCACGCCGATGACAGCGGCTTCATACACGTCCGGATGTTCCATGATTACATTTTCTACTTCCATTGCCGCTACGTTTTCTCCAGCACGTTTGATCATATCCTTTTTCCGATCAACGAAGTAAAAATAACCGTTTTCTGTCATAATGGCGTTGTCCCCTGTATACAGCCAGCCGTCTTGAATAGTTTCGTTGGTTGCCTTTTCATTTTTGAAATACCCTTTCATAATAGTGCGCCCCGGAATGCCTTTTACAATGATCTGACCGGGTTTGTTGACCGGTACTTCTTTTCCCGCTTCATCCACAAGTTTGACTTCGGCGCTGAGGATGGGCTTTCCGATTCCAGTATTATCCTTTTGCCCGTATAATGGATTCATTAATGGAGGTGCTACAGTTTCTGTCATTCCGTATAGCTGCAACAGCGGTACATTGTATTTTTGTTCAAATTCCTGCAGTTGTTCAGGCGTGACCGATTGTGCAAAGATGATTAAGCGAAGAGGATTTTCTTTGTCTGCCTCATCAAAACGCTGTGCTAAAATCATGCGGATGGGAGCTGCAAACAATGAACCGACCGTTGCATGCAGCCTTTTTGCCTGCTTAAAATATTGGGAAGCACTGAACCGTTCCGTAATGGCAACACTTGCTCCAACGGTTAAGGCAGGCATAAACAGATAGTATTGGCCATTGCCATGAAAAAGAGGAAGTACGATCAAAGCCCTGTCTTCTGGGGTAAAGTTCAGGGTCTTCGAAACAGCCTCGCCAGTATAAAGATAATTGGCATGAGTAATCATGCATCCCTTCGGCTTAGAAGTTGTTCCCGAAGTATACATGATGGAGACAATATCATCGCTTTTGAGGGATATAGGAGGAATGTCTCCCTCTGCTTTTTCAATTAAATGATCCATGCTTATTTCTTTGTATAGATCATTTTTGCAGCGGCTTAACAATATTTTTTTAAGATTTGGCAATTTGCTTTGAATTGATTGAAATTTTTCTAAATACTCCTCTTCTGTAATTAGGAGAACCGATTCCGAGTGGGCTATTGTATATTCCATTTCATTTGCAGTCGAGAGGATGTTTGTTGGTACCATAACCGCACCGACTCTAGCCAATGAAAACCAGCAGACAATGAAGTCAGAACCATTTGGAAGATGGAGAGTAACCCGGTCGCCTTTTTGAATCCCTAAATCCAAAAGTACTTGGCTGAATTTTTTCACTTTTTGCAAAAACGTCTGATAAGTATACATGGTGGTTTTTTTGTTATTATCTTCAAAGACAAGAAATGGTTTATCTCCGTGTAACCTGCATTTTTCATGAAGCAAATCGATAATCGTTCTTTCTCCAATAATATCCATCGATTTCACCCCTATAGTAAACGCTTACATAAAAAATAGACTGTAGTCTTTATAGACTATAGTTTATTTCAATATATTGGATTTGTCAATAATATTTTGTTAATTTAGAATATTTTGTATAATAGGTTTTCCAAGACCGTTAGATATAATAAAAGACAAGTTGAGTTAGGAAAAAAGGGGATTTTTTTATGACATTAAATGCAAAGCAAAAAAAAGCGCTTAAAACCAAAAAAAGAATTTTGGAAACAGCTTTGGAGCTGTTTAGTCAAAAAGGATATAACCAAGTCACTGTGGATGAAATCGTCGAGAAAAGCAAAACGTCGAAGGGAGCCTTTTACGGGCATTTTGCTTCGAAGTCAGAAATTTTTTTGGAAAAGTTTAAGGAAATTGATAACTTTTATGATGAATTTTGCAAAACATTGCCGAATGATTTATCTGCTAAGGAAAAGATTATACGTCTTTCCATCACACAAATGAAGTATTTGAAAAACGATTTAGGGAAAGAGTTAATGCAAACGATTTATATGAATCCCCAAAGTGCCAAGTTTCTGGCGGATACGAATCGAAGATTATATCACATTCTTGAAAATTACTTACAAGAGGGACAGGAAAAAGGGGAGTTCACCAAAGATTTTTCAATACAAGAGCTGGCCATGATCATTTCCAGGTGCATGCGGGGAACTTTATATGATTGGTTTATTTTCGAAAAGGAACTAGATCCGGTCATCGAGATTGAAAAGATGCTTCAAGCGGTTTTTCAAGGAATTGAAAAATGTTGATTCAAAAAATTACTAGAGCTTCAGGATCATAGGAAACTACTTATCCTTGATATGATGAAATTGAGCCATACTGATCATCCTTTTCTTCCTCTCTTATGTTTGAATGTTCTGACACTTACAAGCATAAGAGAGGTTTTGAAAATTGGGAAATCAAGTGGCTCATTTTTTTATGTGGTCGATCCTCTGTAAAGTGACTTAATATTAAATGATCAAATTCAAACATACATCCTATATGTAAAAATTTGTGTTTTTTTGCATAGAGTGAAATCCACGCCAAAAAATGACAGAACATCATCGCTGCTGGCAAGATAAGCAAACAAAGGGATAAATCCTAAAAAACAATTGGAACTGTTTGTTAAAATTATCTATTTTGGGAGGCAGAATAAGTGACTGATTTTATAATTGAGTGACATGTTCATCATCTGTTGTTTGAAGAGGTGATTTATCTGTTTTATTTTGTGTAACTGTTCGTGTTTGCATCAACGTAAAAATTTTCGATATTCCCCTTTAACCAAGATATATCTCATAAAGGGCTCTATTTGACTGCTTATGGATTCTTTTTTGATCTTCTTTATCGGTAGAAACTCTTATTTAAACAGCACATCTCATTCGTTCAGGTGATATCTGGCGATTGGTAAATAATAGGATATGTTTATGGAGTAAAATGATTCATTTTCAAGAAAAAATTAATTTTAGCGGTCTGGTTGTATAAAGTTGATATAGAATCTGTAAATCTATAAATAATCGTGATGGACTTTAATTAGAAATACTAATAATGAACTATACTTAAATAATGATATACTATAATTAAGATATAATTGTTGTAGAAAAGGCGTGTGGCGAAAGCCATGTAGAGCTTTGAATTAGGCAGGTCGCCTGCATCCTTTCTACAAATATTGGGGGATAAGGATGGGGAAAAATGAGTAGCAGACAAACTAACACAGACGTTATTTTAATTGGTGCCGGAATTATGAGTGCGACTTTAGGGACACTGTTGAAAGAATTAGCGCCGGAATGGGAAATTAAAGTGTTTGAAAAGCTCGACAAACCAGGAGAAGAAAGCTCTAATGAATGGAATAATGCAGGAACGGGGCATGCTGCACTATGTGAGCTTAACTACACACCCGAGAAACCGGATGGATCTATTGATATTAGCAAAGCTATAAAAATTAATGAACAGTTCCAAGTTTCCAGACAGTTTTGGTCTTACCTTGTAAAAAACAATCTAATACAAAATCCGCAGGAATTCATCAGACCGCTGCCCCACATGAGTTTAGTCCAAGGGGAAAATAATGTGAGATATTTAAAGAAACGTTTTGAAGCGCTATCAAACAATCCATTATTCCAAGGAATGGAATTTTCTGATGACCCGGAAAAACTGAAAGAATGGATTCCGCTTATAATGGAAGGACGTACATCGAATGAACCGATCGCAGCAACCAAAATCGACTCAGGTACGGATGTTAACTTTGGAGCTTTAACACGCATGTTATTTGACTACTTAAAAGAGAAAGATGTCGAAATATACTACAAGCATAGTGTTAAGGATATTAAACGCACAAGCGACGGTTTGTGGGAATTGAAAGTGAAGGATCTCAATAGCGGTTCAGTTGAAATCCATAAGGCTAAATTCGTATTTATTGGAGCCGGCGGGGGAAGTCTGCACTTACTTCAAAAATCTGGTATTCCAGAAGGTAAACATATTGGTGGTTTTCCTGTAAGCGGATTATTTATGGTATGTAATAATCCAGAAGTTATAGAGCAGCATCATGCAAAAGTTTACAGTAAGGCTAAAATTGGTGCACCTCCTATGTCAGTTCCGCACCTTGATACACGGTATATCGACAACAAAAAAACATTGCTCTTTGGACCGTTTGCAGGCTTCTCGCCTAAGTTCTTAAAAACTGGTTCAAATTTGGATTTGTTTGCTTCCGTAAAACCGCACAATTTCGTAACTTTGTTGGCATCAGCCTTTAAAAACTTTTCTTTGGAAAAATACTTGATCGAGCAGCTTCTGTTAACGAAAGAAAAGCGCATGAATGAGTTGCGTGAATTTATCCCGACGGCTAAATCAGAGGATTGGGATATAGTCGTCGCAGGCCAACGTGTGCAAATTATCAAAGATACTGAAGCTGGCGGTAAAGGAACGATTCAATTTGGTACAGAAGTTGTTACGGCTGCAGATGGCTCGATCGCTGCATTGCTCGGTGCTTCTCCTGGAGCTTCTACTGCCGTACACGTAATGCTTGAAGTAATTAAAAAATGCTTTCCTCAACATTTGAATAAATGGGAACCGAAAATTAAAGAAATGATTCCTTCTTATGGTGTGTCACTAGTGGAAAACCCGGATCTTTTCCATGAACTTCATACTTTCACAGCAGAGACGCTCGGTCTAAACGGACAAGAACCGATCTCTGGTGTAAACGAAAAAGAACCGGTTTATAGCTAATTTCTTGGATGAGAAACAAAGGTGTGGAATGAATAAAGTTTAAAACAGCCACTTTTCATCAGTGGATAATTGTTTCTATAATAAAGAAAAGAGACTGATAAGTCAATGATTTTAAAGCAGAGCTAATATAAAAAAATTGCAGAATAATAGAATATAATTGAAAATAATCCGTTTTTAAAAATTTTTTGTCACGACGAAAAAAAAGAGGGATGTCTAATAAGTCGTTTTTTCGACTTATAGACCTCCCCTTTAATGTTTTAGTAACGTTTATATATTGATGTTTATGTGTTTTTTGTTTTAATGACGTTTTGATTTTTGATATGCCTCCCCATTAGGTAGACAGATTAATAAATAAAAATCTGTTTATCTTCATGGGGAGTTTTATTATGATAACCAAAAGAGTTTATCCTTACGGTGTTACACACATGCGGAATTTGAATGGAAAGCCATTTTGACAATAAAGAGCTTGCTCTCCCGCAGCCTTAAAAGCATTGTAAAACTTGTGTTTGTAAAGAGACACCTGTCTTGGATAAGATTTAAACTTATTTATCAAGATTGACAACAATATTGCCACATAAAAAACACATGTTAGGAGCTGATTTCGTTTGACTTCATAAACGTGTGTTTTTTTGTTGTGAACTTTTATATTAAAATAGTTTTTTAAAATAATGAATGAAATTCTTGGCTAATGGAGTATCTGATACGAAAGCCGGACAGGTAGAGAAACAATTAAATAGTGATAGTGTGCCGGCAATTCAATTTTTCATCTGGTGGGGACAGCGGAGCTATATCGTCTTATGTTGTGCTGCGGATCAGGCGCTTTGCTATTGGCCATCATCTTTTTAAATGAATTGATAGAGAAGCGTTTTGAAAAAAGATGAATATTTCTTGCGGGTATTATTGAAAATGATAATTGTTATCAAATATAATAATGTATAATCACAATGAAAGGAGCAATGTGAGTGTTTGTTCAAATAAAAACTATTTTAGTGACAGAAGGACATGCCGATCGAATTGTTGACAGCTTCACTTCACAGGGAATAATCGAACAGCAGCCGGGTTTTATCGATTTAAGCGTGCTTAAGAAAAGGCAGAGAAAAGGGAATGAAGAAGTACTCGTTATGATTCGCTGGGAATCAGAAGAGGCTTGGAAAGCCTGGGAGAAGAGCGAGGCTCACCTTGCTGGTCACCGGGCGAACCGAGGCAAGCCTGCTCCCTACTACATTTTGGAGAGTCGTCAAGATGTCTTCTATGTGCTGGGTCAGAAGGGCTATGTAGAGTCCTCTACTCGATAAAATAAAGCAGCCTCCAGTCCAAAAGTAGGTTTTTCCTGAACATATGCTCTAAAAATTTTTAAATGCCCATTCATTTTTAGATGATGGTCTATTGTGAATGGGTGTTTTTTAATTGCTTAAGAATCTATTCATGCGTGGGGTTTCTGGATCCAATTGAGCGTCAAAAAGGATTAGAAGAACTTATTAGAAGAATAGTAGATACATAAGAAGGGGAGATCATTGTTGGACGCGATCTCCCCTTCTGGATTTTATGGTATGCAAAGTCCGTACACGGTGGCATTAAGACACACATCTAATTTTCAGTTGCTTAGTGTTCTTGAAAATTATTATTCAATAATTGGCATGATGTTCCGAAAAAATGCAAATGGACGTTCGTCCATTTAAAGAATCCTAAAAACACCCTTCACAGCTAAGCATGAAGGGTGTTTCATCAGCGTTTTAAGAATACAATCGTTCGGAGATAACGTCATCGACTGGAACATAGTCATAGCCAAGGTCATGTGCTACTGCTTTAAAGGTTATATTTCCATTCATGACGTTCACGCCTGTTTTAATCGCTTCACTTTCTTTAATTGCTTGAATTACACCTTTGGAAGCAATTTGCACAGCATATGGAATCGTGACATTTGTTAGGGCAATTGTTGCTGTACGTGGAACCGCACCTGGAATGTTGGCGACTGCATAATGCAGCACTCCATATTTTTCGATAATAGGATTGTCATGAGTTGTTGCATAATTAATCGTTTCAAAGTTTCCGCCTTGATCAATAGCAACGTCGATTATGACTGACCCGGGCTGCATAGATTTTACCATTTCTTCCGTTACAAGCTTAGGTGCTTTTGCACCGGGAATCAGCACCGAACCGATAACTAAATCGGAGTCTTTGACAGATTCTGCAATATTATAAGGATTTGACATTAACGTCTGCACAGTTGAACCAAAAATGTCTTCTAATTGACGCAGGCGTGCAGGATTTAAGTCAATAATCGTTACATCTGCACCAAGGCCTTGTGCAATTTTTGCTGCATTCGTTCCGACTACACCGCCGCCAATAATCGTGACTTTCCCGCGTTTGACACCAGGAACACCGCTTAGCAGTATTCCCTTTCCTCCTTTAGATTTTTCCAAATATTGCGCCCCGAGTTGAGCTGCCATGCGGCCGGCAACTTCGCTCATTGGTGTCAATAATGGCAATGTATTATTGACAGTAATTGTTTCATAAGCAATAGCGGTCACTTCATTTTCCACTAAAGCTTTGGCCAATTCCGGTTCATTTGCCAAATGGAGATAGGTAAATAAAATTAACCCTTTTCGGAAATATACATATTCAGCCGGAAGGGGCTCTTTTACTTTCAGAATCATTTCTGCTTTTTCCCAAACCTCTGAAGCTCTTTCAACAATCTCGGCACCAGCCTGTTTATACTCTTCATCGGTAAAACCGCTTCCGATTCCAGCGTTTGCTTCAATAACTACTTTATGTCCTGCATTTATTAATTGCACAACCCCTGCAGGTGTGATAGCTACACGATTTTCATTATTTTTAATTTCTTTCGGTACCCCGATGATCATCCTCACCATCTCCTTAAAATAACATCTGCACCACTATCATATCTCTTTTAGTTGAACCTTACTTTATGAAAAAATCAGAAAACCGCAAAAGTAATTTGTGTAAATATACAAATTACTCGACATTCATGCTTTCAAGTTTTAAATCCAGAAATAATGTTATTTTCTGGTTAGGGTCTTTCAGGTTTACTCCTGTTATTTCTACAACTCTTTTTAAACGGTAATTTAACGTATTCGGATGAACATGTAATAATTGCGCTGCTTGATAAACATTGCAGTCACATTCTAAATAACTTTTAAGCGTAAGCAATAAATCGGTGTGATGCTTGAGGTCATACTCTCTTAATTTTTTGATTGCCTCACTTTGATAGTGGTCACGAACTCGGATTTGATAAAGTTCATCTAAAAACTGATAGATGCCGATCTCCTGAAAACTATACTTTTGCTGTAATTCATCGGGGAATTTTTCCTTAAGCCTTAATACTTTCAATGCTTGTTTATAGCTGCAATGAACATGCTCCGGAGAATGATAAACGGAGCCGAAAGCACCAGATATATTTCGGATTTGTAAACGCATACTTATTTTGTTGATAAAATCTTTAATAAAACCGGAAAGAGCGTTCATCGCCTCTTTTTCTGTTCTGAGCCGGGTAAGCAATATTAGTTGATTTTGATCAAATAATTTGCTGACTACTTGAACTTGGTGCAATGTTTCAGCCAAATAATAGGCATGTTTTTCAATAGCTTGTGTTATATCATTTTCAAAGTTAATGATAGCAACAGCAAGATTTCCATCCAGATTAACCCCAACTCGTTTAGCCTGGTGTTTAATCTTAGACACATCGTTCAGATGACCTGTTAATAGCTTCCATAGAAATTCTTGATGACTCTCTTCTTCTTTTCGTTTTCTTATTCGCTGAAGGAGGAGCTGGTTTTTCACAAGCTTTGCGGCTTCCTTTAGCAAATGCAATTGATCATCGTCCATTGTTTTATCATTGATTTGTGCCCATATAAAACCTAAAACCTCATTATGTTTTCGAATCGAAACAGCGACACGGTTGCCTAGTCCAACTTCTTTGATTGCAGGGACAATAACAGGTTCATCGCTTTCGAACAGTTTTGCCATAATCCCATTTTTCCAAAGACTGTTAATGATTTTATCTGGCACTTTTCTACTCATAATCGTGGCCATTCTTGCTTCATCTACATTTTCCTTATGTCTGCTGTAGGAAATGATCTGATGATTTGAATCCTCTATCGTAATTGGACATTCAAGCATTTCACCAATACGGTCTGCCAAAAGGTCTAGGGAATCGTCTTGCCGCAACTGCGAAAGTAATTGTGGATAGCCTAATGAATTCCTCATTAATTCTTGCCCCCTTTTGCATTTTTACAGTCTTAAACTAGTAATGAAGGGTCAATTGAAATGAACAAGAATCACCCGTTTAGTCGATCATTATTAAAAAAATTTCTGAACAATTATTAGAAGAGCCTAAACAAGATTCGTACCAAATATCCTTGCCAAGAAGCTCATACCGCCGAAGGTAACATAAAGAGTAATATAGCGAAAAAAAGAATATCTACATGGTCAGCCAAACACCGAGAATCGCAGATTACATTTTGTTTGCTTCTATAAATGCAGCCAATTCTCCAAGGATTTACAGTTATGAAGAAAACTAAATATTTGCTTTTCCTTTTTCATTTACGTGTTTTGCTAATTTCGAGATATTGATTTTTCCTAAATTCGGCCTGGCTTTCTTTTTGATTGATCGATTCTTTGCCGATCATTTATCCTGCAAAAGGGATGTAATACGAAAAATTACTAATAGGAAACGCACTTTTTGCTAAGTAGAAAAACGCGGGGTCAGCATATATAAAAATCTCTGTTAGTTCATAGTTATTTTGAATTAATCTTGCCGATTGTTCAGCAGTTTCACAAATCAAAGGTGTCGTCATCAATTCATTACATTCGGCAGCGATCTTACCAATTTCATGGTATTAGGCTCAAGCACATCATCTGCAATCATTAATTGAATGATTCCACCTCCTTAAAATGGTTTTAATAATCTATAATGAAAATATTCCGTCTTTATTAAAAGCAGCATCCCATATAAACTGTCTTTAAATAGATTATTTTTTTAAAATGCAGCATTCTCAATATTATCGTCAGGAGATCTGACAAATTATAAAAAGTAAACGTTTTCAAAACTACCTATTTTAGAAAAAGTTGGCGAACGTATAGGATAAAATCTGGGTAAAACCGATGAACTGCTTGTTCATTGCACAGACAACGATGCTTTACATTTTGCCGGGTTTCAAAAGAATAGGACATTTTTGCCAGAAACATATGGATACATATTCAGCTTTGTATAATTGCCACTTGATCGAAATCTTCCGCGAAAAACTTCTTCGTATAACGGGTGAGAATTTGCATTACTGTTGGATCAATAAAGTGCTTGTACTCATGCATTTCGAAAGAATACAGCGCTGCTGAACAGTGCTATGCTGATGCTATTATTTTACCACGTTCTTGAGAAACTTGCTTTTGCTTGTCGTGTCGTTAAAATATTTGCTGTTGTGGATATTTAATACTTTAATGGGAAACGCTGGCTCATTTCGAAGGTTCTTTATTTTACGGAAGCTTCCGAAGCTCAAGCATTGCTTGTTTATGGAGCACCTGGATCATTTTTAGCAGCTCTCCCAACGTCATTGGCAGGAGATATTTTAGAAAAATCGGGTGGAATCAATGTAGCATCGAACTTTCCAAAGTTAAAAGAATATCCGCAATACGCTCAATTAGCGGTAGAACGTGTGGTGGAAGCTGATCCAGATATCATTTACTTAATCACACACGGTGATCCTAGCGGAGTAGAAAAAGCTTTTAAACAAGAAATGGAAAAAAATGCAGCTTGGAAAAACTTAGATGCAGTAAAAAAAGGAAACATTGTGGTGCTGCCATCGAATTTGTTTGGCACTAATCCGGGGACAAAGATCACAGAAGCAGTGGAATATATGCGTCAAAGCTTGAAAGATATAGGAAAGGATTCATGATGAATCGAAAGAAACGAATATGGCTTATCATCATTCTGATCATCTTATTGTTTCTAAGCGTATTCTATAGCCTGACAGCAGGCAGTATCTCTATTTCATTTAAGGAATTTTTTGCGGATATGGGCGATAAGGAATCGTTAGTGTACCGTGTTGTTTGGGATTTGCGGCTCCCAAGGATTCTCGTTGGGCTGCTTGTCGGCATGTGTTTAGCGGTTTCGGGTGCGATTTTACAAGCTGTAATGAAAAACCCGCTTGCGGATCCCGGTATTATTGGCGTGACGTCTGGGGCAGGACTAGCAGCGACGGTGATCATGGTGCTGTATCCCGATCAACTGCACATTTTGCCTTTAGCAGCCTTTCTTGGCGCTTTTCTTACGGCTATGCTCATTTATTTGCTAGCTTGGCAAGATGGAACTTCCATTGTTCGAATTATGCTGGTCGGGATTTCAATCAACGCCTTTTTAGGTGCGATCATGTCATGTATTATGATTTTACATAGCGACAAAGTTCAAGCGGTTCTGCCATGGCTAAATGGCGGGATTAGCGGCGTAAGCTGGGTGCATGTAGAGATGATTGTTTATTATGCCATTTTTGCACTGGCATTAGCGTTTTTTTCCATCAAACATATCCGCATGTTGATGCTGGGGGATGAGGTGGCCACTTTATTAGGCCATCAAGTGGAAAGAAGCAGATTTTTCTTAATTTTTGTCAGTGCTCTTTTAGCTGGAATAGCCGTCAGTGTGGCCGGACTGGTAGGATTTGTAGGTCTTATCGTTCCGCATATCATTCGATTGCTCATCGGAAACGATTATCGTTATTTGCTGCCATTATCCTGTGTAGGCGGCGGCATACTCGTTGTGTTCGCAGATGCTGCGGCAAGAAGCTGGTTTGATCCTATTGAACTGCCGGTAGGGATCCTGCTGTCTTTTCTAGGTGGTCCGTTTTTCCTATATTTGGTCTTTAAAGGGGGAGTGAAGCATGCTCACCGTTAAAGATCTGACTTACCACCATTCCAAACGATTCGGCATCAGCGAAATGAATCTGGAATTGCCAAAGGGTGAAGTGATTAGCATTATTGGGCCTAATGGATCAGGAAAATCCACCTTGCTGCGGCTCATCGCTGCCTTATTACAGCCCCAAAATGGCGAGATCATTCTCGATGGAAAAAATATCGTTTCTGCGAATCGAAAAGATATTGCAAAACAATTAACTATGCTGCCGCAAACACATGATGTTACGCTCGATTTTACCGTACGTGAATTAGTAGAGTTCGGCAGGAACCCTTATAAACGCAAATTTGCCCCATTCAGTCAAGAAGATAAAGAAATCGTTGATTGGGCGTTAGCTCTTGCCAATGTGAAACAATATGAACATCAACACTTGTCTTCCTTATCAGGAGGCGAGAGGCAAAGAGCATGGATTGCGATGGTTCTTGCCCAGAGTACTGAATATTTATTATTGGATGAACCGACCACGTTTTTAGATATTGTACATCAATTGGAAATTTTGGAGGTTGTCCAAACGATCAATCAACAGTATAACAGGACGGTCATCATGATTCTTCACGATCTGAATCAAGCCGCACAGTATAGTGACCGCTTAATCGTGATGAAAGACGGGACGATTTATCAACAAGGCAGTCCAGAGGAAGTATTTTCGGAAAAAATGTTTGAAGAGGTATTTGGTATTTCTGTCTCCATCCATGATATGGATGGAAAACCAATGTTTATTCCAAAACGATTCAAAAGAAAGGGGAAAAAAGAATGTACATCGTTACCAATTCCATTCGCGTGAAAAAAGGATATTCCGGAAAGCTAGTGGAGCGTTTTAAAATTAGAAAGGGAATTGAGAAATTTCCTGGGTTCATTCGTTTAGATCTCTTAGTAACGGACGGATTAAAAGATTATGACGAAGTTCGTGTATACACAACATGGGAGAACAAAGAAAGCTTCGAAGGCTGGTTCCACAGCGATGTGTTCCAAAAAGCGCATGAAAATCGAAAACAACATGATTATGTTATTGGAAATCAAGTGTCCTTCCATGAGCTAGTATATTCTTATGTAAAAGAAGATGAGCGTGCTGTCGAAAATTTATAAATAAAAGATGGCAGAACGATTTTTGTGAAGAAGGTTACAAAAATTGATTGGAAAAAGAATTGATATCCGAATTGCGGCCTTTTCCCAATGAATTGCGGGAAAAGGTCGTTTATTTTTTTTCAGCAAAAACAAAAAATGTGGCACGGGGCTGTCCAGAAAGTCAAATCCCTATTGAAAACCAAAAATCATTAACATCGATATTTCATAAAAGGGGGCCGTCAATAAGCCGAAAAAACGACTTATTAGACAGCCCCAATCAAGAAAATAGTTAGTTAAAACCGCAAACACTCCGGCTTGGACAGCGGAACAGCTGTTAGAAACAAGAAAATAGGTAGTTAAAGGCAGTTGCTAAAACAAAATTTGTATAAAAAATGATTGCAAAAGATTTTTCAATATCCTTTGTAATCAAAACTTTACTTCGTTTTTTCACTCTTTTTCAGCAGGAATTTCTTTGCCGTTCAATATTAGTTTGAACGTAACGTCACCCTTTAAAGATGCAGAAACCGCACAATATTTTTGTTTGCCTAATTGGATGGCGCGCCAAACTTTTTTCGGCGTTATATCCCCATTTACTGTAAATGTGATGGTATAAGCGGTGAAAGAAGAGGGCAATTCTTCGCGACGCGTGCCGTCGACTGTAATATCAATTGCCTCAATATGATCTAATTCATGTCTTAAAATCATCGTTACATCAATTCCAATGCAGCCGGCAAGAGCCGCTAGGAGCATTTCTGTTGGGGTTGCGGCACTTCCTTCTCCACCGTAGTTTTCCGTGGCATCCATTGCCATTTTGTATCCGGATGGACCGACTGCTTCAAAAGCACGGCCGCCCTGCCATGTTGCTTTAATTTGCATATTGTTCAATTCCTCTCTTTTAAAACTCTGTAACTTGTTGCAAAAATTTTTGTGCCCGCGCTGTTTGCGGATGTTCAAAAAATGCTGCTGGCTTCGCATCTTCTACGATAACGCCGTCTGCCATAAATAAAATGCGGTCAGCGGCACTCCGGGCAAATTTCATCTCATGCGTTACAATAATCATCGTCATGCCGTCTTCTGCTAATTCTTTCATTACTTTTAATACTTCTCCTACAAGCTCCGGATCAAGTGCAGAAGTCGGTTCATCGAATAGCATCAACTTCGGTTCCATCGCAAGAGCTCTTGCGATCGCTACACGCTGTTGCTGCCCGCCTGACAGCTGAGACGGATAAGCATCTTCTTTTGCTGCAAGCCCGACTTTTTCTAACAAATTGGCTGCGATGCTGTATGCTTTTTCCTTCGGCATTTTTTTCACTACTAATAAAGCTTCCATTACATTTTGGACGGCCGTTTTATGCGGGTATAAATTAAATTGTTGAAACACCATCCCTGTTTTTCGACGAATGGCATAAATTTCTTTTTGTTGTGCTTTTTTTGAAGCATTTGCATCAATCACGTGACCGTCGACTGTAATGGTGCCGCCTGTAATTGTTTCAAGTCCGTTGATGCATCTTAAAAACGTACTTTTTCCTGAACCGCTTGGACCAATGACTGCCACTACTTGATGGGCTGGAATGGATAATGAAATATTTTTTAATATTTCATGCTGTCCAAAATTTTTCTGTAAATTTTTAATCTCTATCATGCTGTCACCACCTTAATAAACAGACAGCCGTTTTTCGATTTTATTTAATAAAAATGTAAAGAATGTACTCATAATCCAATACATCGCTGCAATGGCTAAATAAAACGGCATGTAAACATAATATTGCGCCACTAATAATTGAGCAGAGCGCATTAATTCTGTGACCGCAATAACGGATACGAGCGATGTTTCTTTTAACATTCCGACAAATGTATTGCCAAGTGGGGGGATAGCGTAGCGAATCGCTTGAGGGATGATAATTCGGCGCATCGCCTGGCGTTCCGTCATACCAGTTGCGAGCGCTGCTTCTGTTTGCCCTTTTGGTATGGATTGAATCGCACCGCGAAACGCTTCTGAAACATAAGCGCCGATGTTAATACTTAGTGCAATATACGCAGCAGTTAATGGGCCTAATTCAATCCCATAATCAACTAAGCCATAATAAACGATGACGATTTGCACCAATGCCGGTGTCCCCCGAATAATGGACACATAGGCTCTTGCTATACCACGCAGAATGCGATTGCCCTTAAGCCGGGCAATCGCAATGATTAAACCAATGATTAAACCGAAGAACATGGAAACTACAGTAATGAGTAATGTATAATATGCCCCTTTTAACAAAAAAGGCAAGTTTTCAATGACTAAGTCCATTTTGGCAACCTACTTTCATCATTCTTCGGTCGGCTCTTCGTCAAACCATTTTACATAAATTTCTTTATATGTTCCGTCTTCTTTCATTTCTTTCAATGCTTTATTTAAAGCATCCACCAATTCTTTATTGCCTTTTTTCACAGCAACACCAGCTTGGTCCTCCTTAATTGGATCGCCGACGGCTTTAATTTTATAGCCGTTTTCTTCAATGACTGGTTTTAATGCATAGACATTGTTGATCGTTGCATCAATTCTGCCAGCATCCAAGTCTTTTAATGTTGTAATCACGTCATCATATGTGTTGATTTTAAAATCGCCCACTTTTGGCAATAATTCATTTCGCAAATATGCTTCATCATTCGTACCAAGTCCAACTCCGATTGTTTTTCCTTTAAAATCGTTAACAGATTTGATGTCATTATTGTCTTCTCGAACGATCACTTTGACTTTATTTGTAATATATGGTTCTGTAAAATCGATTTGTTTTTTCCGTTCATCTGTGATTGTCACTTGGCTTACTAAAATATCGAATTTACCTTTTTGAAGCCCAGGAATTAAACCAGAAAATTCTTGTGCAACAAAATTTGCTTTAACGCCTAGACGTTTTGCCAATTCTTTCGCAATGTCAACGTCAAAGCCGTCGTATTCTTTGTTTTCATTCATAAAATTATACGGTGCATAAGTACCCATAATGCCGACAGTGATTTCGCCTTTATCTTTGATTTCCTGTAATGCGTTTTTCTCTTGATCTTGAGTTTGTTTTTCTTTTTGATCATTGTTATTACCGCATGCTGAAAGTATTAGAGCTGCTATTGCAATGAGTGAAATGAACCATCTTATTTTTTTCATGTTTATATCCATTCCTTTCGCTTCGCTCAAGGCACAAAACGTAATGAAACAATTGTGCCACCGGCGTTATTTTTATTATTCTAAAGTCATAGGGATAACAGTCAACTACAAATCACGCGGAGGTGAGTGGGCCACTCTGGTTGCAGGGTGACCGCATGTTTATATGTGTAGATTGCCTTTCCAAGCACAAATAAGTGTGACTTCGAGCACGCAGACTTATCTTTGTATAAACAACTACTCGTTTATTGCTGGGCAATCAGTCAATGCTGTCTATCCCTATAATTCTCTGAAAGGATCATTCCCTATGGCCTTAAAAATTGTATACCCTATCTGTTGTGGAATCGATGTCCACAAAACCTTTGTTGTTGCCTGTATTGCCTCAACAATCAAAGGAGTTACAACTTACAAACGCCATCGCTTTTCTACCTATACAAAAGGATTGAATGAGCTGTCACAATGGCTTTGTGAAAATAACTGTAAGGATGTCTGTATGGAATCTACCGGGAAATACTGGATTCCTGTGTTTAATGTACTTGAAGCTTCCTGCAACATCACTCTTGCACACCCTAAGTACGTCAAGGCGATCCGTGGCAAGAAAACAGATAAAAAAGACGCCAAATGGATTGCTGATTTATTTAAGCATGACCTTGTGGCTGGAAGCTTTATGCCACCACTTGAGATTAGACAGCTGCGTGACCTTATGCGCTATCGTTTTAAACTGACTAATTTTATGTCAAGTGAGAAGAACCGTCTTCAAAACAGTTTAACTGTGTCTAACATCCAGCTTGGAAATGTTGTTTCAGATACCTTCGGCAAAAGCTCTATGAACATCATTGAAAAGCTCCTTAAGAACCCTTTAGACACTTCTTTTGATATTGAACCTTTAATCCACGGCTCCATGAAGAGTAAACTGCCTGAATTGGAGTTAGCCATTGACGGATTTATTACACCGGAGCAGGCTGAAAAATTAAAGGTGATGAAACAGCACTATGAAGACCTTCAATCTCGTAAAGCTGACCTTGAAAAAATCATTCTTTCCCTTGCCGCGTCCTACACAGAGGAAATGAACTTGATCTTAACTGTTCCGTCCTTTAAGAACATCTTTTCCGCCATTGCCGTGGTTTCAGAAATAGGTGTCAATATGGACGTGTTTCCGACAGCTAAGCATTTATGTTCCTGGGCAGGACTTACACCCACAAATAACGAGAGTGCCGGCAAGAAAAAGTCAGTAAGAATTTCGAGAGCAGGCTGCTACATCAAGCCTCTTTTGGTACAGTGTGCCACCGCTGTAGTCAAAAGTGAAAAACATCCCGAAATTCGAAACCGCTATTTGAAACTCAAAAAGCGCAGGGGTCACAAACGAGCAATTATTGCCATTGCACGTATGCTTTTAACAGCTATCTACAACATTCTCAAAAAGAAAGAACCATATAATCCGAATTTATATAAAAAAGCTGATGTTCTTCCAGTAAACCGTGAAATCACGGTAGAACAAGCTCTTTTATTAGCTAAATCCCAAGGGTTTCGTATAATTACTGTTGCAACCTAATATTTCCATCAAGGTCATCGATCGATGGCTTATTTTACTATGCCCTCTATTTCAGTGGTCGCCCGTAAGAGAAATTTCAGACTTATCCTCCTTCATTAGACACCAAAGATTCCAAAAAATTCAAAGTGTACAGTTTCTTCAATGAGCTGTTGAAGTGTTTTTTGCTGTAATGCATCTTTTGATGATGGCGATTGAAATAGCCATCTGGCTAAAACTCCTTCCAGGAGGCTCATGATGAATACTGCCAGTAATTTTGGATCTACTTCACGTGAGATCATTTTCAGTTCTTTGGCCTGTGCAATATTTTCCGCAAAAGCTGTTTCCATGTCTGCTTTAATCTCTTCCACTTTTTCTTGTATCTTTGGCTGAGAATGAATGCCTTTTAGCAATATGTTCATGAAATACTTATTGTTTTCAGCGAAATGAAAAATACGTTCAAACATTTGTGTCGTGGAAGCAACGGAATCTTGCAAGTCCACTTTTTTTGTGCGGTACCCTAGTTTGATTGCATCTAAAAGTTGGGCACGACCTATTTCCAGCATCTCAAGCGCGATCGCTTCTTTGCTTTTAAAATACCAATAAAATGTCCCTTGGGACACATTGCCTTTTGCGACGATATCTGAGACTTTCGTTTTTTCATAGCCAACTGTCGCAAATAATTCTAATGCAATTTGCAATAATTGCTGTTTTCTTTCCTGTCTTCGAGCTTCTGCCTGCACTATATCCCCCCTGACTGACTCATTAGTCAATTAAATCCTATAAGATTACTATAAATTAGTCAACACTTTTGCTTCATTTTTTTAAAAAGCCATGCTGTAAATTTAGAAATGGTTCGGCTGAAAAGAATAACAGAGCGAATCACCGTTATTTTATGGAAATTTGCATTACGTTATTCGTCCCGCTTTCACACACTGTCCTCTGTGTTCGTTCATGAACATAGCAAGAGAAGAAATCAAAGAAACAATGCTTTTCATGTGGAAAAAATGAATCTGCCGATGTCTGCAGCTGTTTTGCTGTTAACGAGATCAACTATCAACGTTTTCTTCATTATTTTCGACTGTATATCCCAGTAATTGATTTAGCTGACTTAGGAAATCAGTGAAAAAGGAGATAAAGATGGATTCATTGTGACTTTGACCTTTTAGGATTTTATTAGCAAAAAACAATGACGCCGTTTGCGAGCACTGATCCTTCTGTAAAGAGCCTTGCTTTTTGCGCGAAAAAAGAGCAGGAATGAGGATAAAATTTTGACACGTAATCAAGTTGTCTTGCATTTAGTTGTGGATAAAGCCAATTCACCTATATTTTCAAAATGATCCTATCTTCTTTAAGTTTTCCTTCAAAAATATCTTCCTCAATTTCTGCTCGACGGTTTTTTATGAAATGTCCTTGCCTTTGTTCACCTAACGTGTGCTAAAGATACCTTTACTATGAAAAGCCGATGGCAAGAGCATCTTCTGTGGTTGAAGCGATCACACTCTGTTCTAATAGACCTAATTTCAAAAGTTTTATGAATTTTCCATACAGATTATCTATAGGATTAATTTACTATGGTAAAATATTACACGTAAATGTTGTTAGGTATTTTGGAGGTATCATTATGTCGAAAATTGTCAATGCTTTTCGAATGCTTCTTTTATTGAAATCACGAGGACGAATGCAAATTAAAGAATTAGCAGAAGAACTTGAATTAAGTGAAAGGGTTATTCGAGTTTATCGAGATCAATTAGAAATGGCTGGATTCCATATTCAGACAGCTAGGGGAAGATATGGCGGTTATGTTCTGCCGAAAAGCAATATTTTTGAATACTTGTCGCTTTCACCAAAAGAATTAGAAGCATTAGTAAAGGCAAGTGAATATTTAAAAAATCATCCTACCTTTTTGCAATTCGATGATTTTGAAAGTGCCGTCATGAAGATTCAAAGTATTTCCAAACAGCAGATTCAGTCTTCGTCTGAATGGCAGCCAATTATTTTAGAGGAAAAAGCAAATGTCGATTGGAATCATGAAAAAGATAAGTATGAACAATTAAATTTTGCAATCGCGGCTCGCAGAAAAGTGAAAATTGTTTATGAGGCTTTAAATTCAGACCGCACTGAACGCATCATTCATCCTTACAAACTGATTCCGTATAAAAAATTTTGGTATTGCATTGCTTATTGTGAGCTAAGAAATGATTATCGTGATTTTAAATTAACTAGAATTCAAGATTATCAAATATATGAAGAAAGGTTTCAGCGTGATGAATCATTTCTGCTCGAAGACTATATTGGTAAAACGAGTATTTATGCTGATACCTATTTTGTTGAATTGCATGTAAAACCACCATTTTCCAAGATTTTAAGTGAAAAGATCTATTCAGAGGATCAAGAAATAGAGCAACAACAAGATGGATCCATCATTTTTCGGGCGACGATGTCCGGGTTGCCGGAATTAACTAGTTTTGTATTAAGCATGGGATCTGCAGTTCAGGTGCTCGGTCCGAATGAACTTCGCCAAAGCGTCGAGGAAGAAGTAGAAAAAATGTCAAAAAATTTTTTAAACTGACATATTAAGTTCCGGAATAGATGATAGGATGATGATAGAAAAGCTTGGAGGGAAAAGAAATGAGACTTCGATGCCAATTTGAGGTTGAAAGGCTACCCGTTGCCTATCGTATGATGTTTGTCAGTCTGATCAAGGAGAGCATAAAACGGTCAGCTCCGACATTGTATGAATCTTTGTATTTTTTTAACGGAAAACCTAGTAAGAACAGCAAACATTTTAGCACTGCATTATTTTTACCAAAGTATAAACTTATCGATGATGAATTCCATATCGAAGGCAAGATATCATTCTTGATCAGTACGCCTGACTATGAATTTTTTCTTCACCTTTATAATGGGTTGCAGCAGATACAAGAGTTTACTTATCAAACGTATACACTTCATCGGGGAAAAATTACACTTTTAGAAGAAAAACAAATAGATCAAATTCCTGTTTATTTTAAAACACTTTCTCCCATTTATATTCGTGATGCTCATAACAGATCAATCGCGCCAGATGATCCTGCATTCGAGCGTGAGCTGAATTATATTGCTAATCTCCTATTGAAAAATTTTCGTGGGCACGGACTTAAACAGCCATTGCAAGTCTTAGAAAATCAACTAAAGAAAACTGTAGTTAAAGAAAAAATCAGAGAATTTGACCACGGGTATCTTTACTTCACTGCATATAAAGGAAATTTTTGTCTAAATGGAGACATCGATGATTTACGCTTGCTTTCCCAGCTTGGAATTGGGTTTCGCAGGAATCAATCGTTCGGCATGGTGGAGGTGATATAACTTGGAAATTTTTTTGCCTACGGGTGAATGGATGATTAATCAAGGTTTGGTTGGATTTGTACGGATTGCTAGGAAAGCCGGACATCATATAGAAATGAAGCAGGACGGTATTTGTTTTGATAGCAGCATATTTAACACAATGGCTAAAGATTATTTTACATATTTTCTTGAAAAATTCAGTGTTGCTGATCGGGATGAAACAAGGCTAAAAAAAATTTTAAGTCGGTGTCGGAAAGAAGAAACATTTAAAGAAGCGAAAAAAAAGCTTGATGAATCGTTAAAGAGAACATGGGATAAGGCAAAAAATTACTGTTCTGATACAGCTGAAGGAACCGAAATGTCTTTGTTGATTGAACAAATTAAGGGATATGATCAGTTCGAAGACATTGAGCAAATAGAAAAAGAAGTTAACCGTTATCTCGACCTACTGAAAACTCCGTTTATTAATGAAAAACAAACAGTAAACTTTTTTAAACTTTCTATACTTCAACCTTATTTCGGTCAGAATAGTTTTCTCAATATTAGTTTAAATAAGTTGACGATTGAGGAACAAATTCAACGCATACATCAAGATTACATCGTTCCAATTTTGTGTGAACTAAAGCTTAAACAACTGCTTATGAATGCAGAGGATGAAAACCAACTATTAAGTTGGCTCAAAGAATGTCCCTATAAACCGATCAAAAATTTACATAAAACGTGGAAGAAAACATCTCTTGCTGACATTCGGGAAAACGAAAATGAACAGTTTTTATCATGCAGTTTTTTTGATGAATGGTATGCATTCGAACATTTAAATGAAGGTCATTTTGTTCCCTTACAGGTTAGTTCTTCAAATGCTTTGAATTATTTTTGGGATTTTGACAATGAAATGAAAATTCCTATTTCCAATCTTGCCAAATTTATATTGTTTTGTGCGCCTGCCGGAGCGGCACTTTCACCAAACGGAAACCAATCAAGCTTTGTGCAAATCGATGGGAGTATGAATAAACTTTTTGAAGTAAATGAACGTTATGCATTATTGCGCGAAGAAGAGAACCCTTTAAACGAAATTATTTTTGATTTAGTTACAGAATTGAAGGAAAAGGGAAATGCGAATCATCGAAATTATCTTTTTATTGATTATTCATCCGATTATCGGTCGAGAAAGACGATATTGAATTATTTTGATTTACCCCGTTCATTAAGTCGTTTCTTCGTGAATGAGCACGAACTATTGAAAAGGATGCATTATTCTTTGCGCAATGCGCTTGCATATGACTTTTTAACAAGGCGCGATGCAAAATGGAGGATTTTCAATGTACTCCGCCAATGCATCGAGAAAAAATATTCATCATTAGATGCTCAGACGGCAGTAGTTGTCCGTCATTTATACCAAAAATATTTGGAAGGAGATGGAGATGTGAAGATCGATTCGAAAACTGAAAGCAAAAGTATCTGGTTTTTATACAACTGTGGACGTGAAGTTCGGCAAAAATACGTGGAAAAAGGACAAGAACCGAAAGTTCAGGGAATTGCTTACCGATTGTTAAATGCAACAAAAGCGAACAATAAAAAGACTTTTATGGATTCTTTAATTCGCGTGTATATGTCTTTGGAGTTGCCAATGCCCTCTCTCTTTTTACAAGTGCTGCACGAAGAAAAGCTTGATTTTGCGACTGTTGCTAATGCGTTTATCGCAGGCTTGGTATCCCAACCCAATGACAAACAACCTGAAGGAGGAAATGAATAATGAGAAAGGCTTTATCATTTACAGTAATATTTCAAGGGAATTCATTAAATTATGGGGAAGGTATCGCCAATATTTCTGAATTAAAAAAATTCCACCGCGGGAATGGTGATGTTCATACATTTGCCTCTCGCCAAAGTCTCCGCTACGACATTGTCCGCCTTGGTAATCAACTTTTTAACTGGAATTTAGATGTTGTAGACAAATCGAAAGGAGTTATTCAATTTAAAGACGAATGCACCATCAAAGATTCAGTTGAAATGGATTTATTTGGATATATGAAAACAAAGGCGAAATCAGGCGCAGAGAGAAGATCTGCAGCTGTTCGCATTAGTCATGCGATTTCACTCGAACCTTTTCGAAGCGATCTTGAATTTTTAACAAATATGGGCCTCGCTAATCGAATTGGAACAGACGCGAATTTAGCAAATTTAGAGCAGCATCAAAGCCTTTATACGTATACGGTAACCATAGATTTTGCTCGTATCGGAGTGGACGGAAAGATTGAACTGCCGAATGAAGAACGTGCTGCCCGTATCAAACAACTTTTGACAATCATTAAAATATTAAATCGTGAAATTAAAGGAAGACAAGAGAATCTTGCACCTCTATTTATTATTGGAGGGGTATACAGTGTTGCTAATCCATTTTTCCTTGGGAGAGTGTCGTTAAAACAAGGAAATCAATACGAACTCAATACAGGAAAAATTGCATCAGTGCTTGAACAAACGATACTTGGAGAAAAGGTGGCAGATCGTACTAATATCGGGCTAGTACGTGGAGTTTTCGATAATGAAAGTGAAATTGAAACACTCGGGAATATCGTGACAATTGAGCAGTTTTTTACAATTCTTGAACAAGAAATTGACGAATATTTTGGTGATAAATGATGCAAGTACTACGACTAAAAATGTTTCAAGAAACTGCCTGTTATACAAAACCGTTTGCTTTGAAAGTAGGAGAAACATATCCGCTTCCTCCATACTCAACAGTAAAGGGCATGATACATGAAGTGTTAAAAGCCAATGAACTGATTCCATTTCGTTTGAGCATCCAAGGTGATTATGAAACAAGAGTTGTAGATTATAAAAAAAGTTATTTTATAAAAGATAGAAAAAGTAAAGAATTTCCTATAATTTTGGACGGGCTTTCAGGAATTGATTATTCCTATACTTCCATGACAGCGATGCCACTTTATATGCATCTTTTGTACAATGTTCAGTTAGTAATACATATCGCTGCAGAGGACGAAATTTTGCAAAAAATTTATAAAGCTTTTTATAGTTATGACGGTCATATCAGCCTTGGACGCCATGAAGATCTCGTGCGTATGGATGAGATAAGATTTATTGAGCTGATAACAGTTGATGAAAGTGACTTAGCTCATTCGATGTATATCCCGAAAAAGATCATTGCAGAGGATGACCTAACGGGTATCCCTTATCGCCTAAATTGGACTTATACAATTAAAAAGGGAGTTCGTGATTGGGTGAAAATCCCAACATTATATGTTGCACAGGGTGAAAAAATTTACAGTGAATTGTTTTATGAACCAATTCATTTTGATGAAGAAGGATATACTGTCTTCTTTAATTAAGCTTTTGTCTATGGACAAAAGCTCTTTTCTTACAGATATAAGGGAGGGAATCAACATTGTGCATCATTTATGCAAAATCAAATCCCGTTGAATCCTTGAAGGAGCACACAGACGAATTATTGAGACAATATGAAAAATTACGTAATGCATATGGCATTTACATACAGAATGAAAGAGTTTGGGAGCTTTTAAAAATTGCCATTCACTATCATGATGCTGGAAAGGTGTATGGACCCTTTCAGCAACGCATTTCAGATGTGATCGGCATTCCTTATAAGGCAAAAACTGAAGCACAAAAATATTTGCCGCACAATTATTTATCTCCATTTTTTCTTCCCTTGGAGAAGCTTTCACTTACTCGTTTTGAACGAAAGGTGCTTATCCAAGCAATTGCTTATCATCATGAACGTGACCATGAGTTAAATTTTGAAGAACTTCGAGAAGCAATTGAACTGGACTTAGTGAAGAAACAAGATCTAGTTCGAAGCCATCTTGAAATTCCTGTTCCGGATCAAATTAAATTGTCCAATCGAGTTTTTAGAGAAATGGAAAAAAGAATTGTCTACGATGAGGAAAAAATAGATGAATATTTATTTTATGTCTTAGTGAAAGGTCTTCTTCATCGAATAGATCATGCGGCCTCTGGGCATATCGATATTGAAGTAGGGATAGAAGAAAATATCGGTGAACGAGCAGTACAATTTATCCTAGAGAAAGGGTCTTCATTAAGAGATGTTCAATTATTTGCGAAGGAGCAACAAGGAAAAAATGCAATTATTGTAGCACAGACGGGAATGGGAAAAACAGAGGCAGCTTTATTATGGATCGGTAATCAAAAAGCATTTTTTACATTGCCTCTTCGAGTCAGTATCAATGCACTATTTGATAGGGTATTTGAACAAATGGGATTCGAGCAAGCCGGACTTCTGCATTCGACAAGCAGCAACTATCTTGATGAAACAGGAAAAGAAAATTGGGAGGTCATCTATGATCAGTCGAAAAATTTTGCTTCAAAATTGCTTTTTACTACGATTGATCAAATTTTAAAATTTCCTTTTAAATATAGAGGATATGAAAAGCTGTATGCAACCATGGCTTATTCGGTAGTTGTCATCGATGAAATCCAGGCTTATGAACCGAAAATTGTAGCGGTATTAATTAAAGCTTTAGAAATGATTAAACAAATTGGTGGAAGGTTTCTAATTATGACAGCGACACTCCCGACTTTATATGTAGAAGCACTTGAAAGTCGTGGAGTAATAAAAAAAGAAGATTACGTATTTCAAACTTTTGTGAATGACGATATTCGTCATCGTATTGCCATATATGATCAACCAATGAGCGATTACTATGAAAGGATCGCTGAAAGTGGGAAGAAGAAAAAAGTATTAGTTATTGTAAATACCGTTAAGCAAGCTGTGGAAGTTTATTCGAAATTGTGTAAACTTACTGATCAAGTATCGCTTCTGCACTCCATGTTTATTCAGGAAGATCGCAGCATTCTTGAAGAAGCCATTAAAGCATTTGACAAAGATCGAAATCAATCAGGCATTTGGGTGACGACTCAGCTTGTTGAAGCATCTATTGATATCGATTTTGATGAGCTTTATACAGAAGTAGCAACATTGGATAGCTTGTTTCAACGATTTGGCAGATGTTATCGAAGACGCTTGCTTGATCACGACAATCCAAACATTTTTATTTTTACTAAAGATGCTTCAGGTATCGGCTATATTTATGATCAAGAAATTGTTTTAAAAAGTATTGAGGCGCTTTCGTTATTTCATGAAAAGTTGATAAAAGAAAAGGAAAAAGTAGAGCTGGTTGCTAATCTTTATAAGCGGGAGTCATTAAAAAATACAAAATTTTTAAAGGAATTTGATCATGCAATGAGGGCGATTGATTCGATTACTGACCATGAATTAACGAACAAAGAAGCACAAAATATACTCCGTGACATCCAGGCTGTTCTTGCGATTCCGAGAAAAATATTTGATGAATATGAGTACCTCTTTGACCAGTTAGCTCAATGTGAAGATCGTTATGAACGCATGAAACTGCGGAAAGAAATTGAGCGAAAAACGGTGTCCATTACCAAAGCCCGAGCAAGAGGTAATACATCACCGATTTTAAAGACGTATCGATCATCTAACGGTAAAGAATATCCATTACTGCCATATATCGAAATATTAGACTTAGATTATGATTTTGACAAAAAAACAAAAAAAGGTACTGGAGTTTCGCTTACTCCTTCTTTATCCCCTTTTGTATAAAGAGGTGTCATTTGTGCGGCTAGATATTCAAGGGATAAAAGTACACTATTATTTTGTTTGTAAAAGGAAGCTGTGGTTGTTTTCAAAAGGTATACAACTTGAGAGTGAGCATGAAAAAGTCGCCATCGGTCAATTGCTTCATGAGCATTCCTATAAAAGAGTACAAATGAAAGAGAAAATGGTAGATGATGTCATAAAACTTGATTTAGTAGATGATGATTATGTCAGGGAAGTCAAAATGTCTAGCAAAATGGAAAAAGCTGATCGGATGCAACTTTTGTATTACTTATATTATTTAAAGCAGATGGGTATTGAAAAAAAAGGGAAGCTTCATTACCCAAAGGAAAAACGAACGGAAGAAATTGAATTAACATCAGAGAATGAGGTGGAAATAGAAAAATTAATAAAAGCGATCAATGCTATTCAATATCAGCCGACAGCCCCGAAAGTAAAGAGACTTCCATACTGTTCATCATGTGCTTACTATTCTTTTTGTTTTGCTCAAGAGGAGTGAGTGAGTTGCAAGATTTTTATGTGTTTTCAAATGGACAATTAAAACGACAGGATAATACTATTTATTTTATCGATGGTGAAGGAAAGAAAAAATCCCTTCCTGTTGATAAAGTATATAAGTTGAATTAAAGATTTACAACTGAACACACAAACGATCGATCGTTTGTTCTGGTTTCTGGTTGATTCGCTGAATAAAGGCTTGGACATTCTTTCTAATTTCTTGCACACTCGAATAGAACACGTTGTAAATCACGTCTGATTTCAGCCATTTCCATAGCCCTTCAATCAAGTTCAATTGCGGACTGTATGGTGGCAAAAAGACGAGCTCTAACCGATCTTCGTGTTCTTTTAAAAATGGCTGAATGAGTTTGGCATGGTGAATTCGAGCGTTATCTAAAATCATCACTATTTTGCCTGTGGGATAGCGTTCTAACACAAGTTGAAGAAATCGAAGAAATGTTTCCGCGTCATAGCGTTCTTCTTCGATGCAAAACACTTCCCCTGTTTCGTAGTTCAACGTGCCAATCAGCTTCAGCCCTTGATGTTTTCCAAACGTCGGAATGATTCGTTGTTTTCCTTTGACAAACCATGTTTTTTGAATCGCTTGGTAATCACGAATCATCGACTCATCTTGAAAGAGGACATGGGCGATGTTCCCATCTACCAGTTTTTTTTTACTTCAGGGAAGGTGATTTCGACGAATTCTTTTTGTTTCTCTTCATCGGCATTGGCTAGTGTATAGGTCGGTTTCGTATAGCTTAGCCCTAACCGATGCAGAATGTCACTTGTTCCGCGAAGCGTGTATGTTGGCCCCCACTTTTGTTGAATGAGTTCAGCGATTATCGCAAGCGTCCAATTATATTTTGCTTCGAATCCCACATCTACGGGGAGCTGATGTTCAATGATCAAAGCCAGCTCTTTTTCCTGCTCAGGGGTCAATCGACGTGGGGCGCCAGGTGAGTATTTCATCTCCAGTCCATCAAGACCGCGCTGGGCGTAGGCATGAATATAGTTATAAATAGTTTTCTTGGATCGACCAATAATCGTTGCGATTTCTCCTTTGGTATATCCCTGCAAATGAAGATAAATCGCTTGGTAGCGTTCATATGCTCGTTTACTTTTTGCTTCTTTCATGGCAGTGGACAACTTTTCGATCTCGTCTTTGTGATTTGGCATCATAGTTTTCTCTCCGTTCCCCTATTTTCTCTTTGTATTTATTCGCCGTGGAACGGGAGAAAACCTTTATTTCAATTTATATAGAAAATCTTCACTTATTCGGAGAAACACAATTTAATAGCAGCTTTTTAAACTTATTGAATCAATATGATATTAATCTACATATATACAATTATTATGGTTTTTATGCTGGTTCATATGTTCCAAGAGAAAAAAAGGTTTCCGGTTTCGTATTAGTTAAACAGGCTGAACATTATTTGAAAGAAGAAAAAAGACTGGATATTGCCCGTTCTTTTATAGAGAGTGCGTCATTTCATATATTGCGGAATTTAAAATCTCATAAAGAAAAGACGACAGATACAATTCGCATAATAACTGAAGAACGAAAAAAATTGGAAAATGCCAATAGTGTTCAAGAAATAATGGGAATTGAAGGCCGAATTCGAAATTGTTATTATCAATCATTTTCACAATTTTTACGTCCTGAGTTCTCTATGGAAAAAAGAGAGAAGCGTCCGCCAACCAGTCCGATAAATGCCTTACTTTCTTTTGGGAATAGTTTAATGTATACGACAGTGTTGACGGAAATATATAAAACACAGTTAAACCCTACGATTAGCTATTTGCATGAACCTTCAGTTAAACGATTTTCTTTAAGCTTGGACATTGCAGAAATTTTTAAACCCCTTATCGTAGAACCGCTAATTTTTTCGCTGATTAATAACCGTCGAATTACACCAAAGCAATTTTCATATGAACATGGCTTCTGTTTATTAAATGAAGAAGGGCGCAAACGGTTTATTGAAAGTTGGGAAAAGAAAATGCAAACTTCTATAAAACATCGAAAGTTGAAGCGTCAAGTAACGTATCGATATTTAATCCGATTGGAATGCTATAAGCTGATCAAGCATGTAATCGGTGACGAAAAATACAAGCCTTTGAAAGCGTGGTGGTAAGTGTGTTTGTCATAATAACGTACGATGTTGGAGAGAAAAGAGTAAATAAAGTTCGAAAAAAATTAAAAGAGTACCTTTATTGGACGCAAAATTCTGTATTCGAAGGGGAAATCACTTTAAGCAGCCTTGCCAAATGCATGTCAGAGCTTGAGGCGATTATTAACAAAAACGAAGATTCGATTTATGTTTATGAAGTGAAAAACCCGCGGAACATAAAAAAGAAAGTGTATGGGCAGGAAAAAAGTTTTGAGACTTTATTCCTTTAATGAAAAAAGCAGTATAATTGATTGTGCCGATTTTTTAAAAATTCAGTAATATGTGATAGTGATTACGAGAATAATGTTGTTATAATAGATTGTATTGATTGACATAGGGTACTAGTGTTTCCAATCTTTTTTTGGGAAGGTTAGTATACATTCATTATTTTAATGAACTCAATTTATGATGATGCATGAAATGGGCTGCTGACGGCTAGTATGTATTTGTAATTTTAATGAAAAAGGCTGAAATGAGACTTGTTTTCGTAGGGATATGGATCAAGATTGGAAGAGTAGCAAGGATAGACAAATATTCTTAGCCTAAGGAATGTTGTTTTTGTCAACAAGTATCAACATTATCTCAATGTTGAAGGCAAAAATCAATATTTGCAGCAAACCTATTATATGAAAAAAGTGATGAAACCTTCGATGAATTCTAGGTTTCAAAGCTTTTTTTCATAGATCTCAAAACACGATTTAACCTTTACTGCAAACTGTACAAATACTTGATCTCGCAAGTTTATAAAAAAGCTTGATACTATCGTTATTTTGGCATTTTTGTTTAAATGGGTTTTATCTGAACTAAGTGGGATATAAATCGGTTTTCTTATGGAGACAGCAAAAGAATTCCTAAAGGTTTTATCTGAACTAAGTGGGATATAAATTACTTAGGTGGGATGAGCGGAAAAGGATTCGGTTTAGTTTTATCTGAACTAAGTGGGATATAAATAGCAAAGAAACAAGCAAAAGGGCAAGTTGATGAAATGTTTTATCTGAACTAAGTGGGATATAAATTGATTCGAACGGCGGTTTGTATATCGAAGTCTACACGTTTTATCTGAACTAAGTGGGATATAAATAGCCCATACAATATAATGTTGAATACTTCTATCTGCGTTTTATCTGAACTAAGTGGGATATAAATAAAATAACCCAACCTTCCGGAGCAACGAATAACTTTCGTTTTATCTGAACTAAGTGGGATATAAATATTTTATCGACTACGTAAATCAAAACACCGTGTTTTTCGTTTTATCTGAACTAAGTGGGATATAAATAATACTGGAGTACGGAGCAGACGGCGAAAAAGCGCTGTTTTATCTGAACTAAGTGGGATATAAATAAATAGAAAGATATGAAACACGCAACTAGAGATAATGTTTTATCTGAACTAAGTGGGATATAAATTCCAGACCTTGCATTAATTAAAGAGCTTGCAACTAAGTTTTATCTGAACTAAGTGGGATATAAATTCACGATTAGCAAAAGCACCCACCTGGACTTTGAAGGTTTTATCTGAACTAAGTGGGATATAAATCGCGAATTTGCTGACGTGTTTTTTGCGGCAGTGAACGTTTTATCTGAACTAAGTGGGATATAAATCGACCTTCTTTAAGCGATAATTCCGTGTTCGCACGAGTTTTATCTGAACTAAGTGGGATATAAATCTTTATGAAAGAGGTTTGGTTACTAGAAGTGAAGCATTGTTTTATCTGAACTAAGTGGGATATAAATCTTTATGAGAAGGGTTTGATCACTAGAAGTGAAGCAGTTTTATCTGAACTAAGTGGGATATAAATTTACATATAAATATCTGCTTTGAAGACATACGTTTGTTTTATCTGAACTAAGTGGGATATAAATCATGAAGTATATTTTTTGTTTCATTGTTGCCATAGTGTTTTATCTGAACTAAGTGGGATATAAATTTAAACCGTCGTAAAAGTAGCTCGGCAAGTTCCGCGTTTTATCTGAACTAAGTGGGATATAAATTAGATTTATTCGGTGCTGTCGTGTCCATTAGTTTTCGTTTTATCTGAACTAAGTGGGATATAAATTGTATTCGTAAACTCATACATGGTCGCAGATAAGGTTTTATCTGAACTAAGTGGGATATAAATCGCAAACCGAATCCTCGACCGGAAATCGAACGAGCGGTTTTATCTGAACTAAGTGGGATATAAATTTTTCATCGTCCAAATATGTGGAATGATGAATAAGTTTTATCTGAACTAAGTGGGATATAAATAAAAAGTACGCAAAGACAGCAGGACGGGACATAAAGGGTTTTATCTGAACTAAGTGGGATATAAATAAAACAGAGCGCAAATTTTATGAGTTTGCTATAAAAGTTTTATCTGAACTAAGTGGGATATAAATAACGAAGGGCGAGGCGCTCACAACCCGGTTGAACAACGTTTTATCTGAACTAAGTGGGATATAAATAAAAATTAAAATAATGTTGAGAAAGAGGGATGAGGGTTTTATCTGAACTAAGTGGGATATAAATTATTTAACGCAAATATATCGCGAAGGAAAAGATTTAGTTTTATCTGAACTAAGTGGGATATAAATTATAGGGGTATGGGTATAATTTTTTATATACCTACGTTTTATCTGAACTAAGTGGGATATAAATTGGTATAGAATGTATTCAGTCGACCAAGTAGGTCTCGTGTTTTATCTGAACTAAGTGGGATATAAATCGCTTATTCGCCATCAACTTCAGCAGGTTCTAAGTCGTTTTATCTGAACTAAGTGGGATATAAATATTAATAGGATACAGGAACGTGTTCTATGGTATTTCAGTTTTATCTGAACTAAGTGGGATATAAATGATAACGAGTAAAAACAACGCACCGACGAAACCAGTTTTATCTGAACTAAGTGGGATATAAATATCACAGAGTTATCGAAAATCGTAAGACAAAAAATTGTTTTATCTGAACTAAGTGGGATATAAATTTGCAAGAACTGTTTATGGCTATTGACAGGCAATGTGTTTTATCTGAACTAAGTGGGATATAAATTTTGGAATGGAATGATAACAAGATGTTCACCTATTCCGTTTTATCTGAACTAAGTGGGATATAAATTATTTCATTTTATACAGTAAATCTATATTTTCAGCGTTTTATCTGAACTAAGTGGGATATAAATTGCAGTTTGTTAAACGATAAATTCGCGATCTTAGCGGTTTTATCTGAACTAAGTGGGATATAAAATGTTTCATTACAGATTCTTTCAGCTTCGCCCAATCAGTTTTATCTGAACTAAGTGGGATATAAAATGAGGGTAAGCGTCAAATCTTGCACACCTTCTTGATGTGCTAATTTCATGAGATAATCTCCTCAAGATGAAATTGAAGGGGGTTTTTTTTATGCCTAAGAATCCTGAATTACGAAAGGTTTGGGAACAACGAATCGCTGACTATCGTAAAAGCGGTCAAACTCAAGTAAACTGGTGCAAGGAAAATCAATGGAGTATTCACCAGTTTAAATACTGGTTAAGAAAAATTGAAAATCCAATCAAAAATCAAGGAAAGTCTACAAAATGGGCATCCGTTACCCTAGAAGATCATTCACAAACAGTTGAAAATTCATTACGGATTGAAATTAGTGGGATTTCAATTGAAGTAAAACCTGGTTTCGATCCGGCCTTTCTTTCAGAAGTGGTTAGGACGTTGAAATCAACATGTTAGCTGGTACAAGAGCTGAACGAGTTTACTTGGCAAAAGGAAGTACTGATTTGAGAAAATCCATTGATGGATTAGCTGCTTTGGTGAAAGAGGGATTTGATTTAGATCCCTTTTCATCAAGCTATTTTGTGTTCTGTAATCGAAAGCGAGATAAATTAAAAATTCTTCACTGGGACTATAATGGTTTTTGGCTTTATTATCGTCGATTGGAAAAAGGAAAATTTCAATGGCCAAATGAAAATGACACTGGAACGATACAAATTAGTTATCGGCAATTACGCTGGTTATTGGATGGTCTTGCAATGGAGCAAAAGAAAGCACACCCAGAAGTAAAGGCTAGAACAGTTATATGAATTTTTTACTTTTAACAAAAACCTTGGAGGAAAATAGCTAAAACCGTCGAATTATTACTACATGATGAAAAATTTAAAGAATCCTACCCAAAACCCATTTGAATTAATTGAAAAACTTCAACAGCAAATCGTTGAATTGACGGCGAAATTACAATGGTATGAAGAACAGTATCGTCTTAGTCAAAAACGAAAATTTGGCTCTTCAAGCGAAAAAACAAATCCTAATCAATTAGAACTACCTTTATTCAATGAAGCAGAGGTAGAGTCTAATGTAAAAGCCGAAGAGCCAACTGTTGAAACAATTACATATCGTCGTAAAAAGAAACGTGGTCAACGTCAAGCTACGTTTGAAAACCTGCCTATGGAAACGATTGAATATCGTTTACCCGAAGAAGAGCAGGTCTGTTCGTGTTGCGGTGAAAAAACACACGAAATGAGCACAGAAGTACGACAAGAATTAGTGATTATTCCGGCTCAAGTCAAAGTTTTAAAACACGTTCGATATGTCTATGGATGTCGTCATTGTGAGCGTAATGAAATAGAGACACCAATCGTTACAGCACCTGCCCCAAAATCTGTGTATCCAAAAAGTTTAGCTTCACCGTCAAGCATGGCATATATTATGAATCAAAAATATGTAGAGGGGCTACCTCTATATCGCCAAGAACAACAGTTCAAACGATTAGGTGTGATCTTATCCAGGCAAACCATGGCCAATTGGATGCTTTATGGTGCCGAAAAATGGCTTGCGCCAATTTATCAACGAATGAAAGAGCATCTCCTCTCTAAAGACATTCTACATGCGGATGAAACAACTGTTCAGGTTTTACATGAACCTGGAAGGTCAAGTACATCGAAATCTTACATGTGGCTTTATCGGACTGGAAGAGAGGATCCACCACTTGTCCTTTATGACTATCAGGAAACTAGAGCAGGAGAACATGCCAAAGAATTCCTAAAAGGGTTTAAAGGATACCTGCATGTCGATGGATATGCAGGATACCATAAGGTATCCGGTGTAACATTAGTTGGATGTTGGGCTCATGCCCGCAGAAAGTTCGATGAGGCTTTAAACGTACTTCCTGAATCCAAACGTCATTCAGCAGTCACAGCTCGGGAAGGACTCAATTTCTGTAATCAGCTATTTGCCATCGAGCGTGATTTGAAAGAATGTACACCAGAAGAACGATATAAAAAACGACTTAAACGCAGCCAACCATTGTTGGAGGCTTTTTCAGCATGGCTAAAAACAGAGAAAAGCAATGTTTTACCAAAAAGTCTATTAGGTCAAGCCATTACATACTGCCTCAACCAATGGGAAAAACTCGTGGCATTTTTAGAGGATGGACGTTTAGAAATCGATAATAATCGAAGTGAACGATCCATTAAACCATTTGTGATCGGAAGGAAGAACTGGATTTTTAGCAATACTCCGAAAGGAGCTAAGGCCAGCTCAATCATTTACAGTATTGTGGAGACAGCAAAAGAGAATAAATTAAATCCATTTTATTATCTTCGCTACTTATTTGAAAGGCTTCCCAATATGGATATAAGCAATATGGATGAGCTTGATCAACTACTTCCTTGGTCCAAAACAATTCCTTTGAATTGTCGGGTTTTTAATAACTTATCACAATAATAGTATTTAATCCCTATCATTAAAAGGTGGGGATTATTTTACGCTTACAAATGAGGAAACTCATGGAAGGTGCAACGACTACCGCAAGGTTTTATCTGAACTAAGTGGGATATAAAATTGAATTTTTCAATCCATTCCCCAGCGTTGCTTTCGGTTTTATCTGAACTAAGTGGGATATAAAATTCTTTTTGGGGATGAATTTAGCTTTAAACCCTTTAAGTTTTATCTGAACTAAGTGGGATATAAAATTAATACCGCATATGTTTTACCGTTGGAACGTTCACCGGTTTTATCTGAACTAAGTGGGATATAAAATCTCTTTCTGAAGTATGAATGCAATGCATACCGTTCTTGTTTTATCTGAACTAAGTGGGATATAAAACATTTCCAATATCTTCAGTTTGCTTTTTGGTCTCGTGTTTTATCTGAACTAAGTGGGATATAAAACTCATCAGCAATGAGGAAGTCGGTGCCATCCTAGAGTTTTATCTGAACTAAGTGGGATATAAAATGTAAATGCCATAATCGCTGTTAACTGGAGAACCCGGTTTTATCTGAACTAAGTGGGATATAAAAATTTGTATGGGAGTGACACCACATCAGATGGAAAAATCGGTTTTATCTGAACTAAGTGGGATATAAATAGAAGAGGAAGTGTTGACCATTCAACTGCAGGTGGGGTTTTATCTGAACTAAGTGGGATATAAATAAAGATATTGGAGCACAAGTAACAACATCAACCGCGTTTTATCTGAACTAAGTGGGATATAAATTGCGTTTCGGTATGCCGATCAGATGGATCAACGACCGTTTTATCTGAACTAAGTGGGATATAAATCGTGGAATTAAATTCACAAATGCATCAGTTGCTGGTTTTATCTGAACTAAGTGGGATATAAATTTTCCAGGCGTATGGAAGATACAGCCTTGTACTTGCGTTTTATCTGAACTAAGTGGGATATAAAGATTAATCTTCTAAGAAAAGAAATGTCTGATCAGTGTGAGTTTTATCTAAACTAAGTGGGATATAAAGTCCAAACGAATCCATTCTTACGACAAAACGCCTGTGATTTTATCTAAACTAAGTGGGATATAAAGTTTTTTCCGTTAGAACCGAAATAAAAAGTAGATTTGTTTTATCACTAAGTTGGATTTAAATAAGGGGAACTTGAACGAATTCGTACAGGTTGAAAATGGTTGTATCAAAACAAAGTGGGATATCAAACCGCTAAGGCTAATTTAAGCGTTAATCATTTCATAAGCAGGCAACACGAATATAACGGAAAAGCTGGAGAAGAACAGTGCCTACTTTCTTAATTTTTGTTTTATACTAGCTTGTCTCAATGATGGTTTCCGTCTTCAAAGGACGGGTCAGTGCTTACTCTTTCTCATAAATCATTTGTACAAATGTGTGATTCTTTTTAATGAAAATATTTTTATAAAGGTTTAAAATGAAACATATACTAGTGCTTTTGTCATAATGCAAGAGAAATTAGCATTGCATGAATCAGAGGCTGGTTTAGGGGGAGTTTCCAATGGCTTGAAAAAGCGGTGAGACGATAATGAATATAAGCTTCTAAAGGTAAAATATTTTATCTATTTGGTTAGCATTCGGCTTGCTTCTTATTCGTGATGCCATTCGGAAAGATTTTATATTGCATTTTTCCCGGAATGGTTGTTTTTATATTTTAGTCGGTGCTCAAAATAGAAAAATTTTTGGTTATGCGGCAGCTTAAGTGCTTTCTGGTTTACCTGTTTTCTTTTTAGTATTTTCCGGTTCTTTTGCAACAGGTATATTCAAATAGCTTCCTACTTTGCCGCTTTCATTTTAGTGATTTCATACGTTCTTTGCCGATGTGTAACCTCCAACTAGAAAAAGAAAAAAAGTTACATAAGAAGGTACGAGGGGGATTATTATGATACGGATGTATAAAAATTTAAATATTGGCTGGAAATATTCAATTGGTTTGATCGTAACAGTGGGATTATTTATTATAGCGTCTATTATTATAGGAAACCAATTTTTTCAAATAAAAAACAACATTGAACAAATTGACCGTAGAGGAGAAAAGGCTGTACATATAACGGAAATGGCTTCGCTTTTCAGGGCTGCTGATATTCGAGTTAGCGATTATATGAATACAATGGATGAAAAAAACTTGCAAGAGTTTAATGATCGTATGCAGGAGTATGAAGACAAAAAGAAGGGAATAGAGTCTCAACTGGAGACTAAAAATCAACGGGATTTATTAGCAAAGATTGAAACAAACAAGGAAATGATTAATGATCTGTTTTTAAACGAGCTAGTTCCGGCTTTGAAGGGTGGAAACAAGGAAGAAATCGGCAAGTTAAGAGAACAAATCGCTGAATTGCGTACAGAAACAGTTGCTCAGCTAGATCAATTGACAAAGGCTGTAGAGGAAGAACGCATTGTAGCTGTCAATCAAACATTCAATGTTATGCAGCACAGCCTACTCATATTGGTTTTATCTGTCCTTTTATCAATCGTTCTTGGGGTAACAGTGGTTTTCCTTATTACACGGACGATAAGGAAAAATTTACTTGTAGCAGTAAAAATGGCGAATCAAATCGCAGACGGGAACCTGCAAGGTCATGCAGTCATTTATGACGGTAAAGACGAAATCGGCCAATTAATCAATGCTATGAATAAAATGAAAGGAAACTTGCATCAGATTATTGGACATATGACAAATGTTTCAGGCAATTTAAGCAAACAAAGCAGAACGCTGTCACAATATTCCGAAGAGGTTCAGCAAGGCAGCCAACAGATTGCTTCTACCATGCAGGAATTATCAAGCGGTGCTGAAGAACAAGCGAACTCTGCATCAGAGCTATTAGAACAGATGAATGAATTTGAATCGATCGTAACAAATGTATTAAAAAATCAACAAGAAGTGCAGACATTTTCAGACTCCATGCTTACTCTGACGGAGGATGGCAGTCAGGCAATGATAAAATCAATCGAAAAAATGGAATCAATTGATGCGAAAATTCAAGGTTCACTCGCAATGGTAAAAGGGTTAGATACAAAAACAAACGATATTGCCAAATTAATTAACGTCATCCAAGAAATTGCCGATCAAACCAACCTTTTAGCGTTGAATGCTGCGATTGAGGCTGCGAGAGCAGGAGAACATGGAAAGGGTTTTGCAGTTGTCGCTGATGAAGTGCGCAAGCTTGCAGAACAGGTAGCTTCCTCTGTTTCGGAAATTACTTCTATCATTCAAGGCATTCAAACTGAATCTAAAAATGTTGTTATTTCATTGGAGGATGGCTATAGAAACGTAGCAGAAGGTACGGAAACTATTTCCAAAACAGGTGATATTTTTAATGAACTAAAAGAGACCATTAAAAAAGTCTCGCATAAAATTCGCGGTATGTCAGAATCGATTAACAGTGTTCTTGACAATACGAAAAAAATGGGAGAATCCATTGAAAGTATTGCATCTGTATCAGAAGAATCTGCAGCTGGAATAGAAGAGGTGACAGCTACTGTTGAACAGTCTAATTCTTCTATGAAGGAAGTAGCAAATTCAGCAAAACATTTGGATAAAGAAGCAATGGATTTTGATCGATTAATACAGCAGTTTAAAATTTAGTTAGTTTTTGAGATTGTATGTAACACACGTCTATTTTAAAAAATGAGGGCCATTTCAAACTTTGATAAATGTAAGTTTGAAATGGCTTTTTGTAATGCGTTTTGAAATGAATTTTTTAAGTTTCAAAATAATAATGACGGTGAAGTCCACAGCCTGGATTAAACTGCGCATTGCAGTTCGGGCATTGATATGCACTGTGTAAATACTCATTAATAGTCAATTCTTTCCCGCAATGGCCGCATAAAATCGCCTTCTCATCAAACAAGGCTTTGGGCCAAACTTGTGGATTTCCGCATCCCTCTTCCTCATGGCATTTATGACATGGATAATAAGTCTGGCAGCAATAAAATTTGATTGCAATAATATCCACATCTTTATGGTAATGCTTGCAACGAGATTGTCTGTCGACAACTTTACCTTTCACTTCTATTCCATTTATGTGCATTGGCTTTTCACCCCAGTTCAAAACGTCTTTATCATGTGCCACAAACAGAACGAAAAATCGTCATTTTTTTATATAAAAGTATAGCATAACTGTTTCTTTCAATTGTGCTTGGTTGTGATGACTTTGGGGGCTGTCTTAGAAAGTCAAATCGCCATTGAAAACAAAAAATCATAAACACCGATATATCAACGTTTCTAAAACATTAATGAGGGCGTCAATAAGCCGATTTTCTAGAAATAGATCAGTCTTTTCTTGATGATTTTGTGATATTGAGCAAAAACGATTATTTTAATGGCGCACAATATGGGCTTAGGGCATGCCGCAAAAGGACAAAGGTGCAGTTCGAAATTTGGGAAGCGATGAGGTTCAAGCGAAATTCATAAAAGTGCAAGATAAAAAGAGGTACCTAAATTGTTTCCTATGAAATGGAATAAAGAAAATACTGTATGCAAAATTGTTTAAAGAAGGCTTGAAACGGGCAGGATTACATATTAAAATTCCTCTTTTTTAGGAATAACAGAACAGCTAAACATAAAAAAACAGTTTGTTTACCTTATCCCTTATTTTCGTCTTAAAATACAAAGCTTTGTTTGCGTGTTACATAATAATAGTATATAATAGTATTAAGTAACATGGATTAAGGGGAATAACTATATGGAATATGTTGAAGCTCTAAGAGATATAAAACAAATCAATGCCATGAAAAGATATTTAAAAAAGCATTCAGAGCGAGATTATGTACTCTTTGTGTTTGGCATCAATACCGGTTTAAAGATCACAGAAATATTGGAAATAAAAGTAGGAGATGTTTTGGGGGATGACGGCTACATAAAGGATTTTTATCTGCTTCCACATAAAGAATCTAAAACGACTAAGGAAGTGTATCTCAACCAAAAAGTAAAAAGGGCGATTCTCCACTATATCCAATCGAGACAATTGAACCGCGAAGATTATTTATTCCAGTCCGCGAAAACGAAAAAGCCCATCACGCGTCAACAGGCTTACCGCATTATCCATCGTGCCGCAGAAGCGGTCGGCATACAAGGGAAAATTGGAACGAACTCTATGCGTAAAACCTTTGGATTTCATGCCTATAAACGAGGAGTCGCCATTTCTTTGCTTCAGAAATATTTTCACCATTCGTCTCCTTCTGAAACACTCAAATATCTAGGAATTTCGAAAGATGAAAAAATTAGAACGGAAATTGATGTAAACCTTTAATATTCAACAACCTTAATCCATTCATTTAAAACATTTATAGAGGGAGGAATTTTTGCATGAATATTAGAGAAAGTGAACTTCCGGGAATTGGATATAAGTTTGAAATTATTACAAAGAACCAAGATAAGCTTGTTATTGTCATCCATGATGATGGACGGAGAGAAATTTATCATTTTGATTCAGATGATCATGATGAGGTTTTAAGTACTGCCACATTTGATGACTCAGAAGCAAGACAAATTGCTGGAATTTTAGGCGGAATGGCATATAAACCTAAAGCATTAGAAACCGTTGACTTTGCGTTTGATGATTTAATTATTGAATGGTATCAAGTAGAACCTGGTGCACCAGTTGTGAATAAAACGATCGGTGAGATTGATATAAGAAACAATTATGGAGTTACGGTCATTGCTATTAAGAAAAAAAAGACAAAGAAGACACACAACCCAGGTCCGGATACGGTGATTGAGGCAGGAGATACATTAGTAATTTCAGGAGAACGAAACCAACTAAAACAACTAGTTAACAACTTATTATCGAACAAAGGAAAGGAGTGAGGTTTATAGATGGATCATTTAGTCTTTGAAGTTGGAACAGCACTTGTCCTTGTTGCAATTGCAGCTATTATCGCAAATAAGCTTAAATTTTCCATTATCCCTTTCCTGATTGTCCTAGGTATGCTTGTTGGCCCGCATGCCCCAACGATTGGGATTATCGACTTAACCTTTATTGAAAGCAAAGAAATTATCCAATTTTTAGGACGCATTGGTGTTCTGTTTTTGCTTTTTTATTTAGGTTTGGAATTTTCTGTTGGAAAATTGATGAAATCAGGCCGAAATATTGTGGTAGGCGGGAGTCTTTATGTAGCAATCAATTTTGTTTTAGGCCTTTTATATGGACTTATCGTCGGGATGCCATGGATGGAGACTCTTATAATTGCTGGGCTTGTCAGCGTGTCTTCCAGTGCAATCGTCGCCAAAGTCCTTGTTGATTTAAAAAGAACAGCAAATCCAGAAACAGAGTTAATCCTTGGGATCATCTTATTTGACGACATTTTCCTTGCTTTATTTTTAACCACAATGTCAGGTGTCTTGCTTTCCGGCTCTACTTCTGTCCTCGGTATCATTACCTCTGTTCTTATTTCGGTTGGCTATATGCTGCTGTTTTTTTTCATTGCACGAAAAGGTTCGCCTTTATTAAATAAATGGTTGAATATTAAATCTGACGAAATTTTCATTATTGTTATATTTGCTGCATTGTTTTTTGTTGCTGGTTTTTCAGAAACCCTTCATGTTGCAGAAGCGATTGGCGCATTGCTGTTAGGTCTAGTTTTTTCAGAAACTGACTATCGAGACCGCATTGAACATCTGGTAGTTCCGTTTAGAGATTTCTTTGGCGCAATCTTCTTTTTCAGCTTTGGATTGAGTATTGATCCATCAACATTAGCTGGTGTGATCTGGTTAGCTTTAGGCGCTGCCGCACTCACAATTGCTGGGAACTTTGTAGCTGGTATGATTTCGGGGAGGAAAGCAGGGCTATCCCATAAAGCATCTACCAATATTGGTTTAACCATTATGGCTCGTGGAGAATTTTCGATCATTGTTGCAAATTTAGGGATTACAGCAGGATTAAGTCCCATTTTAACTCCTTTTACTGCCCTTTATGTTCTTATTTTAGCGATCATAGGACCGCTACTTGCGAAAGAAAGCAAAAATATTTACAAGTTTTTAAATAAGATTTTCAAATGGAATAACACACCGGAAAAGAAAAAAATAAAAGTCCCAGGCGAGTAGCTCGCCAATGGGAAATTTTAAGCTCAATGAACATTATTATACACTAAAAACATCTCTCAAGAAATATAGAAATAAAACGCGAAAAATGTACGTAAGCTGTTTTCAAAAATTTATTGAAAATGCAGGTTTTCTCCTTAAAACAGAAAACCTGCATTCCTTGTAAACTATTACTTTGCGTATAAAATTTCGCATTTTTTGTTTGCGTTTCTTTAACGTATGGATCGAAGCGGCTGAACAGAATGTGCATTTGCTTGTTGACAGTTTCGCTACATAAAATCATCATTGTTGCTGTTGTTTCAATGTACATTTCGAATTTGTTGCACCACTTTTAATTGACATCATTTTATTGTAAAAGATAATGATTGACAATACTTAAAAATATTTTCCCTGAGACGAGAAGCGCACGCTCGTCAAAGTCAAAGCGGGGATGGTGATGAGGATAATGAGTTTTTGGATCGTCTCCTCTTGCGCCGACATGAAAATAAACACCTGGTTTATGCTTTAAATAGTATGCAAAATCTTCTGCTCCCATTGACGGCTGATAATTATAAAAACAGTCAGATGCATACGTCTCGCTAATAATGGCTCGCAATTGTTCGGTTTCATTTCTAGGATTGATAACTGGAGGATAGCCGTTTAAATAATCAATTTCGTAGCTTGCGTGCGAAGCTTGGCATAGTCCTTGAACAATCGCTCTGATTTCCTCCTCAATTTGCTTCCTAACGTTTGGATTAAATGTTCTTACTGTCCCTTCTATTCTAGCGTTTTCTGCAATGACATTGAAAGCTGTTCCAGCTTGAAACACACCAACTGTCACAACAGCTGAATCTATCGGATTCACGCGTCTGCTGACAATTTGCTGCAAGTAGTTCACAATTTGGCTGCCGATGACAAGAGCATCTACTGTTTCATGCGGACGGGCCCCATGGCCTCCTTTTCCTTTTATTTGAATCGTGAATGCATCGACAGCAGCCATAACGGGTCCTTCTCGTAAGCCTATTTTGCCGTACGGAATATCAGTAGAAACATGTGCGCCAAATACAAGGTCAACATCGTCCAGGCATCCATCTTCAATCATAAACTTGGCGCCGCCGGGCGGTTTTTCCTCCGCGTGCTGAAAGATGAATACGATGTTGCCTTTTAAACGGCTGCGATCGATTTCACTTAATACTTTTGCAACCCCGAGGAGAGCTGCTGTATGCCCGTCGTGGCCGCAGGCATGCATAACTCCTTTTACGGACGATCTGTAAGGAGAGTCATTCTCTTCATGGATCGGAAGCGCATCAAAATCTGCGCGGAAGGCAATGGTTTTTCCTTCTTTTCCGCCCTTAATCATTCCGATAACTCCATTTCCACCGATTCCGGTTTTTACCTCAATCCCAAAGGAGGAAAGCTTCTCTGCAATAAATTTTGGTGTATTTTCTTCTTGGAAAGAAAGCTCAGGATGCCGATGCAAATATCTTCTCCATGAAACCAATTGTTCGAAATTTTCCATTAAAGAACGATGAAGCTCTTTAATCATTTTCGCACCTTCTTTCAAAAATTATGATCCTTTTTTTCGATTAAAGTTTGTTAAATCATCATCAAAAATATGAAGTATCTAGTGGTCTAGCTGGGAAGAGAAGTAAGCTGAGTTTTAAGATCAAAAGTAACTCTTTAGCAGCGTTAGATAAAACTCGTCTTTACTTCTAAGCCAACTAAAAAAGGCTTCATCATGTATTATTTTCTTTAATATTTCGCCTTCTTTAGAAGTACGAAAACTGCTTTTTCAGGTATGGTTAAATATTTTAATCACCAATTCTTTATTAAACCTATACAATATATTGCAATTACTTAATATTCATTTTACCTCCCTTTTTTTGTCACACCAAGTAAAATTTTTCATTTATTTATATTTTACAGAACCATTTAAGAATGCATTCGCTGCCTCTATATAGAACTCTAGTAGAAACAAAAGAGGTTAACTCATGAAAAGTTCGCTATTTCTCAAAACGAAAGAACCAAGCTGGAAAAGAGATATAAAGAAAGCGCCATAAAAATAATCAAACAACCAGAAAATAAAAATGACCTGTCCTTTTCCTAAAGCGAGAAATGTAATATTCGATGATTGGTTTTTAAAAACAACACGTCCGGATTAGTACCATAAGATAAGCTGCCATCTTCTTTTCCGGGTTTCTACCATTTTTAAATTGTACATTCCAGAGTGGTTTAATAATTAATTCTTTTTTTCTAGAATATAATGTATCTCTAATTCTTCAAGATCCAATACTAAACCATCATACTTTCATCAAATGATCGAAAATATTCACCCCAACTTATTTATTTTGACATCATTCCATTTTTTACCTTATTAACAATCCAGCGGTTGTTTTTGAAAAACCGTTTTTACCTGACGTTTAGTTCATCTATACGCAAATTTGCTGAATTCTCCTTTGATTTTTAAGTATTTTTAACATTGTTATTTAATTTTCGTAATTTTATAATGAGCGTGTAAATAATTTTCATTATTCTGATAAATGAAAACGTTTTTTTATACACTAACGCATCAGAAATATTTGATACATGCAAAGGAACTGTTGGAATACCGAAATGTTTAGAGGAGTGAATAAAATGAAAGATATCGTTTTGCTGGAAGGAGCAAGAACGGCATTTGCTGAAATATCTGGATCATTTCGAAATACTACTGCGACTGATTTAGGTGCATTTGCGGCTAAAGAAGCTATTCGAAAATCTAATATTTCGCCTGATGAAATTGATCATGTTGTGTTTGGAAACGTTCAGCAATCAAGCAGAGATGCACACATTTTAGCAAGACATGTTGGATTAAAAGCCGGCACCCCGATTGAAGTTCCTGCCGTAACGATTAATCGTTTATGCGGGACGGGGATTGAAGCAATCCTAACAGGCGCCCGCTACATTTTAACGGGAGAAGCAAATGTTGTGCTGGCTGGCGGCACGGAAAATATGAGTCAAGTACCGCATGTCATTCGCGGTATGAGATGGGGAAGTCCTCTAGGTTCGCCTGTTGTAGAAGACTGGTTATGGGATGGACTATATGATACGTATGGCGGCTGCACAATGGCTGAAACAGCTGAAAATTTAGCTGTCAAATATAATTTAACGAGGGAAGAAATTGACCGTCATGCTTTATCTAGCCATGAGCGTGCGATTGCGGCGAGAGAAAAAGGGTATTTTAAAGAAGAAATTGTACCGGTTACTGTGAAAGGAAAAAAAGGAGACATCATTATTGATCAAGATGAACATATCCGCCATACGAGCATGGAGCAGCTTAGTAAATTAAAGCCTAGATTTATTGAAAATGGTGTTGTCACGCCGGGAAATGCAAGCGGTATGGTTGATGGAGCAGCAGCTGTTGTCATTGCATCAAGTGATTATGCAGAAGAAAAGGGGTTAAAACCGATTGCCCGCCTTGTTTCCTGGGATGTTGTAGGAGTAGAACCGAAGTATATGGGGATCGGTCCGGTTCCTGCTATTCAAAATGCATTAAAGAAAGCAAATTTAACGATTTCTGATTTGGACTTAATTGAAATCAATGAAGCTTTCTCTGCTCAATATTTAGCATGCCAAAAAGAATTAGGCTTTGATCTTGAAATAGGAAATGTAAATGGGGGAGCCGTTGCGCTAGGACATCCTCTTGCTGCAAGCGGAACAAGAATCACGACAACTCTTATTTATGAATTAAAAAGGCGAAACAAAAAATATGGCGCTGTATCTGCATGTATTGGCGGAGGACAAGGAATCGCCGCTGTTTGGGAAGCGCTGTAAATCCGCAGAAAAAATTGAATGCTTCGGCTACACGAGAAAATAACGGGTTAAATATATTGTCGGATCAAGCCTTATTTGTTTCCATTCGGCAACGGGATTTCAAAAGAAAAATGGGACAACTGTATCGGAATGTCAACTGCTGATGCAGAACATATTATTGAAGCAGTCTCTGCAACTTTTTTGATTATAAGAGAGTTGATGATAAATAAAAAGGTATGAAATGTTCAGCTGCTGTTGAAGCTGCCTTTTAATTCCGGCTTGGAAAATCTATTTTGAATGAAAAAGCCTCTAGACTGATGAACTTCGTCTAGAGGCTTTCTATTTTATGATGCGGATTGCTTTAAATATGTTTCTCCTTCAGGTTTTGCCCGTTTGATAAAGAAAGTGAGAACGAGGGCGATCAGTGCAATTAACACTGATATTTTGAAAGAAAAGTTGATTCCATTTAGCATTGCTTCATTCATGATATCGGCCATTTTTGCTGGATCACCCGCTGCGGATTGCGCCAATCGCTCCGCTTCCGACTCTGCTTTGTTTTGCATGAGCGTGACCAGCAGCGCTGAACCAGCAGCTCCTGAAACTTGCTGCAACGTGTTGTTCATCGCTGTAGCGTGCGGGTTCATGGTTTGCGGCAGCTGATTGATTCCGTTTGCCATGACGGGCATCATCACCATCGACATTCCCAACATTCTTAATGAGTACATAAGCATTAAAAAGCTGTAGGATGTATCCATTGTTAAGTGGCTGAATTCATATGTTGTAAAAATGGTAATAGATAAGCCGATAATGGCGAGCGCTCTAGCACCAAATTTATCAAAAAGCCTTCCTGTTATCGGCGACATAATTCCCATGATGATTGCTCCCGGCAGCATTAAAAGTCCGGAATCAAAAGGTGAAATCCCGCGAATTGTTTGAATATATATTGGCATAAGCAGCATCGCTGAGAACATCGTCATCGAAAGGACGATCGAAATAGCGGATGATAAGGCGAACATCGGATATTTATAAATTCGAAATTGCAAAAGAGGCTCTTCCATTTTTAATTGCCGCACAATAAACAAGACTAAGCTGATCGTTCCGACAATAATGGTTCCATATACATAAACGGAATCCCAGCCTTTTTCCCCGGCGGAGCTAAACCCGTATAAAATGCCGCCAAACCCGATGCTTGATAAGATGAGCGATAAAATATCCAAAGATATTTGTTTTTGCGGCAAAATGTTTTTTAATTTAAAGATTGCAAGGATGAGTGTGAGAGCAGCGATCGGAATAACGATGTCAAACAATGTACGCCATGAATAATGCTCAACAATCCATCCGGATAGCGTTGGCCCTATCGCTGGCGCAGTGATCATTACGAGTCCAAAAAATCCCATTGCTGTGCCGCGCCGTTCAACAGGAAAAGCGACAAGCATGACATTCATTAATAAGGGAGCCATGATCGCTGAACCGGCCGCTTGAAACATTCTTGCAACCAATAACACGCCAAATGTCGGCGAAAGTGAAGCTAGCACTGTACCGGCTGTAAACAAGCTCATTGCTGTAATATATAGTTGGCGATTCGTAAACTTTTGCAACAAGAATGCGCTGGCAGGAATTAAAATCCCATTAATCAGCATGTAGCCTGTTGACAGCCATTGCGCGGATGAAGGAGATATTTCAAAATCCTTCATAATGGATGGAAGTGCAACATTTAGAAACGTTTCGTTAACAAAAGACACAAAGGCACCAACAAATAAAATGGCAATCATCCCATAAGGCGGTTTGTTTAATGTTTCATGATTGGTCAAGCGAGAATCCTCCTTGTACTTATAGTATATTATTTTATACTGTTGTTATAAAAGATAATAATAATATATACTGATAGTATAAAAAAATCAACAATAACTTTTATTTTTGAGTTCAATCATAAAGGATGTGCAGTCAAATTGAACGATCGAAAAAGACAAGTAATGGAAGCGGCGCATACTCTTTTTGTTGAAAAGGGATTTGTGAGAACATCAGTTCAAGATATTTTAGATAAAAGCGGGATATCGAAAGGGACATTTTATAATTATTTCTCATCGAAAAAAGAACTTTTAATTAGTATTTTTGAAAAGATTAAAATGGAAACAGATCAGCGGAGAATGGAAGTGTTGGCTGGCAGGCAAGCAAACGATAAAAACGCGTTTATCGAACAAATTCAAGTCAAGATGGAAATCAGTAAAGAAAATAAACTATTCGCTCTGTTTTATGGTGTGCTGATGTCAGAAGATGAAGAGCTTAAAGGATTGGTGCAGCAGTATCATTTTGATGAACTTTGCTGGGCACAGAAGAGGATTGCAGAAGTATTCGGGGAACAAGTACGTCCCTATTCGGTTGATTTGGCCGTGTTGTTATATGGAATGGTTCAAAACACCATTCATTTCGCTGTCACTGCCGGAGCAGAAATAGAAATTAACAGCATAATCGCTTATTCGTTGAGAAGAATTGAAAAAATAGCGGAAAATGTTGTGAAAACGAAGGATCAGCTATTTGATCCGGATATAGTAGAAAGGCTGGAGCCGGAAGAGGCTTTGAATCGGAAAAAGAAAAAGGAATCCCTTTTCAATCAAATTGATAAAATAAAAAAATCGGCAGATGAGGAGCAAAAGGAATTGCTATCCTTTCTAAAGGAAGAATTGCAATCTTCTGTTCCGCGGCGAGCGCTGATTTACGCGGTGATGTCCCAAGTTGATCAGAAGAAAAAGCTTGAGCATTTGGTCGATGAGGTGCTAAGATTTAATACTCAAAGGTCTATAAAAGGCTGAATCGTTTTGCCATTCACTTACCAAAAGACTTGGATATAATAATAGGAAATGAAGTTTATTGGAGAGATTAGCGTGCAATTAAATTCCAACAAGATGATTGAAGCCTGTTTGCTAGCTGGTAAAATTATGCTTGAAAATGGAGCGGAAACGTACCGTGTTGAGGATACGATGCAGAGGATGGCTACATCGCTTGGTATAAAGCAGTCTCATTGTTTTGCTATGCCCACTGGAATTATATTTTCCATTGACGAAATGGAACAGACAAAACTTGTACGTGTGCTGGAACGGACAATAGATTTAAATAAAGTTGCGATGGTGAACAACATTTCTAGAAGGATGGCGCAGGGTGAAATATCTGTTGATGAAGCTTTGCTGGAACTGAAGCAAATAGACGAATCAAAACCTGAATATCCAGTTTGGCTGCAATTGACCTCTGTTTCCATCTTGAGCGGCTGGTTTTTAATCATGTTTCAAGGAAAGTGGGCAGATTTTGTTCCTGCCATGATTTCAGGCGGTTTAGGTTTTACATTTTTACTTTATGTTCATCGTTTTGCTAAAATTAAATTTTTTTCAGAGTTCTTAGCATCGTTTGTCATTGGATTTACAGCCATTTGGCAGGTGAAGCTGGGCATCGGGACAGATTTAGATAAAATTATTATCGGTTCTGTCATGCCTCTTGTGCCGGGGCTGCATATCACGAATGCTGTCCGCGATTTGATGGCAGGACATTTAGTGGCTGGATTATCAAAGGGAGCTGAAGCGTTTTTAACAGCTTTTGCGATCGGGTCAGGAATTGCCATCGTTTTATCGATTTATTAATTGAAAGGATTGTTGTCATGCTGTCACAACTTGCAGCAAGCTTTATTGCAGCATTTGCATTTGGAATTATTTTTAATGTACCAAAAAAGACGTTATTTGCATGCGGAATTGCGGGAGCAGTTGGATGGCTTTCGTATTTATTCTTGATTCATTTTAAGATGGATTTAATTATCGCTGCATTTATTTCAGCGCTTCTTGTTGCCTTCATTAGTCACTTGTTTACGAAAATGTATAAAGCGCCGATCATCATTTTTTCTGTTCCAGGTATTATTCCGCTTGTCCCAGGAGGGATTGCGTATGATGCCATGCGCCATGTAGTCGAGCAAGACTATTTTACGGCGATTGAACTAGCAGCTAAAGCTTTTATCATATCAGGAGCTATCGCCATGGGACTAGTGTTTTCCGAAGTATTGAATCGGATGATTATGAAAATTATTCGGTAATAGCTCTTTTCAATTAGTTTACCGGTGCACATTTGCCGCTTAGGGAACAAATTTTTATACATGTCAGTTTTCATGGTCTTGCTTAGCTGATTATGTTTTTTTTAGGTGGGGGCGGTAGCTCTTTTCAATTGATTTGCCGCCTAGGAATAAATTTTTTTACATACTAGCTTTCATAGACACGCTGACCGGACTATGCATTTTGAGGTGGGGAATCGTTCATTTCAACTTGATTTTTGAGGTGGGTAGTAGCTCGTTTCAATTAGTTTGCCGGTACATTTGTCGTCTAGGCACGAATTTTATACCATACTAGCTTTCATAGGACACGCTGGCTAGGCTATGCTTTTAAGGTGGACAATCGCTCATTTCAACTTGATTTTCCGAAGTATTTGTCGTCTAAGAAACAAATTTTTATACATACTAGCTTTCATAGACACGCTGACCGGACTATGCTTTTTGAAGTGTGCAATAGCTCTTTTTCAACTAAATGTCGGTGTTCGCTGATCTGATTATACTTTTTGAGGTGAGCAGCCATGCTTTATCAAGTTTTTGTGTATGGAACGTTGTTAGTCGGGGAAGCAAATCATCATGTTGTAGAGCCCTATTTAATCTCTTGCAAAAAGGGGCATGTGAAAGGCCGACTGTATGATGTAGGAGATTATCCAGCGCTTGTTCTTGATGAAGGAGAAGACGAAGTTGCCGGTGAATGGCTCATTGTGACAGAAGAAGGATTAAGGCAAATGGATTTGCTGGAGGATTTTTTAGAAGGCCGGCCGAATAATGAGTATGAGCGTGTTTGGGTCAAGGATAGCCGGCAAAATATAGAAGGTTTTGTTTACGTATATTCCTTGGAAAAAGCGCAGCATCTTCCTATCATATATTCCAATTCATGGCGAGAGCATCGGAGAAATCAAAAGTAAAAGGCTGATTCAACACATTGCTTTTCAGCGATGTTGAGTCAGCCTTCTTTGTATAGTTTTAGTATTGATTGTGAATGATGAATATGTTTTCTTGTTCATTACATTTGATTGACGGGATTGTGGCATTAGCCCACAACTTCCTGAAAGTAGCCGGCATCCGCCAGCTACTTTCAGATAAAAATCGAAAAAATATAAAAGCAAGTGGAGAGAAACGAATTGTTTTTCTCCACTTGCTTCATTTTAGGGACTTATCGGACAGCCCCGGTGTTTAAACAGGCAGAATGAACCATCCTGCCTACATTATTTCAATTTGATGAGCTGTTCATATTTTTCAAGAATTAGTTTTGTTAACGGGTCGTTTTCGTCAAGCTGGCTGTACTGCTTCAAAGCTGCAGCTGCTCCTTTTGTTTTAATGATTTCTTGCAATTCGACTGCCTCTTGGTCTTCTTTATAGTCAAACAATAGCGCAGCTGATACGGCTGTTGCAAGATTTTCAGGTTTTTGACCGAATTCCATTAATCTTTTGGCTGGTAAAATTAATCGGTCGTTTGCGCCAAGCTTGCGAATAGGTGATCTGGCTACTCTAGTGACATGATCGGAAATTTGTTTGTTTTCAAATCTAGAGATAATCTTATCAATATATTTTTGATGCTCGGAACGATCAAAATGATAAGTTTTCGCCAGCATGTCGCCGGTTTCAGCTAGCGCTCCTTCTAAAATTGGGCGGACAAACGGGTCCAATACAGCTTTGTCGATTGTTTCTATATTTTTGAAATAGCCTAAATAAGCCGCAGTAGCATGTCCAGTGTTGACAGTAAATAGCTTGCGCTCAATATATGGATTTAAGTCGTCAACATAGGTGATTCCTTGAATATTTGGCAAGCTTCCTTTTATGTCTGTTTTTTCCACGACCCATTCAAAAAATGGTTCAACAGAAACTTTTAAAGGGTCCTCGTGGGTTTGTAATGGAACGATGCGGTCGACAGCGGCATTAGGAAAGCCAACATATTGATCCAATTTTTGTTTTTCTTCATCTGTAAGCGATTTGCGTACCTCTTCTTTTAATAATTGGCTGCCGCCGATCATATTTTCACATGCAATAATGTTTAAAGGCTGGACTGACTGTTTAAATCGTTCCTTAAGTCCTGAAGCGATTGTCGGTGCAATGATTTTTAAAATATTTGGACCGACAGCCGTTGTAATTAAGTCAGCTTGGCAAATGAGATCGATGACTTTGTCAGTTTGTTTTGCACTGTTAATTCCTTTTACACCTGTGACGGTGATTGTTTCTTTTTTTTCGCTGGCTAATTCGATGATATAACTTCCTCTTTTATTTAGCTCAGAGATTAGATTTTCATTCACGTCAAGAAAATATATTTCATAGTTAGCTTGATTTAGAAGAGCGCCGATGAATCCTCTTCCTATATTTCCAGCGCCGAACTGCAAAGCGATCATGTTTATTCCACCTCATTGAATAAATTGATTAATTCTTCTTTAGTTGCTGCATTGATGATACGGTCAACATTTTCTTCCTCTGAGCAAAGGATGGCGATTTTCGACAAGAGCTCCAAATGTTCGTTGTCTTTTCCGGCAATTCCGAACACTACTTTAGCAATGTTGCCTTCTCCATATTCTACGCCTTCAGGAATTTGAATAATGGAAATACCTGATGTTAAAATGTCTTTTTTTCCTTCGTCTGTTCCGTGTGGAATAGCTATATGGTTCCCCATATATGTGGAAGTGATTCGCTCTCTTTCAAGCATTTTACTGATATAATGTTCGTTCACATAGCCGTTTTCCACAAGAACCTTTCCGGCTAATTTAATAGCTTCCTCCTGATTGGACACCTTTGCATTTAAAACAATGTTGTCAGTTGTTAGTATTGGCTTCATCTCACTCACTCCAATTAAAAAATTTTTCTTTCATATAATGATGGAAAATCACATTCAGTTTATGATAGACGGCTGTTTCATCTCCGCTTTCAAATAGTGTTAAACTGCTATTGCTCTCAATAATAGATGAACTGATTTGGCTTAATATTTCCAGCTTATTTTGAGTTAGCTGTTCAGGAGCTAAAAGCAGCAATATCCGGCTGATTTCCATCGCATTTCCGTCCATTCCGAGGACGTTGTCCGCTTTGTCCAAATCATAAATACGAAATAAAGGAATCAATACTTCTTCATCTTTTAAATGAAATAAAGCAATTTTTGTCCCGGGAATTCCCAATCCTCCTTTTTGTTCTCTCGCCAAAAGCTTCTTCGCAACGGATTCATCATTTGTGATCAATTTTTCTTTATGCAATGTGCGGGCGATTTCCAAAAGATTTTTTTTATGCTGTCCTGTATTTTCAAGCAAGCTCACATTGAAATGGAGCAAAACTGTTTTGATAATATCGCCCAGTTCAAAAAATTGATCGATGATGTGAATCATATCGTTTGAAGGATTTTTCCGGAAAGGAATGACCGGAACATTGTTTTCGCTTCTTTTGAATTCTGTCAGCTTTTCATTCATGTACCTTTTTATTTTGGCGATATCATGCTCATTTAACAGCGGGTTAACTGTAATATATGGCACATGACGATACGGAAGATCGGTAGTTGAAATAATAATATCGTATTGGCTGACATCCAGCTTTTTCAAATCAATAAGAGAAGCAATATGAATGTTTTCTATTTCAGGAAATTCCTTGCGAAGTCTCGTTGCCAGCATTTTGGAAGAACCGATTCCGCTGGGGCAAACAACTAATCCTTGCAGCGAAATATTCTCCATCTTTGATTCTAAAGCGGAGCCAAAATGCAGTACGAGAAATCCAATTTCATCCTCTGATAACTGAAGATCATAAAAGATTTTTTTTACCCCTTCTTCGACAGACGCGAAAAGGGCGGAAAATTTTGTTTTGATCTGTTGCAGCAGAGGATTGTGCGTATGAATCTTCTCTTTTGAACGTGTAATAGCAGGGACAAAATGGGCTACCAACCCTTGATATAAAGATTGATCTTCCGTCAAGGGAAAGCCGGTTTTGTTGGAAACAAATTCAATGAGCGCATGGACCTTTCTTGAAATGTCTACATCTACATCAAAGAAGGAAAAATCTTTATCTTCTTTTCTACGCGCACCTAATAAATGAGTCGCGACATAGCCGATTTCCGCTTCAGGAAACTTGATCTGAAAGGCTTTTTCCAATTCTTTGACGATCATGCGGGCGGATTCGAATTCTTTTGTGCCTTTCAATTCTTGAAAAACTTGAGGATCGATATCGATTGTTTCGCCTTTTTGGATTCTTTCCGCTGCCAGCATTAAATGGACTGCAAGAGCAATATAGGCACTGTCCGCAATAGAAAATAAAATGGTTTGCCGAAAATTTTCAAGTACTCCTTCAACCGTTTTTATTTTTTCTTCATCAATGATTTCAAAAATTTTTTCCCTTTTTTCATTTTTCTCTTCTTTTATCTGCCTTTCAATTGCTTGCAAAAAACTTTTTTCATCCAATTTCTCCATTATAATGTTTCCAAGGAGAGCCCTCTTTCCATTTTCTGGTCCAATGAGTTCTATTCCGTATCCTCTTTTTCGGATGAGCTTCAAATCAAATTGAGCAATCCATTCTTCGATTTGATCTAAATCATTGCTTACGGTTGCAGAAGTGACGTTTAATTTTTCAGCTAGTGTAAACAGTTTTAGAGGCTCGCTGGCCTCTAAAAGTGAACATAGGATAAGCACTTTTCTTTCTTCCTGGCTAAAGTCTGTGTGCTCTCCAGATCGGATATCTTTTAATAAATTTTGTTTCCGCAGCGATGGACCGAATAAGCGAATTCCTTTTCCTTGCAGGCTGTCAATATAAAGACCATATTTTTTTATCACTTTTTTTATATTTTTAAGCTCCCGGTGAACTGTTCTTGAGCTGACGTTTAATCGTTCAGCGATCTCTTTTGTGGAAATGTGTCGGTCCTCCTGCAGCATTAATTCGATGATTTCCCGTTCTCTCGCCCGCAAGTACATGGAATTCACCCCTTTTAAAGTGCGCAGCTGTGCAATCTACTTATGACTGTTCTTTTAATTTTTCTAGCAGTTCATCGTACTTAGGACTGTTTAAGAAATTCTCAACAGAAATGTGTGTTGCATTAGGAAGCTTTGCTTTTGCTCTATCTGTTAAATCTTTATGTGTAAATACAATGTCTGCGTCATCAGGCAAATTGTTGATGGCAGTGTTTGTTACTTCGATATTTAACCCAGCTTTTTTGACTTTGTTTCGCAAAATGGAAGCGCCCATTGCACTGGATCCCATGCCTGCGTCACAAGCAAAAACAATCTTTTGGACATTGGCTAATTCATTTTCTTGCAGCTCGGCATCTTCGCTGTCTTTTTGCGCTTGATTTGTGAGCATTTCTGCTGCTTTGCTTTCTTTACCTTTTAATTGCTGCATTTTCTCTGCTGCTGCTGATAAGTCTTCCTCGCTGTCTGCTTTCGCTGCTTTTAAGATGATGCTTGAGATGAGGAATGAAACAGCAGTTGCAACAATAACACCAGCCAACACACTTATATAATGTCCTTTTGGAGTCATAATCATTAATGCAATAATACTTCCCGGTGAAGGCACTGCCACAAGTCCGGCATCAAAAAGTAAGAATGTTAACACTCCGCTCGCTCCGCCGGCAATAGCAGCTAAAATTAATAATGGTCTCATTAAAATATAAGGGAAGTAAATTTCGTGAATTCCGCCCAAAAAGTGAATAATGGCTGCACCAGGAGCAGTTTGTTTAGAATTTCCTTTTCCAAACAGCATATAGGCAAGCAAAATTCCTAGACCTGGCCCTGGATTCGTTTCAAGCAAAAATAAAACGGATTTGCCTGTTTCTGCTGCTTGTTCAATTCCGAGCGGGCTTAAAATTCCATGATTAATCGCATTATTTAAAAACAGCACTTTTCCGGGTTCGATAAATATACTTGCGAGTGGAAGCAGGTTGGCATCGACAATGAATTTAACTCCACCTGCCAAAATGCCGCTCAAAGTTACGACAATCGGGCCGATTCCTAAAAAAGCAATAATCGTTAAAATAGCGGCGACAATACCAGCTGAAAAATTGTTGACAAGCATCTCAAATCCGGATTTAACTTTTCCTTGGAACAGTCTGTCCACTTGCTTTATAATATACCCACCAAGAGGGCCCATTATCATGGCACCTAAAAACATTGGAATGTCCGCTCCAACGATTACTCCCATCGTTGCGGTTGCACCCACAACTCCTCCGCGCAGATCATACACCATGCGTCCGCCGGTAAAACCAATTAGAAGCGGCAACAAATATTGTATCATCGGATTCACTAGTTTTGCTAAAGCTTCATTTGGTGTCCAACCAGTCGGTATAAATAACGCAGTGATGAGTCCCCACGCAATAAATGCGCCGATATTTGGCATAATCATTCCGCTTAAATAACTGCCGAATCTCTGTATTTTTACTTTAAGATTTGATTCTGCCATTGTGTTCACCCCTTTTATTTTTTTAGAATAATGTTTCTACATTTTAAATTTTAAAGCGTTATCATTGCGAGTCTCAATTTAAAGAAAAGTCAAGTTTGTCACTTTTGCTGCTGACAAAATTTATTTGAAGTTTAACCAAACGCATGCTTTTTATCCTTCTTTTTAGCTATTTTTTGGCATCTATCAGATGACAAATTTCCTGTATTTTATTACTATAAATGTAACTTCTATTTTCTGTATAAGGTGCTTGAAAATGGAATCGTATTATGTGGAGGGTATCGTAGTGGGGATGAAAAGACACGAAGCTCTGGAAGAGATTGAGAGAGTGCTGGGTATACGGGCTGTTGAAGTGCTGACTCATGTTGGAGAAGAATACTTTCGCTCCCTTGTTAAGTATATTGCAGAAACATTACATGCGCCAATAGTCCTTGTCGGAGAAGTGGACGAAACATCTTCAAAAATAAATGTACTAGCAATGTATCGAAACGGAAATTTGTCTGATGGAGATGTTCAGCCAATACTAGCTTTGGAAAGTTCTTTAAAGGAAGCGAGCTTTTACGAAAAATTTATTCACCAGTTATTCTCTAGATTAAAGGGAGATATAGAAGGCGCCGGTTATTTGGAAATGCCTCTTAAAAGCTACAAAGGGGAGATCATTGGGCTCATTTTTATTATAAACATAGAGACGACGGAGACAAAGGAGAAAGACGAAACGATTTTTCGCTTGTTTAGGGATCGGACTGCGAAGGAAATAGCTAGGAATAAAAAGGAAAAAAGATTATTAAAGCTGGCACACTACGATTCGTTGACTAATTTATTAGAACGGGCTACTTTTCGAAAAATGGTTGATGAAGAAATAGGAAAACATCCTGAAATAAAAAGAGGCTTTTTCTTTATTGACATTGACAATTTTAAAATGATCAATGATTCTTTCGGGCATAAGAAGGGAGACGAGCTGTTAGTCAAATTTGCAAAACGATTAAAAGATATAATGAAAAACGAAAACGCGCTTCTTTGCCGCAATAGCGGCGATGAATTTGTCATCATGCTGAGAGATGTAGAAAAGGATCAAGTTTATAATTTGGCTGCAAACCTTGTCAATGAGCTTCAATATCCACTAATTTTAGGAGAAAATGCTGTGTTTATCACAGTAAGCATAGGAGTTTCTTTTTTTCCTGAGCATGGCCACAATGCAGACACACTGATCCATCATGCTGACTTAGCCATGTATGAGGCAAAAAAGGATGGGAAAAGCACATATCGCTTCTATCAATCTTTTATGGAGCATCATTACGAACGTTTTCTCCTGAAGCAGGAGCTGCGGCGCGGTATTGCCAATAACGAGTTTGTCTTATATTATCAGCCGAAAGTTGACATCATTCAAAGGCGAACCATCGGGTTTGAGGCTTTAGTTCGATGGAATCACCCGGAGAAAGGGTTTCTTTCCCCATCAGAATTTATTGAGTTGGCTGAAGAAGATAATACGATTGAATTGATAGGAAACTTAGGATTGGATGAAGCGTGTAAACAGCTTAAATGCTGGCAGGAGGAATTTAGTAATAAACAATTAACGATTGCGGTCAATATGTCGGCACGTAAATTTTTTCATAGTGATTTAGTTCATCAAGTCCAGGAATCGATTTCAAAATACAAGCTGCCGTATTCTTCGCTTGTCATCGAAATAACGGAAACAACGGCCATAAAAGATTTTGAACATGCGGTAAAAATTATTCAAAAGCTCCAATCATTAGGTGTGCACATTCATCTGGACGATTTCGGCAAAGGTTTTTCCTCTCTTTATTATTTGAATAGACTTCCTGTCAATGCAATTAAGATCGACCGTTCGTTTATACAACAAATCGGGCAGGGGCAAAAGGAAAATCCAATCGTCAACGCCATCATCGCAATGGCTCATTCTCTAAATTTGGATGTCATTGCAGAAGGGGTCGAAACAAATGTTCAGCTCAAATATTTGCTAGGGAAGGGCTGTCATATTATGCAAGGATACTATTTCAGTAAACCTTTGCCAGCGGATAAAGCCGGGGATTATTTAAGAAGAATGTAAATAATGATTCACTTCTGCCTCCATTTCTCAAACCGTTTTGGGAGAGGAGGCATTTATATTTTTGGGATCGGCGTGTTATCAGAGTGCGTTTTTTCATATAAAAGATGCCGGCATATCGAGTCCGGTCTTTTTGTTTTGTAAAAATGTTTATGTGTTTGATAGACTGTGTTATGTTAAGGGAAGATCCCGTAGATTATGTATTAGTATATTTTGAGAAAGAAAGGATGAGAGAAAGGTTTTGCGCATTTTTGTGTATACAGTTTTGATAGCTATTTATATTTTATCTCGTTTTTTTCATGCTCCAGTCATAAGCTATAGCACTGGAGCTGTCGCTTTGGTAGCACTCGCAATTTCAGCGGTTTATGCCAGAGGACTATATCTCATTTCAGGTGCCATATTTTTATTGATTGGATTTGTTTTATTTATTCAAAGTAAGCAGCCATGGCATACGTTTATTTTGCATTTTGAGCAAGTGCTTGGTTTGCTTTCATTGTTTTTCGTATTGCCATTTATGAATTCCATCATTCGTGTCGGAAGGTATGATAAACATTTAAGCTTGTTACTTCAGGATCAAGCTGCTGATCTGAACCATTTATATCGGCGAAGCTCAGGAGTTTGTCATATACTCGGTCTATTTTTAAATATTGCTACAGCCCCCCTTCTTATTAAATCATTAAATGTTATCCTGCGTGATTTGCCCAAAAAAGTGCTAACGAAATTTTATTCGCAAAACTTGCTGCGCGCCTATGCTTTATGTCTTACTTGGAGCCCGATGGAGGTGATGGTGAGTTCAACGATAGACATTACAAAAGTGCAGTATTTTATCATTTTTCCAATTTTGCTTTCGATGGCAATCATAATGCTTGGGTTTGATTGGCTCATGTCTTCGTATAAATATCAAGGTATCCAACTCGCCTTTCATACGCCTCATTTTTTTAATAAGAAAAAGGGTTATAAAAAAGCTTCTGAATTAATCGGAATGCTGCTTTTGTTTATTTTCATGGTGTCGACTGTTCAATATTTTTTACAAAAAGGTTTTCTGTTTTCTGTTGTATTGTTGATTATCCCATTTTCTACCATTTGGTCTTTGTTTATTAAAAAAGGAAAAAGATATTTTACAGTTGCAATCCAGCATTGGAAAGAGCGGACAAGGGGATTAGCCAATTACTTTTTCATGTTTTTGGGAGCAGGTTTATTTGTAGAAATGCTGGCAGACTCGCAATTGCTATCATTTTTAAAACCTGTTTTTGAATTAGGAACTGAAAAGACGTTGATTTTATATAGTACAATAGGACTTTATTTTTTCATTACATCGTTAATTGGTTTTCACCCTTTAGTAGGTTTTGCTTTATTGGCAGAGCTCTTGCAGCCGTTTTTAGTCGACATACCATCAATTCCACTATCCATTGTGTTAATATGCAGCAGCTTGTCGACTGTGATGTTCAGCCCTTTTAATATATCAGTATCAATTTTGTCTGATGAATTAAACGCACAATCTTATCGGATCGGTTCATGGAATATGATTTTTGCATTAGGGTACATTGGGTTCGGCATTGTGGTAGCATGTTTTATTGAAATGTTTTTTATGTATTGACACCGTTTACAATAAAACTTATAATCTTCTTAAAAAGAGATTATTTCCAAAATTCTCAACAATAAATATTTTTTAGATCGATCTAATAGAATTTTAGATCGATCTAAAGAGCTCGGATATTGGATCGATCTAATAGAAGAGTAAACAGAGCCAAATCGATGTGATAAGCAGGTGATTAGATGAGAAAAGCTCAGCCATTTATTAACGGATGTTGGATCAATTCGGGGCGGCCAGTAGTACAGGTGCGGAGCCCTTATTCTGGCGAAATAATCGGTGAGCAGCTGCTGTCAACAAAGGAAGATGTTGAAAATGCTTTATCCTCAGCATTTCAAGCAAAAAAAGAGATTGCAGGAATTCCAGTTTACGAGAGAGCCAATATTTTAAAAAAAGCATCTTCCTTGCTAGACAGCAGAAAAAAGACATTCGCAAAATTTATTTCCGAGGAACTCGGCAAGCCATTGAAAAACACATTGGATGAAGTATCCCGCTCGGTTGAAACATTGGAACAATCAGCGGAAGAAGCAAAACGGCTGATCGGAGAAACGATACCGGGAAGCGCTTCGCAGCGTGGAACGAAAGCATTGGCCATGACGTTTCGTGTTCCGGTTGGGGTTGTTGCAGCTATCACCCCATTTAATGCGCCGTTAAATCTCATTTGTCATAAGATCGGACCTGCATTTGCAGCCGGAAACAGTGTTGTGTTAAAGCCTGCTCCTCAGACGCCTTTAATTGCAGCGGAACTGCTGAAGCTTCTGCTTGAAGCAGGCTTTCCAAAACATGGTATTAATATGGTGCTAGGAGGAGCAGAAGTCGGTCAGCAAATTGTTCAGGATGACCGGGTCAATGTTATTTCGTTTACAGGTGGAGTTGCTGCCAGCCGTAATATATGTGACTTGGCTGGAATGAAAAAAGTGCTGTTAGAGCTAGGAGGAAATGCCGCAACCATTGTACACGAAGATGCTGATTTAAAGAGAGCGGCAGCTTTATGTGCCTTAACAGGCTACAGCAATTCCGGTCAAAGCTGCATTTCCGTTCAAAGAATTTATGTACACGAGACTGTCGTTGAGCCGTTTACAAAACTTTTCAAAGAGAAAGTGGAGCAATTAAAGGTTGGAGATCCATTATCGCCGGATACAGATATTGGCTGTTTGGTGGATGAACGAGCGGCGGAACGCGTTATGAATTGGATCAAGGAAGCAGTCCAATCCGGAGCCGAGTTGATTACCGGAGGAAAACAGCGGGGGGCGACAGTTGAGCCGACCGTTCTTCTGAATCCGCCGAAGCAAAGCAAAGTTATATGTGAAGAAGTGTTCGGCCCGATTGTCAGCATTATTCCGTATTGTACGATTGAAGAGGCAATAGCGGAAACAAATAATTCGTCCTTTGGACTTCAAGCGGGATTATTTACAAACCGCATGGATGTCATTTATCAAGCAGCTAAGGAGCTGGAAGTAGGAGGCGTTGTAATCAACGGCACTTCAAATTTCCGGCTTGACCATTGGCCTTACGGCGGTGTGAAAAATAGCGGGATTGGCCGGGAGGGGCCGCGTTATGCAATTCAGGAAATGACAGAAATGAAGATGATTGTTTTTCAAGATCCTTATTGAATGAAACAAACATGGTGGTGTACAGATTGATTGAGCTATATGTAAAAAAACCGAACGAACTAGAGCTGCGGCATAACAACTCAGTTCCAGCTCCAAAAGGCGATGAGGTAAAAATTCAATTAGTATATGGAGGGATTTGCGGTTCTGATTTAAGTGTTTATAAAGGAAAGCTCCCTTATGCAAAATATCCCGTTCGCGCCGGCCACGAACTTGTTGGGGTGATTGTGGAAAAAGGGGAACAAGCTTCATTTAAAATTGGAACAAGGTGCGTTGTTTTACCGAATACATTTTGTGGAGTATGCGATCAATGCCAAAAAGGTTTGACAAATATATGCAGAAACAAGAAATCGTTAGGCGTAAATATTGATGGAGGGTTTGCCCAAGAGTTTAACATTTCTTCCAAATATGTTTTAGCAGTGCCTGATGACTTGCCGAATAAAAAAGCAGTTCTCGTAGAGCCGCTCGCAGTTATCGTCCATGCCTTTAAAAAGGTCAATGTGGAAAAAAATATGAAGGCAGCTGTCGTCGGCTGCGGGAATGAAGGAATGCTGGCAGCGGCGCTCGCCCATTATTTAGGTGCAAAAGTGACAGCGATTGACATCAATCAGCACAAGCTTGATTTAGTTAGAGAAATCGGTGATATTTCAGTTTTCTTGCCGCATGAGATTGAATCGCTTGAAACGTTTGACGTTGTATTTGAAGCAGCCGGTACAAAGGTTTCAGTTGAAAGCGCTGTAAAATTGGTGAAGCCAGGAGGAGCTGTCGTTTTGATTGGGCTGGCGCAGGAGGCGAATTTTCCGATTGTCCATATTGTGCGCAGTGAAATCACAATATATGGTTCAATAATTTATCAATTTCCAGATGACTATTTGCAAGCGATTGAATATCTACGGGATCCTGAGTTTTCCGTCGAACAAATTGTTTCTAAAATTTTTTCCATTACCGACTACAAGGAAGCTTATGAAACGGCCGCTTCCGGAAATGCTGGAAAAGTTATTTTAAGCTTTAAGGAGGCAGAAAAATTATGAAAAAGCTGGTTTCCGATCAACTCGTTCAATATTTGGAAAACCGCGGGGTTGAACATATTTTTGGTCTTTGCGGCCACACAAACATTGCTGTTTTAGCCGCTTTAGAAAAAAGCTCCATCAAGTTTGTAAATGTAAGGCATGAGCAAATTGCTGCACATATGGCAGACGGGTATGCGAGGGCAAAAAAAGAAGCGGCAGTTGTCTTAAGCCATCTTGGACCAGGATTGACGAACGCTGCAACAGGTGTTGCAAATGCCGCTTTAGATTCCATTCCGATGGTTGTCATTGCAGGGGATGTACCGAGTCATTTCTATGGAAAGCACCCACATCAAGAAATTAACCTGCATGCAGATGCATCCCAATACGAAATATACCGCCCGTTTGTTAAACGTGCGTGGCGGGTTGAACGGCCGGATCTGTTTCCGGAAATTTTAGAAAAAGCATTTCAATTAGCTGAAAGCGGAAGACCAGGACCTGTTTTAGTATCTGTGCCAATGGATATTTTCTCGAAGGAGGTCGATGTTGCTTTATTTGAAAAATTGAATCATCATACGAAAAAGTTGCATAAGCCTTCTATCGATAACGAGACTGCAAAAGAAATTGTCGAGAAACTAATCAAGGCGGAAAATCCATTGATTTATGCTGGAGGAGGCATTATGCTAGCCGATGCTTCCAAAGAATTGAAGGAATTGGCTGAACATTTTGACATTCCTGTTGCCTACACATTAATGGGCAAGGGAGCCATTTCAGACGATCATCCATTAGCCTTGGGCATGACAGGCTTCTGGGGAACAAAATTTGTAAATGATATGTGTTTGCATGCAGATTTGATTTTAGCACTCGGCACAAGATTTTCAGAGGCGGATTGCAGCTCCTGGGAGCCGGAATACACCTTTAACATTCCGAAAACGAAATTGATTCATATTGATATTGATCCGAACGAGATTGGAAGAAATTATCCGACTGAAATCGGAATTGTGGCAGATTTAAAACAAGCGCTTTCCGTAATAAACCGGGTGGCGAAAGAGTTCGTTCCAAAGGGAAAAGAAAATAAAGAGCTGAAACAGAAAATTTCTCAATATAAACAAGAATTTCGTAAACAGAATGAGGAACATATTCGCAATGACTGCTATCCGATGCGTCCGGAGCGGATTTTACAAGAAGTTCGTGAAGTGCTGCCAAGAAATGCTTTTATAACAACGGATGTCGGCTGGAATAAAAATGGGGTTGGACAGCAATTTCCGGTATATGAAGCGGGCACTATTTTCACGCCTGGGGGCTATTGCACGATGGGCTTTGGTGCGCCCGCAGCATTAGGAGTAAAAATAGCGCATCCAGATAAAGTGGTCGTTTCATTAGTCGGTGATGGAGGCTTCGGACAAAATCCGGCGCTTCTTGCCACCGCTGTTGAAGAAAATATTCCGGTTGTCTGGGTGATCATGAACAATCATGCTTTTGGAACCATAGCCGGACTGGAAAAAGCCCACTTCGACACAACCTACGGAACGGTATTTCGAAAAGATGGAAAGCCGTATTCACCTGATTATGCAGCCATTGCGAAGGCTTACGGTGTGGAAGGTGTAAAAGTTCAAGCTGCAGCGGAATTCAAGCCAGCATTGCAGCGGGCCATTGAAGCAAATAAACCGTTTGTGATTGATGTGGAGATGATCAATGTACCAACGCCGACAGCAGGACATTGGAATATTATGGACATCTATTCCCCGGATAGGAAAGTTCACCATGTTTCAGTGGATTAAAACATTTCCAATTAAATTATGAAGGAGGAATTGATTATGCCGAAAACGAGCGCAGGCATGAAAATTAAAGTTCTTGATCCTTTTCAAGACGCTAAAACATTATGGTTAGGGCTGGATAAGCCGGAGTTGAACCAGATTCGCAAGGTTTTCCAGCTGATTACCCCGCAAACTGTAGGATCTAAACATATTATGGCTGGAATTACGATTTTTTCCCCGGGGGAAGCAAGCTCCCTTCACAACCATCCAGAATCTGAAGAAATGGACGTAGTTATAAAAGGTTCAGGAGAAGTGGTTGATGGAAATGGAAACCGCCGTCCATTTAAAGAAGGAGACTATATGTTCATACCCGAGGGCGAATATCACCAGCATGTTAATACAGGAAATGAACCGCTTTGGTTGTTATGGTGCTATAGCCCGCAAGGAAGCCTGCCAGAAGATTAAAGAAGCAATTTTTTGCAGGAAAACAAAAACGATCATTTTCAAAAAGATGGACTAAGAAAGGGGTTATTGACAGGGTAGAAATGAGGATAATCCATGCCATGTCAGCCCTTTTCTGCTCCCCAAACGCCTAGTTATTAATAAAATCAAAACTATAAACTTTTCGAAAATCAAATTGATTGTAAGATAGACCCCCATGCCGAAAAAAATTCGGCACCATCGGAAGGATGAAAACGAATATTGTCGAAATAACTCCTTGCAGCTGGGGTCATGAGGTCGATGCATCTATGGTACGCAAGAGTCCGAAAGATAGACGGACCCCAGTAGCCTGGTGCACCACGGAATGTCGCTCCCGAGTTGGGAAGCACGCAGGATAGAATGCTTCGTCATAGGCTACTGCACCAGCTGAAGATGAAATGAAGCAGGGAGGGAAAGCGATGAAGGTATTATATGAACGTTGTTGTGGAGTAGACGTGCATAAAAAATCCATTACCGCTTGTACCATCACCCCTGAAGGAAAAGAAATACGAACATTCGGTACCATGACCGATGAATTGCTGGAGTTTGTGAACTGGTTGAAAGAAAAAGGGGTGACGCACGTGGCGATGGAATCGACAAGCGTGTACTGGAAACCGTTGTACAATTTGCTCGAACTCGAACAAATCGAAACGCTTGTCGTCAATGCCCGGCATATTAAAGCAGTTCCTGGACGGAAGACGGATATGAAGGATGCCGAGTGGATCGCCAACTTGCTTCGCCATGGATTGTTGAAAGGAAGTTATATTCCGGACCGAGCCCAACGAGAACTGCGAGAACTCGTTCGATATCGTCGCAGTTTGATCGAAGAAAGAGCGCGGGAATTGAATCGGATTCAAAAAGTATTGGAAGGAGCGAACATCAAGTTGTCGTCCGTTGTTTCCGATATCAATGGGGCATCGGCACGAAAAATGATTCGTGCGTTGATCGAAGGGAAAAACGATCCGATGGTCATCGCTCAGCTCGCAAAAGGGAAATTGAAACAAAAAGTGGAAGAACTCCAGCGCGCATTACACGGGGTAATCGGCCCTCATCAACGGATGATGTTAGCCGAACAATGGCGGCATGTGGAATACCTAGATGAAGCGATTGCGCGATTAGATCAGGAGATCGAGGAGAGAACGCGCCCTTTTGAAGAAGCGCTGGAGCTCTTAGATACGATTCCGGGAGTCGGGCGGAAAAGTGCGGAACAAATTTTGGCGGAAATCGGAACCGATATGAGTCGCTTTGCATCAGCGAGCCATCTGGCATCGTGGGCAGGCATGGCACCAGGAAACTACGAGAGTGCGGGGAAACGGTTATCAAGCCGAACGAGGAAAGGGAACAAGAAGCTGAGAGCGTGTTTAGTAGAATGTGCCCGTGCCGCCGCGAGAAAGAAGGATACGTATTTATCCGCGAAATATCACCGCATAGCCGCAAGAAGAGGGGCGAATCGAGCGAGTATGGCAGTTGGACGAACGATATTAGAAATCATCTATTACCTGTTAACTCGGAAGGAACCGTATAAAGAATTAGGGGCAGACTATTGGGATCGTCAACGGGAAGCAAAGATCGTGCGTCAAACGGTGAAGAAATTAGAGGGGTTAGGGTACGAAGTGAAGTTAGAAAAAGTGGGTGCATAAGGGAATTAAACCATATATAAACTTTAATACCTTCCTTTGGAAATTATATTCCAAAGGCTAGGTGGGGGTTGTTTTTTGCCAAATTTTGTTTTCAGGATAGGAGTGTGAAAAAATGAAAAAAATTTCTTTCATCTTAATATCTTGTTTGTTGCTGTTAGTCGGATGTTCAAGCGGTTCGAGTTCGGGAGAAAATAATGAATCAGGCTCAAAATCTTCAGAAACTAAAATTATGAAATTAGCAGTGGCGACTACAAAAGAACGCTCTCTCTCAAAAGGACTTTATAAATTTGGTGAAATCGTCGAAAAAGAAACAAATGGATCTATTAAAGTTGAAGTATATCCCGATGGACAGCTCGGAGGGGATTTAGAAGTATTTGAAGGATTAAAAATGGGATCTATTCAAGGATCAACCATGTCGACTGGGCCGATCGCATCTTTCGCTCCAAGATTTAACGTATTGGACTTACCTTTTTTATTTAAAGACAGAGAAACCGCTTACAAAGTTTTGGATGGCGAAATTGGGCAAGAATTAATGAAAGATCTGGAAGGAACAGGTGTTATTGGTATAAACTACTGGGAAAACGGGTTTCGCCATTTAACGAACAACGTCAAAGAGGTTAAAAGTGTCGATGATATTAAAGGATTAAAAATTCGTACGCTTGAAAACAAGCTTCATATTGATCTGTGGAAAGAATTAGGGGCGAATCCTGTTCCAATGGCTTTTACAGAGCTGTTTACTGCACTTGAACAAGGGGTTGTCGATGGACAGGAGAATCCTGTTGGAAACGTTGCAGCTAATAAAATGTATGAGGTTCAAAAGTACATTACAAAAACCGGTCACGTGTATAATGCAAGCCCGTTTTTAATAAGCGAAAAGTTTTGGAAAACACTTTCCAGCGAAGAACAAGAGATCATAAAAAAAGCAGCTGAAGAAGCGAAAGAATATCAGCGTCAGTTAAATGCAGAAGAAGATGAAAAATTATTTAAAGAGATTGAAAAAGAGGGGATGGTTGTTACAGAGTTAACAGATGAACAAAAGCAAGCGTTTATTGACAAAGTACAGCCAATTTATAAAAAATACGGAAAAGAATTTGGTGAAGATCTAGTTGCTAAATTATTGGAGGCAGGCAAATAAATGATGACACTATTTAACTCTTAGGAGTGTGCTCACTCTTAAGAGTTATTTTCCAATTATTTGAAATTGAGGAGGAAGTACGGTTGAAAAAGGTTGCATTTATGCTAGATAAGCTGTTGCAGATATTAATGGCGTTATGTTTAGCATCCATGGCAATTCTCGTCTTTGGCAATGTCGTATTGCGCTATGCTTTTCATTCCGGCATTACATGGTCGGAAGAAATGTCGCGATATCTATTTGTTTGGATGGTGTTTTTAGGAGCCATCGGTGCTTTGAAAGATAACGACCATTTAGGGGTGGATGTACTCTTAAAAAAGCTGCCGCTTGGGGCAAAGCGAATTGTATTTATTTTAAGTAATGCAATTGTTCTTTATGTACTGTGCCTGCTTCTGGATGGAAGCTGGAAGATCACTATGAGCAGTTTGGAAAGCAGAGCTCCTGCCACGAATTTGCCACTCGCTTATGTGTATGGAATGGGTATTGTGGTGAGTATCGGAATGGGAATAATAGTAATATTTAATATTTATCAGGCTCTCTTTCGGCCAAATACGCTTGAAAAGCTTATCCGAATGAAAGAATCGGAAGATGAAAATATGGAAGCGGTTCATGAAGAAATCGTGGAATTACATCATGGGAAAAAACAAGGGATGGCAGGAGGTGAGAGGTAGATGGCTTTTGTTGTTTTTGTCAGCTCATTAATTGGTGTCATGGCGTTGGGGATGCCTATTGCGTTTGCGCTTTTGGTGAGCGGTGTTGCTCTCATGTTTTTTCTGAATATTTTTGACACTCAAATTATAGCACAGAACCTCATTAATGGGGCGAACAGTTTTCCGATGATGGCTATTCCTTTCTTTATTCTTGCGGGAGAATTGATGAACGCAGGAGGCATTTCTAATCGAATTATTAACTTTGCCATGTCTCTTGTCGGTCATATTCGTGGAGGATTAGGATATGTAGCGATCATGGCAAGCGTCCTTTTCGCCGGTTTATCCGGTTCAGCGGTAGCGGATACGGCGGCTCTTGGCGCTATTCTGATTCCGATGATGGTCAAGGCTGGATATGACCGAAATCGGTCTGCTGGCCTCATTGCAGCCAGTGGTATTATTGCCCCGATCATCCCTCCGAGCATACCGATGATTATTTTTGGGGTAACAAGCGGCGTGTCGATTACAAAATTATTTATGGGAGGGATCATTCCAGGGCTTCTAATTGGTTTATGCTTGGTTGTCTGTTGGTGGTTAATGGTAAGAAAAGAGCAGGTAGAAGTCTTCCCCCGAAAATCTGCAAAAGAAGTATTGTCTGCTACCCGTCAGGCTATTTGGGCGCTTTTACTTCCAGCTATTATCGTTGGAGGACTTCGGGGCGGGATTTTTACTCCGACAGAGGCTGCTGTTGTAGCTGCATTTTATGCGTTATTTGTCGGGTTGTTTGTTTATCGAGAACTTAAAATACAAGATTTGTTTAAGGTGTTAGTAGCTGCTGCAAAAACAACAAGCGTTGTAATGTTTCTTGTAGCAGCAGCAATGTTGTCAGCTTGGTTGATAACAGTAGCCAATATTCCATCAATAGCTGCGGATATGCTTGGACCGTTAATCGAGAACAAATTGCTGCTTCTGCTAGCAATTAATGCGTTAGTTCTTTTAGTTGGTACGGTAATGGATTTGACCCCTACTGTTCTGATTTTAACTCCTGTTTTAATGCCTATTATTGAAAAGGCGGGAATCGATCCGGTGTACTTCGGGGTGCTGTTTATACTGACCAACTGCATTGGATTGCTCACTCCTCCAGTTGGTACTGTGTTAAATGTCGCTTGTGGGGTTGGAAAGATAGGAATGGAGGACATTATGAAAGGAATATGGCCTTTTTTACTTGCAGAAACACTTGTTCTTTTACTGCTTATTCTGTTTCCATCCATTGTTACCGTTCCGCTTCAATGGTTTACAGATATGTAGATTTTTAAAGTGTTTACTATCTGATTTAAAGATACTTTGATTGGACTGAAGATATTGTTAATTTGCACATTATTTCAGGAAGGATGGAGCAAATGATTGGCTCCTTTTCTGAAATAATGTGCAGTTTTTTATGATTAAATCTTTTATTTTGCGATTTTCTTCTGATACTCGTACTTGAATGAATTTTTCCCTATTCAAAAAAGCTGTCTTTCGCACATCGAGCTTCACTCTCTTGGTGATATTCCACTGCCTCCAATCGCACGATTTCTTTTTCGAACGGGGCTTTTTTCATTTGGTATCCATACAACAGGCAAAGGTGAATCACTTAGAGCCATCTATGAAACGGTTATATGGCGGCTTCCTCCCGACAGAAGTACATATTTGCTCTATGATCTTGTCTATATATAAACCGACTTCAGCCCATTTTTTCAGGAGATTTGTGGTGCTCCCGCAGCCAGAGGAGAGGTGATTATTTTGAAAGCCGATAATATAACATTTTCAAAGCCATAAAGCCTGGAAATAAACAAATTGACAACGTTTTAAATGTAAAGGTATACTTTTCTCAACTGAATTCGTTGATTAATTGCGTTAGCAGGTGATTGAACAGATGGGACGAAAAAAACAGTCCCGCGTGACGCTGCAGGAGGTTGCAAAACACGCGGGTGTGTCGAGGGCTACAGCTTCCCTTGTTGTTCGGGGCAGCCCAAATATTTCAAAAGAAACAAGAGAAAAAGTGTTAAAATCGATAAAAGAGTTGGGGTATATATATGATCGTGTTGCAGCGAATTTACGATCCCACCAATCTTCAACAGTTGGTTTGATTATAACAGAGATCGGCAACCCCTTTTTCTCGGAATTATTGGTGGGCGTTCACGAAGCTTTAGATAAAGAAGGATATACCGTAATATTAGGAACGACGTTTGATTCCCCTGATAAACAAGATGCGCTGCTTGCGACAATGCTTGAATATCGTGTCGGCGGGGTAATTATGAGCCCTGTCCCAGGCAGTTCACCAGATATGGTAGAACGGTTAAAGCAATGGGGGATTCCTGTTATTTTAGTAGCGAGAAAAATGCTGTCAGAAGAGCCGTTTGATTATGTCGGAATCGATAATGTTGCAGGCGGACGGATAGCGGCTGAACATTTAATCGAACAAGGCCACCGCCGCATCGCTTTTTTGGGCGGTTTTTCTAATTCATCAGTATGGACAGACCGGAAAAAAGGATTTTGTGAAGCGATTGAACAAGCCGGGCTGGAAATGGATGAATCGCTGTTTGTCCAATCTCCCGCAACTAGGCAAGGGGGAATAGAGGCGATTAAGCGAGTTATGCAGCATCCTCAGCCTCCAACCGGGGTTTTTTGCTATAATGATGTTGTTGCATCTGGTGTTATGCTCGGATTAAAAGAACAAGGCATTGTTCCAGGCAAAGATGTGGCTGTGGTTGGTTTTGATAATATTCCGGAGTCAGCGGTATTCAGCCCTTCTTTAACAACCATTGCAGCTTTTCCTGATCGGCTCGGTGCAAAAGCTGCTGATCTCTTGCATCGGAGAATGAAAGGTGATGAAGAAGAGGCAAAAAAACTGATTTTACAGCCTGAGCTTGTAGTGCGGGAGTCAAGCTGACACACCATGATGAAGAAATCTAGGGAAGTGGATGCGTTATGAAGGAACATGTAGAAATCCCTCTTCGGGAAAAAAATATTGTTTTAATTGGATTTATGGGAGTCGGCAAAACGACTATTGGCCAGTTGGTCGCGAAAAAGCTGTACCGAGATTTCATTGATGTGGATCAGGAGATTGAAAAAAAGCAAAATATGCCCATCTCATTAATTTTTCAAAAATTTGGCGAAGATTATTTCCGAAAAATCGAAAAGGAGTATATTGTTGATATTTGCACGAACACACGCTTGAAGGTTGTATCTTTAGGAGGGGGAGCCTATTTACAAGAAGAGGTCCGCAATGCTTGTTTATCAAACTGCATCGTCTTTTTGCTGGATTTATCTTGGGACAGCTGGAAGGATCGAATGCCGCTTTTAGTCGAGAACCGCCCTCTTTTAAAGGAAAAATCAATGGAGGAAATTGAAGAATTGTTTATAAAACGGCAAAATGCATACTCTCTCCATAACTCAAAAGTATCGACCAATAATCTTGATCCTGAAACAGTAGCAGATGAAATTGTAAATTCGGTGAAATTAACGTGGAGCATCTATGAACCGAACCAATAATATGAGATTATCCCTTTAAATGAATAGTTTGCAAGATTAGATTAGGGAAAGGGATTTAAAAACATGAATGTAGAAAACTTATTGTCTCCTTATCTTCAACTGGCTGATGCTGTCATTGTGACAGATAAAGATCATGTTGTCGTCACTGTTAACGATGCGTATGAACAAATAACGGGATATAAAAAGGATTTCATTGTCGGCAGAAGAGCAGGTGTCATTAAATCTCATTTGACCCCGGAGCAAACTTATGCTTCGATGAAAAAAGCATTATCGGAAAAAAAGCCTTGGTCCGGTGTTTTTGTGAATCGTAAGAAATCCGGAGAATTATGGCACTCATCTATAACAATAACTCCTATTCTAATAGAAGATGAACTGTTTTTTGTAGGAATTTTTCGGGAATTGGAGCAGCTGGACAGCGGAGCATACGTTCCGCAGGAGCAAATAGAAGAAACAAAAAAATCAATATTGGAAGTGCTGGCGATTTCTTGTGAAATTCAAGATCCAAGCATTGAGGATCATTTGATCAACGTTCGAAAACTAACTGAAAAGCTCATTTATGCTCACAACAGCTATCATAATCTTAATTTATCAGAAGAATATATGAGAAATGTTGCTTATTCCAGCATTTTGCATGATATAGGAAAAGCTGGCATACCTGAAGGAATTTTATATAAACCAGGACCACTAACAAAATATGAACGCTTAATCATGGAGACGCATCCGTTAATAGGCTTTGACATTTTGAAAAAAATAACAAGCAAACTGAAAGATAACTTTTTAAGGCAAAGCTATAAAGTGGCCGAAAATATTATTCTCTTTCACCATGAAAAATGGAATGGAACGGGATATCCGAAAAACTTGAAAGGAGCAGAAATTCCTTTAGAAGCTAGAATTGTTGCGGTTGTCGATGTGTTTGAAGCTTTAACGAGCAGCCGGCCATATAAAGTTGCTTGGCCGATTGAAAAAGCGTTGAATTTTTTAGTGGAGCATCAAAATACGCATTTTGATCCAGATGTAGTGGCCTCATTCTTGACAATTAAGGATTTTTAAACAGAAGGAAATTTTAGTTGAAGATTAACTAAAATTTCCTTCTTTTTTTGAAAATTTTTTATTGTGTTTTTTGTGTAATTGTGTATAATAAATCGTCGTGAAATAAACAATTTTCGATAAATATATTAATTTTTTTTGACAAAAAGTTTACTAGTATTAAACAAATGAGGTTGTTATGATGAAAATTGGGAGGAAAATTCGAAATTTGCGGATAAAAAAAGGTCTGACGCAAGAAGAGCTAAGCGAACGAACCGATTTGTCTAAAGGATACATTTCCCAATTGGAAAGAGATTTAAGCTCTCCCTCATTGGAAACGTTTCTGAATATATTGGATGTGCTGGGATGCAATCCAAAAGATTTTTTCGATGATGAGGATGCCGAGCAAAAAGTAGTTTACGGCAAAGAAGAACGAAAAGTATTTATTGACCAAGAGAGAGGATATAAGGTTGAATGGATTGTTCCTGAATCAAATGAAAAAGAAATGGAGCCGATTCTTTTAACGTTGTTTGAAAAAGGAGAGTTTAAAGTTTTTGAACCATCCTTATCTGAAACGTTTGCCTATGTTCTGAAAGGAACGATAAAAGTTCGGATCGGAACAAAAAAGTATGTGGCAAAGGAAGGAGAATCCATTTATTATCATGCATCCGATGAGCATCAAATTGTCAATGAGGCAGAAAGCATGTCGCAAGTAATTTTAGTGGCAACTGAATCTTATTTATAATTCTTGATGCGGTTGGAGGAATCGTTCATGAACAATAAAACAATTATTCGTTTTGAACAAGTGACAAAAAAATATGATGATGATTTGCCAGTATTGGATAATGTAAGTTTTGAAATCGAACGCGGAAAATTTTACACGTTGCTTGGACCTTCAGGATGCGGAAAAACAACCATTCTCCGTCTAATTGCGGGATTTACGGAACCGACCAGCGGCACGATTTATTTTAACGGAAAAAATATTAACCATGTAACGCCGAACAAACGTCAAGTCAATACAGTGTTTCAAGATTATGCCCTTTTTCCGCATCTGAATGTGTTTGAAAATGTTGCCTTTGGCCTTAGAATTAAAAAAATGAAAAAGGATATCATCGAACAAAAAGTAAAAGATGCCCTTCGTTTTGTAAACTTATCTGGCTATGAACAACGGAACATTCAGGAGATGTCAGGAGGACAGCGGCAGCGGGTCGCCATTGCGAGAGCGATAGTCAATGAACCGGAAGTGCTTCTGTTAGACGAACCGTTGTCAGCTCTTGATTTAAAGCTGCGCACGGAAATGCAGTACGAGCTGCGGGAGCTTCAGCGCCGGCTCGGCATTACATTTATTTTTGTCACACACGACCAAGAGGAAGCTCTTGCAATGTCTGATGAAATCTTTGTTTTAAATAAGGGGAAAATTCAGCAAAGCGGAACGCCGAAAGATATTTATGATGAACCTGTTAACCGCTTTGTGGCAGACTTTATCGGAGAATCGAATATTGTCGCAGGAAAAATGATTCAAGATTATCTTGTTGAATTTGTCGGAAAGCAGTTTGAATGTGTTGATAAAGGCTTTGCTCCGAACGAGGACGTAGAAGTGGTAATTCGACCGGAGGACTTGGAAATAACAACACCTGAAAAAGGAAAGCTGAAGGTTTATGTGGATTCCCAGCTGTTTAGAGGAGTTCATTATGAAATTTGCTGTTATGATAAGGATGGCAACGAGTGGCTTGTTCATTCTACAAAAAAGGCAGAAGTCGGCGATGAAATTGGTCTTTATTTTGAACCGGAAGCAATACACGTTATGCGTTTAGAAGAAAATTCTCGTATTGGTGTTGCCGATGAAAAGTAATATTCGCGCATTATACTTCTTACCATATGTGTTATGGATCTTACTATTTGTTGTCGTTCCGATTCTGCTTATCATTTATTATTCGTTTTTTAACATTGAAGGAACATTTTCTTTTGAAAACTACGAGAAATTTTTCACGCCGGTCTATTTGAAAATGGCGTTAAGCTCATTTTGGTATGCGTTTTTAATTACAGCCTTTTCGCTATTGATCGCTTATCCGACAGCTCTTTTATTAACGAAAACAAAACATAAGCAGCTTTGGCTTTTGTTAATCATTTTGCCGATGTGGATCAATTTGCTGTTAAAAGCATACGCCTTTCTCGGCATTTTTGGAACCTATGGAATAGCCAATCATTTTTTGGAATTAATGGGTGTCGGTGCTAAACAAATATTATTTACAGATTTCAGCTTTGTGTTTGTTTCTGTCTATATTTTCGTTCCATTTATGATTTTGCCGATTTTTAATGCTTTAGAAAAATTAAATCCAACGCTTGTAGATGCAGCTAAGGATCTTGGAGCATCCCCTTGGATTACGTTCCGCCGGGTCATTTTTCCGCTGACGCTGGACGGCGTTAAATCCGGATGCCAAGCAGTGTTTATTCCTGCATTATCGTTATTTATGATTACCCGCTTGATTGCAGGAAACCGGGTAATTACGCTTGGCACAGCAATAGAGCAGCATTTCCTAGTTACTCAAAACTGGGGAATGGGAGCAACCATTGCGGTCTTTTTAATTCTTGCAATGGTGATCATCATGTTTTTAACAGGAAATCGGAAGTGAGGGATGAAAAATGAACAGAAAATGGAAGGTTTCAAATATATATTTAATCATCGTATTTTTCATCTTATACGCTCCGATTTTCTACCTTATTTATTACTCGTTTAACAGCGGCGGAAAAATGCATCATTTTGAAAATTTTACGTTGGACTGGTATAAAGAAGTCCTGCAGGATGTGCGTCTATTGATTATTGTACTGAATACGATTGTAATTGCTTTGCTTTCTGCGGCGATTTCAACGATCATCGGCGTTTTCGGTGCGCTCGCCATTTACTCCGTCAAAACAAGACGGGTGAAAAATACATTGCTTTCGTTAAATAATGTTCTATTAGTCAGTCCTGATGTCATCATCGGAGCTTCCTTTTTAATTTTGTTTACCATTGTCGGCATTCAGCTTGGTTTTATTTCTGTTTTGCTGTCTCATATCGCCTTTAGTGTGCCGATTGTCGTATTGATGGTATTGCCAAAGCTTCAGGAAATGAGCCCGACATTAATCGATGCGGCAAGAGATTTAGGGGCGAGCCAGTGGAATGTCATAACAAAAGTAGTAATTCCCTACATTACCCCTGGGATTTTTGCTGGATTTTTTATGGCTTTAACCTATTCTTTGGACGATTTCGCCGTTACATTCTTTGTTACTGGAAATGGTTTTTCCACTTTATCTGTTGAAATATATTCAATGGCTCGACAAGGCATTTCCCTTACCATTAATGCTTTGTCAACACTCATTTTCCTTTTAACGATTTTGCTTGTGATCGGCTATTATTTCATCACGCTGCGCTATAATCGTCCGGGAAGATTGGGGGAACGGAAATGAAAAAAATTGTGCAGATGTTTGCGATAGTATTTATCGCTTCGTTTGCCATCCTGTTTTTTATTGCGAGACTGAATGCATCTGAAGGCTACTCCGGTGATAATACCCTTACGATTTACAACTGGGGAGAATATATTGATCCGGAATTGATCGACCGTTTTGAAAAAGAAACAGGTATAAAAGTGATTTACCAAACATTTGATTCAAATGAAGCGATGATGACAAAAATTTCCCAAGGAGGAACAACATTTGATATTGCCGTCCCTTCTGAGTATGCCATTAGCAAAATGAAGGAAGAAGGTCTTCTTATTCCGATTGATCATTCGAAAATTCCTAATTTAAAATATATCAACCCCCGTTTTCTAAATTTATCGTTTGATCCTGGGAATAAATATTCCATTCCATATTTTTGGGGAACGGTCGGCATTTTGTATAATCCGGAAGCTCTCGGGGGAAAAAAGATCGACAGCTGGAATGATTTATGGGATAAAGATATGAAAAATCAAATACTTCTTGTCGACGGCGCCCGAGAGGTAATCGGAATGGGGTTGAACAGTCTTGGTTACTCGTTGAATGATACGAACAAAGACCATTTGCTAGAAGCGAAAAAGAAACTGGATAAACTGACTCCAAACGTGAAGGCGATCGTTGGAGATGAAATCAAAATGCTGATGGCAAACGAAGAAGCAGGTGCCGCTCTCGTCTGGTCGGGAGATGCTGCAGATATCATGTGGGAAAATGAGAAGCTAGATTACGTGGTGCCGAAAGAAGGCTCTAATCTTTGGTTTGATAATATGGTTATTCCGAAAACGGCCAAAAACATAGAAGGCGCTCATAAATTTATCAACTTTATGCTAGACCCGAAAGTGGCTGCGCAAAATGCTGAATATGTCGGCTACTCTACTCCAAATGAAAAGGCGCTTGAATACTTGCCGAAAGAGATTTCTGAAGATGAGCGGTTTTACCCGTCCCCTGAATTAACGGATAAATTGGAAGTGTATGAAAACCTAGGGAAACGAATGCTTTCCTATTATAATGATTTATTTTTAGAATTTAAAATGCACTCGAAATAAAAGGAAACCATCGCCATCCTCAATTTGGGAGGCGATGGTTTTTTAATGATTTTTGCGAAATCTGATCTTTGAAGCAAGAACGGGCTGTTGTTGGAACATATACGGCATAAGCTACCCTTATGTACTGTAAAAATGGATGCATAGTAGATCTAATGGTATTTTGAAGGGCAGCTGTTTGCAGCATAGAAAAAATGCGCATATGGGCTTTTAAAATCGAAAACAAGAATCGGCACTTTGCCGGTTTCTGCTCATCGCGCTCACCTTTAAAAGAGTGTGGTTATGAACATTTCCTTAGCTGCTGCCGCATCCTCCGCCGCAGCTGCTTCCGCAATTTGAACTGGAGCATCCTGAAGAAGAGCATCCGGAACCCCCTGAATGATCATTGGAATCGCTGAGTGCAGCCCCGCATGCATAAACAGAACCTCCGCTTGCCCCTGCATCCTTATTCAAAAGCTGCGACATTTTTTCTGTATAACTGTCCTGCTCGTACAGCGATAAAAATACCATAGCCGGCAGCAGCATCGAGTACGTATCGTCTGTTTTTATTTCCTTGCGGAGCGATTTGTTTTGCCGTTTCATTTCTTCTGCTTTTTCAATATCGTTTTTCAGCTGTTCAAGCAGCTTTGTTTGTAATGGCTTGATCGGGTCAAACGAACGAAAATATTTATCAAACAGTTTTTCGTCACTAGCTGAGCGAACTTCTTCCAAAAGTGTTTTGCTTAGCGGATTTTTTAAAAAGCCTCCCCACAGCTTCGTGCTGTTTGGATAGATTTCAAATAAGTGCAAATACATCCAATCAAAAAGGGCTCTTTCGTGAGGAATCGGTGTCCGTTCCACATTAGGGCTGTGATGCAGAAATGATCCAAAAAATTTTTTTGAAAAATTTTCGTATTCTTTCGTAAACATAATCATTTCATGCCATATTTCATCCACTTCATCGCTGAACATTGGAACTGATTTTAAAATTCCTGCCAACAAAAAATATCTTTTTAATTCAAATAGGCGCCAGTTAAAGTCCGTTTCGGTCCAACTAGGATGATTTGCTAACACTCTTTTCTTTACTTTTTCCATATATTCTGAGTTTAGAGAGTCTTCCAAACGAGAGATAATTGGCAGCCCTTCTGGAATGCGGCAGGCTAATTCTGCCGGGACAGCCTCTTGAACAAGCTTTAATGATCTTTTTTTCTTCGTTTTATTGATATTGACAACGATGAACATAATGAAAATACCAATGATCAATCCTACTAAAAGCTCAGTCATAATATCCCTCCACAACACTATATATATCTTAATTATACTATTGGAATAGGAAATTTATAGAAACGATTTTCGTGAAACTCGAATATTGTATAATTTCAAAAATATCGTAAAATGGAAAGAGCAAAAAATTCCTATTTTTTAATCATATAGAAAGGTTTTGGCGATGAACGTTCAAAAAATAAATATAGCAGGGAAAAAAGATCATATTATTTTTTTAACAGTTATCTTTTGCTTTTGGTTTTCCATTTATATTTATGTTCCAATCTTTGGGGTTTATTTAGAATATTTGCAGTTTGACTATTCACTTGTTGGCATTATTTTTGGCAGTTACGGCATCACCCAGATTTTGATTCGTTTGCCTCTTGGAGTTTTATCAGACTATTTAGGGCAAATGAGAAAAGGAATGCTTATAGCTGGTTTTTTTATGGCGTTTGCCAGCGGAATCCTGTTTCTTTTCTTTCAATCATTTATCCCGATTTTTATTGCAAGACTTCTTTCAGGAATTACCGCGTCGATGTGGGTAATGGCTACTACATTATACGCTCAATATTTTACGGAAAGTCAATCTTCCAAAGCGATGGGAATTCTCCAGTTTATGACGGTCGTTTCCCAATTTATTAGCATGGCGATCAGCGGGAAAATTGTAGAGTGGTTCGGCTGGGAAATGCCGTTTCTCATTGGGACCGTCATGGCTTTGATTGGTCTTATTCTTTCATTTCGCATTAAAGAAATCGGCGATAAGGTGAATCTTATTGATTTCAAATATATGAGTCAATTAAAATATGTTCTCGGCATCAAGCCGCTTTGGGGCATCTCAGCATTATCGCTTGCCGGACACGGAATTTTGTTTATGACGATTTTTGGATTTACACCGGTTTATGTCTCGAAAATCGGATTTAGTGAGTCCGTGTTTTTTTGGGTCGTCACTTCCTTTTTTATTCCGCATGCAGCTGCATCATTGCTGCTTGCCTATTTTCCTGTTCGAAAGCAAAAACAACTGCTTTTGCTTTCATTTATTTTAAGCGGATTATTTCATCTTCTGTTGCCGTTGTCAAATTCGATTCTATGGATTTGCTTCATGCATATTTTCATAGGGTTTTGGCTTGGTTTTATTTTTCCGCTGCTGCTTGCGATGGTTATTCAAAGCTGTCAAGAAGCATATCGGACGACCGCAATGGGCTTTTATCAATCATTTTATGCAATCGGCATTTTCACTGGTCCGATGTTAGCGGGCTTTATTGCAGATCACATCGGTTTTTATGAAGTGTTTCTTGCAACAGGCCTGCTTGCCTTTGCAGCTGCTTTTCTGTCTTTATTCATTCCAAGCTCCCGCATGGAAAGGAAAGCGGAGCGAATCTCTTCGTAAAGAGATAAAGTGGAATACGAACATTTTTCATATTAGCGTTGAATCCTATATTGCTTGGGAATATGAAATGACATCTTGTCATAAATGAAAATGGCTGGCTGTTTTTGCACGGAGAGATCAACGGTCTTTTTCATCTATGTATGTTGTTTTTTCAGTTTCCATTCGATAGCTTCCATAAGAACCTCTCAATTTGTAGCGGCTGAGCTATATTTGCTCAGCCGTTTTTTTCTGCCAATTTTTTTTTAAACAACAACTTTTCAAAGAAAATAAACAGAACAACATGAAAAAAATAGTGGCTAATTGATAATAAACGAGGTTCATTGATTGATAGATCAACGGTTTCAAACTCCTTTATTAAAATTATTATAATTTACTATTGATTTTTAATTAAAATATGTTATCATATAGTTGTAATGATTAGAGAAATATTATTTTAAATTATGAGGTGATCGGTAAATGGGAGAGAATAAAAAGCTTACGACGAGCTGGGGTGCTCCTGTAGGGGACAATCAAAATTCGATGACAGCAGGCCATCGAGGTCCGACATTAATTCAAGACGTACATCTTCTGGAAAAACTAGCCCATTTTAATAGAGAAAGAGTTCCTGAACGAGTTGTTCACGCAAAAGGTGCCGGTGCTCACGGATACTTTGAAGTGACAAATGATATGTCAAAATATACGAAAGCGAAAGTCTTCAACGGAGTAGGCAAGCGAACACCAGTATTTGTAAGATTCTCAACTGTTGCAGGTGAGCTTGGCTCCGCTGATACGGTCCGCGATCCGCGCGGTTTTGCCGTTAAGTTTTACACAGAAGAAGGAAACTATGACATCGTAGGAAACAACACGCCGATTTTCTTCATTCGCGATGCGATTAAATTCCCTGATTTTATCCACACACAAAAACGCGATCCAAAAACACATTTGAAAAATCCTACTGCCGTATGGGATTTTTGGTCTCTATCGCCTGAATCATTGCACCAAGTAACTTATTTGATGGGAGATCGCGGAATTCCGGCAACATACCGTCATATGAATGGTTATGGAAGCCATACATTTAAATGGACAAACGAAGACGGGGAAAGCGTCTGGATCAAATATCATTTCAAAACTGACCAAGGTATAAAAAACCTTGATACGAAAACAGCTGTAAAAATTGCCGGAGAAAATCCGGATTATCATACAGAGGATTTATTCAATGCGATTGAAAACGGAGACTATCCTTCTTGGACGCTTTATGTGCAAATCATGCCGCTTGAAGATGCCAACACATACAGATGGGATCCATTTGACGTGACAAAAGTATGGTCTCACAAAGATTATCCATTAATTGAAGTAGGAAAATTAGTATTAAATAAAAACCCTGAAAACTATTTTGCAGAAGTTGAGCAAGCTGCATTCTCACCGGGAAACCTAGTTCCAGGAGTCGATGTATCGCCGGACAAAATGCTGCATGGTCGTCTCTTTGCATATCATGATGCACATCGCTACCGCATCGGGGCAAACTATAACTCACTTCCAATCAACCGTCCGCGGGTTGAAGTGAACAACTATCAACGCGATGGATTTATGCGCTTTGACTCAAATGGCGGAGGCTCTGTATATTATGAACCAAACAGCTTCGGCGGTCCAAAAGAAACACCTGAAGCAAAACAAGCATCATACCCAGTATCAGGTGTTGCGGAAAACGTTCCTTATGACCATGATGACCATTATACTCAAGCGGGCGACTTATACCGTCTCATGAGTGAAGATGAAAGAGCACGCCTTATTGAAAATATTGTAAATTCAATGAAGCCAGTTAAGCTGGAGGAAATAAAACTCCGCCAAATCGGCCACTTCTACAAAGCAGATCCTGAATATGGAACCCGCGTTGCAGAAGGTCTTGGTTTGCAAGTGCCTGAAGAAGTAAAAAAAGGTTAATAAATATTTCATAGCTGGACGATCTCGGAAGGTTCAAACGAACTTTTCGGGGTCGTCTTAATTTTTGTCACTTTCGAAAAAATATTTGGAATTACAACCTGCTTGCTTGTGAATGCGTCAGCTTTCAAACAATAGTTGGAATTACCACACGTCCCATAAAAACATATAATTGCCTTCTTTAATAGGGAAAAGTAAAAATAGTTAAAAAATTTTATATAAAGTTGTATGATGGAAAATATAAATAGTTTCGTTCATCTTTTTGGAGGCTATGCTTATGAAAGAAGTGGCGTCTTTCTTAAAACCGTACCGCCTGGCGGTTGTTATTGCTCTTGCTCTCATGTTAACCGAGCTGACAGTGGAGCTTGTCCAGCCTTTGTTTATGGCAAAAATTGTAGATGATGGAATTTTGAAAAGGGATTTATCAGCTGTCGTCCATTGGGGGTTGGTGATGGTTGGTGTATCGGCTCTTGCCTTTGCAGCAGGCATCATTAATTCATTTTTTGCGGCGCATGTCAGCCAGAGCTTTGGATTTGATATTAGAAAAGTTCTTTTTGGGAAAATTCAATCCTTTTCATTTGCGAACTATAATCAATTTTCCAATTCATCTTTCATTACAAGGATGACAAATGATGTCTCCCAAGTGCAAAACACAATTTTTATGGGACTTCGGATTATGCTGCGTGCTCCATTGTTGGTGATCGGCGGCGCGGTTATGGCTCTAGCAGTAAATTTTACCTTATCCTTCATTCTCATCGTCATTCTTCCGTGCCTGATCTTTTTTCTTTTATGGGTGATGAAAAGAGCAGGATCGATGTTTCGAATCGTGCAAGAAAAGCTGGATACGGTGAATAAAGTCATACAGGAAAACTTGACGAATATGCGCTTAATCAAAGCTTTTTTGCGAAATGACTATGAAGTTAATCGCTTTCAGCAGGCGAACAAAGATTTAAAAGACCAAACAATTTCCGTGCTCCGCTTTATGGAAATTATGCAGCCTGTCTTGCTTTTTGTAATGAATGTAAGCATTTTAATTATTTTATGGGCGGCTCATGCTGGACCAAGTGAGGTAAAAGTAGGTGAAGTCGTTGCGATCGTCAATTATTCAACGAGGATCATTTCTGTTTTATCTATGCTGTCTTTTATTGTCTCTGGTTTTTCAAGGGCAAAAGCCTCCAGCTTAAGGATTTCGGAGGTGCTTCAAACAGAAGTAAAATTGACTGATGAGCTTGCCGAATCAAGTCATCAAATAAAAGAGGGAAAAATTGAATTTCGATCGGTGTCCTTTGCATACCCGGATTCAGCCGTTAAGGTGCTTGATGATGTGTCGTTTACGGTAAATGCTGGAGAAACTATGGCGGTGATGGGGGCTACCGGCTCCGGCAAATCGACTCTTTTCAATTTAATTCCGCGATTATATGACTTAGAAAAAGGAGCCGTTTATATTGACGGTTTCGATATACGTACGATCAAGCTTGAGCATTTAAGAAGGTCAATTGGGATGGTTCCGCAAGAATCGCTGTTATTCACTGGAACGGTAAAAGATAATATTTTATGGGGAAAAGAAGATGCTACTATGGAAGAAATCATTGCTGCTGCAAAGGATGCCCAAATACATGATACGATTTTAAAGCTCCCTCATGGATATGATACCCTTATCAGCCAAAAAGGCGTGAATCTTTCCGGAGGGCAAAAGCAGCGAATTTCGATTGCCAGAGCGCTTGTCCGAAAGCCAAAAATATTGCTGCTTGATGACAGCACGAGTGCTTTAGACTTAAAGACGGAAAGAAAACTGCTTCAAGCATTGATGAAATATCCATGTACGACCTTGATCATTACGCAAAAAATTTTAACAGCGATGGCGGCTGATCAAATTTTGCTACTAGAAAACGGAAAGGTGCTTGCGAAAGGAAGGCATGATGAATTAATACGCAGCGTTCCACTTTACCAAAAAATCTATGAATCACAATATGGAAAGGATGGCATCCGTCATGCTCAAAAGTCTTATTGAACCTTTCCGATATGAAAAACTAAAGCTGACAAATGAGTCAAAAGTGAAGAAAAGCTCTTCAAAAGTTAAAGACTGGAAAGGAACATTAAAAAGAATTTGGGGATATATGTCAGATCAAAAGGTTTTGTTTTTTTTCGTTTTGCTCATGGTTTTTATTAGCACAGTTTTAACAATCCTTGGGCCTTTTTTAGTAGGGAAAGGGATCGACATTTATATTGTAGAAAAAAGCGGAAATCACTTTTTCTTTTTTTTCGTCGTTCATGTTTTAATCTATGCATTGCATTCCCTTTCCATTTGGCTGCAAAACATATGGATGATCAAAGTGGCGCAAAATACTGTGTATAAAATAAGATCCGATCTATTTCGCCAGTTTCATCTTCTTCCCATTTCTTTTTTTGATCAGAAAAAAACGGGAGAGCTGATGAGCCGAATGACCAATGATGTTGAAAACGTCAGCTCGACATTAAACAGCTCAGTGATTCAAATCTCATCCAGTGTTCTTACATTAATTGGTGTTGTTTCTGTTATGTTATGGATGAGCCCTTTTTTAACAATCATCACCTTAATAGTTGTTCCTTTATTGGTTGTAGGTATGAAATGGATTACCCGGCGGACTGGACAATTGTTTAAAGAGCAGCAGCGAAGTTTAGGAGAACTGAATGGATACATTGAAGAAACCATCACTGGTCAGCGAATTGTCAAAACTTTTTCACAAGAGAACCGGGTTATGCATGAGTTTTTAGAAAAAAATGAAAGGCTGCGGAGATCTTCATTTTGGGCTCAGACGATTTCCGGTTTTATCCCAAAGCTTATGCACGTATTAAACAATTTAAGTTTTACATTGATTGCAGGGTTCGGTGGAATCTTTGCTCTAAAAGGGTGGATAACCATCGGAACGATTGTTGTTTTTGCGGAGTACGCCAGGCAGTTTACACGGCCTTTAAATGATCTTGCCAATCAATTTAATACATTATTATCTGCGGTTGCCGGTGCAGAGCGGGTATTTGATTTGCTCGATGAGCAGGCAGAGGAAGCTGATTTTGGAGAATATGTACAATCCGCAAATATAAAAGGGGACATTGTGTTTGATCGAGTATCTTTTTCATACGGGGAAGAGAGCCAAACGATAAAAAATATTAGCTTTCATGTTTCTACGGGAGAAACAGTTGCTCTTGTCGGTGCCACCGGCGCCGGAAAAACAACGATCATCAATTTACTGGCACGCTTTTATGAAGTAAAAGAAGGGAGAATTTTGATAGATGGAATGGATATTTCCAAATTAAGACGGAGTGAACTTCGTCAAGCAATGGGGTTTGTATTGCAGGATCCTTTTTTGTTTCACACGACAATTCGTGAAAATATCCGATACGGAAGATTAGATGCAACAGATGAGGAAGTGGAGGAAGCGGCAAAGCTAGCAAATGCTCATTCATTTATTAAAAACCTACCTGATCAATATGATACAATCATTAACGAAGGTGGAACGAGCATCAGTCAAGGTCAAAAACAACTTCTTTCAATTGCGAGGGCGATTTTAAAAAATCCGTCCATTTTATTGCTGGATGAAGCGACAAGCAGCATTGACACTGTAACAGAATTAAAGATTCAAGAAGCGCTGGAGAGGCTGATGAAGGGGAGAACAAGCTTTGTGATCGCTCATCGGCTCAATACAATTAAAAAAGCAGATCAAATATTTGTTATCCAGGATGGTCGCATTGTGGAAAAAGGATCTCATGATGAATTGCTGGAAAAAGAGGGGTTTTATTTTGATTTAGTCACAAACCAGCTAAAACCGCAATTAAAAACGAAAGACATGTTGTCAGAAATAAAGGATCATATATAATGAATATAATCACTTTACTTTGTTAAAAGGGGAAACAGTATGAAATTAGTAGCTATTGATTTAGACGGGACATTGCTATCTTCCAATTTATCCATATCAGAAGAAAATCTTACAGCTATTCGGGAAGCACAAAATGAGGGAAACATCATCATGATTTGCTCCGGCAGGGCGCCTGAGAGTATTCGTGAACTGCTGGACGAATATGATTTTGCATGTCCATTTGCAGCAAGCAATGGAACAGTTGTCGTAATCGAAGGAGAAAAGCCGAAATACATTTCAATGAACAAACAAAACATGTTGGAAGCAGCCGAAATTTTGGAGAGTTATGGTGTGCCGTATAAACTTTATACAAATGATGGTATTTGGATGCCGGAAGACTGGAGCGCCAAAGTTCGCTCTGCTCTGCAGTCGAATCCGGAGCTGGCAAAATGTTTGCTTGAATCTGAGTACAAACAGTTTATCGAGCAGCCAAAAAGGACCGACAATAATCGATACTTTCGTCATATACAAGATGTTATAAACCGCGGTGATTTATCGGTCCAAAAGTTTTTTATTTTGCAATTTAATCAACATACTAGAAAAGAAATCATGGAACAATTAGAAAACATTGCTGGGATTGCGGTTACGACATCAGGTGACTACAACATTGAAATAATGGATGAAAAGGGAAATAAAGGATACGGATTAAAAGCTGTTGCCAAGCACTACAATATCCCATTGGAACAAACGATTGCGATTGGTGATAATTTCAATGACGTTCCAATGCTGGAAGCTGCAGGGCTTTCCGTTGCAATGGGGAATGCCGAGCCTGAGGTGAAAGAAATGTGCGATATCGTGACCAGGACAAACGATGAACACGGTGTTGCCCATGCTATTCGACAATTTGTGCTGTAAATGGTTTATGGATGTGAAGGGGTGTCTAATAAGTCGTTTTTACGGCTTATTGACGCCCCCTTTAATGTTTTATAAACGTTGATATATCGACGTTTATAATTTTGGTGCGCCCGGCATGTACATGAACTATAGGGTGTAAGTCCCGAACCCCGAAGACAGAAGTAGAGGTTAGCTCAACGAAAGGGTGTCCGTGGTGACGCGGAATCTGAAGGAAGCGAGCGGCAAACTTTAAGGTCTCTCGGAACACGAACTTCATATGAGGCTAGGTATCACTGGGTGAGTTTGCCAAACAAAACAAAGCTCTTTCTGTCGAAGGTCATATCGAGTAAATGAGGCGGATAGATGGTGTGAAAGTGCATGTACTTACCCGGGGAGGTCTGGCGGATAGGTGAAATGCTCTTCATAACCTACTTAGTGATAAGTAGCTGAACCGTCAGAAGTCAGCAGAGGTCATAGTATTAGTTGGTCTAGAACAACTAAGAAGGACCGAACAATTAAGAGAGAATAGCCCTTGGCATTCAGTGAGTCATGATGAACACAGGAAACGTAGTACCTCACTTGAGGGAGGAAGCGGTGAATACCGTGGGAGACCTCTTGGAGGGTGGAGTGACCACTGGCATAAAGATTACACTCTTACCCGGGGAGGTCTGGCTGGCACGCCAAGTAACCTTGGTAACCTATCTAGTGATAGATAGCTGAACCGTCAGAAGTCAGCAGAAGTCATAGTACTCTTTCAAGCTCGAGATGGAAGAGGAAGGACTGAACAATTAAGGAGAACGAATCGCTAGGCGTTCATCTTCTGTGTGGAAGCAGACAATCCGATAGGACTTACTTGAAGGAGGAAGTGGTGAATCACACGGGGGACTTCAAGAGGGTGGAGCAGAAGATGGCACAAATAGAAGAATTCGTTCACGTGGAGCTACGTCATACTTAATTGAACCGCCGTATACGGAACCGTACGTACGGTGGTGTGAGAGGACGGGAGTTAATCGCTCCCTCCTACTCGATTTACGATAGGGATTTGACTTTCTGGATAGCTCCTTTCATTTTATTTACTATTGAAAACTGCGACGGTGCGGCTTCTTTGAGGCGGGCAATAAAAAAGTGTGATGAATTATTGTTTCGCTAGTTCTGTCTGCCATACTTTTTTTAACATAGCTGTTTCGTCACACGATGGAAGTTTCGGACAATTGATGCAATCCTTCCACATTTTTTGCGGGAGAGATTGCTTGTCAACGATATCGAATCCTAGTTTGGTAAAAAACTCGATTTGATACGTTAAGGCAATCAAATTTTCAATTTCCAACCTGTTTGTTTCATAAATGATTTGTTTTACGAGCTCTTTTCCGATGCCTTTTCCGGTATGGTCAGGGTCAACGGCCAGCGAGCGGATTTCAGCCAAATCTTTGTCTAAAATATGCAAGCTGGCAACGCCAGCCACTGCTCCGCCTTCATCTGCAACATAAAAATTTTGTAAATTTTCATAAATAGATGCGTACGTTCTGCTGAGCAGTTTTCCTTCCAATGCATAATGTTTAATTAATTGATAGATGGCATCTGTATCGCTCATAGTCGCTCTTCGAATGTGCATGTATACTCCCTCATTTAATCGAATGAATAATTATAAGTAAAATAAAATATTTATTCATATATATTATCGGTATGAACATTATTTTGTCAATAAAAAAACCAAACAATTTATAATTATGCAAGTTCATCAAATCTTTAAACATTTTCTGTAAGTAAAATTTTGGCGGGAGAAAATATTTGATAAGAGGATTTTACTACAAGGAAGCTAGCATTCAATGTAATTTATGGTAAAAAATGATGTTTATAAGAGAGGTTTAATCTTCTTCATCCATCAAATTGTGGACAAATTCAGGCATTTTTTCTAAATGTGTTGAAAATGAGTCTTATTCTTATTATAATTGATAACGAATCTCATTATTAATTTATTACGGAAAGAGTTAAAAAATGAAAAAACGATATTTGATCATTGCTCTCATTATTCTTTCAATTGCATCGATTTTTATCGGGGTAAAAGATATTAAACCAACTGATTTATTCAATTTGACAGATGAACAAATACAAATTTTGATCATCAGCAGAATTCCGCGCGTTATTAGCATTATTATTGCAGGAACGAGCATAAGCATTGCCGGTCTTATTATGCAGCAGCTGAGCAGAAACAAGTTCGTTTCCCCAACTACGGCAGGAACGATGGATTCCGCCAGATTGGGGATTTTAGTTGCGATCATGGTTTTTGCAGACGCTAGTCCGATTCAAAAAATGATTGTCGCTTTTGCTTTTGCACTTTTAGGAACATTTATCTTTATGAAAATATTAGAAAAAATTAAATATAAAGATACTATTTTTGTTCCTCTAGTCGGGCTGATGTTCGGCAATATCATTGGATCTATCACTACTTTTTTTGCATACAAAAATAATTTGATTCAAAATGTTTCCTCATGGCTGGAAGGAGATTTTTCGTTAATTTTAAAAGGTCAATATGAATTATTGTACGTCAGTATTCCTTTTGTATTAATTGCATACTTGTATGCGAATCAATTCACTGTCGCTGGAATGGGAGAGGAATTTTCGAAAAATTTAGGCTTGAATTATAAACAAGTTGTCAATATCGGACTTGTTATCGTAGCTTTGATCACTTCATCTGTTGTATTGACGGTTGGAACCATTCCGTTTCTAGGTCTTGTCGTTCCGAATATTGTCGCCATATACAATGGAGACCATTTGAAAAAGAATTTGATTCATACCGCTTTGCTCGGTGCTGTTTTCGTTATGTTCTGCGATATTTTAGGGCGAATCATTATATATCCGTACGAAATCTCGATCAGCTTAACCGTCGGTGTCATCGGCAGTGCCATTTTTGTTTACTTACTTATGAGGAGAAAAGCATATGGGTTATAGAGCGAAAATAACATCTCTTCTAGTGGTCGCAGTCCTTTTAATGATCACTTTTTTGTTCATCGACCTCGGCAAAAATTGGGATTATGCATTGCCGCGCCGTTCGGTGAAGATGCTGGCGGTTATTATTACAAGTGTAGCAATCGGTTTTTCAACATTAGTATTTCAAACGATTACAAACAACAGAATTTTAACTCCGAGCATTTTAGGTTTAGATTCTTTATATATGCTTTTGCAAACCATGCTTGTCTTTTTATTTGGTTCAACACATGTTGCGATGATCGATAAAAATATTAACTTTGCGCTTTCCTTGTTCTTTATGATGCTGTTTGCACTGATCTTTTACAAATTCCTTCTTCGAGGCGAGGGTCAAGACATTTATTTTCTTCTTCTAATTGGACTGATATTCGGAACATTATTTAACAGCTTGACTTCTTTTATGCAAGTGCTGATAGATCCTAACGAATTTCTAATTGTGCAGGACAGAATGTTTGCCAGCATCAATAACGTGAATACGGATTTGCTGTACTTGTCGATTGCCGTTATGCTGCTGGCGGGTCTTTATTCACTGAAATATGCCAAATATTTAGATGTGCTGGCACTTGGAAGGGAGCATGCGATTAATCTCGGCATTGATTACGATCATGTTGTCAAAAGGCTTTTGATCATTGTGGCTGTTTTCGTTTCGATTTCGACAGCTTTAACCGGTCCGATGACGTTTTTAGGCCTTCTTGTGATTAACGTGGCAAGGGAATTTTTAAACACATATAAACATAGTGTTTTAACAATCGGGACCGTTCTTTTTTCCATCATTGCGTTGGTTGGCGGTCAGCTATTGGTCGAAAGAGTGTTTACATTTTCAACTACGTTAAGTGTTGTCATTAATTTTGTTGGAGGGGTTTATTTTATTTATCTTCTATTAAAGGAGAATCGATCATGGTAGAAGTAAAAAATGTTTCAAAACAGTACGGAAACAAATTTGTAGTAAAAGGCGTCTCGCTGAAAATTCCGAAACAAAAAATCACAGCCTTCATCGGCCCAAACGGAGCTGGGAAAAGCACGCTGCTATCAATGATCAGCCGATTAATAAAAAAAGATGAAGGAGAAATCTTGATTGACGGAAAAGAAATTGGCGCATGCAAAAGCAACGATTTGGCGAAAAAAATTTCGATCTTAAAGCAATCAAACCACATTAATCTTCGCTTAACAGTCAGGGAACTTGTCTCTTTCGGCAGATTTCCGTATTCAAGCGGAAGATTAACAAAAGAAGATCAAAGGCATGTGGATGAAGCGATCCGTTACATGGGGCTTGAAGAGATTGAACATAAATTTCTTGATCAGTTGAGCGGAGGCCAAAAGCAGCGGGCTTTTATCGCTATGGTGATCGCGCAGGATACCGAATATATTTTGCTTGATGAGCCATTGAACAATTTAGATATGAAGCACTCTGTGCAAATTATGAAAATGTTAAGAAAACTTGTCGATGAACTTGGAAAAACAATTGTCATTGTACTGCACGATATCAATTTTGCATCGGTGTATGCCGATTATGTGGTTGCAATGAAAGATGGAGAACTCGTACACGTCGGGCCAACTGATCAAGTCATAGATCATTCTGTCTTAAAAGACGTATATGATATGGATATAAACATCCAGCAAATAAACAATTGCAAAATATGTGTGTACTTTTCTTAAAGGGTAGTATTGATGGAGGCATTTTGATAAACATCTCAGCAGAAGGAAGAGCTGTCAGCTCTTCCTTACAAAGAATTCGAAATGATAATGATTTTCTTATTCAATTGCGAGATGTTTAAAGAATTGCCGACATCATTTAAAAAATATACAGGGGGTAATTTTTATGAAAAAGTTTTTAGTTTTTCTCATTGCTTCTTTGATGGTTTTTTTTGTTGCAGCTTGCGGCTCGAACGGAGCAACTAGCGGCGAAGGTGAAAAAAATGACACGAAACAGGAGTCAGAAGAACTGACAATTAAGCATCAACTTGGCGAAACAAAAGTGAAGAAAAATCCAGAAAAAGTCGTCGTTTTTGATTTTGGTGCTCTTGACACATTGGATAAGCTTGGCGTTGAAGTGGCAGGTGTACCGAAGGATAACCTTCCATCCTATTTAAAAGACAAATACAGTGACGATAAATATGAAAATGTCGGCGGTTTAAAAGAACCGGATTTTGAAAAAATCAGTTCGATTGAGCCTGATTTGATCATTATTTCCGGAAGACAATCAGAGGTTTATGAAGAGTTTGAGAAAATTGCACCAACCATCTTTATGGGTGTTGATACAACGAAATATTTAGAGTCATTCCATGAAAATGTGAAAACACTTGGAGAAATTTTCGGTAAAGAAGAGGAAGCTGAAAAAGAACTGGCAGCAATCGATGAATCGATTAAAAAGCTAAAAGAAAAAGCAGAAGCGTCTGGAAAAAATGCATTAGTTATTTTAGCCAATGAAGGGAAAGTCAGCGCATATGGACCGAAATCTAGATTTGGACTCATCCATGATGAATTTGGAATTAAAGCTGTAGATGAAAACATTGAGGTTTCTACACACGGACAAAGCATTTCATTTGAATATATTGTTGAAAAAAATCCTGATTACTTATTTGTGGTAGACCGCGGTGCTGTTGTAGGCGGCCAATCATCTGCAAAACAAACAGTAGAAAATGAATTAGTGAAAAAGACAAATGCCTACAAAAACGGCAATATTGTGTACTTAGATCCTAACTACTGGTATTTATCCGGCGGCGGATTGATTTCGGTTGCTGAAATGGTGAAAGAAGTGGATAATGTGATCCAATAATTTTTCAAAAGGGAGCTGAAAACAGCTCTCTTTTTTCATATGCGCCCGGGCATGGGTGTAATCTCTAGGGTGAAAGTCCCGAGCTGTAAAGACAAAAGTAGCAGTTAGCTTAACGCAAGGGTGTCCGTGGTGATGTGGAATCTGAAGGAAGCGGGCAGCAAACTTAAGGTGTCTCTCGAAACACGAACTTCATATGAGGCCAGTTGCCATTGGATGAAACAAAGTCCTTTCTGTCGAAGATGGTACAGAGTAAATGAAGCAGACAGGTGGAAGGAAAGACTGCACCCTTACCCAGGGAGGTATGACCGACATGTCGAATTGATTAGTATGTGCTTGAACGTCTCAACCTTTTCGATAAAAGAAACAGACGCAAGAAACACATCCATATGCCGAAAGTCATAGACGAGGTCAACATTTGATTATGAGACTCGCAAGTTAGACACCGTGAGAAGGCATTACAAAAAGCCAATACCTTGCTACATAGTATTGGCTTTTAATCATTGATGAAAAATGAAGTGAATAGACTCTCATCTCCAAAAACAATAGCGGTACTTATTAAGACAGAAAGCCAGGTGTGCTTTTCCTATAATCCCGTCTACCGCTAACATACAAAAGCATTGAAATTCCATAACGGCTCTAACGCTACTTCCATAAAAAGTTGCCCACAAATACTTGACTCAAACTTTTTCATTTGAAAATAAGGGATGAACGGAGTATTTATAGTATGATAGAGAAAAAGGGGGAAGAAAGGCATGGGGAATTTACATGGGAAACGGATCGCTATCACAGGCTCTCGAAAGAGCGAGGAAATTTCCACGTTAATTCGTAAAAAAGGAGGGGAGCCTGTTATTCGAGCTATTCAAGAAACAATAAAATGCTCTCCTTCGGATTTGGAGGCTGATCTTCGAAGCATTGTTGAAAAAGGGACTGACTGGGCTGTGTTTACGACAGGAATAGGGACGAACGCTCTGTTGGAAGCGGCAGAAAAGATCGGCATTTTGGATTCATTAATAAACGTTTTAAAAGAAGCAAAAATAGCTGCCCGCGGCTATAAAACGAAAGCGGCTCTTAAACAAATCGGTATTCAGCCGGATGCTTGTGATGATGACGGAACGAATGACGGGCTGCTTCGGGCTATTGAAGGATTTTCTTTTAAAGACAAGCATGTTTTTTTACAATTGCATGGAGAACCGGTGCCAAAGCTTTCAGAATGGTTTGAAAAGAACGGAGCGATTTTGCATGAAATTTTGCCATACCGCTCCATTGTACCTAATCCTGAGACCGTTGAGCAGCTGCTGGATGAAATAATCCAGAATAAGCTGAATGCTGTTGCGTTTACAGCTGCCCCGCAAGTAAGAGTGCTTTTTAAATTGGCTGAAAAAAAAGGAGCAACATCCGACCTTATAGAGGCATTTCAACAAAATGTTTTGGCAGCAGCCGTCGGCAAAGTAACTGCTGGAGAATTGAAGGAATATGGGGTGCAGCGCATCGTGGCTCCAGAGCTGGAGCGGATGGGGGCGATGATTGTCGCTTTGGATGAGTATTTTCAATGATGTTGTCGTCAAAAAATTTAATGGCTGATTGTGTGTATAAAAAACAGGTGGAGCGTGACAGCTTCGAGGATGAATCACGTCCACCTGGGTTTGAACTTTTTACCTAAAAATCAGTATGTATGAAAGCATCGATTTATTTCATGAAAAACAAATACTGTAAATTTTGTGCAATATAATTCGGGTAAATTTTGTTTTTTTCAATATCTTCTTTTCTAGAGGCTCCGGTTAATACAAGGCATGTGCGGCAATTATTTGTTTTTCCAAGCAAAATATCGGTTTCTAAACGATCGCCAATGATTAAGCACCTGTTGCTGTTTATGTTTAATTTTTCAAGAATTTTTTTGCCGTAAAAAGAGGAAGGCTTCCCGATCACCTGATCGATCGGCCGTCCTGATGCAGCTTCTATTGCTTTCGCTATTGCCAGTGTATCTGAGATATACCCTTCAGGAACTGGACAAAGCGAATCCGGATTGGCTGCAATTAATTTGGCTCCATTACGAACCGCGTTCATTGCCAAATTGAGTTTTTCGTAAGTAAAGCAGCGATCAAGTCCGACAAGTACGTGGGTCGCGTCCATAGGATTGTCGGTCATTTTTAGTGAAAATTTATGGAATTCTTCCGAAATCGCTTTTTCACCTACAATATAGACTAAAGCATCCGGAGATTTCTCTAAAAAATATACAGCTGACAAATAAGAAGCTGTCATGATTTCGTCCAGTTTCGCTTGAATTCCTAAATGATGAAGCCGCTTTCTGCATTCTTCTCTTGTTTGTGTCGATGTATTTGTGATAAAAAGAATTTTTTTGTTATGGCGCCTTAATCGGTCGATCGTTTCTTTTACACCGGGCAAAAGTTTATTGCCAATATATATAGTTCCATCTAAATCAAAACAATATGCATCAAAATCGTCAATGTGTAACAATACAATACTCCACCTTTATTCTGTTGAAAGTTCTTTTAGAAGAATTTCTTTGCCTTCGCGTAACTTTTCTAACGGTGTTCCGGGGGCATATTCTAGGATGAGCTGACAATCGATTGATTGTTCATGAATCGTTTTAAAGATTTCTTGCCATGGGACAGTTCCTTCACCGATTGGCAAGTGATCGTCTCCTGTTCCGTTATTATCATGAACATGGAGGGCAATCAGTCGATCCTTTGTCTGCTTCATTATTTGCGGAATATCCCAACCGTTTAAATTTGCGTGGCCAATATCAAGTAAATATCCTGCCGTGTCATGAATATTTTCTAAAAAGCTTATAAACTCATCTTGCGTAAAAATCGAACTGCCGTTGTATCCGACGTTTTCGATTGCCAGCTTGACGTTCAAAGGTTTAGCAAATTCACATAATTGATGGATATAATCTTCAGCTCGCTGCTTTGCTAAACGTTTGTCAAAAACCGGAGAAAAACAGAACCCAGGATGGATCACAACATGCGAAGCCTGAATCATGCCGGCAAACTCAATCGCTTTTTTGTATTCAAAAAATGAAGCTTCCCGAATCGCTTTATTTTCACTTGTTAAGTTAATATCCCATGCTGGCGGATGAATGGTGTAGCCGATGGGCAATTCTTTTAGTTTGGAAGACAATTTTTTGAATGATTTTTCCATGTCATCCCATTTTTCGCCATCCATTAATAGTTCAACTTTATCAGCTCCATATTCAATTAAGTCATGGACATTTTTTAAAGGATCTTTTGATACAAGCGGCAAATCAGAATAACAGATTTTTCTTTTCATAAACAACCACCTCATGAAAGATATGTTTCCACATTGATTTTGTGATTCATCGGACTGCTTTCATTCAGATCCAGCTCTTGCGGATAGCCTATTGATTGTGTGGATTCTTGATCAAAAATATGAATACGATCCATTTTTGGTTTTAAATAGACCATTTCCCCCGGATGCCAATTCTTTTTTTCACTCATCGCAATCACTTCATGACCTTCTAAATTTATATAAATACTGTAGCTGCTTCCTTGGTTTTCCACGTATTTCACTGTGCCTTTTAATGTGTTTTCTTGGGGAGTTTTATAAATTTCTAGATGTTCTGGACGAATTCCAAAAACAAACGTTTTAGCATTGCTTTCATTTATTTTTCGGATCCACATCGGATGCAATAAAAATGATTGTTTCCCGATCACAACTTTGCCATTATAATAATCCATATCGACAATATTCGTTGGAGGCGAGCCGATAAATTTTGCCGTAAAGATGTTTGCAGGGCGGTTATATACATTTTCCGGCGTATCTACCATTTGCAATTGCCCTTGATTCATTAACGCAATCCGATCCCCTATAGTCATTGCTTCAATTTGATCATGTGTAACATAAACGATTGTTTGCTTATACATTTCATGGATTTTCACTAGTTCCTTGCGCGCAGATACTCTTAGCTGCGCATCTAAATTTGATAATGGTTCATCAAGCAGAAAGAAATCAGATTTTTTTACAACGGCTCTTGCTAAAGCGACACGCTGCCTTTGCCCGCCGGATAAATCTTTCGGCAATCTGTTTTCATATCCTTTCAGCTGGAGCATTTCTAACACAGCATTTAATCTTTTTTGAATTTCGTCTTTATGAACCTTCTGAACTTTTAAACCGTACGTAATATTTTCAACGACATTCATATGAGGATATAATGCATAATTTTGAAATACCATCGCTACATTTCTTTTTCCGCTTGGAATGTCATTCGCCTTTACGTCATTCAAATATAAGTCGCCCGAAGTAATTTCTTCAAGGCCTGCAATCATGCGTAAAGTTGTCGATTTGCCGCATCCGGACGGACCTAGAAGAACTAAACGTTCTCCAGGATGAATGGTAAGATTGAGCCCTTTTACAACATGTGTTTTTCCATAGGATTTCCAAACGTTTTCAAATCTTATTTCCTTCATTGTGCCATCCTCCGTTATTTAATTCCAGAAGAAGTAAATGTTCCGATAATATACTTCTGGAAAATTAAATATAAAGTTAAAGGTATTATCATTGTGATGACTGATACGGCCATGGCGACAGTAAAATTCGTGCCGCCTTCTGAGCTGATGTACATCTGTAAAGCAAGAGGCAATGTATAATTTTCCTTGCTTTTTAAAATGAGCACCGGCCATACGTATTCGTTCCAGGTAGTAATGAAAAACCAGATGCCTGTTGATGTGACAGCCGGTCTCACTAATGGGAGAACGATATCTTTCATAATCCGGGCGTGTCCAATATGATCTAATTTGGCTGCTTCAATTAACGAGATGGGGATTGTTTTCATCGACTGCCTCATTAGAAAGATACCAAGCGCATTGGCAAGCTGCGGCAAAATAACACCCCAAACGCTGTTGACTAAACCGATACCCGATATGATCAAATAGTTTGGAATCATTGTTACGGTAAAAGGGATAAAAATTGTACTAATTAACATAAAATATAAAATGTTTTTCCCTTTAAACTGCAAAAATACGAAAGCATACGCTGCTAAAAATGAAGTAATCAGTTTGAAAATTGTCGCAACAGAGGCAATAATGAACGTATTCATCGTAATTTTGAAAGCAGGTAAACTATTAAAGAATGTGATATAGTTTTCGAATGTCGGATTTAACGGAACTATGTTCAAAACATTGTTGTAGGCATCTTCCAACGTTTTAAACGATGAACCTAATGCAAAAACGATAGGATATAATAGAATAATGATTGTGATGATAAAAATAATGTGCCAAGGTATCGCAACAGATCGTTTAATTTTCATAATAGATACCTCTTTCAACAAACTTAAATTCAAGAACTAATAATATGAAAAAGATTAACATCGTCATAATTGATAAAGCTGCAGAATGTCCTGTTCTGTAAAGTACGAAGGCTTCGTGATAGGCGTGATAAATCGCGTTCGAACTGGCGTAATTTGGACCGCCTTGCGTTATCACTTTTATGGGTGTGAATACATACTGCAGCCCTTGGACGATTGTGATGATAAATACATAAATGCCAGTGGCGCTGCTCATAGGCAAGACGATATGGAAAAATATTTTCCATAAAGGCACATTATCCAAACGGGCAGCTTCTATTATTTCGCGTGAAATACCGTTGATAGAAGCATAAAGGACGATAAAGTTATAGCCAAATACTTTCCAGGATGTAATCAAACTTAAAACCAATATGACCCAGCCGTCTAATTTGCTCCAAATCGGCATTTCAATGCCGAACCATCCTAAAATAATGGCAACAGGTCCGGAAACTGGATTTAAAATCCACGTAAACAATATCGAACCGACGACCAATGAGATGAATGCCGGCAGAAACAAGGCGCTTTTATAAAAACCATTAAATCGTTTTAAAATTAAATCTAAAACGAAAGCAAAAAGATACGGTATGATACAGTTTATAACTAATAAGAAAGCAATATATATAAATGTATTTCCCAATATTTTATATGTATTTCGATCTGATAAAACATCAATGTAGTTTTTCAATCCGACAAATTCTTTTGTCGGAGTAATCATGTTCCAGTCAAAAAAGCTTAAATAAATCGTGTATAAAAATGGCCAGAACATGAATATCGAAAATATAATTAACGTTGGAATCAATAAGCAATACGCTTTCCAACTCTCTTTATTTTTTAAAACCGTCCCATCACTCATATTTTTATTACCCTCCGTACTGATACCGAAAATAAAAGTTAAAAGGGAGGGTGACTAAAGGAAGTTTTTTGAAAAATTGTTATAAATGTTAGTCACCCTTTGTAGACATTTCCTTTTACTTTAACAATTCGTTGATGGATTTTTCCGTTGATTTTAAACCTTCTTCTACTGATACTTTTCCTGTAAGAATTTCGTCGCGTACATCTATTAATAATTGCTCTGCCTGTAAACCGGCGTCTCCAGGGAATGATGCCCAAGGAACAATCTTGTCCATTTGTTCTATGGCAGGCTTCATCATTTCATTTTCTTCTAAAAATGATTTAAGTCCATTTTCTGCTTCTGCAACATCTTTACGTGGAGGCACATAACCTGTTCCTTCTGTCCATTTGGCCATTGATTCAACGCTATAAAGAAATTTCATGAATTCCCATGCTGCTTTTTGCTGATCTTCATCTTTTGCTGTAATAGCCAGCATTGCGCCACCTGCCGGCAGTCTTACTTCTTTTCCTTCCCATGCTGGCGATTTGATTGCCGCTACGTCAAATTTGGCATTCGCTTGGATATGCGAACGTTGGGCAATCGTTGTATAGACCATGGCGACATTGCCATCGATAAAGCTTTGTACACCTTGATCCCAAGGCAAATGCAAGGCTGTTTTATCTTTTAACACCATATCAGCCCATAGTTGATACGCTTCAATTCCTTCTTTTGAAGCAAATGTTGCTTTTCCGTCCGTAATCATTTTGGCTCCGTTGCTTTCTAATAAAGCTTGTGTAGCCCAGTTATCTGCCGGCTCCTGCAAATAAAACCCATATTTTCCGGTTTTCTCTTTTATTATTTTGGAAAATTCTCTTACCTCTTCCCACGTTTTTGGCCCATTTTCATCTAGTCCAGCTTTTCGCAAAAGGTCTCGATTAATATAGAGGACTGGATTGCTTAACGAATATGGAATCCCGACTTGTTCACCATCCGAATTTTTCGCTAAATCCAAAACATTTTTTAAGAAATGATCTTTTAAAAATGTTTTATCTTCTGGAAAATATCTATCTATTATTTCTTGCGGCGACACATAATGAAAATTATTTGAGAAGTAGTCTAAAAATGCCCATCCTACTTGTACAACTGCTGGTGAATTGCCCGCAGCTACTTCAGCCTGTAAATTTTGCATCAACCCTTTATACATGTCCGGGTTGTATTTGGCTACGACTTCTACAGTATCACTTTGTGCATTAAATTCCTTCACTAACTCTTCTACTGTTTTTCCACCTTGAGTTTCAGCATTTACGTGCCAGTATTCGATAACCGTTTTTTTGTTGCCGTCCTCTGATTTAGAAGGAGAGTCATTGGCTGCCTGCTTGCTCGTGTTGTTACAAGCTGCTAACATAAATACTAATGTAAATGCGCAAATCAATTTTACAAATGATTTCATTATATTCCTCCTCACCAAATTGTTTGACCGTAATTAATGAAAGGATCTTCAAAATGTCGTGACATTTCGGCTATTTAGAAAATTCTTTACATGAATCAGTTAACAAATCGTGTTGCCTTTGACTGGCTATCACCGTCCGTGTTCGAGCAAGCGGCTTCTACAAGCTGTCTTCAATTTCAGATAAAGCTATTTTTCATCGTTATGCCAATGACAGGTTGGCAGATCGTTTGCATTAATATTTTAGGTGTAAATGCTTTTTTATCTCCCGACCTGACAAATCTATTAAATGATGTCGAAATCACCTCCAATTGCTTGCATAACAAAAAAAGAGACTCCAAATATAATGTATATATCTATTCCATATACATTAAATTTGAGGTCTCTCTATTTGCACCAGTAATTATTCACTTGTTACTTATAATATAGATGAGAATTGTTAATCTAGTATAAATCATATGTAAATTCTCTTTTAAAATTTATTTAAATCCATTTCCCACAATTTTGAGTTGGACGTCGTTACAGCGAGTGCGCCATTATTTATCGCTTCCTTCGCATGTTCAGGCAAAGTCAACAGCCCTCCTGTTATAACGGGAACTTGCGAAACCTTTGTGAATTTCTTTAAAAAATCCGGCGCACGGCACGGCATAATTTCTATTATATCTGAGCGGATTTGGTCCGCATCCTTCACTAAATTATGATAAACTTCCGTGTCAATTAAAAAGATTCGCTGAATAACAAATAAACCGCTTGATTTTGCCTTTTTTATAATGCCGTTCCTCGTTGTAACGATCGCCGTTGGCTGGACATTCTTTTTTACAAAGTCAATTCCATCGCCATCCATTTCCAGACCGCCTATTTTTTCAACATGCAATATGACGGGGAGCCCTTCAGACTGGATGAAATCAACATATCTTTTTACCGTTAAAATGGTTCCTGTCATTAGTAAGACAGCACTTAAATGTTCTTTATTCTTGATCGCTTTCTCAATATATTTCGGTTCTTTAATAGCTGCTACCATTCTATGTTTTTTTAATCTTTCCAACAAAATTGTTCCTGCATTGCTTTTTGCCACAGCTAAATTTCCTTTCTTTTAAAATTCCGAATCTGCTCTAAAGATTTAAAAGTATTTTGTTATAAAAGCAATTCGATTGGCAAACGTTTGATATACTTTGGATTGTGCGAAACATCTTGTTGGGCAGAATATGCTTGCTCTTTGGATGGGGGCAGAGGATCAAAAGCTTTTAAAAGAAATATAAAAAACAAATATTAAGCAAATATTGTGCCCAAGCTAATTCATTGTAAATTTTGCTTTACAAAAGATTTACATCTAGCATGATTTTGCCCGAAAGATTATTTTTAATGTTTTTTTGTGTTTTTTGAGTAAAAAGTGTGTTCACAGGTTAGTTGAAAGCAGTTTTGTGTGTTTTTTGAGTAAAAAGTGTGTTCACAGGTTAGTTGAAAGCAGTTTTTTTTGTGTGTTTTGAGGAAAAAGTGAGTTCATAGGTTAGTTGAAAGCAGTTTTTTTGTGTTTTTTGAGAAAAAGTGAATTCATAGGTTAGTTGAAAGCAGTTTTGTTGAGTGTTTTGTAAAAAAATGTGTTCATGGGCCAACTGAAACCAGTTTTGTTTCGTTTTTTAAAGAAAAAGTGAGTTCATGGTCTAACTATAACCGGTTTTTCCCGACAAATCAAAAGAAAAGTATGTTCATCAAGTCTATGAAACCAGTTTTTTTCATCAAATTCGAGAAAAACTGCATTCGTAAGGTTTCCGCTCCTATCTTCTGCAAAAGGTGTGCGTTCATTAACTTTATAGAAAGTGTCCTTTATACAATAAGTTAGAATTTGCGAGCATTTTTGGAGAATTAAAGGGAAATTGGGTAAAAAGATACCCATAAGTAATAAGAACACCGATCTCCCCCACAAATCCACCATGATCCAATTTTAACTACTGCCGTTAATCTGCTACAATATAATATTAGAAAGTGAGTGTTTTGAAGCTCACCTACCTAATGTGTTGTTCTAATAAAAACGTTTGAATAGTTAAATCATCTCAAACGTTTATCGAATTGTTTTTCCCATTGTCACAATGTCTCTTTGCTAAAAGAAGGGGTGTTCGTAAGCACACTTTCTACGAGTCAACCGTTTTGGCTTACGAATAACTAGTTTCCAACTTGAAGCAATTGGTGCGTGAGAAGTCCTTCGCAAACTTGTCCGTTCCAAAGTAGAGAGGCTGAAATCATTGCGACGATAAGAAAAATAATTCGTGAAATTCCAATCATATCTCATTACGTACGTTCCTCAATTCGTAATAGATATGATCCCTTTACTACTTCCCCTTCATCTTGCCTAGCTATTGTTTTACAAGAATTCCAAAAGGGCTTGTGAGCAATAGAAATTTTTTTCAAAATTGCGGAAAACCAATCGAATCGAAAGGATGAGTTGATGAAGTCTCGAAGTAAACAAGTAAATATTGTGTTTTGGGTATCGGCAGTGACGGTATTGTTTTTCGTTCTGCTTGGTATTATGTTCCCAAAAGGATTTGCAAATGGAGCGGAAGCGGCATTCCAATTTACGACTGAAAATTTTGGCTGGTTTTACTTATTATCCGTTTTAGCTATGGTTATTTTCAGTCTATATATGGCCTTTAGTAAATTTGGAAAGATCCGCTTAGGCGGAGATCAGGAAAAGCCGCAATTTAGTCGATTTACATGGATTGCTATGTTGTTTTCTTGTGGTCTTGGAATTGCGCTCGTCTTTTATGGTGTAGGTGAACCAATGACCCATTTCTTTAATCCGCCGTCGGAAGATATAACATCCCAATCGGCTGAAGCTGCTCGAATTGCCATGGGACAAGCGTTTTTCCATTACGGATTAAGTATGTGGGCGATCTTTGCAGTTGTTGGTTTAGCTATTGCTTATTTTCAATTTCGAAAAAAGAAAAATGGACTTATTTCAACGTCGTTACAGCCACTGATGCCAAAAAATCGCAGTAGTCGAAGTATTAAAAATACAATTAATATATTAGCTATTGTTGCTACTGTTATGGGTGTAGCAACATCAGTTGGTATGGGTGTACTACAAACAAACGGTGGTTTAAATGCTGTTTTTAATACACCAATTCATTTTTGGGTTCAATTGGCGATTATCGCTATAATGACGCTTCTCTTTCTCTTGTCCTCAACATCTGGTTTAAACAAGGGAATCAAATGGTTAAGTAATGCGAACTTAGCTTTAGCCATATTATTAATGATTTTCGTATTTTTCGCAGGACCAACTGTATTTATAATGGAGACATTTACAGTTGCCATTGGAGATTATATTTCGAATTTCATTAGTTATTCATTAAATATGACACCATACAGTGGTGAGCATTGGGTACATGAATGGACGATCTTTTATTGGGCTTGGACCATTGCTTGGTCGCCATTCGTAGGAGCTTTCTTCGCACGTATTTCACGAGGACGGACGATTCGTGAATTTATAATCGGAGTCATGGTCGCACCAGCATTACTTTCGATGATGTGGATGGCTGTTTTTGGTGGAACATCTTTATATATGGATCTATTTAAAGGTTCCAATATTGCGACTGTAACCAATAATGATATTACATTGGCGATTTTTACACTGTTTGAAACGTTGCCAATTACGGAAATTTTATCAGTAGTCACCATTATATTAATCTTTACGTTTCTAATAACATCTGCAGACTCTGCAGCATATATTTTAAGTAGTATGTCCGAAAATGGAAGTACCAATCCACCAATTGGTATGCGCATTGTTTGGGGAGTACTAATCAGTTCAATTGCATTAGTATTATTATCGACAAGTGGCCTAACAGGATTACAGTCAGCATCCCTTGTTGCAGCTCTGCCATTTACGGTTATTATCGTCTTTATGATGATTTCACTCGTTAAAGTCGTCTCAAAAGAAGTTGCTCCAAAAGCAGAAAAACAGAAGGTCAAAGTAAAAGAAAAACAAATTAAACCTGTAAAAACGGGAATGAAGAAGAAAAAAGAACAAGATGTGCTTTCTGTCTGAAAATGAGGTAGCCGTTTAATTTCAAAATTCAAGCCGAGAATCTGTGGATTGATTTTTTATCATCGACAGTTTCTCGGCTTTCTTATTTTGTAAGGATAGCCCTTAGATTGTTTATAAAGTTTCATTATTGCAATAATTTAGTTCTCTATCTCTATTATAAAAGTGCTGTAAAATAGAGATGTATACATATTTACATTACTAGGGTGATCTAAGTGAATGGGAACTTTCGGTTGCGTTTATTTGCAATTATAATTATGTTTGCATCGGTCATCGCCATACGTTCGCGATGATCAATCATGTTAAACTTGAATCTCTTGTAAAAGAGAATAATCAGTTTCAAGTGGAACGTATTGAAGAAACGGTTCTTTATGCTTTAGAAAATTTCGATAAAGTATATTACTATTTTGATAGTGAAACTGCTGATCGAATGGAGTCAACAACCTATCGATTACTTAAATATTACGAAAAAAAACCGAATGTTGACGAGTGGGATTTTCACGGATTTCCGAAAGAAGTCTCCCATCCTCAAGGAATGTGCAGGGCGTAGCCCAATGAGTAGGTGGGAGATGAATTTCGGTTGGCTTTAGCCAAAGGTTTTGATATAATCAGTCTTATATATAAAAAAGGATTGATATATCAATGAAATTGGATAGTAATAATCATTCAGTGTTCCTATTACATTATCATCTTGTATTAGTTGTAAAGTATCGCAGAGAAGTGTTCACCGATGAAATATCTGATTTTGCAAAAGATATGTTCATTGAGATCGGAAAAAAATACAACATTACTTTGACAGAGTGGAATCATGATAAGGATCATATCCACATCCTATTCAAAGCACATCCTAATTCTGAATTATCGAAGTTCATCAATACTTATAAGAGTGCAAGTTCTCGACTGATAAAGAAAAACTTTCCTCATATCCGAAAAAGACTATGGAAAGAGATGTTTTGGTCAAGAAGCTTTTGCCTGCTTACAACAGGCGGTGCACCAATAGAAGTCATAAAAAAATACATTGAAAATCAAGGTCAGAAGTGAGGTGATTTGATATGGCCAAACAAAACAAAGCCTTCAAATTTCGTTTGTATCCGAATAAAGAACAGAAAATCCAATTAGCCAAAACATTTGGTTGTGTTCGCTTTGTCTACAATAAGATGCTGGAAGAACGTAAGGAAACGTATGAGAAATTCAAAAACGATAAAGAAACGCTTAAACAACAAGCATTCCCGACACCAGCGAAATACAAAGATGAATTTCCATTCCTAAAAGAAGTGGATTCTTTAGCTTTAGCAAACGCACAGATCAATTTGCAAAATGCTTATAAGAACTTTTTTGAAGGTCGTGCGGAGTTTCCTAAATTCAAAAGCAAGAAAAATAAACAATCTTACACAACCAATATGGTCAACGGCAATATTAAGCTAGAAAATGGTCATATCAAACTACCAAAAATCAAAAAGCCAATGAAAATGAACCGACATAGAGAAATACCTGCTGATTATAAAATCAAATCTTGTACTATTTCTAAAACAAAGACAGGTAAATATTATATTTCGATTTTGACAGAATACGAGAAAGATATTCAGTCAGTAAAGATTCAAAAAGTAGTTGGCTTAGATTTTGCTATGGACGGTCTATATGTCGAGAGTGAACAGGGTGAGAAAGCCAATTACCCACGGTACTATCGACAAGCATTAGACAAACTGGCAAAAGCACAACGAATTCTTTCTCGCAGAAAAAAAGGTTCTGCACTTGGGAAAAACAACGTTTGAAAGTAGCAAAGTTACAAGAGAAAATTGCCAATCAACGCAAGAATTTTCTTCACCATAAATCAAAAGAATTAGCATCAACCTATGACGCAGTTATCATTGAGGACTTAGACATGAAAGGAATGTCTCAAGCCCTCAATTTTGGAAAAAGTGTTCATGATAATGGCTGGGGTATGTTCACTACTTTCTTAGAATACAAGCTAAAAGAACAAGGGAAACAACTTGTAAAAATCGATAAGTGGTTCCCTTCTACTAAGAAATGTTCTTGTTGTGGCAAGGAAAAAGAAATGCCATTATCTAAACGTGTATATGAATGTTCTTGCGGTTTTGTATTAGATCGTGATCACAATTCAGCAATCAATATCAAAAATGAAGGATTACGCATATTAGCATAAAGAATAATAACTTTCGGAACGAGAGGGTTAGCTCGGTCAATTTCCCGTCAATAGATAGGATTACCCGAGAAGCCCCCACTTCAAGCGACCCGCAAGAGTGGTAAGTGGAGGGTAGTTCACCACCAACAGTGAAACATTTAGAAAAAGTTCTTCACTCATAAAAAATCCCTCATGGTTATCCATAAGGGATTTTTTGGTGCGCCCGGCATGTACATGAACTATAGGGTGTAAGTCCCGAACCCCGAAGACAGAAGTAGCAGTTAGCTCAACGAAAGGGTGTCCGTGGTGACGCGGAATCTGAAGGAAGCTGGAGGCAAAACACCGGTCCGAGGAACACGAACCTCATATAAGGCTAGGTATGATTGAGTGAGTTTGCCAAACAAAACAAAGCTCTTTCTGTCGAAGGTCATATCGAGTAAATGAGGCGGATAGATGGTGTGAAAGTGCATGTACTTACCCGGGGAGGTCTGGCGGATAGGTGAAATACGCTTCATAACCTACTTAGTGATAAGTAGCTGAACCGTCAGAAGTCAGCAGAGGTCATAGTATTAGTTGGTTTAGAACTACTAAGAAGGACCGAACAATTAAGAGAGAATAGCCCTTGGCATTCAGTGAGTCATGATGAACACAGAAAACGTAGTACCTCACTTGAGGAAGGAAGCGGTGAATCCCGTGGGAGACCTCTTGGAGGGTGGAGTGACCACTGGCATAAAGAGAACAGCTATTCACGGAAGTTATAAAGACTTGCGTCAATCATCTTAATTGAACCGCCGTATACGGAACCGTACGTACGGTGGTGTGAGAGGACGGGAGTTAATCGCTCCCTCCTACTCGATTATGTGCTGGGTATCTGTACATTCGCCAAGCTTTAAAGCAGCAGTATTTTGTTTAAGACAAGGGTGTCTAGGGCGCCAAGATCTGAAGGAAGTCAGCAGCCAATTTTCGACTTGCGGAAAAGATGATCGATGTTTTATTCTTTCTCCTTTTTTTTCTTTAACCTTCCTTCGCGCCGAGCAGCGTCCCGCAATAAAAATTCAATATGGGAATTGACGCTGCGGAATTCCTCTTGCGCCCAACGTTCAATAACGGCATACAATTCAGGATCGATTCTTAAAGGGAAATGTTTCTTTTTTGCCATGATGCGACACAACCATTAATATAGACTTCCGGTATTTATGACCGGCTGGGTGCCGCGATCGGAGATGATCGCAACCATTAAATTATTCACCATGTTAACCTTTCTTTCTTCATCAAGCTCAATCGTTCCGTCGCTAGCCAGCTGCTCGACAGCCATTTGGGCCATGCTGACGGCTCCTTCGACAATCTTTTTTCTCGCAGATAAAACGGCGGCTGCCTGCTGACGCTGAAGCATGGCGCTGGCAATTTCAGTCGAGTAAGCTAAATGAGTCAGTCTAGCTTCTATTACTTCAACTCCAGCGACGTTCAACCTTTCTTGCAATTCATCTGCCAGCTCTTTTGAAACAACATCGGCGTTGCCTCTTAATGTAATATTGTTGTCATCAAACGTATCGTAAGGATATTTCGTTGCTACATGACGAATGGCAGCCTCGCTTTGGATTTCCACGAATTCTTCATAATCATCCACATCAAAAGTTGCTTTTGCGGAATCGATTACTTTGAAGACGATGACCGAAGCAATTTCAATCGGATTCCCTTCCACATCGTTTACTTTTAGCTTTTTGCTGTTAAAATTTCGAACGCGAAGGGACACCTTTTGTCTAATAGTTAATGGAACCGTTAAAGCAAGGCCACTTTTCCGAATGCTTCCTAAATAACGTCCGAAGAAAATGACAACGTTTGCTTGATTCGGCTGTACAATGGTAAGGCCGCTTCCAAGCAGTGCGGCAAGAACAACCAATACAATTGCAGGAACAATAAACTCCTGGATAAATGTAAAAGCTGCTCCGAGCAAAAGTGCAACGATTAATACAATTCCAATAAACCCGTCAATAAACCATGCCTTTTTTTCTTTCAACTTTCATTGTCCCTCTCATATTATTTTTATATTAAAATGATATCACTTTTTGAAATAAATGTAAATTAGTATCATCAAAAAATTTTGGTGAAAAACGTTTTTGGAGCTATGAAAATTCAATGAAAGCCAAAATAAAAAACCTCAACTAACAACCATGCTAAACGTCATTTCGTTAGCAAGGGCTAGTCGAGGATTTCGGTTTAAATATATTTAGTTCATTATTGTTTGCATAGGTTCGTTTCTTTAGCATTAAAACAGAAAAATAAGACATACAATGAGGATGACAATAAACAATAAGGTATAAATCCATGTCAACGAGCGAACATTGCGAAAGGAGCTTGTTTCATATTCCCTTGACCTTGCGAGTTCATCATGGGGACTGTTCCCGATCGCTTTATATGTTTCTATTTTGTTTCCTACTTCTTTTCCGATAAACGCAGTTAAAATGAGTGCAAGTACACAAATAATAATGCCTACGGTCAATAACATACTATACATAAAACCATCTCCCTGTCTCTTTACATTGTGGTAGAGAATTGATTCGTTAATGTCCTTGCTTGATAATCACCTGAAAATAGAAATTTATTTATGCTGAATATTATAAAATGCATCAGCAAATCTTTTTATTCCTTCATTTATATTTTCTTCATTTTCTCTTGCGAAGGTAAAACGGACATATTTTGTACTTGATCCAAGCGTTGAGCCCGGAACATAAATAACCCCGCGCTTGATCGACTCTTCTAGCAGCTGGATCTCATTAAAGTCTTTCTTTATTTTGCACCATAAATGAATGCCTCCTTGCGGGATATAAAAATCAACATCGTCTTTTAAGTAGAATCGAAGGCTTTTGACAATTTGATCCCTTCTGTTTTCGAGCCGTTTGACTAAGCAGTTGATATGGGCATCGAAGTCGTCAGATTCCAGAAAATCATTGGCAATCCATTGAGTAAAGCTGGCATGACCGAAATCCACTTGCTGTTTGGCATCAGACAATCTTTCAATCACAGGCTTTGGTCCAATAACCCAACCAATTCGCAAACCAGAAGCAACAATTTTCGACAATGAGCTGATATATAAGACATTTCCATGCTCATCCATTGATTTTAGCGGGTAGGTCTCTTCCCCATTAAAGGACGTTAAACTGTAAGGATCGTCTTCAACAATCGGTATTCCATACTCAGACGATATTTCCAATATTTTTTCCCGCCGGTTTTTATGAAGGAAAGCGCCTGATGGATTTTGGAAAGCAGGATTTAAAAAGATCATCCTGATTCGATGTTTTTTATGCAATAGAAGCAAATCATCCGGGTTTATACCCTCTTTGTCAACTGGTAAATAGAAAGGTCTAATTCCGGTTGATTTAAAGACCGGGAGACTGTAATAATACGAAGGCTCTTCTAATGCTATCGCATCACCCGGCTTTAATAAGCATTGGACGATTAAATATAAAGCTTGCTGCGCTCCTGATGTGATGAGAATGGAAGACGGATTTGTCTCAATTCTCCGATATCGTTTCACATGCTTTGTGATAGTTTTTCTTAATATCTCATTCCCTTGAGGATGATCATATCCTAGGCTTCCGATAAATGACCTTGTCGAAATGATTTCTCGCAAGGAGTCGATTGGAAAAAGATCTTCCGACAATTCACCGCTAGCTAAATTGATTAGTTTATGCTCTTCCATCTCTTTGCGTATTCTCTGGGTCACAGGTAAATTCGGCAAGAACGATCCTGCCTCAATATACCGATTCCAGCTTGGTACACGCTTCTTTGTCATACCCCATATATCTTTGCTGATTGTTGTTCCGCTTCCTCTCTTTCTCTCGATAAGTCCGTTTGATTCTAATTCGTCATATGCAGCCACAACTGTGCTTCTGTTTATTTGCAGCTTATTGGCCAAAAACCGTTCAGAAGGCAGCGGTTTATCAGGGGGAAATGTGCCATCCGCAATTCCATTTTCAATATATTCGGCCAGCTGTTTATATATAGGCTTTTTTGCATTTCGATCCGGTTTCCAGTCCATATGCTTCACCCTTTAGATTTGCTTGGCACTTCCTGCTATATGGCAAGTTAACCAGGTTCTTTGTTATTTATCTATAGAATGTTCCTATTGAACATAATCGAAAATGTTGTTATATCCATCAAAATTTGAACCTGTTCAAACATTAATTATAACGCTAGATGAAAGAATAATGCCCATCCAATTCAGTAACATTTTACCCATCCACTTTTATTTTAACTTGGAGTTTTTAGCACATGATTTGAACGCTGCTGAAAAATCATTATCTTTTGTAACATGGACGCAATGCTTAAAGCTGTCCTGCCCGATTTTTTCTTTACTTGAAGTTGAAAACCCTTAAAATAGATGTGCGATTTTCGGCAAATTTATTTCACTTTATGGTTCGTCTTGGATAAATGGCTGTTGCAGTATTGAAATTGGATGATTGACAAAATCTTTGATTGGATGGTCCAAAAATTTTTGAACATTTTTATTATGAATAATATACTCCAATTCAAACCGTTTCTCATATTTTACGCTTAATGCTTCTATAGAATTAAGTGTTGATAGTTACTTCGACACTCAGCCACAGCTGTATTGTACAAAGGAGCATGCTAAGAAATTACCATTAAATTACTTCAGATGAGATATCACATGAAAAGCTCTCATGGAAAAACATAATCCAATTATTTTGAACTCTAATACATGGGCCGGCCCTTCTATGCTTAAAAAGAGGATTATTCAAAGTGTTTTCCTTCCTGTGCAGATTTTTTTATGGAAGATGAATAGGGTGCAACTTCCGAAGGTTATGACTTTGAAGGTTCATGAGCTTCGGCATTTAAGATTGCTTTAGATTTTTTGATTTGGTGGAGGGGAAAAATATGTCGAACAGAGCACAAAAGGTTAAAGTTGCTGTTATACAAGCCTCATCTGTTATTATGGACCGAGACGCCACGACAAAAAAGGCGGTTAGCCTCATACATCAAGCTGCTGAAAAAGGAGCAAAGATTGTTGTATTTCCTGAAGCTTTTATTCCCGCTTATCCTAGAGGCTTATCTTTCGGTACAACGATTGGGAGCCGTTCGGCTGAAGGGAGGAAGGATTGGTATAGATACTGGAGCAATTCTGTAGCTGTTCCAGACGAAACGACGGAACAACTTGGTGAAGCGGCTCGAAAAGCAGGTGTCTACCTTGTGATAGGTGTAACAGAAAGGGATAATGAATTTAGCGGCGGGACTCTTTACTGTTCTGTTTTATTTTTCGATTCTGACGGACAGTTGTTAGGAAAACACCGCAAATTAAAACCGACTGCAGCAGAACGGATTGTTTGGGGGGAAGGGGATGGAAGCACATTACCAGTGTTTGACACCCCTTATGGAAGAATAGGGGCGCTAATCTGCTGGGAAAATTATATGCCGTTAGCAAGGGCTGCGATGTACGCACTAGGAATTCAAATTTATATTGCCCCAACGGCTGATGCAAGGGAAACTTGGCAGTCAACAATCCGTCACATTGCTTTGGAGGGGAGATGCTTTGTTTTGTCTGCCAATCAATATGTGACAAAAGATATGTATCCGAAAGATTTGGCTTGTTATGATGAACTTACTTCTTCACCTGAAGTAATGAGCAGAGGAGGTAGCGCGATTGTTGGACCGTTGGGTGAATATGTGGCAAAGCCCGTATTTGGTAAGGAAGACATCATCATTGCAGAACTGGATATGAAACAAATCGCCTATAGCCAGTTTGATTTTGATCCTGTTGGGCATTATGCAAGACCTGATGTTTTTAAATTGCTAGTCAACAAAGAGAAGAAGACAACTATTGAGTGGAAAAATTAATCTCATGATGAGACTCGTTTCTACGATGATCTCATTATTTATTTGAGGCTTCGCAGTTCAATAAACAATAAGGGAAATAAAGAAATCCCTTGCTCCTTTACATTAAGAAAGCGTTTATTTTATAATTAGTGTAAAACAAACGTTCGAGTGGATTCGCTATTTTAAGAAATATTTTCCGGGAAATATCGAGCCCTCTGGCGAATGGGAATGATTTTGTCGAACTTAGCTGAGAGCTTGGCTAAAAAAGGAGATGCTCTTAATTGATAAAAATTAAGAAAATTGTTTTGCATATATTACAGATGCGTTTAAAAGCCCCATTTTCTACTAGCTATGGAGACATTCACGATCGCGAATTGTTGATCGTAGAAGTAAAGGATGATGATGGTGCAGCCGGTTTTGGGGAAGGGGTTGCTTTTTCCATTCCATGGTATACAGAAGAAACCGTGAAAACAACTGTGCACATGATCGAAGATTTCCTCATTCCGATTTTATCAAAGACGTCGTTTCATCATCCTCGTGAGTTGGTTGAATCGTTTCGTTTTATTCGCAGAAATTATATGGCAAAAGCGGCTTTGGAAGGTGCCGTGTGGGATCTATATGCAAAACAGCAAAATATACCTCTTTCACAAGCTCTCGGGGGAATGAAAAAAGAAGTTGAAGCTGGGGTGAGCATCGGTATTCAGCCGACAATAAAAGATTTAATCAGTCTTATTGAACAATATCAGGAGGAAGGATACAAGAGAGTAAAAATAAAGATTAAACCAGGTTGGGATATTGAAGTAGTTAAGGAAATACGGAAGCATTTTCCGAACTTGGATTTAATGGCTGATGCGAACAGTGCCTATACATTAAAAGATATAAATCATCTAAAACAATTGGATGAGTTTCAATTAATGATGATTGAGCAGCCTCTTGCGCACGATGATATTGTGGATCATAGCAAACTTCAAAAAGAATTGGAAACACCGATCTGTTTAGATGAAAGTATTTGTTCCTTAGAAGATGCTCGAAAGGCTGTTGAACTTCGAAGCTGCAAAATTATGAATATAAAAATCGGCCGTGTTGGCGGTTTGACAGAAGCAAAAAAAATCCATGATTTTTGCAAAGAGCAAAATGTTCCAGTTTGGTGCGGAGGGATGCTTGAATCAGGGATTGGACGGGCCCATAATATATCCCTAGCGACACTTGAACAATTCACACTGCCAGGAGATATATCCAGTTCATCTAAGTATTGGGAAGAAGATATTATTGAACCGGAAATATCGGTTTATAATGGAAAAATTGCCTTGCCTGATAGCCCGGGGATCGGTTTTCATGTAAGCCGTGAAAAATTAAAAAAATACACTGTTGAAACGAAAGTATTTACCCTATAAACAAAATAATCCTCTGCATGTTTTGCAGAGGATGATTTTGTTTATTTTACAACCAATCTTGGCGCCGCCATAATGAGAATAACAGTAACGACAGCGCATAATACAAAGGCTCCTATCATCGTAATGCCGTTTACGATCAAAGAATAAACGACCGCTGACATTCCTTCTGGTGCATATTCTCCGAAGAAAAAGACACCGCTGATAAAATGCCAAAAATAACGTGCAAAAGCTCCGATGAAGATGCCAAAGATGATGAAAACAAGAGCAGAGCTTTTCTTTCCATCTTTCAGCTTATTTTGGATAGTTTTACTGAAAAGACCGGCTAAACCGATAAAGGAAAAAGCTAGGAAATAGTCGATGAAACCTTGAACAGGCGTCAGGATGTATGCATCACCTAATACAATTTGCAATAATCCCCATAAAAGGCCGGAAATGAAGCCAATCTTTGCACCGGATCGAAACGATAATATGAGTACAGGCACCATGGCAATGGATATAGAAATGGCTGATGATAATTGAATGGAAGGGAGAAGATCAAGTATAACTGCCAATGCTGCAAAGATTGCTGCTTCTATTAATAGTAATAAACGATTTTTTTCCAAAAATAAAACCCCCTGTATATTATTTGCTATCAACAAATATCCATAAGGGGGAAAAAGGCTGTATCATGGATCAGTTACTTCCACATCCCTACGCTAGCATTAACTAACAGGTTCAAAGGGTCTGGACGAAATACCCGTCCACTCTCAGCATATAGCTCCCCTTGTGGATCTGTTGATATTCGAATCTTATGTCTATCATAATAGACTATAAGAAAATTGTCATTCTTTTTTCGCTATATTCAAATATTTAAACACGATAAAGCTGAAATGCAGCCTTTGGACAAAAAATAATGAAAAAAGGGCGTTTATAATAAGAACTTTTTTCAGAATGGGGGTTTTGATTTGAATCTTAATCGTGAGCGTTATGAAGTAGTGGATGTGGTGCGGGGGGCTGCGATATTTGGAATTTTACTTGTGAATATGGCGCATTTCAGCTATCCAGATGTATATTTATACCAAATAGGCAGCGAAAATTTTTTTACTGAAACATGGAGAACATGGGATTTTCTAACGAAAAATATTTTGGATATATTTGTACAAATGAAGTTTATTACAATGTTCTCATTATTGTTCGGATTTGGAATCATCATCATGGAGGAACGGGCTTTAGGAAACGGCAGGAACTTTGTTTCTATATATATACGCAGACTGGTGGTGCTTTTTGTATTTGGACTAATTCATTCATTTTTCATCTGGGATGGAGACATTTTAATGGATTATGCTGTGCTGGGGTTTCTTCTCCTTTTTTTCCGGAAGTGTTCCTGGAAAATCCTTTTGGTATGGACTGTATGTTTATTTAGTTTATATTTGCTCCTTATTGGTTTGATGACGGCTGTATCCAATGGTGAGGATGCTTTAGTCCAAAAAAGAGAGCAGGCTGCCTTACTGGAAGAGGAGGCAAGAAACGCAATCCATTCATATCAAAACGGAAGTTTTACTGATATTTTCCATCAGCGTATTCATGATCGGCTTTTTTACATGTCTATGTCTGGCATGTGGCCTTTTCAACCGCTTGTCTATTTATTAAACATGATCCCATATATCAGCATGTTTTTAGTTGGCATGATATTTGCGAAACAAAAGCTTTTTCAAGAACCGGAGAAGCATCGAAGGTTATTAACAGCCATCTGGTTTTTCGGGCTTATCATTGGGCTTCCGTTAAATATTTTTGCGGTCACCGCTGAAAATAGTTTTTACATGGTGTTCGGTGCACCATTTCTCATGTTGTTTTATGTGACCTCTCTCATATTTTTATATTTTCACCCAATCTGCCGGCAAATTGTTAAGAAGATTGCGCCTGTTGGACGCATGTCATTGACAAATTACATCATGCAATCTGTTATTTGTACATATATTTTTTATCATTACGGATTGGGATTGTACGGTAAAGTATACCCCTTCGCCGGTTTTTGGCTTGCACTCGCAATTTTTGCCGTGCAGCTTATCATCAGCCATATTTGGTTTAAATATTTTCAATTAGGTCCGTTGGAGTGGGTATGGAGAACAGCGATGTATTTCAAGCGCCAGCCTATTCGCATGAAAAAGGAAGTTTTGAAGCATAATAACAGATCAAGATGAATTGTAAAAATGTAGTTTCAAATCTCAGATTTTGAGTTTATGATAGCTCTTTCTTTTCGAAAATAATTTATAGTATGATGGAACAAAGGAGTGTCTAGGCAACATGTTTCTACAAGCAATTTTTATTTTTTTGCTGCAATTATTGTATGTACCAGTATTGACGATCCGAACTATTTTGTTAGTGAAAAATCAAACAAAGGCTGCTGCTGGTATAGGTTTGCTAGAAGCAGCGATTTATATTGTCGCTTTAGGAATAGTTTTTCAAGATTTATCTAATATTTACAATATTAGTGCATATATTATCGGTTTTGGTGCAGGGCTGTTGTTGGGCGGTGAACTGGAGAAAAAGCTGGCTTTTGGATATGTAACATACAATGTGAATTTAATGGATAAAAATTCTGAATTAGTAAAAAAATTGAGGGAGGCTGGTTTTGGGGTTACGGTCTTTCAAGGAGAAGGAATGAATTCGATCAGGTATCGTTTGGAAGTTGTTGCTCAACGCTCTCGGGAGGAAGAATTTTTAAACCTTGTCAATGAAATAGAACCAAAAGCGTTTTTAAGCTCGTATGAAATTCGTTCTTTTAAAGGCGGATATTTAACAAAAGCGATGAAAAAGCGGGTAAAGCGTTTAGAAAAGGGACGAACATAACGGTCGAAGGGAGGGTGAAGCGTGGATATATTTGCACAAATTGCTGAGGATCGGATCAAAAAGGCATATGAAGAGGGAGAGTTTAAAGAACTTCCCGGGATGGGGAAGCCTCTCCCGCATGACGATTTGTCTGATATTCCGGAAGAACTCCGAATGGCTTATCGTCTTTTGAGAAACGCCGGAATGGTCGATCAAGAAAATGACTTGAAAAAGGAACTATTAACTATTCAAGATTTACTAAAATGCTGTGAAGATGAAGCCGAAAGGAAAAAATTACAACAAAAGCTGTCGGAAAAACAATTAGCATTGGAACGAATCGTGAAGAAAAGGAATATATTCAACACATCTGCATCTCAATTTTATAAAGATAAAGTTTATAAAAAGCTTATTTGACGTTTTCGAAAAAGAATGGTGCCTTTATTTTCGCCATTCTTTTAAATTTGCTGTTTTTTCAAGGCTTCTCTATGGAAGACATAATATAAAGCAAGATTGAAAAAGCCTAAGAAAATGACTATCACCGAAAGCGGAAGCTCCTTTGCAAAACCGACCAAAATTCCAGACAATAAACAGAAGAGAGCAACGAATAAATAAAAATATTTCATAAGTGTCACGACCATTTTTTTGACCCCCAAACAAAGAAAACGTTTTCTTTTATTATAAATCATTTGTCACAAAAACGAAACAAAAAATTCACATTTTGTTCAAAAAATAGACACCGTTTTGACAAAAAGTTATTATACAAAAAGCAGCTTATACTGAATTTATAAAGCTGCTTTAAAGTAAAAACGATTTCTTCTGAAATCTGGCATCTAAACAACAAGGAGGTCTATCTTTATTTTTCTCTTGCAAAAGAAAAAAGAGAATGATGAAAATGGAGCGCGAACACGATTCGCCTGCTTTAGAATCCAAGCTAAACCTCTGATGGATGGCAGATTGGGCGGTTCCTAATGTGACTCGAACATCGTTTTGAGAAGCGTATAGAACCACATATAACAAATCAACTGAAGCAAGCTGATGAGGACAGCAGCTGCGAGTTTTCACAACACTTCAACATCGCTAAGTTAAACACTTATTGCCGTCATTTGCACAAGCCCATTCGCAATGAGCAGCAGAAAGCTCAATTCACTTAAAGAGTGCTCTTTCGTAGGTTCCCCAATTCCTCTGCAATTGCTTGCATTTCGCTGGGGCTGAAAGTATTTTTTTTCATTACATGGTCATAAATTTCTTTTAGGTCTTCATACATATTTACATTAAAATGTGTTGGTTGAACTGCACTGATGTTGATCATATTCAATTTTTCTGTAATTTTTTTAATCATGTATTCCATATTTTCTGCTGATTTTTCACATAAATTCAATTGATTTCATCCTCTCGTTTTTTTCTTTGTTTCATTGTATCATGTATTATGAAAGATTGAATATTATGAGAAAAAATTGATCTTTCCAAACTATTCTTTGCAGCTTATGAAAAAACGATTGAAGCAATGTTTTCAGGAGGTTTCAGCAATGATAAAAGTACTTTTTGTTTGTTTAGGAAATATATGCCGTTCGCCAATGGCTGAGGCGGTTTTTCGTGATTTAGTTAAACGGGAGGGTCTGGAAGATAAAATTTTTGTCGATTCAGCGGGAACGGGAGGCTGGCATGTAGGAAGCCCGCCGCATAGAGGGACTCGAGAAATATTAGACCGTTACCAAATTTCTTATGAAGGTTTAAAAGCACGTCAAATTCATAAGAATGATTTATCAGATTTTGATTATATTATTGCCATGGATGGAGAAAACTTAGGAAATTTGCGCCGGATGGCAGGATATAACAATACGGGTGAAATCAGTCGTTTAATGGATTTCGTACCAGATGCTGATATTTTGGACGTCCCTGATCCGTATTATACTGGGAACTTTGAAGAGGTTTATGACATGGTTGTCAAAGGCTGCAAAGGACTGCTCCAGAAGATCAAAGAAGAACACCATCTTTCGTAGAAGAGGTGAAAGTCAAATGAAATCGCAAAATAAATTGTTAAAAGGGCTGTTCATCGGAGCGATCGCAGGCGCAGCGCTTTCTTTATTGGATAAAAAAACAAGGGACGATGTAGTCAGCAAAAGCAGATCAGCTTTTAGCAAAATCAAGCAGTGCGCAGAAAATCCGATGGAGATTGCTGATAAAACAAAGGAAAAAATGAACTCTGTCAAAAGAACAATCGAGCAAACAATCGAAGATATTGAATTTGTTTCTGAAAAAGTGAAAGAATTAAAAGAAACGACACCGAAAGTAATGGAAATAATGAAAGAAGCAAAAGAGAAATGGAAGGATCGCCTTTGACAGAAACTAGTTTGAAATGAGGTGCCAAGATGGATGACCACATCAACCTTCTTCAAATCGCTAAAGAGCTTTTTAAACGGTTTAAAGAAGATGAAATATCAAGTTTAGCTGCGGAGCTAGCCTACTTCTTTCTTTTGTCTCTTTTTCCATTCCTTATTTTTTTAATGAATCTCCTTGCATATTTGCCCCTCTCTTCAGATGTTGTTCTTGATTTTGTCGCACAATATGCACCGGGAAATACAATGAAATTGATCGAAAACAATGTGAGGCATATTATTGAAACTCAAAATGTGACCCTTTTGTCGTTCGGAGTCATTGGAACAATTTGGTCTGCCTCAAATGGGATTAATGCGATTGTCAGAGCTTTTAATAAAGCGTATCAAGTGGAAGAAAACCGTCATTTCCTTGTAGCTCGCTTGATGTCTATTTTGTTGACTTTTGCCATGATTTTAGTCATTTTAGTTGCACTGCTGCTTCCGGTGTTTGGCAGAGAGATAGGCTTGTTTATATTTCGGGCGTTCGGATTTACAGAAGTGTTTTTAACGATATGGAATACGATAAGATGGTTATTAAGTGCTGTTATTTTGTGCATCGTTTTTACAGGACTGTATTTTATTGCGCCAAATAAACGGATGAAAATTTCTGAAGCATATCCAGGCGCTTTATTTGCTACCGTTGGCTGGATTGTTGTTTCTCTTCTTTTTTCTTACTATGTCGGAAATTTTGGGAATTTCAGCGTGACATATGGAAGCCTCGGCGGGGTGATCATTCTTCTAATTTGGTTTTATCTTTCCGCGGTTATTATTATATTAGGCGGGGAGATCAATGCAATTTTATCAAAAGATTCCAATAATTAATAAAGGCCGCCATTTATTTCGAAGACTTTTTTTCATTTCACATGGTCATATTAAAAATGAGGCTGAAAAAATTGACGTAAACAGGAGGACATACGAGTGGCAAAGCAATCAAAAAAAGGCGGTCAACACAACAAGCAAAACTCAAAATCCAAGCCGAAGCATAAAACAAGCGGAAGTGCGAACGGCCAAAACGGCTACCATTAAAAGAGATATTATCAAGCGCATTCCTCGGGCTGTCGACTTTTTCGACAGCCCGGGTTTTTGTATTCAGCAAGAATTTAGCTATGTTTGCCATGAGTTCAGAGCTTTAATTTTATATTAAATAAAGTTCGGCAAGAGGTTGAGTGTCTGCGCGTTGAAGCTTCTTTTTTTTGCGGGAATGTTCGCATCGGACCTCCGGCGGCGGAAGGCTTCTTTTGCGTTTTCTACTCAGCCATTTCTAAATATCGATCATAAATAGAAGCATAAATGTGTTCAATATCCGCATCCGTCATGTACATAAGCGTTTCCCGATCAATATTTCCTATTTTTTCAATAAAATCAATCATATTTTTTCTTTCCTGCCGTTTCATCATTTTTCCCCTCTCCTCTATAATGTTATGATACAGTTTTTTTATTTTGAAACTATTATATAACAGATGGAGTAGTTGTTCAACTTATTTTTTAATTTTTTTCCCGCAATTTGTATTAATTGCAAATAAAAAAATTAATCAATTACAATAAAATTGTAGATATTAATGGAGGAGATGATACAGCATGGAATTTCAAATGAAGGAAATTGGATATAAAACAACTTTTGAATACGGAGAACTGCATGTGGCAGGTGATGTTACATACGGATTCCGTCCATTTCAATTGATGGTTTCCGCCATTGCTGGCTGCAGCGGAAGTGTTTTCAGAAAAATTTTAGATAAAAAAAGAATCGTTTATGACGATATTACGATTCAAGCTGAAGTTGAACGGAACGAAGAAAAAGCGAACAGAATTGAAAAAATTCATCTTCATTTCATCATTTCAAGTTCCAGCGAGGATTTGGACCGTGAGCAAATTCAAAAATGCTTGGAGCTGGCGCACAAAAATTGTCCAATGGTTCAATCAGTAGAAGGCAGCATCAACATTACGGAAACATTTGAACTAAAATAAAAGCTTTTCTGAGCAAAAAAATTGTTTTTAGAAAAAAATGTAATACAATAAATGTGTATAATTCCGATCTGATTTCTTGGAGGTAATGTGATGACACAAACGAAGCTTGCCCGCCAGGCCGAATATGAAATTGATTCTATTTATTTAAAACGCTGGTCTCCGCGTTCGTTTTTAACTAAAGAGGTCCCGGAGGATGTGTTACTAAGCCTTTTTGAAGCAGCACGCTGGGCGCCTTCTGCTTTCAATTTCCAGCCATGGCGTTTTATTATCGCTCGCACAGAGGAAGACCGCAAAAGATTTATGTCATTCATTGGCGAGTTTAATCAAATTTGGTGCAAAAACGTCCCGGTTTTTGCGTTGATTATTTCTAAAAAGACTAGCGAGCGGGGGGAAATCGGCTCCCACGCCTTTGATGCAGGTGCAGCTTGGGGCTATTTATCATTAGAAGCAACAAGAAAAGGCTTGATTACGCATCCGATGACAGGCATAGACTTTGAAAAAGCACGTCAAGTTTTAAACATCCCTGAAGAGTATGCAATCAATGCGCTCATTGCAATTGGCTATCAAGGGGAAAAAGAAGCTCTGCCGGAAAGCCTGCAGGAAAGAGAGGCACCAACCCCTCGTCGTCCTATAAAAGAATCCATTTTTGAAGGCCTTTTTGGCGAATCGCTGAATGAATAAAAGTTTCAACAAAAAAATAGAAGCAGATGATAGAGATCTGCTTCTATTTCATTTTTATGAAGAGGAATTGTGGCATTGCCGATTTACCACATTTAGTTCTGAAAAATTTCCTTTCAGTTATTACGCTAGAGTCGAAGGTGTAAAAATTCGTCCGGCAAATTCAAAAACAAATAGTTATACGGCCTCGCTAAAACGGCGTTTATGTTGGATTGTAAAGTAGGTGATCGTTGCGAGAACAAACACGATCATAAAAGTGAGCAAAATAAATGCATTTTGCCACATAAACGCATAATCGCCGCTCGAAATGACTGAACGGAAGCCGGCTACGGAATATGTCATTGGCAGCCAGTTGTGGAGCGGCTGCAACGCTGTTGGGATTAACTCTAACGGGAAGATACCGGCGCTTGTAGTTAATTGTAAGATTAAGATAATGATTGCTAAAAATCTTCCCGGATCACTTAACGTTGTGACAAGCAGCTGAATTAACGTCATGAACGTTAAGCTTGTGATGATCGTAAATACGATAAATCTCGCAATACTTTGCACTTCAATGCCTACTCCTGCTAGTAAAATTGTATCGGCTATCAATGATTGCATGACGCTGATCATAACGAGAACACCAAACTTGCTAAAAAACCAGCTCATTCCCGTTTTAGGTGTAGTTGCTGGTTCACGAAGAGGGTACACAATTGTTACGAGCAAGGCGCCGACAAACAATCCCAGCGATAAGAAGTACGGAGCAACCCCCGTTCCATAGTTAGGAACTTCGTTTAATTTTTCGTTTTTAATTTTAATAGGTTTTGCAAACATATCGTATATTTCTTTGTCCGCTTTGACGTTGCTGGCATCTTTGGCTCCATCGTGCAATTTTTCCGCCAATTCATTAGAACCTTTATCCAGCGTCGTCATTCCTTCCGTCAATTGACCAGACCCGTTAGAAAGCTGCTCGATTCCGTGTGAAAAGTTCCCTAACCCATTTGTGAGTTTTTCCATTCCGTTTGCTAATTCGCCGGAACCAGCAGCAAGCTGATTAGTGCCATTTTGCAGTTGATCAGAACCGGAAGCGAGATCATGCAAGCCGGCTGATAATTGTCCGCTTCCTTCCATCAGCTGGGTTATTCCGCTTTTCGCTTCATTCATTTTTTCACCGAATGTCGATAATCCTTGGGAGAGCTCCTTCTGTCCGCCAGCTAATGATTCGGCACCTGCGGCGAGCTGCTCTTGCCCTGCTACTAGTCGTTTGAGACCGTCGCTTAAAGCGACTGTTCCGCTATGCAATTGCGCTGATCCAGAAGAAAGCTGATCAGCTCCATCTTTCAATGCTGCAGCATTTTCGGAAAGCTGACTTATACCGCTTGTTACTTGTTTGCTTCCATCCGCCAGCTGCCCTACACTTGCACGCAGTTCTTTGAGTGCCGTTTTTTGCTGCGGATCAGACGTTTGAGCGATCATAGCATCAAGCCGGGCTGTCAGCTGTTCCAGTCCGGCACTCACCTGTTCTGCTCCCGTTTTCGTTTGTTCTGCTCCCTTAGCCCATTGTCCGAGTGATGACGACAGATTGCTGGCTCCGCTTCGTACTTGCTCGGCTCCGTTTGCGAGCTGAGGAGCTTTTTCATTTATTTGTTTCATTCCATGAAGTGATTGCTTTAATCCATCCGCCAGCTGCTGAGAACCATTTCTTGCCTTTTCTGCACCATCGAGCAATTTCTCTTGGGCTGCAATCAATTGGTCAAGACCGGAATTAAAACGGTTCATTCCGCTGTTCAGTCGCTCGGCTCCGGAACTAGCGGATTGCAGCCCATTTTTAAATATCAATGATTTTTCAGCCATCGTTTTTAAATGTCCATATATTTCTTGAACTCCTTGTTCCGCAGAGAGCGCGCCGTTGTACAGCTCTTGTGAACCATCTTTGGCCGAATCAACCCCGTCCTTCAGCTTTATTGCTCCTTGTTTTGCTGAATCAATGCCATCATGCAGTTTCTTTGCTCCTTCGCTTGCCGATTCGAGCCCTTCTGCCAGCTTCTTAATATTTTGGAACATTGTTTCGGCATATGTTTCCGTTAATGTATCACCAACTTCTTCTTTCAGTTTTTCAATGGTTTTATCCCCGATTTGTGCTGCGAAAAAGTTCATGCTCTCATTCGGCATATAAATGAGCTCCATTTTTTGAGGGTGTTCGTCCTTTATCGTAGTTGCATGCTTTGAAAAGTTTTCTGGAATTTTGATAACTAGATAATATTTCCGGTTTTTTAATCCGTTTTCCGCTTCTTTCTCGTCAACAAATTCCCAAGAAAGCTGCTTTTTCTTTTTTAGATTTTCCACTAGATCGTCGCCGATCTTTAACTTTTCCCCATTCAATGTTGCCCCTTTGTCTTGATTGACTACAGCGACCGGCAATCTCTCTAAGTGGCCATACGGATCTCTAAATCCCCATATAAACATTCCGCTATACATAATGGGGATAAATAAAATAGCGATAACAGGAATCAAAATTTTCCGATTCGCTACAATCATTTTTAGCTCATGTAAAAATAATGAGATTCCACGCAACGGTTATCTCCTTCCTTTTTCGTACTTTTGACCATTTTGCTCATTTAGTCATTTTATGATAAAAGAAGAAGGACTATCTATTTCGACAATCCTTTTAAAAAATACAGCTCAAATAATTCAGTGATTTTCTCCTTTGGCAGCGGCTCATGTTCCTTTTCCCAATCAAAGTTTAGGGCGATATACATTTTTAACATTAAAAAGGCGGTGATTTCGGAATCACAGTTGCGAATTTCTCCTTTTTTTATGGCGTTGTCAATTTTTTCGCGGATAAAGGCGATAATCGCCCGATCCAATCTTTTCATCACTTCTTGAACTGCCGGAGTCCCGATATCCCGAATTTCTTGGAGAAGCTTAATTGTTAGTGGATGTTGCTTTCGAAACTCTGCAATGCGATATAAAGCGCGATGGGCGTTTTCAAGAAATGGACGATCGGGGTCCATTGCATGCTCTGCCGTTTCTTTTATTTCTACTATAACCGAGGAAATAATTTCATCTAACAAATCCTCTTTGCTTTTAAAAAACGTATAAATTGTTCCTTTGCCTACATTCGCGAGTTTCGCCACTTGTTCTATCGTCGTTGCCTTATACCCGAATAAGGAAAAAGATTTTGTCGCCGCATCAATAATATTTTGTTTTCGATCGATAGCCATGCACCTCATCCTCTTGATTGACTAAATGGACATTTTGGTCATTTCGTTAAAATTATCATACTATATCGCCTGATTAAAATAAAGGGGTTTTTTTACAAAATGATCGACAGGCTTTACACATGCGGCTGTCCTCATTTTTAAAAAGGGAAGAAGGTCCAAGCACGATAACGTTGTGAAATGTTTGCAAAAACCACCACATTATAGTATACCGTCAATCATCCGAAGCTGTAATCGGCAAAAGGCTTCTGCTTCAGACATCATTTTTTTCTTGTTGTTGTATTTTTTAGATTTGAGTATTTTGCACATGGTGTCCTCTAAATGATAGAGCAGAAGGAACAAAATAATCAATTACCAAATAAACTAAAATCCGTTTTCAACGAATTAGAAATCTTGAAACATCTTCGAAAGGCAAACATCCAAAAAAATCTCTGATTCACCTGTTCTTATTTGTTTCAACTGGTGTTTTGCCTCATTTTCCAACAGAAGAACTGGTTCCGGCTTTTGGACTCTAAAAAAGCGGATCAGCTGCCAGTCAAGGATGCGGTCTACCGTTTCCTCAACCATGGTGCCGTTCTACTTTCCTTTAGTTCCTCGGTCATTGCCAAGGTTAGTAGCCTAACAGATAAATACCGGGTAAAAGTATTCATTATTGATGATTCGATGTTTGGACGGAATCGCAGTAAGAAAGTGGAACTGCTTGCACGTTGTATGGATCACTCGTCGCTCCGGAAGCGATTCTATAAAGGCTTTCGTATGCTTACTTTAGGCTGGTCTGACGGCTACTCCTTTATGCCGATTGACTTTTCTTTATTGAGCTCCAAAAAGGCTCAAATCAATGGGATTTCAGAAAAAATAGATAAGCGTACATCAGGGGATAAACGCCGTGTTGAGGCATTACAGACAGCACCAGAACAAATCCCTGCTATGCTTGAGCGTGCCTTGACCGCAGGGTTGGAGCCCGTTACGTCTTGATGGATACATGGTTTACTCAACAACCTCTCATTCAAGCAATCGTGGAACAGGGACTTGATGTGATCGGCATGGTGAAAGCGACCAATCAACGCTATCTCGTAGGGGGCAGAGCCGTCTCTTTAAAAGAACTCTATCGATTGTCTAATCCGGTTCAAGGAAAGAAAGGAATCCTTCGTTCCATTCACACGGTGATGGCAAATGGAATACCAGTTAAAGTGGTCTTCATTCAAAACCGAAACAAGAAAAACGAATGGGTGGCCATTCTTAGCACCGATTGTACCCTGACAGAACAAGAAATCGTGCGCATCTATGGAATACGCTGGGACATCGAAGTATTTTTCAAGACGACTAAGTCACTGTTGCGCCTTCAGGAAGAATTCCAAGGCCGTTCTTTCGACTTGCTTATCAGCCATACCAACATTGTGTTTACTCGTTACATCGTTCTCTCGTGGCAAAATCAATGTAACACGGATGATCGGACCATTGGCGGTCTCTTTTATGAACTATGCGATGAAATCAATGAACTGGATTGGGCTGTAGCTTTACAGCAGTTGATCGAGCTTCTTCAAGATACCCTAAAAAAGATAAATAAAATGACAAAAAATCATTGAAAGTCAACTACAGCAATGGATTGCAGGCCTTCCTAGTTATATCAAGGCTTATTTGCCAATTTCTATCTGCGAAAGTTGAGTTAGTAATTAAAATAAAATCAAAAATAAAGGAGAAAATGGATATGACTATTACTAGCAATTATCTTCATTCCCCTGCACTTAAAACAGTACAGGGGAATGTTGTAAAGATTTTATACAGCGAAAATGTGTATCAATCTATTTTCCCAGTAGCCTATATATCAGCACAATACCAATTAATAACACGGGTATTTGAACCGATAACTTAATTAAGCTATTTGTGAATATATACTCACCTATTAAAACGACTAATCCTGCAAAAATTGCAGATATAATAGCTTTTTTCATAATTTTCAACCCTTTTTATTGAGGTAAGACAATAGGAGGATATTTATTACCATAAGTATATTTAACATAAATCGGGACACCTGTTATATACTCAGATATTATGGCTCCTACAACAGCTCCTGCAACTGCGCCAGCTATTCCAAATATACTACCTAGATATGCTGCACCACCAGAAATTCCACCTTTTACTATGGCTCGAACATCAGTCTTAGTCAACCACAGTTCGATTCCTCACCAATGAAATTTAATTGCTCTTTTTCCTTCAGAAGCTTTAGCGTAACTAATAGTTTTAGCTGAAACGTCTTTAGGCATTACAACAACACTATTTCCTACTACCGCTGTATTAGCTCCACTGATGGTCTCTAAATTATTATTAGCTTGAGATACTAAATTGTTAACAATCTCAAAATCTCTTTCAGAAAGAATCTCCTTTAACTTTTTCTCATCTTTCAATACAAATTTATTTTCTTCGACAACAACATATTGATCAGCTGTTTGAATAAGATTTTCTGATAACGATACATTATATCCTTGAGAATAGACGTTTAATGTATTTTGTTTTTCTGCCGCAAACGCTGAGTATGATGGTAATGTACTTCCTAACAAAGATAAACTTAAAGCCCCAAGTAAAATTTTTTTACGCATATTAAATTACCTCCTTAGTATATTAATTTCTATCACACTTATAGACGTTAATTTTATCAATATAGTTCCATATATTTCATTTTTTGGTATAAAAATACCATTAAATAAAGTATTCTAGAACTTTATTACTGGTAGACTAAATACCAACAAACTCGAAAATCCTTAAAAGAAAGAAACTAATTACAATGCCTTAATGGATAAGTGACCTTTATTTTTTCTCTTTAGTAGCTTACTTAACGCTTGTTCCCAAAATGGAATACCATCTACAAAACCCGCTTCTTTGCAACGTCTCATCTCATTTGTAATCTTTTGAATGGCCTTTTCTAATTTTTCCATATTTACAGCAATCGTCCGGGACGCCGATCTATCATGCCCTGTCTGAATTCAAGGGATGGTAAAAAAAGGTATACATATCGGTCTGTCATGGCAAGGGATGATAGTCCCAAAGCGCTTACAGATGAAATTCAAAAAAATGGTTCGCTAACCTATGACTTACATCTGTTTTCAGCGAATCAAAAAAGTTCCCTCAAAGTCTTGACTGACTCTTTGCAAAATGCTCGATTTATCAAAATATAGTGCTTATGTCAGAATAAAAATAATTTTTACGGACAAATTTTTTTCCATAATTGTAAACGGCCTTTTTTTAGAAGGAAATGTTTATTTTAAACAACTTTTGTTAAAATAAGTAAGCAAAGTTTTCGGGAAAATTATTGCTAAATATGGGTGGTGAGCTTTATGTTCAATCGTATATTATCGATCTTGGTTGTTGTTGGATTGCCGTTGTCCGTTATTGGCAGTTTGATGCATTGGAATGCACTGCTTCTATTTGCAATTTATTGTTTAACGATTATCGGACTCGCCAGTTTTATGGGAAGAGCGACAGAAAGCTTGGCGATTGTGGCAGGTCCACGAATTGGCGGACTGTTGAATGCAACTTTTGGGAACGCTGTTGAGCTCATTATTTCAATCTTTGCGTTAAAAGCAGGTTTAATTTCAGTTGTTTTAGCATCTCTCACAGGTTCTGTAATCGGCAACTTGCTGCTTGTTGCAGGTTTATCGTTTTTTGTTGGTGGATTAAAGTACAAGCGGCAGAAGTTTAATGAATACGACGCAAGACATAATTCTGGATTGTTAATGTTTGCGGTCATTGTTGCCTTTGTCATTCCAGAAGTGTTTGCACAAACAATGAATGATACGGACACATTGACGTTAAGCATTGGCATTTCCATCATTATGATCGGGCTCTATTTAGCCGCGTTGTTTTTTAAATTGGTAACCCATCGGGGAGTTTATCAGAAAAAAGAGGAGCAGATCGAAGAACACGAAAGCCCGGAATGGTCTGGCAAGATCGCAACCATCATTTTGTTTTTGGCAACAATTGCGGTTGCATATGTTTCGGAAAATCTTGTACATACGTTTGAAACGGTCGCACATGAACTTGGCTGGAGTGAATTATTTATTGGGGTAATTGTCGTTGCCATTGTTGGAAATGCAGCGGAGCATGCGTCTGCGATTATTATGGCTTACAAAAATAAAATGGATGTGGCGGTTGAAATCGCCATCGGATCAACCTTGCAGATCGCCATGTTTGTTGCGCCTTTGCTTGTATTAATTTCGCTTCTGTTTTCAGAAAAAATGCCGCTCGTCTTTACACTTCCTGAGTTGATTGCCATGGCGACAGGAGTACTGCTCATGATTGTAATTTCCAATGACGGCGATACGAACTGGTTTGAAGGGGCTACTTTGCTTGCTGCTTATGTCATCATGGGGATAGGCTTCTATCTATTATAGGAAGATATTTTGCGGATAAAATACAAATAGCTTGAAAAAACTACAAGCAAAGGCTACTTGAAAGGAGATAACCACATGAAACAGCTAATGACGTTATTTATTTCAGTCATGCTTGCATCGGTTTTTTCAAGCTTAAGCTTCGCTGAAGCACCAACTATCCCCAAATCGGTGATGGATATTTCAAAAGAAAATACGTATCCAAATCCGAGTCAAAATCTTCCTTATTTACAGCCAAGTGAATTAACAAAAGAGTTAATCAAAACATCCAACGTCCCGATTGAAAATCCTGTTTTAATTAAAATGTTAAATGAGTCTTCCATTACACCTTCTCCAACCGCCATAGGATATAGAGCCGCCATTTACTTGGGACGGTGGGCATTGAATTATGAATCTGAAGAAACAACAGTCAATTGGGAGTATCAAAAAATCAATACAAACTTTTTTGACAATCGAGGCGGTAAGTCGCCCGTTCAAATTAGCTATAAACAGGAGGCGCAAAAACGGGTAAAAGGAGGATTAACCGCTAGAATTTCTGATCATAAAGATGTCAAAAAAATGATGCTGATGAAGGCGGCAGAGAAATCGAAAATGCCGCTAGCATTTGAAACAATTGTCGGCTTCGGGACGAAAAAAAATCAAGTATATAATATCCCGCCGAAAAAAATGGGGTATTTATACGCATACGTTCCCGCTGTCAACGAAAAAGGAAAAGTCACTTACGGAGAAGTGTATTTAATGTTAAAGGGAAGCAAGAAGCAAATTGTTGTCAAAAATGTTACGCAGCAAGGCATTGGAGCATGGATTCCTGTGCAGGATCGGGCATCCTTCCACTTTCTTATTACCAATCAGCCTAGATAATAGAAAAGGGCGGGCGAAAGGCAAATATATTGCCGAAAGAAGCCCAAGCCCTTTTATTATATGCGCGCTTTTCTTTTTGTAAAATCTAAGTCTCGGTAATAACTATTTTTCACTAAAAGATTCGGTCCAAGACACGCTACGTTTGGACAATGGCAATTCAGCTGTTGGGCAATCGGGGATTGCATCCATTTTTCATAGGCTGATAAAAGAGTATCTTTTTTGATGTTTCCAAGCGGCGGTACATCGCCGAAATCTGTCACAATAATGTCCCCTGTAAAAATATTGACATTGAGACGGGATCTGCCGTCAGGGTCATTTCGAACAGTCACGTTTTTGCTTTCTCTCAATCGCTTCAGCAATGCTAAATCTTCCTCATTGTCGCTGCAAGCGTAAAACGGGAGTGTTCCAAACAGCATCCACACTGATTCGTCGCGGATATCCAAAAGCTTATGAATTGCTTCGCGTATCTCATCCAAGCTGAGCGTTTCAAGATTGCTAGCGAAATCACTTGGATACATTGGATGCACCTCATGGCGTTGACATTTCATTTCGTCTACAATTTGTCTATGGATTTTTTCAAGATGAGGAACCGTCCGTTTATTCAGCATCGTCTCCGCTGAAACAATTACTCCCGCTTCAGCCAGAGCTCTAGAGTTTTCAATGATTCGTTCAAAATATTTTGCACGTTCTTTATATGGAGGCTTCTTTTTCATCATTGCAAATCCGGCTTCAACAAAATCATCGACTGTTCCCCAGTTATGGGAAATATGCAAAACATCTAAATACGGGATAATTTTTTCATAGCGTTTCAAGTCCAATGTTAAATTGGAATTAATTTGGGTTCGTATTCCGCGTTCATGTGCGTATTTTAAAATGGGAACGACATAATTTTCCACAGATTTTATCGAAAGCATCGGCTCCCCGCCGGTAATCGAAAGGGATCGCAATGTCGGCACTTCGTCTAGCCTTTTTAAAAGCAAATCGAGCGGCAGCCCTTCCGGATCTTTCGGAGATAAAGTGTATCCTACAGCGCAATGCTCACATCGCATATTGCAGATTGTGGTGGTGGTAAATTCTATATTTGATAATGTTAATTCACCGTATTCCTTCATATCTAAATAAGCTTCCCAAGGGTCATAGGAAGGAGTAATCTTTTTGAGGGTTGTATAAGTTTCCATAAAAATCATTTCTCCTTTAATTAACGTTCTCAAGACATAACGTTCCTTATGACGATATTGCCCTGTTACCTCTACACCGTTTTTTGAATTAATGCTTCCAGCAATGCGGAATACCCTTGAAGCATCAACCGCCCTAGAGTCGCCCCCTAGCTCTTTTAATTGTTCTAAGAAGTGATTTTGTACCGCTTGCCATAACGGTGAAGCTTTGTAAGGAACAGGCTCTTTAAGCCAAATTAAAACCATTTCTTGACCGCTAAAAATGATTATATTCGGCTCTGGAATCGATTGGCCAAAATAATCGTATTCTAATTTGCCGATTATCCAGTTCGAATTATAATTAAACAAATAAAAATCTAAATCAACATATAACGACTTTAATTGCCTTATATTCGTAATTTGTCGGCTAGGCTTATAAAATTGTATTCTAGCTAAAATAAACATCCTCTTCGAGCCATTCTGTTAGTTTTTCAGCCAATTCCTGTGGTTTGTAATGATATTGGATGAATTTACCTTCTTTTTTCTTTGCAACAGTAATCCATCAATCAGAGTTATGATGATGAAACCATGCATGGTATCTAGCGTTATCTAGCCTTTTTGCATTTTCCATAAATATTTTCTGGTGTGCGTAAAATGTTTGTGGGAGAAATTCTTAGAATTCCCGATGAGGGGGGTAGGAACGTAGGTTCGTAATCCCCTCATCGGGGTCACCAAGCGAAAGCGCGGTAGGATCCCAAGCAGGAACATGAAAAAAGGACTCTCTCCCTGATAAGATGATTATTGACCACACTATCAAACAGGAGGAGAGAGTCCCATGAATATTCAACAACATCTTACCACAAATTCGTTGACATGGAAAGAGATCGAACTTGATTTGTTTCGGCCCTGCAAAACGCCTTCGCCGAGCTGTTTACGGCTTTGTTGGAGGACATCGACCGACAATTGGCGGAAACCCGGGACAAGCGCCGGTACCACTTGAAAGACAAACGACGCTCCACGATTCAAACCCTGTTTGGCGAAGTCACCTTTGAGCGAAACTACTATTTAGACCGAGAACAAAACCGTTACACGTTTTTGCTTGACTCCCTTCTAGCGTTTGATGGATCGCAGTCAATCAGTCCTTGTCTAGAAGAAACGGCGGTGGGATTGGTTGTGGAGTGCTCTACTTATCGCAAAGCGGCTTGTACGCTTGCCCAGATGGTCGGGTATCCGGTGATAAGCCATGAGGCGATCCGCCAGTTGGTGCTCGAAGCCGAAGCTCCGCTGCACTGCCCGGTTGACCAGCAATATGGACGGATGCTGTTTGTGGGAGGCCGATGGACTGTTTGTCTCTCGCCAAGGGAAGAGAAAACGGGCCAAGGAAGACAAATCCTGATCGTTCACGAAGGGTGGAAGCGCAACGGCTTACGGATCGAATTCGTGAATCAGCGCCATTACGTCCATGAGGGGAAGAGGGAGGGCTGTCAAGAAAAACTCGACAGCCTAAAATTAAATCCAGATTTTAATTAACAAATTTAATTGTTTCCAACCTTTAAAATTCCCTTTGCTCTTCCACCTTTAGCATTTCCTTTTCTATAACGTCTACCAATTTTTTAGTACTATACATATATAGCACTAACTCTTTATCCCCATCTTCAATGTGGATTTCAGCTTGAACCCTTATTTTTGATGGCTTTCCTTTATAGATAACATCGAAAGTTCCAAACTCTTTGATCTCATTGTCTTCATTCATTTTATCTATTTCAGATAGAATCATGTTGATTTCTTCTTGAGTCAAGCCTGAATCTAAAATTGAGTTTGATAAATGGTTTAAAAAGGGTTCTATCTCTTCAAGATCAAAATTCATTCCTGCAGCATAACGTGCTTCTTTGTATTTAGTAACTTTATTCCAAAAATTAATCATAAAAATAGGTTCCTCCTATCAAATGTTTAATTTTCAGGTTTAATTCTAGAATATAAAACATCATGTTCTTTAATTGATCGATCCTCGTTTTTAATTAAATCATCCGTTCCAGTAAATAACATATAACATCCTTTCCTTACATACGATTCACTTATTCCTAGCAATTTAGCTAATTTGTAATTCGAGAAATCAGGATTCAACTCAATTGCTTGTCTAAGTTTTTCTAAGTTCTTATCCGTTTTATTGCGCTGTTCTTTTAAATACTCCTCACGGCTTTTTACGCCCATTTCCCGGCGTTTTTGTTTCCTTCTCCGCTTTTCATTCGCATCTATAATCGTGCTTAAATGGCGTTGTTCGTCCTCTGTTATATCTTATCTAACCATTCAATTAATTTTTTATTGCTGATATTATATCCAGCGCCAGGATACCCTTTTTCTCTAGCTATTCGGTTTGCTTCTTCGTTATTCCGTGCATAATAGGCCTTTTCAGCGCTTCTGGTGGATCTTCTTAAAGGCTCATTAAACTGTAAATTAAACGTTAGCGTTTGTTTTAAGGCTTCTTCTGGATCATTCAAAAAGCAACATAACCAATAACGGTACAAGAAACAAATTGTCTCACGATAACCAGTAACGTTATAATTGCGTAATTCAACCAGTTTTTCTAAGTCTAGTAATCTAGCATGATGCGATCGGAAGACGTTAAAAAGATGTTGTACCTTCTTTTTTCGTCCTCTTTTTTTAGGCTTTCCTGTTTTGGCTCAACCTCAAGTTCCGGAAAATACCTCAAATTGTAAACTGCACCATTAAATAATTGTAGCATGCCATCAGAAAAATGTAAGCGAATTTGAATCGAATATGATGTAAAAAAGTGTTGACAGAGGGGAAGGATAGTGGCATAATCCAAGTAAACGAATAAGAATTATAAAGTTAATAATAAAACTCTTATCAAGAGCAGGTGGAGGGATGAGCCCAATGAAGCCCGGCAACCGACTCATATGATGAGCACGGTGCTAATTCTCCCAACAGAGATGTTGAAAGATAAGAAGTTGTTTTGACAAAAAACCTCTTCTTATTGAAGAGGTTTTATTTATATAAAAAAATCTGAATGAAGAGGATTGAAAAAATGGGTCACGTAACAGCAGTATACCAAATCATTGCGAAACGAGAAGATTTAGAAAAAAAAGCGGAAGGGATTGCTCTTGGATTGACTGTAGGTTCGTGGACTGACCTTCCTCTTTTAGTGCAAGAGCAGTTGAAAAAGCATAAAGGACAAGTGGTTGAAATAAAAGAAACAGGCGAGGATCCATCCTCCGGCAAAACGATTGCACAGCTTCACATTCGTTTTCCGGGAGAAAACTTTTCTAAAGACATTCCTGCCATCTTAACGACAACTTTTGGAAAATTATCACTAGATGGAGAAATAAAATTACTAGATTTGCAGTTTGACGATGAGATCTTTCGGTATTTTCCAGGTCCTCGATTTGGAATTCAAGGGTTACGAGAAAAACTTGGCGTTTACGACAGACCGTTAGTGATGAGCATCTTTAAAGGTGTAATTGGACGTGATATGGATTACCTTCTTGCTCAATTGCGGGAGCAGGCTCTCGGGGGCGTCGACTTAGTAAAGGATGACGAAATACTTTTTGAAAATTCGCTCACATCATTTGAAACAAGAATAAAGGAAGGCAAAAAAGTTCTTGATAACGTGTATCAAGAAAAAGGGCACCGAACTTTGTATGCGGTCAATTTGACGGGAAAAACATTTGAATTGAAAGATAAGGCAAGAAAAGCAAAAGAATTAGGTGCCGATATTTTGCTATTTAATGTTTTTACATATGGCCTCGATGTGCTGCAAGCATTAAGGGAAGATGATGAAATCGCCCTCCCAATTATGGCTCATCCGGCGTTTAGCGGATCGTTTACTTCATCCGAAAAATATGGGCTCTCTCATTCCTTATTGCTTGGAAAATTGATAAGAATTGCTGGAGCAGATTTTTCGTTGTTCCCTTCACCATATGGCAGCGTTGCATTGGAGCGTGACAAAGTTTTAAACGTGAAAGAAGAATTGGTGAAGGAATCAGTTTTAAAACCAGCTTTTCCTGTTCCATCTGCTGGCATTCACCCGGGTCTTGTTCCCATTTTAATTCATGATTTTGGAAAAGATTGTGTCATTAATGCAGGAGGCGGTGTTCACGGTCACCCGCAAGGTGCTAAAGGCGGAGGAAAAGCTTTCCGTCAGGCAGTTGACGCTGTTTCCCGGGGTGTTCCCCTTAATGAAGCAGCTGAATACATAGAATTACAAGAAGCGATTCGGCTCTGGGGATGGAAGGAGGCACCGTCCAATTGAAGCCAGTAATATTTTGTGATTTTGATGGAACGGTGACAAAAAAAGATAACATCGTTAGCATCATGAAGCGTTTCGCTCCAAAAGAGTGGGAGCAATTGAAGGATGGCGTCCTTTCCCAGTCGATTAGTATTCAGGAAGGAGTCGGCAAGATGTTTGCACTTCTTCCATCTTCTTTAAAGGGTGACATCGTTCGCTACATTTTAGAAACTGCAGAAATAAGGGAAGGATTTCGCGACTTTGTTCATTATGCGAAAAACATGAACATTCCTTTATACATTGTCAGCGGCGGAATCGATTTTTTTATTAAACCGCTGTTGCAGCCTTTTGATTCTATTACCGCACTGTTTTGCAATAAAGCGGATTTTAGCGGAGAAACGATCACCATTCATTGGCCTTATACGTGTGATGAAAAATGTCCCAACCAAAATTGTGGGTGCTGCAAACCGACAATTATTCGGCAAATTGCAAATGCTGACACTCATTCCATCATCATCGGGGATTCCGTCACAGATTTAGAAGCCGCGAAGATTGCAGATACAGTTATTGCACGTGATTATTTATCAAAAAAATGTCAAGAATTTTCTATTCCTTATCAATCTTTCGAAACATTTTACGACTGTATTGACATTTTAGAGAAGACAATAAACAAAACAAATTTCATAGAAGAAAAAGGTGGCGCAAAATGAGTGTCGTTTTAACTCGTGTTCATGAGCTTGCGGAGATTAAAGAGGAGCTTGCTGCGAGGGATTGGTTTATGGGGACAAGCGGCAATTTAGCCATAAAAGTTCAAGATTCCCCGCTTCAGTTTCTTGTGACCGCAAGCGGCAAAGATAAACGAAAAAAAACGAAGGAAGATTTTTTGCTTGTAGATGGAGAAGGAAATCCTGTAGGCGCAACACAGCTGAAGCCTTCGGCAGAAACGCTGTTGCATTGCGAAATATATAAAAGAAGCAAAGCCGGCTGCAGCCTGCATGTACATACGGTTGCAAATAATGTCATCTCCGAACTTTATGGTGACGCTGGGAAAATTGTATTTCAAGGACAAGAACTGATAAAAGCGTTTGACCGCTGGGAGGAAGATGCAGAATTACAGATTCCGATTATTTATAATTATGCCCATATTCCTACATTAGCAAGCACTTTGGGCGATTTCGTGAAGGAGGATAAAGGGGCAGTTCTTATTCGCAACCACGGAATTACTGTATGGGGAAAAGATGGCTTTGAAGCGAAGAAAATTTTAGAAGCTTGTGAATTTTTATTTCAGTATCAGCTTGCTCTTATTCAAGCAAAAGCCGGTCTCCTTGCGAGTACAGGAGCTTTAAATAATTAAACATTTTAAGGAGGTATTTTACATGACAACGATTAAAATTCAAGGAACAAACGAAGTTATCAGCAATCAAGAGGAAGTGATTTCATTTTTAAATCAACAAGGTGTTATTTACGAGCAATGGGATATTGCCAAATTACCAGAGCATTTAAAAGAGAAGTATCTTTTAAATGATGAGGAAAAACAAACGATTTTACAATCTTTTGAAAATGAAATTAAAGATATTTCAGCAAGACGCGGCTACAAAGCTTGGGATGTCATTTCTTTAGCAGATCATACGCCAAACCTTGAAGAGCTGCTGAAAAATTTTCAGCGTGAACATCATCATACAGATGATGAAGTGCGCTTTATTGTAAGCGGCCATGGAATTTTTGTTATTCAAGGACAGGACGGGAAATTTTTTGAAGTGCATCTTAATCCGGGAGACCTTATTTCTGTTCCAGAGGGCAGACGCCACTATTTCACATTAGCTGATGACCGAAAAGTTGTTGCGATCCGCATCTTTGTGACAGAAGAAGGCTGGGTGCCTGTTTACGAAAAAGAAGAAGTAAATTAAGTTTACAAAAAATTTATGAAAAAGCGGCTTTAAACATTCACAGCTGCAAGCTTAACATCATCTTTTTCATATAACTGGCTGCTCTTCGGATACACAATTCATCCAGCTCAGTGAACAATGTTCCTGAATGCAAAGAAACTATGAAAATACCACAGCGGCTGCTGGCCCGGTTTTAATAGGTTTACACATTTTTGCGAAGAAGCTTGCAGCTAAAAGAGCAACACAAAAATAGGCTTGTCTTATGTTACAAGAGGATATAGTTTCACTTGAAAACCAAGTAAACACAGATAATTTATCAAGTATTATGGCGGGATGGGGAAAATCAAGAATAAATGATGCAGATTTATATTTTTAGGAAGGGGCTGTCTTAGAAAGTCAAAATCCATTGAAAACGAAACATCATAAGCATTGATATATCAACGTTTCTAAAACATTAAAGGGGCGTCTATAAGCCGGAAAATCGACTTATTAGACAGCCCCCTCTATTTAATGGATGCGGCGGCTGCTTTGGATCTAGAAATCCGAATCCATTTGGAGCATTTGCCGAAATCGGCTTTTACAAGCAGGTGACGAAGTGGTCTTGTAATAATGTCGTCCCCATATTGTGAATGGATATTATGAAAGACTCTTTTTTCGCTTTATGACAAACAAAGATAGAGGAGGGAATTTTTTTGAAGGATTTTACAACATATTTTACGATGACTGAGCAAGATGTCATCGAATATGTACAGAAAAAACTCGATATTTTTGAACAAAACGCAGAATTGGAATGCCGAGAGATTGGCGATGGCAACTTAAATTATGTATTTCGAGTCGTTGATCAAAATAGCGGCCAGTCTGTCATTATTAAACAAGCTGGTCCGGTTGCGCGTATTTCAGACGCCTTTAAAGTTTCGCCAGATCGCAATCGGATTGAAAGCGAAGCATTGAAGCTGCAAGGGGAATTAGCGCCTGGATTTGTACCTAAGGTTTATTCGTATGATCCGATTATGAATTGTTGTGTGATGGATGATCTATCTGACCATGAAATTATGAGGACAGCTCTTTTAAAACATAAAAAATTTCCTTTGTTTGCCGATCATATTACAACGTTTCTTGTCAACACCTTATTGCTTACTTCAGATGCCGTTATCGATCATAAAGAGAAGAAAGCATTGGTGCAAAAATTTACAAACCCAGAATTATGTGAAATAACAGAAGATCTCGTGTATACAGAACCTTTTTACGACTGTGAGCAAAATGATGTATTTCCAGAAACGAGAGAATTCATCCGCGAAGAAATTTGGAATGATTCAAAGCTTGCATTGGAAACAGCTAAACTGAAGTTTGATTTTATGACAAAAGCACAGTCCCTCCTCCACGGCGACCTTCATACCGGTTCCATTTTTATAAAGGAAGATTCAACAAAAATAATCGATCCTGAGTTTGCTTTTTATGGACCTGCTGGGTTCGATATTGGGAATGTGATTGCAAACCTTTTTTTCGCCTATGTAAATGCAAGCTTTACAATTGAAGATCAAGAAACAAAGGAAGACTACTTGCAATATATTCAACAAACAATCTCAGACGTAATAGAACTGTTTACAAAAAAATTTTTACATGCTTGGGATGAGAATATAAAAGAAAGAACTGCAAGTGCACCTGGTTTTAAAGAATGGTATTTAAATTCCATCCTTGAGGATGCCTCAGCCGCTGCCGGACTTGAATTATGCAGAAGAATTATTGGGATCGCCCATGTAAAAGACATCACGTCAATTGAAAATAAAGAATCCCGAGCTTTGGCTGAAAAAATTTGTTTAACAGCTGGTAAAACCTTTATTCTTGAACGTGCAAACATTCGTACAGGCGACGACTTTGTGAATGTTTTATTACAAAGTGTCCGCAAATTTATTGAAGGGGAAAAGTTTTATGACAGCAGTAAAAGCCATTCAATCCGTACAACTGGATGATGAAAACAATACGGTGATCATACTCGACCAAACGCTACTGCCGAATGAGAAAGTATTTCTGCATCTTTCTACTCCAGAAGAAATATGGGAAGCCATTTACCATCTGAAGGTTAGAGGAGCGCCTGCGATCGGAATTGCTGCTGCATTCGGTGTTTATTTAGGCACGAAGCAATCAAAAGCGTCGACTTATGAACAGCTTTTGGATGATTTTCAAAAAATCAAACAGTATTTGGCTTCATCGCGGCCGACTGCAGTGAATTTATTTTGGGCTTTAGATCGCATGGAGGATAGACTGAAAGTAGAAAAAGACAAAAGCATCGAGGAAATTAAATACGCACTGAAGGAAGAAGCAGAACATATCCGTAATGAGGATGAGCAAGTCTGTTATTCGATCGGGGAGCATGCCCTGTCATTATTAAAACCCGGCTGGGGTCTTCTGACCCATTGCAATGCAGGAACAATTGCGACGGCGAGATATGGGACTGCGTTAGCACCCATCTACTTAGGCCAAGAAAGAGGCTACCATTTCAAAGTTTTTGCAGATGAAACAAGACCGCTTCTTCAAGGTGCACGTCTAACTGCATGGGAATTGCAGGAAGCTGGTGTGGATGTAACGTTAATTTGTGACAACATGGCATCCATTGTGATGAAGGAGGGAAAAGTACAAGCGGTTTTAGTCGGGTGTGATCGAGTTGCCGCAAACGGAGATACCGCCAATAAAATTGGAACTTCCGGAGTGGCAATCTTAGCAAAATATTATGGAATCCCGTTTTATGTTTGTGCTCCGCTTTCAACAATCGATTTAGATTGTCCGACAGGGGAACATATACCGATCGAAGTGAGAAAAGCAGAGGAGATCACGACAAAATGGTATGAAAAACCGATGGCGCCGGAAAATGTGCAAACATATAATCCGGCATTCGACGTGACCGATCATGAACTCATTACGGCAATTATTACAGAAAAAGGGATTGCCTATCCACCCTTTACCAAAAGTTTAAAACAAATGAAAAGCGTTTAATTGCCTTTTCATACAAAAACCCCTTAAAAGGGAATGCTTTCACATTCTTTTAAGGGGTGTAAAATTTTATTCGAAATATAATTCCGGACGTCTGTCTTGAAAAATAGGAATGGTTTTTCTTACACGGTCAATTTCTTGAAGATCCAGTTGGGCGTAAAAAATTCCTGCATCTGTTTGATCATGAACAAGAAGCTCGCCCCAAGGGGCAATGACCATTGAGTGTCCATTAAATTCATTATTTTGATCCGCTCCGACCCGGTTTACTGCTACAACAAACATTTGATTTTCAATTGCCCGTGCTTGGAGAAGCAATTGCCAATGGTCAATTCGCTTTTTCGGCCATTCGGCAGGAATGAACATAATGTTTGCACCTTTTAATGCATGGGTGCGAATCCATTCCGGAAAACGCAAATCATAACAAATAACACCACCGCAAGTGATGCCGTCCAGCTCAAATATATTTACTTTTTGGCCGGCACTCATAAATTTATGCTCATCCATCAATTTAAACAGATGGGCTTTGTCGTATTCAGCGGTGATATTTCCGAATCGGTCGACAACGTACATGGTATTAAAAAATTGTCCGTTTTTTTTCGTTGCAACTGAACCGCCGACAATATTGACATGATATGTTTTAGCAAGGGATGTCAGCAGCTCAATTGTTTTTTCTCCATTTTTGTCTGCAAGCTCATCAAGCTGATCAAGGGCGTATCCTGTATTCCACATTTCAGGCAAAACAATTGTATCCGCTTGATGGCTTGCTGCTTCTATTATATTTTTTTGAGCGATTTCATAGTTTTGGTCCGGTTCGCCTAAAATGATATTCATTTGTATACAAGCAACTTTCATGATTTTCAGCCCCTAGACATTTTTATATAAAGACTATAGAATTTTTATAATAATTTCAACTATTTTTATAAAAAAAGGTGGATTAGAGTGGAGATTTCAGAACGTTTAAAAAAGCTTCCAACACAATTTTTCTCTGCCCTTGTGAAAAAAGTGAATAACGCTGTAGCCGAAGGAAGAGATATTATTAATTTAGGACAAGGAAATCCTGACCAGCCGACTCCCCCGCATATCGTCAAAGCGCTGCAAACCGCAGCAGAAGACCCGAAAACACATAAATATTCACCATTTTCAGGTCTGATCGAGTTAAAACATGCGGCTAGTGAATATTATAAGAAACAATACGGAGTCGATATAGATCCGGAAAAAGAAGTGGCGATTTTATTCGGTACGAAAACTGGACTTGTTGAATTGCCGATGTGCCTATTAAATGAAGGAGATCTAATGCTATTGCCCGACCCGGGTTATCCAGACTATTTATCAGGCGTTGTTTTAGCCGGGGCTCAATTTAAAACGTTCCCGCTGTTGGCAGAAAATCGGTTTTTACCTGATTACAACGCCATTCCGTTGGAGGATAAAGAAGCGGCAAAATTGATGTATTTAAACTACCCGAACAATCCGACAGGAGCAACGGCCGATCTTAAGTTTTTTGAGGAAACGGTTACGTTTGCAAAGAAGCATCGAATTTCCGTTGTCCATGATTTTGCGTACGGTGCGATCGGCTTTGACGGCAAAAAACCGACCAGCCTTCTTGAAGCGGAAGGAGCCAAGGACATCGGCATTGAAATGTACACATTGTCGAAAACCTACAATATGGCCGGCTGGCGCGTTGGATTTGCTGTAGGGAACCAGAATATCATTGAAAGTATTAATCTTATTCAAGATCACTTATATTGCAGCCTTTTTCCAGCAATACAATTAGCAGCAGTTGCCGCATTAACAGGCGATCAGTCGTGTGTAGAGGAGCTTGTCTCCCTTTATGAAAACCGCCGAAATACGTTTATCAATGCTATTCAGCAAATTGGCTGGAACGCTCAAGCTCCGAAAGGGTCATTTTTTGCCTGGCTCCCTGTTCCGAAAGGTTTTACTAGCGAAGAGTTTGCCGATTATTTGCTTGAAAAAGCAGATGTCGCCGTTGCGCCAGGAAACGGCTTCGGGCAATATGGAGAAGGATACATACGCGTTGGTTTATTAGTTGATGAGAGCAGGCTTTTAGAAGCGGTTGATAGAATTCGCAAGCTGAACCTTTTTTAACTGCTGCAATGAATGTTGAAACACTCTCCTTATCCCCCTAAAAAATGATCAGCACGTGAATGCCTTTCCAATCAAAATTAAAAGAAGTATAATAAAAATTGTGTTAAGTGGGAGTTTTTTGACTGAATGTAAGGGGGATAAGCGGGATGGAAAAATTATATGAGAGTATGTATCAATTAATTGTGGAAACGTCTACAAAATTGCCGAAGGATGTCCGCCGCGCTATTTTGAAGGCGAAGCAGCGTGAAAATGCTGGTACAAGAGCTGCGATGTCGCTTGCCACGATAACCGAAAATATTAAAATGGCAGATGAAAATGTATCGCCGATCTGCCAAGATACCGGATTGCCGACATTTAAAATTAAAGTGCCAGTCGGTATCAATCAAATTCAAATAAAGGAAACAATAAAAAAAGCGATCGCTCAAGCGACGAAGGACGGGAAGCTTCGCCCGAACTCGGTCGATTCGCTCACTGGAGAAAATTCCGGCGATAACTTGGGCGAAGGGCTTCCAGTCGTAAAATTTGAACAATGGGAAAAAGATTATATCGATGTTCGCTTAATATTAAAAGGCGGCGGCTGCGAAAACAAAAATATTCAATACAGCCTGCCGTGCGAACTAGAAGGATTGGGAAGAGCCGGGAGAGATTTGGATGGAATCCGCAAATGTATTTTGCATGCGGTATATCAAGCACAAGGCCAAGGATGCAGCGCAGGATTCATTGGAGTTGGAATCGGTGGAGACCGTTCAGCGGGGTACGATTTAGCGAAAGAACAATTATTCCGCGAAGTCGATGACGTAAATCCGAACGAAGAATTGCGGCAATTGGAAGAATATATTATGGAAAATGCGAACAAGCTTGGCATCGGAACGATGGGATTTGGCGGGGAAACCACTTTATTAGGCTGCAAAGTCGGCGCAATGCACAGAATCCCTGCAAGCTTTTTTGTTTCTGTCGCATACAACTGCTGGGCATTCCGCCGTTTAGGTGTGCATATCGATCCAAATACGGGTGAAATCATAAAATGGCTTTATCAAGATGGAGAAGATGTTGATTTTCAAGAAAATGCTGCACAAGAAGAACATTTAGCATCAACGGACTCTGAAAGACGTGTCATCACGCTGCAAGCGCCAATTACAGAAGAACAAATCCGCGAGCTGAAAGTCGGCGACGTTGTTCGCATCAACGGAATCATTTACACAGGAAGGGATGCCATCCATAAATATTTAATGGATCATGATGCGCCGGTTGATTTAAACGGTCAAATTATTTACCACTGCGGACCTGTCATGTTAAAAGATGAAAACGGCAATTGGGAAGTGAAAGCGGCTGGGCCGACCACTTCCATTCGCGAAGAGCCTTATCAAGGGGATATTATGAAAAAATTTGGCATCCGTGCGGTAATGGGCAAAGGCGGCATGGGGCAAAAAACGCTGCAAGCTTTAAAAGAGCATGGCGGAGTATACTTGAATGCGATTGGCGGTGCTGCTCAATATTATGCGGATTGCATCGAAGCGGTTGAAGGTGTTGACTTGCTGGAGTTTGGAATTCCAGAAGCTATGTGGCATTTGCGCGTAAAAGACTTCACGGCCGTTGTCACAATGGATTCACACGGCAACAGCCTGCATGAAGACATTGAAAAATCGTCATTAGAAAAGCTTTCTCAATTTAAAGAGCCGGTATTTAGCTAAATATTAAACTCAATGCCATAGCCAGATGATTGGCTATGGTATTTTTTTGAAATCAAGATGGAGCATAATTCCTAAAAACGGATAAAGACTAATAGTAAAAATAATGGAAAGGAGATTCACAGCTTGAATTATTTCCGGATTTTATATTGCTCTGTCTTGTTATTTTTTTCTTTTTTTAGCTGCGCCTCTGCTGCTGTCAGCAATCACCCGATTCATTGGGGTTTTCAAAAAAACAATAATCATCAGCCTCCTGATGCCGGGAAAGAATGGAATGAACTTTTAAATAAATATGGAGCGTTTTATTTAGGAGATCCCAGCAAAAAAGAGATTTATTTAACGTTTGATAATGGCTATGAAAACGGCTATACATCGAAAATTTTGGACGTACTGAAAAAGCACGATGTACATGCGACGTTTTTTGTAACAGGCCATTATTTAAAAACAGCCCCTGATCTTGTAAAGAGAATGGTGAAGGAAGGGCATATTGTCGGCAATCATTCATGGAGCCACCCTGATATGACGACAATCAGTGCTGATAAAATAAAGAAGGAGCTTGATGCCGTCAGCGACAAAGTAAAGGAGCTTACAGGCCAAGAAGGAACAGTATATGTGAGACCGCCAAGGGGCATTTTTAGCGAACGCACACTTGCATTGTCCGAAAAATACGGTTATCGCAATATTTTTTGGTCGCTTGCATTTGTCGACTGGAAGGTGAATGAACAAAAAGGCTGGCGATATGCATACGACAACATTATCAATCAAATTCATCCGGGCGCGATCATTTTGCTGCACACCGTATCAAAAGACAACGCTGATGCGCTTGATGAAGCGATTAAAACTTTAAAACAGCAAGGCTATACTTTTAAAAGCTTAGACGATCTAGTGATGGAGAAAATGTTTGAAAGTCCATTTCTTTATTAATAGAAGCGGATTATGTGATATAATAGCTCCGAAAAAATACGATAAAGGTCGGTAAAAACATGTGGAATGTGACGATAAAAGCGGCGCCGCCGTATGACTTCGACCGCGTGTTAGAGCGCCTTTCACTTGATCCGTTGAACAAGGTGGACGTGCACAAGCGAACCGTCCTTGTTCCTCTTTATAGTGAAAAAGAAGAACCTTTTGTTGCCGCTGTAAAAGCAATCGGAACGAAGGAAAACCCAGTATTTGAAATATCAGGGGAACAGGATGAACAAAAAGAACGAGCCATCCATGAGCTGACACGCATATTTCAATGGAAGAATTCGCTTAAAACCATTCAAGATCATTTCCTGCAAACCAACCTTGCTCCGCTTTTTCAAGAGCATGAAGGGACGCCGCTCGTGTTAGATTTTCATCCGTATGCTTGTTTAATGAAATGCATTATTCATCAGCAATTAAATTTATCATTTGCCTATCAGTTGACGACCGCTTTTGTGCAAACTTTTGGGTTTCAAGTAGATAATGTATGGTTTTATCCAAAACCGGAAACAGTAGCCAAATTGAATTATGAGGATTTGCGGGCGCTGAAATTCAGCATGAGAAAAGCGGAATATGTTATTGATACCTCCAGACTGATTGCAGAAGGAGCACTGCCGCTTCATGCCTTCCATGAATGGGGCGATGATGACATTATGAAAAAATTGGTTCAAGTGCGCGGCATCGGCCCGTGGACGGTGCAAAATTTTCTTTTATTTGGGCTGGGCAGGCCGAATCTGTTTCCTGCTGCTGATATCGGCTTGCAAAACGCGATCAAGCATTATTTTCAACTGGAAACGAAACCGACAAAAGAAGAAATGGAAAACTACAGCCGCGAGTGGGCTCCTTATTTAAGCTATGCAGCTTTTTATTTATGGCGAAGCATCGAAAAGAGACGGGGAGAAGCGAAATGAAGATAAAAAATAGATCGGCATCTGTGACGATTCAAAAGGGACAGCAATTTCCGCTGACCATTAAGCGGCTTGGCATTAACGGAGAAGGTGTCGGGTATTTTAAGAAACAAGTCGTCTTTGTCCCGGGAGCTTTGCCCGGGGAAGAAGTGGTCGTTCAAGCAGAGAATATTCAACCAAATTATGCAGAAGCCGTTATTAAAAAAATACGGAAAAAATCCCCTCATCGTGTGAAACCGCCCTGCATCTATTATGACCGATGCGGAGGCTGCCAATTGCAGCATTTGCAATATGAACAGCAGCTTGCTGCCAAACGGGACATTGTCATTCAAGCGCTTGAGCGCCATACGAACCTCGAGGTTGACGCCCTCGACATCCGTCCGACAATCGGTATGGACGACCCTTGGCATTACCGCAATAAAAGTCAATTTCAGCTCGGAAATGAAAAACAGCAAGTGATAGCAGGCCTGTATGGTGCGAATTCACACAAGCTTGTTCCAATTCACTCTTGCATGGTTCAGCACCCGCTGACAGATAAAATTACCCAAACGGTAAAACAAGTACTGGAGGATTTTCACATTCCGATTTACCATGAGCGAAAACGGACGGGCATCGTTCGCACAATCGTTGTACGCGCCGGCGTTCAGACGAACCATGTGCAAGTCGTCCTCATTACAAAAGCGGAAGAATTGCCGCGAAAAGAACTGATTGCAGCGGAGATCATGAAGCGCGCGCCGGAAGTAAAATCAGTCATGCAAAATATAAATGGAAGCAAAACACCGCTGATTTTCGGCGACAAAACGGTTTTGTTAAAAGGTGAAGAAGTCATCCAAGAAACATTGGGCGACCTTTCCTTTGAACTATCCGCCCGCGCTTTTTTCCAGCTTAACCCGGTGCAAACGGTCAAACTTTATGACGAAGTCAAAAAAGCAGCAGGTTTAACAGGAAGCGAAAAAATCGTAGATGCCTATTGCGGCGTCGGCACGATCGGCTTGTGGCTGGCAAAGGATGCAGCAGAAATCAGAGGAATGGATGTCATTGAAGAATCCATCCGCGACGCGAAAAAAAACGCCGAAAAACACGGGATCAAAAATGCAACATATGTCACAGGCAAAGCAGAAACATGGATGCCAAAATGGGCAAAAGAAGGCTGGCGCCCAGATGTTGTCGTCGTCGACCCTCCCCGCACCGGCTGTGACCGAGCGTTTCTCAAAACAATCAAAAAAGTGAAGCCAAAACGATTCGTTTACGTCTCATGCAATCCGTCCACCCTGGCAAAAGACATTCAATTTCTTTCCAGCTTGTACAAAGTCGAATACATCCAGCCCGTCGACATGTTCCCGCACACGGCGCATGTGGAGTGCGTTTCGCAGATCGTTTTAAAATGAAAAAATGAGGCAAGATAAGGTTTCTCTCTTGCCTCTATTCAATTTTTGGTGTGGTAAACCGGTAATGAATTATTGGTGTACCGTCCTCTTTTACCTCGATTCGATTAATCAGTCGATGGAGAATATCCTCGGTTAATTCATCGAAATTTAGGAATTGAAGTAATTCCTTTTTAAGCTTTTCAATCGTTTCGATTACATCCTCGCTTTCCATCAATGAAAGAAGTTCATTTTTCTGTTCCATTAATTTAGTTAAATACTTGTTCGTTACTTCAATACTCTCTTGATATTCTTCATGTGTGATAATTCCGTCAGCTAACAGGTTGATGAATTTCCTTTTTCGATTTTTTAAAACATCCATCTGTTTGTTAATCTTATTAATTTGCTTTTGAGAATCCGATTTTGTACTTTTCGATTTTCTCTCCATCTTCTTTATATATTGCTCTTTGTCCATTTGATGAATTAAAGATTTTATGTCATTTAGAATTGTTTCTTTTAAAAAATCCTCTTTTATATCGTGTGGGCGGTACAAGCTTTTTTTCCATGACGCGCATAAGCCCCACAAATGTATCCGTCTCGATTGCTTCGGAACCACATACCTGTACCACAATCGGCACAAAAGAGGACATTAGTAAACAGATGTATCTTGGGTGCTGTAATATATTTTCTTCTCTGCTCTAATTGATTTTGGACAGCATCAAACGTTTCCCTAGATATAATTGGCTCATGTGCATTTTTGATAATAAATTGTTCTTCTTTAGGAACGTTTTTTCTTCTTTTACTTGTTACACTTACTGTCGTTGTTCTTCCTTGAACAAGATCCCCAACGTAATGGGGATTTGTTAAGATGCATTAATGGTAGAATCATGCCACTTATCTCCTGCGTTTGCTTTTCCAGCTATTTGAGCAGGGGTTGGAACTCCCTCGTTATATAGCCGTCTTGCAATACTTTGTCGTCCGTTTCCTTCCAAATATTCTTTAAAAATTCGTCTAACAATATTTGGTGTTTCATCATTTCGGATATACAATTTTCCATCTCTTACTTCATAACCATATGGAGGATTCGAACCTTTAAAAAGTCCATTTTTTGCTCGAGTCTTTAATGTCTCTTTCACACGATTACTCGTGTTTTGAGATTCTTGTTCATACATCCATGCATAAAGGCCAAACATATGAGTGTTCCCTGTTAATGTATTGATTGCATTATCTAATGTAATGATGTGAATCCCTTGGTTTTCACATAAGTTTTTGATTTTATAGGATAACTCTCCATTGCGGGCAAGACGTGATAACTCTTTAGCAAGAATGATATCGAACTCCTTATTCTGAGCATCTTCAATAAGTTTTTGAAGTTCTTCTCTTTTTGCCGTCGTCCCGCTTTCAACGTCAATATAAAATTTGTAAATATCCCAACCTTTTTCCGCTATATAATTATAAAACAGTTCTTGCTGATATTTTAAGGAATCTTTTTGTTCTTCTTTATCGGTAGAAACACGAACATATACTGCACATCTCATTTTGAATCATACTCCCTTCTCGTCTTTTTGAGATGTAGCAGTGTTTACCTTACTAGCATTATTGACGAGTTCTTCAATTTTATGATCAATAATTGAATTTATAACATCCATGAAGGTGAGCGAAGTATCTGCAAAAATTCGCTCAACGGTGTTTTCTGATCTATTCATGATTATCGCTCTCCCTTTTATAATTTTCCAATATAAAAAAATCCGCAGAATTACATAACCAACAATGTGAATGGTTACGTAACCTCTGCGGTTCTCGCTTTTTTTCGGCTTACACTATTTATTTGACTTTGACAAATATTCTTCAATGCGATGTTTATAGGTATTTCCCTTTCCATTGTAACGATTTCTTCTATACTCAAATAAGAAATTAGTTAGCTGTGAATGTTCTTCTGTTGAAAGTTTTGATGGATGATTCACTCTTATATAGAGAAATCCCTTTAGATTTCCTTGGTTGTTAATCATTTTTCTTCTCCTTTTTTATTTGTATTTTTCGTTTTGCATAAAGCATTGTATCTTCGTTTTTTCATATTTGAAGAGGAAAAAGGAATTTTTTAGTTGATTTTTTGATTAACCGATTTGTTCTGAAACATTATACTTATCGATTCAATGTATTTTAATAGGATTTTAAAATTTTTTAAGATATTTTGGATTAATCAATTGGGTAAATAGTTATAGGTCTCCATGATTATCCTTTTAATAAAATAAGATAAATAGGTATAATGAAGATATATTAGATGCAGCAGGAGGAAGTTAGATGATTACAGGGGAAATTAAAAATAAAGTTGATAAAATATGGGAAACGTTTTGGACAGGTGGAATTACGAATCCATTAACGGTTATCGAACAATTTACTTATCTTTTATTTATAAAAAGTTTAGATGAAGCAGAAACAATTAAAGAGAAAGAAGCGGAAGTTCTAGGAATACCATTTGAAGGGATCTTTCCAGAAGATAAACAACACTTGCGCTGGCACCGTTTTAAACAGCTCGGATCCCCAGAAGAAATGTATCGTGTTGTTTCCGATGAAGTTTTTCCTTTCATTAAAAATTTACATGGGAAAGATAATTCAGCATACTCCAAGTACATGGGCGATGCGATGTTTTTAATCCCAACAGCGAATATGTTGGCAAAAATTGTTGATGGAATTGACAATCTACCATTAGATGATCGGGATGTACAAGGGGATTTATACGAGTATCTACTGTCAAAATTATCAACGTCTGGTACAAATGGACAATTCCGTACGCCAAGACATATTATTGAAATGATGGTTGAACTCATGAAACCAACGCCAGAGGATATTATTATTGACCCTGCAATGGGGACTGCTGGATTTTTAGTTGCTGCAAGCGAATACTTACGTAAACATCACAATGATATGTTTCTTGTTCAAGGCTTAAAAGAACATTACCATAATACCATGTTCTACGGAAATGATATGGACCGGACAATGCTACGTATTGGTGCCATGAACATGATGCTACATGGTGTCGATAATCCGAATATTGACTATAGGGATTCCCTTTCTGAAATTAATAAAGATAAAGAAAAATATACGTTGGTACTCGCTAATCCGCCATTTAAAGGCTCATTAGATTATGAAGCAGTTTCAAATGATTTATTGAAAATTGCCAAAACTAAGAAAACCGAATTATTATTCTTATCCTTATTTATTCGTATCTTGAAACCGGGTGGACGAGCTGCTGTCATTGTTCCAGACGGTGTGTTATTTGGAAGTTCAAAAGCACATAAAACGATACGAAAAGAAATCATTGATAACCATAAATTGGAAGCCATTATTTCAATGCCAAGTGGGGTCTTCAAACCATATGCAGGAGTTTCAACGGCGATTATGATTTTCACAAAAACCGGTGCAGGTGGTACAGATAATGTCTGGTTCTATGATATGAAAGCAGACGGATTTTCATTGGACGACAAACGTACACAGATTGAAGAAAATGATATACCAGATATTATAGAACGGTTTAATAATTTAGAAGCAGAAAAAGAACGGAAACGGACAGAACAATCCTTCTTTGTACCGATTGAAGAAATACGGGAAAACGAATATGATTTGTCGATAAATAAATATAAAGAGATTGAATATGAAGAAGTGGAGTATGAAGCGCCGAGTATGATACTTGAAAGAGTGGAAGCGTTGGAAAAAGAGATTATGCAGGGATTACAAGAATTGAAAGAAATGATTAGAGGGTAGTGTGTAACATGGGATTTGAGACGGTTAAACTAAAAGATTTAACTATTAATTTAGATAATAAAAGAAAGCCCTTGAATGAGTTAGAAAGAAAATCTCTAAAAAAGAAAGGTTTATATCCATATTGTGGTGCAAATGGAGTGTTAGACTATATTGATGAATTCATTTTCGACCAAGAAATTCTATGTATAGCAGAAGACGGAGGAAGTTGGGGATTTAGAGAAAAGTGTGCTTACATCATGAATGAACCGTGTTGGGTAAATAACCATGCTCATGTGTTAGTAGCAAAAGAAAACGTTAATGTTAAGTACTTATGTTACTATTTAAACTATGCTGATCTAAGTAAACATATTACAGGGACAACAAGAGGTAAACTAACTAAGTCTGCATTAGAGAAAATAGAAGTTAAAATTCCTGATTATAGTACTCAAAATAAAATTGTAAATGCATTAGACAAAGCCCAAGAACTCATCGACAAACGCAAAGCCCAAATTGAAGCATTAGACCAATTAACGCAAAGTGTGTTTTTGGAGATGTTTGGTTCAATTCAAGGAGAAAAGTTACCTTTAAGTGAGTTATGTGAAATAAATCCTCCGAAAAGAGAGGTAGCTGACTTAAAAGAGGATACGATTGTTTCTTTTATTCCCATGGCAAATGTTTCAGAAAACGGAGAAATTGATTTGTCTGAAACCCGTAATCTTGGTGAAGTGTATAAAGGATTTACTTATTTTAAGGAAAACGATGTTCTTTTTGCAAAAATTACACCTTGCATGGAAAATGGAAAAGGTGCTATTGCGAAAAATTTAACCAATGAAGTCGGGTTCGGTTCAACTGAATTCCATGTTTTAAGACCAAAAGAAGGAATTACAAGTGAATGGCTATATTATTTAACAACATTACCCAAATTTCGTCAGCAAGCTGAGAAAAACATGACCGGAAGTGCTGGTCAAAAACGTGTACCTAAACAGTTTTTTGACAAATATAAAGTTAACAAACCTACGATAGAATCACAGGAAGAATTCAAAAAAATTATTTTGAAAATCAATAGTCAAAAAGAAATGTTAAAAAAGAGTCTAGCGATTTTAGATACAAATTTCCAATCACTTATGCAACGCGCTTTCAAAGGCGAATTATTTACAGAAGAAAAAGTTTCTAACCTTTAATCAAAGGGAGGTGGCAATGTGTCAAACTTTAGCTTTCTAAAGGAAAAGAAGCAATATCGCAGTTTTGCCAATGCTTGTTTTGAAGCGGAGAAAGGTTTAGTTGTAAGTCCCGCTGTCAGCGCGATTCAGTCACGACGTGCGCTGGAGCTAGCAGTTAAGTGGGTTTATAGTTATGACAGTGCTTTGAAAGTTCCTTATCAGGATAACCTTTCTAGTTTAATTCACGACCGAGAATTTTTAGGAATTATTGATGAAGATTTACTTCCGATGATGAAGTATGTAGTAAAACTTGGTAATCAAGCAGTCCATACTAATGCACCAATTACTCGAGATGAAGCGGTGTTATCCCTTCATCATCTATTTCAATTTATTGCATGGATTGATTATTGTTATTCTGATGAATTTACGGCCGGGGAATTTGATGAATCCTTACTTCCTGTTGGTGAAGAAAAGAAGATCCGTCCGAAAGAATTACAAGATTTATACGAACAACTAAGTGCGAAGGACAGGAAACTTGAAGAAATTATTAAGGAAAATCAACATCTTCGTAAAAAGGTCACAGAAAAACGTGAACAGAACACGAAAGAAAATAATTTCCAAGTTGATCAATTAAATGAATTTGAAACAAGACTAAAATATATCGATTTAGACTTGAAACTTGCCGGTTGGGAATTTAATAAAGATATCATTCGAGAATATCCAGTAGTAGGTATGCCCAACAAAGAAGGTAAAGGATTCGCTGATTACGTTTTATTTGGTGATAATGGAAAGCCCCTTGCTGTTGTGGAAGCAAAAAGAACAGCAAAAGATCCGAAAATTGGTCGTCAACAAGCTAAGCTTTATGCTGACTGTATTGAAAAAATGTCAGGTATTCGTCCAGTGATTTTCTATACGAACGGCTTTGAAACATATATTTGGCATGATCAGTATCCTCCACGAAAAGTTTCTGGTTTTTATAATAAAGAAGAATTAAGTTTGTTAATCGAACGCCGGCAAATGAAACGTCCATTATCAAATGTACAAATAAATGATGATATTAGTAACCGATATTATCAAAAGGAAGCCATTTTATCTTTTTGTGATGCATTGAGTCGTAATCAAAGAAAAGCACTTCTTGTAATGGCTACAGGTAGTGGAAAAACGAGAACAGCAATTTCAATTGTCGATGTTTTGACTCGGCATAATTGGGTGAAAAATGTTCTCTTCTTAGCAGATCGTAAAGCTTTAATAAACCAAGCATATCGTAACTTTAATAACTTACTGCCAAGTATACCTTTATGCAATCTTTTAGATAACAAGGATAACCCAGAGGAAAGCCGAATCGTCTTTTCTACATATCCAACGATGATGAATGCCATCGATGAGGCGAAAAGAAAAAATGGCAAAAAACTATTTACCGTTGGACACTTTGATCTCATCATCATTGATGAGTCGCATCGAAGTATCTATAAAAAATACCGTAGCATTTTCGATTATTTTGATGGAATTTTACTCGGCTTAACGGCAACTCCAAAAGATGAAATTGATAAAAATACGTATGAAGTGTTTGAAATGGAAAATGGTGTTCCGACTTATGCTTATGAGCTGGATCAAGCTGTAAAAGATGGATTTTTAGTTGATTACCGAACTATCGAAACAAAGACAAAGTTTCTAGAAGAAGGTATTCATTACGATGATTTATCGGAAGAAGATAAAGAAAAATATGAAGAACTTTTCGATGAAGAAGATTTCAGAGAAGACATTGATAGCTCTGCCTTAAATGAATGGCTATTTAATGATAATACGATCGATATGGTATTGAAAGATTTAATGGAAAAAGGCATCCATGTAGAAGGCGGAGACAAGCTAGGCAAAACGATTATTTTTGCGAAAAATCATCGCCATGCCGAAAGAATCGTAGAACGGTTTGATGCATTGTTCCCAGAGTATGGTGGAGATTTTGCTAGAGTCATTGATTATAGCATAAAATATGTTCAAACATTAATAGATGACTTTTCAGATAAAAGTAAAATGCCACAAATAGCTGTATCTGTAGATATGCTCGATACTGGTGTGGACATTCCAGAAGTAGTTAATCTTGTATTCTTTAAAAAGGTTCGTTCGAAAACAAAGTTCTGGCAAATGATTGGTCGTGGAACACGGCTTTGTCCAGATTTATTTGGAATTGGACAAGATAAAACGCATTTCCTCATCTTTGACTATTGCGGAAACTTTGAGTTTTTCCGTGAAAATCCAAAGGGAATGGAAACTCAAGTTGGTAAAAGCCTGACAGAAAAACTATTCAATGCCAAAGTGGATATTATTCGTGAATTACAAGGGACTGAATATCAAACAGAAGAATATATCAACCATCGCAGTGAATTAGTCCATGAAGTAACAAGGGACGTTCTTGCGCTTGATAATGACAATTTCCGTGTTAGACAACATCTGCAATATGTGGAGAAATATAAAAATAAGGACAATTGGGTGTCATTATCTGTTCTTGATACGAATGAAATTAAAGAACATATCTCACCGATCATTGTCCCAGTTCAAGATGATGAATTTGCTAAACGTTTTGATTTATTAATGTATACGATTGAATTGGCCAAATTACAAGCCAACAATGCCACAAAACCAATTCGCAGTGTCATTCAAACGGCGGAAGCACTTTCTAAACTTGGTACGATTCCACAAGTGATGGAGCAAAAGCATGTCATTGAAAAAGTATTGACGGAAGAGTTTTGGGATAGTGCTGATATTTTCGAGTTAGATGAGGTACGTGAAGCGTTAAGGGATTTAATCAAGTTTATCGAAAAAGAAACACAAAAGATTTATTATACAAACTTCCAAGATGAAGTAATTGAAGTAAAAGAAAACGCTTCGATCTTCAATGTAAATGATTTACAAAATTACCGGAAGAAAGTAGAACATTATCTTATCGAACATAAGGACCAAATGGCGATCTACAAGCTGAATCATAATAAACCGCTAACAGCCCAAGATGTGAAAATGCTTGAAGATATCCTCTGGAAAGAACTAGGTACGAGAGAAGATTACGAAAAAGATTTTGGCGACACACCGATTACAAAACTAGTTCGGCAAATTGTTGGCTTGGATCCGAAAGCAGCCAACGAAGCATTTTCCGAATTCCTTTCAGAGGAACGGTTAAATCTAAACCAAATTCGTTTTGTTAAACACATTGTTGATTATGTCATTAAAAACGGAACACTCGATAAAAAAGTATTACAACAAGAACCATTCAGATCAGTTGGCAGTATTGTTGAACTGTTCAAGGATAATATGGATGATGCAAGAAAAATCATTGGCATTATTGATGAGATTAATCGAAATGCGGAAGAAGTGACAGGGGCGTAAATATTATCAATCATGAAATGACACCTAGGATAAATATCTTAGGTGTCTTTATTTTTAGGAGGGCATATATGTCAAAGGATATTGTAATTAATTCTGGTATTTTTCCTGTGATAATGAGTATCCAAGATAAAGACATCAATGGTAAGTATTCTAAAGTATATCATATACCAAGAAGTATCAATCTACTATATTTAGAAAATATAAAAGATAACTGTGAAAAAGATCTTCTTAGAAAATATGCAAATGCAGAAAAATTTAATGATAATATTATAATCATTTATTTTGCTTATATTAAAGAAGGTTGATTGATTCACATAAAATCAATGACAATGATAAAACCCCGATGATGAACAAAAACACATAAAGGCTTGTATTGTTTACTCGAAAGGATTTTTATGAAGAAAGGTGTTAAAGAAGTGAAGGAAAAAATCCGCACCGTTACAGAAGACACCAAATACATTCAGCATCATTAGCTAACAACGAACGTTTTTAGCATGGATTCGAACCGCGATTGCGATTACAGGAATCGGGTTTTTGATTATGAACTTACATATCAAATCGTCCGCCCGTCCTTTGTCAAATGCAGCGGTGCAAATAATCGGCATATTATCGGTCATTACGGGAATATGTACGATGATCTTTTCGACGATTGGATATTTTTAAAAGCAAAACAAATTATTGAACAGACATTTCGTACATCGCATCCTCTTGTTTATTTTTAGCAATGTTAATGTTACTAGTCACATTATTGTTCGGCTATTATTTTTTAATTTATAAAGTAGAATGGCTATCGCCTTGTTGATTGTAACCATTCTTATTTTTTTATAATAAGGGTATCAGTCCTTTTTCTTTGTAAAGGTGATAAGAAATTAGTTAAAATACACATATAGGTATATGAAGACAGTGTGTTTAAAAAAAGCAGCACAAGTTTTTAGATAGACCCCCATGCCGAAAAAATTCGGCACCATCGGAAGGATGAAAATACCCTTCTGTCGAATATTTTAAGTTTATACATTTTGGAATTTGGGTATTTTCAGGATAGAATTTTTCACTATATTCAAGATGGAATTGTTGTAATGAATCATTAAGAGATATCAGTGAAATAAGCCTACCAGCGAAACGATTAATAACGTGGAATATCGGTAATAATGTTCCGTATTGTGTAAATGTTTAGGAGTAGAATAGTGGATAATCACTTTTTAATTTGGAGGGGTAAATCAATGAGTGATGTGATAGCAATCGGCCCGTTTTTATTCCGCACCAATTGGTTAGTATGGCTGTTGTCTGGTATTAGCGGCTATGTATTTTTGCACTTCTTATTAACCGAGAGGAAAGAATACAGAGATAAAATAGAAGCTCTTTTGTCCAATGCTTTGCTTTATTATCTTGCTATTTGGAAAATCAGCCCCGCGCTATTTGATCCCTCCTTGTTTTTGAATAATCCGTTGAGCATTTTGTATTTGCCTAGTGGAAATAAGGGAGTTCTCCTGGGAATTGTAGTTGCTTCTATTTCTGTTTTCATTGGAGCATATCGTGCAAAGATCCCTATCTATGTGTTGACAAACTCACTGATAGCTTTCTATGTCATGGCTGGCTTCGTTTATTATTTGTTTCAGCGGCAGTACGGTGTTCCTATTTCACAAGATTCGTGGCATGTTGGATTGACGCATCATCCAATTCATTTGTATAAATTGCTATTGTTTTTCTTGCTTATTGTATGGGTTCTTTTACGTAAAAAACCGATAAACTTTCCCGGACATACATATTTTTTCCTTATCTTATTTAGTACGGGGCAGTTGCTCATTTCCTTTTTCGCTGGCCAACATTCATATTTCTTTGGGCTATCGAAGCTGCAGGTATGGAGCATTTCTATGCTTATGTTTGGCGTTGTTGGTAAAGTACTATTGTGGAAAAAAGAAAGAAACTAAAATCTTAAAAAAATCTTAACATAAGGAAGATATCATGAAAAAAGAATGAAACGACGGAAAGGTGCAACACAAAAATGTCTGCGTTATTTGCTTTAACAGCCGGCATGCTTTCTTTTTTCTCGCCCTGTATTTTTCCTTTAGTTCCCGCCTATGTCGCACATCTTACCGGAACATCTGTAAAAGATAACAAAATTCAAGGAAGAAAATGGGATATATTTACCCGTTCGCTAGCGTTTATTTTCGGATTTAGTATTATTTTTGTCCTGATGGGGGCCACTGCTAGCTTTATTGGGCAATTCTTTATAGAATACCGCACATTCATTGAAAAAATTAGCGGCTTATTAATCATAGTCTTTGGTCTACAGATGGCTGGAATATTTAAATTTCGGTTTTTCATGCGTGAAAAGAGATGGAGTCTCCGTAAAGAGAAAACAGAAAATATATTTAATTCTATGATTGTCGGTATGGCGTTTGCCACTGGCTGGACTCCTTGTGTTGGTTTGACTTTATCCTCCATTTTGCTTTTGGCTGGATCGACAGAAACGATGTACAATGGAATGTTCTTGCTCTGGTTTTATTCCTTAGGATTAGGAATTCCATTTCTTATCATTTCACTCGCTATTACGCGTTCTTTAAGAATAGTTAAAAATGTTAACAAATGGCTGCCGGCGTTATCAGTAATAAACGGGTGGGTCATGGTTTTACTCGGGGTTCTTCTATATACGGGACAGATGCAAAAAATAAGTGCTTTATTATCGAGTTATTCCGTCTTTTCGTACTAAGGATTGAAAAGGGGTGTTTTTTTTGAAAAAAGTGATAGCAATTATCATATTGTTCGGCTTATTGGGCTGGACTTTCTATGATACAGCCTTTAAGGGAAAATCATCTTCATCTATAGATAATAATAGTTCTTCCTATGTGGAAGGAATTAATAAGGGAAACCGTGCACCAGACTTTAAACTACAAACATTAGATGGCCAAACGGTTGCGCTGTCTGACTTTCGAGGAAAAAAAGTAATTGTCAATATGTGGGCGACGTGGTGTCCACCTTGTCGTGCAGAGATGCCGGATATGCAAAAATTTTATGAGAAATACAAAGATGAGGGGGTTGAAATATTAGCGGTAAACTTGACACAAGCCGAAAAAAACAAAGAAGACGTTGCTCGTTTTTTAAAGGACTATGGAATTACGTTTACTGTAGTTCTTGATGAAATGGGGGAAGTGTCTGAGAAGTATCAAGCTCAAGCCATTCCGACGAGTTATCTTATTGATTCGAAAGGAATCATACGCGAAAAGATTACAGGACCGATGAGCTATGATTGGATGGTAGAGAAAATTGCTTCCATGGAATAAACTCCGTTTTTTAGGGAGGAGATGGACATGAGCACTCCAATTCTAGTTGTCGAAGACGATGCGAAAATTAGGCAATGAGTAAAAATATATTTAGAAAAAGAAGGATATGAAGTATGGGAAGCGGGAGATGGAGAAATGGGAATGGATATGTTTTTAAAGCGTTTCCCTTGTTTAATTATTCTGGATCTCATGCTTCCTAAAATGAATGGAATAGAGCTATGCAAACAAATTCGTCAGGACTGGAAACATGATGTTCCAATCATTATGTTAACAGCTAAAATACGGGAGGAAGATCGTGTTGCTGGGTTACAGGCGGGAGCAGACGATTATGTAATAAAGCCGTTTAGCCCCAGAGAGCTTGTAGCCCGTGTGGAAGCCGTGTTGCGACGAACAGAACAACGATGCAATAAAATTTCTTATAACGGATTAACTATTAAGCTGCGCAGGGGAGAAGTTTGGTTGCATGGACGGCAAATTCACCTTACTCAATCTGAATTTCGCCTTCTTCACTTTTTCATGCAACATCCTAATCAAATTCTTTCCCGGGAACAGTTGTTAGAACAGTTGTATCCAAATGGAGAAAAATGGGTGATGGAGCGTACTATTGATGTGCATATAGGAAAATTGAGGGAAAAATTAGAAGATAACCCTTCGCAGCCAAAATGGATTCAAACGGTTCGAGGAATGGGGTATAAATTTGTTGCGTCTTAAATTAAAAACTTTGCAAGAAAAACTATATTCCCGAATTTTTTGGAAATTAATCGCGATTAATGTGTTAGTCATTGGCAGCGTTATTTGGTTGACAGGTGTTTCCGTTAATGACTTTGCTTGCTTTTTAGTGAATCAATTTAATATGGTTGGAGAAGCAAGGAAAGCCTTTTTTAACAGTACCATGGAATATTATTTAATTCGTACGAGCATCATCGCAGTAATTGTCGCGGTTGTTTTGCATTATTATTTAACAAGGAAAGTCGTGGCTCCGCTTCAGAAACTCGTCCAATCAACTAAAAAATTAACTAGCGGTCAGTATCCTCACCTTCTCGAAGTGGCTTCGAAAGACGAAATTGGCGAACTGACGAAGAACTTTAATCAGTTGATTATCCGTTTAAAAAAGATAGAAGAAGCAAGAAAAAATATGATTAGTGATATGGCTCATGAGTTACGCACGCCTTTGACCAATCTAAATGGATATCTAGAAGGATTAAGCCAAGGCGTATTAAAAGGAGATGAATCATTGTTTCAATCACTTTACGAGGAATCTGCGCGATTAACGCGCATGGTCAATCAACTCGATCAATTAACAGAGTGGGAGTACAAACATTTACATCATTTTGAGCTAAAAGATAAAGTGGATATAAAGACGTTCATAGAAGAGTGTGTAAAATTGTTTCAGTTAGATTTGGAGCAGCGCGGCATCTCCTATATCGTTTGCATCGAAGAGGCACAAGTTCTCGTTGACCGGGATGGCCTGAAGCAAGTAATGAACAACTTAATACAAAATGCTATTCAATATAAGATAGGAGATGGGGATATTTGTATTTATGGCAGAAAAGAGGAAGGAATGTACAAGGTGACGGTGCAAGGAGAAGGAGAACCGATTCCTGAAGAGAAAAGAGAATGGTTATTTGAACGATTCTATCGAGTAGATTCAGCAAGAAGTAGAAATACCGGCGGAACGGGGTTGGGGCTATCGATTGTGAAAAAGATTATCGAACGTCATATGGGAGAAGTAGGAATGTATTCTGAAGGGAATACACATTCGTTTTGGTTTACGATACCGTTAGCTTCTAGAAAATTGGACAGCAGTAATTGAAATTAGCTTCTGTCTGTTTTTTGATCATGCATAAAACAAAAGATAAGATCCCCTCCCGCTCCTTGGCAAGTGGGAGAGGACATATTTACGGTTTTCAACCCAAAATATTTGCCTCAACATTGCTTCTGCTTGAGGAAACGGAAGCCCCAATTTCCATCCCCCCATTCCTCTAATGCCATATTGAGAAATTAATCGATATTTCGCAATAATGCTCCGGGCATCCTCAAACCATACCACATGTTTATTTCCTTTTTTATCTGTATAGAAAAAGTATGGCGATTTTGATGAGGGATCGTATATAATTGACGACCCGTGATCCATGGCAAGTTTTACAGCTTCATTTTGTGAATGGGATGTTCCTTTTGTCGCGCCGTTTCGCAAATAGATCCAATCATAAGCATACATAGCAATACCTAAAAATAGTTTCTGCTTCGGAACGGTATTTACTGCATAATTTAAAGTAGCGCGCACTTGATTAATGGGTGCGATCGGTCCAGGAGGCCCTCCAAAGCAGTGCCAATCATACGTCATGAGAAACATATAATCGACAACTTTTCCTAACGCCGCATAATCATACCCCGCAAAATGAGATGGATACCGATCTCCTTGTTTAGGAGGCACAGAAATGGAAACAGTGAATCCAGACGGTCGCAATTTATTAGCTAGTTCTTTCATAAACAGATTCAGTGCTGTCCTATCTTCGGAACGTACTTCCTCAAAATCAATATTTACCCCTTTGAAATCATTGTATCGGAGTAACCGTTCGATATTATTGATTAATTTTTTTCTTAAGGATGGATTATTCAAAATATGGTGTGCTAATTGATGATCAAATCCCTTTGCACTTAGGTTGGTAATAACGGCTACTGGTACCATATGTTGCTTTCATCCTTCAGTAATGTCCGTTATTGCTTGCAATGAACTTAAATTTCCATTCCAATCCGGATGATATTCGAATACACCGATTTGACTGACCAAGGGGCGATAATTACGTAGTAGCGATTGATCAGATTCTTTATTTTTCGGCACCATATAAGCACCTGTCATAATACGGTGTTTTTTATATTGCGGAATGTAGATCTTTGCTTCTTACTACGGAAGGGTCTTTAATACCATTGAACCGAGCTAATTGCCAAACCGAAAGAGAATGGCGGTTTGCAATCGTCCACAATGATTTTCCTCGAGAAATCGTATATGTTGTTCCTGGAATAAGAAGAGACTATCCAGGCACAATTTGATCGGTAGAAAGATCGTTCATTTTTTGAATACTGCTTACGGTTTGATTGTATTTGTTGGCGATTTTCCATAACGGTTCCCCTGCTTTGACTTCATGGATGATAAAAGAGCTGCTTGTGGACTGGGCAAAGGCCTGAGTGTGGAATTGGATAATGGCTAAACATAAAATTATAGTGGCTAGAACAATTTTGTTCATTTGAATAAAACCTCCCTTCAGAATGGTTTCCTAGGATATAATTTGTGCCATTTGTGAATGTATATTCTCCTATATCGCAGTATAACTTTCAAAACCTATGTTCTAGAGTGGTGAAAACGATTTTTATTTTTCTATGCGGCGGTTGTTTTTTAAGAAAAAAGTGCAGAGCATTTCAGTATATAAATTTGTTTATATCGTATAAAAATTCAATCTGAATTCTCGCTATTGGGGGCTTGACATGGAGCCTCTACAACCATGATTCTTTTGCAAAGCGGCCAACTGCAACAGACTTGGCAAACCCAAACATGTTACCATGGCTGCCCCTCCATGTAAAGCCTCTCAGCATAACCATTGCATAAAAATTTTGCACATTTCTGTACTTTAATGGTTCTTACGCAATCTTGGTGATAGGGAGGAACTAATTGAGAAAAATAGTGTGTAGAATTTTTAGCTTCTTATTCTCAATTATGTCGACTTTTCACCAAAAGAACGTAAGAACCACTTTAATTTTGCAATAAACAGGCGGTCAGGATATTGTCAGTTGTGTTGATGTTTTGGATAGATTAAAACATGGCAATAGGGCATGAGAGGGTATGATAAAAATCAATAAGGAAAATGTGTTGACAGATGGAGAGAAGTTAAGTAATATAAAATATACATATACACGTATATGTAATTTATATGTGTATATGTGAATGGATACACGGATAATAATGTACCCGTGTATAGGGAAATTTTTTTAATCCAAAATATAAACGAAAAAAATAAGGAGGCATCAATTATGAAAGTAGCTATTATTGCTGCAAATGGTGGTTTGTTTGATGCGTACAAAGTATTCAATATCGCGACGGCTGCGGCGGCTGTCGAGGCGGAAGTGGGAGTATTTTTCACGTTTGAAGGATTGAATTTAATCCATAAAGAGGCGCACAAACAACTTCCGATCCCAGCGGGAAAAGAACACTTCCAACAAGGATTCCAAAAAGCGAAGGTTCCGTCAATTGAAGAACTTCTCCAAATGGCGCAAGAAATGGGCGTGAAGTTGATCGCCTGCCAAATGACGATGGACGTGATGGGGCTTGAGAAAGAACAGTTTGTTGATGGAATTGAAGTCGCTGGAGCGGCCACATTTCTGCAATTTGCGAAAGACGCCGATATTACATTAGCGTTTTGATCATTAGGAGATGAATGAGAATGAAGAAAGTCACTGTCTATACGACAACGACGTGTCCGTATTGCGTGATGTTAAAAAATTTCTTGCGCGAGCAAGGCATTCCGTTTACTGAGGTGAATGTTCAACTAGATCCAGCGGCAGCGCGCAAGTTAGTTGCAACAACTGGGCAAATAGGCGTGCCACAAACGAAAATTGACGAGCAATGGGTGCTCGGGTTTGACCCGGAAACAATTATGCAATTATGGAATCGATAATTTTTAGAGGGAGGGTATAGTCGATGGCAAAAATCATTTCAGTTAAAGAAGTGGCCAATAAAATTATTCGCGGCGAAAAAATGTTTATCGTTGATGCCCGCAATGCAGAAGAGTTTGCTAATTGGAGAATTGAGGGAAAAAACGTAGAGGTCGTCAATATCCCATATTTTGAAATTCTCGATGGGGTGGAGCCGTTTTTAGATCGCCTGCCGAAAGATAAAAACACGACGATTTATTCGGTTTGTGCAAAAGGCGGTTCGTCGGAGTTTGTGGCGGAACAGCTCGAGCAAGCCGGATATCAAAACGTTTACTCGATTGAAGGCGGCATGAAAGCGTGGAGCGAGCATTTAGAACCAGTTAAAATTGGAGAGTTGAAAAGTGGTGGCACGCTCTATCAATTCGTTCGCCTTGGCAAAGGGTGCTTATCTTATCTTGTCGAGTCCAACGGCGAAGGGGCGCTCATTGATACAAACCGCATGACAGATGTATACGTTCGGTTTGTGAAAGAACACGGTATTACCATTAAGCATGTGATTGACACCCATCTGCATGCTGATCATATTTCTGGAGGCCGCAAGCTGGCCGAACAACTTGGAGCGACGTACTATTTGCCACCGAAAGATGCGGAAGAAGTGACGTTTTCTTACACGCCGATTCAAGATGGGGATCGCATCCAAGTTGGCAACGTGGTGATCAAGGCGTTGTATTCGCCGGGGCATACGATCGGGAGCACGTCGTTTATTGTTGATGATCAATATTTATTAACAGGGGATATTTTGTTCATTGACTCGATCGGCCGCCCAGATTTGGCCGGGAAGGCACAAGACTGGGTCAGTGATTTGCGTCAAGCGTTATATAAACGCTATAAACAACTCGCTGATGACTTGGTTGTTTTGCCAGCGCACTATATGGGACCGAATGAAATGAACGAGGATGGAAGTGTGGCAGAGGCGTTAGGCGTTCTCTATAAGCAAAATCATGGTTTAAATATTGGAAGCGAGGAAGAATTCCGAAAAACGGTGACAGAGAACTTGCCGCCGCAGCCGAACGCGTACAAAGAAATTCGGCAAACGAACATGGGCAAACTTTCTCCGGACGAAGAACAGCAACGGGAAATGGAAATAGGGCCGAACCGTTGCGCTGTACGATAACCGAGCCGTTTCATAGCATATAGCAGCTAAAAAGAAAAGGGGGCTTGGTATGCAGTTGCATCGAGCCCTCTATTTTTTAAAGCCGTCTCACTTTGGATCGTTGTATAACGTTCGCGATCTTTCGTTTTCACCTTGCTTTTGATATGATTTAATGCAAGGGCAAAACACAATAGCAGGAAGGTGAACATATGGCTGGACATCGTTTTCATTATGAAAAAGCGGAAAAACTGCTCGATCCAAAACGAAAGGAATGGATTTCTCCCGAACAAGTGATTTCTGTCTTATCTGTTCAACGGGACGATGTGATCGCTGATCTTGGAGCAGGGAACGGCTATTTTACCATACCGCTTGCTAAGGAAACAAATGAGAAAGTACATGCTGTCGATGTACAACCGGAAATGATCCAACTGCTAAAACAGCGCGCGGAACAAATGGCGATTACTAATATTGAGTATCAGGTCGCGGATGTCAGCTCTACTGCCCTTCCATCTCATTCTATTGATAAAGGTTTAATGGCATTCGTGTTTCATGAGGTTGAGCCAAAAGATGCTGTGATGGATGAAATTCGCCGCATTATGAAGCCAAACGGACAGTTTTTGTTCATTGAATGGGAAGTGATTAACAGTGAAATGGGACCGCCTGTGCACGAACGAATCGCTTCAAGTAACTTGCTTGCTTATTTGAAAACGAAAACGAGCCAGGTAGAGTTCATTCGTTTTCATCCGGCAATATATGGAGTTTTAATCCACTATTGAGTAGTAGCGGATTAAAATGAAAATATTTCTGTTGATTATATACCTATAAGGGTATATAATACAATCGTAATAAGGAGGCGGTAAAACGGGTGGATAAAATCATTTGGTTACTATTATTAGTATTAGGGATATTGTTGCTGGCCGTTTACCGTCGGTATTATCCAGTGGGGGGAATTCGATGCATCCAGTCAGCTGATGTGCCCAAACACTTGATTAAGGTCGATCTTCGTGATTATAATGAAGTAAGTCAGGACGGCCTTAAAGGGACATTGAATATTCCTTTGGCGTATTTGAAACGACATGTTTTCCTTATTCCACGGCAATCGTTGCATGTCATTGCTAAGGATTCCGTGGAAAAAAATTTAGGCATCCGTTGGTTGCGCCGCTACGGTTATAATGTCCAAAGTTACTCCTTGGCCGTCTGTCGTTGCCAGGAAAGGAGCCATACTAAAAAATGGAGTACAATAAAGAAATCAAAAACCGCTTAAAACGAATCGAAGGACAAATTAAAGGGGTTCTTGGTATGATGGAGCAAGGAAAAGATTGTAAAAGCGTCGTTGCCCAACTGTCGGCAGCGCGCAATGCGATTGATCGCGCCATTGCGGTGATCGCCAGCTCTAATTTGGAACATTGTCTTCGTGAAAGTTTGGAAAAAGGCGAGAAAACGGATCATCTTGTGAAAGAAGCAGTGGAATTGCTCATAAAAAGTCGCTAAAATCGTCGCGTCAACAAGTATAAAAGGTGTTGACAACACTCTTTTTATTTATTAATATACCCATAGGGGTAATAGTAAATCAAGGAGGTTATCAAAAATGAACGTAGAAAAAGTATTGGATGCGAAAGGATTGTCTTGCCCGATGCCGGTCGTTAAAGCAAAAAAAGCGATGGATGAATTAACGTCTGGTCAAGTATTGGAAGTCCAAACAACCGATAAAGGGGCAAAAAGCGACTTGCCGGCGTGGGCGCAGGCAAGCGGCCATAAAGTGATCGATATTAAAGAAGAAAATGGCATTCTAACTTTCTGGATCGAAAAAGGATAATACGATCGCTTACTGTACACTTGCATATGATTCATGGAGGGGGACGAAAGATGTCGCAACAAAAGAAAAAAACGACAATCATTTTGTTTAGCGGCGATTACGATAAGGCAATGGCGGCGTACATCATCGCCAACGGCGCCGCTGCTTACGATCATGATGTAACGATTTTCCATACGTTCTGGGGGCTGAACGCATTGCGTAAAGACGCCCACGCTCCAGTCCAAAAAGGATTTTTAGAAAAAATGTTTGCGAAAATGATGCCTCGCGGCGCCGACCGCATGGGCTTGTCGCGAATGAATTTTGCGGGCATCGGCCCGAAATTGATTAAACATGTCATCAAAAAACACAATGCCATGCCCCTTCCGCAACTCATTGACATGGCGAAAGAGCAAGGGGTGAAGCTCGTAGCCTGTCAAATGACAGTCGATCTTTTAGGATTGAAGCCGGAAGAACTGATCGATGGAATTGAATTTGCAGGAGTGGCCGCGTATTTAGCTGATGCTTCTGAAGGAAATGTAAATTTGTTTATTTAAATGAGGGGACAACGACATGGTCCAAACAATTGTTAACATCGTTTTATTCATTCTCATTATATGGTTTATCACAAGCAGAGTGTTGCCGCCGAAGGGAGTGCGGATGATCACCCCGACGGAACTGAAGCAGCAACTGCGGAAAAAAGATGTGCAATATGTTGACGTCCGCACACCGATGGAGTTTCGAGCTCACCATTTGCCGGGATTTAAAAATATCCCACTGAATGAACTTCCTTCTCGGGTACATGAGCTGTCAAAAGAAAAAGAAGTAATCGTCATTTGCCAAAGTGGTATGCGAAGCATGAAAGCGAGCAAACTATTAAAGAAAATGGGTTTCCGACATGTGACAAATGTGAAAGGCGGAATCAATGCATGGGTGTAAAGGAGGGGGAACGAGATGAAGACGATCACAGCAAAAGAAGTGGAAACGTTGCTTCGTGAGGGAAAGCCGCTGAATATTGTCGATGTGCGTGAAGCGGATGAAGTCGCGGCTGGAAAAATCCCAGGGGCTATGCATATTCCGCTTGGGCTCATTGAATTCCGAATGGATGAGCTTGATAAAAATAAAGAGTATATTCTTGTCTGCCGTTCCGGCGGGCGAAGCGGACGGGCGGCAGAACTTCTTGAAAAACATGGATATCGCGTTGTCAATATGACTGGCGGCATGTTAGCGTGGGAAGGGCCGGTCGAGTAATTAGTGAAGGAGGAATGTAGCGTGATTCAAGTGAATTTGACAGTCGATGCGAAAGGATTATCTTGCCCGATGCCGATCGTAAAAACGAAAAAAGCGATCAATGATCTTGAACCGGGGCAAGTGCTCGAAGTGCAGGCGACGGATAAAGGTTCGAAGGCGGATATCAAAGCATGGTCCGAAAGCACAGGACACCAATATCTCGGGACGATTGAAGAAGATGGGGTGTTAAAGCATTATATCCGTAAAGCAACTGACAGTGAGACGAAGAAAGAAACGAAATTTCCAAATGTCGTTTCGAATGAAGAATTGCACAATCAAATGGACGATCCATCTGCTTTGATTTTAGACGTGCGCGAACCAGCAGAATATGCATTTGGCCATATTCCTGGCGCCTTGTCGATTCCGCTTGGAGAATTAGAAGATCGCATTAATGAGTTGCCGAAGGATAAAACGATTTATGTTGTTTGCCGTACTGGCACGCGCAGCGATTTAGCGGCACAAAAATTAACAGAAAAAGGATTTACTAATGTATGGAATGTTGTTCCAGGCATGTCCCAATGGAACGGGCCGCTCGATACAGCTCAATCCTGATTGAGCGGTTTTTTAAAAACAAAATATACTATAGGGGGTATAAAAATGGCGGTAAAAGAAATGACGGTGCAAACATTAACAGAAAAAGTATTAAATAAAGAACATCTCGTTATTTTTGACGTACGTAACGAAAGCGATTTTCATGATTGGAAAATCGAAGGGGAGAACTTTGAATATATTAATGTTCCATACTTTGAGTTGATTGATGGTGTCAATTCGGTAATCGACCGCCTTCCAAAAGAAAAAGAGGTTGTCGTCGTTTGTGCCAAAGGCGGTTCAGCGGCGTTTGTTGCAGAACAATTAGTAGAAGCAGGATTTGACAATATTTATACGCTCGTTGGCGGCATGAAAGCGTGGAGTGAACATCTTCATAAAGCAAAAGTATATGAAGATGACAAGATGAAAGTATATCAATTCATTCGTGTCGGAAAAGGATGTCTCTCTTATATGGTGATTTCCGGAAAAGAAGCGCTTGTCGTGGACCCGTCGCGGTTTATTGATGTATATGAACAAGTCGCAAAAGAAGAAGGAGTAGCGATTACGCATATCGTCGATTCCCACTTGCACGCCGACCATATTTCCGGCGGAAAAGCGCTAACGGAACGGACAGGAGCGACATACTATTTGATGAAAAGCGAAGGAGCGGTGTTTGATTTCGAACCGCTGGAAAAACATGACCGCATTGATTTTGCGCAAGTGCAATTAGAAGTATTAGCGGTGAAAACGCCAGGGCATACGCCGGGAAGTGTTTCCTTCTTCGTGAATAATCAATTGCTTTTCTCTGGAGATACAATTTTTGTCGGCGGACTCGGACGCCCGGATTTAGGCGGAAAAGCGGCGGAATGGGCCGCGGATTTGTATGACACGGTATACGAAAAAGTAGCCGCGATTGCGGATGATGTAATCGTTCTGCCTGCCCATTACGCTAATTTGGATGAAGAAATGAGCAAAGCGGGATATATTGGCGATACATTAGGCAACATTCGCGCCCGCAACGACATGATGCGGTATAAGCAAAAACAAGAATTTATCGATATTGTCGTTCAAAACGCGAATACAGAGACACCGCCAAACTTTGAAGATATCGTAGCGATTAACCGCGGGCTAAAAGCGGTCGACATCGAACAGCAGCAAGAACTCGAAATCGGCCCAAACCGTTGTGCGCTGCATCATACTCGTTAATTGAGGAGTGAAAAAATGAATGCAAATAAGATCATAGATACAAAAGGATTATCTTGTGCCATGATCGTTGTGAAAGCAAAAAAGGCTATCGATGACTTACCGCCCGGCCAAATACTTGAAATCGAAACAACGGATCAAGGAGCAAAAAATGATCTAACCGCTTGGATAAACGTAAGCGGTCATGAGTTAGTCGATTATAAAGAAGAAAACGGTGTATGGAAATTTTGGATAAAAAGAAAATAATCATTCGGGGGACATTAAGTGCCCCCTATTTTTCACAACGTCAAAAGGAGTGACGTGTTGATGGAAGTGACGCTGAATTTCATCATCGTGATTTTTCTCATAGGTTTTATCGGTTCATTCATTTCTGGAATGGTTGGCATTGGCGGGTCCATTATTAAATATCCAATGCTTCTCTATCTTCCACCGCTATTTGGTCTTGCAGCGTTTAGCGCCCATGAAGTATCGGGCATTAGCGCCGTGCAAGTTTTTTTCGCCACGATTGGTGGTGTATGGGCATATCGAAAAGGCGGTTATTTAAATAAAACGTTAATTCTTTATATGGGGATTAGTATTTTAATCGGCAGTTTCATCGGCGGCTACGGCTCCAAACTGATGAGCGAAGGAACGATTAACGTCGTTTACGGTATTTTGGCGGCTTTGGCAGCCATCATAATGTTTGTACCGAAAAAAGGGATTGATGATATTCCGTTGGACAAAGTGATCTTTAACAAATGGCTGGCCGCCGCATTGGCATTTCTGATCGGAATTGGCTCCGGGATTGTCGGGGCGGCGGGGGCGTTCCTTCTCGTTCCTGTGATGCTCGTGATTCTGAAAATTCCTACTAGAATGACGATTGCCACTTCATTGGCTGTCACCTTTATTTCTTCCATTGGCTCGACATTTGGCAAAATCACCACTGGTCAGGTCGATTACATCCCTGCCCTCATTATGGTGGTTGCCAGTTTGATTGCCTCGCCGCTAGGGGCAAAAGCAGGACAAAAAATGAATACAAAAGTACTCCAAGTCATTTTAGCCGTTTTAATTTTGGCAACGGCGGTGAAAATTTGGGTCGATATTTTGTAGATGAATTCTTTAGATAAAGCAACCGCAGCGCGGTGCACTATAATTGAAGATTCTTTGCCTACTGAATACTAAGTTTTTGCTCTGCATATAACTAAGCTGACTGATGCCTGCTATATGATGAAGAAAGGTGGTTAAACGAATATGTTCCATTATACGGTCGAAGTACAAAAGGAAATGAACGAGGCGATCGAGCAGCTGGAAGAGATCTTGAAAAAAAGAAGGTTTCGGGGTTTTGTGGCAGTTTAGTGTCACGGATAAATTGCAGGAAAAAGGGGTTGGTTTTTCGATCCCGATGGTCATTTTGGAAGTATGCAATCCGCAGGAGGCGGCGCGGGTGCTGTCGAAAAACATATCCGCCGGTTATTTTTTACCGTGCAAAATCGTCGTCTATAAAGAGAACGGAATAACCAAAATCGGAATGCCTAAACCAACGATGCTGGTCGGCATGATGGATGATCCGGAACTGAACAAGTTAGCCGAGGATATTGAACAACGGCTTATATCGTATATCAATCAATGCCGATGACGTCAAAACGGGCATTGAAAAATTGCTGCCATGAATAGCAGAGCTCACTCCTCCATTATGGAGCGAGCTCTTTTTTCTTTCCATCATGGGACACCTATTGGCCCAGGACGACTAGATAATGTCATCAAGCCGCTCTTCGCGCAGCTGGCGGTTGACGATCTCATCGAGCTCCCGGATTTTTTTGAGGGCGAGGTGGTAGTCGTCAAACGGCCAAGATCTAGAAAAGATGGCGGGGTATCAGGTATTAATATTAAGCCATAAAACGATCCGTCGGTTGATTCTTGAGACAGAGGTGGACCTTCATCGCTCGATCGATTCGTCCTAACTGCGCGTGTTGTTTGTTGAAGTGGATGGCCTGTTTGTTTCCCGGCAACGAAGCCGGCGTAAGGTGAAAGAAGAAAAGATCTTAGATGTTCATGAGGAATGGAAAACGGGTGGAACTGGTGAATCAATGTCATTATGTTCATCGGGGGAGGGGGATGTCTGGGAAGGGCTCGAATTGTTGATCAGGACAGGAAAAGGAGAGGAGGTGGCCAGGGAAGAGACGAAAGAGACGAAACGAACGATCATCGAGAAAGCCAAGTCCTGAGCCAGCGCGGCGTTACCGGACGTCGCACGGAACCACATTCCGTACTTGCAAGGGCCGTCGGGAACGATTATACATGAGGCGCTATCCAGCCTTCGACGGTTGTAAGAAAGGAATTGATCATCTTTTCGTAGAACGAGGGAAGAGAGTTCAAAAACGCTTACGAAATCAATTCAAAAAATGGTTGGATATCCTTGGATTAAATACCCAAAAAAGTTCCCACAAAGTCTTGGCTCACTCTCATTTGGGATGGATTTTGTCTGAAATGGGGAAAAGGGTCTTAATGATAGACGCAGATTCCCAGTGCAATTTGACCGGTTTGTGTCTTAGTTTAGCAGGAACTGAGGATATAGAGGAATTTTATAATTATAGTGGAATTGACAATATAAAAACATCGCTTGAGCCGGTATTTGAAGGATTGCCTAAAAGGTTAGAACCAGCCAAATGTTTTGAGTTCTCTAATAGAGAAGATTTGTATTTGTTACTCGGACATACTGGTTTTACTGAACTCGATGTAACTATAGGGATTGCACAGGAATTAAAACGTAGTCTAAGAAAGACACAAAATATTCCGGGAGTAATTAACTATTTAATTAACATTACTTCTCGGGAATATGGTTTTGATTACGTGTTAATTGATATGAGCCCAAGTGTATCTGCAACGAATGCCAATTTATTAATGCAAAGCGATTATTTTATTATTCCTTGCAGTCCTGATTACTTTTGTAATATGGCCATCCATTCATTAGCGCTAGTCCTTCCTGAGTGGAAAAATACATATGACAATATTAGAAGGCATCAAATTTTCCAAAATGCAGAATATCGTTTTTCTAATACGCTTCCGAAATTTATTGGAACAATACTTCAACGATACAGACCGAAAAATGGTGTTCCGGCAATATCATTTCAATCTTGTATTGGTAAAATTAACCATAACGTTGCTACAAATCTAGTGCCAACTTTGAGAGAACACGGTATGCTAATTAATGAAGAGATGTTTGGTACAACTAGAATAGATGGAGGACCTTACAATTTAGTAAATATATCTGATTTTAACAGTTTAATTGCCCAGTCACAGAAATTACAGCATTCCTGTTTTTGCTCTGTCAGAAGAACAATTTGAACAATCAGGAAGTGTTTTACTGAATAGTATGAATTCAAGAGATGAGTTTAGAAACACGTTCACACAGTTGGCGCGTAAAATTATTAGATTGACTTCTTAAGCAGTTTGCATTTTTAGATTAAAAAACAAGGAAATCTCCCTCCTATTTTGAATCAGATGAGTGAAAAGGAGGGGGATTTTTTATGGTTAAAATGTTGCTTGAGTATAATCTGCTTATATTCCAATATTGTTTTAAATATACCGTGTTCAAATTCACCAACACTGATAAAACGTATTATGTCGCTGTGGTGGAAATGTCTAATCGCGGAGGAGAATTTGAAATCATTCAGAGCAAAGTGCTGAATGATCTGTCTGATGCCAAAAAATATCTTTTGGAGTTAACCGAATTAAATTTTTGCTCTGATGATATCAATGAGTTAAATGAGTCAATTCACTTTCTGGAGGAATAGAAATAGAGGTAAAAAGCAATTCAGATAGGGGAGCCTATTCTGAATTGCTTTTTTTCTGTGAAAATAATTTAATTCCACTTAGCCCATGAATAGCTTCAATCTATTGAGGGTAATATATAAATAACCTAAAAAAGACAATAAGAAAGCAGAGCTACCTAATGGAAGGTAACTTTGTTTAAACTTATTCTTCTTTGGTTATACTAATTAATTAAAGGTTCTTTATAAGGCTCCTTATTAATTAGCATAGAGTAAATGATTCGAAGCATTCGATGCGATATGGCAACGAGTGCTTTTTTCTTTCCTCTTCTTGCAGCAATCGACCAATATTTAGCAGCTAACCAACGATTCCTACTTTTAGAGATTGCCCATGCTACTTCGCACAGTACAGTTTTGATATGAGGATTCCCTTTAGTCGTTTTAGTTGACTTTCGTTTTCCTGCACTTTCATGATTTCCTGGAGCAACTCCGGCCCAAGACGCTAAGTGTTGAGAGGTAGGAAATTGTTCCATGTTCACCCCAATCTCTGCAATAATAATTGCTGCGGAATCCTTTTTAATACCCGGAATCGTTAGTAATAACTCCACTTCTTCTTTATAATTCTTCAGAATTTCATCTATTCTTTCCTCGATTTGGCTGATTAATGATTCTAAATAAACGATGTGTTGCCAAGATTGTTTGATTAGAAAGACTTGATGATCGTTTAAAGTACCGAATAAAGAGTCTGTAATCATTTGTTTTTTGTGCTTCATTCTTCCGTGAATACTATTTTCTACATCAATGGAATCAACATATCCATTTTGAATTAATTTGGATAGAAGTTTTCTTCCAGAAACACCAAACACATCTGAAATAACTGAATTTAGTTTAACATTTGAGCATTCTAATACTTTCAGAATCCTATTTTTTTCTGAAGTCAAATGGCCGATCCATTTTTTACGAAGCCGAGTTAAATCACGAAGGTTTCGTATATCTTCTGGTGGAACAAAACTTTTTTCAATCAGTCCATAACGCAATAACTTTGCAATCCACTCTGCATCCGAAACATCTGTTTTTCTTCCAGGGACATTCTTGATTCTTTGAGCATTCGCTAATGTAATATCAAAGTAATCCTCCAAAATGTTATAAACGGGCTTCCAATAAATCCCAGTACTTTCCATCGCAATGTGCGTAATGCCATGGTTTTCCAACCACTTTAGTAAACGAAAGAGATCCTTTGTTAAAGTGGGGAAAGTTTCTGTTTCAATGAATAATTCATCGTCCTGTTCGCCAATCATGACACAAGCAACAATTGTTTCAGCATGTACATCTAATCCTGCACAACGTGTCATCAGTACATCCAATATAATCCCTCCCATAAAGTAGATTCACAAACAGCGAGTGAATTTGAAATATAAGCATTTTTCTGTACGTAGTCATCATTCTAAAGGAATGAGCTAACAATGGGTTGTTCACCAAATCCACTCAAACAGTTTTTTATTCAGGGTATCATCCACCATAAAAGCCTACGTATTGTTAACTGTTTGTGTTATCTACATTATGGGAAAGAAATATCCATTTTCATGCCAGGGTTGTGAATGAAAATTCATGATTGTTTTTTATAGAGAAGTGAAGAAAGGTCGTGACAGCCTAAGAACCGTGAGCATGAATTTGTACTAAAAACTGGCCAACTTCACTGTCCTTATTAGAATCAGGTTCATTATGTTGGATCATTGAGATCGTGTATAAGAAAAGGGAATAGATGAGGTTATGTGAAGACTTAAAGAAATAATGGGGAAATCGTCAAGTCTACTGAACTCCGGTTTTCGAAGATATGAAAACAAATGCAAAAACAGCCCTTGAATGTGAAAAGAATGCCACTATCTACGCGCGGCGCAAAGTCGAGGTGGAAAGTGTATTCGGTTACATCAAGGGCAAGCGGTCGGTATATGAAAAGTATGGGTTGTGGCATAAAACTTAATGAAAGTAGTCGTTATCCGCCAGTACCTTTTGCTACTTAATATTAGTTACCCTGGTAATAAATTCAGCCAACACTTCGTACATCTTCACCGCTTTGGATTTTAGTAAATTCATCTGGTGCAACGGAAGCTTTAACCTTCATGGCAATGAAATATATGTATATCTTACATTAGATGGGTACGCTTCGCGGTCACTACTGGTTAAATTTGGTTGTAGTGAGGGAAGCGTATGGGATGCACCTTGGATCTCTGCATCGCTGATGATGACGAACCCTCCCATGTCTCTGGGCATCCTTACGCCTACATTCCTTCGTTCGGTCTAGTCATCAGGCAGAGGCTGGCGAAGCTGCTTTCTTTTGCAGTTGCGTTTGCAGCGATTACATTTTTGCATGTTGTCGTTGGGGAGCTGGCTCCGAAAACATTGGCAATTCAAAAAGCAGAAACCGTTACGTTGTTATGTTCAAGGCCTTTAATCTTTTTCTACAAAATCATGTATCCGTTTATTTGGGCATTAAACGGATCAGCACGTGCAATCACCGGATTATTTGGACTAAGACCGGCATCAGAACATGAAGTCGCCCATTCAGAGGAAGAGTTGCGGCTTATTTTATCTGAAAGTTATAAGAGCGGAGAAATTAATCCATCGGAATATAAATATGTAAACAATATTTTTGAGTTTGACAATCGGATCGCCAAAGAAATTATGGTGCCGCGCACAGAAATTGTCGCATTAGATAAAAACGATTCAATCGCGGACATTTTGGAAATTATGAAGAAAGAAAAATATACACGCTATCCTGTTATGGACGACGATAAAGACCATATCGTTGGGATGGTGAACATAAAGGAAATATTAACGGATTGCATTCAAAATCCACAAGCGGTTGAAAAAAAGTTAGATGGTTATATTCGTCCAATTATACAAGTAATCGAATCGATCCCTATTCATGACTTGCTTGTGAAAATGCAGCGGGAACGAGTCCATATGGCGATTTTAGTCGACGAATACGGCGGGACGGCCGGTCTTGTGACGGTTGAAGATATATTTGGAGGAAATTGTCGGTGAAATTCAAGATGAGTTTGATATAGATGAAGTTCCAATGATTCGCAAAGTGAACGAACATACTACCATTGTTGATGGAAAAGTCTTAATTGAAGAGATAAACAATTTACTTGGAACGGATATCGATGATACGGATGTTGACACGATTGGCGGTTGGATTTTAACGAAGAAATTTGATATTCAACAGGGCGAGATTCTCTCTCACGGTGATTATGAATTTAAGGTATTAAAAATGGAAGGTCGTCATATCCAATTAGTTGAAATTACAAAACGTGTGCAATCTCCTTTACTTGCCGTACAAGAAGCGATAACAGAATAAGAAGTGAAAGAGAAGCTGTCTCAAACGTCCATGCCTTACTTAGCAAAGGATAATGTTTAAAAACATGATTCATACCCTAGTGACTAACAAAAATAAAAATAATAATTGACAGATTCATATAGGTTATTTTATGATTAAATTGGACAGTTGAATAGTTCTCCTAAAGGGGAGTAGCTTTTACAACAAAGTCGTCATTTCGGAGTTTTGCCGCTCCCGGCTTTGTTGGCAACGTTAACGTTGTTAGCAAGACCTTTACCCGTTGGTAAAGGTCTTTATTTGTATGTAAAACCTTTACCATACATGGTAAAGGTTTTTTATGTGCGCCCGGCATGTACATGAACTATAGGGTGTAAGTCCCGAACCCCGAAGACAGAAGTAGTGGTTAGCCTAACGCAAGGGTGTCCGTGGTGACGCGGAATCTGAAGGAAGCTGGAGGCAAAACACCGGTCCGAGGAACATGAGCTTCATATAAGGCTAGGTATCATTGGATGAGTTTGCATAACAAAACAAAGTCCTTTCTGCCAAAGGTGATATAGAGTAAATGAAGCAGATAGATGGAAGGAAAGATTACACTCTTACCCGGGGAGGTCTGATGGATATGTGAAGTACCCTTCATAACCTACTTAGTGATAAGTAGCTGAACCATCAGAAGTCAGCAGAGGTCATAGTACGGATTGGTCTAGAACAATTCGGAAGGACCGAACAATTAAGAGAGAATAGCCCTTTGCATTCAGTGCGTCATGTTGAACACAGAAAACGTAGTACCTCACTTGAGGGAGGAAGCGGTGAATTCCGCAGGGGTCCTCTTGGAGGGTGGAGTGACCACTGGCATAAAGAGAACAGCTATTCACGGAAGTTATAAAGACTTGCGTCAATCATCTTAATTGAACCGCCGTATACGGAACCGTACGTACGGTGGTGTGAGAGGACGGGGGTTAATCTCCCCCTCCTACTCGATTTGATAATCTGGGAGGTAAGTGTATGAAAAAAGACAGCATTTACTCGTTGTAAAAAGGATGCTTTACTTGCTTGAGTGTATAATAAGAATAAAATTCATAATGGTTGGTAAAAATGAATGTTGGCTCTCCTAAAGGAAAATACGGTCTTATTTAGAAAATGAAATATCAAACTACAGTAAAATACTAAAGGAGGATTCAGGTTACATGGAACTTTCAATTTTATTAGAATACAGCTGGGTATTACTACTTCTAATTGCACTTGAAGGGCTTTTGGCAGCTGATAATGCACTTGTTTTAGCTATTATGGTCAAGCATCTTCCGGAAGAACAAAGAAAGAAAGCGTTGTTTTATGGGCTTGCAGGTGCATTCGTTTTCCGTTTTGCTTCACTATTTGTGATTTCATTCCTTGTCAATGTATGGCAGATTCAGGCGATAGGTGCTCTTTATCTTTTATTCATCGCAATCAATCATATTATTAGAAAAGTTGCTGTAAATAAAGAAAAAGAAAAAAATAAAGAAATACAGGAAAAGAAACAATCCGGATTTTGGGGAACTGTTTTCAAAGTAGAATTGGCCGATATCGCATTTGCAGTCGACTCCATTCTTGCAGCAGTAGCATTAGCAGTTACGCTTCCGAATACAAATCTTCCGCAAATCGGCGGACTGGATGGAGGTAAGTTTCTCGTTATCTTTGCTGGAGGATTAATAGGCTTAATTATTATGCGCTTTGCTGCTAATTTCTTTGTAAAATTGCTTCATTCGAAACCTGGTTTGGAAATCGCTGCGTTTCTCATTGTTGGCTGGGTTGGGGTAAAGCTATCTGTTTATACGTTATCACACCCTCAACTGGCAATTTTACCTGAAGGGTTTGCAAAATCACCTGAATGGAAAATAACATTCTATGCTGTACTCGTTCTGATCGCATTAGGTGGCTGGTTTTTATCAAAGGAGAAAAAAGAACTGCCTTCCGCAGAATAATCCAATGGAAATGAGTAGTTTCAAAGATTTTCATTTTTAGAAACATAGCTTGAGCCGCCCTTTATTTGGACGGCTCGGGCTTTAATAATCTAGAAAGAGAACATTTATTTGAAATCGTTCAATGAATTGGTTCAAAGGTGTGTACAAAGAAAAGTTCGAGAATATTACTGAATGATAAGAACAAGATTTGAAATTTATCGGCGCAGGAAAAAGCAATTTTAAGATTCAGTCAACAAATATAAGTTAAGAATTTTGTTGTTATCTAGAAATACTATGATGTTTTATTATAATTTGATTAGGCGGACAACCGGAGCAATCAGGAATGTTTGTTCTGCTTTGGCGATTATGAGTATCTTTGTTCCCTTGCTCATTAATTTTACTGATTATTGAACGCGCGTTCTTTACTTACGCTTACGGCTCAGGGCTTGTCGGACTGTTTTTTCATAAACTGACATATGCTATTATTTATACCTAAACAGGGAACTAACCGAACCCTCTATTTGCTTGATAGGTAAAAAACCGAAAAATGAAACCACCAATTTTTTTTAGAAAAACCCTTAAAATCAGTAGCCTAGCATAAAAAATAAAAACATTTTATGCAGAATTTTCTGAATAAAATATTTTATGATAAACGAAAAACAAGGCAGTAACCAACTAAAGGTGATCACTATACATTTGGTAATAAATGTATTTGTTTTATTGTTACATGGCTAACGCGCTTCGTCGACTTTTTTCACTCATTCTCGTTGAATTCGTTCCACCCACACGGTACTTGGTTTCCAAAGAAAAACGCAAAGCCAACGATAAATCTGGGTGAGAGAATGTTTCGATTTCATTTCAAGTTGAATAAGAATGAGTAAACAGTAAGAAATCAGAGCTAAGTAAACCTGATTTTCTACAGCTTCTGAGTGTTAAACGTTGCTTAATCCACTTAAAAAATAGTTCAATGGCCTTATCGAGAACGATAGATATCACCAAGTTCTTCTGGATCTAGGTCGAATCGGTTCGTAATAATTCGAATTCGATTCCCGTCCGAATCGAATGTTTCGATTAATCGAAAGACATTTTCCGTTCGTTTTTGTGGAGTCCCAATGACCTGATGTTAGTCTAAAAATTAGACACGGAGAACAGGGAGATTATAATAAACTTAATTACAATAGGTTTGTTTTTTGAAAATAAAAGTGCAGAGAATTGCAAAATCCTTATGCAGTGATATGCAAAGGAGCTTTACATGGAGGAGGAGCCATGATAACCTTTTTTGGTTTTGCCAAAACTGTTGAAGCTGGCGCTTGGCTAAAGAATCATGGCTACAGAGGATCCATGTCAAGCCCTTGATGGATAGATCACATATCTGTATATTTATACAAAATTTTGATAAAGATATACTGCAACACTCTGAATTTTCTTCTTGCAGAAAATACCTTACATCATTTTACAGAAATATATTTGGAAAATGCACAAATGCTTGGTAAGAATGTGCATCATCTAGGGGATTCGCAAAATTTTTCGCGGTATTTCGAATGTTAGGATGAAATTGCCCTAATTTACAACATAGCATTTCAATATATACTCTCCCCTTTGTATTTCACCAGCTTCCCGCACAACTATTTTCTCAGTCTTTTCAGCGCTATTTGTAATAATAATTGGCGTTACGATTTCTTTATTATTTTTTTCAATAAATTCTATATCAACATTCATTATGGGATCTCCAATTTTTACTTTTTGCCCTTCACTCACAGTTACTTCATAACCTTCACCATTTAATTCAACCGTATCTAGTCCAACGTGAATTAATACTTCTAACCCATGTTTTGTTCGAATACCTATTGCGTGCTTAGTAGGAAATACTTGAATAATTTGTCCTTCTACAGGGGACACCACCTTTCCGTCTTTAGGAATAACCGCTATCCCATCCCCCATCATCTTTTGGGCAAACACGGGATCCGGTACTTCTGATAATGAAATTACTTCGCCATACATAGGTGAAAAAATTTCTTCTATAATAGTTTTGGGATTTTTCGCAAATATTTTTTTTAACATACTAATTCCTTCTTTCTATCTATAATAATTTTATGAAAATTGTATTTTAATAATAAAGACAAGACAAAGAACAGACAGCAATCCAACAATAATGGTACTTCCGACAAATCTTAAATTTGCTCCTTTTTCCTTCCGGTTCAACGTACTATTTTTTATGAATTCTTTATGTGCTTTCCGGTATTTGCTAATAGCTAAAAGAAGCAACATACTGCCAAATATATTTCAACCAGCAATAATGAAATCGCCAACCTTCCTATTTCTAACTGGATATGTTTAATAAATTTTTCGTTTTATAAATCTGACAACACCATTCTTGTCAATATACCAAAAAAAGATTTAACATGGCAAACACAAACAAATTTTAATGAAAGGATCCTCTTTTACTTGAGCAAAAAAAGGTTGGTTTGCCTGCAGCGACATTATATATAAATAACTAAGAAAGAGAAATGGGACGTATAAAAAAGATGACCGATATTTTAAAAATGCGCAAACTTTGTAATATGGAAGGGGAATCATTCGAATGTTTTTGTTAGCACGTTGTATTATGCGTCTTCATCTTTTCCCGCCCTTTCAATGGTTTCTTTTTTCTCTTTCAGGTAGTCAACATAATGGCTAAAAATAGCTTCTCCAATAATAAAAAAAGGGGTAAATGTTTTCAATTTTGTTCCGTTATGGCTTGCGAGATTTGAACTCCTGGCATATAAATTATACGGAGTCATTCTAGCCAAACGATTATTTACTAAATTTGTTATAGAGATAAAAGGAATTCCTTTGGCAACTAAATTTTGCACTGCAGGAAAAATTGTTGGTGTATCTCCTGATAAAGAAAAAATGATCACAACATCGTTTTTCTGCAAATCCTTTACAATTATTTCAAACTCCAATTGGGAGTGGATAACATTCAAATACTTTTGAAGCGGCAGAAACATTCTTTGCAACTCTAATGCACAATGTAATTGTGCAGTGCCCGTCCCAAAAACAAATACTTGATTGGCATTATATATCAATTCACAAACATCCGAAAAATCTTTGGTTTGAATATATTTGATTGTTTCATGAAGATCTTCCTGCAAAATTTCTACACCGCTTTTTTCTTCTATCGGATCCTCTCGACCTTGCCATTTTAAGAACACTCGGAATTCACTATATCCACTAAATTCCAATTTTTGTGCCAACCGCAATATTGAAGAGCGGGAAACATTGCATTTTTCAGCTAGATTATTAATCCCTAACGAATAACAAGTATTTTTATTATTCATAATGTACTTTAAGATGTGTAAATCTGTCTCATTTAATTTTTTATAATGTTTATTAATAAGTTCTTCTAATCTCAAGCCATATCTCCTCCTTCAATAAATAATTTATGTTTGCTCTTGTCATCTCCAATGGCCGTGCCGTTAACTGCGAATAAATTCGCTGGCAGAACTATATGGAACTGTACTGGATTATTATCCTTTACATTCTTTCGGAAGCAGCCAAATGTAATGCCAGAACACTACAATACTTAGTTTAAAGGAAAAAAAGGTGTAAGTCTGCTGCTTGGCAAAAAATAATTATTCATTAACAGAAGGAGGAGTGAAACAAAAAAGTACAAAAGATTGTTACCCTTTTGTACTTTTTTGTTTGATAAAATCGATCATCTTAAAAAAATTCGCTCACTACCACATCATCTTTATGAAGTTCAGGCCAGAAATCTTTATTTGCTTCAATTAAATCATCCAATATTTCTTTAGCAACTTTTGCACTCGGTACTGTTTTGGATAATGTTATTGCTTGCCATAATTTTTGGTAAGACCTTGTTATCCATGCTTCTACCACTAGCTTTTCCACAGATACTTGTTGTTCCATTAATCCTTTTTGGAATTGCGGGATTTCCCCGATCGATAGCGGTTCAGGACCATTGCTGCCGACAATGCATGGAATTTCCACCATTGCGGTCGGATCAAAATTGGAAATAGCCCCTTTATTTTCTACAATAAGCAACATTCTTTCATGAGTGTTATAAGCAATGGCACGCGCCAAATCTACAATATATGCTGCATGTTCATCTATATGAAGTTTACTGCCTTCTGTGGATTGATTTTCAATTATTTTTCTACATTCGCCGAAAACAAATTTTTCACGGCCTTCCATTACTTCATTTGCTCTTGTATAATTCGGGTTAGAATTTGCCACTACTTCATCCGGGAATAAATAGTATTTTAAATATGTGTTCGGCAACGTATCTGGGTCTAATGCATATACGTCTCTCGCTTTTAAGAATGTATCTTGCCAGCTAGCATCAACATGCTGATTGTCTCCGCTATCATTGACAACATACCCGTACTTTGCAACATGCTCCTTTAATTTAGGCATTAAATCATTTCCTTCTTTGTCGCGAATATCCGTCCACCATCCAAAATGGTTCAATCCATAATATCTTACCGTCATTTCTTTGCGAGATTTTAACCCTAAAATTCGCGCCATACGTTCTTCAATCCCGACAGGCATATCACAAATGTTAAGTACTTTCGAATGAGGACGGAGACGGCGCGTCGCTTCAGCTACAATCGCTGCTGGGTTGGAATAATTGAGCATCCATGCATTAGGAGAGTATTTTTCCATATAATCAATTAATTCTAATACTCCTCCAATAGAACGCATTCCATATGCAATTCCACCTGGCCCGCATGTTTCTTGACCAACTACACCATGTTTCAAAGGTATTTTTTCATCTAATTCACGCATTGCATATTTTCCTACACGAATATGCGCCATGACAAAATCAACATCTGTAAAGGCTTCTTCAGGATTTGTTGTTGCCAAAAATTCTATTTCCGGAGCTCTTTCTTTGAGAATTATTTCGCAAGCTCCTGCAATTGTTGCTTGACGTTCCTCATCATTATCATAAAGTTTTAATTTCCGAATTGGAAACTTATATAAATTATCTAATAACATCAAAACAATCCCTGGAGTAAAAGTACTTCCCCCGCCTGCAATTAATACCGAGAATTTTTTCATTTTTAGGTTTCCTCCTTTAATGCAATATCCTCTTTCATCCAAGTTATAACAATTCATTTGTATGAAAACAATATTTCTTAACCATTCTGGTCGCTATCTCAAGTTCAGTTCTATTTCCCATAAGAAGGGAATTTTCCCGCTTGTCAAATAAACAACATTTTAGAATTTGCAAGTAAATGTGGAGCCTTTTAGTTTTCTTTATATTGTTTTTTGCTAGAATCACTCAATAAATTCTCAAATTGTTCCCTTACTTGTGGAACCGATAAACCGACTATCACTTGAATTGCTTTCCCATTCTTAACAATTCCGTGGGCTCCAGCTGATCTAAATCGGCTATCAGGCGCTATTTTTGATTCATCTACTACTGTTACGCGGAGTCTTGTAGCACAGTTTGTTACATCGGCAATATTAGAAGATCCGCCTAGAGCTTCTAAAAATTCACTAGCTTGAACAAAATAAGCATTTTCTTTATTTGCACTATTTTTATTTTCTGCTTGCTTTTTAGCTTTGTAGTCTGCTTTTGTATACAGTTTTACTTCTTTTTGGTCATCTGCTTCACGACCTGGGGTAGCTACATTTAGCTTTACAATTAAATAACGAAACGTGAAAAAATAGATAACCGTAAATGCCAATCCAATTATCCACTGAGTGATATAAGTGGAAGAATGGTATTTGAATAACGGAATCCAGTTGGAGCTAGCAATTTCTAACAATCCACCACCCATATTACCAACTGCACCAAACGCATACATCACCGCAGCCATAGAAGCTGCTAAAAATGCATGCACAGCAAATAGAAGAGGAGCAACAAATAAAAATGTGAACTCTATCGGTTCTGTGATCCCAGCTACAACAGATGTTAAAGTTGCTGCAATCAACATACCTGATACGATTTTCTTTTTCTCAGGTTTTGCTGTTACGTATATCGCTAATGCAATGCCAGGGATTCCAAAAATTTTGGACATACCATGCAAAGCAAAACCGCCTTCCGGGAACATTTCTTTTAATGAATGAGCACTTGTTGCATATTCTGATAAATGCTCCATCCAATATTTTGCAATTCCGCCATCAACAACTGCCGGGCCGTAGATAAAAGGACCGTATATAAAATGGTGCAGCCCCGTTGGAATTAAGATTCTTTCAAGGAATGTATACAACCAAACCCCTAATACATCAGAGGAAGCCAAAAACCCTTGTAAAGAAGCAATTCCGTTCTGAATTATCGGCCATCCCCACGAGGTAAGCAAGGCAAGAGGCAACATAGCAAAAAAACAAACAATGACAACAAAGGATGTTCCTTGGAAGATACCTAGGAAATCTGGTAGTTTTTTGTCAAAATATCGATTGTGGATTAAAACAACAATGGAAGAAATAACAATCGCACCGATAATATTTGTATCTAAAGTTTTAATACCGGCAATTTCCGTTAACCCGCTCACTCCTCCAACTTCTTGGCTAAAATCGACACCAAAATTTTCCCCCCAAATCGTTAAAATAGCGTTTACAAAATAATTGAAAGTTAAATAGGTTACGAGTGCTGCTAAAACAGCTCTCGCGTGTGCTTTTTTCGCTAATCCAATAGGGAGGCCGGCAACAAAAAGCAACGGGATTTGATTAAATACTGTCCATCCACCTTCCTCTATTACCGTCCAGAATTTATACCATGCTCCATCTGGATCAGCCAAAGAACCCATAATATCCCCGTTTTTAAATAAAATTGTGAGGCCTACAAGTATCCCCGCAAATGGGAATAATAATACTGGCACAAACATCGCCCCACCGAACCGTTGGATTTTTTGCATCATCCTTGATCCACTCCTTTTCTAGCAATTAAATAACAATACTTAAGAAGAAATTTGTGGGATCTGTTATTTCATGCAAAAGATGATTGCCATAGCAAAAATGTCAAGGTGCTTATAGTTGCAACTATAAACTGTCAGCGCTTACAATTAATTTATATTAAAATCTAATTTTTAACAATAACTTGGCAAGATGTCGGGACTTATCCTTTCCATTTGAACATTTTCCCACAGTTTGAAAAATTTCACGAACTTTTCAAACTGGAAAAACATATAAAATTTCTTTCTCACGGTTATTCACTATGTAGCTTTAGCTTCCCTAAACATCGAGTAGGAGGCTAATGAATTAGAAGTGCCGCAGCATTTGAAAACCGGCGCAGCAAACGGTGCGCCTAAAGTCGGCCGATTCGTAGACAACGCCATAACAAAATCTGAAAAATACGAACCCTGACCGGCAAATAGGATTCGCCATGGAAGGGGTTGGGGATGTTCAGGTTCCGGCGGAAAACAAAATCCAGGCATACTTGAGCAAGGTCGATGGGGTGAATGTGGAGGACATAAAAGAAATTAGAGATAATTCAAAAGGTTTAAGCCCAGGTGATAAAGCGAAAATTGAAAAATGGATGTATCCACCCAGTGAGGAAAAGTACCTTAAATATAAAGATGTATATGATAATCCAAAATATCAAGAAACTGGAGAAGTAATATGGCTCCAAATGATGGATTCACAGAAGAGCCGGTTGACACAATCCTGAAAAATGGAATGTTAATAGATAGATATGGAGAACCAACTGGGGGCTTCTTTTCTCCAAAGGTGTTCCGTATGAAGAGAGAGCGCTCGTATTGCATAGTGACGAAGTTATCGAGTATTGGAAGACTTCAATGTTAAATCTGGTAAAGCTGCGCCTTGGTTTGGCAGACCAGGCGGGGGAACACAATTTGTAAAATACCATGAAAATGGGAAACCTTATACAATTAATGAAATTAATTGAAGAAGATTTAATTGAACTTGTTTCTGTAAGGAAGTGGAGTCCATGATGAATGTGCTAGAACTCTTAAAGAAGGATCTTAATCTTTTTATCGTTGAAAATGATAACCAATCGTTAAAAGAAGTTTCTGTCTATCAAAAAAATTATGATAAAGACAATGTGTATTTCGATATGTCTATAAGATGTAAAACTGATATTGTCAACAAAAAAATGAGATTATATGAAGTCCAAAGAAATAAAGAATTTTTGATTGGACAATATGCCGATTCGGAATTTGGCCAATTGGCATTTTATATTGTTGTGTATAGTTACTTTAATCAAGATAAACCAAGTAATAGCGTAAGAAAAATGCTGCGAAATATAGGAGAAGATGTTAATAAAGCAAATAAAATCCTTGAAGATCATATAGGGAAAAAATTATTTTTCTTTGTATAGGAAAGAAATTGGAAAAATAAATATTGATAAAATAAATGACGATCGTTGTGATGTTTTTTCTTGTCTTTTGAGAATAATATAATCCCAATTGTCCGAAACAAAAGATTGCCAAGTGCATTTGTGATAATTTACAATTATGGCTTTTATTTAAAGCAATTTGACTCCTTAATGAAAAAGATCATTTCACATTATAATTTTAAATTAAAGAAAGAAGAAACAGAAGAATTAAAGAGATTGTATTTAAAAAAATAATTACAGCGGTGATAGTTACGAAACTGATTTAATTTATCATAAACACTAAAATATGAAGTCTTAATTCATAGAACCTTAGCTTTCTTTATTATCGCGGTATCCCCCTATGCCACTCGTAACTGGCTTTTAATGGAATCAAAAAGATTAGCTTTTTAAACTAATCCCAGTTTGTCGACTTTGTCGATAAGCTGAAAGCACGTTTCTGGAAATCATGAAACGTGCTTTTCCTATATCTTTTATTCTTTTAAAATATCATTTTTGAAATGATAATAAATCTTTGGTGAAACATCTTCTTTTATTTCGATTCGATCAACCAAACGGTGAAGCATCTCAGAAGTTAGTTCATTGAAATGTCTATTAAATCATTTTGTAATCTTTCCTCATATTTCTTTCGTTCACGTTTGGATTGATAGTAGATTTTTCCAGCTTAAGCTTCAGTTTATTCGAAAGCAGATTATTGATTTCTTCAGTTATTAAGCGGTAATTTTCATTGCAAGCAATTTTCTGTTGGTTGAGCTTTTTCAATATTTTGCTCAACTTTTGTTAAAAAGTACAAAAACTTCCCCCTATCTTTTAACACGGATCAAATGAACAATTTATTTTTCTTGCAATAACATACGCCAGTAATTTTCAATTCGATTGAATGTGTCATCGGCACGCTGTGCAACAAAATCTCTTGCAAATTGGTAATCTATATCCCTTGGTGAGATGCCTTTCGTAGCAAATGAAAGCAGTTGTTCTTTTGCTTTTGCAAGCACTCCAGACAAATCTTCTTCATTTTGAATGCTCTCAAACATTTCTTGATAATTTTTGATGACTGATTCAATTTCTGCTTGTGTATATACCGTTTTCCCAAGTTTATTCGTCATGGACAGCTCACGGCTTTGTTGGTATGTTAAAGGAGCATTTAGTGACCTGATTTTGGCTCGTGCTGCGATGAATCGCTCCTCTACCGATTGGTGATTTATGGCTATTTTCGTATTGTGGCGGACATAATCTTGAATCAGTTGATCAAATCCTTTTTTTACATCACCGCTTAAAAACGTATCACTGAAGTATTGAAGTGCAGCTGTTGAAGAAGCCAATTCAAGATGGGCTTCATAAGAATGCTGTTGTTCTTTACTAATTCCAAAAAGGCTAATCCCTAGATATGGCGACAAACTATCTACTCCGTCCGTTATGTGTTGTAAGATGGATTCTACTTTTTTTACTTCTTCATTACTTAGCGAATCAAAGTATTTGGATTCATATAAATATTGGCTGAACACAAGCCATTGATCCTTTGGCCGATAAGAGAAAATATCAGAAGGGTCAGCGTTTTCTACGTGAAAAAACTTTTCCATCGGTATGGCCATCAAGCCTTGAACTTGTTTGATTTCATCCGAAATCGTAAGTTTATAGGCTTGTCCGTTTCGGATGACTTCCACTTGTTGTCCGGCCAATGGATTTTTGATTTCGTGTACGGTTGGCATTTTGGCTCTATTTCGAGCGACTATTGCTCCGATATATCCAAGATCAATTTTCACGGTTATTCCCTCCCTATCTAAATAATTAATGGAAGGTAATGGTTCAACTTTGCTTTCATAGTAAAAATTCAATGCACTAAAGAAATCGATTGATTTACCTGTTTTTAAATCGACGATTAAAATGTGATTGCCATAGTTAAAATCGCCAGTTTCCAGTCTGCGTTGTGTTGTTTTTTTAAAGTATCAACAAACGAACTATAGTAGTACGGGTTTGGACCAGATTAATATTGTGATTCGTGCTATGTAAAAAGCGTACCTACTTCCAGATATCCCGTAATTGCAAAAATCGGAACTTGCAGAGTTCATGTTTGGTTGGTCTTCCGCAAAGCTTTTCTGCACACAATAGTCATCAAAGTGATAATTAAATTGAAAACCAAACAATTTCATTATTTATAATCGGCTTTTTAAATAAATACTGTAGTTGAGCAATTTTAATTACAATAATTACCATGTAAAAGAGGCAAACAGGGTACCCCTTATGCCACGTGGAGCTGTTTTTTCACGGTATCAATGGGAATATTTTGTTTCGCTGCACGGTAAATGAACTCCACGAGGCTATGTCCTTTTCTCTTGCGCAGAAGATCGAGCCCATCAGAAAAATCGCTGTTCGACTCGAACATGCTGTACACGTAAGCAAGCTGCACCAAGATCCAGTAGCGTTTCACCGCCCGACGTCCGCGAACGCGGTACCCATCGAGCTTCAGCTGGTCTTTCGCTTGTCGAAAAAAGCATTCGATCGACCAACGCTGGGCATAGTAGCGCAAGATCTCTTCATCGCTTAGCTCCCGGTCGGTGCTCAAGACGCAGTGAAGATGTTCAGGTGTCATCGGCTGATCGGCTTTCCAAGCGAGCAGCACAACGGCATCATCGAGACCTTTCAGCGCTCCCTCGTAGCGATACACGCGATAACGCTCTTCTCCCACCGTGACGAGATGGGTGTCGTTCGGTTCGATATAGCGGGCAAACTGTTTGGCTTGGATGGCGATGCCTTTTGGATAAAGAACCCGATTCGTCTTGAGCATTGCGATTACGTGGAATCCCTTTTTCAGACAAGCTTCCACGAGCTTTTGCGATGGATACCAAGAGTCCATCAGCACATAAACAGGACGGTGTACATCCAAAGAAGAAAGCATCTCGATCGCGAGTTCCCCCTTGCTTTTCCCAGCCGCCTTGTCGTAGAGGCGGAACGCAAAGGGAAAAGCCTGGGTCATCGTATGAACCATGAGCCAAACGAGAGAATGTCCCCAGATCGACTTTTTCTCTGTGTGAGAATAGTGCCAATCACACCCTTGAATGGCGTGCGTTGCCTGTGACGAAGGCTTGGTTTTTTGGCAAATCGTATCATCGATCGAAACAAAAAGGGGTTGATTCTCCTGTTTGGCGATGCGTTCGACACGACGAAGCATCCACTGTTGAAGTTTGCGAAGCAGCGTCTCTTCATCCCAAGGGCTTTTCGTGAAAAAATGGCTGAGTGTCGTTCGATGATTGGGGTGAAAGCTCCAATGATGAAGATCGGTCAACGTTCCAGAAAAGCCTTTCGTGATCATCGCATCCACGATATGAACGAGATGCTTCATGACAGGTTTTGAAAAATAAAGTGCCAACCCCAACATCGTGAAAAACTTGTGGATTCCTTGATGATGTGCTAATCTATTCATGAGACATGAACCTCCTTGTGAATAATTTTGGTGACACATCTATTCTAATCAAGGAATCGGGTTCATGTCTCTTTTTTTGTTTGGTTGTAAATTTATGTTAGCGAATTTGCTCATCTACAGTAAATAGTTAAATGATTATAAGGAAAAATTTAAATAATCTACCTAAAACTTGGTTCATCACCAAAAGATGTACTTGATTTTTACGTTAAAATGTGATAGAGGTCTCTAGACGGACACGCAAAGTAAAACGCTGGATATTTCGATACCCATATCCTCGCCTTTTGATCAATTTTATTTTGTTGTTGATTCCTTCCATTGGACCATTTGAGTAAGAAAAAACGATGCAAGAAAGCACTGCGTCTCTTCGGGTGATGAGTGCCTTGGCAATACTGCGTACGGCGGCACAGTCGCTAAAAAGGTACCGGTCAAACCATTGGGTCAAACGAGTTTCGGCTTGCTTTCTTGTTTGGCTTTTGGATACGTAACGGAAATGTTGAAGTGCTTGATAGACATCACGTAAATAAGCACTTTCTTGGCACCATTGTCGAACTTCCTGTCTCTCTTCTTCTGTTAATTTTTCTGGACGTTGGCTTAACAATCGGCACACGCGGCGAACGCTTCCATGTTTGGTTCCGCCTTTGGCAAGGTATTTGCGACAACGTTCCAGTGCATCGGTGAATAACTGAATCACATGGAAGTGGTCAAGAACATGGATGGCTTTTGGACATACCTTTTCAATGGCTTTTCTCATGGCAGGAGCCAAGTCGCTGACAACATACTTCACTTTGGAGGCGACGGGTTGAAGCGCCTCCACAATGGCTTCTTCATTTTTTCCAGAAGCAATGGAAAGGACATTCCGAGTCTGTGTGTCCATCACCGCTACTCCGTAATCATGTCCCTTTCGGAAAGCGAATTCATCCACACATACTACTGTAGGATTCGATGTTGGTAAAAGAGCCGGGGCATATTGATAAAACCAGCGTTCTACTGTCGTATAGGCGAGTTGTAACAAGCGAGCGACTTCTTGAATCGTTTTTCCGATGCATAACTGGGCGACCCAATGTTGAAACGATTCCGTCGCGATACTGTGAGACGGAAGTCCCGGATAAGAAACGGTGAACGTCAGAAAACAGGCTTGGCAACGCCGTCTTTCTATGGGAAGTTCAATCCAAAATAAACCGACCGTATTGGTATAGCCATGAATCCATTGTTTTCGTTTCGATGATATTTTGGTTGTCCGTCCGAAGCAAGTCGGGCAGATCGGACAATGAGGAGGGAGGGAAAGTTCAAAAATCCATCGTTCTCCCTCTTTTCGTTCTCCTTGAATAAGAAAGTCTGGTAAAGTGATCAAATCTTTGATAAACTGAGATTGCATGCGAAATTTCCTCCATGGTTGATGGTTTGGTCACCTTTACCATACAGGAAATTTCGCATTTTTTGTACCCTTGATCAGAAAACAACCTGATTGTCAAGTACATTTTGTGGTGAAGAGCCTAAAACTTTCTATTTTAAGTAAAATATCCTAGGGTTTGAGACGCATCATCCAGAAATTGGATGGAATAAGTAGTCAATGAGGGATTGTTTGTTGCAAATGGTAAAAAAGTTAAAAATATCATAAGTATATCGCCTGATTTTAAACATGTATTATCAATTAGAGTGGGGATGCCGTTTACTTGAGGTCTTATTACGGAATTCTGTCTCGTCCAAAAGAAAGGCTTCCCTATAAAACAGATGGGGAATTTTAAAGTGGAATAGTTAGCGAATGTTATTGCCGCCGTTACATATAAAACCGTTGATCATACGATTCAACAATTTATCGGGACTTATGGTGATCGCGGTAACGGAAGGTCTTATTATTATGTCGGGGCTGAAATCCATGGTCGGTGGCAAGGAAATAACGTTGAGGTTGTGAGCAATTCAGAAGGAATTTCTGTTACTCATAATGGTAAAAAGGAATTATTTTACTGGGATCATATTACTCAGTTTGGCACTCTTGCTGTTGTTTTAATGAGACATAACGAAGAGATTTGGACTATATCATTAAATGAAAATTTTGTGGCTGATTCCGCAGACTCCGAACATACAACTGGTGAAATTAGTTTATATAAAGCAACAATGAAAAAAATAAGCCTATCATCCTGCATTATAAAGCTTCGCAATAACATCTGCCGCCGGTTGGTATACGAGAAAGTAATCGATTGCCTAGGTGAAAATGACCTGGCAACCACAACCTTATGATTGAGGATTTGGTCAATTAATCCTAGACTAGCCAAGTTAAAACATTCAACCTATACAGAGTTCGTTTTCCAACTAAAAACGCCATCCCAAAGTTGCAATCTTTCCTGTCTTTTTTCTGTCTACTATAAGGGGATCATATCATCATGTTTTTTCTTATCTTCTAAATCCCTTTTCTTTTTTATGCCCTATTAAAATAAACTCCAACCCCGATTTCGGAAAATAAACATTTCTGATTTCGGGGTATTTTTCTGTCAAAATACTTACCGCATCTTAATCCTATCCAAAAAAAAAAGAAATTGTTGATATCGAACCTGTAAAAGGAACGCGTGCTCCAGAGAGTTTACATTCGAAGAGGGGAAACTGCGATCAATTTTGTTGTTTCCATACAGTGGTGCCTCATGTACTATCTTCCTATATTTGTAACGGTGGTCAGTACTTATCAGCTAATGAGAAATGGGCAGAGCGAAAGTTGCCAGGATTGGCCGAAGTACAAGCAGCCCTCGAGCAAATGTTTGAAGAACTAAATAATGCAAATCAAAAAAATAGGAGGATTCCCACTTTCCACATGGGGGTGTCTAATAAGTCGTTTTTACTACTTATTGACGCCCCCTTTGATGTTTTAGAAACGTTGATATATCGATGTTTATGATTTTTTGTTTTTTATGGGGATTTGATTTTCTGGACAGCCCCGTGTGGAGAAACATTCCAAATCCCTTTCAGAGACCCCCTATCTATCTTGTATTACACAAAATTTTTGACGGTACCTGAAAGGTAGGGGATTATCTATTGTTTCTTTATCAAGTGCACCTAACAAATAAAAATTAAGTATTTGATCGGATACGTTTAAAAGTGTGCTGATTCAATATTTCTTTCAATGTATCTTTCGTTGCCATTCCGTTCACTGAGATTGTACCATTTTGAGAAATTCGAATTTCAATTTTATTTTGAAATTGATGAAAGTTCGTTTCTAAATGTTTATAAACATCCGTGAGGAAATGATAGTTTTGATTGGATGAACCAACCCAAGGACGGCTTAAATCTAATTTTTCTTCGATAAAAGGTCCATCGATTAGCAAATCTGTCACTGATAGCAGCTGTTGATTTTGTTTTTGTTTTTTCAAATCATCATATAAATACCCTGTAAATGTCATAACTGTTAAGCCGAGTTGTTTCACTTTTCTTCCTAGTTCCCCTAAGGCTTCAGCTTGATCAAACGGTTCTCCTCCAAGAAATGTGACGCCTTCAATCTCGTTTTGCTCTTTACTATCTTTAATGAATTCAAATAAATTCTCCACATTCATTTTTGTACCGTTTTCATTTACCCAAGTCCAAGGAACGGCACACCCTTTACAACGAATTGAACAACCTTGTACCCAAATTGCAAATCTTTTGCCTGGTCCTTCCACTTCAGTAACTGGAATATAACGATGTATGTACAGTTCCATCAAAAGTCCACAACTCTTCCTCGTTCCATTTTTTTCTTTTGATTTCCTTGATTATTATCGTCAGTATTAAACTGTAAATATGGTCTCATTTTTTCAGCTACATGAGGCTTAATCCCAAGAACTTGGATAAAGTGTTCGAAATTTTGAAAGAATCCTACCCTTTCTCTCTCTGCAAGTATTTTTTTCGCAAAAATCAATCCAACCCCAGGTACCTTTGCAATTTCATCTGCTGAAGCATGATTGACATCGATTCGTTTACTTACGCTTTCGTTTTCAATTGATGGCTGCATTGGGTTTATAAATTCTTCCTTTGGAGAAATCACTTGCTGTTCATCATTCGATTCAAGGATATGTTCTTTCGCAATAGCTTCTTTTAATTGCTTTAAATTTTTTTCTTGTACTTTTTGCTGTGATTCAAGACGGAGTAAATATTCAGGTCTAATTCTAAAAACATGAAAGATGGAAGAAACCCAACTAATAAGTGCTAATGCAACCGCGATATCAAATAAGAAATGTCCTTCTTCTGCAATTAAAAATATGATAAAAGGTAAAGTATATATGAGTCCTGCAAAAAACCATTTTCTTTGTCTTACTCTGAAAGCTGCATAGAAAAAAGAAATATAATTAAAAAAAGCAAAAGGGAAAAAGACCCATAGCATCCAGATGGAGTTACGTAATTCCCAACCTATCCCCTTCTCGGTTATACTCCGCATCATTCACTCCTCCTTTAGCTTCAATTTATTTTGTTCAGTTATAGTTTCTTCAAATTGAAAATATTCTTCTTTATAATTTGAATCAACTGTTTCCGATTCGAGTAGTTTCTCCAAAAGGTCAATATACTTGATGCATTCTTGTCCCTTCATGCCAATTGTTTCCGCAAAGATTTTACCGTCTTCTGTCAATTTGATCTGTATTTTTTTGGTTCCCATAGCATCACCTATTTAGAAATATTGTTGACATTAAAAGTTAAAACAATTGTTCGGTCTTCTTGCATAATTTCCGATTCCAGATGTAGGCCATGTTCTGCTGCTTGTTTAAGTAAATGTTGATAAGTTTCTTGTTGTATTAGATATTTGTATTCTGTCTGTAAATTTTCAATAAATTCCATGGCAGCTTGTGTGTCAACACTATTGTTAAATATCGCTTCAAAATACCCCTGTTCAGTTAGTTGAAAATAAATTTGAAGATCTTCAATTGTCGTTTGGTAATTTTGTTCAGTCAATTTTGTCACTTTGCAACCATACTGTTCAATCGATTTTTGAAGTAAATCTTCTTTCTTCATAATCGTTGGAATGATAAAGGAATCATTTTTTTGATTTGCAAAGGCTTTAATCGAACTAATTGTTGCAATACCAATTGGAACTAACAAAAGTTCAATGCTCAATTCATTCACCTACTTCTATTAAAAGTCAATCGCACGACCGCCACGAGTGGACTTAATATCCATATCCATGTTAGAGCTATTTGATTCGCAATACTCCGCTCGATCTTCTCTAGGCGTAGCCGCAACCGCTCTAACACTAGCCCATTCACGAATCTCTTTAATTTGTTCAGCCTGTGTCACCGCAAGTGGTACAATTAATTTCGAAACTTTTTCAAAATCACTAAATTGAACACTTCGTTCTTCATAAAATGCCTCAAATAATCCATTTATGACAACTTGTTCAATCTCTGCTCCTACAAACCCCTCCGTCATGTCAGCCAATTTTTCCAGGTTTTCAGTACTAATTTCAAAATTACCTTTTACGCTTGGGTTATTTAATCTTTTCTTTAAATGAACTCGGAAGATTTCAATACGTTCTCTATGTGTTGGTAAATCAACAAAGAAAATTTCATCAAATCGACCTTTTCGCAACATTTCAGGAGGAAGTGCCGATATATTGTTTGCAGTGGCAACTACAAATACGGATTTTTCTTTTTCTTGCATCCAAGTTAAAAAGTGTCCAAAAACACGAGAACTTGTCCCGCTATCTCCAGATGAACTAGTTCCGTTAAATCCTTTTTCGATTTCATCAATCCATAAGATGGAAGGAGCAATGGCTTCAGCTGTTTGAATCGCTTTTCTCATATTTTCTTCACTACTACCAACAATGCCGCTAAACACTTTTCCAATATCTAATCGCAGTAATGGAAGCTGCCACATTCCACTAATCGCTTTACTTATTAAACTTTTACCACAACCTGGAACACCTGTAATGAGCACACCCTTTGGAGCTGGTAAACCATATTGTTGCGCAGACTCTAACCAAGATTTATCTCTTTTTTTCAACCAACGTTTTAAATTTTCTAATCCACCGACTTCATCCATATTAAGATTACTCGATATAAATTCTAGTATCCCTGTTTTCTTAATGATTTGTTCTTTTTCTTGAAGGATTACTTCAACATCCTTGATTGATAATTTTCCATCATCAACCATTGCCCGTGCAAAGGCATTTTCGGCTTCCGAAAGTGTTAAACCCAATGATGCTTTTACGAGTTTTTCTTTTTCTTCTTCATTTAAGTTAATTTCAATTCTTCCTGTTTGTCGGTTTACTTCAATCATTTCATCAAGCAGTTGCTTCATTTCAGTAAAGGTTGGTAAAGGAAAATCAACAATTGTAATATCTTTCTCCAAATCTTGCGGTAATTTAAGAATTGGAGATAAAAATACAATATTCTTTGGATTAACACTTTGTTTTAAACTCATTACAATGTCACGTAGTTTTCTTATCACAAGAAGATCTGGTAATCTTCCTTGATCACCAAAATAAACATGGAAGTCTTGCAGTACAAAAATAGCGGGCTCATCATACTTTTCAATAAATTCTAATGCTTTTACAGGAACCTTCGTATCGTCTTTACGTATACCCTCTCCTACAATCCCTTCCGTAATCTTCCAAGTAAATAATTTTCTTGTTGTTTTAATCAACTGTTGATCATAGGCAATGTCATTAATAAGTGCTAGTGCTCTTTGCTCTTCCCAAGTTGGAATATATATAAATGGGAATCTAGCTTTAAACAAATTAGCTACAAATCTTTTTTGCTTTACTAAGTAATTCAATGCTTTCCCTTCTTCCTTTAGATTTTTGGGTTATTAAGAATTTTATAAGCAGTTGTAATGTTTAAAATATATCTTTACCCATATATCCTATAGATACCTGAATCCGTGATAAAAGGTAACTTACCTAGATAATTTTGGAATAACTTTCTTTTACCTTAACTTTGGATATTTTTACTGGAATTAACGTTTTTGGGTATATCAAATAAGTTTCCCATACTGATAAAAGCTAGCAGTCTAAATAAATCAAAGCTTTGTAATTAGTTTCTTGTTCAAGGCATTTAAGCAAGTGTATGAGTTTAGTGTTGTAATTTTACCTTTCTCTTCATCATTAATATTACATTAATTTTGAACAATACTAAAAATAATAAATTGAATGAATTTTATAAATATTATTCATCCAGACTCAAAGATTTCTAAGCACTAAATAAGAAGTGCTCCCGAAAATGTCGAAATAAGTAAGCGGGCAAACAATCTATCGACTTAAGGTTGACCCCCTATGCCTATTATAAGACAAGGAAGCTTTTTTGACATCAAGATTTATGCAGATTTACCAGTTGCAAAGTTAGATCGGAGTGGCTCAAAATTCAATTATCAAATACAATCGGATATTGGTTGATACAGGCTCTGATAGTAACGGTTATTTCAAGTGAATTGGCTGAGACAATATTGTTCTTGAGGAAAATGATACGATTTATAGAATAAGTGGCGTTGGCGACTCTGAATTTGTATTTTCGAAAAAAGTAGATTCTATTAAATAGGATTCGAAAGTGCAGCCGCATTCATATGGTTGGCTGTTCTTTTTTCTATATATTTGGAACGATTATAGATTGAAAGAGGCGTGAGGATAAAAAAATGAAGGATATTTCTTTCGTATCTCGAATTATTTAAAAGAGTTACTTTTTTGTTAAACGAAAAGAACTCTTCTCATCCTCGGTAATTTGTTTTCCATATAAGGATGTCATTCATTGTATAGGCTGCATTATTGAATATGAACCGGCCGATGCTCTCAGTAAACATTAAAAAGATGACTTCAACAATAAAAGATAGCGGAGGAGTAGTCACTATATGTTACGTTTATTCATTATTTTTGTAGCTACAGCAAATGCGTTCATTGTTCTTTATGCACCACAGCCTCTACTCCCGTTGTGGACTCAAGAATTTAATATATCGATAGCAACGGCAAGCTCAGCTATTTCGATTACCATTATTTCATTAGCCGTGTCATCTTTTGTATTTGCACAATTATTGGACCAATGGGATCGAAAAAAAGTTATTCTTTTTGCAAGTATATTATTAATTTTTCCGAGTATGATGATTTACATTAGTGAATCATTTTCATCAATTTTATTTTGGCGATGTATGTATGGTCTCATCATACCTGGCATCTTGGCTGTGATGATGGCATATGTATCTGAAGAATTTCCTCTAAATCAACGTGGAAGAGTGATGGGAGTATATGTAAGTGCTAATGTGGCGGGCGGATTGCTGGGACGGGTTATTTCTGGACCGATAGCCGACACATTTTCCTGGAGGACTGTTTTTTCAATAATCGCGGTGTATTCCATGGTCGTTGCTTTTTTAGTTTGGAAATATCTCCCTAAACCTAACTATCAAAGAGAAAGGAAGAAACAAAGTTTTGGCATACATTTTAAAAATCCTGCTCTGATAGGTACATTCACTATAGGTTTTTCGCAATTCTTCGCATTTATTAGCTTTTTCACATATATTCCTTTTTATGTTGCTCAACCTTTTCAGTTAAGCAATACACAAATTTCGTTGCTTTATGCTACATATGCGTTCGGCATTTTCTCCGCTCCTATAGCCGGCATGATATCTGATAAGATTGGACGGCGTTGGACAATGAGTATGGGGCATATTCTTGGCGGAATCGGTATTTTCATAACGCTTTGGCCAACGATTCCTGCGCTTGTTGTGGGATCATCATTGTTGACGCTCGGAAATTTTGCTTCTCAATCAGCAACAACAGCTTATGTGACAGATATGGCCGCCGATTCACGGGGAGCTGCTACGTCTTTATATTTGGTGTTTTTCTATTTAGGAGGAAGCCTTGGCGGTTGGATTCCCGGCCTTTTATGGGAAAATTACGGATGGCATGGTGTCGTTTTTTTAACAATTGGAACAATCATTTTGGCACTATTAAGTAATTTATTTCTCGCAGGAAGAACCCCAGGGAGATTGAGTTTTAATACAGCATATGCAGAAAAAAATAAAAAATAGCCTCTATGACATCAAGAAAAAAAGCTGTGATCGCAAATATATATCCTGAATACCCTCTTCTATTTAAAAATTTACCCCATTGATTTTTCCATCTTATATAAATCTTCCATTTAATCCATGCTGCTCTCATTTTGACTCCCGACTTTCATAAATTTAATGTAATCAATCCCTCTACAATGGAAGCTAGAAGGATTCCTATAATTACCATTACGACATGTTTTAATAAAAATTTCAACCCATATTTTCTATTAAAATAAAATGTAAATCCTAAAAAGCCGATAGCTCCTGCTAATAAAAACATCCATGAGTAATTTTACTCCCCACTCATGCATGAAAATCCATCATTCCTTCCCATAATGGATATGAACGCAAACAGTTTTGAAAGACGTTCTCTTTAATGGTGGTTCGACCCTGTAATAAAAACTGTTTGAGTCCATTTGGTGTTCCACCCATTGTCAGCCCTTTTCGTGTGAAAAGGTGACTACGAACAGAAAAATGCCTAACGTGCAAATGGACTCCCTGTTTGCGAATTTATCGATGGAAGGAGTAAGAATCATGGATGTTCTTTATCATCGTTGTGCAGGATTAGATATCCATGCCGAAACAATTGTCGTTTGTGCTCTTCTTGGAGAGGAAGAACACGTTCAAAAGGAAGTTGAAACATTTCCTACTTTCACGAAAGACTTGTTTCGTCTTCTGAAATGGTTAGAAGATCGTGGTGTCACTCATATTGCGATGGAGAGTACGGGCGTTTACTGGAAACCTGTGTTCAATATTTTGGAAGATTACTTTGACATTACACTTGCCAACGCTCAGCGAATCAAAAATGTACCGGGGAGAAAAACCGATGTTTCCGATGCAGAATGGATCGCCAAATTGTTGCGTTACGGATTGATCGAGAAGAGTTTCGTACCTCCTGAGAACATTCGAGAATGACGGGATTTAACTCGCTTGCGCAAAAAATGGATCGGGCAGTTAACCGCGGAGAAAAACCGCATTCAAAAAGTGTTGGAATGTTCCAATATCAAGTTAAGTTCCGTGATTTCGGATGTATTTGGTGTATCTGGGCGAAAGCTACTGGAACGTTTAATGAAACAGGGATACATCGAAGAAACCGAAGTCGATGCTTGCATTCACAGGAGTATGAAGAGGAAAAAACAACAAATTCAGGATTCTCTCTTTGGTACATTGACCAACCATCAACTGTTCATGATTCGCCAATCGTGGAAGCACATCGAATCGTTGGAAAGTTTACTTCGAGACATCGAAGAACGAATCGACCAACTCTTACAAGTATACAAACAAGAGATGGAGCTTCTTGTGACCATACCGGGGGTCAAGAAGGAAACCGCTGCCGTGATTATCGCTGAAATCGGAGTCGATATGGGACAATTTCCAACGTCTCAACACCTCGCTTCATGGGCGGGAGTCGCGCCGGGAAATCATGAAAGTGCTGGAAAACGAAAAAGTACCCGAACGACGAAGGGGAATCCGCATATCAAGTCGGCGTTATGTGAGGCGGCTTGGGCTTTGTCTCGATGTAGGAATCAACGTTTGGCAGCGAAATATTGGTCATTGGCGGCACGCAGGGGAAAGAAAAAAGCACTCGTTGCGATCGCGCACCGAATGCTTACCATCATTTACTGCATCATTTCTCGAAAAGAACCGTTTCGAGAGCAGTAAATAAATTAGTATAACCAAAAAGGTTCAGAAATATACGAGATACCTAAAAATAAGGTAGCTCTGCTTTCCTATTGCCTTTTTTTGGTCGTTAATAGGGTATCCAATTTGATTGTGGGGTATACCGCTTCAGCCATGGTTAATTGATTTTCACAGAAAAAAGGGAGAAGATACTAACAATGTTGTTCACTATCGGTTATCACCCCCTTTAGCTGAAAAAAGGTTAACCAAGCCAAGAGTAGGGAGTAAATACCGAAAGAGGTTACCTTTAGATACTGTGATTATCAAGGTAAGATTCATGTTATTGAATCGTTAGTTGGTACTGACGGCTGGCTTTATTTAGATTTGCTTAATGTAGAGTCTGTCGAAACTGAACAGTATCTAATATTTTCAGCTGTAGATAATAGTGGTAATCAGATTGACCAAGATATTTGTGAGAAATTATTTTTATTACCAGCAATTGAACATGAAGAAATTGAAGTACCTAATTCTATAAATAATACACTTCAATATATTAAAGAATGTCAGGTAGAAGCGGTATGAAACAGTATAATGGAACGAACTGCAGAATACACTAAAGACAGAACCAAAGACAGAACCAAAAACAACCACGCAAATCTCGATTCAACCACGAGAATTCCAAAATAACCAGGGAGCTCTCAATTTAACCAAGGGAATCCCGAAATAACCACGAAGATACTGATTTATCACGGGTCCTCAAAATACCTGTTCATACATTAGCCACAAAGTCATCGGATTAACAGTAGTTTTCTTAGAGTTATTGACCTTCGAGCCTAGGTTTGATATACTTCAAGTGAATACGTAAATGAAAATCATTCTCATTTCAATCGGCGATGTGAAAAATGGCATTTGAGGAGGATCTGAAATGAGTTTTATCAAACTAACGAATATAAAAAAGGTCTTTAATCGCTTAGATAAACCAGCTGTAGACAATTTTAATTTGACGATCCAACAAGGGGAAATTGTAAGCATTTTAGGTCCAAGTGGATGCGGAAAAACAACGATATTAAGATTAATCGCCGGATTTGAGCAGCCGACTGTTGGAACGATTGAGATTGATGGAAAAACGGTCTATGATGAAAAGACCTTTGTTCCACCGGAGAAACGTGGTGTAGGGATGGTGTTTCAAGATTATGCACTTTTTCCTCATTTAACGATTGAAAAAAATGTTGCGTTCGGGCTTAACAAATGGCGACGGGGCGATAAACGCCGGCGGGTAAGAGAAGTACTTGAGCTAGTAGATTTAGCAGAATATGCTAAACGTTATCCAAACGAATTGTCTGGTGGACAACAGCAACGTGTCGCTTTAGCGCGGGCGTTGGCACCGCAGCCAAATGTTGTTTTATTGGATGAACCGTTTAGTAATTTAGATGCAAGCTTACGAGAAAAAATGCGGCACGAGATAACCGATATTTTGAAAAAGGCAGAAACAACTGCTATCATCGTTACGCATGACCAAAAGGATGCATTCGCTGTGTCAGATCGCGTCGTTGTCATGAATGAAGGGGTTATTCAACAAGTAGCCCACCCGCGTGATATATACACATGTCCAACGAACTGTTTTGTTGCTCAATTTGTTGGTCGTACCAATTTGCTACAAGGAAGAGTGGCAGAAGATTTAAAACATGTTGATACTAAAATAGGTCGGATTTGTTTAGCAGAAAAAACAAAAGAAGCAATCGATGAAGATGTCATGATTTCCATTCGTCCAGAAGGTTGCCGTTTGCTTGAGAATGGGGAGGGGCGCTATAAAGGAAGAGTTGCTCGTGTTGTTTACAGTGGTGAGTATCAGGAATTATTCGTACGTTTATCAGAAGAAGAGGATACCACTGATCAACATTTGCTAATTTATGCTCCCGTGGAAAAACATATCGAAATCGGCTCATCTATTTCATTTGATATAACACCAGAATTAGTCGCATTAGTAGACTAATGGACGAAAATTTGAATGAAATCATGAAAGCTTGTAGGGACTTAGACGAAAGTTTCTACGAGTTTTTTTATTGCAAAAAACATAAAAATTTATCAGATATTGATTGACAACGAGAATCATTATCAGTAAACTGATTTATAGTATAACGAACACTTTATGGTAATTAGGATAGACTGTGGAAAAAATTTGTTGGACTTTTAAATAAACATACATATTTTCCACACACTATTCATATTACCTAATTCTTAGTAGGAGGGAAACATAATGAATGGACTACATAAGTTCATCACGTTTACGGTGCTTGCTATTGCCCTAGCGGCACTTGCAGCTTGTGGAGGAGCTTCAGATAATAACAATGCAGAGGAAGGTGCTTCCGATCAAAACGTAAGTGAGAATAATAAAGGCGAATTAGTCGTTTATTCATCTCGTAATGAAAAATTCATTGAACCACTTTTAGATAAATTTGAAGAGGAAACTGGAATAACTGTGAAACTGTTAAGTGGTAAAGATGAAATTATTAATAAAATTAAAGAAGAGGGCGAAAATCCGCATGCGGATATTATCATCTCCAATGATGTCGGGGCATTGGAACACCTTCGTCAAAATGGATTCTTACAAGGTTATGATGCAGAAGGCGTTGAATCCATAGAAGAAAAATATCGTGCGGAAGATAATTCTTGGTATGGGTTGTCTGCAAGAACAAGAGTATTTATGTACAATAAAGATTTAATTACAGAAGAAGAAATGCCAAAAACAATTGAAGAATTAGCAGATGATAAATGGAAAGGTCAGTTCGCAATTACTCGTGGTGGAAATGGTAGTATGATAGCTCACGTTTCTGCTCTTAGAAAAGAGTGGGGCGATGAAAAAACATTAGAATGGCTTACTGCGATTAAAGAAAATGCAGCCATTATTACAGATGGACATGGGGAAATTCGTCGTGCAGTAGGTTCAGGAGAAGTAAAATTTGGTCTCGTAAATAATTATTATTACCACCAACAATTAAATGAACCAACAGATAATAATGTTGGCGTTATTTATCCAGATCAAGGAGAAGACGAGATGGGAGCATTTGTCAATGCTGCCGGGGTCGGATTTATCAAAAATGCACCAAACGAAGAAAATGCAAAAAAGTTTTTAGATTGGATTATGCTACCTGAAAATCAGCGAGAATTCTCTTATACTTCCATGGAAGTGCCAATTAATCCAGAAGTAGAGGCGATTGATGAAGCAGCTAAAATTACAGACTATAAAGTTATGGATATACCGTTACGTAATTTAGGTGATGTGTGGGAGGATACCCGTCAGCTGATTGAGAAGTCTGGGCTTGATTTAGAAATAGGTGGATAATTGGAACACTAGCATTTTACGACATGTTCATGCATAATATGAGTAGGTTAGTTTAATTAATATATTTGGTGGTATTTCTTATGAATAAACATAAAAATAGTCATCAAGAGAATAAAGAACATCAAGTTGAGGGAACATCTCATCCCTCAACTTTTTCAAGTAAACCAATCTATAAACGATGGACCGACAAACGATACGGTGGAATTTTATTAGTCGTCAGCTTGTTCACTGCCGTATTTATGGCTGTTCCACTTATTTATGTAGTCATCCGTTCATTTTTTGCCGGGAAAGATCGTTGGCTAAAACTATTAGACGACCGAATTCCAGAACTACTATGGAATACGTTAAGTTTAACAGTTTGTGTCACATTTGTTGCTATTGTCATCGGTGTCACCTTAGCTTGGTTAGTGCATCGAACGGATTTGCCGGGCAGAAACATTTGGTCATGGATGTTGGCTTTACCATTAGTCATACCACCATATGTTGGTGCGGTCGCCTATTTAATTTTTCTAGGTCCTCGAGGTTGGATGTATGATCTCTGGAATAAAACAGCTTTGTTTTCTGGTGATTACCCGTTTAATATGTACACATTTTGGGGGATCTTTTTCGTTTTAACGATGTTCACTTATCCCTATGTATACATAATTGTGAGCGCCGCGCTACGTAGAATGAATCGAAATTATGAAGAGGTTGCTCGTTCACAAGGTATGAATATGTGGGAAGTATTTTGGAAAGTGAACCTTCCACTACTACGCCCAGCGATTGGTGCAGGAGGTATTCTGGTTGCACTTTATGTCGTATCTGATTTTGGGGCTATTTCGATGCTGCGTTATATGACGTTTACCTCAGCGATTTATTACCAAATGGGCAGTTATGATAACTTATCTGCAACCGTGCTAAGCGTCATTTTAATCGCGTTAACTTTAATCATTTTGTGGATCGAAGGCCGAATGAGACGAAAAGGCGAATATGTTCAATCAGCAACCGGTGCGATCAATCGACCTGAGCCAATTTCACTTGGAAAATGGAAACCGATTGCGCTAGGATTTTCAACGCTGGTTTTTCTTGTTGCACTTGTCCTCCCAATTATCGTTTTAATATATTGGTCTGTGATTGGCTATCAAGAAGGGGCATTTGATCACAAGTTTTGGGTATATGTGTTTAATAGCTTTAAAGTATCTGGATTGGCAGCCTTAGTAAGTATGTTGCTCGCTCTTCCAATCATCTATCTAAAGTCGCGTTACCCTTCGATTGTTTCCGAGGTGATTGAAAAATTATCCTATTCCGGATATGCGCTCCCTGGCGTTATCGTAGCACTTGGAATTATCTTTGTTTTTAATAATACACCATTATATAATACGGTGATTTTACTCGTCATTGCTTCTGTCATTCGTTTTCTACCACAAGCAATGCAAGCACAGGAAGCGTCCCTTAGCCTCCTTTCTCCACGAATTGATGAAGCGGCACAAAGCCTAGGCTACCCGCCGTGGAAGGTGATGTTCACTGTCATTCTTCCGAATATTTTACCCGGTATTTTGGCAGGTGGGGCATTGGTCTTTGTTAGTTCGATGAAGGAATTACCAGCTACTCTGTTACTAAGACCTCCAGGGTTTGATACGATGGCGATTCGCATTTGGGTCGAAGCAAGTGAAGCATTGTATCATCTCGCAGCACCACCAGCTCTATTAATCATCTTTGTATCGATCATCCCATTACGATACATGTTACAAATGCGCAAATAAATGAAATAACATCTCGTTTACAGCACCTTTGGCTAAGCAGATGAAGGAGTTCGACTAGATTAGTATCTAATCTCGCTAACTTTATTTCTGGAATTGTGCGTGTACCACAGAAGTGTATTTGCTCTGGTAGGCATACATTTATGATCGAGTGCCTCTTCTTTTTTGGCTAGGGTTTTGAATTAGTACCACCGAGAACTATTTTACACATACGAAATCCGATTTTGGAAGAAATGAAAGCTAAAGCTAAAGCAGTCCTTGAATGTGACAAGAACGCCACGATCTACTCCAAACGTAAGATTGAGGTAGAAAGTGTGTTCGGTCATATCAAGGACATGATGATTGTAGCGTGTGTGCCTTAAATCGTGAAAACGAATTTTTGGCACACCGCATTCTTTAATGGTCTTATTAAATTCGAACGTCATTGCACTTGGGTAGAAAGGATTTCAGTGGGTAAGTCTAAGATGTGGGTGAAGAATAAGACTACTTCATACAAACTGTTGCTAAAATTTTCTGTATATCATAAATACTTTCGTCTTTTCTAAACTGCTTACTTATAACAGGCGTTTCTGCACCTGATACCCATACCCCCCTTCATCCATTAAGGGAATGAGTTTTGGCGGATTTAGTCGTTGCTTATATCCAATCCAAAAATTTGATGCGGAAAATGAGCGTAGATTCGCTGTTATATGTGAACAAGATCCAAAAGTAAAAGTCTGGTTTAAACCAGCCCTAAATCAACTGAAAATCTATTATAATCAAAAACAATCATACAATCCAGATTTTATAGAAACGGAAGATAAAAAATATCTGGTAGAATTGAAAGCAGCTAATAAAATTGATAGCGATAAAGAAGTAGAGGCAAAAAAACATGCAGCGATTGAATGGTGTAAGTATGCAACAAAACATGAAATGCAAAATGGTGGTAAAGTATGGGTTTATTTATTAATACCACATAATGATGTGAATGAAAATATGACAATTGCCGGATTAGAAGCGAGATATTCAAGAAAATGAAAGCACTCTCTAATTCGGTAAAATGAGCAGTTCGTTAATTATTTTTTCGGTAAAGTACTCATCGAAGTATGGAAAAGGGGATATCCTATCCTGAAAAAGCTTTGATGACAACGGCAAGAGAACATGACCGTGGACAGCTTGAAATCATGGTGGATGACAAGGACTGCATGTATGTGTTTGACCGTGGCTATCTAGACTATGAGCGCTTTGATCGTATGACGGATGACGGCTACTTCTTTCTTTCCAGACTACGGAAAAACGCTGTTATACGGGAAGTTTATGATTTTAAACTACCCGAAGATACGAGTGTTTTGTCGGATCAAATGGTATTGATTGGCACAACTCAAAACCGTGCTGAAAATGACTTTCGCCTTCTAAAAGTGATGGATTCAAAAGGAAATGAACTCCATTTAATCACAAATCGTTTTGATTTAAGCGCCGAAGAAATTTCCGAGATGTACAAATCACGATGGGCTATTGAACTGTTTTTTAAATGGGTCAAACAACATCTCAGCATCAAAAAATTCTATGGTCAAAGTGAATGGGCGATTCAAAATCAAGTATGTATCGCACTTATTGTTTTTTGCCTACATGTTCTGGCACAAATCGAAACAAATAGTACGCGAAAAACCTTACAAATTAGCCGTTATTTAAGGGCTGCATTGTGGAAACCAGCACATATCTGGCTTCGAAAAATTGAAGGAAAAGCCATCCCTTAATAAGTAAATTGTCGTCGTCGCACAGGTCTGATTGTCAATAAATTTCCAAATGGATGGAGTCGCCTTTAATTGGGTACTTACCTTTTTGGCTCTAAACAGGAAAAATAATAAAACTGAAAATTACGACAATATTTATGTAACACTAGTGATAAAAAGATTTTAATAGAAAAAGACAAGAGGTAGAAATCCTTCTTGTCTGCAATTAAAATCCTAATTTTGTTACTGTTTTCCACTTAAGCAATTAGTTTCAGACACATCTTGAGTTTTCAATCGTGGATCTGTTATTGTGTCACAAGCGTTTATTCATCCCATCTTCATCCGTATCTTTATCATTTTTATCCTTATCCGCTTCTTTATTGACTTCTAGTTCTTTTCCGTTGACAAATTCAACTTCAATCTTTAGTTCTGAAAAAGTGTTAATACCAAGAACTCACTTCACTTGATCAATTAACTCCTCTTCTGTTATATCTGGAGTTAAGGTTAATTGATCAACAACCGTTTTAGGGTCCATAATTCCAATTTCATCTTTAAACTTGATTTCTAATTCTTCCCTTGAAAGTTCATATTCCAATTTGAACTTTTTACCATCTGAATCAATTAACTTGATTTCAAGTTCTTTTACTTCATAAACTGTTTGGAACCCCATCTCTTCTTGTTTTTGCTCACATAAAATTGAGCCACTTCGCTCATGAAAACGTGAACCACTCTATTTCCATCAAAAAACACCGTCTTGATATGGAGTGAGAGGCATGATAGGCTTGTTGCCTATCGAAACACTTTGATGTGTCGCCTTTCGAGTGAAATCATGCCTCTGGAGGCTCCATGTCAAGATACACCAGATTTACCATTTGCCAATTTCGAAGTGACTCACAAGGATGTAATCGGAGTGGCTCAAAATTCAATTATCAAATACATCTCTATCAAAATCTTCATCACCATCTTTTAAACCGTCCCGATCACTATCAGAATTTTTCGGGTTATATCCCAATTCAAATTCAAGATAATTAGCTATTTTATCGTTGTCTCTATCTTCATCACCATCAGTTATGCCATCTTTGTCAGAGTCAGCGTTAGTTGAGTTTGTCCCTACGATAAACTCTTCTTTTGTGTTCAATTTATCAGAGTCATTTGTCTTCTTCCGCGTCTTTTATGCCATCTTTATCGGTATCCTTCGTTATAAGTTGAATCTTCCGGTTGCCTTTATATAAAAACGTTATTAAGATAACCGTTTCATGAGAGTTGCCTTTTCAACTTCAAAACCCGGCTTGCCAAGTAAGGCAAACATATTTTTCTTGTAAGCCTCCACTCCCGGCTGATCAAACGGATTCACGCCCAGTAAATGTCCGCTCATGCTGCAAGCTTTTTCGAAAAAGTATATCATTTCACCAAAGGTGTATTCATTCATTTCGTCCAGTTCAACAATTAAGTTAGGCACTCCGCCGTCTACGTGTGCTAATAGCGTACCTTGAAACGCTTTTTTGTTTACCTCATCCAGTGTCTTACCGGCCAAGAAATTCAATCCATCGATATTTTCTCGATCTTCTTGAATCGTCAGTTCGATTCGCGGTTTTTTAACTTGCAGCACTGTTTCTATCAGATTGCGGCGACCTTCCTGAACGTATTGCCCCATGGAATGTAAATCTGTTGTAAAATCAACGGATGCAGGAAATAGTCCTTTCTGATCTTTCCCTTCGCTTTCGCCAAACAGCTGTTTCCACCATTCGGATACGTAATGAAGGGACGGTTCATAGTTCACCAATAATTCGATCGCTTTCCCTTTACGGTAAAAAATATTTCGCACAGCGGCATACTGATAACTTCCATTGGTTAAAAGATCAGGATTGTTATATTTATAATATGCCGATGCTGCTCCTTCCATCATTCGATCAATATTCAATCCAGCTACGGCGATTGGCAACAGGCCAACTGCTGTCAGCACAGAATATCTTCCGCCTATGTCATCTGGAATAACAAACGTTTCATATCCTTCTTGATCGGCAAGCTTTTTTAATACTCCCTTTTCTTGATCAGTGGTAACATAGATACGTTTTCTTGCTTCCTCTTTTCCATATTTTTTCTCCATGTAGTCGCGGAAAATTCGGAAAGCAATGGCAGGCTCTGTCGTTGTTCCTGATTTAGAAATAACGTTGATAGACAGCTCTTTGTCTTCTAATACATCTAATAAATGAGAGATATAAGTAGAGCTGATATTCTGACCCGCAAAATAAATTTGCGTCGTATCGTTCGCCTGGTTATGAAAAGTATGGGACAATGCTTCAATAGCTGCCCTCGCCCCTAAATAAGATCCGCCAATGCCGATAACGACAAGAGCGTCTGAATGACTCCGGATTCTTTCAGCAGTTTGTTTGATTCGCACGAATTCGTTTTTATCGTAACGAATCGGCCAATCAACCCAACCAAGAAAATCCGATCCTGGTCCTTTCTTTTCATGAAGCATAGTATGAGCCACTTTTACAAATTCACTTAGATGATCTAGTTCACTCTCTTTCATAAATGGTAAAGCATTGGAGTAATCAAAAGAGATAGCCATATACCTTCTCCTCCCTCTAGAAATGTTGATATATCAAGGCTTTTCGGCCTCTCAGGGGTGTCAAAAAAATATTTTTCGACAAAATCCCTTACATCCTTTTTCAGTTTTGTGGATATCTTACAGAGCCAGGGTGCGCTTCGCGGCCACGTCTGGATACATTTTCCTGACGTGGGGGGAAGCGTATTCGATGCACCCTTGGATCTCCGCATCGCTGATGAGGACGAACCCTCCCATGTCTCCGGGCGTCTTTGCGCCAACATTCCCTCGTTCGGTCTCGTCATCAGGCGGAGGCCGGCCAAGCTTTCTTAGGGACTCGAGGTCGCATGGAGGAGATCACGCCAGCTTCTCCGGTGTCATCCTGTTGTCAAACATTTTTTCTGTTCGTGGGGGAGGCCTTATGCCACCCGGTGTTGAACTTGGGACAAGACGTCCTGCATCATTCGCTCTGCGTCAAAGGCTTGTTTCTTCGTACAAATCGCAAACAGCACATTCAGCAGTTTTCGGCATAACACCACGATAGACTGTTTTCCGGTCAGCGGGTTGACGGATCGGGTCGTGTAATACTCATGCAGCTCGCGAAACGCCTCGTTGTGCCGGATCAGCGGAATCATCGCCCGAAACAACACCGATCGCAGCCGTTTTCGTCCCCGTTTGGAGATCCGCTTTTGCCCTTTGCGCTGGCCGGAGGAGTTCTCCTTGAGCGTCAGGCCCGCTAATTTCACCAATTGACGCGGGTCCCGATAGTGGGAGAAACTGCCGATCTCCGCCAGCAGGTCAATGATCGTGGCATCCCCCAACCCGTCGACCGTTTTCAGCCATTGATACTCCATCGTCGTTTGAACCAACGCCTTCAACTCCGCGTCCAGCGCCGCGATCTCGGCTTCTAATTGGCGGTATTGGCGGACGAGCGCGGCGATCTCAAACCGGGCCATCGTCGTCCCTTCCGTCACCCCAATGGAGTCCTTCGCGGCGTCGATCAACGCCTGAATTTTGGCCTTCTGCGGGCATTTCAGCCCTTCGCTTTGCCGGTACACCTCGATGAGCTCCTCGGCGGTCCGACCCACCATATCGGCCGGAAACGGCGTCCACTCCAACACCGAAAGCGCCGTTTTCCCCAGATCGCGAAACACCGTCCAAAACTCCGGAAAATACCGATCGGTCCAACGAATGATCGCATTTTTCACCGCCGTCTGTTCCTTGCGGAGCTTTTCTTTGAGGGTGCTCCCGACGCGCAAATCCGCTTCGATCTCGTGCAACAGCCGGGGGACGAGGAATCGTCCGTCTTTCGCCAGTCTGGCGATGACCAGGGCGTCTTTGGCGTCGTGTTTCGTCGGCAGGTTGTCATCGAGTTCTTTCGACCGGCACACATGCGCTGGGTTGACCATGACCAGCGGGATCCCGTTTTCCTCGAGAAAGTAGGCCAGGTTCAACCAGTAGTGCCCGGTCGGTTCCACGGCGACGATCACCTGTGACTTCCCGAACGCTTGCATCGCCTCCTGAATCGCTTCATTCAGCTGCCGAAATCCCTTCTTCGACTGGAGGAACGGGAAGGATTTTCGAAGCACACGCCCCCGGTCATCCACGAAGCAGGCGTAGTGGGTTCGTTTCGCGATATCGATTCCCACGACAAGCGTTTGTTCGGTGACTTGATTGATTTTATGATTTTGTGTACAATTCATCTGAAGTCCTCCTTGGCATGATGGTAGGTGTTGTTTGACACCCCTGCATCATACCAAGAGGGCTTTTTTTGATCAAGTCCCCGGAAAAGCTCCTAACAGGAATGCTTTCTTTTCGAAAATTCACCATCGTTCTTCCGTGTAGATCTTGGACCTGAAAATTACTCTTATGCAATTTCATTGAACCTTTCGTGAAGATGTTTCAAATGCTTGCAACGATTTATTTCTTTTCCACGGCATGTCCACCAAATTCGTTGCGTAGCGCGGCTACCACTTTACCTGTAAATGTATCGTTTTCTAATGAACGATACCGCATCAATAAGGACATAGCGATGACAGGAGCGGCAATTTGTAAATCTAAAGCCGTTTCGACTGTCCATTTTCCTTCACCGGAAGAATGCATAATTCCTTTGATTTCCTCTAATTTTGCATCTTTAGAAAAGGCGCGTTCTGTTAATTCCATAAGCCATGAACGAATAACCGAGCCGTTATTCCATACTCTTGCTACTTTTTCATAGTCATAATCGAATTCGCTTTTCTCTAATATTTCAAATCCTTCACCAATGGCAGCCATCATCCCGTATTCAATCCCATTGTGAACCATCTTTAAAAAGTGGCCGCTGCCTGCTTTTCCTGCATATAAATACCCATTTTCTACAGCCGTATCCCGGAAAAGAGGCTCGACAATGCTCCAAGCTTCAGGATCTCCTCCAACCATGTAGCATGCTCCGTTCCGAGCACCTTCCACCCCGCCAGAAGTCCCGGCATCCATAAAACGAATCCCAGCTTCTTTTAGCTCATTATAACGATGAATCGATTCCTTATAGTGAGAATTGCCGCCATCAATCACGATGTCTCCTTTGTTTAAAAATGGGGTAATCTCACGAATAACCGAATCAACAACATTGTGCGGAACCATGAGCCAAACAATTCTTGGATTTTCTAATGATAAAACGAGTTCCTCTAAGCTTGATACACCTTTAGCGCCGTATTTTTTTATTTCTTCAACCGCATTTGCATTTACATCGAACGCCACTACTTCATGTTTATGGTCAATGAGATTTTTACCTAAGTTTAATCCCATTTTCCCTAAACCGATTAACCCGACTTTCATGTTCATTGCCCTCCTCGAACTGATTTAACCTTTCGACATTATTCACATTTTATACGTATATATGCACAGCTAATCTATAGTTCCATTTAGAAATGATATTTTCTAATGATGAGAATGAAGTTCGACAAGATCATTCGTAACTACCACCAATTGAATCCGTCCTCTTCCAGTAACCGATGAGAAGCCTCTGGCCCCATTGAACCTGAACGATACGAATGAAGGGGAAGGAGATTTCCCTCAAATGCCTCTAAAACAGGCTGTACCCACTTCCAAGAGAGTTCAACTTCTTTCCAATGAGCAAAGAAAGTCGAATCGCCTCGCAAAGCATCAAAAATTAACAATTCATAGGCTTCAGGTACATTTTTCTCATTAGTTGAAAAATGCATATGAATAGGCTCGATTTTTCCATTGTTTAATATATTTTTACTATTTAATTGCAACGTAACACCCTCATTCGGATTGATTTCAATCACTAAAAGATTAGGAACCGTTTCCTCATTTTTTGGCAAGTACCATTCCTTTAATGAATTTTTGAATTCAATAACAATACGAGTAGATTTTTCCTTCATTCTTTTCCCTGTACGGAGATAAAATGGCACCCCACTCCAAAACTCATCATCAATCCACAAGCGAGCCGCAACAAATGTATCTGTTGTTGAAGAAGCAGCAATTCCAGGCTCTTCTTTATATCCAACAACTGGTTTACCAAAGATTTCTCCAGGACCATATTGGCCACGAACGACATGTAAACCTACTTCTTCTTTTTGTAATGGGCGAAGAGATTCGATGATTTTTCTTTTTTCGTCACGGATGTCTTTTGCGCTGATCCGTTTTGGCAGGTGCATGGCTGTCATCATCAACAATTGCAGCATATGATTTTGGAACATATCGCGAATGGCCCCTGCCTGGTCATAATACCCCGCTCTCTCTTCTACCCCAACCGTTTCACTAGCCGTAATTTGTACATTCGCTATATACTGATTGTTCCATAATGATTGAAACACAGGGTTGGCAAATTTTAAGACTTCAAGATTTTGGACCATCGGCTTTCCAAGGTAATGGTCCACTCGATAAATTTCCTCTTCTTCAAAAGCTTGACTTAACTTTTCATTTAAATGTTGTGCCGATCTCCAATCGTGCCCAAACGGTTTTTCAATCATCAAACGTTTCCAACCTCTTGCCGATCCTAATCCGCTCTCCTTGATGTTTGAGACAATCACATCAAAAAACTCTGGCGCAACAGATAAATAAAACATGCGGTTTTCTGGAATATTCAACTCTTTTTCACGTTGCTGAACGATTTCCAATATCTTTTTATACCCTTCCATATCCGTTACATCTAAAGAAGTATAACGAAATGCACGGAGAAATTCTTCCATTTTGGAACGGTCATTGATGAAACGTGTAGAAAATGTTTTTAATGAATGTGCCACATGTGTTTGAAAGTCATCATCCGACCATTCTCTTCTACCTAAACCAATAATGGAAAACGAATGAGGCATTTTTTGATCGAGAAATAAATGATATAATGCAGGGAAAATTTTTCTTTTCGCTAAATCCCCTGTTGCTCCAAACAAGACAAAGGTCATAGAATCCAATTTTCATTCCCCCATCCTTTCGAAACATTTTCTAAACCGAAAATTTTTGAATACAGTGAGATAAAAAGATCAGATTCAAATGGAATCCGATCTTTTTATCTTTGATAAGAAATTTTGATGGTACGTGCCGATTAGAAGTTAACATCCAGACCATAAAACGCTGCGATGTATAATTTTTTCATTTCTTCTACCGATGTTTCACGCGGATTCGTGCTTGTGCATGGATCTTGCACGGCATTGGCTGCCATTTCATCCACGTGTGCATGGAACATCTCCTCGGATACCCCATATTCTTGAAGCGTATTTGGAATGTTCATCTCGCGATTCAAGTCACGAATCCAAGCAATGAGTGAATCCACCAATTCTTTATTGTTTTCACCCTTCAGGCCAAGTCGTTTGGCAATGGCAGCATAACGGTCCTCGACTACTGTGCGGTTAAATTGAATCACATATGGTAAATAAATCGCATTGGCACATCCGTGTGGAATGTTAAACGTTGGACCGCTTTTATGCGAAAGACTGTGCACGTTTCCTAGTACGGCATTAGCAAATGCCATTCCGGCCATCGCCTGAGCATAATGGACTTGTTCACGAGCTTTTCGATCTCCCTGGTAAGAAGCAAGAAGATTTTCTTTAAGTACTTCAGCCGCTTCAATCGCCAGCGAATCCGTGAAAATGGTACGAGGCTTGGCCACATATGCTTCAATGCTGTGTGTAATCGCGTCCATCCCACTGTAGGCCGTCACATGCTTCGGCATGGATTGGACCATAATCGGATCAACAATCGCAATGTCTGGTGTCAATTCGAAATCAGCCAGCGGATATTTGACACCTGTTTCCGCATCGGTAATCACAGATAAATTGGAGATTTCAGATGCACTTCCACTTGTAGTTGGAATTCCCACGAATTTTGCTTTTGTGCGTAAGCGCGGCAGGCTAAATGGACGAGTAGCGTCTTCGAATGTTAATTCTGGATGCTCATAGAACAACCACATCGCTTTCGCCGCATCCATGACAGAGCCGCCGCCAATTCCAATCACCCAGTCCGGCTGAAAATCATTAAGAACACGCACTCCCTTTTTTACCATTTGAGTCGTTGGTTCTGTCGTAATTCCCTCGATCACGGTTGTTTCTATATTGGCTTCTGAAAGAAGTTGTTGAATCTTATCGAGATTCCCGCTTTTCTTGACGGATCCACCGCCAATGACGAGAACAGCTTTTGTTCCTTCCAATGTTTTCAAGACATCAAGAGCATTCTCTCCGAAATAAATATCGCGCGGAATAGTAAAACGATTCATGTTGTTCCCTCCTGTGCTTATGATTTGCTGTACAGATGCTAGTATAATCTGTATAATCCTATTTTAGAAGTACGCACTTTATTATCATGTAGTGATAAAAATACAATATAGTATATAAAAGTATACCTAAATGTTATAATGGACAAAGAGATACGATGAATGGGACATATTCCCATGAGAAGGAAAAAACACTGACTATTATTTGTGGAAATGAAGTACTTAAATGTGTATAATGTTTGTATGTAAGTATGTTCATTTTTAGTATATAGTGATAAAAAGTATACTATTGGTTTATAATAGAGATGGAGGTGGAATAAATGGGACATGTTTGTGGCAAAATGTATAACTGTGAAAAAGAATTGACACTTGCTGTTATTGGCGGTAAATGGAAAATGCTTATTTTATGGCATCTAGGAAAAGGTGGGACGAAGCGGTTTGGCGAGCTGAAGGCTCTCATGCCGGGGATTACCCAACGAATGCTTGTTAACCAGCTGCGAGAACTGGAAGCAGACCTTATTGTTGAACGCAAAGTCTATCCAGTAGTTCCTCCAAAAGTAGAATATTCACTGACTGAACATGGAAAAAGTCTAATGCCAATTCTCGATGCTATGTATGAGTGGGGTAAAAATTATATGGAGACTGTTGTGAAAGACCAAGTAAAAATTCATGAGTCCGTCAAGTAAAAACTCTCTCTATTTAAAGGTTCAAAACAAACTTTCTTTTGTTATTATGCGCTTTTATTGACGCGCAATTTGTAGAGATCCCTTCCCTCCAAGATAGCGATTAACAAAAAAGCAACGAAAATGAATGATAAGTGAGTCAAACACTAAAAAACCAACGGGCAGATCGCTTCCCGTTGGTTTTTCTGCATGTACGTTGATCACTCATTAATTTGTACATTTTTACTTATAGTATACTTTTTCACACTATATTACGTAAAAGTATGTACTTGGTAAAGTTGATGATGTACTTTATAATAACATTATCACTTATCATCCATAACATGAATAGAGCAAAATTTTTTCACTTATAATAACCGTATCACTTATCATAACATGAATAGGTATAATTTTCTAATTCTATGAAAAGTGATCTCGAGCTACTGTTTTTTTGCAAGAAAAAAATACAGAGTGTTGCAGTATATCTTTATCAAAATTTTGTATAAATATACATATATGTGATCTATCCATCAAGGGCTTGACATGGATCCTCTGTAGCCATGATTTCTTTAGCCAAGCGCCAGCTTCACAGTTTTGGTAAAACCAAAAAAGGTTATCATGGCTCCGCCATATAAAGCCCCATTGCATATCACTGCATAAGGATTTTGCAATTCTCTGCACTTTATTTTGCAAAAAACAGCTACCTTTTGTAGGAAAATGAAGGGAAATGTGCGGTTGGCTTCGCCCTTGACCAACACTCGCCAAAGGAGAGAAGAAGTCAGTAAGGGAAAGAGCAGGAAAAAAGGGCATAGGAAAGCAGCCCTTGCCCATTCCTGATTAAACCTATGGCGAGGTTCGGATGGTCAAGGGTTCGCTCCGTTGAATCCGTTTCTGTTCGGCAACCTTTTGCTGAAGGAAACCTTTAGCCATGGCAATGAGTTTGCCCCATCGCGCTGGCATATGTGGGAGGCTGTCTAACTCTGGAATGACGATTGGAACTCGGTTTTCGAGTGCACCATGAGGGCGCAAGAAGTTAAAATACGCCACAAATAAAGTGACGAAAGAAACAGATCCTTCTTCTGCGCCGAAGGCATGGGTCGGTCGATAGTTGCCTTTAAACGTTCGGTTGAATCGTTTGATGATCTGTTTGAGTGGGCGGAACTCTTCCGATACAGGATCGTCATTGGTGAGCCCAATCACTTGGTGGACATCGAAACGAATGCCGTGTTCAGCAAAAAAGTGTTGAGCCAATAAGTAAATCGGGTTCCCATCGACGACAAGTGTCAAATCACCTGAGATGGAAGACAGTTTCTGCAGGACGTCATCGATGGCGCGAATCGCCGATATCGTATCTCGGTTGGGGGAGACACGATAATACAACACGACTTTTTTTACGGCAACAAATCAAACATAAAGAACCAATAATGCCAACGTCCTTTCACCCGAATGTACGTCTCATCCCCACAGAAAGAGCCAGACAACTCGTATGGGAATCGATCAACAAAAGGTTTGATCATAAGCGCGACACTGATTGCATAGTTGATGACCGTCTGATGCGAAATCGACAGACCATATACATCCTTCATGATGCTCGCTGTTTTTCGGGAAGACATCCATAATTGACGTAATACGTCAAAATCAGTCCAAGGAGGAAACTTTATGAAGCTAAGAGTCTCAGCTGTTCAATATCATCTCCATACCATAAATTCTTTTGAGGAATTTGCCAATCAAGTGGAGCATTATATTAAAACAGCTCAAGAATTTGATGCAGATTTTGTTTTATTTCCAGAATTTTTTACCACTCAACTCATGTCCATTGGCAATGAACAAGGACAGCCTTTGACGATTCAAGAGCTTCCTGATTTTACAGAACAGTATCGTTCTTTGTTTATAAATTTGGCTAAGCAAACAAAGATGCATATTATTGGGGGAACCCATGTTATTCGTAAAGGCGACCGATTATACAATGTGGCTCATTTGTTCTATCCAGATGGAAGAGTCGCCGAACAGGCAAAGCTTCATATTACGCCTACGGAAGTAAAGGAATGGAACATGTCGCCTGGCGATGGTCTACAAGTGTTTGAGACTGAAAAAGGAACGATTGCGATGTTGACCTGCTATGACATTGAGTTTCCAGAAATTGTTCGTATGGCTAAAGCGAAAGGTGCTGATGTTATTTTCTGTCCTTCTTGCACCGATGATCGTCACGGATTCCATCGTGTCCGTTACACAAGTCATGCAAGAGCCATCGAAAATCAAGTCTATGTTGTCACGACGGGTACAGTAGGTTCCCTTCCGACGGTTGACTTTATGCGGGCGAATTTTGGGCAAGCAGCGGTGATTACACCAAACGATATTCCATTTCCTCCGCGCGGCATCTTGGTAGAAGGAGAAATCAATCATGATATGGTTGTAACCGCTGATCTTGATTTAGACCTGTTATACCAAGTTCGCGAAAGCGGTTCCGTCACCACATGGCGCGATCGTCGCACCGATCTTTATCCGGATTGGAAATAAGGTAAGACTAGCGCTCTTAAAGGAGGGAGAAAAATGTATCGAAAAGAATTTTGCGTCTTTGACCAAGATCGGCCTGTTCCGGCGGTCATTCGAAATTATGAAGAAAAGGACTTTCCCGGCTTAATCCGCATCCAGCAGGAAAGTTTCCCGCCGCCATTCCCTTCTGAGTTATGGTGGAACACGGAACAATTGAAAAACCACATTACGCTCTTTCCAGAGGGTGCCTTATGTGTGGAAGTTGATGGGGAAATCGCAGGATCGATGACAGGGCTGCTTGTTGATTTTGATCCGAACCATCCGGAACATACATGGGAAGAAATTACCGATAATGGATATATTCGCAACCATAATCCAAATGGAAATACGCTCTATGTAGTCGATATTGGCGTGCGTCCTGCTTATCGCAAATTAGGATTAGGAAAATGGCTAATGTTATCCATGTATGAAGTCGTCGTTCAATTGGGATTAGAACGTCTGTTAGGCGGAGGAAGAATGCCCGGCTATCATAAAAAAGCTCATGAGATGACGGCAGAACAATACCTCGAAGCGGTCGTAAAAGGCGAATTAAAAGACCCTGTTATCACTTTCCTGCTTCGCTGCGGCCGTACCCCTGTTCAAGTGGTGGCTAACTATTTAGAGGATGAAGAATCTTGTAACTACGCAGCGCTGATGGAATGGAAAAATCCTTTTTGTACAGCAAAATCTTAACAAGGAGAATGATGAACATGGAATATCGGAGAATTACGAGTATTGAGGACCCTTTGTTTAAAAAAATGCACGAATTGATGCAAGAGGTATTTCCTCCTGAAGAAGTATTAGCATTCGATCTTTGGAAAGAACCTTTGGAAGATCCGGGAATTCGTGTGTGTGTTGCTGTTCATGAAGGGAATGTCGTAGGTGCGACAGAGTACCGCTATTATGAAGATTTAAATGTCGCAATGACAGACTTCACGATCATTGGCCGAGCAGGGCTTGGCATCGGCCGATTTTTAGCGCAAAAGAGGCTAGAAGATTTGAACGCTTGGGCAGCAGCAAACGGAAAGCAGTTATTTGGCATGTTTGCGGAAATTTATGATCCTTATCGGGTGGAACATTATGAATTTGGCGGAATTAAGCCGATGGATCCATATGTCCGCCGTGAAGTATTGTCTCATCTTGGTTATAAGCGCCTTGACTTCCCTTATGTTCATCCATCTTGGAACAATGATGGGGAGGCTGTAACCGGACTCGACCTTTGTTTCCTTCCAATGGATGATAACGTAAATGAACTTCCAGCGGAGCTTGTTGTGAAGTTTTTGAAACGTTATTATTCTGTCTTATCAAACAAGCCAAAGGCTTGGTATGAAATGGTTGAAAATCTTGAAACAAAAAATACGGTACCTCTTTTAAGCATTTAATGTACTAACATCGTATTCATTTAATTTCAAAAGTCCAAATTCAAAAAACTAAAAAATCCTTTATCAATTCAAATAGTGACAGTACACTTTGTTTGTTAAAATTCTTTCTATAAATATATCATAGTAATGAAGGAGGTTGTTCATATGAGCAAAAAAGTGTTAATTGTTACAGGAGATGCGGTGGAAGCTTTGGAGATTTATTATCCGTATTACCGTTTGTTAGAGGAAGGTTTTGATGTCACAATCGCTGCTCCGAAGAAAAAGAAACTGCATACAGTTGTCCACGATTTCGCTGATTGGGATACTTTTGTAGAAAAGCCAGGCTATCTCATTGATGCACATGCATCGTTTGCAGAAATCGATCCAACACAGTACGATGCGCTCATTATTCCGGGAGGACGTGCGCCAGAATACATCCGCCTCGATGAAAACTTGCCAAAAATTGTACGCCATTTCTTTGAAGCGAACAAACCAGTTGCGGCGATTTGCCATGCTTCACTTGTATTAGAAACCCTTCCTGATATTATGAAAGGGCGCAGCATGACTGCATATATTGCCTGCAAGCCAGGTGTAGAGGCAATTGGCGCCAACTATGTATCTGAGCCAACTCATGTTGACAACAATTTCGTATCTGCTCATGCATGGCCGGATTTACCAGCGTTTATGCGTGAATTTATTAAGTTATTAAACAAGTAACATCGTTTGTTAAGGCGTTCTCCTATGGGAACGCCTTTTTGATTTAAACGACATTAGACACAAAGATTGATGAGCTGTTTTTACTTCTCAATCAGACACGAAGACGTATTCTCATGAAAAGGTAGGACATCTCATACTCCTGAGCGTAACAGGCATGACTCTAATGAAAAGACCGCAAAACGCTTCCTTTAAGAAATGTAAGAAACGCTTTGCGGTCTTTTTGTTCTTTGTTTATTGAGGTGAAAATTCAGTTTGATCAATTACTTGAATTAGTTTAAAATTTTGGTTAGGACTTAAAATGGTGATTAGGACTCCTTACGCTATTCAAGGTTGGCATGTCTTTTAAACATCGTATTGGAGTCCAATCCTTTTTTTTCCATGCATCTCAATATGATCGCATCATAGAATAATAAGAGAGTTTGCTCAAATAGTGAGCCCATTGGCTGGATCGTTTTATATCCGCTGTCTGATTGGTCTTTCGGTGAACCAGGTAATTTAACAGTGATATCAGCTAATTGTCCGATGGTTGATTCAGGGAAAATCGTAACAAGCGCTACTGTCGCGCCTAAGCGTTTAGCTTTCTCAGCCATGGAAACTAACGTTTTCGTTTCTCCTGAACCGGAGCCGATGATTAAAATGTCATCTTGTTCCAGGTTAGGGGTTATCGTTTCTCCTACTACATAGGCGTCTAAACCCATATGCATCATTCGCATCGCAAAAGATTTGGACATAAATCCAGATCTGCCTGCACCAGCTACAAAAATTTTCTTTGCCTCAAGAATCCCCTTTACCAATTTTTCAGCTTCTTCATCAGCGATTAAATCGACTGTGCGATTTAACTCTTTTATGATTTCCGCTAAATATTGTGTAGTCTGCATGATTTTATTCACCTTGCTGGATCATTTTTTTCATTTCAGCAGCTACAGCTCGTTTATCTTTTTGTCCGGTAATACCGCCGCCGACAACGACAAGATCCGGTTTTGCTTTAATGACTTCTGGCAGCGTGTCTAATTTAATGCCGCCGGCGATGGCTGTTTTCGCATTTTTCACAACACGCTTAATTGTGTGAAGTTCTTCAAGAGAATCTTTTCCGACTGCTTGAAGATCGTATCCTGTGTGTACACAAATATAGTCTACACCAAACTCATCCACTTCTTTAGCGCGTTCTTCTAAATTTTTAACACCGATCATGTCAACCAAGATTTTTTTGCCTTGTTTTCTAGCTTCCTCAACGGCCCCCTTGATTGACATATCTTCAGCAACTCCAAGTATCGTGATAATATCCGCGCCAGCTTCGGATGCTTTCATCACTTCATACGCAGCTGCATCCATGATTTTTAAGTCAGCTAGAACGGTTAAATTAGGGAATGCCTCTTTGATTTCCTTAACAGCTCTAAGACCTTCATTAATAATAACAGGAGTACCGATTTCTACAATATCCACATACTCCTCAACTTCTTTCACAAGCTCTTTCGCTTCAGGAATATTTACAAGATCCAATGCTAATTGTAACTGCATGAATTCTTCCCCCCTAACAAAAATTTGTTATTTGTCGTACAAGCGAACGTATCTCCGTATCTGTTTACCGCTTATACAGCAACCAGTATACTATGTATGATTTTCTTTAGAAAGTACGCACTTTATTTTTACATAGTGACAAAAAATATACTATTGGTTTATAATAAACTTCTTTCAAACGGCTATATACTGCTACCATTTCGACTTGCACGATCAAACCCATTGGATATAAACCCTTTCCATAATAACGATTAAAACGATGTATAAAAGTTGGTATGTCAACACTAAACTAGACAATTTTTTGAGGTGTTTCTCTTTGTACTCCACCGGGTGTTTAGTGCAAAATGAAAGTACAGAGTTCTGCAACAAAAAAGTGCAGAGCTTCATGGCATAAAAAAAGGCTTGCCAGCTCCTAAAATACCCTCTACTGTTTAAGGTTGTGAAGAACAAAACAGTGGAGGTAATGAAAGGATGCTAGCAAAGCCTGAAATTCATCATATCAAACATTTGCGTGAAAAGTAAGGGTTATCGCTTTCCGAAATTGTCCGCAGGACGGGATTTAACTGGAGAACAGTCAAGAAATATGCGGATGGAGACATTTCGGTCAGACAAAAAATGAAGCGAAAACGGGGGATGATGGAGGAAGAAGGATACGGTCAAAGCTTTGTAATTAGTTTCTTGTTCAAGGCATTTAAGCAAGTGTATGAGTTTAGTGTTGTAATTTTACCTTTCTCTTCATCATTAATATTACATTAATTTTGAACAATACTCACTAGTGTCGCTTAAATAAATTTTGAACTTTCAGTCTATATTTTTTTATGAAATTGGTAAAAAGTGAAAACACCATAATAAAGGTAGTAAACATCCATTTCTTACCTATAACTTAAGACGAATGAGACAACGACAACTCAACCTTACGGGACACTCTTCCCTTTTATTTTTCGTAACCAAATGTGTGCAGATTTCCATAAAGCTGCTTTTAAATAGCGACTTATTTGTAAATAGCTACGATGGCTATTCGTATTCAGCTGTGCTAATACATTTAAGCAATACACAATCATCGCCATGTACATTTGGTTGTGTACTGCTTGTTCACTGTGTCCATAGAACTTTTTAATGTTTAAATGTTGTTTCATCCATTTGAAAAACAATTCAATCGCCCAGCGCGATTTATAGATTTCTGCTATTTCATCTGCACTTATGTCGAAACGATTTGTGAGTAAATGCAGTGTGTTTCCTTTTGTATCAACCAATTTCAGTAAACGGAACGCATTCTCAGAACGATTTTGTGTGGTACCAATGTAGACCATTTTATCGGATAGAACGTGACAATCATCAGGAAGTGAAAATGTATAGACTTCACGAATGACTGCGTTTTTCTTCAGTCTTGAAACGAAGAAATAGCCATCATCTGTCATCCGATCAAAACGTTCATAGTCCACATAACCGCGGTCAAACACATACATGGCTTCTTGATCATCCACTAGGACTTCGAGTTGATTTCGGTCATGTTCTTTTGCTGTCGTAATCACTGCTTTTTCAGGATAGACGGTGTCTTGATCCATGAAAACGAGCCGTAAGTGTAGCGTTACACCAGCTTTTGTTTTCCGGAATTTTGCCCATTTATAATTGGTCAAATTCAACGGGAGTGTACTTGAATCAATGATTTTCAGTGGCATATTCTTTCCGTTTTGATAATGGTGCCGTTGAATTTTCCAAACAAGATCCAAGAACAAATTTGCAAGAATTAGTGGGTGGATCTGATTGTTTTTTCGGGATAGCTGAGAGGCACTTATCGATTCAAATCCGAGTGCTTTTTGAAGATCTTCGTCTACAAGTGCATCACTCATTTCCTCTAAGCTCTTAAATTCGAGCAGCTGGGCTACCAATAAAAGTTTAATATAGGCTTCTGTTGTCAGCTTTTTTGTGTAATAGTCCTGTTTCAATTCTTTGACTTGTTCGCTAAGTTTTTGAATATTTATGGGTGAAACCCATTTACCAAATGATGAAATTAGTGTATTCTTGTCCATAATGGTTATCCTTTACGATTGGATTTGGGCAGGAACCACCTGTACTTCCATTGTAAAGGATTTTTTTGTTTCGAAATCAATAAAAAATTGAACATTCTTAGTATTTTGAATCATCAGATTTAATTACTGCAATGCTAGTGAGTCAAACTAAAGGAAAATAATCGAAATTCTTGTATTTTTAAAGAATTTTCACGATTCTTTCATATCTGTGTGGAACAGATTTCGCAGTGTTTAAACTAAAAAGTGTATTTTGTAAGCGTTATCAAGAAATTTTTAATCTTTTATGGAAATAGGCAGACCGAATAGCATTTCATGCGGGCAAAACGGCGGTTTGAGCGATCTCCGAAGTCCCGTTCGATGGTCACAATGGCGCCAAAGCATTCACATGTTTTTGTCTAGGCGGCGGAAACATTTCGGAATACGAGATTTAATTAACACGCAAAAAAGTAAACGAATGGAATTTCTTTTTTTGCTGTAAAAGTCAGGATAAACATGGTTCTTACGTTCTTTTGGTGAAAAATCGAGGTCATTGATAACAAAGAGATAAAAATACTTATTTGTACACTCATTTTCTCCATTAACCTCCTTCCCATCACCAAGATTGAGTAAGAACCATAAACATGTACATTGTTGACTGTTTAAGAGTGTACATGTTTTTTTCTCTTTAAGTGATTTTGATATGTACAATATAAATCAAGGTCGCGCATGTTAAAATCTTGTCCAATCACTTTTGTGCATTCTTAAACTAGCATTTCATTTCTGCCGATTCACCCCGCACCTTTAAATGTAATGAAGGGGAGAGGAATCAGGTTTTTTTATCATGATATTCTTGAAATACCTTCCTATATTGTAATAAAATGAAAATAGATTCATAGAACTTTAGTTCTATCAGGAGGTGGGATTTGGAAAAACTTAGGACTTTTGAAATGTGGTCAGGGAAATGAGAATTTCCTTTTTCAATCGGCATGATCCGGTAAGGAAGGGAATTTGCAAACCCTAAAACCTGTGAAAAATGTGCTTGCCCTCATAACAGTGTGTGCATGCTGCAGACAGCTGGCAGAAAACTATATGATTGATCAAATAGTCACTAAATTCAGGTAAAGAGGCATTTGGCAAATAGAACATTTGAAAGAAGAGGGCTGATTTTTATAATTAAGATATTTTTGACATTTAAGGCTTAAGCTGACCTCATGATCATGGTAATTGCCGCATGACAAATATGCTCCTGTTCCATGAAGCTTGTACATATCATAGTTTGAAAAAGAGCCAATCACAAAATAAGCAATTTCTTTTATAAAATAATTTCGAATTTTTTCGATATGATAAAAATAGGACTAAAAAATGATACAATGAAAGCGATTATAAAATTGGGAGGGGAAATGAAATGAAAGCAGCAAGATGGCACAACGCTAGAGACATTCGAGTAGAGGAAGTAGAAGAACCGAAAGCAGGGAAAGGAAAAGTAAAAATTAAAGTAGAATGGGCAGGAATTTGCGGAAGCGATTTACACGAATATGCGGCAGGTCCAATTTTTGTTCCTGTTCAAGAGCCTCATCCTGTCAGTAAAGATGTGGCGCCTATTATCATGGGCCACGAATTTTCTGGTCAAGTAGTTGAAGTTGGAGAAGGCGTTACAAAAGTAAAGGTTGGGGATCCTGTCGTTGTAGAACCTATTCTTCGCTGTGGAGAATGCCCAGCTTGTAAAAAAGGTAAGTACAATCTTTGCGAATCTTTAGGATTCCACGGTTTATCCGGTGGCGGCGGCGGATTCTCTGAGTATACTGTCGTTGATGAGCATATGGTGCATAAAATGCCTGAAGGTCTTTCTTATGAACAAGGAGCATTGGTGGAGCCTGCGGCTGTAGCCTTGCATGCTGTTAGATTAAGCAAAATCAAACCTGGCGATAAAGCCGCTGTGTTTGGAACAGGTCCTATAGGTCTTCTTGTGATTGAAGCATTAAAAGCAGCTGGCGCTTCAGAAATTTATGCAGTAGAAGTTTCCAAAGAACGTTTGCAAAAAGCGAAAGAACTCGGTGCTACATCTGTCATCAATCCAATAGAGGAAGATCCGGTTCAAAAGCTTCATGAATTAACCGATGGCGGAGTCGACGTTGCGTTTGAAGTAACGGGAATACCGGCTGTTTTACAACAAGCTATTGACAGCACTGCATTTGAAGGAGAAACAGTCATCGTTAGCATATGGGAAAAAGAAGCGGGCATTCAGCCAAATAATATCGTATTAAAAGAAAGAAACGTAAAAGGAATTATTGCATACCGCGATATCTTCCCTGCTGTAATGGAATTAATGAAACGAGGCTACTTCCAAGCAGAAAAACTCGTTACGAAACGAATTCAGCTAGATGATATAGTAGCAGAAGGATTTGAAACGCTGATAAAAGAAAAAGACCAAGTGAAAATTTTGGTAAAACCAGAATAAACATTTAAACAGAGTAGGGAGAAAACGGTGCGGACAAGCTGAAGCTTCAATAGATGGATGCAATGTGAAAAACGCGTGCACCGTTTGGCAAGCAGGGAGAAAGTTGCAGGGGATTTGCCGATGCTTGAAAATATATACAAACAAATAAGTAAGGTTAAATCCCCTCTCTCTATCCAAATTTTTTCATGAGCCTTTATCATTCCATAAAAATTCCGTTGGTTCAAAAACATGTAAATACGTTAAGACATCGGTACTTGGGGGATAATTTTGCCTTCGATACGTTCAAAGATGTCATCTTTAGTCCATGGTTTTTAAGACCAATAATAGCTTTAGAAGGCTCTTTTGAAATTCGGACAAGTTCAGCCACTGTTTTTGCAAGTTCAATTGTTCCACAAGGATAGTTAATCTCTGTAGCCTTTATGCCGTCCATCCAAGCATGAACATGTACAATCGCTCCTACCTCCGGGTGTTCTTTATAAATCATCCAGTGCTCAATAGCGTCGACAGATGCCCTTTTTGGTGTTATATTCGGGGGAACGCTTACTTTCATGGCATTTTTATCAGGATCGTATCCACTTATTAAGAGAAAATCTTCACCAACTGTTTTCATATTTGCTTTGTTAATTCCGCTTGCACTCATCCAAAAGCTTTCACTGTCCCGTCTGGCACTGAGGTTTCCATAGCTTAGACCTCCTAATCCGTAAAGTTTTTTTAGATGACGGAGATCACGAGGTGTAAGATATTCCTCCAATGGAAATGGGGCGGGAAGTAAATTCATGCGGTCAAGCTTTTTTCCGGATTCGCTTAATGATCTCGTAATCTCATCTCCGTTCCACATCTCTTCCGGAAGATCATCATAAAAATTATTGTCAATGACTAACTGCGAAGCTGCGAGCGGTTCCAATCTTTCAAAAATTTGTTTAAAAAATGTTGCTTCTTCTCCTTTTCTATACTCCAATTTATAAAAACCTTGTTCAGGTGTAAGAAAATAAATATCTGTTGTTTCATTATCGTTATGTAAGATATACATTAAATGATTTGCTAAAGACCTGATTAAATACGGATAGGCTGATTTGTGTATGTTTTCGGATTTTTCCGATGTTTCCATAACAGAAACGACAAACGTTGCTTGGGCCTTTCTTCGGTAGGGCCGTGGTTTTTCAGGATCAATAAAATGAAACACAAGTTTTATATTTTCTTTAGGAATGTGATAAAACATATAGCCTCTTGATATAAACTCCTACTTTATTTAGAACGAGAATATGTTCGTGGATCCAAAATAATGTTTTGCTCACTTCTCATTGTAAAATTGTTGCAATTTAAATTATTTGCCAATAAATAGTTTGAAGAGAAGGCTCTTGATCGTTCAATCAAAAAATAGGAGAAAGTAAAAAAATGATAAAACATTTTCATGGAAAAGGGCAATGAATCAATTCAGAATTTTAACCCATTTTTTATTAATAAAGTACCTTAGTCAATTTTTAAACACTGCGATTCAGGTTGTGTCCTAGATGCTGGCAATGGAAAATTAGGATTGTTCGGTGCGAAAAGCACATAAAGTTTCTCCGTTAAATATCAAGGAATACAGCATCTAGTGAAACAAAACAAGAGCTGAGACGTATGAAAATGGTGCTATACCGTATTTACATCCTTAACGATTAATCAGCCATCCGAGACGAAGGAACTAGGTGATGCACTTGAGGGGAAAATTGGAGAAGAGATTTTTCTATTTATATACTGGGGAGGCAATGGCAGCAGTAATTTTTTTCATCATTAGTTTCATTTGGAATAAAGTCTTTGCCCATTTGCATTTATATTCGCTGTTCTCTTTTTGGATTTCGTTTTTTCTGTTAGAGTTTCTCTTATTTCAGGGTAGTGTGTATTGGTTTGCAAAATGGAAGCGATTAAAAAAAGAAAATACTGCCATAACTCCTGCTTATATCGTCCATCGATTAAAAAATATAAAGAAATGGAATACACTGTTTATCATCATTTCACCTTTCATGTTTTTTGTCGATCTAGTCAGATGGTATCCGTCGGTACCTGCAACAGGATTGTACATAGCGGGATTTATTTATGTTTTTGCCATACTTGAGTATATAAACTATTTTCATATTCAGCTTTCATATGACAATTTTTCTGATATGAAGTACCTCTTAAAGTCGAAAAAGCTGAAAAAATCGTGTTTACGTAAAGACTTTGAAAGATTAGGATAAAGTAATAAGATAGCGGAAGGAAGATTATAAATGATACATATTCTGCTTGGCGCTTCACCTTCGGGGAGTTTAAAAATGGTCTTAAGGGATTTAGATGTGGAGAAAAAAGAGCGCGTCATTTCTTTTTGGGAAACATTCTCGGTAGGTCCGATCTGGAGACTGCATGAAGACATTGGAAAAGAAGCGAGATTTCATTGGATAAAAAATAATTTGACGGATGCATACAATGAGTTTCATGAGTATGAACAAAACTTTCAAAAAACAGTCAATGAAATAACAGCGATTCCAGAAGGATCACCTATTATGATATGGATTTCTGACAACGCTCATGAACAGACCGGATTGCGATTTGTTTTATATCTATTGAAGAATAAAAATAATGACATCTTCCTCATCAACACGACAAAGGTATATGGCGAGCTTTTTAAGAAACGAAAAGAAAAATATACTGTTTTGGATACAGGTGAAATTCCTCCTGAAAAGCTTCGATTCATATATGAACAAAGTAAAAATGAACCGCCTCTTTCCCAGCATGAAAGAGAGAATTTTGAAAAGGAATGGCTCGCTCTTGCAAATACTCGCGAAGTATTGCGAATTTGGCAAAACGGAACGATACACAGCGTTTCGGAAGATTATTATGATCTTTTCATAATAAACAGAGCGAAAAAGCTGCATAATGAAATGAAGACGAAGGATTTTATAAAATCAGTTAGATTAATCGGTGAAGTACTGGGGCATCTAGACCAATATGTAGGAGATGAATTCTTGGAATATCGGCTAAGAAAGCTGATTGAAAAGAGAGCTTTTGAAATGGAAGGCAGTCTGGAAGCTATGGCCTTCTATAGTGTTAAATTGCGATAGGAAAGTGGTGAAATATGATTTACGCCATTATTTTATTTATTCTTGCTGGTTTAGCTGAAATTGGCGGAGGGTACTTAGTCTGGCTATGGATACGTGAAGGAAAACACTACTTGTACGGAGTTATTGGTAGTATGATCTTGGTTCTATATGGGCTGATCCCTACTTTGCAAAACTTTCCTACATTCGGTAGAGTATATGCCGCTTATGGCGGCGTGTTTATTATTCTTTCTGTTTTGTGGGGATGGTGGGTTGATAAAAAAACTCCTGATATTTACGATTGGATCGGAGCAGGCATTTGTTTAATTGGAGTTTCAATCATGCTTTGGGGTCCAAGACATTAGACTGTCCATTCTGATAGGGATTTTTAATAGAATAGCTGCAATTAAATAATGTGCGAGTGAGTAAGCTTTCTCGGAACATATCGAGCATGAGCAAGACAAATTCCGTATAGGGAGTATGGCATCCTAATTAATTGACAGTTTTAGCGTTATGCTGAATGACTTTTTTCCGGTGATGCCGATAATGTGCGATTTTTTAATAAAGGCTTCAGCTTGCCGTTACACTTCAGAGATATTACAGGCTCTGAATAATGGCAACAAGCGTGGCGGAAGGTGCAATCAAAATGATTTTTTTGTTTTATTTGAATAACAGATCGCTCCCATTCCCGACCAATCCAACGAGTCTTTAAAAAATGGACGAAAATCTCCTTAATGTCAAGCTATTGCAATTTTTTTAGTATATAAAAAGATTGCTGGCGTTCTTAGGAAGCCCCTGCTGTTGAATTGGTGAAGCGAGGAATTCAATTTTTTAGAAACTTTTATAGAAAAAAAACGTTAATACATATGTAAGGAATATAAAAAAAACGGGGTGTGCTCATGATCTGGGCGTTGGTATTGATTATGCTTGGAGGAGTGTTAGCTGGTTTTTTGCATGTTTGGTTGAAAAAGCGGATATCCTTTTTTCCGTTATTGGTGATAGAAATCGTACTGTTATCTGTTCTTGCAGTCTATTTATTTATAGCATATGAATTAGGTTTTACAATTAGAGCGATGTCTAGCTTTGGATACTCTTTTCTTATGTGTTTAATCACGTTTTCCCATGAATCGGGTTACGAAAAAATAAAAAATGAAGCAAACAGAGTGGAAATTGAAAAGATTGAACTCAATAAACATTCGAGTCGGGTTTGGGTTGATGCGGCATTTGCGATGACATTCATTGGTCTATCTGTCTTATATTTTGTTTTCAATTCATACGATTCTGTTTGGTCTCTCATTTTGTTATATACGAATGTTGTAATGATTTGTCAATTGTTAAAAAAAGCTGTTCTTTATCGAAACCTTGAAGTGTATTTCAGCAAAGAAACAAATTGTATTTACATATTATCGAACATCACAGCGAAACGATATCCGCTTTCAGAACTTTCGGAAGCAAAGCTCGAGTCAAATGTTGATGTACTTAAATTATTCCCATTATTTACGATGTTTTCAACAAATGAAGATTTCACGACAAGTATGGGAAAAACATTAAAGCTAGTATTTTCAGGCGAAACTGTCTATTTTAATGCTAAAAACACTTCTTGGCTTACGACCATTGAAAGCCGGGAAGAAAAGGAACTACCGTCGGAAATTGCACAAGTTGAAGTGCTTCCATTTTATCATAAAAAAAATATAAAAAGACTTCTCGGCAAAATGTACTTTGCCATTTCCGTCAAAGGAGTCGGCGCCTACACGACATTGACTGTTATCTTATCACTGCTAAAGGTTCCTATTTGGGCGATCACGATTGCGGTCATTGTTTTGTGGATATTTAATCTTTACATTTCTGATCGATTATTAAAAATTGCATTAGACGTGAAAGAGATAGATGATCCAAATGTTTTAGCTGTTGCAGACAAAGTGCTAAGTCGGGCTGGAATTTCTGATGTGAAAGTTTTTCAAACAGAGGCGAATGAATTAAACGGTTTTGCAACTGGGGCAAACATCGGTCGATCAATGATCGTATTAACGTCGTAAACGTTAAAGCTTCCGTTGGAAGCAATCGAAGCGGTTTTTGCTCATGAAGCTGTGCATGTAAAAAAACGGGATGTCATGATCGGTCAAATTATACGTATACTTGCGCTTTTAGTAATTGTTTTATTTATTTATTTATTGGTTATACCATTCTCTTATACTAAGAAATGAGTCTCTTCTTTTTTACATTGTTTTTGTTCTTATTTTATTCTTTCCTCTTATCCAGTCTCTTCTTTTGCAATGGATGGAAGTGCGGGCAGATCATTTAGGGGCCAGCTCTGAGGAGTAAAAATTCTTCGAGATAAATTGAGCTTCTAGCCCCCATATTTTGATAAATATGCGATAATTTATCTGGATTTATCAAGATTTAAGGGGGATTTGTGAATGTTAACAAGGAAAGAAAAAAGAGAAAGAGAAAAAAACCAAAACTTTTTCTTCGACTTCGTTAAGATTCAAAATCATTTCTTTAAAGACTTGGTAGATCAACTAAAAAAAGTAAAAGATAAAAGGCATCAAAGCTACATTACCTATGGTCCAGAAACAATCCTTTACACCATTCTTCTTAAAAGTGTATTTGGAATCAAATCAATGAGAAGTATGACCGAATTGTTTAATAAGGATGAATGTATCGAAAATATTCGAGTAGTTTTGGGTTTGAAAGAGCTCAACGAGCTCCCGCATTATGATACAATTAATGACTTTTTAGCAAAGTTGGAGCCAAAAGAGCTTGAAACCATAAGGATTTATCTAATCAAAAAACTTTTTGAAAAAAGATGCTTAGAATCCCTCCGGATTCTAAATAAATATTGGCCAATTGTTTTCGATGGGACAGGTATCCATACATTTAAGGAAAAACACTGTGAACATTGTTTGAGAAGGGAATACAAGGATAAGGAAACCGGAGAAACAAAAGTGGCATATATGCACCATGTTCTAGAAGCCAAGCTTGTGGTAGGAGATATGGTTCTTAGCATCGCTACAGAATTTATAGAAAATGAGTCAGAAAATGTTCCAAAGCAGGATTGTGAGTTAAAAGCTTTTATGAGGCTAGTCGATAAATTAAAGAAAACATTTAAACGTCTTCCTATTTGTCTTATCGCAGATAGCCTTTATGCTTGTGAACCAGTATTTGAAATTTGTGATAAACACAATTGGAAATATATTTTCCGGTTCAAAGAAGATCGGATTAAAACGGTTTCTCAAGAATTCAGAGCAATCCAATCTTTAGAAACGAATGGTAAAAGCTCAGAATATTTCTGGGTCAATGATATTGCTTATAACGATCGTTTGGTAAATCTTGTGGAAAAAGTAAAAGTAACTGAGAATGAGAAAAAACAGGAGTTTCTGTTTATTACAAACTTTCGAATAACTGAAAGGAATGCAGAAATACTTGTTCAGGCAGGTCGAAGACGCTGGAAAATAGAAAATGAGGGTTTTAATAACCAGAAAAATGGTTGGTATGAAATTGAACATGTGAATTGTCATAATTACAATGCACTGAAAAATCATTACTTACTTGTTCAAATAGCTGATATCCTTGTTCAACTATATAAATATGGGTCAAAACTTTTGAAGCAGCTGAAAAAGTCAGCAAAAGAAATATCCTCGAAGCTGTTAGAAGCGATCCGAACCCGCATTATAACAGTCGAGGATTTGAAAAAATGTAAAAAAATACAGGTTAGGTTTACATATACCTAACAATTCTATTATAGCAGAAGGGTGTGATGAATAGGGAGTAAAAAAGCAAGTTATCCACAACTTTATAGAAAAATCGCATTAATAGGACTAGTTTTTAAAAATTTTAGAAGGAAAGTAACTGGAAAATTTTACCAACTGTGGATAATTTGAAAATCCCTATTTTGACGAAAAACTTTGAAATATACTCTTCATAGCTGATTTAGGGGCTATATGGCTTGACAACGGAAATGATCAAATGGCAGACGGTTTAACTGCTTTAGCTGTAAAACAAGATGAGTTGACATACAAAGCAGAACGCTACAATTTAAGTAATGAAGAACAAAATTCATCGATTGAGCGGGATTCATGGTTTTTCAGATTTCTAGAATTTCAATTTATGATCCACCCGCCAATGTATTGGCGTATTCAATCTTTAAAGGAAACTGGAACGGAATGGAACATGAAAAAAATACGAAAGTGGTGGAAAGAGCGTTTTTACGAATCGCTTCCTGACAAAAAGAATAAAATGGAAAGCATGTGAATCATTTTTATCGTTTGAAATGCTTATTAAAAATTAAACGATAGAAACATAACCCCCATACGAGAAAATGTGACGAATTTTCATATTGAGTCGGCATTTTGAGTGCCGGCTTTTTGTATTTTATGGGTATCCGTTGATCATAATCTTTTTGTCTTTACCTTTTCCCAATGCCGGGAAAATCGTAATGGAAGACGAAAACCAATTTGGTCCGCTAGCAGTCAGAGTGAAAAATAGAAGAGTATTTGTCAATCTTCTTTTCTGCAGATTTGACCACATAATTTAGGAAAATGAATGTGTTTTTTTCTACAATAAGTAGATAACAATTATGATAATGAGATGCTACAATCAAATTAAAGATAATTCAAAATATTAAGTAAAAGAGAGGTGTTTCAGATAAATTGCAAACGCTTACTTGAAGTGTAAAATGCAAAAAATTTTTGATGAGGAGGTCTATCATAATATGAAACGGATTAACCCAATGAACGTAATTGACAACAGCCGCATTCATTCATTCCATATTTGGCTGATTTTCTGGTTATTTATCGTTATTATGTTTGACGGATTTGATGTTGTCATTTACGGTGCTACTGTCCCGCTACTTATTAAGGAATGGGGAATTTCGGATGTCACTGCCGGGGCTATTGGCAGCTATACAGTTGTCGGAACAGCAATCGGTGCTGTTTTGTTTGGATTGCTATCGGATAAAATGGGGCGGAAAAATATTATTTTGTTGACTACGTTCTTGTTTAGCTTTTTCACGCTGCTCGCAGGTTTTGCAGCAAATCCTGTCTTATTTACGATCTTTCGTGTCATTGCAGGTGTTGGTCTGGGCGGAGTTATGCCTAATGTCGTTGCAATAGCAACTGAATATTCACCGCGACGGGTTCGCACAGCAATTGTTTCATTCATTTTTTGCGGTTATTCTGCAGGAGCTATTCTAGCAGCGCTTACAAGCAGGCAGCTCCTTCCTACAGTTGGATGGGAGTCAGTATATTGGGTAGGCGGAATTCCTTTATTGTTCATTCCTTTCTTGTTGAAAAGTATTCCAGAATCCATCGACTTTCTTTTGGAAAAAGGAAAGGAAGAAGAAGCTAAAAAAATTCTTGCCAAAATTGAGCCGGGAATTAGCAGCGATGGGGAATTTGAAAAAAAGGAAAAAGTGAAAGAAGCGGGATCGCCCATTGTCAGTTTGTTTGAGGAAAAACGTGCATTCAGCACCGTTATGTTCTGGATTTCCTGCTTTAGCGCATTTGTATTGATTTATTCCATGAATACATGGCTGCCGCGCCTTATGATGGAAGTTGGCTATGATTTAAGCTCAAGCCTTGCATTTACTGCTGTCATGCAAATTGGAGCGATTGTCGGAACAGTTGTTTTCGGTCCTATAGTTGACAGGCTAGGCTTTAAAAAAGTGCTTGTTCCATTGTTTTTCTGTGGAGCCATTGCACTATCTTTAATCGGTTTTGTCAACAGTACATTCATCGCTTTTGCCCTGATTTCTGTTATTGGTGCAGCATCCGTCGGGGTTCAAAATATGGCGAACGCATTCGTTTCTCAATATTATCCTACTAATATGCGTTCAACAGCTATAGGAAGTACAATGGCATTTGGCCGTTTAGGCGGAATAGTTGCCCCTACATTTGTCGGGATTTTACTTTCATTAAATTTACAGCCGCAATATAATTTTGCAGCTATTGCCAGTGCAGCAGTGCTTGGCGGTTTAGCAGTATTGTTCATTCAAGAGCAGCATTCAGTCTATTATAAAGAGAAAAAACAATCTGAGTTAATAAATGAAGATGTAGCCGTCGAAAAATAATTCTTGTAAAATCCCGAGGAGATGGTCTCTTCGGGATTCTTATATAAAGGGATACCTATGATTCGTACGAATCGGTTTGTTCAGTACTTTTTGGCTCATCGAAATGTGACATAGAACGGATGTAAAATGAAACAAGAGCATTATAACTATAAGCCTGCGCCGACATCGATGCCTGTGAAAGATCTTGTGTTTCATATGTTACCGATTTGCAAAAACAGTGAAATCCGGATGCATTTGGCGAAAAATTGAAAGAGATGGAAAAAGACTTAAAAAAACTGGCAGAAATATATACCGAAAGTACAAAAAGCCTGTTAGAATCCGAGATGAATGAGGATCTATAGCGCCAAGTCGATCTTTCCAAAATTTTTGATTCGAAAATGTCTGGATTGCAATGATTGCAAACTGCGATGGATCATGAAATCCACCATAAAGGGCAGCTTTTCGTCTATGTACGGGAAATATGGATCTTCCACGTTCTGTGATGCGCAGCTGATGAAAGGAACCAGATGATTATCGAACAGAGTCATCTCGTTTCTTTCAGGACTTTGTTTGTGCGGAAAGCAAAATAAATCGATGTCCCTAGTATGACAATTAAGAAAATATAAAGCGGATAGACTCCAAGACCATCTGCTTTTCCGAGTGCAACTTGAGCAGTTCGCCAGACCCCGAATAAAAAGAAATAAACTATTTCTGCTTGCAATAAACGGATGTAAATCCTTCCTTGATTATAAAGCAGCTTTTTTTGTTCTTTTGTAGCATTGTACTGATAATAAAATGCGTCGGGAATGCGGGACAATAATGTTGTCAAGATAAATATTCCTAGTCCTGTAAAAGGCAGAACAAGAATGAAGCCTTTTCCGCCGAATCCATCCGGTTCGCCTTTGAAATTGAAATGCCGTGGTATAGTATTCGGCAAATGACCCCAAATGAAAGTGACGTAAATGAACATTGCTGAAAGCCCAATAATTGAAAGTGTCAAAAGAACATTTTCAATTTTCTTTTTTTTCTCCACAGAGAAAACCTCCGTTTTTCCATTATCGATGTTTTCATACGTATTCACCGTTTGTTTTGTTTCATTTAATCGCAACTGCAGGATTCTATTATTCATTTACATCCCAAGTAACTGTAAAGCTTCCTTTCAGCTTGTCGCCTGTGACGATGATATGGTAGATGCTTTTTTCTGCCGCTTTGATTTGATATGTGCTTTCGTCAACTTCTTTCATGGCGACAACGTCGCCGCCTTTGTTCAATACATGAAAACCATGTCCGCCTCCGTTATTGTTTTGAATTTTAACGGAAAACGTAATCGTTTGACCTTTTTCCGCATAAATCGGAATGGCGTGTTCTCCGTGGAAATAGTCGAAAAGTGCGATATAGCTTGAATTCCTTTTCCATTCGCGCCAATCTTTTTTTACAGTAAAATCCGTGTTTAAAATAATACACAAAATAAACGGAGCACAGATTGCAAAAATATATTTAAAAAATGCGTTTTTTCGCGCCATGTATGTTCCAAAATAAAAAACTAATGAACAAAGAGCTCCAACTGTTCCGCCGACAATCACCATCATCCATCCGAAAGGCAAAAAAATGAGATATCCTGCCAAAACGTAAAAGGCAATTTTAATGGTTCCAGTGATTTTAGGAATTTTCACAGCCAGCAAGTCAATTAAAATAGAACAAATTATTCCGTATCCGTAAAAAATGCCCCAAAGAAAAGGGTTATTCAAATCTTTTGAAACTCCATACAAGTCAAAATCAGCTGCAATGAAAAAAACAGTAAAAAAAATAAACAGCGAGAATCCGGCGCCGGTTAATTTGGGTTTAACATAAGAAACAGCATTGAGGATATTTTTTAGTAAAAACACTAAGTGATCACAGCCTTATTTTATTTTCTCAATATTATGTTTATTATAACATTAATTTTTCTCTGTACATTGACGTTGCGTAAAGGTTTATGATGATCTTGTTAGGAGGTGAAAGGATGGAATATACGGTAAAACAATTAGCAGAATTGACCGGAGTTACAACAAGGACATTGCGATATTACAATGAAATTGGGCTTCTTATGCCAGCGAAAATCAATTCATCCGGATATCGCATATATGGGGAAAAAGAGGTTGATAAATTGCAGCAAATTCTTTTTTATCGAGAGCTTGGAATTGATTTAGATACAATTAAAAAAATCATCAATTCACCATCCTTCGACAGCATGAAAGCTTTAAAGGAACACCGCGAAAAGCTTCTTGCAAAACGCAGGCAGCTAGATTCATTAATCGCAAATGTGGAGAAAACAATAGCGGCAAAGGAAGGAAGGATCACGATGAGCGATAAAGAGAAATTTGAAGCTTTTAAACAAAAATTAATTGAAGAAAATGAAAGAAAATATGGGCATGAAGTTAGAGAAAAATATGGAGGCGAAGTCGTCGATCGATCTAATCAAAAACTGAAAAACATGACAAAAGAGCAGTTCGAACAGCTGAAACAGCTTGAGGAAGAGGTCTTGAATACACTGAATAAAGCATTTGTAACTGGAGCGAGCGAGCTGGCACAGAAGGCAGCTGATTTGCATCGTCAATGGCTCTGCTATTTTTGGGATCATTATACGAAGGAAGCTCATAGAGGAGTAACAGAGATGTATGTAGCAGATGAAAGATTTAAAGCGTATTATGATAAAAAACATCTTGGAGCAGCGGAATTTTTAAGAGATGCAGTTCGAATTTATACCATGAATTGAAAAGAATTTTTTACAATTCGGTCTTTGGAATGCTTTCTTTGATGAACCATATTTTAATTTTGTGACATCAGCTACCCATTTTTCATTTGGCTTTTCCGCTGTGAATTCACGATTCAATATATTTTCTGCAACATGTTGAGGAGTAGATCGCTTATAAGATTTCTGCTTTTTTCGAATAACAGATTGTATAGCGGCAACTTTCATCAGTCTTTATGATTGAAGTTCTGACCAAGCTTTCGATTTATATTCAACGTCATTCGACGGTAACCATGGATGCCGTCAACTTGTTTTTTGCAAAATAAAAGTGAAATCCTTATGCAGTGATTTGCAATGGGGCTTTACATGGAGGAGGAGCCATGATAACCTTTTTTGGTTTTGCCAAAACTGTTGAAGCTGGCGCTTGGCTAAAGAATCATGGGTATAGAGGATCCATGTCAAGCCCTTGATGGATAGATCACATATCTGTATATTTATTCAAAATTTTGATAAAGATATACTGCAACACTCTGTATTTTTTCTTGCAGAAAACAGTCAACTTTCTCCTAGGGCACTTTCATTTCTTTTACGATTGCTTCATTCTGAAGTTCTCGGGAGGAAGGCGAACGTTTTAACCGCTTATAGTAAGCAGCTCGTGAAATACCGGCGATTTCACATAATAAGATTATGCTTAGGTTTTCTTTCTCATGAAGTCCCCAGATTGCGATATACTTGTCTTCAAAACGGATTTGGTTTACTTTCGCCTCCTTTCGATGTCCTCTAACTTTCTTAAAAAGATTCTCCGCACGTAAGCGTTCATTTTCTCTTTCTAACTTTTTCATCTCCAGTTTCATTTTCTCTTCTGGAGATAACTCTGCTTCTTCTTTTTTTCTTCCTCGTTTGTCTTTCAGCGCTTCTTCTTTACCATTTTCATACTTCTTCACCCATTGATATACTTGTTGATAAGAAACTTCATAAGTCTCTGCTGTTTTTTTATAATCTTTTCCGTTCCCTAACCAATCAAGCACAATTTGTATCCGTTCATTCCAAGTCGTTTTTCTTCTTTTAGTCATAGAGCTTGTCTTTCCTTTCGACGTATTCTTTAAATCTCTATGGCCATTATACTTTTTCATCCATCGTTAAAGTTCCGATCTACTTGAAATACCATATGTCCTGACAATCTCGTACTGTGAGAACTCACCAGATAAATAATCTTTTACAGCTGCTTCCTTAAATTCTCTGGTATAACCTTTCCAAGAATTTGAACGTTCTAAACCCTCTATTCCAAATTCCTCAAATTTATTTATCCATTGCTTTAAAGAATATTTAGTAATTTGATACCTTTTACAAAGCTCTTGAATAGTACATTCTCGGTTTTCATATGCAAGTAAAACTTCAAGTTTGAACTTTGTAGTATATTGCTTATACATAGAAAAACTCCCCCTAAGGTAAAACAGATTTTTTATATTTTAATCTGTCTACCTTAAGGGGAGCATATCATGAAAGATCAGCCTCTTTATTTTTTACTTAAAACGTATGCGCTAAATCTTTTGCTCTCGCAATTGCGTTTTGTTTAATTTCCTCTGCCTTTTCAGGTTGAGCAGCGTGTCCTTCTACAAACAAGCCTTCAAATGAAGGAACACCGAAAAATTGCATCACAACAGCCAAATAGCGGTGACCCATTTCCATTTGAGCTGCTGGACCTTCTGAATAAATGCCTCCACGCGCTTGAATATGCAGGGCTTTTTTATCAGTCAATAACCCAACAGATCCTTGTTCAGTGTATTTAAACGTTTTGCCTGCAACTGCAACTGCATCAATATATGCTTTCAAGACAGGCGGAAATGAAAAATTCCATAAAGGTGTAACAAAAACGTATTTATCCGCTTCAATAAATTGTTCACAAAGCTCTGAAAGACGTCCAACTTTCGCTTTTTCCTCGGAAGTAAGCTCATCTAAGCTTTTTCCGGATCTCAGTTTCCCCCAGCCATTTAATACATCAGCATCGATTTGGGGAATATATTCTTTATATAAATCAAGGTGAATTACTTCATGGTCAGGATTCGCTTCTTTATAGGTTTCGATAAAAGCCTTTCCTGCTGCCAAACTGTAAGATTGGGTGTCATCAAGTGGATGTGCTGTAATGTACAATACTTTTGTCAACGTAAACCTTCCTCTCTTGGTGCAATTTTAGTTTTAGTGAAAAAATAAAATTTATAAATTTTTATTTTGAAAATATTTATTTCGAGATAATTTTATAGGGATTTGTTTTAGATTTCAATGGATTTGTTTGCAAAAAAATCTATCCAATTTTAGTAAAATAATTTGTTTTCAACTGTCTAATTTGTTTTTCACGTCTTATCGGTCAATAAACATGGCTGATCTACGAATGAGCCTTGATCAGTTATTTTTGATTTTGAACGCTTTCGTCGTGAAAACCGTTTTTCATCCATTTGTTTGGAATATAATTTATTATTCCCTGTAATGTGAAGCTTAGCTATTGCCATTTTCTCCTTAAATGATAAGACAGCATTTTCTTTACGGAAAGGCGGAGTAAATGCCCGTTTCTAAATTCTTTTCCAATAATCCCATCGTCCTTCATTTATTTCTTTTTCGATTGTTTTAATATATTTCTTTAGTTCAACGGGCATCTCGTCATTTTCCAGCTCATCCATTGTAAAAGTAATCATTTGCGCACCGCTGAAATCCATGACCTGTACAACTCTTTGCCGACCTTTAAAATATGTTAGCATAATGTGATATCTACCCATTTCGTTTCACCCTATTTTTCGTTTTTTTATGGGACCAATTGAAAGAATGTTGGATCGTTTAAACGTTCGGAAAGTTTTTCGAAAGTGGCAGTAAGCGCGAATGTATTTATCGTTAAAGTCTTTTACCGTAATCAATCTTTCAGTTATTACCCCTTGATCGGTCATGTAGATCATCTTTAAAGCAAAACCGTACTTTTTGGCATTCAGCAGCAAACCGTTCATGATTTTCACCCCACAAAAAGAACATTTGTTCTATTTTTATTATATACGAATATATGTTCTGATATGAAGAAGAAAATTTTGGAGTGATTCATTTTTGGGGGTATCTTTCTTTAGAATGGAATGGCAAAGATTGAAATCACATGGAGAAGGGAATGCTGTTTTTTCGAGAAGCGTGCAAGTGGGGAAGTTAAAATCATTTTAAATAAAAAATAGCTGTCAAGCGGGCCTCTATATCGATGATTTAATGACAACACATGCTGTCTTGGAGTGCGTATGTAAAACAAATCAGCTTAACTTTAAGAAGCGAGGCGGAGTGCTGTGTTGACATAACTCATCTGCTCCAAGGATGGGGAGAAACTAATCTTATTTACTATATAATGCGGCAAAATTTACATCCCATTAAATAGAACTGATGAAGTATCATAAGCTGCCAAAGCTTGTTCAGGTAGTGTGTTCAATAGTGATATTTAGAAATGATAGATATCGAGTGTTTCAAATTGCAAGATGTATGTTTAATAAAATCAAGATTTTTCTGCAAGCACTAGCTCCTAAAATGAAATGCATTTTTAATTGAGGCTGTACAGAAAGTCAAATCTCCATTGAAAACAAAAAATCATAAACTTTCAAAAAGATGAAAGGGGGCGTCAATAAGCAGATAAAACGGCTTATTAGACAGCCCCCGCCATTGTCCGCACATTCCTTCATTAAATTTTTTGCAGAGCTTGTCTGACATCTTCTTTTAAATCTTCGATATGTTCTATGCCGACAGAGAAGCGCACGAAGTTTGCCGGGATTCCTGCGAGCTGCATTTGCTCTTCGTTCATTGTTCCTTCCCACATCGCTGCTGTATGTACAACGAGAGACTCGACTCCGCCAAGGCTTACAGCGTTAGGAGGAAGCTTTAATGCGGAAACAAAGCGCTGTGTTTCAGCATAACCGCCCTTAATGGAAAAGGCAATAACGGCACCAAAGCCTTTCATTTGCCGCTTAGCAAGCTCGTGCTGCGGATGGCTTGGCAGCCCCGGATAATATACCCGTTCAACTTGAGGCTGATTCTCAAGAAATTCGGCTAACGCCAAAGCGTTCGCGTTAATCCGTTCGATCCGCATAGGAAGCGTGCGCAAGCCTCTCAGCAACAGCCAACCATCCATTGGCGAAAGCACTGAACCGATGGAAATATGCGTATTCCAAATACGTTCAGCTAATTCCTCGTTTGTGCAAATTACGCCAGCTGTCAAATCATGATGGCCGCCCATGTATTTTGTTGCACTATGGACAACAACATCAACCCCAAAGTCATGTGGACGCTGATTGATAGGGGAAGCAAACGTATTATCTGCGACAACGATAATTCCATGCTGGCGGGCAAGATCACACACTGCAGCTAAATCTGTCAATACCAATGTAGGATTGGCAGGCGTCTCAACCATAATAAGTTTTGTATTCGGACGAATTGCCTTTTCAAACGCAGAAGTGTCCGATTGGTCAACGAACGTCACGTCAACACCAAATTTCGGCAGCAACTCATCCATAATTTTCGTTGTGCTCATATAATGATTTTTTTGGGCAATCACATGATCGCCTGCTGCTACAAGCGATAAAATAGTTGTCGCTATCGCTCCCATACCAGAGCCGGTTACTAAGGCTGTTTCAGTTCCTTCAAGATCTGCTACAATTTTTTGAACCCGTTCATGCACTGGGTTTCCGTAACGTGTGTAATATCGCGGATGACGAGGTGTTCCAGCAATTTCAGAAAATTCGCTTGCACTATGTGCCTGGAATGTTGCGGAATAGTAAATAGCAGGATTGACTCCTTTTTCGTCCGTTATAGAATCGTCGCCATGGATGACAATTGTTTCATCTCTGAGTGCTTGAGGATTCCGTTGTTCTTGTTCATTTCTTTTCATTATTTATTTCTCCCTTAAATCAAAGTAATTTTATAGATATTATATATCTATTATTAAAAAAAATAAAACTAGTTTGAGAATTCATTTTTGTTCATTATATGATAAAACAGTATGAAACTTTTCGTTTTGATAAGAAAGGGGGGCTTGAAAAATGAATTATACAAAACGTTTAAACGAGTATTACGCCGTGATTTTTACATCGGAAAGAACAGAAGGGGACAATGGTTATGAGGCAATGGCAAAGGAAATGGATCAATTGGTGTCCAAACAGCCAGGTTTTTTAGGTGCAGAGAGTGCAAGAAATGAGAATGGGTACGGAATTACAGTTTCATATTGGGAATCATTGGATGATATCAAACGCTGGAAAGAAAATGCTTTGCATAAAGCGGCGCAGGATAAAGGCAGGAAGGAATGGTATAAACGTTATACAATCAGAATTTGCAAAGTAGAAGAGGAAAGGGTTTTCCATATTTGATAGATACTATAGCCCAGAAGAATGGCCGCTTCCCTAAAAAACCAAGGGAAAAGCATGAGACTAGGTTCATAGTAACTTCGCAAAATGTTTTGACATAGCGCTGGATTGGTGAGAAAAAATTGCATATTATATAATGAAGTAAAGATTGTTCACTATTTGTGAACATTAGGATTGCGCAACTTTTCATTTTAGCTTAACACTGGAGAGAGAGAAAAATGTTAAAAAACATAAACAGCATAATGGAAAAGATGCTTCCTTTTTTAACCCCGTCAAGTGTTGTGATCGGGATTGTATTTTCAACTATATTTGACGATTTTTCTCAGCTTGTTCCGTGGATTTTTGCTTTTATTACGTTTGCGGGCAGTTTAAATCTTAGTTTTCATGCGTTTAAGCAGGCTCTTTTGCATCCGCTGCCGATTTTCGTCGTTCTTTTGCTGCTTCATCTTTTCATCCCGCTTTGGGCGTTTGCTGTCGGCCATCTTGCTTTTCAAGAAGACAGCTTCACAATCATTGGTTTAGTTTTGGCCGTGATCATTCCAACTGGTGTTACAAGCTTTATTTGGGTATCAATCCATAAAGGAAATTTGGCTTTAGCTCTTGCTGTTATATTAATAGATACGTTTATTTCTCCTTTTGTCGTTCCTGCCAGTTTATTAGTATTGGTGGGGAGAACGGTAGAAATCGACGTATGGAATATGATGTCTGGCTTATTTTTCATGATTATCCTGCCTTCCATTTTAGGAATGCTTGTAAATGAGTGGACGAAAAAAGAATTGAAACAGCGTATTGCAGCCGTTTTAAGTCCGTTTTCGAAAATAGCCTTATCGCTTGTAGTGATCATCAACAGTGCGATAGTGGCTCCTTATTTGGCGAACCCGAATAAAAAATTAATTTTGATTGGGTTTTTCGTTTTTTTGATTGCTACAAGCGGCTACTTTTTTTCATGGATGGCCGGGCGTCTATTAAAATTTCAACAGGATGATATCATCACTTTAACGTTTACGGGCGGAATGAGGAATATTAGCGCCGGTGCAGTGCTTGCGATCACTTATTTTCCGCCGCAAGTGGCGGTACCGGTTGTCTTAGGCATGCTTTTTCAGCAGGTTTTAGCTTCTTTTTATGGACGCATGCTTGAAAAAGTTTATCACCATGCGCTTACTGAAAAAAAGTATGCGGCAAATGCAAAATGAACGCTTTTATGCAAAAAAGCATTAATAAAACGTTATGTGAGCATCCCCTTCAATTAAGGCATTTCTGCCTATATTGAAGGGGTTTTTTAAGGGCAATTTCAGGCATTGATGTGTTAATTATTTTATTCGCCAATTGGACGCAGAACCGGTAAGGAGCATCAATAATGACGTTACATGAATCAGCATTTTTTAATAGTGTTTTTGTAATATTTACAACTTTAACTATAAATTAACAAAAAATTAACTTTTTTTTACAAGGAAAATAAAAGCAAATATAGAATTGCTTGGTAAGCGCGCGCTAATAGATCCTAAAAATAAATTACAGGAGGTATTTAAACAATGTTTCGGCTACTAGTCTCTGACAAAGTGAACAATGAAGGACTGAAACCGTTGATAGAATCAGAAGCGGTTGAAGTTGTCCAAAAAAGTGTATCGGAAGCAGAAGATGAACTAAATCTTTTTGATGCTCTTTTGGTGAGGAGCAGCACAAAAGTAACGAAAGAGCTTTTAGGAAAGATGACCTCTTTAAAAATTATCGGAAGAGTCGGAGTCGGTGTAGATAACATTGATATTGATGAGGCAACAAAGCAAGGAGTAATTGTCATTAATGCTCCCAATGGAAATACCATTTCGGTAGCCGAGCATACACTTGCGATGATTTCTTCTTTGATGAGGCACATTCCGCAAGCGAATATTTCAGTTAAAGCAAAAGAGTGGAATCGGTCAGCATTTGTTGGATCTGAACTTTACGGGAAGATCTTAGGCATTATCGGTTTTGGGCGCATTGGTATTGAAGTTGCCAAGCGGGCTAAAGCCTTTGGAATGAAAGTGCATGTATTTGATCCAATCCTAACTCCAGAGAGAGCAAATAATTTCGGTGTCGAAATGCTTTCTTTTGATGAAGTTCTTTCAAGTGCGGACATAATTACAGTTCATGCACCCCTGAACGAAAAAACGAGAGGATTGTTAAATAAAGATACATTGGCAAAAACAAGAAAAGGGGTAAGGATTATCAATTGTGCAAGAGGCGGAATTATTGAAGAAGAAGCTCTTTTAGAAGCTCTAGAAAATGGCCATGTCGCAGGTGCAGCGCTTGATGTTTTTGAAGTCGAACCGCCTATTCATTCAAAATTGGCTGATCATCCGTCAGTAATTGCGACGCCGCATATAGGAGCCTCGACAAAAGAAGCGCAGTTTAAGGTCGCTGCACAAATTGCCGAGGAAGTTTTGCGATTTATAAAAGGCATGCCTGTTAGGTTTTCTGTCAATTTTCCGCCCGTTGCACAGGAGGAGAATATTAACAAACAATTGATTTTACATTAAGAGTGCGGCTGAAAAACAAAAATTACAATTCCTTCTTGAATGGAATTTATATTTATTGGAGGATGATAGAGTTATGTATACAGAAATTCTCAGCGACAAGCTAAATTCGTTGAAGGAAAGAGGGCAATACCGTGAATTTATTACGATTAACCGCATATGCGGCCAGTATCCTTTGGCGAAGTTGAATGGCAAGGAAGATGAGCAGCCTGTTGTTGTTTGGTGCAGCAATGATTATCTGGGAATGTCCCAGCATCCTTTAGTAATTGAAGCGATGCAAGAAGCAATCCGGTTAAATGGAGCCGGTTCAGGCGGATCGCGGAACATAGGCGGCACACACTACCAATACACTTTGCTTGAATCATCATTGGCTGACTGGCACGGTAAAGAGGCAGCACTCGTTTTTCCGACCGGATACAGTTCAAATGATGCAACATTACAATGCTTATTGCGTCTGTTCCCTAATTGCATAGTGTTTTCCGACGAGCTTAATCATGCCTCCATTATCAATGGGATACGAAGTGCAAAAGCTGACCGCGCCATATTTAGGCATAATGATGTCGAACATTTGGAGGAATTACTAGCTTCCCACCCGCATAATCGAGCCAAAATCATCGTATTCGAGTCAATATATTCGATGGACGGCGATATCGCACCGATTAAGGAAATTGTGAATCTTGCTAAAAAATATAACGCACTAACATTTCTCGATGAAGTTCATGCTATCGGTATGTACGGTCCTCGAGGAGCAGGAATAGCTGCAGAGCTTGGAGTTGCCAATCTCATTGACATTATACAAGGAACAATGGCGAAGGCGATAGGAGTGATAGGCGGGTATATTACTGCATCGGAATTGCTGATTGATGCTGTCCGCTCCTTTGCATCCGGCTTTATTTTTACTACCTCCCTGCCGCCGGCAATTGTTGCTGCATGCTATACAAGCATCGGGTATTTGAAATCTTCTGATAAAGAGAGAAATGAACTGCATAGAAAGACTAATCAGCTAAGAAAGATGCTCGTTCAGGCAGGTATACCGGTAATGCCATCGAGTGTAACACACATTCTTCCTGTAATGATTAGGGATGCAAAAAAATGTAAGGCAGCTGCTCAAAGAATGCTTGAAAAACATAAAATCTATCTGCAGCCTATTAACCCGCCGACAGTTCCTGTTGGTACAGAACGGTTTCGAGTCAATGTTACACCGAACCACACTGAAGAGCAGATGTTGCAGCTAACCGATGCATTAAATGAAGTTTTTTGCCACTTTAATATTCCATTTGCACAATCGGCCGATGTGTTCGCATAATTGGTTAGAGATAACCTATTACAATTCTGAGATAAGAGTAGTCCATAGTTTTTTGCCACCCTTAACGTATACAACAGAATAGGAGAGGATATTTATTCATGGATCATAATTTAAAAATTGTTGCTAGAAAGGCAACCATCAATGATGTTGACATGCTGATTGATTTAAGGAAGCTGTTGCTCAATGAAGGGGCAGGCCACTATGTTTCGAAATCACCCGAAGAACAAATGGCATGGCAGAAAAGCTATCGGAAATGGCTTATTCACAATATACCTGCAAATGAAAAAATGGTAATTGCTGTAGCCCACTATGATGGCGAAACCGAAATATCGGCCTGTGCTATAGGAATCATTGATGAACGTGCGCCGATGAAAGGATGTTTAAACGGACTTGTTGGGTGGGTGCAATCGGTTGTTGTTCACCCTGAACGGCGCCGTAGAGGGTTTGCAGAATGTTTAATGAACTATATTTTGGACTGGTTTCAGGCCAATAATGTTGAAAAAGTTATCTTACAAACAACACCGATTGCAAAAAATTTATATAAAAAGCTCGGATTTATTGATTCAGGCGAAGAGCTTTTAATAAAAGAAATTTAAATGTTAAAGGGAGGCAACTGATGAACGTCTTAATTTGTGGTTTGGGATATGCAGGGACAAGATTTCTTAAAGCTTTTTCCAATATGAATAAAGATATTGTTGGAGCTAGAAAAATCAATTTTGCATATGTTAATAGAAATCCTAAACGCAGGGATATTCAATACTTTAAAGAGGTGGATGCTGCTATTGAACAATTTGAGCCTCACATTATTGTAATTAGTGTAAATGATGAGTTCCACATGGATATAATTAAAAAGTTGGAAGGATACAAAGGCTTTGTTATTTGCGAGAAGCCCTTGGCGAATACGAACGATGATTTAGAGCTGCTGGAAGCGAAACTTAAAAGTGTATCTGGATTCTGTCTTAACCTTATAGAACGTTACTCTGATGCAACCATCGTCTTGAAAAAGTTTGTTGAAGAGCATAATTTGCAGCTTATTCGGGCCAATTTTTACTGGGGAAAGAACAGAATGAATGATTATAGGCCAACTGTAGGTGTGATCAGCGAAATAATCCATCCGCTAGATCTTATCCAATGGATTTGTGCATCCAATACTGATCTGGAGTTAAAGTCTATTCAAGGCACTCGATCAGACTTCTCCGTATCAGGTTCTGACGTACTTGACAGTGCAGCCGTAACTGCATGTTTAGGAAAAGCGGCAATAACCGGGTATAGCAGCTTCGTAAATATTGTCCGAAAGAGAGAAGTCGATCTTGTATTCGCTTCTCCACAAAACCGTCTAATCTTTGCCAATATGGTGTTTGATACACCTGTATGGGATGTTGACCATCTTCGTATATGGGAAAGAACTCCTTTCGGAGAACAGGTCATAATGGACATGAAAACGAATATTGATGACTCGAAGCCTGAACTAAAAACAATACGCAAATTGGTAAGATTGGTTAATGATGTTGGCGGGTATGTAGTAAACGGAGCAGCTCCTTCACAACCGTTTGCTAGCCTTCAAACAGCTTTGAAGCTCCAAAAATTATTAAATACAATAGAACGTGATGCTCAGACAATTGGACCGATAAATTATGTTGTTGGTTCACAACGGGAAATTTACAACGATGAAAATGATTGGGAGCGTCTAGGCTAAATGAATGCAAAATTTCAATTGATAATAATTGTAAATTTATCGGTTTTTTGAACCAATTTTTTAACGGCAAAATGATGTTAAAGACAAAAAAAGAGGAGACAGATACAAGAGTTCTTTCCCCAATCATCAAATCGGCTGCTAAAATGCATTGAAATTTACTTTGGCAGAGAGGGAAATGATTATTTTCATTGTACTCCTGCTTCTTTTTTTATTGCGGTTATTTCAATTATTCTCCTTGTTTAATTAAGGATTTGATAGAGAATTTTAATTGCCAGTATCATTTCATGAGATTATTTCTATTAAACTTGGTGAAAAAACGGAATGACAGATTTTCTCATTAAGTTAAGAAATGCATGAACAGTTGGAGACAAATTTCCACTTTTCCACGCAAAGGCAGTTGAAGTAGTAATTGGGTTGTTGTAAATGTCGCGATAGACAACTTTATTTTTTAATACATGCTGGATAGAGGATGGTACAATCGCTACGCCCATTCCTGATGAAACAAGGGATAGGACTGTAGGCAATTCTTGTGTTTCTTGAACTACTTTAGGATGGAATCCCGCTTGATAGCAACTGTTTATCACAGTATCATAGTGGCTTTGATTTGCCTTCCTTCCCGTCAAAATAAATGAATCGCCCGCCAATTCTTCAAGATGAATCGGGGAAGTGCCGGAAGCTAGCCGATGATCCTCTGGCAGAGCAATCATCATTCGTTCTTGCCGAATAACCTCGAAATGAATTCCGTCATTTTTTATGTTGGCGGGTTGGCAAAGGATTCCTATATCAATTGCGCCCTCATGCAAAGCTTTTAATTGCTCTCTAGTTGTCAATTGTTGCAAATCTATATGAATATTAGGATATGCTTTACGATAGTGCTCTATAATTGTTGGAAGAATATCATAGGCTGATGAGGAAATGAATCCTATCGCTATTTCTCCGACCTCTCCACGGTTCACCCTTTTTACTGATTCGACAGCTTCCTCCAGATCTTTGAAAATTTGATTAACTTTTTCCAAAAACAATTGGCCTTCTTTCGTCAGTTCTACTTTTCTTTTCGTTCGATGGAAAAGAGGCACGCCTATTTCTTCTTCTAATTGTCGGATTTGAAGGCTTAAAGGCGGCTGTGCCATATTTAAACGGGCTGCAGCTTTCCCAAAATGCAAATCTTCAGCAACTGTTAAGAAATATTTCAAGTGGCGCAGTTCCAATTAATCTCCTCCTTTATTAATATTTATAAGATATTAGTAGTTTTATAAATATATATTAGACATATTACATTCCGTCTTGTAAAGTGAAAAATAGATAAATCTTCCGTAAAGATAATTCCGTAAAAATGGAGGCTAAGTTATTATGCAAAAAGTTTTTCTCTTGACGATCGGTATGTTCGCTCTTGGGTTTGATGCTTATGTGATAGCTGGTTTGCTTCCGGATATCGGTGCAACTTTTCATATAACCCCTTCACAAACAGGGCAAGCCGTGAGCGTCTTTACGCTTTGTTATGCACTGGCCGCTCCGGTATTTGCAACACTGCTTGCTGGAAAACCGATGCGCAATATTTTATTGTTGGCGCTCGCAGTATTCTCGATAGGCAACGGGATAAGTGCACTAGCTTCAAATTTTTCCATGTTGCTGATTGCACGGGCAATTGCAGGCATCGGCGCCGGACTTTACTCTCCGCTAGCATCAGCAGCTGCAGCATCACTAGTGCCCGAACAGAAACGCGGCAGAGCACTTGGTATGACTCTTGGCGGCATGAGCACTGGAACAGTCATGGGAGTCCCTCTTGGACTGGTGATTGCGGAACATCTGAAGTGGAATGGAACTCTTTGGGTGATCACTGCACTAGGCTTAATTGCCATGATGGGAATTGCCATCTGGTTTCCACATTTTGCAGCTTCAGCTCCACCTTCACTCCGCCAGCGCGTCGCAATGATGACAAATAGACGGGTTGCAGCAATTGTTGGCATCACTTTTATGACCAGTGTTGCCAGCTTGGGTCTTTACACATATATTGCTGTTATTTTGAATAACTTGGCGGACATTTCCAACAACACGCCATATCTTTGGGCATGGGGAATTGGCGGCGTAGTTGGCAGTTTTTCCATCGGCGCTTTGATTGACCGGACAGGCAAACCGGGTTTGCTCATGGCAGGAATTTTGGCCATAATGGCTTTGTCCATGTTCAGTGTGCCATTCGCCCTTTCATTTCCGATCCTGTCATTTCTGCCTTTTATTCTATGGGGGGCGATGGGCTGGGCATCGCAAGCCCCGCAGCAGCATGAATTGCTTCGCATACAGCCTAATCAAGGTGCAGCGGCCGTTGCTTTGAACAGTTCCGCAAATTATTTGGGCAGTGCAATAGGTTCTCTTCTTGGAGGGATAGTGATGCTGGCTGGATTGGCTCCTTCCCAACTTCCGTTTGCCGCCGGCGGCCTTGCATTAGTAACATTACTGGGACAATGGGGGATTTTATCAAGCAAAAGAAAGCATGGAAGTGAGAGAAAACAATCTATGCAACAATGACTATCTCCAGATTGAATAAACATATCATACTCATTTGTCAAATATCAAAGGGGTTGTTTATAAAATTTTATACAACGTGCCATACTAAATAATGGTGATGGTTGAATGTACGAAAAAGAAGAATTGATCCGCTTTGTCCAAGAAGCGAAAAAGTATGGGCATCAGGGGAAAGTTGCCAGTTACATACCGGCTCTTGGCAAAGCGAATCCAAATGATTTATCTATTGCAATATATATGCCTGATGGGAGAATCATTGACGCTGGGGATGTAACGGTAAAAGTGACGCTTCAAAGCATTTCAAAAATTATCGCTTTAGCTCTTGTCATTATGGATCACGGTGAAAAGGAGGTATTCAAAAAAGTTGGGATGGAGCCGACGGGCGATCCGTTTCATTCCATTGCCAAGCTTGAGGAAACACAGCCTACAAAGCCGCTGAATCCGATGATCAATGCCGGTGCACTTGCCGTAACGCATATGATTTCGGGAAGAACGGTGAAAGAACGGCTGCAGAGACTCATTCGTTTTGTCCGTAAGCTAACAGGAAATCCAACCATTTCTTATTCGCAAGAAGTCGCTCAATCCGAATTTGAAACCGCGTTTTTAAACCGCTCCTTATGTTATTTTCTTCGACAGCATAATATTATAAACGAAGATGTCGAAGATTTGATGGAGCTTTACACGAAGCAATGCGCCATTGAAATGACATGCATCGATTTGGCGCGCATCGGCCTCGTTTTTGCGATGGATGGGCGCGATCCGTTTACAGAAGAGGAAATCATGCCGCTTGATGTAGCGCGTATTTGCAAAACGTTTATGGTCACCTGCGGCATGTATAATGCTTCGGGAGAATTTGCGATTAAAATCGGGATTCCGGCAAAAAGCGGCGTCTCAGGAGGCATACTCGCATCTGTTCCAAAAAGATGCGGCATCGGCATATTCGGTCCAGCATTGGATGACAGAGGCAATAGTCTGACCGGCATCAAACTGCTTGAATTTTTATCTAAAACATATTCATTAAGTATTTTCTAATATTTGAGGAGGAGACATACGATGCGTGAATTCACTGTTAAATTTCACCTTGAAGATGATATGGAAGAAATGAAAGTGCAAAAGCTGAGCCCGGATGATTTTGAAAGGGTGACAGAAGGAGGGACAAGACATTTGTTTGATCTCGATACAAACATTGGTTTTTTCGTCTTTTTTGACGCTGAGGACAGCGATGGCAATATGTCTTATCTTTCCCTTCGCTACGAGGAGGACGAGGAAGATCCGAGCGAATGCTACCGGTTTGAACTAAAAGACTTTTATGAATTTATAGCTCTTTATCTAAATGACTTAGAATTCGGTGATGAAGTGATGGCGGAGCAGGAGGAAGAGGAAATATACAGCCCCATTCAGCATCTTGCTCATCTTCTTTTCCATGTTGCTGAAGAAGGGAAAACAGTTGAAGTTTGAATACGTTGAATGAAATCCAGGGCATGCATACGAATTCAAATGCCAATTTTTCAGAAAGGCTTATTTTCAATCAACAACATCTATGTGTTTCAGAATTGCATTTTTTGTAATAAATGAAAGTACCGCGGGCGATCCAGATTGATGTTCACCGTTTCGTTAGGGCTTGGCAGGAGAAACGATTTTTGAAAAGTGCTTTTGAACTATGGATTTGGCGAAAAGGTAAGAGGCGCATAATATCGAGCGGCGTCCGATCTTTTTTATATTTCAATGTTTTTTTACCTTTTGTTCATCGTTTCGTCATATTTTTTGCCTAGTATGTGAATAAGACAAACGATGAAGAAGAGGAGGGCTTTTGCTATGGGATATTATGATGAAATAGATCAAAACAATCGTGTGGAAAGAAAAAAGAACAGTTTGTTGAAGCCGGTTCTTTCTTCTTTAATCAGCGGTGTTTTGGGCGGAGCTGTTGTATACGGTGCGTTGACCTACTTGCCATTCCAAGATCATAACAAAGCTTCAAATGAAACAGAGCATATAGCGGTCAGTCAAAATACAAACGATCAGGAAGCATCTGTTAATGTTGCGAAGATTTCCAATCAAGGCGATATTGCAGAAATTGCTGAAAAACTTTCACCAGCGATTGTCGGCATTTCTAATTTGCAGCAGCAAAGGACAGATTGGTTTGGATCGCGCCAAGATTCTTCCAGCGAAGAAGTGGAAAGCGGAAGCGGAACAGGAATTATCTTTAAAAAGTCCGGAAATGATGTTTTTATTGTTACAAATAACCATGTTATCGAAGGGGCTTCTTCATTGGAGGTAACGCTTTCCAATGGCGATAAGGAAAAAGCAGAAGTAGTCGGTGCTGACTCATTGACAGACTTGGCCGTCATAAAAATTAATAACAATAGTGTTAACACAATAGCTGAGTTTGGTGATTCCGATAATATACGAGTCGGCGATCAGGTCATTGCAATCGGGAATCCGCTTGGCAGCGATCTTTCTAGAACTGTAACAGAAGGGATTATCAGCGGAGTCAATCGCACAGTGACGATTACAACTTCTGAAGGAGACTGGGCGCTTGATGTCATTCAAACTGATGCAGCGATCAATCCAGGAAACAGCGGAGGCCCTTTAATTAACATGGATGGGAAAGTCATCGGCGTCAGCAGTATGAAAATCAGCCAGGAAGGTGTGGAAGGGCTCGGATTTGCTATTCCAAGCAATGATGTTGTGAAGGCGATCAATCAATTAATGGAAAAAGGAAAAATTGACCGTCCGTTTCTTGGAGTTGCATTATTAAATGTAAGCGAGCTTCCTGAGTATTTCCTTAGAGACACACTCAATTTGCCATCTGACGTTAAAGAAGGTGCGGTAGTTGGAAGAGTTCAGGCAAATTCTCCCGCCGATCAGGCCGGATTGCAGGAAAAGGATGTGATCGTCGCATTGGATGGGCAAAGTATTCACAACACGAGTGAGTTAAGAAAATATTTGTACAGTGAAAAGAAATCAGGAGACTCAGTCAAAGTCAAATTATATCGGGACGGAAAAGAAAAGACCGTCACAGTTACCCTTTCAAGTCAAGACTTATCGCAAACCTGATCGGGAATAGTATTAAAAAGAAAGGGCCCGCAAAAAGTCAGTTCAATTAACTTTTTGCAAAGCTCTTTTTTCAATGGGAATCTTTTTCAACAATGTGAAAATGATCTATCTCTGATAAATGAATGATACTCGCCAATTAACAACAGCATCATTTGCTTAGAAAATTTTCATCGCTATACATAACTTGTTTACATATTTGCTTCGCTAGACGAGATATTTTTTGGTTGAGCAGATTGTACAGCTTTGCTTGAGATTGCTAAAACAAATAAACAACTAATACTAATTAAAACTCCGTCCAATATTAGCGGAGCTCCCCAGCTGCCTGTGCTGTCTCTTAAATATCCTGATACGACTGGCGACAATACGGCGCCAATTTCTGCTATCAGATTCAGCATGCCAAATGCCCCGCCTTGTTTGCCTTCCGGCGCCAATTCTGCATTTAATGCATGTGAAACCGGCTGCAATGCAAAAAAGAATAATCCTGATATAAATAAAATGATTGATGTAATAATCGGGCTGCTATTTTCCGTTTGAATATACCAAGCAAAAACAAATATTGAAACAGCTAAAAGAAAAGTTAAAAGCGCTAATACATTTCTGCGGCCGTTCGGTCTATCAGCTAACAGGTCAGAAATTTTTCCGCCAAGCGGGAACCCGATAACCCCTGCTACTGCGTTAAATGAAGCTACTGCTGCTGCGGCAACTAGTGCTCCGCCGCCAAATTCTTGGACAATTGCCGTAGACCAGAATCCATACAACCATAAATGCCATAAAATCGGCAGGAAAGATAGATAAAGGAAAAACAGGTTTTTATTCATAATCAAAGGGTGCACTTCTGATTTTTTTGTTACATAAAGATATATGATCAATATGGGGGCTAAACTAGCCAAAATAAAAGCTATGACAATCGATGAGAGCCCTAATTTTGTTGATGTGAAGTATATCGCCATGATGATAACCAAAAACACAAGTGAATAAATACTTAAGTGATATAACGATTTTCCGTAAAATTCCTTCACACCAGGTGAATTTGGATCTGCTGATTGTATCAATTTTTTATCAGGCTTCATAAATTTAAACATAAGAACAGCAACGATTAAAGTAATGAATCCCATGAATAGAAAAGGAACTCTCCAAGCCTCATTTCCCATTAGAGGAACAAAAGCTTCCAGAAGAAGAGGTGTACCGATTGTTGCCAACGTTAAGCCGATAGACAGGCCAGTAATAACAACTCCCATTCCTAAGCCCATTTTTTCCGGAGGAGTGTTGAAAGCAATATAGGATCTGTCATTTGAATAAAGGATTCCTTCCCCTAATCCAAGTAATACACGGAATAAAACAAACATGACGAGTCCGCCTGATAAGCCTGTGAAAAAAGTGGCGACGGCTGCCCACAAAATACTTAATATAATAATAGGGCGGTATCCAAATTTATCTCCCAAGTTTCCTCCAGGAAATTGGTTTAACATAAATCCGGCAAAAAACAAACTGCCTATTAAGCCCCCAAATTCATGAGGATTCGGGACATCTGAAAAAAATGATATTTTATGTTCTATCATCCAAGTAACAATTGGGCCTGTCGCAGTTCTGTCGATATAAGAAACAACCCATCCTAGGAACAGCATTCCCCATATTGTATGGTACCTTTCCCATTTTTTCATTATCATTTTCACTCCTATCTAGATTTAATATTTAACATAACCTTTAGATAGCGCTTACATAAAGGGGCAAAAAGAAATAGAAAATGCTGCTGGTTGAATATAAGATCAATTGGCTGCTGGTTTTCTATATTTCGGACGATGTGCGATGAAAGGAATATAAAACTTTTTTAGCCTACATTCTTGATGATTCCATCTTGTTTTTGAACTTTCTCCGCAGCTTTAAAGTTTTGTACTTTCAACTATTCCAAATGAATTCAAATTTTAAATGCTTTTTGCTCCCGCTTTTTAAACTGTGGAATGGTTTTTTTCCTCTCTCATTTGGTTTTCTTGACTAATAGCGGGCAAATATACATCTAAAACAGCGGAACGGCCAGACTTGACAGTTTTTATTGCTTCATTCAGAGCCTCTTTCAGCTCATGAGGGTTTTCTACTTTTCTTGCATAGGCGCCACCTGCAGCTTCTGCAATTTTTGAAAGATCAGCATGAGGAGTGAAATCTACGAAAAATTGATTCGTTTCATTTGCGATACCATTCGGATGAACAGCTAAGGTTGACAGTTTCGGAGATTTCCAACCGCGATTATTATAAATTACGGTTAAAAATGGCGCGTCATATTTTTGCGATATCCAATGAACGCTCGAAGGGACGCTAAACAGATAAGATCCATCTCCAGTAAGGCTGATCACTGTTTTAGACGGGTCTGCCAGTTTTGCTCCTATCGCTGCTCCGCCGTTCCATCCAAGTCCACCTCCGCCGCTGCCAAAAATAGAACCTGGTTTGGTCATTTGCAAATGGGTATATAATGTTTGGAAATTTGAAATGCCTTCATTGACAATAATCGTGTTTTCATCGCACACTTCCCGTATGCAGGCAGTTAAATACTCAGGCGTGATAATGTCGTCAAAAAATTGTTCAGCTTTTTTCCATTCTTCACGCTGAGCTTTATGATATTTTTCTATTTGTTTTCTCCTTTCATTTACTTGCAAGCTGTCAATGTCAGCGTTTTTAATCACTTCGTTCAACTGGCGCAAGGCCGTTTCGGCATCAGCTGCGAAAAAACGTTTTGATGGGATATACCATAATGTCATCCCTTCCTTCAGCGGATCTTCATCAATATAGTAAATCGTACAATTTGGCGATGGTTTATTATTCACTGGAATCCAAGGAACATCACTGTCAATGACCATTATAAAATCTGCTTTTTCGATTAAATCGTTTTGTGTTGAAGTATTCCACTGATATCCGCAATGAAGCGGGTGATCAGATGGAAAGTTCATATAGTTTGGCACTGACTCTAAAACAGGTATCGCAAGTTTTTCACAAAATTGAACGAGTTCTTTCACCGCTTGTTTGTTTTTGCCAATATATGACGTGACAATGAGCGGATTATTTGCTGCCAGTAAATCTTTCACTAAAGGATCTATTTCTTGCGGTGCCAGTGCACGCGCTGCAATTGGTCTCCATTGCTCAGGATGAATTTCTACTTTTTCTACTTCCTCCTCCAAAACTTCTCTAGCGCTCGTCAAATATACGGGTCCTTTCGGGCTGCTTTGAGCAATTTGCAGTGCACGATGGACAATTTGTTTTACATTTTTCCCGGTACGAATCTCATGAGTATACTTCATGTAACCCCTTACAATTCCGGGCTGATCGGGAACATCCTGAATCCAGTGAATAAATTCGTTCCTGCTTCCCCGAAGCTCCCCTTCTTGAGTATATGGAGAAGTTCCGGCAAAAATGAGGACAGGCACCCGACCTTTCCAAGCATTGTGAATGGCAGCGCCAAGGTTTTGCGTGCCGCATTCAACATGCACTAAAACAGCTTGAGGTTTCCCGCTTACTTGAGCATATCCATGTGCAGCGCTTAAGGCAACCATTTCATGTGGACAAGTAATGATTTTCGGAAAATCAATTCCCTCTTTTTCAGCTTCGGCAAGGGCTTCAATAATGGCAGGGTGATCGCTTCCTAGATTTGAAAAAATAAAGGAAACATCAGCTTCTTGTAACGCTTCTAAAAGTGCCTTGCTTGTCGTATATCGACTGGTCAAACAACACACACCCTTTCAACATAATTTAGATAATTAATACTAGTCAGATAATTCTGTAATCAGAATTGTACTTGAAAAGGAAAGATAGTACAATACTATAATAACTATCATAATAATAGAAAATATCTATAGAAAGGAGCTATAAAATGGAGTTCCGTCTTTTGCAATATTTTGCAATATTGAGTCAAGAGCTGCATTTTACGAAAGCTGCAGAAAAGCTGGGGATTACGCAACCAACATTAAGCCAGCAAATTCGCCTTCTTGAAAACAGTCTTGATACAGTTCTTTTTCGAAGAATGGGGAAAAAAATTGAATTAACGGAAAGCGGAGAGATTTTACTTGAACATGTGAAAAAAATTTTTTCTGAAATTGATCAAGCAAAAATTAAAATACATGAATTAAAAGGATTGAATCGCGGCCATTTAAAAATCGGATGTGTTGGCAATCATCTTCTTTATTCTTCCTTGCTTACGTTTCACTCACAGTTTCCAAATATAAAACTCTCTGTTTACGATCTAAAAACGGAAGAAACGTTAGAAAAAATAGTCAAGTCTGAGCTCGATATAGGGATTGTCTATTTACCAGTTCATCATCCGCAAGTAGAGGTTATTAAATGGTTTTCATTAGAGTTTTTTGCCATTGTATCCCTTGATCATCCTTTAGCTGAAAAAAATTTAATATATTTGGAAGAGCTTCAATCGTACCCGATCTTTTTATTGCCCGAGCAATATGTTATTAGACAGACGATCGATTCATTTTGTAATAAAGAAGGCATGAAGTTAAACCCAATTGTGGAATTATCGGATACGTATTCGTTGTTAAAGATGACGCTTTTACATAACGGAATTACGATCCTGCCAAAGCTTTATGTTGAAAACAGCCCGGAGTTTTCTGTCAAGCTTTTGAAAATTGCAGACGAACTTCCGAGTAAAGAGGTTGCAATTATTTATCGGAAAGGTCTTCTTTCTTCCACTGCCATTCGAACATTTATCCAGCAGCTGACAAGGAGATGACTCATTTTAATTTTTAAATAGGTAAAATATTGGATTTGCTTTCAAAGGAAGGTAGGGATAGAATCTATACGTATACATTTTTTAATAGAGGAGCGAATAACAATTGGATTTATTTTCAGTTGGTATATCTATTTCATCTGACGCCATCATTGCCTTATTAAAAATTATTGCAATCGATATTATTTTATCCGGCGATAACGCAGTTGTAATTGCAATGGCAACGAGAAATCTGCCGAAAGAACAGCAAAACAAAGCTATATTCTGGGGGACTGGAGGTGCGGTCGCATTACGGATTTTGTTTGCATCCGTTATTGTTATCCTGTTGAAAATCCCATTTGTCAATATTGTCGGCGGATTTTTGCTGCTTTGGATTGCTTATAAAGTTTTGGTAGATGACGGAGAAGCTGCGCATGTCCAATCTCAAAGCAGTCTGCTTAAAGCTATTCAAACGATCATTCTTGCAGATGCCGTCATGAGTTTGGATAATGTGGTTGCAGTAGCAGGTGCGGCACACGGCCATATCGGCATGATTGCGGTTGGAGTTTTGATCAGTATTCCAATTATGATTTTTGGATCAAAAGCGATCGTAAAATTAATGAACAAATTTCAATGGATTGTATATGTTGGATCTGGAATTTTAGCTTGGACCGCCGGTGAGATGATCTTTAAGGATAAACATATTGAACAATGGTTTCACATCCAAAACTTGTGGATCGAATATTTACTTATCGGAATTATGACATTGATTGTGTTAGCGATCGGTTATGAGAAAAATAAGCGTGCAGAGAAAGAAAATAAATTGCAGCATAGTGCTTAGCAGGCGGCTGTTGAAACGGCGCCTGTTTTTTTATGAAAAGAAATTCCACGTTTTAATAGATTTAGTTATGTCTAAAATTTTTGTGATCGGCAAATATGCACACTTCTGTAAAATGACGGTTTCTTTTGCAACAGCTCTAATTTGCCTGTAAATTCGAGGGATCGTTCTTTGTGTATAAGCATTCATCGTCCAGAGAAGGTGAGTGCTTTTTTATTTTATCCACAGATATTTCAGATAATTCACAACTTATACACATTATCCATACTGTTTTTGTGGATATTATGTAACTGTTGGAGCTTAAGAAGCTGGATTTTTTCCATAAAATTCTACTATGAATGTGGATAACTATAGTAATTGTACAATGTGTGAAATATTTCACAAATATATTGAAGTTAAATTCAGAAAATTATATATTGAAATTGAAGAAGTTAGTGAAATATTTCACAAACTTCTTCGAAAAATAAAAGTGAAAAAACAAAACAAAGGAGATGGTTGAAGATGGAATGGCTGAAAGGTCCAAAAATGGCGGTTGTCTGGGCGGCTCTTAGAATTTGGCTCGGTTATCAATGGTTTGTCGCGGGAGTCGAAAAGCTGGGTGGATTTGATGCGACAGGATTTTTAAAAGGGGCGATTGCTAAAGCAACCGGAGAACATCCGGCCGTTCAAGGATGGTATGCAGCGTTCCTTGAAAACTTTGCTCTTCCGAATGTAGAACTTTTTAATTTTATTATTCCAATTGGAGAAGTGTTAGTTGGTATCGGACTGATTTTGGGATTGTTTACAACTCCTGCATTAATTGCTGGTGCGTTTATGAACTTGAATTTTATGTTAGCAGGAACAACAAGCACGAATCCGATTATGTACACTGAAGCAATCATTTTAATGGCAGTAGGAGCAGCTGCATATTATTGGGGAGCTGACCGGTTTATCCTGCCGTATTTGAGAGATAAATTTACAAACAAAAAATTCAATCAACAAGCAAATGTTTAAATGCAGCAATCATCTTGACTTTTAAAAATTTTTGAAACATAATTTTAAAAAAAGTATATTTTCGGCGTTGAAAGGGGCCAGTAAATAGACTTTAGGCGAAAAAGAGAGTGAAACCCTATGGCTGAAAGGTTTCATCGCTGATAAGCTATTGAACCTACCCCTGGAGCTGTCAGGCTCATAACCTGACCGTATCCTTCGTTACAGGCTAAAGGGAGCACTAAACTAGTGCTAAAAAAGGTGGTACCGCGGATATAGACTCATATTCGTCCTTTTTCGAAAGGATGATATGAGTCTTTTTTATGACTGTCAAGCAATGAAGAGGTGTTTTTTAGTGAGGAAAAAGCGAGTGGTCGTAAAAATAGGAAGCAGTTCTTTAACAGATGACAACGGGGGACTCAGCAAAGAAAAGCTGTACGAGCATGTTGAAGCGATTGCTAAATTGAAGGAAGCAGGGTATGAAGTAATTTTAATTTCGTCAGGAGCGGTATCAGCAGGGTATGGAGATCTTGGATATCCTTCCAGGCCTGTGACAATTAGAGGAAAACAGGCGGCTGCGGCAGTGGGCCAAGGGCTGCTTATCCAGGCTTATACAGAAGCATTTAAAAAATACGGCATTGTATGTGCCCAGCTTTTGATGACAAGGAGCAATTTTCAGCATAAAGAGCAATATCAAAACGCATACGCCACCTTATCGGAGCTTCTAAAGCGGCAAGTGCTCCCGATCATCAATGAAAATGATTCGGTTTCGATTGAGGAATTGACGTTTGGAGACAACGATATGCTGTCAGCTCTTGTGAGCGGATTATTGCATGCCGATTTTCTTATTATTTTGACGGATATTAACGGTTTATATGAAGAAGATCCTACCAAAAATCCGAATGCGAAACGATTTGATTTTTTGCCGGAAGTAACAGATGAATTAATTGAACAAACAGAGGCAACATCCGGTTCGAAAGTTGGAACAGGCGGCATGAAATCAAAGCTCATGGCGGCAAAAACGGCACTTGCCCTCGGTGTATCCGTATTTATCGGGAAAGGTCAAGGAAAAGAGAAATTAATCGAAATTTTAAATGGGAACGGTGACGGAACATATATTGGCAAAAACGATTTAAGTGCTGTTCGTAATTCAAAAGCATGGATTGCTCTTCATTCGATCATATCTGGTGATGTGGAAGTCGATGATGGAGCAGTAGCGGCTATTTTGAAGGAAGGGAAATCGCTCCTTCCTGCTGGCGTTAAGCGTGTCAGCGGCAACTTTCAATCCGGAGACGTGGTGCAAATTTTAAACAAGGAACAAAAGCTGATCGGAAAAGGCATAGTCAATTATTCATCTGAAGAATTAAAAGAAATTATGGGTATGCCGAGTCAAAAAGCGATGGAAATGACAAAGCGCATACATCCTGAAGTGGTTCACCGTGATCAATTTGTAGCGATAACGAGTAAGGAGATGATGATATGAGTGAAGTGTTGACAAAAGGGAAGCTGGCAAAAGAAGCTGCTGCCAAACTGGTTGCAAAGACTACTGAAGAAAAAAACAACGCATTATCAATCATCGCTGAACAATTGCAAAAAGAAACGCCTTATATTTTAAAAGAAAATGAAAAAGACATTGAAAACGGGAAAGCGAATGGTTTATCCGACGCTCTAATTGACCGTCTTCTTTTAAACGAAGAACGAATTAACGGAATGATTGAATCGTTAAGACAATTGATTTATTTGCAAGATCCAGTTGGGGAAGTGCTGGAAAGCTGGACTCGTCCGAACGGTTTACAAATCGAAAAAGTTCGGGTGCCGCTCGGAGTTGTTGGGATGATTTACGAAGCCAGACCAAATGTGACAATTGATGCCTCAAGCCTTTGCTTAAAAACAGGGAACGCTGTTCTTCTTCGCGGCAGCTCATCCGCATTGCATTCAAATATGGCGATCGTAAAGGTGATACGAGAGGCGTTAGAAAAAGCGAATTTTCCTGCCGACAGTGTACAGCTTCTGGAAGATACCAGCAGGGAAACGGCAGCGGAAATGTTCAAATTAAATGATTATTTAGATGTGCTAATTCCTCGCGGAGGGAAAAATCTGATTAAAACAGTTGTTGAAAATTCATCTGTCCCTGTGTTAGAAACGGGCGCAGGCAATTGTCATGTGTTTATTGATGAATCAGCAGACAAAAAGATGGCGATTGATATAACTGTAAACGCAAAAACACAAAGACCTTCCGTCTGCAATGCAGCCGAAACTCTTCTCATCCATGAAAATTGGAATAAGGAGTATATTCGCGAGCTCATTGAAAAGCTCGAGGAGAAAAATGTGGAGTTGCGAGTCGATCAAGCATTGTACAATGAATTCCCGCATTTGAAATTAGCGACAGAAGAAGATTGGGAAACGGAATATTTAGATTATACAATGGCAGTGAAACTTGTTTCGAATGTAGATGAAGCAATCGATCATATTAATCGTTACGGAACAAACCATTCTGAGGCAATTATCACAGAAAATGCCGCAAATGTAGAAAAGTTTTTCAAATTAGTTGATTCCGCAGCTCTTTACCACAACGCATCGACGCGCTTTACAGACGGATTTGAATTTGGGTTTGGCGCAGAAATCGGGATCAGCACGCAAAAGCTCCATGCCAGAGGACCGATGGGACTCCCTGCACTGACTTCTACAAAATATATTATTAAAGGAAGCGGACAGATTAGAGAATAAGAAATGATAAAAAAATGGAAGCAGACATCTTGATTCGTTCGGATGTCTTCTTCCAATTTTTTATGCTTCCTTCAATCTGCTTTCTTCGTCTGTCATGAAACCGTTTCGTTTTGTATACAGTGTGTACATATCCTTTGAAATTTCAAAGATGTTGTATAAGTTTTTGTTTTCAATATGGGGAAGCTGACGAGATTCATCGGCAAGGGAGACATATGGAAGCTTCTGCGCGGCTTTCATGGAACGTTCATTGTCTTTCCGTATTTTCATAAAGATCGTTTGAATTCCAAATTCATAAAAGATCTCTTGAAAAAAAGCGTCCTTAGCAAGCTGATTATATCCTTTACCATGGTACGGCTTGCCGAGCCAAGTTCCGAGAAATCCAGTTTGATCAAAAATATCATACAAGCTGATTGTTCCAATAGGAGAGCCCCATTCATCCAAAATGGTGCGGGAAATTAATTCCCCTCGTTCCTCTGCTTCAATCAACTGTTTTGTTATAAACATGTATTCTTCAATCGACGTTGCTTTATGACGAACATAAGGGAAGACCTCTGGATGAACCATAAGTTCGAACAACTCTTGACAATCCGCTAGATCACGTTTTTTTAACATGCTCACCCTCCTCTATCAACGAGGGCGGTTACCACGAAATCTAACGGATCCCACCCTCGAAATTTTTATTTATCAAGTAAAAATTTCGGGGTGGGAATCGAACCCACTAGAACCGGTCAAAAGACCGGTGGCGCACCATTTGCCTTCCCTTAAAAACAAGTAAATTTAATTGTCAGCATTTCTTCTAGTATCATACTTGATTTCTATGGAAAAGAAAACAAAAATTTTGTAAAAAGATTATTAAGAAAATTTTACTTTTTTCTTACTACTTTAAGAGTTTCTATAAGCAGTGAATAGGGCAAAATTACAATATTTTCTTTGACAATATTTTTTTCCTTTGCTTTGATGCAATAACAGAGAGGACCGCATTTCCTGACTGAAGCAGATTTGCCTGATGCCAGCAAAATATTTAGAAATCATAATAAGAACGGTTGAATTTTGCTTCATAGTTTTATAGCATCAACGGCTAGAAAAGTCAGCAAGATGTTCCTTACAAGCTGAAAAATCTATTGTTACAGTATTCATACACTTTCATACTTAAAACTTCCATTTATTTATTTTTTCTATGGTACTATAAAAATGAGGTGTCTGTATATGTTTATTGTAAAAATAGAAGTTCAACCTAAAAAGAAAAATCGTTTTAATATTTACGTCGATAGAGGAAACGGTGAAATATTTGCTTTTAGCGTCGGGGAAGATGTTTTAATTAAGCACGGGCTAAGAAAAGGGATGGAGCTTGATGAGCTGGATATAGATGCGATTTTGCACGAGGATCAAATAAAAGCAGCATTCAACAAAGCTTTAACTTTTCTTGGCTATCGAATGAGATCGGAAAAAGAGGTCCGTGACTATCTTGTAAGTCAAGGTATAGATGAGAGGGTTATTGAACGTGTAATGGTTGAGCTTCAATTAAAAAATTATGTAAATGACAAGGAGTTTGCGGAAGCCTTTGTAAGAACGCAAATGAAAACTACTTTGAAAGGGCCCGGCATAATAAAAGCAGAACTGGGACAAAAAGGGATTGAGAGCGATTTGATAGAAGAAGCTCTTCATCTTTTCACGAAAGAAAGACAAATAGAAGCAGCGTATAAATTAGCTGAAAAGCAATTGGGAAAAAAAGCGAACATATCTATGTCACAGCTAAAGCAAAAAATAGAGCAGGCAATGTTTAGGAAAGGTTTTTCATCCGAAGTGATTCAAGCTGTTTTGGAGATGCTGCCTTTACATGAACGTCATGACCAAGAATGGGAAGCATTATTAATACAAGGCGAAAAAGGGAAAAAAAAGTATTCCCATCTAGATATGTACACATATCGTCAAAAGCTTGCGCAATTTTTATATCGAAAAGGTTTTTCGCAAGAACTTATTCAACAATATTTGCAAAAACACTTAGAGAAAAGCGAGGAATAGGAAATGGAAAAACGGTACAGTGAAATGACGGAATACGAGCTAAAAAATGAAATTGCCCGATTAAAAGAAAAAGCGCGCAAAGCGGAACAGCACGGAATGATCAACGAATATGCTGTCCTGGAAAGGAAAATTGCTATGGCAAAAGCATATATGTTGAATCCTGACGATTTTCCGCCAGGTGAGACGTATGAAATCGATGGAGCGCCTGGTGAATATTTCAAAGTTGAATATTTAAAAGGCGTTTTCGCTTGGGGGTATCGATTATCATCTCCTTTAAAGGAGGAAGCACTGCCGATATCGATGTTGATTAAAAAAAGTAATATAAATGAGAAATAAGTTGAGAACGAAAAATGAAGGAAGTTGGGGAAAAGAGTGGCCGCTGATTTCTTTCAATCGTTTTTTTTCTTCCTGTTCGTGGCTATGCTTCCTCGCGCCTAACTTTGCATTATGGTTATCAAACTGAATACTCTCTCAATTGACCTTGAAAGGATACGGATTTCGTTTTTAGCTTGAAATCTTTTGCTAACAAATAGTATCAAAAAATAAGGAGAATAATGGAAATTTGTTTACTCAAGCAATGTTGAAGCTAAATATTTTCTTTATTAAATTTAATCGAGGAAATCATAGTTGAGTTTTGAATCTAGGCGATTATTTTTAAAAATTAAAAAAGGTCTGTATAAACAAGATCATGCCAAATAATGGCATGATCTCGTATTATGTACGCCCGGCATGTACATGAACTATAGGGTGTAAGTCCCGAACCCCGAAGACAGAAGTAGAGGTTAGCTCAACGAAAGGGTGTCCGTGGTGACGCGGAATCTGAAGGAAGCGAGCGGCAAACTTTAAGGTCTCTCGGAACACGAACTTCATATGAGGCTAGGTATCACTGGGTGAGTTTGCAAGACAAAACAAAGCCCTTTCTGCCGAAGGTGATACAGAGTAAATGAAGCAGATGGATGGAAGGAAAGATTACACTCTTACCCGGGGAGGTCTGGCTGGCACGCCAAGTAACCTTGGTAACCTATCTAGTGATAGATAGCTGAACAGTCAGAAGTCAGCAGAGGTCATAGTATTAGTTGGTCTAGAACAACTAAGAAGGACCGAACAATTAAGAGAGAATAGCCCTTGGCATTCAGTGAGTCATGATGAACACAGAAAACGTAGTACCTCACTTGAGGGAGGAAGCGGTGAATCCCGTGGGAGATCTCTTGGAGGGTGGAGTGACCACTGGCATAAAGAGAACAGCTATTCACGGAAGTTATAAAGACTTGCGTCAATTATCTTAATTGAACCGCCGTATACGGAACCGTACGTACGGTGGTGTGAGAGGACGGGAGTTAATCGCTCCCTCCTACTCGATTTATTTATGAACGTTTTCGCATTTCGTTTTCCAAAATGATTAAGCTTTGGGTTTGCTGGGTTTCCCCGTTTACTTGACGGAATGAATGTTTCGGTTTTCCCCAAGCTCCTAAAAATTCGTACTTCTGCTTTTTTGATAAGGATGATCGGTTTGTGTCCATTTGTAAACACCTCTCGAAAGGTCAATGGTTATGAAAAATTTTTATCCCGTTCTCCTGAAGCTTTCATCCTCTCTTGAGGGTGTGTGTTAATGGTTCCGTTCGCACGACGTGACGCGAATTCCGCTTTAGCACGTGGCTCACCGTCAAATTTTTCATGCTTCGGAAATCCTTTTGCTTTATTGCGCATCGCAGATCCTCCAAGGAGAAAAAAATTTGCGCTATTGGACGCGCATAAATAGTATTTGCTTATTAGAAGCCAATATAAAAGAAAATTAAGGAAATGTCATAATCAATCAATTAGCGGTTTAAGTTTTTTCTTCATTCTTTTTTTACTGAAAATCCAACCTGTGTACGAACGAACAATGTTGAGGTCTTTATCGAGCTGTGCAACTGCTACAAAGGGATAATGACCTTTGCTGAAATAACGCAAGTCAATCAAACGGATTTCGGTATAATCAAGCTGCTCTTTTATTTGCCAATGGAAAACAGGGGAAAAATGCAAAAATGCTGAAATATTCCGGTCTTTTTTTGCGGCTTCCATTGCAGGGTGATTCGGCAGCTCTTTGCGCTCAAACTGGTCGACGATTTGAATTTCGGTAAAATTTGAATATGCAACGTAATAATGTTCTTTTGTCACAATGACGAGCTGCCACTTGCAGAATTTCATTGTTGGGTTAAATATGACGTTTTCAACATTTTTCCATCTGTTTAAGATTTTTTTCTTAATCGATCTTTGCATTAGAAGTCTAACGACATAATATAAAGCGATTATGCAATAAATAATTAAAAAGGTATAGCCCCCATGGGCGCCGGAAAGCCAAATGCCAATGCCGACAATATGAGCGATGAAGATAAACGAATCAAACGTATTAATTGTGCCCAGCGCAATCCACTTTTCAGAAAAAGGTCTGAGAGCTTGAGTGCCGTAGCCGTTGAAAATGTCGACAACAACATGAAGAACAACAGCTAATAACGTCCAAATCCATACATGGATGAGGTTGCTGCTTGGCATTAGAAAATGAATTGCTCCAGTGATCAACAGCGACCATAATAAAACTGCGGGAATTGAATGAGTTATTCCACGATGATTTTTTAAATAAGCTGCATTATTTTTAAATTTAAGAACCGTATCAAGATCTGGTGCTTGTGAACCGATAATTGTGCCAACAAGAACTGCCTTGCTTGTCAGAAAGGAACCGCCGACAGCCGGATCCAAAGTTGCTAAACCTCCCAATGCGATTCCCATGATGAAATGTGTACCTGTATCCAAAGCCATCCTCCTTAGCTGAAAAAACAATCGTTATGATGATATTTGAATTTTTTCCATTGAACGCAAAAAACATAAATTCATTTTTTCTTTCATGCCAAAAAAAAATAATGTACGATAAATTCATAAGTTCTTTTTAGTGTAACATATTTTGAAGTGCATAATGGAGGAAATATTGAAAAATGGGTCAATCACTGCAAAAAATTGAGAATTTCGATATTAAAACATTTCAGGAGGACCTGATCGGCTGGTATATACGGGAAAAAAGAGATTTGCCTTGGAGAAAGGACCAAGATCCATACAAAGTATGGGTATCTGAAATAATGCTTCAGCAAACACGGGTGGAAACGGTTATACCGTACTTTAACAATTTTATTAAAAAATTCCCGAATGTTGAGGCGCTGGCAAATGCGGATGAAGAAGAGGTTTTAAAGGCATGGGAAGGCCTAGGCTATTATTCGCGCGCCCGAAATTTGCACAGTGCAGTGAAAGAGGTGGCAGCAAAATACGGAGGAAAACTTCCGGATGACCCGAAGCAGCTTGGAAAATTAAAAGGAATTGGGCCTTATACGAAAGGAGCAATATTAAGCATTGCTTATAACAAGCCTGAGCCTGCTGTTGACGGCAATGTGATGAGAGTGCTGTCAAGAATTTTACTGATTGAAGAAGATATAGCAAAGCCAAAAACAAGAAGAATATTTGAAGAAGCGGCTGCAAATCTTATTTCAAAAGAACGTCCTTCCGATTTTAATCAAGCATTAATGGAATTGGGAGCAATGGTTTGTACGCCGACTTCTCCGTCCTGTTTGCTTTGTCCTGTACAGGAGCATTGTCTTGCCTTTTCAGAAGGATTACAGGAAAAGCTGCCAGTAAAAACACGAAGCAAATCAACAAAGCAAGTTTCGATTGCTTGCGCGGTTTTAGTGCAAAACAACGATTTATATATTCATAAAAGACCTGACACAGGACTGCTTGCGAATTTGTGGGAATTTCCAAATTGCGAAGTTCGCACAAACAGAATTCCTAAAAGGATATATCTAGAAAATTTTTTGCGGGAAGAATACGGTGTTGAAGCGGAATTAAGCGAGCTAAAAGGAACGATTCAGCATGTTTTTTCTCATTTGACATGGAATATTAATGTTTATTTCGGCAAAGTTTGTAGCGATGAATCAATGAAAGAGCTTGAAAAAGTTTTCATCAAGGATATTGATCGATATGCTTTTCCTGTACCTCATCAAAAAATATTTGCTCTTTATAAGGAAAAAGCTGGAATACAAGTGAAGCCGTAATTCCATTGGGAAGTGAATGAAAATGCAATCGGCATGTACCGATTGCATCCATTATGCCTCTAAAAATTGGTTTAATCAGTCTTTGTTAATACCGCCGCGCGCTTCAATTTCTTCTATAATTTCACGGTGAATAGTATGACCTTCTATATTCAGGTAAGGCATAATTTGTTGAAAGGCGCGGTGATAATACTGAAGCTCTTCACTGCTCCAAGCTTGCTTCGAGATCATGGAGAGCTCTGTCATATCACGTATAGGCAATTTACAAAAACTCCTTTTTATATGTTTTTCTATATCTATTCTTTGTTACGATAGAAATAACTATTCAATACATAAGGAGATGTAAAATATGAATGAAAAAGTAGCGCTTGTCACAGGATCTTCAAGAGGAATCGGCAAAGCTATTGCCTTGAGGCTTGCTGAAAAAGGGTATCACATCGTCATTAATTATGCTCGCAGCAAATCGAAAGCGATCGAAACCGCGGAAGAAATTGAACGTCTTGGTGTGAAAACGCTTGTGGTGAAGGCAAACGTCGGAAAACCAGAAAAAATAAGGGAAATGTTTGCCGAAATTGACAAAACGTTTGGACGGCTTGATATTTTAGTAAACAATGCAGCATCTGGAGTTTTACGCCCTCTAATGGAAATTGAAGAATCCCATTGGGATTGGACGATGGATATTAATGCAAAAGCACTTCTTTTTTGTGCGCAGGAAGCAGCAAAATTGATGGAAAAACACGGCGGCGGACACATCGTGAGCATCAGCTCTTTAGGGTCTATTCGCTATTTAAAAAATTACACGACAGTAGGGGTTTCTAAAGCAGCTCTTGAAGCTTTAACTAGATATTTAGCAGTTGAATTAGCACCGAAAAATATTGTAGTAAATGCGGTTTCCGGCGCAGCTGTCGATACGGATGCATTGACACATTTTCCGAACAGGGAGGAAATTTTAAACGAAGCAAAAGAAAAGACTCCGGCTGGAAGAATGATTGAAAAAGAGGATATCGTAAATGCAGTTGAATTTTTGCTCTCTGAAAAAGCTTTCATGATAAGAGGACAAACTTTGATCGTAGATGGAGGCATTTCCTTATTGCTGTAACTGCAAATTTTTTTGGATAAGTTTTTTCCCTCCTGGACATGATATATGACGTGGAGGTGAAAAATGATGGCAAAACAACAGCAAAACAAAACAAATGCTCAACAAGTGAGAAAGCAAAACCAACAATCAGCTCAAGGATTTGGAACAGAATTTGCTGCTGAAACAGATGCACAACAAGTAAGACAACAAAATCAACAATCTGAACAAAATAAACAACAAAATTCTTAACTATTAATTTTGAATGTTTCTTTTAAAAGAGCCAGGCAAAAAGCGGAGAACGTTTCAGCTCTCCGCTTTCTTTCATTAAAGGAAAAAAACATAGATGATGATCGCCAAAATGATCCGATAAATAGCAAATGGTGTAAGTTTAATGCGGTTGATCAGCTGCAAAAAGAATCTTATGGCCAAAAGCGCGAAAATAAACGCACTGATGAATCCGGCGATAAAAAACGGCAGGACGTCGATCGTGAAATGCTCCCAATTTTTAATAAGAGAAAGACCGCTCGCCCCCGCCATTATCGGCACAGCCATAATAAACGTAAAATCGGAAGCTGCACGATGGCTTAAACCGGCTAAAACCCCGCCGGAAATCGTTGAACCGGAACGCGAAAAACCAGGCCAAAGGGAAATGCATTGGATGAGGCCGATGGTTAGCGCTTGTTTGTATGTAATTTGATCAACCGTTTCTGCTTTCGGTTTTCTTGGACCAAATAGGTCTGCTGCAATCATTAATAATGCCCCTAACACAAGGCCGACTAATACGCTATGAGCGGAAAACAAGTACGTATCAATATAGTCTTCAAATAAAAAACCTAAGACGGCAGCAGGAAGAAGTCCTGTGATGACAAGGCCAAGCGTTAATCTTTGACCGTTTTGATGCTGCATTTTCTTAATCTGTAATAAATCGAAAAAGCGATCTTTAAATACGATCACCGCTGCTAGTATTGATCCAAGCTGAATGACGACTTTAAAAGAGTTGGCGACAGGCTCTGAATATATTTCTTTAGATTTTAGAAGAATGTCATCAACAAGAATCATATGTCCAGTAGAAGAAACAGGGGCAAATTCCGTTAACCCTTCAACAATGCCTAAAATGACTGCTGTGATGATTTCCCACACGATATAGTAACTTCCTTTCTCTCTAAAATAAAAAAATCAAAGTTTGTAATGATTCAATCTTGTCAGATTGTACATAATGAATGAATGGAGAGTCAATAATAATTTTGACCTAAGCGTTCATACGACAAAACTTCTTAATTGTCTACATAACTTGTCAAAGGAATCAAGTGAAATAGTTAGAATATGTATCCATAAACATTTTATTAGGGAGGGATTCATTTGAATACATATAACCGCTTTGATCTGCTAGTTGGCGAACAGCTTGAAACGATGGATAAGCTTGTATCGCTTCAATCTAAAATAGAGCATTATCAACAAATGGAATTGGAATTTTTGAGACAAAATGATGATAAGAAATTGCGTTCTGTGCAAAAAGAAATTGAAAAAATGAAAAATGAGTTGATAGACATTCAAAAAACGTTTGAAAAGCAAACGGAAGAAGTTATTAAAATGTACCAAATCGAAATGTATGACTCGAGTCAGCCATTTTAGCGGCATGGCTCTTTTATTTTCTTTTTGAATATCAAACGTTATAATAAAGAAAAATGATTTTTTCGGATTTGAAGTGGACTGTTCATTAGAAAGTAGGGAACAAAATGGCGTTGCCAAAGGAAGGAGATATCATTCAAATACACAGTTATAAACATAATGGATGTATTCATCGTGTTTGGGAGGAAACGACCGTTTTAAAAGGATCGCAAAACTGTATTATTGGCGGCAACGATCGAACAACGGTTACCGAAGCTGACGGAAGAACTTGGATTACAAAGGAGCCGGCGATTTGTTATTTTCATGCACGTCATTGGTTTAATGTAATTGGAATGATTCGTGGTGACGGCATTTATTATTATTGCAACATCAGTTCTCCTTTTGTTTGGGATAATGAGGCATTAAAGTATATTGATTATGATTTGGATATTAAAGTGTTCCCGGATATGACCTATACACTGTTAGATGAAGATGAATATGAACGGCATAAGAAATCAATGAAATATCCGCAAGTCATTGACCGTATCTTAAAGAATAATGTGAACAAATTAATTTATTGGATACGCGGTAGAAAAGGTCCGTTTTCCCCTGAATTTATCGATCAGTGGTATGAAAGATATTTAACATATTTATGATGGAAAAGTCTGTTGGAATATCAACAGACTTTTCGCTTTGCATTGATCTGAAAGGAGAGAAATGGTTGGGTTCGATTAAACGCTATTTTCAATTTGTAAAACCATATAAAAAACAAATTTTTTTAACGATTTTCATCGGGATTATAAAGTTTGGCATTCCTTTGTTAATTCCGCTCGTATTGAAATATATCGTCGACAATATTTTAAACGGATCATTATCAAATGACGTAAAGATAGAGATGCTTCTTTTTTTAATGGGCATCATGTTGTTTATATTCCTCGTCATACGGCCGCCGATCGAGTATTATCGGCAATATTTTGCGCAATGGACGGGAAGCAAAATTTTATATGATATTCGCAATCAATTGTTTACTCATCTTCAGCGGCTGAGCTTAAGATATTATTCAAACAATCGTGCGGGAGAAATTATTTCGCGGGTGATTAATGATGTTGAACAAACAAAGACGTTTGTTATTACGGGCCTTATGAATCTATGGCTTGACCTTTTTACTATTATATTTGCCATTGGGATCATGTTTACGATGGATGTCACGTTGACCATTGTATCGATTATGTTGCTTCCTATATACGGATTGTCAGTTAAATATTTTTACGGCAGGCTTCGTCATTTGACAAGAGTTAGGTCGCAGGCGCTGGCAGAGGTGCAGGGGCATTTGCATGAGAGGGTCAACGGAATGGCTGTCATTCAAAGCTTTGCGAATGAAGATCATGAACAAAAAGAATTTGATCGTGAAAATCGCAATTTTCTTGAAAGGGCGATTGATCATACAAAATGGAACGCAAAAACGTTTGCTGTTGTGAATACCGTTACTGACCTAGCGCCTCTTTTCGTCATTTTTTACGGGGCTTATGAAGTGATACAAGGGAATTTAACGATCGGGACGATGGTTGCCTTTACAGCCTATATTGATCGGTTGTACAATCCTCTTCGCCGTTTGATCAATTCATCAACTACTTTAACACAGGCTTTCGCTTCAATGGACAGAGTATTTGAGTTTCTTGACGAACCTTACGATATTGTTGATAAACAGGATGCAATAACAGCAGACAAACTTTCGGGGGAAATTATTTTTGACAAAGTATCCTTTCGCTATCATGACAACGAAGAATTTGTACTAAAGGATATTCATTTAACGATTCAAAAAGGGGAGACGGTCGCTTTTGTCGGGATGAGCGGAGGGGGAAAATCCACCCTTGTGAGTCTTGTTCCGAGGTTTTGGGATGTAACGGAAGGAAAAATTTTGTTGGACGGCATTGACGTTAGAGATTATAAAGTGCAAAGCGTCAGGGAGCAGATCGGCATAGTTTTGCAGGATCCTTTTTTATTCAGTGAATCGATAAAAACGAATATTTTAATTGGTAAACCAAATGCAACGGATGAAGAGGTCATAAAAGCGGCCAAAGCAGCTAACGCTCACGAGTTTATTATGAGTTTGCCTGATGGCTATGATACGAAAGTGGGCGAAAGAGGCGTGAAGTTATCCGGCGGTCAAAAACAGCGAATTGCAATTGCCCGAGTATTTTTAAAAAATCCGCCGATTTTCATTTTGGATGAAGCTACGTCTGCTTTGGATTTAGAAAGTGAACAATTTATCCAAGAAGCCCTTGATAAACTGGCAAAAAACCGTACGACCTTAATTGTTGCCCATCGTCTGTCTACAATTACTCATGCAGATAAAATTGTACTAATTGAAAACGGGAAAATTGTTGAGACCGGAACTCATGAAGAACTAATGAAAAAGCGTGGACATTACTATAAACTATTTCAAATTCAGCAATTGGGTGAATGGTAAAAAATACCGCAGCAAAATGGGTAATTAGCCATTTGCTTTGAAATCCATAATATACTTTAATTTTAGCAAGACTTTTGCCAGTCAAGTTTTTCATAAATTTTTGATTCAATCCCTTTTGAAAAAACGATTTTGGTAGAATAAAAGAAAAGACTAAATTCGTATAAGAACGGAGGTTGTCATGGCGGCGGAAAAGCAGTTAATTGAAAAAAACTTTTATCAAACATTATTAAAAGAAAATGAAACGAAACATCCGATCCAACTGCTTGGGGAGCTTTTTCAAGAAGAACAAAAAAAGGTCGCATATGATCTGTCTTATGTACGCTATGCTCAAGGAGAAGTATATTTCCACCACAAAGATTATGAAGCGGCAATTTTTAAATGGGAAAATATAGAGAATGAGCTGGCGCCATGGGCGAGAAAAAATGTCGGAGATGCATATTTTGAATTAGGATTATTTTCATCTGCGGAAGAAATGTACCGTTCCATTGAAACGGATTCAAAAGTTCTTAAAGCAGAAGCATCGCTAAAGCTGTTTTCGCTTTACCGCCTTCAAGGAGAAAAAGAAAAGGCGTATGAGGCGATTCGTGATGCGGTATCGATCAACCCTGACCATGGTCAAGCATCCACCATCGCTATTCAATTTTATGAAGAACAGCAAGATTGGGACAAAGCTGTCCATCTTACGGTTGAAGAATTAATTCGGACTGAAAAAGCGGAATGGTTTCAGCGTTTGATCAATTATGTTGAACAAGGTTTTGTCAAAGAAAAAGAGCCGGATTATTTCTTTAAAGCATTAACGGTTTTATACAGAACCGACGTAGAGCAATTCGAGAAGTTTGCTGTTTCGCTGTGGCGATGCTATAAACACGATCAAAAATATTTTATTCCATGGTTAAAGACGATAAACAATCTAATTTTCAATGTGAAAGTGGACGAATTTCAGCATTGGGATGAAATATCGCGCTTTTATGAAGAATCCTATAATAAGCTTCTTGGTGGATCATATTTACTAAAAGAGCTTCAAGATATTATGCCGGACATTTTAGCCAATTGGCTGAAACTATCGACAGGAAAACAACTATCGACCGCTGCAGCAGCTGTCGTTGCATGGAGTGAAATTTACCGTTCAAGCTTAGATGAGAAAGTGATTGAAGAAGCGGAGAACGTTTTGGCATCAGGTAGTCATGATCGTGCTGATGGTCATGAAGCCAAAAAACGGCTATTTGCGAAGCTGGTCGATTGGGCGGAAATAAATCAAGTAAATCTTGGGCAGAAATATCATTGGATATTAAAAAAGATTTTTGAACAGAACGAACATTATTTGCTCATTGTTGGAGAAAGCGGTTTTGCCCGATCACTGCTTGGTCATTCTCTTCCAAGCATTCCTTCATCAAAAATTACTATTTACTGCCATGAAGACCGGACAGACATAAAGCAAATAAATAATGAAAGCATAACAGATGTATTCGCTGAAGAAGATGCGGCAGTTCGTGAAGATGGAACAATTGTTGCGGTATGTGCGCCTAATGATTTGTTAAACGATCATAAGCTAAGTTTAATAGAAGTACCTGACATAGAGCATATTGATCAAGAGGAGCTAAAGGAATATATACAACTGGCTGATGGGATGGTATATGTCCATCCAGAGCATCAACCTGCTTCAGTTGAGAAAATGGTAGAAAGCCTGGCATCGATTGCTTTAAAAAAGGAGCTTCCAATTTACTTTTTGCTTGAAGATAGCGGCATGCTTCATAATCATTTTAAAGAACAAATACTTGACTTTTTCCCGGAAGCTGAATTTTTCCCATTCCCTTCAAGAAATGAAGGAGAGAAGCGGAAACAGTCCTTCGCTGAATTTATTCATTCACGTTTTCCGTTTCATCAAGATAACAAAACGGAGAAGCTGTTGTTTTTCTTGAAAAAAGCTATTAAATATGCTTATAGCAAACGGATGGAATTAGAGCAGCATTTAGAAGAAAGCATCGAAAAAAATAAAGAAATCGTGTCTCGATTAAAAGGATTAATACACAGCCTTGGCGATATGGAAAATGAAAAAGCTAAGGAATTGAGGCAGTCACTCCGCTCCACTTTGGAAGAAATAAAAAAGGATCTTCATGATGAGTTAAGGACTCTTTTGCGATCTGCATCGAAATTCATAACGGAAAACAGCGATTTCAGCCATTTACACATAGAATTGAACAAAAAAATGAACGATCAGGTGAAGGCGCATTTTGCTGAAACGCTGCTTCCAAAAATGTCGCAAAAAATGGGAGAATGGGTTTCATTTGCTGAAAGCGAGCTAAAACAATGCCAAGTCTATTTAGATGAAATGTGTGAATCGTTTAATTCATTGTACGGTCATGACCGTGTGAAGCTTATGTCTGATTTCAAAGTAGTGGATGATTGGCGGCGGGATATTGATCGTCTGACAACAGTGGTGAACATCGAAGAAGAAAATATTATGAACCGCTTTAAGCCTGCGCAAGTTATATTAAAAGGAGCAGGAAAGCTGTTTTCGTCCATTGGGAAAAACAAGCTGTTTATCGCACAGCAATACAAAAAATACATTGAAACTGAAACATTCGATGATGCGATTCAATCGATGATCCGAAAATTTTTTGCTCAATTCGACTTATTTGAAAAAGGAATTGAACGAGATGTGAAAATGTTTTTCCGTGAACCTGTTCACAACCTTGAACAAATTGTGCAAGAAGGAGAGCAGCAAATTCGGACAGATCAACAACAATTGGACAGCTTGAAAACAAACCCAGAGATTTATTATGATCCGCTGACAGTTTTTGAATTAAACTTAAGACAATGTGAAATATTGAATGAATACCATTCCTTAAACAATAAAGCGGTCGAAACGAATATAAATAAGTTTTCTAGCGGAGATTAAAGCAATGCTTAGCACATTTTTAGATTAGGGGCTGTCCATAAAGTCAAATCCCCATTGAAAAACAAAAAAATCATAAACATCGATATATCAACGTTTCTAAAACATTAAAGTGGGCGTCAATAAGCCGAAAAAACGACTTATTAGACAGCTCCTATTATTAGTAGAAGTGAAACGCAGGTCGAGACTGTCTGAGAGCTTTGAGCTCAAAAAGCTGACCGTGATTCTAAAGGAGCCTCCTTGTGTGATAACATCCAACAAAGCTTTGAGTTGGAAAGCTGAGAAAATACAGCTGTTCCAAATGATATAAAACTTGCCTGCGCTTGTATGATATAAGACGATTTCAATTTAACAAGATGAAGCGGTTTGGAAACAGCATTTCGGCGGGGAGCAGTTGGATGATCATGAAGACAAATTAAAACGCAGCCTTTATCCGCAAAGCTGCGTCCATGAAATTCCAGTTATCATTTGCAGAGGATAAAAATGAAATAAGATTTATTTCCAAGGCAGAAAAGCTCGCGATACTTTTCTGAGAGCAGAGAGGTCATTCAGCTTCTCAAATAAATGAAATGATTGTCTTAAAAAAGATGAAAGACTACTGAATTCATGAATGAAATTCTGTAGTCTTTTACATTTTTTGCTTTTTTCATCGCCTTCTGAAGGCTGTAATATACGGAGATGAACTTGTTTACTCTTCATCCTCCACATGAATTTTATTTTCTTTTTTATGGAAATGTTGAAAGCTGTTAATCAATGTATCTAAATGCTCCAATTGATCGTGATAATCAACGATGGCGGAGACTAAAGATAGTATTTGGTAAAACGAATCGGAATCTTCCGCTTCTTTTTCAAATTTCAAAAACGCTTGAATGAATTCTTTTCGATTAAATTTGTCATAAGGAAGCAGGTCTTCAGCGTGATTATTTTTAATTTTTTTTGTTATTTTTAACAGCGCCTGCTCATGCAAAATTAATAAAAAGTCAAGCTCTGATATAAGCATTTCATGGAGCTTTCTAGGTATTTGCCGAAGTTCGTTTTCCAAGCAATGAATTTGGCGCAATGTGTAAAATGCCCTGTTCGTTGTGATAATCATCTGTCTATACAGGACAAGTTTTCTTGATTTTGGCAATACCTTCGCTTTAGAATAAGTTCGCTCTTCTTTGTAAAGCAAAAATAAATGATCAAGTTTTATCAGCTGATCTTTGATTTTGTCTATTTCCTCTTTAAGAGGGGCAAACTCAGATTTATTTCGAATATTGATCCGAATCCATTTCATAATCTCATGGGAAATTTCGGTGATTTTATGGTAAAGCTTTGTTTCGTATTTTGGCGGCATAAATATCAAATTAACAAAAAAAGCTGATAAAACCCCAAGTAAAATCGTTAAAAACCGTATGGTAGCAAACTGTACAAAATCGTCACCTGTTGTTTCAAGTATCGCAATAACCGTTACTAAAGCAATTGCGATTGTGTTTTCAATCTTTAATTTTAAACAAATAGCAATGGTAATCACTGCTGTAAGACCAATAATAAACGGGTTTGTTCCGAAAGAAATCCCGAATAAAACTGCGACAACAGCGCCGATTATATTTGCCTGAACTTGTTCAATGACGGTTAAATATGATCTATATATTGACGGCTGTATCGCAAAGATAGCTGCAATCCCTGCAAATGCTGGAGATGGAAAATGAAGCATCTCTGCCAGCATTAATGCCAGTGTAATTGCAATACCTGTTTTTAAGATACGGGCTCCAAGTTTCATGTTGAATAAAAATTTTTCCTTCCTTTCATCAAAAAGGTTGTAAGCTATTCAGACTATACATTGTTTAACACGAATATTCAAGGTTATTTTAAGAGAAAGGAAAAAGTTAACACTCTTGTAATATGATATGATCCTTTAATATAGACAGACCAAATAGTTACGTTGTGATCGAGCGAACTTTTGCACTTTTTTCGTACAACTGAAGAGGCGGCAGTTTTACATCACCTCCATCGTTTCCAAAAGAAATAAACAACCTGAGTCCATAAATATCGGGCTCAGGCTGCTTAAAGATTTACTTTTTCATTCTGCCTGCTTGTGCAGTAGGCGCTTTAGTAAGACTCATTTTTTGTCATGTGAAAGCTGTTTAAACGATTGTTCGACTGCCGAAATGGTTTTTTTAATGTCCTCTTCTGTATGAGCGATTGTAATAAACCAGGCCTCATATTTAGACGGCGCCAAATTAATGCCTTGATGAAGCATCAGTTTAAAAAATTTAGCAAACATTTCTCCGTCTGTTTTTTCGGCTTGCTCATAATTCGTCACCTTTTCGCGTGTAAAATATACTGTTAATGCACCTTTTAAACGGTTGATGGTGATCGGTATATTATATGATCTTCCAGCGTTTAAAATGCCTTCTTCAAGCATCATGCCGAGCTTATCAAGATAGTCATAAACTCCTTCTTCGCTCAGCACTTCCAAACAAGCAATTCCTGCTAAGATCGATGCAGGGTTTCCTGCCATCGTCCCTGCCTGATAAGCCGGTCCTAACGGCGCCACCTGCTCCATAATTTGTTGACGGCCGCCGTAAGCTCCGATCGGAAGGCCTCCGCCGATAATTTTTCCAAGTGCGGTTAAATCAGGCTCTACATGAAGCAGATTTTGGGCACCGCCGTACATAAATCGAAACGCTGTAATAACTTCGTCAAAAATAAGCAGCGCGCCTGCTTTGTGAGTAAGCTGTTTGACTGTTTCTAAAAATCCTTCCTTAGGTTCCACAATACCAAAGTTTCCGACAATTGGTTCAACTAAAACGGCTGCAACTTCATTTCCCCATCTATGAATAGCTTGTTCAAACGACTCCACATCATTAAAAGGTACAGTGATAACTTCTTGAGCAATGCTTTTTGGTACCCCTGCGGAATCAGGCGTTCCAAGGGTAGATGGACCTGATCCTGCTGCGACAAGCACCAAATCGGAATGTCCATGGTAGCACCCGGCAAATTTAATGATTTTATCCCTTCCTGTGTATGCACGGGCAACTCGAATTGTTGTCATTACTGCTTCTGTTCCAGAATTGACGAAGCGGACCTTTTCTAGAGAAGGGATAGCTTCTTTTAACATTTTTGCAAATTTGATTTCATGAGGCGTCGGTGTTCCATATAGGACGCCTGTCTCGGCAGCGTGCTTGATTGCTTTTGTAATATGAGGGTGTGCATGGCCGGTGATGATCGGGCCATATGCTGCTAAGTAATCGATATATTTGTTGCCATCAACATCCCAAAAATAGGCGCCCTGCGCCCGCTCCATTACAACAGGTGCTCCTCCGCCGACAGCTTTATAAGAACGGGACGGGCTATTTACCCCTCCTACAATATGTTCGAGCGCTTCTTTATGCAGCTGTTCTGATTTTGTAAAATTCATTGTTTCACCTTCTTTTTTACTTAACTGTACAGCCAAAAATATTCAAGCATCCTCGTTTATTCTAGCACTTTTCATAAAAAAGGTGCATGCAAATTGTTAATTTCAAATAATTCGAGTAAACTAATGTTTGTGATTGATCGATGGAGGTTACAGCTATGAATGTCATTGAAGTAGAGAATTTGCGCAAAGAATTTAAGAGCTATTCAAGCCGCTCTGGATTAAAGGGGGCTTTTCGCGATTTATTCACTAGAAACTATAAAATCAACAGAGCTGTTAATGATATTTCCTTTACAGTGAAACAGGGAGAAATGGTGGGTTATATAGGTGAAAACGGCGCAGGAAAATCGACAACGATCAAAATGCTAACAGGGATTTTAACACCGACATCAGGGAAGGTCCTGGTGAACAATATGAATCCTCATAAGGAACGGGAAAAGTTTGTCCGGACAATCGGTGTTGTATTCGGACAGCGTTCACAGCTTTGGTGGGATATTGCTGTTCAAGAGTCATTCAGGCTTTTAAAAAAGGTATATAAAGTGTCCGATCAAGATTATAACGAACATATGGATCATGTCATTAAAACGCTGGATATCGGCCCTTTGTTAGATAAGCCGGTGCGAAAGCTGTCATTAGGGCAGCGGATGAGATGCGAGCTTGCCGCAGCATTAATTCATAATCCTCCTCTTTTATTTTTGGATGAGCCGACGATCGGCTTGGACGTTTTAGTCAAGCTGAAAATTCGTGAATTTTTGAAAGAGATAAATGCAAAATACAAAACAACGATTTTGCTGACGACACATGATATTGCGGATATAGAAGCATTGTGTGAACGCGTCATAATGCTTGATGAAGGAAAGATTATATATGACGGCTCTTTGGACCATTTGCGCGGGAATTGGGGAAAAGGGAAGCAAATTGAATTTCAATTTGCCTCTTCTGTTGATGAATCCCTTTTATTGCAATTAACGAGTGGTTTTCACGTGCAATGGATGAAGGGAGATAAAAGCAATGTTTGGATCGCGCAAATTGCGAATCATGAGGAAATGCCGGAAATCATTAGCCGCGTCATGAAGGCTCAAACTATCGTGGATCTAAGCATTAAAGAAATATCAACGGAGGAGATTATACGCAACATTTATGAAAAAGGTGATGCGAACAGTAACTTAGAAAAGGTGATCATGAATGTCTAAATATTTGGAAATGATCCGCATCCGTTTTTTAATGATGCTCGCTTACAGGACAAACTATTATTCTGGAATTCTCATATACAGCATTAATATCGGTGCTTACTACTTTTTATGGACAGCCATTTATGGGGGAAAAGAAAGCATTCAAGGTTTAGATGCAGCGCAAATGGTGACATACGTGGCAATTTCATGGATGGCAAGAGCATTTTATTTTAACAACATCGACAGGGAAATCGCAATGGAAATTAGAGAAGGAAAAGTGGCAGTGGAGCTGATTCGTCCCTACAATTATCTTGGCATGAAAACGATGCAGGCGTTTGGAGAAGGCGTTTTTCGCCTTTTCTTTTTTTCCATGCCTGGAATGGTGATTGTAAGCTTTATTTTTCCGCTCGAATTGCCGCTTGATTGGCAGGCGTGGTCTTTTTTTGCCATTTCCATATTTTTTAGTTTTGTTATTAATACAGAAATTAATTTATTGACAGGAATCTCAGCTTTTTTCTTATTTAACAACGACGGACTAATGAGAGCAAAACGCGTCATCATTGACTTGTTTTCCGGACTGCTGCTCCCCATTAGCTTCTACCCAGTTTGGGCTCAAGAAATAATGGAATATTTGCCTTTTCAAGCAATCAGTTATATTCCAAGCATGATCTTTACAAAAGGATTCCAAGAAGCTGAAATTACAGACGCTATTCTTTTTCAATTGTTTTGGTCCATTTTATTGATCATTCCAATTTGTGCTATGTGGGCGGTTGCGAAAAGAAAAATGATTATTCAAGGGGGGTGAAAAGATGTTTTATGTGTCAATGTTTTTTCAATATATCGCTCAATATTTAAAAACAAGGATGGAATACAGAGCGGATATGATTGTAGAGATATTGTCTGATCTATTGTTTCAGGCAGTAAATTTAGTTTTCATTCTCGTCGTATTTGGACATACAGAATCGCTTGGCGGCTGGCAAAGAGATGAAATTATTTTCATTTATGGCTTTTTCTTAGTTCCTTATGCTTTATTCAGCACCTTTTTTAACATTTGGGATTTTAATGAACGATATATTGTAAACGGTGAAATGGATCGCATTTTAACGAGACCGATCCACAGTTTGTTTCAGGTGATATTGGAGAGAATGGAGCTTGAATCGCTTTTTGGCGTTATTACAGGGCTTGTTGTCATGGGGTATGCAGCAGCCCGGCTGAATCTTACTTTTCATTGGTATGACATTTTTATTTTTATTCTATTTGTATTTGGCGGCACCCTTGTCTGCGGCAGTATTTTTGTTGCGCTTGCATCGATTGGGTTTTGGTCGGATGCAAAAACATCGATTATGCCAATGATGTATAACATTGGAAACTACGGCCGCTATCCAGTAAATATTTACAACGATGTGATACGTTTTATTTTAACGTGGATTTTGCCGTTTGCCTTTGTGGGAGTTTATCCGGCTTCCTATTTTTTACGAAAAACGGATTGGTATATTTACGCTTTTTTAACTCCTGTGATAGGCCTTCTGTTTTTTATTTTGTCGGTTATTATTTGGAATATTGGAGTGAAGCGATATCGAGGGGCAGGAAGCTGATCATAGTTTCCTTTCGTTAAGCGATAAAATTCAAAGAGGCTGTTGACATCAGTTTGGTTGACGAACAAGTTTCCTTTAGCTAGTGATAAAATTCAATAAGGCTGAATAACATGTACAAACAATAATTTTCGGGGGAAATTATGGCGATTGTCGTAGGAACAGGGATAATGTTCTGTTTGGTTATGAGCATTCGAACGATGTTTTCTGCTGTGAAAAGAGGTACGTTCCTTACGTTTGAAACTGTATATTTAATTGCTTTAGTATATGCCTCTTTTTTGTTAGGATTTGGTGTGATTTATTTAATTTTAACTCAATACGGCTTTCCGATTTTAGCTGAATCTGGGCGGCCTCTTTATGGGACGTATTTAGAAAATTTAACCACCTGCTTATACTTTAGTGCAGTTACGCTGTTTTCTGTAGGCTATGGGGATATCACTCCTTTCGGCATTGGAAGGTGGATTGCAATTGTACAGGCGATGATTGGCTACATATTGCCTACGGTTGTTGTTGCCAAAACAATGATTGATATTGAGAAGAAACAATAGTTGTAACATGAAGCGAAATTCGGTACGCTGAAGATAAAATGAACAACTGGAGGGATTAGATATGGCAGCTGAAGTGGGAAAGCCTGCACCAGATTTTGAGCTGACTGCTGACACTGGAGAAAAAGTAAAACTTTCTGATTTTAAAGGAAAATATGTAGTGCTGTATTTTTACCCGAAAGATATGACTCCGGGATGCACAACGGAAGCGTGCGATTTTCGCGATAAATATGAAAGCTTTCAAGAGCTTGATGCCGTCATTTTAGGAGTAAGCCCTGATCCGCAGGAACGACATCAAAAATTTAAAGAGAAGCACGGGCTCCCTTTTTTGCTTCTCGTTGATGAAGATCATAAAGTTGCGGAACAATACGGAGTATGGAAATTAAAGAAAAACTTTGGAAAAGAATACATGGGAATCGAACGATCTACTTTTATTATAGACAAACAAGGAATATTAGTGAAAGAATGGCGAAAAGTAAAAGTGAAAGGACATGTTGAAGAAGCTCTCACATTTATTCAAAATAGAGAAGAATGACAGCAAATGATTTGCTCTGTTCACCCTATGTTGTCAAGGCGGGCATTTGTGCCCGCTTTTTCCCGTGCAAAAGCGAAAATCTTTTTCTTAATAATTGGTGCATTTTTTCAATGAATAGATAAAATGTTCTAATAAATTAAACGCTCCCATTGACAAAAGTCTTATAATCAATGTACACTAATTATAAATATTATAAAGTAAGAATGATACAAAATAAGAATGTTTTTCAAGAAATGAGGTGCATGGCGATGTCAGACAATACGTTAAAGGAAGCTCTTGAAATTTTAAAACAAACGGGAGTCCGCATCACTCCGCAGCGTCATGCGATTTTGGAGTATTTAGTTAATTCAATGAATCATCCAACTGCTGATGATATATATAAAGCGTTAGAAGGTAAGTTTCCAAACATGAGTGTTGCAACTGTTTATAACAACCTTCGGGTATTTCGTGAAGTTGGACTGGTAAAAGAATTAACGTATGGCGATGCATCTAGTCGATTCGATTTTGTGACAACGGAGCATTATCATGTCATTTGCGAGGAATGCGGAAAAATCGTTGATTTCCATTATCCAGGTTTAGACGAGGTGGAGGATCTTGCAGAGCATGTAACGAACTTTAAAGTTAGCCACCACCGAATGGAAATATACGGGAAATGCCCTGCATGTCAGCAAAAAGAAAAAAATATGCACTGAGAAAGCTGGTAGGAAAACAAACTATCAGCTTTCTCTTTTCCTTGTTTTGCGATTGTACTTTTCGTCGAATTCTTTGCCTTCAAGCTCTTTATCAAGAGTCAAAGGCTCTCTGCAATACATGCACATATCCACACGACCGAGCATTTTTGTCACTTTCCCGCATGAAGGACATACAACTTGAACAGCTCTCGTCGATAGCATCCCGATCCAGAAATAGACGACAGTACTTCCGATGATGGATAATAAACCAAGCAGCATGAAAATGGTCATGACCCATACATGTTCTCTGAAAAAGATGCCTATGTACATAATGATAAAACCAACAAATACTAAACTTAAGGCAAAAGTGCGGATTTTATTTATTTTGCTTGTATATTTTTTAGCCATTGTACAAACCTCCTGAACACTACTATAGCATATTTTCACTTTTTTTTCGTCACAGAACGGCCAATTGCTAACAGTATTTCGTTTTTTATTTACAGAAGCTTTCGTTTAATGTGTTTTATTCAGACAGCGGATGAATAAATGATTTGCAGCGAATCTATATATACTTAAAGAAAGGACTCGCCATCCAGATACATTAGCTGTATTATTTAATAGAAAAAGAATGCTGCTTCTCTGCAATCCGATTATTTGGACTTTGCTTTGCTTCTGTTGTTTATACAAACCTCCGATAAACCTTTGACTATAAAATATTATGGATTACTTAATGAAAAGGCAGCACTCAATATAGCA
>NZ_JBBOZY010000001.1:932500-3072500 GCF_038008845.1 Aeribacillus sp. FSL M8-0254 | reverse complement strand
CATCGCTCAACGGATAAAAGCTACCCCGGGGATAACAGGCTGATCTCCCCCAAGAGTCCACATCGACGGGGAGGTTTGGCACCTCGATGTCGGCTCATCGCATCCTGGGGCTGTAGTCGGTCCCAAGGGTTGGGCTGTTCGCCCATTAAAGCGGTACGCGAGCTGGGTTCAGAACGTCGTGAGACAGTTCGGTCCCTATCCGTCGCGGGCGCAGGAAATTTGAGAGGAGCTGTCCTTAGTACGAGAGGACCGGGATGGACGCACCGCTGGTGTACCAGTTGTCCCGCCAGGGGCACCGCTGGGTAGCTATGTGCGGAAGGGATAAGCGCTGAAAGCATCTAAGCGTGAAGCCCCCCTCAAGATGAGATTTCCCATCGCGAAAAGCGAGTAAGATCCCTTGAAGATGACGAGGTAGATAGGTCCGAGGTGGAAGCGTGGTGACACGTGGAGCTGACGGATACTAATCGATCGAGGACTTAACCAAGAAAGAGCATCTATTCGTGAAGGAACCGTTATCTAGTTTTGAAAGATCATGTTTAAAAAGGAATTGACAACTACGGCCAAAAAGTTATAATAGTAGTTGTCTATCCACTGAATGGAACAAATGAATACAATAATTTGCTTGGTGGCAATGGCGAAGAGGTCACACCCGTTCCCATCCCGAACACGGAAGTTAAGCTCTTCAGCGCCGATGGTAGTGAGGGTCTATCCCTTGTGAGAGTAGGACGCTGCCAGGCAATCACTTTACAATAGAAAAGAAGTTGTAAGTTTATTTCTTTCAATTTGATTCAGCCTATAGAAAATGAGGCATTCTACATAATAGTAATATCAGCTAGTCTTCTTTTACATTCCGCAGTAGCTCAGTGGTAGAGCATTCGGCTGTTAACCGAACGGTCGCAGGTTCGAATCCTGCCTGCGGAGCCATTTGGAGAGCTGTCCGAGTGGTCGAAGGAGCACGATTGGAAATCGTGTAGACGGTCAACGCCGTCTCAAGGGTTCGAATCCCTTGCTCTCCGCCAGAATGAAATTTTTGGCCCGTTGGTCAAGTGGTTAAGACACCGCCCTTTCACGGCGGTAACACGGGTTCGAATCCCGTACGGGTCACCATGGAGGATTAGCTCAGCTGGGAGAGCACTTGCCTTACAAGCAAGGGGTCGGCGGTTCGATCCCGTCATCCTCCACCATGTACATAGTAAATAAAATGAATATTAATGAATTTCGGCGCTAGGGCCACAGCATGTTATGATATGTATACATAATTTTTGTGTGAAGAGTGTTTATTGTTTTATCGGCGCGGGGTGGAGCAGTCCGGTAGCTCGTCGGGCTCATAACCCGAAGGTCGCAGGTTCAAATCCTGCCCCCGCAACCAATGGTCCCGTAGTGTAGCGGTTAACATGCCTGCCTGTCACGCAGGAGATCGCGGGTTCGATTCCCGTCGGGACCGCCATTAATTATTGATTCAACAGCTGTATGAGGAATTTTTTCAAGTACAGCAGATTGTGTCAATGAATTCTTTCTTTAATGATGGATTGTACATAATTTTTTATCGGAGTTTTACGGCTCGGTAGCTCAGTCGGTAGAGCAAAGGACTGAAAATCCTTGTGTCGGCGGTTCGATTCCGTCCCGAGCCACCATTATATGTATACATATGCCGGTGTAGCTCAATTGGTAGAGCAACTGACTTGTAATCAGTAGGTTGGGGGTTCGATTCCTCTCGCCGGCATTTTTTACAATCGGAGGGGTAGCGAAGTGGCTAAACGCGGCGGACTGTAAATCCGCTCCCTTAGGGTTCGGCGGTTCGAATCCGTCCCCCTCCACCATGATAGGGGCATAGTTTAACGGTAGAACAGAGGTCTCCAAAACCTCCGGTGTGGGTTCGATTCCTACTGCCCCTGCCATTTATAAGATGGCGACTGTGGCGAAGTGGTTAACGCACCAGATTGTGGCTCTGGCATTCGTGGGTTCGATTCCCATCAGTCGCCCCATATTAATATCATTGGGCTATAGCCAAGCGGTAAGGCAACGGACTTTGACTCCGTGATGCGCTGGTTCGAATCCAGCTAGCCCAGCCACCTTTTAAATTTAAGTGCGGAAGTAGTTCAGTGGTAGAACACCACCTTGCCAAGGTGGGGGTCGCGGGTTCGAATCCCGTCTTCCGCTCCAATAATGGCGGCATAGCCAAGTGGTAAGGCAGAGGTCTGCAAAACCTTTATCCCCGGTTCGAATCCGGGTGCCGCCTCCATTACAAGCCGGGGTGGCGGAATTGGCAGACGCACAGGACTTAAAATCCTGCGGTAGGTGACTACCGTACCGGTTCAAGTCCGGTCCTCGGCACCAGTGAGGAATTACATCAATATCATTACGCCGATGTGGCGGAACTGGCAGACGCGCACGACTCAAAATCGTGTTCCCTTGCGGGAGTGTGGGTTCGACTCCCACCATCGGCATCGAAAATAGGGGAAAGACTTTAGGATCAAGGGCTCTCACGAATGTGGGAGTCCTTGATTTATTTTTACCGAATACGATTCGAGTAAGAAAAATCGTGTGCGGCTAATCGTGTTCAGTGAGGTGAATTTGGAACTTCTTTTTTATATTCATTGATTCCCCTCCTAATTTTATTTTAAACGAGAAATGGTAAAAATGTTCAGTTTTACTAATATGAGTGAGAAAAAGCATCTTTACTTGTTTTTTGAAGGTTATGTAGAATTTTATGTATTATGTAATATATTTGTAGAGGTTATCCAACTAAATAGGCAGTTTAGTTGAATAAAGGAAAAGATAATCCAAGCGAAAAATACAATACAGGCATAGGGAAAGGGAAGGAATATGGTGATGGAAAAACATTTTAAAGAAGCACACCGGTTTAGCAGTCATAATAGAAAAGATTTAGAAAAGGATACGATATGCGGTTGTTTTTATTGTTTAAAAATTTTTAGTCCTACTGAAATTACGGAGTGGTGGGATGATGAAGACACAGCCGTTTGTCCTTATTGTGGAATTGATTCTGTTATTGGGGAGAGTTCCGGATTTCCAATTACAAGAACGTTTTTAAAAGGAATGCATGAGGAATGGTTTTAGCAGGAATGATTGTTAATGAATAAGAACTTAATAAGATTCGTTTGTTGGGGAATTGTCATCACTCCTCTTTGTTATTTTATGGGGTAAGGGGCAGGTTAGCCGAATAAGGATTTACAATAGGAATTAGTGATATCCCCTTTTTAGTTTTTTGAACAGAAAAGGACTTTACTTCGTCTATTTTTATATAATGAGTATTAGGGGGCTAAAAATATGAAAAGGTTAATTTTGATGATAAGCATTGCTTTATTTGGCTGTAGTAATTCAGCAGAAGTACAGGATAATGAACAAATGGAAAAGACATCAACAGTAAAAAGGGAACGGTTTGAACAGAAAGTCATAATCAGGGATTCTATAAATGACCCGCTTCCGCCAGAAGCAAAGAATATTCAATCTATGCCAGCTCAAAAAGAACCTCAACAAATTCCAAATGCAAACCTAAATAACCCAATTGTCATTACGAAAATGCCTTATTCTGAAAAGAAAAGACCTTGATTAGCCTCTTATACTCCTAAAGAGGCCTTTTTATTTATTCTGCTAACGGGTGCGGTGTTTAAATTAAGGAATCGCTTCTTTTCTTCAACCATCCTGAAAATCAATATTTCCCATCCTTCAGATGGTGGCGCAACTATGTGGCATGGTTGTCTCCCATGGAAGAACAAATTAACTTCTATCATCTGCGATGAAGCTCGCTTCATGGTTGGCTAAGAGGCAGAAAGGTTGAAGGAGCGAAGATTTCATTATATTAAATCAAATAATATTAGTTAAAACGTAAGATTAAACAAAAGGGGAAGGGGATAGGGAAATGGTTGTTCTTGAAACACAAAGGTTGATATTAAGACAGTATGAAGATGAAGATATTACTTCTCTACATCGTATTTTTTCTGACCCAGAAACCATGAAGTTTTATCCAGCCCCTTTTAGCATTCAGCAAACTCAAGACTGGATTAAACGAAATCAAGATAGATATCGGAATAATGGTTATGGATTATGGGCGGTTTGTTTGAAGGAAACGAATGAATTGATAGGTGATTGTGGTCTTGTCAAACAAAAAATAAATGACAGTATAGAAGTGGAGATTGGATACCATATTAATAAAAAGTATTGGGCCAAGGGGTTCGCAACAGAAGCTGCCAAAGCGTGCAAGGAATATGCGTTTTATAAATTGGGTTTAAATAAGCTGATAAGTATTATTGACCCAAAAAATGTTCCATCCATTCGTGTAGCGGAGAAGATCATATCGAGTAAATGAGGCGGATAGATGGTGTGAAAGTGCATGTACTTACCCGGGGAGGTCTGGCGGATATGTGAAGTACTCTTCATAACCTACTTAGTGATAAGTAGCTGAACCGTCAGAAGTCAGCAGAGGTCATAGTATTAGTTGGTCTAGAACAACTAAGAAGGACCGAACAATTAAGAGAGAATAGCCCTTGGCATTCAGTGAGTCATGATGAACACAGGAAACGTAGTACCTCACTTGAGGGAGGAAGCGGTGAATCCCGTGGGAGACCTCTTGGAGGGTGGAGTGACCACTGGCATAAAGAGAACAGCTATTCACGGAAGTTATAAAGACTTGCGTCAATTATCTTAATTGAACCGCCGTATACGGAACCGTACGTACGGTGGTGTGAGAGGACGGGAGTTAATCGCTCCCTCCTACTCGATTGGCTCTATACTAAATGTTGGGGTAAAGAATTTCATTAAAATTAAAAGGTCCTATGTCAATTGTTGGGGTGCACTGGATGTGAAATGCTTGATACAGCTGTTCTAAGTTAGACCTTGTATTACTTTGCGTCATCCACTTCTTAAAAACTTTTTACATAATAAGCTTTCTTTAATATGATCTTTTGTATTTACGAATTTAAGAAGTAACCGGTGAAAGTTAAACACCACCATTATCGAAAAAATCCCCTCATAAGTAAACAGTAAATTGATGCATATTTACTGTCTCCTTATAGGGGGATGCTGTCAAAATTCGGCTACTTTTTCCTTTTCGTTCAAATAACCGGATAATAAAAGCCTTTGCTGTCAAATATATTTTGTCTATTATTGTTTTTCATCAACAGGCGTGACGGCGTCGTGCAGATATGTTTCTAATTCTTTGCGATAACGGTTTTGCTCCTCTTCTGTCCACTCCAAGTTTTTCGCCATATATTGAATAACGGATTCCTTCCATTGGTGAACTGAATGAATTTCAAAAAATAACGATCCCGTTCTCCGGATAAAGAAGTCCTCCGGTTTTACGACCATCTCTTCTTCCAAACCATATTGAAGCTGGGCTAAAACATCAATCGGTAATTGAAACTCATTTCTTACTTTCTTTAATTCAACTGCCAGTTCAAACACCCGGTCTACATTCGTTCCATATAATCGGACCAATCTTTCCGATTGTTTTCTGCTAAATCCCAATTTTTCTCCCTGTTCAACTTTTTTAGTTACGAACGATTCAAAATTTGTTGAACCTCCGAAATCTCCTCCCGAAATCGGCAGGTTTTTCGTTCTGCAAGGGGAAAATGCTGCGTTTTCTTCCTCTTTTAATAATTTGGCAACAAGATCAACGATCGTTTCTGCCATTTTACGGTATCCTGTTAATTTTCCGCCGGCAATGGTAATAATACCTGAATCAGACGTCCAAATTTCATCTTTGCGTGATATTTCAGAAGGACTTTTTCCTTCTTCATGGATTAATGGTCTGAGCCCGGCCCAGCTTGATTCAATATCTTCCACGGTGATATGGACCGTTGGGAACATATAATTAATGGCCTTAATAAGATAATCTCGATCTTCAACAGTCATTTTAGGATGTGCAATATCCCCATCATAGAAAGTATCTGTTGTGCCAACGTAAGTTTTTCCATCACGCGGAATGGCAAACACCATTCGTCCATCAGGTGTATCAAAATAGATCGCTTGTTTTAATGGGAATCGGCTTTGGTCAAAAACAAGGTGAATTCCTTTTGACAAAATCAAATGTTTTCCTTTTAAAGAGTGATCTTTTTCCCGTAACGTATCGACCCAAGGGCCTGTTGCATTTATAATTTTCTTTGCGAACACTTGATATGATTCTCCTGTTAATTGGTCAACAACTTTTACACCTACGGCTTTGCCTTGTTCGTAAATAAATTCGTCTACCTTTGCATAGTTAATCGCTTTTGCACCGCATTCGACTGCCTTTTTCATAACTTCAATCGTCAAGCGGGCATCGTCAGTTCGATATTCGACATAATATCCTCCGCCTAATAATCCATCTTGCTTTAATAAAGGTTCTTTATCAATAGTTTGCTTCGCATTCAACATCGTTCTTCGTTCGCTTTTCTTCACGTCAGCAAGGTAATCATAAATTTTCAGTCCAATGGATGTGCTCCATTTACCGAATGTTCCTCCTTTATAAATCGGAAGAAGCATCCATTCAGGTGTAGTTACATGCGGGCCATTTTCATAGACGATCGCGCGTTCTTTCCCAACTTCAGCGACTAACTTCACTTCCATCTGTTTTAAATAACGGAGGCCTCCGTGCACAAGCTTCGTGGAACGGCTTGAGGTTCCTGCGGCAAAATCCTGCATCTCAAATAAAACTGTTTTCATTCCACGTGTTGTTGCATCAAGTGCAATTCCTGCACCTGTAATACCACCGCCAATAATGATGACATCAAACTGTTTTCCATCGACGTCTTTTAATATTTCTTGTCTTTGATAAGCAAATACATTTTTGTTCATTTGTTATTCCTCCTGTGATCCGTCAAAAGTCCTAAAAAAAGAGACCACATACACACTACGCTTCTTCTACAGACGTAATGCTATGTGGTCTCTCCTTGTCTCCAACCGAATATTAACTTTGAATGTATTATAGCATATTCTTCATCTTCTGAAAATTCTTTTGTATGCGAATTTAAAATTCAAAGCTTTTCCCCATAATGAACTTTTCTTTATTCAGCTGATAAAGAATCAGTGTTTGAAGACGCTATTGACACCATCGCACAAGCCATTTTTTCTTCATTCAATTGATGAAGATGGCTTGCGTCTTTCATGCCTTCTACAGCGTTTCTGAAACTGAAAGTCTAAAACTGCCGCCAAAACCTAAAGCATCGAAAAATTGGGTAGGCATTCAAAATAAATTATGACTGTTCAAATTCTTTCCATAATTGCTTATTGGATGTTGTCACGGCTGCAGCACCAGCTTGTAAAGCATTGTTGACATCGTCAATACTGCGGATAAATCCACCAGCAAAGATCGGGATTTGAATTCGTTGATGAATTTCAGCAATAATGTTCGGCATGGCGCCAGGTAAAACCTCAATCACATCGGGTTTTGTTTTTTCTAATAAGGAATAGCTTTTTTCTAAAGCGTTTGAGTCAATGAGAAAAACTCGTTGAATGGCCAATACGCCTTTTTGTTTCGCTTTCAAAACGACACTTGCTTTTGTCGAAAGCAGTCCATAGGGCTTGAAGGACTGGCATAAATATTCGGTTGCGTATTCATCATTTTTAAGACCATGTATTAAATCAACATGCAATAACAAGTTTTTACAATGCTGCTTAGAAATATTGACGATATTTTTCAACTGGGCAATATGGACATCTAATAACACACCATATGCATAGGAACTCTGAAGAAAAATTTCAAAATCCTTCATATTGCGAATCGCTGGAATAATTTTTTGATCTTTATATTCCATTGTTCGTTCCACCTTTTTTATTATTGGCAAAAAATCAGTGTGAATTCAGCTTTCAAACTTAATTGAAACAGAGAAGAGGTCTTTGCTTCAAGTCTCTAGAAAAAAAGAAATCCACAACAAAACACCCCTTCATCCAAACGACTAAAGGGAATTGATGTGGATCTCCTTCTCTCCGCTACAATTTATTAACTTATTAATATTGTACCATAAACAAAAGCGCTGTCAAAGCAATGAGAACATCCACGCATGATCGTTTACAGGGTGAAAAAATTTTTTTAATCGTGAGATTCATAACTACTATCTTTTTCAAAAAATTTTCCAGTAATCCTGTTAACAAGTATATTAAAATGGAAAAAGGGAGGGGATTTCATGTTCATTAAATTAACAGTTTACAAAAAGAACGGTCTTCATGTCCGGATGGCAGCAGCTTTTATTTCGCTGCTTCAAAATCTCATACAAAATAAAGAGATATTAAAAAAGACGTACGTTCTCTATCAGGATAAAAAAGTTCAAGTGAATAATCTATTATCTTTAGTGTCCTTAAAGATTGGACAAGGAGAGGAATTTATCCTGCATTTTGAAGAAAAAATAGACGATCAAATCGTCCAGCAGATAAAAAATTTTTTTGAACAAACGGATCTTGAAGATTCCCAGCAAGCAGAAACAGATCGACTTCTCATGGAAAATTCCATTACCCTTCATGAGGCCATATCTGCTTTACCGAATGGAATCGTCGTTGTGAATAGCGACAATATCATCACTTATGTCAATGCAGCTGCAGCAAAACTTTTGGAAAAAGATCCTCATGAGCTTATCAATCAACGTGCTGACGAAGTGATTCCCCATTCAAGATTGCATGAAGTACTGAAGACAGGAAAAATGGAATTATCCAAAAAGCAAGAAATCAACCATCATACATTGTTAACAACCCGTTCGCCAATTATTTTTAATGGAAAAACGATTGGGGCTGTTGCTATTTTTCAAGATATATCTACCATTGAGAAAATCAGTAAAGAATTGAATGAAGTAAAAGAGCTGCAGCAGCGATTAAATCTTGTTTTAAAATCTGTCTCAGATTTAATCGGATTAACAGATAAAAATGGAAATTTTATATACAAAAATGATGAAATGGATGTTTTGTTAAAAAAATTAAACAGTGTCCCAAACATTCAATCAATAATCGGCCAACACGAGTGGGAAAATATTAAAAGCACTCAAAATCAGATTATGAAACTAATTCAAGTAAACCAACAATCTAGTTATATTACAAAAATAAATCCTATTTTCGTTGACGATGAATTTCGCGGAACAGTTGCCACCATGACTCCATTCGATGATATTAAAAAGCTCCTCGAAAAAATTGATCTAATGGAGCAAAGAACGAAATATTTGGAAATGGAGCTGTCCAAACATCAAGGATTTGATGAAGCATTTCATAAGATTATAGGAAACAGCGAGACATTAAAAGATTCCTTAACAATCGCCGCAAAGGTTGCAAAAACAAATTCGACAGTGATTATTACAGGAGAAAGCGGAACAGGGAAAGAACTTGTTGCTAAGGCTATTCATGAAGCAAGCGACAGAAAGAATAACCTATTTATTCGAGTGAATTGTGCAGCCATCCCTCCTCAATTAATGGAGAGCGAATTATTTGGTTATGAAAAAGGAGCCTTTACAGGAGCGTATAAAACACATCGAGGAAAATTTGAACTCGCTAATAAAGGTACGATTTTTTTAGATGAAATCGGTGATTTAAGTTTGGATTTACAAGCAAAAATTTTACGTGTGCTGCAGGAAAGGGAAGTGGAAAGAATTGGCGGATATGCGCCCATTCAGCTTGATGTTAGAGTAATTGCCGCGACTCACCGTGATCTCAAAAAAATGGTAGATGAGGGCAGTTTTCGCGAGGACCTTTATTATCGGTTGAATGTTGTCCCAATTCATCTGCCCCCTTTAAGGGCAAGAAAAGAAGATATTCCGCTTTTGGTGGAGGCGTTTCGAAAACAATTGAATGCTAGATTGGGAAAAAATATCAAAGGGTATGAAAAAGGATTTATGGAAGCATTGTGCAGTTACCATTGGCCAGGAAATATTAGAGAATTACAAAATGTGATTGAACGGTTATTTAATCTCGCAGATGAAGAAATTATGCGATGCAAGGATTTACCTTACTACATTTCGAACCCTCAATGTCAAGAAAATAAAAAAATAATGCAGAAACAGAGTATCAATTTTGGCAACGAAGTGCTGACCTTCAAAGAATATGAAAAACAAATTTTTTCCTTTGCTTGTCAATATTACCCAAGCTATAACAAGTTAGCAAAAGCGCTTGGGATCACTCATAAAACGGCAGCTAAAAAAATAAGAGAATATGGATTAGAGCATTTAGTTGGGAAAAAGTATCAAATGGATTGATATTTTTTCCCAATGAACTCGCCATAAAAATATGAAAACGCATCCGTAAAGCGCTTTCGTTGTTGGCATCATTTTTGCATTAATAAAAAGTGCAAAGTTAAGAGGAGGTATGTCTATGAAAAAATTAATCAATGATCCTAATCAAGTAGTTGAAGACATGTTAGCAGGGATGTTGGCGGCTCATTCTAATCGAATGAAGAGATTGCCAAATACAAACGTAATCGTAAGAAAAGAAGCACCTATTCAAGGAAAAGTTGGCTTGGTTAGCGGCGGAGGAAGCGGTCATGAGCCTTCACATGCTGGTTATGTAGGTAAAGGCATGCTAGACGGAGCGGTATGTGGAGAAGTGTTCACTTCCCCAACCCCAGATCAAATTTTTGAGGCGATTCAAGCGGTTGATAGCGGAAATGGGGTGTTATTGATTATTAAAAATTACACTGGCGACATTATGAATTTTGAAATGGCTGCCGAAATGGCTGAAGCAGAAGGAATCAACGTAGCAAAAGTGGTTGTGAATGATGATGTAGCTGTGGAGGATAGTACATATACGACTGGCCGGCGGGGAATAGCAGGTACGGTTTTCGTTCATAAAATTGCCGGTGCATTAGCGGAAAAGGGTGCAACGCTAAAAGAAGTAGAAGCAGTAGCTAAGAAAGTTGTGGAAAATGTTCGGTCAATGGGAATGGCCTTAACTCCATGCACTGTTCCAGCAGCAGGAAAACCTGGCTTCGAGCTCGGAGAAAATGAAATCGAAATTGGAATGGGGATTCACGGAGAACCTGGCATTGAAAAAACACAAATCCAGCCAGCGGATGAAATCGCACAAATACTTCTTGAAAAAATTTTAGATGACTTAAAACTTGAGGAAAACGACAAGGTTGCGGTCATGATCAACGGTCTAGGTGCAACACCATTAATGGAATTATATATTATGAACAAAAAAGTCTCTGAGGTCCTAAAGGATAAGAACATTTATATACATGAAACGTTTGTTGGTGAATTTATGACATCGCTTGAAATGGCTGGCTGCTCTATTTCGTTATTAAAATTAGACGATCAACTCATTGAGTTGTTAGACGCACAAGCGGATACAATCGCATTCAAAAAATAGCAATCTCGCTTTCTTGCAGTCTGTCTATAGAAGGAATATGAGGAGAGATGATCAATGACATTTGACGTTGAACAGGCTAAAAAATGGATCATAACTTTTAACGATAAAATTCAGGAAAATAAGGAGTATTTAACGGAGCTGGATCAAGCAATTGGCGATGGAGACCATGGATTAAATATGGCACGGGGATTTCAGGAAACCGTCAAGAAAATTACAGAAGGCAAATATGATGATCTTGGTTCTTTGTTTAAAGATGTTGGCATGACTTTAATTGCTAAAGTAGGCGGAGCTTCAGGTCCGTTATATGGAACAGCTTTCATGAAAGTTTCTCTTGCTTTAAAGGGTAAAAAAGAAGTTGATATAAAGGCTTTAGTTGAGGCATTAGCAGCATCATTGGATGGGTTAAAAGTTAGGGGAAAGGCACAAGTAGGAGATAAAACGATGATCGATGTTTGGGAGCCTGTCATTGAGTATATGAAAAATCGTGAAACGATTCATTCTAAAGAGCTTACTGATTTATCTAAAGAGAAAATGGACGGCACAAAAGAACTTGAGGCAAAGAAAGGCCGTGCGGCTTATTTAGGAAAGCGTTCTATTGGTCATATTGATCCTGGGGCAGCTTCATCGTATTTATTGTTTGCTTCCTTAGCTGAATTGCTCGAAGAAGGAGAGGTGGCCCAATGAAATATGTAAGTCTTGTCTTAATTTCACACAGCTATGAAATTGTAAGCGGCCTAAAAAAGCTTCTGAATCAAGTTCAACCTGAAGTATCTGTAGCCATCGCTGGAGGGGTTGAAGGCGATATCGGAACAAATGCATTAGACATTAAGGAAGCAATTGAATCAGTCTATTCTGAGAAAGGCGTTGTCGTTTTGTTTGATTTAGGGAGTGCACTCATTAATGCTGAAATGGCTATTGAGATGCTAGAGAACAATGAAAACATTATAATAGCCGATGCTCCTCTCGTAGAAGGAGCTTATGCAGCGGTCGTTGAGGCTGGTTTGGGAAGCTCGATTGAAGAGGTCGTTCGAGCTGGCGAGAGTGCAAAGGAACTTGTCAAAATCAATGACTAGCGAGAAAAATTAGGAGTGAACTCAATGATCGAAAAAGAGATTACTGTGACCATTGAAAATGGTCTGCATGCCAGACCAGCAGCAGATTTTGTGAAAAAAGTAAACCAGTATAAAAGCAAGGTTGAGTTAATGATCGGCGACAGAAGGATTAACGCGAAAAGTATTCTTCAGCTTATGAGCGTTGCCATAATGGAGGGACAGACGATCAAAGTGATGACTGATGGAGAAGATGAGAAAGACGCATTAGCGTTTATTGATTTTTTTCTCCAATCAGGTAAAGAATCGTAATCAAGCCTTTGCTTTTGAATTGTTGCAAAAATTCATATTAGGTTCATGGGTCCCATTTCCTAGAACTTACTTCAAAACAAATAATATCATAATTCAAAAAAAGTGATTGACAACGCTTTCTTTTTGTAATAATCTGAAATCAAGTTAATATTTGTGATGGAGAAATGGAGATCCACAGTAATTCCCTGTATGCAGCCTGCATACTAAGGGGGGAATTTGCTGCGGATCTTTTTTATTGACCAAAATTGTAGTCTTTTCGCAAGAGAAAAAAATATATGAAAAAGGAGGGGGGAATTTGCTGCGGATCTTTTTTATTGACCAAAATTGTAGTCTTTTCGCAAGAGAAAAAAATATATGAAAAAGGAGGAAACTTTGATGTCTGCATTTTTAGGTGAGTTAATTGGCACGATGATTTTGATTGTTTTTGGGGGTGGAGTTGTCGGCGGTGTTGTACTTAAAAAATCAAAAGCTGAAAATTCAGGCTGGATTGTTATTACGATGGGATGGGGTCTTGCCGTAGCGATGGCGGCATATGCTGTAGGTCAATTTAGCGGAGCCCATCTTAATCCGGCTGTAACCATCGGATTAGCTGCAATCGGTTCTTTCCCATGGAGTGATGTACCGACCTATATTATTGCCCAAATGATTGGCGCATTTATCGGTGCTGTGATCGTTTATTTGCACTATTTGCCCCACTGGCAAGCAACCGATGACCAAGGTGCAAAATTAGCCGTATTCTCAACAGATCCTGCAATCAAAAATCCTGCAGCGAATCTTTTAAGTGAAGTCATTGGTACATTCATTTTGTTGCTTGGATTGTTGGCACTTGGAGCGAATAAATTTGCAGAAGGAATGAACCCGTTCATTGTTGGATTTCTCATCGTTGCAATAGGTCTCTCCTTAGGCGGAACTACGGGTTACGCCATCAATCCTGCCCGTGATTTAGGTCCGAGAATTGCTCATTTTATTCTGCCGATTCCAGGTAAAGGAAGCTCTAACTGGGGTTATGCTTGGATTCCTGTTGTAGGGCCGATTATTGGGGGAACGTATGGAGCGTTGTTTTATAAATGGGCTTTTGAAGGAGTCAGTACCTCTGCTTTTTGGATTTTCACAATTGTTGTAGCAGCTATCGTTGTGGCAGCGCTAGTAAGCAATAAAGAACAAAGCTTGAATGTCTATAAGAAAACGAAAGCAACACTTTAAGTTTATAATTTTAATAAAATTAATGAGGTGAAGAAAATGGAAACATATGTTTTAGCTCTAGACCAAGGAACGACAAGTTCACGTGCGATCATTTTTAATAAAAAAGGGGAAATCGTTCATATTTCACAAAAAGAATTTGCGCAATATTTTCCTAAACCAGGCTGGGTAGAGCATAATGCCAATGAAATTTGGGGTTCCATCTTATCCGTCATCGCCACTTCCTTGTCTGAGTCAGGAATAAAACCTGAGCAAATTGCAGGCATCGGAATTACGAACCAACGCGAAACAACGGTTGTTTGGGATAAAAACACAGGTCAGCCGGTATATAATGCCATTGTTTGGCAATCACGGCAAACGGCAGATATTTGTGAGGAGTTAAAGGCGAAGGGATTAAATGATACATTTCGTGAAAAGACAGGTCTGTTAATTGATGCATACTTTTCAGGAACAAAAGTCAAATGGATATTAGATCATGTTGAAGGGGCTAGAGAAAAAGCGGAAAGAGGAGAGCTTTTATTCGGAACAATTGATACTTGGTTAATTTGGAAGCTCTCGGGTGGAAAGGCACATGTGACGGATTATTCAAATGCTTCAAGAACATTAATGTTCAATATTCATGAGCTGAAATGGGATGATGAACTGTTAGAAATTTTAACTGTGCCTAAATCCATGCTTCCGGAAGTACGTCCATCTTCAGAAATTTATGCACATACAGTTCCGTATCATTTCTTTGGGCAAGAAGTTCCGATTTCTGGAGCGGCTGGGGATCAGCAAGCAGCACTATTCGGTCAGGCTTGTTTTGAAGAAGGCATGGCGAAAAATACGTACGGTACGGGCTGCTTTATGCTTATGAACACGGGCGAAAAAGCTGTTGCTTCTAACCACGGACTATTAACAACGATTGCTTGGGGATTAAACGGAAAAGTGGAATATGCTTTAGAAGGAAGTATTTTTGTTGCAGGATCTGCCATTCAATGGTTAAGAGATGGACTTCGTATGTTAAAAAATGCTGCTGATAGCGAACAATATGCAGAACGTGTAGAATCCACAGACGGTGTATATGTAGTACCGGCGTTTGTCGGGCTAGGAACACCGTATTGGGACAGCGATGTTAGAGGAGCTATATTTGGTTTGACACGGGGAACGCAAAAAGAACACTTTGTTCGTGCAACTTTAGAGTCCCTTGCCTATCAAACAAAAGATGTGCTGACTGCTATGGAAGCGGATTCGGGAATTTCCTTGAAAACCTTGCGTGTAGATGGCGGGGCAGTAAAAAATAATTTTCTAATGCAATTCCAAAGCGATTTGTTAGGTGTCCCTGTTGAACGTCCTGTTGTCAATGAAACTACTGCTCTTGGAGCGGCTTATTTAGCCGGCTTGGCGGTTGGATATTGGAAAGATCAATCAGAGATCGCGACACAATGGAACATTGACCGTACATTCGAACCATCTATGAATAAAGAAAAACGTAACAAATTATATGAAGGCTGGCAAAAAGCTGTAAAAGCTGCGATGGCTTTTAAATAAGGTTCTATGTCAATTGTTGGGGTGCACTTGATGTGAAGTGCACCTCTTCTATATGTATGAAAGGTAGATCAGAGAGCATTATTCCTTATTTCTGAGACGATCAAAGTTGCGGAAAAACCATAAAAAATTTTTTCTCGGTATAAGTTATTCATCTCAAAGTGTATTCAGCTTACTCTAACTTACGGATATCATTTTATATGAAGTATAGTATAGTTATTCTAAATTCTTTAGTATACTTCAATGAAAAAGGAATCCAAAGTTAGAAAGATGATATTTAATGTTCAAATTGGTAAGAATGCTAAAATTGCGAGATCTAGAATTGTTTCGTATAGATAATCAAGATAATGAAACTATCTGTATGCTGTTGATTTTAGATTACAGAAGACCAAGTGTTTTGGATGATTTTCCAATTTTAAAGGAAATAGAGGATGAAAATTCATTTGAAGGCGCGGAGAATTATATCCACACTGTAATAATTTCAGAGGAAAGATTAGAAGAAAATATTGTCGGTCGAATTATTGAAGTAATTGAAGGATTAGTGGAGCATAAGCCAAATTGTGACAATAACAATTCATTTTATATTAGTAAATTTCCTGATCATTTTGAGGCTGGTGCACATTTAATAGAATATATTAAACCTATTTTAAATAAGATGAATTTTGGAATTGATCTAACATATATCACTGATAAACATTTCAATTATTTAACTCAAGAATAATTTTTTCATTAAAAGTAAAAGCGGTATCAAAAATGGAGATCTACTTTTAACTTCTGCTGAACTCGGGGGAACGAAAGGAAGGAATCCGGAGAAGCTAAAGGCAGAGCGATAACCCCGCCTTCTTGTACTAAAATTTAAGTTCGGCATTGCATGTATCAAGGATTCCTGCTGAATGTAGGAATCCCTTTTTGACACGATTCCGCACTAGAAAATCTGATTAAGTATTTCTCAAAGTATCCCTTGTGAAATAGTTGAACATGAGAAAATAAATTTGATGGCTAAAAAAGGATAAAACATGTGGTAAAATAGTGAAAATTAAAAATTAGAGGAGCGTTGTTTGTGATAAATTATAATGGCCGCAAGTTTGTTTCAATTGAAAATACAGATAATGGAGAAGTTTCTTCAGAAACGCTTTTTGAATATAAACAAGAAGGAAATATAATCTCAGCAACGTATAGCGGTGGAGAAATTATAAAAGGATTCTTAATTGGGATAGTAAAAGAAGATGGATGCTTAGAGTTTAGGTATAACCATGTGAATATCAAAAACGAGATTAGGGGCGGAAAATGTACTTCTACTCCAAAAATCTTACCAGATGGGCGAATTAGACTGTATGAGAATTGGAAATGGCTCGATGATAAGGAAACGGAAGGAAATTCAATTATTGAAGAAGTTGTTGAAAATCATTGATATATAAACTTGAGTTGAAAAATAAAGATTGCTGCGCTGCTGGTAGTATAGTGATGAAAAAGAAAAAAAGAATTTAAAGTAGGTGCAACAGCTTTAGTGGAGGAGCAATAATGATTAGCATACAAAAAGATTCGGATGCTGCAATTATCTTGTTCACGAAATTTATGGAATCAATCAACATATGAAACATGTTTGTCAATCATTATCTGAAATTCGACTTTGATGTCTTCTGTTCGAATATGTTAGAACAGGAAACTCCTTTTGATTATTCTCAAGAGGAAGATGCTTACTTTAATTTTATGGAGAACATAGGTTTTACAAACGCTTTGGTCATGATTAAAAGTTTGTTATCGGAGATTAAGGATGGATATAAAAACATATTTGTCGCCGGATTCAGTGCAGGAGCAACCGTTGCATGGCTATGTAGTGAAGAACGACTTGTTGATGGAATTATTGGGTATTATGGTTCCGTATTAGAAATTATATGGAAATATCGCCTCAATGCCCGGAATTGCTGTTCTTTCCAGAAGAAGAAAAATTGTTTAATGTTGATGAGTTAATTTTAGCTTTAGAAAACAAGCATAATGTTGAGGTTCATAAGTTGAATGGACAACATGGATTCAGTGACCCATTCTCTTTAAAATATAACGAAGCATCAGCAAAAAAAGCTTTTTACTAGATGTTGTTTTTTCTTTTGGAAACATTTAGACGTATTAACTCCGATGGAAAAGCGGACTAACTTCTTTATCTGTGGTGAAGCTCCCTTCATGATTGACTAATTGGCAGGCTAGCTGGAGAAGGCAAGGTTTAGTTTCAAAACAATGACGATATTTTTTCTGGTATGAATTTTGAAACAAACGCAGTACATCACATCACCCAAGTGTGAAAAAAAGTCGTCGACCTCCAATCGTGTAAAAATCCCTGGAGATCGACGACAGCTGTTTTTTGAAGGAAACAGCAGAATAATGGGCCATTGCGAAAATTTTCCATGTTCGTTATAATTAAAACCGACATCCGCCATTATTTAGAAAACATACTAACATCAACGTTTTTTTGGGTTTTTATCTTAACTATAAGGAATTGAAACTTATATGCCCAAACTGCGGAGAAAATAAAATTCAACCGTTTTTATCTTAACTATAAGGAATTGAAACTAAAGACGGTAAGAATCCGTTACTACTAAACTACCGTTTTTATCTTAACTACTGTAGTTGAGCAATTTTCATTACAATAATTACCATGTAAAAAGAGACAAACGGAGTACCCCTTATGCCACATGGAGCTGTTTTTTAACGACATCAATGGGAATATCTTGCTTCGCTGCATGGTAAATGAACTCGACGAGACTATCCCTTTCTTCGTTCGGAGAAGATCAAGCCCAGTAGAGAAATCCCGGTTGGACTCGACCATACTGTACACATAAGCGAGTTGCACCAAGATCCAATACCGTTTCACCGCACGACGTTGACGAACGCGGTACCCATCGAGCTTCAGCTGGTCTTTCGCTTGTCGAAAAAAGCATTCGATCGACCAACGCTGGGCATAGTAGCGCAAGATCTCTTCATCGCTTAGCTCCCGGTCGGTGCTCAAGACGCAGTGAAGATGTTCAGGTGTCATCGGCTGATCGGCTTTCCAAGCCAACAACACAACGGCATCATCGAGACCTTTCAGCGATCCCTCGTAGCGATACACGCGATAACGCTCTTCTCCCACCGTGACGAGACGGGTGTCGTTCGGTTCGATATAGCGGGCAAACTGTTTGGCTTGGATGGCGATGCCTTTCGGATAGAGAATCCGGTTCGTTTTGAGCATCTCGATGACGTGAAATCCTTTTTTCAGACAGGCTTCCACGAGCGCTTGCGATGGATACCACGAATCCATCAGCACATAAACGGGACGGCGTACATCCAAAGAAGAAAGCATCTCGATCGCGAGTTCCCCCTTGCTTTTCCCAGCCGCCTTGTCGTAGAGGCGGAACGCAAAGGGAAAAGCCTGGGTCATCGTATGAACCATGAGCCAAACGAGAGAATGTCCCCAGATCGACTTTTTCTCTGTGTGAGAATAGTGCCAATCACACCCTTGAATGGCGTGCGTTGCCTGTGACGAAGGCTTGGTTTTTTGGCAAATCGTATCATCGATCGAAACAAAAAGGGGTTGATTCTCCTGTTTGGCGATGCGTTCGACACGACGAAGCATCCACTGTTGAAGTTTGCGAAGCAGCGTCTCTTCATCCCAAGGGCTTTTCGTGAAAAAATGGCTGAGTGTCGTTCGATGATTGGGGTGAAAGCTCCAATGATGAAGATCGGTCAACGTTCCAGAAAAGCCTTTCGTGATCATCGCATCCACGATATGAACGAGATGCTTCATGACAGGTTTTGAAAAATAAAGTGCCAACCCCAACATCGTGAAAAACTTGTGGATTCCTTGATGATGTGCTAATCTATTCATGAGACATGAACCTCCTTGTGAATAATTTTGGTGACACATCTATTCTAATCAAGGAATCGGGTTCATGTCTCTTTTTTTGTTTGGTTGTAAATTTATGTTAGCGAATTTGCTCATCTACAGTTAACTATAAGGAATTGAAACGATTTTCCAAAACGAAACACAACTGAAATTGACGACTTTTCCATTATTAAAATTCAAAACAAGGGTCCCACGAAAAGAAGGGTGAAAATTCAGCTTAACTAACCTGTTGAGTAGGTCCATTACATATTAATTTGAATACCTATGTTAAATGTATCTCTATGTTTTAGTTTGCGGTGAAATATACTTAAAGTTACGGATGCTTTAATCAAAAAGGAGTAGAGTTGTTCCACTATGGGCAGGTTAGTCGAACCGAAGAGTTCTGAACGACTTCATCGGCGACGGCTGTTAGTGAATTAAGTGGAAGGGGCTGTACAGATGTTTGGAATAACTGGTTACGGAATTTATTTACTTATGGCCATATTTATGAATTTAACCCCTGGCACTGACACTATGTATATTATTAGCAGAAGTATATCACAAGGCAGAAAAGCAGGTATTTACTCTGTACTTGGAATTTCAACGGGTTCTTTCATCCACACTTTATTAGCTGCTTTTGGTTTGTCTATTATTTTAGCAAAATCTATTGTATTATTTACTGCAATTAAAATAATGGGTGCTGTTTATTTGGTTTATCTTGGTATAAAAATGTTGTTTCAACATTCATCCCTAGCATTTGAAGCTTCAGCATTACAGCATTTAGAATTCAAAAAGATCTATATGCAGGGAGTTATAACCAATGTTACAAATCCAAAAGTGGCGTTATTCTTTATTTCTTTTCTCCCGCAATTTATTATGACAGACAATCCTTACGGTCCCATTCCCTTTATGATTTTAGGAATTTCGTTTATTATTACAGGCACTCTTTGGTGTTTAATCGTTGCATATTTTGCTTCATTCGCAACCGAAAAACTAAGGGAAAACACAAAAATAGCAAACCTATTAAACAAATTATCGGGGATTATTTTTATAGGACTAGGTATAAAATTATTTCAAACGAAAGCGTCTCAATAAATTTAGACGGGGTTTGCATCAACCAAAAGCATAAACTAGGCGAAAACCGTATTGAAATTCCGTAATTTTTGCACCAGATTGGAAGCAGATTACTCGGACTTATGCAAGATAAAACTTTCCGTACTTATGGAACTCTAAATACCGCCAAACTGGATAAGCGTGGAAAAATAAAATGAAAGCTCTCTGCTTCTCTTTGAGGTTCACCTTTTCAAAGAGGAGTATTTGTTTTGATAGTATTCTTTCTTAACTAGTAGGTGCTCTCTGATGTCAGTCTATATAGACACAATGAGCAGATAATTGTATAGTAAATCTATCGATCATGTCTATAATGAAATGGCAAAAGGTTTCTGCCAATGTGAAGATTTTTTACAAAGAATTTTTTAATCGTTGCGCTACATGTAAACACTGTACATGACTAACTTTGATCGTTTGGAAATGAATCGATGCTCTGGCAAAGCTTCAGCAATCGCAGCTCATATAGTTGAATGGAATCATGATTAAAATGCTAATTTTTGTTTTTTTCTAATGAGCTTTATATCGCCTATTATCATTACTACTCGACACTAAGTTTAGGTCAATGATCCGAATTTTTTATTTACGGCTGATGAAAAGAAGTAAGTTTAAGTTGACAATATAAACTGTAATCATTATTATTACACTTAGGAGGAAGGTTCAATATGAATAGCGATTTTTCGATTGCCGTTCACTGCGTTGCGTATCTGGCTGAAAAGCAAAATCAGCGAGTAACCAGTGAAGACATTTCTCAAAGTGTTTCTGTCCACCCAGTAAGATTAAGAAAAATCTTAAGCATATTAAGAAAAGAAAATATAATTGCTTCTAAAGAAGGGGCAAAGGGCGGATTTTCGTTAAACGCTCAGCCTGAACAAATTACGTTAGACAAAATTTTTAGAATCACTAGTGAGGAAACGCTTGTGCCGAAATGTCCCGATTCCAATGACAACTGTATAATAGGCAAACATCTGTCAGATGTACTCATTCGTATTTTTCATAATGCAGAAGAACATTTTTTAAACTATTTAAAAGGTGTGACGGTCCAAGATATCATTAATGAAATTCATAATAATAGCTCAAAAAATTCGTTTCATGCCTGAAACAAAATAGTTTGTTGCGGCAAAAATTTTTTTTAAATAAAACTGTAATCAAAAACGTTTCAGTTTAAGGAGGTGAATGATGTTGAAGAAAAAACGAGTAGTCGTCGGATTGTCTGGAGGAGTGGATTCCTCTGTAGCTGCTTACCTTCTTAAAAAAGAAGGGTACGACGTCATCGGGGTATTTATGAAAAACTGGGATGATACGAATGATGATGGTGTATGTACGGCAGCTGAGGATTATGAAGATGTTAAACGAGTTGCCAACCAACTCGGGATTCCTTACTATGGCGTCAACTTTGAAAAAGAATATTGGGATCGTGTATTTACGTATTTCATGGATGAGCTGAAGCGAGGCCGAACACCGAATCCAGATGTAATATGCAATACTGAAATTAAATTTAAAGCGTTTGTTGACTATGCTCTTTCACTTGATGCGGATTATATCGCAACGGGTCATTACGCAAGAATCAACAGAGAAAATGGCCAAATCACCTTGCTGCGTGGAAAAGATGCGAATAAAGATCAAACGTATTTTCTTAGCCAGCTAACGTCGGACCATTTGTCTAAAGTTCTGTTCCCGCTGGGTGAGTTAACGAAGGGTGAGGTGCGAAAAATCGCCCAAGAATTGAACCTTATTACCGCCAATAAAAAAGATAGTACCGGAATCTGTTTTATTGGAGAACGAAATTTCAAAAACTTTTTAAAGAATTTTTTGCCGGCACAGCCTGGAGAAATTCGTTCGCTTGATGGAGAAGTGCTCGGTACTCATGATGGTTTAATGTATTACACAATCGGCCAACGAAAAGGGCTTGGCATCGGCGGCAAAGGAACAGGAGAACCTTGGTATGTCGTCGATAAAGATTTAGACAACAATGTTTTACTTGTTGCTCAAGGCAAAGACCATCCGGCATTGTTCTCTACTGGACTGATTGCATCAAACCTGAACTTGATAAATGGGGATGTTCGTCTTGGTACGTTTGCATGTACAGCTAAATTCCGCTACCGTCAAGAGGATCAAAAGGTGCGTGTCCATATTCGTCCGGATGGAACGGTGTTTGTAGAATTTGAAAAACCAGTTAAGGCTGTGACACCGGGGCAAGTAGCGGTATTTTATGAAGGTGAGATTTGTCTTGGCAGCGCCATTATTGACAAAGTGATAAAAGACGATGCTGCTATTGCCGCGGCTGCATCATAAAAAGTTCGTTACAGATATAATATATGTTTTTTTTGTTCATATCGGTAAAACAAATTATTTTTAACAGGGCCTTTCCTTTATATACGGCCCACCTTTTCTTAAGGAGTGGTAAAAACAATGGAAAAATTTAAAAATCATAAAGGGTATTCACGCATGTATCAAGAGAACAAACTGACTTTAGGGCTGTTCTTTCCGATTGAATCGTATATGGGAGACGTCCCTGAGATGAATATCGAAAAGCAAATGAAGCTGGCAAAACGAGCAGAAGAGCTGAATTTTGCTTCATTGTTTGTGAGAGATGTGCCGCTGCGCGATCCAAATTTCGGTGATGTTGGACAAATGTATGATCCGTTTACGTATTTAGGGTATGTTGCGGCTCACACAGATAAGATTGCTTTAGCAACTGGAAGCATTATTTTAACGCTGCGTCACCCACTTCATGTAGCAAAAGCGGCAGCTTCTGTAGACAGATTATCTGGTGAAAGACTCATTCTCGGCGTCGCAACTGGTGACCGTCCAATCGAGTTTCCGGCATTTTCTGTGAATCCTGAAGAACGGAGCGAATTATTCCGAGAATCAGTAGCTGCTATAAGAAAGGTTTGGCGTGACCATTTTCCTACGATTAACACGACACGAGTGCATATGACAAGCGGAGATATGCTGCCAAAACCAAAATTGTCAGATATACCATTAATGGTAACAGGTCACAGTGGACAATCTCCTGAATGGATTGCTGAACATAGTGATGGATGGATATACTATCCGCGTGGAATTAAGTTTCAAAAAGCATTAATCGATAATTGGCGTTCGCTAACAGAAGAATTTAAGCCATTTTCCCAATCTCTTTACATTGACTTAACGGAAGATCCAAATCATGTACCAATTCCGATACATCTTGGATTCCGTACGGGGCGAAATTTCGTAATTGAATTTCTTGGAGCTTTACAGGATGCAGGTGTGAACCATGTCATCATCAACTTAAAATATGGACAGCGTCCAGTCGAAGAAGTGATTGAAGAATTAGGCGAGTATGTGCTTCCGCATTTCCCTGCTTTAACATGATAAGAAAATTTAAAAACCATCAATATGAGAAAGGATGGATATGATGAAAGTTTTGGTCATTGGAGCCAACGGACAAGTAGGACAACAAATAGTAAATTTGCTTCATGAGCATGAACAGCATTCTGTTCGTGCAATGGTTCGAAAGCAAGAGCAATTGGAGGATTTTCAGAAAAAAGGAATTGAAGCGGTGCTCGCTGATTTGGAAGGCACTGTCGATGAAATTGCTGAAGCGGCCAAAGGCTGCGATGCGATCGTATTCTCAGCTGGTTCAGGGGGACACACAGGCGCTGATAAAACATTGCTGATAGATTTAGACGGCGCTGTAAAAGCCATGGAGGCTGCGGAAAAAATCGGAATTGAACGTTTTGTTATCGTGAGCTCATTCCAAGCCCACAATCGTCAGAACTGGCCGGAAAACCTTAAGCCATATTATGTCGCCAAACATTATGCAGACCGTGTGTTGATGAATAGCGGCCTAAATTATACGATTATTCGTCCTGGTTATCTAAAGAATGAAAAAGGTACAGGACTGGTTACTGCAGCTGAAAACTTACCTGTCGGTTACATTCCTCGGGAGGATGTAGCAAGAACGATTGTTCAAGCTCTTGATGAACCAAATACGTATAGAAAAGCATTCGATTTAATGTCAGGAGATAAAGAAATTAGCGAAGCGTTGAAATCACTGTAATGTACCGTTCAATGGAAAAGGGAGGGAGAAATTAGAAAATGGCTTACCCTTTTTACGCAATGGATTTTGCTTTCTATAATTCAATGGGTATTTATAGTTTTGAAGCTCGATGTGAAATGTTAAAGGAAATTGGCTATGACGCAACCCATTTATCCGTCTGGCACGGAGAGCGATGGAGAGATGTAGAAAAGCTCAAAAACGTTAAGGAGAAATATGGGCTGGACGTCGCAGGCGTGTACGTTGTGTTAGATCTTTCACTAGGCGAGGACCATCCAAGAAATGCAGGCATTTTAAAGATGCTGGAGATTATGGAAGGGTGCAGCACGGTTGAGCTGGCGATTCAATCTGTCGGAGAGCATATCCGCCCTTCAGATCCAAAAGGGGACGACATCGCAGTAAAATGGCTGGAAAAAGCATTGAAGATTGCCGAACGAAGAAATATTAACATTTTGCTTTACACGCATCTATCCTTCTGGATTGAACGCCATGAAGATGCAGTGAGACTATGCAAACGCCTGAACCATTCTAATCTTGGAATTGTCTTTTGTGGCTACCATTGGTATGCGGCAGATGGAACAAATCTAAAAGGAACGATTCAAGCGGTAGCTCCTTACTTAAAACAAGTAAACATGTCCGGCAGCAGCCGCAATCCGCACGGTTTTGGCGGAGTGGCAACAATCGAGCCTTTGGATGTTGGGGAGTTAGATAATTTTGCGTTGCTTGGACAGTTAAAAAAGATCGGTTATAACGGAATGATCGGCTACTTAGGTTGGAGTGAAGGCGGCGACGCTTATAGTAAGCTGAGACGTTCACTCAATGCGTTCCGTGATATGGAGCGTAGAGTTGAGGCACACCCGCACTGGGCGGATTTAAAATTAACTCCATAATGAAAAATATTGAGGTGCTAGTCGAACAATAATAAGTTCAACTAGCACCTCGTGCATTCAGCTAATGTACTGCGGTATTCACCGAAGTACATTTTTTTTTGAAGTTTTTAAGATCCTTTATTTTTCAACAACTGCCTTTTCATTTACAGCCGTTTTTTTCACATACATCGTTACGCCGATGATGATAAGAATAAGAAGCAGCTGCGGCACTACTGTTTCAATCGTCGGATAGAAACCGATTGGTTCAATATAAGGAACATTCGGCAATGAATGTGTTGGCAGCGTGTTTGCTATCTGCATGGCATGAATACTGATTCCGAGCATTTTGAATGATAATACATAAATAAGCAGCGTTGCGCTCATAAAGAACGGACGGACGGGAATCGCTGAACTAAAGCGGATGATAATAAACCCGAGGATCACTAAGATCGCCATGGCGATAGCGATTCCTAAAATTAACTGGCTGATTTCCATCGACGGAGCCATTCCGGCATAGAAAATAATTGTTTCGGCACCTTCGCGAAAAATTGAGAGAAAACTTAGCAAGGCCATGGAAAACAAGCTTCCTTTTGCCAATGCGTGTCCGAGATGCTCTTTAATATATTGATTCCAGTGGGCGATATTTGACTTTTTGTGAAGCCAAGCGCCAACCGTCAGCATCATTACAACAGCAGTGATGCCGACGATTCCTTCGATCGATTCGCGGCTTCCGGCAACAGTTATTTTGGAGAAAAACATGTTCATGACAACAGCTAGAATAGCACTAGAAATGATGCCGCACAAAACGCCGATCCAAATCCAACCTTGTTTGTCGGCATGATTCGTTTTCTTCAAAAATGAAAGCAAACCGGCGATGATTAAAAGAGCTTCAAATCCCTCACGCAGTAAAATAAGCATAGCATCTATATACGTATAGCTTGTTTTGGCTGCGATGAGCTGAAGGGAATCATACAATTCACTAATCATCGTTTGAGCTTTTTCTACGTTTTTATTGTCAGACTGCAATAAACTGATTGCGGAGGGAATTTCAGTTTCCATGCGATTGTATAGGGAGTAGTCTTTTGTCCGAACCTCCCCTTCAACTACCGGCCATATAAGCAATATTTTGTTTAAATGTTCTGATGCCTCGGATGGGTTATGATCTTTTAGCGACTGTACGCTTTTTTCCAATAAATCTGTTACATCACTTAATGTGTATTCATTTCCAGCGGATTTTCCCGCATTTTTCCCGCTTAAAAAATTTTCAACAGAAGCTGTCAGATCCTTGAGGCTCTTTAAAGCCTTCTCTCGATCAGGCGGAGTTTGCGTCAGTGAAATTCTTAACAAAGCAAGCTGTGTTTCAATTTCGCCATACGAAACAACGCTTTCGGTACGAACAATGTTCTCGTTTGCCGTCCAAGTGGAAAGTAATTGCTGATATTTCATGGCCGCCTGATCAAAATTATTGTTTTGAATCATTTTTTCGATTTCATCAATAAATTGATACATCTGTTTTAGCTTTTCTTTTTCTTTTTGCGGATCTGTCGGATTTTGTTCTTCTTCGTACGAAGTAAGCGCTTTTGATAAAGCGGACAAATTTTCACTTATTTTCGTTGCATCTTTTTCAGATTGAGCCAGGGCGTTTTTCGCATTTTTTAACTGTTTATCGACTTCAGCTGTTTTTTTGCTATCAACAGCTTTTACTTCGTTCCATTGCTGTGAGAATTGTTCCAAATTGTCCTGTACGACATCCCAGTTCGCTTCCTTTGTTTTCATGATGGCATCGCCTATCAAAACATATAAATCATCAAGGTTCTCTGCGGCTACGGCTTTATTTGAGAAAATACCCATTGTGAAAAGAATTGCGAAGGCAATAAGCCCTAATTTTTTATACATCAGCTTCAACTCCTATGAAAGAGAGAAAGGGATTATGAAAATAACGTTTCTCCAATATATCCGCCTTTTTTTACTCCAGGAAGACAGGCAAATACAGCACTTCCTCGATGGACGATATATTCGTTTAATTCATCCATTTGCGAAAGCCGCTTTTGAATTGGGATAAATTGCTTGCTTATGCTGTGCTGAAAGCTGATAAACAATAATCCGGCATCAAATGTTCCAGTTTTTGCATCTATTCCATCCGCATATGAATAAGAACGGCGCAAAATTTTCTGTTTTCCGTCACCGTGAGCGACTCGAACATGGGCGGTCATTGGAATGTAGTATTCTCCGTTTTCATCCTTCTTTTCAAAATCCGGCGGATCGAACTCATTTTTTTGCCCAAGGTATGCACCTGAATCCCGATATCTGCCAAACGTATTTTCTTGTTCCTTTAAAGTAGTCCGATCCCAAACTTCGATAAACATTTGAATCCGCCTTACTACTAAATACGTTCCGTTCACGAGCCAATCAGGTCCGTCACCGGGCTGCACCCAAACGTATTGATTCATTTCAGCAGAATTTTTCACATTTGGATTCACTGTTCCATCCTTAAAGCCAAATAAATTTCGCGGCGTTTCCTTTTTCGGACTCGCTTGCTTTGTACGCTGGAAGCCGGCCTGTGCCCAGCGAAGAACCGCTTTGCCGCGGGCAATTCTCGCTAAATTTCTAACCGCATGGAAGGCAACCTGCAAATCATCCGAGCATGCTTGAATACAAAGATCTCCGCCTGTCCACTGCTCTTCCAATGAATCAAGCGGAAACTTCGGCAGTTCTTTTAGTTCATCCGGCTGCTTTTTTTGCAAACCAAATCTATCCTTGTTGTTTTTTGTAAAAAGCGTCGGGCCGACGCCGAAAGTAATGGTTAAATTTGACGCATTAAGTCCTGCAGCTTCCCCCGTATCATCTGGAGGAAGGTATTTATTATTAGCTGGATCTCCAACCGATTTGCCTTCTGTCATAGCTGCGGCAGCCTTCGTCCATTCTTTAAAAAGCTGAATAAGCTCGTTTCTGCCTTCAGCCGTCACGTCAAAAGCAGCAAAATAAATGTGGTTTTGCACTTCAGTTGCAATGCCTGCCTGATGTTTTCCGTAAAACGGAACAACCGCATTTGTATTTTCTTTTTTTTTGAGAGGTCGGCAACACGTCAGCCAATGCTAGCGCTCCACCAATGCCGGATGCACCGATTAGCACGCCGACTCCTCCGATGCCCGCAGCCTTCAACACATCTCGTCTAGATACGTTCTTGTTAAAGACAGATGTCGTTTCTTTTTTATCAGGTTCAGACATTGGTTATCCCTCCAGTACAACCCCTAGTTTAGAAAGAGGCTCTGCCAGTTCATTGATCGATTGGCTCAATTCTTTTACTTGATCCTTGGTCAGCTCAGTATATGAAATATACCCGTCGCCTTTTTTATATTTGTCAAGAAGTGCATAAACTGCTTGAAACCTCTGTTCGATTTCCTTAGCGAGCGCCTCATCCTTTTCCTTAAGGGCAGGGCTCATTAATTCATAAATCTTTTCAGCACCCTCAACATTGGCAACAAAATCGTATAAATCTGTATGGGAATAACGATCCTCTTCCCCTGTAACTTTTGATGTTGAAACTTCATTTAAAAGGTCGACTGCGCCGGTGATCAAAAGATCGGGTGTCACATCAACAGTTTCAACTTTTGCGCGCAAAAGCTTCACATCTTTTATAAGCTGCTCAGCATATTTTTCATAGCCTTTCGTCGTATTTTTAACCCAGAGTCCCTTTTCAATCCGGTGATAACCTCCCCACTCTGCATCAGGGACATCACCTTCACGAGCGTCAATTTTCGGATCGAGTTCTGCAAATGCTTCAGCAATCGGTTCAGAACGCTCATAGTGCATGCGAGCCGGCGCATAAAGTTCTTTTGCTTTTTCCACATCCCCAGCGATCACTGCATTGGCAAACTCTTCTGTCTTTTTAACAAATTCATCTATTTCAGCGATCGCAAACGTGCGATAATCTGTAGATATTTGATTTAAATCAACTTGGGAGCTTTCTTTCGCTGTCTCTTTTTTTGCCGGTTCCGTTGTTGAACTTTCATTTGATTGGGAACAGCTAAACAACAAACTGCTTGATAAAAATAATATGACAGGCAATTTATAGCGCTTCATGCGATCAACAACAACCCCTCAAATTAATGATTTTCATTCTCAATTATATTGAGAATGAAAATCAACTTCAATAGTTTTTTCCTGTTACTAGAACTTAAAGGTGAAAATTGTATGTCAATATTGCTCGCTAGATACACCTATACGTTTTACTGCATGAAAATATTGAATGACTAACATCCTCGAAATGCAAATGTTAAGATACTTCCAGAATTTCAGTCTTTTAGTTTCATATATTTGATTATGACGAAAAACCATTTAATCAATGTTTGGTCAACACAACGTTTCATTGTTTTCACCGCATCATAATGATCTGATTTTGACAATGAAAAGTTCCATGGCTGTCGCTTGGATCGTTTTCATTTTCACGATGACCTATGAAGCGTTAATCTAAAAAACTTTTTCAGACAATAAAATAAAAAACTGTTCAACAGTAAAAGCTTTAATTCAACGATTAGCGTATTTCAAAAGGAATTTTGCATAAAAAGTCGAATGTTCATATTGGTGGAAAATGTGGGAAGGAGGAGAAAAATGAGTATCGTTGATCCTTTGAAACACGAAATTTGGCGCCGTTTTGTTCGGGAGGGAGTATTGGATCATGGGAGGATGAATAAAAGAATTGAAGAGTCATGGTATATTTGCCGGCGACAAAATGTCGATCCTTACGATGGGAAAGGAAGGGTTGTGCTCGATTCGCAGCTGTTGACGGAAAGAAGGAAAAAGAATCAAAGGTTGCTTCAAATTGCTGGTCCGATATTAGAACATTTGGAAAAAGTGTTTCAAGAAACGAAATCAATTCTTCTTCTCGCTGATAGTAACGGATACGTTTTGTATATGAACGGCCATAAACAGGCCATGAACAAGGCAGAAACAATCAAATTTATTGAGGGGGTGAAGTGGACTGAAGATGAGGTGGGGACGAACGCAATTGGAACAACATTGAGGATTCGTGAACCTATTACGGTTACTGGGTTAGAGCATTACTCTCTTGCTTCTCAGCAGTGGGTATGTTCAGCCACGCCGATCTATGACGAAAAAAAAGAACTTGTCGGAATTATCGACTTATCTTACCCCATCGACTGCTCTCAATTTTCCAACCATGCCTTAGCCACTGTTGTCGCTGCAGCGTATACGATTGAACAACAATTTCACATGAGAAAAAAGGACGATATGTTGGAGTTGCTTAAATATTCATCGAAAGTGAAAAATCCTCATTTCCCTTCAATGATATGTGATGATCAAGGGAAGATTGTATGGATCAACCATTGTTTACGTTCTTTCTTCGCGAGCATGATGGATCAACCGCTTGAAGAAATTTGTGATAAAAATTGGCGAATCAAAACGAAGACTCCTATTTTTTCTTCCATTTACCATGATTTGATTGGCTATGAAGTTACCCTGCAGAAGACGAATCATCATGAAGCTTTTCCATTTCCTACAACAATTTATCACTTTGAAGGAGTAGTTGGAAAAAGCTTATCATTTCAAAATCTTCTGAAGATCTGTGAAAAAGTTACAAAAACGGAGTCGACTGTTTGTATCATGGGAGAAACAGGAACAGGAAAAGAACTCATTGCTCGTTCGATTCATCAAAATAGTGTGAGAAAAAATGAGCCGTTTGTTGCAGTAAATTGCGGAGCTATTCCAAAGGAATTGATCGGCAGCGAGTTATTTGGTTACGTTGACGGAGCATTTACAGGAGCCAAACGGACGGGACATAAAGGGAAATTTGTTCAGGCTGACGGCGGAACCATTTTTCTTGATGAAATCGGCGAAATACCGTCGGAAATGCAAGTAGCGCTTTTAAGAGTGCTTCAGGAAAAAGAAGTTGTACCGATTGGCGGGGAAAAGCCCGTTCCTGTTGATATAAGAGTCATAACTGCAACACATCGCAATTTATACAAATTAGTAAAGGAAGGAAAGCTGCGTGAAGATTTATTTTACCGCATTTATGTATGCACGCTTAACGTTCCGCCATTAAGAGAGCGTAAAGAAGATATCCCATTCTTTATTGAGTATTATTGTCAAAAAAATGATTGGCTCATTTCTTTTCCAGATGATGTCATACAGTTGTTTTCAGCTTATCACTGGCCCGGAAATATAAGGGAGCTGTTTAACGTGCTCGAGCGTATACGAGTGGAATATGGAGACCGTATTCCATCCATTTCCCACTTGAAATCCATGCTGATTGCTTGGGAGCAAGAACAGGAAAATTCCGAAACATTCCATAAAGGTAATTTGTCGTATCGGGATCAGCTAGAAAGAGAACGCATTCTAAATATGTTGAAGAAAACAAATGGAAATATTGGTGAGGCGGCTGCTGCGTTAAATATCTCTCGAAGTACACTGTATCGCAAATTAAAAAAATATAAATTAAGCTAATTTGCGACAAAACGATAAAAATTAGGACAAAATGAGATGAAAAAAATATTTTTTATAAAGCGCTTACAAAGAATGTTGATTTGTAAGCATTTTTTTATTGGCATGAAAGTTGCAAATGAAAAAAGTGAAGCCAATCAAATAGGAGGTTATCTTTATGACGATTGCCAAATCAACATCTACTCCCATTACACAAGAAAAAGCAAAATGGATATTTCAGAAAATGCATGAAATTCGCCAGTTTGAGGACAAGGTTCATGAAATTTTCAGTAAAGGAGTGCTGCCTGGCTTTGTCCATTTATATGCTGGCGAGGAAGCGGTCGCTGTAGGAATTTGCGCGCATTTAGATGACAAAGATTATATCACAAGTACGCATCGCGGACATGGACATTGCATTGCCAAAGGCTGTGATTTGAACGGAATGATGTCTGAAATTTACGGAAAGGCAACAGGATTGTGTAACGGAAAAGGAGGATCGATGCATATTGCCGATGTTGAAAAAGGAATGCTTGGGGCCAACGGAATTGTCGGCGGGGGGTTCCCGCTAGCTGTTGGGGCAGGCCTGACAGCAAAATTGAAGAAGTCGGGAGCGGTTGCAGTTTGTTTTTTTGGAGACGGCGCGAACAATCATGGAACATTTCATGAAGGTATTAATCTTGCAGCTATATGGAAATTGCCTGTTGTTTTTGTGGCGGAAAACAACGGATATGCAGAAGCGACCCCATTTGAATATGCATCCAGCTGTAAAAACATTGCGGATCGGGCTCAAGCCTATAATATCCCGGGAGAAGTGGTCGACGGCAAAGATGTGGTAGCTGTATATGAGGCGGCAGAAAGAGCAGTTGCACGAGCTCGAAATGGAGAGGGCCCGACATTAATTGAATGTAAGACATATCGGAATTACGGACATTTTGAAGGTGACGCCCAGACTTACAAATCTGCGGAAGAAAAACAAAAGCATTTACAGGAGAATGATGCAATTGCAAAATTCCGCCATTACATTCTTTCCAATCAATTAATATCCGAACAAGAATTATTAAATATCGAACAACAGGTAACAAAAGCGGTTGAGGAGGCGGTACATTTTGCTGAAAAAAGCCCGTTTCCGTCTGCTGAGGATCTTTTAAAGGACGTTTATGTATCTTATTAAATCAAAGGAGTTAGGAGGAACGAAAAATGGCAAGAAAAATTTCTTTTTCTGGTGCGGTCAATGAAGCTATGAAGCTGGCAATGCGCAAAGATCAAAATGTTATTTTACTTGGAGAAGACGTTGCAGGAGGAGCGAATGTGGATCATTTGCAGGACGATGAAGCTTGGGGAGGAGTAATGGGGGTTACGAAAGGTCTTGTTCAAGAGTTTGGAAGAGAAAGAGTGTTGGATACGCCTATTGCGGAGGCCGGCTATATTGGCGCAGCAGTTACCGCCGCAGCAACAGGACTAAGACCGATTGCCGAATTAATGTTTAACGATTTTATCGGCAGCTGCTTAGATGAAGTTATGAACCAAGCGGCAAAACTTCGTTATATGTTCGGAGGCAAGGCGAAGGTGCCTGTAACGATACGAACAATGCACGGTGCCGGTTTTCGAGCGGCGGCGCAGCATTCTCAAAGCCTGTATGCCCTTTTTACCCATATCCCCGGTTTAAAAGTCGTTGTTCCTTCTACACCGGCGGATGCGAAGGGACTGTTGCTTACCTCCATCTTTGACGATGATCCCGTTATCTTTTTTGAAGATAAAACACTTTATAACCTGAAAGGAGAAGTAGAGGAAGGATTTTATACGATCCCGTTTGGAAAAGCGGATATCAAACGGGAAGGAAGCGATTTGACCATCGTAGCGATAGGGAAGCAAGTGCACACGGCCTTGAAGGCTGCCGACATATTAAAAACGAGAGGAGTCGAAACGGAGGTAATTGATCCGAGAACACTGTCCCCGCTTGACGAAGAAACGATTTTATCTTCTGTATCGAAGACAGGCCGGTTAATTGTCATTGATGAGGCAAATCCTCGCTGCAGTGCAGCTGCTGACATTTCCGCTCTTGTAGCAGATAAAGGATTTGATTATCTGGATGGACCAATTAAGCTGATTACGGCTCCGCATTGTCCGGTTCCTTTTTCGCCTGCGCTGGAGGATCTTTACTTGCCGACACCGGAAAAAGTGCTTAAGGCAGCGGCTGAAATAATTGGAGACGAAGCGATCGTGACCGCATAAAAAAAGCTGTGCGTGTTGATGAATGGAGACATCAACACGCATGGCATTTCTAGTATTCATCAAAGGAGAGATGAAACATGACAGTTGAAATTATCATGCCAAAGCTGGGAATGAGCATGGAAGAAGGAACGGTAGTAGAGTGGTTAAAGAAAAAGGGCGATCCAGTAAAAAAAGGAGAACCAGTTGTGGTGATCAGCTCTGATAAGATTGAAAAGGATATCGAAGCACCGCAAGATGGCGTGTTATTAGAGATTGCTGCCGAGCAGGATGAAACAGTGGAAGTAGGAAAAGTCATTGGCTATATCGGTCAAGAAGGGGAGGTAATCAACAACATAACGAACGAAGCTGCCCAAGAAGTGGCGACAACCATTTTGAAAGAAGAAAGCTTATCTTCTCAAACAACAATTCGCGTTTCACCTGCCGCCCGAAAACTAGCACGTGAAGCCGGGATTGATTTGAGCAGTATTTCGGGTTCAGGGCCAAAAGGAAGAATTACAAGAGCGGACGTTGAAAAAGCGATTCAATCGAAAAAAGCATCCCCCCATTTAGAACCTGAACAAGAAGCAGTAATCCCGACAAATAAGCCGGCGGAAGAGCAAGAAGATATTGCAGTAAAAACTGTCACTGGCATGCGTAAAGTGATTGCATCAAGGATGTTTACAAGTCTGCATCAGACAGCACAGCTGACGATTCATATGAAAGCCGATGTGACCTCTTTATTTGAACTGCAAGAAAAGATTAAAAGCGAACTGCAGGATGAGCAGAATTTAAAATTGACTATTACTGACTTTGTAGCTAAGGCGGCCATTCTGTCGCTGCGAAATCAAAAGCAAATGAACAGTTTGTATGAAAATGGGCAGATTCAAACGTATGATTCAGTGCATTTAGGCATTGCAGTTGCATTGGAGAACGGGCTCGTTGTGCCGGTTTTGCGCCATGCCGACAAGCTTTCCTTAAACGAAATTTCGAAAAATATCAAGGAACTAAGTAAGAAGGCAAGAGAAGGAAATTTAAGCAGCGAAGAAATGAGCGGCTCGACCTTTACGATCACCAGTTTAGGGGCTTACGGCGTTGAATTTTTCACCCCGATTTTGAATCCTCCGGAAGTGGGCATTCTCGGAGTAGGAACAGCTGCGGATACGGCAGTGTTTTCAGGAGATACCATTCAAAAGAGAAAAATTTTGCCGCTCAGCTTAACGTTTGACCATCAAGTAATTGATGGAGCTCCGGCAAGCCAATTTCTCGGGCTGGTGAAAAAATATTTAGAAAAGCCGTATCAGCTTTTATGGCTGTGAGTTTTCGGCTTTCAAGCTTGCTTGATTTTTTCACAATCAAAGTAATGTGTTAATAAAACAAGCGGATCTTTCATGATCCGCTTGTTTTAGCTTACGGGCAGCATTTAATTCTCATTCACAATAATTTTTATTTATTTAAGAAGTGCTTAATTTAAATTTTCCCTTTTTCATTAAGCAAATATCGTAGCTGCCGAGTTGTAATGTTTAGTGCTTCTGCTGTTTTTTTTCGATCTCCTGTATGTTTTTTAAGTGATTTGAGGACAAATGATCGGCCAATTTGTTTTTCTAATTCTTTAATGGAATCCAATACTTGTTCAAGGTCGATGTCATCTTGCTGCTTCCATAACGATAAAATATGTTTCGTCCAATTCGATAAATAAGCTTCTAAATCATCATGAACTGTGCTAGCTTTTGGAAATTTTGTTAGTTGGAAGCTGAAGCTGGTTTTTAATTTGTCGGGTAAATATTTTGGCGTAATTATGTCTGTCTCTCCATCTGCCAATGTTGCGGCTCTTTTGACAATGTTAAATAGCTCTCTTACATTTCCCGGCCAGTTATAGTTTTTCATTAGTTCAATGCTTTCATCTGAGAATGTAAGATGTGAAGCGTTTATCTTTTTTAGAAAATAATCCAAAAACAGCGGGAGATCTTCTATTCTGTTTCGCAGTGGGGGAATTCTTAATTTCACTACATCTAAACGATACAATAAATCTTCTCGAAACGTTTTTTCTTGGACAGCCTCGGCCAAATTTTTATTCGTGGCCGCAATGATCCGTGTATTCGTTTTACGAATCGATTCACCGCCTACTCTGAAATATTCCCCCGTCTCTAGTACTCTTAGCAGCTGTACTTGAATGGCCTGGCTTGCTTCACCAATTTCATCTAAAAACAGTGTACCGTTATTGGCTATTTCAAATATTCCTTTTTTCTGTTTAATGGCTCCAGTAAAAGCACCTTTTTCATGCCCGAATAATTCACTCTCCAATAACGTTTCGGAAACAGCTCCGCAATTTATTCGGACAAATGGTTGATCGTATCTTAAGCTCATGTTGTGAATAAAATGGGCAAGCACCTCTTTGCCTGTTCCTGTTTCTCCTTCAATTAATACATTTATGTTTTTCTTAGCAATTTTTTCCGCCAGCTTGACTAATTCATTCATCTTTTTATTGTTGCCGATAATAAATCCAATCGTATCGGCCAGTTTGTCGGTGTTTGCTGGTGAAGAAAATTTCTCGCTATTTAATAAATCTTCTAATGTTTTCTCTAATTGGCTTATATCATCGAACGGTTTTTCAATATAATCATTTGCACCATTCTTAATGGCCTCTACAGCCGTTTTCACTGTGCTGTATCCTGTCATAATGACAGCTTTACAGGAAGGATGAGCTGCTTTTAATTGCTTAAGCAAATGCAGACCATCTGTACCAGGCAGCTTGACATCAATTAGTGCTAAATCAAAGGAATGGAGCGAAATTAAGTTGGAAAAATCTTCAGCATTCAAACCTACTTTTACATCATATCCTTTTTCTTCTAAAAGATGTCGAAAAAAGTTTCCTACTTCACGTTCGTCGTCTATTACTAGTACCTTTTTCATTGCAAATCATCTCCCTTTCTATTCGTGTCTAACTGGGAGCTTTAAAATAAATTCACTGCCTTCTCCGTATTTACTGTTCACGACAATTGTACCGCCGTGTGTTTCAGCGATCCCTAAACTAACGGACAACCCTAGTCCAGTGCCTTTTCCTGGACTTTTCGTGGTAAAAAAAGGATTAAATATTTCCTGCAAATGCTGGTTTTGAATTCCGATTCCATTATCTGTTATGGACAGTGTGATCCATTTTTTGTTGTCTTCAATTATTTCTTTTGTTTCAATCTTGATGATCTTCTTCGGTATATTTTTTTCTTCCAAGGCATCCTTTGCATTAATTAATAAGTTTAAAATGATCTGTCCGATTTGCTGAATATTTCCTTTCACATGATCTATATGCTCAGCCAGTTCTTGTTGAATGATGATATTTTGTTGCTTAAACTGGTCGCTAAAAATTCCTAATACTTGTTCCACCGCTTCATTGATAGAGCATTCTTCGAACACATATTCATCTTGACGCGAAAAAGTAAGTAAATTTTGGATAATGGATTTACACCTTTTTCCACATAAATATATGTCTGATAAAAGTTTGTAGGAGCGGTCGTCCTGTTTGAATGATCTTAATAAAAGCTGAGAATTGCCAAGGATAGCTGTTAAAGGGCTGTTCAGTTCATGTGCGATTCCGGCTGCCATTTCTCCAATAGCCGCTAATTTTCCAGACTGAATTAGTTGAGCCTCCATCTTTCGTTTTTCTGTAATATCGATAATGTAGATGATATATGAATAAACCTCATGCCTCCTATTAAAGATCGGAAATGAGCGGAATTCAAAGACGTGATTTTTTAAATGAAACTCATCAATAATATTTTCTTTGACTGAGAGATATTTTTCCTGAGTAGCTTCCTTTTTATCGATTTCTAATAACTTGTGTATATTCTGTCCGATAAGATCGGTTTTAAAATATTCTTTTGCAGAATCATTCGATTTTAATATATTTCCTTCTAAATCTGTAATAAACATCATATCTGATACCGCACGAAACGTTTCTTCCCATTCTTTTTTGGCTGTTAAGACTTTATGATAAAGACGGACATTTTCGATGCAAACGGCAATTTGATCGGATAGCTGCTGAAAAAACGCAAGGTCCGATTCATCGAAATGATTGATTTTTTTGCTTCCAATGCTTAAAAGACCGATAGCCGCTTCTTTGCTTACGAGGGGAATGACTAAGGCGCTTTGAATACCTAATGATTGATACGCCTTTTTTTCAATGAAATAATGAAGATCATTATTCATTTGGTAAAAAATTTTTTGTGACGACTCAATTGCCTGCCAATATAAAGAATCTTTTTTTGGAAAAATAAATCCAATAGGAAAATATAAAGAATTGGGAGGATATACATTTGTTAGCGTCAGCTTATCATGTTCATATAAAGATAAACTGATTCGTTCAAGCGGAAAAAAAACTTTTAGCTTTTCAAATATATTTTTCAGCATTTCATCTATTGACATATCGATATTGAAGCTTCTATTTACCTCATTTATCACCTCTAGCTGCATGTTTTTCTTTTTGAGCTCTTCAACCATGATTTTCAATTCATTATAGTAGCTTTTTTTAGAAGACTGGACGCCAGTCAGCTTGCTGATCATTTCTTCCCGATCTTTTAGCAACATTTCTACCAAGCCTTTCTGAAAAGTTCTTCAATAATTTCGACAGTGACATCCCTTGGATTTGTGATCATACATGCATCATTTAAAGCAGTTAAGCTCATTTGAGGAATTTCTTCTTTTTTTACATGAATTTCAGAAAGCCTTTGCGGAGCTCCAACATCTTGAATTAATTCCTTCACAAGGTCAATCGCCTTTTTGGCTGCTTCCATTTTCGATATGTCGCAATCATTTAATCCAAGGAGATACGCAATATCTGCAAATTTTTGAGGATTTGCTAAATAATTAAATTCCATGACATGAGGCAATAAAATAGAATTCACATCGCCGTGCAAAATAGGATATCTGCCACCAACTGCATGAGACATGGCATGAACAGCTCCTAAAATGGCATTGGAAAAGGCAATTCCAGCTTGTAAACTTGCCATTGCCATATTGGTTTTCGCCTCTTTATTTAATTTAGAGGCGACAGAAGGCCGTAAATATTTAGCGACAAGCGATATAGAATTTTTGGCATGAACATCAGTTAGCGGTGTTGCGGCCAAACTAATATACGATTCAATCCCATGTGTTAAAACGTCGATTCCTGTTGAAGCAGTTAAATGGGAACTTTTCGTCACGAGTGTTTCAGGGTCAATAATAGCAATATCAGGTATTAACGATTTTGAAATAATGGTCATCTTTTTCTGTTTTTCTGTATTTAAAATAATAGAAAATTGTGAAACCTCTGATCCCGAGCCGGCTGTAGTAGGAATCATGATTTGAGGCGGGAGGGGATGCTTAATTTTGTCGACGCCTTCATAATCATGAATGACTCCGCCATTTGTCGCTAACAGAGCAATAGCTTTGGCTGCATCAATAGCGCTGCCTCCGCCAATCCCGATCACCGAATCGCATCCATATTTAAGATATATATTTCGACCTTTATCCACTTCTGTATCCTTTGGGTTAATCGTAATATCAATGAATGTCTCATATTTTAAACCGGCTTTCACGCAGCTATCAATGACTACATCCAGCCAACCGACCTCCGAAATACCGCGATCACTGACGATGAGCACATTGGATGCGCCCAAACGTAAACAGCAGTTGCCGACTTCAGAAATAGAACCGTTTCCAAATATTATCTCCGGCATGACAAATTTATGAATGTTCATTATGTCCCCCCTTTAACATTGACAGTTTTTCCATAAATACATAATTCCATATAAAAATAAAAAAATCCTTTTAATATGTAAAAGGTAAACAAAATATAAGTGGCAAGCAACAATTCATTGCTTACCACAACATACTGAAAGTAGCCGGCATCCGCCAGCTACTTTCAGACAAAAATACGAAATCAAGTAGAGAAAAACGATTTGTTTTTCTCTACTTGAATTATTTAGGGGCTTATTGAGCACTCCCCTATTTTGTATTAATTCTGGGCAATCCAGACGCTTTTCACTTCTGTATAGTTGTCTAATGCATAGGATCCCATTTCTCTTCCTATGCCGGATTCTTTATATCCGCCGAACGGACTTGCAGCATCAAAGACGTTGTAACAGTTTACCCAAACTGTTCCAGCACGGAGCTTGTTAGCAATGTAATGAGCTTTTGTAACATCGCGCGTCCAAACGCCTGCTGCTAATCCATAATTTGTATCGTTTGCACGTTCAATCAACTCGTCTATATCTTCATATGGCAAAGCGGCGATTACCGGTCCGAATATTTCTTCTTTTGAAATGGTCATAGAATCTTCAACGTTGGCAAAAATAGTCGGCTCTACAAAATACCCTTGTTCGGAAGGTTTTTGTCCTCCTGTTAAAAGTTCAGCACCTTCTTCCAGCCCTTTTTCAATATATCCAAGGACTCGGTTTTGCTGCTCGGAAGAAACAAGCGGTCCCATTTCTGTATCTGCTTTTAGTCCAAATCCTTGTTTAATAGATTTTGCATGGGATACCATATCAGCCACAACATTGTCATACTGTTTCTTCTGAATGAAGACGCGGCTGCCTGCACAACAAACTTGTCCTTGGTTGAACATGACGCCATTTAAAGCACCCGGAATTGCTTTTGAAAAATCAGCATCAGGCAAAATGATGTTCGGTGATTTACCGCCTAGTTCTAACGTAACGCGTTTAAGAGATTTCGAAGCGTTTGCCATAATTAATTTTCCGACTTCAGTTGAACCTGTGAAGGCAATTTTATCAACTTGTGGATGTTTGACTAATGCATCACCTGCTGTTTCACCAAATCCGGGAACAATATTGACAACACCGGCAGGAAAACCAGCTTCTTCAATAAGTTCAGCTAAATATAAAGCTGAAAGAGGTGTTTGTTCAGCTGGCTTTAATACAACTGTACAACCGGTTGCAAGCGCGGCGCCAAGCTTCCACATTGCCATGAGCAATGGAAAGTTCCAAGGAATAATTTGCCCTACGACGCCAACTGGTTCATGACGTGTATAGTTAAAATACGGTCCATTGACTGGAATTGTTTGTCCGACAATTTTCGTAGACCATCCAGCATAATAACGCATGTGTTCAATTGCCAACGGTACGTCGGCATTGATTGTTTCACGAATTGGTTTCCCATTATCCAATGTTTCTAGCTGAGCCAGTTCTTCTTTATTTTCCTCCATTAAATCCGCCAGTTTATACATGAGCCTGCTTCTTTCTGCTGCGCTCATTCTTGACCACGGTCCACGGTCAAACGCTTCTCTGGCTGCCTTCACAGCGCGGTCGATATCTTCAGCATCTCCTTCATAAACTGTTGCCAATCTTTCTCCCGTTGCAGGGTTAGGAGTGTCAAATGTTTTTCCTGAAGCGCTTTCAACAAAGCTGCCGTTTATATACATTTTTTTCTTACCGGATAAAAACTTTTCAACTTTTTCTTTTAATTTAGGGGCTGCAATTGAGCTCATCATCAATCCTCCTTCAATTTTAGTACGATACGACCGTTGATTTTTCCTTTTTCCATTCTTTCAAATACTTCATTTATTTCTTCTAATTCAGCGGTTTCAACAATTGGACGGACTTTTCCGCGAGCAGCAAAATCTAATGCTTCCTGCATGTCCTTTCTTGTACCGACGATGGAACCTTTAACGGAAACGCCGTTTAATACTGTATCGAAGATCGGAATAGGCAGATCAGCATTTGGCAGACCGACAACAACTAATGTGCCTCCCCGTTTCACTGACTGATAGGCCTGTTCAAATGCTTTTTTATTCACCGCTACACTAATAGCAGCATGAACACCGCCTACTCGATCATGTATCGCTTTGACAGGATCTTCTTTTAAACCGTTGATTGCAATATCTGCACCTAAATCTTTGGCTAATTTTGATTTTTCATCACTGATATCAACAGCTACCACATTAAGTCCCATCGCTTTGGCGTATTGTAATGCAATATGACCAAGTCCTCCAATACCGTAAATGGCCACCCATTCACCTGGCCGAGCACCTGATACTTTCAACGCTTTATATGTCGTTACGCCTGCACATAAAATTGGCGCCACTTCAACTGGATCTAAGTTATCAGGAATTTTCGCCACATAATCTGCGGGAGCTTTACAGTATTCCGCATATCCGCCATCAACGGAATATCCGCCATTCAATTGATGCGGGCAAAGTGTTTCTTGACCAGTTAAACAATATTCACATTCACCACATGCAGAATATAACCATGGGATGCCGACGCGATCTCCCACTTTTATTGATTTAACTCCCTTTGCGACTTCTACAACAATTCCGACTCCTTCATGCCCCGGAATTAACGGCAATTTCGGTTTAATCGGCCAGTCACCATGGGCTGCATGTAAATCCGTATGGCACACACCGCATGCTTCGATCTTAACTAAAACTTCACCTTCCTCTAGTTTTGGTCTTTCCACCTCTTTAATTTCAAGTGCTTTTTTAAATTCGTTAACTACTGCTGCTTTCACTCAAAACAACCCCTTTCATTTTTTTTTCGACTTTATATCATGCAAGAACCGTACCAAAATTGAAAGCGCTTAATTTGCGGAATATTAGAAAAATACAAAATAGATTTTTGCCGAATTTTTGGCAGACTTGAACAAAATATTGGCAGAATTGTTGCATGAAAAGAAAAAGCAGGTTGTTCCAGTGGGAAACCTGCTAAAAATATAGTGTTCAGTTTTTGCTCAAGCATGAATGATCACATTGCTTTCGGCACTGACGATATGCTTCCATGCAGATATTTTTTGGGGCGACATGTTCGGATTAAAGAGATTTTAAATCCTTCATCCAACTTTTTTTCGTAATTCCGAAATAATTGTGTAATTGCTGATATATTTGAAATAATTTTTTATATTTTTCTACATGGCTGAGAATTGGTTTGTAAGTTTTCAAAATTGGTTGTTTCATCCTTTCAACAGCCTCTTCTACGCTATCATATCCTCCATTTTCCTTGCCAGCTGCAACAGAGCCAAGAATGGCAGCGCCAACTGCAGGGGTATAATCGCTGGCTGAAACAATAATCTCTTTATTTAAAACGTCTGCATATATTTGCATGAGTAAATCATTTTTTTGGGGCAAACCACCGCAAGCAAATATTTCATTAATTTTTAATCCTGCTTGTTCATAATTTGAAATAATGATTTTTGCGCCAAATGCTGTAGCTTCCATATATGCTCTATAGATATCCTCAGGTTTGGAAGCTAGGGTCAGTCCTACAATCATTCCTGAAAGATCTGCATCTGAAAGTATAGATCGGTTTCCATTATGCCAATCTAATGCAATGAGACCAGATTGACCAGGCTCTAGGTGAGATGCCTTTTTTTCCAGTAAATCAAATACTGAAATTCCTTGTTCTTTCGCTTCTTTCATCAATGATTGTGTGAGTAAAATGTTTGTGGGAGAAATTCTTAGAATCCCCCCTCATCGGGCTCACCAAGCGAAAGCGCGGTAGGATCCCAAGCAGGAAACATGAAAAAAGGACTCTCTCCCTGGTAAGATGATCATTGTCCACACCATCAAACAGGAGGAGAGAGTCCCATGAATATTCAACAACATCTTACTACAAATTCGTTGACGCTGAAAGAGATCGAGCGTGACTTATTTCGAGCCCTGCAAATCGCCTTCGCTGAGTTGTTTACGGCTCTGTTGGAGGACATCGACTGACAATTGGCGGAAACCCGGGACAAGCGCCGGTACCACTTGAAAGACAAACGACGCATCACGATTCAAACTCTTTTTGGCGAAATCGCCATCGAGCGCAACTACTATCTAGACCGAGAACAAAACCGTTACACGTTTTTGCTTGACTCCTTTCTAGCGTTTGATGGATCGCAGTCAATCAGCCCTTGTGGGATTGGCTTTGGAGTGCTCTTCCTATCGCAAAGCGGCTCGTACGCTTGCCCAGATGGTCGGGTATCCGGTGATGAGCCATGAGGCGATCCGCCAGTTGGTGCTCGAGGCTGAAGCTCCGCTGCACTGCCCGGTTGACCAGCGATATGGACGGGTGCTGTTTGTGGAGGCCGATGGACTGTTTGTCTCTCGACAAGGGAAGGGAAAACGGGCCAAGGAAGACAAAATCCTGACCGTTCATGAAGGGGAAGCGCAACGGCATGAAAAGAGAATAATATAAGAATAGAAAAATTTAAATTGTTAGGAAGTTCGACTATGTTAGCTCTTGAAAGGCAAAAAAAAATAGTAGAATACGTAAAGGAAAAGAAAATTGCTACTGTGGCTGAATTGGCTGTATATTTTCATGTCCATGAGGCAACGATTCGAAGAGATTTGTCGCTATTAGAATCAGAGGGGAAATTGAGAAGGACCCATGGCGGCGTTGTCATTGAGGAAGATAAAGTAAAATCGGAGCCGTCTTTTCAGGATCGGGAAACCGTTCAGTTCGAGGAAAAACGAAGAATTGGCATGCGTGCTGCACAGTTTATACAAGATGGCGAAAATATTATACTAGACTCAGGAACAACGACTGTTCATATTGCTGAAGCGATATTAGATAGAAAAAACATAACAGTAATTACAAACGATATAAATGTTGCGGCAAAGTTGCGTTTTTCAAATGGGATTAAAGTTATTGTAACAGGTGGCACGCTATATCCGGAAAGCTATATGTTAAATGGACTCATTGCTGATGAAGTGTTAGGCAATCTCCATGTGGACAAAGCATTCATCGGAACGCCAGCCCTTCATCACAAATTTGGCCTTACTCATTTTGATGAACAGATTGCTGCAACGAAGCGTTCTATGATAAAAGCTGCGAAGAGCGTCTATGTTGTAACGGATCATACGAAAGTAGGAAGGATTGCTTTGCATACTGTTGCCAGTCCAAATCAAATTGATGCGGTAATTATAGGCTCTGAATTAAGTGAGATTGAAATCAAAAAATGGGAAAATAGTGGCGTTAATCTTCATCTTGTATAAAGGAAAATTCAAAATTTTACTCAAAATGCTTTCATTTTTCATTAACAATAATAATGAAAAAAGCAGATCGCACCGTACGGGCAGTCTGCTTTTAATTTACTATCGGCAATTTTGCGAAATCAAGAACGAACAAAAAAACCTCTGAGTTTTGATTAGGAGCTGATCATGCTTTTTGTCCATTTAAAGCATTCGCAAATTCCTCTACTGCTGCGTCCAATCTTTGCACTAGCTCTTCTGACAAGCTGTATTGTTCATTTTCTTCTCTGGTTACCCAGGCATCAACGGCATAAACGCCTCCTAGAATATATCTGCCTCCCATTGTGGATAACACTGGTTTTAGCGCATAATCTATAGATAGAAGGTGAGCCAATGTGCCACCAATAAACAACGGAAGTATTGTTTTACCCAAAAGCCCTTTTTGCGGAAGTAGGTCAAGGTATGTTTTCAATACGCCTGTATAAGCTGCTTTATACACTGGGCTTGCGATGATAATTCCGTCAGCTTGTTCCACTTTTTGGTTGGCGTTCAGAATCGCCTCGCTGTCAAATTTTGCTTTGATTAAATCTTCCGCAGGCAGCTGTGCTACTTGAATGTAATCAATCTCAATTCCTTTTTGCTGCAATTGCTGTTCAGCATATTGGATTAATCCATTTAATCTTGATGATGGAAACGGACTTCCATTGATAATTACAACTTTACTCATGTACTACTATGCTCCTTTCTACGATTCTAAAAAAACATATAAATCTTATTGAAATAGTTCGCTTTATGCTATCATCATTTTTATATTCTGTCAATATATGGAGGCTCTTAGTTGTTATTCTAATAGCCTTTAATTTGAGCATAAATCAAGAGAAAATAAGAAGCAACTTTAAGCTCTTGGAGATTTAGCTTTTTCCAAAATTTTTTTGAGAAAGCTACATATTGTTCACATTCTTTTAGATTCAACAATTCGCGAAGATATGAGACGCCTCTTTACGTGCTATTCTTTAATCCCGATGACACGAATTCGCTTATAATCGGCAAACCAGATGCCATTTTTATATATGACATTTTTTAAGTTGTTTTCCACGTTTGTGAAGATAAGATTTTTTGTTTCGTTTGTTGTCAAACTGTTAAACAGGCTGCCAGCGAACATCTCTATCCAATTTTTTACCCCATTCTCCCCATGTAATGGCGTTGGACGGTCAAAATGCTGGGCGAACACGACACGGAACCCCACTTCTTCCATCAACGATGAATATTCACCAATGCTCGGGAAATACCAAGGAAATTGGTCTGCTAATTCCTCCATGCCCAATTTATTGAATTCATTTCGGATGGCATCGGTAATCGTTTTGACATTGTCTTTGCCGCCGAATTCCGCTACAAAACGGCCGTTCTCCTTTAAGGCCTGGTATATATTGATTAACGCCTGTTTTGGCGGCTTGATCCAGTGAAGAACTGCATTGGAGAAAACGGCATCAAACTCGTTGCGGTATCCAAGATTTAGAACATCCTTCACCTCAAAGCTTAAACCGGGGTATTTTGCTTTAGCCTGATTAATCATATTTTCTGATTTATCAATTCCGACGACGTCAACTCCTAATTCGTAAAGCTTCCAGGCTAAATCTCCCGTACCGCAGCCGAGGTCAAGAATACGTTCACCTTTTTTTGGCTCCAACAGATCAAGCAAATGCTCTCCAAATTTGGAAACAAATGAATGTTTTGCATCATACAAAGCTGCATTCCAACTGTCTTTTTTCATGTGATAGGATCCCTTCTTTCATTTGTGGTAAAAATATGGGGGAATTTTGCAAAATGCATTTCAATGGAACATTCGCTTATTTTTGGCCATTTCTAAACGGTTCCAGTACTTCATCCACCCATTGACGAAATTTTTCATACGCTTCCTCATTTGTTTGAACATTTTCTATAAATACACCTTTAAATTTATCATAATAATGCTCTTTATTTGCAAATAATTGTTGAAATTCTTCCTCTTTTAAATCATCAAAAAATAAATCCATTGTGCCATCAGTTCTTTCCCAGGCAATTCCTTCGATAAAAGGGGAAAATTCATCTTTAAAGTTGTCTACATGTAAATGATTCCCGGTGTAATTTTTCGAATGAAAGTAGTCATTCTTCTTCATGAATGTGTCCTCCAAATTGATTTTTACATAATTTGAATTTTTTGCTAAGTATCTCGTTAAGAAAGATTACACAATATAACAAGATGTTTCTTGTTTACCAATTTGAAAACTATTTTCGGAGCAGGTAACCTGCATCACGCTGCGCTTTTTAACTTCATTTTATATTTTAGAATATTTCAATTGTTTCTAGTAATGCTCTATTTCAAAAAAGATTGTAGCTTGGCCCTAGGAAAATGCGATGTTGAATCATTACACAGAAACAGGAGGCACTCCCCTTCTTAAAAACAAGGTGTCATTCCCTTATGATAAAATGGACGAGAAGAATGTTTATCCCTACAATCTGGCAAAGGCGGGTAAAAAAGATGAAAAAAATAATCCCTCATATTTATTTGCATAACTGTAAGGAAGCGTTGCAATATTATCAGCAAGTATTTGGAGGAGAACTCAAAAATGTAGAGACATCCGATGGAAAAGAAATGTTTAAAGGTCACGAAGGAAAGTATATTCATGCCGAGCTGCATATTAACGAATCCTGTGTACTTTATTTTGCCGATGTTTTCTCATCGGTGACGAAGGGGAACAATATATGGCTGACATTGGATTTGGAGTCAGAAGATGAAATAAATTCAATTTTTACAACATTAGCGAAAGACGGACGGGTCAAAATGGAATTGCAAGATACTTTTTGGAATTCAAAATATGGTGTGGTAATCGATAAATTCGGTGTAGTTTGGGAGCTAAACTATGCAAAATAATAAGCGGCAGAAATTCTAAAAATAAGTGTTTGATTTGAACATGTTTTGCTATAATTGAATAAAAGCTTAGAGGAGATGAGTAAGATGAGTCAGCAAACAGTTGAGAAGGGTTATTTTGGCCAATTTGGAGGAAGCTTTGTTCCAAAGGATTTGCAAAGAGCATTGGACATACTGGAAGAGAATTTCGAAAAATTTAAAAACGATTCAACGTTTAATGAAGAATTGGCATATTATTTAAGAGAATATGTCGGTAGAGAAAATCCGCTGACATATGCGAAAAATCTAACGGAAGCGCTCGGGGGCGCGAAAGTTTATTTAAAACGTGAAGATTTAAATCATACCGGAGCACATAAAATCAATAATGCAATTGGACAGATCTTGCTTGCCAAACGGATGGGGGCTACTAGAATCATTGCAGAAACGGGTGCTGGACAGCACGGTGTTGCAACAGCAACCGCGTGTGCGATGTTTGGAATGGAATGCACCATCTATATGGGCAAGCTCGATACAGAGCGGCAGGCATTAAATGTGTTTCGGATGGAGCTGCTTGGTGCAAAGGTAGTACCGGTTGAAAAAGGACAAGGACGTTTGAAGGATGCGGTGGATGCAGCTTTAGCTGATTATGTGGAAAATTACCAAAACACGTTTTACTTGCTTGGATCTGCTGTCGGCCCGCATCCGTATCCAACAATTGTCAAGCATTTTCAATCGGTTATTAGTGAAGAGTCGAAAAAGCAGATTCTTGAAAAAGAAGGGAAGCTTCCAACAGCAGTGATTGCTTGTGCAGGAGGAGGAAGCAATGCAATCGGAGCTTTTGCGCATTATCTGGACGAACCAAACGTAAGATTAATAGGAGTGGAGCCGGAAGAGGCACCAACGCTTACGAAAGGTGTTCCAGCTGTTATTCACGGATTTAAATGCTTAACTTTGCTTGACGAAAATAATGATCCAATGCCGACTTACTCTATTGCAGCAGGGCTTGATTATCCTGGAATTGGTCCAGAGCACAGCTATTTGAAGGAAACCGGACGGGCAGAATATGTTACGGTGTCTGGAAAAGAGGCTTTGGAAGCTTTTCAGCAATTATCTAAGCTAGAAGGAATCATCCCTGCTCTTGAAAGTTCACATGCTGTAGCATATGCGATGAAACTTGCCCCACAACTAAGCAAGGAGGATATTGTGATCGTTAATCTCTCCGGCAGGGGGGATAAGGATGTCGAGCAAGTGTTTGAAATGTTGAAAAAATAAGGTAAAAATCGGCGTTTTTGAACGTCGATTTTTTACTTTCTTTTAACGATTCATCAGCTGAATTTTTTTGAAGAGCAAGTTGTTTATAGTAATATAAAAAAGGCAGATTTTTGATCCACCGGATAAGTGTATATTTATCTTTGAAAAAATTCTTGACAGCTCTGAAATGGGCAAGGTATGGGAGCTGTAGTCACGAAAGTGCTATAGAAAGTTAAAAGATATGGGATAAGTGCGTTCATCACATTTTTTCAATGAATCAAAATGGTGTAGCTTTTGAGGTATAGTTATCATTTGGTCTTAACTTTACTCTGATTTTATAGGAATCTTCTCAGCTCTTAGTATTTTATGTTGGTTGATAAATTTAGTTTGCGAAGGAATGACTGAGGGGGTCAATCTAACTGTTATCTAAGCTTGCCATGATTTCGGAGTTTACATTTAAACGCCGGACATTTACCACCAGCTTTGTAAATATATGAACAAAATAAGAAAAACTGTTGATTTAATGCTTTTTTCAGCGGTACAGGGTGTTAAATGGACAGCTTGGTATCTATTTTGTTCACAATTTCGACAAAAACATAAAAAAATGTCGTTTTTTTTACATTTTTCCGTTGCACCGTCATTTTCGCTTTGCTATAATAAAATCCGTCATTGCATTACGGCTACCACGAGCGATGCCTCGATGAATAAGCATCGAGTTGCCTCGACGCATCTACTTCCTCGAATAAGCTGGAAGAGGAAGAGGCATGGAAATTGCGTGTTTATCATTTAAATAGAAAAATAAATATTTTCGCGCGGGTGTAGTTTAGTGGTAAAACCTCAGCCACGAGCGATGCCTCGATGAATAATCATCGAGTTGCCTCGACGCATCTCCTTCTTCGAATAAGCTGGAAGAGGAAGAGGCATGGCAAATGCGTGTTTATCATTTAAATAGAAAAATAAATATTTTCGCGCGGGTGTAGTTTAGTGGTAAAACCTCAGCCACGAGCGATGCTTCGATGAATAAGCATCGAGTTGCCTCGACGCATCTCCTTCTTCGAATAAGCTGGAAGAGGAAGAGGCATGACAAATGCGTGTTTTTCGTCTTGATAGAAAAGAAATAATGTATGCGGGTGTAGTTTAGTGGTAAAACCTCAGCCACGAGCGATGCTTCGATGAATAAGCATCGAGTTGCCTCGACGCATCTCCTTCTTCGAATAAGCTGGAAGAGGAAGAGGCATGACAAATGCGTGTTTTTCGTCTTGATAGAAAAGAAATAATGTATGCGGGTGTAGTTTAGTGGTAAAACCTCAGCCTTCCAAGCTGATGTCGTGGGTTCGATTCCCATCACCCGCTCCATACATATCATTCATCAACGCAGTGTTTCGTTTTTATAAGCAAACGAAGCATTGCGTTTTTTCATTATAGAAATTTTGTATATGGCTGCCATGCCATTAAAAGAAAGAAAAGGGAGAGGCTTAAGCGAAAATTTGTTGGCGAGCATCTCCACCGTGAATTTGAACAAACATGTTTGCCATCGCTTCAAGTAATTTTTTTGCTTCTTCTGTCCGCATCGATGGCTTTAAATAAACGATATGTAAAGCGCTTGTTGTTGAAAGTTGTACTGCTGTTCGCTTGGAATCAACATAGGGGCTTCCGAAAGGTCCGTTTGCATCACAGGTTACTAGTTTATTTTCCAAATTTACTTGGCGGCCGTTGATGGCATCATATGAATCACCATTTTCACCGATTTTTAACGTAATAGGTCCTTTTATTTTGTTTCGGTCGTAGATGCCTAACGGAATTTCATATTTCAAGGAGAAAAAATTATTTAAGTCAACGGCTGAATGGATAGACTGTAAGTATTGCTGTTTTTGAACGCGGCGAAAAAGAGCCTCATTGGATGGACGGTATCGATTAGGATCAGTGCCAACACGCTTAAAGATTTCCCGCCATTCTCGAATGCCGTCTAATTCAGCTGCATTTTTGTTTTCTAGATCGAAAAAAATAGATTCTTGAAAGAAACGAAGTCTCCCTTTTAACATTTGGGGGGATTCGGATACTTGAATATGATCATACTCAATTAAGCCTATTTTAAAGTGAGGAATTCGTTGTTTGACCTCTTCAGCAATAAAAATTTCCATTGATTTCCCTCCTATTTTCAGCCATTTTATCTTAACATAGTTTATATATTTTTTGAAATAAAAACAAAGGGGGTGGAGCGGTGTGGATTTCGCAGTTCTCAAACAAGAAATTATTGAATACAGCAAGCAAATTGGAATCGATAAAATCGGTTTTGCGAGTGCTGATGTTTTTGAAACATTGAAGGAGCGGCTAATTGTACAGCAGCAGTTAGGATATCAGTCAGGATTCGAGGAGCCTGATATCGAAAAGCGGACAAATCCTGAGCTGCTCCTTCCAAAAGCAAAATCGATTATCTCTATAGCGTTGGCATATCCTTCAAAAATGAAAAATGCTCCCAGAAGTACAAAAAAAGAGCGGCGCGGTTTATTTTGCAGGGCTTCATGGGGGACAGACTATCACGTGATTCTAAAAGGTCGGTTGAAAAAGCTGGAAAGATTTATTTTAGAAAAAGTAGACGGAGCACAGGTTAAATCGATGGTCGATACGGGGGAACTGTCGGATCGGGCCGTAGCAGAGCGAGCCGGTATCGGATGGAGCGGAAAAAACTGCATGATTATTACACCGGAATTCGGCTCTTATGTATATTTGGGCGAAATGATTACAAATATTCCTTTTCCTCCCGACACCCCGATTGAAGACCGATGCGGATCCTGCAACATATGTGTCGATTCATGTCCGACTGGTGCGCTCGTACAAGGCGGGCAACTCGATTCAAAGAAATGTATTGCTTTTTTAACGCAAACAAAAGGGTTTCTACCAGATGAATATCGTGGGAAAATTGGAAACAGGCTTTACGGTTGTGACACTTGTCAGCTTGTTTGTCCGGAAAATAAAGGAAAGGATTTCCATATCCATTCTGAAATGGAACCGGATCCTGAAATTGCAAAGCCAAAATTAAAGCCGCTTCTTCATATTTCAAACCGCGAGTTTAAAGAAAAATTCGGCCATATAGCTGGTTCATGGAGAGGAAAAAAACCGATTCAGCGAAATGCGATCATCGCTTTAGCCCATTATAAAGATAGAACGGCTTTGCCTGACTTAATTAAACTGATGCACGAAGATTCAAGACCGATTATTCGGGGAACCGCCGCATGGGCGATTGGAAGGATAGGAGATCAATCAGTGCTTTTTGAATTGGAAAAAGCTCTGGAAAAAGAACAAGATGAAGAAGTAAAGAATGAAATTGTCAAAGGAATTGAAATGTTGAAAGCATGATTTTAATTGTCACCATCATACGTATATAGAAGAAACGAAAATGGTGGTGACAAATGTGGACGTACAGGCTGTTTATCGAAAAATAAATGAAAAGCTGCAATTTTTAGTGAACAAATCTGTCAATCACAATCGGCAGCAATCTTCAGAGCTTGAATGGTGTGAAAAGAAAAAAGAGCTGGCAGCAAAACGAAAAGCGGAAATAGTGAAAGCGACTTGTCTCATAAAATGGCCGAAACAGATCGAAGATGAGGCAACCGTTGTAGATTATTTATGTGATTACAGGCTTCTTTATAAGCAGGGTGATTTTTTATATATAGAAGAAATTGGGGAAGAGCGGGTAGCGAAGTTTTCCAATAAAGGTCATTTAATATCTGATGAAGTTAAACTAAAAGACTGTTTTCATAAAGATGAAGAGGATGATTGGTCAAACGAAGAGTGGCATGGAAAAGATGAACGGGTTTCTTTTCAATATGATCGGTTGAAAAGCGTCCAATATGCGGAACGGTGGTGGAACAGCAGAAATCCGAATTATCCTTATTTTGACGTAAATTGTACAAATTATGTTTCCCAATGTTTACGTGCCGGTGATGCGCCGATGAGAGGCTACCCGAACCGGTCATCAGGATGGTGGCTTGCGAATAATAATTGGAGCTACAGCTGGTCTGTAGCTCATGCGCTGATGCTGTATTTGTCCACATCAAAAACAGGACTTAGAGCGGAAGAAGTTTCGTCTCCTGAGCTGCTTAAGCCCGGGGATGTGATTTGTTATGATTTTCAAGGCGACGGCAGATTTGACCATTCAACATTTGTTGTTGCAAAAGATAAAAGCGATATGCCGCTTGTCAATGCCCAAACATCCAACAGCCGAATGAGATATTGGTCGTACGAAGACTCAACTGCCTATACAGAAAACATTCAATATAAATTTTTTCATATCATTGATGATAATGAGGATTCTTAAAAATGTTATAATAGTTTTCGAGGTGAATCATTGTGGCATTACACGTTGTTTTATATCAGCCAGAAATCCCTGCAAATACTGGAAACATTGCTAGAACTTGTGCAGCGACTAATACAGCCCTTCATTTAATTCGTCCTTTAGGTTTTTCAACGGATGATAAAATGCTTCGACGCGCAGGGCTTGATTATTGGGAATTTGTAAACATTCATTATTATGATTCTCTTGACCATTTTTTTCAGCAAAACCAGAACGGGGATTTCTACTATATAACTAAATTTGGAAAACGATATTATACGAGCTATGATTTTAGTGATCCTTCCAAAGAGATTTTCTTCATTTTTGGACGTGAAACAACAGGACTTCCAAAAGAATTGCTTGCAGAAAATGAAGATCGGTGTTTGCGCATTCCGATGACGGAAAACGTTCGGGCATTAAATTTGTCGAACACTGCCGCTATTTTAGTGTATGAGGCGCTAAGACAGCAAAGCTTTCATGGATTATCTTAAACACTTTTAGTTTTGGGCTTCTTTCGGATTGTAAATATACATTATTTTTGGCGGTTATTAAAGGAAGTATGAGAAGGAAGCGGACTACCATAAGGTTAAAAAAGCAAATACAAAGGCCAGGGCTGTCAAAGCGCCTGGCCTTTTTTGCAGTCAATAAGGTATTCCATGAAGAAATGCCAATTCAAAACGTTATTTGCGGTGTTTTTCTTTATATGCTTTCGCATATTGATCAGCAGCAAAAATCGCATCTGCTACATCATCAGCTGTCACATTGAATGCATTATGGATTGTTTCCCCTTCTGCGGTTGCTGCTTTAGCGACTTTTAGTATATCTTCGCGCGAAGCATCTTTTAATTTAATGTCCTCCAACGTGACTGGCAAATCAAGGCTCAAATAAAGCTCAATATAGCGTTCAATTTCTTGTTGTGAATGTTCTTCGAGAGCGAGCTGGACAAGAGTACCAAATGCCACTTTCTCTCCGTGTGTCAAATGATGTATTTCGCCTTCTAACGCGGTAAATCCGTTATGAATAGCATGAGCCGCTGCCAAACCGCCGCTTTCAAAACCTAGTCCGCTAAGGAGCGTGTTTGCTTCGACGACCGCTTCTAACGCAGGGGTGACGACTTTTGCTTTTACTGATTCATAGGCAAGCTTCCCGTACTTGAATAAAGTTTGTTCACATTTTTCTGCAATTGCTTCAGCTGCAATTGTAGGGATACCGCCCGCCATCGTTTTTCCTCCGGATTTTATAACACTGCGTGCTTCCACCCAAGTTGCAAGTGCATCAGCGATTCCAGAGGCAAGTAAACGTGGCGGAGCATTGGCGATAATTTTCGTATCGACAAGTACAAGATCTGGATTCTTTTTATAAAAACGGTAGCTTTCAAATACGCCGTCATCAGAATATATAACAGAAAGAGCACTAGTTGGCGCATCAGTTGAAGCAGCTGTCGGCACAATCACTATATAAGCATCTAATTCATCCGCTACCGCTTTTGCGGTGTCTAACGTTTTTCCTCCACCAACGCCGATTACAATAGCAGCTTCTGCTTTTCTTGCAATATTCGCGATTCTTTCTACCTCGTTTCTTGAAGCTTCTCCGCTAAAAACTACTTCTTCGGCTGCAATATTTCCTTTTTTTAATTCGTTTACGATTGTATGCCCAGCTATTTTCCAAACTATTTCATCAGCTATCACGACTGTCTTGTTTCCAATTCCTTCAAGATAATTCGCGATTTTTGTAATGACATTTTTACCTTGAACATATTTTGCAGGGCTGATAAATACTCTTTCTGTCGCCATAATTAGCACCTCTTTTATGTTTTGGAGTTATTTTCATGGAACTAAAACAAGCCGCAATTCCCTTCCTGCTTTACCGCTTCACAAAATTACCGGGAGGACTACTTGTGAACAAATCATCAATATGCACAAAATTATTTTTTGTTGACACCAGGTTTATCGTTGTATCCTGCCGTGAAAATAGCAACTAAAAATGCGATGCAGACACCTAAAACTAAAGCAGTTTTCATGAAAAAGATCCCTCCTTCATATGTACAACGTAATCAAAAATTACTAGTTTTATTATACATTAACATTCCCAACGAGTGAAAGAATTTCCCTAAGGTTTGTCATTTTGTCAAAATTTTTTAACTCATTTTCAAATATTAAGCTAATCAAAAAGCATCTTTAAGGACATCCTCGCATAAATTGTATTAATCTGGTGCTCAAACCAACGATGGAGGAGGTCCCTGATGGATATTTTGAAAAAAATCGAAAAGCATAGAGAAATGGAAGAGCGCTTAAAATGGGAAGGCACCTTCGCTGAATATTTGGAAATATTAAAAGAAAAACCATGGATAGCCCAATCCGCCCACTCTCGCGTTTATAATATGATAAAAGATGCAGGGATTGAGGAGATTAATGGCCGAAAACGATATAAATTTTTCAACCAGGAAATTTTCGGACTGGACGAAGCATTGGAACGGCTTGTGGAAGAATATTTTCATCCCGCTGCTAAGCGGCTGGATGTAAGAAAAAGAATTCTGTTGTTAATGGGTCCTGTCAGCGGCGGGAAATCTACACTTGTCACTTTGTTAAAAAGGGGATTAGAAGAATATTCGAAAACTGATAGAGGTGCAGTTTATGCAATTAAAGGCTGCCCGATGCATGAAGATCCTTTGCACTTAATTCCGCACCATCTTCGCGACGACTTTTATAAAGAATACGGCATTCGAATTGAAGGCAATTTATCTCCACTTAATATGATGCGCCTTGAAGAAGAATACGGCGGAAGAATTGAGGATGTTTTAGTTGAACGAATTTTTTTCTCAGAAGACAAACGGGTAGGAATCGGCACATTCAGTCCGTCTGATCCAAAATCGCAGGATATTGCCGATTTAACGGGAAGTATAGATTTTTCTACAATTGCTGAATACGGCTCAGAATCCGATCCGAGGGCTTATCGATTTGATGGAGAGCTTAACAAGGCAAACAGAGGAATGATGGAATTTCAAGAGATGTTGAAATGTGATGAAAAATTTTTATGGCATCTGCTATCTCTAACTCAGGAAGGAAATTTTAAAGCGGGCCGATTCGCGCTCATTTCAGCTGATGAGCTCATAGTCGCTCACACGAATGAAACAGAATATCGTTCATTTATTTCAAACAAAAAAAATGAGGCTCTCCATTCGCGAATTATCGTCATGCCGATCCCGTATAATTTAAAGGTTTCCGATGAAGAAAGAATTTACGAAAAAATGATTAAAGAAAGCGATGTATCCGATGTTCATATCGCTCCGCATACATTGAGAGTAGCGGCAATGTTTACTATTTTAACCCGTTTAAAAGAACCGAAGAGATCGGATATCGATCTCGTGAAAAAGATGCGGCTTTACGACGGAGAATTGGTTGAAGGGTTTAATGCTGTAGATGTGGAAGAGCTAAAAAAGGAATATCCGGAAGAAGGAATGAGCGGCATCGATCCTCGTTACGTCATCAATCGGATTTCTTCTACCATTATTCGGAAAGAAGTGCCTTCTATCAATGCGTTAGATGTACTTCGTTCGTTAAAAGAAGGTTTATATCAGCATCCTTCGATTTCAGAAGAAGACCGTGAGCGTTATTTGAATTTCATTTCCATCGCGCGGAAAGAATACGATGAAATTGCGAAAAAAGAGGTTCAAAAGGCGTTTGTCTATTCATATGAAGAATCGGCAAAAACTTTAATGGACAACTATTTAGATAATGTTGAAGCTTATTGCAATAAAAGTAAAATCCGCGATCCGCTGACAGGCGAGGAAATGAATCCGGATGAAAAATTGATGCGTTCGATTGAGGAGCAAATCGGCATCTCAGAAAATGCAAAAAAAGCTTTCCGAGAAGAAATTTTGATTCGCATTTCAGCATATGCAAGAAAAGGGAAACGTTTTGACTACAATTCCCATGAGCGGTTGCGCGAAGCTATTCAGAAAAAATTGTTTGCTGATTTGAAGGACGTTGTGAAAATTACAACGTCAACTAAAACGCCTGACGAACAGCAATTAAAGAAAATTAACGAGGTTGTAGCGAGACTCATTGATGAATATGGATACAATTCAACATCTGCCAATGAACTTCTTCGCTATGTAGGCAGTTTACTAAATCGTTGACAATTGAAGCTGGTTTCGTTCATGATTCGCCCGAATGGGCGCTATTTTTTTCAAAATTTCTAATCAAAAAAGGTGTGCAACAGCATGTCAATTTTGGAAGATTCGAGCATATGATAGAATAATCTTTTATTTGTCCAAACGAGCCCATTCGTTTGAATATAATAAAAGAATTACCAATTTTTTAAGGGAGGAAAAAAATGACATCCAAAGGGAACCATCACTTTGTTGTTTCTAGAGAGGATTGGTCCCTCCATCGTAAAGGCCATGATGACCAAGTTCGCCATCAAGAAAAAGTGCAAGAAGCGATTCGCAATAATCTCCCTGATCTTATTTCAGAAGAAAGTATCATCATGTCAAACGGAAAAAATGTAGTGAAAATTCCGATACGGTCGCTTGATGAATATAAAATTCGATATAACTATGACAAAAACAAGCATGTCGGCCAAGGAAAGGGAGACAGTAAAATTGGCGATGTCGTTGCGAGGGATGGCACAAATGATGCACAAGCAGCTGGGAAAGGCGAAGGCGCTGGAGATTTGCCTGGAGAGGACTATTATGAAGCTGAAGTGTCGATTATGGACTTGGAAAAAGCTTTCTTTCAGGAACTTGAACTTCCAGATTTACAGCAAAAAGAAATGGATGAGAATATTGCTGAAAAAATAGAATTTAACGATGTTCGCCGTACAGGCCTTATAGGAAACATTGATAAAAAACGGACAATGCTTTCGGCATTTAAACGAAATGCGATGGCAGGAAAACGAAGTTTTTATCCGATATATCCGGAAGATTTGAAATTTAAAACTTGGAACGAAGTGGAAAAACCAGAGTCAAAAGCTGTTGTGCTTGCAATGATGGATACGAGCGGTTCTATGGGAATATGGGAAAAATACATGGCGAGAAGTTTCTTCTTTTGGATGATTAGATTTTTAAGATCGAAATACGAAACGGTAGATATTGAATTTATTGCCCATCATACGGAGGCAAAAGTTGTCACTGAGGATGAATTTTTTTCAAAAGGTGAAAGCGGAGGCACCATTTGTTCTTCTGCCTATCGAAAAGCATTAGCACTTATTGAAGAAAAATACCCGCCTTCCCGGTACAATATTTATCCGTTCCATTTTTCCGATGGAGATAATTTAACTTCAGATAACAGACGATGCGTGAAGCTTGTCGAAGAACTAATGAAAATTTGCAACATCTTTTGTTACGGCGAGGTTAACCAGTACAACAGATACTCCACCTTAATGTCTGCTTATAAAAACATCAACAATCCAAAATTCCGCTATTTTGTGTTAAAGCAAAAAGCAGATGTGTTTCATGCGATGAAAACTTTTTTTAAAAAACAAGAAAGTAAAACCGGCTAAGTGTGAAAAGGGAACCTGACATAGGTTCCTTCTTTTGTTTAGCATTTTCTGGTAACAGTTGTTCAAAAAGATTTTTTGAAGGAAAATTTCAGCAGATTCATTTGCATGTTGGAGAGAAGATAAGCACGAAGATTTTCACAGGCCCCTTCAACCAAAAAATTTCCTCCTGCGCTAGACAGGTTATTCTACTGTCTAACACAAGAGGAAAGATCAATTCGCTAGTTTATTCATATTGTTCGCAAAAGGTATTTTTGTACGGCTACTGATTCTACTGTTCAGAGTTCTTGCCTTTTTCTTTTTCTATTGGTTTATAGTAGAGCTTTTGCGCAAGCATTGTTTGTAGGATAAGGAATGATCCGCTCACTGTCCAGTAAAGAGGCAAGGCAGCTGGTGAAGCTAAAGAAGCTGTTCCTATCATTAGCGGCGATAGCATTCCCATCATTTTCATCGGTCCTTGCAATTGATCTTCAGGTACCGTTCTAATGGAAACTTTAAATTGCACATAATAAATAGCTGCAGCACAAAGCGTCAAAATAAGGTCAGGTGTTCCGAGGTTAAACCATAAAAATGAATGTGTTGCAATTTCTTTCGAACCGCGAATGGCATAATACAGCCCCATGATGATCGGCATTTGAATAATAATGGGAAGGCAGCCCATTTTCAATGGATTGATGTCGTGCTTTCGATAGAAATCCATCATTTCCTTTTGAATTTTTTGTTGTTCTGCTTGATCCTTCGCCTTTTTAAACCTTTCTTGCAGCTCCTTCATCTCCGGCATGACTTTCTCCATTTTCAATTTCATATTTTGCTGGTCTTTATATTGGCGAAGCATGAACGGCATAAGAATCAATCGAATCAAGACCGTAATTAAAATAATCGCGATTCCATAGCTGCCGTGAAACCAGTCCGCAAAAGTTTTAATAATAATTGAAAAAGGTTCAACGAATGTTTGATGGAAAAAGCCTGATTGATTTGAGCTGCCAGCGCTGCATCCAGTTAGTGCAACAAAAGTGATCATGACTACGATATACAAAATATTTCGCATCTTTTTCCTCCTTATAAATAAACAAAATGTGTCTCCAACAGGGAAGGAAAAAGATGATCCTCCTTATCGTCCGGCCCCTCTTTCCGCTTTCTTTTCTTTATAAGAAATGAAAGAAAAAGGAAAGTGAAATACGGGATCTCTCTTGAAATGCTGTCAAAAAAGCTGTTTTTGAACTGTTCAAATTTCGCTTTGGCAGAAATTTGATAACCAGTACGGACATAACGATGAAAAAAGTTTAGCCCGATCTGTATGCAGATCTGCAGTGAAAGGGCGATGATTAATGTATCAAAAGTCAGCTCTAGTTCGGGCACAAGAGTCACCTCAATAGCAATTATAAAGATATTGTATCGTGAACAAGCCTAATTGTCATTTCTTTATGAAAAAACATTTTAATGTAAACCTAAATAAATTTTAGGTTTACAAAAATCGTTATTTCAACTATTATGTGATTATAAAATTTTTTCGAAAGGAGTTATTTATATGAAGTTATATGATATGGTATTAGTATCAATGTTCGCGGCTGTTGTTGCTGTGCTCGGCCTCATACCGCCGATTGCGCTTCCGTTCACGCCAGTGCCAATCACCGCTCAAACATTAGGTGTGATGCTGGCAGGGGCAATATTAGGATCCAAACGAGGATTTATCAGTTTATTGTTGTTTGTATTACTTGTAGGAGCCGGAGCACCGATTCTTGCTGGCGGAAGAGGCGGGCTGGCAGTATTATTTGGTCCGAGCGGTGGATATATTTTATCTTGGCCTTTTGCATCCTTTATAATCGGTTTTTTAGTTGAAAAGAATTTTGAAAAATTAGCATTTTGGAAAGTGTTAGTATTTAATATAATTGGAGGCATTTTATTTGTTTATTTATGCGGCATTTCCTATTTGTCTTGGATTGCCAATATGAATTGGATAAGTGCGAGCATATCGGCGTTGGCTTATATTCCAGGAGATTTAACAAAAGCGGTGATTGCAGCATTTTTGGCAGTAAGAATTCAAAAATCGTATCCATTGATTAAAGCTCGTAATAAACAGGCTGCTTAAGGGGTGAGCTGATGGGGATCGGGAGAAACATTAGTCAATTTGCATACGAACATCCTCAAAAACCGGCAATTCAACAAATAAATGGAGAGACAGTTACATATTATGAACTGTACGAAAATATAAAAAAAATACAAACAGCTTTCGTTCGAATGACAAACAAAAAAAATATAAAAGTTGGCATATTAATGGGAAACACTTCAGAATTTTTAGAAGTGTTTTTTGCCGTTATTACACTTGGCGGGATTGCTGTTCCTTTTGATCCAAAATGGAGAAAGCGCGATATCCGGCATGTATTGGAAAGCGGCCAGCTGGATGTATGCATTGGAAGCCGCGATTTTTTGGAGCGGACCGGAATAAAGCAGGAGAACGTCATGTTAATTGATGAAATAAAAAAAGATGTCCAAACGGATCATCACGAGAAGTGGGAAGAGTTTGATGAAGAATTGTTTTATCTCGGCTTTACTTCAGGTTCAACTGGAAAACCGAAAGGATATATGAGAAATCATAAATCCTGGCTGGAAAGCTTTAATGTCGGAGAACAAATTTTTGGATATGGAAAAAATGATGTCATCCTTGCTCCCGGCCCTTTATGTCATTCGTTGTCCCTGTTTGCGGCTGTTCACGCCTTACATATCGGGGCGACTTTTTATTTGCTCCCGGCTTTTTCTCAAAAGGAAACATTAAATATTTTGTTAAAGAGAGAGGCAACTGTATTTTATGGTGTTCCAACGATGATTCAAGCTTTGCTTCAAATGAAGAAAAATGAAGAGAAATGCATAATGAACAATGTAACAATCATTTCGTCTGGTGCAAAGCTTTCTTATGAAGCTAGAAAGCAGTTAAAAGAAATGTTTCCGAACGGACAGTTGTTTGAGTTTTATGGCGCATCAGAATTAAGCTTTGTCAGTTATGTCGATGATGAAATTTTTAAAAAAGCGCCAAAAAGTGTCGGCATTCCTTTTCCAGGTGTGGAAGTAGCAATCAGAAAAAAAGATGGATCGGAAGCATCCTTTAATGAAGTTGGGGAAGTAGTCGTACGTAGCAACTTATTATTTTCAGGGTATTTCAACAACCCGATTGAAACAAAAAATGTATTGAAGGATGACGGCGCATCAATTGGTGATTTAGGGTACTTAGACGAGAACGGTTTTCTAACGATCGTTGGGCGCGAGAAAAATATGTTCATCAGCGGCGGTTTAAATATTTATCCGGAAGAAATTGAAAAAGTTTTGAAGGAACGGGATGAGGTTGAGGAAGCGGTTGTTATTGGAGTAGAGGACGATTATTGGGGGCAAAAGCCGGTTGCATTTATTAAATGGAAAGAGACAGCTCAGCATAGAAGCTTCAATGCATTAAAGCGCTATTGCCGATCTGAGCTCCCGTTATATAAATGCCCGCAAACGTTTTATGAAGTGGACGAGTTCCCTTATACATCCAGCGGAAAGATTGCGCGAAAAGAACTTGAATTCATTGTGAAAGGGGAAGAAAAATGACGATCCCTGTCATTGTTATGGCAAAAAGAACGGCTATTGGAAAAATGGGGGGAATGTTTAAAAACGTCCGCCCTGAACAACTGGCTGCTGCAGTCATCAAAGCGGTTGTAGACGAGAGCGGAATTGATCCGCAGGAAATTGATGAAGTTATTTTAGGAAATGCGGTCGGTCCAGGAGGAAATATCGCTAGACTCTCACTCCTTTTAGCGGGGCTTCCCGATCAAGTTCCGGGTATTACTGTTGATCGCCAATGCGGATCAGGATTGGAAGCGGTGAATCTCGCTTGCCGGCTTGTCCAATCAGGAGCCGGCGACATTTATATTGCCGGAGGAGTCGAAAGTACAAGCCTTGCCCCTTGGAAAATTGAAAAACCTTTATCTTTATATGAAATGAAGCCACCTAAGATCTATACGAGAGCACGGTTTTCACCGGAGTCGTTCGGTGATCCTGAAATGGGGGAAGCGGCGGAAAATGTTGCGGAAGCGTTTCAAATTTCAAGGGAAGAGCAGGACTTGTTTGCATACAGCAGCCATCAAAAAGCGGTTCAAGCGATGGAGAATGACAGATTCAGCAGTGAAATTGTCCCTGTAAATGGCATGGATCGTGATGAATGTCCAAGGAAAAGGTTGAGCTTGGAAAGGCTTCGTGCCATGAAGCCGATATTTAAAGAAAATGGCACAGTGACTGTTGGCAATTCTTGTCCATTGAACGACGGGGCTTGTGCCGTCCTTGTCATGTCTGAAAAAAAATGCCGAGAGCTTGGGCTTCTGCCCGTTCTGAAATTTGTCGATTGTACAAGTGCAGGTGTCGATCCGAACCTTTTAGGCATTGGTCCTGTTCCAGCAGTGCAACAGCTGCTGAAACGAACCGGCTTGCAAATGGAGGATATCGATTTAATCGAATTTAATGAAGCCTTTGCCTCTCAAGTATTGGCTTCTGTTAAGCAATTAAACATCCCATTGGAAAAGCTGAATGTGGGAGGAGGGGCTATTGCCATCGGACATCCTTATGGTGCTTCAGGCGCTATTCTTGTTGCAAGGCTTTGCACAGAAATGAAAAGATTGAGAGGCAAACGGGCAATCGCAACATTAGGAATCGCAGGTGGTCTGGGCCTCGCTACATTGTTTGAATTGTATGACGCATAAAACAAATCATTGGAAAGCGCGTTTTCGAAGCAGCTTTCCAATATCCTTTCATTCGACCAGACAAATGGAAATAATCGCTTATCAGCGATGAATGGAATAGCTAAGCCTCAATCATTATTGCGAGCGGTATTTGTTTGATTGAGGCGAGCAAAAAGTATAAAAACGTGCATATATTATTTTTCAGCGCTTCAGGCAAATCGTTATGATTTGGAACGTCGGAATCGAAAAAAATACCAAATGATGATGGCAGCAAATACAAGAACGGCGATCACAGCATAAATGATTTTTGAATAAATATCTATGTATTCGGTAATGAGAGGCCAAGCTTCTCCTAATCCCGCGCCAACCGATACGAGAAATATATTCCATACGAGAGAACCGATCGTAGTGAAAATCAAAAATAAAACGAAATTCATGTTGGACATTCCAGCAGGAATGGAAATTAAGCTTCGCAATAACGGAATAACTCGGCAAAATAACACAGTCCATATGCCGTAACGGTCAAACCAATTGTCTGCTTTATGTATATCCTCTTTTGAAATTTTCAATATGTATCCCCAACGGTCAACAATTTTTTCCAACCTCTCAACATCCAGCAACAGACCGATGCCGTATAAAATGATTGCACCGACAACGGAGCCGCAAGTTGCCGCCAAAATAACTCCTGGAACTGTCAAGTTCGAATAAGTGGTCATAAAACCGCCAAAAGGAAGGACAATTTCGGACGGAATCGGTGGAAAAATGTTTTCTAGCGCAATAATTAAAAAAATCCCGAGGTAGCCATATTGCTCCATAAATTCTGTAATCCAGTTTTCCATTCAAGTTCCTCCTAATAAAGAACAAATTCTCTATATATTATACTAAAGAAATTGTCCAAAAAATAATCAAAAATAAAATCCAGCCAATTGACTGGATGTCCCTAAAGAAGTATATAAAGCTGATAAAGTGCAATTAAAACGGTGGACACAATGAAAATGTTTTTGGCTACTATTTGTTTTTTCTGTTTGTCGATGATTTTCAATTCTTTTTTATTTACTTTCGAATAATTGGCTGCAATCCATTGTTTTACTTCCCATTTGTTTTGACAAGTCGCCAAATACGTTTCTCCATTTTTTCCAGTTGCATGAATAATAAAACGGCAAGTTTTTTTTGTACTCAAATAGTATTCCCAGCCTTTTCAAAAAAAGATTTAGATTACTGTTATTTTATCAGTTTCCAACTAACTTTCAACCTTATTTTATGATTATTTTCCATTTCAAAAATTATGAAAAATGAAAGGGGATTCATTATTTTCTGTCGTGCATGAAGTTCAACAAGAACTTTCATACTAAAAGTAACATCATCTGGAGGTAGTTTTATGAATTCACTGATTATTTACGCCCATCCAAATCCAAACAGTTTTAATTACGCGATCTTGCAGACTACTGTACAAAAACTTCAGCAAAAGCAGCATGAAATTAGAATTCGGGATTTATATGAAATGAACTTTAACCCTGTCTTAAAAGAGGATTACTTTACAAAACAAAATCCAGCCGTATCCAAAGCGATACAAGAAGAGCAAATGCATTTTTCGTGGGCGAAACAATTAATTTTTATTTATCCGACATGGTGGAACGGCATGCCCGCTATTTTAAAAGGATATATCGAAAAAATATTCACGAATGGCTTCGCTTTTACGTTTACGGATGAAGGGGCAAAAGGGCTTTTGCAAAATAAAAGAGCGATTATTTTTCAAACAACATCTCATCCGGAAAAATATTTAAAGCAATATCAGTTAATTGCATCAATGGAGACAATCGTTGATGTCGGTATTTTAAATTTTTGCGGGATTGAAACAATCACTCATAAGTTTTTTTATTCAGTTCCTTATGTTGATGAAAATACGAAAAAGGCGATGCTAAAGGAAGTAGAAGATATAGTTGAAATGATTTAATTTTTTCGAAATATTCACTTTTTGATAAGGATCATGCATAATAGAAATGATGCACCAAAACTAGAAAGGGAGTGGAGTTGGTTGGTCAAAAGCTTGCAAGATACGGTGACTTTACATAATGGTGTTAAAATGCCGTGGTTTGGTTTAGGCGTATATAAAGTCAACGAAGGGGAAGAAGTAATTCAAGCTGTAAAATCAGCAATTAAAGCCGGCTACCGCAGCATAGATACGGCGGCATATTATAAAAATGAAGAGGGAGTCGGAATTGCGATAAAAGAATCGGGAATACCGAGAGAAGAACTATTTATCACAACAAAAGTTTGGAATGACGATCAAGGCTACGACTCTACATTAAAAGCATTTGATGACAGCTTAAATCGATTAGGATTAGACTATTTGGATCTATATTTAATCCACTGGCCAGTTTCAGGAAAATATAAAGAAACATGGAAGGCATTAGAACGGTTGTATAAAGACGGAAGAGTTCGGGCGATTGGAGTCTGCAACTTCCATGTTCACCATTTAGAGGATTTATTGCAAAGTGCGGAGATTAAACCGATGGTTAATCAGGTGGAATTTCATCCAAGATTAACACAGGAGGAACTTAGAAAATATTGCAAAGAGCAAAACATTCAATTTGAAGCTTGGTCCCCGCTTATGAGAGGCGGGCTTCTCGATAATGAAACTTTAGCCGAGATTGCTGAAAAATACAATAAAACGATCGCACAGGTGATTCTCCGTTGGGATCTTCAACATGAGGTCGTGACAATTCCAAAATCGACAAAAGAGCATCGAATTATTGAAAATGCTTCTATTTTCGATTTTGAACTATCTCAAGAAGATATGGAAAAAATCGATTCCCTCAATAAAAATGAGCGGATAGGTCCTGATCCTGATACTTTTTAAAAGGTAAGAAATAAGAAATCGGTAATACTACAAGCCTTTCCTATATGCTGTTCAGCAGCTTTTGAAAGGTGAAAAAATGCTTCAGCTTCAATGGAAATACATTTGTGAGCGTGATGAAGAAATATGTTTGGAAATCTTTCCGGATAAATTGATTATTTTGCGATAGTGATTTGCAAATCATTCATCATTTTGCTGGAGCCAAGCGTATGAAGACGATTTATTGCAGTATGAACAAAATTTCTAAATATTGGAGCTACGGATATTCTGTCCGCTTTTCCTGTTAAGATTGACAAAATTTGATTATTCAAAAAGCCGCTTTTGAAATAAAAGCGGCTTTAACTTTCTTGTGCAAGTTTTTGTTTTTCTCCGACAGACAATTGTTCCATATTGCCAAGCAGGCATTTACAGCTTCCATGTTTGTCATGAAAAGACAGGTTTTCCTTATTCTGATTTTGTCCAATTTTCCAGCGCTTCTCGAAAAACGCTTTTTTCCTGTGAACCGACGATACGATCGGCTTCTTTTCCGTTTACATAATGGACAAGCGTTGGAGTTGCATCAATTTTATACTCGTCCCAGCCCTCTTCAAACTCAAGAAGGTTGTATTGGTAGATATCCACATTTAATTCTTTTGCCAAAGGCATTAAGATCGGTGTTGTGTTTTTACAGTGCGGGCAGGTAGAACTGAAAAAATAGACAATGACATCTTCTTGATTATTTAATTTTGTTTCTAGCTCATCCGGAAGTATGATGTTTTGATAATTTGGATCATCCAGCAGCTTGACGGTTTCAGGATGCAGGCTCGACTTTTTGTACGGATTTCCTTCCGCTTTTTGCTTATTTTGCAAATTTGTTACAATTGCCAGTGCCGCGAACAGTACAATAATGATTCCGCCGAATATAAGCAGTTTTTTCATATAATTTGGCGAGAAGACCCCGTAATTTTAAAAATTTTGGGGAAAGTATCGCCGTTATTCACTCCTTTCGTTCCTTTGCACTAAAAAATGTAAACCGATTTTCATAAATGACGGGAATGACGGCAGCCGCAAAAAATAAATGTTTATCTTTCTAAGACCTCATGAACTTGCCGGATTGCGATTAAGTCTTAATATGGGTAAAAAAACATAATTGAAAGCTATAAATCCAAAGGTTTTGTTTGCTGGTCTATAGAATTTGCATCATTCGCCTCTTGAAAAATCTGAAAATAACGGAAACGTTATCCTTTCTGCCGTAAAATGAAAAAGCTTGTGAGGAAAATAATTGAAAAGCCAATTAAAGCCAAGAAAGGAATTGTAACGAATCCAAACCAATTAATGTAGTCGCTTGTACAAGGAACTCTTCCGCATGCGAGGCTATGTTCCCCTAAAAAAGGAATTTTTTGTATAGAATAATGGTAAATGGAAATCATGCCTCCCATAATGGACAAAGTTAAGGAATAGCTTGCAATTTTGTAATCCTTTTTTACTACAGCTATTCCAAGTATAACAACGAGCGGGTACATAAATATCCTTTGAAACCAGCACAATTTACATGGTTCGAAATGCATGATCTCAGAAAAATACAGGCTTCCTAAGGTAGAAATTAAAGAAGCGATCCAGCCTATTAACAGCAAATTGTCTTTTCTCTTATCATCCATCCAACTAACCTCTCTGTTTTCTTTCTAAAGGCATTATAATACATTTCCCCTGAATTAAAAATGATTTTGCGATGAAATCAATAAAACATCAGCTAAGAATTATTATCATTCATAAATTTTTACATATTGTTCAAACTATAAACGAAAGGAGTGAGACTATGGATAAAATTCGCGATATCATGTCTTCTAATGTCATTTCCGTTTCATCAAATCAAACTGTTCAGGAAGCTGCTCAGTTAATGAGACAGCATAATGTTGGTGCGATCCCTGTTGCAGATAATGGACAATTAAAAGGAATTATTACAGACCGTGATATTACGCTTCGCTCAACAGCTCAGGGCAAAAACGAAAGCACAACCGTTGCAGAAGTTATGTCGACAAACCCTGTATGCTGTAGTCCAGACGCGAGTCTGCAAGAAGCTGCCCAAATCATGGCACAAAATCAAATTCGCCGGTTGCCTGTAGTGGAAAATAATCAAGTTGTCGGGATGGTCGCATTAGGTGATTTAGCAACAAATAAGACTTCTGATGAAGCGGCAGGAGAAGCATTAACAAATATTTCTGAAAAAGATCTTCAATAACTCCTCTTGCAATCCCGGGATGGGAGTGCCTTGCTGAAAAAAGAGCGTCCGTTTGGCGCTCTTTTTTCCGTGCGACGGGCAGTCGTACTTTGTGTAGGGATTCTACACTGAATGAGTCGTTAAAGGCTGGAGCACGATACCTATGGTAAACACGGCTCTGAATAACCTGGAAGACTCATTTTTTTCTCGAAGGTGAAAGTCCTTCCACTGGAGTGCTGATACAACCAGTGAAGACTAATCTAGGGCATCATCGTGAGGTGGTGTCTGAAGGAGATGCGGAAAGTCGAGAGACCCGTAGTCGGTTAGGCAGACCCAAATGCATAAGCGTGAAGCACAGCGGCAGGGTAAGTTGACGACCATGCGGAAATAATGGGAAGTCCTCTACTGAGAGTAGTGGTCTCTGTTCGATAAATCAGCTGAATAGAGATGGCTTATCAAGTGATGGTGCTGGGTATGCTTATAAGGAAGGTACGATGACCCCGTGAGGTCTCCATTCTACCTTAGGGACATCCATCTATAAGGGCAATCCGAAATGATGAATGTGAATGGAGAAGTCAGACGTTCCCATAGTACGGAAGTAGTATTTGGACCAAACCAAGTATGAACGGAAGGGGAACGACCTTGTGGCTCTACATCTGTAAAGGTGTGTAATGCGAACAGGAAACGATACTGCGGTAAAAACGAACTGAATGTACACAATGAAAGGTGTGGAATATGCAATGAACCGTGCGTTAACTTTAAAATGGCATAGTATTTATGGACAAATTCTCTTTGACAGGAAATTAAAAGCAGCCTGGGATAAGGTAGAAGCGAACGGTGGGTCTGGCGGTATCGATGGTGAAACGATAGACAGCTATCGATATAACTTAGATGAGAATCTAAACTCACTTTTACAAAAGTTAAGAAGAAAAGAATATAAACCTTCCCCAGTAAGAAGACATTACATTCCAAAGAAGAACGGCAAACTTAGACCTTTAGGAATCCCTAACATTGAAGACCGAATTGTCCAACAAGCTCTAGTAGATGTGCTACAACCGAAATTCGAAAATGGCTTTTTCCATAAATGGTCATGTGGTTATAGACCAAATCTAGGCGCGAAGCGCGTCCTACAAATAATCATGGCTAATATCGAACAAGGATATAACTACATTTATGATGCAGATATCAAAGGCTTCTTCGACAATATTCCGCATAAGAACTTAATGAGAGTGTTAAACAAATACATTGCGGATGGAACGGTATTAGACATGATTTGGAAATGGTTAAAAGCTGGATACATGGAGGAAGGAAAATACCATGCAACAGCTTCAGGAACACCCCAAGGGGGTGTCATTTCTCCACTACTTGCCAATATCTATCTAAATGAGCTTGATTGGATGTGGGCTGAGCACAATTTTCGATTTGTCAGATACGCAGACGATTTCCTGGTGTTTGCTAAAACAGAGGAAGACATCAAGAAAGCTGCAGAAGTCACGAAAGAGAAACTAGCGGAACTCGGTCTTGAACTCTCATCGGAGAAAACGAAATTTGTAGATTTCAATAATGACGATTTTGACTTCATAGGGTTTACATTTGAACATTGGCGAAAACGCAAAAAGGATGGTAAACCATACTATATCGCTAAACCAAAAGATGCAACTTGGAAAGATTTTCGTCAGAAAATAAAAGCAAAGACAAGGAAAACACTCACACTCAGCAAAGAGAAATGGCTTGGGCAGGTTAATCCAATCATTCGAGGCAAGGTAAACTATTTTCTGACGATCTATGAAGCAATTAAGGCAAATGCACAATTTGGATTTAAAAGTTCTTGCTTCTTTCAAGCATTTGGAAAAGAGTTATTAGCGATAGATGGTTACATACGAAAAAGGTTAAGAGTTGCCATGATACACAGTCATCCAAATCAAAGAAAAGGACATCTTATGAAAACAAAATGGAATAATGAATTCTTTGCGAGGATAGGTTTAATACCAGCATATTGGTATTACTATCATAAAATTTATGGATTTACTTTAGAAAATTACATTCAACGTATGAAAGAAAAACAACGAAAAGAACTCGAAAGACGTAAACAAAGAGCGAAAGAAGAGGGTCAAGAGTTTTACACTCCTGACCGTGTCCGTAAAATGCAATATGCGCAAAGGTTAGCGACGTATTAATTGTAACACATTGGTAAGCCGTATGCCTTAATAGGGCACGTACGGTTTGATGAGGGGGTAGCCTTGAAAGAGGTTACCCTACTCTATGTTCAGTGGCAAAGAGCTTTGTCGCTCGGTTTGTTTTTTTCAAATGATACAAATACATAAATTTATAAATAACTCGAGAAATGGAAAGACGACCATTCGCGAAAAATATGTAAAAGCTGTTTCGAATAGTTCTAAAAATAGGGATGATCATCTCATTTCCATAAAATTTGTGATAAAATATTTCAGGAGAGAAAAAGAAGGGGAACTGGAGGGGTGTTAAGTTATGGCGAAATGGAAAGAAAATTATCAACGATGGATATCGAAAGAAGATTTAGATCAAGAGCTAAAACAGCAATTACTAGAAAAAGCAGACAATGAACTCGAATTAGAGGACTGCTTTTATAAAAGCTTAGAGTTTGGTACAGGAGGAATGCGGGGAGAAATTGGCCCAGGCACAAATCGGATGAACATTTATACAATCCGCAAGGCTTCTGAGGGATTGGCAAGATATATTGAATCTTTTGGAGAAGAAGCCAAAAGACGCGGCGTGGTAATTGCTTACGATTCCCGCCACAAATCGCCGCAATTTGCTATGGAAGCGGCAAAAACTATCGCAACGCATGGTATTCAAACTTATGTATTTGATGAATTAAGGCCAACTCCTGAATTATCTTTTGCTGTCCGTTATTTAAACGCATTTTCAGGTGTTGTAATAACGGCAAGCCATAACCCGCCGGAATATAATGGATTTAAAGTTTACGGAGAGGATGGAGGTCAGATTCCTCCAAAAATAGCTGATGAAATCATCAAAAAAGTGAATGAAGTTGAAAATGAATTAGAAGTTGCTGTTGAAAATGAAGATATTTTAAAACAAAAAGGCTTGATTAAAATCATTGGGGCGGAAATAGACGAAGCATATAATGAAAAGATCAAAACGATTTCACTGAATCCTAATTTGGCAAAAGAAGTAGATGTAAAGGTCGTTTTTACGCCGCTGCATGGTACAGCCAATAAACCGGTTCGACGAGCTCTTCAATCATTAGGCTATCAAAATGTAACCGTCGTCAAAGAGCAGGAACTACCAGATCCAAATTTTTCGACAGTGGCTTCGCCGAATCCTGAGGAGCATGCAGCGTTTGAGCTAGCGATAAGAGAAGGGAAACGCATTGATGCTGATATTTTAATCGGAACTGATCCTGATGCTGACCGTTTAGGAGTTGCTGTCAAAAATGACAAAGGCGAATACATTGTGTTAACAGGAAACCAAACGGGTGCGATTTTGCTCAACTATATCCTTTCTGAGAAAAAGAAAAAAGGATTGCTGCCTGAAAATGGCGTTGTTCTAAAAACGATTGTTACATCGGAAATAGGCCGCGCAATAGCGGAGGAATATGGACTAAAAACAATTGATACGCTTACCGGGTTTAAATTTATCGGGGAAAAAATTAAAGAATTTGAACAAACGAAACAATACAAATTTCAATTCGGTTATGAGGAAAGCTACGGATATTTAATTGGCGATTTTGTCAGAGACAAAGATGCCGTTCAAGCGGCCGTTTTAGCTGTTGAAGTATGTGCATTTTATAAGAAAAAAGGGCTCACACTTTATGACGGATTAATGGAAATTTTCAATCGATACGGGTATTACAGAGAGGAGTTAAAATCGTTAACCTTAAAAGGTAAGGACGGCGCAGAACAGATTAAGCGAATTTTAGAATCTTTCCGCCAAAATCCGCTTGTTGAAATTGCAGGTAAAACGGTTACGATTATCGAGGATTATTTAACAAGTGAACGTACATTGCTTCAATCGAACAAAAAGGAAACAATTGATTTGCCAAAATCAAATGTATTGAAATATTTCCTTGAAGACGGATCTTGGTTCTGTTTGCGGCCTTCGGGAACCGAGCCGAAAGTGAAATTTTATTTTGCTGTTCAGGCCGATTCACTGAATAATAGTGAAAAGGCATTGGAAGAATTAATAAATGCCGTAATGGAAAAAGTAAATGATATTCTGACAGTTAAAAAAGCTTAACTCCATTTCGATTGAGATCCCTTCAGTCTGTCCAATAAGTCTTAAAAATAAGAGCGAGGGAGAAAAACAAGACGTTTTTCCACCCTCGCTTTTTCGTTTACGCTCTTAAAAAAGCGGGCTAAGTCCCGAGTTTTGGCAAAGTTGATAGCCGATTATAGCAGCGGATCAATAGCCATGAAAAAAGGCTCCTGAAAAAACGGGCTTTCGGCAAAAACGATCGCCGCTTTTAGCATTGTAGCAATAACTTAAACGACTAAAACAGAAAGAAAAAGCAACCTCATTTTTCAGAAATAACTTTTCTGAAAAAAGGTTGCTTAAACTATTGAGTCACCTTTCTGGAAACTATTTCAGCGCGATTTCCGGTTCAACCTCTGTTACGTTTTCTAATGCATGGTCAATATAACGAAGTAAAGCATATAGTTTATGCTCAATAATTTGATAATCGTGTTCAAAATTATAAGCGTGTAAAAAATGCTCAATTTTTTTGGAAAGAAAATCGTCGTTTGTGCGCACCATTAAAATAATCAAATTGTCCCATTGCGAACGGTGCGTGTAATATAATGCTTTGTCGTAATCCATTTTATTCATAATAAACATCCCTCCCTAAAAGGAGTTATGTTTATTGTATGAATAAATCTGTTTTTTGTACCGTTGCAAATGTTGGACATAACAACAGCTGTTTCTTTCAAAACAAATGTATAAACGCCTCATTCAAAAAAACGAAAGACCATTAAAGGCTTTTTTCTACTTCACATTAAACAAATGCTTCAATTCGTTTTGATTTATGATTAAATCAGCGAGTGTGTACTGATCCAGCACTTGTAAATAAGCTTGCAAGGCTTGCTGGAAAACATGGCGCAGCCTGCAGGCGGATGTGATCACACATTCGCTGTTTTTTTCATTAAAACATTCGACAAGATGGAAATCTTCTTCAGTTTTTCTGACCACATCGCCAATATTTATTTCAGATGCAGGACGTGCTAAACGGAAACCGCCATTTCGTCCTCGAATCGTTTCAATATACCCGTTTTTCCCAAGCTGGTAAATGACCTTCATTAAATGGTTTTTTGAAATGCCGTACACATCCGCAATTTCTTTAATATTGGATAATTCCTCTCGGTTTTTCGTGCCAATGTAAATGAGCACACGGAGCGAATAGTCAGTATAGTTTGTAAGACGCATTGGCCTCCCTCTCTTTGTCCATACTAGCTCCATTATACACTGATGGATAATTTAGGTTCAAAAATGTGACATCTTTTCAAAAGATGTATTTAAAATATTGCTTTTAAGACGAAGATCAACTACTTTAAAGATATATATAAAATACATCTTTTTTTTAAAAAAACAAAGGAGTGCAAATTTATGTTATCCGAACGTACTATTGAAATTATAAAGTCCACCGTGCCTGTTTTAGCTAAGCAAGGAACAGAAATCACAAGTCATTTTTATAAACGAATGCTTTCCAATCATCCGGAGTTATTAAATATTTTTAATCATACAAACCAACAGAAAGGAAGACAGCAAACAGCGCTAGCAACCACACTTTATGCTGCTGCCGAGCGCATTGATCAATTGGAGACGATTTTGCCAGCTGTGAAGCAAATTGCTCATAAACACAGAAGCTTAGGGGTTAAAAAAGAACACTATCCAATTGTCGGCGAAAATTTATTAGCAGCTATGAAAGAAGTGTTAGGCGATTTAGCAACAGATGAAATTATTTCTGCGTGGGAAGAAGCTTATAACGAAATTGCAAACGTATTTATCGAATTGGAGCAACGAATGTATGCTGACGCTGAAAATATGGAAGGTGGCTGGAAAGACTTTAAGCCGTTTGTTGTTGTAGATAAAGTAAAAGAAAGCTCTGTTATTACATCGTTTTACCTAAAACCGAAAGATAATGCTGTATTGCCATCATTCCTGCCCGGACAATATGTTACCGTAAAAGTAAAAATAGACGGCCATCAATATTTGCTGAATCGTCAATACAGCTTATCAGACGCTCCTGGCAAAGAATATTTTCGAATTTCTGTTAAACGTGAGGCAGAACCGGATCAACCAAAAGGGGTCGTATCGAATTACCTGCACGATGATGTTCAAATTGGCGATGAGCTTAATATTAGCGTGCCTGCTGGCGATTTTACATTGGATGTCACGCAAAACTCGCCGGTTGTTTTCATCAGCGGCGGTGTTGGAGTAACGCCAATTATGAGCATGCTGAATACAATAGCAAAAGAAAATCCTTCTAGACCGGTTCGTTTTGTTCACTCTGCTAAAAATGAAGATGTTCATGCTTTTCGTTTGGAAGTAAAAGAGTTAATGAACAGGTTGCCAAATGGAACATCCTTTATTTGTTATACGGAGCCGTCACGTCAAGAAAGCGCCAATCATACAGGTTATATGACTAAAGACATTCTTAAGCAATTCTTATCTGAAAATGCAGATTATTTTATTTGCGGCCCTGTGACATTTATGAAAGCAGTCATTAATTATTTAAAGGAGCTGGGGGTTGCTTCCGAAAATATTCATTACGAATTTTTTGGCCCAGCTTTACAAATTGCGCAGCCTGAAGGTTCGACCATTTAATGTAGTTTTTCCAAAAAAGTTTTTAATATTTGGTGCCGTGAGAAGGCACCATTTTTTTATAAGATTGTGTATTTTTGAACAGGAATGTCTCCCTTTTTAGCTTTTCGTTTGGTGACAGGCAGTTCAAGATGTGAAATGGAAATAGTGCAATCTGACACAACGTTCAAAATGTTTTTCATCATCTCCCGTTTGTTTTCATAAATTGTTGTAAGGAAAAAGAAGGGGGATGAACAATGAACAAGGAGGATCATAAAGTTCTTCAATATGCAATTGAAGAAATAACAGAAATCGCAAAGGGGTTTGGTCTTGATTTTTATCCGATGAGATATGAAATTTGTCCAGCTGATATTATTTATACATTTGGTGCATATGGAATGCCGACTCGTTTCTCCCATTGGAGCTTTGGAAAGCAATTTTATAAAATGAAGCTCCATTATGATTTAGGTCTTAGTAAAATTTATGAACTGGTGATTAACTCAAATCCTTGTTATGCCTTTTTGCTTGATACTAATTCTCTTATTCAAAATAAACTAATTGTTGCACATGTCCTCGCGCATTGTGATTTTTTTAAAAACAATATTCGCTTTAGTAATACGAAACGGGATATGGTCGAAAGCATGGCGGCAACAGCGGAAAGAATCAAGAAATATGAACTTTTATATGGAAAAAGAGAAGTGGAAAAATTTTTAGACGCGGTTTTATCCATCCAAGAACATATTGATCCGTCTTTAGTTCGGACAAAACTTTCTTGGAGCTTGGATGATGTTGATGAGGAAGAAGAGCATAAGACATACAAAACACCGTATGATGATCTCTGGTCTTTAGGAGAAAAAAAAGAAAAAAGTGAACAGACAATCAAGAAAAAGAAAAAATTCCCTCCCAAACCGGAGAAAGACGTGCTTTTGTTTATCGAAGAGTATAGCCGGGAGCTTGAAGACTGGCAGCGTGATATTTTAACAATGATGAGAGAGGAAATGCTATACTTTTGGCCTCAGCTTGAAACAAAAATAATGAATGAAGGCTGGGCGACGTATTGGCACCAGCGGATCATGAGAGAGCTGGATTTGACCTCTGATGAAGCAATTGAATATGCTAAATTAAATGCAGGTGTCGTACAGCCGTCAAGAACGAGCATTAACCCTTATTATTTAGGTTTAAAAATATTTGAGGATATCGAAGAAAGGTATAACAATCCGACCGAGGAAATGAAAAAGCGGGGAATTCAACCCGGTTCGGGCAGGGAAAAGCTGTTTGAGGTGCGGGAAATTGAATCGGATATTTCATTTCTTCGCAACTATTTAACAAAAGATCTTGTTATGCGGGAAGACATGTACTTATTTCAAAAACAAGGCAAAGACTATAAAATTGTTGATAAAGATTGGGAAAAAGTGCGGGATCAGCTCGTAAGCATGCGGGTGAATGGCGGTTTTCCGTACATTACGGTAATGGATGGGGATTATATGAAAAACGGCGAACTATATTTAAAACATTGGTATGAAGGGATTGAACTTGATATTAAGTACCTTGAAAAGGTGCTTCCATACATTTATCAGCTTTGGGGGAGAGGTGTCCATTTAGAAACGATTATTGAGGATAAACCTGTTTTATTTAATTTTGACGGCCGGAATGTCCATCGAAAATATTTGTAATGATGGGGCAAGATTGTCTTGCCCCACGGAATTTGTTTTTAGGCTTTAGGAAAAACGGTGTCAGCATCATTTTTTAAGATGCTTCTTCTTTTGCTTCCACAGGGGAAGCTTTTTTCTTTTTTAAATTTCCGGCAAAAATAACGCCTGCAACAAGAATAATCGTTAATCCCCATTTTAGAAGCGGGTTTTCTTCAAAGAAGCCTTTTAGAAATTTTTCATCTACGATCATTTTGGCTGCTGTAAAGGCAATAACGGCAGCCCCAATTGTCACGATAATTGGGAACCGTTCAATCCATTTGATGATGAGCGTGCTGCCCCACACAACGATTGGAATGGAAATTAACAATCCGATTATGACTAAAAGGAACGATCCGTGCGCGGCACCGGCAACCGCTAAAACATTATCAAGCCCCATTAAAGCGTCTGCTACAATGATCGTTTTCATAGCGGACCAAAAGCTATTCCCGGTATCGACGTTATGCTCTTTTTTATCGATGAGAAGTTTATAGGCAATCCAAAGGAGAAGAACTCCGCCGACTAATAGCAGTCCAGGGATTTTTAAAAGCCAAACAACCGCAAGCGTCGCAATTGCCCGAATAAAAATCGCTCCAAAAGTCCCCCATATAATGACCTTTTTTTGTTGATGCTTCGGCACATTTCTAGCTGCTAAACCGATTAGAATGGCATTATCACCAGCTAAAACAAGGTCAATGATAACAATCGAAAGTAATGCTGAAAAAAACTCAGGTGAGAATAGTTCCAATATTTATCACTCCTCAAATATTTTATACTCATTTCGATGTTTTTATCCTTTGTTATGCAAGACAATATTTTTCCTGTAATTCCTTCGGAGCCATTTTGATCATTTGCTGTATGATAAAAGTAAATATAACGACATCATCCACAATTCCAATTAAGGACAGGAAATCTGGGATTGCATCGAACGGCAACAGGAAATATCCAATTATGAAAGCGATCGAGAATAGCTTTTTTTTCCTATTCACCTCCTTCGATAAGAAAAATTCAAATATAAAAGGGAAAAATGAACGAAAGTTATAAATGAACCGAATTCTTTTCCATATTTTTCTCATCGTTTTCCCCTCCACTAGGTTTATTTTTTAAAATTTGTATTGTGTCATGATCCAGACTATCGATTCCTTCTTCAAACACTAATGTTGTTTTAAAACGGTATGTTAAACTGTCTGTTGTTGCGGGAAGATGCTTTGGTAAAACAAATTCAAAAGGAATTTTTGCGCAATCAGCTGGATCGATTATGTCAGGAGCGAATAACGTAATGGAGGCGATTGATTGCTGATCAGCCTGATTGTTTATTTTCATAAGATCACATTGCAGCTGCTTAATCTTTTGAGGTATAGTGCCTCCTTTAATGTAGAGCGTGCCTGTTACTTTTTCTCCTGGCGAATACGTTTCTTTATCCAGTACGAGATCGACTGTTGCAGAGCCTATTCCGATTTTGGACATATATTTTCTAAGCAGCAACTCAAATCAACCTCCCAAAAATTGTTTTAAGATGCAAAAAGACCTTTGCCATTTTTATGGCAAAGGTCTCGCTAACAACATTCCAGTTGTTCAATAAAGCCGGTGGATAGCTCCACGAAATGACGACTTTATTGTTAAGCTACTCCCCTTTGGGAATTTTTATTCTTATTCCGTTTTTCTAATTTGATTATATTGGTCAATTTGCATTTTGTCTAGTATTTTTTTACTGAAGTAAATGTGTTTTGTAAAATGTCGGAACAAATAACAATTTTTAAAAATAATAAGGAATTTCAATAGTTCAAATGGAAAATCCGCGATATAATAAGGATAACATGATGATTTTGAGTATAGAATAGATAGGAGAATGATGTATTGAAAATGAAAAAGTATCTTCCGCTTATCATCATTGGTATTGCCATTCTTATACTAATCCCGTTTAGCATCCCGATATTGCTTGCGCTGCTTACAGCTCTTGTACTTGAAAAGCCTATCAGCATTCTCCAAAATCGATTTAAAATAAAAAGACCTTATGCAGTTTTGCTCATTTTTGTTGTTTTTTTACTCTTATTATGTATTCTAGGTTTTGGTTTGATAAACTTTATATATACAAACTTTGTGAGTTTTATAGCAAATATCCCTTTATATGTTAGAAAATTCAATCATGATTTTATTAATCCTCTTCTTGATACGTGGGAAAATTATTCCGCTTCCCTTCCAGAAGGTGTCATGACGTCTATTGAAATTTCCATTAATAATTCTGTCAATGCAGTTGACGGTCTTGTGAAGCAATTGATGGAATCGCTCATATTATTTGTTTCCGGCATTCCTGGCTTTTTCATTGAAGCGCTGATTTATTTGATTGCTCTTTATTTAATCAGTTTAGATCTGCCGAAAATATGGGCTTCGCTCGAGACCATGCTGACAGAAAAAACGAGAAATAAAATAAAATATGTTGTGAATGATCTTTACAAAGCAGGCTTCGGCTTTATTAAAGCGCAAGTTATCTTAAGTTTGCTGACATTTATACAAGCTTATATTGGGTTGGTGCTGCTTCGTGTAGATTATAGCTTGATTTTGGCAATCATTATCGTGGTTGTTGACATCCTTCCAATATTGGGAACAGGATCGGTGCTGGTTCCTTGGGCTATTTATGCATTTAGCCAGGGGCAAACCAATCTCGGAATAGGATTAGTTGTCTTATTTCTTGTGATCACTGTCGTCAGACGTGCAGTCGAACCGAAAATTATGTCGACCAACATGGGAATAAGCCCTCTTGCCGCCTTGATCAGCATGTTCATTGGACTAAAGATGCTCGGTATATTAGGTTTATTTTTAGGTCCTGTTGTTGTGATTTTGTTTGAAACATTGCGAAGAGCAAATATTATAAAGCTTAACATAAAAATTTAAAAAGGTTTTCCTTAAATTTGAGCGGAAAATTTGGATTAGAAGCAATAGGAGGATTGAAAAAAATTGCTTAGAATATGTAAATACATGATATTCTAAATATTGGAACGAATGTTGCAAAATTGGATGCGGGAGGCAAGCATTTTGTTTAAATCAAAACTTCATTTTTGGACGTTAGAAATACTTTTGATCATTTTGATCTTATATTTCAGCACAAAAATATCTTTTCTTTTTGAGCCCATTGTGATCTTTATAACTACTTTGTTTTTTCCTATAATTATTTCCGGTTTTCTTTACTTTTTGTTTGCTCCGATTATTGGCTTTCTTGAAAAGCGAAAATTTCCAAGAGTGCTGGCCATTTTGATTTTGTATATCGTGTTTATCGGAGGAATTTCGATCGCCATCGGATTGGTAGGTCCTACGATTGTTAAGCAGTTTAATGATTTAATTCGAAACATTCCTTTTTATATAACAAAAACGAGAGAAATCATTGAAAACCTCTATCAAACAAGCTGGTTCCAATGGGTATTGACGCAAGATTATTTTTCCATTGAAAAAATTGAGAGCACCATTACGCAATATGCATCGAGAATTACAAATAATATTACGAATGGCGTTCAGTCCGTTTTCAGCGTTATCACAAATATAACACTCATTATTGTCACGGTGCCGTTCATTTTATTTTATATGATCAAGGACGGACATAAGCTGCCGCACCAGGTCGTAAAGTTTTTTCCGAGCGATTTCCGCGATGAAGTTATGATTATCTTAAAGGAAACAGGCGAAACCTTATCTACCTATATTCAAGGACAAATGCTTGTTTCCATGTTTGTCGGGCTCTTTACGTTTATCGGATACTTAATTATTGATCTGCCATATGCTTTGCTGCTTGCAATAACTGTGGCAATCACCAATATTATTCCGTATTTAGGTCCGTTTATTGGAGCTGCTCCAGCCGTTATTGTCGGCTTGCTTGATTCGCCTTTTAAAGCACTTCTTGCGATTATTGTCGTGACAATTGTTCAGCAAATTGATGGGAATGTGATTTCTCCGTTTATTATTGGCAAGAAGCTTGATACACATCCGTTGACCATTATTATATTGTTGCTTGTTGCAGGAAATATCGCGGGAATTTTGGGGATGATTTTGGCTGTTCCAACATATGCTGTAACCAAAACGATTGTGATTAACTTATATAAATTAATTAAACTGAGGAAAGGGATTAAAAAGACGTAATTCAAAATATAAGCCGCTTGAAAAAGCTCAAGCGGCGTTTTTGGTTTTAAATGATGATTTAGGAGATTTACAGAGTCGGGATGACAGGATTCGAACCTGCGACCCCCAGCACCCCATGCTGGTGCTCTACCAAGCTGAGCTACATCCCGCTGGACAATCTGTATTATAAAGAAAAAATCAAACCATGACAATATGATTCAAATAAGTTTTTAAAATATAGCGCCTAGTTGGAAGCCGAGAAAGGCAAACAAAAGACCGAACGCATAGCTTGAAAGAAAATAGCACATGGACACTGTTTTTTGTTTTTCTGTTAACAGCTGTTTATTTTCAAGCTGAAACGTAGAAAAGGTGGTAAAGGCTCCTAAACATCCCGTTCCAAATAACAGTAGATATGCTTCTGAAATATTCATGCCGATCAAAAGGCCGAGCAGGAAAGATCCGCTGACATTGATAATAAATGTTGCGACAGGGAACTTCATATTGCTTTTCTTTTTAATCCAATTGGTGACGATCAAGCGGGCATTAGCTCCTAAAAAACCTCCGATTCCTACAACGATAAAGTTGAAAAGCATTACTCTTCACTCCTATTCATGACGGGCCGTTCGTGCGCTGTGCTGGGAAAGCATTTTTCGGCCAAGATGATAACCAGATGAAACAAATAAATAACCGCCTATTAAGCTTGACAATGTATACATAATGGCTGTTTCCCATTTATCGGCAATCATCAATTGAATGTTCTCAAAACTAAAAGTTGAAAATGTAGTGAATGACCCGATTAAGCCAGTACCGATCGCTGCGGCAAAATGGGGAGGAAATCCTTTTATTTTAAATACATATTCAGTCAACCATCCTAAAAGAAAACTTCCAGCCAAATTGGCTAAAAGTGTCGCTGCTGGGAAAGATCCGGTCCAAAAGCTGGAAGTCCATAGGCCGACACTGTATCGAAGGCAGGCACCTGCTATCCCGCCCAAACCGACTAATAAATAAATCATTATATTCACCTCGCAATGGTGGAAAACAACATAGTTCTTTTTAGCCAATATGATTTTCTTAATCTTCGTGAAAACTATATTTCTTTTTAGGGCATCGCCTTTGTAATTGCTTCTATAATGAACGCAATACAAGCTAAAAAGATGGTCAGTAAAGTTGAACATAACAATATGTTTCTGATGACGACAGCAGCTTTGTCGCATCTGCTGAAAGTTTGAAAAGCAAAATATACAAAGATGCCTAATAGAATCGAGGCAAACCAACTTATAAAGCCTGTTTTTGTAGCCAATTTTTGCCAATCAAACATCCAAAAATATAGAATAGCGAAATGAATTGTTACTAACAAAATTGACATTATGATCAAGGTTGATTTTAACATAGATCCCCTCCGTACATATTATACCATGGCATGGAAAAATGGGATGCTTAGGTTCCCAAAAGGATAAGCTCTTTTAAAAGAAAGTAGTTGCTTATCGAACAATTCTTTCATAGCATTCCTTTTGGTTTGGCAGCAGATAAAAAAACGGGCAGTCTCTGCTGCCCGTTATCATGAGAACGTAAATTTTTACAACTCATCAAAGCCGTTATCAATCGTGTTGACTTTTGTATATTGTCTCGATTTTTGTTCAAAGAAGTCTGATTTTCCTAAGTCCACTTCTTCGTAAGCCCGTATCCATTTCAAAGGATTTGTCCGATAGCCTTCAAAAGGACGTTCGAATCCCAGCTGATTGGCACGGAAATTCGCATAAAATTTAATATAGCTCTCCACATCTTTTAAATGCAGGCCTTCAATGTCATTGCCGATAATTACACCGGCCCATTCGATTTCCAGCTCGGCTGCTTTCAGAAATGTTTTCGAAACGAATTGTTTCAGTTCATCTGTATCATATTCAGGATATTGCTCCAGCACCGCTTTGAAAATTTTTTCAAACAAACCTACGTGTATTTGTTCATCACGGTTAATGTAGTTAATCATCGTGCTAGTGGCTACCATCTTTTGGTTTCTGGCTAAATTATAAAAGAATGCGAAACCGGAATAGAAAAATAAACCTTCCAGTATGACATCAAAGACGATCGATTTCAACAAATTCTCCACATTCGGATTTTCTGCAAATGCTTTATACCCGTTGGTGACAAATTCATTTCGCTTCCTTAAAACCGGTTCGTTCCGCCAATATTCAAATACTTCATCCTGTACGTTTTTAGGCACGATGCTTGAAAGAATATACGAATATGAATGGTTATGAATCACTTCCTGCTGAGCGAGCAAGATCATTAAGGCGTTTATGCTCGAGTCTGTAATATAATCAGCAACTTTTCCGGCATAATCGGTTTGAATGCTGTCTAATAAAGCTAAGAGGCCGATAATTTTTAAAAATGCGTCCTGTTCTCTTTCTGAAAGCTCAGGAAATTGCTTCACATCTTGAGCCATATTGATTTCAAAAGGTGTCCAAAAGTTTGCGAGCATCCGTTTATATTTTGGATATGCCCACGGGTAGGCGACATCATCCCAATTGAGCACGTTGGAACATTTTCCGTTCACTATTGCTGTTGAACGGTTTGGTGCATCAGGATCCATAATAACTCGTTTTGTTAATGTTTGCTCCATATGAATTCCTCCTTAACTTGCACATGATTCACATTCATAAATGTCGCTTGATGTCGAACGGACATAATACGTTGTTTTTAATCCGGATTTCCAAGCTGTCAAATGAAGCTCCAGCAATTCTTTCGCTTTAATCGTGTTTAGGACGTAAAAGTTGAAGGAAATGGACTGGTCAATATGTTTCTGGCGCACCGCATTTTGTTTAATGCTCCATGTTTGGTCGATCAAATAAGCGGATTTATAATACCAAGTCGTTTTCGCATTTAAGTCGGGAACGGTAACTGGAATTTTGTAGTCTTTCTTTTCCTCTGAATAAACTTTTTGGAAAATTGGATCGATGCTTGCTGTGCTTCCGGCTATAATGGAGGTCGATGCGTTCGGTGCGACCGCCATTAAATAGCTGTTGCGAATCCCAAAAGTCTGCACTTTTTCCTTTAATTCCTGCCATTTTTTTGACGTATAACCGCGGATTTCAAAATATCGCCCTGTATCCCACTCCGAGCCTTTAAAGAGAGGGTATGCGCCTTTTTCTTTTGCGAGCTCCATACTCGACTGAATGGTTAAATACGCAATTTTTTCATATAATTGGTCGACAAATTGGACTGCCTCGTCGCTTTCCCATGTAATTTCCTTTAGTGCAAATAAATGATGCATGCCAAACGTTCCAAGACCGATTGCACGGTATTTTTCATTTGTAAGCTTTGCCTGTAATACCGGAATGTTATTTAAATCGATAACGTTGTCCAGCATCCGCACTTGAATAGGGATTAAACGTTCCAGAACGTTGTCTGGGACAGCCCGTGCCAAGTTGATGGAAGAAAGGTTGCAGACGACGAAATCGCCGGGCTTTTTCACAATGACAATTTTTCCATCTTCAACATATTGTTCTTCAACAGTAGTAGCACTTTGATTTTGCGCAATCTCTGTGCATAAATTGCTGCAATAAATCATGCCGGCATGCTTGTTTGCGTTTTTTCGATTCACTTCATCCCGATAAAACATAAAAGGCGTTCCCGTTTCAAGCTGGCTGATCATAATCCGTTTCATTATTTCAATCGCAGGCACTTTTTCTTTAGATAAGGAAGGATGATTCACGCACTCAAAATATTTTTCCCGAAAGCTGCCGTTACCTTTTTCTTCATCATAATAATCTTCCAGACTGAATCCCATGACTTTGCGAACTTCGTGGGGATCGAACAAATACCAGTCCCCGCGCTTTTCAACTTGCTCCATAAATAGGTCAGGAATGCATACACCTGTAAATAAATCATGGGTGCGCAGCCGTTCATCTCCGTTATTTAATTTTGCATCTAGGAAGGCGAAAATATCTTTATGCCAAACATCCAAATAAACGGCAATTGCTCCTTTTCTTTGGCCGAGCTGGTCGACGCTCACTGCCGTATTATTTAATTGCTTCATCCAAGGAATGACACCTGATGAAACTCCTTTGAACCCCCGGATATCGCTTCCGCGGCTTCTGATTTTCCCTAAATAAACTCCAATGCCTCCGCCGCTTTTAGAAACATTGGCAATATCAGTGTTCGAATCATAAATGCCTTGAAGGCTGTCGTCTACCGTATCAATAAAGCAGCTTGAAAGCTGACCGACTGATTTTCCTGCATTAGCCAATGTCGGTGTTGCAACCGTCATATATAAATGGCTCAGTGCCCAATACGCTTCCTTTACAAGATGCAAACGTTTGGACGGATGCTCGTTGATCATTAACGTCATAGCGATGATCATAAAACGTTCCTGTGGAAGCTCAAATGTTCGTTTATAAAAATCTTTAGCTAAATACCGGTCGTAAAGGGTCCTTAATCCGATGTATGTAAACAGCTTGTCCTTCTCAGGATCAATGGCATTTCCCAGCTCCATAATTTCCTCTTTTGAATAATGCTCTAGCAAAAGAGGGCTGTAGATTCCAAGATCGGTTAATGTTTCGATTAACAAATAAAAATCGCCGTAGCCCGGTTGGTTGTAATTTCTGTTTTGGCTCGCTTCATAGTAAATTTTTTCAAGAAATACGTGTGCAGCTAAAAAAGTCCAATCCGGCTCACTTTCCGAAATGTTTGCTAAAGCTTCAATAATCAGCAGGTTTGTAAATTTTTCAAGATCATCAATCTGCTGGTATTGTAGGGTTGTCGACACTCTCTCGCTGTATTCATGAAAGGAAAGGGATGGAAACTTTTTTTCAAGCTGTCTTAGATAAAGCTCCCAATCGCTCCTGTTAAAATGATTTTGAAAAACCTCGTATAGATTTAATGCTTTCGTAATATTCATCAAACATCCTCCTTATCAAAATAAAAAACCGCTCAGGAAGCTGAGCGGATCAAACGATGATTAAAAGGGAGGCAGTTTACAAGGCGAAACTACTCCATTCAAACCATCGTTTCATCTTCCCAACCCCCGAAGAATTAGAAACGTTCGGACAAAGGCAGGTCTCCTGACTCGTGCTTCATCCTACTTTGAATCCTTCCCATACGAAACGTACAGTGGATTATTCATTTCGTAGCACTCACAGTTGCGGGGACAGTTCCGGATTCTCACCGGATTCCCTTTTAAGCTGAAAACAGCACCTTTGTCGTTAGGTTTTCAATATATAGTATTTAATTGTTTTTGATTACACAATATATAGATTTTTGATGTTATATATTCATCATAATCGTACTTGGCGAAAATTGCAATAAAAAAGTGAGGCTGATTGAAATTTTGCAACCTCACGAAACAATTAATGAAACTGAATATCAATTTTCTTTTTGTTGTTTTCGGTTTGTTTTGGAATACGGATTTCCAAAACGCCATTTTTATATGTCGCGCTCACTTCTTCTTCTTTTACATTTGCCGGCAATGCAACAGCGCGGTGAAACCGCCCGACAAACCGTTCGCGTCTATGCATTTCTTCTTCCTTTACTTCTTTGCTTCTTTGAATTGTGCCGCTGATCGTAAGAACGTTGCGATCAAGATGAATGTCAACGTCTTCCTTTTTTTCAAGGCCGGGCAAATCACACGTAACAATTACTTCATTAGCAGTTTCATGAATATCAAGCCGGGGGGTATTCATAGTCTCAAAATTTTCAAAAAAATGTGGAAAGCTTTCAGAAAAAATGCGGTTCATATTTCGTCTAAATTGATTAATCTCAGAAAAAGGATCGTAAGGAATGAGAGCCATATGATTGTTCCTCCTTTGATTTTTTTTACAGAAAATATTATTTGTGTTGGGAAGAGAAATATACATAAAGCAAAGTTTAAATTACTGTTTTTAATCTTCTACCGTATCTCGACGAAGTTTTACGTATAAACCATCCAAATATAAGACGGAATAACGCTTATGTAGAGGACGAGTGTGCCATTTCTCGATGTATTCCTTCACGACATCGGTCATACGACTGATCGTTGCAGGAGAATAAGCATTCCAAAAATTCGTTCAATAAACTTGCCAATCTCCCGCGTACTTATGCCACTTTGATACATCTTGATGACAGCTTCTCCGAGCCAGCCGGTTTATTTGAAAATACTGATTTTTCTGATTTCTTCATTTAAGAACGCAGGAACAGAAGTTACGCAGATAGTATTTTCTTACAAAAAAGAAATCACTGAATAATGCTGATATCCAGCATAAATATCTTGGGGTATAAAAAAATCAACACATACTATTTGTTGGGATACTATGTTCAATATATGAACATATGTCCTCATTTTTTAACCTTCAAGCGACCAATTGGATCTCCTTTTACGACTCAACTATTTTAGCGGATAAAGGTTGTTCAGCTTTTTGAAGATTCATCCAAATAAATAATCAAGGGGCTGTCCAGAAAGTCAAATCCCCATTGAAAACAAAAAATCATAAACACCGATATATCAACGTTTCTAAAACATTCATGGGGGCGTCCATAAGTCGTAAAAACGACTTATTAGACACCCCCTTTGTCGCCAGCTTGAAAAAGGACCTTTATATATGATTGGCCAGCTTTTTTAAATGTTCTGAAGTCTCATTGATTTGCGCAATGAAATTTGTTATATCATCAATGATTTCAGCAAAGTTTTCGAGTTCATTTTTCGTCTTTTCAGTTTGTTCTTTATTTTTGTCGAAGGCATACAAAATATTGTCGAAGAATTGGTTCATCTCTTTCATTCTTTGCGAACCATTGCCTGTAAGCTCTGTTACTTCCACAATAGATGAAGCGGTATCGTTAATTTTCGCTCTGATTTCCTCAATTAAATTGGAAACGCCAAGCACGGAATTTTTTGTTTCTTCCGCCAGCTTTCTCACTTCACTAGCAACAACAGCGAATCCTTTCCCGTATTCCCCTGCGCGCGCTGATTCAATTGCGGCATTTAAAGCCAGCAAGTTAGTTTGTTCAGCAATAGAAGTAACAATCGAGACGACATGATTAATTTTTTCAGAAGTTTGTTCAAGCGACTTTATTTTTAAAGCAATATCATCTGTCCGTTCTTTTATATTGACCATTAAATCGGAGTGAAAATTCAAGTCTTCTCTCCTTGAGCTGACCTCTGCTTCGGTTGATGCCGCTGTTTCAAAACGATCAACTGCAATTAAGGCAAATTGTTTGGATTGTTCGTTAATTTTTTGTATAGCTGAATTGGCTGATTCAATAAGATCAGCAAGACGAATGGAGGTTTGGGCGATGTTTTCATGAAGCTCCTGTTTTTCCTTTTCGATTTTTTGCCGTCTTTTTAAATACTCCTCATTATATGCTTCCAGCACAATTTGCTGTTCAAAGTTTAACATTTTTGCAATGGTGACCACCGCTTTATGATAATCTTCCTTCGATGGACACGCTTTCGCAACAACAGAAAAAATAGATTTCTGTAATTGCTGGAATGAACTCATGTACCAGATGGAATCTAATCCAATGCGGACGTGGGCCACAGCAATCCGCTTCATTCTTGTTATATCTGCATCTGTCAAGGATCCGCTAAACATAAGCAGCACATGTTTTTTCAATCTTTCCTTCTGCTTTTCGAGCGAGCTGTATTTATTAATCAAGTCAATCAAAAATGGTTCTTGATGGAGAGCGTCATAAAATGAATCAATAATATACTTTATGTTTTCTTCAATCGCATCTTTTAATATAAGAATGCAAATAAGATCATCCTTTGTCAGGTCGACCATTGCTAATTGCCTTTGATATTTTTCATCTGTCACGTCAAGTTTTACTTGGTAAAGATCCACTTGTTTTTCAAAAAGTGATGGAACTTGTTTTCTTTTTTTAAACATTTGTTGATTTCCCCTTCAAAATTCATTATTAGTGTCCATTGTATATATCGGCAGCTAAATAATAATTTTTTCGATTATTTTTAAATTTTTATTCAAATTCGTTAAATTTTATATCCGAAAATGAACAATGTTTTATAAAGGCGAAGATTTTAGGATGGTGTAAAACAACAGAAAGACTTCATATTTGCCGAAAAGCACATTCTGAGCAAATAGCCTGTAGATGATGTTGCAGCTGGCGGCATGAATCAAGAATTTTTTTATAATCGACAAATTGCGCGTGCAGACAAGACTTCCTTGATGGCGCTTTCTTTAACAAAATGATCTTCAGTTTTTTATTCCTTCTCCCAATATTTAGATACTTTAGTAAAAACATGAAACATATACCATATTTTTGTTTTTTTCTGAATATTAAATCGATTGTTTGGCAGTCTATCTCAATGTGATGATCTAACGGATATCGAAGGTTTTTATAGACTTTTATTACTGCAATTGTTTTTAGAAAGATCAGATTTTAAAAGCTTATAACAGCTGCTCGAACGAAATCAGGGAAACACGACACTTCGTGAGTGGATTTGAAAGTTGAAGAGAGGGCGATTTTCCTTTAATGGAATCAAGCTTGGAAGGAATAGAATTAACAGAAATAGAAAGAGGGATCTGAATTGGAAGGGTTCAAGAACAAAATGGGAAATATCAGGAGAGTGAATGGTCCCCTCCTGATTTATAGCTGTTTAAATTGCGGCTCTTCGTTTTGAATGTAATTTAGCCTCGCTTTTAAATGGTCAAGCACTTCCTGTTGTTGTTTTGCAAGGTTTTGGTATAACTGCTTAGCTTGTTGATCTTCTGTTTCCAGTGCGAAGCTATGTAAGTTCGCAACCGCACTTTCACAGCTTGAAATAGTTTCCATCAATTTTGTACCAACTGTCATTTGAAAAACCTCCTTATTCTCAAATAAAAGGAGACACGGGTAGTGCCTCCATAGCCATGAATATAAATTTTTTAGTTATTGTTGTTGGAAACCGCCAATTTGTTGTTGAGCAAGTGCAACTAAACGCTTTGTGATTTCTCCACCAACAGATCCATTGGCACGGGAAGTTGTGTCTGGTCCGAGATTTACACCGAATTCTGTTGCGATTTCGTATTTCATTTGTTCAAGCGCTTGTTGTGCACCAGGAACTAAAAGTTGGTTAGAGTTGTTGCTTCGGTTTTGTTGAGCCATAATTTTCAACTCCTTGTGAATTTTTTTTTGGCTGGGTTAGCTGGAGTTGCACCAGCGTGAATCAAAAGATTCACTGCCGAACTCGGCTTAACCCATCGGGATGTATGCTGTTCATTAAGTAGTATGAGTAGGATGTAAAAATCTATTCGAAATGAGAAATGGTAATTTCTGTTTTGTGTCGTTACTCTGTAAATCAGACGAGAAAGGGAACATTATACATAAATCAATAACAAATAAAGGAGTTTTCACATGCGAGCCTGTCCGTTATGCAATGGATTTCAGCAACTTCATAAGTATTGTTCCAAATGCGGAGGCATTTTATTGGATGCAGGGAAAACTACTGACTATTTAGATGACTACAGTGCTTATATGGAAATGGACTTGATGAAGCTTTTAGATGGAAAAAGAGATTCACTAAACAATCATCAATGCATACATCTTTTATATTGCAGCCAATGCCATGAAGGAGAGCATGCAATCATTCAGGAAACATAACGAAAGGGGCTTTTAAGCTTTAAGCTCTGAATTCTTTTACAGCTAAAATTTAAAAAGCCTGATGTGTTTTTCAAACATCAGGCTTACTTTCCGTTATTTTTCTCTATGTCAAAAGGCGGTTCTTCTTCCTCGAGGTCCCTTGTTTCTTCAATATTGGTCGCATTGTAACGGTAGTGAACAGATCCTCCTGAAAGACCTTCATTAATCATTCTGTCAATGTCCATAAACGATTGATCACGACCTTCATATAGCGAATCTTTTACTTCCTTATCCTTATCCATAACCGTATTACCCTCCTTATTCACTGGAATTATTCATTAGGTTGCTCAGGAAAAGGTAAAATTATAAAAAGAATGTATGATATCATGGATGATTACAAAAATTTGTGGCTTGTGCATCCGTTTTTATCAAGTTTTTTTGAAATCGATTCGATTTTTTGCTAAATGATGGAACAATTTGCTTAGATGGACAATTCCGTTTTGGAATATGTCTTTTTCATCGAACACCATCGGTTTCGAATTAACCTCATAAATAAAAATATTTCCTTTTGTATCAATTCCAGCATCAATAGAAAATTCCCCAATGAATTGAAAACATTGAGAGAGTGTGCTGCCAATTTCATGGCAAATAATTTCCAGTTTTTTTGTATCGACACGGTTTTTGACAAAGGAGAAGGGAAGGATAGTGCCTCCATGTACTACATGTGTTGTAATGTTTTTAGATGCGCGCACGCCAATTCCCGAAATAACATATTGGTTTTGACTGTAATGAACGAGAATGCGCAAGTCGTATTTCTGACTGTTAATCTGATCGGAGATGATCTCCTGCTGCATCATATACGGCTCGTTTAGAATGTGTTTTATTTCTTTCCAAATATTTTCCAATGAAAATTCATTTTTTATAGAATTTACCGTTTTGATAATGTAGTTATGTTTGGATTCGGCTGTTATTTTAATGATTCCTTTCCCTTGGCTTTGTCCAACAGGCTTTAAATAAACGGAGGGGTATTTTTCAAAAAATGTATAAAAATCTTGTTTCGATGTTACTAATTGCGATTCAGGTATGACAGGAAGAAGGTGCTTATTTTTTTGCAAACAAGTAATGACATCCCATTTATTAAAAAAATGTCTGTTGAAATAAGGGATGTTTTTTTTGTTTAAAGAGCGGAAAACGAAATCTGTTTTTTGAACTGTATCGCGAAACGGATAGCGATTATAGACAACATCTGGATATAGAAACTTTTTTTTCAACCAGCGATTTTCGTTCGGTTCATATATATAGCCGACGATCGATTTTTCTTTCATGCCAGAAGGTGTAAAAACAAAGCTTGAACTGTGCTGCTCAGCCAAATGTCTTTGTATAGCTTTAAATAACGAAATGTTTCCATAAAAAGAACCGCTTCGATCGTTATCACCAGCTAAAATTCCGACGAGCATTTCATGGGGCATCATAGATCTCCTCAGTTGAAATTGTTTTTTTCATTAAATATTCGGCATATTGGAATGGAAAGCGCAATGTTAGCCGGTCTTCTTGCTGCAAATCTTTATGCATAAAAATGGAGCGGCCAGGCTTCGAGTTCGCTTCAAATAGCCATATGTTCCCGTTATTGTCGATGCCGAAATCAAAACCGATTTCTCCGATTTCACCGTCCATTTTGCGATCAATTGCCTTGCTAATAGAAAGGGCCGCGGTGGAAAGTGAACGGTAAATGTCCTCTTTATTCAACGGCAATGATAATTCATGCAAAGATTTTATTGTTCCTCCGTTTTTTACGTGTGTTGTAGGATTTCCCTTTCCCGCCAATTTCGCAGCGATTGCACTGACAAGCCAGATTCCGTTTTCGTTCTTGTTTGTGTGCACACGGAAATCGACAGGATTTCCATTCGATTGAAGAAGAGAAATGCCTTGTTGAGCAATATATTGATCTAATGATCGCTGTGTAAAAAAACGCTGCAAAAAGCCTTCAATAGAAGAGAACAGCTTCAACTGGCCTTTTCCGTTCTCATCATAATAGCAGCAAAGAATTGATCCATTTTTCCGATTTTTCACCAGCTTAAATATTCCTAGGCCAAGGCTTCCGTTTTCAGGTTTTAAATAAATCGTTTGAAAGCGGTTAATCAGCTGTTCAATTGTTTTTATGGACGGAGCATGATATGTCTCCGGCAAGTAATGCCTTACTGTCCCATCTTTGGATAAAATATGATGGACATCCCATTTGTTGAAAAAGCCTGAGTTGAAAAGCGGAATTGAGCGCATAAATAAGTTTTTTTTCGCAGACTGAAAGTAGTCTGAGTTTTCTACCTTCCGATTTGGAAGACGATCATAGATGACATTTGGAAATGGAACGGTTATTTTTACCCATCCGGATTCATTGAATGTATAGCCTTCAATCATCTCTAAATCCCAATGAATTTGATGTATCCCAAATACAAAACAAAAAGCGCCTGTTGAACAGCCGTTGACCACTAATTTTGAAAAAAATATCGATCTGTCGCCTAATGGGCGCAAAAGGGATTTATAAAAACCTGCTGTGAAAATGCCGACAACGGGGCCTAAAAATAGCGTTTCACTATGGACTAAAGCTTTGATCCTAATATTTTTAGGTAAAAGCAGAGATTCGGCAATATCTTTTGAAATATAAATGCTTTGGCTGTCTTCGTGATGGAGAATAGAACGGCACGCTATTTTCCGTTTGCCGAAAGAGATCGATTCGATCGTTACATGGGAAAAAGAGCTAGGAAGCAAAACGGTTTGGTTTAGGTGGTCTGCCTGTTTAATTTGATAAATCATTTATTTCCACCCCGGTTTGTAGTGAGTGTTGCAAGTAGCGGGCATATCGGACAGGAGCTTCGTACAGAACTGTTTTTCTCGCAGGATCTGTTTTTAAAACGACATTTCTCCCTGGTTTAGAATTAATATCTAAAATCCATATCGTTTCATTTTGCAAATCAATGCCGATGTCCACACCAAGCTCAAATAAAGGAGCAAAATTTTTTTCAATTTTTTGCGGAAGATGGTGAGCAAGCTGTTCGATTTGGTTATAAATATGGTTCAATCGCTGCCTTGGAATATCTTTTTCCCATTGTTCAAGGGAAACGACAGAACCGCCTTTTGACAAGTTGGATACATACGTATGTTTTTGACCGATTCGAATTCCTTTTCCTTGCATAATCCATTGACCGAACTCGTTTTTTTGAAATAAAATGCGCAAGTCAAATGGACGCTGCTGTTTGTCCTTTAAAGGGAGCAATCGTTGAAGAATGTATGAGTCAACTTGTCTCTTCGCAAGAAATGGTTTTAATTGATTGAAATGTTTCAAACGGACGATCCTTTGATTCGCTCCAATGAAAAAGTATAGAAATAGCGTTTCCTTTTCTTTTTTAATTACAAGCACTCCTTTTCCTGAACTACCGTGAATTGGTTTTAAGATACATTCCTCATATGATTGCAAAAATGTATAAACTTGATCGGGATGTTGGAAATATTCTGTTTCAGGAAGATATTGATAAATGAATGGATCAGTTTTTAATGTTTTATATTGTTTCCATTTATCTGGGAATCCGTAGCCTAGAAAAGAAACATTTTGTTGTATTTTTAATTTTTGAACGGCTTTTTTGTTTTGAATGGAAGCAGCATCTTTGCCATAAAAACAGCGGTCATAAATATAATGTGGAAGCTGAAAAGTACTTCGCTCCCATTTATTAGATGTTAAATTGAATGTAAATCCCGTTAACGTACCATTTGCGAATTGTACGTCCAACGGGCGAAACATAATACATTTCATATTCAATTTTTTTGCCGCTTTTGAAATATTTTTAAAATAGGCTGCTTCATGAAAATATTTATTGACTAAAAATCCGAAAGACAAAAGAGGTTCTGCCACAAATATCCGCCTGCCTCCGTTTATCTATATTTACCCAATTATTATATGAATCGTTATGAAACATCATAACCGCTTATCAAGAAACAATAACGGATGATTGCTTTGGCAGACGGACGAATGGAAGGATTGAGAGAGTATTCAATATTTTTGGATGGCTTTGTATTGACTTCTAAAATCCATGGTTTCTGATCCTCACTTACAGCCATATCAATTCCAAATTCCCCGTATTCTCCCTCCACGTTCATTTCAACTGTTTTGGCGGCTTCCAGTGCTATTTCTGAAAGAATGCTGCAAAGATGTAAACAAGTGCTTTTGTCAAAAATGTCAGATAAGATTTTTTTTATTTTGTACAGCTCTCCGCCTTTAGCTAAATTGCTAACAAATTGATCTTTAGCGGAAAGGCGGGCGACAGAAGAGGTTATTTTCCAGCCCTGATGATTGATTTTATGGCATAGAAACCTGAAATCAAGCGGTCGATTATCCAATTTGATTGTGTCGATTGTCTGCTGAATAATATGCGGTTCTCTTTTGAGATATGGAAAGAGATGTTTATACATTTCCTGAAAGGAATGAAAAATAATTGGCTGCTCGCTTTTACCGGGATGGGTAAAGTATATTTCGAAAAGATCGTTTTTATTTTTCAAGCGAATAATTCTTCTCCCTTGACTGCCGTTAATCGGTTTAATAAATGCGTCTTGAAAATCATTTACAAACACTTGCAAATCTGATTTTTTTGTTAAAAGCATCGTTTTTGGAAGGTAGGGAAGAAGATGCTGGTTGGACGCAAAAATTTTATGAATTTCCCATTTGTTTAAGTAGCGGTGGTTAAACACCGGTATATCGTTTGCAGCTGCAAATTGCAAAAACTTCAAATATTTTTGAGAATACTCTAATTTTCTTGATCGAATCCGATTATAAATCACGTCAGGACAAGGAATGGTTTCCTTTTTCCAATTTTGATGAGATAAATGAAACCCTTTCTTCTGATTTTGCTGCAGATCAGTTAATGTTGAAATACAAAAAAATGCGCCAATTTCCTCACAGTAATTCGCCATCTCTTTACAAAAATCATCAATATTTCCAAACTGGATTTTTTCATCGTCCTGAATAGAATCAATCAATACACAAATGACCGGTCCGAGTTTGAAGGTGTTGGTGAATTTATCATACTGAAGACGAAGCGTTAAAGATTTTATAGGAAGATGAAGAGCGTTGTAAATCTCTTCACTGGCATAAAGAACGATTTTTTCGTTTCGGATGAAGGAGGCTTTTGTTTTAACTGTTTCTTGGCCGCAATGTAAGGAAAACGTTTGGATCAGTGGAAGGGTCAAAGCTTTTTGCAAAGAATCGCTTATTTCCATATAGAAACCGTTTTTTTCTTCGAGTGGAATCATTAAAATTTTTGTTTCTGCCATTTGAATTACCCCGTTTGCTTACAAATGTTAACCGATTTATAATATTAACTTAGGTAAATCATGCTATGATATCGTATGTCTGGCAGTTGATCTTGTGAATAAACAGTGAGGAAGATGCAAATGAAATTTATATTAACATCAGCTATGATGGTCGTAATTAGTGCATTTATTGGCGGTGTTACGAATTACATTGCCATTAAAATGCTTTTTCGCCCATATAGACCAATCTATTTGTTTGGAAAAAAGCTTCCCTTTACGCCAGGCCTTATTCCGAAACGCCGGGATGAGCTGGCTAGGCAGCTAGGAAAAATGGTGATCGAGCATTTAGTTACACCAGAAGGAATCAAAAAGAAAATGGAGGAGGTCTCCTTCCAGCAGAAAATACAATCATTCCTGCTTCAATCGATAGATGCTTGGCTTGCCAAACAAAAAACTTTAACGGAATTACTGGAAGAGTATGGAGTATCCAACAGCAAGGAAATGATTGCCACCCGACTTGAACGAGCGATTGAAAAAAGCATACTTCATTTTTTCAATACAGATCAAAAAGTCAGTCAGTTTTTGCCGCAAGAATGGAAGAAGAACATCGAATTGCAAATTCCTAGTCTTGCAGAATGGATTGCAATGAAAGGCGTTCAATATGTTGAAAGTGATGAAGGGAAACAAGCGCTGCAAAGAATGATCGATGACTTTCTTCAACAAAAAGGAACGTTTGGCGGCATGATTCAAATGTTTTTAGGAAACTTGAATATCGCAGATAAAATTCAATTAGAAGCAGCAAAGTTTTTTCGTCATCAAGGGACGATTGATCTGATTTATTCCATTCTTTTTAAAGAATGGAGCCGATTGCTTGATATGCCGGTTTCTGAGGTTACAAGCAGGATGGACAAAGAAAAGACAAGCTTGTCCATTGCAAAACTTATTTCGGAAAAAATACGTATCTACGAAACATTGGATAAACCAATTTCAGAGCTTATCCAGCCGTATAAACAAGCAATTATGGAAAAAATGCTGCCAGCCGTCATTTCCAGCTCTGTTCTTTATTTGCAAAACAGTGTGGAACAGATTATGAAAGCTTTCGATATCGATGAAATTGTGACGGCACAGGTAGAATCCTTCTCGGTTGAACGTCTCGAAGAAGTTGTACTGACTATTTCCAAAAGGGAATTTAAAATGATTACCTACTTAGGCGCTCTCCTTGGTGGTATAATCGGGTTCGTACAATCGATTATCATTCTGTTTATTTAATCCCATGAAAACAGGCAAACCGCCTGCTTCATGGGATTTTTTACATATTAAAAGAACAATTGGGCACTTTACAAGTAAAAGGTTCAAAAACCGTTAGGGGGATTCGGCATGAGCTTTTTAAAATTTTTTAAGAAATCGATCGATAAAAAGTCATTTGAACAGCTATTAGCAGACAAGGAAAAGCAAGATAGCAGCGAGCAACCGCAAAGCAAAGAAACGATCAAACGCAGCTTGCATGAAAACTTAAAAAAAATTAGAGAAGCATTTGGCAACAGCAGCGACATTGTTACAAGGGAAATAAGAATAGGAAGACAAGGGGAAATCCGCGTCGGGATTATTTATACGGACGGTTTGATTAACAGTGAAGCGAATCATAATTTTGTTATGGAATCGTTAATGTTTGAATTGAGAAGAAATGAAGTGGATCTGAAAGATCTGGCAGGTTTGACGCTGCTCAATTATATAAAAGAAATGGTCTTGACCGTCGGTTCGATTGAAGATGTGCATGATTTCAACGTTATCACGAATGCTGTTCTGTCTGGAAAAGTTGTTTTATTATTCGATGGATACGAACAAGGCTTTGCCGTTGAAATGAAAGGCGGAAAGGAGAGGGGAGTCCAAGAGACAACAACTGAAACAACTATTCGCGGTCCTCGGGAAGGATTTACGGAAAATTTGCGTGTCAATACTTCCCTTATTCGCAGAAAGATAAAAGACCACCGTTTATGGATTGAATCAAAAAAAGTCGGAAAAGTAACAAAAACGGAAGTCAGCATTATGTATATTAAAGGGATTGTGAGAGAAGAAGTGGTGCAGGAGGTCAGAAGCAGAATTGAACAAATTGATATTGATGGAATATTAGAGAGCGGTTATATCGAAGAGCTGATTCAAGATAACTCATACACGCCATTTCCAACTATTTATAATACGGAACGGCCTGATATCGTGGCAGGACATCTTCTCGAAGGCCGCGTAGCCATTTTAGTGGACGGCACTCCTTTCGTTTTAACTGTACCGTCAATTTTTGTGCAATTTCTGCAATCCCCTGAAGATTATTATCAACGCGCAGATATAAGTTCATTAATTCGTTTGCTCCGTTTTTTCGGTTTTTTCACTGCGCTCCTTGCACCGTCTCTTTATGTTGCTATTACAACTTTTCATCAGGAAATGCTGCCGACACAGCTTTTGATCAGTCTTGCCGCCCAAAGGGAAGGCGTTCCGTTTCCCGCATTTATTGAAGCATTTCTAATGGAAATTATGTTTGAAATTTTAAGGGAAGCAGGACTTCGAATGCCAAGAGCTATCGGACAAGCCGTTTCAATTGTTGGAACATTAGTTGTCGGGACGGCAGCAGTAGACGCGGGAATTGTTTCCGCCTCAATGGTAATTGTTGTAGCATTTACAGCTATCTCAAGTTTTTTGGTCAGCTCGTATGACCTAGCGATCACCGTGCGGATGTTACGATTTGTTTTTATGGGGCTTGCCGCATCTTTCGGTTTGTTCGGAATTATCCTTGGATTGGTGGCGCTTGTTCTTCATTTGAGCAGTCTTCGTTCATTTGGCGTCCCTTATTTAAGTCCAATGGCTCCGTTTACGCTGGCAGATCAAAAGGACGTTTTAATTCGTCTGCCCCGCCGTCTGCTTATTTTTCGACCACGACTTTTTAGTTCACAGCAAAATACGAAAAGAGAGAAATCACTTTTTCAAAACGAAAATCAACGAAAGAAGAAATAGATTACCTAAAGGGGTATTAAATGAATGTGGAACATAATCGGCATTCTTTTCGTTTCTGCATGTATTTTTATAATCGAAGCTCTGCTGCTATTAAAACATAAGCTCTGGAAGGATTTTATTGTGTTTATCATTTTTCTTTTTTTAGGAACAGGATTAAGTATTGCCAGATGCATTAATTTTCCTATTCCAAATCCGATTGAATTGCTCACATGGATCTACCAGCCGCTAAGCGAAGCAGTGAACAAAATATTTCAATAAGAGGTTGGTGAAGGTATGTTAGACAACGGGAAAATAACAGCAAATCAATATAAAATGTTAGTTTTATTATTTACGATTGGAAGTTCAATTCTCGTTGCTCCTACTGCATTAGTGAATGATGCGAAACAGGATGCTTGGATAGCAACCATTTTTACGGTCATCATCTCCATTCTTTTAGTGCTTATGTACATTAAAATATATTCAATTTTTCCAAATATGACTCTTGTAGAAATATGCGAGCTTTTGCTCGGAAAATGGATTGGAAAATTCGCGGTTGCATTATTTCTCATGTATGCTTTTATTTTATCCGGTGCATTGCTCAGGGAAATCGGCGATTTTACAACTACTCAAATGATGCCTGATACACCGATCGATGCTATCCATATTGTTTTTATGGGAGTCGTTGTTATGGCAACCCTTTTAGGATTAGAAGTGATTGGACGTTCTTCAGAAATCATTTCATTATGGCTATTCATCCTTTTAACAATCTATTTCATCGCGATTTTGCCTCAAATCAAAATAGGAAACCTGCAACCGATATTGGGAGAAGGAATGAAACCGATTTTATTTGGGTTTTATCATTTTATTAGTCTGTCGTATTTAGAATTAATCGTTTTTTTAATGATTGCTCCCTTTGTCAATCATCAAAAAGGAGCAGAAAAAGGATTTTTAGTAGGCGTTATAATTGGAGGAATCCTGCTTACATTTGTTGTCATGTTTGCCATTCTTGTTTTAGGTGTAGAAAATACAGCCAGACAAATATATCCGAGCTACGCCCTGGCAAGAAAAATTGAAATAGGAAAATTTTTTAGCCGCGTAGAGGTTATTATGGCGGGAATTTGGTTTTTATCTATTTTTTATAAGCTAACCATCAGTTTTTATGCTTTTGTTTTAGGTCTCTCTCAACTGTTTAAAATAAAAGATTATCGTCCGATTACTCTTCCTATTTCTATGATGCTGATTGTGTATGCGATCGTCTTCCATCCGAACATCGTTCACTTTTTTGAGTTTCTACATAATATTTGGCCTTTGTACTCTTTAACGATCGGGTTTCTTTTCCCTCTCATCCTGTTGGGTACAGCTCTAATGAAAAAACGTCAGCATCATGTGAGGGGAAATAGATGAATAAGCGGTTGACAAGTCTTTTATTCATATTGGCGTCCATCATGTTGCTGGCAGGCTGCTGGAATCGGAGGGAGTTAAAAGACATCGCAATCGTTTCAGCATTAGGAATAGACAAAGTAGATGATGAATTACTTGTAACGATACAAGTGATCAACCCGGGACAGGTAGCAACTGTAAAACAAGGGGGAATAACAAAAGCTCCTGTTAAAACATTACGGTCGAAAGCGCGTACATTGTCTGAGGCGATGAGAAAAGTGACAACTTTCTCGCCAAGAGCCGTTTATTCAAGTCATCTCCGCATGCTGATTATTGGAGAGGATTTAGCAAAAGAAGGAATGGGGGAAATTATTGATTATGTAGTAAGGGGGAAAGAATTTCGGACAGATTTTTATCTCTCTATCGCTAAAAACACTAGAGCTGAAAACATTTTAAAAGTACTTAGCCAGCTGGAGACAATTCCTGCACATAATTTAAGTTCTTCATTAAAGTTATCTGAAAAATCATGGGGGCCTATCGAAACAATAGAAATCAATCAATTTGTCAACGAATTAGTTTATAAAGGCATTGAACCTCATGTGATAGGTGTAGAAATAATAGGCAATCCTGAAGCTGGAGAAAAAATAGAAAATGTTGAAAAAACAAAAGCTGATGCGTATCTCAAATTTGGCAGTGTAGCTATCATGAGGAAAGATAAGTTAGTTGACTGGTTAACGGAGAAGGAAAGCAATGGTCTCCATTATGCATTAGGAAAAGTGCAAAGAGCAGTCATTAATGTGCCATGCAAAGAGAAGAAGGTGGCAATTGAAACGATCCGAACAAACAGCAAGATTCAAACAAAAGTTGACGGTCATCAGTTTAAAGGCACCGTTCAGCTGCATATAGATGGGGCGGTAGCCGAGGTTCAATGCGAACGAATGGATTTGGAGAAAATAGAAACGATAAACCTTCTGCAGAAAAAAGCTGAGGAAAAGGTTAAAAAAGATATTCTGACAGCTATTCAAGCTTCCCAGAAAAAATATGAAGTAGATATTTTTGGATTTGGAGAAGCCCTTCATCGCAGCCATCCGTCGATTTGGCATAAAGTTAAAAAAGATTGGCATTCTCATTTTAAAGACATACCGGTTCATGTGGATGTTGACGTAAAGCTAAGGAGAATCGGCACAATTAATAACTCTCCTCTTCATGAAATGAAACCGTAGCTTCCCTAATTTCCAAAAAATCCCTTAGGGTGTAAGGGAATTTTAAAACTTTTTTGACAGGCGGCCTTGTCATCCTTTATATTAGCTAAAAGGGCTCGCGGAGCGAGGAGGGATTAGGAGTGTCTAATATTTTATATAATTCCGCGTACGATTTGAAAAAAGCATTAGAACAAAGCAAGGAATATATTCAATTAAAAAAATTGTATGATGATGTCCAACACGATGAATCAGCGAAAAACATTTTCCACAACTTTCGCAGCACTCAATTAAACCTGCATGAAAAACAAGTAACCGGAAAAGAAATTACTGAAGAAGAAATTATTCATGCAGAAAAATGCGTTCAATTAGTACAGCAAAACGGCAAGATTGCTGCATTGTTGAAAGCAGAGGAAAGCATGAATATGATTTTACAGAGGATAACCAGCATTATTTTGGAGCCGCTTGATGAGCTTTATAAAACAAAGTGAATAGTAAAAGAAAAGAATATCAAATCAAGGATTTTATTGAAAAAAGTAAAATATTTGGTAGTCTAGAGTGAGATGTACTTTTTGTGCATCTCTTTTTCATTTTCAAAATTGGAGGGAACAGATCATGAACCAAAGACTCATTTTCCATTTTTTTATTAAAATAGAGGCTCGGAAATTAACTAACTGATTCCGGGTATTTTGGGGGATGAAAGCTAATTTTTGGAGGAACTTTGGAGTTTTCATAAGTCATTTTCAAAAAAATTCATGCCAAATAAACCACATGAAGTGGATTTTTAAAAAAATGTATTTTAAGATGGCTTTATAGGGACAAAAGAGCTTTAATTATTGGATCTATATTGGAAAAGTTACTCTTTTCCGCCTCCTTTGTCCACGCATCGGCATGCTGGCACATGCCGATGCAATATGTGCGAATACTCCAATGTCTTGAACTGCGCCCTCTTGAATCCTCCAAATGATAATCAATCTTTTGACGCTTGATACAACGCTCGACCCCAGTGCGCAAAGAATAGCGCTTATACCATTCTTTGCTGTCACGTTTCACTCTTGGAAAAAGACGAGGATTATCCTTTGTCGATGTATAAAAGGTGCGTCCATATGCCGAATCAGAGCACGGATTGGGACATTTCCATTTCCCAACTGCAGCTGGACACCGCCATTTACGACGATAGGTTTTCTGATTTAATCCCCAATGGATCATCTGTCGACCTATGGGGCAGATTGGAACACCATCGAGATTAATATCCATTTCTTTGTGCTGAAATTTTTTGGAACGCCTTGGGTTCAGGTCAATAATCGCTGAAACATCATAGTGCTCCAACATTTCATAAATGGCATAAGCATCCAGAGCTGAATCCAGGATGGCTTCTCCGAACTTCCAATCGGGATACCAGTGTAGAAGTTCATGGAATGTACTCACAAACAGGACGGAATCGTGTTTGCTTGCCCGGTACAACCTTGGGTAGATGGGCAGGTTATACGGACTGTCCGAGGCAGCCACCATAAAAAGATTTCGTCCGTAATAGTACTTTTCTCTTGAACTGTCCCAACCCCAATCGGCATCGGGGTCTGAGAATTGGCGGTTACAATCGCACTTCCAATTCCCTTTCTTCCGGCAGTCACAAAGGAATTTCCCGTATGGCCGGCCACCGGTTTCAACAGGAGTGCCATCAGCGAGAATACTGAGGGACTGAGTTTCCCCTAATAACCCGGCTGATGCCGATTTATTTACAAATAGGGATTGGAATAGGATTTGAAGTTGATCATGTGCCTTCGGTGTATACCGGACTTTCTTATTTTTTAAAGCACGGCGAACCAGTTTCTCAACAATTTGTGGGTTCTTGGGTTCAAGCTTTTGATTCTTTTTCCCTTTTTTCCTGGGTTTCTTCAATTTTCGCTTTTTACGGTTGGACAGGTGCGGAGTAGGACTAAGCCAAAGCCGGTTAAAAAAGTCATAAAATGTACCTACTCCAGGCACATTGCCCGGTGAAAAACCACTAAGGATCGCAAGGACATGGTTCGTTTTTAGATGAAATACCCAATGATCGACGCTGGTTACCCTTTGTTGGTGCATCAGAAGCAAGCTTCGAAGCATATCACAAGGGTTCCGTGGCTTTCTTCCCCTAGGGTTAGAGGAGTAACGATGTTTAAGCAGATCCGCTGTATCTGTTAGGTCCATTAAGGAACACCAGATAATAGGTTCAAAGTAGAAATCTTTTAAAAAGGCTTTACTAATAGAATGGTTGTCGAATTCTTCAACGACAAATTTTAGATATGATTCGTGTGAACGAATGTTGCCAAGCATACAAATTCCCCCGTATTCAGTATAAAAAATAACCTCACTTAATTGTTGAGGCGAATGTATGTTTGTCAAGAGGAAAGTTTGTTCGCATCCCTGTTTTAGGGGTGAAACGATAAAAAAGCCCTAGTCCAAAGACTAGAGCGAATGCGGAAAACTAATTTCCGAGAGACTATTTAAAGAAAAAGGAGGTGGCATATTTTATGAGCCATAGTACGCTATCCAGCTTAAAAACGGCATTGCGAGAACAATTAACGCTTTTTCAGAAACAACAAAATGACAGAACTTCTCCAATCGGCCGATTTTATATGAATAATCAAAAAAAGTTTTTGCAATATGTAAGGGAATTGGAACAGCTTTTTAATCAAGAAGATGAAGACATTTTCACAAAAGTTTTTATTGGGGCGACAGTGAAAATTGTATATTTGGAAGAAGAGGATGAAGAAACATATACAATCTGTTTTCCTGAAGAAGCTGATCCTGATCAAGGGAAAATTTCATTTTTATCTCCCATCGGTAATCAGCTGCTGCTTGAAATGAGAGGAAATTCGATTGATTTAGACATACCTGGAGGAAAAACAGCTGTTAAAATTTCTGAAATCCATTATTTAGAAAAATAAATTATGCACTAGCATTGCAGTAATTAAATCTGATGATTCAAAATACTAAGAATGTTCAATTTTTTATTGATTTCGAAACAAAAAAATCCTTTACAATGGAAGTACAGGTGGTTCCTGCCCAAATCCAATCGTAAAGGATAACCATTATGGACAAGAATACACTAATTTCATCATTTGGTAAATGGGTTTCACCCATAAATATTCAAAAACTTAGCGAACAAGTCAAAGAATTGAAACAGGACTATTACACAAAAAAGCTGACAACAGAAGCCTATATTAAACTTTTATTGGTAGCCCAGCTGCTCGAATTTAAGAGCTTAGAGGAAATGAGTGATGCACTTGTAGACGAAGATCTTCAAAAAGCACTCGGATTTGAATCGATAAGTGCCTCTCAGCTATCCCGAAAAAACAATCAGATCCACCCACTAATTCTTGCAAATTTGTTCTTGGATCTTGTTTGGAAAATTCAACGGTACCATTATCAAAACGGAAAGAATATGCCACTGAAAATCATTGATTCAAGTACACTCCCGTTGAATTTGACCCATTATAAATGGGCAAAATTCCGTAAAACAAAAGCTGGTGTAAAGCTACACTTACGGCTCGTTTTCATGGATCAAGACACCGTCTATCCTGAAAAAGCAGTGATTACGACAGCAAAAGAACATGACCGAAATCAACTCGAAGTCCTAGTGGATGATCAAGAAGCCATGTATGTGTTTGACCGCGGTTATGTGGACTATGAACGTTTTGATCGGATGACAGATGATGGCTATTTCTTCGTTTCAAGACTGAAGAAAAACGCAGTCATTCGTGAAGTCTATACATTTTCACTTCCTGATGATTGTCACGTTCTATCCGATAAAATGGTCTACATTGGTACCACACAAAATCGTACTGAAAATGTCTATCGTCTACTAGAAGTTATGGACACAAAAGGGAACTTACTTCGTTTCATCACCAACCGATTTGATTTAAAACCAGAAGAGATAAGTGATATTTACCGATCTCGCTGGGCTATTGAACTCTTTTTCAAATGGCTCAAGCAACACGTAGAAATTAAGCACTTTTATGGAATGAGTGAAACAGCTATTCAAAATCAAATTTTCTTAGCCCTGATCACGTATTGCTTACATGTTCTCATTCAATTGGAGATGAAAAGTAAGAAATCCCTACTTCGAATTACTCGTTGGTTAAAGAGAGCTCTGTGGAAACCAGCTTATGTTTGGTTGCGAAAATTTGATGGGCGAGCCAGTCCATAATCTCCCTTTTGTCGTTGTCGCTCTGGTTTAACTGTATATATTTACCAAATGGACAGTGCCACCTTTCTTTAGGCTTTGTCTTTTTGGCACAAATTCACAAAAAATAATTAACAGAAAATTCTAACTATATTTATGCAATGCTAATGTAAATTATGAAAAATGAAAGGGGAGAAATCCCCTTTCATACTCTCTTCATTTCCTCTTTCAGCGTCGAGCTGTAGGAATTTCTAATAAAATATTACTTGCGAAAACCTTGATTCATTGAGATACTAAAATGTAAGGGTTTACATCACGAGCCTCTGTATATTTCGGGGTGGTTGTCATGAAAGATGAAAAAATTGTCGGCAGTTTCCAATTAATGAAATCATTGAATAAATCTTTAATTCTTAATACAATTCGGACACACGGATCGATTTCAAGATCTGACATTGCGAAAGAAACAAAATTAACACCTCCGACAGTCACAAATATTGTAAATGAATTGTTGGAAGAAGGATTGGTAAAAGAGTGGCAGACCGGATCTTCCAGCGGGGGAAGAAAACCCATTTTGCTGAAAATCAACTCATCAAATTTTTATGTTTTCGGCATTGATATCAGCCCGAGGGAAATCCGATTTGCCATCACGGATTTAAACGCTCAAACACTTTTATATAAAACAATCACGATGAAAGAAGAGATGACGAGTTCACGTTTATTCCAAATGATTGCCAAACAGCTTTACATTATGATGGATGAAGCTTGTATAGAATTAAAAAAATTTGTAGGAATTGGCATCGGTATTCATGGCAGGATTGACGCAGATGAATGTTCAAGCGGTTTTGCTCCCCAATTGCAGCATCGAAATGTACCGTTAAAAAAAGAGCTTGAAAAAGAATTTCGTCTTCCTGTCAAAATTGAAAATGATGTTCGTGCCATGGCAATAGGCGAAAACTGGTTTGGCAGCGGGGTGGGAATTAGCAATCTTGTATGCATTAAGATCAGTCATGGGGTTGGGGCAGGTTTTATTTTAAATAAGAAGCTGTTTCATGGAACGAACGGACTAGCGGGTGAAATCGGCCATATGTTTATAGAAAGCAGCGGTTTGAAATGTTCGTGTGGGAATGACGGATGTTTAGAGGCGCTTGTTGGGTCTGAAGGGATAAAACAGCGTACATTAAACAAAATATCGCTTGGGTATAAAACGAAATTAATAGAACGGACAAACGGAATGATAGAAAATGTGAACGGACAACTGATTTATGAGGCTGCATTAGAAGGAGACCTGCTTGCTAAAGACATATTAGAGGAGACTGGCAGGTATTTAGGAATTGCCATCATGAACATTATCCATTTATTCAATCCAGAGCGGATTATTATTGGGGGCGGATTGGCAAAGGCAAAGAATTTTATTTTAACTCCGATTCAAGAAGTGGTTGAACAAAGAGCTTTGACAGAGCAAGCGAAAAAAACAGAAATTGTGTTGTCAAAGCTGGGAGATCAAGCGACGGTCATTGGTGCTGTTGCCCTAGTGCTAAATGAAATGTTTTCTGTTCAATACGAATCGGTGTCATAATGTTTCCCCTTCCTTTAGTACACAAAAGTTCTAATTTGTCTCACAAGGACATATTTTCATAATAGAATTTAACAACAAGAGAAGGGGGACAACACATGCTCTACCGCTTGCTTGCCTTAAATATCGACGGAACGCTCCTCCGTTCAAATGGACGCCTTCAGCATTCTACGAAGGATGCGATAGAATTTGTTCAAAAAAAGGATGTATATATTACTTTGGTGACGAACCGCCATTTTCAATCGGCAAAAAAAGTTGCAAAGGCGCTCAAAATAGACAGCCACTTAATTACTCATGGGGGAGCGTTCATCGGAAACCGTTTAGATGAACCTCTATATGTGAAGCGAATTTCAGAAGAAAAAACATTTAATATTGTGCAAGTGCTCGAATATTTTAATTGTAATATTCGAATCATTCATGAGCGTTTTTCGATCGGCAACCGGAAAAAAATCTCTTCAAATCTTGTAAGCAAAATGCTATTGAATTCGTCAGATCCGCTTTTTTATCCAATACAATTTGTAGAATCTCTTGCTGATGCGTTAATTGATGAGCCAGTAGCTGCCCCAAAAATTGATGTATATTTTGATACGAAGGAGGAATTGAAAGAGGCGGAAAAAACGATACTTGATTCTTTTTATGATGTAGATGTGATCAAGGTTCATGACGGAAAAATTGAAATTGTTCCAAAGGGAATATCTAAACTGAATGGCTTGCAGGTACTTGGCAATCATTTAGGCATTAAGCTGGATGAAATGGTCGCAATCGGCGACGGCCTTGACGACTTGGATATGATCCAGCAGGCAGGTTTGGGGGTTGCGATGGGGAATGCTCCGTTTGAAGTAAAACGGGCAGCAGACTGGATCACGAGGTCGAATGATGAACAAGGCGTTTCATATATGGTAAAAGAGCATTTCCGAAAACAATACCCAATTAAATTTTTAAATAAAATTAAAAACAGATAAAAAACATCCGCTTCTTAGGATGTTTTTTTCGTATTGACTGAAAAAATCCCCTTTAGTACACTATAAGGAGTTTTATTCTATTCGACAAGGTGATCACATGCGCATTCAAATCAGCGGCATAAATGATGAACGTTTTATGCGGCCTCTTCAGTTAATATCTAATTTGTTTTTTGAAGAAGCCGAAATTTTTTTAAAACCTTCTGAACATGATATCGAAGCATTATTCAATTTCGAATTCAGACAAAGTGATTTTCGGTTGGCTTGCGAGCTAAAAGCAGAAGGAAAAACGTATGAAGCTTTTTTAGAAAAAAGCTTTACCGCAACAGATGAAAAAGAACAATTCAAACAAATGAAGCAGGCGGTATTGAATGTTTATGTAACAGCTCTTCAACAGTATACGGGAATTACACAAAAATGGGGGATTTTAACAGGTGTCCGACCCACTAAGCTTTTTCATAAAAAGAAGCTTGAAGGAAGAAAAAATGAAGAAATTTATAAACAATTAAAAGAAGATTTGCTCGTATCAAATGAAAAAATTCGCATCATGGAACAAATTGTAGAAAAACAATTAACTGTTGTTCCTGATCTTTACAATTTGACAAAAGAAGTAAGCATTTATATCGGCATTCCTTTTTGCCCGACAAAATGTGCATACTGTACCTTTCCTGCCTATGCTATTGGCGGCAAGCAAGGAAAAGTTGATTCTTTTCTCGGCGGTCTGCATTATGAAATGAGAATGATCGGCGAATGGTTAAAAGAACGAGGCATCAATATTACGACCGTTTATTACGGCGGAGGGACACCGACAAGCATTACGGCAGAAGAAATGGATATGCTTTATGAAGAAATGTATACATCTTTTCCAAATGTTGATCGCATTCGGGAAATCACAGTAGAAGCCGGCAGACCGGATACAATTACAAGAGAGAAGCTGAATGTTTTAAAAAAATGGAACATAGACAGAATCAGCATTAATCCCCAATCATATATACAGGAAACATTGAAAGCAATCGGAAGACATCATACAGTTGAGGAGACGATTGAAAAATTTCATTTAGCTAGGGAAATGGGCATCAACAACATCAACATGGATTTAATTATTGGACTGCCGGGGGAAGGGTTAAAAGAATTTGAGTTCACCCTTGAGGAGACAGCCAAATTGATGCCTGAATCATTGACTGTCCACACGCTTTCCTTTAAGCGGGCATCGGAAATGACAAAAAACAAAGAAAAATATAAAGTAGCTGAACGAAGCGAAGTAGAAAAAATGATGAATAAAGCGGTTGAATGGACAAAGGCCAATCATTATGAGCCTTATTATTTGTACCGTCAAAAAAATATTTTAGGAAATTTAGAAAATGTCGGATATTCCCGGAAGGGTTATGAGAGTATATACAATATCATCATCATGGAAGAAATGCAAACGATTATCGGATTAGGCTGCGGGGCATCAAGCAAATTGATCGACCCGGTTTCCCGGGAAATCACTCATTTCGCCAATCCGAAAGATCCGAAATCGTATAACGATGGCTTTAAACATTATACAAATGAAAAAATCAAATTGCTAAACGCTCTTTATGGCGAAAATTGATAATTTTACGCTCCACATACGTATCGGGTCGTGTTGAAAGGAGGGCCCGATAGAAAACAAGAGCTTGGGAACGACAAAGATGGAGAACGATTCCCGTATTTCCCTAAAAACACTTTAGAACAAATTTTAATAATAAAAGCGATTGCGCCATTAGCCTGCAACAAACGTAGCCGGCAGACTTCAGACAAAACATACAAAAGCAAGTAGAGAAATACGAGCTCTTTCTCTACTTGCTTTTATTTTTAGGATTTCTTGGACAGCCTCTGATAAATCTGTTTCATCATGTTAGCCATAATGATTTTTAAATTAATGGGATGATATTGAAGGGGGCTCTGTGAACAAAATGGGAGATAATAAGATGTTCATCATAATTGGAATAGTCGGTCTTTTAGCTATTACTTTTTCAAATTTAGTTCTTAAACATGATGTCGTCGCGACCATTATTAGCATTGTTGTGATCGGATTTTAGTAAGCTCCAGAACCAAAATCATCCTAATTTTTGGGAGGCAGTTTTGGAAAGAAAAATGCCCCCCACAAAATGCAGGGGACTAGGAAAAAACTGATTTTAGATGCCCACTACAATTTTTCCACACGGGTAAATGGCTAAAAAGCGTCATATCCATTTAGATATTTTAAATTAGCCTCATAAAATTTGGGGAGCAGGATGAATATCGCGGGCGGCTTATGCCGCGCAGTATTTTTGTTGTGAAAGACTTCCCCTGTCATTCTTTTGTGGACTGTCAATCCTGTTAAGTTTTAGCGATGAAATAAAACAAGCCGGCCAGAAGAAGTAACTAAGCGATGCGTGGTATTTAAACATTGATGCTCCTTCAATATTTTTGAACCGATTTCTTTTGCCTCTTGTTCTGAATTTGCTTCAAACTTTTCATTTAAAAGCAGTTCTCCTTTGTTTGTAAACGCAGTTAAAAAATATGTCGGCATTTCAAACAACCTCCCTTTTTTTAAAAAATATATTTCTTTTTCCTGAAAAAAAATCCTTTCAGCTTTTTTTAAAAAATTTTTTGGCAGGGGGCCCGGGTACCGGGATGTATTTTTTCACATTAAAATGATATAATATGGAAAAGCAAACGTACGTTCCGGAAACGAGTGAAAAGAGGGAGACTATGACTCGCCGCATAACATTTATACATACGGCAGATTTGCATTTAGACAGTCCGTTCACTGGGCTTGAGCATTTGCCGGAAAGCATCTTTAAAAGAATTCAAGAAAGCACTTTTACGGCATTTGAACGTGTAATTGAACTGGCGGCAAAAGAAAAAGTCGATTTTATACTGATCGCAGGAGATTTGTATGATGACGAAGATCGCAGTTTGAAAGCCCAGTTGAGATTAAAGAAACAGTTTGAACGGCTCAATGAAGAAGGCATCCAAGTTTTTATTATTTTTGGAAATCATGATCATACAGGAGGCAATTGGGTTCATATTCAATGGCCTGAAAACGTTCATATTTTTTCCGATCGTGATGTAGAATGTATACCGTTTGTCCGCGACGGAAAGGTTTTAGCCAACATTTACGGCTACAGCTATCCGACTCGTTCGGTTACAGAAAATATTGTCTATAAATTTCAAAAAAGAAGCGAAGCGCCGCTTCATATCGGTCTTCTTCACGGCACCGCGTCAGGGACGGAAGGACATGAGCCGTATTGTCCTTTTACGATTCAAAATTTATTGGAAAAAGATTTTGATTATTGGGCTTTAGGACATATACATAAACGGCAAATTTTACATCGTTCCGACCCTCCGATTATTTATCCGGGAAATATTCAAGGCCGCCATAAAAAAGAAACGGGAGAAAAGGGAGTGTATCTTGTAGAATTAGCAGAAGGCGGGAAAAGCGCGTACCGATTTGTGCCGGTATTTGACATACTTTGGAATGAAATCAAGCTCTCTGTAAATGAAATAGCTGCTGTTGGCGAGCTATATGATCATATTCGAGCGGTAAAGGAACAGCAGAGACGAAATGGCTCGGCTCTTTTGACAATTATGCTAGATGGAGCTTCATCATTGTTTTGGGATCTTATGGATCAGGATCATTTGGATGAGCTTGCGCAAATATTGAATGAAGAGGAAGAAGGAAAGAACGAATTCGTTTGGATTGTTTCCATTCAACATCAAATCGTGCCGAGCGACGACTTTTTCTCCTCCTCTTACATTTCGAAAGATTTTGAACAAATTTTGGATCATTTTCATCAATTTGACGAAGCGATGGAGCCTTTATATAAAAATCGTTTATTTCGGCGTTTCTTTCAATCTTTCACAGAAAATGAAAAAGAAGAATTGATAAAAGAAGCGAAAACAATGATTTATTATGAGCTGTTTAAACAAGAATGGAAGCGGTCGTAAAAAAGGTGATAAGATGAAAATAAAAGAACTGCATATTTATGGCTACGGAAAATTTGCAGATAAAAAAATTTCATTTTCGGATCATGGCATACAAGTCATTTACGGTTTAAATGAAGCCGGAAAATCGACGCTGATGTCTTTTATCCATAGTATGCTGTTCGGATTTCCCGTTAAACAGCATCCGGATAAACGGTTCGAACCGAAAGCGGGCGGAAAATACGGCGGGGCATTAATCATCGAATGTGAAAATTTCGGAACAGTAAAAGTGGAGCGCGTAAAAGGGAGAGCCAGAGCGGGGGATGTAACTCTTTATTTCCAGGATGGACGGACAGGAGGGGATAAAGAGCTGGCTGAAATTTTAAAAGGAACCGACAGACCAACATATCAAGCGATTTTTTCCTTTGATTTATTCGGGCTGCAAAAAGTGTATGAGCTGAATCGTGAGAAGCTGGGAAAATATTTATTTTTAACAAGTGTATTCGGGTCTGATCAGTTATATCGTTTAGAGGAGAAACTGCAGAGAGAGCAGGAGGATTTGTTTAAACCGAACGGACGAAAACCGTTGCTGAACAGATCGTTAAATGAACTGATGGAGGACTTTGCAGAACTGCAACATGCAAAAGAACAGCAGCGCGCTTACAATTTTTTGATCAAAGAAAGGGACAGCTTAGAGAAGCAGCTGAAGGACTGCCAGAACGAGAAGGTGACGCTGAAAACAGAACGGAAAAAAGTGGAAAAACAAATAGCAGTTCTTCCCCTTTTGGAAAGACGGAAAGAATGCTTGCAGCTGCTAAAAGATTTTCCTGACGGCATTCAATTCCCGGAGGACGGGTTTGTGCGGCTGGAAAAGCTTTCGGCAAGAAGAGACGAAGTTTTAGAACAGCTGGGAAGGGTGCAGGAAAAAGAAAAGGGGATCGAGGATTCCTTATCAGCCTTGAAGATCGACGGCCTTCCAGCTGACGAGACAATGTTTGAGGAATTAAAAAGTCAATTTCCCCTCATCCAAAAACAATTAGAAGAACAAAAACTTTTCATTGTTCAACAACAAATGCTGGAAGGACAGATTCATGAGGAGCTCATCTATATATTCGGCCATCAAGATGAAAATGCTATAAAAAAAATCGACACATCTGTTCGCATGAAGGAAAAAATAAAGGATGCTGCGAAGAAATATGAACAATTATTTCAAAGAAAAAAGCTTCTCGATGAACAATATGAGCGTGCCCAATATTCGCTGGAAGAATGTGAGCGCCGCATAAAAGAATACGAATCTTTTCTGCTTGATCCATCTGAAAGGGAAAGATTAATAGAGGAGCAGTCAGCCATAGAACAAGAAATGGCGCAAACGGCCGACAAACATTATTTAAAAGAGCAGATTGCCCAGTTAAAAGCAAAAATCAATGAAAGAGAAAAAAAGAATCGGGAAAAATTAAAAAAATGGAAAATTCTCACTGTATCTTTGCTATCTGTTTTTGCGTTTGCCATTGTTCTTTCGTTTGTTTATAAGAATTGGCTGTTTTTAACAGCGTTTCTTCCTTTCATCATTGTTTTCTTTTTCTTCCGTCCACAGGATGATGAGCTGTTAAAGCATTTACAAAATGAGCATGGACAGCTTGTGAAAAAACTTGATAAACAAAATGATTCCCGAATCTTGGAAAGAACGTTGCGTTTGAAGCATATTAAGGAAATATTATGGAAGGATCAGCAAGTCCGCCAAAAAATTGAGATCGAAAAGATGAATTATAAAGGTAAAGAACAAGCTTATGAACGGATTCTTTCGTTATATGATGAATGGGAACATGAAAAGTATCAATTGCAACATTTAATTTTCCCGTTTTATGAACATTTTCATCTTCCGAAAGAAGCCGAAGGATCACAATTGCTTGAGCAGTTTGAACGCATCGCAAGCTGTCAAAAGCTGATAAGAGAAAAAAGAATGTTAGAGGAAAAAGTTCGTTTGTATGAAGAAAACTTAAATCAGTTTAGAAAAAAGTTTGAGCCTTTGTGTGAATATTATAACATTCGTGCCGACTCAATTGAGAAACGCTATTCAGAACTGAGAAGAATAATGGAAGAAAATATAAAGAAACGATCGCAAAAAGAGGCATTGATGAAGCAGCTAAAAGAGGTTCAAGAGGAAAAAACAAAATTTCGTTTGACCTTTCAAAGCATTGAAAGAGAATTAGAGAAGCTGTTTCAGTCAGCCGGAGCAGCAAGCGAGGAAGAATATAGAAAAATAGGAATGCTCAAAAAAGAGAAAGAAAAAATCGAAACCGAATTAAACTGGATTGAAGGGCAGCTGCGAACGAAAGGATTATTGACATCAAGCGATATGAACGATTATCAAAATGAGAGGGCTTTGAAAGAGCGAGAAACATTTCTTGAGGAAAAAGAAGAAGAACTCGAAAAAATGGAGGATTCTATCCGGAAGAAATTAGCGGAAACAGAAATAGAGATTAGAAAAATAGAACTATCAGGTCTATATTCTGAGTTGAAATATTCGTTTGAAATGAAGCGTTCTGCAGCAAAAAAGCTTGCGAAAAAATGGGCGGCAATGGCAGTGGCAAGAGAGATGCTGAAACATACGACGAATTATGTTCGAAATGAAAAAATGCCGAAGTTGTTGCATAAAATGGAATATTTTTTCCGAATAGCAACGTCTGGGGAATACGAAAACATTTATCTGGCGGAGGGTTCGCCTTCTTTCTCAGTGAAAAGGAAAGACGGGCTTGTTTTTACGGCTGAAGAACTGAGTCAAGGAACAGCTGAACAACTGTACACGGCGATCCGTTTTGCGCTGGCAGAAAGCATGCAAAAAAGAATTCATCTTCCATTAATGATCGATGACAGCTTTGTGAATTTTGATCATTTGCGCATAAAAAATATTGTGAGTATCATGAGACAGCTGTCGGATCATCATCAAATGCTGCTGTTTACTTGCCATCAGCATATATTATCTTACTTTCAAGACGAAGAAATCATTTACTTATAAAATATATTTGTTAGACCGTCGCACATTTGGTTCGTATGCTATACTATAAGTTACGAGGCGGAAAGTGGAAGGAGAATACGATGGCTAAAGGAATTATTCATTACAATGTTGGGGAGCAGGTAGATCTTTTTTTGCTGATAAAATCAGTAACAAAAGGTATTGCAAGCAATGGAAAACCTTTTTTAACGTTAATTTTGCAAGACCGTTCCGGGGAAATTGAAGCAAAACTATGGGATGTGAGCAAAGAAGATGAAGAAAATTATCTGCCTCAACAGATTGTTAAAATATTTGGCGATATCCATCATTACAGGGGAAGAAATCAACTGAAAATCCGCAACATCCGATTGGCAGAGCCGCATGAAAATTTAAATGTACAGGATTTTGTAGAAAGAGCGCCATTATCTCAAGAAGAAATGGTTGAAAAAATTACGAAATACATATTTGAAATGAAAAATCCAAACATTCAACGGATAACAAGATTCTTGATGAACAAGCATCAAAGCGCTTTTCTCTTATATCCGGCGGCGACGAAAAACCATCATGAATATGTATCAGGCCTTGCCTATCATGTTGTTTCCATGCTTGATCTTGCCAAAGCGATTGCTGACTTTTATCCGAGTTTAGACAAGGATTTATTATATGCTGGGGTCATACTTCATGATCTTGGCAAAGTAATTGAACTGTCGGGCCCCATTTCCACTTCTTACACAGTTGAAGGGAATTTGCTTGGACATATTTCCATCATGGTAAACGAAATTGGAGAAGCTGCGAAGGAACTTGGGATTTCCGGCGAAGAGGTCGTCATTTTGCAGCATATGGTATTGAGCCATCACGGGAAACCGGAATGGGGAAGTCCGAAAATGCCGATGGTTAAGGAAGCGGAAATTCTCCATCATATTGATAATATCGATGCAAAAATGAACATGCTGGACCGGGCGCTTGAACGAGTCAAGCCGGGAGAATTTACGGAACGGATTTTCGCTCTGGACAATCGCTCATTCTATAAACCGTCATTTCATCGATAGAGAATCATAATATAGAGCCCCTTGCATAAAATGAAATAAAAAAGCTTGTCTATGCAAGGAGGAGATGGAATGACGTTTCTGCCGTGGTGGGTATATTTATGTATTGTTGGAATTATTTTTAGTGCATATATGGCATATAAAACAGCTAAAAAAGACAAAGAAATAGAAGAAATTTTTATTGAGCGGGAAGGAAATGTATATATCGAAAGAATGAAAAAAGAAAAAGAAAAGCGAGCGAAAGAAAAGATGACATCTGCAAATTAGAAACTAAATTGTGTCAGCTTTTCTACTATGCTTTCAATTTCCTCTATCCGACCAGCGGGAGCGCGACGATTTTCGGAAAAACATCATCAAACAGTCAAAAGACATCAGACAAAACGTGAGCTGCTTTAATCCGGATAAAAAGATCCATTGTCAACCCGGCAAAGCTGGTGCAGGTTGATAAAAAACATTTATATACGCTCACATGTTTTGAATGCTAAAAAGGGGGGACGAAGCTTTGCTTTTAGTCCCCCTTTCTTCTATATGCCATATGTTAATTTTGGGTTTCAAACAAATCTTTTAGATCTTTGTCGTTTACTTTTACATCTGCGTTTTTAATTGCTTTGTCAATAGCTTCCTGCATCAATGACGGATCAGATATTTTCTGTTTTTTGACATCTTCTTTCAGGCTGTCTTTCATTTCTTCGAATGGTTTTACCGTCTGAGTAATTTTAATAATGTGGTAACCGTATTCTGTTTTAACAGGATCGCTGATTTCTCCTTCTTTTAATTTAAATGCCACATTTTCAAATTCTTTCACCATCTGGCCTTTGCCAAACCATCCAAGATCTCCGCCGTTGGAGGCAGATCCGTCGATCGAATATTCTTTTGCCAAATCCTCAAATTTTTCGCCTTTATTAAGTTTTTCTTTTACTTCTTTCGCTGTTTTTTCATCTTCCACTAAAATGTGGCTGGCGCGTACTTTTCCTTTCAATGAATCATAATATTCTTTTAAATCTTTATCTGTAATTTTAATATTCGCTTCTGTTGCCTTCTTGCGTAGCAAGTCGACCTTCACGATTTGTCTCAAAACCTTGTCTCCGTATTGCTGAGCAATTAAATCGTACTGGGAGCCGTACTGCTGTTTCATTTTTTCGAGCTCTTCATCAATTTCTTTGTCGGAGACTTTAAATTTTTCGCTTAATACTTTTTCATGCACAAGTTCTTGTAAAACATCTTTACCAAAACGGTTTTTCAATGCTTCATAAAATTCGTCCTTCGTAATATCTCCGGCTTTTGTTTCAACGACCGCATCATTTGCACCGTTTGAACACGCATTCAAAGCGAATAAGCTGGCCGTTGCGATAACCGCTAATGCAAATTTTTTCATACTTTACAACTCCTACCTTTTTTTGTCTATCTAAAACAAATATACTCACATTTTGACATGAAACTATATGATTTGCAACTGTTTGTCCAAGTAATGGAAAAATCGTTTCGAATTTGGGTTAAGAAAATTCCAGTAAGAAGGACAAATGCCTATGCGAAAAAAAGAACAGTGCATACGATAACGTAAAGACACAAAAAGGGGGTGTCGTGATGAGTGGAGGATATGTTGGAGGCTTTGCGTTAATCGTTGTATTGTTCATCTTACTAATTATTGTTGGTGCTGCTTGGATCTATTAATGGTTTCAAAAAAGTCGGCAGAAGAGGTTTTCTGCCGGCTTTTTTAATGAAGTAAAAAAACTTTTAAGTAAAGGAAATTTCTATGTATGATGAAATTAGTAAAATGGTAATTAAGACATTAATGGTGCGGAATACGTTTGACTGTTTTTCTTCAGGGAGTTCACGAATGGAACAAAGAGCAGTTGTCAGTTTGTTTATATAAAATAGAATGAAGACGGCAAAAATGATAAAATATAATAGCATTTGAAATCCCCCCTTCCATTCATACCTATTACAATATCAAAATAATGACAAAAAAGATAGGGTTATGGGAAATTTTTGGGGAGTTTTCAGCCCCCATTATGAACCGAAGAAAGATGTGATGGAATGAAAGATTTAGAAAGAAGACTGGAAACTCTAGAATATTATATGTCTTTGTTTATGAAAATGATGAATATTGAAATGTATCCTTTCTACAAGCTCGTGATGGAAAAAGGGCTTATGAAGGAGGAAATAGAAGAGGTTTTTCGCATATGCGATGAATTAGCAAAGGAGCATAAGGAGCAAAAAGCGCAAGGATTTGTATATTTTGAAAATCTCCTTACGCTTTTTGCCGGACAGCTGACGCCAAAGCTGGATGTCAATGAAACGATCGATGCCCTTTATTTACAAGGGCTGTATACTGAATTAATGAAAGACTTAAAACGAACTATTGATTCACTGTAGTTTTTAAATAAGAATGTTCCTCCACATCTTTCTTTTTCTTGATTTTTCCGTCTTCAATGACAAAGTCATTTTCGATATTATTGAATGAGCGTTCAAAAATTGTCATGAAATCGTCTCCGTAAATGTTTCGGATAATTGCTGTAATTTCGATCATTTCAGGAAATTTTCCGTATAGATTTTGCAGCGGAAGCGCGCCTTTCAGAACGGTGTTTTTGGATGAATCATAATCTTCAAGAAGCTTAAGCAGCACTTCCTCTCCTTTTTCTGTTAATTGTATGTAAGTATTTCTTTTATCATTTTCTTTTTTGGAAAATTTTAAATAACCGCGTTCTTCTAACTTTTTCGAAAAGTTGAATGCCGTCGATACGTGCATGACCCCAAATTTTGCGATTTCTGAGATCGAGGCTCCTTTTAAATGATAGGCGATCCATAATATATGATGTTCATTGATGTTTAAATCATATGGTTTAATCCAGCGCTGCCAATCCTTTTCAATGGATTTCCAAAGCGCTTTACTTAGCTGAGCGACACGCTGGCTGAACAGAAGTGCATCTTTTATCGTATAGCTGTCGAGCGATCTCTTCAATTTTTCCACCTACTTTGTATAATACTAACATTTTTAATATCTTCTATTATGCCAATAAAATAAAGATTTATAAAGATGTAATTTACGAAATTTTTAAATAAATAGTGAAACACTAAAAATAGTACACATAGAAGCGGTAATAAATTTTGCGAAGAATGATGAGAACGATCAAGATTTTCTATACTGTAACAATTTGTCATGATTATAAATTATAGCAAAAAAGAATTGACACCCTGCCAATTCTTTGACATGCTTAATATTTTTAATTGTAAAAGGATTCCACAAACTTGAAGCGTCAGTTTCTTTCTTTTTTGATTTGATCTTCTAGCTTTGTTAATTTATCTTTAATTTCTTTTACATGCAGCTCCAAATTTTTTTTATTCGGATCAATTTCCATCTGCCATGCTTGAATGGACCGATTGACATCAGCAGCGACTTCTTTAGCAATTTGCAAGCCTTCTTTCGCTGATTGTGCGATTTGCTTTTTTAACGATTTCCCATCAGATTTCAAGTCTCCAAATATGTTTTCAAGCTTATGCAAATTGTATCTTGTCTTTTTTAAAACATTGCCGTTTCTCGCTTGAGCCGTAATCAGTGCAGCTGCTCCAGCAACAACACCGCCGACGAAAAATCCATATAGAAAAGATTTTCCTCTTGACATTTTTACCACTCCTATAGTTCCTTGTTTTCAAAATCCGTCAATAAAAACATAGCCTTAGTTGAAGATGCATAAACTAAAAGTAAGGGAGGGAAATTATGGCGGGTGTTATTTTTTTATTTTTTATCATTAGCATGTTGTTTCTTGTAGGAGCTTTTTATAATTTGAAGTTAGCCAATTCTGCGAGTTCATATCCTCCAAAACATCTTCTGAAAAAGAGGGCGTCAGTTTTAGCGATTGGCGGATTAACGTCACTTTTAATAGCTTTTCTTCTTTATTATATACAATAATAAAACCCGATCATAGATCGGGTCAATCTGTTTTATTTATTTTCTGATAGAACGTTAGAACGTTTAAGAATGCTTTCAACAATGGGATAAATAATCACCATTGCAATTGTATTGATAACTGTTGCCGGCAATACAACCGCAAGGAACAATGCAGTAAATCCGGCGCCTCCTGGGAGACCTACAAGTAAGAGCGCTGCTAAAAGAAACACTGTGCCGGAAATTAATGTTCCTATGACTGTTAAAATTCCTGCCCTTGCTATTGCTTGTTTGAGTGGTTTTAAGGCTAGAAATAGAAAATATATTAAAAATGCCGTCAAAATTTTATCAATAATATTCGGAACGAGTCCGCCGGGAAAACTGGTTGTCAATCCGGATAATATGCCAGTTGCAATGCCCAGCAGACCGGCGTTTGTCACCCCAGGAAACAGGAAAATTCCTAAAAACATCATCAACAGCATCATATCCGGCTTCATCCCGTTAAATATGGGCGGCACAATCGCATGAAGAGCAACGCCGATGGCGACAAATAAAGATAAAATGACTAATTCTTTCGTTCTCATCTCTAAACTCTCCTCTTCTGTTCTCATCTTTAATAAACTTTCCACTATTATAGCGTATGATCGTTAAAGTTAGGATAGGCTTTTAATGTTTTTTTCTGAATTCTTTCATAAACTGGGCGAGCTTTTCACATGCTTCAATCGTTACCGCATTATAAATGGATGCACGGCAGCCACCGACAGAACGATGACCGGATAGACCTATTAATCGATTTTCTTTTGCCTCTTGAACAAACGCCTTTGTCAATTCATCAGATGGCAGCGTAAATGTTACGTTCATGAATGAACGGCTTTCTTTTTCTGCATGTCCTTTGTAAAAGCCATCGCTTTCGTCTATAGCGTTATATAATATTTGAGCTTTTTGTTTGTTTCTACGTTCAATTTCAGCTACTCCGCCTTGTTCTTTTACCCATTCCAACACTAGAGAAAGCATGTAAATGGCAAAGGTCGGTGGAGTGTTATATAAAGAGTTTTTGCTTGCATGTGTTTGATAGCTCAAAATAGTTGGTACATTTTTATTTGCTTTTTCAATTAGATCTTTTTTAATGATGACAACAGTGACTCCGGAAGGTCCTAGATTTTTTTGCGCCCCTGCGTAAATGAGATCGAACTGTTCGATATTGAGCTCTCTGCTCAAAATATCGCTGGACATATCCGCAATCAGCGGTGCATTCGTGCTTGGGAACTCATGCCACTCTGTCCCAAAAATTGTGTTGTTTGACGTAATATGCAAATACGCAGCATTTTGGAGCGAATTTGCCTCGAATTGTTTTGGGATGTGTGTGTAATTTGACTCTTTGCTTGATGCCAACACATTTGTTTCACCAAATTTTTTTGCTTCGCTTAACGCTTTTTCAGACCATGCTCCGCTTAAAATATAATAGGCGATATTTTCATTATTCAAAAAATTCATCGGGATCATGGCAAATTGCAGACTTGCCCCGCCTTGTAAAAATAACACATCATACGAATCAGGGATATTAAGCAATTCTTTCAATAAGCTTTTGGCATTATTGTGAACCTCATCATACGCCTGGCTCCGATGGCTCAGCTCCATGACGGACATGCCTGTATGATTGAAATTCAACAGCTCGCCTTGAGCTTTTTGTAATACTTCGACTGGTATAGCTGCTGGTCCTGCATTAAAATTGTATACTCGATCCACGATTCGTCCTCCTTTTAACACATTTATAAAAACATCCTATCATGAAAAAAGGAGAGGGGAAATAAAAAATTTTGTGTCGGTTAGAAAACAGTAAGGATCCTGTTGTTAGGATCCTTTAGCCGTTTATTTTTTATTGCAATCCGCCTTTTATTGTTTCAGCAAGCTGTGCAAGGTCTTCTGGAGTATAATCATTTTGATGGGATTTCCATACTATGCCTAAACCATCTTCTTTTCCGTGTCGAGGAATTATGTGCATATGGTAATGAAACACTGTTTGGCCGGCTTCTTCGCCATTGTTATTGATTAAATTTAATCCTTTTGGATTCAATTGTTTTTTTACTGCCTTTGCGACCTTCGTAACAGCTTCAAAAAAGTTTCTTGAGATGTCAGGTGTAAGCTCGAAAACGTTTTCTTTATGTACTTTTGGGATGACGAGTGTATGTCCTTTCGTTACCTGCATAATATCCATAAAAGCTAAAACGTGTTCATCCTCGTATACTTTTGCACAAGGAATTTCTCCGTTAATAATTTTACAAAAAATGCAATCGCTCATAATGACACTCCCCGCAATTTTTTTCTTTATTTTACCACGCGTTGAAAATGAAAGAAAACATAAAAAGGAACGAACATAAGTCCGTTCCTTTGAAGAGGGGTTTCAATGCACATGTTAAAAAAGCGATTTAAAAGTGTCTTTCGTCAACACCCCATTTTCAAATAATGAATGGTATTCCTTTTTGACACTTTAAACTTTTGTTAGAACACGACATGAAAAAATTTTAATGACAAACATCTGTTTAAGTGTGTTGTCACCCTCTTCAGTCAATAGCATACCCACTAATTTATTTTTTATGTTGTGTAAAATAAAAAAATTGAGCGTTTTTTAATGATAAATATGAAAAGGCGTTTAACGCCTCGGGAAAAAAATTGGCGACATAAGCAAAAAGCGTTAAGTCAAAAAAACCGCTCGCTCTAAAAAAAACAATCCGGCGCCGTAAGAGAAAATTGGCTTTGTGAAATGTTTTTAGCATTCGCAGCCATCTGCCAAAACAGGTTGCTTGGAAAATGAACGCTTTTCCTCACGGTCCAAATGAAAAAGAGCTTCCTGTTGAAAATAAATTAGGACGCTTCCTTAAATGCCATAAAGTTTATTCAAACCGTCCATGAAAAACGATAAAAAACAGATGTCCAAGAAGATTCTTCCGTTCCATTCCTTTATCGTGCCAACAACTTTCCCGAAAAGTACATATAAACAAAAATATATGCAAATAACGCATTGATTGCCAGCTGGACGCCGACAAATAAAATATTCGTTTGCGTTAATAAAACAATGGTAAGAATGGCTAGCTCAATGAAAAGAATGGTAAAAAGAAGGCGTAAAAAGCTTTTTTTCTTTACATTTTGTGGAACTGGATATAAGTCAGCGATAAAAAGAGCATCATAATGCTTGTATAAGCTCGTTAATTGAATTCCGGTTAGGAATAGAACAGCTGCCGGCAAAATGATGCAAGATACAAGTGACAAAGGCAAAAAGATGCTGACAATAACGCCGATCATCAATAAGCGGATAAACAATCCGAAATAATCTCCTGAACGAATGAAGGATCTGGAAAACATATATAAAAATACATTTGATTGCTTGTAAGGGATGAAAGACAAAATCCAGTCCATCCATTTCCGTCTTTTTGCTTCAGCCTTTAGTTTCGGCACATCAGTAAACATATTGGCCAATCTATAAAATGATTGCAATTTGCGATTTTCCTGCAAAATTAAAAATTCCCACTGCAGCGTTTTGTTCCTCGTTATCTTGAAGAAATAAATGGTTACCAATGCCATCATGCCGTAAATAAACAGGGACAGCATGCTTTCCTTAACAGCCAAATAAATTACCGTGAAATTGACAGCATATCGGACAAACTTATCCATTATCTGGGATAACCGCTCCGGAAAATGCGTCATTTTCCATTGAATCCACAAATTCCAATATTTAATAACCGTAAGCTGGAAGATAAGGAATAAATAGTTGATGCCTTCACCTTCACCGCTTTGAAAATATAAAGGTGCAAGAATGATTAGGCATACGATCATTTGGACAGTCTGAAGGATATAGCTGTATATAAAAGCACGCTGAAAATAATGGTTTAATCCTTTTTCCATAGGCAGTAAAAAGATGATGTCAGGTTCTTTTAACAACGTGCGTACTTGCGAAAAAGTTACCGTTAATGCTAACAAGAGTGCCATTAAGAATGCTGATGGAAAATGAGGTGGGAGTTGATCAAGCCATTGCTGATACGCATAGGCTCCTCCGCCTAATAAAAACATAATCACTAAAAGCAGATGATCGTTCAGCATATAACGCAAGTATGTTTGTGTTTCTTTTATATGTGCTGCCAAACGGGCAGGCCAAATATCATTGATTGATCTCATCGTCTTGCTCCTTTGTCAGCCGAATATAAAGATCGTCCAATGTTGCACCAGGCATATTGAATTGCTCCTGCAGCTCAAGTTTAGTTCCTTGAGCCCGGACGGTTCCGTTGTGCAAAATCACAAAAGTGTCACAAAACCGTTCTGCATTTGCTAAAATGTGGGTTGACATTAAAATGCCAGCACCTTGTTTTTTCGCCTGATTCATGAGATCAAGCAGGGCGTGAATGGCTAACGGATCCAGCCCGACAAACGGTTCATCAATTATGTAAAGGGATGGCTGAACTAAAAAAGCGCACATAATCATGACCTTTTGTTTCATCCCTTTAGAAAAATGTGCCGGAAACCATTTCAACTGCTTTTCCATTCGAAATGTTTTTAAAAGAGGATCGAGCCGCTCGTTAAATGTCTCTTCACTGATCCCGTGCGCCATAGCCATCAATTGCAAATGCTCAAATAACGTCATTTCTTCGTATAAAATAGGGGTTTCAGGAACAAAACTAAATTGCTTTCGATATTGCACCGGATCTTCCTGAAATGTTTTGCCGTTAATTTTAATAGTCCCGTCACTTGGCTCCATCAAACCGATGATATGTTTGATCGTTGTGCTTTTCCCCGCACCGTTTAATCCAATTAAACCGACCATTTCATTTTCGTTTACAGTGAATGAAACATTTTTTAAAACAGGCTTATTTGTGTACCCGCCGGTAATCTGATCTACTGATAATAAAGTCATATTTCCGCCTCTCCCCTTTATTTTTTTAAAATTAAATGAGGCTTGATGTATTTAGCCGTTTCAACGATTTTTGCATGTTTTGATCCATTCTTCTCTCTTTCCATTTTAAATCATTCCTTCTCATCTTTTACAATATAATATTTCTTTACTCGGGGTGGAGAAGGAAAAATGAGTTTATCGCTCATCCCTAAAGCTTTTTTAAAGTGGTTAGCAAAAGCTTCGTTTTGATCCCATTTGTTAAAATCTTGTTCTGTCTCCCATAAAGTGAAAATGATATAAGTGTTTTTGAAAAGAGGGCGGAGAACTCTTAAGGCAACAAAGCCCGAATGGCTTTCAATGAATCGAGATAGCTCTTTAAATTGCTGTTCAAATAGAGGTTTTCCTTCATCTGTAACAGATATATAGGTAAACACGGCAAACCCTCCATCGCTGCAGATACTTCCTCTTTTATCAATAATTTCATATTTTTTGGGTTCTTTAAAAATTGTTGTTCCTTTTGTTTCATGCATAAGGACGGCGCTTTCACCGTCATGCATGAATAACATGCATTCTGCTAGATTATTTTTTTTGATTTTGCTTAAATATTCAATAGTGCCGAAAGCTATATAAACATTCATAACAGTCACCTCGCACGAAAATCACTTGACAATTTGCGAAAAAAGTTAAACATGTTACATACTGTATCCAAAATTATACAATACTAATTATGGGAGTTAAACAGAGGTGAAAACATTGTTGAAAAAAATAAAGATGATCTCGGGAATCGTTTTATCTGCTGCTGTGTTAAGTATTATCACATACTTTGCCATGATTTGGATAGGCGCTATCGTTGTGGATGAAAAAAAGCTTGTTTTGCATTCTGCGACCTCTTTGATCGATCAAGAAGGACGCCCCATTACGAAATTATATTTAGAAAACAGAGAGATCATCGATATTGATAAAGTTCCGAAGCATGTACAAAATGCTTTCATCGCTGTTGAAGATAAAAGGTTTTATGAGCATCACGGCATTGATTTTCGGGCAATTTCAAGGGCGCTGTTCAAGGACATTGCTGCTTTCAAAAAAGTAGAGGGCGGCAGTACAATCACCCAACAGCTCGCCAAAAATGTTTTTTTAACAAACGATAAAACGTTTTTGAGAAAAATGACAGAAGCTATCATTGCCATTTATCTTGAACAGAAATATAGCAAAAGAAAAATTTTAGAGATGTATTTGAATCAAATCTATTTTGGACATGGCGTATACGGCATCCAGTCTGCATCAAAATTTTTTTTCAATAAAGATGCCTCTGAACTGACTATTGAAGAAGGGGCGCTGCTAGCCGGCCTGCCGAAGGCTCCAGCAGCCTATTCTCCGATTTTGCACCCAGAAAAAAGCTTAGAAAGAAGAAATGCGATATTAACCTTAATGGAGCGCGAAAACTATATTTCTCCGGAGCAAGCTGTCAGAAGCCAGGGGAAAACATTAGGTCTGAATATTCATAAAACGGAAGATAAGCCTTGGCTGTCCGCCTATATTGACATGGTATTTGAGGAAGCGGAAAATAAGTATCATCTTTCAAATGAAGAACTCCTAAAAGGCGGATATAAAATTACCGTTCCGATCAATATCGATGTTCAGGAAAAAGCATTCAAAGTTTTTAAAGAAAAGGCTTATTTTCAAGGTACGAAAGATGATGCTCAAGGCGCTTTTATTTTATTAGATAATAAAACAGGCGGTGTGCTTGCTGCGATCGGCGGGCGAAATTATGTTTCCAAAGGATTTAATCGATTGACAGCGAAGCGCCAGCCGGGGTCAACGTTTAAGCCGATTGCTGTATATGCTCCGGCAATGGAGGAAGGACTTTTTCAGCCTTATTCTCTTCTAAAAGATGAGAAATTGGATTATAAAGGATACTCTCCAAGCAATTACGATGGACGTTATGATGGACATGTAACCATGTTTGATGCGCTCATTCATTCAAAAAATGCTCCTTCTGTATGGGTGCTCGATAAGCTTGGAATCGATAAAAGCAAAGAGTATTTAGAGAAAAACGGGATTTATATTGAGGATAAAGGACTGGCGATTGCTTTAGGAGGACTAAAGTACGGCGTGTCGCCGTTTGATTTGGCAAATGCATACAGAACTTTTGCCAATAATGGTCAATACAGCAAGCCGTATTTCATACAAAAAATTGTGAATGCCAACGGCGATGTAGTGGCAGAAGTAAAAAAACAAAAATATCAAGTTTTTTCTCCGCAAACCTCGTGGAATATGACGAGGATGCTGGAGCAGGTTGTTAAAGAAGGAACTGCCAAAGCGGGACAATATGAAGGAGCTTTAGCTGGAAAAACGGGTACGACATCATTTCCTGGAAAAAAGGGCGCCGTGATGGACGCATGGTTTGTCGGATATACTCCTGACGTGACGGGGGCAGTGTGGATCGGATATGACCGGACAGATGAAGAACATTTTTTAAAGGGTGGGAGCGATTATCCAACGAAAATGTTTAAAAATATTTTAAGCGGTTTGAAATTTGAGGAAAAAACATCCTTTACGATTCCGAAAAAAGTGAAAGATTTAGAAAAACCAATCAGGCTTTCACGAATCCCTTCGCTTTCCGCCACATATCAATTTCACGCACTTCAATTATTTAAAGTGACATTAAAATGGCCTGCTCAAGATGATGACCGGGTCGTATACCGAATTTATGAGCGAAGCGGAGAAAGCAAGAAATTGGTCGGATCTGTAAAGGGAAAAGGAGAATATGAAATACCGTATATTAACATTTTTTCAGAGCATTTTTATCAAGTTGTCCCTTATAATCCGCAAACCCATCAGGAAGGGGAAGGTACTGATTTTGTCAGCCCGCGCTGGGAATAACAAAATGCTGGAAAGATCTTTCGTCGATTTTATGACATTTCCCTTATATTCCTATACAATCGGGCAAGGGAAGAGGTATAGTTTAAAAAGAGTATTAGAAAGGAATCGTTTTTAAAGGGGGATTTACATGGATAGGAAGAAAAGCTTTAATGATACTTTTTTAAAAGCGTGCAGAGGCATAGCGGCGGACTATGTTCCTGTTTGGTATATGAGGCAAGCCGGGAGATCCCAGCCTGAATACCGGGCGTTAAAAGAAAAATATAGCTTATTTGAAATTACTCATCAACCAGAGCTTTGTGCATATGTCACTAGACTTCCTGTCGAACAGTACGGGGTTGATGCCGCAATTTTATATAAAGATATTATGACGCCGCTGCCTGCCCTTGGAGTTCAAGTTGAAATTAAAGCGGGAACAGGGCCTGTTATTGAAAATCCGATCAGGTCGCTGGAGGATGTAAAAAAACTTGGTGAAATTCATCCTGAGGAAGATGTTCCATATGTTTTAGATACGATTAAGCTTTTAGTCAATGAGCAGCTGAATGTTCCGTTGATTGGATTTGCCGGAGCACCATTTACTCTTGCCAGCTACATGATTGAGGGAGGCCCTTCCAAAAATTATAACAAAACAAAGGCATTCATGTATGCTGAACCAGAAGCTTGGTTTCTTTTAATGGAAAAGCTTGCCGATATGACCATTACATACGTGAAAGCGCAAATTGACGCAGGGGTTAAAGCGGTGCAAATTTTTGATTCATGGGTCGGAGCATTAAATGCTTCTGATTATCGATATTATATTAAGCCGGTGATGAACCGCATTTTTTCGGAATTAAAGGAAAAAGAGGCGCCGCTTATTATGTTTGGAGTGGGAGCAGGACATTTAGTAAAAGAATGGAATGATTTGCCTTTAGACGTGATCGGTTTAGATTGGCGTCTATCGATTTCTGCTGCCAGAGAAATGGGGATTTCCAAAACATTGCAGGGAAATCTTGATCCGGCAGTTTTGCTTGCGCCGTGGGAATTTGTGAAAGAACGGGTAAAGGCTATTTTAGAAGAAGGAATGAAACAGCCAGGTTTTATTTTTAACCTTGGACATGGCGTCTTTCCACAAGTAAAACCGGAAACCTTAAAAAAATTAACGGAATTTATTCATGATTATACGCAAAAATAGATCGAATAAAATGATCAACTTGAATTTTGGAGGTGCACGTAATGTCGAAGAAAAAAATGGGTTTGTTAGTGATGGCATATGGTACACCATATAAAGAAGAGGATATTGAACGCTATTACACCCACATTCGCCATGGAAGAAAGCCTGATCCAGAAAGTCTGGAAGATTTAAAAGAACGATACAAGGCGATTGGAGGCATTTCTCCTCTTGCTAAAATAACAGAGGAACAAGCGAAAGGCTTAGAAAAACATTTAAATCATATTCAAAATGAAATAGAATTCCATATGTATTTAGGATTAAAACATATTGAGCCGTTTATTGAAGATGCAGTTGAACAAATGAATAAAGATGGAATCACTGAGGCGGTCAGCATCGTTTTAGCTCCGCACTATTCGACTTTCAGCATTAAGTCGTACAACGGCAGGGCAAAGGAAATTGCAAAAAAACTCGGAGGGCCTTCCATCACTTCTATCGAAAGCTGGTATAAAGAACCGAAATTTATTGGATACTGGGCTAAACAAATAAAAGAAACGTACGCGAAAATGACTGAAGAAGAACGGAAAAAAGCTGTATTAATTGTTTCAGCACACAGTCTGCCGGAAAAAATTGTTCAATTAGGGGATCCTTACCCAGATCAATTACAAGAAACAGCTGAATTAATTGCAAAAGAAGCCGGAGTGCAGCATTTTGCTGTTGGCTGGCAAAGTGAAGGCAATACTCCGGAGCCGTGGCTCGGACCAGATGTTCAAGATTTAACAAGAGATCTGTTTGAACAAAAAGGATACCGGACGTTTGTTTATGCTCCAGTAGGTTTTGTGGCTGATCACTTGGAAGTTCTATACGATAACGATGTCGAGTGCAAGGCAGTAACAGACGAACTTGGAGCAGCTTATTATCGTCCAGAAATGCCGAATGCAAAACCTGAATTCATCGATTGTTTAGCTACAGTCGTGTTAAAACACTTAGGAATGTCAAAATAAGAAGGAGATTTTATGGGAAGAAAAAAAGTAGCAATTGTTGGCGGGGGAATAACTGGGCTTTCAGTTGCGTTCTACTTGCAGTCAGAAATTAAAAAAAATCATCTTCCAATAGATGTTGTGCTGATTGAAGCGAAGCCGCGATTAGGAGGAAAAATAGAAACGATAAAAAGGGACGGATTTATCATTGAAAGAGGTCCGGATTCCTTTTTGGAGCGAAAAAAAAGCGCTACTCAGCTTGCAAAGGACGTAGGGCTTGGAGATTATTTGGTGAACAATGACGTGGGGCAATCTTTTGTCCTTGTCGGCGACAAGCTCCATCCGATCCCGAAAGGAGCGGTTATGGGCGTGCCAACAAATATTGCTTCTTTCGCCACCTCCGGTTTGTTTTCGTTAACTGGCAAACTGCGGGCTTCGTTTGACCTTTTCCTGCCGAAGAAAAAAGTGGACGGAGATCAGTCATTAGGCGGATTTTTTGGCCGCAGGCTCGGCAGCGAAGTGGTTGAAAATTTGATTGAACCGCTTCTTTCCGGGATTTATGCAGGAGATATTTATAATTTAAGTTTATTAGCAATCTTTCCGCACTTTTATGAAATTGAACAAAAGCATCGCAGTTTAATTTTAGGAATGGCCAAGCAGGCGCAAAAGTCTAAACAAAAACAACAACAGGAGCAACATAAAGGGATTTTTCAAACCGTTTCAACTGGTTTGCAATCGATTGTTGAAGCAATAGAACGCCAATTGGATCATACGGTAGTGAAAAAAGGAATAAAAGTTTCGGAGATTAAAAAGGAAGATGATCTCTACCATTTGGAATTATCTGACGGAACTGTTGACAAGGCGGATGCGATAGTCATTACCGCTCAGCATGATGCTATTCCATCTATGTTTCCGAATGAGCAGCAAACACTCGCTTATTTCAAAAAAATGCCTTCAACATCTGTTGCAACCGTTGCAATGGCTTATCCGGAAGAAGCTGTTCAGCTGCCCGCAGATGGAACAGGGTTTGTTGTTTCGAGAAACAGCGGCTATACGATTACTGCTTGTACATGGACCAACAAAAAATGGCCGCATACTGCTCCGAAGGGCAAAACGCTGCTAAGAGCGTATGTTGGAAAAGCAGGAGATGAAGCGGTTGTTGACCAGACGGATGATGTGATCATTCAAACCGTTTTGGATGACTTAAATCGATTGATGCCGGTAAAAGGAGAACCGATTTTTTCTATTGTTACAAGATTGAGGGAAGCAATGCCTCAATACATTGTCGGACACCTTGACAACATAAGAAATATAAAAAGTATTATGGGGCAAAAATACCCCGGAATATATTTAACGGGTGCTTCTTTTGAAGGATTGGGGATCCCGGACTGCATTGATCAAGGTAAAAAAGCGGTGGAAGATGTTCTTCAATTTTTACATTTGGGACAAGCTTAAAAGGCAGGCTTGTCTCTTATTTTTTCAGAGGAGGCATCCATTTTAGCAAGTTTTGACGCTTCTGACTTCTGATCTTTAAAACGCCTTGGTTGGTTCCCATTGTTTAAAGTCCGACAATTCAAATTGAAGAAAATATATATTTGTTGAACAAGTTAGCATTTCTGTTTTTTTAGAAAAAGCGATCTGGAAAGATATAAAAAATTCATTGCACATCTGTTGACCATTGATCTATAATCAAAAGAAAATCAAGGGATCCCAAAGTTTTTGGAGGAATGAAAGTGGCTACAATTGAAGATGTGGCAAAACTGGCTGGTTTATCGAAAACGACAGTTTCAAGGGTGATAAATAATCAGCCTTACGTATCGGAGGAAAAAAAACAATTAGTGCTAGAAGCAATGAAGCGATTAGGGTATGTACCTAATTCTTCAGCTAGAAGTTTAAGAAATCAAAAAACTGAAATTATTGCTGTCATTATTCCTAGGGTTATGAACCCGTTTTTTGGACAATTTGTTGAATCGCTGGAAATCGTTGCGTCTCAATACCATTATCAATTGATTGTTTGTCAAACGTTATATTCAGCAAAAAAAGAATTAGACCCCCATGCCGAAAAAAATTCGGCACCATCGGAAGGATGAAAACGAATATTGTCGAAATAACTCCTTGCAGCTGGGGTCATGAGGTCGATGCATCTATGGTACGCAAGAGTCCGAAAGATAGACGGACCCCAGTAGCCTGGTGCACCACGGAATGTCGCTCCCGAGTTGGGAAGCACGCAGGATAGAATGCTTCGTCATAGGCTACTGCACCAGCTGAAGATGAAATGAAGCAGGGAGGGAAAGCGATGAAGGTATTATATGAACGTTGTTGTGGAGTAGACGTGCATAAAAAATCCATTACCGCTTGTACCATCACCCCTGAAGGAAAAGAAATACGAACATTCGGTACCATGACCGATGAATTGCTGGAGTTTGTGAACTGGTTGAAAGAAAAAGGGGTGACGCACGTGGCGATGGAATCGACAAGCGTGTACTGGAAACCGTTGTACAATTTGCTCGAACTCGAACAAATCGAAACGCTTGTCGTCAATGCCCGGCATATTAAAGCAGTTCCTGGACGGAAGACGGATATGAAGGATGCCGAGTGGATCGCCAACTTGCTTCGCCATGGATTGTTGAAAGGAAGTTATATTCCGGACCGAGCCCAACGAGAACTGCGAGAACTCGTTCGATATCGTCGCAGTTTGATCGAAGAAAGAGCGCGGGAATTGAATCGGATTCAAAAAGTATTGGAAGGAGCGAACATCAAGTTGTCGTCCGTTGTTTCCGATATCAATGGGGCATCGGCACGAAAAATGATTCGTGCGTTGATCGAAGGGAAAAACGATCCGATGGTCATCGCTCAGCTCGCAAAAGGGAAATTGAAACAAAAAGTGGAAGAACTCCAGCGCGCATTACACGGGGTAATCGGCCCTCATCAACGGATGATGTTAGCCGAACAATGGCGGCATGTGGAATACCTAGATGAAGCGATTGCGCGATTAGATCAGGAGATCGAGGAGAGAACGCGCCCTTTTGAAGAAGCGCTGGAGCTCTTAGATACGATTCCGGGAGTCGGGCGGAAAAGTGCGGAACAAATTTTGGCGGAAATCGGAACCGATATGAGTCGCTTTGCATCAGCGAGCCATCTGGCATCGTGGGCAGGCATGGCACCAGGAAACTACGAGAGTGCGGGGAAACGGTTATCAAGCCGAACGAGGAAAGGGAACAAGAAGCTGAGAGCGTGTTTAGTAGAATGTGCCCGTGCCGCCGCGAGAAAGAAGGATACGTATTTATCCGCGAAATATCACCGCATAGCCGCAAGAAGAGGGGCGAATCGAGCGAGTATGGCAGTTGGACGAACGATATTAGAAATCATCTATTACCTGTTAACTCGGAAGGAACCGTATAAAGAATTAGGGGCAGACTATTGGGATCGTCAACGGGAAGCAAAGATCGTGCGTCAAACGGTGAAGAAATTAGAGGGGTTAGGGTACGAAGTGAAGTTAGAAAAAGTGGGTGCATAAGGGAATTAAACCATATATAAACTTTAATACCTTCCTTTGGAAATTATATTCCAAAGGCTAGGTGGGGGTTGTTTTTTGCCAAATTTTGTTTTCAGGATAGACTATTTAAACTTGTTAAAAACGAAACAAGTAGATGGAGTGATTATGACGACATTGCTAAATGGTTGGGAGGCTGTTGAGCCGTTTTTAGAATACGGTCCGATTATTTTATGCAACGAATTCGATGAACAGGCAAATGTCCCGATGATTCATATGGATCAAAACTACGGAGGGTATGTTGCAACTAAGCATTTAATCGATCAAGGATACAATAAAATTGCTTTTTGCTGCGGAAATGTAAACAGTAATGTTTCGAGAGCTAGGGAAGAAGGTTTTCGAAAAGCCCTTCGTGAAGCCGGATTGTACCTTCCTGAGCAATATATTTTCCGAAATGTATTTACATTTGAAGACGGAAAAAATGTCTTGAGGAAAATGATGGAGATGGTTGAAGCTCCAACGGCAGTCTTCACAGGTTCTGATGAAGTGGCAGCCGGGATGATTTCTGAGTCAAAGAGACTTGGCGTCCGTGTCCCGGAAGAATTAGCGGTCGTCGGGTTTGACAATCAGGCTATAACTGAACTGATGGAGCCTATGATTACGACGGTTAATCAGCCGGTGAAAGAAATGGGTCATTTAGCAATGGAAGTGATGATGGAAAAAATAAAAACGAGACGGTATAAAGAGAGAGAGGTGCATCTTTTGCCTCTTACATTAATTGTAAGGGATTCTTCAAAGCTAGCCAATTACAATGTGTATTAGTACAGGTTAAGAGAAGAGAAAAAATATTCAGGCAATTCTTTTTAGAATTGCCTGAATAAATTTATTTTACATGTAAGCAATGATTGCATTTGTTCCCGTAGCATTCGTGCTGTTCTTCAATTTCTTTTCCGCATTCAATACATTTTTTTCTTGGTAAGTTTCTAAAAAATTCAGTGATTTTTTGTCCTAACATTTTTTATCCCCCCGTGCTGTTGTTATTAACATTGTATTATAACAGAATGGAAAATGTCAATACTGTTTTAAAACATTTTTTCTTATTGAGGAGGATAAGGGTGATGAAAGTAACAGTTGTAGGGTTCTGGGGAGGTTATCCAGAAGCGAATGAGGCTACATCAGGCTATTTATTTCAGGAAAAGGGGTTTAACCTGTTAGTTGATTGCGGAAGTGCTGTATTATCACAACTGCAAAATTTTGTATCACTTTCAGATTTAGATGCTGTGATCCTTTCTCATTATCATCATGATCACGTTGCAGATATTGGACCGCTGCAATATGCAAGACAAATTACCGGCATGCTGCAAAAATCAAACAAAATTTTGCCCATTTACGGACATAGCCTTGATACAAAAGAATTTGACAGACTCACACATTTGAATGTGACAAAAGGAATTTCATACGATCCTGATCAATCGATTTCGATCGGTCCGTTTACGATTACATTTTTAAAAACAGATCATCCAGTTGACTGTTTTGCCATGAGATTTACTTCAGGACATAAAACGGTTGTATACACGGCAGATTCAAGCTTTAAAAATGAATTCATTCCATTCAGCCAAAATGCGGACTTGCTTATATGCGAATGCAATATGTATGCGAATGAAGACGGCAAAAAGTTTGGGCATATGAATTCCCACGAAGCTGCGACAATTGCTAAGGATGCAAATGTAAAAGAGCTTTTGCTGACTCATTTGCCTCATAAAGGCAATCATGAAGAATTGATAGAAGAAGCTAAAACGATTTTTAATGGATCGATCAAGCTGGCGAAAACAGGGTTGTCGTTACATATTGATTAAAGAGAAATTATATTAGCAAAATTATGGGACAGCCTTTTGCCGAACATTTCATAAACTTAAAGCTGCTTGCAAACTTCATTTTGATAGAATAAGTGTTTCATTTTCTGTAAGGATGCAGTATGTTGGCATCCTTATTTTTTTGGAAAATTCGTCAGAAAATAATTGAAAATCAAAAATATATTGTTATAATTTAAAGCATAAAAGTAAAAAAGGGGGAAGAAAATTTTGAAAACTAGGATAGGAGCAATCGGAGGAATTTTTTTGATGGCGCTCCTCGTGCTGTCAGGTTGTGGAAGCAGCAAAGGGTCCAGCAGCGAAAGCAATAGTGAAGAAGGAAAGAAAGAAACATTTAAAATTGGTATCACTCAATTTGTAGCGCACCCGTCGCTGGATGAGGCATTGAAGGGATTTCAACAAGCAATTAAAGATAAAGGGTTAAATGTAGATTATGATATTCAAAACGCTCAAGGGGATCAATCGAATACCCAAACGATTGCGAATAACTTCGTCGGAGATAATGTCGATTTAATTTTTGCGAATGCAACGCCTAGTGCACTTGCTGCAGCAAATGCTACAAAGGATATTCCAATTGTATTTACATCCGTAACAGATCCTGTCGGCGCCGGGCTTGTGAAAGAGATGGAAAATCCAGGAGGGAATGTAACAGGAACAACTGATACCCATCCTGATGCCATACCGAAAACGGTGAAATTTATTGATCAATATTTAGACGGCAAAAGAATAGGAATGATCTATAATTCAGGCGAACAAAACTCTGTTGCGCAAATTGACCTTGTTAAAAAAGCGATAGAAGGAACGGATTTGAAAATTGTCGAAGCTTCTGTTTCTACTTCAGCTGAAGTGAAACAAGCTGCTGAATCTCTTGTTGGCAAAGTCGATTGTTTTTACATTATCACTGACAATACCGTTGTTTCTGCGCTTGATTCGGTCATTTCCGTTGCAAATGAAAACGATATCCCGCTGTTTGTCGGTGAATTAGATTCAGTCAAAAAAGGCGGTTTTGCTGCGTACGGATTTGAATATTATGACATTGGCTATGAAGCAGGAGAAATGGCTGCAAAAATTTTAACAGAAGGGAAAAAGCCGTCTGAACTGCCTGTTCAATATCCGCAAAACTTAAAGCTTCTCATTAATAAAAAAGCAGCTACTGAGATGAACGTTAAGATTTTAGACGAGTGGAGCAAAGAAGCAGAGTTTATTGAGTAATTTGGAAGGGTGTTTACATGCTGACAGCAGTATATGGCTCACTTGAGGCGGGACTTATTTACGCAATAATGGCTCTCGGAGTCTATTTATCTTTTAGAATATTAGATTTTCCAGATTTAACGGTTGACGGTAGCTTCGTTACTGGAGCTGCCGTCGCAGCCGTCATGATCATAGACGGAGCTCATCCTGTTATGGCGACGATTGCCGGAATGATTGTCGGCTTTCTAGCTGGGATCTTAACGGGAATTTTGCATTCGTATGGGAAAATTAATCCGTTGTTATCCGGTATATTAATGATGATCGCTCTTTATTCCATTAATTTGCGAATTATGGGAAAATCGAATGTTTCGCTTTTACAGGAGGAAACGCTTTTCTCAAAGCTGGCCGATGCGCTGGCACCGATCGATCAAGCCGTTAAGAGCGTCATTTCTTTTTCCCCGACCACATGGTCAGTCATCATTTCAATGGTGTTATTGGTCGCTTTTTTAAAGCTCATCCTTGATTACTTCTTAAAAACGGAAATCGGACTTGCTATAAGAGCTGTCGGAGATAACGAAGAAATGATTAAAAGTTTTTCGGCGAATACAAACTTTCTTAAAGTATTAGGATTAGGATTGTCAAATGGTTTGGTTGCTCTGTCAGGTGCGCTTGTCGCCCAATATAATGGCTTCAGCGATGCCAATATGGGAATTGGAATGATTGTGATCGGGCTTGCTTCCGTTATTATTGGAGAGGCAATTGTCGGCAACAAGACGATTGTTCGGGCTACCTTAGCTGTTATAATCGGTGCTGTCATTTATCGTTTCATAGTCGCCTTTGCATTTAGATTTAACTTTTTTGAAACAGGCGATATAAAATTAATTACAGCTTGTATCGTCATTTTGGCGTTAATCATCCCGCGATATTTAGAAAAACGGCGTGAGAAAAAAAGAAAATTGGCAAGAAAGCGGGGGGAACAAGTTGCTTCAGCTAAAACACATTCATAAAGTGTTTAACGAAGGGTCATTGGATGAAAAAATCGCCTTAGATGGAATTCATTTAGAGGTCGAAAAAGGCGATTTTATTACGATTATTGGCAGCAACGGCGCAGGGAAATCGACTTTGCTGAACATCATAGCTGGAAAGCTGTTTCCCGATGAGGGGGAAGTCTGGCTTGACGGCGTAAATATAACAACACTTCCTGAGCATAAACGATCAAAATATATCGGCAGAGTGTTTCAAAATCCGTTGTCAGGCACATCGCCGACGTTGACCATTGAAGAAAATTTGGCGATCGCTTACGGCCGTGTTCATAAACGAACTTTGGCCAGAGGTGTAACGAATAAGCGGAAAAATTATTTTAAGGAGCAGCTGTCGCTTTTGGGGCTTGGATTAGAAAACCGTTTAAATGCGAAAGTAGGATTGCTGTCAGGCGGGGAAAGACAGGCGTTGTCGCTTTTGATGGCAACATTTACGAAACCGAAAATATTATTGCTTGATGAGCATACAGCCGCATTAGATCCCGCACGCGCAGAGGTCGTCCTGTCGCTTACGAAAAAATTTATTGAAGAATATAATTTAACAACGATTATGATTACACATAATATGCAGCAGGCGATTGATCTAGGAAACAGATTGCTGATGATGAATCGCGGAAAAATCATTTTTGAGGCATCTGCTGAACAAAAAGTAAAACTGACCATTCCGAAATTAATGGACGAATTTGCCAAAATTCAAGATGCAGTATCTGACCGGGTGCTCTTAAGCTGATATTCACCTCTTTCCATTCAGGGGAGAGGTTTTTAAATGCAATTTTGTTCAATATATAAAACAAATGTATGATATAATAAACAAAACGTAAACAAGGAGGAAAACATGAAGCCGATTCAGCAAATTATTGGGGAAAATTTTTGTAAAATCCGAAAAAGGATGGCGCTAAGCCTCGACAAGGTGTCTGAAAAGACAGGCGTTTCCAAAGCGATTCTGGCACAAATTGAAAGGGGGGAAGCGAATCCGACTGTCTCCACGCTGTGGAAAATAGCGAACGGACTTCATGTATCATTTTCCGCTTTGATGAAGGAGGAGGCGCCAAGCGTTCAAAAAATATCTTTATCAAACATACCGGCTATATCTGATGATGATGAAAAGTATAAAGTATACCCGATGTTTACGTTTGAAATCGGCAAGCCGTTTGAGGTGTTTGAAGCACATTTAGAGCCTGGACATGTCCATCAATCGGATGAACATGCGCACGGGGTGCAAGAAATTTTGATCATTCAAAAGGGAGCTTTAGAAATTGTAATTGATGGATGTTCTTATGTTGTTCGCGAAGGGGAAGCGATCCGATTTGCAGCGGACAAAAAGCATGATTATAAAAATATAACGGATCAAAAAGTTAAATATTATGTGATCATTTATTATCCGGAAAACTAGAAATGGAGGTGATTCCGATTGCATTCGACAGCATTGGCAAAATATAAATCGGAATTAATCCAAGGCATTCAAGCAGGAATCAGCATTGCCATCGGCTATTTTCCCGTTGCCATCGCTTTCGGCCTTCTTGCTGAAAGAACGGGACTTTCGATTGCGGAAACGGTGATGATGAGCGCAATCGTTTTTGCAGGAGCGGCTCAATATATGTCATTAAGCCTAATTGCTGCGCATGTTGGTGCATGGGAAATTATTATGACAACTTTCATTGTAAACATCCGCCATTTCCTTATGTCAGCATCATTAAATGAGAAAGTGGAGAAAGACTCCATATGGATAAAAGCTCTGTACGGCTTTGGTGTAACAGATGAAACATATGCAGTTGCGGCTGTCAGACAGGAAATGGTCACAGCACCATATATGTTTGGACTATGCTTGATGGCATATAGCAGCTGGGTGATCAATTCTGGAATCGGTTATATAGTTGGAGAAAATTTGCCCGCTTTCTTACAGGAAAGCATGGGAATTGCTCTATATGCCCTATTCATCGGCTTATTGGTTCCTTCATTAAAAAAACATCGGAAAATTATCGTACTAGCTTTATTATCTGCAGTGATAAATTCCGTTTTATTGACGACCGGACGGCTGTCTATAGGCTGGTCTATTGCATTGTCGTCCTTATTTTCCTCCGTTGTTGTGGAATGTATCTTTAGAAAATTAGAGGTGCAGCAAGATGAATAGCCAAATATTTTGGTTGATTATCGGAATGGGCGTTGTGACATACATACCGCGAATGCTTCCTTTTGTTATTTTCAGTCAATTACATCTCCCTCCGTTTTGGCAAAATGTATTAAAAAATGTACCATATGCAACATTAGGTGCATTGATCGTGCCCTCGGTCTTTTTTATTCACGAGGATTTCCTGTTTGGAGCAGTCGGTGCATTTACAGCGTTCATTGCTGCTTATTTCGGAGCCAATGTCTTTTTTGTAGTTATGTGTTCAATTGCCGTTTTATCTTTTTACAGCTTCTTTTTCTAAATATTTTGGAAAAGCAGTTCTATTACGATGTTTTTTTATCTAAACTACTAAAGGAGGGAGTTAAGCTCAAGGGGGTATTCGGCTTGAAAAAGAGTCTTCTAACGATCATTTTATTATATGCAGTTTACGGTTTGGTTTTATACTTCTATTTATTCTTCTGGACGGGTTATGAGCTGCCGAAGGGAATTGAAGGTACTGCTGCTGATCCGAAAACGTTTTTAACGGCAGAGGAGCTGCAGCTGTCAGAAAATTATTCGCAATTGAAAAATTTGTTATTTTTCATATCCATTCCGTTAGAGTGGATCATCTTTTTTATTGTGCTAAGCTTTGGGATTTCAAAAACATTTCAGCAATGGGCGGAAACAGCATCCCGTTTCTTTATAGTCCAAACAGCTTTATACTATTTTTGGCTGTCATTGCTTGTCACTTTACTAACATTACCTGTCAGCTGGCTGAACTATAAGCTGTCAAAGGATTTTCAAATCTCGACCCAGACGTTGAACTCGTGGCTGAAGGATGAAGTGACCGATTTTCTTGTGAATTATGTTTTAATGGCGGTTGTCGTCACGTTTCTATACATCATTATTCGAAAATTTGAAAAGCGCTGGTGGCTTTGGGCATGGTTTGCATCGATACCATTCACATTGTTTATAATGTTTATTCAGCCGGTAATCATTGATCCGCTGTACAACGATTTTTACCCGTTGAAAAATAAAAAGCTGGAGGAAGAAATTTTACAGCTAGCTTCCAAAGCAGATATTCCCGCGGAGCATGTGTATGAAGTGGATATGTCCACCAAAACAAATGCGTTGAACGCCTATGTGACAGGAATAGGATCAAATTCGAGAATCGTTTTGTGGGATACGACGTTAAATAAATTAAGCGAAGATGAAATATTATTCATTATGGCTCATGAGATGGGACATTATGTGATGAAGCACATCTATATCGGAATAGCCGGGTATTTGCTTCTTTCCTTGGCAGGTTTATATATCATTCATCGGTTAATGATTTTTTGTACAAATCGATGGGGGAAAAGGCTGAACATTCAATCTATACGTGAATTGTCGTCGCTTCCTCTATTTCTTTTGCTGCTGGGGATGTTATCGTTCGCTTCAAGCCCTATATCCGGCATAGTATCAAGGTATCAAGAGAAACAGGCGGATTTATATGCAATTGAAATGACAAAAAACGAGGAAGCGGCTGTAAAAACATTTCAACATTTGGCGAAATTTAGCCGCAGCGAAATAAATCCGCCGAAAATAGTGAAATTTTTACGTTACGATCATCCGCCTCTGATTGAACGAATTATGTATATCGAAAATATAAAAAATAAAGAATAAACTCCTTGTTTATACAGGGAGTCTTATTTATTTTTAAATCTGTGATTTTAGCAATATAATATTAATGTTTGTCATTGCTTTTTAAACTTCCAAAAAGTATTTTTATTGATAAAATATAGGATGAGATTAGTATGAATGAAAGAGTGATCATAGATGAGCTGGTTGTCAAAACTGTTGCGGTTGTTTTTCGATAATCAGGAAGAGGAATATGAAAGAAAGATAGATAAAAACAATTCTACTGAAAAAATAAAAGATCAATCATTAACTGACGATAGATTAGAGATGCAAGCTAGAGTTACATATCAATATCCGAAAGGAAACTTTCGGTTTCCGCTAATATCCGATGATGAAACATTGCGAGAAACGAGACGCCCAGCGGATGCGGCAAAATCAAAAGCAAAAACATCTTCTGAACGCAAGCAGTCTCGACTGAATAGTGCACAAGGCGCACAAAAGGAAAGAAAATCTTTTCAGCCAACGGAAATCCCTTCACCGATTTTTGGATTTGGACCAAGGAATAGAGATGATTTATTTTTCAAAAAAATTGAAGAGCGATATCAGCAACAGACGGACATAGACGTACATGATATTTTCATCAATGATCTGGAAAAACAAAAAGAAGTGCAAAGGGAGTTTGCTGCAGCAGAAGAAATAGAAATAAATGAAATGATAGAATATGAAAACGATTATGAAAAAGAAATATCAAAAACACAAGATCACGAAGCTGAGGATTCATATTTTGAAATAACAGCACCGCCTTCGGAGGATAAACAGCGAGAAGCTGAGGAAGCACAATCGGTCGAGGCTTCAAAGCTGGAGATGGATTCAAAGCAAGAGACGAATCTAAAACAGCGGACGGATCTAAACCAGGAGATGGAATCAAAGCAAGAAACGAATCTAAAACAGTGGACGGATCTAAACCAGGAGACGGGATCAAAGCAAGAGACGAATCTAAAACAGTGGACAGGTCTAAATCAGGAGACGGATCTAAAACAAGAGACAGTTCTAAAGCAGGGGACGAATCTAAAACAGGAGACAGATCTAAAACAAGGAACAGATCTAAATCAGGAGGAAGGTCCAAAACAGGAGACGAGCCTAAAACAGGAAGCGGATCCAAAGCATTTAGAGAAAAAGTCCGATGACAGACGAAAGCCTGTTTCCAGAGGAAAGCTTTCAAATCAAAACGAAAAGACAATTATTCCATATAATGTCATTATGTTTGGGCAAGATAAACGAAAGCTTGAAGTAAAGGAAAAACGGCAAAATTATTTGTTTCCGCCGCTCACCCTCCTGAACGTTCAGCCGTTTGAGGAAGAAGCGGATGATCAGTGGATAGAAAAGCAAAAGAATTTGCTCGATCTTACGCTGCAAAATTTTCATGTCAATGCAAAAGTGGTCAATGTGTCACAAGGGCCTTCCGTCACGAGGTTTGAGGTTCATCCTGAACCCGGCGTAAAAGTGAGCAAGATAACTAACTTGATAGACGATATTAAATTAAGCTTATCTGCAAAAGACATCCGGATTGAGGCTCCGATACCGGGGAAAAACACAATCGGGATTGAGGTGCCAAACCGGAAAAGCAAAACGGTTTTTTTAAGAGAGATTTTACGGTCGAAAGCTTTTCAAGCCAACCGCTCTCCGTTAACGGTTGCTCTGGGCCTCAGCATTTCAGGGGAGCCGATTGTGACGGATTTGAAAAAAATGCCGCATGGTTTGATTGCGGGAGCTACAGGGTCAGGAAAAAGCGTTTGTATCAATACGATTTTAGTCAGCCTGCTCTATAAAGCAACTCCAAATGATGTGAAAATGCTCCTCATTGATCCAAAAATGGTGGAGCTTGCACCGTATAACCGCATACCTCATCTCGTAAGCCCTGTTATTACGGATGTAAAAGCAGCTACTGCTGCACTGAAATGGGCGGTAGATGAAATGGAAAGAAGGTATGAATTATTTGCCCATGTAGGCGTTCGAGATATCGAGAAATTTAATGAACGAGTCGGCGACAAGGAAAAGGAGAAACGATTGCCGTACATCGTGATTGTGATTGACGAGCTCGCTGATTTAATGATGGTTTCGCCGAACGATGTGGAGGAGGCGATTTGCCGGATTGCCCAAAAAGCGAGAGCTTGCGGCATCCATTTATTAATTGCCACACAAAGACCGTCTGTTGATGTTATAACCGGTTTAATAAAGGCGAATATTCCTACAAGAATAGCATTTTCCGTATCATCGCAAATAGATTCAAGAACGATTCTTGATACTTCCGGTGCAGAAAGACTCCTAGGAAGAGGAGACATGCTGTTTTTAGAAAACGGTTCTGCAAAACCGGTAAGAGTTCAAGGAACTTTTGTTTCTGATGATGAAATTGATCGCGTCGTTCACCATGTAAAAAACCAGATGGCGCCCAATTATTTGTTTAAACAAGAGGAATTGCTTGCGAAAACAAATTTTCAAACAGAAGAAGATGATCTTTTTTATGAAGCCTGCGAGTTTGTTGTAGAGCAGGGGCATGCTTCGGCTTCAAGCCTTCAACGCCGTTTTCGAATCGGTTATAATAGAGCGGCCAGATTGATTGATTTAATGGAGGAGCAGGGGATCATTTCCCCGCCGAAAGGGAGCAAGCCGAGAGACGTGCTAGTGTCAGAAGAACAATTGAAAACAATAAAAGAGAGTAGTTGAGATGTACTGAACATGATATTATTAAAATGTTGGGCTGATTTTGGCAATGCCGATTTAAAACGATATACGTTGCTTTCAATTAGGAAACACTAAAAGTATACAATATTGCGTTATGAAGCTTGCAGGAAATAAATATTATAGTTGCAAAACTAGTCATTCGTCATATATTATTTTACAGATAGACGATTGTTGGAGGTTCTTATATGACTGCTTATCATTTTGTTGGCATAAAAGGAACAGGGATGAGTGCTTTAGCTCAAATCCTTCATGATATGAATGAAAATGTACAAGGATCTGATATTGAAAAATATATTTTTACACAAAAAGGCTTGGAGGAACGGGGAATTCAAATATTTCCTTTTTCGAAAAATAACATTCACCCTGGTTTAACTGTAATAGCTGGTAATGCTTTTCCAGATACACATGAGGAGATTGAAGAAGCAAAGAGACTTCAATTGCCAGTTTACCGCTATCACAAATTTTTAGGGGAATTGATGAACAAATTCACAAGCATAGCGGTAACTGGCGTGCACGGTAAAACATCTACAACCGGTTTACTGTCTCATGTTATGCAAGGTGCTTTTCCTACCTCATACTTGATTGGAGACGGAACGGGAAAAGGAGTTCAAAACAGCAAATATTTTGTCTTTGAAGCATGTGAATACCGGCGCCATTTTCTATCCTATCATCCGGATTATGCGATTATGACGAACATTGATTTTGACCACCCTGATTATTATCGTGATCTGGATGATGTTTTTTCAGCCTTTCAGCAAATGGCTTTACAAGTGAAAAAAGGAATTATCGCTTGCGGAGATGATGAGCGTTTACAGGAAATACAAGCGAAAGTTCCGGTATTATATTACGGTTTTCATGAGGAAAACGATTTTCAAGCGAGAAATGTGGTGAAAAGCACAACGGGAACTGTATTTGATGTATATATTCGGAATACGTTTTACGGCACATTTGAAATTCCTGCATTCGGGGATCACAACGTTCTAAATGCGCTGGCGGTTATTACGTTATGCCAATACGAAAATATTGGAATTGATGTTATTCAGGAGCGCGTCAAAACGTTTAAAGGCGTAAAAAGAAGATTCAGCGCCAAAAATTTTGGAGGACAAGTGCTGATTGACGATTACGCCCATCATCCTACGGAAATAAAAGCAACAATTGAAGCTGCGCGGCAAAAATATCCTGACCGGGAAATTGTTGCTGTTTTTCAGCCTCATACCTTTTCAAGAACACAGTCATTTCTTAATGAGTTTGCGGATAGTTTAAAAAGCGCCGACAAAGTATACTTATGCGAAATTTTTGGCTCTGCCCGTGAAAACATAGGGAACCTAACGATTAAAGATTTGCAGGCGCAAATTGAACATTCAGAGTTAATCGATGAGACGAACATTAAAGTTTTGAAAAAGCATGAAAGCAGCGTTATTTTATTCATGGGTGCAGGAGATATTCAAAAATATCAAGATGCCTATGAAAAGCTGTGTGTTTAAAACAAAACGACTGTAACAAAAAATGTTACAGTCGTTTTGTTTTTATAGCGAAGAATGCACTATTTTAAATTCTCAGGATTTAGCTGCTCCAATTCCGGAATGACAAACAGTCCGTCTTTTCGGATTAATACGTCGTCAAAATAAATTTCTCCGCCTCCATATTCCGGACGCTGAATGGCGACCAAATCCCAGTGGATATTGGAATGGTTGCCATTATACGCTTCATCGTAGCATTGCCCTGGCGTAAAGTGGAAGCTTCCAGCGATTTTTTCGTCAAACAGAATGTCCTGCATCGGGTGAAGGATATATGGATTGACACCGATGGCGAATTCACCGATATATCTTGCTCCTTCATCTGTATCCAAAATGCTGTTTAATCGTTTTGTATCATTAGCTGACGCATCAATGATTTTTCCGTCTTTAAATGTTAACCGAACATTTTCAAATGTAAATCCTTGGTACGGAGAAGGCGTATTAAACGTAATGGTACCGTTCACAGAATTTTTAACAGGCGCTGTAAATACTTCACCGTCAGGAATATTCATGCGTCCTGCACATTTAATCGCAGGAATATCTTTGATTGAAAAAGTCAAATCAGTGCCAGGACCTTTAATATGTACTTTGTCAGTTTTGTTCATCAGTTCAACAAGCGCATCCATCGCTTTATCCATTTTTTCGTAATCAAGAGTGCAGACATTAAAATAAAAGTCTTCAAACGCTTCTGTGCTCATGTTTGCAAGCTGTGCCATGGATTCATTCGGGTATCTGAGAACCACCCATTTTGTTTTCGGAACGCGGATTTCACGATGCACCTTTTGCCCGATTGTTCTGCCTTCCAGCTTCATTTTTTCTTCTGGAACGTCAGCAAATTCATTAATGTTTTTGCCTGATCTGAGGCCTATGTATGCGTCCATTTCTTTCATGACATTTGCTTCGAAATCAGCCATCATTTCGAATTGTTCTTCTTGTCCTCCAAGCAATAAAGCTCGGTTTATTTGATGATCTTTAATGGAAACAAACGGATGCCCGCCAGCTTTGTAAGCCTCGCGGATGAGAGCAATCACAAGCTCCTTCTCAAGACCAAAGTTTTCAATAAGCACTTTTTCGCCTTTTTGCAGTTGGCATGAATAATGAATTAAAATTTTTGCCAATTTTTCGATTCTTGGATCTTTCAACTTGCCGGCCTCCTTTTTTTCGTTATACAATAATATTGTAGCGTTTTCTGATTGGATTTAAAACTTGTTCTATTTTTGATATGATCGAAAGGATTCAATTGACAAAATGTCGAATAGATAAATGATTGCAGATTTTATGTTTGCATTCCGAAAAATTAGGGAATTGCATTATTGGTTTTACTTGGAGGTGCAGCAGTTGGAATTCATATTATATGCAAGCATTGCGCTAGTAGCTGTAGCTTTTACAGTGTTAGTTGTTTATTTAGCCAAAACATTAAAATCTCTGCGCATTACACTCGATCAAGTAGCCGGGACGCTTGCGGGCCTTGAAAAGCAGGTGGAGGGTATTACAAAAGAAACAACAGATTTGCTTCATAAAACAAACCAATTGGCGGAAGACATTCAGAAAAAATCTGAGAAGGTCAACTCAGTGGTGGATGCAGTAAAAGAGATTGGAACATCCATTCAACAATTTAATCGGTCTATGAAAAAAGTTTCAGCGAGTGTAACTGGACAATTGGAAAAAAATGAAGAAAAAGTTGCTCAAGCCATCCAGTGGACAAATGCTGTGATGGAATTGATTGATAAAGTAAAGCAGAGAAAACGATCAAAGAAGCAAACTGATTAATTAATTTTACTTAAAAAACAGGAGGCGCAAGTCTGAAATATCTCTTACGGGCGACCACTGAAATAGAGGGCATAGTAAAATAAGCCATCGATCGATGACCTTGATGGAAATATTTGGATATAAAGGTTAGGTTGCAACAGTAATTATACGAAACCCTTGGGATTTAGCTAATAAAAGAGCTTGTTCTACCGTGATTTCACGGTTTACTGGAAGAACATCAGCTTTTTTATATAAATTCGGATTATATGGTTCTTTCTTTTTGAGAATGTTGTAGATAGCTGTTAAAAGCATACGTGCAATGGCAATAATTGCTCGTTTGTGACCCCTGCGCTTTTTGAGTTTCAAATAGCGGTTTCGAATTTCGGGATGTTTTTCACTTTTGACTACAGCGGTGGCACACTGTACCAAAAGAGGCTTGATGTAGCAGCCTGCTCTCGAAATTCTTACTGACTTTTTCTTGCCGGCACTCTCGTTATTTGTGGGTGTAAGTCCTGCCCAGGAACATAAATGCTTAGCTGTCGGAAACACGTCCATATTGACACCTATTTCTGAAACCACGGCAATGGCGGAAAAGATGTTCTTAAAGGACGGAACAGTTAAGATTAAGTTGATTTCTTCTGTGTAGGACTCGGCAAGAGAAAGGATAATTTTTTCAAGATCTGCTTTACGAGATTGAAGGTCTTCATAGTGCTGTTTCATCACCTTTAATTTTTCAGCCTGCTCCGGTGTAATAAATCCGTCAATGGCTAACTCCAATTCAGGCAGTTTACTCTTCATGGAGCCGTGGATTAAAGGTTCAATATCAAAAGAAGTGTCTAAAGGGTTCTTAAGGAGCTTTTCAATGATGTTCATAGAGCTTTTGCCGAAGGTATCTGAAACAACATTTCCAAGCTGGATGTTAGACACAGTTAAACTGTTTTGAAGACGGTTCTTCTCACTTGACATAAAATTAGTCAGTTTAAAACGATAGCGCATAAGGTCACGCAGCTGTCTAATCTCAAGTGGTGGCATAAAGCTTCCAGCCACAAGGTCATGCTTAAATAAATCAGCAATCCATTTGGCGTCTTTTTTATCTGTTTTCTTGCCACGGATCGCCTTGACGTACTTAGGGTGTGCAAGAGTGATGTTGCAGGAAGCTTCAAGTACATTAAACACAGGAATCCAGTATTTCCCGGTAGATTCCATACAGACATCCTTACAGTTATTTTCACAAAGCCATTGTGACAGCTCATTCAATCCTTTTGTATAGGTAGAAAAGCGATGGCGTTTGTAAGTTGTAACTCCTTTGATTGTTGAGGCAATACAGGCAACAACAAAGGTTTTGTGGACATCGATTCCACAACAGATAGGGTATACAATTTTTAAGGCCATAGGGAATGATCCTTTCAGAGAATTATAGGGATAGACAGCATTGACTGATTGCCCAGCAATAAACGAGTAGTTGTTTATACAAAGATAAGTCTGCGTGCTCGAAGTCACACTTATTTGTGCTTGGAAAGGCAATCTACACATATAAACATGCGGTCACCCTGCAACCAGAGTGGCCCACTCACCTCCGCGTGATTTGTAGTTGACTGTTATCCCTATGACTTTAGAATAATAAAAATAACGCCGGTGGCACAATTGTTTCATTACGTTTTGTGCCTTGAGCGAAGCGAAAGGAATGGGTATAAACATGTCAAAAAAAAGCACGAATAAAAAAGGGTTTATAATAGGTTCTATTATAGGCGCTGTTGTTGGGGCAGCTTCCGCATTATTGCTTACGCCAAAGTCAGGAAAAGAGCTGCGCGAAAATTTTAATGATCAGGCGGGAAAAGTGAAGGAAAAAACATCAAAAATTACAAGCGAAGCATATGAAAAAGGAGTACAGTTTATCAGCTTGGCAAAAGAAAAATCACAAAATATTCAACAGAAAATCCAAGAGCAGTCTGAGGGCTTGGTAAAAAAAATAAAGGAACGAAGCAATGAAAATGAAATTTCTGAAAAAGAAAATCCTTCAGATTCCGCTGACACCGAGCTTGACGACGAACAAAGTCAGAAAACAGAAAATTTGACTGACACTTCACAAGCCTCAGATGAAGAGCTTCAAAGCGAAAACAATAAAGAAACAAAGTCATAGGTTTGGCAAGACAATCATCATCGGCAAACAAGCCGATGATTTTCGTTTACAGGAAAATAGGCAGCGAATAGAGGAAAAGAGCGTGAAAATTTTCATGGGGAATATTTTTTCAAACAGTGTTACAAGTCCATCAGCCGGCAAGGTTTTCAAGAATTTTAAGCTTTTGCTGCTGATTGCCAAAGCCCTAATCATTTAGTTTACATGTACAAGAATTGTCCGATTTTCTAACTGAAACATAACATAAAATAAACATAAATCCCCCAAATAATGTATAATAATTTTATCTGGCATGATGATCTTTGGGAAATGACTTGTGAAGAACTAAAGAAAATATTTTGAAAAAAATAAACACTTTACCGCTTAAAAGCGTTTAATCGATAAAGAAATTTTTAGTGACATTTCAAGGAATATGGTTTATAATAAACCCTAATTAAAATCAAATGCTTAAAATTTTGACGGATGTGAAAGGGTGGAAAAAATGAGCAATACAGAATTAGAAGCGCTTAGGGAACGGGTTGATGAAATCAATTTGCAAATTTTAAAATTAATTAACGAGCGAGGCAAGCTTGTTCAAGAAATTGGGAAAGCGAAAGAAGCGCAAGGAGTTAACCGATATGATCCTGTCCGTGAACGAAAAATGCTCGATTTAATAAAAGAACATAATAATGGTCCATTTGAAGATTCCACTTTACAGCATATTTTTAAGGAAATATTTAAAGCGGCATTAGAGCTTCAAGAGGACGATCATCGCAAAGCATTGTTAGTATCAAGAAAGAAAAAGAAAGAGAATACAATCGTTGACGTCAAAGGCGAAAAAATCGGGGATGGCAGCCAATACTTTGTTGTCGGTCCTTGTGCGGTAGAAAGCTATGAGCAAGTAGCTGCTGTTGCGGAAGCAGCGAAGAAACAAGGCTTGAAGCTGCTAAGAGGCGGTGCATTTAAACCTAGAACATCACCATATGATTTCCAAGGTTTAGGTATTGAAGGCTTAAAAATTTTAAAAAGAATTGCTGATGAGTTTGATATGGCAGTTATTAGTGAAATTGTGTCGCCTCAAGATATTGATGTGGCCCTTGATTACATCGATGTCATCCAAATCGGGGCACGGAACATGCAAAACTTTGAATTGTTAAAAGCAGCAGGATCTGTTCGCAAGCCTGTATTGTTAAAACGCGGTCTTTCTGCAACGTTATCAGAATTTATGAATGCTGCGGAATACATTATTTCTCGAGGTAACGATCAAATCATTCTTTGTGAACGCGGAATTCGCACGTATGAACGCGCTACAAGAAACACGCTGGACATTACAGCAGTTCCGATTTTAAAACAGGAAACACATTTGCCTGTATTAGTTGATGTCACTCATTCAACAGGCCGGAAAGACCTTCTAATTCCTGCTGCAAAAGCTGCTCTTGCTATTGGGGCAGACGGTATTATGGCTGAAGTTCATCCGGATCCGGAAGTAGCTTTGTCAGATTCTGCGCAGCAAATGAATATTGAACAATTCAATCAGTTTATTTCTGAATTAAGACCATTAGCGAAAGTAAATGCCTAATTGAATATCGTCTATTTTTTAAAAAAGGAGCCTTTTAAGGTTCCTTTTTTTGCGTAGATCGTTTACATTATTTAATGAAGGATATACTTTAATGAACATATTTTTTTAACGAAAAAGGTAAAAATATAAGAAAACACGCCAAGCACATTGCGGACGAATGCTTTGTATCGTATGATAAGAGTTATACGGAAGAGACTGTTATTTATTTGATATAGATCATTTAGATGAGGAGTGTTGATCATGAATAATGTGACGATATATGATGTTGCACGTGAAGCGAACGTTTCAATGGCGACAGTTTCACGAGTTGTAAACGGCAACCCGAATGTAAAGCCGACAACTAGAAAGAAAGTATTGGAAGCGATTGAGCGTCTCGGCTATCGGCCAAATGCTGTCGCAAGAGGGCTTGCTAGCAAAAAGACGACGACTGTAGGTGTTGTTATACCGGATGTATCAAGCACATTTTATTCAGAATTGGCTCGCGGGATTGAAGACATCGCAACGATGTATAAATATAATATTATTTTAAGCAATTCTGACCAAAATAAAGAAAAAGAATTGCATTTGCTTAACACCCTTTTAGGGAAACAAGTGGATGGAATTGTATTTATGAGCGGCAATATTACAGAGGAGCATGTGGAAGAATTTAAACGTTCACCGGTTCCTATTGTGCTTGCATCAACTTTTGATGAGAACAATGAACTGCCTTCTGTTAATATCAATTATGAACAGGCAGCCTATGATGCGGTTAAGTTTTTAATCGATAAAGGACACAAACATATTGCTTATGTATCCGGGCCGATGGAAGAGCCTGTGAATAAAGTGAAAAAACTTAAAGGATACATACGTGCACTTGAAGAGGCAGGGATCAAATACGATGAACAATTTGTAGTAGAAGGAGATTATTCCTACGAATCCGGGATTGAAGCATTTGACAAAGTGTTGGAGCTGTCGCCAAAACCGACTGCAATCTTTGTTGGAACGGACGAAATGGCATTGGGCGTGATTCATGCCGCTCAAGATAAAGGCTATGAAATTCCGAAAGATTTTGATGTCATCGGCTTTGACAATACTCGTTTGGCGACTATGGTTCGTCCGCGATTAACAACCGTTGTCCAACCGTCTTACGATATCGGTGCGGTTGCGATGCGCCTGTTAACAAAATTGATGAACAAAGAGGAAGTAGATAATCATATTGTTGAACTCCCGCATCGTATTGAAATTCGGCAATCGACAAAATCATAATCTTTTTAAGCTGAAGAAAAAACGGCCAAGCTTTTTTTAAAAAGTTTGGCCGTTAACATTTTTTTTTGTATTATATTCCCTTTGCTGCCGGATGAATTGCAGAGCCAATTCAAGAGTGTGATTGTTTTTTTCTTCAATTTCTTTTTTCCTTGGAATCGGTTGATATAACGGATCGGGATCTTCCCATGTTGTGATTAATTCAACGGGAGATTTCTCCTGCCATTTTTCCAGCCATTCTTTCGGAAGAGCTCCTTGTGCTTTGTAGCTTAAATTTTTCATCTCCAGCCAAATGAGCGACCAAGCTCTTGGAACAACCCGCCAAATATCGTAGCCTCCTCCGCCGACAGCTATCCATTTTCCATCGCAGTAGCTGTGGGCAATTTCATGTGCAAGCTTCGGAATTTCCCGGTAAATATTGATGCTGGCGTGAAGATGAGTTAGTGGATCAAAATAGTGGGCATCAGCTCCGTTTTGAGTGACGATGACATCAGGCTTAAAGTACTCTGCAACTTCTGTAACGGCCTCTTTGTAAACTTTTAGCCATGATTCATCTTCGGTAAATGCATCTAACGGAATATTAAAGGCAAAACCGTATCCAGAACCTTGTCCCCGCTCATGAACTGTTCCTGTCCCAGGAAATAAATATCGACCAGTTTCATGAATAGATAGTGTGCAAACGTTTGGCTCATCATAAAACGACCATTGAACACCGTCTCCGTGATGCGCATCCGTGTCAATGTACAGCACCCTTGCCCCATATTTTTCGATAATATATTTAATCGCCACTGCGCTGTCATTATATATACAAAATCCAGACGCTTTCCCCCTGAAGCCGTGATGAAGACCTCCGCCTAAATTTAAAGCATGCTTCGATTTTTCCATCATGACATGATCAACTGCTGTTAATGTCGCGCCAACAATAAGAGAACTGGCCTGATGCATGTTTGGAAAAATGGGTGTATCTTCCGTACCAAGTCCGTAGTTTAAAGCTTCATGCTCAGACAGCTTTCCTTCCCCTGCCTGTTTTACTGCACGAATATAGCCGGCATCATGAATAAGCTCCAGCTCCTCATCTGTTGCAAATCTTGGTTCAACTATTTCATCATCTTCAAGCGCTTTCAATTTTTTTAGCAAATCAACTGTTAATTCTACTCGCAGCTGGTTGAATGGGTGCTTATTACTAAATTTATAATTTAAAAATAAAGGGGAATAAATAAACACGCTGTCTTTCATGTTATTCCCCCAACATATGAGGCCATACAACGGTATAACCTTTTTTCTCAAGCTCAGTAATAAGCCCCATTGGATTCATCGTCTGCACCCGAAAAACTAGTGTTTTGAATTTTTCGTTTTCTTCTGGATACACAAAAACGCTGGAAATGTTTACTTTTCCTTTATGAAATACTGTTGCGACTTCTGAAAGCATTCCGGTTATATTGGGAACTCTTACTTCAATTCGGGAGCTGGGCTGATGGGCTCCAGTCAACTTTACAAACGTATGCAAAAGATCTGTTTTGGTAATAATTCCGACAAGCTTTCCATTTGTAGTAATGGGGAGGCAGCTGATTTTATGCTCATAAAAAATCGTAGCAGCATCTTCAACAAAATCAAGAGGGTGTCCGGTTATGACATCGGTTTTCATAATGTTTTTAACTGGCTTGTTTAAAAGCGCATCCAATTTTTCATTTTTACTTAATATAGAGGGAGCAGCATCGCGAATATCTCTGTCTGATATAATGCCAATAAGGGTATTCTCTTCGCTGATGATCGGAATATGCTTGATTCTAGCTTTTTTAATTAAGTTTAAAGCATCTTGGATCGAGTGATCCGGAGAAAGCGTGAGTACGTTTTTTTGCATGATTTTTTCAATAATCATGTTATCCATCCCCTTTCCAAGAATAGCATGGCGATTAATACAAAAATCTGTTTGTAAACCTTAATTGGTCGAATTTCTGAATCGATTCGTTATCTACTCTTTTTCCAATACGAACCATTAAACAGTTTGCAGGATGAGAGCAAATTTCTGGATCATCTGTTGCATACCATTCAAGACCGCCTGCATTCATCATTTTTTCCATCATTTTTCTATACTCCCAAACATTTAAGCCAGTTCCCTTTAAATCCCAATGCCAATAATATTCCGTTGTAATAATGATGTAATCTTCCATTGCGTCATCCATCATCGAAACAATCAATAAATTTTTTCCAATTTCACATCCGCGAAATTCTGGAATCACTTCAATGGCTCCTAGCTCAATTAAATTTTCCATCTTTCCTTCAGACCATCGTTCTAGAGGATCAGGGTATAAAAATGTAACATACCCGATGATTGTTTCGCCTTTTCTGGCAATAATAATCCGTCCTTCAGGAAGCTTGGCAATTTCTACAAGCGCTTTGTGCTGGCTTGGTGCAGGACGGAAAGCTGTTAAATCCTCATGAAATTTATAGCCTGCCAGTTTATCGGGGGGAATTGGACCTTCGACAATTACCGTTCCATTTGGAGTTTCAATTTCTTTGGCATGATATGTTTTTTTATGTTCCATTCATTACACCGCCTACCAATCTAATAACCTATTCATATTATACAGGAATTGTCGAACATAATCGGATTTGTTTTGTAAAAAATTTTTACAAAATTGCGAAATGGAATAAAAAGTTATATAATGATAAACAAATATACTAATTTTTAGGGGGGTACTTCGATGAAAGTGGAAGCGCTACCAGCAATAAAAGGAAACCACAACTTAGCAAACTATGAGGAAGCATATAGAAGCTTTGACTGGAAAGAAGTAGAGGAGAATTTTTCATGGAGTAAAACTGGGAAAATCAATGCGGCTTATGAGGCGATTGACCGTCATGCAGATGGGGCCAAAAAAAATAAAGTCGCACTTTATTATCGCGATGCGAATCGTGACGAAAAGTATACGTTTGAAGAGATGAAAGAGCTCTCCAATAAAGCTGCGAATGTTTTAAAACAGCATACCGACCTTCAAAAAGGTGATCGGGTTTTCGTATTTATGCCTAGAAGTCCAGAGCTTTATTTTGTCATTTTGGGCGCAATTAAACTGGGAGCTATTGTAGGTCCTTTATTTGAAGCGTTTATGGAGAGCGCGGTAAAGGATCGTTTGGAAGATAGTGAAGCAAAAGTGATTGTAACAACAAAAGAGCTGCTGCCAAGAGTTCCAATTGATGAATTGCCTGCGCTCAAACATGTGGTGGTTGTTGGAGAAGATGTAAAAGAAGAAGGAAAAATAATCGATTTCTTTGCTCATTTTGAAAATGCAAGCAAAGATTTGGAAATTGAGTGGGTGGATCGGAGAGACGGACTTCTTTTGCATTATACTTCCGGATCAACAGGAAAACCGAAAGGCGTTCTCCATGTCCATAATGCGATGATTCAGCATTATCAAACAGCAAAATGGGTTCTTGACTTGAAGGAAGAAGATATTTATTGGTGTACGGCAGACCCTGGATGGGTGACCGGAACAGTTTACGGTATTTTTGGTCCGTGGCTTCTAGGTGTTACAAATGTTATTGTTGGAGGCAGATTCAGCCCTGATTATTGGTATGAAACAATCGAAAAATACGGTGTCACTGTCTGGTACAGCGCTCCAACAGCGTTTCGGATGCTGATGAGTGCAGGAGACGAATTGGTGAAAAAATATAATTTAAGCTCTCTGCGCCATATTTTAAGTATCGGAGAACCTTTAAATCCTGAAGTTATTCGCTGGGGAATGAAAGTATTTAATAAGCGTATTCATGATACTTGGTGGATGACGGAAACAGGCGGGCATCTTATTTGCAACTATCCGTGTATGGATATCCGTCCTGGATCAATGGGCAAGCCGATCCCCGGCGTAAAAGCAGCAATTATTGACGATCATGGAAATGAATTGCCTCCAAACCGAATGGGGAATCTAGCAATTAAAAAAGGCTGGCCTTCCATGATGCAAGCAATTTGGAATAATCCTGAAAAATATGAATCTTATTTTATCGGCGACTGGTATGTATCTGGAGACTCCGCTTATATGGATGAAGATGGATATTTTTGGTTCCAGGGACGGGTTGATGACGTCATTATGACTTCCGGCGAACGGGTCGGACCGTTCGAAGTAGAAAGCAAGCTTGTTGAACATCCCGCTGTAGCGGAAGCTGGAGTTATCGGCAAGCCGGACCCTGTTCGAGGAGAAATTATTAAAGCGTTCGTTGCATTGCGCAGCGGCTATGAAGCATCAGAAGATTTGAAAGAGGATATTCGCCAGTTTGTTAAAAAAGGGCTGGCAGCACATGCAGCGCCACGGGAAATAGAATTTTGCGAAAAACTGCCGAAAACTCGAAGCGGAAAAATTATGCGCCGCGTGTTGAAAGCATGGGAGCTTAACTTGCCAACAGGTGACTTGTCGACGTTGGAAGATTAAAAAATAATCGAAGCCGTAAGTCTAGTAAATAGGCTTGCGGCTTTGTTATGTGCGCCCGGCATGTACATGAACTATAGGGTGTAAGTCCCGAACCCCGAAGACAGAAGTAGAGGTTAGCTCAACGAAAGGGTGTCCGTGGTGACGCGGAATCTGAAGGAAGCTGGAGGCAAAACACCGGTCCGAGGAACACGAACCTCATATAAGGCTAGGTATGATTGAGTGAGTTTGCATAACAAAACAAAGCTCTTTCTGTCGAAGGTCATATCGAGTAAATGAGGCGGATAGATGGTGTGAAAGTGCATGTACTTACCCGGGGAGGTCTGGCGGATAGGTGAAGTACTCTTCATAACCTACTTAGTGATAAGTAGCTGAACCGTCAGAAGTCAGCAGAGGTCATAGTATTAGTTGGTCTAGAACAACTAAGAAGGACCGAACAATTAAGAGAGAATAGCCCTTGGCATTCAGTGAGTCATGATGAACACAGGAAACGTAGTACCTCACTTGAGGGAGGAAGCGGTGAATCCCGTGGGAGACCTCTTGGAGGGTGGAGTGACCACTGGCATAAAGAGAACAGCTATTCACGGAAGTTATAAAGACTTGCGTCAATTATCTTAATTGAACCGCCGTATACGGAAACGTACGTACGGTGGTGTGAGAGGACGGGAGTTAATCGCTCCCTCCTACTCGATTGGCGGTTCAGGCATTAATAATAGATTGATAAAATAAACGCTAAAAATGGAAATAGGAGAGAAGCTTATGAAATCATCCCTTTTATTGAAAGAATTGCGAACGAAAGAGGAAATTTTAGAAGGATTTTCAGTGATGAAACATTTGCGGACTCATCTTGATGAACAATCATTTCTTGAATTGGTGCTTGAAGCTAAACAAAAGGAAGGATATCAATTAGTTGCTCTTTACGATCATAATAAAATGGTTGCCATCATCGGATTTATGCCAATGATCACTTTATACTACGGGCGTTTCTTTTGGGTTTGTGATTTAGTGACATTGCCTGAAGAACGATCAAAAGGATACGGTGAAAAGCTTTTAACGTATGTTCATCAATATGCTGTAGAAAATGGCTATAATATTGTTTCTTTATCTTCCGGCTTGCAGCGCGTTGACGCACACCGCTTCTATGAAGAAAAAATGCGATACAATAAAGTAAGCTATGTTTTCTTAAAAAAGCTGCCGTCACACTAGCCAGTAAAAGATAAAAAGGACCACGTGCGGTCCTTTTTAAATATTTATTGGGTGAAAGCAAGTTTTGCTGGGCTGTTTTTTCTCTTTCGTCTACTTTATTGATCGTTTAATGCATCTTTTCCATTCGCCTATTGTCTTGCATTTGCCGTCTGCTTCGGTTTTTGCTGCGGCTCTGTTTTTCCAGATTGCGCCGTTTTTACAATGGCTGAAGGAGGAGACGCTTTTCCTGCCACATCAACTGCAACGACGTAATAGGAGGCAGGAGATTTTCCGACTGAGATGCTTAAGTTATTTTTTGCAGGTATGCTGGCAATTTTTTTGAAACTATTTGAATTAGATGGAGCTGCATAAACCCTGTACCCGATAACATCATATTCACCGCTTTTGCTCCAGGATAATGTTGTTCCGCTAAGCTTTACAGCGGGCACTTTAGAAGGAGCTTTGCCATTATCCTGAAGAACCCTATTGCCGGTCAACGTCAAAGCCTCTAAATTAACTCCGCTAGGAAGAAGTTTAGTCAATTGGGACACGTCTGAAATCCCAAGATTATTCAATACTTCTTTTTTCAGCAGAGGCCCTTCCTGGACGAATTCAGCCGGTGCATTTGCCGGCACTTGATAGGCTACGTTGTCTACTAAAACAAATTTGCCGTACGCCAAGCTTTTATCCACTTTATTCGGCAGAAATTTAGCGTTATACAAGTCAGTTTGAACGAGTCCAGCTTTCTTACATAATTCAGAAGGCAGATCCCCAGAGAGGGCGCAATACGATCTTGAAACAATTCCTTTAGGCATTTTAAAGGAAGTGTTAGGATCTATTAAGTCAGGTTTGACGCTGTATGCGGCGTTCATTAATTTTGTCCAAAGCAATATATTTCTATTGCTGTAGGTCAAACCTTTGTAGGTCGTTTCCAGCCTTTTCGGCGTGTCATAACCGATCCATGTGCCGAAGGATACATTAGGATTTACAGCAACAAACCATGCATCCCGATAATCCTGCCCAGTTCCTGTTTTTCCAGCCCAATCAGATTGAAATGATAGATACCTTTTTAAAGAGGAAGCCGTTCCGCTTTGAATGACATCCCGCATCATATCAATCATTAAATAGGCTGTTTGAGGGGAAAAGACCTTCTCTTTCTTGCTGTTATGTTGATATATAACTTTTCCGTCTTGTGTTTCAATTTTTTCAATCATGTAGGCGTCGACAAATTCACCGTTATTGGCAAATGTTGCGAAGGCGTTTACGTTTTCCTCCACGGTTACTCCGTAAGTCATTGCCCCAAGAGCGAGGGAGAATGAACTGTAATCTTCTTGAGCAAGTGAACTAAATCCCATTTTTTCTAAATAGGATACCGGATTTTGCGAAATAATTTTTGCATAGGTTTTTACCGCCGGAATGTTATATGAATGTTTCAATGCTGTTCGAATACTTGTTAATCCGTGATAGCCGCCTCCATAGTTTTTCGGCTGATATTTCCCGATTGAAAATGGAAGATCTGCCACAACAGTTCCCGGCTGGACGATGCCCATTTCCATCGCGGGTGCATAGACAGCGAGCGGTTTCATTGTTGAACCGTTTGGTCTTAATGCTCTTGTAGCATGGTTTGTCTGCTCCCTGTTATGATCACGGCCGCCAACAAAGGAGATTATTTTTCCAGTTTTGTTTTCGATTAAAACAGCGCCGACTTCAACCGGTTCCTCGATGGTTACGGTCTTGCCTGTTTCAGGATCTTTTTTCTTTTCAAGCTTTGGACTTCCGTAATACTCGTAGTTTTTGACAACCTCTTGCATTTTGTCATAAATTTTCTTGTTAATGGTCGTATGAATGTTGTAGCCGTTTTGTCTCATGTCTTGATCGGCCAGCGCCATGTATCGATTAAACAGCTCTTTATTATTTTTTCGGAGATCCTCCAGCTTGTGACCGTCTTTTTTCGCCAGCTGCTCAGCCAGTATATCCTTCACTCTTTTTTCAACTTCGTATATAATCCAAGGATATTGCTCAATATCAGGTTTTTTCTTTTTGGCTAAATGAGCCTTTAAATCAAACTTAAGTGCTTCTTCATATTCTTTTTTTGTAATATATCCTTCTGCAAACATTTTTCTTAGGACGGTTTTCATTCGGTTTATACCAGGCTGTAAATCTTCTTTTACTTCTCCGTCCTTTGTGAACGGTGTATAAGCAAAAGGATTTTGAGGGAGACCAGCGATAAAAGCTGCCTGCGGTATCGATAAGTCTTTCGCATCTATGCCAAAAATCCCCTGCGCTGCAGCCTGCACGCCTGCAATGTTTCTTCCGGAGCTGTTTCGTCCAAATGATGATACATTTAAATAGGCTTCTAATATTTGATCTTTCGTAAAATATTTTTCTAATCTCAATGCTAGCAGGATTTCTTTTGCTTTTCTTTCAAATGACACTTCGTTGGTCAATATTTGGTTTTTAATTAATTGCTGTGTGAGGGTGCTTCCGCCGGTTCTGACAGAAGAGTTTGAGAACTCCTGGAAAATCGCCCGCATGATCGCCTTTGGGACAATCCCTTTATGCTCGTAAAAATATTCGTCCTCCACTGCAACAATTGCATGTTTTAAATGCTCGGAAATTTGATCAATTTTGATTTTTTCACGTTCAAGATCTGTGCGAATTTTCCCTAAATAGACATTGTCTGCAAAGTACACTTTCGTTGTTTCAGAATAATCGTAAATGTCTTTTTCCAATTCTTTTTCGGAACGGATCGGCTCATCTTTTACAAGCGATGCAAAATAACCAGCTCCTAATCCTCCGATAAAGGAGAAGCCTATTAAACCGATAACCAATAGTAAAAGAAATAAGTTCCATGTTACGTTATAGGCAATGACCATTTTTTGCTGGTGCTTATGATAAAAGGAGCTTACCTTCCTAAAAAATTCGTACCATTTCTCCATTTTTCATCATCCCTCTACAAAATCTAGTTTATTATAGCATATTTTTTTCTCCGGTTGACGCCCTCTGTTCTCAGCCCTGAAGAGTAAAAATTCTTCGAGATAATTCCACCTAAACTTTGCCAAATATGTGATAATAAGGGTATGTAAAAAACCTAATATATTGGCATTTGGGGGGGATTTTTTTATGGTAACGAGGAAGGAAAAGCGTGAAAAGGAAAAAGAGGTAAATTATTTATTCGAGTTGCTAAAAACACAAAATCACTTTTTTAAAAATTTAAACAAATTGCTCAAAACTATTGATGATCCAAGGCACCAAAGCTATATTACCTATGACACGGAAGTCCTTTTGATGATGGTTATTTTGAAAAATGCATGCAACTTAAAAAGTATGCGCGAAATGACAAACGAATTTAATAAGGAAGAGTGCATTAAAAATTTGGGGAAATTGTTGGGGAATGAAGATTTGGAAGAACTGCCCCATTATGACACAATCAATGATTTTTTGGCACGAGTGAACCCGGCAGAACTTGAAAGGATCCGAATCGATATGATCAAGAAATTATTCAAAAAGAGGTGTTTTGAATCCTATCGTATCAATGGGAAATACTGGGGTATTGCCATAGATGGGACCGGTATTTTTACTTTTGACAAAAAACATTGTGAACACTGCCTGAAACGGGAGCGCAAATACATAGACAAGGAAACGGGTGAAGAAAAAATAAAGACCATCTACATGCATCATGTCTTGGAAGCCAAGTTAATTGTGGGAAATATGGTACTAAGTGTGGCCTCCGAGTTTATTGAAAATGAATCAGAGGACGTGGAAAAGCAAGATTGTGAGTTGAATGCTTTTTATCGACTGACTGCTAGACTGAAAGACACCTTTAAAAAACTGCCTATCTGTCTGATTGCCGATAGTCTTTATGCCTGCGAAAATGTATTTAAACAATGCAAGGCGAATAATTGGAACTACTTATTCCGTTTTAAGGAAGATCGTATTAAAAGCATCACCGATGAGTTTCAAGCGTTAAAAAATATGGAAGAGGAGGAAGGCAAGAAAGCCAATGTGGTAAAGATACGTGAAAGCGAACAGCGAGGGGAAATCACCTGGGTGAACGATATTGATTACAGAGGCTTTGGGGTGAATGTTTTCGAATGCGAATTAGAAGATGAAAAAAGAAAACAAAAATTTACCTTTATCACAGATATAAAAATCACAAAAAACAATGCAAAGAAACTGATGAACGCTGGCAGAAGCCGCTGGAGAATAGAGAATGAGGGGTTTAACAGACAAAAAAACCTGCGCTACCACATTGAACACGCAAGCAGCCAAGATTACAATGCCATGAAAAATCACTACCTATTAACCCAAATTACAGAGATTATCATGGTGTTACATGAGCATGGGTCAAAAATATTGAGAAGCATGAAGAAAACGATAAAAGAAATATCCTCGCGATTGTTAGAAGCCTTCCGTGGGCAAACACTAACAGACGAGGATATCGCACAACTGGGAAAACCTATGCAAATTAGGTTTACCTAGCGAATTAATTGTACCAAAGGATGTGATGTTTGGCAAAGAAAAAAAGTTATCCACAACAAACAAAAATAAGTTATCCACATTTTTTAAAAAAATAAGCAAAATTGGTTCTTTTTGACCCTTTTTGTAAATAAATTTAACTGGAAAATTTTACCAACTGTGGATAAGTCGTAATTGCATAATACTACCGAAAATTGATAAATTTACTCCTCATAGCTGCTCTGTTCTAATCTTAGTTGACAAAGGATGTCAATTATGCTAAAAATGTTTATTAATGAAAAAAATACTTGAGCGTTGATTGGAGAAAGTAGCAGGCATTTCCCTGTTTCAGAGAGCTGATGGCCGGTGCGAATCAGCACATAAATGCTTTGTGAATTACCTCCATGAGCATTCTTTGTGAAAGTGAAGTAGCAAAGGACGGTTTTAGCCGTTATCAGAATGAGTGAAGGACATGCAAATGTTCTTAAGCAGGGTGGTACCGCGTAATTATACGTCCCTTCATGAAGGGGCGTTTTTTATTTGGATAAAATTTGAAAAGGAGTGGGTTTGATGAATGCTTTGCTAGAAGATTTAAAATATCGCGGACTCATTAATCAAGTAACGGATGAAGAAGGATTAGATAAATTGTTGTCAGAGGAACAGGTGAAGCTGTACTGCGGTTTTGACCCGACGGCAGACAGCCTTCATATCGGGCATTTGCTGCCGATTTTAACGTTAAAAAGATTTCAAGAGGCAGGTCATCAACCGATTGCTCTTGTTGGCGGCGCAACAGGCTTGATCGGCGATCCAAGCGGAAAAAAACAGGAAAGAACATTAAATGAAAAAGAAACGGTGAAGCAGTGGTCAGAACGCATTAAGGAACAGCTTTCCCGCTTTTTGGATTTTGAAAAAGAAGGGAATCCGGCCATTTTGGCCAACAACTACGATTGGATCGGGCCATTGGATGTCATCACATTTTTGCGCGATATCGGCAAAAGCTTTGGCATAAACTATATGCTGGCGAAAGAAACCGTGCAGTCAAGAATTGAAACGGGCATTTCCTTTACGGAATTCAGCTACATGATTTTGCAATCGTACGATTTTTTAAAGCTGTACCAAACCTATGATTGCCGCTTGCAAATCGGCGGAAGCGACCAATGGGGAAATATTACGTCAGGACTTGAACTAATTCGAAAAACGGAAGAAAATGCGAAAGCATACGGTCTTACACTCCAGCTCGTCACGAAAGCCGACGGCACAAAATTCGGCAAAACGGAAGGAGGAGCCATCTGGCTCGATAAAGAAAAAACATCGCCTTACGAATTTTATCAATTTTGGATCAATACCGATGACCGGGATGTCATCAAATATTTAAAATATTTTACTTTCTTATCAAAAGAAGAAATTGAACAATTGGCAGAAGAAGTGAAAAATGCTCCTGAAAAACGGTCTGCGCAAAAAGCGTTAGCGGAAGAAGTGACAAAACTTGTCCATGGCGAAGAAGCACTCAAACAGGCAGTCAAAATTTCCGAAGCGCTGTTCAGCGGCAATATAAAAGCTTTAACAGCAGAAGAAATAAAACAAGGCTTTAAAGATGTGCCTTCGTATGAAACGACCGAAAATGAAATCGGATTAGTCGATTTATTGGTTCAAGCGAAAATTTCTCCATCGAAACGGCAGGCAAGAGAAGACATCGGAAACGGTGCGATTTACATTAACGGCGAACGGGTGCAGGAGCTTGATTATATTGTGTCTGAAAAAGACACCATCGAAGGTCAATTTGCTGTGATCCGCCGGGGCAAAAAGAAATATTTCTTAATTCATTTCAAATAATCATAAGTCTTTGCTCAAACTTTCAGGGGCCTATTAAAATCAATTGGAAAATATACGGGCGAGTGATTCTAAACGACCACCGCTCATACCCGTATTCTATTAAATAGGTCAAAAGCATCCCCCCTTCAATTGAATGGATTAATTTATTCATTGAAGGGGGGTTTTTTCGTACAAAAGAAGCGAAAATTATCTAAAAATACAGAATTTTGTATGTCAAAAAATGTACCTAAATCTAGTTTTTATAAAGTATAATCAATTTAACAAATTATTGAAAATGAGGGATTATATGAAAATTAGTCGTTTAAAAAATGGTTGATATGGGCAATTGTGAATCTGTTATTTTTCTCATCCGTTCCTTTAGACGTTTTCGCAGAAACCATTCATTCTAAAGACAACAACTCTACTGAAAGTCATTTACCGTCAAAAGTCCCGACCCCTAAAATTAACCTTAAACGAGGGGAAATCATTGAGGAACGGACAGAGAATACAAAAGTTTTTTACAATGGTGATGGCACATTTACCAAAAAGATTTATTTTGAGCCGATCCATATAAGGAAAAAGAAGGGGAAGCCATTTGAGGAAATTTCTCTAAATCTAACAGAAAGCACCGATCAGTCGAATTCTGTCGAAACAGAGAATACTATTATCGAGACAAACTTTCATAAAAAAATGGTCAAAGGAGAATATGCCACTTTCCATTATAATGGACATTCAATTTCCTTTTCCATTTTAGAAGCAGCCGGCAATGGTGTACAGCCAATAAAGGCGAAGTATGTTTCTGCTATTTATAAGAAAAAAGATAATAAAATTTTTCACAAAATATTTTTCCTTTTATAGATTTACAGAATATTACATTCAATCAAGCGACAAAAGAAGATTTAGTTCTTCACTCATTTACCGGTTATCATATATTTAAATTGAAGAATATATACGGAATCAAATACAGGATGATATAGTTACAGATCAAATAAGATAGATCCGTTCACGGGGAAAGAGATAAAAAGTAACCATTTGAGGGCTGCCGGAAGAGAAGTGAGGTTGGCGAACCTTTCATAATGTAAAAGGAAAGAATAGAGGTGCAGAAAGAGTAGTTATTAATCAGCATAATGGAAGGGTTTCTTACACAAAAAATCATTACAAAACGTTCAGAAGGATAAGATAGAATGAAAATGATAAGTTATCAGAATTTATTGGAAAACAGTAAAAGAACATTTTTTTGGCATATTCTATGGAGAGAATTCGCATGATTCAAAATACTGCAAATCTTAATGTAAAGATTTTGTATTTAGCAGGAAAAGGTTATATAGGTAATTATATGAAAATTAAAAATATTTGTTTGGTTTCATTGCACTTTTTTGTCCTTATTTTTATACGAGTTTTCCAGTAAATGCACAAAGTAATCTTCAGACAATTATCATCGCCTGTATATATGACGAATTGCCCTGTGATTTAATTGAAGATTTAGAAACAGTTCCGACTGCGGAGAAGGGGGAAGAGGTGATCTCTCGGCAAGATGGATTTGAAGTGAAAATTGACATAGACGATCAAGAAGCGGGCTCGGAGCTATCGGTTTCTGTCGATTCCCCAAACTTAGAGGATGATGGAGCACTTTTGTTTGTGAGAAGGAGTGTAGATGATTATGAATGTTATGGAACCAAGTGTTTATGAACCTACATATATATCCATCTTGTTGATCTTACTCGGTTTAGGTTATTTATTTTTAATAGGATTAGCTATTTCCAAATATCAATTTAAGATTTCCGGTAAAATTTTTTTGGTAATATCCATTGTAATTTATTTATTGGTCGGAGCTTATATGGTAGGAACAGGATATTATATCGATGAGGAGGCACCTGATGCGCTTGTTTTTCATAAATTTGGCTTTTTGGAATTAATCATCCTGTCCTATGCGTATATTTTTCTAGGACTTGCGGTAGGGTTTGGGAAAAGGGAAGACAATTGAATGTTAAATCTTGGATTTTTCAATATTCCACTTGTTTTTTCATAACACGGTTATGCAAAAAAGATTGGCCAAATTTTATGGTCAATCTTTGCATTTATCTATTCAAATACTTTTGTTGAAGAGGAAGATCTTATCGTTTTATTTTCTCTCCGCTTTTATTTCTTTTTTTAAGAAACCAGAACAGGACTGTAAGTGAAAATAATAAAATTGGTATATATCCAACTAACCGCCATGCGTTTAACGCACCGAGAAAATAATATGCAACTGGTAAAAATGTTACAGTACTAATAAGCATAAACAGCCAAGAACGATGGAGTAAACCAATTATAAATGTAATTATTGAAATAACAAATGAAGTTCTCCATAAGAATATAATCAAATTAAAATCATCCAATATATCGTCCACCCCCTGCGTGAAATACTGTAATATTTAAAGAAACTAGGAGCTGTCCAAAAGGTCAGGGTTAACTGAATTTTTCGAGCCCCTTCATTTTAGGGACTTATCGGGCAGACCATTTTTTCTATCTTTTTATATCCTTCAGAAGTCTTATGAAGGACTTTTCTTATGCTCCCTCTTTCTGAATTGGTTCTTCAAAAGTTTTCTGACGGACATTCAGCACATACAATTTCTTCTTGTTGGGTTCATTGCCTCTATGAAGGACATTTACAAATTTATTCAATTATTTTTGTCCTTCACTGTAGTATTTCTCCAAACTCCTTCATTTTAGGAACTCATCAGGCAGCCCCTTTAAAAAATTGATTTCTTACTCATCATCAACTTTTAATTTTAAATTTGAGTAAAGAACTAAATTCCTACCTCAAATTTTGCTTCGTCATCCGATGTATCAGCATCTATTTCATTAGAAGATCGTTAATCGATATTATTTCACCAGCTGTGAAAGCATTCGTTATTGGGATTTTACAAATAAATCTAATAGAATATTGCCGTATATAAATATTCTTCATTATGCACTCAATTCCTTTTTTGTTTTAAGAAGTGAGTCTTCAAGCTTTTTTCTGCAACGATATGGCATGCAGGCACAAAACTAAACAATTTAAATTCAATAGAGCAAATGTCCCGTGTATTTTATGTGAGTAAAAAGAATTAGTTAAAAATAGGGAAAATTTTAAGTTATAAAAACGTTTTACTATGCACATTCATTTTATGAATCGTGATAGATCTGAATGTACTGATACGATTTCAAGATTTCCACAGGCTCTAAATCTCATTTTGGTACTTTCGTGTATATAAAAATAATTCAGCATCTGTCCGCATTTTTATAAAAAGTAGCTCCAAAAGCTGCCCCACTTGCCCCAAAATAATACATTATGAAAATCTAAATTGAAACAAAAAAACCCTGAAATCCTTTCTTCTCAAGGGTTTCAGGGTTTTTAAATACTGAATTATACAATCTAATTTTATTAACGAGAGTAGAACTCAACGATGAGCGATTCGTTAATTTCCGCAGGCAATTCAGAGCGTTCAGGCAGACGAGTGTATGTTCCTTCAAGCTTTTCCGGATCAAATGTTAAATATTCAGGAACAAAGTTGTTTAATTCAACCGCTTCTTTAATGATTTGAAGGTTGCGGGATTTTTCACGGACAGAAATCGTTTGGCCTGGTTTTACTTGGTAAGACGGAATGTCCACGCGGCTTCCATCCACTAAAATATGGCCGTGGTTAACCAATTGGCGTGCTTGACGGCGAGTGCGAGCCAAGCCAAGACGATAAACAATGTTATCTAAACGAGACTCTAAAAGGATCATGAAGTTTTCACCGTGAATACCCGGCATTTTGCCCGCCTTTACGAAAGTATTGCGGAATTGACGTTCGTTAACTCCGTACATATGGCGAAGCTTTTGTTTTTCTTGCAATTGTAAGCCGTATTCAGAAAGTTTTTTCCGTTGGCCTGGACCATGCTGACCAGGTGCATACGGGCGTTTTTCAAGCTCTTTGCCTGTGCCGCTCAAAGAAATGCCTAAACGGCGGGAAATTTTCCATGTAGGACCTGTATAACGAGACATATTGCTCCTCCTTTTGTATTTTCGATTGTAAAATACAAACAGACTGATTCTCTCAATTATGCACATTTTGTTTTCATGTACCTTCGCTCCAGCAGCAGAGAGTTACACGGTACACCTCAGATTTGAGGAACAAAATGACATCATAATTGTCGAATCCTTAGGCTGCTATATTTTACACAACGATTATTATATGATTTTAAATGAGCGGTGTCAAGATTATTTCCTTTGCTGTCAGCGAAAAGGAATATTTAATCCGACGAACTTCACACATTCATTTCTATTTTTTGTGAAAAAAATACCAATTATTTCACAAAAAAAATGGTGCTTCATGTTATAATACTATTAAAGTCATAAGGTCTATTTTCCCGGTTATAGGTGGTGGAGTATGGATTGGGATCATTTTGAAAACTTATTTTTCCGATTACTTATGAATGATTCGGACAGACAGCATTTCGATGAATTTATTAATGAAATGTTTGCCATTTTAATCAAAGCATTTAATCTTCAAAATGTGTCGATTTGGAAAGAGATCGGTTCGAATCTTTTTTTATGCCAATACTCGAGCAATGACGATGTAAAAGGTGCTTCGAAATCATTTAGCTTCAAAGACGATGAACAATTTGTAGTTTACAAAGAAAAAGGACGATTGTTTTTGCAGTATTCGGCAGAATCCTCTCCAAAAATGCTGTTGGAATTCAGAGGAGGCCGTGTACTTCACAAACTTTCTAATCAACAACTAGAAAAAATTTCTAAAATATGTTTTGCCATGTTTTTTCACGGAAAAAAATTATATTTGCAAAAAACGCTTAAAGAAAAATATTATCAATTGTTTTTATTAACTGATGAACTTTATTCCATTATGAAAGAAGAAGAAGTGTTAAACAAGCTTTATAACACTTTGAGGCAAATGTATCCCGACCTATTATGCCATTTCATTTTGCCAATGGATTATTCATTAGGACATGAAATTCCTGTGAAAAATTTGGAGCAGGAAATAGATCAGTATGAGGAAGCTATGACAGCCTTTTTGAAAGGCGATATGGTCGTAAGAAGCTCGTCAAACGGGCTCTATATTTATGTCCCGATTGCAGGAAAACAGGGTGTTTATGGATTAATTGATGTACATATCCCACTTCATATTGAACAAATCGATGACGTAATCGATATGATCGAAAAAGTGGCAAAGGCCGGCGGCAAAGCGCTGGAAAATGCCAAGCTGTATGAACAGTCGAAGCAGCATGTAAACGATTTGCAGCTCATTAATGATACGGCTCGAAAAATTAATAAAAACTTGCGGATTTCAGATACGATGAAATACATGGTTAAAAGAATGCTTCGTTCATTTTCTGCAGATGAGGTCGCTTTTTTTATTTTTGATGAAAATAAAAAATGGAACATGCTTTCAGAAAGTACATCGTTTTTCCATTCAGATGAATCGAAGGCTTACGTTGATTGGGTTGCACAAAATATATTGGAGCAAAATAGTGTATTCACTGGCGATATTTCCAATTCCATTCTCGGGGAAGCCGTTTATAAATCAATAATGGCCGTTCCGATGATCGACAGTGAAAAAATCATCGGATTTGCTGTTGTGCTGCGTAAAGAACCGTATTCCTTCACGTTTGATATGTACAAATTAATGGAATCGCTTGTGTCTCATTCTACACTCGCCTTTACGAACTCCATGCTTCGGGAAAAGCTGGAATTGCTCGTGATCACAGATCCGCTTACAAATCTTTTTAATAGAAAATATTTTGACGAGGTTGTTCATCAATCGTTTAAAGAAGACCAAAGAGGCACATTAATTTTAATAGACGTAGACAATTTTAAACAAATCAATGATACGTATGGCCACCAAGTAGGCGATAAAGTGCTTATTCAAATTGCTAAAACGATAAGGAACAACATACGGGAGAAAGATGTAGGAGCTAGATGGGGTGGAGAAGAGCTGGCCATTTATCTTCCTAAAGTGGGTTTAAAAATCGGATGTGAAGTGGCAAACAGAATTGTTTCAGCTGTGCGGAAATCAACGAAACCGCCTGTAACAGTTTCATGCGGTGTTTCCTGTTGGCATGCAGCCCATAAAAATGATTCGCCTGCCCTTCTTTTTAAAAGAGCAGATGATGCCTTGTATCAGGCAAAGCGCAATGGAAAAAATCAAGTATCGGTTTTAGACCAAAAAAGAGCATAAAGGGTTCCTAGGTATTGCTTTGATTTGTTAAAATCGTTTGACAGATCGTAACTAGGGCCCCTTTTTTTATATCATTTGAAAGGGTTCAAAAGTTGAATGCTCATTTCCACCTGTTCACGACTTCCGGCGTTTGAAAAACAAGGCTATTAAAGGTATTCTGTAAGAATATTCGTGAATTTTTCTAAATATCTTTGGTCTATTTCATCAAATCGGTTTTTAATCGGGCTGTCAATATCTAACACACCGATTACCTCATCGTTCTTAATAAGCGGGACAACGATTTCCGATTGTGATCGCGCGTCGCAGGCGATGTGTCCAGGGAACTCATTTACATCAGCCACTCTCACCGTTCTTTTTTCGAAAGCAGCCGTTCCGCATACACCTTTGCCAATAGGAATTCGGACGCATGCCGGCAGCCCCTGAAAAGGTCCGAGAACAAGCTCATCTCCGTCTTTTACATAAAAACCAACCCAATTGATTTCTGACAAAAATTGATTCAACAAGGCGGATGCATTAGCTAAATTCGCTATGACATTTTGTTCCCCTTCAATCAATGCTGTAAGCTGTTTTAACACAAGCTCATAATTTTCTTCTTTTGTTCCATTATAGCTTTCGACGACAAACATGGAAATTCCTCACTTTCTTTTTCAAAATGACAAGTAAGCACGAACTTTGTCGAGAAATTATAGCAGGAAAATATCGTTGCGGGTAGAAAACTTCTAACAGCCATCAACAAAAGGAGTGATCCACTTGCAAACGAAAACGAACACTGTTACGAAAGAAAATATCGTTGATGCAGCAATTTTCCTTTTTAATACAAAAGGTTACACCGGAACATCGGTTAGGGAAATTGCCAAACGGGCCAATGCAAATATCGCCCATATTTCTTACTATTTTAAAGGAAAAAACGGATTATTGGAACATTTAGTGTCCAAGTTTTATGAAGGTTATTTAGACGTAATCGATCAATGCTATCAAAAATGTACAGAATCTCCAAAACTCTCTCTTATGGCAATCGTTGAAGAACTTCTCCGCTATCAATATGAAAACCGCCGGCTTGCCCGTTTTGTCCACCGAGAAGTAACGCTTGATTCGACTCTCATTCGCCAGGTGATGATGACTTATTTAGCGAAAGAAAAATATTATTTGCTTAACCTGCTTGAACGAGGGATGCGAGCGAACCAATTTAAACAAGTAGACATTCCCCATTTTTTAGTACAATTCAAAAGCTTAATAAATATGCCGTTTTTACAGTCTCAATACATGTATGAAGTTTTGCATATTAATCCGTACGAAGATTATTTTGTCAAGCAATATAGTAAACAGCTGGTTTCATGGCTGGAACAAATACTTTTTCAGAAAAACGAAAAACAATCAAATGACTAAACCATTTTTTCAAAAAGTGGAAAATCGCTGCCTACATCCTTCGCGCTATGGGCATCAGAACCATAAACGAGAGGGATGCTTTGTTTTTTGGCCGCTTGTATAATATCCTCTGGCGGGTAAATTTCTCCGCAAAAGGCTTTTCGTAAACCGGAAGTGTTGACGTCGAGTTCCATCCCCCTTTTGTTCATTTCAGCAAAAATCTGTTCAATATAAGGTTTTTCATCAAATGTGGCTTGGAAAAGCTTTTGAAATTTGTGTATTAGCGTAATATGTCCAAGCCGCTTCGGCTTATACTTTCCAAGATCTGAAACAACCCCTTTTAATACTGTCGCATAATATAATTCGTATAAATGATTGATGCCGCCTGAAAGCTCCGCCATTTTTTGAAACGTATGTTCATCAAAATCTACACAATAATATTGTCCATTTAATTTTAAAAAATGTACGGACAAAATGCTGTCATCAAGAAAAGGACCGTATTTGTCCAAAAATTGCGCTGTTTCTCTTTCAAAACCGTTAATATAGTCTACTTCTAAACCGATATGAATATCGATATCGCGTTTATATTGTTTTTTTAAGTCTAGCAAAATAGACAAGTAGCGGTCGATATCACTGAAGGGCATTGCGCTGTCCTTATCGGGAGTTGGATCAACAAACCCTTCCGGCAATGGAGCATGTTCTGTAAAGGTTATAGCAGAAAATCCTTTTTTTATGGCAGTTTCAATATACAATTCAAATGAATCGTCCGTACCGTGGGGACAAAAAGGGGTGTGAACATGTCCATCTTTTTTCATAGAAATCACCTCAAGTTTGTCGAGATTTATGTGAAAAAATTAAAAATTTTGCTCAAAAAATGTCGTTATCATGGTATCATAAATACATTGAGAACACATTATTTTCTTTTGAAAGTTTTTTCGACAACGTCGTTTAAAATATACATACCCTTTAAGAAAGTGAAACGGACCGAGGGGGCTCATAATGGAAGTTGTGATTGTATTAATTTTATTGATTTTCCTTCTATTTGGAATCGGTTATGGATTTCGAAAAAATATTTATAAAGAAGTAGACCGTCTTGAAGCTTGGAAAATAGACATTATGAATCAGTCCATAACAGATGAACTGTCCAAAGTAAAAGAATTAATCATGAGTGGAGAAACAGAAGAATTGTTTGAACGCTGGCGAAAAGATTGGGATGATATCGTCACTAGCAGGCTTCCGAATGTGGAAGAGCTTCTGTTTGAAGCGGAGGAATATGCTGAAAAATACCGCTTTAAAAAGTCAAAAGAAGTTTTATTACATATTGAATCGGTTTTAAAAGAAATAGAAGAACAAATAGCCGGCATTGTTCAGCACATTAACGATCTTGTTGCAACAGAAAGCAATAATAAGACAGAAGGTGAAGCAGTCAAACAACAGCTAAAAGAGTTGAAAAAAACACTGCTCTCCCATCGCCATACATTTGGAACTGCGTATGAACGGCTGGAAAAAGAGTTGTATGAAATATTACATACAATGGAAAAATTTGATGAGGAAATGAACTCAGGAAATTACGTAACAGCGAAGGAAATTTTGGATGAACAAAAGCAGAAGCTTGAAGCACTCCAATTAAAAGTAGAGGAGATTCCAAAGCTTTTAACTGAATGTCAAATGATTGTGCCGAACGAGATTTCCGAATTGAAAGAAGGGTATAAAAAACTGCTCGAGGATGGCTACAAGCTTGAGCATTTGGAAGTGGAAAAAGAAATTTCGCATATTGAGGAAAAAATGCAGGGCTTGAAAAAGAAGCTAAGTGAAGCAGAGACAGAAGACGTGAAAATGGGTCTTGATTCCATAAAAGAAACGATTGATAACATTTACGAAATGCTTGAGAAGGAAGTGTATGCGAGCCAATATGTAAGACAAGAAGCGGAAAAAACCGGGGAAAAGCTGCAATCTTTATTAGAGGAAAAAAATGATTTAAAAGAACAAGTCAGTCTTGTACAGCAGAGCTACCAGCTGTCAAATGATGATGTCGACAAGCTAAAAGAGTTGGATAAACTGATGAACCAACTGAAAAATCATTACAAGCATATTTTGGCAAGCATAGAGAACTCCAATATTGCGTATTCCGTTTTACAGGAGGAACTGGAAAGTTTTAATAAGCAAATTGATCAAGCAAAGGAAAAATACAACGAATGGCATTCGATGCTTCAGGCATTGAGAAAGGATGAATTAAACGCGCGCGACAAATTAGCAGAACTAAAGCGAATGATGGCTGAGATTAAACGGGCGATTCGAAAAAACAACATTCCCGGCCTTCCGGAAAGCTTCGTGGAGCAATTACAAACTGCTCAGCAATCGTTTGAAAAGGTCAGCAATGCGCTTGAAGAAATTCCGCTCGATATGGATCGAGTCCAAACGTATTTAAACGATGCTGTGAGCATCATCGAACAATTAAAAGAAAACACAGATGAGATCATTGCCCAAGTTTGTTTAGTCGAAAGATTAATACAATACGGTAATCGATACCGCAGCACGTATTCGGGCCTTGATAAAAAATTAAAAGAAGCTGAACAGTTGTTCAGAAATTATGAATACAGCAAATCTTTGGAGCAAGCGGCTGCTGCCATAGAGGAAATCGATTCGGAAGCGATGAAAAGAATACAGAAGCTTGTTGAAAATGAATTGAAAGATCTATGATTTATGCCTGTCTTCGTTTGAAAGACGGGCATTTTTATTGCCCATGCTCCCATATGGACTATAGTCAGTAAGCATTTTTATTTAACTATGAGGAGTTGAAGCAATAATTCTGTGCGAAATGTCGGTTTGGAGAGTATATTTTTCACTTAACATGAGAAAACCTATAAGAAATTGAAACTCCACTCGTACAAACATGAGCAATTGCAGAGCTTGTTATCTATAAGATAATGAAATTCCACAGCCGGATGATTTTGTGAATCGCCCTTTCCTTATTTTTATTTGTCCCATCTAGGCGCTTGCCGCTGTGAAGGGCTTTTTTATTGTAATTCATTGCCACATTTGTTATAAAGGTGTAAAAGGGAAACAATAGCAATTAAACAAACACTAAAAACAAGTTTCGAAAGCACGTACATATTTTTGAAGTCAAAAAGGTATGAAAGCGGAATTTTATAGAATGGGAAATTCACAATATAACGGAAAGGGTCGAGAGTGGATGGGATTATTGGACAGTAATAAAATCATGGAAATAAGAAGTCATGTTGAAAAACGAGTAGTGAAGCTGCCTGATGGCACGACTGTTCCATGTATAGGTCAAGGAACATGGTACATGGGAGATAAGCCACAGGAGAAAGCTAAAGAAATAAAAGCCTTACAACTTGGAATAGAATTGGGCATGAAAGTAATTGACACTGCTGAGATGTACGGAAATGGCGATTCTGAACGCTTAGTCGGCGAAGCAATCAAAGGGCGCAGAGATGATGTGTTTTTAGTCTCTAAAGTGTATCCGCATAATGCAGGACTAGACAAGATTTCCGCTGCATGTGAAAACAGTTTAAAACGGCTGGGGACGGACTATTTAGATTTATATCTTTTACATTGGCGAGGCCGCATTCCTTTAGAAGAAACAATCGAAGGTATGGAAAAGCTGCGAAAAGAAGGAAAAATATTAAGATGGGGAGTCTCCAATTTTGACACAGACGATATGGAAGAGCTATGGAACACGCTCAACGGATCAAACTGTGCGACAAACCAAGTGTTATACCATATAGGTTCGAGAGGAATTGATTTTGATCTGCTGCCTTGGCACCGGGAACATCATATACCGATTATGGCGTACAGCCCCCTTGCCCAAGGAGGTACATTAAGAAAGCAGTTGTTGACGGATCCAACTGTTAATGAAATTGCCAAAAAATACAATGTAAAACCATTACAAATTGCACTTGCTTGGACGATACGCACGGATGATGTCATTGCTATTCCAAAAGCTGGGCAAGAGCAGCATGTGCTGGAGAATGCTGAAGCTGCTGCTATTGAATTAACCCAAGAAGACTTGAACCGACTTGATGAGGCATTTCCAAAACCTCGTAAGAAGGTGCCTTTGGATATCATTTAACATTTTACCGAAGAAAAAGTCGGTTAACGAATGTAATGCGCTTGATGGTCTTGGATGAACCAAAAATTTCTTTATAGGGTTGGAAAGTGGAAAGATGTGCCGCTGAGTTAAATGTTGTCATGCGGCATTTTCAAGTTGACAAAAGTTTTTATTGGCCTTATAGTTAATAACGTAGTGTTTATTTTTTGGTTTTTTGGGTGGTGAGAATGAATGTTGTTAACTGAACGTCGGAAGCAATTTCTTCATAAGTTGATCGACTTATACCAAAAAACAAACGTGCCTGTTCATTATGAAACATTAGCGAAAGCACTAGGTGTTAGCAAATGGACGGCATACGACATGTTGAAAGAACTTGAAAAACTTGGCTATCTCACCCGCGATTACGCTGTGAATCCTGGCGAGACAGGACGTTCCCAAATTGTTTTTCTGCCGACCGCAAAAGCTACGAGCTTGTTTGAACAAAAACGTTCTGAAGTAATAAACCTAGAAGAGTGGCATAAAACAAAAGCGAAAATACTTGAATTTCTAAACAGTTTAAAAAATTGCAGTCTCAGTGCCGCTGTTCGAAAGGTTTTAGAGGAAATTCCGAAAGCGCAGATTCGCGTTGCCTTCTGTGCATACATCATCGGGCTTTTTCTTGTTTATCTTCGCAAGTTGGGCGGGAAAACCGAGGTGTTGATTAAAAAGCTCGTTCAGAACGCTCCAACTAATGAAATGCGGATGACAATGTTTGTTGGAACCGTCCTTGGCGGCATTATTCAAACGGTGAATCACGAAATTGGCGTAGAAGTAACTGAATTGGTTGGACGGTATTTGAAATCGATTGCCGACCTTTCCAATTTTGAAAAGGAAATGCTTTCCGATTTTCTCAATGAAGCATTAACATGATCGTGGTCAATGGTTTAAACCTTGACCATTTATTTGGTTTAGTTTTTGGGTCTTTTGTGTTATTTGTGTTTTTTGTAATAGATTTAGACAGAGCGGAATGTATCCTCATAAACAAAAGGGAGGTGGTAACAATGATGAACGATTTTCTCGAATTCTTAAAGAAAATCTTTGAAGCATTCAAAAATATTTTCACCAAAAATTAATGTCTGTTTGATCATTTACGTTACTTAAGTAACGGTCCATAAATTGCTTTGGCAGGTGATCGATGTGCTTGAATTATTTGGGAGATTTGTGGTGAAAAGTAGAATTGCTATCATCGTTTTATCAATCATACTAGTGATCCCCTCATTGTTCGGAATAGTCAAAACGCAAATCAATTATGACATTTTTGCTTACTTGCCGGAAAAGCTTCCTTCTGTGCAAGGGCAAAATATTATGAACAAAGTGTTTGGTTTCGGTGGAACAGGCATTCTGATGGTAAAAAATCAAACAGATGTTGAAGTAGAAAATTTAAAGCGAAAACTAGAGCAAGTGGATGGTGTTGAGACAGCCAATTGGATCACAGATATTGCTGATCTTGCAGTACCTCGCGAATTTCTTCCAGAAGAATTGGTGGACCAGTTTTACTCTGGAAACAGCACCGTCCTGCAAATTCAATTTGAAGAGGAAGCGGCATCAGAAAAAACTCATTATGCTGTACAAGAAATTAAAAACATTCTTGGGCCGAATACTTATTTTGCTGGAACTCCTCCAATGCTGTCGGAGCTGCGTCAGTTGCTTGAAAGTGAGAAGTTTGTCTATGCAGTGTCCGCAATTGGGTTTATTTTGTTACTTTTGGAATTAACGCTCCCATCGCTTTTCATTCCGTTCCTTATCCTGTTCTCAATAGGGGTTTCTATTATTTACAACTTAGGATTGGCTTACTATTTAAATGGTTCAATGTCGTATGTTACCGCTGCGATTGCGGGAGCTTTGCAGCTCGGCGTTACGATGGATTTTTCTATTTTCTTAGTGCATCGTTATGAAGAAGAACGAAAGACGAAAGAAAAGAACGAGGCTATGATCGCGGCCATCAAGCACACAGCGATGGCTATTTTAACCAGCTCGGCAACGGCAGTAGCCGGTTTTCTCGCGATGGTCACCATGTCGCTTGGACTTGGGGAAGACTTGGGGATGACGATGGCGCGAGGGATCATTCTTAGTGTGTTGATGATTTTGACGTTGTTGCCGTCGTTCATTCTGGTGTTTGACAAGTGGATTCGCGAATATCAGCACCGAGTGATGATCCCTAATTTTCATCTGTTAGCCAAATTTGTGACCAATCGCCACAAACTTGTTTCTGCAGTGTTCCTGCTTTTGTTTATTCCTGCCTTCATCGGTTTCAAAAATGTACATATTGTGTACGATTTGGAGCAACTTATGCCGAAGACGCTGCCTTCGATCCAAAATCTTGACGAAATCAAAAAAGAATTTACATCGACTGATTCGGCTTTTTTAGTCATGGATAGCAAGATTTCTGATCAGGAACGTCTCAAAATCAAGCAGCAGATTGAAGAAATAGATGGAATCAAGAAAGTAATTGGGTATGACACCTTTACAGATCCTGCGACTCCTTCAGAATTTGTTCCTGAAAACTTAAAAAATATGTTTATCAAGGATCAATACAATTACATGCTGGTGCAGATGGAATACGGGTCTTATGATGAACGCACGACACAAGCCATTCAACAAATCAACAAATTAACCGAGCCATATGAAGGGCATATGTACTTGACTGGTCAATCGGTTTTGCAAAACGATCTGACTACCACGGTACGGGACGACATGAAAAAAGTAGATTTGATTTCGGTTGTCGCCGTATTTTTGATCATTGCGCTTGCCTTCCGATCCGCGGCGTTGCCGATTATATTGGTTGGCGGAATTGAGTTGGCGATTTTGTTCAATCAAGGACTCGATTTCTATCTTGGCCGTTCCATGCCGTTTATTGGTACATTCGCCATTGGCGCTATCCAGCTCGGTAGCACGATCAACTATGCCATTTTACTTGTCACACGCTATAAGGAAGAGTTGATGAATTATCCGAAAGAGGAAGCGATGTATCGAGCCATAACAGCAAGCGGAGAAGCGATCTTGAGCAGTGCGCTTGCCTTGTTTGCCGCTGTCATTGGGATTTGGCTGTTTTCCGACATCACGTTGCTCAGAGATTTAACCTTTATGATTGCGCGAGGAGCGATTATTTCTCTTGCCGTCATCTTATTCCTGCTTCCGGCAGTGTTGCTCACATTAGAAGGTTTCATATCCAAAACGACATTCGGCTGGCCTAAGGCCGAATCCATGAAAGAAGATGAGGCACTTTTAAACCAATAAACGAACAATAAAAGGAGAGGAGAAGCACAATGAATGCGATGAAAACCACGATCCCCATTTTGACTGCTGCCACCCTTTTATTATCATCGGCAACTGGTACTTATGCAGCGGCTCCCGATCAAGTCGTTGATCGAGAAACGGTTTATACCCTTCTTAATCCCGATGGGACTGTGAAAAAATCGATCGTTGTGGATTGGCTGTATTTTAAAGGAAATGGAAATGTCACCGTGACAGATTACGGACAATTACAGCATATTCGCAATATAAGTGGATTGGAAAAACCAGTGGTGCAAAACGGACAAATCATTTGGGATGCGGGAGTGAAAGGAGAACAGTCGATTTATTATTCCGGCGAAACCAGCCAGCCTCTTCCGGTGGACGTTTCGATCAACTATTATCTGAATGGGAAAAAAGTGGGTGCTTCCTCATTGGCTGGGAAAAATGGCACAGTAAAAATCGAGATAAAATTAAAGAACCGGCTGAAACAAAAGAAAAACATTTCCTATTCCGGCTATAAGGGTGTCCATCATTCAGTGGAAAAAGAGCTGTACACCCCGATTTTATCGCTTGTTTCGCTCAACATTCCGACTGAACATTTCGCGGATATGAAACTCGGTGACGCAATGACGGTCATGTCGGGGAAAACGATGAGCGCGACTTGGATGGTTGTGCCCAATCCGGAAGAGACCATCACCCTTGAAATGAAAGGAACAAACATTGAGCTTGAACCGATCACGATTACTTTGATTCCGAAGCTTCCTCCAGTATCAGAAGTATCGGTCAAAGAACAATTGGAAAAACTGACAGATGGCATTCAGCAAATCTCTTCTGCACTGGATCAAATAGGAGATGGCGCAAATCAACTTGCCTCTGGCAATCGTCAAGTAAAAAACGGTTTAAACCAACTTTCTGAAGGACTTGGGCAGTTGAACCAAGTGAATCAAGCCCATGAGGGACTTGTGAAACAGTCGCTGGAGGTAAACCGGCAGCTTCTGGCGCTGGCTCAAAATCTGGCTGCTGAGAAACCGCAGGATGCGAATTTGCAGGCTCTCGTGCAGGGACTAAAAGGCCAGCAACAAATGCTGAAGATGCTAGCTGAAGGGGGAAATTTGCAGGGAAAACCATTTCCAGGCCTCGATAAGATGGAGGAAGGTTTAAAAAGCTCCAAATCCGGAGCTGACAAGTTAGCGGCTGCGGCGGGCCAGCTGGAAAAAGGTTCGTTGCAACTAAAAACTGGTATAGAGAAGTTATCCGGCGGAACGGTGGAAATGAAAAATGGGCTGGTTACCGGATTAAATAAACTGTATGAAGGGGAAGCTATTTTAAATCAATCGAAAAAAGCGGCGGAACAATACGATACATTTCTTGGCAAACCAAAAGGCGCGAAAGGTGAAGTTCGTTTTATTTTAAAAACAGATCCGATCGAGCCGGTGAAGGCGAAAGATTCAGCCGAACAAAAGTCAGACACGAACAGCGAGGAAGATAGCATTTCTTTCTTTGCAAAAGTAAAAAAATGGTTGAATGACTTATTTTAAGAAATGGAAAGTTCTAATACAACCTTGTAGTGGAAGGACAGAATATTCATGAAAGTAGGCTTAGCTTTAGGGGGTGGGGCGGTACGCGGATTAGCCCACATTGGAGTATTAAAAGTGCTAAAAAAACATCAAATACCGATTGATTTTATTGCTGGCACCAGTATGGGTGGTGCAATTGGAGGGTTAGTTGCCGCCGGTATTGACATCGAGGAAATTGAAGAATTTATCCTGACCACCCCATCTTACCGATTTGTGGACATTGGAATTTTAAAACGCGGTATTTTTGCTGGAAATAAAATATACACGATGCTTATTCAATTTTTAGAGCAAAAGGGGCTTGGCAATATTCGCATTGAGGATCTTAACATTCCTTTTCGGGCGGTATCGGTTGATTTGATTAAAGGAGAAGTTGTTGTCTTTGAAAAAGGAAGTCTTAGTTTAGCCATTCGGGCCACTACATCCGTTCCCGGCATTTTTTCGCCTGTTCATTATCAAGATAAAGTGCTGGTGGATGGGGGAATTTTAAATAACCTTCCGGCTGATTTGCTCCGTGAAGCAGGAATAGATGTCGTTATGGCTGTTGATGTCGAAAGAGAACATGAAGAAGAGGAACCGCGCAATATTTTTGACGTCGTCTATCGTTCTTTCACGATTATGATGACGAGGCAGCGCCGTACCAATCTTCAATATGCAGATGTGGTTTTTCGGCCGGAAGTCGGGCACATTTTGGCGTTCGACACAACGAGAATCCAGGAGTGCATTGAAGCAGGGGAACGAGAGGCTCAACAAAAAATTCAGGAAGCGTTATCCCTCATAAAATGAATAGAAACGAAGGTCGTCATGAAAACTTTTTTTCAAGGATTGGTGTTTTACTTAGGCAAGGAGCAAGCAAAAAGGGCAGCTAAAGGACATGATGAATGAACGGATTCAAGAAGCGAATCATCAGCGGCTTAAACTATTGCACCTGCTGGCAGCTGTGGCAGGATTCCGGCAGTCTTTTGGAACGACATTACGCTTTGCGCTATAGGCGTTTTATGAGCTGCTTAAAAAGTAATTCACGATAGTCCGGTTATTTTGAAAAATAGAAGCCGATGCTTTTATCAACTTTTTATGGCATAATGAACAGCGGCGAAAATCAGCTTTTTCTCGTTTCTCTAAAGCAAAATGCTAGAGGGGTAACGAGTTTTTTTTATTTCTTTACTCTGTGTTCTAAAAGTGATTGATAGGAATGAGAAAGAGATTGATCTCAAATTTTATTTGCGGTTCAAGAAATGGGGAACGACTGACGAAGAAAGGGGAAATCTTCCGTTTTGAGCGAGGTTAGTCGTGCTTGATGATGTCAGTTTTTAAGATTGAACGCGGAAGTTTTACACGCTGCTTGGGATCGGCGGATGCGGGAAGACGACGATGATCGAAGATGACGTTGTTGAATTCACAAAAAAAGCGGCTTACGTGCGTGGACAAAGGCTTTCGTCTGAATGAGCCCGTTTATGTTATGATCTTTTCTTTTTCATTTCAATTTACTTATGTTAATATTGCATTGCAAAGTGTTAGAAAATATAATTCAAAGGGGTATACAACCGATGCTTTACTTGGATAATAGTGCAACTACAAAGCCTTACCCTGATGTACTTGATACGTACCGGCAAGTGGCGGAAAAGTTTTTCGGGAACCCATCATCTCTTCATCATTTAGGTGTTCAAGCGGAAAGACTTTTAACAAAAGCAAGAGAACAAGTAGCCGATTTGCTAGGTGTAAGCGGACAGGAAATCATATTTACGTCTGGAGCAACGGAAGGAAATAATTTGGCAATTAAAGGCGCGGCTTTTGCACAAAGACATAAAGGAAAGCATTTGATTACGACTGTAATTGAACACCCTTCTGTCAGCGAAGCATTTGAACAGCTTGAAAAAGAATTCGGGTTTGAAGTGACGTGGATTCCTGTAAATGAAAATGGCATTGTGTCTCCAGCTGACATACAAAAGGCTGTACGTAACGATACAATCTTAGTGTCCGTTATGCATGTCAACAATGAAATCGGAGCGATTCAGCCAATTGAAGAGATTGGCGAAATACTTAAAAACTATCCGAACATCGTTTATCATGTCGATCACGTGCAAGGAGTCGGGAAGGTTCCTTTAAATATAAAAAAAGCGGGAATTGATTTATGTACAATATCTGGCCATAAATTTCATGCCCTAAACGGTACAGGAGTGTTGTACATTAGAAAAAATACACCAATTCTCACTCTTTTATCAGGGGGTGGCCAGGAAGCAAGCATTAGATCAGGCACCGAAAATTTAGCGGGCAGCGTGTCCCTAGCGAAAGGTTTAAGGCTGGCATTCAACGACTATGAAGAGAAGATCGATCGTCTGATTAATACGAAAAACTATCTTATAAATGAGCTTGAAAAAATAGATGGCATTATTATCAACACACCAAAGGAATCTTCCGCCCCTCATATTATCAACTTTTCTGTACCTGGTATAAAAGCGGAAGTTTTAGTTCATATGCTTGAAGAGGAGAATATTTATGTCTCCACTACTTCAGCTTGTTCTTCAAGGAAAAAGGGAGAAAGCAAAGTATTGAAGGCGATGGGCAAAAAAAGCAGCATCACCGAAAGCGCCATCCGCATAAGCCTTTCAATTGGGCAGACGATCGATGATGTCAAGCCGTTGATTGACGTCCTGCCATCATCTATACAAAAATTAAAAAATATAATGGGGTTATAAACATGCAATATGATCATATTTTAGTCAGATATGGTGAAATGTCTTTAAAGGGAAAAAATCGTAAACATTTTATTAACCATTTGAAAAACAATATAAAACTTGCATTGTCTTCCTTTTCGTCTTTAGAGTATACAGCAAACAGAGATCGTCTTTTCATCAAATTAAATGGAGAAGACGGGGAAAAGGTAGCGGAAAAATTGCAAACAGTTTTTGGCATACAGTCCTTCAGTTTGGCAATCAGAACGAAAAGCGACATCGAAGCCATAAAGGACACGGCTTTACAGGCAGTCAAGCAATTGTATAAAAACGGAGACACTTTTAAAGTGTCGGCCAAAAGAGCAGATAAATCGTTTCCGTTAACTTCAGACCAACTCAATTATGAAATTGGCCGGCATATACTTATTCATACTGACGGTTTGAAAGTAGATGTTCATCATCCGGACATAAACGTGCGCGTAGAAGTCCGTCCGCATGCCACATATATAATGTGCAAAGATTTTAAAGGGGCGGGAGGGCTTCCGGTTGGTTCAAGCGGAAAGGCGATGCTGATGCTTTCTGGAGGAATTGACAGCCCTGTCGCTGGGTATTTGTCAATGAAAAGAGGCTTGGAGATTGAAGCGATCCATTTCTTCAGCCCTCCTTATACGAATGAAAGAGCGAAGCAAAAGGTTATGGATCTCGTAGAAAAATTAACCGAATTTGGCGGCAAAATCGTGCTTCACATCGTTCCGTTTACAGAAATTCAAGTGATCATTCAGCAAAAAATATTAGAAAATTATACAATGACATCGACTAGAAGAATGATGTTAAAAATTGCCGATGAAATTCGGAAAAAACGAGGCGCCTTAGCCATTGTAACAGGCGAAAGTCTAGGGCAGGTAGCAAGCCAAACGCTTGAGAGCATGTATGCTATTAATGAAGTGACGACAACTCCTATACTGAGACCTTTAATTTCAATGGATAAAAATGAAATCATTGAAATTGCCGAAAAAATTGATACGTTTGAGATTTCAAACAGACCTTATGAAGACTGCTGTACTATTTTTACACCAGCTTCACCGAAAACGAAGCCGAAAAGGGAGAAAATATTAAAGCTTGAAAGCTATGTAGATTTTCAACCTCTCATTCAGAAGGCGATTGAGGAAACAGTAACAATTGAATTTCCAAGAAAACATGATATACAAGAAAAAATAGAAGAGGATTTTGAAAATTTACTATAATATTCCACAAGTTCAAAACAATTACCATTTCGTTTTATGCATGAAGCCATGTGTTTTTTCACATTCTATATCCACAAGGAGGTGAATGACACATGGCTCAAAACAGATCTAGCAACTCTAACCAAATTTTAGTTCCTGGTGCTGAACAAGCACTTGAGCAATTAAAAACTGAAATCGCATCAGAATTCGGTGTAAACTTAGGTCCTGATACTACATCCCGCGCGAACGGCTCCGTTGGAGGAGAAATTACAAAGCGGCTTGTATCTTTTGCTCAGCAGCAACTATCTGGCGGTGGCGGAACATTTCAATAAATGAATATTTTGGCTTTTGAGCGAAAAGGTGATCCTTTTCGCTCATTTTCATTTTATAAAAAGGTTCTTTTCACTTTATCCCAGAAAGAATTATCTTTTAATTTAACAGTTTTAATTTTTTTCTTTCCTAATTCAATATCCAGCTGGTTGACATGACGAATGCTTAGAGCTTCGTTGTCCATTCCGATAATCGGATAATCGTTGCCGTCCTGCACTACTTTTAACGTAAGCTTTCGATTTCCGCTTAAAATAAAAGAGGATCCTAACGTCCGATATAGATTATTGTTCAAAGATGCAAGTTCAGTTACTTGTAAACAGTCTATGAGCGGATCGACGACAGCTCCCTTCACAGATTTATTGTAGGCTGTGCTCCCTGTTGGAGTGGCAATAATCATTCCATCGCCTCGGAACGTTTCAAAATGCATATCATCAATAAATACATCCAGAACAAATGTTTTAATAATTGCTGATCTGACACTACATTCATTTAAGCAGGAAATCTTTACTTCATGGTCGACGGTGACATCGATGGTTGGATATCTTCTTACCTCGACCTTTTCCAGCTGAAAAGCTTCAACTAATTTGTCTTTTTGATCTATATGGAAATCACAATAAAAACTGATATGCCCTTCAGTTGCGATGCCTATGTACAGACAGTCGTCGCGAAATTGCGTTTTTCTAACCGCTTGCAAAAATGTTCCGTCCCCTCCGATTGCTACGATAATGTTCGCTTCTCTCCAATCTTCAACAGGACGAAAATCATACTGCTTCGCCAAGTCAATCAACGAAGCTATTTTCTGTTCAAGGTGATCGCTATGTTTGTAAAAGAAGTAGATATTTCGGCGTGGATCCATCAAAAAAACCTCCTCTTTTTGGAAGATTCTCCACAATTATATAAATAAATGTTAAAATACACTATGATATATAGTTTAACATTTTTATAATGGAACATGTCAAAAAAGGTGAAATTGAATCAAGGAGGTTAACATCTTGAGTGGAAAAAGATGGGCTGCGTTAGGAATTGCCGCAGCATTATTTGTTTTTTCGATGATCATTAGCTTTACTTCTATGGCTGTTTCAAATGCAGAAAAATTGTCTGAGAATTTTTTTGAATCGCAGTTTTCCGAGGAAGTCCTTGAAGAAGGAATGCCGGATGAAAAAATTGCGGTGCTGGAAGTAAATGGAGTGATTCAAGATACGGGAGAAGATGTTACATCGATTTTTGCCAGTGAAGGCTACAATCATAAAGAATTTTTGAAATTGATTGAAAAGGCCGGCGAGGATAAAAGCGTAAAAGGAATCATTTTGCGAGTCAACTCTCCTGGCGGGGGAGTAGTGGAAAGTGCAGAAATTCATAAAAAACTAATGGAAGTTAAAGAAAAGGCGAAAAAGCCGATTTATGTTTCGATGGGAACCATGGCAGCTTCAGGAGGATATTATATTTCAACTCCTGCCGATAAAATTATTGCAGCACCGGATACGATGACAGGCTCGCTAGGGGTCATTATGCAAGGAATAAATTACAGTGAATTGGCAAAAAACTTTGGGGTGAAAGTAGAAACGATCAAAAGCGGTCCATATAAAGACATTTTTTCTTCAACAAGAGATATGACAAAAGAGGAAAGAGAAATTCTTCAAAAAATGGTGAATAACGCTTATGAAGGCTTTGTAGACGTAATCTCGCAAGGAAGAAAGATGGATGAAGGGGAAGTGCGGAAAATTGCCGATGGACGAATTTATGACGGCCGGCAGGCGAAGCAGCTCCATTTAGTTGACGAGCTAGGCTATTTTGATGATGCGGTGGAAATGATGAAAAAAGACTTAGACTTATCAGATCCATATGTATTCAAATATAAATCGAGTTTTGGATTTGAATCGTTCCTTTCCATGATGGCTGGGAAGGTGATCTCTAAAGATCTAGAAATGCAGGGACTATACAAATTGTTTTCACAACCGAATTCTCCCCGCCTGATGTATTTATATTCGGAGTAGGAGGTGCCAACATGGATGGAACATTTGAAGAAATAAATCAAATTGAACAAAAGCGTGAGGTTCAAACAGACATCTCTTATCACTTTGCGGGATTTTGGATGCGGTTTTGGGCATACTTGCTTGACCTCATTGTTGTTTCAAGCGTCATCCGAATTGTTGCCAATCCGCTTTTTTTACTGATCGGACTGGAAAAAAGCGATTTTATTTTTTCACCTTATCGAATTTTAAGCGCCTTGTTTTTCTTTTCCTACTTTATTCTTATGACGAAGTTTTTAGGACAAACGCTCGGGAAAATGGTTTTTGGCCTGCGTGTTATATCTTTAAAAAATGATAAGCTTACATGGATCGATGTTTTCTTCAGGGAATGGATCGGACGGTACATCTCCAAGGTTACGTGGATTGGATATTTGATCGTTGCTTTTACAAAAAAGAAACAAGGACTGCACGATTTATTCAGCGATACAACAGTTATTCATGATGAAAGGTTTTCAAGATGACCTGCCGAAAAGGCAGGTTTATTTTTTTATAGAGAGGTGATAATGGTTCACTGAAAGGATGTGAAATCATGCCATTTTGGCTTGCAATGGTCTTTTTCCTATTTTTGATATTTGTGCTTCTAGTTGCAATGACAACATTAACGATTGTACTTTCATATAAACACGATAAATATGACGATCGGTTAAGAGTGACATTTCTATTGTTTTTTGGCCTTATTCGCTACACAATCAAAATCCCTTTTATAAAACTGGATCAAGAAGGTCCAAATATTGTTTATAAACAAGAAAAAGAAACGAAACATTCAACTCAAAAATCGTCCGAAAAAGTGACTCCTGAAGAGCTGTTTGAGATGCTGCAAAATTTTAAAGAAATATTGGAAAATGTTATCTACTTTTCCTTTATTATTCGGAAATTTTTGAAGAAGGTTCGGATTGTGAAATGGGAGTGGCGTACTGAAATCGGAACGGGAGAAGCTGCCTCAACAGGAATGTCGGCGGGTACACTATGGGGGATAAAAAGCTCTATTATTTATTTCGCTTCCCGATACTTTACATTAAAAGGTTATCCAGTTGTTTCAATCTTTCCTAATTTCAACCGAATGGTTTTGAAAACGACATTTGTATGTATGATGCAATTCCGACTTGGGAATGCTATCATAGCAGGATTGCGTCTCGTAAAATGGTCGAGATCAAAAACAGCATTATGGCGAAACTTACCGTTTGCCAAGAAAAACAAGAAGAATGAACATAGTTTAGAGGAGGCAAAAGTATGAGCGATCATCCGATTCAAGGGTTAATGAAAACGGCAATGGAAAACTTGCAGCAAATGATCGATGTCAATACCATAATTGGCGATCCAGTTGAAACTCCTGATGGGAGTGTTATACTAACCGTTTCAAAAGTGGGATTCGGATTTGCGGCAGGTGGCAGTGAATTTTACGGACCGACAGGTGAAAAACATTCAAGCAGTCCTTATGGAAGCAGCACTACAGGTGAAAAAGGAAAACTTCCTTTCGGCGGAGGAAGCGGAGGCGGTGTATCGATTACGCCAATTGCATTTCTTATTGTTGGAACAAATGGAGTCAAAATTCTTCATTTAGATGAAAATACCCATCTTTATGAAAAAATTTTAGATGCAACCCCTCAAACGGTAGAAAAAATTCAAGAACTGTTTCGAAAGAAAAAACATATACAAGACGATAACAATGAAAAAGAAAAAATTGATTTTGACATTTAAAGCTGCTTTGGCAGCTTTTTGAAATTTTCAAACACTTTTTCTTTGAAAAGTCTTCAAAAACAAGCTATAGTTAAACTATACATAGATTTGGAGGGGATAAAATGGCAAACGTAACATTTAAAGGGAATCCGGTAACTCTTTTAGGAAATGAAGTGAAGGTTGGAGATAAAGCGCCTGATTTCAAAGTGCTTGCGAATGATTTGTCGGAAGTTACTTTAGCTGATACAAAAGGGCAAGTCCGAATCATTTCTGTTGTTCCTTCGATCGATACTGGCGTATGTGATGCACAAACACGCCGCTTTAATGAAGAAGCTTCCAAGCTGGATAATGTTAAAATTTTAACAATCAGCATGGATCTTCCTTTTGCGCAAAAACGTTGGTGCGGTGCGAACGGAATTGAAAATGTACAATTGTTATCTGACCATCGCGACGCTTCTTTCGGACAGGCGTACGGAGTATTAATCAAAGAATTGCGTCTGCTTGCTCGCGCTGTTTTTGTTGTTGATTCAAACGATAATGTAACATATGTAGAATATGTCAGCGAGGCGACAAATCATCCAAACTATGAAGCGGCGATTGAAGCTGCAAAAGCAGCAAATTAAGGACCTGATGCAAGGTCCTTTTTTTCTTGCTTATAAAACAATGAAACGCTAAAATGAAAGGATGTGACGAGCTTAAAGGAGGAAGCCTTTATGCAAGGATTTTCAAATGTTGAAAAACTGTTTTCACTCATTAATGAGACGGCAGAAATCATTAAAAACGAAATGAATTGTACATACATTGAAGCGGTAGCGAATACAGGAGAAAACCTATTTCACGGAACTGCAGTTCAAGATTCCATTAGCGAAATTACAAGTAAAAAACTGAACAATATATACCGGACGTTTCATTTGGATCACTACTCAAATGAAGAAATTCGGAGAGCTTTTCAGCTCGCTGTTTTAAAAGGATTAAAGGAGGATAATCAGCAAATCCACCAAATGACTCCTGACAGTGTTTGCATATTGCTCGGCTATCTTGTGCAAAAATTTTTTCAAGATGAAAAAAATTTAATGATTTTAGACCCTGCTGTAGGTTCGGGTAATTTACTCTCGGCTGTCTTAAACCAACTGGAAGCAAAGCAAGTTGAAAGCATTGGAATCGATATAAATGATTTGTTAGTTAAAATCGCTTATGTGAATGCAAATTTGCAGAAGCATTCTATTGACTTTTATAATCAGGATAGCTTAAAAAACCTTTTTATCGACCCTGTGGATGCGGTGGTGTGCGACCTGCCAGTCGGCTATTATCCCGATCATGACGTCGCAAAGCATTTTGAATTGAAGGCTGATGAAGGCCATTCTTACGCCCATCATCTTTTTATTGAGCAGAGCATCCGCTATACAAAAGAAGGCGGTTATTTGTTTTTCCTTATACCAAACCATCTTTTTGAGACGCCTGAAGCTCCAAAATTGAATCGATATTTAAAAGAAAATACAGTGATTCAAGGCCTGTTGCAGCTCCCGCGCTCCATGTTTAAATCGGAAAATAGTCGAAAAAGCATCTTTATTTTGCAAAAAAAGGGAGAAGGAATTGTACCGCCCAAACGGGTTATGCTTGTTGATCTACCGAAATTTTCGAATAAAAAAGCTCTTGCTTCGATTATGGATCAAATTGATGAGTGGGTCCGGACAAATAAATGAAAAGATGAAGACACTAAAAGGTGACAGCATGTCGCCTTTTTTTTAGAATTCGGTTTATTTCTTCTATTTTTCATAAAAACTAAACTAGAGAAAAGAAATCTTCGGTTTTAGCGAATAGTGGCTTCCCGTTTCATTTAGGAAGTAGATGGAAGCGCTTTTTATTTTTAGAAATTTTTGTATACAGATAAACATTTATTTTTCACTTGAAATGTTGCTTTATCAATGTTTAAATGTATAGAGCGATCATCTCTCTTTTTAAAATTAGACAAGTCTGGTGTTTCACATATTTTGCTAATTTCTATGTCACATGCAGGAATTTTTAAAAAAGTTTCATCAACAAAAAGAAGGAGAGAATGAAAATACATGCCTAAGATTTTAGCTGTAAATGCTGGAAGCTCTTCATTAAAGTTTAAATTGTTTGAAATGCCGAATGAAGAAGTTTTAACAAAAGGGGTAGTTGAAAGGATTGGTTTGGACCAATCATTTTTCAAGATATATGTTAACGGAGAAGAAAAGAAAGAAAGTTGTCAAATTACCGATTTTTCAATAGCGGTACAGCTTGTGCTAAATAAATTAACAGAATATGGAATTATCCGGACGTTAAATGATATTGACGGAATCGGTCATAGGGTTGTACATGGAGGAGAGATCTTCAGTGACTCAGCGCTTATTACGGATGGAACTTTAAAGAAAATTGAAGAACTCTCTCATTTGGCGCCTTTGCATAATCCAGTCAATGTGCTTGGCATTCGAGCCTTCCAAAAGGTGCTTCCGGACGTTCCAGCGGTAGCGGTGTTCGATACTGCCTTTCACCAATCGATGCCGGAACAATCTTACTTATACAGTTTGCCATATGATTATTATGAAAAATACGGAATTCGCAAATACGGCTTCCATGGAACGTCTCATAAATATGTAACGGAACGGGCAGCTCAATTGCTTGAAAGACCTTTAAAGCATTTGCGGCTTATTTCCTGCCATCTAGGAAATGGTGCCAGCATTGCAGCAGTTGAAGGCGGAAAATCAATCGATACATCGATGGGATTTACGCCTCTTGAAGGTGTTGCGATGGGAACTCGTTCCGGAAGTATTGATCCAGCACTTATTCCATATATCATGGAAAAAACAGGTAAAACCGCTGATGAAGTTATTAATGTATTAAATAAAAAGAGCGGACTTTTAGGAATATCCGGTTTCTCAAGCGATTTGCGCGATATCGAAGATGCTGCAGCGAAGGGGAATGCTCGCGCCGAATTGGCATTGGCGGTTTTTGCTGACCGCATTCATAAATATATCGGATCTTATGCGGCGCGGATGTGCGGTGTGGATGCGATTATCTTTACCGCCGGCATTGGTGAAAACAGTGACATTGTCCGCGAACGAGTGCTGCGGGGATTGGAATTTATGGGCGTTTATTGGGATCCTGCCTTAAACAAAGTACGTGGAAAAGAAGCGTTTATTAACTATCCACACTCACCAGTAAAAGTTCTAGTTATACCGACAAATGAAGAAGTGATGATTGCAAGAGATGTAATGAGAATAGCGAATTTATAAGGTTTTGCCGAGGGATAACAGCAAAACCTGAACTCGTAACCAACGCAACCTTTTTTCATATTCCGAAATGGATATGAAAGGAGGTTGTTTTTTTTACCAATAAAAAGTGGAAATAATCTATTTATATGATGAACGATGCAGGGGAACTAAAATGATTCATTCCCTCCAACATTTCTTATTTCAAAAATAAAGTAGTGATGATTGAAGGGTGATGAGAATGATAATAGCGTTTAATATTGCTCCGGTTTAAAAAACCGGAGTTTTTTGCATGATTTTCACCTTCTAGACAAATTCTAATAGCAAATAAACGATGAGGATGGAACAAAATGGCTAAAAAAAATGTGATATTGTTGATTATCGATACTCTCATGCTCCCTTTTTTGAAAAAAGCAGTAGACAATAAAATGGCGCCGGCTTTCGCCTTTTTCATGAAGCATGGTACTGCTTCAGAAATTATCAGTCCTTTTCCGACGATGTCCGTCAATGTGGAAAGCAGTCTGCTTACCGGGCATTACTCAGATGTGCATCACGTTCCAGGATTAGTCTGGTTTCATGATGAAGAAAAGCGTCTTATTAATTATGGAACAAATGCATCTGAGCTTTTACAGCTGGGGCTCGCAACTTCATTAAAGGATCCGCTGTACAATATAAATCATGAGCATTTAAACAAAAAGGCCGCAACCATTTTTGAAGAACTGAGCAAAAAGGGGAAAAATTCCGCGTCTATTAATGGACTTCTCTATCGAGGAAGTCAGGAAAAAGTAATGCAGCTTCCGTTTTTATTATCTTTGCTGCCTACTTTTCATAGAAGCCTTACTGTTAAGGGACCGGATTTGTTAACTTACGGCTCCTTCATTAAACAGAACCCATTTGCAAAGTATGGACACTTCTGGCAAAGATTTGGCTTTAATAATCGATTTTCTGCTCAGGAGCTTATTTATCTTATTAAAAATCATTCTTTGCCTCCTTTTACAATGGTCTATTTTCCTGATATGGATCAAATTATACATAAAAAAGGAGTTGAGGATCTGTCAGGAATCGTAAAAACAGATCGTGAATTGCAAAAAGTGTTAGACAGCTTTCATTCATGGGAGGAAGCGCTGGAGAACAATGTTTGGATCATTATGGGCGATAACGGCCAAGCGGTTGTCCGCCCGAGAAATCAAAATCCTCTGATCCATTTAGAAAAGCTACTCAGCCCATATCGTATTACCAAGCTGTCAAAAGGTGTACGGAAGGATGATGATATCGTACTTGCGGTCAATCAACGCATGGCGTTCGTATATTTATTACAGCCGAACCATTCGCTTGAAGAAATTGCAAACATTTTGAAAACAGATGCACGCATCGATGTCATCGCTTGGCGGGAAGAGGAAAAAATAAAAGTTGTTTCAGGGCGGCGGGAAGGAATGCTCATGTTTAAAAAAGGAGGTCAATGGGAAGATCCGTATGGAAGTATGTGGACTTTAAACGGAGACATTGAAGTGTTGGATATTTTCACGGAAGGAAGCCGAATTCAGTACGGTGAATATCCGGATGCGCTGGCAAGATTACATGCAGCCGCTTTGTCACATAAAGGACAATTTCTTATGATTAGCGCTTATCCTGGCTTTGAATTCAAGTACGGGTCATCTCCAGTGCATGTGGGCGGTGCGAGTCATGGCGGTTTACACCAGCATGACTCTTTAGCAGCAATCATCGTTTCAGGGACAGAGCAATTGCCGAAGTATAATCGGATGATAGATGTAAAGGATTGGATTTTATCAATGCTCGACTCTTAAGAGTTATATCAATTCCGTGATATAATATCATTGTATATTTGCGAGCATTTGTTTAAAAAGAAAGGCGGTGCATTTTTGGGGGCCATTTTGGAAGAAAGCTGGGTAAATCAAATGAAATGCTGGGAGGAAGAGTTGGAAAAATGTGCATGTAAATGCACGCTTCCATTTGACAAATGGCTGGAAACAAGATTGAATGACCTTCCTGAGCATATTCAAAAAGAAATGTTTGAGAAGGTCGATTACGTTTTGTTTTATATGCATTCGATTTTGCAAAGCTCGATCTTCTATTCAGAAACACGGAAGCGGATCCTCTCATTTGCACGTGTTATTTCCGATCAAGTTCAAACGATCACTGATTTAAAAACGCTCCCTTTAGAAGAATGCTATCAATTGGCTGAGAAGGAAATGGCGAAGCAGCGGCTGTATTCCTTTATTCAAGGAGGAATCGCTTCTTCCGGTGGAGTTTTTTCGCTAAGTGCAGATATTGTGCTGCAAATGATTTTTCATATGCGGGCTGTGCAAACATTATCTCTTGCGTATGGTTATGAAGTTTCGTCACCTTATGAAATGATGCTGTCTCTAAAGGTTTTTCACGGCTCTTTAATGCCGAAACATTTAAAATTTGAAGCGTGGAATCAATTAAAAGAGGAATTACAAAATGGAGATGATGCTTATTTTTATGAGCAGAACGAACCATTTGTCAACCATCAAACTGTAAATCAAATCTTAAAATGCATTGCCGTGCAAACATTCAAATATAAAACAATTCGGGGAAAACCAATTTTAAGCTTAATGATCGGAGGCGGCATTCGCTATCGTTCAATGAAAGTGGCCATTGAGTTTGCCCATAAATTTTATCAATATAGACATCATTATGAAAGGATGAGCTTGAGATGAAAATATAACTTCTCAAGCTTCTGTTATATGCGGGTCAATCCGGTACCAAAGCCATAAATCATTAATGATGGAAGCAATCTCACTGATTTCTTCATTTAGTCTGCACGAAAGCTCAAAATCCTCTTCGTTATTCAACTGCTCTTGCTTTTTATTTATTATCGCTTCTAAATGTTTAATGCGGTCAGGAATTTGTCCACGTATACATTCCCAATCCGATAAAATTTGCTGTTGAACCTCATTTGGATATTCCTCCCAATGCTTGCTGAAAGCAGGAAGAGGAATCCCCAATCTTTCGTTATATTCAAACATTTCCATTCCTCCATTTTTTATTATGCAAATTATATCATAAACAAATAATGCTTTTTAAAAAAAACTATTGAAAAAAGTCAGCAAAACTGTTACATTTTTAATTAATGATTGCATTTTTATGAATAAAAAAGTATTTTTATTCATTTTGTATACATCGGAGAGGAGAATGAACATGTCAAAACCAAAAGTAGTATTGGCCTATTCTGGAGGTTTAGATACATCTGTCGCCATCAAGTGGCTGCAAGAAAAAGGATACGACGTCGTTGCCTGCTGTCTGGACGTTGGGGAAGGGAAGGATTTAGAGTTTATTAAAGAAAAAGCACTAAAAGTCGGTGCTGTACAATCTTATATTATAGATGCGAAAAAAGAGTTTGCGGAAGAATATGCGTTGATCGCCCTTCAGGCACACACCCTTTATGAAGGTAAATATCCTCTTGTTTCCGCTCTTTCAAGACCGCTCATTGCCAAAAAATTAGTGGAAATAGCGGAAAAGACCGGCGCTGTCGCAGTTGCTCACGGTTGTACCGGAAAAGGAAACGACCAAGTGCGCTTTGAAGTTTCCATAAAAGCGTTAAATCCTGAGCTGGAGGTTTTGGCACCTGTTCGGGAATGGAAATGGTCGCGTGAAGAGGAAATTGAATATGCGAAACAGCATGACATTCCAATTCCGATTGATCTGGACAGCCCATATTCCATCGATCAAAACTTATGGGGAAGAAGCAATGAATGCGGAGTTTTAGAAGATCCATGGGCTGCACCGCCTGAGGATGCCTATGAACTGACTTCTTCCATTGAAAATGCACCGGATGAAGCGGACATCATCGAAATTGAATTTGAACAAGGCGTACCGGTAGCAGTGAACGGTCAAAGAATGCAGTTAGATGAACTAATTTTGAAGCTGAATGCGCTCGCTGGAAAACATGGCGTCGGCAGAATCGATCATGTGGAAAACAGACTTGTCGGCATTAAATCGCGCGAAGTGTACGAATGCCCTGCGGCTATGACATTGATCAAAGCTCATAAAGAATTGGAAGATTTAACACAGGTTAAAGAAGTAGCGCATTTTAAACCGCTGATCGAACAAAAGCTTGCCGAGCTTATTTACAACGGTCTTTGGTTCTCTCCGCTGAAAAGCGCATTGGAAGCATTTTTGAAAGAAACTCAAAAATATGTAACAGGGACAGTGCGCGTAAAATTGTATAAAGGGCACGCAATTGTTGAAGGAAGAAAATCTCCGTACTCACTTTATGATGAAAAGCTGGCCACCTACACGCAAGAAGATTCATTTGATCATGAAGCAGCAGTCGGCTTTATTAAACTGTTCGGCCTTCCAACAGCGGTGAACAGCATCGTGAAAAACAAGAAGGTGACAATATGAAAAAACTTTGGGGCGGCCGTTTTCAAAAGACGCCCGAAGCATGGGTCGACGAATTCAATGCGTCGATCACGTTTGACAAACAGCTCGTAGAGGAAGACATTCAAGGGAGCCTCGCCCATGTTAAAATGCTTGCCAAGTGCGGCATTTTAACAAAAGAGGAAGGAGAAGCGATTGAAAAAGGGCTGCACCGTCTTTTGGAAAAAGCAAAAAATGGGGAGCTTGAATACTCCGTTCAATATGAAGATATTCATTTAAACATTGAAAAAATGTTAATAGATGAAATCGGACCGATCGGCGGAAAGCTGCATACATCAAGAAGCCGCAACGACCAAGTGGCGACCGATATGCATCTATACTTAAAAAAACATGTTGAAGCCATTGTGGAACTGATCAGAGAATTGCAAAAAGCGCTTGTAAACAAAGCTGAACAGCATATTGAGACGATTTTGCCGGGATATACACATTTGCAGCGGGCGCAGCCGGTTTCATTTGCCCATCATTTATTGGCTTATTTTTGGATGCTTGAGCGTGACAAATCTAGATTTACAGAATCTTTGAAACGGATTAATATCAGTCCGCTTGGTGCTGCCGCATTAGCTGGGACAACTTTTCCGATTGACCGGAAATATACGGCTGAGCTTTTAGGCTTCGATGAAGTTTATTTAAACAGCCTGGATGCGGTGAGCGACAGGGATTTTATTGTTGAATTTATGAGCAACAGCTCGCTGTTGATGATTCATCTCTCAAGATTTTGCGAAGAATTAATTTTATGGTGCTCGCAGGAATTCCAGTTCGTTGAAATGGATGACGCTTATTCGACCGGCAGCAGCATCATGCCACAAAAGAAAAATCCGGATATGGCGGAATTAATTCGAGGGAAGAGCGGTCGCGTCGTCGGCAACCTCGTCGGTTTGCTGACGGTTTTAAAAGGTCTCCCTCTTGCCTATAACAAAGACTTGCAGGAAGATAAAGAGGGCATGTTCGATACTGTGAAAACAGTAGAGGGCTGTTTGCAAATTATGACGGGAATGATCGAAACGCTGAAAGTAAATAAAGAGCAGATGGAAAAATCGGTGAAGCAGGATTTTTCAAACGCTACTGAACTCGCTGACTATTTGGCGAAAAAAGGTCTTCCTTTCCGCGAAGCTCATGAAGTAGTCGGAAAACTTGTATATAAATGCATTCAAAAAGGAATCTATTTACTTGACTTGCCATTAGAAGAGTATAAGGAAGCATCCTCTCTGTTTGAAAATGATGTATATGAAGTTCTGAACCCATACGAAGCGGTCAACAAACGAAACAGCTTAGGTGGAACTGGATTTAAGGAAGTAAAGGAGCAAATCAATAAAGCAAAGGCGATTATATAAATCCAACTCCATTTGTTTTAATTGAATAAAGACCTTCAATGAAAAATCAGTCTTCTGCGCATAAGCTGAAACAGGCGGGTACTCATTGTGCCCGCTTTTTTATATGGAAAGACCGCCTTGCACTTGCATTCCAACCTCTTGCTGATAAAAATCGTGGAAGCTATTCCGTTTTTGCATTTTAAAAAATTATTGTAAAATGATTGTAGTAAATAAAGGGAGGAATTGATGGGTGCGCCATGCAATTGTTACGGCAGGCTCAAGAGGTCTTGGAAGAAAGGTGACCGAATTATTTTTGGAAAAGGGGTACAGCGTGACGGTCAGTTATCACAATAATCAAACAGGAGTTGAACAACTGCAGGAAAAATATGCTTCTATGCGCGACCGTTTGCTGTTTATACGATGTGATGTGACGAAAAAGGAAGATTTAATTCGGCTGATTGATCAAACTTATCAGTGCTTTGGCCGTATTGACTGTTTAGTTAATAATGCGGGTCCGTATATATTTGAGAGGAAAAAGCTTGCTGATTATTCTGATCAGGAATGGTATGAAATGATTGAAGGAAATTTAAGCTCGGTGTTTCATTTAGTGAAACGAACAATCCCGATTATGAGGAAACAAAAGTACGGCCGAATCATTACCTACGGCTTCCAAGGTGCCGGGGATGCTTCAGGCTGGCTTCACCGCTCGGCGTTCAGCGCGGCTAAGACCGGACTAGTCTCTTTGACAAAAACGATTGCTATTGAAGAGGCGGAAAACGGCATCACAGCAAATATGGTTTGTCCAGGAAACATTACGGCGGAAATGAAAGAGGCGACCATTGAAGAAGCTAGAAAGCATATTGACGTGAACACGCCGATTGGAAGATCAGGTACAGGGGAAGATATCGCAAGAATTATAACCTTTTTGTGCGATGAACAGTCAGATTTTATTACAGGCGCCATAATTGAAGCGACGGGAGCCGCTAATGTCATTCATCGATTTCATCAATAACGATAAAACGTTTTCAAAAGCATAAGTTTCCAGTAAAATGAAAGTAGATTCGAAAAGGAGGGGTTTTTTATGAAGGTTTCCTTTCACGGTCATTCCATCGTTCAAATTGAAACAAATGGGAAAAACATTATCATTGATCCGTTCATTAATGGGAACGGGCAAACTGATTTGAAGGTTGAAGATGTGAAAGCAGATGTCATTTTGTTGACACACGGCCATAATGATCATGTAGGGGATACGGTTGAAATTGCAAAAAGAAATGATTCGTTAGTCGTGGCGATTGCAGAGCTGGCTACATACTTGAGCTGGAAAGGGATTAAAACCCATGGAATGAGCATCGGGGGAGCATACGAGTTTGAGTTTGGAAAAGTAAAGCTGACTCAGGCTTTCCATGGCTCCAGCTATACGGAAGATAACCAAAACATTGTGTATACTGGCATGCCAGCAGGAATTTTGTTGACAGCTGAGGACAAAACGATTTATCATGCAGGCGATACAGCATTGTTTTCTGATATGAAATTAATTGGAGAACGCAATGAAATTGATTTAGCCTTTTTGCCGATTGGCGATAATTATACAATGGGACCGGAGGATGCTCTTACAGCAGCAGAATGGATTCGAGCTAAAAAAGTCGTGCCGATTCATTACAACACGTTCCCAGTGATCCAGCAAAACCCTGAAGATTTTGTTTCCAAGCTTCCAGACGGTGTCGGTCTCCTATTGAAACCAGGAGAAACAATCGAACTGTGAGATTGTTGATGGACGGCTTTTAGCCGTTCATTTTACGTATTATGAGTTCAAAGCATTTGTTTGCTAAACAGTAAATTTTAGGAAAAAATAAGTAAATGTTTGAAGAATTCGCCAATCATGTAACTTAAAAGGAGGGAAGAAATTGGCGACAAAGCATGAACAAATTTTGAACTATATTGAGTCTCTGCCCGTCGGAGATAAAATTTCAGTCAGACAAATTGCCAAAGTTATGAATGTCAGTGAAGGAACTGCCTATCGTGCGATTAAAGATGCGGAAAATAAAGGCTTTGTCAGCACAATCGAAAGGGTCGGCACCATTCGAATTGAAAAAAAGAAAAAAGACAATATTGAAAAGCTAACATTTGCGGAGGTTGTCAATATTGTCGATGGACAAGTGTTAGGCGGCAGGGCCGGCCTTCATAAAACATTAAATAAATTCGTTATCGGCGCCATGAAATTGGAAGCGATGATGAGATATACAGGTGCTGGAAACTTGCTCATTGTCGGCAACAGAACAAAAGCTCAGCAGTCGGCTTTGGAAGCAGGAGCCGCCGTTTTAATAACCGGGGGATTTGACACAGATGATTATGTAAAAAAACTGGCGGATGAGCTCGAGCTCCCGATAATATCCACTAGCTACGATACTTTTACAGTGGCTACGATGATAAACAGAGCGATATATGACCAGCTGATCAAAAAGGAAATCGTGTTAGTGGAAGACATTTTGACCCCATTAGAAAAAACTGTCACGTTAACCCCGAATGATCCGATTGAACGCTGGTTTGAATACAACCGGCAAACTGGACACGGACGATTCCCGGTCATTGATCAAGGTTTGAAGGTTGTTGGAATTGTCACGGCAAAGGATATTATGACGTCAGATCGAAAAACATCCATTGAAAAAGTGATGACAAAAAGTCCGATAACCGTTACAGGAAAAACATCTGTCGCTTCAGCTGCGCAAATAATGGTTTGGGAAGGAATTGAAGTATTGCCTGTTGTGGACGGAAACGGCCGCCTATCAGGTATGATTTCCAGACAGGACGTTTTAAAGGCTCTCCATTCAATTGAACGGCAGCCGCACACAGGTGAAAAAATTGATGACATCATCACGAGGCAGATGATCAATCTTTCTGATGAAGCAAAAGAATCAAACATTTTTAAATGTGAAGTAACACCGCAAATGACAAACCAGTTCGGTACCATTTCATACGGTGCCTTCACAACTCTAGTTACAGAAGCGGCCAATTATCATTTGAGACAGAAAAAGAAAGGCGAGCTTGTCGTTGAGAATATGACGATTTATTTTTTGAAACCTGTTCAAATGGAAAGCATGATTGAAATTCATCCGAAAATATTAGACGTGGGTCGAAAATTCGGGAAAATTGATGTGGAAGTATTCCACGAAAACACTTTAGTCGGCAAAGCTATATTAATGGTGCAAATCATGGATCGTAATTAAAAAAAGACTGTCTGAAAAATAAGGACAGTCTCTCCCATATAATTTTCTTAGCGGGCATTTTCGCTTTCTTTGATTGCCAAAGGCAAATAATATTTGTAAGCTTTATATCCTGCCCAAATGCTCAGACAACCTGTTATAATAAAAACAACACCGACGATGAGCGCAACAGTGGATCGGTTTAAAAACATTTGGTTTAATCCGAAAAAGAAGACAAACAATCCTAGAGAAATGCTAGATTTAGATGAAATCCAGCTTCTTTCCATCGGACGTTTCGTGCGAAAATATTTGATTTTGTAAAAAACATAAAAAGATAAAGAAATGACCGTTAGGATAGCTAAAACAGGCATGATGTCAACCTCCATCTAAGTATCGATTATCATTTTACCATTAGTAAATGATGAAATAAAACATTTATGATGATAAAGGAGAGCTGAAATGAAACAACAGATTTTAAATGAAATAAAAGCATTCGATACGATTATTATACATAGACATGTCCGGCCGGATCCTGATGCATACGGTTCTCAGTGCGGGCTTGCGGAATTGTTAAAAGAATCGTTTCCTGAAAAAAACATATATGTAGTCGGCAACGATGAGCCTTCTTTAACGTTTTTATACAAAATGGATGAAATTCAAGATGACATTTATCAAGAAGCACTCGTCATCGTATGTGACACAGCTAACCAAGAACGAATTTGCGATCAAAGATATGATAAAGGGAAAAAATTGATCAAAATCGATCATCATCCAAATGAAGATCCTTATGGAGATATAGTCTGGGTAGACACATCTGCCAGCTCTGTCAGCGAAATGATTTATGAATTTTATCTATTTGGCAAAGATCAAGGCTTAACGTTATCGAAAAAAGCAGCCAGTCTCATTTATGCCGGAATTGTTGGGGATACAGGAAGATTTTTGTTTTCAAATACGACGAAAAAAACGTTCCAATATGCAAGCGAGATTATAGACTATGGGTTTTCATTTACGCAAATATACGACGAAATGTATAAAACGAAACTTAATGTGGCGAAGCTGAACGGTTACGTCCTGCAAAATTTCGTTTTGACTGATTCAGGGGCCGCTTATATAAAGCTTCCTAAAGAACTATTGGACGAATACCGCGTCACTCCTTCCGAAGCTTCACAGCTCGTCGGTGCTTTAGGAAATATTGAAGGGATCAAGGCGTGGGTGCTGTTTGTCGAGGAAAACAACGAAATTCGGGTCAGATTCCGCTCGAAGGGAATCGTGATCAATGAGCTTGCAAAACGCTTTAAAGGTGGAGGCCATCCGCTTGCGGCCGGAGCTACGATCAACAGCTGGGAAACTGCGGATCAAATCATTCAAGAGCTGGTCGCTTTATGTAAAGCATCTTAAGGAGGGCGCTTTTTCCCTCCTCATAATAGGAGAAAAGTTGCCATTATTATTTGCTCAATTTCAATTCAACTTCAACAATAATGGTCGGTGTAATGACAAGCTCCACGACAGTAGCGTTGTATTCTTTGTCATCTATTTTATATTTTCTATTTTCAATCGTTTTGGCAATTAAATGCCTTGTTTTCACAACACTGTCAATATCTTTTGCAATTAAATCAGCTAAATCGTTTTTGATCGTATTTTCAATCGAATATTTCATTAATTCATCCAGCTTATATTTTTCCGCATTTTTAATTTCGATTTTGACATCCTGTACAGTCAATAATTCTAAGTTTCTCTTATTTAGCTCTTTGTAATCCCTCTGCCAAATTTGAATGTCGTTTTTTAATTGTTCGATCGTTTCTTGCTGTGTTGAAATGATTTTTACTTGTTTTTCTTGGTAATAGCCAAAGGAATATAGAAAAAACCCCCAGCTAATAAGAGCTCCTACGGCAACTCCGGCAAAAAAACGCTGCCATGAAGGCTTTTTATAATAAGGCGGGATTCTCATTGCGAAACATGCTCCTGTGTGAACCAAGAGATTAAGAGCCAGCCTGTTTGAGAACCGCCCATGGCGGAAATGATTAACAAAATCTGTTTCACAATGTCCTTTGTCGCTCCTTCAAAAATCCCTCGTTCAAAGCTGTAAAACGCATCAAACGTCCCTCCAATAGCTGCAACAAGAGCCCAAATTTTCAATTTGTTTGCCATTCTGAAAATGGAGGTGAGAGGAGCATCGCCTGTAATATATGCGCCAATACCGCCGATTAACGAGCCGCCGAAAATGACTCCTAACGCAATAAAATACACTTTAATAAAGGTTGCAATAAAAGTATCTGTTTCCATTGAGCTTCCACCATCCTTTCTTCCGTTCATTGGGGAAATATGATTATAATAAACTTGCTAAATAGCCGGTTTCAGCAAGCAGTGAAAAGGCGTGTTTTATTCTCTTTCTTTATATGTATATGGATGGGAAGATAAAAGTATGAAGTTTGTCTTTCATTGAAAACAATGACTATAATTGTTTTAAGAAAACATTGAAAAAAGGTGGGGTCTTCATTGCCTTTTGTTCACCTACAAGTGAAGAGCGCCTATAGTTTGCTGACTAGTGCTGCGGGATTGGACAAGCTTGTCCGCTATGCGAAAAAAACTGGTCAAACAGCTCTAGCCTTGACAGACCATCATGTCATGTATGGAGCGCTCTCTTTTTATAAAATTTGTAAAGAACACGGGATTAAACCGATTTTCGGTTTAACTGCTACCGTTATCATAAAAAACGAACCGTATCCTTTTGTTTTGCTTGCTAAAAATAACAGCGGATACCGCAATTTGCTTAAATTAAGCAGTTTGCTGCAAACAAAGTTTCCGAAAGGACTTCCGCTTTCTTTTTTTAAACAATACAGCAGGGATCTTTTTGTGATCACACCTGGCAGACAAGGCTTGATTGAGCAGCTGCTTATAAACGGACAGATTGCAGAGGCAGGAAAAGCGGTGGAGTTTTTTCAAAGCATGCTCGATCCCAATTCTTTTTACATATCCGTACAAAATCACGGCTTGCCGGAAGAGCAGCAATTAAATAAAAAAATTGCGGAGCTGAGAGAAACGATCAAAGTTCCGATTGTCGCAACGAACGATGTTTTATATGTTGAAAAGGATGATGCATTTGCACACCGCTGTTTGCTGGCGATTAAAGACGGAACGACTGTAGAAGAACAAGACGCAGCGTTTGCTTGCGAATATTATTTAAAATCCCCGGCGGAAATGATAAACAATTTCGCGAACTTTCCTGATTCCATTGAGAATACTGTTCGGATCGCCTCCGAATGCCATGTTGAAATAGAATTAGGCAAAACAAAATTGCCTAAATACCCCTTTTCTGGAGGATTGAGCAGCGATGATTTTCTTGAACAGCTGTGCTTTGAAGGATTAAGAAAAAAAGTAACATCCCCTTCGGACGAGTATGTCAAAAGGCTTTCGTATGAGCTGTCTGTTATAAAAAAAATGAATTTTAGCGATTATTTTTTAATCGTTTGGGATTTTATGAAATACGCGCATGAAAAAGGTATTGTAACCGGTCCAGGCCGCGGTTCAGCAGCCGGCTCTTTAGTGGCATATGTACTAGATATTACGAATGTAGATCCAATTCGCTATAATCTATTGTTTGAGCGTTTTTTAAATCCTGAACGTGTTTCTATGCCAGATATCGATATTGATTTTCCGGATACAAGACGGGATGAAATGATTGAATATGTTGCGCGAAAATACGGAAAAGGGCATGTGGCTCAAATCATCACTTTCGGTACTTTTGCGGCCAAAGCTGCTATTCGAGATGTGGCAAAAGCGCTTGGAGCTTCGAATAAAGAGGTGGATGTGCTCGCAAAGCACATACCTTCAAAGCTCGGAATTACTTTAAGAGAAGCATTTGAACAATCGGCAGCATTTCGAAACATCCTTCATTCAATGGAAAAAGGAAAGGAAATTTTTGAAACGGCTTTAAAGCTGGAAGGCTTGCCGCGCCATGTATCGACGCATGCTGCGGGAGTGGTGCTAAGCGATCATCCGCTGACTGAAGTCATTCCGATTCAAAATGGTCATCACAATATATATTTAACACAATATTCAATGGATTTTTTAGAAGAAATCGGGCTGTTGAAAATCGATTTTTTAGGTCTGCGAAATTTAACGTTAATAGAAGATATCAAACGTTTAATTGAACGTTACGAGGGAACAAAGCTCTCTGTCCACTTTACAAATTATGATGATGAAAAAACGTTTTCCCTTTTATCGGAAGGAAATACGACAGGTGTGTTCCAATTTGAGTCAGAAGGAATGAGGAAAGTTTTACAAAAGCTAAAACCTACTAATTTGGAAGATTTGGTTGCGGTTAATGCTTTGTATCGTCCAGGACCGATGGAAAACATTCCTGTCTATATCGAACGGAAGCACGGCCGGATGCCGGTAGAATATTTGCATAAAGATTTGCAGCCTATTTTAGAAAAAACATACGGAGTCATTGTGTATCAAGAGCAAATAATGGAAATCGCAGCGAAAATGGCCGGTTTTTCGTTAGGGGAAGCAGACCTTTTGAGACGAGCCGTCGGCAAAAAAATTAAAACGATTTTGGATGAAAACAGAAATCGCTTTATTATAGGTAGTTTAAAAAAAGGATACGACGAAAAAACCGCGAATAAAGTATACGATCTCATTGTTAAATTTGCCAACTACGGTTTTAACCGCAGCCACGCTGTTGCCTACAGCATGATTGCCTATCAGCTTGCTTATTTAAAAGCCCACTATCCTTTATATTTTATGGCTGCGTTAATGTCGAGCATCGGAGGAAATCAAGAAAAATTAGCGCAATATGTTCGAGAAGCTTCAGAAATGGGAATTACAATCCTGCCGCCATCCATTCATAAAAGCGGTTTTTCTTTTTTAGTGGAAAACGGATCTATCCGATTCGGACTTGCCTCGATTAAAAATGTTGGCATTGCCGCTATGAAAGAAATTGCAAAAGAAAGAAAAAAGAAGCCTTTTGAAGATTTGTTTGATTTTTGTATCAGGATGTCTTCAAAGGCAGTCAATCGCCGAACAATAGAAGCGCTCATTTTTTCTGGTGCGATGGATGATTTTGGGCAAGATCGGGCAACGTTGCTTGCTAGTATTGATGTTGCGCTCGAACATGCAGAATTATTCAAAATGGATGAAAAAGAGCAAATCGTTTTTCCGCTTGACGATCTTGCTGCGATTAAACCAAAGTATGTGGAAGTGGAACCGTTCACCATTGAAGAAAAATTAAAATTCGAAAAGGAAACATTAGGATTTTATTTATCAAGCCATCCGATTCAGCCTTACGATTCGGTTTTGAAGCAGCTGGGGGCAGTTCGATTAATGGATTTATCGCAATGGATTGAAAAAAAAGTTCATGTGGGCGTGTATGTGACGAACGTAAAGGCAATTCGCACAAAAAGCGGCCAGGCGATGGCTTTTCTCAATATAAGCGATCAAAGCGGGGATGTAGAAGCGGTCTTGTTTCCTAATGAATACGCAAAGTTCAGCGGAAAAATAAAGAAAGGGAATGTTTATTTGTTGACCGGAAAACCGGAAATTAGAAATGAACATGTTCAATATATAATTCAAGACGTAAAAGACATCTCGGAATTTAAACGGCAGCGTGCTTTATTTTTAAAAATTTCAGATGAAGCATCAGAGAAACAAAAGCTTCTCGAAATAAAAAAAGTATTGCAGGATTATCCAGGCAGCATACCTGTATTTATTTACCATGAACGAAAAAAGAAAGCGGTCAAGCTTCCCGAAACATTTGGTGTACAACCGTCTGAACAATGTTTGAATCGATTGCGGGCATTGCTCGGAGAAAGGAATGTCGCCTTGAGAGAATAAACATGTCTTTTTCTTTACAACGGATTGCATGTATAATAATTTAGAAATATCTAAAAAGTGATCTTTCCATTTTGACGATTATCCATATTGTTAAGGAGTGATAAAGGTTGTCATTAAGAGAAGAAGCATTACATATTCATAGTGTTCAGAAGGGAAAACTTGAAACAAAATCAAAAATTCCGGTACGAAATGCAAAAGATTTAAGTTTAGCATACTCTCCTGGAGTGGCTGAGCCGTGCAAGGCAATTTATGATGATAAAAGCAAAGTGTATGAGTATACGATGAAGGGGAATATGGTGGCGGTTGTCTCTGATGGAACAGCCGTTTTAGGGCTTGGAAACATCGGACCGGAGGCAGCTCTCCCTGTCATGGAAGGAAAAGCTGTTTTATTTAAAAGCTTTGCAGGTGTCGATGCGTTTCCGATTTGTATAGATACGACAGATGTGGAAAAAATTATTGAGACAGTAAAGCTTCTTGAGCCGACTTTTGGCGGCATAAACTTGGAAGATATTGCCGCACCAAATTGCTTCGAAATTGAAGAGCGTTTAAAAAAGGAAACGAACATTCCGATTTTCCATGACGATCAACACGGAACCGCCATTGTAACTGTCGCTGGTTTATTAAATGCGTTGAAGCTGGTCGGCAAAGAGATGTCAAATATTAAAGTTGTCGCAAACGGAGCAGGAGCGGCTGGAATAGCTATTATAAAATTATTATATCGCTATGGTGTTCGTGACATTATTTTGTGCGATTCAAAAGGAGCCATTTTCGATGGACGTCCTTACGGAATGAACAGCATAAAAGCTGAAGTGGCTAAATATACAAATCATAATCGCTTAGAGGGCTCTTTGGACGATGTAATCGAAGGAGCGGATGTTTTTATCGGTGTGTCAGTCGCAGGAGCCCTAACAAAAGAAATGGTAAAATTAATGGCGGATAATCCGATCATTTTCGCTATGGCCAATCCTGATCCGGAAATTATGCCTGACGATGCGAAAGAAGCTGGAGCAAAAGTCATTGGAACAGGACGTTCAGATTTCCCTAACCAGGTGAATAACGTTTTAGCATTTCCGGGGATTTTCCGTGGAGCATTGGATGTAAGAGCAACACATATAAATGAACAGATGAAAATGGCTGCTGCTGAAGCGATTGCTTCTCTTATTAAGGAAGATGAGCTTCGTCCTGATTATGTTATTCCGGAGCCGTTTGATCCAAGGGTTGCACCATGTGTTGCTGCAGCTGTTGCGAAAACGGCAATGGAAACAGGTGTTGCACGCATAAAAGTAGATCCGGAAGAAGTTGCGGAAAAAACAAGAAAGCTTGCTATTATTGGAAAATAAAAGCGGCTACAAATGGCGAAAGAATGAGAAACCTCTCTTCTCTGCTGTTGGGAGAAAGAAAAATATGATATATTTATAATATTTGAATACCTCTCAAAAGATATAGGAAGAAGATCCGGAAGATTTAAGATTGATTGAAGGTGTCATCCCTTGCAATGAAGACATTATTCAGCCAAAAAGGGAGGTTCTATTTTGATAAAAAACATTTTTTCAAAAAAGAAAAAATATGCATCGATCCCTTTCGGACATGCAAAATATGATGTTCCTGAAGGTATTATGACAAAATGTCCAAAATGTAAAAAGATTATGTACTCAAAAGAAATTGAAAAAAATTTAAAAGTGTGCAACAACTGCGGCTACCATTTTCAAATGGGAGCGAGAGAAAGAATTGCCAGCCTTTTAGATCATGGCAGCTTTTTAGAATATGACAGCGATATGCGTTCTGGAAACCCTCTTAATTTTGAAGGGTATTTAGAAAAGCTAGAAAAAGACAAAGAGAAAACGAAGTTAAATGAAGCTGTCGTGACAGGCGAAGGAACAATCGGCGGATTTCCAGTAGTGATTGCCGTTATGGATGCGAGTTTTCGCATGGGGAGCATGGGTTCGGTAGTTGGAGAAAAAATTACAAGGGCAATTGAAAAAGCGAAGAAAAAAAACATCCCCTTTATTATTTTCACAGCTTCAGGCGGTGCTCGTATGCAAGAAGGCGTCCTCAGTTTAATGCAGATGGCGAAAACTAGCGCTGCTTTAAAATTATTCAGCGATGAAGGCGGACTCATTATTTCGGTTATGACCCATCCGACTACAGGGGGAGTATCGGCTAGCTTCGCTTCTTTAGGTGACTACAATTTTGCCGAGCCTGGTGCATTAATCGGTTTTGCAGGGCGCAGAATCATAGAACAAACGATCAGAGAAGAGCTTCCGGAAGATTTCCAAACTGCTGAATTTCTGCTGAAGCATGGGCAGCTTGATTCTGTATTGCACCGCCACCAACTGCGGGATACGTTAATCAACCTCTTGGATATACACCAAGCAAAGGGGGATGTAGATTGGTAGGAGAACTGGAATTTGAAAAGCCGATTATAGAATTAAAGAAAAAAATTCATGAATTAAAGGAATTTACAAAAACAGCGGATGTAGATTTGTCGGCTGAAATTGAAAAGCTGGAAACAAGACTAAAAAATTTAGAAAAGGAAATATATGATCACCTCTCCCCGTGGAATCGCGTCCAAATCGCACGCCATCCGAATCGCCCTACAACGCTTGATTATATTGAGCTGTTATTTGAAAATTTTTTCGAATGCCACGGAGACAGATATTTTGGTGATGACGAAGCGATTGTAGGAGGCGTTGCAAAATTTCATGGGATCCCTGTAACGGTAATCGGGCAGCAAAGAGGAAAAGATACGAAAGACAATATCCGAAGAAATTTTGGTATGCCGCATCCTGAAGGTTACCGTAAAGCATTGCGCCTTATGAAACAGGCGAACAAGTTTAACCGCCCTATTATTACATTTATCGATACAAAAGGAGCTTATCCAGGAAAAGCTGCAGAAGAGCGGGGACAAAGTGAAGCAATTGCCAGAAATTTGTTTGAAATGGCCGGTTTTTCTGTTCCAATTATATGTATTGTCATTGGAGAAGGGGGAAGCGGCGGCGCATTAGCATTAGGAGTAGGAAATCATATATATATGTTGGAAAATTCTACTTATTCAGTTATTTCTCCCGAAGGGGCTGCCGCCCTATTATGGAAGGATGCCGGCTTAGCTAAAAAAGCGGCAGAAACAATGAAGATCACTGCCCAAGATTTAAAAGAGCTTGGTGTTATTGATGATATCATTCCGGAAGTAAAAGGCGGGGCACATAGGGATGTCCAATTGCAAGCTAAACACATTGAACAGGCTTTAAAACGTTCATTAAAAGAATTGACCAATATGAGCGGAGAAGAGCTGATCAGGCATCGGTACGAAAAATTTAAAAGTATTGGGGCCGTTATTGACGAACAAGTGACAAATACTCAGTAACGTGCACTCCTTGATGGAGCCGCACGTTATTTTTTTATTTTTATCTTTCGCATCGCTTCTTTTTGTGTATAATAATAAAGAATTTAACTATTCTAAGCTTACTATGCTCAACGATTATCAGATAATATGATCATTATTTTATGTAAGCTTTGTTTGAGCAGTCCAAGAGAGGTGAAATTATGAAAAAAATCGGCGTTTTAACGAGCGGCGGCGATTCTCCTGGTATGAACGCTGCAATTCGTGCCGTTGTCCGCAAAGGAATTTTTCATGGATTAGAAGTTTATGGAATTTATAATGGTTACTCAGGTCTTATTTCGGGAAAAATTCAAAAGCTTGAACTTGGTTCAGTAGGTGACATCATTCATCGCGGTGGAACGATGCTCTATACGGCACGGTGTGAAGAATTTAAAACAATCGAAGGACAAAAAAAAGGAATTGAACAATTGAAGAAATTCGGGATTGAAGGACTTGTCGTTATTGGCGGAAACGGCTCCTACATGGGCGCCAAAAAGTTGACTGAACATGGATATCCATGCGTTGGGGTGCCGGGCACCATCGACAATGACATACCTGGAACTGACTATACGATCGGTTTTGATACAGCACTTAATACGGTGATACAAGCAATTGATAAAATTCGTGATACAGCTACCTCCCATGAGCGTACATACGTAATAGAAGTAATGGGTCGGGATGCCGGTGACATCGCTTTATGGTCCGGGCTTGCCGGAGGTGCGGAAACCATTTTAATTCCGGAAGCAGATTTCAAAATAGAGGAAATCATCGATCGATTAAAACGAGGCCATGAAAGAGGGAAAAAACATAGTATTATTATTGTCGCTGAAGGCGTGGGAAGCGGCGTCGAAATAGGCCAAAAGATCAAAGAGATGACAAACTTTGAAACGCGTGTTTCTGTATTAGGCCACATTCAACGCGGCGGATCGCCTACCGCATTTGATAGAGTATTGGCAAGCAGACTAGGCGCTTATGCGGTGGAACTGCTTCTTAATGGTAAAGGCGGACGATGTGTAGGCATCCAAAATAATCAGCTTGTGGATCATGACATTTTAGAAATTTTGGATCAGCCTCATACGGTTGATAAGTCAATGTACAAGCTTTCAAAAGAACTTTCTATATAAAGTATGAACATGGGATCGTTTTCATAATGTTTAGGAGGTATGCCAATTTATGCGAAAAACGAAAATTGTTTGTACAATAGGTCCTGCAAGCGAGAGCATCGAAATGTTGGAAAAACTAATTAAGGCCGGCATGAATGTGGCACGGCTCAATTTTTCGCATGGAGATCATGAGGAGCATAAAGCGAGAATTCAAAACATTCGGGAGGCAGCGGAGCGCTTGGGCAAAAGTGTTGCAATATTATTGGACACAAAAGGCCCTGAGATTCGAACGCATACAATGGAAAACGGGGAGATACAATTAGAAGCAGGATCCCGCCTTCTTATTTCAATGGAAGAGGTTGTCGGCACGAAAGAAAAAATTTCGGTTACATATAAAGGATTAATCAATGATGTTTCCGTTGGTTCTAAAATATTGCTTGATGACGGATTAATTGGTTTAGAAGTTACAAAGATTGATAAAGAAAAACAGGAAATTGAAACGAAGGTATTAAACAGCGGAATTTTGAAAAATAAAAAAGGAGTCAATGTTCCTGGAGTTAGTGTCAATCTTCCTGGAATTACGGAGAAAGATGCAAAAGATATTTTGTTTGGCATTGAGCAGGGAGTCGATTTTATCGCTGCATCATTTGTTCGCCGCGCTTCCGACGTATTGGAAATTCGTCAACTGTTGGAGGAGCACCAAGCTGGCGATATTCAAATTATCCCGAAAATAGAAAATCAAGAAGGCGTTGACAATATTGATCAAATTTTGGAAGTTTCCGACGGGCTAATGGTTGCTCGAGGAGATTTAGGAGTGGAAATTCCCGCTGAAGATGTTCCGCTTGTCCAAAAGGAACTGATTCGCAAATGCAATCAATTAGGAAAACCTGTTATCACTGCTACTCAAATGCTTGATTCGATGCAGCGAAACCCAAGACCTACCCGTGCGGAAGCCAGCGATGTAGCAAACGCTATTTTTGATGGAACCGATGCAATTATGCTTTCAGGCGAGACAGCTGCCGGTTTATATCCGGTAGAAGCAGTGGAGACGATGCATAAAATTGCTTCCCGCGTTGAACAAGCTTTAGATTATCGCCAAGCCTTAACGAAACATACGAAAGTTGCTGATTCAACGATCACAAATGCAATTGGACAATCAGTAGCTTATACGGCGATTAATTTGGACGTTTCGGCCATTATCACGCCAACAGTCAGCGGCTATACGGCCAAAATGATTTCGAAATATCGGCCAAAAGCGCCGATTATTGCAGTAACATCCAGCAGTAAAGTATGCCGTAAGCTTGCCCTTGTATGGGGTGTGCATCCAACAATAGGACAAATTGCTACAACAACAGATGAAATGCTTGACATAGCTGTGCGTGAATCTATAAACACTGGAATTATTACACATGGAGATCGAGTGATTATTACAGCCGGAGTACCTGTAGGAGAAACAGGTTCCACAAATCTGATGAAAGTCCATGTTGTTGGCGATGTTTTAGGAAAAGGTCAAGGGATTGGACGAGCATCGGCGTTTGGAAAGGTTATCGTTGCAAAGAATAGTAAAGAAGCTGTTGAGAAAATGGTGAAAGGTTCAATTCTCGTTACGAATGGGACCGACAAAGACATGATGGAAGCGATTGAAAAAGCAGCTGCACTTGTTACGGAAGAAGGCGGCTTAACGTGCCATGCGGCCGTAGTCGGTTTGAGCCTTGGCATTCCAGTCATTGTCGGGGTAGAAAATGCAACAGAAATTTTGAAGGATGGTATGGAAGTCACTGTGGATGCAATCCAAGGGATGATTTATAAAGGACATGCGAGCGTTCTATAATTTTGATTGAAAGGAGAAGGATTTCAGTTCCTTCTCTTTTTTTGTATAGTAAAGATTAAGAAACGAGTATTTTACATCTCTCTTTTGTATAGTAAAGAGTAGGGAATGGGTATTTTATATATGGAGGAGATAGCATATGCGAGCATTATTGATTTTTTTTATTGTTGCACCGGCTTGTGAAATAGGGGTTTTGCTTTTATCTGGAAAGACGATCGGGGTGCTTCCGACTGTGCTATTGATTATCTTAACAGGCTTTGTTGGGGCTTATTTGGCGAAAAAACAAGGAATTCAGGCTGTGCGAAATCTTCAAAAGGAAATTCAATATGGGCGCATTCCAAGCAATGCCATTTTGGATGCAATGGCTATTTTAGTCGGAGGAATCATGCTATTGACGCCGGGATTTATTTCGGATATCGTCGGTTTGTTTCTTTTATTTCCAATCACAAGAAATTGGGTAAAGCCTTTTCTTATTCAATTCATAAAAAAATGGATTGATAAACATACGATCCATATTATTCGGCCATAATTCAATAAAAGATTTATTATGCTGAAATAAGTAATTCTTATTCAATTCTATAAGATTTTTTTATTAAAAAAAAGAATTCCGTAAAAAATATCTTATTTATCTGATTCACAAAAGTCTGATAATTGTTTATAATAGAGGTGTATTTTTTAATTCATATGTTTGGTGATCATTTCACTGATAAAAAATATTTCACAAAAGAAATGAAAGCATTTTCTTTTTGTGAAAAAATGAAAGTTTTATGAATTTCGTTTATTTCTATTTGAATTGCAGTTGAAAATTTTTATGTAAAGGGGAGATAGGCCATGACAGCAACGCGTGGACTAGAGGGCGTGGTAGCCACAACTTCATCAATAAGTTCTATTATTGATGATACATTGACATATGTTGGTTACAATATTGACGATTTAGCTCAAAACGCAAGCTTTGAAGAAGTTGTTTACCTGCTTTGGCATCGAAAGCTTCCGAATAAGGAGCAATTAGAGGAATTAAGAAAGCAGCTTGCTGAGAATGCGTCGATACCGAATGAAATATTAGAACATTTTAAAACTTATCCGAATGATAAAGTACATCCGATGGCAGCTTTGAGAACAGCTGTATCTTTGCTTGGATTGTATGACGAAGAAGCGGACAACATGTCTGATGAGGCAAATTATCGAAAAGCAATTCGATTGCAGGCGAAAATTTCTACAATTGTCGCTGCTTTTGCCCGCATCCGCAAAGGATTGGAGCCTGTTCAACCGAGAACAGATTTAGGCTTTGCCGCTAATTTCTTATATATGTTAAAAGGTGAAGAACCTGATCAAACTTCCATTGAAGCCTTCAACAAAGCGCTCGTCCTTCATGCAGACCATGAATTGAATGCTTCGACATTTACTGCAAGAGTATGTGTGGCAACGCTTTCGGACATTTATTCCGGAATTACTGCGGCAATTGGAGCATTGAAAGGACCGTTGCATGGCGGTGCGAACGAACGCGTTATGCGAATGTTAACAGAAATTGGTGAACCTGAAAATGTAGAATCTTACATTCGCGAAAAATTAGCAAACAAAGAAAAAATTATGGGATTTGGTCATCGAGTTTATCGCAAAGGGGATCCTCGTGCCAAACATTTAAAAGAAATGTCCCGCAGACTAACAGAAATCACCGGTGAAACGAAATGGTATGAAATGTCAACTAAAATTGAGGAAATCGTAACATCTGAAAAATCTTTACCGCCGAATGTTGATTTTTATTCAGCGTCTGTATACCATTGCTTAGGTATTGATCATGATTTATTTACGCCGATTTTTGCAATAAGCCGCACATCTGGATGGTTAGCCCATATTTTAGAGCAATATGAAAACAATCGATTGATTCGTCCTCGTGCGGAATATACAGGACCAGAAAAACAAGTATTTATCCCTATCGAAAAGCGCAGCTAACAGGTAAAATAGAAAAGGGATTCCTTTTTCTTCCCTGTTAAGCATGGCCATGCTTTTATACACAAATAGAGAATACATATTTAGGAGGTAATGATTGTGGCAGAAGGTCAAAAAATTACAATGACAAATGGTACTTTAAACGTTCCAAATGATCCTATAATTCCGTTTATTGAAGGAGACGGCACTGGTCCTGATATTTGGAGAGCTGCGTCAAAAGTGCTGGAAGCAGCTGTAGAAAAAGCATACAATGGCGAAAAGAAAATCGTTTGGAAAGAAGTGCTTGCTGGTGAAAAAGCTTTTAAAGAGACTGGGGAATGGCTTCCTCAAGAAACGCTTGATGTGATACGCGAGTATATGATTGCGATCAAAGGTCCGTTAACAACTCCTGTAGGTGGAGGAATCCGTTCTTTAAACGTTGCTCTTCGCCAAGAGCTGGATTTATTTGTGTGCTTAAGACCTGTCCGTTATTTCAATGGAGTTCCTTCCCCTGTAAAACGTCCTCAAGATACAGACATGGTAATTTTCCGTGAAAATACCGAAGACATCTATGCCGGCATAGAGTATGCAAAAGGGACAGAAGAAGTAAAAAAAGTCATTGAATTTTTACAAAAAGAGCTGGGAGTAAACAAAATCCGTTTCCCTGAAACGTCCGGAATCGGCATTAAGCCTATTTCTGAAGAAGGAACGAAACGGCTTGTCCGGGCGGCCATTAACTATGCAATTGAACACGGAAGAAAATCTGTCACCCTTGTTCATAAAGGGAACATTATGAAATTTACAGAAGGCGCGTTTAAAAATTGGGGATATGAATTGGCTGAGCAAGAGTTTGGCGATAAAGTATTCACATGGGCTGAGTATGACCGCATTGTTGAAAAAGAAGGAAAAGAAGCGGCTAACAAAGCGCAAGAAGAAGCAGAAAAAGCTGGAAAAATTATTATTAAAGATGCAATTGCAGATATTTTCCTACAGCAAATTCTTACTCGTCCGCGCGAGTTTGATGTAGTAGCAACGATGAATTTAAATGGAGACTACATTTCGGATGCTTTGGCTGCACAAGTAGGCGGAATCGGTATTGCTCCAGGAGCAAACATTAACTACGAGACAGGGCATGCGATTTTTGAAGCAACACACGGTACAGCACCAAAATACGCCGGACTTGATAAAGTGAATCCATCTTCCGTAATTCTTTCTGGAGTGCTTATGCTTGAACATTTAGGATGGAAAGAAGCAGCTGATTTAATCATTCAAGCAATGGAAAAAACGATCGCTTCAAAAGTTGTCACCTATGACTTTGCACGTCTCATGGACGGAGCTACGGAAGTAAAATGCTCTGAATTCGGCAATGAATTGATTAAAAACATGGGTTAAACAAAGAACTGAGAGCTGCTTCTTTACGAAGTAGCTCTCCATTTAGATTCATTTTTGAAAAATCACTTACATAAAAGAGAGGATGGATGCTTGAAATGGCGATTAAAAGAAAGAAAATTTCTGTCATTGGTGCTGGATTTACTGGTGCGACAACAGCTTTTTTGCTGGCAAAAAAAGAGCTGGGAGATGTTGTGCTCGTTGACATTCCGCAAGCAGAGAATCCGACAAAAGGGAAAGCGTTGGACATGCTTGAATCAAGCCCTGTTCTTGGATTTGATGCGAACATTATCGGAACATCAAACTATGAGGAAACGGCTGATTCCGATATTGTTGTGATCACGGCAGGAATTGCAAGAAAACCTGGAATGAGTCGAGACGATTTAGTGCAGACCAACCAAAAAGTAATGAAAAGCGTCACAAAAGAAGTTGTAAAATATTCCCCAAACTCCATTATCATTGTGCTGACAAATCCGGTTGATGCAATGACTTACACTGTTTATAAAGAATCCGGATTTCCAAAACACCGTGTCATCGGTCAATCTGGAGTTTTAGATACCGCAAGATTCCGCACATTTGTTGCTCAAGAATTGAATTTATCAGTCAAAGACATTACAGGATTTGTGTTAGGCGGCCACGGAGATGACATGGTGCCATTAGTTCGCTATTCATACGCAGGGGGCATTCCGTTAGAAAAATTAATTCCGAAAGAGCGCTTGGATGCGATTGTTGAAAGAACTAGAAAAGGCGGGGGAGAAATTGTTAACCTGCTTGGAAACGGAAGCGCATACTACGCACCAGCCGCATCTCTTGTAGAAATGGTGGAAGCGATTGTTAAAGATCAGCGCCGCGTATTGCCTGCCATTGCATATTTAGAAGGAGAATACGGTTTTGAAGGTATTTATTTAGGCGTTCCAACAATTCTTGGAGGCAATGGCTTAGAGCAAATTATTGAGCTTGAACTGACGGATGAAGAAAAATCAGCTTTGGAAAAATCTGCAGAATCTGTAAGAAATGTTATGAAAGCATTAATATAGTGCATGATAGAAAAAGGAGGACATGTTATGTTCCTCCTTTTTCTTATAAAAGAAAAAAGAAAGTTTGCACAGAAAATTCGTCCGCTTTTTCAATTTCCGCTTCAAAACCGCTCCATCATGTTTCTATCAATTCTTTAAAATCTTCTGAAAGCAGCTTTTCTTGTATTGGTTCTTTCTGCTTCGTGGACTATAATAATAATAAAGAATAATAAGAACAGTAGGAGAAAATTATTGGAGGATTTTATGAGTAAAAAAATATTAGTAGTGGATGATGAACAATCGATTGTCACTCTTCTTCAGTATAATCTTGAACAAGCAGGCTATGAAGTCATTACTGCTCAGGATGGAAGCGAAGGATTTGAAAAAGCAATTACAGATGCGCCGGATTTAATTGTGCTTGATTTAATGCTCCCGAGTATAGATGGTATGGAAATTTGTAAACAGCTTAGACAGCGCAAAGTGATGACGCCCATTTTAATGCTTACGGCAAAAGATGATGAATTTGATAAGGTGCTTGGGCTTGAGTTAGGTGCGGACGATTACATGACAAAACCGTTTAGTCCAAGAGAAATTATCGCTCGGGTAAAAGCAATCCTGCGGCGTGTCAGATCAGAAGATGCTCACATGCATGTAAAAAAAGAAGCGGAAGAAAACAACATTATTATCGGTGATTTAAAAATTATGCCTGAACGATATGAAGCTTATTTTGAACAAGAAAGACTTGACTTTACACCGAAAGAGTTTGAACTGCTTCTTTATCTTGCGAAACATAAAGGCCGAGTTTTGACAAGGGATCAGTTATTAAGCGCTGTTTGGAATTATGATTTTGCCGGTGATACAAGAATTGTGGATGTTCATATCAGCCATCTAAGAGAAAAAATTGAACGGAATACGAAAAAGCCTGAATATATTAAAACGATCAGAGGTCTAGGCTACAAACTGGAGGATCCAAAGCTAAATGAATAAGTTCCGTTCAAAACTGCTTCTTGCGTTTACAGCATTAATTATTACTGTTCTGCTTGGTTTTGGATTTATTTTAGGACAATTATTTCAATCGTTTTACTTCATCAATTATGAGAAGCAATTTAAAAAAGAAGCCGAGTTGATCAAGCTGGTCATTGAGAATGAAAAGATCGGTTCTACCGAAATGAAGCATAAAATGGAGGAAATGAGCGAAAAGTTAAACTCACTCCTTCTTTTTATGGATATGGACGGAAACATCGTTTTTAAAACAGGTCCTAGCTTTCATCAAAGAGACGAAAGGTTATCAGAACTGATCTTGACCAACCACCGAAATGCAAAGGAAGGATTTCGCCTAGATCTCGATCAAGCTGATTTGTTATTTTACGGTATTCCCATCTTTCAACAAGATGAACGAAAGGGATTTTTAGTTTTCGGGACTTCCATCAAATATTTCGAAGCGATGAATAAAGAAATTTGGTTTTTCATTATAGGGAGTCTTATTGCGGCATTAACGATCATTTTAATTTTTGGCACCCGCATTATGAAGCAGTATACGAAACCGATCGAATCGGCGACAGAAGTGGCGATGGAGCTTGCAAAAGGAAATTACAAAGCGAGAACATATGAAAATTCATCAGGCGACGAAACGAGTATGTTGAGCAAATCCATCAACATTTTGGCACGCAACCTTCAAGACATGACAAGAACCCAGGAATTGCACCAGGAAAGGCTGCAAACATTGATTGAAAACATGGGAAGCGGTCTTCTTTTCATTGATGAACGTGGCTATATTAGCCTGATGAATAAAGCCTTTAAAGAAATTTTTCAAATTAATCAAGAGGATTATTTATATAAATCTTACCAAGAAGCGATCGCATATAAAGAAATTATTCAAATGGTCGAAGAAATTTTTTTGACGGAATCAAATATAAGAAAGCATATTATGCTTCCTGTTAACATCGAAAGAAAGCATTTTGAAGTTTACGGTGCTCCGATCATTGGAAAAAGCGAAGTATGGAAAGGCGTCGTTCTTGTTTTTCACGATATTACCGAATTGAAAAAGCTTGAACAAATACGAAAAGATTTTGTAGCAAATGTATCTCATGAATTAAAAACACCGATCACCTCCATCAAAGGGTTTTCTGAAACATTGCTGGATGGCGCCATGAAAGATGAACAAACATTGCATTTTTTTTTATCCATCATTTTAAAAGAAAGCGAACGAATGCAATCTTTAATTCAAGATTTATTAGATTTATCAAAAATCGAGCAGCAGGGCTTTCAGCTGGAGCTTAGAAAATGCAATGTAAACGAGTTTTTAAAAGAAATTCATCATTTGCTAGATAGAAAAGCGAAAGAAAAAAATATTGATTTTATATTGGATGTTCCAGACGAGCCTGTTTTTATTGAAGGCGATCCTCATCGGCTGAAGCAAATTTTTATAAACTTAGCCAGCAACGGAATTATGTATACGCCAGCTGGCGGGAAAGTGACCCTTTCTGTTAAGGCTGGACATGATGAAGTAGCCATTTCTGTTCAAGACACCGGAATTGGAATTAGAGAAGAGGAAATTCCTAGAATTTTTGAGCGTTTTTATAGAGTTGATAAAGCTAGAAGCAGAAACTCAGGTGGAACTGGTTTAGGGCTTGCGATCGTAAAACATTTAGTAGAAGCCCACCAAGCAAATTTGACAGTCAAAAGCACCGTTGGTGTTGGAACGACTTTTACTGTGACTTTTCAAAGATACAATGAATAGTTTAACATAAGATTTACATCCAATTTATGCTAAGTTAACATTTGATTGTTAAAATGGCATTCGAAAACCCCTTCATCCAAGGAGCCCATTTGCAGATGGAAACAATTACGTTTCCGTCTTTTTTTTATGGCTGCGTTTTTTAAATGAAACAAAATCGTACTTTTTTCGTATGAAATAATAAATAGAGAGAGATGGGGGGATATAATGGTAAGCATAAGAAGATTATTAACAATTATTGGATTTATTTTTCTGATCAGCATTCTCGGTCTTGCTGCGATTACTTCCTGGTATACTGTAGACGAGTCGGAACAAGCGGTTATTACTACATTTGGAAAAGTGGAAGAGGGTATAACTGAGCCTGGGCTTCATTTTAAATGGCCATGGCCGATTCAATCGGTAAAAAAACTATCCAAAGAAACATTCAGTTTACAATTTGGATATAAAGAAAAAGATGGAAAAGTTGAGTCTTTTCCAAAGGAAACAAAAATGATTACAGGCGATGAAAACATTGTGTTAGCAGATATGGTCGTTCAATGGAAAATAACGAATCCGGCAAAATATTTGTTCAATGCTGAAAATCCAAAGGAAATTTTGCGGGATGCAACATCTGCTTCGTTAAGAAGCATTATTGGAAGCACAAAAATTGACAATGCTTTAACGAGCGGAAAAGTGGAAATTGAAGCTCAAGTGCAAGAATTATTAAGCTCGTTGATGAAAAAGTATGATATTGGCATTTCAATCATTGCGGTCAAATTGCAGGATGTTGATTTGCCGAACGAAGAAGTTCGAAAGGCGTTTACAAACGTTACGGATGCAAGAGAAATGATGAATACGAAAATAAACGAAGCCAATAAATACAGGAATAAACGAACAAAAGAAGCAGAAGGTGAGCGCGATGCAATCATCTCCAAAGCTGAAGGGGACAGAGCGTCCAGAATTGAACAAGCGAAAGGGGAAGTCGCACTATTTAATTCTTTATACAATGAATACAAAGATTCAAAAGAAATCACAGAAAAACGTCTAATTTTAGAAACGATAGACAGCGTGCTGCCAAATGCGCAAATTTACATTATGAAGGATGATGGAAATACAATGAAGTATTTTCCTGTTCAGCCTATGCAGCAAGTGCTGCCTAATGATCAGCAAAGTCAGCAAAAAGCTGATCAATCGAGCGAGAACACGCAAAAAAGAGGTGAAAACAATGGACAAGAATGAAAAGAAAATTAATTTTGAATGGAAGAAATACATACGCCTAGGGTCTGTTATAGCCGGTTTATTTGCGTGTTTGCTATTTTTATTCAGCAACGTTTTTGTTGTGAAGGAAAATGAATATAAAGTCGTTCGCCAATTTGGCGAAGTTGTAAAAATTATAGAGAAGCCTGGCCTCCATTTAAAAATTCCTTTCATACAAACAGTTGAAAGTCTTCCAAAGCATCAATTAACGTATGATGTGGAGGAAGCGGAAATCAATACAAAGGATAAAAAACGAATATTAATTGACAACTATGCGGTTTGGAGAATCGAAGATCCGAAAGAAATGATCGCCAATGCAAGAACAGTTGTCAATGCAGAGGCAAAAATGTCGGAATTTATCTTTTCCACTGTGAGATCGGAGCTTGGAAAACTGAATTATGATGAAATTATTAATGATGAAAAGTCTTCCCGCGGGAGCCTCAATGACAAAATCACAAATATTGTTAATAACCTGCTTGAACAAAATCATTTCGGCATTAAGGTGGTTGATGTAAGAATTAAACGGACGGATTTGCCGGAAGCAAATGAAAAATCGGTATTTACTAGGATGATATCAGAGCGGGAATCAAAAGCCCAAGAATATTTATCGATGGGGGATGCAGAAAAAAATCGAATTGTTGCTGAAACGGACAGACAAGTAAAAGAAATGCTGGCAAAAGCTGAAGCTCAAGCTGAAACCATCCGCGGTCATGGAGAGGCGGAGGCGGCGAAGCTCTATAACCAGGCTTATTCAAAAGATCCTAAATTTTATGAATTATATAGAACACTTCAATCCTACAAGAAAACAATCGACGGTGAAACAGTCATCGTTCTCCCGTTCGATTCTCCATACGCCAAAATCTTAATGGGAGAAACAGAATAAAATCGATAAGCCATGTTTTTTCTTCTGCTGAAAGTAATGGTAGAATAGAAGGAAGGCATGGCTTTTTTAGTTGAAGGAGGCTAGTAGTAGTGACAAAGAAGCTAGTTTTAATTGATGGAAACAGTATTGCTTACAGAGCGTTTTTCGCTTTGCCGCTTTTAAATAATGATAAGGGGATTTATACGAATGCAATTTACGGCTTTACAAATATGCTGTTAAAAGTACTGGAGGAAGAAAAACCGACACATATTCTTGTTGCATTTGATGCAGGGAAAACAACGTTCCGGCATAAAACTTTTAAAGAATATAAAGGAACTCGGCAAAAAACCCCGCCTGAATTGTCGGAGCAGCTACCATTTATACGGGATTTGCTTGATGCCTACAAAATTACAACATATGAACTCGAAAATTATGAGGCTGATGATATTATTGGAACAGTTGCGAGACAAGCTGAGAAGCAAGATTTTGAAGTGAAAATTATTTCCGGAGATAAGGATTTAACACAGCTGGCAACTGAAAAAACGACCGTTTCCATCACGAAAAAAGGAATTACAGATGTTGAACCGCACACGCCTGAATCGATTCAAGAGAAGTATGGGCTAAGCCCGGCACAAATTATTGATTTGAAAGGATTGATGGGCGATCAATCAGATAATATCCCAGGTGTGCCCGGCGTTGGAGAGAAAACCGCGATTAAATTGCTGAAACAGTTTGAGACAGTCGAAAATATTTTAAATTCGATTGAAGAAGTAAATGGAAAAAAATTGAAGGAAAACTTACAAAACTATAAAGAGCAAGCATTAATGAGCAAACAGCTTGCGACAATTCATTGTGAAGCTCCTGTCGAAATAAAAATTCAAGACCTTGAGTATAAAGGCTATGACAAAGAAAAAGTAGTGAAAATTTTTAAGGAACTAGGCTTCCAATCGCTCCTAGACAAAATGGGAGAGCATGAGAATGAAGAAGCGGATGAAATGCCGACGATTAAGTTCGAAAAAGTTGAAAAGCTGTCAGACAAGGTTTTATCAGAGAAGGCAGCTCTTTTAGTGGAAATCATTGATGAAAATTATCATACTGGAGAAATCATCGGGTTTTCTATCGCAAACGAAAATGGATGTTTTTATATTCCAGCCGAAATTGCGATACATTCAAAAGAGTTCATAGAATGGGTGAAGGATGAAACAAAGCGGAAAGTGGTGTATGATGCGAAAAAATCAATTGTGGCGCTGCGCTGGCGAAACATTGATTTAGCAGGTATTGAGTTTGATGTTCTCATTGCCTCATACATTTTAAACCCGTCTGAAACGATTGACGACATAGCCGAGCTTGCAAAGGCAAAAAATAAACATTTAGTTCAAAAGGATGAAGTGATTTACGGAAAAGGCGCTAAACGTCATATCCCTGATGAAGACATTTTAGGCGAACATCTTGCCAGAAAAGCGTTAGCCATTTATGAGCTGGAAGAATTATTAATACAAGAATTAGAAGAAAATGAACAATTTCATTTATTCAGCGAATTGGAGCTTCCGCTGTCAGCCATTTTATCTGACATGGAAACAACAGGAGTAAAGATAGACGTCAACCGTCTGAAAGAAATGGGAAAAGAGCTTGATGAACAGCTGAAGCAATTAGAAAAGGATATTCATCGTCTAGCTGGAGTGTCATTTAACATTAATTCTCCGAAGCAGCTTGGGCCGATTTTATTTGAAAAGCTCAATCTACCGGTTTTGAAAAAGACCAAAACGGGGTATTCGACCTCTGCGGACGTTTTAGAAAAATTGAGAGGACAGCACGAAATTGTGGAGAAAATTTTGCATTACCGGCAGCTCGGAAAGCTTCAATCGACGTATATTGAAGGGTTGCTGAAGGTTGTCCATCGTGATACGCATAAAATCCACACCCGATTTAATCAAGCATTAACGCAAACCGGAAGATTAAGCTCCACAGACCCGAATTTGCAAAACATTCCGATTCGCCTTGAGGAAGGCCGCAAAATTCGTCAAGCATTTATCCCTTCTGAAAAAGATTGGGTCATTTTTGCAGCGGACTATTCCCAGATTGAACTGCGAGTGCTTGCGCATATATCTGGAGATGAAAAATTGATTGAAGCGTTTCAACAAGATCTTGATATTCATACAAAAACGGCGATCGATGTGTTCCATGTCGAAGAAGATAAAGTGACCTCCAACATGAGAAGACAGGCAAAAGCAGTTAATTTCGGGATTGTTTACGGAATCAGCGATTACGGATTGTCGCAAAACTTAGGAATTACCCGAAAAGAAGCTGGTGAATTTATTAAAAAATATTTTGAAATTTATAAAGGTGTTAAAGAATATATGGATGGCATAATCCAAGAGGCGAAGCAAAAAGGCTATGTAACGACACTAATGCAGCGTCGGAGATATATTCCGGAAATTACGAGCAGAAATTTCAATATCAGAAGTTTTGCCGAGCGAACAGCCATGAATACTCCGATTCAAGGAAGTGCAGCGGATATTATCAAAAAAGCGATGATCGATATGGCGCAAGAAATTGAAAAACGAAATTTGCAAACGAGGCTGCTGCTTCAAGTTCATGACGAATTGGTGTTTGAAGCGCCAAAGGATGAAATTGAAATTTTAGAAAAGCTTGTTCCGGAAGTAATGGAAAATGCCATTCAGCTAAAAGTACCGTTAAAGGTTGATTATTCTTACGGTTCTACGTGGTATGAAGCGAAATAATTTGAAAAAGGCGGAAAGGGAAGCTCCCCCGCCTTTTTCGAGTGTAGATAAGGGGTGAACATAATGCCTGAGCTTCCTGAAGTAGAAACGATTCGAAAAACATTAAGGGAGCTTGTCATAGGAAAAGTCATCGATGAAGTTATCGTATCATGGCCGAAAATCATCAAACGTCCCGAAGACAGAGAGCAGTTTTGCCGCGTTTTGAGAGGGGAAACAATCAATGAAATCGGAAGAAGAGGGAAATTTTTGAAATTTTATTTAGATCGATATGTTCTTGTATCACATTTACGAATGGAAGGAAGATATGGACTGTATCCAAAAATAAAGCCCATTGAACCACACACACATGTCATTTTTCGCTTTCAAGATGAAACGGAATTAAGATATCGGGATGTTCGCAAATTTGGCACTATGCATCTGTATCAAAAGGGCGAGGAGGAGAAGCATCCTCCTTTGTCCCAGTTAGGGATGGATCCTTTTTCGGAACAATTTACTGCTGAAAGACTTATGAGCAAGCTTCAGTCTACCTCTAGAAACATCAAGACGGTTTTGCTTGACCAAAAAATAGTGGCGGGATTAGGAAACATTTACGTTGATGAAGTATTGTTTCGATCAGGCATTCATCCGGAGCGGATGGCAAAAGATTTGACAGCGGAAAAAGTGAAAATATTGCATCGGGAAATTATTCAAACGCTGAAGGAAGCAGTTGAAAAAGGAGGAAGTACTGTCCGATCCTACGTCAATTCACAAGGGCAAATCGGGATGTTTCAACTGGACTTATTTGTCTATGCAAGAGAAAAAGAACAATGTAAAATTTGCGGAAGCCCTATCCAAAAAATAAAAATTGGGGGAAGAGGCACACATTTTTGTTCATCTTGCCAAGTGTAGAAAGATTTATGCCACCTTCTTTAAGCGAACACATTTTAGGCGGTTTTCATATTACTATGTTAGCAATAAAAGGAAAGAAGGGGCATTTGATAAAATGACGGAAATCGGATCGGTTTTAATATTGGCGTTGGCAGTCAGTCTTGATAGTTTTTCTGTTGGCTTAGCGTTCGGTTTGCGTAAAGTAAAAATTCCAATTAAATCGATTATCACTATTTCATGCTGTTCGGCGATTGTGTTGCTCGCTGCGATGATGGCCGGACAAATAGCTCAAAGTGTTCTTCCTCCCTATTTTACGGATAGGCTTGGCGGAGCTATTTTCATTTTGCTTGGCATGTTTGTGTTATATTCCTTTTTCCGCAACAATGAATCAGAGGATGAGAAAGATGAGGAAAAGAGTGAAAAAACGATTTTAAATATGGAATTAAAATCGTTAGGCATTGTCATTCATATATTGAAAAAGCCTGCTGCAGTTGATATGGATCGATCTGGCGAGATTACAGGCGTGGAAGCTTTGCTGCTTGGGATCGCTCTTTCGCTCGATTCATTCGGAGCAGGAATCGGTGCGGCTTTAGCAGGGTATGAACCTTTTTTAACAGCTATTTTCGTCACTTGTATGAGCACGATGTTTGTTTATATTGGAATGAAATCCGGCCGATATGCTTCATCCTATTCGTTTTTTGAAAAGTTTTCATTTATCCCGGGTTTATTATTAATAATGATCGGTGTTTGGGCCATGTAAGGATAAAGGAGAATGATGATATGACAATGATTATTGGATTAACTGGAGGCATAGCAAGCGGAAAAAGCACTGTGTCTGAAATGCTTAAAAAAAGAGGCATTCCAGTTATTGACGCAGATCTAATTGCAAGAGAAGTGGTAGAAGTCGGCAAAAAAGCATATACAGAGATCGTAAATGCTTTCGGAAAAGAAATATTAAACGAAGACTTAACGATCAACCGAGCTCGATTAGGCTCCATTGTATTTCAAAACGAAGATAAGCGGGAGAAGCTAAACAGTATTGTACATCCTGAGGTCAGGCTGGAAATGAAAAGGCGACAGGAACAATTGATCTCAGAAGGTGCGAAAGCAGTAGTTCTCGATATTCCCCTTCTATTTGAAAGCAATTTGAAGCATTTAGTGGATAAAGTGATTGTTGTTTATACGGGAGAAAAAAATCAACTGGAACGATTAATGAAAAGGAATAATTTTTCGAAGAAAGAAGCTTTATCACGCATCAATGCACAAATGCCTTTGAAAGAAAAAGTAAAATTTGCCGATGCAGTGATCAATAATGATGGAACATTAGAAGAAACGGAACAGCAATTGGAAAACATTCTCATGAATTGGGGAATTGGTTAATCCGCTCGTGAATAGAGCGGTTTTTTTTATTTTTAGTATATATTTTTTAAGAAACGATTAAAATAATTGTTTCGTTATTTTATAAATATGATATACTAATTAACAGAATAGGAGATAAAAAGTGTAACATAATGCCGGAAGGGGATATTCACATGAGTGCTAAGGTTGCCATTAACGGTTTCGGCCGAATTGGCCGAATGGTATTCAGAAAAGCAATTTTAGAAGGAGATTTGAATATCGTAGCAATCAATGCAAGCTATCCAGCAGAAACATTGGCTCATTTAATTAAATACGATACAAACCATGGGAAATTTGAAGGAGAAGTCATTCCAAAAGAAGATCATTTAATTGTAAATGGCCATAAAGTGCTTCTTTTGAACAATCGAAATCCTATTGAACTTCCCTGGAAAGATCTAGATGTGGACATAGTGATTGAAGCGACAGGAAAATTCAACTCCCGTGAAAAAGCGATGATGCATGTTGAGGCAGGGGCGAAGAAAGTTATTTTAACAGCACCTGGAAAAAATGAAGATGTAACGATTGTTATCGGTGTAAACGAAGAACAATATGATCCTGACAACCATGTCATTATTTCGAATGCTTCTTGTACAACAAACTGTCTAGCGCCTGTTGCAAAAGTTCTTGATGAACAGTTTGGCATTGAATATGGTTTAATGACCACTGTCCACGCATATACGAACGATCAAAGAAATATTGATAATCCGCATAAAGATTTAAGAAGAGCGCGAGCGTGCGCCCAATCAATCATTCCAACAACTACCGGTGCAGCAAAAGCGATCGGCTTAGTATTACCGCAATTAAAAGGGAAATTGCACGGTCTTGCATTAAGAGTGCCTACACCAAACGTCTCCCTCGTAGACTTTGTTGTAGATCTAAAACGCGATGTGACCGTTGAAGAGGTAAATGAAGCGTTTATCCAAGCTTCTCAAGGAAAGCTGAAGGGGATATTAGATTTTTCTTCAGAACCGCTCGTATCGGTTGACTACAACACAAACCCGCACTCTGCTATTGTCGACGGTTTAACGACAATGGTTATGGGAACAAGAAAGGTAAAAGTGCTTGCATGGTATGATAATGAATGGGGCTACTCTTGCCGCGTTGTGGATTTAGCAAAACTTGTAGCAAGCAAATTGAATAAATTGGCCGCAGCTGTATAAAATGATGGGAGGGTTGATCATTACAAAGATTGACCCTCTTCTTCTTTTTGTTTGGATACTTTTTTCAGCACAAAATTTTTGACAAAGTATGTTGCAAAAACAAATCAAACCATATATACTATTTTTCGTGAACTTCTTAAACGCAAGGTAATGTGGCTACTTAAAGGGTTAGGACCTCTTTGGACTAACTTTCCCCCGTGGTAGTTAAACATACCAGAGTGCGAAGAATTCATAAAAATTTATAAAGGGGGATCCATGGCTATGGAAACAATGGGACGTCACGTTATCTCTGAGCTGTGGGGATGCGACTTTGATAAGTTGAATGACTTGGAATTTATTGAAAAAACGTTTGTAAATGCAGCATTAAAATCAGGTGCTGAAATCCGGGAGGTTGCGTTTCATAAGTTTGCGCCTCAGGGTGTAAGCGGAGTTGTGATCATTTCAGAGTCACACCTAACAATTCATAGTTTTCCAGAGCATGGATATGCTAGCATTGATGTGTACACTTGCGGTGATTTAAATCCAAATATTGCAGCGGATTACATTTCTGAAGCTTTAGGTGCTCAAACGCGCGAAAATATTGAAATTCCTCGCGGTATGGGTCCTGTTCAAATCAAACAGGGTCAAGCAAAAGCACTTTAAAGTAAAAACAGAATAAAATTTGAATGGAAATGCAAAGAGGTGTCAGCTTTTTACTGCACCTCTTTTTATATTATAATTAAGAATAATATTTCATATTGAATGGTATTTAGAGGCATCTTATTTGCGGCCTCAAAGGACCGAGTTATTCTACCCCCTGCAAAGCCGTTATGAAAAAGAGGCTTTGATGTTTTTAAAATCATTCATGGTAGTGATGTAAAAATAAAAAAGCTTTTATTGGCATGGCTGCCATCACTGTTTGGCGGTTCGAACATCATTTGATTGGACCGGACTGACAGAAATCCATTTCATTCAGTCGAATTATCTATACCAAAAATACAAGAACTTGAAAGTTTCTTGTCTGATCCAATGCTATTTAATAAGATGTAGGTAGAGCTTTTTTGATTTAGTTAAAAAGATTGGAGCTGGTGATATGAAATGCCCTTCCTGCCACCATTTTGGAACACGTGTTTTAGATTCGCGTCCAGTCGATGAAGGGAGATCAATTCGGAGGCGAAGGGAATGTGAGGAATGTCAATATCGGTTCACAACGTTTGAAAAAGTGGAAGAAATTCCGCTCATCGTTGTGAAAAAGGAAGGAACACGTGAAGAGTTCAGCAGGGAAAAAGTTTTGCGCGGGATGATTAAAGCTTGTGAGAAAAGACCGGTTTCTTTAAAAAAATTGGAAGATGCTGCGCATGATATTGAAAAAGAACTAAGAAATCTAGGTACATCGGAAATATCAAGCGAAACGATCGGCGAAATGGTGATGGACAAACTAGCCGAAATTGATGAAGTCGCATACGTTCGATTTGCTTCTGTTTACAGGCAATTTAAAGATATAAATGTCTTTATTGAGGAATTGAAAGAACTGATCAAAAAAGAACGTTCATAAAGAGCTGCGAGATTATGACATGCTATTTGGGAAGGTTTTGAAAAAATGATTGGACATCATCACTGGAAAGAGCTGCTGCCTGTTGATCGCTACGTTGTGAAATGTACGAGCAGTTTGATTCATGAATTTGACCGAAAAGTTCTTACATTACTGTACCAGCCCTTAATCGGGCCAAGAACGTTAAACTTATACATGACGCTTTGGAGTGAGCTTGAACAAAACCGTCTTTGGGGGACGGAATCGACCCACCATTTTTTAATGGCTGTTACTCAATCCCCATTAAATGAAATTTATCATGACCGTTTGAAATTAGAAGGAATAGGTCTTTTAAAAACATACCTTGTCGATGAAAGCGAACCGAAAAAATATATTTATGAACTTCAACGACCTCTTTCCCCCAAACAATTTTTTTATGATGGAATGTTGAACATATATTTATACAACAGAGTTGGAAAAACGGTGTACCAAAGATTGAAAAGCTATTTTTCCGATAAATCGGTTGATAGCAACGCTAAAGATGTGACAAGATCATTTCATGAAGTATACCAATCGATCCACCCATCTGAGCTTTCAGCCAATATTGCAATGGAACCTGAGGAAAACGATCAGGAGCTTTTTGATCATGCGCCTGGAGAACCGATTTCGATTCAAAACCAGTCCTTTGATTTTCAATTGTTTTATGACGGTTTATCAGAGCATATTGTGCCCAAAAAAGCGATCACGCCTGCGGTTAAGGAAGCTGTTGAGAAATTAGCATATGTTTATGGAATTGATCCAATTGAAATGAAAAATCTGGTCATCCGTTCTTTGGATCATGATGAGCAAATTAATTTAGACGAGCTGCGAAAATGGGCGAGGGATTGGTATAAGCTGAATCACGGTAACCGTCTTCCAGAGCTTGTTGATAGGCTTCAGCCTTTGAATCAGCGGGTGAAAGACGAAGAAATTGAACAGTCAAAAGATAAGGAATTAATTCGACAGCTTGAATCCATCTCTCCAAGACAGTTTCTAAAAGATATTTCAGGCGGGATTGAACCGTCCGCAGCGGATTTGAAAATTATTGAAGATGTCATGTTTCAGCAAAAGCTGCTTCCCGGAGTTGTCAATGTTTTAATTTATTATGTCCTGCTAAAAACAAATATGAAATTGTCAAGAGCGTATGTTGAGAAAATTGCCAGCCACTGGGCTCGATTAGGAATTAAAACTGTGAAGGATGCAGTGGATGTGGCGAAAAAAGAACATAAGAAATATTTAACTTGGGCGGAAACAAAGGATAAGAAGACTGACAGCAAAAAAATCGTTCGAAAAGAAAAACTCCCTTCATGGCTTTTGGAAAACGAAAATCAACAGGTAGAAAACATCGATCCGGAAGCGTTTGAAAAAGAAAAACAAAAGCTGCAGGAGCGGATTAAAAAATATAAAAATAAACAGAAGGACTAGGTGAAAGGAGGGAGGAAGATGGAATCCCTGCAAAATCATTTAAAACAATTCATGAACAGCAAAGGGTTTCGGGAAACGTATTTGAACTTGAAACAGCAAATAAAATCGGACAAAGATGTCAGGTTATTTTTAGAAAAGCATAAAAATCAAATCGATGAACATATGATTGACCGCAGCTTAGGCAAACTGTATGAATTTGTAACGCAGAGCAAGTTTTGCCGTGAATGCCGAAATTTAGATGAGTGCAAAAATATTTTAAAAGGATATCACCCTACATTAATTATTGAAAGAAAAACAATCGACCTGAAATATGATAAATGCCCAAGAAAAGAAGCATATGATGCTCGAAAAAAACAAGAATCGCTCATTAAATGCATGTATGTACCAAAGGAAATCCTCAATGCACACCTTGAGGATATTGATTTAAACGAACCGAACCGTCTGAAGGCAGTGTCTCTCGTGCAAGATTTTGTTGAGCAATACGGTCAGAATGATCGGTTAAAAGGATTGTATTTATACGGTTCCTTCGGCGTGGGAAAGACATTTATTCTTGGAGCGATCGCGAATGAGCTGGCGGAAAAAGGCGTTCCTTCCATGCTTGTATATGTTCCGGAGTTTGTCAGGGAGTTAAAAAGCGCACTTCAAGATCATTCACTGAATGAAAAGATTGATGCGGTTAAAAAAATTCCGGTATTAATGCTTGATGATATTGGTGCTGAATCGATGTCGAGCTGGATGAGAGACGACATTTTAGGCTCGATTCTCCAATTCCGCATGCTTGAAAATTTACCGACCTTTTTTACATCCAACTTTAATTTTAGCGAATTGGAACACCACCTGACTTATTCACAAAAAGGCGAAATAGAACAGCTAAAGGCAAAAAGAATTATGGAAAGGATTCGTTTTTTGGCCATTCCCGTGGAATTGAAAGGAAAAAATCGCAGACAAGAATAACCGCTGGACAGCAAACACTTCTAAATAATGCCATCCCCCCATATATATAGAAACAGGACTTGCTATATAAAGGGGGGGATCTTTTTTTGCTGGAAATAACTTTTCAAACGGAAAAAGAAGCTTCTTATCTGCATCAATTGCTTAATACAGAGAAGGAAAACTTTGATTTCCAAGCAGCCTTGCTGAACGGCACAGTATTAACATGTGAAACAGATGATTGGGAAACATTTATATCTGATGTGCTCGTACCATCATTTGTTGACTTTTTTCTAAATGTGAAAGAGCCCCGTCTCCTTCTTTTTATAATTGAAAAACAATTTTATTTTGAGGATGAAGATGAAAAACAGCAAATTTTACATATTGCTCAATCGATCTTGGAAGGAGAGCGGGCGGAAATTCCAATGATCAAACATTTTGAGCCGAGAGAAAACTTAATTATTTCTGCTTTAACGAATTTCCTTCGGCCAAACCAATCTTTTTCTATAGAATCATTTATTCAATTCCGCTTGTCTGATTATTTATCAAGACTTTCGGAATATGTCGGTCTCTCCATTGAAGAGTATAAAATGGAGCAGGAATACCAAAATTTTATTCAAAGCTTGCGGGAATATGTTCTCAATAAAAAACCGAAATTATCAACGATTCATATTTTGCATGATACTTCCTTTCAAGTGTTTAATGAAAAGTTCATCGAAATAAAAGAGCTGGAATTGAAAAAGTGGATTGATCGGGAATTTATTTATCGCCACCCGATGTATATTGATTCCCATTTGCTGGCCCCGCTTGTATCCATTGCTCCTTTAGAAATTTATATATACTCCGATCAACAGGAGGAAGCAATGATTCAAACGATCCAAAACATCTTTCAGGAACGGGTTCGATTTTTTTCAAGGGCTAGCTTTCAAAAACGATAAGTTTCTTTCAGTACTCCTTGATTTTTGGTGGCGAATCAGTCTATAATACGGTTGAAATCATTCATCACGAAAAGGTTATGATGAGGACACGGGAGTATTATCACAGTTCAAAGAGAGGGAAGGCACAGGCTGAAACCTTCCTAACTCGTGTAATGCTCTTACCACCTCTAAACTTCAGCTGTGAACGGCTTTTGCCAAGTAATAGCTGGCGGATTGTTCCGTTATCAAAATGAGCCGCGCAAAGTTTTGAGCGGGAACTAGGGTGGAACCACGGGTTTTACATACAACACTCGTCCCTTCTTTTAGGGACGGGTGTTTATTTTTGCAAGAAAAAACAAAGGAGGAAAGAAGATGAAAGAAGCCATTAAAATTACTTTTCCAGACGGTTCTGTAAAAGAATTTCCGCACGGAACAACAACGGAAGAAATCGCTGCATCCATCAGCCCTGGATTAAAGAAAAAAGCCATTGCAGGTAAAATAAATGGAAAGCTTATTGATTTAAAAACCCCGATTGAACAAGACGGCCATATTGAAATTTTGACGCCTGATACAAAAGAAGCGTTAGAAATTTTACGACATAGTACAGCACATTTAATGGCGCAAGCGATTAAACGGCTTTACCCAAATGTAAAATTGGGAGTTGGGCCCGTCATTGAAAACGGTTTTTATTATGATATCGATATGGATGAAACGATCTCACACGAAGATTTGCCTAAAATCGAAAAAGAAATGAAAAAAATTGTCGGCGAAAATTTGCCGGTTATTCGTAAAGAAGTAAGCCGCGATGAAGCAAAAAAAATGTATGAGGAAATCGGCGACCATTTAAAGCTTGAGCTTATCGATGATATTCCGGAAGGCGAAATCATTTCCATATATGAGCAAGGAGAATTTTTCGATCTATGCCGAGGAATCCACGTTCCTTCTACCGGAAAAATAAAGGAATTTAAATTGCTCAGCGTAGCCGGCGCCTACTGGCGTGGAGACAGCAAAAACAAAATGCTTCAACGCATATACGGTACAGCATTTTTTACAAAAGAAGAGCTTAAAGAACATCTCCGCATGCTTGAAGAAGCGAAAGAGCGGGATCATCGCAAGCTTGGAAAAGAATTAAACCTGTTTACCACTTCTCAAAAGGTTGGACAAGGCTTGCCGCTTTGGCTGCCAAAAGGTGCAACTATCCGCCGGATTATCGAACGCTATATTGTTGATAAAGAAATTAAACTCGGATACCAGCATGTATACACACCTGTTCTCGGCAGCGTCGATCTTTATAAAGCTTCCGGCCATTGGGACCATTATCAAGATGATATGTTTCCGCCAATGAAGATGGATAACGAAGAGCTTGTATTGCGTCCGATGAACTGCCCGCATCATATGATGATTTACAAAAATGAAATTCACAGCTATCGGGAATTGCCGATCCGCATTGCAGAACTTGGAACAATGCACAGATACGAAATGTCAGGTGCATTGACAGGGCTGCAGCGTGTTCGCGGGATGACGTTGAACGATGCGCATATTTTCGTGCGGCCGGATCAAATTAAAGACGAATTCATCCGAGTTGTCCGTCTTATTGAAGAGGTATACGAGGATTTTGGTATAAAAGATTATTCGTTCCGATTATCTTACCGCGATCCTGAGGATAAAGAAAAATATTATGATGATGATGAAATGTGGGAAAAGGCCCAGTCGATGCTGAAAGCCGCAATGGACGAACTCGGGCTGGATTATTATGAAGCGGAAGGTGAAGCGGCATTTTACGGACCGAAATTGGATGTACAAGTGCGGACGGCTTTAGGAAAAGATGAAACATTATCGACTGTTCAGCTAGATTTTCTCCTTCCGGAACGGCTTGATTTAACATATGTTGGCGAAGACGGCAAACATCATCGACCAGTTGTTATTCACCGCGGAGTTGTTTCAACGATGGAACGGTTTGTTGCCTTCTTAATTGAGGAATATAAAGGCGCCTTCCCAACTTGGCTTGCGCCTGTGCAAGTGAAAGTCATCCCTGTTTCGCCGGAAGTGCATCTTGATTATGCCAAAACAGTAGAACAGCGTCTTCAGCAAGAAGGCTTGCGTGTTGAAGTCGATATTCGGGATGAAAAAATCGGCTATAAAATTCGTGAGGCACAAATGCAAAAAATCCCGTACATGGTCGTTGTCGGTGATCAAGAAGCAGAAAATGAGACGGTCAATGTCAGAAAGTATGGAGAACAAAAATCAGAATCCATGCCGCTGGAGACATTTGCTGTATCTGTTGGAAAAGAAGGGAGAAAATAAGGAAATCGGCGTTTGCTGATTTCCTTTTTTTGAAACATAAGCGAGGGGTGTACGGATGGAAATAGTAGGAATTGATGCAGGGGGAAGTTTATTAAAAATTGCTTATGTTGAACATGGGCGATATCGGTATAAATGGTTTCCAATTGATGAAATGGATCAAGCTCTTTCTTGGATGAAGAGATTGAAGCCGGCTGCCCGCTATAGAATAACAGGAGGCAGAGCTGCAAAAGTAAAAGAAAAATTGACCGGCGCTGATGTGACCTTTATTCCAGAATTTGATTCAGTTTGTATAGGAACAAGAGAGCTTTTAGTAAAAGAAGGAAAGGAGCCAAAGAGCGATTTTTTAATCGTCAGTATCGGAACGGGAACATCTTTTTTCCTTATGAAGGGCGAGCGTTATGAGCGTCTGCTTGGTAGCGGTATCGGCGGCGGTGTTATTTCCGGTTTAAGCCGGCTCATTTTGCAGGAGAGCAATTTTTATCAAATCGTTGATTTGGCGAAAAAAGGTGATCGAAGCCATGTTGATTTGTTGGTAAAAGATTTGTATGGAGAAGAGGCTCCACCAATTTTAGGAGATTTAACCGCTGCTAATTTTGGCAATCCGGATTTATCGAGAGCCCGGAAAAAAGATGCTGCTGCAGCGTTATTTCAATTGATTGGTGAAACGATCGTTCTTTTGGCAAAGCAATGTGCCGAGCTTCATCAAGTGGACACGTGTGTCTATGTTGGAGCTGCAATTTCGCAAAACCCTCCTTTACAACAAATCATCCAAAGCTTTGATTCCATGACAGGTCTGCAAAGCATATTTTTATCAAACGGTTCTTTTACCGGAGCATTGGGAGCTATTTTATATCAATAATGTTTAAAACAATGGAGGAATTATTTTTCTTCAAGCTCAGAAATATTTACAACCGTACGTTCTTTAAACGGACCTCTTACATGAACGGTTGCTGTTTTTCCATCTTCATTTAGCTGATCAATCCAAACGGAAGCTCCGTTATAGAGAACTTCAATATCAGCCGGCGAGGATAAAATTTGTTTTACGCGGTTTGCATCCATTTCGATCACTCCAATAGTTATATGATATATTGATTATCATGTCCACTCCATTCCGATTTATGTATGTTCAAATAGACTCTTGCATTTTCTGTTTGAATAGTTTAAAATGATATCGTTTTTGAAGAAATGTTGTTTTGACAAAGCTGCTTTGCCATGGTAGAATATTATAGTCAAGGAGAACAAGCAGAAGCACCCGCTTCTCACCTGATTGACGCACATCGTTGCTGTTGACAGGTTTATACATTGGACAAAAAGTTCGTGTATTCAACGTGTGGGTGCAGTGTGCGTCTACGCGTTTTTTATTTGCATAAACGAATGTATAAGCTCTGTCAAGGCGAACGTGCACTTTGTTTATAAAATCTTGGAGGTGGCTCATTATTAGCAAAGACATGTTAGTAAACGAGGGCATCCGCGCTCGTGAAGTTCGACTGGTCGATCAGAACGGTAATCAGTTAGGCATTAAATCACGGCAAGAAGCGCTTGATATTGCCGCAAATGCCAATTTGGATCTCGTTCTTGTTGCTCCGAATGCAAAACCGCCGGTTGCTCGCATCATGGATTACGGAAAATACCGCTTCGAGCAGCAAAAGAAAGAAAAAGAGGCGCGTAAAAAGCAGAAAGTTATTAATGTGAAGGAAGTCCGCCTAAGCCCAACAATTGAAGAGCATGACTTTAATACAAAGCTTCGCAATGCTCGGAAATTTTTGGAGAAGGGTGACAAGGTGAAAGCATCGATCCGCTTTAAAGGAAGAGCGATTACCCATAAAGAAATCGGCCAACGAGTTCTAGAAAGATTTTCTGAAGCATGCGCTGACATCAGTTCTGTTGAAACGAAGCCGAAAATGGATGGGCGCAGCATGTTTCTAGTGCTAGCACCGAAAAACGAAAAGAAATAGAAGGAGGATCCTTTTATGCCTAAAATGAAAACTCATCGCGGCTCTGCGAAAAGATTTAAAAAAACTGGGAACGGAAATTTGAAACGGTCTCATGCATTTACTAGTCATTTATTCGCTAACAAAACTCAAAAGCAAAAACGCAAACTTCGCAAACCAGCATTAGTAAGCAAAGGTGACTTTAAACGTATTCATCAAATGCTTGACAATATAAAATAATTTTTAACTTCGATTTTTTAGGAGGGAATGCATTATGGCACGTGTTAAAGGCGGTACAGTGACACGCAGACGCCGCAAAAAAATTATTAAGCTTGCAAAAGGTTATTACGGTTCGAAGCATCGTTTATATAAAGTTGCTAACCAGCAAGTAATGAAATCTTTAATGTATGCATACCGTGACCGTCGCCAAAGAAAACGCGATTTCCGTAAGCTTTGGATTACGAGAATCAATGCTGCTGCGCGCATTCACGGTCTTTCCTACAACCGGTTCATGCACGGTTTAAAGCTTGCTGGCATTGAAGTAAACAGAAAAATGCTTGCTGACTTAGCAGTAAATGATGAAAAAGGATTTGCACAACTCGCCGAAACAGCTAAAGCTGAATTAAATAAGTAATCGAAAAAGCAAGCCACCTATAAACGTACATTGCCTTTTGGGCTGGACATAATTGAACAGCACATTATTGATCCCCTTTAAGTAGACGTGTAAAAAATCTGCGCAATGACTCGCGGATGCTGCACTTCTATTTGGAGGGGATTTTTATATGGCTGAAAAGGTAAACGATTATGGCTTTACGTTTCTCGACAGTGAAAAAAGTCAAAAGATCAAAGGTTTTTTAGGCCGATGCAAAAAATTTAGGTTCTATACTAAATGTTGGGATCAAGAATATCATCAAAATTAAAAATTTACGAAGCACTCTGTTTTATAATGAAAGTGACCAAGCCCAATTAAAAAGGAGACTTCGAAAAATTATAAACAATTACTGAGCTGTTTTACAAAATTTCATAGAGGAAGAGAAAAGGTAATGGGATAAAAATAGAAATGGAAGCTAACAGCAGCTCCCGCAATGGGAACTGCCTTCAGAATGCTTATTTTCTTTTTAAATCAGAAATGTTGCATAGATTGATCAAAAAAGCGACACCATGATCGTCCAGTCATGGACCGCATAGTCTTTTAACGCTGTCAATTTTGAACGGGAATGTCAAGCTGCTCTTTCTTTTTTGCCGTCTTAAGATAGTGTCGGGAATTCCGATTCGTTCCGATTCAAAAACTCTTTAATTGGACTTTTCCAGTCGATTTTGGCGTAAGGATATGCTTCTTTTATTTTCGATTCTATAAATTGAAAATCTTCTTTTGTAAACCCCCTTAACTTATTTGGAGTAGATGTCCAAATAAAAACGGAGATAACTTCAAAAGAAGTTTCAGTCGTGCCTAAATATTTTTCCCCTTCAAATAAAACTCCTTTATGCGTTAACAAAAAATTTTTGTGGACATTTTCTTTATCATCAAGAAAGAAAAATTTTTTTTGCTCATGAGCCAATTCTAACTTTCGCTTCGGGTTCAATAAATATTTAATGAATGAATAAATTAGGAAAATAATCGCAGCAATTATGAAAAGACGAAGAAGGATGACAATCATTTACTTTAAACCTCCCCGAAGGTCATATTCATACATATACATTACGAAAAAGGAATTGAAGGGGTTTCATTCATGATCACATTTGCTATAATTTTTTTAGATATATTTTAGGGGTTGAGAAAATGGATTTTGAACAGTTATATAAAATGCAAAAAGAATTGGATGAAAAAATTGAAAAGAAACACGGTTTGGAGGAAGAAAGGCTGATCGAGAGAAAAGTTTTAGCCTTGCTTGTCGAAATTGGCGAATTGGCTAATGAAACGCGCTGCTTTAAATTTTGGAGCGTTAAGCCGCCTTCCGACAGAGAGGTTATTTTGGAAGAGTATGTAGACGGCCTTCATTTTTTATTGTCGATCGGCCATGAATTGTATATTGAAAAACTGCCGGAAATGAAAGCAAGAAAAATCGATAAAAGCCTGACCGATCTTTTTTTAAACGTTTATCAAAAAACGGCAAAATTCAGTGAATATTTGTCTGTCCAAGCGTATATCGATTTATTTAACGACTATGTTACACTCGGCTCTGCGCTGGGCTTTTCAGAGGAAGATATTATTTCAGCATACATGGCGAAAAATGAAGTCAATCATGCAAGACAAAATCAAGGATATTAACAATTCCGTTTGGGAAAAATGAAGAATATAAATTAAAGGAGGTTTCAGTGTGGAGAAATGGGATGAAACATTGAAAATGTTAAAAGATTTAACAGACGCGAAAGGCATCGCCGGCAATGAACGGGAAGTCAGAGAAGTAATGAGAGGGTACATAAAAGATTATGCAGATGATATCCAAACGGATGGACTCGGCAGTTTAATTGCCAAAAAAGAAGGAGAATCAGGCGGACCCAAAATTATGATCGCGGGCCATCTTGATGAGGTCGGCTTTATGGTTACGCAAATTGATGATAAAGGGTTCATTCGCTTTCAGCCTGTTGGTGGCTGGTGGAATCAAGTTATGCTCGCACAAAGAGTGACGATTGTCACCCAAAAAGGAGATGTGACCGGCATCATCGGTTCCAAGCCGCCGCATATTTTGCCGGCAGAAGCACGAAAAAAGCCTGTAGAGATCAAAGACATGTTTATTGATATTGGCGCCAGCAGCCGAGAAGAAGCGATGGAATTTGGTGTTCGTCCCGGCGACCAAATTGTGCCTTATTTTGAGTTCACCGTTATGAAAAATGATAAAATCCTTTTGGCGAAAGCTTGGGATAACCGCATCGGTTGTGCAATAGCGATCGAAGTTTTGAAAAAGCTGAAAGGGGTAAACCATCCGAACGTCGTTTACGGTGTAGGAACCGTTCAGGAGGAAGTAGGATTAAGAGGAGCCCGCACATCAGCCCATTATATTGAGCCTGATATTGCTTTCGGCGTAGACGTCGGAATAGCCGGCGACACTCCAGGCATTTCCGAAAAAGAAGCGATGGGAAAAATGGGGAAAGGTCCGCAAATTATTTTATATGATGCTTCTATGGTCTCCCATAAAGGGCTTCGCGATTTTGTCGTAGGGGTCGCTGAAGAATGCGGCATTCCATATCAGTATGATGCTATGCCGGGAGGCGGTACAGACTCCGGATCGATTCATTTAACAGGAAATGGTGTTCCAACGCTTTCCATTACGATTGCAACGCGCTACATTCATACACACGCTGCGATGATTCATCGCGAAGACTTTGAACATACGGTTCAATTATTGACAGAAGTCATTAAACGCCTCGACAAAAAAACGGTTGAAAACATTACGTACAACTAAAAAGCAGGAGCTGGTTATTTCCCAGCTCCAGTCTCTTTTAATCCTTGTTCAAGTGTTTCAACCATTTCCTGTTGATCACGCTGACTTGAATGGTTCCAGATAATTTCAAATAACACGCCTAACCCTGGAAGCATTTTTTCTTCCTTGCTATTGATGGCATCAACGATCGTTTCTCTCAGCTCGTCTTTTGAATTTTGCGATATGTTGGCAATGACTGCATTGCGCAAATCAAAATTCATATCCTTCACCTCGTTTTTCTTCATTCTTCTTTATTTTTTCTTTTGTTTTCTATAATATGTATATGAAATGAACTATCAGTTGAAGGAGACACCATCATTGAAACGGATTGCGTCAACTAAAAATGAAAGAGTAAAAGAATGGAAAAAGCTGCAATCAAGAAAAAAACGGGAAGAGCGCGGGCTGTTTTTAATTGAAGGCTTGCATTTAATTGAGGAAGCTCTCAAATACAAATCAATTGTTCAAGAGTTAATTGTTTTAGAAGGAGCGAAGCTGCCAAATCATTTTTTCGAAGGTACTATTCCGACAACGATTGTTTCCAAAGAGGTGTTTTCGCTTCTGTCTGAAACGGATTCCCCGCAAGGTGTCATGGCTGTTTGTAAGCAGCTTAGGTGGGAAATCGATTTGAACGCCAAAAAATGGCTGTTAATAGATGCGGTTCAAGACCCAGGAAATCTCGGTACGATCATTCGTACTGCAGATGCGGCTGGAATGGATGTTGTGATTTTAGGTGACGGGACGGTTGATTTGTACAATAGTAAAACGATCCGGGCGACACAAGGATCAATTTTTCATTTGCCTGTGGTCAATTCGTCATTAAAACAGATTATAAACAAATTGAAGGAAGAGAAAATTCCTGTATTTGGAACTTCAACAAAAAATGCTGTTTTCTATAAAGAGATCCCTCCATCTGAAACATTTGCCCTCCTTGTAGGAAATGAGGGAAATGGGGTCTCAAAAGAGCTGCTGGATATGACGGATCAAAATTTACACATTCCGATTTATGGAAAAGCGGAGTCATTAAATGTTGCCGTTGCTTCAGCTATTTTCATGTACCATCTTCGCAAATAGTGTTGCGCCTTTAATTTCTTTTTTTTATAATTAAAAGCAATTGAATAAAGGAATAACGATGACGGAGAAGAGTAGTTTGCAGGTCGCCATTTAGGGAGAAAATGCCGTAGACTGGAAGCATTTTTATGGTAGAGGCAAACGAATTCACCTCCAGAGTTGACGCCAGGACCATGCGGAAGCATGTAAAGGCGCTCCGGCTGTGCCGTTATGATAATGAAGTGAACAAAGATTCTTTCTTTGTTAATAAGGGTGGTACCGCGAAATTCAACTCGTCCCTTTTTTGGGATGGGTTTTTTTATTTATTTTAAAAAAAGGAGGAATTTACATGCAGGAAGAATTAACAAAGCTTCGCGATGAAGCGTTGCAAAAGGTACGGGAAGCAACGGATTTAAAACAATTGCAAAATATTCGCGTTCAATATCTTGGAAAAAAAGGACCGATTACCGAAGTTCTTCGCGGAATGGGAAAGCTTTCGAAAGAAGAACGGCCGAAAATAGGTGCGTTAGCAAATGAAATTCGGGAAGTGATTGCCGGGGAAATAACAAGTAAGCAAGAACAACTCGAAAAAGCAGAAATCGAGAAAAAATTACAGCAAGAAACGATTGACGTTACCCTTCCAGGCAGACCGGTTCGAACAGGAAACCATCATCCTCTCCAAGCGGTCATTGAAGAAATTGAAGATTTGTTTATCGGCATGGGATACACAGTAGAGGAAGGTCCAGAAGTTGAAACAGATTATTACAATTTTGAAGCGCTCAATTTGCCGAAAGGCCATCCGGCAAGGGATATGCAAGATTCCTTTTACATAACTGATGAAATTTTGCTGCGCACACACACATCTCCAGTTCAGGCGAGAACGCTAGAAAAATATAAGGGGAAAGGTCCTGTAAAAATCATTTGTCCAGGGAAAGTATACAGACGTGATACAGATGATGCAACGCACTCCCATCAATTTACGCAAATTGAAGGGCTCGTTGTGGATGAAAACATTCGCATGAGCGATTTAAAAGGAACGCTCGAAGTGTTTGCGAAAAAACTGTTCGGTGAAGACAGGCAAATTCGTCTGCGTCCGAGCTTTTTCCCGTTTACTGAACCGTCGGTGGAAGTCGATGTATCCTGTTTTAAATGCTCCATGAAAGGCTGTCATGTATGCAAAGGAACAGGCTGGATTGAAATTTTAGGAGCAGGGATGGTTCATCCAAACGTTTTGGAAATGGCGGGATTCGATTCGAAAAAATACCGTGGTTTTGCATTTGGAATGGGACCGGAACGGATTGCCATGTTGAAATATGGAATTGATGATATTCGTCATTTTTATACAAACGATGTGCGTTTTTTGAAACAGTTTAAACAAGCTTAAAAGGAGGTTTTCTCATGTTCGTTTCATACAAATGGCTCTCTGAATATGTTGATCTAGACATTTCCCCTGAGGAGCTGGCTGAAAAAATAACGAAGAGCGGCATTGAAGTTGAAAATGTTCAAGCTGTTAATGAAGGAATAAAAGATGTTGTAGTTGGACAGGTGCTTGAAAAAGAACAGCATCCAAATGCAGAAAAATTAAGCAAATGTTTAGTTGACATCGGTGAAGGAGAACCAGTGCAAATTATATGCGGCGCCCAAAACGTTGAAAAAGGTCAAAAAGTGCCGGTAGCCAAAGTTGGTGCGGTTTTGCCGGGCAATTTCAAAATTAAACGGGCAAAGCTGCGCGGTGAAGAATCTAACGGTATGATTTGTTCTTTGCAAGAGCTGGGCATTGAAGGAAAGCTTGTCCCAAAAGAGTTTTCTGACGGCATTTTTGTTTTCCCTAGTGATGCTGAAGTTGGAAAAAATGCGATTGAACAGCTGTTTATGGACGATTATGTACTTGAATTAGGTCTTACACCAAACCGTTCTGACTGTTTAAGCATGATCGGTGTTGCCTATGAAGTTGCAGCAATTTTAAAGAAAGAGGTTCGAAAGCCGGAAGTTCATTATGAGGTTGCCGAAGAAAAAGCAACTGATTATATTACTGTGAATGTTGAAGCAAAAGAAGATAATCCATTCTATGTAGCCAAAATTATTAAAAATGTCAAAATTGCCCCTTCCCCTTTATGGATGCAAATGCGCTTAATAAAAGCCGGAATCAGACCGCATAACAACGTCGTCGATATTACAAACTATTGTTTATTAGAATACGGCCAGCCGCTTCATGCGTTTGACTATGACCGGTTCGGATCAAAGGAAATACTCGTTCGCCGCGCACATGACGGAGAGACGATCGTGACCCTTGATGATCAAGAACGAAAGCTTACAAGCGATCACCTTGTGATCACAAATGGCAAAGTACCTGTTGCATTAGCTGGTGTAATGGGAGGGGCCGATTCTGAAGTAAGAGACGATACGACGACCGTTTTGCTTGAGGCCGCCTATTTTAAAGGCAGCGTTGTCCGAAAAGCGTCGAAGGATTTCGGACTTAGAAGTGAAGCGAGCTTGAGATTTGAAAAGGGAGTTGACCCGAACAGGGTAAAAACTGCAGCAGAGCGGGCAGCACAATTGATCGCAAAATACGCCTCCGGAACTGTTTTAGAAGGTGAAGCAGAATTTCATGATTTTTCAATCGAGAAAAAAGTGATCACCATTTCCGCTGAGAAAATTAACAACGTTTTAGGGACAAACATTGCAGTAGATGAAATAAAAGAAATTTTTGACCGCTTGCAATTTGAAACCGTTGAAGAAAACGGTCTTTTTACAGTAACCGTTCCGACAAGAAGAGGCGATATTGCGATTGAAGAAGATTTAATTGAAGAAGTAGCCCGCCTTTACGGATATGACTATATTCCGTCAACATTGCCTGAAGGATCTTCAACATCCGGAGCATTAACAGACTATCAATTGAAAAGAAGAAAAGTGCGAAGATTTTTGGAAGGCGCCGGGCTTTATCAAGCGATCACATATTCGTTAACGAGCAAAGAAAAGGCGGGACAATTTACGCTGGAGACGTCAAGCTTTACTCAATTAGCATTGCCGATGAGTGAAGAGCGGAGTGTTTTGCGTTTAAGCCTGCTTCCTCATTTGCTTGAGTCCGTAAAATATAATAAAGCGCGGCAAATCGATGATATTCATCTTTATGAAATTAGTTCTGTTTTCATTTCGGACGATGCTTTAGAAAAGCCTTTGGAAAAAGAACGTTTATCAGGCGTCATGACGGGTCACTACGTTTATCACCCATGGCAAGGGGAAAAAACAAAAGTTGATTTTTATGTTGTGAAAGGAATTTTAGACGGTTTATTTGATCTGCTTGGACTGTTGGATGAAATTGAGTATAAACAGGCAAAACGTGAAGGGCTGCATCCCGGCAGAACGGCAGATATTTATTTAAACGGATCATTCATCGGATTTGTCGGCGAATTAAATCCGGAAGTTGAAAAAGAGTATGATTTAGATGAAACATATGTTTTTGAGCTGAAGCTAGCCGATCTCATTCAATATGAAGCTAAGCCAGTCATATATACGCCGATTCCAAGGTTCCCATCCATTACAAGGGATATCGCCTTAGTCGTTGATCAGCATGTGCATGCTGGCGAGCTTCAAGAAACGATCCGGGAAGCGGGCGGAAAACTGTTAAAAGAGATTTCCATTTTTGATGTGTATGAAGGAGAACGTTTGGGAGCAGGGAAAAAATCGATCGCATTTTCACTCCGCTACTACGATCCTGAACGAACATTGACGGATGAGGAAGCAGCAAAAGCTCATGAAAAAGTAATTAAGGCGGTAGAGGAAAAATTTTCAGCAGTTCTTCGCAGCTAACGCAGGACGATAAATCCCTAAAATAATTCCAGCTAACAAATGAAGGTGCAGATAGCACCTTCATTTTTATTGAAATCATAAATTGGTCCTGCTAACCTACGAAAATAAGATTTCCGGATTCGTCATTTCAATTCAATAGATTCAAAGCTTTTTCGGTGTTGGCAAAATGAAGCTTTGCCATTTTGCCAAGTGTGTTTTTCCCTTTTTCCTTTATTAATTTGGCAGCAGCTTCATCAACAGTATGGCTGGCTCCTTTTGGCAAATAAAATCCGGCTGCGTTGGATAAGCTGTTTAATTCTTTTAAAAAAGCATATCTTGCGATAATGGATGCTGCAGCGACAGATATGTGTATATGCTCCGCCTTCGGTTTAAAGATGGTTATGTCTTTAAACGGAACATCCCGGTCTTTAAGATATTGAAAGTAAACATTCGGCTCTGCAAACTGATCGATCAACACAGCTTCTGGTTTATCAGGAGAAATTTTCTTGAGTAAATGATGAATCGCTTGATTATGAAGGATAGCTTTCAATTTCCCTTGGTTCATTCCAGATTTTTGCAATTGATTGTATTTTTCATTGCGCAAAATTAAGAGGCTGTACGGAACTGTCTCTATTAAAGTGTTGGCGATTGAAAAAACTTGTTTGTCTGTCAAAGCCTTTGAATCTTTTACTCCAAGCTGCTGAACCAGTTTTCTTTTTTCTTTAGGGACAAATACTGCAGCAACCGTGATCGGTCCAAAATAATCCCCCGTTCCTGCTTCATCAGAGCCGATGACTGACATCTGTTGAAGCTGTTGAAGCTCATCCTCTGTTTGAGAAGGGGCTGTTTTTGCTGTTTTTTCCCATCTGTTTGCTTCCTGCTGAGCGGCAGATCCTTGAAAAAGCACTTTTCCCGACTTGTAAGCAGTGATCGTACAGTTTGTCAATTTGGCAGAAAAGACGGCACCTGGAGGGGTTCTGTCTATAATGAAAGGATTATAAAAATCTTTCAAAGTTTGAATTCCCTCATGATCAACTTTTATGACGATATTGGACAATAAAAAACGCCTCGCTTTCCTAAAATGGATGCTATATTATTGTACCCTTTCTTTTGTTCTTCTTTCCATCTTTTCGACAAACATGTTATGATTATGATTAGGATTTTGAATCATTTTGCGATATTTTTTCATAGAGGATGGAGGATTCGCTTTGTCTGATCAACCTAAAAATAAAGCGACTGTTTATATATATGGACAGCAGTATTCGATTGTTGGAAATGAGAGCGTAAATCATATGAAGCTTGTCGCTTCAATTGTTGACGAAAAAATGCGGGAAATCAGTCAAAAAAACCCATCTCTAGATTTAAACAAGCTGGCAGTACTAACTGCGGTTAATGCTGTTCATGATTATCTCAAATTAAAGGAGAAATTTGAAGAACTAGAAAAGCAACTTCAAGAAAAGGATTGAAATTTAAAATGCTTGACTTGATCATTTTATTTTTCTTAGTATTCGGATTGCTCACTGGCCTTAAAAGGGGATTTATTCTCCAAGTAGTTTATTTATCAAGTGTTATAGTGTCTTTCATAATTGCCAGAACATATTTTGACGATCTTGCTCCTAAACTGGAATTATGGGTACCGTATCCAAATATAGGAGATTCAAATGCTGCTCTATCTATATTGACAGGGGGCCATTTGGAGGAAGCTTACTATCGCGGAGTTGCATTCGTGCTTTTGTTTATCGGATCAAAAATAGCGCTTCACATCATCGGATCTATGTTTGATTTTGTTGCGATGCTTCCAATACTTAAGCAAATCAACCGCTTGCTGGGTGCGGTTTTAGGTTTTGCGGAAACTTACCTCATTTTATTCATTCTGCTTTTTTTGGCAGCGCTCATTCCAGCCGAGCAAATTCAAAATCTTATCGATAAATCGCTGCTGGCTGATTTAATTGTCAATCATACCCCTGTCTTATCTGATAAAATTCACGATCTTTGGATCGGCTATTTCGATAAAGGAATCTAGACGTAAAGGGACGATGGAAACATCTTTATTTAGACCCCCATCGTCCTTCTCTGTTTCTATTAAATAGTTCAATAGCAGGTGATTTTTATATTGTTTAAGATTCAAGAGGTGACGTAAAACATGACGGTTCACAAAAAGGATGTTGTCAGCCTGTTAAAGAAAATTGCGGTATATATGGAGTTAAAAGGCGAAAACCCTTTTAAAATCTCCGCGTTTTATAAAGCTGCCAATGCCCTTGAAAGGGATGCGAGAAGCCTATCAGACATCCACGACTTTACTTTAATCAGTGGGATTGGGAAAGGAACGAGTGCAGTCATCGAAGAATTCATAAAAACCGGTGAGTCAAAAACGCTGCAAACCTTGCAAAAGGAAGTTCCTGAAGGGTTAATCCCTCTTCTTCAATTGCCAGGGCTGGGCGGAAAGAAGATTGCAAAATTGTACAAGGATTTAGGTGTTGTGGACATCGATTCTTTAAAAAAAGCCTGTGAAGAACATAAAGTGCAAAGTTTACAAGGTTTTGGAAAAGTAACGGAAGAAAAAATATTGGCTGCGATCGATGAAATGAATAAAAAACCGGGCCGACTGCCTCTTGCTTATATGCTGCCGATTGCAGAAAAAATAGAGAAATTTTTAGAAAAAGGACAGAAAAACGGAATAGTTCGCTTTTCTCGCGCAGGAAGCTTAAGAAGAATGAAAGAAACGATAAAAGACCTTGACTTTATTATTGCGGCGGAAAATAAAGGAGCTGTGCGAGATTACATTTTAACAATGCCGAATATTACTGAAATCATTGCGAAAGGCGATACGAAAATATCGATTGAACTTAAGTTTGATGTCAAGGTTCAGGTCGATTTTCGCATCGTGCACCCAAAGGAATTCATTTCGGCTTTGCACCATTTTACAGGCTCAAAAGAGCATAATGTAAAAATGCGCCAGCTAGCGAAGGAAAGAGGAGAAAAAATAAGCGAATACGGCGTAGAAATTATAGAAACCGGAAAAGTGCTCACATTTGAGTCAGAAAAAGAGCTGTATGCACACTTTCAGCTTCCCTACATTCCGCCAGAGGTTCGGGAAGATGGAGAGGAAGTGGAAAAATACAAAGGAAATCTTATTTCGCTCGAGGAAATAAAGGGAGATCTCCATATGCATTCAACATGGAGCGACGGCGCTCATTCAATCAAGGAAATGGCTGAGGCTGCTAAAAGAAAAGGCTACAAGTACATCGCGATTACAGATCACTCGCAATTTTTAAAAGTAGCCAACGGCTTGACTCCTGAGCAGCTGAAAGAACAAAAAGAAGAAATTGACATGTTGAATGAACAATATTCTGATTTTACGATTTTCAGAGGAACCGAGATGGATATTTTGCCGGACGGTACACTTGATTATGACGACGATTGTCTAAAAGAGCTAGATATAGTGATTGCATCGATCCATTCGAATTTTTCCCAGCCGCAGAGTGTAATTATGAAAAGGCTGAAAGCAGCCCTATATAATTACCATGTTGATATTATCGCTCATCCGACTGGAAGGTTAATTGGGCGAAGAGAAGGATACGATGTTGATATAGAAATGCTTTTAGAACTTGCAAAGGAAACAGATACTATTTTAGAATTGAACGCAAATCCGAACAGGCTTGACTTATGTGTAGAACATTTGAAGAAAGCGAAGGAATACGGTGTAAAGGTTGTGATTAATACAGATGCCCACAGCATAAACATGCTAGAACATATGGAGATAGGGGTTGCGTATGCGCGAAAAGCTTTCATTCAGCCGGATGACGTTGTGAATACGTGGGATGTTGAACAATTAAAGCAATTTTTAAAAAGGAAAGACTGACCATTCAACTGTCAGGAGGTTTTGAGAAGTTGCAGGAACGAGTGTTACATGTTTTGGAATTTAATAAAATAAGGGAACAGCTGAAAGAGCATGCTTCTTCTTCTTTAGGAAAAGAGAAAGCGTTAAAACTTATGCCGTCAGGAGACATCAACGAAGTACTGAAGAGGCAGGAGCAGACAGATGAAGCACTAACAGTGCTCCGATTGAAAGGCTCTGCCCCTTTCGGAGGATTAAGCGACATACGGCCGAGTGTAAAGCGTGCGCAAATAGGTGGAACTTTAGGTCCGCAAGAGCTTGTGGCTGTTTCTGCCGTGTTATATGCTTCAAGACAAATGAAGCAATTTATTGAAAAGTTGACTCAAGAAGAGGAGGTTTCACTTCCTCATTTAGAACAATTGGTCAGCGAAATCGGAATTTATTTAAAAGAAGAAAAAGAAATTCAACGTTGCATACGCGATGACGGGGAAATTGTTGATGATGCGAGCGATAAATTAAAAGCGATAAGAGGTCAAATCCGTACACTGGAGGCTCGTATTCGCGAAAAGCTGGAATCGATCATTCGCTCCCCATCTGCACAAAAAAATCTTTCGGATGCCATTATTACAATTCGAAATGACCGCTATTGCATTCCTGTCAAACAAGAATATAGAGGAGTTTATGGAGGAATCGTCCATGATCAATCTTCCTCAGGAGCAACTCTGTTTATTGAGCCGCAGGCTATCGTAGAAGCGAACAACTCTTTAAATGAAGCGCGGATTAAGGAAAGGCGCGAAATTGAACGGATCTTAACGGAATTGTCGAAAATGGTTGCTGACATAAGCAAGGGAATCATTCATAATATCACTGTAATGGGTGAAATCGATTTTATGTTTGCCAAGGCATTGTATGCTAAAAAATTAAAGGCTACAAAGCCAAATATAAATGATCGTGGCATTATGAAGCTGTATAAAGCCCGCCATCCTCTTATTGACCCTAAAACCGTTGTGCCAAATACAATTGAACTTGGGGAAGATTTTCAATCGATTGTCATTACCGGTCCAAACACCGGCGGTAAGACGGTGACGCTGAAGACAATTGGACTGCTCGCACTAATGGCGCAATCAGGTCTGCAAATCCCTGCTGAAGAAGGATCTACAATGCCGGTATTTGAGGCAGTTTACGCAGATATTGGGGATGAACAGTCAATTGAACAAAATTTGAGTACATTTTCTTCTCATATGGTGAACATCGTCAAAATTTTACAGGAACTTAATGATCGCTCACTCGTACTATTTGATGAACTTGGGGCAGGTACAGATCCTGGAGAAGGTGCTGCTCTAGCCATTGCAATTTTGGATGAAGCTTTAAACAGAGGAGCGCAAGTTGTTGCAACCACCCACTATCCCGAATTGAAAGCATACGGATTTAACCGTAAGGGCGTGATCAATGCAAGCGTTGAGTTTGATGTCGACACATTATCGCCGACGTATAAATTGTTGATCGGTGTACCTGGCCGAAGCAATGCGTTTGAAATATCAAAAAGGCTTGGATTGAGCAAAGAAATTATTGAGCGCGCTAAATCGTTCATGAGCGCTGACAGATCCAAAACGGATGCAATGATTGCCTCCCTTGAGGAAAGCAAAAAACGTGCTGAAGAGGATTGGATGGAAGCTGAAAAAACGCTGAAAGAAGCAGAAAAACTTCATAAAGAACTACAAGAACAAATCATTGAATTTAATAAGCAGAAAGACCGCCTATATCAAGAAGCTGAGGAAATGGTGAAAAAAAGGCTGGAAGAAGCGCAAAAAGAAGCAGATCAGATTATTCAAAAATTGAAAAACATGCAAAAAGAGCACAGTTCAGCTATTAAAGAGCATGAATTAATAGAAGCCAAAAAGATGCTTGAATATGCAGCGCCTGAATTTATAAATACTGAACAAAAATCTGAAAAACAAAAAAGCAAAAAGCAGCTGCGCCCCGGCGATGAGGTAAAAGTGATCAACTTAAATCAAAAAGGACATCTGCTTGAAAAAGCAAATGAAAGTGAATGGCTTGTACAAATTGGAATATTGAAAATGAAAGTAAAAGAAGAAGATCTTGAATATATTGGCAGCCCGAAACAAGAGGGAGAAAAAACGCTCGCAACAGTAAAAGGGAAGGATTTTCATGTTTCATTAGAACTTGATTTGCGGGGAGAGCGATATGAAGATGCGCTCATCCGTCTTGAAAAATATATTGACGATTGTCTTCTCGCAGGATATCCGCGGGCGCACATTATTCATGGCAAAGGGACGGGCGCTTTAAGAAAAGGGGTGCGGGAATTTTTGCAAAACCACCGCGCTGTTAAAAACGTCCGTTTCGGTGAAGCAAATGAAGGCGGAACAGGTGTTACGATTGTGGAGTTCAAATAAACTTTTCTTTAAGGAGAGTAAACATGAATCTGTTTTGGGAAAACGTATATGTTCAAACTGCTGCTAATTATAGTGTTGTCATATTGTGCGGGGTTTTATTTTTAGTCATTTTTGAATTGGTGACGAAATATAAAAACTGGGAAGAAATCCAAAAAGGCAATGTGGCTGTTGCAATGGCAACAGGCGGCAAAATTTTCGGGATTTCAAACGTTTTCCGCTTCTCAATTGAACAGCATGACGGCTTTTTTGAAATGATCGGCTGGGGCTTTTACGGATTTGCCTTGCTCTTAATCGGATATTTTATTTTTGAATTTCTGACTCCTAAATTTAATATTGATGATGAAATTCAAAAGGATAACCGTGCAGTTGGCTTTATCTCAATGGTCATATCTATTGGCTTGTCCTTTGTAATCGGAGCAGGAATTACAAATTAGGAGAGGGGAACATGGAAACGCTGGCTAAAATTTTATTTGGTTTGTGCGGTCTGTTTATTGCGATCGGTATTATTTATATGGTGTTTTTTGCTTGAAAAAGCGGAGAAAAGAAAAGGTCTCCGCTTTTTCTGTTTAAAATTCTAAAAATAATTATATTTCTGAATTTTATTATGATATAATGAAATAAAATCATCATTATTTTTCAAAGGAGAGGAGATAAATGGAATGTCAAAAACCTTGGCTCAATTTTTATCCCTCGGAAATTCCGCATAATATCTCTTGGGAGAATAAGCCGCTTTCCAAATATTTTCAAGATACGGCTAATCAGTTTCCGAATCATACAGCCGTTTCATTTCTTGGAAAGAACATTACGTACCGCAAGCTATACGAACAGATGCTTCAATTGGCTAATTATTTGGAGCAAACAGGGTTTGAAAAAGGGGATCGGGCAGCGATTATGCTTCCAAACTGTCCACAGGCAGTTATTGCTTATTATGCAATTCTGGAGGCAGGCGGAATAGTCGTTCAATTGAACCCTCTTTATACAGAATCAGAGCTGGAGTACCAGTTGAATGACAGCAGTGCTACACATCTCATTACATTAGATCTTTTCTATCCAAAAGCCACGAAATTGAAATCTCTTACAAATATCAAACATATCATAATAACAAAGATTCAAGAGTATTTGCCTTTCCCAAAAAATCTTCTATACCCGCTCATTCAAAAGAAGGAGCAAAATCTTTTAATAAAGGTAAACGCAGCAAATGATGTTCATGTATGGACAGAGATCTTAAAAACATCGCCTGCTAAAGAATTGACAGTAAATATTGATCCGAAAGAAGATATTGCCCTTTTGCAATATACAGGAGGGACGACAGGGACGCCTAAAGGGGTGATGTTGACGCATGAAAACTTAATTTCCAATACGAAAATGTGTGCTGCCTGGATGTATAAATGCAGGAAAGGAGAAGAGTCCATACTAGGAGTTTTGCCTTTTTTTCACGTATATGGCATGACGACTGTAATGAATTTATCGATCATGGAAGGTTTTAAAATGATTTTAATCCCTAAATTTGATTCAACCGAAATTTTGAAAGCGATTGAAAAAGAAAAGCCAACGCTTTTTCCAGGAGTGCCAACGATTTATGTCGCTCTTTTAAATCATAAAGATTTGCGAAAATACGACTTGTCCTCGGTTAAATATTGTATCAGCGGTTCGGCTCCTCTTCCGGTAGAAATTCAGGAGCGCTTTGAAAAAGAAACAGGCGGGAAGCTTGTTGAAGGATATGGACTCTCGGAAGCTTCTCCCATTACGCATGCAAACTTATTTTATTCAGATGTCAAGAAAAAAGGAAGCATTGGCATCCCTTGGCCCAATACGCATGCTGCCATTTATTCGGCTGAAAAAGAAGGATTTGCAGATGTAAACGAATTCGGCGAGCTTATTGTAAAAGGACCGCAGGTGATGAAAGGCTACTGGAACAACCGAGAGGAAACGGAAGCGGTTTTAAAAGACGGATGGCTTTTTACAGGAGATATCGGCTATATGGATGAAGACGGATTCTTTTATATTGTCGATCGTAAAAAAGATATGATTATTGCTAGCGGTTACAACATTTATCCCCGCGAGATAGAAGAAGTGTTGTATGCTAATGAAAAGGTTAAAGAGGTTGTCGTTGCAGGTGTTCCGGATCCTTACAGAGGCGAGACCGTGAAAGCTTATGTTGTACCAAAGGAAGGAGCACAGCTTACGGAGCAAGAGCTTGACCAATTCGCCCGAAAACATCTTGCCCCGTACAAAGTGCCGAAAAAATACGAATTTCGCGACGAGCTTCCGAAAACAGCAGTAGGAAAAATTTTAAGAAGAAAACTAGTAGAGGAAGAAAGAAAAATATAAAACGGACATCTATCGGTTTTGAACGAGAATAAAAACTTCCCTCAATGCTTGACAAAAAGGCTTAATCTAAATATCATATAAATGAATGACCATTCATTCATTTTGAAGGGAAGATACACGTTGAAAGAAAAAAAGGCAAAATATAAACAAATCATTGACGCAGCTATTGTCGTCATTGCGGAGAACGGCTATCATTCCGCTCAGGTTTCGAAAATTGCCAAACAGGCGGGCGTAGCAGATGGAACGATTTATTTGTATTTTAAAAACAAGGAGGATATTTTAATCTCCCTTTTTCGAGAAAGATTGATGAATCATATCGCTGAAGTGAAAAAAAGCATTGATGCAAAGCAGACTGCTGCAGAAAAATTGTTTGCGTTGATCGAAAAGCATTTTCAAATGCTAGTTCATGATCGGAATTTGGCAGTGGTTCTTCAATTGGAATTGCGGCAAGTAAACAAAGAATTGCGCCGGCGCATAAATGAAATTTTTAAAGAATATTTGAAAGTAATAGACGAAGTGATCGAATTCGGAAAAAAAACGGGAGAGTTTCGACAAGATTTGGATTTAAGGCTGGCAAGACAAATGATTTTTGGGACGATGGACGAAACGGCGACAACGTGGGTAATGAAAGATCAAAAATACGATCTCCTCGCAATTGCAGAAAAAATTCCTGAGCTGCTAATCAACGGATTTAAAAGCAATCATTCATAAAAAGAGAATGATCAATTTTTAAAAAGGGGATGGGAAAGGTGAATATTTTTGTCCTTATGAAAAGAACTTTTGACACAGAAGAAAAAATTTTAATTGAAAACGGATCAATCTCCGAGGATGATGCAGAATTCATCATAAACCCTTATGATGAATATGCCATTGAAGAAGCGTTGCAGCTTAAGGAGGCTCATGGCGGAGAAGTAACTGTTGTTACAGTAGGATCAGAAGAAAGCGAAAAAGAGCTGAGAACGGCTCTTGCGATGGGATGCGATAAAGCTGTCTTAATAAATATTGAGGAAGATTTGGAAGATGGAGATCAATTTACAACAGCAAAAATTCTATATGAATTTTTGAAGGATAAAGAAGCGGACATTATATTAGCTGGAAACGTTGCCATTGACGGAGGATCTGGCCAAGTAGGCCCCCGTTTGGCGGAGCTTCTTGACATTCCGTATGTCACAACGATCACAAATATTGAAATAGATGGAAAAAACGTGAAAATTGTGAGAGATGTTGAAGGGGATTCGGAAATCATTGAAACAACACTCCCTCTTTTAGTAACTGCCCAACAAGGTTTAAACGAACCGAGATACCCGTCTTTGCCGGGAATTATGAAGGCAAAGAAAAAACCGCTTGAAGAGTTGGAGCTCGATGATTTAGATCTTGAAGAAGAAGATGTCATGCCGAAAACAAAAACGTTAGAAATTTATTTGCCGCCAAAAAAAGAAGCAGGAAAAATATTGCAAGGGGAATTGCAGGATCAAGTGAAGGAACTTGTTTCTTTATTGAGATCAGAAGCAAAAGTTATTTAGTGGAGACGAATATAGCAGGGGGGATGAAAAAATGGCTCGAAAAGTGTTCGTATTGGGAGAAATAAGGGATCAATTTTTAAGGAACGTATCATTTGAAGCGCTTGCAGCCGGCAAGATAATATCCGAAGGCGGAGAGGTGGTCGCCGGATTAATTGGAGAGAACGTTGGAACGCTTGCAAATGACATGATTTATTATGGAGCGGATAGGGTTGTCATCGTGGAAGATGAAAAATTGAAATATTATAGTTCGGACGGGTATTCACAAGCTGTCATGGCGATCATTGACAGTGAAAAGCCTGACGCTATTATTTTCGGACATACGGCATTAGGCAAAGATTTATCTCCAAAAATAGCGGCTAAATTAAACGCAGGTCTTATTTCTGATGCTACCGCTGTAGAAATAGTGGGCGGTAACGTTGTTTTCACAAGACCGATCTATTCAGGAAAAGCTTTTGAGAAAAAAATCATTACGGATGGGATTATTTTTGCGACCGTTCGTCCGAACAATATTCCACCTCTCGAAAAAAATGAATCAAGGAGCGGAGAAGTTGCTTCCATATCGGTAGAAATAAAAGATCTGCGCACGATCGTGCGTGAGGTTGTCCAAAATGCAGCGGAAGGTGTTGACTTATCTGAAGCAAAGGTGATCGTTGCCGGAGGGAGAGGGGTAAAAAGTGCAGAAGGGTTTGAACCGTTAAAAGAATTGGCATCTGTGCTCGGAGGAGCAGTAGGGGCGTCACGCGGAGCCTGTGATGCAAACTATTGTGATTACTCGCTGCAAATCGGACAAACGGGAAAAGTCGTTACACCGGATTTATATATTGCCTGCGGAATTTCTGGAGCTATTCAGCATTTAGCGGGAATGTCGAATTCTAAAGTAATTGTTGCAATCAATAAAGATCCGGAAGCGAACATTTTCAACGTCGCAGACTACGGTATTGTCGGAGATTTATTTGAAGTTGTGCCAATGCTTACGGAAGAATTTAAAAAATTAAAAATCCATTCCTCTTAACGTGTCCTGAATGGACACGTATTTTTTTGAACAAATCCATTCCTCCTAGTATAAGTGGAGACGGTCACGACGTACATAAAATACAAAAAATATGAAAAAATAGTTGCAGATCAAAACATTCGCTTCAAGCGAAAGAACATGGTATACTTCACATAGAAAAAGTGAATTAGGAGGAATTAAGATGGCAATTGTAAACGTTACTGACCAGAATTTTTCCCAAGAAACAAGCGAGGGTGTAGTATTGGCAGATTTCTGGGCGCCTTGGTGCGGTCCATGTAAAATGATTGCCCCAGTACTTGAAGAATTGGATCAAGAACTTGGTGACAAAGTAAAAATTGTTAAGCTTAACGTGGATGAAAATCAAGAAACTGCCGGTCAATACGGAGTCATGAGCATTCCGACGTTAATCGTCTTTAAAAATGGTGAAGCTGTGGATAAAGCGATCGGTTACCAGCCGAAAGAAGCTTTAGCACAATTGCTTAACAAACATTTGTAATATAAAATATAAAAAGAGGCGCTCTCGAAAGTTACCTTTTGGAGCGCCTTCTTGCTTGTGCGCCCGGCATGGGTGTAATCTATAGGGTGAAAGTCCCGAGCTGCGAAGGCAGAAGTAGCAGTTAGCTTAACGCAAGGGTGTCCGTGGCGACGCGGAATCTGAAGGAAGCGAGCGGCAAACTTTAAGGTCTCTCGGAACACGAACTTCATATGAGGCTAGGTATCACTGGGTGAGTTTGCAAGACAAAACAAAGCCCTTTCTGCCGAAGGTGATACAGAGTAAATGAAGCAGATGGATGGAAGGAAAGATTACACTCTTACCCGGGGAGGTCTGGCTGGCACGCCAAGTAACCTTGGTAACCTATCTAGTGATAGATAGCTGAACAGTCAGAAGTCAGCAGAGGTCATAGTATTAGTTGGTCTAGAACAACTAAGAAGGACCGAACAATTAAGAGAGAATAGCCCTTGGCATTCAGTGAGTCATGATGAACACAGAAAACGTAGTACCTCACTTGAGGGAGGAAGCGGTGAATCCCGTGGGAGATCTCTTGGAGGGTGGAGTGACCACTGGCATAAAGAGAACAGCTATTCACGGAAGTTATAAAGACTTGCGTCAATTATCTTAATGGAACCGCCGTATACGGAACCGTACGTACGGTGGTGTGAGAGGACGGGAGTTAATCGCTCCCTCCTACTCGATTTAAATGAAAACGGCTGAATAAATCCAGCACAGATTAGAATTAGTTGGAGTGTTTTACCGATGTATGAGCATTTAAAAGAAAAACTTTCGCTTCTTCCGAATAAGCCTGGCTGTTATTTAATGAAGGACAAAAACGGAACCGTCATTTATGTTGGAAAGGCAAAAGTATTGAAAAACCGGGTTCGTTCCTACTTTACTGGATCACATGACGGAAAAACGTTAAGACTCGTTCAAGAAATTGCCGATTTTGAATATATCGTAACATCCTCGAATATTGAGGCCCTTCTATTAGAAATGAATTTAATTAAAAAACATGAACCGAAATACAATGTCAATCTAAAAGATGATAAAAGCTATCCGTATATTAAAATTACTTCCGAGCGCCATCCGCGGCTGATCGTCACACGAAAAGTAAAAAAAGATAAGGGAAAATACTTTGGACCGTATGCAAACGTCCAAGCTGCGAGAGAGACAAAAAAGCTGCTTGACCGCATGTATCCTTTGAGAAAATGCAATTCGCTTCCAGACCGGGTTTGCATCTATTATCATATGGGCCAGTGTCTTGCGCCTTGTGTTCACGAAGTTTCCGAAGAAACGAACAAACAAATGGTGGAAAGCATCATCCGTTTTTTAAATGGCGGATATAAGGAGATCAAAAAAGAATTAACAGAAAAAATGCTGAAATGTGCAGAAAATCTTGAATTTGAAAGGGCGAAAGAATATCGGGACCAAATCGCGCATATCGAAGCAACAATGGAAAAGCAAAAAATGGTTCTCAATGATTTTATTGATCGCGATGTATTTGCTTATTATTACGATAAAGGATGGATGTGCGTCCAAGTATTTTTTATCAGGCAAGGAAAACTGATAGAACGGGATGTGTCCATTTTCCCTCTGTACCAAGAGCCAGAGGAGGAATTTTTAACATTTATTGGTCAATTTTACGCAAAGAACGACCATTTTCTTCCGAAAGAAATAGTCATTCCGGAAGATGTCAATGAGGAAATGGTTCGAGCTTTAGTACAAGTACAGGTCAGCAAACCAAAGAAAGGAAAAAAGAAAGATCTCGTACAGCTAGCTTATCAAAATGCAAAAATTTCGTTAAAAGAGAAGTTTTCACTCATTGAACGAGATGAAGAAAGGACGATCAAAGCAATTGAAAATTTAGGAAAGCAGTTGAATATTCCTACACCACATCGGATTGAAGCTTTTGACAATTCCAATATTCAAGGCGCGGACGCTGTTTCAGCTATGGTTGTTTTCATAGATGGAAAACCTGCGAGAAAAGAGTATCGAAAGTTTAAAATAAAAACAGTCAGCGGGCCTGATGATTATGAATCGATGAGGGAAGTAATTCGCAGGCGATATACTAGAGTGCTGAAGGAGGAGCTGCCGTTGCCGGACCTTATTATTGTTGATGGAGGAAAAGGACAGGTACAAGCAGCTATGGATGTATTAGAAAACGAACTGGGACTTGATGTTCCTGTTGCCGGGCTTGTGAAAGATGACAAGCACAAAACGAGCGATTTGCTTCTCGGCAACCGGGAAGCTGCTGTTCAATTGTCAAGAAGCAGCCAAGAATTTTATTTGCTTCAGCGCATTCAAGATGAAGTGCACCGCTTTGCCATTACGTTTCATCGACAAGTCCGCCAAAAGAATACGTTTAAGTCTGTATTAGATGAAATCCCCGGCATAGGACCTAAGCGTAAAAAACAACTGTTAAAATCGTTCGGTTCCGTTGAAAATATTAAAAAGGCATCGCTTGAAGAGCTAAAACAGGCAGGAATGTCTGAAAAAACAGCACAAAACATTTTACAATATTTCAGCGAATAGCGATGTAATAAAACAAATAGGAGGAAGCTTTTAAATCCTCCTACTGCCCTTTCATTCTGTTAAATTTTATCTTTTTCATCCCATTTTACAATGAAAATAACTTTGTTTAAGCGTTTGTTTATCTGTTCATACGCTTCTGTGACGACACCGTTCATACATTCGATTTGCTGCGCGATAAATCCTGCTTCTAGTTGGAATGATAAATCTTTGAAAAGTTTCATCCTTTTTTCAATCAATTGGCCTGTTAATTCAAATTCCATTTCGTTTTTTTTCTGGCGAATAATATGAAGATCGCCCCATCCGGCTGATGAAAAAAAAGATATAAGTTCTTCTAACGTAGATAATTGAATTTTTCGAGCTAGCTGTTTGCCTGCCCAATACAAAATGGAATGATGCTCTTTTCCTAGAAGTTCAGGAAGTAAATAGTCGCGAAGCAGCAAAACGCTAAAAGGATGTAAGGTTATTTCTTCTAATTCTTTTAATTGATCGTGATATGACAGTTCTTTCAATCGTTTCCCCTCTTTCTAGCGAACAATTATATTATATCAGCTTTCACATAAGATGAAAGAGTTTATAAAATCAATTTCGGATACGGGAAATATTCTATTTTCCGATCAGAAAAAATGATATTACTGAATAATACTTTGTAGACGTTTTCTTGACGGTACTACTTTATGGGAGTACAATGAATTTGTCCTATTATTTTAAGATTTCGTCATATTTTGTCGGCGGATTTTTACATGCCAAGCAGGGGGAGCAGGAGATTTTAAGAAATCTTTCAATTTATTAAGATTAGGGGGTAAACGCATATGTCTGGAAACAGAGAATTTGCAAACCGCAGACTACATTCTCTTTTAGGTGTTGTACCGATTGGCGTATTTTTAATTCAACACCTGACTGTCAACCATTTCGCCACAAGGGGCGAAGAAGCATTTAACAACGCAGCGCATTTTATGGAAAATTTACCATTCCGCTATTTTCTGGAAATTTTCGTTATTTTCCTTCCTCTGTTATACCACGCCATTTATGGGATTTATATTGCTTTCACAGCAAAAAACAATGTGGGCCGCTTTGGCTATTTCCGCAATTGGATGTTCCTGCTTCAACGTGTAACTGGTATTATTACCCTTGTTTTTATTGCATGGCATGTATGGGAAACTCGTATTGCCGCGATGTTTGGGGCTGAAGTTAATTTTGATATGATGGAATCCATTTTAAGCAATCCTGTTAGTTTAGTGTTTTACATAGTAGGCGTTCTTTCAGCGATTTTCCATTTTTCCAACGGTCTATGGTCTTTTGCAGTCAGCTGGGGAATTACGGTTACTCCAAAATCTCAGCTAGTCTCAACTTATGTGACAATAGGTATTTTTGTGTTGCTTTCAATCGTAGGTCTTCGTGCCATTTTTGCGTTTGTCTAATCTAACTAAATTGCGTTCAAGGGAGTGGGCGAAAAAATGAGTAAAGGAAAATTAATTGTTGTCGGCGGCGGCTTGGCTGGCTTAATGGCAACTATAAAGGCTGCGGAAGCCGGGGTGTCTGTTGACTTATTCTCGTTAGTACCTGTAAAACGTTCCCATTCAGTATGTGCTCAAGGAGGGATCAACGGGGCGGTAAATACGAAAGGAGAAGGAGACTCTCCGTGGATCCATTTTGATGATACGATTTATGGCGGAGACTTTTTGGCTAACCAGCCACCGGTTAAAGCGATGTGTGAAGCAGCACCGGGAATTATTAACCTTTTAGATCGCATGGGTGTTATGTTTAACCGTACACCAGAAGGATTGTTGGATTTCCGTCGTTTTGGAGGAACACAGCATCACCGGACAGCGTTTGCCGGAGCAACAACTGGACAACAGCTTTTATATGCATTGGACGAGCAAGTTCGACGTCACGAAGTAGCAGGTCTTGTGACGAAATATGAAGGCTGGGAGTTTTTGGGAATCATACAAGATGATGAAGGACGCTGTCGCGGCATCGTTGCTCAAGATTTAAAATCAATGGAGATTCAAGCTTTCCGTTCGAATGCCGTAATAATGGCGACAGGAGGACCTGGAATTATCTTTGGTAAATCAACAAACTCTGTGATTAATACGGGATCGGCTGCTTCTATCGTTTATCAGCAAGGAGCTTATTATGCAAACGGGGAATTTATACAAATTCATCCGACAGCCATCCCTGGAGATGACAAGCTTCGATTAATGAGCGAGTCTGCACGCGGCGAAGGCGGAAGAATTTGGACATATAAAGACGGAAAACCATGGTATTTCCTTGAAGAAAAATATCCGGCATATGGAAACCTTGTTCCTCGTGATATTGCAACGAGAGAAATATTCCATGTATGTGTAGACTTGAAATTAGGCATTAATGGCGAAAACATGGTATATCTTGATCTTTCTCATAAAGATCCAAAAGAGCTTGATATTAAACTAGGCGGTATTATCGAAATTTATGAAAAATTCATGGGTGAAGATCCAAGAAAAGTGCCGATGAAAATTTTCCCTGCCGTCCATTATTCTATGGGAGGTCTATGGATCGATTACGATCAAATGACAAACATCCCTGGTTTGTTTGCAGCTGGTGAATGCGATTACTCTCAGCATGGTGCGAACCGGCTTGGAGCAAACTCATTGCTTTCTGCAATTTACGGTGGTATGGTTGCAGGACCAAAAGCTGTTGAATATATGAATGGATTGGAAAAATCAGCTGACGATTTACCATCCACATTATATGATGCACGCGTAAAAGAAGAACAAAGCAAATGGGACGAAATCCTGAAAATGGATGGAAACGAAAATGCTTACGTTCTTCATAAAGAGCTTGGTGAATGGATGACGGATAATGTTACAGTCGTGCGCTACAATGATAAACTTCTAAAAACAGATGAAAAAATTCAAGAGCTTATGGAACGTTGGGAAAGAATTAATATTAACGATACTGCGAAATGGAGCAACCAAGGCGCAACCTTTACTCGCCAGTTGAGAAACATGCTTGTGTTGGCTCGGGTTATTACGCTTGGGGCTTATAACCGTAATGAAAGCCGAGGTGCTCACTATAAACCAGAATTTCCGGAACGAAATGATGAAGAGTGGCTCAAAACAACTATGGCAACGTTTGCCGGCTTGAAGGAAGCTCCTAAATTCCACTACGAAGATGTTGATGTATCACTCATTAAGCCTCGTGTGCGTGACTATACGAAGAAACATTAAAAAAGCTGGGAGAAAAGGGGGAGTAAACAATGAGTGAAAAAAAAGTGCGGTTTATTATCACTAGACAGGATCGACCAGACACGAAACCATATCAAGAAGAATTTGAAGTGCCATATCGTCCGAATATGAACGTTATTTCGGCCTTAATGGAAATTCGCCGTAATCCTGTTAATGCCAAAGGCGAAAAAACAACGCCTGTAACATGGGATATGAACTGTTTAGAGGAAGTATGCGGTGCTTGTTCAATGGTCATTAACGGGAAGCCCCGCCAATCATGTACAGCGCTTATTGATCAGCTGGAACAGCCTATTCGTCTCGAGCCGATGCGCACATTCCCGGTTATTCGCGATCTTCAAGTAGACCGCAGCCGCATGTTTGACTCTTTGAAAAAAGTAAAAGCATGGATACCAATTGACGGTACGTATGACTTAGGACCAGGACCAAGAATGCCTGAGAAAAAACGCCAATGGGCATACGAGCTTTCAAAATGTATGACGTGCGGCGTATGCCTTGAAGCTTGTCCAAACGTAAACAGCAAATCGAACTTCATCGGTCCAGCGCCATTATCACAAGTTCGTTTGTTTAACGCTCATCCGACAGGCGCGATGCATAAATCAGAACGCTTGGAAGCTATTATGGGCGATGGCGGACTTGCGAACTGCGGAAATTCCCAAAACTGCGTTCAATCCTGTCCAAAAGGAATTCCGCTTACAACATCGATTGCAGCATTAAATAGAGAAACAACTGTTCACGCATTTCGTAAAATGTTCGGAAGCGACTATATTGACAGCTGATGTATATTGTGAAAAAGGAACACCTTGCTATGTCAAGGTGTTCCTAATTTTAGAAACGGTTGAATCTTTCTCGAACATTTCCTCCTTCAAACGAGTCCCTTTAACGTTAAAAAGCTTCTTTTCGCCTAAAATGCACCTTTCTTTTATGAATCTTGTCACGGTCATCTTTTTGCGATCATACTATGTGGTGACAATTTTTAAATCCATCCTGTCGACTGGCTCTCATCTGCAAGGAGGGTTACAATACTTGAATGAGAAGGATTTTCAGCCAAAGCCGCTGCTAACAAAGAGAGAGAGAGAAGTATTTGAGTTATTAGTGCAAGATAAGACTACAAGAGAAATAGCCAGTGAACTTTTCATAAGCGAAAAGACGGTGCGGAACCATATTTCAAATGCTATGCAAAAATTAGGTGTGAAAGGGCGCTCACAAGCAGTCGTAGAACTTCTTCGTATGGGAGAACTAAAGCTTTAAACAGAAGAGGCAGCCTTAGTGGAACTTCGCCGTCGGCTGCCTTTTTTAGATTGATAAGGAAAGAGTTTGTTTTACTCTTTTTCTATGAATCATTGGCTTCTTAAAAAGGCTTGTGACTTTTTGAAAAAATTCGTCTTTCCACATTTTGGAAATACGGCTATGCTTGAAATTTTACATAAAAAAAAGGAAAATAGATTTGATCTTATTTGTTAATCTTGAAAGAAAGGGTTCCCCGTTATGACGTACGTTTTCAATACTGTTGAAGAAATAGAAAAATCCCTCCGCTGCATAGCTGCGATTTTAAAAAAGAAGGGCCGTGATATTTTAAGCAACTACTCGATTACTCCTCCGCAATTTGACGCGCTTCTGTTATTGAATGAATCAGGAAACATGACAATTGGAGAACTTTCAAATAAAATGTATCTTGCATGCAGCACGATCACGGATTTAATTGATCGAATGGAAAAAAACAATCTTGTTAAACGGGTGAAGGACGAAAAGGATCGTCGATTAGTCAGGATTCAATTGCTTGAAAATGGACAACGCGTTATCGAGGCTGCATTAGCGAAGCGGCAAGAATATTTAAGAGAAGTTTTGAAAAACTTCTCGGATCAAGAAATTGTTCAATTGGAAAAGCTATTAGCAAAATTGCAACAAGAAATGAAAGAATAGAGGCGATTTTTTGAATAGACCAATTGGAGTTATTGATTCAGGTGTTGGTGGATTAACTGTTGTTAAAGAGTTGATGAGGCAACTTCCAAAAGAAGAATTAATTTATTTGGGTGATACCGCCCGATGTCCGTACGGCCCGAGGCCGAAAACGGAAATTCGACAATTTACATGGGAGCTGACCAACTATTTAATTTCAAACTTTCATATCAAAATGCTTGTCATTGCTTGTAATACTGCAACGGCAGTTGTATTAAAAGAAATTCAAGAACAACTTCATATACCTGTGATTGGTGTAATTCAACCAGGGGCAAGAGCTGCCATAAATGCTACACGCTCAGGCCATATTGGTGTAATCGGAACAAAAGGAACTATATCGAGCGGTGCGTACGTTCGTGCGCTCAAAACGATTAATTGTTCCGTCATTGTGGAGAGTCTCGCTTGCCCTGAGTTTGTGCCGTTAGTAGAAAGCGGCGAATTTGAAGGTGAACGGGCGGAATATATTGTTGCAGAATCTTTACTTCCTTTTAAAGGAAAGAGAATTGATACGCTTATTCTAGGATGCACACATTATCCTCTATTACGGCCTTTAATTCAAAAATATATCGGGAAAGACGTAAAAATAATCACCTCGGGAGATGAAACAGCCCGGGAAGTGAGCGCTATTTTATCCTTTCATCATTGTTTAAACCAAGAGGATGGCAATAAAAACCACAAATTTTTAACTACTGGGTCGAAACAAATGTTTCAAAAGATTGCTTCAAAATGGTTCGGTCATCACATTGATCATGTAGAAAGTATAACTTTAACGAAAACAGTTTGCTCTAAATGAGCAAGCTGTTTTTTTGGGTGCGCCCGGCATGGGTGTAAGCTATAGGGTGTAAGTCCCGAACCGCGAAGACAGAAGTAGAGGTTAGCTCAACGAAAGGGTGTCCGTGGTGACGCGGAATCTGAAGGAAGCTGGAGGCAAAACACCGGTCCGAGGAACACGAACCTCATATAAGGCTAGGTATGATTGAGTGAGTTTGCCAAACAAAACAAAGCTCTTTCTGTCGAAGGTCATATCGAGTAAATGAGGCGGATAGATGGTGTGAAAGTGCATGTACTTACCCGGGGAGGTCTGGCGGATAGGTGAAGTACTCTTCATAACCTACTTAGTGATAAGTAGCTGAACCGTCAGAAGTCAGCAGAGGTCATAGTATTAGTTGGTTTAGAACTACTAAGAAGGACCGAACAATTAAGAGAGAATAGCCCTTGGCATTCAGTGAGTCATGATGAACACAGAAAACGTAGTACCTCACTTGAGGAAGGAAGCGGTGAATCCCGTGGGAGACCTCTTGGAGGGTGGAGTGACCACTGGCATAAAGAGAACAGCTATTCACGGAAGTTATAAAGACTTGCGTCAATCATCTTAATTGAACCGCCGTATACGGAACCGTACGTACGGTGGTGTGAGAGGACGGGAGTTAATCGCTCCCTCCTACTCGATTCCATTGAATTTTTGGTTGGAGCTGGTCTATTTTTTTTTCAATGCTCGTATACATAGTAGTACAAACTGCCTTAGGAGGGATTGTTATGCCAAAAAACAGATGGGTGGATGTGACAGCAGCAGTTTTGGCTACTTTTGTTTTGCTTTCAGGGTGTTCTTCATTTGGAAGCAAGAGTACAAAACAAGAAATAGATCCGCCGCAGGATATTACCTATTTGGAGGACGGGGATCAGCTTGATCAACAATTAGACTCAGCGAAATCAACGTCCGACAAAGAGGAATCCTCAAAGGAAACGGTGAAAAGAGTTCTGTATTTAATTGACAAAAACGGAATGGTCGTTCCACAAACATTGGAGCTGCCTAACACGAAGGAAGTAGCCAAACAAGCCGTTGAATATTTAGTGGCTGGAGGGCCCGTTTCAAACATTCTCCCGAACGGGTTCCGTGCGGTATTGCCGGAAGATACAGTTGTTAAAGGAGTAGATATTAAAGACGGAACGGCTATTGTAGATTTCTCAAATGAATTTACTAACTACAAGCCGGAAGATGAAGAAAAAATTTTGCAGGCAATTACATGGACATTAACCCAATTTAAAAATATTAATAAAGTAAAGCTCTGGGTGAACGGCCATGAACTGAAAGAAATGCCAGTAAACGGAACCCCAATCGGCGAAGGAACGACTAGAAAAGACGGCATCAATATTGATACGAGCGATGCTGTTGATATTACGGATACTCATCCTCTAACCGTGTATTATATTGGGGAAGAAGGGGATAACGTATATTATGTTCCCGTGACAAAGAGGATCAGCAATGAAGAAAAAGACGAAGTCGTAGCTGCTGTTAACGCATTAGTTGAAGGTCCAGACCGTTCAAGCGGATTATTAAGCGAGTTTCAGTCTGAAGTGAAGCTGATTGAAAAGCCAAAATATGAAGACGGTCAAGTCACTTTAAACTTCAACGAAGCGATTTATGGAAGCTATGATGAGGAGAAAAAGATCGTTTCCAATCATGTTATAAACTCCCTTGTGCTTACATTGACGGAGCAGGAAGGAATAGAAAAAGTAGCACTAAAAGTGAACGGCAAGCAAGACCTTGTGAATGAAGATGGAAAAAGTTTGTCAGAGCCAGTGTCAAGACCTGAAAATGTAAACACAGGTAGTTTTTAAACATCTATTTTTGATATACTATAAGAATGAGACTTTAGAGGCGAGCATGAAAGCTGCCTCTTCTTTCATGTTTTCGTACATTGCAGTTGGTAGGAGGGAAAACAATGCGCCTTGATGGCAGAAATCAAGATGAGTTAAGAGAAGTCACAATAGTAACGGATTATTTGAAGCATCCGGAAGGGTCTGTTTTAATAACGGTTGGAGATACAAAAGTGATATGCAGCGCAAGTGTAGAAGACCGTGTCCCTCCTTTTATGAGAGGTGAAGGGAAAGGATGGATTACCGCAGAATATTCCATGCTTCCGCGCGCAACGGCTCAAAGAACGGTTCGGGAGGCATCAAAAGGAAAAATCTCCGGAAGGACAATGGAAATTCAACGGCTGATTGGAAGAAGCTTGCGTGCAGTAGTTGATTTGGAGAAACTGGGTGAAAGAACATTATGGATTGATTGCGATGTAATTCAAGCGGACGGGGGAACGAGAACGGCTTCCATAACAGGTTCTTATGTTGCAATAAATCTCGCTCTCGGTAAATTATTCAATGACGGTGTACTAGATACATATCCAGTAACAGATTTTTTAGCAGCTACGTCTGTGGGGATCGTTCCTGAACACGGAGTCATTTTAGATTTGAATTATGAAGAGGACTCAGCGGCAAAAGTTGATATGAATGTTGTTATGACATCAAGCCGCCATTTTGTTGAATTGCAGGGAACTGGGGAAGAATCCACGTTTTCAAAAGAAGAGCTGAACTTACTGTTGGAATATGCTGAAAAAGGAATTTTGGAACTAATCGAAAAACAAAAAGCAGCATTAGGGGAATGGACTGCAAAAATTATCAATAACAGGGATCAGCGGGAAGAGGGATGCTCATGAAAGAATTGGTGATCGCCACCAAAAACAAAGGGAAAATCGAAGAATTTCGCGCGATGTTAGAAAAAAAAGGAATACAGGTCAAGTCACTGTTGGATTATCCGAATTTGCCAGATGTTGAAGAAACCGGCCAAACTTTTTATGAAAATGCTGTTCTAAAAGCGGAGACAATCAGCCAATTGCTTAATAAACCCGTTGTTGCAGATGATTCCGGGCTTTCGATTGATGCTTTAAATGGCGAACCGGGGGTTTATTCGGCCCGATATGCAGGAAATGAAAAAGATGATCAAAAAAATATTCAAAAGGTTTTAAAAAAAATGGAAGGCGTTGAAAATCGAAAAGCAAGGTTCATATGTGTTTTGGCGTTTGCTGCTCCAGACCTTGAAACGATGACGGTGGAAGGTGTGTGTGAAGGACAAATTACAACTGAACCTCGCGGTGACAATGGCTTTGGATATGATCCTATTTTTCTTGTGGACGGCAAAGAAAAAACGATGGCTCAACTAGAGCAGTTCGAAAAAAACGAAATCAGCCATCGTGCAAAAGCTTTGAAGAAACTAGAAAAATTAATAGGCGATTGGGGAGAGGCTAATCGTGAAAGTTTTAATTATAAGTGATAGTCACGGTCTTACGGATGAGCTTGTGGAAATTAAGAAAAGGCATATAAACGAAGTAGAAGCAATCATCCATTGCGGTGATTCAGAGCTGAATGATGGAGCGGAACAAATTCAAGATATGTTGATCGTGAAAGGAAATTGCGATTTCCTTGGAAACTTCCCGAATGAAATCATTGAAACAATTGGAACCTATCGCTTTTTTATCACCCATGGCCATTTATATTCTGTCAAAACGACTTTAATGAAATTAAAATATCGTGCAGAGGAAGCGCAAGCGAACATTGTTTGTTTCGGCCATTCGCATATAGCCGGAGCCGAGCTTGTAGACGGGACATTGTTTATTAATCCAGGAAGTATTTTCCTTCCGAGGATGAGAAATGAAAAAACTTATGCTATACTAGAATTGATGAATGGCCAAGCAATTGTAGATTTTTACAATCTTCATGGAGAGAAAATTTCAAACTTGTCCACTAAATTCCAATTTGCTTAACCACTCTTCCTTGAGGGAGAATTTTTCTCCCTCAAAAAATTTTTTAAAAAAGTAGTTGACATACTTTTAGCATGAAATTATAATAAACATTGTCTTTCGAAAAAATAATAAAAAATGATCCAATGTCCCAGTAGCTCAGCTGGATAGAGCAGCGGCCTTCTAAGCCGTCGGTCGGGAGTTCGAATCTCTCCTGGGACGCCATTTATGTTAATTTTGAATAGGATGAATTTATTACATAATGCTCATAGATATTGATATGTCAATATTTATGAGCTTTTTTATTTTGTTAAGAATACGATTGAAAACGGTATAAATTGATCTCATTTTACACATTTTTTACACATCCCCCGCTATTGTGGTGATTCAAAAGGTTTTCAAGGAATTTTATTAGACAGAGTAAGGATTTAGCTTGCTCTGCTTTTTATCGTTTCAATGTTTAAAAATTTATTGCTGCAGGCCTATGGTTTCTATGCATTAAAAGACTAGCATGTGTATAAGCGAAATCCGTGGATGCAAATCCAATTCTAAGCTCCATTTAAAAAAGATTTGAGGCTTTTCACCGAGGAGGAGTTCACATCTAATAAGTGACGCCCAAAACAGCAATGTCATTATTTCCTAAGTTATTGCAGTTTTATTTGCTTTTGTATTTTCTTCGGCAATTTTTGAAAAACAAGTTCGTAGGAACGAAAAATCAGGTTTTCCAAAATTTCCTCCGGGATGTTCGTGTTAAAATATATTGAGATCCAATGATTTTTGTTCATATAGTAGCCTGGAATGACGCCATCGTAATTTTCTCTTAATTGTTCAGAATGATGCGGATCACATTTTAACGTGATGATTGGCTTTCCTTCAGAATCACATCCTATAATCGCAAATATTTTGCCTCCCACTTTATATCGGTCTGCTTCCCAATCAATTTGGTAATCATGAACAGAACCGGGAAGTTTGAGACAGAAAGATTCAAGCTTTTGTTTGTTCATCATATAATCTCCTCCACCATATATTGTTCCAAATATTTTTTATACAACATACTTTGTCTTTTTTCCTTCTTCCGAAATTGCTCGTTTCAAGTGAAGGGCTTTTATTTAAAATCGAATAACGTTCAAGGTTTTAGAACATACATATACTGCATTACTGTTTAAAACAGATTACAGCCCTCTTTTTGAAGTGTTCGGGTTGCCGAGCCTTTAAGAAAAACTGGTGTAATTTCGAATAAAATGGATGTTTTTCTTTTGCAGCATTTGTGGAAAACGTTGGCTATTCAAATTAATTTAAATAAAATATTACGCACATTTTGCCTAATGGTTTGGAATCGATATTTATATCAATTTAGAGCATAAAAAATTTTCATTGTATTATAAAATGTTGAAATAATGAGTTTGTAAACGTTACCAAAAAACTGTTTCATAAAAATAATCAAATAATTCATAAAAATGGTGTTGACACTTTTGAAAAATCAGCGTATTATAAGGCTCAAACATAAATTTTCGTATAAGGATTGAATGTAAAAATTTATAGATGAAAACGATGAAGAGGATTAGTAATCTTTGGTTAAGATAACTACAGAGAGCCGGGGGAGCTGAAAACCGGCGTTATCACCAAGGATGAACTCGCCTCCGAGTGCCTTTTCGAAAGCGGACAGCGAGTAGGATTGGCCGGGTGCATCCCAATGCACTCGTTAGGAAAAGAACGGATATTCCGTTCATGAGGTGATCGATTTGATCACGAAGAAGGGTGGTACCGCGGGAATTCAACCTTCTCGCCCCTTTGGCCTGCTATAAGTGGGTTTCATAGGGGTGGGAAGGTTTTTCATTATCTAAAAATTCTATCACATCTGTTTAAAAGGAGGATATATTCATGACTGCGAATGTACAGTTGGATGAGTTGAAAACCAAATGTACAACAACAACCATGACGGGGTCGGAAATGCTCATCGAAGCCTTAAAAAGGGAAAATGTAGAAGTCATTTTCGGCTATCCCGGTGGAGCCGTTTTGCCAATATATGATAAGCTATATAATTCTGGAGTCTTTCACGTCTTAACAAGACACGAGCAAGGAGGAATCCATGCTGCTGAAGGATATGCACGTATATCCGGAAAACCGGGTGTCGTCATTGCCACTTCAGGACCTGGTGCAACAAACTTAGTGACAGGGCTTGCGGATGCATTAATTGATTCTTTGCCGCTCGTCGTCTTTACAGGGCAAGTAGCAACAACTGTGATCGGTTCTGATGCTTTCCAAGAAGCAGATGTGATCGGAATTACCATGCCCGTTACAAAACATAATTATCAAGTTCGGGATATAAATGATTTACCGAGAATTGTTAAAGAAGCGTTTCATATCGCAACAACTGGAAGACCAGGACCTGTATTGATCGATATTCCAAAAGATATTTCACAGGCGGAAGGCAATTTCGAATATGATATGGAATTGTCATTGCCTGGCTACCAGCCGAAATTAGAGCCGAATTACTTGCAAATCCGCAGGCTGGTGGAATCGGTCAGCAGTGCAAAAAAACCGGTGATTTTAGCTGGTGCCGGCGTTCTCCATGCCAATGCTGCGAATGAACTGAGAGAATATGTTGAACAGCAGCAAATTCCGATCACAAACACTCTACTTGGATTAGGAAGTTTCCCAGCGGATCATCCTCTATTTTTAGGAATGGCAGGAATGCATGGAACATACGCGGCTAACATGGCTCTTTATGAATGCGACTTATTGATTAGCATCGGAGCCCGCTTTGATGACAGAGTAACAGGAAATCTTAAACATTTTGCGCCTAATGCAACTGTAGCACATATTGACATTGATCCTGCCGAAATTGGTAAAAATGTTCCCACACAAATTCCGATTGTCGGCGACGCGAAGCAAGTATTGAAGCTTTTGATCGAGCAGGAAGGAAATAAAGGCGATCATCAAGAGTGGATTCAGCATCTTGCTGAATATAAAAAAGAATATCCATTATGGTATGAAAAATCTGAAAATGAAATCAAACCTCAAGAAGTGATCGAAGAAATTTATAAACAAACAAAAGGAGAAGCAATTGTTACAACAGATGTAGGCCAGCATCAAATGTGGGCTGCGCAATATTATCGCTTTAATTCGCCAAACAGATGGGTGACATCGGGCGGACTTGGAACGATGGGCTTTGGACTCCCTTCAGCTATCGGCGCGCAGTTTGCTGACCGCAATAGAACGGTTGTCGCGATATTGGGTGATGGAGGGTTCCAAATGACCTTCCAAGAGCTTGCGGTAATCAAAGAGCACAATTTGCCAATCAAAGTAATCGTTCTGAACAACAATTCGCTCGGTATGGTTCGCCAATGGCAAGAACTCTTTTATGAAAAACGTTATTCTCATTCCGTCTTTCAAACGCAGCCTGATTTTATTAAATTGGCAGAAGCGTTTGGAATAAAAGGAGTAAGAATCCAAAATCATCAAAATCTTAAGACAGTGTTGGAAAAAAGCTTTGCAAACAGAGAGCCGGAGCTGATTGAAATCGTCGTAGCGCCGGAAGAAAACGTATATCCAATGATTGCTCCTGGCAAAGGACTGAATGAAATGGTGGGGATAAAGAAATGAAGCGAATCATTACGCTGACTGTCATGAATAGATCAGGAGTTTTAAACCGAATTACTGGCCTGTTTACGAAAAGACACTATAATATCGAAAGCATTTCTGTCGGCCATTCGGAAATAGAAGGCGTTTCGCGAATTACATTTGTTGTAAATGTTAAAGAAGAAAAAGAAGTTGAACAAATTACAAAGCAATTAAATAAGCAAATTGATGTGTTGAAAGTGATGGATATCACAAATCAATCAATTGTTGCAAGAGAACTAGCATTAATTAAAGTTGTTGCAAATCCATCGACAAGAATGGAAATATACGGTGTGATCGAACCGTTTCGCGCATCGATCATTGATGTTAGCAGAGACAGCGTTGTCGTACAGGTAACAGGTGAGCCGAACAAAATTGAAGCGCTGATTGACTTATTGAAACCGTACGGCATCAAGGAAATAGCCAGAACAGGACTGACAGCTTTTCCTCGCGGTACACAAAAGCTGCAGCAGTCCGAAAAAACTTTTTCAATCGTCTAATACATTTTTAAATATAGTAAAACATTTAAGAAAGGGAGATGTACAAATGACAAAAGTATACTATAACGGAGATATTAACGAAGCTGTATTAGAAGGAAAGAAAGTAGCGATTTTAGGATATGGTTCTCAAGGTCACGCGCATGCTTTAAATTTAAAAGAAAGCGGCGTAGATGTAGTAGTTGGCGTTAGAAAAGGTAAATCATTTGAAAAAGCTCAAGAGGATGGATTGGAAGTTAAAACAGTTCGTGAAGCTGTTGAAGAAGCAGACATTATCATGGTGCTTGTTCCGGATGAAAAGCAAAGAGAGCTTTATGAAAATGAAGTGAAGCCGGGACTAAAAGCAGGAAATGCTCTCGTATTTGCCCATGGATTTAACGTTCATTTCAATCAAATTGTTCCGCCAAGCGATGTGGATGTATTTTTAGTTGCACCTAAAGGCCCAGGTCATCTTGTGCGAAGAACTTACACTGAAGGAGCTGGGGTTCCGGCATTGATTGCTGTTGAGCAAAATGTAACAGGTCAAGCGAAAGAATTGGCTTTAGCATATGCAAAAGCAATCGGATCCGCACGTGCCGGCGTTCTTGAAACAACGTTTAAAGAAGAAACAGAAACGGATCTTTTCGGTGAGCAAGCAGTTCTTTGCGGCGGGTTAACATCCCTTGTGAAAGCTGGATTTGAAACGCTTGTTGAAGCAGGTTACAAGCCTGAAGTTGCATATTTTGAATGTTTGCACGAACTAAAATTAATTGTGGATTTACTGTATGAAGGCGGGCTTTCCAACATGAGATACTCCATTTCCGATACAGCTCAATGGGGTGATTTTGTATCTGGACCGCGAGTAATCGATGCGCATGTAAAAGAAAACATGAAAGCTGTATTGAATGATATTCAAACTGGAAAATTTGCGAAAGAATGGATTTTGGAAAACCAAGTAGGAAGACCGCAGTTTAACGCGATCAACAATCGTGAAAATGAGCATCAAATTGAACAGGTCGGAAGAGTGTTAAGAGACATGATGCCGTTTGTAAAGCCTAAAAATAAGGAAGCGGTGGTAACTGGTGCGAAAAATTAACTTTTTTGACACAACCTTAAGAGATGGCGAGCAATCCGCTGGAGTAAACCTAAACTTAAAAGAAAAATTAGAAATCGCAAAACAGCTGGAACGAGTTGGAATGGACATTATTGAGGCAGGCTTTCCTGCCTCCTCTCCAGGCGATTTTCGCTCAGTACAGGAAATTGCCAGAACAATCAAAAATTCTTCTGTTACAGGATTGGCGAGATCTGTTAAAGGAGATATCGATGCGGCGTGGGAAGCATTGAAAGACGGGGCGGAGCCAAGACTTCATACGTTTATTGCAACATCGCCTGTTCATCGGGAATATAAATTGAAAATGACGAAGGAGCAAGTGATCGAGCGTGCAGTAGAATCCGTCAAATATGCAGCGAAATTTTTCCCTATTATACAATGGTCTGCAGAGGATGCCTGCCGCACTGAACTCGATTTTTTGGCGGAAATTGTTGAAAAAGTGATTGAAGCCGGCGCGAAAGTCATCAATATTCCTGATACTGTAGGCTATATCACTCCGATTGAATATGGCAAAATATTTGAATATTTAAAACAAAATGTGAAAAACATTGATCAAGTCATTTTGTCCGCTCATTGCCACGACGATTTAGGAATGGCAGTAGCGAACGCTCTCAGCGCTGTAGAACATGGAGCAGGGCAAATTGAAGGTACGATTAACGGAATTGGAGAGCGTGCGGGCAATTCAGCTTTAGAAGAAGTGGCTGTCGCTCTGTACATTCGAAAAGACTATTACAAAGTTGAAACAAACATCCGCTTAAATGAAATTAAGAGAACAAGTGATTTAGTGAGCAAATTGACAGGAATGATAGTTCCGCCAAACAAAGCGATCGTCGGGAAAAACGCTTTTGCCCATGAATCTGGCATACATCAAGACGGTGTGCTGAAAGAAAAAACAACATATGAGATCATATCTCCTGAACTTGTTGGGGTACAGTCCAACAGTTTAGTATTAGGGAAACATTCTGGTCGTCACGCATTTCGGGTAAAGCTCAAGGAATTAGGCTTTACAATGGATGAAGAAGCGACAAATCGTTTATTCACTGCTTTTAAGGAACTTTCTGAAAAGAAAAAAGAATTGACGGAAGATGATCTTGTAGCTCTTGTATTAGAAGAACAATTAACAGGTGAAGAAGGAACATATGAACTTGCGGCGCTGCAGGTAACATATGGTACGACTGGAGTCCCGTCTGCCACTGTGACGCTGAAAACGAAAGAAAACGAGGAAATTCAAGAGGCTGCGACAGGAAATGGAAGCGTAGAAGCTATTTACAATACGTTAGAACGCTGTTTGAAGCAGTCCGTCACTTTGCTGGACTACCGAATCCAATCTAATTCAGGAGGACGCGATGCGTTAGCGCAAGTATATGTAAAAGTTAACGTGGACGGAATTGAAATGGGAGGACGCGGCATTGCCCAGGATGTGCTTGAAGCATCTGCCAAAGCCTATCTAAATGCTGTCAACAGGGCGATATTACTCAAACATACAGCGAAGGAAAAACATCAGGCGACTGTATAAAATCATGAAAGGGGTGGAACGTGATGAAGAAAAAAATCGCTGTTTTGCCGGGAGACGGCATTGGAAAAGAAGTAGCGTACGGAGCTATTGAGGTTTTAAAGGCTATTGGACAATATTACAAACATGATTTTGAATTTGAATTCGGCTTAATTGGCGGAGAAGCGATAGATAAGTGCGGGACACCTCTTCCTGAAGAAACGATTGAATTATGTCGTTCAAGCGATGCGGTTTTATTAGGAGCTGTAGGCGGTCCGAAATGGGATAAAAATCTTCCTGAACTCCGTCCGGAAAAAGGGTTGCTAGGCATTCGAAAAGAGTTGGACTTATTTGCAAATATCCGCCCTGTTCAAACTTATAAAGCCCTTCAAGAAATATCTCCGTTAAAGGGAGAAAAAATAGAAGATGTTGACTTGGTGATTGTACGCGAATTGACAAGCGGACTTTATTTCGGGAAACCGAGTGAAAGAATCGTTTCAGACGGAGAAGAAGCAGCGGTTGACACGCTTTTTTATAAACGGAAAGAAATTGAACGCATTTTAGAAACAGCTTTTCAAATGGCGCAAAAACGCCGAGGAAAAGTAACGTCTGTTGATAAGGCAAACGTGCTTACAACTAGCAAGCTTTGGCGTGAAATTGCTGAAGAATTGGCTTCTAAATACCCTGATATCACATTGGAGCATATGCTTGTTGATAATGCGGCCATGCAATTGATCCGCATGCCAAGCCAGTTTGATGTGATTGTGACGGAAAATATGTTCGGTGACATTTTAAGCGATGAAGCATCCATGATCACTGGATCGTTGGGCATGCTTCCTTCAGCAAGCTTATCAAACAGTGGATTGCACTTATATGAACCAGTGCATGGATCAGCTCCTGACATTGCCGGCCAAAACCTGGCAAACCCTGTCGGAATGATCTTATCTGGTGCGCTCATGCTCCGCTATTCCTTTGATCTTCATGAAGAAGCTAGAGCCATTGAAAAAGCGGTTAAACACGTGTTGGATTCCGGAAAGTGCACGAGAGATTTAACAAATAATGAAGGTGCATTTATTCATACAACTGAAATGGTGGAAGAAATCAAAGAAGTGCTTGCGAACGATTATGCACTATTAAATATTATCGATTCCTACGAATAAAATGGGGGGTGTGGGCTTTTCTGGCAGGAGGAGCTCACCGTTTTCTTAATAGATACAAAACAGGAAATAGGGGGAAAAAGAAAATGAAGCCTCGAAACATAATAGAAAAAATCTGGGATGATCATGTGGTCGTAAGGGAAGAGGGAAAACCGGATCTGCTTTATATTGACCTTCATCTCATACATGAAGTTACATCACCGCAAGCTTTTGAAGGATTGAGACAAAACGGACGGAAAGTGAGACGTCCTGATCTCACCTTTGCCACAATGGATCATAATATCCCAACCGTGAACCGCTTTGTCATTGAAGATGATGTAGCTAAAAACCAAATAAGTGCTTTAGAAAGAAACTGCCAAGAATTTGGAATTACTCTGGCAGGATTAGACAGCGAAGATCAAGGAATTGTCCATGTTATCGGTCCGGAATTAGGGCTTACTCTTCCAGGAAAGACTATTGTATGCGGAGACAGCCATACATCGACACACGGCGCTTTTGGGGCGCTGGCATTTGGAATCGGAACAAGTGAAGTAGAACACGTTTTGGCCACTCAAACATTATGGCAGCACCGTCCGAAAACTTTGCAAGTGAAAGTGACAGGATCTTTGTCAGAAGGAGTCACGGCCAAAGACGTCATCCTTTACATTATTGGAAAATTTGGTGTTGATTTCGGTACAGGCTATGTTATTGAATATTCGGGTGAAGTGATTGAAAGCTTATCAATGGATGAACGGATGACCATTTGCAATATGTCAATCGAAGCAGGTGCCCGCGCCGGTTTAATAGCTCCGGATGAAACAACCTTTAATTATATAAAAGGAAGAAAATATGCTCCGAAAGGGGAAGAGTTCGAAAAAGCAGTTGCTTACTGGAAATCTTTAAGATCTGATCCAGGAGCTACATTTGATAAAACGATTGAAATCCGCGGGGAAGACATCACACCGATGGTTACCTGGGGTACAAATCCAAGCATGGTGCTGCCTGTTGACCATTCGATTCCGACGCTTGAGGATGCACGCAATGAAAATGAAGCAGCTTCCTTCAAACGGGCGTATGAGTACATGGGACTTGAACCGGGAATGAACATTCAAGACATTGAAATCGATTATGTATTCATTGGATCATGTACAAACTCAAGACTAACTGATTTGCGTGCAGCGGCGAATGTAATTAAAGGACGAAAGGTTGCTCCAAATGTGAAAGCGATCGTAGTTCCAGGCTCCCAAAAAGTAAAACAAGCAGCAGAACAAGAAGGATTGCATGAAATTTTCATCAATGCTGGTTTTGAATGGAGAGATTCTGGATGCAGCATGTGTTTAAGCATGAATAACGATGTCGTGCCTCCTGGAAAACGATGTGCGTCTACTTCCAACCGCAACTTTGAAGGACGTCAAGGGAAAGGGGCAAGAACTCACTTAGTGAGTCCTGCAATGGCAGCAGTGGCAGCAATTTATGGTAAGTTTGTTGATATTCGGACAGAGAAGCTTGAAGCAGTAAAATGAGGAGGGAAGAAGCAGCATGCAGCCTTTTACAACATTAACTAGCCATATTGCAGTATTAAATAGAACAAATGTGGATACGGACCAAATCATCCCGAAACAATTTTTAAAACGAATTGAACGGACAGGATATGGAAGATTTGCTTTTTTTGATTGGAGATATTTAGATAATGGTGAGGAAAATCCACAATTCGAGTTAAATCAGCCAGTCTACAAAGGCGCACAAATTTTGCTGGCTGGCGAAAATTTCGGTTGTGGTTCATCAAGAGAGCATGCTCCATGGGCTCTAGCAGACTATGGTTTCCGCGCAATTATCGCGCCTAGCTTCGCAGATATTTTTTATCAAAACTGTTTAAAAAACGGAATCCTGCCGATACGGGTCAATGAAGAAGTGTTTGAAACATTGCTCAAAAAAGCGGAAGGAAAAGTGTACGAATGCACGATTGATTTAGAGCAGCAAAAAGTATTTGATCAAGAAGGATTTGAGTTTCATTTTGACATTAATGAGCATTGGAAGGAAATGCTTTTAAATGGACGCGACGAAATAGGATTTACATTATTATATGAAGAGCAGATCAGCCAATTTGAACAAAAGGCAAAAGCGTGGGGATGATGATTGCATCCTCCGCTTTTTCTTTTAATTCTTGTTTTCTCGTTGCCCAGCTGGTAAACTTGTAGCAAAATCATAAAGAGGTTTTCTACAATGAAAAAAGCGAATGGAAAAATCATTCCCTTTCCCCGACTTAAAGAACGATTGATTGAAAAAGGAATGAATGCGTTACATAATAAACAATTTGACCAAGCGCTTGACCTTTTTTTAGAGGCGAGATCTTGGAATTCAAATCACCCTGATATTGAAATAGGAATTGCTTTATGCTTAATGGAGCTTGGAGAATATCAGGAAGCAAAACAAATTTGTAAAAAAATGCTTCACGAAGCAAAAGGAAATTATTTTGAAATATTGCAGATGTATTTAACGATTTTAGTACAGCTTGGACAATATGATGAGGTAAAAACGACGATTGAAGCGGTTTTGGAAGAAAATAAACTTCCGGCAGCACATGCAGAACAGTTTTACAAGCTGCTTCATTTTAGCCGGAGGATGAGCGAAGAAGAAATCAGTCCAGAACCGAATGACGATGATCTTTTCAGCAGGCTGGACAAGCAAATTTCCTACATACATTCGATCAAAAATAATAATAATGTTAAAAAAAATTTACTTACGATTGAAGAGATGCTTCAGTCAAAAACGGTCCATCCGGTTGTGAAAACAATGCTGCTGCAAATATTACGAGATCATGAAATAGCACGAATAATGACCGTTGAGAAATTCGGGGAAACTACCGCTGTAAATCCTATCCATCTTCAAGATTTATTAGAAATGACGTTTGCCAAAAAAGTGCTCAATCTTTTGGACGATTTTTTAGGAAATGAAAATCCAACCCTTTTCGAAGCTGTAAAAGATATATGGATTCGTCATTTATATGTCATGTATCCTTTTTATCCTAAACCGGAAAATGCAAATATTTGGGCGGCAGCGCTTCATTACGTTGGCTACGAAATTTTTGGGATCGTCATCAAGCTGACGGAAGTTGAGCGGATTTACAACATAAAAAGTGCTGAGTTTATTTCAGTTTGTGATAAAATTAGACAAATTGAAGAAATTTCAAACATTAGATGGTAAAGTCCTATTGAAAGGATTGTATCCTATGGTATAATAAAATGGTTGTAAAATGTATATTTTTTGTATGCACCTTTCTTGCATTTGGTGCGGTTATCCTTTTTTGACATATTTATTTTATGGCTTGTTTCTTTACGGACAAGGCATATAAAAAATTTTTATCGTGTACTCACGAATAATATTTATAGATTGTTGGAGGGAAACAAATGTCAGTTAAATGGGAAAAATTAGAGAAAAACGAAGGAGTCTTAACCGTTGAAGTAGATGCACAAACATTTAAAGAAGCGCTGGATCGAGCATTTAAAAAAGTTGTAAAAAATGTAGCCGTTCCAGGATTCCGCAAAGGAAGAGTGCCGCGCCCTATTTTTGAAAAGAGATTCGGTGTTGAGGTGCTATATCAAGATGCGCTTGATATTTTGCTTCCAGAAGTTTATCCAAAAGCGGTTGAAGAAGCTGGAATTGAACCGGTAGACCGTCCTGAAATTGATATTGAACAAATTGAAAAAGATAAACCGCTTATTTTTACGGCTAAAGTAACGGTCAAACCAGAAGTGAAACTTGGCGAATATAAAGGTTTGGATGTCCAAAAAGAAGATACAACCGTTACGGATGAAGATGTGGAAAACGAATTAAAACAGCTTCAAGAACGTCATGCTGAATTGGTTGTGAAAGAAGAAGGAAAAGTGGAAGAGGGAGATATAGTCGTCCTCGACTTCGAAGGTTTTGTTGACGGCGAAGCGTTTGAAGGCGGAAAAGCTGAGAATTATTCTTTGGAAGTCGGCTCCGGCACATTTATCCCTGGTTTTGAAGATCAGTTGATCGGGCTTGAAGCAGGCGAAGAAAAGGATGTAGAAGTAACGTTCCCTGAAGAATATCATGAGGAAAAGCTTGCTGGAAAACCGGCTGTCTTTAAAGTGAAAATTCATGAAATCAAAACGAAAGAACTCCCTGCATTGGATGATGAATTTGCAAAAGATGTAAACGATGAGGTTGAAACACTTGAAGAATTAAAGGCGAAAATTAGAGAGCGTTTAGAAGAGCAAAAGAACACACAAGCTGAAAATAAACTTCGTGATGAACTTGTTGAAAAAGCTGCAGAAAATGTTGAAGTGGACATTCCGCAAGTGATGATTGACAATGAACTTGAAAGAATGATGAATGAATTTCAACAACGCTTGCAATTGCATGGCTTGAACTTAGAACTGTATTACCAATTCTCTGGCCAAAGCGAAGAAGAATTGCGTGAACAAATGAGAAAAGACGCTGAAAAGCGCGTGAAATATAACTTAACATTAGAAGCAATTGCGAAAGCTGAAAACATTGATGTGACAGAAGAAGAAGTAAATGAAGAGCTGCAAAAAATGGCTGACATGTACAATATACCAGTTGAAAGCGTTAAGAGAGCACTCGGTTCAACAGAAGGAATAAAAGAAGATTTAAAAATTAAAAAAGCGGTCGATTTTCTTGTAGAAAATAGAAAAGATGTTGCATAATATAGTTACAGGGACATCATGATTTTTGATAAAGTTGATAAACAAGGCGCGATTTGATCGTGCCTTGTTTTATAAAATGAAAAGCGTTAAATCGTTCGAAACTGTACATAATAATTGTCACATAACTATACATACTTTTCATTACCGCTTTTCTTTTGTTTTATGATAAAATGCGATACATACTTTTCTTTTGTTTGAAAAGCATTGTTCCCCGATTCATGCGTGCGGTTTATATATGGGTGGGGAGGCAATGAAGGAAATTAAGGGGTGATATCATGTTTAAGTTTAACGATGAAAAGGGACAGTTAAAATGTTCGTTTTGCGGAAAAACTCAAGATCAAGTGAGAAAGCTGGTTGCTGGTCCTGGCGTCTATATATGTGATGAATGTATTGAACTTTGCACAGAAATTGTAGAAGAGGAGCTTGGCACGGAAGAAGAGGCTGAATTTAAGGATGTTCCGAAACCGAAAGAAATTCTCAGCATCTTAGATGAATATGTAATCGGGCAGGAGCAGGCAAAAAAATCTTTGGCGGTTGCAGTTTACAACCATTATAAGCGGATTAATTCAAACAATAAAATTGATGATGTTGAGCTGTCCAAAAGTAATATTGTGTTAATCGGGCCGACAGGAAGCGGAAAAACGCTGCTTGCACAAACGCTTGCACGCATTTTGAACGTTCCATTTGCAATTGCTGACGCAACGTCGCTAACGGAAGCTGGATACGTTGGGGAAGATGTTGAAAATATTTTGCTGAAGCTAATCCAAGCTGCTGATTACGATGTGGAAAAAGCGGAAAAAGGAATTATTTACATCGATGAGATTGACAAAATTGCTAGAAAATCAGAAAATCCATCCATTACAAGAGATGTGTCTGGTGAAGGTGTCCAACAAGCACTTCTGAAAATTTTGGAAGGAACTGTAGCAAGTGTTCCTCCACAAGGCGGAAGAAAACATCCGCATCAAGAATTTATCCAAATCGATACGACTAATATATTATTTATTTGCGGCGGAGCATTTGACGGCATAGAGCAAATCATCAAGCGCAGATTAGGGCAAAAGGTCATTGGATTTGGAGCAGACAGCCGAAACAAAGAGCTTGATCAAAAGCAGCTGCTTTCAAAGGTGCTACCTGAGGATTTATTAAAATTCGGGTTAATTCCGGAATTTATCGGGCGTTTGCCTGTCATTGCTAGCCTTGAACCGCTTGATGAAGCAGCACTTGTCGAAATATTAACAAAACCGAAAAACGCGCTTGTTAAACAATATCAAAAAATGCTCGAGCTAGATGGCGTTGAGTTGGAATTTGAAGAAGAAGCATTATCAGAAATTGCGAAAAAAGCAATTGAACGAAAAACAGGAGCGCGCGGCCTTCGTTCTATCATTGAGGGCATTATGCTTGATGTGATGTTTGAATTGCCGTCTCGTGATGATATTACAAAATGTGTCATCACGGCAAACACTGTAAGAGAAAAAATTCCTCCGAAGCTGATTGCAAATGATGGAACCATTATAAATGAAGATAAGAAAACTTCCGCATAAGACACGTTTTGACGGGCTTTTTAGTCTTGAATTTGCAGCAGTTTGGTTTTGTAAAAAGATAGTTGTTCTCATAAAAATAAGAAGGATCGAGTTCATACAACTCGATCCTTCTTTTCATGTGCGCCCGGCATGGGTGTAATCTATAGGGTGAAAGTCCCGAGCTGCGAAGGCAGAAGTAGCAGTTAGCTTAACGCAAGGGTGTCCGTGGTGACGCGGAATCTGAAGGAAGCGAGCGGCAAACTTTAAGGTCTCTCGGAACACGAACTTCATATGAGGCTAGGTATCACTGGGTGAGTTTGCAAGACAAAACAAAGCCCTTTCTGCCGAAGGTGATACAGAGTAAATGAAGCAGATGGATGGAAGGAAAGATTACACTCTTACCCGGGGAGGTCTGGCTGGCACGCCAAGTAACCTTGGTAACCTATCTAGTGATAGATAGCTGAACAGTCAGAAGTCAGCAGAGGTCATAGTATTAGTTGGTCTAGAACAACTAAGAAGGACCGAACAATTAAGAGAGAATAGCCCTTGGCATTCAGTGAGTCATGATGAACACAGAAAACGTAGTACCTCACTTGAGGAAGGAAGCGGTGAATCCCGTGGGAGACCTCTTGGAGGGTGGAGTGACCACTGGCATAAAGAGAACAGCTATTCACGGAAGTTATAAAGACTTGCGTCAATGATCTTAATTGAACCGCCGTATACCGAACGGTACGTACGGTGGTGTGAGAGGTCGGGGGTTAGTCACCCCCTCCTACTCGATGAAAATCCGTCCTCAACATATGTTTAATCCGTATATGCAAAGGAGATAATAGGGGATAAACATTTGTTGAGGAGGAAACTCAGGATGAACTGGACAGGGATTGCCCTTTTCATACAATTAATTTTCGGAGTCATTGTCGGTCTTTATTTTTGGAATTTATTGCGGAATCAGCGGACGCAAAAAATTTCCATTGACCGCGAGTCGAAAAAAGAAATGGAACAATTGAGAAAAATGAGAGCTATCCAATTATCAAAGCCGCTTTCAGAACGAATTCGTCCAAAAAGCTTTTCTGACATCGTCGGACAGGAGGATGGCATCAAAGCATTAAAAGCAGCTTTATGCGGGCCGAATCCCCAGCATGTTATTATTTACGGACCTCCTGGTGTAGGAAAAACGGCTGCTGCAAGGCTCGTTCTTGAAGAAGCGAAAAGAAATAAAAAGTCTCCTTTTCAACATAATGCTGTTTTTGTTGAACTGGATGCAACAACAGCGAGATTTGATGAACGGGGAATAGCTGATCCTTTAATAGGTTCTGTTCATGATCCCATTTATCAAGGTGCTGGGGCGATGGGACAAGCCGGAATTCCACAGCCGAAACAAGGAGCAGTGACTCATGCACACGGCGGCGTGTTGTTTATTGATGAAATTGGCGAACTCCATCCCATTCAAATGAATAAACTGTTAAAAGTACTTGAAGACCGAAAAGTTTTTTTAGAAAGCGCCTATTATAGTGAAGAAAATTCTCAAATTCCAAGTCATATTCATGATATTTTCCAAAACGGTCTTCCGGCTGATTTTCGCTTGATCGGGGCAACTACAAGAACACCATCTGAAATACCGCCCGCCATTCGCTCGCGCTGCCTTGAAGTATTTTTTAGAGATTTAACGGCCGATGAACTCGCGGTCGTTGCTCGGAAAGCGGCTGAAAAAGTAAATGTAAAAATTTCAGAAAAAGGAATATCCATTTTAACTTCTTATGCCCGCAATGGAAGAGAAATTGCCAATATGATGCAAATTGCTGCTGGAATTGCCATCACCGAGGACCGAAATGAAGTGAAAGTCGAAGATATTGAATGGATTGTCCATTCCAGCCAGCTTACACCAAAATATGAAAAGAAAATTGGAAATGAACCTAAAGTTGGACTGGTGAACGGTCTTGCTGTTTACGGACCAAACAGCGGCTCTTTATTAGAGGTGGAAGTGACGGTTATTCCGGCAAAAGAAAAAGGAACGATCAACATTACAGGTATTGTAGAAGAAGAAAACATTGGCGACCGCGGAAAATCCATCAAAAGAAAAAGCATGGCCAAAGGCTCCGTTGAAAATGTCATAACAGTGTTACGATCAATGGGAGTTAATGCCCATGATTATGATATTCATGTAAACTTTCCCGGCGGGGTACCTGTTGATGGACCGAGTGCAGGAATAGCGATGGCAACCGGCATTTTTTCTGCCATCCACAAAATTCCTGTTGATAATACCGTTGCGATGACTGGAGAGATCAGCATTCATGGGAATGTAAAACCGATTGGCGGAATTATTCCAAAAATAAAAGCTGCCAAGATGGCAGGTGCCAAAAAAGTGATCATACCAGAGGAGAATATGCAGTCAATTTTAAAAACGATTGAAAACATTGAAATTATTCCTGTTCGAAGCTTTCAGGAAGTGTTAGATTGTGCGCTCATCAATCCTCCAACGGAGCAAATTTATCCAGAGACAATCATAGAGAAAAAATCGGTTTAAACTAGCGTCTTCATTCCAAATGCCTAACAGGGTTCAGGCCGTGGCACTGAACCTTTATTTTTGTTGAGGCAGTTATTTATTCCTTTCAATAAAGATAAGTTTGAAAATAGACAGTGCAGAAAGAATAGGATAGAATTGAACAAGGACGCTGTATAATCTATTTTTCACATGATGGAGGTGTAAAAATATGGCGAAAAAAGAGAATAGAATCGTCCCCCTCCTACCGCTTCGAGGTTTGTTAGTTTATCCATCGATGGTGCTACATTTAGATGTAGGACGCGATAAATCTGTACAGGCGCTTGAGAAGGCGATGATGGATGATCATATGATATTTTTAACAACACAAAAGGAAGTTTCAATAGATGATCCAAAAGAGGATGATTTATACCATATTGGAACGCTGACGAAAATTAAGCAAATGCTCAAACTGCCGAACGGCACCATTCGCGTGCTTGTCGAGGGACAAAAAAGAGGCGAAATCAAAAGTTTTGAAAGCAAGGAACCATATATTTCTGTTCAAGTTGATACTTATGAAGAACCGCTTCAAAAAGATGTTGAAGAAGAAGCTTTGATGCGAACTGCGCTTGAATATTTTGAGCAATACATAAAAATGTCTAAAAAAATTTCAAGTGAGACGTTTGCAACCGTTTTGGATATAGATGAACCAGGAAGATTGGCCGATATTATTGCTTCCCACTTGCCGATCAAACTGAAAGATAAGCAAGAAATATTAGAAACATTTGATGTGAAAGAAAGATTAAATAAAATTATTCAAATGCTCCATAATGAGAAGGAAGTCCTGCAGCTTGAAAAGAAAATAGGCCAGCGGGTCCGTCAATCAATGGAACGGATGCAAAAAGAATATTATTTGCGCGAACAAATGAAGGCCATTCAAAAAGAGCTCGGAGAAAAGGAAGGGAAAACGGGCGAAATAGAAGATTTGACTGAAAAAATCGAAAAATCGGGAATGCCGGAACATGTTTATAAAACGGCTATGAAAGAGCTCAGCCGATATGAAAAAATCCCTTCAACATCCGCTGAAAGTGCGGTGATCCGCAATTACTTAGACTGGCTTATTTCCTTGCCGTGGAACAAGGCAACAGAGGACAGACTGGATATAAAGCTGGCGGAAGTGATCTTAAATGAAGAGCATTACGGACTAGATAAAGTAAAGGAACGGGTGCTTGAATATTTAGCAGTGCAAAAATTAACAAATTCGCTTAAGGGCCCTATTTTATGTTTAGTGGGACCGCCTGGCGTTGGGAAAACATCTCTTGCCCGTTCTGTTGCAAAATCATTAAATAGAAAGTTCGTTCGAATTTCTCTTGGCGGCGTTCGGGATGAATCGGAAATAAGAGGCCATAGAAGAACATATGTCGGTGCGATGCCGGGTCGGATCATTCAAGGGATGAAAAAAGCGGGAACGATTAATCCGGTATTTTTGCTGGATGAAATTGATAAAATGTCCAGCGATTTTCGCGGTGATCCTTCAGCTGCTCTTCTTGAAGTGCTGGATCCGGAGCAAAACCATAATTTCAGCGATCATTATATTGAAGAGCCATATGATTTATCAAAAGTCATGTTTATTGCGACAGCCAATAATTTAGCAACTATTCCAGGTCCGCTGCGCGACAGAATGGAAATTATCACAATTGCTGGTTATACCGAATTAGAAAAAGTTCATATCGCCAAAGATCATCTTCTTCCAAAACAATTAAAAGAGCATGGACTGAAAAAAGGTCACTTGCAAATAAGAGAAGAAGCAATTTTAAATATAATTCGTTATTACACGCGCGAAGCAGGGGTAAGAGGGTTAGAACGCCAAATCGCAGCAATATGCCGAAAAGCAGCGAAAACGATTGTAACAGGTGAAAGAAAAAGAATTGTTGTAACCGCTAAAACTCTTGAAGACTTTTTGGGCAAAAAATTGTTTCGATACGGTCAGGCAGAATTGCAGGATCAAATCGGTTTGGCGACCGGTCTCGCATATACGACGGTCGGCGGCGATACGCTGTCCATTGAAGTGTCCATCTCTCCGGGTAAAGGCAAGTTGATTTTAACCGGAAAGCTCGGAGATGTCATGAAGGAATCGGCTCAAGCCGCTTTCAGCTATATTCGATCTAGAACAAAAGAACTAAAGATAGATCCAGATTTCCACGAACAATATGATATCCATATTCATGTGCCTGAAGGAGCTGTTCCAAAAGATGGACCGTCTGCAGGCATTACGATGGCAACGGCGCTTATTTCAGCATTAACTGGAAGACCGGTTCGAAAAGAAGTCGGAATGACAGGTGAAATTACTTTAAGAGGCCGCGTTCTGCCGATAGGCGGTTTAAAAGAAAAAACATTAAGCGCCCATCGTGCCGGTTTAAAGAAAATTATTTTGCCGAAGGAAAATGAAAAGGATTTAGATGATATACCAGAAAGCGTGAGAAAAGAATTGACTTTTGTTCTTGTCTCACATATGGATGAAGTATTAAAACATGCATTGGCAGGAGAAAAAGAATGAAGGTAACAAAAGCAGAAATTGTCATAAGTGCGGTTAAATCTGATCAATATCCATCAACCGATTTTCCAGAAATCGCTCTGGCAGGAAGGTCTAACGTCGGGAAATCTTCGTTTATTAATAAAATGATCAATAGAAAAAATTTGGCGAGAACCTCTTCAAAGCCTGGGAAAACGCAAACGTTAAACTTTTATTTAATTAACGATCAATTTTATTTCGTTGATGTTCCCGGATATGGATTTGCCAAAGTGTCGAAAAGGGAGAGGGAAAAATGGGGGAAAATGATCGAAGCGTATTTGCTCAAAAGAGAACAGCTTAAAGCATGTATTCTTATCATAGACATCCGCCATGCACCTACATCTGATGATGTCATGATGTACGAATTTTTAAAATATCATGGAATTCCTGCAGTAATTGTCGCCACAAAGGCGGATAAAATTCCTAAAGGAAAATGGCAAAAACACTTAAAAGTAGTGAAGGAAACACTAAAAATGGAAAAAAATGATCCGCTTATTCTTTTTTCAGCAGAAACTGGTTACGGAAAAGAGGATGCATGGTCAGCCATTTATCCATTCCTATCATAAAATGAAATTGCTTTAGGCTGGATACAGAAGGAAAAGCTCGAGAAGCTTAACCGCTTCGAGCTGTTTCCTTTTATTTTTTTCTGAAAAACAATAAATACAAACCTGCAATAACAAAAAGAATCGGCCAAAAGGCTTGCCAATTGGAAACGCTCTTTTGAATAAAAGATGTCAAAGCGGAAGGAAAATAGTAAAGGAAACTTCCGATCAAAAGAAGGATAAATCCTTGTGCAAACCCGCTTTTTGCTTGAGCAGACCGAATGATGAAAGCAAGGGCAATGATCCAGATCATTGCGGTTAAATCATCAGGCCAGAACGGGAATGATTTTCCCCATAAAAAATGGATGCCAAGGCCAAGCAGCAGAACGGCAGGAACGATTGCTTGGTCATCCTTTTCCGCTTTTGCCTGAACCATAAAGGCGATGCCAAACATGATAAAAAAGAAAGGCAAAGTGTTCATGTTCATATTGAAAAAGAGATCGAAATTTTTCAACAAGAAATAAAGCCCGATCTCCAGCATAATCATAGCAACAAACGTCCAACGCACTTAACGATCACCTCTGTTTTGATGACTTGATTCCGGCTCTCTTTTTTGATAATATTTTTAATGTAATAATTAATATAATTTATATCTGTTTCTTACTTTATCATCATATCATACAGTTTCATATACTGTTCACATTTTTTTGTCGATATTTTGTTATAATAAAGTCAGTATGTATTTGCTTTTGGGGGGTCGGAGATGCATATTTTAGCTGTTGGGTTAAATTATAAAACAGCCCCTGTTGAAATTCGCGAAAGGTTGAGTTTTAGCAGCAATGATTTAGCTTCTGCAATGAAACGGTTGAAGAATGAAAAAAGCATTTTGGAAAACGTGATCGTTTCCACCTGCAACCGGACAGAAATCTATGCAGTTGTTGATCAGCTTCATACAGGGCGTTATTATATAAAAGCATTTTTAGCTGAATGGTTCAATATGGACATTGAGGAGTTCGATTCGTATCTAAAATACTTTGAAAATGAACAGGCTGTCCAGCACTTGTTTCGGGTGGCATGCGGCCTGGATTCTATGATTTTAGGCGAAACGCAAATTTTAGGACAAGTCCGTTCAAGCTTTTTATTAGCTCAAGAACATAACACGATCGGAACGATTTTTAATCAACTGTTTAAACAGGCAGTAACATTGGCTAAAGAAGCCCATTCGGAAACGGAAATCGGTTCAAATGCTGTTTCCGTCAGCTATGCTGCCGTAGAATTGGCAAAAAAAATTTTCGGCGACCTATCCAGCAAGCATGTGCTTATTTTAGGCGCAGGAAAAATGGGAGAGCTTGCCGTACAAAATTTACATGGCAGCGGAGTCAAACAAATTACGGTTATGAACCGTACATTTGAAAAGGCGAATGAATTGGCGAAGCGTTTTTCCGGACAAGCAAAAATAATGTCTGAGCTTCAGTGTGCGCTTATTGAGGCAGATATTTTAATTAGTTCAACAGGTGCAAAGAGTTTTGTGATTTCGAAAGACATGATGTTAGATGTTGAAAAGTTAAGAAAAGGCCGCCCGTTTCTGATGGTGGATATTGCGGTTCCACGCGATTTAGATCCTGCATTGAGTGAAATAGACAGCATTTTTTTATATGATATTGATGATTTGGAAGGAATTGTCGAAGCGAATTTGCAGGAAAGAAAAGAAGCGGCTGAACAAATTGAAATCATGATCGAGCGAGAGGTCTTGGAGTTTTCGAAATGGCTGAATACATTAGGGGTTGTTCCGGTTATTGCTGCATTGAGGGAAAAAGCTCTTCTTATCCAATCGGAAACAATGAAAAGTATTGAACGGAAGCTGCCGAATTTGACAGAACGCGAAAGAAAAATATTAAATAAACATACGAAAAGCATTGTCAATCAAATGTTGAGAGATCCGATTTTAAAAGTGAAAGAGCTGGCTGCTCTTCCAAATGGCGAACAATCTTTGGAATTATTTAAAGAGATTTTTAATTTAGATTTAGATGAAGAATTAATAGAACAAACTCCTTCCGTTCAATTAAAAACGCATTCAAAAAATGTTTCACTTGAAATGTAAGTGAAAGGAAAAACTACTATATGTTTGATTGGAATATCATTAGATTAAACGAATTGATGATTGTTTTATATGCATTGAGCGTTTTCTTATATTTTATAGATTTTTTGCATCATAACCGGAAGGCAAACAAAATAGCCTTCTGGTTACTTTCTATTGTCTGGGTTTTACAATCCTTTTTTTTATTTTCGCAAATGGCGCAAACGGGCAGATTTCCGGTTTTAAACATAGCGGAAGGTCTTTATTTTTATGCATGGGTATTGGTCACTCTTTCCCTTGTGATCAATCGGCTGCTTCGAGTCGATTTTATTGTCTTCTTTACGAATGTCATTGGTTTTATCATTATGGCCATCCGGACGTTTGCTCCTTCAGAGGCAGTATCGACTGAAGTATCCAGCAGGTTAATTTCAGAACTGTTATTGATCCATATCACGATGGCGATACTATCATACGGAGCGTTTTCGCTTTCATTTGTTTTTTCCATTCTTTATTTGATACAGCACAACTTATTAAAAAAGAAAAAATGGGGGAAAAGGCTTCATCGCATTCAAGATTTGGCAAAACTGGATTATATGACATATGTTTTAAATATGATCGGTGTACCTATATTGCTATTAGCTCTCATTTTAGGAATGATATGGGCTTATTTAAAGGTGCCAAATTTGAACTGGTATGATGCAAAAGTGATCGGCTCATTTTCTGTTTTAGGCATATACAGTTTTTATTTGTATGCCAGAGTAGTAAAAGAGTGGCAATGGAAAAGAATTGCCTTTTTAAACGTTGCCTCATTTTTAGTGCTGTTAATTAATTTCTTTTTATTTGGAAGCTTATCGAATTTCCATTAATGCATGTGCTCAGGAGGATGTTTATGCGAAAAATTATTGTCGGGTCAAGGCGAAGTCGGTTAGCAATCGCCCAAACAAATTGGGTGATCGAGAGATTAAAAGAGCTTGGAGCCCCATTTGAATTCGAAATAAAAGAAATTGTCACAAAAGGTGATAAAATAGTTGATGTCACTCTTTCAAAAGTAGGCGGGAAAGGCCTTTTTGTAAAAGAAATTGAGCAGGCTATGCTAAACGGTGATATTGATATGGCCGTGCACAGCATGAAGGATGTGCCGTCTGTCTTGCCGAATGGCTTGACGATCGGCTGCATTCCTAAACGAGAAGATTACCGCGATGTTTTGATTTCGAAGAATTGCCAAACTTTAAGAGATTTGAAAGCTGGCGCTGTTGTTGGAACGAGCAGCTTAAGAAGGAGCGCCCAAATTTTAGCCGTCCGCCCCGATGTAACCGTCCGTTGGATTCGCGGAAATATTGATACGCGTCTAAAGAAGCTGCGGGAAGGCAACGATTATGATGCAATCATTTTAGCAGCAGCAGGTCTTAAACGAATGGGCTGGAAAGACGAATTGGAAAAAGCGTACTTTTTACCGCCTGATATGTGCGTTCCGGCAGTCGGTCAGGGAGCTTTGGCGATAGAATGCCGAGAAGATGATCATGAACTGCTTGCAGCTTTAAGAAAACTAAATGACGAACGGACGGAGAAAGCCGTTTTAACAGAGCGGGCTTTTTTGCATGATATGGAAGGAAGCTGTCAAGTGCCAATTGCCGGTTTAGCTCAAGTTGATGAAAATGAAGAAATTGTGTTAACAGCACTTGTTGCATCTCCGAATGGAAAAACGGTATATAAAGAGACGAAAACTGGAAAAGATCCGAATTTACTTGGAAAGGATATGGCAGCACTTCTATCATCTCAAGGCGCCAAAGAGCTGGTCGAACAAGTGAGAAAGGAGCTAAACCATGAATGAGTGCTGAAAAACCATTGAATGGTTTTAATGTGTTAGTGACGAGAGCGAACAGCCAGGCTGCCGAATTCTCAAAGAAAATTCAAGCGGCGGGAGGCTGTCCTATAGAAGTTCCGTTAATTGCAACGAGGAAAACAGAAACGGATTTCAATGCCCTCCCCGTTTTAAAACAGTTAACATCTAAAGACTGGATTGTTTTTACTAGTGCAAACGGCGTTCAATATTTTTCCGAACATGTAAAAGACTTGTCATTGGAATTAGAAGATCTGAAAAACGTCAACGTTGCTTGCGTCGGTATAAAGACAAAAAAAGCTGCGGAGAAAATAGGATGGAAGGTTTCTTTATGTCCTGAAGAGTTTCGTGCCGAAAGCTTAGCGGAAGAATTAATCGATCATGTTCGGCAAGACAGCAAAATAGTAATTGCCCGCGGGAATTTGGCACGCACTTATTTACGTGAAGTATTAACAGAAAAAAAGATTTTTTTCTTTGATTTTGTTGTTTATGAAACAATACAATTGTTGGAAAATGAAAAAGAAGTGTTGCATTTGCTTGAAAATAAAACGATTGATTTTATTACACTGACGAGTTCTTCCACAGCTTCTGCATTTATGCAAATTGTCAAAAGAAACGGGCTGGAAAACAGGGTTCGGGATATTGTGTTTGTTTGCATCGGACCGATCACAAGAGATAAATTGCTGTCTTATAAAATAAAGTGTACTTGCATTATGCCGGAAAAATATACAATTGATGGAATGCTGGAAAAAATGTGTACATACGCAGAAAAAAGGGAGGAATAGATCATGCTGAATTTTGCACGGCACAGACGATTGCGGCATACAGCTAATCTGCGGGCTATGGTCAGGGAAACCCGCCTTCATAAAGAAGATTTAATATATCCGATTTTTGTTGTCGAAGGAGAAAATCAAAAAAATCCAGTGCAATCGATGCCGGGAGTTTTTCAAGTTTCATTGGACCTGTTAAATGAAGAAATTGAAGAAGTTGTCAAGCTGGGAATTAAATCAGTTATTTTATTCGGCATTCCTCATGAAAAGGATGATGTCGGTTCAGGAGCATACCATGATCATGGCATCGTGCAGCGGGCTATCGCTCAAATTAAACAGCAGCATTCTGATCTTGTCGTTATCGCAGATACTTGTCTATGCGAATATACTGATCACGGTCATTGCGGAGTTGTGGAAAACGGACAAATTGTAAATGATGCTTCGTTAAAATTATTAGCCAAAACAGCTGTCAGCCAGGCAAAAGCCGGGGCGGATATAATTGCTCCATCCAATATGATGGACGGATTTGTCGCAGCCATTCGGGAAGCGCTTGATGAAGAAGGATTTGTTCATATTCCAATTATGTCATATGCGGTCAAATATGCCAGTGCTTTTTACGGACCGTTCCGGGAAGCAGCTGAAAGCACGCCGAAATTCGGTGATCGGAAGACGTACCAGATGGATCCGGCTAACAGGCTGGAGGCATTAAGGGAAGCAGAAGCAGATGTTGAACAAGGATGCGATTTTTTAATTGTGAAACCGGCGCTTTCTTATTTAGACATTGTCCGTGATGTTAAAAATCATTTTAACCTTCCTGTCGTTGCTTATAATGTAAGCGGCGAGTACTCAATGATTAAAGCGGCAGCTGAAAATGGATGGATTGATGAAAAAGGCACTGTCCTTGAAATGCTTACAAGCATGAAAAGAGCCGGCGCGGATTTAATGATTACGTACCATGCAAAAGATGTTGCCCGTTGGTTAGATGAACAGTCTGATTATTGAAAAGGGGGCTCATTTCATGAAATATGAACGTTCGAAAAAAGCATTTGAAAAAGCGAAGACGTTGATGCCCGGCGGGGTCAACAGCCCTGTGCGCGCGTTTAAATCCGTTCAAATGAATCCGATCTTTATTGAGCGCGGAAAAGGTTCTAAAGTGTATGACATTGATGGCAACGAATATATTGATTATGTTCTTTCATGGGGACCGTTAATTTTAGGACATGCAAATGACAGAGTTGTTGAAGCATTAAAGAAAATAGCGGAGCAAGGAACGAGCTTTGGGGCGCCGACCTTGATTGAAAATAAGCTGGCGGAGCTTGTTGTGGAGAGGGTTCCTTCCGTTGAAATTGTGCGGATGGTGAACTCTGGTACGGAAGCGACAATGAGCGCATTGCGCCTTGCCCGCGGATATACGGGAAGAAATAAAATTTTAAAATTTGAAGGATGTTATCATGGCCATGGAGATTCGCTGCTCATTAAGGCTGGATCAGGAGTTGCCACATTAGGGCTTCCGGATAGTCCAGGGGTGCCGGAAGGAATTGCCCAGCATACGATTACTGTTCCATATAATGATTTAGAGAGCGTCCGCTTTGCTTTTGAAAAATTTGGCGAAGACATAGCTGCCGTGATCGTCGAGCCAGTAGCCGGAAATATGGGTGTTGTACCGCCTAAAGAAGGCTTTTTAGAAGGCTTGCGCGAGATCACCAAACAATACGAATCGCTTCTGATTTTTGACGAAGTGATGACCGGTTTTCGCGTTGACTATCATTGCGCCCAAGGATACTTTGGAGTGACTCCGGATTTGACATGTTTAGGAAAAGTCATTGGAGGAGGACTTCCAGTCGGAGCCTATGGCGGACGGGCGGACATCATGGAAAAAATCGCTCCTGTCGGTCCTATTTATCAAGCGGGGACACTTTCAGGAAATCCGCTTGCGATGACAGCCGGATATGAAACACTCATTCAGCTTACACCAGACACATATAAAGAATTTAAAAGAAAAGCGGATAAATTAGAGGAAGGATTGCGCAAAGCTGCTCAAAAATATGAAATCCCTCATACGATTAATAGAGCGGGATCAATGATCGGATTTTTCTTTACAAATGAAGATGTTGTCAATTACGAAAAAGCAAAAACATCAAACCTTGATTTTTTTGCAAAGTATTATCGTGTTATGGCGGATGAAGGCATTTACTTGCCGCCTTCCCAATTTGAAGGAATGTTTCTGTCAACAGAGCATTCGGATGAAGATATTGAAAAAACAATTGAAGCATGTGAAAAAGCTTTTTCGGTTTTGAGATAACGAGCTAAAAGGACTAGCTTCTGATTGAAGCTGGTCCTTTTATTTTTGTTTCCCGTGCATATTTTGCCATCCTCCTTCATACATCTTTAATGGCACGATAAATTAGATTGATTGGAGAAAGGAGGAAGTCCGCATGTCCATTGAAGAAACGTCCGTTTTACGATTTTCGGTAGAGGAATCGGTCTTGTTTCGCCATCATTTTCAACCTTCTGAACTATTGTCCATTTCACTGGAACCTGACATCTCAATTGAAGAACATGATGGATATGTAACGATAAAAGGTGCTCTAGAGCTTTCTGGAGAATACAAATTCGATGGAGAGGAGCAACAGAACGATAAACTTCTTCAAACCTCCTCCATCGCCCGTTATATACAAAATGTAGAAGCGAGAAATGACGGTGTAATGGAATTTAGACACGAGCTTCCGGTCGATATTACAATACCAAAAAAAAGAATTGCCAATTTAGAAGAGGTGTTTGTGGCGATTGAATCATTTGATTATGATTTTCCGGAAGCAAATGGTTTAAAGCTTATAGCTGATCTATCCATTTACGGAATTCGAGAAGAGCAGGCGGAAGAAACTGCTGCAAATGAAGTGGACGAGATCATAGATGCTGAAGCGGAAATCTCAACCGTTCGACAGTCTGATGAAAGGGAAGAAGATGAAACCGAATCAACGCTCAAAGAAAATCGTTTCAATGATGAACCAATCAACAAAGCGGAAAATATTGAAAAAGACAATGAACAGAAAAGTCTTAATGAATATTTCGAATTCGATACAGCCGAACGCGATCAAAATGAGCAAATCGAAGATGATCGTGATGTTGTTCAAAAGGATGACAATGAAGAGACGGCAGACATTGTTTTTATGATGCCATTAAAGAGAGAAGAAGAAACGGAAACGGATTACGATACATTCACTGTTGAAGCGAAGAAAAATCAAGTCAGTTTGGAAGAGAAAGGCCGCATTGAAGAAGAAAAGCCAGTGATCAATAAAATTTCCAATTATGTCGAAAAAGACGATGAAGAAAAAGAATCTGTAAGGAAAAATGATAACACCTTATATTTAACAAAATTGTTTACGAAAAATGAAGAAGAAGAATTTTCTAAATTAAGAATGTACATTGTCCAGCAGGGAGACTCGCTCGAAAATATTTGCGAACGCTACAACATTACACTCCAGCAGCTCAATCGAGTAAATCAATTTCACCATGATAAAGAGATTAGTGAAGGAGACATTTTATATATCCCGGTTCTTGAAACACAACAAACGTAATTTTTGCAAGCGGCTTGAGAGGGATCAAACCAGCTCAAGCTTTTCTTTATTTTCTTTAAAGGCGTGTGGGAAGATGAGCGATGATCTGAAAACGGCCATGAGGATTTTGCAGCATTATCCAATCAAACCGATTTATTTAGAGAAAAAAACAAAAAATGTCTTGAAAATTCATTGTGAAAAAAGAACATATGCTTTAAAACGAACAACGATTAAAAAGCAAAGAAACATTCTAAAATTATATTCAATTTTTCACGACTTTCCATCTTTAGGAATCGTGCCGATTTATAGGACAACGAACGGAAATGTGTTTGTTAATGACTCAACGAAATCGTTTTATTTAATGCCTTGGATGGAAGGTTCAATCGTTGATGAAAAAAATGCCTCAATCCTTTTTTACCACTTAGCGAAACTCCATAAAAAAACAAAACAGGAAATCAACATACCTCTAGTTCAGCTCGAAAATGTGTATCAACAGATTCAGAACAAGTGGAAGAGAAATTTCAACCTGCTGGAAGCATTTATGGAACAAATCGAAAAAAAATGGTATATGTCGCCTTTTGAATTGGCGGTCTTCAGCTATTATTTTGAAACGAGGCAAGCCATCTTATTTGCTGAAGCAAAGCTTGATGAGTGGTATAACGAAATAAAGCAATCCCCTCACATGCGAATTGCACTGAACAAAGTAAATGTCTCCTTATCTCATTTTCTGTTCAATCCAAAAGGGAAAATTTATTTTATTAATATGGAAGATGCAGCATTTGCTACTCCAATTTACGACCTTTTCTTAATGTTTATGAACCTCTCCGAAACGGAACCAACCGTTAGTGATCAAAATGTGCAATATATATCAGATTACGAAAAAGTGCTTCCTTTAACAAAAGCTGAGAGATTGCTGTTGGTAAGCTATTTATCTTATCCAGCCAAATTAGTAAAGCTTGTCCGGCAATATCAAAAAAAGAAAAGCGAAAAGGGAGAATTAGAATATTGCAAACAGCTGTTAAGAGCATACTGGCAAATGAAAAATACCGGGTACATTGCTTTAAAATGGAATGAAAAACTAGAAAACGATTCATTGGCATCAGAATGAATGGGGGATCTGTCAGCTTTAACCCCGTTCCATATACAACGCGGCTGCTAGAAATAGTAAAATGGCTAATAAAATAATATCAAACATAGTTGGTAAAAGGATTGTTCGAATTCCCTGAAAAATCATTAAAGGAACGATGAACTGTTCAAGAGTAGATCGGAATTGTTTAATAAACGATTGAATATAGTATGGTTTTATTTTTTTTCTCATGTTGATCACCTTCAACTTTATTAACTTATATTATGAAATAAAGAACATTTTGTGATTTTTGTTTAAAGGTTAAGGAAGATGGGGAAAATATTGACGAAAAAAACAATTTTTTAGTACTATTAAATATAGAAATTTATATAGTTTGTGAAAATGTGTTGAAGGGGAGTAGTACAACGAACGACTCCTTCCAGAGAGGGAAATCGCAAGCTGGAAGATTTCCTAGGAGATCCCGTTGGAAAGTCGCCCTGGAGCAGCTTCCTTGAAAGCTTTTAGTAAAGGGAGCCGGCATTAGCCGTTACTTGAAAGAAGTGCACAGACGTATCTGTGAAAAAAGGTGGTACCGCGAAAACATCTCCTTTCGTCCTTTTAGGATGGAAGGAGTTTTTATATTTTAGAATGAAAATAAGGAGGTTTTCATAAATATGTCGAATTCAGAAATCACTCTTTCCCCAAAATACGATCCGAAAACGGTTGAAGAGGATCGGTATGCATTTTGGCTCGAGGGAAAATTTTTTGAAGCAAAAGATGATGAGGGGAAAACTCCTTTCACGATCGTTATTCCTCCGCCAAACGTCACCGGTAAGCTTCACCTTGGACATGCATGGGATACAACTCTTCAAGATATTATTACCCGAATGAAGCGAATGCAAGGGTACGATGTTTTGTGGCTGCCAGGGATGGATCATGCGGGAATCGCCACACAAGCCAAGGTGGAAGCAAGGCTGCGCGAAGAAGGGAAAAGTCGGTATGATCTCGGGCGGGAAAAATTTGTAGAAGAAACATGGAAATGGAAGGAAGAATATGCAGACCATATTCGCAAACAATGGGCAAAATTAGGCCTTGGTCTTGACTACACAAGAGAGAGGTTCACCCTTGATGAAGGTCTTTCAAAAGCTGTAAGAGAGGTTTTTGTATCGCTTTATAAAAAAGGTCTTATTTACCGAGGAGAGTACATTATTAACTGGGATCCGGTGACAAAAACAGCCCTTTCCGATATCGAAGTCATTTATAAAGAAGTGAAAGGGGCACTTTATCATTTAAAATATCCGCTGGCTGATGGATCCGGATATATTGAAGTCGCGACCACTCGCCCGGAAACGATGCTTGGGGATACAGCAGTGGCAGTTCATCCTGATGATGATAGGTATAAGCATTTAATCGGAAAAACAGTGAAGCTGCCAATAACAGGACGGGAAATTCCGATCGTCGCAGACGAATATGTCGATATGGAATTCGGTTCAGGAGCAGTAAAAATAACTCCTGCACACGATCCGAACGACTTTGAAATCGGAAACCGCCACAATTTAGAAAGAATATTAGTCATGAATGAAGACGGGACAATGAATGAAAAAGCGGGAAAATATGAAGGAATGGATCGCTTTGAATGCCGGAAGCAGTTGGTGAAAGACCTGCAGGAGGAAGGAATTTTATTTAAAATTGAAGAGCATATCCATTCCGTAGGCCATAGTGAACGAAGCGGAGCAGTTATCGAGCCGTATTTATCAACTCAATGGTTTGTGAAAATGAAGCCTTTGGCCGAAGCTGCTTTGAACCTTCAGAAAACAGAAGGGAAAGTTCATTTTATTCCTGAACGATTTGAAAAAACGTATTTGCATTGGCTGGAAAACATTCGCGACTGGTGTATTTCCCGTCAGTTATGGTGGGGACATCGCATTCCAGCTTGGTATCATAAGGAAACAGGCGAAGTTTATGTTGATCATGAGCCGCCTAAAGATATTGAAAATTGGGAGCAGGATCCAGATGTGTTAGATACATGGTTCAGCTCTGCTTTATGGCCGTTTTCAACAATGGGCTGGCCTGATAAAGAGGCAAAAGATTATAAACGCTATTATCCGACAGATGTCCTTGTTACCGGGTATGACATTATTTTCTTTTGGGTTTCGCGGATGATTTTCCAAGGATTGGAGTTTACTGGGAAAAGACCGTTTAAAGATGTTTTGATTCATGGACTTGTACGCGATTCAGAAGGAAGAAAAATGAGCAAATCATTAGGCAATGGCGTCGATCCGATGGATGTTATTGACAAATACGGTGCGGACTCTTTGCGCTACTTTTTAGCTACCGGCTCAAGCCCAGGACAGGATTTAAGATTCAGCTTTGAAAAAGTAGAAGCCGTGTGGAATTTTGCCAATAAAATATGGAACGCCTCCCGCTTTGTACTGATGAATTTGAACGGTTTAACATATGAAGAAATTGATTTAAACGGAAAAAAATCAGTGGTAGATAAATGGATTCTCACACGGTTAAATGAAACGATTGAGCTTGTCACAAGACTTGCGGAAAAATATGAATTTGGCGAAGCCGGTCGGGTGCTGTACAATTTTATTTGGGATGATTTTTGCGACTGGTATATTGAAATGGCAAAAATTCCGCTGTACGGAAATGATGAGGAAGCGAAAAAGACAACTCGTTCCATTTTGGCATATGTGTTAGATCAAACATTGCGACTCCTTCATCCTTTTATGCCGTTTATAACAGAAGAAATTTGGCAGCACCTTCCTCATCAGGGAGAATCGATTACAATTGCTTCATGGCCGGTTGTACGTCAGGAGCTTTCTGATGAAAAAGCTGCAAACGAAATGAAGCTTCTAGTTGATGTGATTCGCTCAGTCCGTAATATTCGCGCTGAAGTGAACACGCCGATGAAGAAGCAGGTGGATATGATCATTCATGCTCATAGTGAAGAAGTTAAAAACCAGTTGGAGAAAAACCGCAGCTATTTAGAGAGATTTTGCAATCCTAGCTCATTAACAATTGATACAAACATTGAAGCTCCTGACAAGGCTATGACAGCTGTTGTGAGCGGGGCAGAAGTATTTCTTCCTCTTGAAGGGCTCATTAATGTGGAAGAAGAAATCAAACGGCTTGAAAAAGAATTAGAGAAATGGAATAAAGAAGTCGAGCGCGTTCAGAAAAAGCTTGCCAATGAAAGATTTATTAAAAAAGCACCGAAAGAAGTCGTAGAAGAAGAGCGGGCAAAAGAAAAGGACTATTTAGAAAAACAGCAGGCGGTGTTAAAACGACTTCAGGAGCTGAAAGGCTAAAACAAATCCGGGTATGCCCCGGATTTTCTTCCATCAAAACGTTTATGATACATCCGGCCATTCAAATTCATTGAAAATGTTCGAGAGTTCAAGGAGGGGAATTTATATGTTTCAAACATATGAAGAAGCACTCAAGTGGATACATTCCCGCCTAACCTTTGGAATAAAGCCTGGTCTCCAGCGAATGGAATGGATGATGGAAAAGCTTGATCATCCGGAAAGAAGATGCCGCTTCATTCATGTAGCCGGAACAAACGGGAAAGGATCAACGATTGCTTTTATGCAAGAGGTGTTAAAAGCCGCTGAATATAAAGTAGGTGCTTTCACCTCGCCTTATTTGGAATCATTCAATGAACGAATTACGATAGATGGCAATCCCATTTCTGAAGAGGAAATATTGCAGCTATCCAATGTGATCAAACCGGTTGTTGACGAGCTTGAGAAAACGGAGCTTGGAGCACCGACAGAGTTTGAAGTCATTACGGCGATGATGTTTTATTATTTTGGTAAAATCAACGTGCCGGATGTTGTTTTATTAGAAACAGGACTCGGGGGAAAATGGGATTCTACGAATATTGCGAATCCTATTCTTTCAGTGATTACAATGATTGGACATGATCATTTAAACATCCTTGGCTCAACGATAGAAGAGATTGCAGAGCAAAAGGCAGGCATTATTAAAAACGGAGTTCCTGTCATTACAGCTGTGGAACAAAAGGAAGCCCTTGATGTCATTGAGCGTGTTGCAAAAGAAAAAAAAGCAAAGCATTATTGGCTCACTAGGGATTTTCACGCAGGAGATTTTGATGAATTTTTTGTACAAACCCCCTTTAAACGATATAACAGCCTTTCATTACAGATGAAAGGAAACCATCAAGCGATCAATGCTGCACTGAGTGTCATGACGCTTGATTATTTAAGAGTTTATTATTCGTTTATCATAGAGGAGGAGCATATACAGGAAGGATTGAAGCGCACTTTTTGGAAAGGGCGGTTTGAAGAAGTAAAGGAAAAACCGAGAGTCATTTTGGACGGAGCACATAATCCGGAAGGAATGGCAGCGTTGAAAGAAACTGTACAAAAGTTTTACCCTGATAAGAAAATCATCATGTTATTTTCGTGTGTGAAGGACAAGCAATATAAAGAAATGATCGAGCAGGCTGCACAAATGGCAAATCGAATTATTTTTACAACCTTTCATTTCCCGAAAGCAGCTGATGCGAAAGAATTATACGAGGCTTGCGACATGAAGGATAAAGAGTATGCAGACAATTGGGAGCTTGCCTATGAAAAGATTATCAACACAATGGATGACGAAACGGTTCTCATTATTACAGGTTCCCTTTATTTTATCGGTGAAGTGAGAAAACATATAAAACATAGCTCATGAGTACGAGGATGTCGAAAAATAACGACAACAATTATGAACGAGGCGACAAATGTCTCGTTCTTTTTTATTTTACATATGTTAGCATAAAAAAAAGTTTGTCCAGCATAAAAAGGGCGGTGATCATTTTGGACAAGCCATCATCGAAAATAACCATTAAAATCAACGGTCAGGAAAACAATTTTTCCAACGATACGGATGTTTCTGCTGAACCAAGTGAAACTGGCAAACAATTAAAAGTATCCAGCTGGGAGGAGAAGGTGAAGGCTGAAAAAGAAATGGCAGCATCAGAGGATAAGAACGAAGAGGAGACATCTTTTCCTTGGATTTTGCCGGATGATGAGGAGGATAAGAAAGAAAACCCGAAAATAGCCTTCTCAAAGAACAATAGCAGAACGCTGCCTCCTAAAATAAAAAACTATGTGATATCGATCATATTTGCTGTTATTCTTGGACTGAGTTTTGGTGTTTTAGCCCTGCAATTTATTTCAAACGATTCAATGCCTGTATCATCTGAATTGAGGGATGTGTCAAAGTCTCCTCAAAGACAGAATGTTAGCAATGCTTCAGCGCCAAGCGGTGCGGAAAACATCGTTTTTGAAGTTTATATGGTACAAGCCGGAAAATTTACAAAAAAAGAAGGGGCGGAAACCGTCAGCGGGCAGATAAAGGCTAAAGGATTGCCTTCTGTTATCGTTCCACAAGGCGGCGATCATTACGTATTCGTTGGGGCAGCGTTGGATAAAAAGACAGCAGAAGAGTTGAAAAACATGGCTGAATCACATCAAATTGAAACGTTTGTGAAAAAGATGAAATGGGAAGGAAAGGTGGAAAACGAAAAAACTAAAACGGTCGTTGAGGAGATGCTGAAGCTGTCTTCGTCTTTTGTGAATGGAACCGCCCCGGAACAAGAGAAAGTAGAGTCATTATTAAATGAGGCTGGTCAAATAAAAGACGATTCAATTTTGGCAGCAGTAAAAAAACTGCAAACAGAAAAATCGGCAAATGAACAGCTATGGAGTCTGCAGCAGTCGCTGCTAGATTTTTTTGAAAAACTTTCTTGATAACGGGAAAGCGTTTGCTCGAGCATACGTTTTCTTTTTTTATTTTCACAAGCAGTTTTCCTTAGATAATGTAGTTTTTTCTGTAAATTGAATAAATGTTTTTATTAATGGCGATTAGATAATTCTTTTTTGAAAAATTGTTTGCAAAAGCCTTTTTTGATAACATACGGATAGTATTGGTTGAAAGGATGAAATAAAAATGGAACGCCTCATACTTGCATCAAGCTCTCCGCGAAGAAAAGAACTCCTCAAGCTGTTAGGAATACCATTTGCTGTGATTGAAAGCAATTTGGAAGAGAGGCTGGACGAAGAAGCTGAACCCGAAAAAGCCATTCAAAAACTTGCCTTTCAAAAAGCCTTTCATGTAGCTGAAAGGTATAAAGATGCATATGTCATCGGAGCAGATACGGCGGTGATCCTCGAAAATCGAATACTAGGAAAGCCGAAAGACCGCCGTGACGCCTATTACATGTTAAAATCACTTTCTGGGAAAACACATACTGTTTTAACAGCAGTTTCGATTATTCATGGTGAAAAGCATACGACATTTTCTGAATCAACAAAAGTTACTTTTTGGCCGCTTTCAGACGATGAAATCCTGGAATACATTGAGACAAACGAACCGATGGACAAGGCGGGTGCTTATGGAATTCAACGTTTCGGCTCATTGCTAGTGAAAAAAATTGATGGCGATTATTTTACAGTTGTCGGTCTTCCTGTTTCAAGACTGTACAGAGAATTAAAAAATTTTGGATTTCACTGGTAACAAACAAGGGGGAAAGATATGCTCGCTATTCGAGATTTTCCAGAAGAAGAAAGACCAAGGGAACGATTGATACACAACGGACCAAAAGGCCTTTCCAACCATGAGCTGCTGGCAATTTTATTGAGAACAGGAACAAAGGGAAAATCAGTGCTTGAACTGGCAAATAAGCTTTTAAAAACTTTCGGGGGTCTTAGAATGTTAAAAGAGGCGTCAGTTCAGGAAATTATGGGCATACCCGGCATTGGAAAAGCAAAAGCGGTGCAAATTATAGCAGCATTAGAATTGGGAAAAAGAATTCATCAGCTCGCATACGAAGATCGGTATGTCATTCGTTCTCCGCAAGATGCCTCCAATTATGTCATGGAAGAAATGCGCTTTCTAACACAAGAGCATTTCGTTTGTTTGTATCTGAACACCAAAAACCAAGTGTTGCATAAGCAAACGATTTTCATCGGCAGTTTAAATACATCAATTGTTCACCCAAGAGAAGTCTTCAAGGAGGCATTGAAACGTTCAGCTGCATCTTTTATTTGTATCCATAATCATCCATCAGGAGATCCCTCCCCAAGCAAAGAGGATATCGAAGTCACGAGGCGCTTGTCCGAATGCGGAAAGCTGATCGGGATTGAACTTTTAGATCATATCATAATCGGAGAGCGTAAATACGTCAGTTTAAAAGAAAAGGGATATTTATAACGTTTTTTTAAAAGGTTTTATGTCGATTGTTGGGGTGCACTGGATATGAAGTGCACCTCTTTTTATGATGTGTGAAGATTAGATCTATGAAATTATTGATAAATGAATTTCAATATTTTAAGCTTAAAAATGACATTAGCAGTTTTATGAATTTTTATCTTTGAATATCTATTGCTGATGGAGAATGGCTTGATATATAGTCAATAGCATCCCTTTACTTTATTGGAAAACTTCCATATATAAGGTTCTATTTTATATTACTCATATGATGCTCCTGTCTTTTATAATGAATTGTAAGGAAGCATGTTTTCATTTAAGATTACAGACTTCTGAAGTTAAGATCCTCGTCGCACTGCTGCCTATGTGATTGTGCACTTGAATTTGTATTGATGTTCTTTTTTTGGCAACTGCATCAGACCAGCTAACTTATTATTGAAAAATCACAATTCATTTTACTCTAGTCATTCTACCTCAGTTCCAGCAACAAAGTTTTATGAAAACCACTTATATGTATAATCATTACATTTCACCCAAAATTTTGTCATTGCGAAAAAGGAGTTATTTTTACACACTTTATATGGTTAAAAAACTTATTTTCCCGAGTTATAAATGGGTGAAAAAGTATGCCTTCATTTAAAATCAATCCTAACACGTATTACAGTTAATAGCTTTGGATTCTGAACTGCTAGCGCTTTTTCGGACAGATTTTTGCGCTTCTAGACACGTAATGCGAACAACCACCGTCTTGCTGAATTTGCAAGGGGACTGATGGGAGACATCAACGGTATATAACATACTGACCAGCCTCGCAAAGCACGATAAAAAGCTGCTTGAAGCAGGGCAGTAACGTTATTACAACACGTAAGTGCATGATAGAAGGAATTTCAAAAAACATTTGCACGGCCTCGCGAGCTCCAAATGATGTCCGCATTTACAAAGGGTTTGCGACATAAGAAGAGCCAAAGTTGGGGAAAAATCTCATATTTTAGTGATTTTCAATAATAGATGAACTTGAAACTTCGGCAGAATTGTTATGTAATACTTTAATGGAGTCATTTGAATTGAAACACAATCAACTGAAAAAACCATTATTTTTTATGACATTCTAAACCATTGCTAATAAAGAGTGCAAAGGGGGGATTTGTAAACATAAAATAATATTTTTTGTATGGACTTGTAATATTTTTAAGTTATTATTCTCAATGGATAAATTAAATCAAGGCTTTCATACGGGCGGTATTTGCTGTGACATCTATATAAGTTGAATTAAAGATTTACAACTGAACACACAAACGATCGATCGTTTGTTCTGGTTTCTGGTTGATTCGCTGAATAAAGGCTTGGACATTCTTTCTAATTTCTTGCACACTCGAATAGAACACGTTGTAAATCACGTCTGATTTCAGCCATTTCCATAGCCCTTCAATCAAGTTCAATTGCGGACTGTATGGTGGCAAAAAGACGAGCTCTAACCGATCTTCGTGTTCTTTTAAAAATGGCTGAATGAGTTTGGCATGGTGAATTCGAGCGTTATCTAAAATCATCACTATTTTGCCTGTGGGATAGCGTTCTAACACAAGTTGAAGAAATCGAAGAAATGTTTCCGCGTCATAGCGTTCTTCTTCGATGCAAAACACTTCCCCTGTTTCGTAGTTCAACGTGCCAATCAGCTTCAGCCCTTGATGTTTTCCAAACGTCGGAATGATTCGTTGTTTTCCTTTGACAAACCATGTTTTTTGAATCGCTTGGTAATCACGAATCATCGACTCATCTTGAAAGAGGACATGGGCGATGTTCCCATCTACCAGTTTTTTTTTACTTCAGGGAAGGTGATTTCGACGAATTCTTTTTGTTTCTCTTCATCGGCATTGGCTAGTGTATAGGTCGGTTTCGTATAGCTTAGCCCTAACCGATGCAGAATGTCACTTGTTCCGCGAAGCGTGTATGTTGGCCCCCACTTTTGTTGAATGAGTTCAGCGATTATCGCAAGCGTCCAATTATATTTTGCTTCGAATCCCACATCTACGGGGAGCTGATGTTCAATGATCAAAGCCAGCTCTTTTTCCTGCTCAGGGGTCAATCGACGTGGGGCGCCAGGTGAGTATTTCATCTCCAGTCCATCAAGACCGCGCTGGGCGTAGGCATGAATATAGTTATAAATAGTTTTCTTGGATCGACCAATAATCGTTGCGATTTCTCCTTTGGTATATCCCTGCAAATGAAGATAAATCGCTTGGTAGCGTTCATATGCTCGTTTACTTTTTGCTTCTTTCATGGCAGTGGACAACTTTTCGATCTCGTCTTTGTGATTTGGCATCATAGTTTTCTCTCCGTTCCCCTATTTTCTCTTTGTATTTATTCGCCGTGGAACGGGAGAAAACCTTTATTTCAATTTATATATTTTTCATCCTCTATTCTCCACTAGGAAAATTTTTTAGTAAAAATTTTTGAGGCGTCCAACACAATGATCAGCTTTTCATCAAGTTTCATGAAAAATACCTCGCAAATTTTTATTTTACGCAGGGTATTGATAGCACTTTTTTTTTTGAAAAATTACGTTATAATATAATTTATGGGTTTTTTCAATAATGATTAGACATTTACATGAATATAAAACGTATTTATTTTGGAAGAAAGGGAGATACAACAGCTATGTTTGGAATTGGTACGAGAGACCTTGGAATAGATTTAGGGACAGCCAATACGTTAGTGTTTGTGAAAGGAAAAGGTATTGTAGTGCGTGAACCATCTGTTGTTGCTTTGCAAACTGATACAAAGCAAATTGTTGCAGTTGGTAATGATGCAAAAAATATGATCGGGCGTACGCCTGGAAATGTTGTAGCACTTCGACCAATGAAAGACGGAGTGATTGCTGATTATGAAACGACTGCTACGATGATGAAATACTACATAAAACAGGCAACAAAAAATGCAGGTATTTTTTCGCGAAAACCTTATGTGATGGTTTGTGTTCCTTCGGGAATAACTGCGGTTGAAGAACGTGCGGTCATTGATGCAACGAGACAAGCAGGCGCTAGAGATGCGTATACGATCGAAGAACCATTTGCGGCTGCTATTGGAGCCAACCTTCCAGTTTGGGAACCGACCGGAAGCATGGTTGTAGACATCGGCGGGGGAACAACGGAAGTTGCCATCATTTCTCTCGGCGGAATTGTGACAAGCCAATCTATCCGTGTTGCCGGTGATGAAATGGATGAAGCCATCATTAACTATATCCGTAAAACCTACAACTTAATGATTGGTGATCGGACAGCGGAAGCGGTGAAGCTTGAAATCGGTTCTGCAAGCGCTCCGGAAGGTGTTGAAAACATGGAAATTCGCGGAAGAGATTTGTTAACAGGCCTTCCGAAAACGATTGAAATTACTGCGACAGAAATTTCAGAGGCATTACGCGATACTGTCTATGCGATCGTAGATGCTGTAAAAATTACTTTGGAAAAAACTCCGCCTGAACTTGCGGCGGATATTATGGATCGAGGAATTGTTTTAACTGGTGGGGGCGCCCTTCTTCGCAATTTAGACAAAGTTATAAGCGACGAAACGAAAATGCCTGTAATCATTGCGGAAAATCCTCTTGATTGTGTAGCGGTCGGAACAGGAAAAGCTCTTGAACATATCCACCTATTCAAAAATCGTACAAAAGACCACAGATAAGTTAGAGGTGTAAATCATGCCACAATTTTTTCTAAATAAACGATTAATTGTGCTCCTTGTCGGGATCATTATTTTGGTGGCATTGATTGGTTTTTCCCTAAAGGAAGACCGCAATCTTTCGTGGCAGGAGAAGTTTATTCAAGATTCGGTTGGACTAGTCCAGAAGGTATTTCATCAGCCCGCACAATATATTGCGGGCTTCTTTGAGAATTTGAATCATTTAAAAAATACATACGAAGAAAACGAGCTGCTTCGCAAACAACTGAATAATTATATTCAATTGGAGGAAAAGCTGCAGGAATTAGAACAGGAAAACAAACAATTAAAAGAAGAATTAAAATTATCTGCTGATAACGATATAAGAAAATATAAGTCGATCCAAGGGACAGTCATCGCAAGAAATCCTGATCGTTGGCATGATTATATCAAAATTGATAAAGGCGAACAGCACGGAATCAAAAAAGACATGGCGGTTATAACGGCAAAAGGATTGATCGGGAAAGTGAAAAATACTTCTGAATTTACGTCCACCGTTCAGCTTTTAAGTGCTTCCGACAGAAAAAACCGGATTTCAGCAATGGTTCATACGAATAACGGAAAGGTATTCGGCCTCATTGTCGGCTACAGTGAGCAGGAAAATGCTCTTGAAATGAACATCATTGAATCAAATGCTCAAATCAAAGAAAATCAAATTGTAGCGACTTCTGGCCTTGGCGGAGTGTTTCCTGAAGGTTTAGTGATCGGAAAAGTAAAAAAAGTCGAACTTGATTCGTACGGATTAACAAAGATAGCTTATATAACCCCATCAGCTGACTTTTATGATATAGATCGTGTCATGATCATCGAGCGGGTTCTTCCAACAGTTGATATCAATCAATTGGAAGAGGAGGAAGACTCTTGAGAACGTTTTTCCTCCCCGTAATGGTTATGTTTATTTTCGTATTGGAAAGCATCATCGTTGATCTTGTTCCGATCCCTTTTCTTTCAGATCATCAAGTGGCAGTTCCCCATCTTTTACTATTGATGATTGTCATCTTGGCGGCGTACGGCTCTCGGAAAATTGCCGTCATTTATGGAATTGTTTTCGGTTTATTGTTCGATGTTGTTTACACGCAAGTTATCGGCATATATGCTTTCGCATTTCCGACCTTGGCATATTTAGTGATGCAAGCTTTGCGGGTGCTCAATCCCAATATTTTTGTTTTAATTTTTTTAACTGAGCTTTCCGTTGCATTGCTTGAATTTTTCACATACGGTATTTATTTACTAATCGGGATGACAGCTGTTCCTCTGCAATTGTTTACAATTGATCGCCTGCTACCGACACTTGCTCTGAATTTTGTATTAGCTTGTGTGTTAATCTATCCTTTAAAGAAATTCGTTTTGGGCTTGAAAATAGGTGAACACAACGATTAAGTTTTAAAGTTTGATAGAGGAGTTTTTGTTATTGCTGTCGAAATAGATTTTTGTTGGGGTGAACTTCGTGAAAGCTCAAAGACCATATTATGTAACGATTAAAGGCACAAAGGATGGATTGACATTATATTTAGATGATTCCTGTTCGTTTCATGATATTGTGAATGAACTGGATTCGATGCTCTCCAAAAGGCAGTATGTTCAGGAAAATGAACCGATGATCAGGGTGACGATAAAGGCTGGAAATCGTTTTTTGACGGAGGAACAAGAGGAGAAAATAAAAGACGTAATAAGAAAAAAAAGAAATTTAATTGTCGATGCAATTGATTCAAATGTCATCTCAAAGGAAGAGGCGTTGAAGTGGAAAGAGGAAGCAGATGTTATCTCAGTTGCTAAAGTCGTCCGTTCTGGGCAAGTGTTGAAAATTAGAGGGGATTTGTTGCTGATAGGAGATGTCAATCCTGGCGGGACAGTCATGGCAACGGGCAATATTTTTGTCATGGGGGCTTTAAAAGGCATAGCTCATGCTGGTTTTGAAGGGAATCGAAATGCAGTGATTGCCGCCTCCTTGATGAAGCCGACACAGCTGAGGATCTCCGATATTTTAAGTAGGCCACCCGATCAGAAGGAGCCATCATTTCGAAATGATATGGAATGTGCATATATTGATGAAAATGGGACAATCATTATTGAACGGATTCAACAATTAGCTCATCTGAGACCCAATTTAACTAGGCTTGAAGGGGGAATAATGAATGGGTGAGGCAATTGTGGTCACTTCTGGCAAGGGCGGGGTCGGCAAAACAACAACTTCTGCAAATGTTGGTACAGCCCTTGCCATTATGGGAAAGAAAGTTTGTCTAGTTGATACAGATATCGGCTTGCGGAACCTCGATGTTGTCATGGGATTGGAAAACAGGATTATTTATGATTTAGTTGATGTTGTCCAAGAACGATGCAAAATTCATCAAGCTCTCGTAAAAGATAAACGCTTTAATGATTTTCTTTATTTGCTGCCTGCAGCGCAAACTAGCGATAAAACTGCCGTAACACCTGAGCAGATGAAAAATTTAATTGACCAGCTAAAACAAGATTTTGATTATATTATTATCGACTGTCCTGCCGGGATTGAACAAGGATATAAAAATGCCGTATCCGGTGCGGATCAAGCGATTGTCGTGACAACACCAGAAGTTTCCGCTGTGAGAGATGCGGATCGAATTATCGGTTTGCTGGAGAAGGAAGATATTGAGCCGCCACGATTAATTATTAATCGGATCCGAAATCATTTAATGAAAAACGGTGATATGCTGGATGTGGATGAAATTGTCAGCCATCTTTCTATTGATTTGTTGGGGATTGTAATTGATGATGATGAGGTAATAAAAGCGTCTAATAATGGTGAACCGATTGTAATGAACCCTGACAATCGTGCTTCCATTGCCTACCGCAATATTGCGAGAAGAATTTTAGGTGAAGCGGTTCCGCTTCAATCATTAGATGAGCCTGAAAAAGGTGTTATCGCAAAAATCAAAAAATTTTTTGGAGTACGTGCTTAATCCTAATCAATTTAAAAATCACACTTCCTTGAATAAGGCATTAGCTTTTTTCTTTGCACACATTAGAATCACTGCCATCACACTGATATATCTCCCACCTGCTGATCGGTTTTTTCTTCTATCTCTTGAGGTGGGAGATTTTTTGAAGGCTGTACAAAATATTTCCTCTTGAATCTTTTCCCTTTCAATATGATTCAATAATCGTCAATTTTTCTTCTGCGTTTGTCCGCTGTTTTGGTTCTGGGATTGAGGCAGGATAGCCAATATGTAGAAGGCCGACAATTTTTTCTCCTGGTTCTACTCCAACTTTTTGTCGGAAAGATGGTGAATAAATATAAGCACCTGTTTTCCATATAACGCCAATACCTTTTTCCCATGCAGCTAGTTGAAAATTTTGGATTAATGCACTTGTCGCTTTTAAATCCTCCTCCCACTGCTTTTGACGCGGATCCTCTTTCATGATTACCAATAAATGTGCTGGAATCGGCAGCAGCTTTTCTCGTAATCGATCGATATTTTTTCCATTGTTCGTTTCTTGTGCAATAGCAGCAACTAATTTTTCTTTTCCTTCATTCATAAACAGCACGAACCGCCATGGCTCTCTTAATCCATGATTAGGAGCCCAAACAGCCGTATTTAATAATTCACATATTACTTCTTTAGGGATTGGATCTTTCTTAAATTCTTTAATCGATCGACGCTCTTTAATTATATTGGCTACTTTGTATGTTTCCATTGGTATTTCTGATGCCTCCTTAATAATAATGATTTTCAATTAGACCCCCATGCCGTTTGATAACGGCACCAGCAGATGATGAAAATAATAACACATTTATCGTATAATGGAGACACGGCTGGATAAGAAAGGTCGTCTTACCTTGGTGCCTTAAGCCCGTCTTATAGACAGACCTCGACGACCCGGTGTACCACTGATTGTTGCTCCCTTTCGGGAAGCACGCGGGATAGAATAGTCTTTGATGGTCGTCGCACCAGCCTTCTATCATTAAGCCACAAGGAGTGTTGAAGAATGGATATGGATGTTGTCTTCTCTCGTGTCTGTGGCCTTGATGTTCACAAAAAGAACGTTGTCTGTTGTATTATCACTCCGGATCATAAAGAGATCCAAACGTTTTCCACCATGACCGATGATTTACTCACCATGATCGACTGGATCAATTCCCATCGTTGTACCCATGCCGCTATGGAAAGCACCGGCTCCTATTGGAAACCTATCTATAACTTACTGGAAAGTGAAAACATTCAACCCATCGTCGTTAATGCCAAACATATCAAAAACGTTCCCGGTCGCAAAACCGATGTCAAGGATGCGGAATGGATTGCCACCCTCTTACGACATGGACTTCTCCAAGGGAGCTATATTCCTAATCGAGAACAACGGGAACTACGCGAACTCGTGCGCTATCGTCGTAGCTTAATTGATGAGCGGGCAAGAGAGATTCAGCGCATTCAAAAAGTCCTCGAAGGAGCAAACATCAAGCTTGCATCCGTCGCTTCCGACGTATTGGGCAAGTCTGGTCGCGCCATGCTTGAAGCTATTATTCAAGGCGAAACGGACCCTCATATTCTTTCAGAATTGGCTCAACGTCGACTGAAAAACAAAAAGGAACTCCTAAAAAAAGCATTGAAAGGCTTAATCGGACACCATCAACGCTTGATGCTTAAAACCCAGCTACAACACATTGACCACCTCGACCAACTCATTAAAGAACTCGATGAAGAAATCAAACAGCGGATGCTCCCTTTTGAACAAGACCTGGAGCGGTTGGACACCATCCCCGGCGTCGGACGCAGAGGCGCTGAACAAATTTTAGCTGAAATCGGAACCGATATGAATCAATTTCCTACCTCTGCTCATCTGTGTTCTTGGGCCGGCATCGCTCCAGGGAATAACGAAAGCGCCGGCAAACGAAAATCTGGGAAAACGAAAAAGGGCAATAAAAAATTGCGTTCCGCTTTAGTTGAAGCAGCGCGAAGTGCCGCTCGGACGAAAAACACTTATCTTTCCAGTCTGTATCGGCGCATTGCCGCTAGACGTGGAGCCAACCGCGCCGCTGTTGCCGTCGCTCATCGCATTCTCGTGATCATTTATCACCTCTTAAAACGCAAACAAACTTATAATGAACTGGGACCTCATTACTACGAAGAACGCAAACATCATCATGTAGCAAGACAAGCCATTAAGAAGTTAGAAACCTTAGGTTATACGGTCACGGTGGAAAAACAAGATCAAACGGCATAACCTCTATTTTCCACTATATACCAATAACTAGTGGAACACATCCCCCCATCCTTTTTTTGCGTTTTTCCCCCTTTAAATTTTCGGGATAGAATTATTTCAAAATTGAGGTGATATGTAAATGTTTATTTCTACAGTCGTAATCGTTTACAAAGGGAAGGAGACAGGTGCGAAAAATCATTTCAAACAGCTGATACAAGAGCAATGAAAACAATCGACTTAAAATACAGAATATTCAATTAATAAAATATGAATTCTTTACATAAGAACTATAAATGAGAAAGTTTCGCATGGATGAACAATTGCTAAAACTAGATATAACAGCATGATGCGAGAATATGTTCATCCAGCAATTGATTCATGCACATTTATATTCCCCAATGAGAAAGATCATTCATAAGAAATATTAGATGACTCATTTCTACGTTCAAAACTCAGATGAAAGGTGACAGTGATGGAACATGGCAAATCCACAAAAAAGTGGCCGGCCGTTGGTCCGGGGTTAATTGTCGCAGTAACGGGCGTCGGAGCCGGTGATCTAGTTGCTGCCTTAGTTGCCGGTACAAATTTTGGACTTGTCTTTTTATGGGCAATCATGATCGGGGCTATTTTAAAATTTGCCTTAAATGAGGGTGTTGGCCGATATCATTTGCTGACTGGAAAAACTATTTTAGAAGGCTGGCATTCTATGGGATTATGGGCAACAAGCTATTTTGGCGTTTATTCGGTTATTTGGGGATTTGTTTATGGAGCGGCTGCGACTTCATCTTGTGCATTGGCTCTGTCTGCATTATTTCCTGTCTTGCCTTTATGGGTATGGGCGGTTATAAGCGGTTTGTTAGGTTTTTTATTAACATGGATGGGGCAATATAAGCTATTTGAAAAAGTTATGAATCTTTTAATTCTACTTATGTTTATTTCGGTTGTCGGCTCAGCTGTTATTGTTCTGCCGGAACTTTCTGATATCATGGACACTGCTGTTCCGGCGTTGCCGAAAGGTTCACTGCTTTACGCACTCGGATTAATTGGGGGAGTTGGCGGATCCATTACCATGGCGTCTTATGGCTATTGGCTGCAGGAAAACAATTGGAAGGATCGATCCTACCTCCGCTACGTTAGATTTGACTCCATGATTGCCTATATTACTACAGCAGTTTTTACAATTTGTTTATTAATTTTAGGGGCTGCATTACTATATGGAACGAATACAAACATTAACGGTGAGCAAGGTCTCGTATCATTTGCTACCATTTTAGGAAACGAGCTGTCCCCAACTGTACGCATTTTATTTCTCATCGGTTTTTGGTCAGCTTCCTTTACATCAGTATTAGGTGTTTGGAATGGCGTCTCTTATTTATTTGCTGATTTTGTCTATACAGTTAAAAAACATGATGTGAATAAAGAACAATTAAGTAAGACAAAAGCTTATAAATTTTTTGTTTTTTGGTTAACATTCCCGCCAATGCTCTTGCATTTTATAGGAAAACCTGTGAGCCTCATTATTTTGTATGGTGCTCTTGGTGCGCTATTTATGCCCTTTCTGGCGCTGACCCTTATCTATTTGCTTAATAGTAAAAAGCATCTTCCTCATAAGGAAGATCGAAATAAATGGTTTTTCAACGTACTTTTGAGTTTAAATATTGTTTTATTTTTCATTTTATCGATCAATGAACTAGTCAACCTATTTCGTTAAGCGGCTTCAAATAAAAGGCAGTCTAGCTTTTGTGTTAATTCACCATATACTACTATTTCAAAAAGAAGACGACAAAAGCATTTTGTGGTCTTCTTTTTGATTTCAAAATTTTGCTTTTCTCGGATAGCGCCATATTTTATTTTGCTTCATCCAGTATTCCTTTGAACCAGAAAACAGTGAAGAACCTACTTACTAGGTTGTAGGTAAAAGTTCTTTATCAAGGTCAAAGATAAACATTTGCCTAGATATCGCTTTAAGAAATGCAAAATGGCTTTATTGTCATAAACGGTAAGGACAGGGCATAAACTTGTACAAAATTGCAAAAGGATGATGGATGATGAATCGTCGAGCAAAAGAAATAAAAAAACGAATAGCAAAGCGTAAACGAAAAAGAATGAACAGCATGCTTTCGAGCAGTTCAAGCAGCAGTGATGATACATCTGTTCCATTTATCAATCAAATCACACAAGAAAACGTGCAAGTTGACGCGGACTCCCCTCTTTATGTAGAGGCAGAAGGAAGTAAAAATTTTCATCCATTGTTTCGTTCGGACGTTTTTATAACAAAATTGCTAATCTCTGCCTGCATCGTCCTGATGATCGGTATTATTTTTAAAAATGACCGGGCAGAATTTCTGAAAGCTAGAGATTTCGTCAGCCATGTGATGGAAAAGGAGTTTAACTTTGCATATGTTTCCAAATGGTACGAAGAGCAATTTGGGAATCCATTAGCGTTTTTGAAAAAACAATCGAAAGAGGAAAGTGGATCTAAAGAAAGTCAATATGCGGTTCCGGCATCAGGAAAGGTGCTTCAGAGCTTTAAAGATACCGGGCAAGGTGTGATGATCGAAACAAATAATAAAACGGTAGAGGCCATGAATGAAGGAATTGTTATTGAAGCTGGAAAGAAGGAGGATACTGGTCTGACTGTGGTGATTCAACATGCTGATGGAATAGAAACCTGGTATGGGAACCTGGAAGAGCTAAATGTAGCGCTGTATGACTTTGTCGAAACGGGAAAACCTGTAGGCAAAGTAAAGCAAAGCCAAAACCAGCACGGAACTTACTATTTTGCCATAAAAAAGGGCGACACATTTATTGACCCGAGTCAGGTGATCTCATTTGAATAAATATTTTTCCTTATTGTCGAAAATACATATTCATCCTATCTTTTGGGTGTTGATTGCAATCGGAGCAATGACAGCGCAATTTAAAGCTCTTTGCATCCTTTTCTCAATAGTTTTTATTCATGAAATGGGGCATGCTGTTTGCGCCAGTTTTTTTTCATGGAGGATCAAGTCCATTCAGCTTCTTCCTTTTGGCGGTGTAGTGGAAATGGAGGAGCATGGAAATCGTCCCTTGAAAGAAGATCTGTTTGTTGTTATATCTGGACCGATTCAGCATTTTTGGATGCAAATAGCTGCATGGATTTTTTGGGAAGCAAATTTCATAAACGACTCTACATATGAAATGTTTATTTTTTTTAATATGTCTATTTTCCTTTTTAATCTTCTTCCCATTTGGCCCCTTGATGGAGGAAAGCTTCTTTTTATTTTGCTGAGCAAACAAAAACCTTTTTCAGTTGCTCATAAGGAAATGCTTCGCATATCTGCAGTTGTTTTTTCATGTTTGTTCCTTTTTTTTCTTTTTTTCAACCCTACTCTTTTAAGCGGGTGGATTATCGCAGCCTTTATCGTCCACTCCATTTATACGGAATATAAACAAAGACAATTTGTATATATTCGCTTCTTGATGGAAAGGTATTATGGAAATCATCAAACGTTCACAGTGTTAAAGCCGATCATTGTTGATCGCGATGATTTGATTTACCACGTGCTGCTGAAATTTCAGCGGGGTTGCAAACACCCTATTATAGTGGAGGACGATGGAAAAAAACTTTTTCAGCTTGATGAAAATGAGCTGCTGCACAGTTTTTTTTCGGAAAAAAAGACGGACGGAAAAATGGGCGATTTACAGTACGTTTATTGACGCCTGCAGGAAAACATGGTATTGAAATAGGAAACAATACATGAAAAGAGGTTGTTGGGTTGCGGCAATTAATTATAAATAAAAAAACGGATGATGAACGCATTGCATTATTGGAAAACGGACGACTGGCGGAAGTATGGATAAAAGAAAAAAACACGATTGTCGGCAACATTTATAAAGGAAAAGTAACAAAAGTCCTTCCTGGTATGGAGGCTGTTTTTGTTGATTTAGGTCAGGGAAGAAACGGCTATCTTCACCGGAATGACATTATGTCATATTTTGAGACGTCCCGAACGAATGAGGCATTAAAAAATAAAAATGTCCGGCATTTTATTTCTCAAGGTGAAGAGGTAATCGTTCAAGTTGTAAAAGAATCAGGAGAATTTAAAGGCCCTAAAGTCACAATGAATATTGAATTGCGATCCCCTTTTTTTGTATATCAGCCCTTTGGCCACACGGTGGCAATTTCCAAAAAAATTATTTCCCAGGAAGAAAGAAAAAGATTGCAGCTTCTCGGGGAAACGTTATGCTCAAACAAAGGGGGCATCGTTTTCCGAACTGCTGCGGAAAGAGCGGATGACCAAACAATAAAAAAATGGTTCGATGACATGCTGAGCAGTTTTGAACAACAGCTGAAAAGCAAAAAAGTGCCGAGCTTATTATTCGGTTCAGAAAGTTTTGTAGAGCAAATTATCGCTGAAATTTCACCGCATGTATTGGATGAAATTGTCATTGATGACATAAGCACTGTAAAAGAATTGAAAAAAAATTACGGAGATTTGTTCCCATTTTCCATTGATTTTTATTCCGAAAACGAAAATATTTTTTCTTATTATGCAATCGAACATGAAATCGAAAAGGCGCTGAAAAAAATTGTTTGGCTAAAAAACGGCGCGTTTATCGTAATTGAAGAAACGGAAGCAATGATTGTCATTGATGTTAATACAGGGAAATTTTCGGGGAAAAATACGTACCGAGATACGGTTTTAAAAACCAATGAGGAGGCGGCAAAAGAAATTGCCCGGCAGTTAAGATTAAGAAATTTGAGCGGAATCATTTTGATCGATTTTATTGATATGGAGAAGGAAGATCGAAGCCGGATTTTGAGATTGTTTCAAAAAGAATTGGAAAAGGACCGCATTTTCACAAAAGTCATCGGTTTTACCGAATTAAATATATTGCAATTAACAAGGAAAAAAACTCGAAAATCTCTTTCCGAGCTTTTGCTCGAACCATGTCCAGCATGCGGCGGAACAGGAAGAAAAAGGACGGTTGAAAGCATTGCTTTTGAACTTGAAAGAACCCTTCTTGAACATGCTGGATCAGATGACGAAGCCGTCCTAGTAGAAGCGGCCCCAGAAGTTTGCGATTTTTTTACATGTGAATATGAGAAACATTTAAAAAAGCTTGAAGAACTAATAGGCATGAAGATTTTCTTCAGTCCTTCCGATCATGTAAAAGGATTCGAAATTCGCCAATGGGGAACAGAAGAGGAAGTGGCTTTACGGATCTCCAAAATGTATTGACATATACATTCATATTTTGTTAAGATCAATTTGTTATTGTTTTTTGTAGCACCCGTGCTACAACCGCTCAGTTTGGGTTTGAAGCTCGGTTATCCGACACCCTAATCTGGCGAGTCTTAGTTAAATAGGAGGTGCAGAATATGTACGCAATCATTGAAACTGGCGGGAAACAAGTGAAAGTTGAAGAGGGTCAAGCCATTTATGTGGAAAAATTAGACGCTCAAGAAGGTGAAACAGTTACTTTTGACAAGGTGCTTTTCGTTGGAGGAGACAACGTAAAGGTAGGTAACCCGCTGGTAGAAGGAGCTACGGTTACGGCAAAAGTTGAAAAGCATGGCCGAGGTAAGAAAATTATCGTTTTTAAATATAAACCGAAAAAAAATTACCGTAGAAAACAAGGTCATCGCCAACCGTACACAAAAGTTGTCATTGAAAAAATTAATGCATAATAAAGGCTGTTTCATATGATACATGTGACCATCCATCGTTCGAAAGAAGGATTCATCCGGTCGTTTACAATGAAAGGGCATGCGGACTTCGCAGAGCACGGGAAGGACATCGTATGTGCAGGCGCTTCAGCTGTTTCTTTTGGAGCAGTAAATGCGATCAAAGCTTTAGCCAATGTCGATATGAATGTTGAACAATCGGAAGAAGGCGGATTTTTGCACGTACAGGTTCCTGATCAAGTTGACACGGATTCATTTGAAAAAATCCAATTATTGCTTGAAGGAATGCTTGTTTCATTACAAACGATCGAGCGAGGGTATGGAAAGTTTATTCGAATCGTTACAAAAAAAGATTAGGAGGTGGCACTCATGTTAAAATTGGATCTTCAATTTTTCGCAACGAAAAAAGGAGTTGGATCCACGAAAAACGGACGTGATTCCATCGCAAAACGATTAGGTGCAAAACGTGCGGACGGCCAATTTGTTACAGGCGGCTCCATTCTTTATCGTCAAAGAGGTACAAAAGTTTATCCTGGTTTGAATGTTGGCCGCGGCGGGGATGATACGCTTTATGCGAAAGTAGACGGCATCGTCCGTTTTGAACGATATGGACGCGACAAGAAAAAAGTCAGCGTGTATCCGATAGCAAAAGAAGCATAAGCAAACACTTGAAAAACTCTAGCCTTTTTGGTTAGAGTTTTCTTTTTCGGTGTTTTTTTAATGGAAAGTTGATATAATTTTTGTACATGTTTAAAAAGATAGCTTGATGGGAGTGGAACCATGGCTGATCAAAGAGAGAGATGGAGTATTGTTGACGCATTAAGCCACTCCAGACATGATTGGATGAATAAATTGCAATTAATTAAAGGTCATTTATCATTAAAAAAATACGATCGGGTGAAGGAAATTATTGATGAAATTGTCGTGGAAGCAAAGCAAGAATCAAAACTTTGCAATTTAAACATGCCCAGTTTTGCAGAACTGCTTTTAACATATAACTGGAAAGGACACCTTCTCATTTTGGATTATGAAGTGCTAGGGGAAGCGATGGATTGTTCTAGTCTAGATGAGGAAATGTTCCATTTTACAACAGATCTTTTTCAAATCCTTAATCAAAATATTGATAAAAAACAAGAAAATCATATAACCGTAACATTAGAACTCTTTAAAACAGAAAACAATGTCCGGTTCTTTTATGATTTTAATGGTATACTAACGGATGATAAGACTCTTTTAACATTTTTAGAGCAGTACCAATCAGATGCAATCACCATTCAACAAATACATTTTGATACATATGAATTTACATTGATGGTCAGTAAGTCGTGATGAAACAATGAAAGGAGGCTGAAGTTCAATGTTTGTCGATCAAGTGAAGGTATATGTGAAGGGCGGAGATGGCGGGAACGGCATGGTTGCTTTCCGCCGTGAAAAATATGTTCCGAAAGGAGGCCCTGCAGGGGGAGACGGCGGAAAGGGCGGAGATGTGATTTTTGAAGTGGATGAAGGTCTCCGGACGTTAATGGATTTTCGCTATAAAAAACATTTTAAAGCTCCAAAAGGCGAAAACGGGATGTCTAAAAATCAGCACGGGAAAAATGCCGAACCCCTTGTTGTGAAAGTTCCTCCCGGTACTGTTGTAATAGATGATGATACAAAAGAAGTGATCGCAGATTTAACCGAGCACGGGCAAAGAAGCGTGATTGCCAAAGGAGGACGGGGCGGCAGAGGAAACACCCGATTTGCCTCGCCAACGAATCCGGCGCCCGAAATATGCGAAAAAGGGGAGCCGGGCGAAGAACGATATGTAACATTGGAATTAAAGCTTTTGGCTGATGTCGGGCTTGTCGGATTTCCGAGCGTTGGGAAGTCCACTCTTTTATCAGTTGTATCAAGTGCTAAACCAAAAATCGCTGCCTACCATTTTACGACGATTGTGCCGAATTTAGGTGTTGTTGAGACCGAAGACGGACGCAGTTTTGTGATGGCAGATTTACCTGGTCTTATTGAAGGCGCTCATCAAGGAGTAGGTCTTGGACATCAATTTTTGCGTCATATTGAAAGAACAAGAGTCATCGTTCATGTCATTGATATGTCCGCAATGGAAGGCCGTGATCCGTATGAGGATTACCTGACGATCAATGAAGAATTAAAACAATATAATTTAAGGCTGACGGAGCGGCCGCAAATTGTTGTCGCCAACAAAATGGATATGCCAAATGCTGCTGAAAATCTTTCACAATTTAAAAGAAAGCTGCAAGACAAAAATGTCAGCATTTTTCCAATATCAGCCGTTACACGCCAAGGAATTCGCGAGCTGTTATTTGCTATTGCCGATTTACTGGAAAAAACACCGGAATTCCCTCTTTACTTTGACGAGACGGAAACATCTGCTCCGAATCGTGTCGTGTATACATTAAAGGATGAAAAGCCGAGCTTTACCATCAGCCGTGACAGCGATGGAGCATTTATTTTATCAGGTGAAAAAGTTGAAAAGCTGTTTAAAATGACCGATTTTTCAAGAGACGAATCCGTTCGCCGTTTTGCAAGACAGCTTCGCAAAATGGGGGTAGACGACGCATTAAGAGAGCGCGGTGCAAAAGACGGGGATACAGTGAGGCTGCTGGAATTTGAATTTGAATTCATTGAATAAAACATTTTGCACATAAAATCTGTGTCCTTCATGCTTCATCGCATATGGGTGGGAAAGGAGACGGTAGATGAAAGACGAAATTTTTTATTTGGTAAGGGAAGATGTGCTGCCGGAAGCAATGAAAAAAACGCTCGAAGTGAAAAAGCTTCTTGAACGAGGCAAAGTCTCGTCCGTTCAAGAAGCAGTGCAGCTCGTTGACTTGAGCCGAAGTGCGTTTTATAAATACAGAGACGCGGTTTTTCCTTTTCATACTGTTGTCAAAGAAAAAATCATTACGTTGTTTTTCCATTTAGAAGATCGTTCCGGAACGCTGTCGCATTTGCTTAAAGTTGTGGCTGAAGCAGGCTGCAATGTGCTGACAATTCACCAAACCATTCCGATTCAAGGAAGAGCCAATGTGACTTTATCATTAAACACGAACGGAATGAAAGAAGATATGAACGTTTTATTATTAAAATTGCGGAAGCTAGAATTTGTAGAAAAGGTCGAACTATTAAGTTCAGGTGCATAGAATTAGGAAGGAAGATATACAGATGAAAATCAGCTATTTGGGACCGAAAGCAACATTTACTCATTTGGCCGTCTCAAAATTTTTTGAAAACGATGTAAAACTAGTCCCTTACCGCACGATTCCACATGTCATGGATGCAGTCGTCAAGCAAGAAACAAACATTGCCGTTGTTCCGCTTGAAAACGCGCTTGAGGGGTCGGTCAATCTTACAATTGATTATTTAATTCATGAAAATACACTGCATATTGTCGGTGAAATTGTTGTTCCAATCAAGCAGCATTTAATGGTTCATCCTTGCAGGAAGGATGATTGGAAAAAAATCGAAAAAGTATTTTCTCATTCACATGCTATTGCACAATGCCATAAATTTTTACATGAGCATATGCCGGATGTTTCGATCGAATATGCCACATCGACAGGAGCCGCTGCAGAATATATCCATCAACATCCGGAAGAAAATATGGCTGTCATTGCCAATGAGTTGGCGGCAAAAGAGTATGATTTAGCTATTGTGAAATATAATATTCACGATTATGATTACAACCATACACGATTTGTTATTTTACATCCGGATCAAGATTTTCAAATAGAAAATAACCACCATAATAAAGTCGGTGAAAAGACGACATTAGTTGTAACGTTGCCGACAGACCATGTAGGCGCCCTGCATCAAGTATTGTCTGCATTCGCATGGAGAAAACTGAATTTATCAAAAATTGAATCTCGTCCAATGAAAACGGGATTAGGAGATTACTTGTTTATTATAGATATAGAATCAAAAATGGATGATGTTTTAATACCCGGGGCAATCCAAGAACTGGGGGCTTTAGGCTGCGGCGTCAAGATTCTCGGAAGCTTTCCGGCTTATAAACTATAAAAAAAAGCCGAGCATCCATTGCAGGATGCCTGGCTTGATTAATCAATGATCGTCACGAATTAAAAATCCTGCTTGATCAAGAGCTGCACAAACTTCATTTAAAGTTTTTTCATTGTCGGCAAGAATGGTGTGCAAATGAATGCCGTTCGTTAATTCCGACAAATAAGAGGCGTTTGTTGTTTCGATTTTTTTTATGAACTCATCTACTTCTTTTCGATTGCTTACCATAATCGATGCGGTCAAGTCCCCATACACTGGATGTTCAACGATTACATCTTTTACGGTCGCTCCGTAATCAACAATAATGTTCAATTCCTCCTTTGTTTTTTCCGGAGTGTGCTTGCAGGCAATAAGACGTTTCGCTTTTTTTGCCTCATTCGTTCTTTCTTTTAAATACATATATCCCTGACTTGTGGCTAAAATCGGTTCTCCGAGTGCTTTTAAAAGAGAAATATCTTGAACGATGACTTGACGGCTGACATTCGTCCGTGAGGCCAATTCCCCTCCCGTGATCGGCCGATTTTCATTTTTTAACCATTCGAGAATCACTTCCCTCCGCTTGTCCCCTAATATTTTTTCCATAAACACCAACCTTTCAAAACTCTTATCGAACGATGGATAGAATCGCATTGATAAGCTCATCGACTTCCGAGATTGTATTTGTAATTCCAAAGGAAATACGAATAAATTGATGAGCGGAATCTTTGTCAAAGCCGATTGAAAGAAGGGTTTTAGAAGGATGACTATTTCCAGCTTGACAGGCGCTTCCAGTTGAGACCGCAAATCCTTTTCGGTTCAATTCGAGCATTACAAATTGACCTTCTAAACTGTTTGTGACAACACCAACAATATTTGGGAGAACCTCTTTTTTCGTTTCATTGACAATCGTTATCGTGGGCAGCTGTGTCTTTAATTGGCTGATCAAATGCTGCCTGAGCTTGATGAAATGGTTAAAATGCTTCTCTCTTTGATTATAAAACTCATTTGCGGCAGTGACAAAGGAAAAAATACCTGGAACGTTGACAGTGCCTGGACGAAATCCGTCCTCATGTGTTGTTCCGGGAATCACTGGCGACCAGCTTGCTGCTGGATGAATATACACTGCTCCTACGCCCTTTGGACCGTAAATTTTATGTGAAGAAAATGTATAAGCATCAGCATTCATCTCATCGACGGGAATCAACAGTTTTCCAAACGTTTGCACACAATCGGTATGAAAGTATATTTTCCTCTTTTTTAAAAACAAGCCAATTTCCTTTATATTTTGAATTGTTCCGATTTCGGAATTGCCGTGCTGGATGGTGACAAGGGCCGTATCTTCACGGATTTCTTCTTCAAGATGCTCCATTAAAATATTTCCATTTTGATCATGCTTTAAAAATGTAATGTCATATCCTTTCGCACGCAATAAAGACAAATAATGGTCAATGGATGCATGTTCAAGTGAAGAAGCAATAATATGCTTTTTGTTTGGCATGCTATTTAATAATGATTGGATGGCCAGTATGTTGCCTTCAGAACCGCCGCTAGTAAAATAAACACCGTTTGGATCTCCTCCTAATAACGCTGCAAATGCTTTCCTTGACGCTGTCAATAGTTCATACGCTTTGCCGCCGATATCATGCAGACTGCTTGAGTTTCCGTAAGCAAATTTTGCCGCTTCGGTGTACGAAGCAATCGCTTTTTCACTCATGGGGGTCGTTGCTGCAAAATCAAAGTATATCAATTGTTTTCGCCCCTCTCTATTCAAGCCTTAAAAATTTTGTGAAAAATTCCTCTTGTCAATATTGTATTTTTGTGTAAATATATGTGTCAAGACATGTGTAAATTTATAAGGGGGGTTGTTGATGACACATTATGATGTCATCATCGTCGGAAGCGGTATTGCCGCATTAACGGTTGCAAGCGAATTATGTGAAAAAATGAACATATTAATGATTACAAAAACGATGAAAACTAGTTCTAATTCTCATTTGGCTCAAGGTGGAATTGCATGTGCCATACATGAAAATGATCATAGCTGCCTTCATTATGAAGATACATTATATGCTGGGCGCTACCACAATAAAAAGGAAGCAGTTGAGTTGCTCGTGCAAGAAGGAAAGGAAATTATTTCATCCCTTATGGATGAGGGCTTTCCATTTGACAAGGACGAGCAAGGAAATGTGGATTTAGGAAATGAAGGGGCGCACTCCTTTCGCCGCATTCTCCATGCAGGAGGAGATGCGACGGGAAGGAAAATGGTAGAGCATTTTTTAAAAAAAATAACAAACCGGATAACAATCAATGAATATCAGTTTGTTTGTGATGTCGTTGTAAAGGACGGAAGGGCAGTTGGCATTATTACCAAAACAGCAGATGAAAATATACATGTCTATACAGCCTCCCATATTATTTTGGCAACCGGCGGCTGCGGTCAAGCTTATGAATGGACATCCAATCATCCGAACGCAACGGGAGACGGACTTGCCATTGCTTTTCGGGCTGGATGCAGGCTGATCGATATGGAGTTTACACAGTTTCATCCAACAATGCTTTATATAAACGGGACATGCAGAGGATTGATTTCTGAAGCGGTCAGGGGAGAAGGCGCTGTATTGATCGATGAAACGGGGCAAAGATTTATGAGCGAAATTCATCCATTAGGTGATTTGGCTCCTCGAGATGTTGTTGCCCGCGCAATTTATCGTAAATATCGGGATGGACATCAAGTGTATTTGGATATTTCAGAAATTCAATTTTTTTCCGAACGTTTCCCAACGATTGCTGAGATGTGTCGGCAAAATCGGGTAAATTTGAGCAAGAAGAAAATTCCTGTAGTGCCTGGCATGCATTTTTTAATGGGCGGAATTGAAACCGATTTAGTCGGCAGAACGAATATCGATCGGCTTTATGCTGTAGGCGAATTGGCGTGTACTGGTGTCCACGGGGCAAATCGTCTAGCATCAAATTCTCTTTTAGAAGGTCTTGTATTCGGAAAAAGGATTGCAAAATTTATACTGGATCAGCGGCTGTCTTCACAGGAGAGTTTTGGGGATTTCCATTGGAACGAACATGAAAAAACAGAGGTTCCAGAAAAAGGAGAAATACGCAAAATATTGACAAAATGTGTTGGAATCGAACGGACGCATGGAGAACTGTCATGGGCTGTTTCATGGCTGAAGCGATATGTCAAATATTTTCCATTAAATGCTATAAGTTATTCAATTGAAGAAATCGAACGGATTAACATGATCACAGCCGGATATTTAATAGCTAAAGGAGCTCTTTTACGAAAGGAAAGCCGCGGCGGCCATTTCAGGATCGATTATCCGGGGGAAAAACCTGAATGGCAGGAAAAACGAATTGTACAAACAAACGAGCAAAGGATAGGGGCGGTTGAAACATGAATCAAATAAAACTCGAGCAGGCATTGAAGCAATTTTTTATGGAAGACATAGGAGACAATGATTTGTCCAGCGATGCGATTTTCTCAGAAAACGAACGAGGATCGGGCGTCATAAAAGCAAAACAAAGCGGAGTTTTTTGTGGAGAAAACGTGGTGAAAACCGCTTTTTCGATGTTAAACCCCAACCTTGAAGTTCACATGTTTGTAAAAGATGGACATGAGCTGACAGCGGGGGAAGAGATTGCCGTCATAAAAGGTTCTATTCGTTCCATCTTACAAGGAGAGCGCGTAGTGTTAAATTTGCTGCAGCGAATGAGCGGGATCGCAACTTTGACAAAACAAGCGGTGCTGACGTTAAATTCAACGCATACAAAAATTTGTGATACAAGAAAAACAACCCCTGGGCTGAGAATGTTTGAAAAGTATGCTGTCCGCATAGGGGGAGGATATAATCACAGATTTGGTTTATATGACGGGGTGATGATTAAAGACAACCATATTGCCTTTTGCGGTTCGATTACAAAAGCAGTTGAAAGGGTAAGAAATCGGGTCGGCCACATGGTAAAAATTGAGGTGGAGGTTGAAACGGAAGAGCAATTGAAAGAAGCAATTTCAGTACATCCCGATATTATCATGTTTGACAATTGCCCGCCTGAACAAGTGAAAAAATTTGTTGATATGACTCCGCCTGACATTATTACAGAAGCTTCAGGCGGAATTACGTTAAAAAATTTAGCGAATTACAAAGATACAAATGTTGATTTTATATCGCTTGGGTTTATTACCCATTCAGCACCTTCAATAGATATTAGTTTATCTTTTTCGGGGAGGAATGAGCTATGAATCTTTTTGAATTGTTGGATGCTTCAAAAATAGAAATGATGCCTGAAGATTATAAACATCGATCTGTGGAAGAATTGGAAAACCGTGTGATAGAAATCAAAAAGAAATTCGGAACAAGACTGATGATCCCAGGTCATCATTATCAAAAAGACGAAGTGATCCAATTTGCCGATGTAACAGGAGATTCGTTAAAGCTGGCACAAATAGCGCAAGAAACAAAAGATGCCGAATATATTGTCTTTTGTGGTGTTCATTTTATGGCAGAAACAGCAGACATGCTGACATCGCCTTATCAAAAGGTGATTCTTCCGGATATGAGAGCTGGCTGTTCGATGGCGGATATGGCAAATATTAAACAAACAGAAGCCGCTTGGAGCAAGCTGCAAGAGCTTTTTGACGACACGATTTTGCCATTAACATATGTCAATTCATCAGCAGAGATTAAAGCTTTTGTCGGTAAAAATGGCGGAGCAACGGTAACCTCCTCAAATGCTGAAACGATGCTGGCTTGGGCGCTGAAGCAAAAAAAGAGAATTTTGTTTTTACCTGATCAGCACTTAGGGAGAAATACTGCCTTTAAACTAGGTATTCCCCTTAATAAGATGGCTGTCTGGGATCCGATTGAACAAAAGCTGCATTATGATGGAAAAAGGGAAGATGTCGCCATCATCTTATGGAAAGGCCATTGCTCAGTGCATGAGAAATTTACAGTAAAAAATATTGAACATATTCGCAGCAAATATCCCGACATGAAAATTATCGTTCATCCTGAATGTACATTTGAGGTTGTTCAGATGGCCGATTATTCAGGATCCACGAAATATATTATTGATACGATTCAAAACTCCCCGAAAGGAAGCAAGTGGGCAATCGGAACAGAAATGAATTTAGTGAATCGGTTAATACAAGATAATCCCGACAAAGAGATCGTTTCTTTAAATCCATATATGTGTCCGTGTTTAACAATGAATCGAATTGATCTGCCCCACTTAGTTTGGGCGCTGGAATCAATCGATAAAGGAAAAATAATTAATCAAATTATTGTGGATGAAGCAATTAAAGAGTATGCAGTTCTTGCATTAAATCGCATGCTGGATCATAGCTCATAAAAGGGAAAAATATTGCAATCGCCCATGTGCATGCGGGATAGCAAAAGTACGAAGAACAATTTGATGCCTGGGGTCCTTCCCGGGTATTTTTATTTTTGTAATTTTTGCAGCATAAATCAGCAGCTTTGTACTGATATCGATATCAATTGGCTTTTAAAAAAGAGGATCGTTTTTCTTAGCCTTCATTTTTAAATCATAATCCCACTAAAATTTGCATAAGTTGTGATGAAGAAGATTTATGAATGTATTGATTCGAAAGTTGTATAGGCAGTACGTTTTCACAGGAGGGGGAAACAGTGAAAATCCACATTGTTCAAAAAGGCGATACACTATGGAAAATTGCTCAAAAATATGGAGTCGATTTCCAAGAGTTAAAAAAGTTGAATTCCCAATTGAGCAATCCTGATCTTATTATGCCAGGAATGAAAATAAAAATTCCAACTGGCGATGTGCCAATTAAAAAGGAAGTGAAACATGAATTAAAGAAAGAAGTGCCAAAAGTAGCTTTTAAAAAGGAAGCAAAGGAACATCCTTTTGCAGAGGAAAAACCTGTTGCTCCTATTGAGACGGAGGAACCGGAAGCAAAGGAGAAGCCGTCTAAGCCATATGTGCCTCCCGTTCCAAAAGTTTATCAGCCTTACTATCCGAAAAAAACTGATGTAAGCAATTATTTTATGCTCAATATGCCGATGATGAATATCCATGAAGAAGCGGAAAAGGCTCCAACGCATCCCTACGCTTCAAAAGATTCCAAACCGCAGCTTCCGAAAAAGCCTGAAAATGTGTTTCATGAAGTTTTGGGTAAAGAAGAAGAAAATAAAGAGGAGGACAACAAAGATATGACGAATCCGCAATTTTCGAATGTCAATCCATATTATGGAGCCCAATGGCAGCCTTATTACGCGCCTGTCTGGCCAAATATTCCGAACCCTGCCCCGAATCAATTTGTAAGCCCACAACAATATGACGAAGATTTTGATGATGATGATGCATATGATGAAGCGTATGGTTACGAAAACGTTGCACCTAATATTCCGCCTAATGTTGCACCTAACATTCCGCCAAACGTTTCACCAATACAATACAGTCCGCAACCCATAGTTCCATATGTACCATATCCTGTTCTTTGTCCACCGTTTCCATTCTTAGGATGCCATCCGGTATCTCCTGTATATCCAGGATCAGGATTGGCGCCGACACCTTATGCTGCACCTTATGGAATGCCGCACGGTCAATGGGTAAGCCCGGAGGCGGCGGAAAATCAAGAAGTTGCAGAGAATATACCTCATACTGGAGCTTTTCCGAGTCATCAGGATGACTGCGGCTGCGGAGGTCCTGTACCTTATGGATATCGAGCGGCTCCATTTGTACCATATGGAATACCGCATTACCCTTATGCTGTGCCTTACTATGATTATAACCAGTTCGTTGCACCGCAAGATGAAGAAGATGAAGATTAATTTTATTGGAGACGATGATAAAAATCGTCTCTTTTTTCTTTGAAAATTTCATGACATGATTTATTTTTCGTAAAACACAATATGATACAATGGATAATAAAAAAGAAATGATGCTAAGGAAGGTGCATGACATAATGCAAGAAAAAATTGCAAAACTAATCGAATGGCTTCAAAATCAAGTAAAAAACGCAGGATTAAACGGTGCAATTGTCGGAATAAGCGGGGGAATAGATTCCGCCGTAGTTGCTCATCTCATTAAGCGAGCGTTTCCTGAGCATTCGCTTGGCCTAATCATGCCATGTAAAAGCAATCCGAAAGATCAAGAAGATGCTTTAAAAGTAGTGAAAAGCTGCAACATTGATTATATGGTGATCGACTTGACCGAAACTCATGAAACGCTTTTTCACGCCATTCAAAAAAATATTCAAGCTAAAAACGATTGGAATGAAGAAGCAGCAAGATTAGGCGACGCGAATACGCGCGCGCGGCTCAGAATGACAACATTATACGCTGTGGCAAACAATTATCGTTACATGGTTGTTGGCACAGATAATGCAGCTGAATGGTATACGGGCTATTTTACGAAATACGGAGACGGCGGTGTAGATCTTGTTCCTCTTGTACATTTTACAAAAGGCGAAGTAAGGGAAATGGCAAAAATTTTAGGAGTTCCGGATGAAATTATTAATAAAGCGCCAAGCGCCGGTTTATGGGAAGGACAAACGGATGAAAACGAAATGGGAACAACATATGATATGATTGACAAATTTTTAAAGGGGGAGGAAATTCCTGAGAAAGATAAAGAAATCATTGAAGCGCTGCATAGACGTTCTGAGCATAAACGCAATTTAGCGGCAGCACCTCCAAAATTTTAATTAATTGCCGGGAACTAACAGCAATAAACCTCCCCTGATAGAACAAGCTATTGATGAGCTATTATGCTCAAATTGTTTTTCAGGGGGTTTTTTCATTGAGAAAATCAGTTTCCGCAGCTATTGCCCTTTCTTTTATGACAATTGGTCTTGCGGCGTGCAACAACAATAATGGTGCATTGGATGACCGTAATCGAAATGGTGCAGCACCAATTGGCTACTATTCAACTGATCGGGATCGCAATTTTGATTACGTTGATAATGATGGACCGATCACTGAAATGTTTGACGGCGGAATGGATGACAATGATATGCTCCGCGATGCAAATGACCGCAATAGAGACCGCTCGCTGACAGTCAACGATAGAAGAAACAACGGCTTCCAAAGAAGCGATGTCAATTATCATAATCATTTACGGGATGTGGGCTCGAATAATGCTCAATTAGCCGAACGAATTTCTGATCAGGTAAGCCGGCTGAAAAACGTGCAGGATGTTGATACGCTCGTAACAAATGACAGGGTTGTAGTAGCGATCAATACAACTGATCGAAACGAACAGAACGTAAAAAATCGAGCCAAACGAGTTGTATCAAGACTGGCTGGAAATAAAAGCATCCATATTGTAACAGACGAGGAAACTTTTACTCGCGTGCGAAACATTAATAATAACTTGAATAACGGTACGGATGTAGGGGAAGATATCCAACGTCTATTCAATGATATTGGAGAAGCAGTAACAGAGCCTTTTGACGGAAATAACCGCTAACGAGACAGGGAGAACTCCTCCCTGTTTCTTTTGTGAAGAACAATTTTTCCCGCTAAATAAAATATGTTATATTAAAAATCGAGATTTGTTTATGAGAGGGGATTTTTAGAATGGCAGGACATTCTAAATGGAAAAATATTCAAAGAAGAAAAAATGCCCAAGATGCGAAGCGGGGCAAAATTTTTATGAAATTGGCAAAAGAAATTTATGTTGCGGCTAAACAAGGCGGAGGAGATCCTGACGCGAATCCGAGCCTCAGACTTGCCATTGACAAGGCTAAAGCTGCCAACATGCCGAACGATAATATAGAACGAGCAATTAAAAAAGCGACCGGCAGCCAAGATGGAGCCAACTATGAAGAAATTACATATGAAGGATATGGCCCCGGCGGTGTCGCTATAATGGTAAAATGTCTGACGGACAATAAAAACCGTACAGCAACAAGTGTTCGCACTGCCTTTAATAAAAACGGAGGAAACTTAGGAGAAACTGGTTGTGTATCCTATATGTTCGAGCGAAAGGGATATATTGTTATTGATGGTAACGGAATTGAAGAGGATGACTTGTTTCTTGAAGCAATTGACGCTGGAGCAGAAGAATTAGAAGCGTCAGGTGGTGAGGCGTTTGAAATTTATACCGCTCCTGAAAATTTGAATAATGTAAAAACCGCTTTAGAAGAAAAAGGATATAAACTGGAAACAGCGGAAATCACATGGATTCCTCAAACGTACACGCAACTAGATGAAACAACAGCTGAAAAAATGTACAAATTAATCGATGTCCTTGAAGATGACGACGATGTCCAAGAAGTCTTCCATAATATGCAGGAAGATGAGTGATTGAAAATTTGTTGATATTAACGATTAAAAAATCTAACAGCTGAAAAAATGAAATTGTTAAGTTATCCATTTTACTTTTTCTAATTGAAACGTATTAATATACAAGCATGCCATGATATACAAGGTAGTTTCCATAATATGTAATAAGATGAAGAATCAGGACTAAGGGTTAAAACTTCTCATGATGGCTACAATAAATAAAAACAAATGTGTTATAAGTTCAGGAGTGGTGGCATGTGAAAAAGGTATTTTGCCTCTTTTGTTATACTTTGATGATCTTAGCTTTTTGTCATTTCCATCCTGAAGCATCTTTCGCAAATGCGAATCATCATTCCTCGACAGTTGAAGTCATCTTGAGAAGAGTTTATCTTGATGGCGAAGTGAGCGAAGAGGTCAAAACAGAACATCATCATTCTATCGCAGATGTAATTGCGAAATATCAAGATTGGCAGGTTGTTCGTCAGGATGGCGATGAAATTGTCTTTCAAAAGCAAATTGATGACCTCTCTCCATTATTAAAAACAAATGGTTTTTTCGGTATTATGGAAGACGGGACTTTGTCGATTTTTAACGGGAAGCCTGACGCAGACAATGAAGTCATTCAGTCTTTTTTTCAGATCGATATAAAAAAACTGGAAAGCTATCGCCACCTGCAACTAAAAAGAGGAATTCCCGTAAAAAATAAAGAGAATTATTTAAATGTCATCAATACCTTTAAAGCTTATTCTGCTGATGAATTCAAATAAAAGGACCGATGCTTTTGGCATCGGTTTATTTTTGCAGTTCTTTCCCTGACGGAGCGAGTTCTTTATGTTAAAATAGGTTAAGTGATGAGAGGTGAACGCAGTGATTGAGTTTATCCGCGGAGTTGTAGATCATATATCAATAGATTCAATTGTGATCGATCGGAACGGAATCGGTTTTCAAATTTTCACTCCCAATCCTTTCAGCTATCAAAAACATATAAAAAAAGAAGTGACAGTTTATACATATCAATATGTAAGGGAGGATCTCCTCGCTCTGTACGGATTTTCAAGCCGTGAAGAAAAGACTCTCTTTTCCAAGCTTTTAAACGTAACAGGAATCGGTCCGAAGGGTGCTCTGGCGATCCTGGCTTATGGGGATGCAAAGCAAGTAGTGGAGGCCATAGAAAATGAAGATGAAGCATTTTTAGTAAAATTTCCTGGTGTCGGAAAGAAAACAGCGAGGCAAATCATCTTAGATTTAAAAGGGAAGCTCGTCGAATTCGTTTCAGAACCGTCTTCCAACATGTTAGCTAATCAGGTACAAACAAACCAAAAACATAGCAATCATTCGCTTATGGAAGCGATCGATGCTCTGAAAGTTTTAGGATACAGTGAGAAAGAGATAGCAAAAATCAAGCCGTCATTGGAAGGTGAATCGCTCTCAACTGATCAATATGTGAAAAAAGCATTGAAACTGCTTTTGAAATAAGGTGATAGCAATGGAGGAAAGAATTGTTGCAGGCGAAGCTGAAGCGGGAGAAAAAGATTTTGAATTCAGCCTTCGTCCTCAATTTTTCGATCAATATATCGGTCAATCAAAGATTAAGGAAAACTTAAAAATATTTATTGAAGCGGCAAAGCTTAGAGAAGAAACGTTGGATCATGTTCTTTTATATGGACCTCCAGGGCTTGGGAAAACAACACTTGCAACGATTATCGCAAATGAGATGGGGACGAATATCCGCCATACTTCAGGGCCCGCGATTGAACGGCCGGGAGAATTAGCGGCTATTCTCACTTCTTTAGAACCGGGGGATGTTTTATTTATTGATGAAATTCACCGGCTACATCGTTCGATCGAAGAAGTCTTGTACCCAGCGATGGAAGATTTTTGTATAGATATCGTCATTGGAAAAGGATCAAGCGCCCGCACGATCAGGTTGGATCTGCCACCGTTTACACTTGTTGGTGCAACAACTAGAGTCGGCTTATTAACTGCTCCTTTAAGGGATCGATTTGGTGTGTTAAGCCGCTTGGAATATTATCAAGAGCACGAGCTCTCAAAGATAGTCAAACGAACGGCCAACCTGTTAAATATCGAGATTGAAGAGCAGGCAGCCGTTGAAATAGCCAGAAGATCGCGGGGAACGCCAAGAATTGCGAACAGGCTTCTTAAAAGGGTCAGGGATTTTGCGCAAGTGCTCGGATTTGAAAAAATCAGCGTCCATCTTGCCGAAGACGCCTTGGAGCGTTTGCAAGTGGATAAACTTGGATTGGATCATATCGATCATAAACTTCTTTTAGGGATCATTGAAAAATTCCAAGGAGGACCCGTTGGAATTGAGACCATTTCAGCGACAATCGGTGAAGAAGCGCACACAATTGAAGATGTTTATGAACCGTATTTATTGCAAATCGGTTTTATTCGGCGAACACCGAGGGGAAGAATAGTAACAGATCTTGTGTATAAACATTTTCAAATGGAGGTGCCGAAAAGATGACGGAATTTCCAAAGCTATTGATGGTGCTTGGCGGTATTTTGCTTTTTATCGGCTTATTTATGCAAGTTGTCGGCAGACTGCCAGGAGATATCGTGGTAAAAAAAGGAAATTTTACCTTCTTCTTTCCGATTGTCACATGCATTGTCATTAGTTTGCTTTTAACGTTCATTTTTTCTTTTTTAGGACGGTTTAAATAATGGACAGAAGCTAGGTGAACAGGATGAATATCGAATTATTTGACTTCGAATTGCCAGAGGAACTGATTGCCCAAACTCCGTTGAAGGAGAGGGATGCTTCAAGATTAATGATTGTTGATAAAAAAAGCGGAGATATTACGCACAGCAGATTTAAAAGCTTAATTGAGTATGTATCTCCGGGTGATTGCCTTGTTTTAAATGATACGCGGGTCATGCCGGCCAGATTGTACGGTGTGAAAGAAGAAACCGGGGCCAAAGTGGAAGTTTTATTGCTAAAAGAAAAAGAAGGGAATGTTTGGGAAACCCTTGTAAAACCTTCAAAGCGAGTCAAAGTAGGGACAACATTAAATTTCGGAAACGGCCTTTTAAAAGGAACATGTGTAGGAACTCTTGAACACGGCGGTAGAATCATTGAATTTCAATACGAAGGCATTTTTTTGGAAATTTTGGATCAGCTTGGGGAAATGCCATTGCCGCCATACATTAAAGAGCAGCTTGATAATAAAGAACGATATCAAACCGTTTATTCCCGAGAAATTGGTTCAGCAGCTGCACCGACTGCAGGTTTGCATTTCACAGATGAAATACTCGAAAATATAAAAAATAAAGGGATTCATATCGCTTTTATAACGCTGCATGTCGGGCTTGGGACATTTCGTCCAGTCAGCAGCACAAACATTACAGAACATAAAATGCATGCGGAATTTTATCAAATGACAGAGGGAACGGCCCGCTTATTAAATGAAGTAAGAGAAAAGGGAGGACGTATTATCGCAGTCGGTACAACTTCAACAAGAACGCTGGAAACAATTGCTGGAAAACATGGAGGCAAATTTGTCGAAGAAAGTGGTTGGACAGACATTTTTATTTATCCGGGCTACAATTTTAAAGGAATAGACGGACTCGTTACAAATTTTCATCTTCCTAAGTCTTCTCTGATCATGCTTGTCAGTGCGCTGGCTGGAAGAGAAACAATTCTTCGTGCGTATGAGGAGGCTATAAAGGAAAAATACCGTTTTTTCAGCTTTGGAGATGCCATGCTGATTATTTGAAGCAGAATAGAGGTACACTGAATAAAGGAGGGGCTTTCATTGAATAAGCCACCTATTCGATATGAATTGATCAAAACATGCAAACAAACAGGCGCCCGCCTTGGAATCGTACATACACCTCACGGTTCGTTTGAAACTCCGGTGTTTATGCCTGTGGGAACATTGGCGACCGTCAAAACTATGTCACCGGAGGAATTAAAAGAAATTGGCGCAAAAATCATTTTGAGCAATACATACCATTTATGGCTCAGACCAGGGGAAGATATCGTTAAGGAGGCAGGAGGTCTCCATTCTTTTATGAATTGGGATGGAGCGATTTTAACCGACTCCGGCGGATTTCAAGTGTTCAGCTTAAGCGAATTCCGGCGAATTGAAGAAGAGGGAGTATATTTTCGCAATCATTTAAACGGGGACAAGCTGTTTTTATCTCCAGAAAAAGCAACTGAAATCCAAAATGCTCTCGGATCAGATATTATAATGGCATTTGACGAATGCCCGCCTTACCCGGCATCATTTGATTATATGAAACAATCTGTAGAACGAACCTCCAGATGGGCTGAACGCTGTCTAGCAGCTCATAAAAGAGAAAATGAACAAGGGATGTTTGGAATTGTACAAGGCGGCGAATATGAAAACTTGCGGAAGCAAAGCGCACGCGATCTTGTCTCGCTTGATTTTTCGGGATATGCGGTTGGTGGTCTTTCTGTCGGTGAACCGAAAGAAGTGATGAATCGTGTGCTAGAATTTACCGTGCCTTTATTGCCAAGCGACAAACCTCGTTATTTGATGGGGGTCGGTTCTCCAGATTCACTGATAGATGGAGCGATTCGGGGCATTGATATGTTTGATTGCGTGCTTCCTACTAGAATTGCGCGCAACGGCACCTTAATGACATCAACAGGTCGGCTTGTCGTAAAAAATGCGAAATATGCGCGCGATTTCGGTCCATTGGATGAATCTTGTGATTGCTACGTTTGCCGAAATTATTCACGTGCTTATATCAGACATTTAATTAAAAGCAATGAAACATTTGGGATTCGATTAACATCTTACCATAATCTCTATTTTTTGATAAAATTAATGGAGCAGATTAGGGAATCAATCCGTGAAGACCGTTTAGGAGATTTCCGAGAAGAATTTTTTGAACGGTACGGATTCAATAAACCAAATGCGAAAAACTTTTAATGCTTAGAAAGGGGTGAAGAAATGTCGGAGAATTTTGTAGCAACAGTGCTGCCTTTTGTGCTGATGATTGCTATTTTTTACTTTTTGTTGATCAGACCTCAGCAAAAAAGGCAAAAGCAAATCCGTGACATGCAGGCAAACTTGAAGAAGGGTGATAAAATCGTAACGATTGGCGGTTTGCATGGGACGGTTGATTCATTGGATGAAGATAAAATCGTCATCCGTACGGGAGACGGCTCCCGCTTAACTTTTGACCGAAATGCTGTGAGAGAAGTCGTAGAACAATCATAGTTCTACAAAAAACAGGGCTGACTTAAATGTCAGCCTTTTTCTTTTTAAGCCTGCCGTTTTGGCGACGAAATATTGACTCCCAGCATTCCTCCAACTATTGAAGTGATTAAAAATCCACCGTGATATAATAGCGATTCTTGCGAAAGCGTTTTTCCGTAACCTAAAAATTGAAACAACAACACAATTCCCGTGTAAGCAACCGCTGTCGCACCGCCTAAAAGCCACCCTTTTTCTTTACCTTTTCCGCCAGCTATAAAACCTCCGATAAAAACGGCTAAAAAACTTATAGATGTGATGACCCAAAAGAGCGAATCTTCTGTTAAACTAGTAAATCGTAATAAAATAGATAAAAGAAAACTAGAAATCAAAGCAATGATCAAAATGGTAAAAACACCGTAAAATACAGCTTTCCCCCACCGCTTTGCTTCAATCATCCATTCATCTCCTCCCATGTTCACCCGTACAAGGGTAATCACTTTTATACAAGCATATTCATAAAAAAAAGATTTAGAATTAAAATTGCCAGATCAGGGTGAAAGGAATGAAACGGATAGATTTTAACGATTTTTCTGCATCGGAATAAAGATTGCTATATACGGACCGATTAGGGGAATTCGCTTTACTTCTTCCTTTTCGACTAGTCGAAAGATGATGAGAAACAGACTGTAAATAACTGTTGTGATCATGCATGCATACAGTAACTTTGGCAGCAAATGCAGTTGTTCCAATAAGATATCGTAAATATGATAGGAGATCCAACCTGTTAAAAATATGGCTGCAAAAGATAGAACATAGTCTCTTAAATAAATTGTGAACTTAAACACTTTCAGCACCGTTGCATAATGAAGAAGAGTAACGATCATAAACCCGCTTATAATGGCAAGAGCTGCGCCGATAATGCCGAGCTCAGGCCTAGTTGCGAAAACAAAAATGAGCGCTGTTTTTAAAACGGAACCAATTAAACTGTTGGTCATCGCTGCTTTTGCTAAATTTAATGCTTGCAATGCTGCTTGCAGCGGACCTTGGAAATAATAAAAGATGAAAAAAGGAGCCATAACTTTCACATAGATGGCAGATTGAGCATTTCCATACATAAAGATCATGATCGGTTCAGCGTACACGTATAAAATAACAACTGCTAGTCCGCCTGTAACAAGCGAGAGTCTTAAAGCTTGCCTCAGCCGATATTCTGCTAATCGAATCTTTTTTTGGGCAATCGCTTCGCTTAATGCGGGCACTAATGATGTTGACAGCGAAAAAGTGATGAAAGAGGGAAGCATTAATAAAGGAAGCGCATACCCCGTCAATTCCCCATATTGTTTTGTAGCTAAAGATGAATGAACGCCGGCGATCAGTAAACTGTGTGAAACAACGATCGGTTCGAGAAACCATGAAATGTTGCCGATAAATCGGCTGCCGGTTGTCGGCAGGGCAATTTTCATGAGCTGACTGAATGTTTCTTTTCCCTTTTTTAACGAACGGAAAAACGATTTTCTCACTCGAATTTGCTTTTTGAAACGGAACGCTATTAGTAAATAAAGTAAGGAAGCAAGTTCTCCAATTGCTGCCGCAACAAAGGCGCCAGCGGCTGCATATTCGATTCCGTAAGGCAGCATAGCTTTTGTACAAACGGCGATAAAGGCGATTCTGACCGCTTGCTCAAGCACCTGGGAGAATGCCGCAGGCGTCATGTTTTGTTTTCCTTGAAAGTAGCCTCTCAAAACAGAGGATACAGCAATAATAGGAATTACAGGAGTGATGGCAATCAAAGGATAGAATGTTCTTGGGTCTGTAAGTAATGTTTCAGAAATATATGAGGCGGAAAACAACACAAGCGGTGCGATGATAATGCTTAAACTGCACGTAATTGTTAAAGATACAACCAGTATTTTTTTTTCCTTTTTGCTGTCTCCTTTTGCATCCGCTTCCGCGACCAGCTTGGAGATGGCAACCGGCAAACCGAGCTGTGTAGCTGCTGCGACAAGGCCAAACGTAGGCATTGCCATCATGTAGAGGCCAACCCCTTCTTCTCCAATCATTCTGGCTATGACAATTCGATTAATAAAACCGAGAATTCTTGTGATGAGGCCTGCCGTCATTAAAATGAGCATTCCTTTTAAAAAGGTTTGCTTCGGCATTTTTCTCCCTGCCTTCTCAAAAAACTTGATATCATATACAATTACTATATGCAGACTCGAAGTACAGGCATGACAACCTTTTAAGAAAGGAGCATAAAAGTGGAGAACTATTCGGTAGATGCCTATCGCAAGTATTTAAGGCCGTTTTTGAAAAGCAAGCTCGAAGAATTCCGGCTGTATGGATACGATAAAATGACAGAGGATGAATTGTGGTCTTTTTTGAAAAGAAAAAAATGGAAAAAAATTGAGGGTGTCAGAGTACATCGGTTAGTAGAAGGGATTATGTCAGTGAAAGTGTCCGATTTCATGAATTATACGACCATTGAGTTTATGAAAGATGCAAAATGGTTAGATAGTAAAGAAGGACAAGAAATATTAAAAGAATTAACCTAAAGATGATAAGGCGATGTTTCGCACATAAGCTTGAGGAGGATCAACATGGCAAAAAAAGGCCGAATTATATCATTTTTTATCATTGTTTTCGCCATTTTAGGTTTGACTGGCGCAACGGCAAAACCAGTCGTAGAAGGCATTACGCTTGGTCTTGATTTAAAAGGCGGCTTTGAAGTTTTATATGAAGTGAAGCCGGTAAATAAAGGAGATAAAATTGACCGTCAAGCCCTTTTAAGTGCAGTTGAAGCGTTGGACAAAAGGGCGAATGCACTCGGAGTGAGCGAACCAAATATCCAAATAGAAGGAAATGACCGAATTCGCGTTCAGCTTGCAGGCGTGAAGGATCAGACTGAAGCTCGGAAAATTTTGTCGACGCAGGCAGAACTGACCTTTCGTGATGTCAATGACAAAGAATTACTAAACGGTTCAGACTTAGTGCAAGGCGGTGCCAAGCAATCATTTGACCAAAACGGTAAACCGAACGTTGTCGTTGAGCTAAAGGATGCGAAAAAATTTAAAGAAGTGACAGAGAAAATAGTAAAAATGGCGCCTGAAAATAAGCTGATCATATGGCTTGATTGGGAAGAAGGCGACTCGTATAAAAAAGAAGCAGCAAAAGCGAATCCGAAATTTTTGTCCGATCCGTACGTAAATGAAGTGTTTGATACGACTACGGTCACGATTGAAGGACAATTTACGGTAGAAGAAGCGCAGCAATTAGCAAGTTTGCTGAATGCTGGTGCATTGCCAGTGAAGCTGCACGAAATTTATTCAACTTCTGTCGGGGCAAAATATGGGGAAGAAGCGATGCAATCAACCATTTATGCGGGTTACGTCGGCGTAGGCCTCATTATGCTGTTCATGATCTTTTACTATCGCTTGCCGGGATTGATCGCATCTATCACGCTTGTTTCATACATATACCTCATTTTAGTTGTGTACAATTGGATGCATGCGGTGCTTACATTGCCGGGGATCGCCGCCCTTATTTTAGGGGTTGGGATGGCAGTTGACGCGAACATTATTACAGACGAACGAATTAAGGATGAATTAAAGCTTGGAAAAAGTGTCCGATCTGCTTTTAAAGCAGGAAACAAAAGATCGCTTTTAACCATTTTTGATGCCAATGTTACGACAATACTCGTAGCTGTTGTTTTATTTATTTTTGGAACAAGCTCTGTAAAAGGCTTTGCGACAATGCTCATTATCAGCATTATTATATCCTTTCTTACGGCGATTTATTTAAGCAGATTGCTGCTCGGATTGCTCGTGGAGAGCCGGGCATTTGACAAAAAGCCGCATTGGTTTAGTGTGAGGAAAAGCGATATTTTGGATATTACGAAAACGAATAAAGATACCGATGTTCCAACTCGCTTTGATCATATTGATTTTGTTAAACATCGGAAGAAGTTTTTCGTTTTATCAAGTGTATTAATTATCGCAGGCATCATCCTCCTCTTTGTTGCTAAATTGAATCTAAGCATCGATTTTACGAGCGGAACGCGGGTCGAGCTAGCGACAAATGAGCCGCTATCGACTGATACAATCGAAAAAGAATTCAAATCAATCGGGCTTAAGCCGGATGAAATTGTATTATCTGGTAATGATAAAAGCACAGCAGTTGTACGATTTGTAGGCACATTTGATAAAGAAACGATTTCAAATGTAAAAGAACATTTCACAGAGCTGTATGGGATAGAGCCAAATATAAGCACGGTTTCGCCAACAGTCGGAAAAGAGCTGGCGCGAAATGCTCTCATCGGTGTTGCAATTGCTTCCATTGGGATTATCATATATGTATCCATCCGCTTTGAATTTTATATGGCGCTTGCAGCTGTGCTTGCCCTATTGCACGATGCCTTTTTTATCGTTTCCTTTTTCAGCATTACCCGTCTTGAAGTAGACATTACATTTATCGCGGCCGTGTTGACGATTATTGGTTACTCGATCAACGATACGATTGTTACGTTTGACCGTATAAAAGAAAACATGGGAAAAGCGAAAAAAATAAAAACATTTGAGCAGCTTGCGGAAATTGTCAACAAAAGCTTGCGGCAAACCTTTACAAGATCGATTAACACCGTTTTAACCGTGATCTTTGCTGTTGTCGCTCTCATTTTATTCGGAAGCTCGTCCATTTTAAATTTCTCGATTGCTTTGTTGGTTGGATTGATCGCAGGCGTTTATTCCTCTTTGTTTATCGCCAGCCAGCTTTGGCTCGTTTGGAAATGGAAGCAAATTGAAAAACGTTCTGTAAAAGAAAACTAGTGAACAGCCGCTGTAAAAGTTCGAAGGGGCTGTCCAAAAAGTCAGGGTTAACTGACTTTTTGGGGCTCCTTGTGCGCCCGGCATGGGTGTAATCTATAGGGGGAAAGTCCCGAGCTGCGAAGGCAGAAGTAGCAGTTAGCTTAACGCAAGGGTGTCCGTGGTGACGCGGAATCTGAAGGAAGCGAGCGGCAAACTTTAAGGTCTCTCGGAACACGAACTTCATATGAGGCTAGGTATCACTGGGTGAGTTTGCAAGACAAAACAAAGCCCTTTCTGCCGAAGGTGATACAGAGTAAATGAAGCAGATGGATGGAAGGAAAGATTACACTCTTACCCGGGGAGGTCTGGCTGGCACGCCAAGTAACCTTGGTAACCTATCTAGTGATAGATAGCTGAACAGTCAGAAGTCAGCAGAGGTCATAGTATTAGTTGGTCTAGAACAACTAAGAAGGACCGAACAATTAAGAGAGAATAGCCCTTGGCATTCAGTGAGTCATGATGAACACAGAAAACGTAGTACCTCACTTGAGGAAGGAAGCGGTGAATCCCGTGGGAGACCTCTTGGAGGGTGGAGTGACCACTGGCATAAAGAGAACAGCTATTCACGGAAGTTATAAAGACTTGCGTCAATCATCTTAATTGAACCGCTGTATACGGAACCGTACGTACGGTGGTGTGAGAGGACGGGAGTTAATCGCTCCCTCCTACTCGATCATTTTAGGGATTTATCGGACAGACTATTTTTCCTATCTTGTGTTTATGCTTCAGAAGTCTTATGAAGGACTTTTCTTATGCTCTCTTTCTGAATTAGGTTCTTCAAAAGTTTTATGACGGACATTCAGCGCATACAATTGCTTCTTGTCGAACTTCATTGCCTCTATGAAGGACATTTACAAATTTTATTCGATTATTTTTGTCCTTTACAATGTATTTCTCCAAACTCCTTCATTTTAGGAACTCATCGGACAGCCCCTCTCTTTCTTATGAAGAAACATCGCCTTGAAAATAGTGTTTGAAAACATTTCATTTCGTTCTGTATAATAGGAGAAGTTGAGGGGTGAAATTATGCTGAGATCTAAATTTCGTTGGAATCGTTTATATAGGGATGAGTCCAACGAAGAGGCTGTTCGAGCATTAATCGACTCTTTGAATATTACCTATTTGACTGCTCGATTACTTGTGAATCGCGGCATTCAAAATGTTGAAGAAGCAAAAGAGTTTTTACATATAAAGGAACCTTCATTTCATGATCCTTTTTTGTTGGATGGGATGGAGCGGGCATGTGAGCGTATTTTTGCAGCAATCCGCGCTGGTGAAAAGATTGTCGTATACGGTGATTATGATGCGGACGGCGTTTCCAGCACTGCCGTCCTGTTGACGGCATTAAAGGAATTGGGGGCAAACGTCGATTTTTACATACCGAATCGATTTTCAGAAGGATACGGGCCAAACGAACATGCTTTCCGAATGATTCATGAAAAAGGATGCAGGCTGATTATAACAGTTGATACCGGCATCGCGGCAATCAATGAAGCGGATTTAGCCAAAAGGCTTGGAATCGACCTCATTATCACAGACCATCATGAACCGGGGCCTGTTTTGCCTGATGCGTATGCGATCATTCATCCGAAATTGCCAAATTCAACATATCCTTTTAAGGAGCTGGCAGGTGTAGGCGTTGCTTTTAAAATGGCCCATGCCCTTTATGGAAAGGTTCCAGAATCTCTGATAGAGATCGCAGCCATTGGAACAATTGCTGATTTAGTACCTTTATACGGAGAAAATCGGCTTCTTGCGAAAAAAGGGATTGAAAAATTAAAAACGACGACAAGACCTGGCATAAATTCGCTTCTTTCCATTGCTGGAGTGGACAAATCTTCCGTAAATGAGGAAACGATAGGATTTGTTTTAGGACCGAGAATCAATGCGGCAGGGAGGCTGAAAGAAGCCGATCCTGCCGTTGAATTGTTGTTGACAGAAGATGAAGAAAAAGCTGATATGCTTGCTAAGGAAATCGATCAATTAAATAAACAAAGGCAGAAGCTTGTACAAGAGATAACGGACGAAGCGATTAAGGAAATTGAAAAAAATTTTCCAATCGAAGACAATCCTGTTTTAGTCGTCGCAAAAGAAAACTGGAATTCTGGAGTGATCGGAATCGTTGCTTCCAGATTGGTCGAAAAATTTTACCGTCCTGCCATCGTGTTGAGCATTGATCGTGAGACAGGTCTTGCCAAAGGGTCTGCGCGAAGCATTCAAGGGTTTGATCTATTTAAAAACTTATCGGAATGCAGGGAGCTTCTCCCTCATTTTGGAGGCCATACGATGGCTGCTGGCATGACGCTGAAAGCAGAGCATATTGACGAGTTGCGCCAAAAAATGATCGATCTTGCAAATAGTCAGCTTTCAGATGAAGATTTTATTCCTGTAAAAAACATTGAATGTGCCTGTTCATTGGAGCATGTCACAATAAAAGCAGTCGAAGAGCTGGAGAAGCTTGCCCCTTTCGGAGTCGATAATCCGAAGCCGCTCTTTTTACTAGAGAATGTCAATGCGGCAGATGTTAGAAAAATTGGGGTAAACGGAAATCATTTGAAAATGAAGATTGAGGAGAAGGAATTTGAATTAGATGTCGTCGGCTTTGGACAGGGAGAATTGGCAGAAGAAATATCTCCTTTCGCAAACGTTTCTATTGTCGGTGAGCTTGCGATCAACGAATGGAATTATGTAAAAAAGCCGCAGCTATTGCTTCAAGACCTTGCCGTGCCAGCGTGGCAGCTTTTTGATTGGCGAGGTTCAAGAGGAACGGAGGCTTTGCTCTCTAAACTTCCTGCTGAAAAACGATTGCTGATCGCCTTTCATGAAGAATCTATAAAATTATATCAAGATCAACCGTACATTCATGAAATTCATATAATATCAGAAATAAAGGATTACAAAAATATAGATGTTTCCAATAAGTATGTTGTATTTCTCGATATGCCCCCGGCAATCGAATTTCTTGTTTCAGCATTTGAGCAAGGAATGCCTGAAAGAATTTATGCTATTTTTTATCAGCATGCAGACCACTTTTTTCAAACAATGCCGACAAGAGAGCATTTTAAATGGTATTACGCATTCTTAACGAAAAAAAGTTCTTTCGATTACAAAAAATATGGGGAAGATTTAGCCAAATACCGCGGCTGGACAAAAGAAACGATCTTTTTTATGACAAAGGTGTTTTTTGAACTTGAATTTGTTACAATAAACAATGGTGTGATTACATTAAACAAAAAGGTGAAAAAACGGGATTTATCAGAATCCGGGACATATCAGCAGAAGCTGGATCAAATGAAACTGGAACAGCAGCTTCTCTATTCTTCTTATCAAGAACTGAAGGAATGGTTTGAAAAGGCAGTCTTGAAACGAGATGCCGATAAATTTTTACAAGTTCATGAATGGTAAACAACCGAGGAGGACGAGTGATGGATTTAAAAAAATACGTGACAATTGTTGAAGATTTTCCAAAACCGGGCATTTCTTTTAAAGATATCACAACATTAATGGACAACGGGGAAGCATTTAAATATGCAACAGACCAAATTGTTCAATATGCGCGTGAAAAGAAGATTGATATTGTTGTCGGTCCAGAAGCAAGAGGGTTTATCATCGGCTGCCCAGTTGCTTACTCTCTCGGAGTTGGTTTTGCACCTGTTCGAAAAGAAGGCAAGCTTCCGCGCGAAACGATCAAGGTGGAATACGGGCTTGAGTACGGAAAAGATGCATTAACCATTCATAAAGATGCGATTAAGCCTGGCCAGCGAGTGTTAATAACCGATGATTTGCTGGCGACTGGAGGAACGATTGAAGCTACCATTAAATTAGTGGAACAGCTTGGCGGAGAGGTTGCCGGCATTGCCTTTTTAATTGAATTGTCTTATCTTGAGGGCAGAAAAAGGCTTGAAGGCTATGATATATTAGCATTGATTAAATATTAATCGGCGCAAATCTATAAATGAAGCACTCTTAATGGGTGCTTTTTTTTTTAAAACAATAAAATGAAAAACTTTAGAAGTTGTAATATTTTCCATCCACTCGCAAAATAGCTGCAGCAGCTCTATTTTTTTTTACCCCTTTTCAAAAGGATCGTATTCTTCTCTTTACATGTTTGTTAATTTTATTTAATAATAAAAACAATAACGTATATACAATTAAAGGTGATCCCATGGCAAACGAACAAATGTTGACAGCTGAACAGATCTTCGAAAAAGCGGAAAAGTATCTTCCGCCTGACGATATAGAGTTTATAAAAAAAGCATACGAGTTTGCAAAAAACGCCCATCATGGGCAATATCGCAAATCAGGCGAACCATATATTATGCATCCGGTGCAGGTTGCCGGGATTCTAGTAGACTTGGAGCTGGATCCTACAACGATTGCTGGCGGCTTTTTACATGATGTTGTGGAAGATACGGATGTGACATTAGACGAGCTTCGACAAGAATTTAACGATGAAGTCGCTATGCTTGTGGATGGAGTAACAAAGCTGGGAAAAATTAAATATAAATCAAAAGAAGAGCAGCAGGCGGAGAATCACCGGAAAATGTTTGTCGCTATGGCGAAGGACATTCGGGTCATTTTAATTAAACTGGCAGACCGTCTTCACAATATGCGTACGTTAAAACATTTGCCGCAGGAAAAGCAGCGAAGAATCGCCAATGAAACGTTGGAAATATTTGCTCCTCTCGCCCATCGCCTCGGAATCTCAAAAATCAAATGGGAACTTGAAGATACAGCCTTGCGGTATTTAAATCCGCAGCAATACTACCGAATTGTCAATTTGATGAAAAAGAAACGTGCAGAACGGGAAAAGTATGTTGAAGAGGTAATTGAAGATTTAAAGAAGCGAATTGAAGAAGTAAAGATAAAGGCAGAGCTGTACGGCCGGCCGAAGCATATTTATTCCATTTATCGTAAAATGGTTCTCCAAAATAAACAATTTAACGAAATATATGATTTGCTGGCTGTGCGAATTATTGTGAACAGCATAAAAGACTGCTACGCAGTGCTTGGCATCATTCACACATGCTGGAAGCCGATGCCTGGCAGATTTAAAGATTATATTGCAATGCCGAAAACAAACATGTATCAATCCATTCACACGACTGTCATCGGTCCGAAGGGGGATCCCCTTGAGGTTCAAATTCGCACATACGAAATGCATGCGATCGCTGAATACGGGATTGCCGCCCATTGGGCTTATAAAGAAGGAAAAAGCATTACATCTTTTGATAAAAAACTGAGCTGGTTTAGAGAAATATTGGAGTTTCAAAACGATTCTTCCAACGCCGAAGAATTTATGGAGGCATTGAAAGTTGATCTGTTCTCTGACATGGTGTTTGTATTTACTCCAAAAGGAGATGTCATTGAGCTTCCCGCCGGGTCGATTCCGATTGATTTCGCCTACAGAATTCATTCTGAAATAGGCAATAAGACGATCGGAGCAAAAGTAAACGGAAAAATAGTGCCTCTTGATTATAAATTAAAAACCGGAGATATAGTGGAAATATTGACGTCGAAGCATTCTTACGGTCCGAGCCAAGATTGGCTTAAATTGACGCAGACCTCTCAAGCGAAAAATAAAATTCGCCAATTTTTCAAAAAGCAGCGCCGAGAGGAGAATGTTGAAAAAGGAAAAGAATTAATTGAAAAAGAAATTAAAGCGATGGATTTTGATGTGAAAGAAGTCCTTACTCAAGAAAATATAAAACGTGTCGCGGAAAAATTTAATTTTTCAAACGAGGACGATATGTATGCGGCAGTTGGCTTCAACGGCATTACTGCTTTACAGGTTGCAAACCGCTTAGTCGAAAAAATTCGCAAACAGCGGGATATAGAAGAGCAGGAAAAATTGATGGAAAAGGTGGTTCAACAAGGTGCAAGGCGGCCGAAGCGCCGTGATGCAGGAGTGTCTGTAAAGGGTATTGATAATTTGTTAATCAGGCTTTCCCGCTGCTGCAACCCAGTCCCTGGCGATGATATTGTCGGATTTATTACAAAAGGAAGAGGGGTATCTGTTCACCGGTCTGATTGTCCAAATGTCAATAAAGAGGATGCAAAAGACAGGTTAATTGAAGTGGAATGGGAAAATCAGCTGGACGGCCAGAAGGAATACAATGTGGAAATTGAGATTTTAGGTTTTGACCGGCGCGGCTTATTAAATGAAGTGCTCCAGTCTGTAACAGAGACGAAGACAAACATTACGACAATTTCGGGAAGAACGGACCGTAACAAAGTAGCGAACATCCATTTAGGAATTTCGATTCAAAATGTCAGTCATCTTCAAAAAGTTGTGGATCGGATCAAGCAAATACCGGATGTATATTCAGTGCGGAGAATTATGAATTAAGAAAGGAAATACATGATGAAAGTTGTAGTACAACGAGCAAGGAATGCAAATGTCAAAGTAGATGGACAAGTTGTTGGTTCGATTGAGTTCGGTTTAATGGTGCTAGTCGGTGTTACACACGAGGATACGGAAAAGGATGCAGAGTTTTTAGCGGATAAAGTGGCCAATTTGCGCATATTTGATGATGAAGAAGGGAAAATGAATTTATCTCTTTTAGATGTTGGGGGCGAAGTTTTATCCGTCTCCCAATTTACGCTGTACGGCGATTGCCGGAAAGGAAGAAGGCCAAATTTTATGCAAGCAGCCAAACCGGATATTGCTGAAAAACTATATGAATCTTTCAACGACAAACTGAGAGAAAAAGGCGTACGTGTTGAAACGGGTTCTTTCGGAGCGATGATGGCTGTTGAATTTACAAATGTTGGCCCAGTAACATTGATTATCGAAAGCAAATAAAAAATCGTGAGCGAGCTGCTCACGATTTTTTTATGAGTTTACATATTTAACGACCGCTTTATAAATCGCTTGTGAGATTTTCTCTTGGTAAGCGTTTGTGCTGACTGTCCACTCTTCCATAGGATTGCTCAAAAAACCTAGTTCAAGCAAAGCAGCAGGACGTTTATTTTCACGCAGCACAAAATAATTTCCAAATTGAACACCGCGGTTTCTTAAATTGACATGCCTCACCATCTCTTTGTGAATTACATTTGCTAATGCTTTATCCTTTGTAGAATTGTAATAAAAAGTTGTGATTCCATTTGCGCTTGGAATGATTGAGCTATTATAATGGATGCTCACAAAGGCGTTTGCGTTGTTTTTTACAGAAATTCCTACACGGGATTGCAGGCTGATATATGTATCGTCGCTTCTAGTTAAAACTGCATTTACACCTGCTCTTTTTAATTTGTTGTACACAAGTTTAGCTGTTTTTAAGGTTAAATGTTTTTCCAGCGTCCCTCTGACACCGATCGTCCCGCTGTCATAGCCTCCGTGGCCCGGATCGATAATGACTTTTTTACCGTTTGACGGTGTGCTTGTCCCTTTATTGGAATTGTTTTCGCTTGTTGTTGTGACGACCCAGCTTGCTACATAAGCTGTTTGACCGTTTCGGAGCTGAATTTTATACCAATTATTATAAATCCCTACAATTGGAAAAGTCTGCCCTTTGTTTCCTCTTTGAACAATTTTTGCAGAAGTGGAAGGTGCACTGCGCAAATTTGTTCCGTCGTATAAAAGGACAACTGATTGAGCGCCGTTTGTTTTCTTTGAGCCAGCTTCGATATATCTTTTGGATGCCCAGCCTGTTTTGTTTTTCGCATATCTAATTTGATACCAATCTCCGTTTGCACCTATGATTTCTACCTCTGTTCCTTTTTTAATGGTACCGACAATTTTTGAGTGTAAAGACGGACCGCTTCTAACATTTAACGAGCTGGCTGTAATCCTTCCTTTTTGCGGGGAAGTGCTGCTGCTTTTAGCTGCTGCTTTGGTAATATATTGCTTCGACACCCACCCCGTCACATTGTTGTAGCGAATGTTATACCAATTGCCTTGTTCCGAAATGATTTCAACTTTCATGTTTTTTGTCAGCTTGCCGGTAATTGATGATTGTGCATTTGGTTTTGAACGAACATTTAATATAGTGGCTGTAACCGTACCGAGGCTATGCTTCTGATTCGAAGGGGTTTTGCTGGTTGCTGGAGCTACATATGCCGAAGAGACCCATCCTTGCCGGCCATTATAGGAAATTTTCACCCATTTCCCCTGTTTCGTCAACACATGCGCTTTTTCCCCTTTAGGAAACTGTCCAACAACTTTATAGTTTGTCCCGGGGCCAGAACGGATTCTTAACCCGGTAGTCGTAGAAACGACATAATCCTTTTTTTGAAGCTCGGTTTCTACTGAAAGAAGCCAATCGGCTACCCACCCGGAAGAGCCCTGTTTTAATTGAATTTTCACCCAATCTCCTTTCCTTGCGACAATCGGGTATTTTTCACCGTACCGAACGCTTTTCATGACGGGATAGCTTAAACCGGGACCTGTCCGGACATTTACTTTATCTTGCTTAATGACTGCATATTGCGTATCCGCTTGGGCTGAATGAAAAACTGGAGCGGTAGAAGTAAAAAGCAGTGAAAGCAACAGAACGATTAAAAAGCATTTTTTTCGCAATGGCCATGCTCCTTTCACATTCATGCAAAAAACTATTTCTATTTTTATTTCGGCATTTCCTTTTTTACATTGAGTATTTTTTCATTTTTTTGCGGGAAGACTAAGACGCAAATTCTGATGAAAAAGAAAGGGGAAAAATATGCGGTCCAGTGAAAAACATTCTTTCTCCGCATCAATTTTTCATGACCAGTTTGGTATTTCTTTCAGTGATCGTACGATGCAGGATATTTTAATAGAGGTTTCGTTTGAGCATGCTTTAAATCAAGAGGAGGCGAAAAAGCTCCGTGATCGGCTCAGCCGTTCTTGACATGACACAGTATTGTTCGTATGATAATATAAAATTCTAGATTTAAAAATAACGTACATAAACAACCGATGACGGAGACAAGTAGCTGGGATGCACATGGACAGAGAGGAAAGGCCTTAGGCTGAAAGCCTTTCCCCATGATCGCTTAGTGAAGAACACTCCGGAGGTTTTCCTCTGAAAGGTGTAAAAGTAGGAGGAAACGTAAATAGGCGTTAACTTTTAAGTGGAAGCATTGCTTCAATTAGGGTGGCACCACGGGAGACTCTCCCGTCCCTACGGGAATCGTCAGGGGACGGGTTTTTTTATGGAATTTATTTTATAAGTGGAGGAGAATCGACAATGGCTTTTCAAATCCCGCGAGGTACACAGGATATTTTGCCGTCGGAGGCTTCAAGATGGCAATATGTTGAGAAAAAAGCTAGGGAAATATGCCGTCTTTATCGCTTTCAAGAAATTCGAACCCCCATTTTTGAACATACGGAATTATTTCAAAGGGGTGTAGGCGAATCAACCGATATTGTCCAAAAAGAAATGTACACTTTTTCCGACAGGAAAGGAAGAAGTTTAACATTAAGACCGGAAGGAACGGCAGCAGTCGTCCGCGCTTTTGTTGAAAAGAAAATGTACGCAGATCCGAACCAGCCTGTAAAGCTTTTTTACATCGGTCCGATGTTTCGGTATGAAAGACCGCAATCAGGGCGTTTTCGGCAATTTGTTCAATTCGGTGTGGAGGCTCTCGGCTCGGACGACCCTGCGCTGGATGCTGAAGTTATTTCTTTGGCGATGGCGTTTTATCAATCGCTCGGCTTAAAAAAATTGAAGCTTGTCATTAACAGTTTGGGAGATCAAGAGAGCAGAGCTGCACATCGTGCTGCTTTAGTCAACCATTTTAAGCCGAGAATTGGAGAATTTTGCTCTGATTGCCAAAAGCGGCTTGAGCAAAATCCGTTAAGAATACTTGATTGTAAACAAGACCGCGAGCATGAATTGATGAAAAGCGCCCCTTCCATCATTGACTTTTTAAACGATGAATCAAAGCAATATTTTGATCAAGTGTTAAAATATTTAACGGAGCTTGGCATTGAGTATGAAATCGATCCAAATCTCGTCCGCGGATTGGATTATTATAACCATACAGCATTTGAAATCATGAGCAATGCGGAAGGGTTTGGGGCGATTACGACTTTATGCGGCGGCGGAAGATATAACGGCTTGGTCGAAGAAGCCGGAGGGCCAAGCACGCCGGGGATCGGCTTTGCTTTAAGCATTGAACGCCTGTTAGCAGCAATTGATGCTGAAAACATCGCTCTTCCGATTGAAAAAGGTCTAGATTGTTATATTGTGGCACTGGGAGATCGGGCGAAGGAACGGTCGGTATCTCTATTGCAGGAAATGCGGAAAGCCGGCATTTCTGCAGACAAAGATTATGAAAATAAGAAAATGAAAGCACAACTGAAGCAAGCGGACAGGCTTCAAGCCAAATTTGTCATCATCATAGGTGATGAGGAGTTAGAAAAAGGCGTGGCGAACGTAAAAAACATGGCAACAGGCGAACAAGATGCGGTGGCATTTGAACGACTTGCAGAGTATATAAAAGAGAGAAAGTAAAGGAGAGTATGTAGGATGTTTGGACGTTCGTATTATTGTGGAGAAATTTCCGAAAAAGCAATCGGCGAAAAGGTCGTTTTAAAAGGATGGGTGCAAAGACGCCGCGATTTAGGAGGACTTATTTTTATCGATTTGCGCGACCGGACAGGAGTTGTCCAAATTGTTTTTAATCCTGAAGTTTCAAAGGAAGCGTTAGAAATAGCTGAAAAAATCCGCAGCGAGTATGTATTGGACATTGAAGGCGAAGTGGTGAAAAGATCGGAAGAGACGATTAATCCGAACATTCGAACAGGAAAAGTGGAAGTGGTTGTTCAATCGGTAACCATTTTAAACAGCGCCAAAACTCCTCCTTTTTCACTTGCGGATCAAAAAGCGGACATTTCCGAAGAGGTTCGTTTAAAATACCGTTATTTAGATTTGCGCCGTCCAGTCATGTTTGAAACGTTAAAAATGCGGCATCAAATTACGAGAGCGATTCGCAACTTTTTGGATGAAAATGGATTTATTGATGTGGAAACCCCCATTTTAACGAAAAGCACACCGGAAGGAGCACGGGACTATCTTGTCCCTTCTCGCGTCCATGAGGGGGAATTTTATGCGCTCCCGCAATCGCCGCAAATATTCAAACAGCTTCTAATGGTTTCAGGATTTGATAAATATTATCAAATTGCAAGATGCTTCCGCGATGAGGATTTGCGCGCAGACAGACAGCCGGAATTTACCCAAATAGATATAGAAACTTCTTTTATGAGCCAAGAAGATATTATGAATCTAACCGAAAAGATGATGGCTCATGTGTTAAAAGAAGTGAAAGGAATCGAGCTTACTCTTCCATTCCAACGCATGCCATATGATGAGGCGATGGCGCGCTTTGGGTCGGACAAGCCGGACGTTCGATTCGGCCTGGAACTTGTTGATGTATCTGAAATTGTGAAAAGCTCCGCTTTCAAAGTTTTCAGTCAAGCAGTTGCAGGTGGAGGGCAAGTAAAGCTAATCAATGTAAAAGGAAAAAAAGACGAATTTTCACGCAAAGATCTAGATGCTCTCCAAGAGTATGTTCACAATTATGGAGCGAAAGGTTTGGCTTGGCTTAAAGTAGAAGAAAATGAAGTAAAAGGCCCAATTGCAAAATTTCTATCAGAAAATGAACAAAATAGTATTTTGCAAGCAGCTGAAGGACAGAATGGAGACTTGCTTCTGTTTGTTGCCGACAAGCCGAATGTTGTTGCTGATTCTTTGGGGGCTCTCAGACTAAAACTAGGAAAAGATTTAGGGCTGATCGAAGAAGATAAACTTGAATTTTTATGGATTACGGATTGGCCGCTCGTTGAATATAATGAAGAAGACGGCCGCTATTATGCATTGCATCATCCGTTTACTATGCCGTTTCGTGAGGACTTGGAGTACTTTGAGAAAGATCCTCTCAAAATGCGGGCTCAAGCATATGACTTAGTGTTAAATGGATATGAACTTGGCGGAGGGTCGATTCGGATTTTTGAAAAAGACGTTCAAGAAAAGATGTTCAAACTTCTTGGTTTTACAGAGGAACAAGCAAGAGAACAGTTCGGATTTTTGCTGGAAGCCTTCGAATACGGTACGCCGCCGCATGGTGGAATTGCACTAGGATTGGATCGGATTGTAATGCTTTTGGCAGGAAGAACAAACTTACGGGATACGATTGCCTTTCCGAAAACAGCAAGTGCGAGCTGTTTGTTAACGGAGGCACCAAGCCAAGTAAACAAAGAGCAATTGGATGAACTGCATCTTGAAGTGAAACATAGCTCAAGGTAATAATTTCCATTATTTGTTTTTTATCTTGAAATCTCATGCTAATTATGATATTCTTTATTCAAAATTTAAGTCCTGATGTGTGCGTCGTACACCTAGTTTTGACCGAACAACGATTTAAATGGGAGCCCGGAGTTTCTAAAGTGAGTAAATGCCTCAAATGCATATGGCACGAGGACTTACAAAGCTTTAGAACAGGGCACCCACCTGCTGAGAGCGGGTTCAAAACGAAGGAAACGGCGACGGCACAATTGGGACTTTTTTAGTTTGTACACTGAATTTTGACAAATTGGAGTGATTTTTTTTGCTTCATCAGTTTTCCCGAAATGAACTAGCGATTGGAAAAGAAGGTTTACATAAATTGAAAAACAGCTCCGTAGCCGTTTTAGGGGTTGGCGGAGTTGGATCTTTTGCCGTCGAAGCTCTTGCACGATCAGGCATCGGGCGATTGATTTTGATCGATAAAGATGATGTCGATATTACGAATATTAACCGGCAAATCCATGCGCTTTTGTCGACGGTTGGAAAACCGAAAGTGGATTTAATGAAAGCAAGAATTGCTGACATTAATCCGGATTGTGAAGTAATTGCATTAAAAATGTTTTACACGGAAGAGACGTATGAAGACTTTTTTAAGCTAAACCCTGACTATGTGATTGACGCCAGCGATACGATCAGCTATAAAATTCATTTAATGAAGGAATGCCTGAAACGGAATATTCCTATTATTTCAAGCATGGGGGCAGCCAACAAAACGGATCCAACCCGTTTCCGAGTAGCAGATATTTCAAAAACACATACAGATCCGATTGCCAAAGTGATTCGAACGAAACTGCGAAAAGAAGGGATCCGAAAGGGAATTCAAGTCGTATTTTCTGATGAACGCCCTGTTGTTATTAGAGAAGATGTCAGAAAAGAAGTCGGCAATAACGAATCAACGATCCGCAAAGCAAAAATGCCCCCGTCATCAAATGCCTTTGTGCCATCCGTAGCCGGATTGATTATGGCTGGTCATGTAATTAATGAATTGCTGAAGGATATAAAAATTTATCGTGTCGGCGACGACGATTAAAAAATGGGGGTGTCAAATAAGCCGTTTTTCGGCTTATTGACGCCCCCTTTTATTTACGTTTTCCATGAGGTTTTGACATTTTGGACAATCCTATTTATTTTTTCAAGATGACGCGGACATGACCGAAGCTTCCTATTCGTCCTTTTCTTTTTTCTTTTTCTCGATATTTTCATATATTTGCGCTAAAGCCTGCTCGAATTTGCCCGTTCTTTTTGGCTTGTAATATTTTTTATGCTTGATGGGGTCAGGCAAATATTGCTGGTTTACCCAGCCTGATTCATAATCGTGCGGATATAAATAGTTCACTCCTCTGCCAAGCTGCTTTGCTCCTTTATAATGAGCATCCCGCAAGTGGGAAGGGACCTCGCCTGTCACTCCTGAGCGAATGTCGGCTAAAGCTGCATCAATCGCTTTATAAGCAGAGTTTGATTTAGGGGATAAACATAGTTCAATCACCGCATTGGCCAAAGGGATGCGTGCTTCGGGAAAACCGATGCGCTCAGCTGCTTCTATAGCCGAAAGAGTTCTAGGTCCCGCTTGCGGATTTGCAAGACCAATATCTTCATAGGCGATGACCGTTAAACGCCTTGCAATCGAAGAAAGATCCCCTGCCTCAATTAATCTGGCCAAATAGTGAAGCGCTGCGTTTACATCGGACCCGCGAATAGACTTTTGAAAAGCAGATAAAACATCGTAATGATGATCTCCGTCTTTATCGTGGGAAAAGCTCTTTTTTTGCATGCACTCTTCAGCAATTTCAACCGTAATGCAAATGTTCCCATTCTCATCTTCCTTTGTTGATAAAACGGCGAGTTCTAATCCATTTAACGCCGCACGCACATCTCCGCCGGAGCTTTCGGCAAAATGTCTTAGAGCTTCGTCGCTGATTTGAACAGGAAAGTCGCTCAGTCCTCTTGGGTCTGTAAGAGCTCTTTTCAGGGCAATCATAATGTCATCTGGAGAAAGAGGGTGCAATTCGAAAATTTGACAGCGGCTCCGAATCGCCGGGTTAATGGCATGATACGGATTGCTTGTCGTTGCACCGATTAAAATAATCATGCCGTTTTCTAAATGTGGAAGCAAAAAATCTTGTTTCCCTTTATCAAGTCTGTGCACTTCATCTAAAATGAGAATGATTTGCCCTGACATTTTTGCTTCTTCTACAACAATTTCCATATCTTTTTTATTGTGGACAACCGCATTCAGCTTTCGAAAAGGCGTGTTAGTGCTGCCTGCTATTGCTGTTGCAATAGATGTTTTTCCGATTCCAGGAGGTCCGTATAAAATCATCGAGCTTAAATATTTAGCTCGCACCATTCGTTCAATAATCTTTCCTTTTCCAACTAAATGTTCTTGTCCAATAATATCTTCTATTTTGGTTGGACGCATTCTATACGCTAAAGGTTCCATTTTATCGCTCCCAAATAAAAATCATATCATCTCATTTACCCACTAATAAAATAATATGCTATAATGTCTAAAGTTTAAAGTAGAACAAAGATGGTGAAAATCTTGAAAAAACTAAAAAATAGGAGTGTAGAAACGTGAGAATTTCAACGAAAGGACGCTATGGTTTAACGATTATGATTGAATTGGCGCGAAAGTACGGAGAAGGACCGACATCTTTGAAAAGTATCGCACAATCTCATGATTTATCAGAGCATTATTTGGAACAATTAATTGCTCCTCTCCGCAATGCCGGACTTGTCAAAAGCATTCGCGGAGCTTATGGCGGATATATTTTAGCGAACGATCCGTCCAAAATAACGGCTGGTGACGTTATCCGTGTGTTGGAAGGACCGATCACCCCTGTTGAAGGAATTGAAGATGAACCGCCTGCTCAAAGGCATCTATGGTTAAAAATCCGCGATGCGGTGAAGGACGTTCTTGACAACATGACACTTGATGATTTAGCAAGCCATACAGGAGATAATGAGCAGGACGCTTACATGTTTTACATTTAAAGTCGGGAGGAATTAACTTTGGAACGGATATATTTGGATCATGCGGCAACATCGCCAGTCCATCCCGCAGTTTTAGATAAAATGACAACCTTTATGAAGGATTATTTCGGCAATCCGTCTAGCATCCATTCTTTTGGCAGAGAAAGCAGACGAGAAGTGGATGAGGCTCGAGAGCTCCTTGCCAAAAGTATTCATGCCGACCCAAAAGAAATCATATTTACAAGCGGAGGAACAGAAGCAGATAATTTAGCGGTAATTGGAACAGCGCTTGCTAATAAAGAAAAAGGAAACCATATTATCACAACAGAAATTGAGCATCCGGCTGTCCTCCAATCTTGCCGCTATCTAGAAAAAAACGGATTTCACGTTACGTATTTGCCTGTCAATCAATCGGGAGTTATTTCTGTCGAGGATCTTAAAAAAGCTTTAAAAGATGAAACGATTCTTGTCACAGTTATGTATGGAAATAATGAAGTAGGTGCCTTACAGCCTATTTCAGAAATAGGAAGATTATTACAAAACCATCAAGCGCATTTTCATACCGATGCAGTTCAAGCATACGGACTCGTTCCAATTGATGTTCGCGAGCTGAATGTCGATCTGCTGTCGGTTTCCGGTCATAAAATAAATGGGCCGAAAGGGATCGGTTTTTTATATGCAAAAGCTGGGGTGAAATTCACTCCGCGCATGCATGGCGGTGAGCAGGAATTGAAGAGAAGAGCCGGAACGGAAAATGTTCCAGCGATTATCGGGTTTGCGGAAAGCGCAAAAATTGCAGAACAAACAAGAAAGGAAAAAACAGAGCAATATGTGCATTTTAAACAAATCATGATCGATGTGTTTGAACAAGAGGGCATTTCCTTCGCTGTGAACGGCTCGATTGACAACAGCCTGCCTCATATATTAAACGTTTTCTTTCCGGGAACAAACGTTGAATCGCTACTTGTCAACCTCGATTTGGCGGGAATTGCGGCATCAAGCGGATCAGCTTGTACAGCAGGATCAGTTGAACCGTCGCATGTGCTCGTTTCAATGTTTGGCAAAAATTCAAAAGAAATAACTTCATCGGTTCGATTCAGCTTCGGCTTAGGAAATACGGAGGCACAAATTGAATCGGCTGCCAAAAAAACAGCCGAGATTGTTAAAAGGTTAACGTCAAAATAGAAAGAGGTGAGAGAGATGGAAAAGGCGCCGCATGAAACAAGAGTCGTAGTCGGGATGTCTGGCGGAGTAGATTCATCTGTAACTGCTTTGCTCCTAAAAGAACAAGGGTACGAAGTCATCGGGGTCTTTATGAAAAATTGGGATGATACGGATGAAAACGGCGTATGTACGGCAACGCAAGATTATGATGATGTAATCCGTGTATGCAATCAGCTTGGGATTCCTTATTATGCAGTGAATTTCGAAAAAGAGTATTGGGATAAAGTGTTCACTTACTTTTTAGAGGAATATAAAGCTGGAAGAACGCCAAATCCCGATGTCATGTGCAATAAAGAAATTAAATTTAAAGCTTTTTTGGAGCATGCGGCTGACTTAGGCGCGGACTATATCGCAACAGGCCATTATGCACGGGTAAAATACCGCGATGGTGTGTACAAATTGCTCAGAGGAAAGGATCTAAACAAAGATCAAACGTATTTTTTGAATCAGCTGAATCAAAAGCAGCTGTCAAAGGTCATGTTCCCCATCGGGCATCTTGAAAAAAAAGAAGTTAGAGAAATTGCGGAAAAAGCCAACTTGGCAACAGCAAAGAAAAAAGATTCAACAGGCATCTGCTTTATTGGCGAGCGAAACTTTAAAGAATTTTTAAGCCAGTATTTACCGGCTCAACCCGGCAAAATGGAGACGTTGTCTGGTGAGGTAAAAGGGAAGCATGACGGGCTTATGTATTATACGATCGGTCAACGCCATGGACTCGGAATAGGAGGAAATGGCGATCCTTGGTTTGTGGTTGGAAAAAATTTAAAAAATAATATTTTATATGTTGAACAAGGATTTCATAATGAACATTTATATTCAGACTCCATTATCGCAACAAATGTTAACTGGATAACCGGTGTTAAACCAACAGATGAGCTTGTTTGCACCGCAAAATTTCGCTACCGCCAGCCTGATCAGCCGGTAAAAGTGAAAATGATCGGTGATCAAACTGCACAAATTTCGTTTGAACAGCCGGTCCGTGCCGTTACACCAGGACAAGCTGTCGTTTTTTATAATGGAGAGGAATGTCTGGGAGGCGGCATTATCGATAAAGTATTTCGCAACGGCGAAAAACTGTGGTATGTCGGTTAAAGAGATAAGCTGTACCGATCGGAATGAGATTTGTTAACTTGGCGCAGCCTCTTTGCCTTTGGATGTGAAAGGATGAAATGGATGCATAAAAATCAACTGGCTTTAGAAGCGATAAAAGAAGGGAAATGGGAAGAAGCAGCGAAATATTTTGCAGAAGCATTGGAAGAAAATCCAAACAACCCTGTGTTATACGTAAATTTTGGGAATTTGCTTGCCTCTTCAGGTGATGCAGAAAGAGCATTGAAATTTTATGAAAAGGCGATTGAGATTGATAAAGGGACGGCTACTGCGTATTACGGCATTGGAACCGTTCATTATAATGCGGGAGATTATCATAAAGCGAAAACATTTTTTGATCAGGCGGAAAAGTATGGGCTTGCTCATAAAGATGTCTATTTTATGCTTGGAATGTCTCTTTACCAGCTTGAACAGCCCCGTCTTGCACTTCCATATTTTTTGCGGGCGGTTGAGCTGGATGAACAAGATGCCAGCGCTCACTTTCAATATGGTTTATGTTTAGCACAAGCAGGCCACATTCAAGAAGCAAAAAAAGAGTTTGAAAAAACGATCGACCTCGATCAACATCACGCAGATGCTTATTATAATTTAGGTGTTGCGTACGCATTTGAAGAAAATAGGGAAGAAGCTTTAAAAATGTTTGATATGGCGCTTTCCATTCAACCGGATCATTTGCTTGCGGGCAACGGGAAAAGGCTGTTAGAAGAAATGATTTAAACGAAATTAGGAGGAAAGAGGATGGGCGGTCAACAGGAGAGTTTGTTTCATGAGGAAAGTACTCCTTTTGTTCGCGGAGTCATTAAACATATTGTCTTCCAGAATGAGCAAAATTTTTATACTGTTATTAAAGTGAAAATTGAAGAGACGAATGAACAGTTTGAGCAAGATCAAGTGACCGTGACGGGTTTTTTTCCTCTTCTCCAATTACATGACAGCTATACGTTTTTTGGCGCGAAAAAATACCATCCAAAATTCGGCGTACAATTTCAAGCTGAGCGTTTTCAAAAGGAGCTTCCAACTACGAAAGAAGGAGTTATTCAATATTTATCAAGCGGGCTTTTTAAAGGAATCGGCAAAAAAACAGCGGAAGCGATCGTGAATGAACTGGGGGAACATGCGATTTCGATTATTTTGGAGGATCCCGATTCATTAAAAAGAGTGAAGAAGCTTTCAAAGGAAAAAGCCAAAATACTGGCTGAAACACTGAAGGAACATCAAGGTTTAGAGGGGGTTTTAATCGGATTAAATCAGCTTGGCATTGGTCCTGCGCTTGGGATGAAAATTTATCAGCTGTATCGGGAAGATACGCTTAAAATCATTCAAAAAAACCCATATCAATTGGTGGAAGATATTGAAGGGATCGGCTTTATTCGAGCGGATGAAATTGGGAGAGAGCTTGGGATCTCCGGCAATCATCCCGACCGGCTGAAGGCGGCTTGTTTGTTCACTATTGAACAAGATGCTGTAAAAGAAGGACATGTATATGTTACAAAAGTTCAGCTGATGGAAAAAGCGAAAAAATTGCTCACCCAAAATGGAGAAGACATATCTGATCAGGATATTGAAAGAATCATTCTTGAATTGGAAGAAGATCGAAAAATTATCGTCGAGGAAGATCGAATTTATTTACCCTCTCTTTACTATGCTGAAGTGGGACTTGCCAATAACATTGAAGAAATTTTAACCCAAAACCAATTTCAAGATATGTTTCCTGAATCAGAATTTTTGCTGGAGTTAGGAAAACTGGAAGAAAAAATGAATGTTCAGTATGCCCCCTCTCAAAAAGAAGCCATTCAGCGGGCTATTCATTCGCCGATTCTTTTGCTGACCGGCGGGCCTGGAACGGGAAAAACAACCGTTATCAAAGGCATCGTTGAAATTTATGCGAACCTCCACGGCCTTTCATTGAACCCAAAAGAATATCAAAAGAAGGAAGAGCCGTTTCCCATTGTACTGGTGGCACCTACCGGACGAGCTGCAAAAAGAATGGCAGAAGCAACCGGTCTTCCTGCCGTCACAATCCACCGCCTTTTAGGATGGAATGGTTCAGAAGGATTTGAACACAATGAGGATCATCCGATTTCTGGAAAGCTTCTGATTGTTGATGAAGTATCAATGGTTGATATTTGGCTCATGCATCAATTGTTTAAATCGCTTCCTTCGAACATACAAATTGTTCTTGTCGGAGACGAACACCAGCTTCCGTCCGTTGGACCCGGCCAAGTGCTTCGCGATTTGATTCAATCCGGCCGAATCCCAGTTGTTACACTGACAGATATTTATAGACAAGCAGAAGGATCTACAATTATTGATTTGGCCCATTCAATCCGCCAAGGAACTCTTCCAGCGAACCTTTTGCAAACGACACAAGACAGATCGTTTATTCCTTGTACAACATCACAAATAAAAGAAGTTATAACGAGAGTAATTGAGAACGCTTTGAAAAAAGGATATTCTGCGAAGGATATACAGGTGTTGGCACCGATGTACAGAGGGATTGCCGGCATTGATCAGTTGAATGAAATGCTTCAGGAAATGTTAAACCCCCCTTCAAAAGAAAAAAGAGAGATCAAGCATGGCAACGTTATTTACCGAATCGGGGACAAAGTGCTGCAGCTCGTCAATCAGCCTGATCAAAACGTGTTTAATGGCGATATTGGGGAGATTGTTTCTATTTTTTACGCAAAAGAAAATGTCGAAAAAGAAGATATGGTGGTCATTTCTTACGACGGTATCGAAGTAACCTATACGAAGCAAGATTTTAATCAGTTTACTCATGCTTACTGCTGCTCCATCCATAAAGCGCAGGGAAGCGAATTTCCGATTGTCATTTTGCCGGTAGTAAAAGGCTACTTTCGGATGTTGAGAAGAAATTTGATTTATACAGCGGTTACAAGGAGCAAGCAATTTTTAATTATGTGCGGAGAATGGGAAGCGTTAAAAATGGGAGTATACAACAATCAGGAGTCGATGAGGCAGACAACCTTAAAAGAGAGGCTGAAAACGTCTGAACTTGCCGAGCTGAAAGAGGAGCTTCCTTTTCCACTAGAAGATGCCAACATTGGGATGGAGAACATCACTCCATATGATTTTATGGAAGAGGGCGAAGGATAATAAATTTGTTCCTTTCCATAAGATCGATAACGATTGACAGATGATGCTACAAACAGGGGACAAATTGTTTAAGCATAAAAAAGCATGCTTTATAGAGACGTATAATTTTTTGGAAAATGGTAACAAATAGTAGTGTGCATAGCGAGAATATACCGGATTAATAAATAATTAAATAAATGAATAAAGAAGGTGTCCCTGTTTGTTAACATGTCCGAATTGTAAAAACAAAGATATTGGAAAAATCGGAGTCAATCAGTATTATTGTTGGCATTGTTTTATTGAGCTTACCGTTACAAAAGGCATTATTCACACACATCAAGTAGAAGAAGACGGAACACTAAGTTCTTTAGATGACTTGTTTCCTGAAGAAGATCGTGCGATTTGAGGCGCCTAAAATGGGCGCCTTCATGCATATTTGCGTGAGCATTCCTCAAAATAAAAAGAGGAGGGATGCGGGATGAATGAGCGAGAGCGGAAATGGCTTTTCCGAATCATTTTTTTTCTCATTTTATCATTGTTTGTATATATGGTTCTTCAGCTAAAAGTCATTTGGTTTCCTATTTTCAAAATGTTAAAAGCTGTTTTAATTCCTTTTATGCTTTCCGGCTTCATTACCTACTTGCTTCATCCCGTAGTGGAAAAACTTTACCGTTCAGGTGTTCCAAGAACATGTTCGATTCTCATCATCTATTTTATTTTTTTCGGAGGAGTCGGTTTTAGCTTTTATAAAGGTGTCCCAATTTTTGTTGAACAAATGAAAGACCTTTCCGAAAATATCCCTATGTTTACAAAATATTACCAAAGCTGGACAGATAAAATTCATGACGGAACAACCAATTTACCTGGAGAAATTCATCATCGAATTGAATCTTTTATTGCTGGAATGGAAACATCCGTCGCTGCCTTTCTTGAACGGATGCTTTCAAGCATGAAGTCAATTATTGATTATGCTGTTATTATTGGTGTCATTCCCTTTCTCGTTTTTTATATGTTGAAAGATTATGAGAAAATGAAAAAGGCCATTTGGTACTTCACCCCGAAGAAATGGAGACGTGAAGGGAGACGTTTTTTAGAAAACGTCGATGAGTCGCTCGGAAGTTATTTACGGGGGCAACTATTTGTTTGTTTTCTGATCGGGCTTTCGGCTTCGATTTTGTTTTGGCTGTTTAAAATTAAATATCCGTTAATTTTAGGGACGATTATCGGAATGACCAATATTATTCCTTATTTCGGTCCATTTATCGGTGCGGTTCCTGCTTTGATGGTCGCTGCGACGCTCTCCATTAACAAAATAATTGTAGTGCTTTTCATCATTTTTGGGCTGCAATTTATTGAAAGTAATATTCTTGGCCCTTTCATCGTTGGGAAAAGCCTGCATATGCATCCGATGGTGATTATTATGGCGCTCTTGGCGGGCGGAGAAATCGGCGGAGTGATCGGTTTAATTTTAGCTGTGCCTTTTATCACTGTTCTGAAAGAGATATTGCTGCATATCATCCTTCTGAGGAAAGCGCATTGACAAGCGATTTTTCGTTGTCTATAATTCGTGATAGACATGGAATAAGTGCATGAAAGCGATGACGAATCGAGTATGTTGCAGTCCATCTTAAAAGAGAGGGGCTTCCGAGGCTGAAAGAAGCTCTAGATGAAGGGCAACAGAACGCTAATTCTGAGTGCAGGCAAAACCTGACGAAAATGCCACGTTACGGCAAATGAAGGTGATGAGCAATTGGCTCATAATCAGGGTGGTACCGCGAGTAACTCTCGTCCCTGTGTAAATCAGAGCATTTACATAGGCGAGAGTTTTTATTTTGCGAGAAAAATGAAGACATTTTAGGAGGAATGCCATGAAAAAGCTCACTTCAGCACAAGTTCGTCAAATGTTTTTAGATTTTTTTAAGGAAAAAGGACATTCGGTTGAACCGAGCGCTTCTTTAATTCCGGTTGATGATCCGTCACTATTGTGGATCAACAGCGGTGTCGCAACATTGAAAAAATATTTTGACGGAAGGGTTGTTCCTGAAAATCCGAGAATTACTAACGCACAAAAATCAATCCGAACAAACGATATTGAAAATGTCGGAAAAACAGCGCGCCATCATACATTTTTCGAAATGCTCGGAAATTTCTCAATCGGCGACTATTTTAAAGAAGAGGCGATTGAATGGGCATGGGAATTTTTAACAAGCGAAAAATGGATTGGCTTCGACCCAAATAGATTATCAGTTACTATTCATCCGGAAGATGAAGAGGCGTATGACATTTGGAAAAATAAAATCGGGTTGCCGGAAGAACGAATTATCCGTTTGGAAGGGAATTTCTGGGATATTGGTGAAGGGCCAAGCGGACCAAATACTGAAATATTTTATGATCGTGGAGAAGAATTTGGAAACGATCCAAATGATCCGGAACTTTATCCCGGCGGTGAAAACGAACGCTATTTGGAAGTTTGGAATCTTGTTTTTTCTCAATTTAATCATAATCCTGATGGAACTTACACTCCGCTACCGAAAAAGAATATTGATACAGGCATGGGCTTAGAGCGAATGGTTTCTGTCATTCAAAATGCGCCGACCAACTTTGACACAGATCTCTTTTTACCGATCATTCAAGCTACCGAAAAGATTTCAGGGGAAGCTTATCGAACCGACAAAGAGAAAGATGTCGCTTTTAAAGTGATTGCCGACCATATCCGCACGGTTACATTTGCTGTTGCAGACGGCGCGCTACCTTCTAATGAAGGCAGAGGGTATGTACTTCGCCGTCTTATCCGCAGAGCGGTTCGGTATGCAAAAACGATCAACATAGACCGCCCGTTTATGTATGAATTAGTTCCGGTTGTAGCGGAAATTATGAACGATTACTATCCGGAAGTAAAAGAAAAAGCATCCTTTGTTCAAAAGGTAATTAAAAATGAGGAAGAGCGTTTCCATGAGACTCTCCATGAAGGGCTTGCCATTTTAGCGGATGTAATCAAAAAGCAGAAAGAACAGGGTAGCCGAATAATTCCAGGCGAAGATGTGTTTCGGCTTTACGACACATATGGTTTTCCAGTGGAATTGACGGAGGAATACGCACAAGATGAAGGCATGGAGCTGGATTATGAAGGCTTTGAACGAGAAATGGAGCATCAAAAAGAACGTGCAAGAAAAGCCAGACAGGATGTCGACTCGATGCAAGTGCAAAGCGGAATTCTTGTGGAATTAAAAGAGGAAAGCAAATTTGTCGGCTACAATACCCTTGAAGCAAATGCACGGGTGCTTGTGATCATAAAAGATGGGGAATTAGTCGATCAAGCCGAGAGCGGGGAAGAGGTCCAAATTATATTGGACGAGACGCCTTTTTATGCTGAAAGCGGAGGTCAAATTGCAGACAAAGGAATCATCAAAAATGATGATGTGGTCTTAAACGTAAAAGATGTGCAAAAAGCGCCGAACGGCCAACACTTGCACCGGGCTGTCATCGAAAAAGGCGTTTTGACAAAAGGAGCAGCAGTTTACGCTTCCGTTTGTGCAGAGTCTAGAAAATCCATCGTGAAAAATCATACAGCGACACATTTGCTGCACCAAGCGCTGAAGGACGTGCTGGGCGTACATGTCAACCAAGCTGGATCGCTTGTTGCTTCCGACCGTCTCCGTTTTGACTTTTCACATTTTGGACAAGTTTCAACAGAAGAGCTGGAAGAAATTGAGCGAATTGTAAATGAGAAAATTTGGGAAAGTATTCCAGTCTCTATCGAGCACATGCCTCTTGACGAAGCGAAAGCGATGGGCGCGATGGCTTTATTTGGAGAAAAATACGGAAAAATTGTTCGCGTTGTTCAAGTAGGCGATTATTCGCTTGAGCTTTGCGGCGGATGCCATGTAACAAATACAGCGGAAATCGGACTGTTTAAGATTGTTTCCGAAACTGGAATTGGTGCAGGAACCCGCCGAATTGAAGCGGTGACAGGAAAAGAAGCGTACCGGTTTATGAATGAACAATATTTATTGTTAAAGGAAATTGGGGCAAAACTGAAAGCGAATGTAAAAAATCTGCCGGAGAGAATTGACAGTCTGCAGCAAGAAATAAAAGAACTACAGCGGGAAAATGAATCTCTTACGATGAAGCTTAGCAATCTGGAAGCGGGGAACATCGCTGAAAAAGCGGTAACGATCAACGGTGTAACAGTTCTTGCGGAAAAAGTTCAAGTGAAAGATATGAACAGATTGCGCGGCATGGTCGATGAACTGAAGCAAAAGCTCGGCTCGGCTATTGTTGTGCTAGCAACGGTATCAGACGGAAAAGTAAATTTAGCAGCCGGCATCACAAAAGACTTAGTTGACAAAGGGTTCCATGCTGGAAAATTAATTAAGGAAATTGCAAGCCGCTGTGGAGGCGGCGGCGGCGGAAGACCTGACATGGCTCAAGCGGGAGGAAAAAATCCTGAACGGTTAGCTGAAGCTCTTCGTTTTGTCGAAGACTGGGTGAAATCCGTTTCATAAATTCCAGTCATAGTGTAAAATGGATGTAGACAAGCAGATTCGCTTTTTAGTCTAGGAAAGAGGTGCAAAAATTGAGTTCCTTCGATAAAACGATGAAGTTTAATTTTTCAGAAGAACCTGTTGAGACAAATGTCAAGGAAGTTCTAAGTGCCGTATACAATGCACTGGAAGAAAAAGGTTATAATCCGATCAATCAAATCGTCGGCTATTTGTTGTCCGGAGATCCTGCTTACATTCCTAGACATAACGGCGCACGCAATCTGATTAGAAAAATTGAACGAGATGAATTAATTGAAGAGCTTGTAAAATTTTATTTGCAAAACAACCGTGAGGAATAAAATGCGAATCATTGGGTTAGACTTAGGTTCAAAAACATTAGGAGTTGCGGTAAGCGATGAGCTGGGATGGACTGCTCAAGGTGTGGAAACGATCAGTATAAATGAAGATGAAGGCGAGTTCGGGATTCAAAGACTCGCTGAACTGATAAAGAAATACGAGGTAGAAAAAATAGTAGTCGGGTATCCGAAAAATATGAACGGCACCGTTGGACCAAGGGGAGAAGCAAGCGAGCGCTTTGCCGCGCTTTTGAAGGAGCAGTTTCAGCTTCCGGTCATTCTATGGGATGAGCGCCTTTCGACGATGGAAGCCGAAAGATTTCTCATTGAGGCGGATGTAAGCCGGCGAAAAAGACGGCAAGTCATTGATAAAATGGCTGCGGTGATTATTTTGCAAAGTTATTTGGACAGTCAACAATAAATTGAGGTGAAATAAGTGGAAGGTGAAAAACATATTACCGTTATTGATGAAAACGGTAATGAACAACTATACGAAATTTTGTTTACGTTTGATTCGGACGAATTTGACAAATCTTACGTTCTTTATTATCCGATCGGCATCGATGATGAGGAAGACGAAGAAGGAATTGAAATTTATGCAGCAAGCTACATTCCCAATGAAGACGGTGAAGGCGGGAAGCTGGAGCCTGTGGAAACCGATGAAGAATGGGAAATGATCGAGGCCGTTTTAAATACATTTTTAGAAGAGGAATAAGCACCGTTTTGCGGTGCTTTTTTTGTTGAGGTGATTTACATCCAAATGAAAAAAACAATTTCTTCCTATAAAAAAATGGAGATTTTTGACGAATAAATGCGTGTATGTAGTATAATAATCGGGACGGAAGGAGGATGAATTGATGGCGGATTCGGATTCGAATAAGGAATTTTTGGATAAGAAACTCCAAGAAAAACTGCATATAGCGAAAATTGTTCGAAAAACTGTGTTAACTGTCCTGATTGCCTTTGTTGTTCTATTTGCTGGAGTGATTGGCGGCGGGTATTTATATGTGCGATCTGCATTAAAGCCTGTTGATCCGGATAATAAGGAACCTGTAAAGGTACAAATTCCGATTGGATCTTCCGTATCGCAAATTGCTTCTATTTTAGAAAAAAATGACATCATTAAAAGTGCGATCGTGTTTAAATATTACGTGAAATTTAAAAATGAATCAGGGTTTCAAGCAGGAAATTATCAATTTCATCAATCGATGACGATTCAAGAAATCGTTGAACGCTTAAAAAAAGGCGAATTAATGGGAGAAGCAGCTATTAAATTAACGATCCCGGAAGGATTGCAACTATCAGAAATTGCTGACATCATCGCCAAACATACTCCCTATTCAAAAAAAGAAATTATGAACCAATTAACAAACCAACAGTTTATCAAACAAATGCAAAAAAAGTATCCTAATACAATAACAGATGACATTTTCAACAGACGTATAAAATATGCATTGGAAGGATATTTGTATCCGGCTACTTATTCGTTTTATGAGGAATCTCCTCCGTTGTCGGAAATCATTGAAACAATGATTAAAAAGACAGATGAAATGCTTGTTCCTTATAGAAACAAAATGAAAGAGCTGAGTCTTTCCACTCATCAATTTTTAACATTAGCGTCTTTAGTGGAGGAGGAAGCGACGGAAAAAGCCGACAGGGAAAAAATAGCCAGCGTTTTTTACAATCGTTTAGAAAAGAACATGCCTCTCCAGACAGATCCAACCGTTTTATATTCATTAGGAAAGCATAAGGAGCGCGTATACTATAAAGATTTGGAAGTCAATTCTCCCTATAACACATATAAACATAAAGGACTTCCGCCGGGGCCGATTGCCAATGCTGGCAAGCAGTCACTAGATGCTGTAGCAAATCCTGCCGATACAAACTATTTTTATTTTCTCGCAACGAAAGAAGGGGAAGTTATATTTACGAAGACGCTGGATGAGCATAACAAAGAAAAAGCTAAGCATATTACGGAAAAGGATTAAAGGTTTGCGATTCGCATTCCTTTTTCTTTTATGTTAAAATATATCGAGCTAAAAAAACAAACTTGAAGAGTTCGAACAGAACTCTTCTTTGATTAAGGGAGTTTTTTAGGAGTGTCCATTTTGCCAAACAAAAAAATCGAGGAATATTTAGCAAATTTTTCTACTACCAAAGATGAAAAATTAGTTCAATTAGAAGCATATGCAAAAGAGCAGAAGGTGCCGATTATGGAAGAGCGGGCGCTGTCTGTCATGCTTCATATTTTAAAGCTCCATCAGCCGAACAAAATATTGGAAATTGGGGCGGCGATCGGCTATTCGGCGATTCTGATGGCAAAAGCGCTGCCGAACACAAAAATTGTAACGATTGAAATAGATCCTCATCGATTTGAACTAGCGGAACAAAATATTCGAGCTTGCGGCCTTGAAAATCAAATTACCATTTATCACGGTGATGCTCTAGAAATCGTACAGGAAGTCAAGCTTGACGGCCCGTTTGATGCGCTCTTTATCGATGCGAGCAAAGGGCAATATAAACGTTTTTTTCAAGCATATGAACCTTTGCTGTCAAAAAGAGCGGTCGTTTTTTCGGATAATGTTCTTTTTAAAGGACTAGTCGCTGAAGAAATGATAGAATCAAAAAGGTTAAAATCTTTAGCGAAGAAAATTAAAGAATATAATGAATGGCTAATGAATCAGCCCGATTGGGATACCGTTATTATTCCGATAGGCGACGGATTAGCCTTCAGTATAAAAAGGGGTGAAGGGGAATGAAAAAACCCGAACTGCTCGTCACACCTGTAAATGTCAAAAATATTGAGAGCCTTTGCAAAGCTGGCGCAGATGCTTTTATCATCGGCGAACAGCGTTATGGCTTAAGGCTTGCAGGGGAATTTCATCGAAAAGATGTATTAGATGCGATTGACCTTGCCCATCAATATGGAAAAAAAGTATACGTTGCAATGAATGCAATTTTTCATAATGATAAAGTAGACGAGCTTGCAGATTATGTAAAATTTGTTCATAATGCGAAGGCAGATGCGATTGTATTCGGTGATCCAGCTGTGTTAATGACTGTTAGGGAAGTTGCTCCGGAGATGAAGCTCCATTGGAATACGGAAACAACCGCAACCAACTGGTATGCATGCAACTATTGGGGAAGGAAAGGCGCCAAGCGTGCAGTACTAGCTCGGGAGTTAAGCATGGAAGCTGTCATTGAAACGAAAGAGCATGCAGAAGTGGAAATAGAAGTCCAAGTCCACGGAATGACGTGCATGTTTCAGTCCAAAAGATCTCTTATCGGCAATTATTTTGAATATCGTGGGAAAGCGATGGAAATTCACAATTATAAATACGGCAAAAATATGTTTTTGCATGATAAAGAGAGAAATAACAAATATCCAATTTTTGAGGATGAAAATGGAACCCATATTATGAGTCCGAATGATATTTGCATCATTGACGAGCTGGAGGAACTGGTTGATGCAGGAATTGATTCTTTTAAAATAGATGGCGTGCTGAAAACTCCGGAATATATTGTAGAAGTGACGAAAAAGTATCGGAAGGCGATCGATTTATGCGCTGAGGATCGAGAGCAATATGAAAATGTTAAAGACAAGCTGTACGCTGAAATTGAGGAAATACAGCCGCCAAACCGCCCGTTGGATACAGGATTTTTCTTTAAAGAGACCGTTTATTAAAAAAACGTTAAAGGAGGAGTTCGCATGCCGGTTGTGAAAGATAAAATTTCAACAATTATCAACGGCAAAAGGGTCATAACGAAAAAACCTGAACTTCTTGCACCTGCCGGAAATTTGGAGAAATTAAAAATCGCCGTCATGTACGGTGCTGATGCCGTCTTCATTGGCGGACAAGAGTACGGCTTGCGTTCCAATGCCGATAATTTCTCCATTGAGGAAATTAAAGAAGGAGTTCAATTTGCTAATCAGTACGGGGCAAAAATATATGTGACGACAAACATTTATGCACATAATGAAAACATCCCTGGACTCGATCAATATTTAAAAGCGCTCGAAGACGCGGGAGTGTCAGGGGTCATTGTCGCAGATCCCCTCATTATTGAAACGTGCAGAAAGGTAGCCCCAAAATTGGAAGTCCACTTAAGCACTCAGCAATCCCTTTCGAATTGGAAAGCTGTCCAATTTTGGAAGGAGGAAGGTTTGGAGCGGGTCGTCCTAGCACGGGAAACGAGCGCTGAAGAAATTAGAGAAATAAAAGAAAAAGTAGATATTGAAATCGAAACGTTTATTCACGGTGCGATGTGCATTGCCTATTCAGGCCGCTGCACATTAAGCAATCATATGACAGCGCGAGACTCAAACAGAGGAGGATGCTGTCAGTCCTGCCGGTGGGATTATGATTTATATGAATATTATAAAGGCAAAGAAGTGCCTATGTTTGCTGAGCAAGACTCGCCATTTGCAATGAGCGCTAAAGACTTAAAATTGGTTGAGTCGATTCCGAAAATGATTGAAATGGGGATCGACAGCTTGAAAATTGAAGGCCGCATGAAATCCATTCACTATGTTGCAACTGTTGTCAGTGTATATCGCAAAGTCATTGATGCATACTGCGCCGATCCCGATCATTTTGTCATGAAACAGGAATGGCTGGAAGAATTGGATAAATGCGCGAACAGAGAAACGGCTCCTGCCTTTTTTGAAGGAGTGCCTGGTTATCAAGAGCAATTATTTGGCACTCACAGCAAAAAAACAGCATACGACTTTGTCGGGCTTGTGCTTGACTGGAATCCAGAAACGAAAATGGTGACATTACAGCAAAGAAACCATTTCAGACCCGGTGACGAAGTAGAATTTTTCGGTCCGCAAATTGACAATTTTCGCATTGTCATCGATAAAATTTGGGATGAAGATGGAAATGAATTGGATGCAGCAAGACATCCTTTGCAAATAATCCGCTTCAAGTGCGAGCATCCGCTATATCCGTATAATATGATGAGAAAAGAGACAAGATAGGGGAAGAATCTGGATTTTTTTATAAAAAAGCAAAACGTTTCTTGAACTGCCGATTATTTTGTAATAACATATCATAGATAAATATTTCCTTCTATAACTATGTTATAAAAGATTCTTTTCTGTCGAAAGAACGGCAGAAAAGTTCTTTCATTTTTTAGGAACCATTAGGGGGATATAAAGAAAAGGAGGACTATTATGGCGGAAGAAAAGGTATTTCCTATGACGAAAGCTGGGAAAGAAAAACTTGAACAAGAACTTGAGTATTTAAAAACGGTAAAGCGAAAAGAAGTTGTAGAACGAATAAAAGTGGCAAGATCATTTGGCGACCTATCAGAAAACTCTGAATATGATTCAGCAAAAGAAGAGCAAGCTTTTGTAGAAGGACGCATTACAACGCTCGAAAATATGATTCGCAATGCGAAAATTATTGAAGAAGACACAGAAAATAAAACAACTGTTTCACTTGGAAAATCTGTTACGTTTATTGAATTGCCTGATGGAGAAGAAGAAACTTATACAATTGTCGGAAGTGCAGAAGCAGATCCTTTCGAAGGGAAAATTTCCAATGATTCTCCGATGGCTAAAAGCCTGCTCGGCCGTCAAGTAGGGGAAGAAGTTGTAGTTCAGACGCCTGGCGGCGATATGACAGTCAAAATTGTACGTGTTGATTAATGTTGATAGCCTTTTAATATAGTTTAAGATGTGCGCACCTCGTCGAAAATATAAGACGAGGTGTTTTTTTTATGAATAAGCGAATAAAATATATAGGCGTCTTCATCATTTTGTTAATGGGTGTTCTCATATATAGACTTGCGCAAATTCAACTGCTTGAAACCGAGTCATTTTCAGAACAAGATGTCAATTTGATGAAAGAAAGCGTCAAACAGAGGACACAAGAAGTAATTATAGATGATGGGCGGGGTCGATTTATTGATCGTGAAAATAAACCTTTGAACGAAACATATTTGCCTACGCTCGTTTTATTTCCATTTCTGAAAAATTATCAATGGCCGATCGATCAATTGGCGGCAGCCATTTCTGTTCGCAAGGATGAAATCGAACAATTATTGAAAGGAACGAAAAATGAACCTATTTTGTTGAATAAAGAAAAAGGATTTCAACTTGATGAACAGGATATAAAAGCCATCAATAAGTTAAAAATTCCGGGAGTATTCGGCATCTTTATGAAAACAGAGCAATCAGACAATATTGCTTCCCATCTTATTGGGATGACAAGCGAAAATGAAACGGAATGGAAAAAAAGATACCCTGACAAAGAGATCACGTCATTAAGTCCTGAAGTAGGCGTGACTGGACTGGAGGAGGCGTTTGATGAATTTTTGCAGCCGGAAGATGCGTCAAGACTTTTATATCATGTTGATGGTCTCGGCAGGCCTCTTTTCGGCGTCAATGTAAAATATATTGCCGATTCCAATCCATTTTACCCAATTGCCGTTCAAACAACGATTGACAAACATTTGCAAGAAAAAGCTGAACAAATTTTAACAAAACATCAAGTAAATGAAGGCGGCCTCGTTCTGTTAGACATTGAAAACAGCGAAGTAGTTACAATGGCCTCTAAACCGGATCTGGACCGGAATGATCCAAAAACATATGAAAATAAAATGCTTTCGGCAATGTTTCCTGGTTCTGTTTTTAAAACCGTTATCGCTGCAGCAGCGATCGACACAAACATGATCAAACCGGAAAGAACATTTAATTGTGACCGGAATGTCTACGGCCAAACAGAAAAAGAGGAAGAAAAGCGGGCTGGAACGCTTACGTTTGAAGAAAGCTTTGCGAAAAGCTGCAATTATGCGTTTGCTACGATCGGTCAGGAATTAATACAAAAAAAGAGCAATATAATTGAAGAATACGCAGAAAAGCTTGGCCTTCTCAGCTTCTCAGGCTGGTCGGGAAAAGTATACCATTACGATCAATTTAAACAATTTCCAAGGGAGCAAAGAGGAACGATTTGGGGAGATGACAGCGACAAAAAGTCAGCAAAGGCCATCGCACAAACCTCCATCGGACAAAAAAATGTAAAGGTTACTCCTCTAGCTGTCGCGAATATGATGGCTACAATTGCTCGCGGAGGAGAAAAAAGAGAAGTGAAAGTCGTGGATAAAATTTTATATAAAAACGGAGAAACGATGTATACATTCAAGAACCATTTGATGAAAGGAGAAAAAATTTCCCCTGCAACATCATCAAAATTAACGGATCTCCTGCTTCAAGTAGTCGCTCATCCTGATGGAACCGGCAGAGCGTTTCAAAGCTTGCCTGTTAAAGTAGCCGGCAAATCAGGCACTGCCGAAACGGGAACATTGAACGACAATGGAAAAAAATTATATCATAAATGGTTTGCCGGTTTTTTTCCTGCGGAACATCCGAAATATGCCTTAGTTGTTGTTGATATGAACAAAACGAGCGGTAGAGCAAAGACAAATGATGTTTTTTACGAAATGGTTGAACAGATTTATAATGTTAATGAAGAATAAAGTATGTTAAAATAATAACTCAAAGATTGGAGAAACAAAGGAGTTGACGGGGAATGGCGGGTTCTCGTTATGAAATTCGGGATAAAAAACGAAAAACGAATTTGATTTTAAATATTTTAATTGGAATTGTCGCCTTACTCATCCTCGTTATTGCTTCTCAGCTTTTTTTGGGAGGCGGTACTGAACAAGCGAATTCCAACAGTGAACAACAAAAAGAGCAATCAAGCTCATCTAAAAATATCGAAGAAGAGACAGCTGAACAATCTAACGATCAGCGGGAAGAAGAAAAAGCAGCTGAACAGAATGAAAGTAATGAAATTAAGGAGGAAGAGGACGAAAATACACAATCAGCAAATAAAGAAAAGGAATCGAGCGATGATCCTTTTGAAGGTGCAACAGTAACTGAAGGAGAAGCAGGTTCCGATGTTGAACAAATCATTGAAAATCCAAATTGGAAACCGATCGGAACAGTCCAGACAGGTGAGCACGTTACGACTTATAAAAAGTCATCTGTAGATTGGAAGGAAATGGAGAAAGCATTAAGCTATGCAACAGGTGTTTCTCTTGAAAATATGCAGACCCTTTGGATCGGCAATAACGGAAGCCCGAATGATGCGAAAGGAACGATTCAAAACAAAGCAGACGGAAAAAAATATAGAGTATCCATTACATGGATAGACGGAGAGGGCTGGAAACCGACTAGAGTTGAAGTATTAAAATAGACTGAAAAGCAAAAAAGACCCTCATGTGTAAAAAGCTGACTGTCAAACACTTGAGGGATCTTTTTTTATGATTTTTATAGCTATTCATGATAGAAAGGAATGTTGGAATATGAAAATTGCAATCATTGGTGCAATGGAAGAAGAAGTTCGCATCCTGCGCGAGAAATTGGATTGTACAAAAGAAGAGGAGATTGCAGGCTGCAGTTTTATGATTGGGAAATACAATCAAACTGATACGATTTTATTAAAATCAGGAATTGGAAAAGTGAATGCAGCCGTAAGCACCACTTTGCTGTTGGAGCGATATCAGCCGGATTATGTGATCAATACCGGCTCCGCCGGAGGATTTCATGAGTCTTTAAACGTAGGGGATGTTGTCATATCCACAGAGGTTCGCCATCATGATGTAGATGTGACGGCTTTTGGGTATGAATATGGTCAAGTTCCCGGGCTTCCTCCATCCTTTAAGGCCGATGAAAAACTGATTGAAATCGCTGAAAGAAAAGCAAAAGACATTTCAGGAATTCAGACGGTAAAAGGGGCGATCGCAACGGGGGATTCTTTTATGAACGACCCCGATAAAGTAGCTTTTGTCCGGTCTAAATTCAGCCATTTGTACGCTGTTGAGATGGAAGCTGCTGCTGTCGCGCAAGTGTGCTACAAATTTCAAACGCCTTTTGTCATCATCCGGGCGCTCTCAGATATCGCCGGAAAAGAGTCGAACATTTCCTTTGAACAATTTTTAGACAAAGCGGCTTTCAATTCATCGGAATTGGTTCTGAAAATGATTGAAGAACTAAGTTGAATGTAAATGGAAACTATTACAAGCCTATCAGCCCGAATCGATATGTTATTCTTTTATAATATAGAATAACTAATTCGATTAGGTGATATCATGGAGGAGAAAAAATTAAAAGAATTAATAGAAGACTATAAGCATTTTGCTCTCGTTCTGCTAGCTGTCGGAACCTTTTTATACATCGGAATATGGATTCCTAATCATTCACCTCGGACAAATATACAAGAAATAATGCTAATCGGAACTTCAACGATGATGTTAGCCAGTTCTATTCTATTTTTTAAATTGTCATCGAAATATCAAAAAAAGCTTGATAAATTGCAATCTTAATCGTTTCTTGAAAAAGGGCTCCAAAAAGTCAGTATAGCTGACTCTTTTGAGCCCCTCTTTTTTGATAAAACATTAGGTGAATGAAGGCGGCATTGTTCTGTTTCATATGAAAACAGCAACTAGCGCTGCAATAAAGGCTGCCTTTTTACAGATTGAAAGCAGTTGTAATGGGCTCTCAACCGTAACGTTCGCATCCTGTCAAATCATGTTACCACCATTTTACGTCAAACAGCGGATTCGCTTTCTGCGATTTTTATTAATCGGTCAATTTTGAGATTCGTTTTTATATCTCGATTTGCGCCAATGCGCTGGAAAACCTGCAATAAGGTTAATGTTGAGTTTTTATGGGATGTCACATATCGGAAAGCCACTTTAAAATGAATTTTGCAGTTTTACGCGAGTAAATCATTCAGGAACTCTCGCAAATTTCGCACAAAATCTCGTTGAAAATGCTTTTCCTTTTATTCTTTTGACATCTTTTTTTCTTTTTCATTTCGGTAAAACTCATGAAACATTTTCATAAGTGCCCTTTTTTCGATTCTGGAAACATAACTCCTCGAAATGCCGAGCTCTTTTGCAATTTCACGCTGCGTTTTTTCCTGCTGCGTATTCAATCCAAACCGCCCGATAATGACTTCTTTTTCTCTTTCGTCTAGAATCGATAAATATTTCTTAATTTTTTCCAGCTCCATATTCAATTGAATCGTGTCGATAATATCTTCATTTTCTGATTTTAGCACATCTATTAAACTGATTTCGTTTCCTTCTTTATCTTGGCCAATAGGATCGTGTAGGGAAACATCTTTTTTTGTTTTTTTTAAGGAACGGAGATGCATCAAAATTTCATTTTCAATGCATCTTGCGGCATATGTAGCAAGCTTTGTCCCTTTGTTTTCGGAATAGCTTTCAATCGCTTTAATTAAACCAATTGTGCCGATGGATATGAGATCTTCTGAGTCTTCACCTGTATTTTCAAATTTTTTGACAATATGAGCGACAAGGCGCAAATTATGTTCAATTAATATATTTCTTGCTTCGTCATTTCCTTCGGCCATCAGGCGGAGATATTTTTTTTCTTCATTTGGGGAAAGCGGTTGAGGGAAAGCATTGTTTTTTACATATGAAACGAGAAAAACCAATTCTTTTATAAAATAGCTTAGTGCAGTCAAAATTCCAGACATGTTTTTCACCCCCGCATTACGTATTATTAAATTGTATGTGATTGCGGCTTTGTCCTTGTATGTCCTTCATGAAAAAGGGGAAAGAGTATGGAAAACAGCTGAGTTTTAGTTATAATGAGACAGTGAAGAAAAATGGATTGGTATCGGAGATCATCAGTTGAAAGGTATTAAGTCATTGTGGATTAACATCAACGATTATCTGTTAAAGGAGTTTAGCGGCTGTGGAACATGCAGCCATGCGCCTCAGGGGTAGGTATTTTAAGCAAAAAAAAGACACCGCTAAGACGATGCTTTTAATAAGTGAGAGAGCGAGCGGCGCTTTATTTCCAATTCTATTAATTCGATGAATTCTTTGCTAAGCCTCATTTCGGTTGCTTTATAGTAAGATTCAATTAAAAATTCGTCCGATAAATTTTTCATAGAAGCGATCATGTTATGGAGAAAGCACCTCCTTTATTTATTACCATAAATTTACCATGTTTTTTAATAGAGAACAACCGTTCTGTTATCCACAGCCTTCGGTGGAAAAGCTGTGGGTAGTTTGTTTATATACTTTACTAAAGATTGATATGAATAGGTGGATATTGTGTATAAAATTATCCACAGCTGTTGAATATGTTAAAAAATTGTCGAATTTTTTTTGTGAAAACAATATTGTTTTGAAAGTAAACTCGAAATTCGGTATGATGAAAAATAGTTTAACAGTAGTCTATTTATTGAATTAAGAGGTGTTCAATTTGCTGAAAAGGTTTTTGCCCGGAGAATATGCGAAAAGCGTTTTTCATATTGATCCTCATTTTTTAAAGGAAAAAGGTATAAAAGGTATTATTACCGATTTAGATAATACTTTAGTAGAATGGGACAGGCCGAACGCAACTCCGAAATTGAAAAATTGGTTTGAAATGATGGAACAGAACGGGATTAAAGTGACAATTGTTTCAAATAATAACGAAAAACGCGTCCGTTCGTTTTCTGAACCGCTGAATATTCCGTTCATTTCGAAAGCGGGAAAACCCCGTGCAAAAGCGTTTAAAAAAGCGGCTGAGCAGATGGGGCTGAAAAAAGAAGAAGTTGTTGTGGTCGGCGACCAGCTGCTGACAGATGTTCTCGGAGGGAATCTCTGCGGTTTTCATACGATTTTAGTTGTGCCTGTATCGTCTACTGACGGCTTTTGGACCCGGATCAACAGGAAAATTGAAAGGAAAATTTTAAAATTGTTAAAACAGAAAGGCATGCTGCATTGGGAGGAGTGATGAGTTTGGATGAGAAGGTTTGCGTCGGGTGCGGAGTAAAAATTCAAACGGAAGATCCATCTGAAATTGGATATGCTCCAAAAGCTGCTCTTGAGAAAGAACAGCCGATCTGCCAAAGGTGTTTTCGGCTGAAACATTATAACGAAATTCAAGATGTCTCGTTAACAAATGAGGACTTTTTAAAAATTTTGCACGGCATTGGCAATACGAAAGCTCTTGTTGTGAAGGTTGTCGACATTTTTGATTTTAACGGAAGCTGGATCAACGGCATACAGCGTTTTATCGGCTACAATCCAGTCATTTTAATCGGCAATAAAGCAGATCTCCTTCCAAAATCGGTGAAAAAAGAAAAGGTTATTCGTTGGATGAAGAGAGAAGCAAAAGAGTATGGATTAACGCCATTGGATGTGCTTTTAATCAGCTCAGAAAAGGGACATGGCATTAAAGAAGCGGCAGAGCAAATAGATCATTATCGCAACGGAGAAAACGTGTATGTTGTTGGATGTACAAATGTTGGGAAATCAACTTTTATTAATCGAATCTTGAAGGAGGTTACGGGAGAAGGGGATATCATTACAACTTCCCATTATCCCGGCACAACGCTCAATCTAATTGAAATTCCGTTAGATGACGGCGCAGTTTTATACGATACACCAGGCATTATCAATGATCATCAGATGGCGCACTTTATTGATAAGCGCGACCTAAAGCTTCTATCGCCGAAAAAAGAAATTAAGCCTAGAGTGTTCCAGTTAAATGAAAGGCAAACTTTATACTTCGGCGGATTGGCAAGACTGGATTATATAAAGGGAGGACGTTCCTCCATTGTGTGCTATATTCCGAACAGCATTGACATTCATCGAACAAAACTGGAGAAGGCGGATCATTTATATGCAACACATTTAGGGGAGCTTTTAACCCCTCCTAGTAAAGAAGCAGTCGAATCCTTTCCAGAACTTGTCCCGCACGAATTCACTATAAATGAAAAAAAGAAAGATATCGTGTTTTCAGGTCTTGGATGGGTAACGATCCACGATGGACCGAAAAGAGTCGTTGCTTATGCACCTAAAGATGTACATGTGGGCGTCCGTCATTCATTAATATAAAAACAAAAAGGTGGAGAGGATTTCAAATGGAGCAAGTTTACGGAGTAATAGGCGACCCGATCGGTCATTCGCTTTCCCCTCTCATTCATAACGATGCTTTCGATTACTTAAATATGAATGCCCGCTATCACGCATTTCAAGTAAAAGGGGAAGAGCTTGAACAAGCGGTAAAAGGGATGAAGGCTCTTGGCATAAAGGGGTTTAATGTAACGGTTCCGCATAAAGTGTCCATCATTCCTTTTCTTGATGAATTGGATGAATCGGCTCAATTGCTTCACGCGGTAAATACAGTAAAAAACGAAGACGGGAGATTAATCGGTTTTAACACAGACGGATACGGATTTTACCTGTCATTGAAAGAGCATATTGACAATACCAATCCCCGAGATTTAAAAGTGCTGCTGATCGGGGCGGGCGGAGCCGCTCGGGCGATCTATACAACGCTGGCGAAAGAAGGCTTTGCGTTCATTGATATTGTAAACAGAACAGCAGAGCGGGCTCATCTGTTAAAGGAAAACTGCAGCTATGAGACAAAAGGAAACGTTTATTCATTCCAACAACTCGATCAAACGTCCAATGAATATGATGTCATCATTCAAACGACATCCATCGGGATGAAGCCGAATATCGAAGAAAAGCCGATTGAATTAACTGGACGCGTTCACGGCGGAACTGTCGTTGCTGATATCATTTATAATCCGCTGAAAACGATGTTATTAAAAGAGGCTGAAAAGCTGGGCCTTAAAACTGTTGACGGAGTAGGAATGTTTGTTTATCAAGGGGCATGTGCGTTTCAAATATGGACGAATGCGGAACCTGATGTCAGTCGAATGAAAAAGCTCGTATATGAAAAATTAGGAGGAAAATCATGACTTTAACTGGAAAACAAAAACGTTTTTTACGCTCTCTTGCACATCATCTGAACCCGATTTTCCAAATTGGAAAGGGCGGAGTAAATTCAAATTTGCTTCAGCAGGTGAACGATTGTTTAGAAGCAAGAGAGCTCATAAAAGTGAACGTGCTGAAAAATTGTGATGAAGATAAAGCAGCAGTTGCTCAAGCACTTGTTGATGGGACAAATGCCCATCTCGTCCAAATCATCGGAAATGTCATTGTTTTATATAAAGAATCAAAAGAAAAAAAACAAATCTTTTTGCCTGAATAAACGAACGGATGGTGCGGAAAAATTGGGTAAAATCGGAATTTTTGGGGGGACATTTGACCCGCCCCATAACGGACATTTATTAATGGCCAATGAGGTTCTTCATTCTCTTAATCTGGACAAAATATGGTTTATGCCGAACAATATTCCACCCCATAAACAAAAGGAGCCGGTGACAGAAACACACCACCGGGTAAATATGCTGAAAAGAGCAATTGAAGGAAATCCATTTTTTCAAGTCCAATTAATTGAACTTGAAAGAGAGGGTCCGTCTTTTACGTATGACACAGTGAAAATATTGAAAGAAAGATATCCAAACGAAGAATTTTATTTTATTATTGGATCAGATATGATTGAAAATTTGCCTCATTGGCATCGAATAGAGGAATTGATGGATATGGTGCAATTTGTCGGCGTGAAACGTAACGGATACTCGAATGAGAGCACATTTTTCGTAAAAGAGGTGGAAGTTCCTCAGTTTGATGTTTCCTCTACAATGATCAGAGAGCGATTGAAAAACGGACAAGCGGTGGACTATCTTCTGCCCAAAAAAGTTATTCAATATATAGGGGAGAATCGATTATATGGAACGTGAAAAAGCGTTAGCAGTTGTGGAAAAGGCGATAACGAAACAGCGTTATCAACATACTTTAGGCGTAATGGAGACAGCCATCAGTTTGGCAAAGCGGTACGGCGCCGATGTGAAAAAGGCAGAATTAGCAGCTATTTTTCATGATTATGCCAAATTTCGGCCAAAAGATGAAATGAGAAAAATTATTATTGAACAAAATATGCCGAAGGACTTGCTGGAATATAATACAGAACTTTGGCATGCACCTGTTGGCGCCTATTTAGTCGAGAAGGAAGTCGGCATTTCTGATAAAGAAATTTTAGATGCGATCCGCTACCATACATCCGGAAGAGAAAACATGACTCTTCTTGAAAAAGTGATTTATTTAGCTGATTATATTGAACCGGGTAGGAGCTTCCCCGGAGTCGATGAAGTCAGGGAATTGGCACAAAAAGATTTAAATGAAGCGCTCGTTCAGTCGATATCCAATACGATTGCATTTTTAATGAAGAAAAAGCAGCCGATTTACCCTGAAACGTTTAAAACTTATAATGCGCTCGTAATGAAAAATTGAAGGAGTGAAGTGGATGAATTCGCGTGATATTCTAGCTTTAACTGTTAAAGCAGGCAGCGATAAAAAAGCAGAAGATATCGTAGTATTAAACATGCAAGGAATCTCACTAATAGCTGATTATTTTATGATTTGCCATGCGAATAACGAAAAAAATGTGCAAGCAATTGCCAGAGAAATGAAAGAGAAAGCGGAGGAAAACGGAATTCCCGTCAAGCGTCTCGAAGGGTTTGACGAGGCAAAATGGGTTCTCATTGATTTAGGAGATGTCGTCGCTCATGTTTTCCACAGGGATGAAAGAAGCTATTATAATTTAGAAAAATTATGGGGAGATGCTCCACGCGAAGAAGTGAGCGAGTGGTTAGCTTGATTTATAAGCATTTTGCATCTGTGTACGACCGATTAATGAAAGATGTTCCTTATGATGAATGGGCGCAATTTTTGCATCAAGAGATTCAACGATATGGAAACGGCGGGAACCAGGTGCTAGATTTAGCTTGTGGAACAGGAGAAATATCGTATAGGATGGCAGAGCTTGGGTATGAGCTAACAGGTGTCGATCTCTCCGGAGAAATGCTCGCCGTTGCCCAGGAAAAGATGATGAAAAAAGGGTTTGATGCGCTCTTTATTGAACAAGATATGAGGGAGCTTAAAGGCTACGAGCCTTTTGATGCGGTGTTATTAAATTGCGATTCCATCAACTACTTGCTGAAGGAAGAGGATGTGGTCAAAACGTTTCAAGCCGTATACGACCACTTGAACCGAAACGGCTTATTTCTGTTTGATGCCCATTCTGTTCATAAAATGGAGAAAATATTTAAACATGCTGTATTCGCTGATAATGATGAGGATGTCAGCTATATTTGGAAATGCTTTGACGGTGAATATCCAAACAGTGTCATTCATGAATTAACCTTCTTTGTGAACAATGGAACGGATTATGTACGGTTGGATGAAGACCATTATCAAAGAACTTTTTCAATTTCTGAGTACCGACATATGTTGGAAAAGTGCGGCTTTACGATCGTTGACATAACGGATGGAATTTTTCAAAGCCCGGACATCGAGCAGGCGGAACGAATATTTTATATTGCGAAAAAAAGTTGAAACCATCGAATGTAATTTTTTTTCGATGGTTTTTTTCATTTTAGCAGGAATTTTCATGAGCCCTGCAGAATATTATTCATTGTCAAATTGATGCCTCACTTTTTGTAAATCTTCATCAAATTTTGCATGGGTGCTTTGAAATAAATGATGAAACATGTCGCCTAGTTCATTTTCAAGCACTTTAATCCCCTCTCCGGTAACTCCCCCTTTTACGTGCACTTTTTCCTGCAATGTCGGAAGCGTGTAATACCCGCTTTCAAGCAGCTTGCCTATGCCGATCATCATCTCGTTTGCTAATTGAACCGCATCCTCTTTCGAAATGTCTGTTTCCGCCTCAGCAGCTTCAATAAATTTTTGTAGCAAAAAGCTGAAAAAAGCCGGTCCGCAGCTGACGATATCAGATGCAACACGGGTAATGTTATTTTCTATTAAGATTGGCTTTGATATTTTTTCAAACATGGAAAGAATGGTATTTCTTGTATGTTCGCTGCATCTATTTCCAAATGTCAGCAAAGCAGCTCCCGCTTTAGCCCTGTTTGTTATGCTTGGTATGACTCGGGCTACTTGGCATGGAACAGCCGATTCGATTTGCTCGACTGAAATCGGGCTCGTAATGGAAATTAAACATTGATGTCCTTGTAAACCAGTTTTCAGTTCCTTTAAAAGGGGGTGTATATCTAAAGGCTTAACGCATAGAAATATGAAATCGCTTTGATGAACGACCTCTATACTTGATGTACAAACATGTATTTCAGGATATTTCCGTTTGATGGCATATGCCTTTTGAATCGTTCTATTCGTTATAAACAACGATGAGGGTGTTGATACTTTTGCCTCGCAAAAAGCTTCAATGAGAATACGCCCCATATTGCCGGTTCCTATAAACCCTATTTTCACTTTTCACCCCTCCTTTTTTTAACATTGTTCTCCTACACGATATGTTCTGCTGCCTTATTTTATGAATGAATATTTAGAAAGGGGAATTCATGTGTATGAACCATTTCCTTTTTATAAAAAAGTATGGGGTTTTTTTGTTAATCATTTTCGCTGCCATTTTGTTTTTTATCATCAACAACTGGCGTGATTCAAACGAGATCGAAGTTTCCGATGAACCATTGCTGGAAACGGATGAACGAACGCCGATGCAAAAAAGCAGAGAAGATGATGACGAAGAAGAGAATGAGCACCGTAACGAACAGACGACGATGATTTTTATTGATGTAAAGGGGGCTGTTCGTAAGCCTGGTGTTTATGAATTGCCGTCATCCAGCAGGGTGTTTGAAGCAATCGAAAAAGCTGGAGGAATGAATGACCAGGCAGACGGAAATCGTGTGAATCTGGCCAGAAAGCTAACAGACGGTATGGTTGTTTATGTGCCAAAGCTAGGCGAAAAAATTGACGAAAATGCTCTTATGGATGAAAGCGGCGCAAATGCTGATGCTTTACAAAGACCGCAAGAGAAAGAAAAAATCAATATTAATACGGCGACAAAGGAAGAGCTGCAAAAATTAACGGGAATCGGCCCTGCAAAAGCGGAAGCAATTATCGCACACCGTGAAGAAAACGGGCCGTTTCAAAAAGAAGAGGATTTATTGGAGGTTACCGGTATAGGAGAAAAAACGTTTGAAAAGATCAAAAATGAGATTAGCGTTGACGAACATGAAGACTTGTCGATAAACTGAAAAAGAATGTTTACAAAATTCGGAGGGGTAAAAGTGGATCGAATTTCTTGGAATCATTATTTCATGGCGCAAAGCCATTTGCTTGCGCTGAGAAGCACATGTACAAGACTTGCTGTCGGTGCTACGATTGTCCGCGATAAACGGATTATTGCGGGGGGATATAACGGCTCGATCGCAGGAGGAGTTCACTGTATTGATGAAGGCTGCTATGTGATTGATAACCATTGTGTTCGAACGATCCATGCGGAGATGAATGCGATATTGCAATGCGCCAAATTTGGAGTGGCAACAGCAGGAGCGGAAATTTACGTCACGCATTTTCCATGCTTAGCTTGCACAAAAGCGATTATTCAAGCGGGTATTCAAAGTGTATATTATGCAAAAGATTACAAAAATCATCCATATGCAATGGAATTATTTGAACAAGCAGGTGTTCATATAGAAAAAGTCGCATTCGATGAAACGACTTTGGATTTAAAAAATGAAGAAAAGCGCGAATATGTTGAGCAGCTTTTAAATGCTTTAAAACATCTCGGCGTATCAGAAACGGACTTGAAAAAATGGAATGAACAAGCCCGTCAACTTTTCGGCTGATCTAATCGAAAAGGAGGTTATTTTTTTGAGAGGCCAGTGGGCATATGTCGCGATTTCCGCATTGTTGGCGATTGTTTCCGCTACCTCTTTTCCTTCCCTTCTTCCTTTTTTCATTTTTGCTGCACTTCTTTTTTTCTTATGGCTTCAACATAAAAGGAAATTAGCTTTCATCGTTGCTTGCTCGTTTTTGTTTATGCTTCCATATTTTCATTGGTATGATCAACAAAATAAAACAAATTATCACGAAGGTATGTTATCAGCAAAAGGAAAGGTAATCTCCTCTCCTGAAATCGACGGGGATCTGATGACATTTGCGGTCGAGACGAATCAGGGAGAAAAGCTGACGGCCCGTTATACATTGAAAACAAAACAAGAGATGAAAAGTACAAATAATATACGGCCAGGTGATATATGCAATTTTTCAGGAAAGCTTGAAAAACCGAAAAATAACACAAATGAAAATGCGTTTAATTATAAGCGCTATTTGTATTTTCAGCAAATCCACTGGCTGTATAAGCTCGACAAAATCGGGCATTGTACATATAAGCCGTCATGGAAAGATCATTTGGAAAATTACCGGCAAAAAATGATTGAATGGATTCAACATAAATTTCCAGAAAAAACAGCCGGCTTCGTCCTTGCTTTGACGGTAGGCTATCAGAACAATATTCCAGAAGAAGATCTTGCCGCTTATCGAAAGCTAGGGATTGTTCATATTCTTTCGATTTCAGGTCTTCACGTAAGCATATTAATCGCCTCACTTTACTTCTTCCTTTTGCGGCTGGGCATTTCAAAAGAACAAACCATTATGATTTTGATTTGCTTCCTCCCCTTTTATGCATTGTTAACAGGAGGAGCTCCGCCTGTCGTCCGCGCCTCTCTTATGGCAGCGCTGATCATGGGAGGAACACTTTTTAAACAAAATATGCCCCTTTCTGATTCAATCTCATTCAGCTTTCTTCTCATGACATTTCTTGACCCGTATGAAGTTTTTCATCTTGGATTTCAGCTTTCTTACGCAGTCACATTTTCGCTGATTTTATCAAGACAAATCTTTCAAAAATGCAGGAATTCATTGCAATTGTTGGCAGCAGTTTCATTTGTTGCCCAAACTGCTTCACTGCCGATTATATGCTACTATTTTTATCAATTTTCTCTATTGAGCTTTATCATGAATATTATGTTTGTGCCGCTATACACGTTCTTTTTGCTGCCGCTTACCATGATCACCCTCATTTTAACCGTAATTTCTTCTTCCATCGGTTCAATATTTGTTTCCCTTCTTCACACTTCTTTTACTTTGTCGTCCAAAACAGCATTATTTTTCAGTAATTTGCCTTTTTTCACGATAACAACTGGCAAACCGTCTGTTTTTTTATTTCTGTTGCAATATATCATTTTTATCAGCCTTTTCTTTCAAATGGAACATAAGCCGATGGCAAAATGGGGAAAACCGATATTATGCAGCGGTTTGCTCACTGCATTGCTGGTGATTGCAGGGAAAATGACAATGCCTGGAGAAGTAACAGTTCTTGATGTCGGACAAGGAGACAGCATTTTTATTAAAGAACCCGGCTTAGGCAGCAGTTATTTAATTGATACAGGAGGAATGGCTGTATTTGAAAAAGAGAGCTGGCAGATGCGAAAAAAACCGCTTTCCATCGCGTTGGACGTTCTGATTCCTTATTTTCAGTCGAAAGGGATAGAGAAAATTGACATTTTGTTTTTAACACATGGAGACTATGACCATATCGGCGAGTCATTAACCTTAATTAAACATTTTCAAATAAATAAATTGGTTATTCCAAAATATTTTTCCAGAGAAGAGCTGGAAAAGCAAATAGTAAAAGAAGCGAAAAATCGAGGAATTGAAATATTTGAATTAGAAGCAGGAGATCGGATCACAGGCAGAACAGCTTTCCACGTTCTCTCTCCTTTCACAAAATCGGATTCTAAAAATAATGATTCTCTCGTCCTCATGGCAAAAATAGGCGGGTTGCGCTGGCTGTTTACCGGTGATCTTGAAGAAAGCGGAGAGCGGCACATGATTAAACAATATCCGAAAATGACTGCGGATGTGGTCAAGATCGGACATCATGGAAGCAGAACTTCGACTAGCGATATATTTTTACGAACAGTTGATCCGAAGATCGGGATCATTTCAGCGGGAAGAAACAATCGTTTCGGACATCCTCATCAAGAAGTATTAGATCGCTTAAAAAAACAAAACGTTTTCATTTTTCGTACAGATCAAATGGGTGCTGTCCAATACAAATATCGAAATTCTAAAGGAACCTTTTTATTCTACCCGCCATACGATACATTAACAAAATAGGGCAGTTTTGACAGCTTGAAAATGGAGTGATGATTGGACGGCTGGGTCCGGATTGTACAAGGAGCAAAAAGAAAGAGACTGCTGTTTGCAGCCTCTCTCTTTACGAGCCGATCAATTTAATCGCTGTTGCAATGATAAACAATGTGGCAAAAAAGCCAAAAGAAACAATAAAACCGACGGCAGAATCAACAGCATCATTACGTTTGCTTACATTTTGTTCAAATTCGTTCATCTATACCCCTCCTCATCATCATAAGTAGTATAAGCGATTTCAGCAAAAAAATCTACATTCTTAAAAATGATTCATGTTAACGATTAACAACTATATTCTTTTTCGAAAGGGAGAATATATGAATGGGTAATCGTTTTTTTGTAAGTGTCCCGGGGCTTACAAAAAACGTTCATATAAATCGGAGGATTGGCTTCGCTGCCAATTCTCCATTATGTTGAAGTGTTGCGAAAAAATTTTTTTCCATATATGATGAATGAAGCACACTTCATTTTTTAGGGGAATCTTAAGATGATTGTCGATTTATGGAATTCATTTAAAAAGAAACAATTTCAGTCTCTTTATTTATTTTTTGGAAAAGAATCATTTTTATTAAATGAAACAATTCGCAAATTGTTAACCGAGGCAATTAGTGAAGACGAACGGGAATTTAATTATTCCGTCTATGATATGGAAGAAACAAATATAGAAACGGCTGTTGAAGATGGGGAAACGATGCCGTTTTTAGGTGAACGCAGGATGGTTGTTGTGAAAAATCCTTATTTTTTGACGAGCGAAAAGAAAAAAGAAAAAGTGGAGCATAATCTTAAAAAACTTGAACAATATGTAGAAAATCCTGCCCCGTTTACTGTTTTTGTCTTTTTGCTTCCACATGAAAAAATTGATGAAAGAAAAAAGCTGACAAAACAAATAAAGAAAGCGGCAACAGTAGTTGAAATGAATTCCTTTTCAGAAGAGGAAACTGTCAAATGGATAAAGGAAAAAGCGGAAGCAGAAAATGTGGCGATGGAAAAAGAAGCGATCGATGAGCTTATGGAAAAAACATCTGGCAACTTAATGATCATAGATAAAGAGATGGAAAAATTATGTGCATATGTTGGAAGCGGAAATAAGTTGACTGCAGAAATAGTCAAGCAGCTCGTTGCACGCTCGCTTGAACAAAATGTTTTTGATTTAATTGATGCCGTCGTCAAAAAGAAAACAGAAGAAGCCTTTAAAATTTTTTATGATTTGTTAAAAATAAACGAAGAACCGATTAAAATTTTAAGCCTCCTTACACAACAATTCCGTCTATTATATCAAGTGAAGCAGCTTTCGAAATCCGGTTACGGACAGGATCGGATGGCGTCATCCTTAAAGGTTCATCCGTTTCGCATTAAGCTGGCTTTAAAACAGGAGAAGCAGTTTTCTGCCAGTGAATTGCAGAACATCATAAAAGCTCTTGCGGAGACAGATTTTGAAATAAAAACAGGAAAAAAAGATAGACAATTAGCGTTAGAGTTTTTGCTGCTGAAGCTGTTTCAGCAAGAAAAAAAGCAATCAACAAGCGGGATAAAAGCTTGATGATTGCTTTTATTTTTATGCAGATAAGCTGTTTAATTTTTTAGCTAAGCGTGATTTGAAACGAGCGGCTGCATTTTTATGAATGATTCCTTTGGAAGCAGCTTTATCAATTTTTTTCGCAGCTACTTTAAACGCTTCTTTTGCTTGTTCAACATCTTTATTTACAACGTACGCTTCAAACTTTTTAATTGCTGTACGCATAGCCGATTTCATTGATGTATTGCGGGCACGGCGTGTTTCATTTGTTTTCATTCGTTTAATAGCGGATTTAATGTTAGCCATTGTTTCACCTCCTACTGACTATATAAAATCAAAGCTGCCGCATTCTTTTTTGGATATAGAACAAAAGTTATTCTATCAAACGGTTTTTTCTTTTGCAATACTAATGTAAATGAAATCCCCCTTTGAAGCTAAGAAATGGGATGAAATGAAATGACTTTGGAAAAAATAGATAAAAATGAACTTGGGGTGACAATGATGAACAACGCGCTTGATTTAAGCAAATATTCAATCAGAACGGATTTGGCGCTTGAAGCGAGAGATTTGGCTCTTGAAAAAAAGAAAGAAATGGAGGGGGTCATCGTTCAAGAAGAAGAGGAAGACGGTATGAAAATTGTCCATATGGACATTACGGATAAAGGTGCTGAGACAATCGGCAAAAAGAAAGGCAAATATTTAACGCTAGAGGTGCAGGGAATCCGCAATAAAGATACCGAACTGCAGGAAAAAGTAATCAAAATGTTTGCAAAGCATTTCAGTTCTTTTTTGGAACAGCTGCAAATTTCTAAAGATGCAAGCTGCTTAGTGGTCGGTCTTGGCAATTGGAATGTCACTCCAGATGCTTTAGGCCCTTTAACATGTGAAAATTTATTGGTCACAAGACATTTGTTTCAGCTTGAACCAGAAAACGTCAAAGAAGGCTATCGACCTGTCAGCGCCCTTGCACCAGGAGTGATGGGGCTAACGGGAATTGAAACATCTGATATTATAACGGGAGTTGTAAAACAATCAAAACCTGACTTCATTATTGCCGTTGATGCATTAGCTGCAAGATCAATAGAGCGTGTAAACAGCACAATACAAATTGCCGATTCCGGCATCCATCCTGGATCCGGCGTAGGAAACAAAAGAAAAGAATTGAGTGTGGACACGATAGGCGTTCCGGTTATATCAATCGGAATTCCGACAGTAGTTGATGCTGTAACGATAACTAGTGATACGATTGATTTTATATTAAAGCATCTCGGCAGAGAAATGCGGGAAGGAAATCGCCCAAAAAATGCGTTGGCTCCGTCTTGGTTTAGCTTTGCTGAAAAAAAGAAGCTGACGGATGAAGATTTGCCTGAGGAAAAAGAGAGAAAGCAGTTTTTAGGGATAATCGGTACACTGGAAGAAAATGAAAAGAGAATGCTGATTCATGAAGTGCTGAGTCCACTTGGACATAATTTAATGGTAACACCAAAAGAAGTAGATATGTTTATTGAAGATATGGCGAATGTGCTTGCGAGCGGTTTAAACATGGCGCTCCATTCCGCGGTGAATGAAGAAAATACCGGGGCTTACACACATTAAAAACAAAGTAAAAGTTCTATTCCTCCCAGTGCTGTCATACATATTTTGTAGACAAGCCTTGGAGGAGGATTTTCATGAAGCATCGCAGAATGGTCGTAACAGTTGATAGGACAAGCTTAAAAAAAATCATCTTAGCGGGATTTTTTTTAATCATTTTTATGTTTTTCATTACAGGGCTTTTGACGTCGATTAAGATTGAATATCGTCCCGCCTCTAGTTCTATTCATGAAATCACGGGAAATATAAACGGCAGAATGTTTCTTCATTTATTAAACTTTGAAAACCGTTATTTTTCTCAAGGATTAGAAGAAAGTAAACCGGATTTTTCAGTTTCTTCCGTCCTTTTTCAATTAACGACAAGCATAAATCCTGATGATCCGCGCAGCTTGCTCGGACGGGAGCTTCCAGGGTTTACTTTGTTCGATGGCGACATCATTGTGGCTGGAGAAGGGACGAATTATACGAACATGCCGATTGAATCCGCTCCCCCGACAGAAGTGCTTTTAGAGGAAAGGGAAGCTTCGATTGACAAGCTTGAAGATGTGGAAGGCGAGGAAAAGCCCAAACAGTCTCCTAACTTAACAACAAATGGAAAAAAAGTCGTATTTATTTATCATACTCACACGACCGAATCTTATTATCCTTTATTAAATGGGGCAAAATCTCCTTTTCATTCAAAGGCGAATGTCACATTAGTCGGAGAAAAATTTGGACAGGAGCTTGAAGAAAGAGGAATAGGAGCGGTTGTGGACAAAACGAATTTTCAAACTGTATTAAATGAGAAAAAATGGAAATATTACAAATCATATGATGTATCAAGACCTGTTGTTCAAGAAGCATTGGCATCGAATCGAGATCTTCAATACATTTTCGACATCCACCGTGATTCACAAAAAAGGGATAAAACAACCATTACGATTAATGGAAAGAGTTATGCCAAAATTGCATTTGTGATTGGCGGGAATAATCCAAATGCTGATAAAAATAAAAAAATTGCACAAAATTTGCACAAATTGTTTGAAAAGAAATATCCGGGCTTAAGCCGTGGTGTGTTTTCCAAAAAAGGCGAAGGAGTTAACGGCGTTTACAATCAAGACTTATCAGAGAATTCGCTGCTGATTGAATTCGGGGGAGTTGATAATAACATGGAAGAACTCAGCAGAACTGTCGAAGCTGTTGCAAACATATTTAGCGAATATTATTGGCAGGCAGAAAAGGTGAGCGGGAGCGTTCAGAACGAGTGACGGCTTGAAAGGGAGGAATGTTTGATGGCGAAGTTTATGGCCAAAAGTCTGCTTCTAACCTTCATTATGTTTTTAGGAGTAATAATTGGCATACAGCAAGCGAGCCATGGCATTCAACAAATGAGAGGCTATGAGACGGAAGAGACAGTCGAAGCCGTTCAACTAAAGCAAAAGGACGACGGAAAACTGGAAGCCACGATTTTGGGAAATCAAGTGACAAGCCACGATTTACAAAAAAAGCAGGAGCAGCTTGAAAAAATAGAGGCATTCAATTTCTTCTCTCAAATTGGAAAATCGCTTGCGAATCTAGTGCAAAAAGGAACGTCAGCGATCATTGAAGGAATATTGGAGCTGATTGAAGCATACACCTAAACAAATTTAAAAGAAAGACTTGAAGCAATCCGCAGGTCTAGTCTATTTCAAAACAGGGTTCAGACAGTCATTCTGATCCCTGTTTTGCGTATTCAATCACAGAATAAATTTTCATTGAATCTCCAATTTTCTACTGATATAATCAAAGCTAGTGTAGTTGGCTAGTAGGAGTGGTGACAAAAATATGAAAAGGGAAGAAAAATTAGAACGCCAGAAGAGAATTCGCAATTTTTCCATCATTGCTCATATAGATCACGGGAAATCAACACTAGCTGACCGGATTCTGGAAAAAACAGCTGCTGTTACCCAAAGGGAAATGAAAGAGCAGCTGCTCGATTCGATGGATCTTGAACGCGAAAGAGGTATAACAATTAAACTGAATGCGGTTCAGTTATCATATAAAGCGAAAGACGGGAATGAATATATTTTTCATTTAATTGATACCCCTGGACATGTTGATTTTACGTATGAGGTTTCGAGAAGCTTGGCTGCCTGTGAAGGCGCCATTTTAGTTGTGGATGCGGCGCAAGGGATCGAAGCGCAAACGCTGGCGAACGTCTATTTAGCGATTGACAACGACTTAGAAATTTTGCCTGTTATTAATAAGATTGACTTGCCGAGCGCTGAGCCTGAACGAGTGCGACAAGAAATTGAAGACGTGATTGGGCTTGATGCTTCTGAGGCTGTGTTGGCATCAGCAAAAGCAGGAATCGGCATCGAAGAAATTTTAGAACAAATTGTTCAAAAAGTCCCAGCCCCGCAAGGTGACCCAGACGCACCTCTCAAAGCGCTTATATTTGATTCTCTGTATGATGCATACCGTGGAGTTGTTGCTTATATACGCGTTTTTGATGGTACGGTAAAAGTCGGAGACCGTATAAAAATGATGGCGACGGGGAAAGAATTTGAAGTAACGGAAGTCGGTGTATTCAAGCCAAAAGCGCATCCTGTACAGGAGCTCACGGTTGGCGACGTCGGTTATTTAACGGCTTCCATTAAAAATGTCAGTGACACACGAGTTGGTGATACGATCACTAGCACTGTCAATCCGGCTGCCGAGCCACTGCCGGGGTACCGAAAATTAAATCCGATGGTCTTTTGCGGGATGTATCCAATAGATACGGCAAAATACAACGATTTACGTGATGCTCTTGAAAAATTACAGCTGAATGACTCCGCATTGCAATTTGAACCTGAAACATCGCAAGCACTGGGCTTTGGATTTCGCTGCGGCTTTTTAGGTCTGCTGCATATGGAAATCATCCAAGAGAGAATTGAAAGGGAATTTCATATTGATTTAATTACGACGGCACCTAGCGTTATTTATCATGTTTATTTAACAGACGGCAGCATGGTTCAAGTTGATAACCCTTCGAACATGCCGGATCCGCAAAAAATTGACCGAATAGAAGAGCCTTATGTGAAAGCCGGGATTATGGCTCCAAACGACTATGTTGGTGCGGTGATGGAGCTTTGCCAAGGAAAACGCGGCCAATTCATAGATATGCAATATTTGGATGAAACGAGAGTCAATATTGTTTATGAAATCCCCCTTTCGGAAATCGTTTATGATTTTTTTGATCAGTTGAAATCAAGCACAAAAGGGTATGCATCGTTTGACTACGAACTCATTGGCTACAAACCTTCAAAACTTGTGAAAATGGATATTCTTTTAAACGGGGAGAAAATCGATGCTTTATCCTTCATTGTTCATCGTGACAGCGCCTATGAACGCGGCAAAGCTATCGTTGAAAAATTAAAAGAGCTTATTCCAAGGCAGCAATTTGAAGTTCCTGTTCAGGCTGCAATTGGAAACAAGGTCATCGCACGTTCAACGATTAAAGCTTTACGTAAAAATGTGTTGTCAAAATGTTACGGTGGAGATGTGTCGCGTAAACGGAAGCTTCTTGAAAAACAAAAAGAAGGAAAAAAACGAATGAAACAAGTCGGCTCTGTCGAAGTGCCGCAAGAAGCCTTCATGGCTGTGCTGAAAATGGATGAAAACCAAAAATGATGTTGACGAGTGCCGCAGCCATTGCTGCGGCATTAGCGCTTTGGAAAGGCAGGAGAATGAAAAATGGCTGAAGCCGCGTATATTCATATCCCGTTTTGCGAACAAATATGCCACTACTGTGATTTCAATAAATTTTTTTTACAAAACCAGCCTGTTGATGACTATTTGCAAGCACTGCGTTTGGAAATGATAAAGGCAATGGAGGATCAAGTATTAAATGAAGAATTAAAAACGATATTTATCGGCGGAGGTACGCCTACTTCCCTGTCAGCCAAACAGCTCGATCATTTAATGGAGAGCATACATCAAACTTTGCCGATGCAATCCGTAGTTGAATTTACAGTTGAATGCAATCCAGATCAATTAACGATGGAAAAGCTGTCTGTATTGAAAAACGCCGGAGTCAATCGCCTATCCATCGGAGTGCAAGCCTTTCAAGATTCATTACTGAAAAAAATTGGAAGGACTCATAATAAAGAAACAGTATTTCAAGCAGTTGAACGGGCAAGATCGCTAGGCTTTGAAAATATTAGCATAGATCTTATGTACGGTCTTCCCGGCCAAATGATAGAAGAATGGAAAGAAACTCTTTCCGTTGCATTTTCATTAGAGGTCCAGCATATGTCTGCTTATTCGCTAATCGTAGAACCGAAAACGGTGTTTTATAATTTAATGCGAAAAGGAAAGCTTTTGCTTCCTTCTCAAGAGGAAGAGGCGTTTATGTATGAGACCGTTATGAATGAAATGGAACGACACGGATACCATCAGTATGAATTAAGCAATTTCGCACGCAAAGGCTTTGAAAGCAAACATAATTTAACGTATTGGTATAATAACCATTACTATGGATTTGGAGCTGGAGCACACAGCTATTTGGACGGGATCAGGCGGGAAAACGCTCGACCGCTGAAGAAATATATTGAAATGATTTATAAAAATAATGGAACGGCCTTTGTTTCGGAGAATATGCTGACAAAAGAAGAAATGATGGAGGAAGAAATGTTTCTCGGATTGCGGACGATTAGAGGGGTTTCCAAAAAACGGTTCCGAGATAAATACGGATTAGATGTTGGGGAAGTATTTGGCCCGCAAATTGAAGAACAATTAAGAAAAGGTCTTTTATCTGAAAGTGCATCACATCTTTTTTTAACAAGAAAAGGAATGCTTTTAGGCAATGAAGTATTTCAAGCATTTCTCGCAGTTAGTTAATTGACAATTCTTCTTTCATTTGATAACTTTATCATAGAATTAGCACTCGAGTAATATGAGTGCTAACAGAGGTGATGTTCCTTGCTGACAGATCGTCAATTATTAATTTTGCAAATTATAATTGATGATTTTATTCAATATGCTCAGCCGGTTGGCTCCCGTTCTTTATCGAAAAAGGAATCGATTACGTTCAGCTCGGCTACAATCCGAAATGAAATGGCGGACTTGGAAGAATTAGGATTGATTGAAAAGACCCATACGTCATCAGGCAGAGTACCGTCCGAAAAAGGGTATAGATACTATGTCGACCATTTATTGTCACCAAAAAAATTAACGAAAAAAGAAATTATGGCGATAAAATCCATTTTCGCCGAGAAAATATATGAATTAGAAACGCTTGTTCAAAAATCAGCTCAAATTTTATCTGAGCTTACAAGCTATACAGCGATTGTTTTAGGTCCGAAAGTTTCGGAGAACCGACTCAAACGTTTGCAAATCGTTCCAATTAACGAAGATAAGGCGGTTGCCATATTTGTAACGAACACAGGCCATGTTGAGAATAAAATGATTACTTTTCCAGAAAAAATAGACATGAGTGAACTGGAAAAAATCGTAAATATTTTAAATGAAAAGCTTGCTGGCGTGCCTCTAAGCGAATTAAAGGATAAAATATACAAGGAAATTGCAAACATTTTACGGAAGCATATTAGAAATTATGATATTTTATTAAAATTGATTACTGGCACGCTGAATGTAGGTCACGAAAAAATATATTTCGGAGGAAAAACGAATATTTTGAGCCAGCCGGAGTTCCGCGATGTCTCTCAAATTCAAACATTTTTAGATTTCATAGAACAAGAAGATGAACTGTATGAGTTGCTAAAGACAAACCCGTCAGGCATTACGGTGAAAATTGGCACGGAAAATAAAATATCTGCTATGGAAAACTGCAGCTTAATTACTGCCACCTATTCAATTGGCGAGAAGCAAATCGGCACAGTCGCGGTGCTTGGCCCGAAACGAATGGATTATTCAAGGGTCATCAGCCTTTTAAAATTTTTCTCGAAAGATTTATCACAAGTTTTAACAAAGCTATATCAAGGATAGGATGGGGAATTCTCCATCCCTTTTCCTTTGCACTTTAAGGGAGGTGAAATGATGGCAAACGATCAGACTGAAAAAGAACAAACAATCCAAGAAGAAGTTGAATACAATAACGAGAAAGCCGAAAACGAGAAAGAAGAAATGCCTGATCAAGAAGAATTGCGCCAAGAGGGCAGCCAAGAGGAAAAAGGTGAAGACCAATCTTCTTCAAATGCTGAAGAGGAATTGGTGAAAGCGAATGAAAAGATCGCTGAGCTTGAGGCAAAGCTGGAGGAAATGGAAAATCGCATGCTTAGAGCTCAGGCCGATTTTGAAAATTTTCGCCGGCGCAGCAGGCTTGATATGGAAGCACAGCAAAAATATCGTGCGCAAAGTTTAATATCAGATCTTTTGCCTGCAATTGATAATTTTGAACGGGCGTTGAAAATTGAGGCAGAGGATGAAAAAACAAAATCCGTTTTGCAGGGCATGGAAATGGTTTACCGTCAGATCCTTCAAGCACTTGAAAATGAAGGAGTTGAAGTGATCGAAGCGGTTGGGAAACCGTTTGATCCGCACCTTCATCAAGCGGTAATGCAAGTGAAAGACGAAAATTTCGAATCCAATGTTGTTGTGGAAGAGCTGCAAAAAGGCTACAAACTGAAAGACCGGGTTATTCGACCATCTATGGTAAAGGTTAATGAGTAATTACATATGATAATTAGCAGGAGGTTGTGATATATGGGTAAAATCATCGGTATTGACTTAGGAACAACGAACTCTTGTGTAGCGGTTCTGGAGGGCGGCGAACCGAAAGTGATTCCAAACCCAGAAGGAAACCGGACGACACCGTCGGTTGTTGCATTTAAAAACGGCGAGCGTCAAGTAGGTGAAATTGCAAAACGCCAAGCGATCACGAATCCAAATACAATTATTTCTATTAAACGCCACATGGGAACTGACTACAAAGTGGAGATTGACGGAAAAAAATATACGCCGCAGGAAATTTCTGCTATTATTTTGCAGCATTTAAAATCGTATGCAGAAGATTATTTAGGGGAAAAAGTAGAAAAAGCTGTCATTACTGTTCCTGCCTATTTTAACGATGCTCAGCGCCAAGCAACAAAAGATGCAGGAAGAATAGCCGGTCTTGAAGTTGAACGGATTATCAATGAGCCGACTGCAGCTGCTTTAGCTTACGGTCTTGACAAAATGGATGAAGATCAAACCATTTTAGTTTATGACTTGGGCGGCGGTACATTTGATGTGTCCATTCTTGAACTTGGGGACGGTGTTTTTGAAGTAAGAGCAACAGCGGGCGACAACCATCTCGGCGGTGATGACTTTGACCAAGTCATTATTGACTATTTAGTAGATCAATTTAAAAAAGAAAATGGCATTGATCTTTCCAAAGACAAAATGGCTCTGCAAAGATTGAAGGATGCTGCGGAAAAGGCGAAAAAAGACTTATCAGGCGTAACATCAACACAAATTTCTTTGCCGTTTATTACTGCAGGTGAACAAGGACCGCTTCATCTGGAAGTGACATTAACGCGGGCAAAATTTGAAGAACTGTCTGCCCATCTTGTTGAAAAAACTATGGGTCCTGTTCGCCAAGCATTGAGCGACGCTGGTTTAACGAAAAACGATATCGATAAAGTAATTTTAGTCGGAGGCTCCACTCGGATTCCTGCTGTTCAAGAAGCGATTAAAAAGGAAATTGGCAAAGAGCCTCATAAAGGCGTTAACCCGGACGAAGTCGTTGCGTTAGGTGCTGCAATTCAAGGCGGTGTCATCACAGGTGATGTGAAGGACGTTGTGCTCCTAGACGTTACTCCATTATCGCTTGGAATTGAAACGATGGGCGGAGTGTTTACAAAACTGATTGAACGGAACACTACGATCCCAACGAGCAAGTCGCAAATCTTTTCAACTGCTGCTGACAACCAAACTGCGGTCGATATTCACGTTCTGCAAGGGGAACGTCCGATGGCTGCTGACAATAAAACATTAGGACGCTTCCAATTAACAGATATCCCGCCTGCGCCGCGAGGAGTGCCGCAAATCGAGGTAACGTTTGATATCGACAAAAACGGAATTGTAAACGTAAGTGCTAAGGATTTAGGAACTGGAAAAGAACAAAAAATTACAATTAAATCATCCACGGGATTATCCGAAGAAGAAATTGAGCGCATGATTAAGGAAGCGGAAGAAAACGCTGAAGCTGACAAAAAACGAAAAGAACAGGCAGAATTGAGAAATGAAGCTGACCAGCTTGTCTTTACGACAGAAAAAACATTAAAAGAGCTGCAAGGAAAAGTTGACGAAGCAGAAGTGAAAAAAGCAAACGAAATAAAAGACGCATTAAAAGAAGCGATTGATAAAAATGATTTCGATCAAATAAAAGCGAAAAAAGAAGAACTTCAAGAAATCGTTCAGAACCTTTCTGTAAAACTTTATGAGGAAGCGGCTAAACAAGCACAGACAAATAATCAACAAAATAATTCTGAAAACAAAAATAAAAATGACGATGATGTGATTGACGCTGAATACAAAGAAGTAGATGACAAATAAAATGTTTTATTCTGAAAATGGATAAGTCAAAGTCAGGCATGTCTTGACTTTGACTTTTTTCAGTAAAGGCGGTTAACAGTTGCTTTCTTCCGTTTGTCAATGTTAAAATTTACTCTATGTGAGAAATCGGGAGTGTGAATATATGGCGAAGCGTGATTACTATGAGGTGCTTGGAGTTAGTAAGAACGCAACAAAAGAGGAGATTAAAAAAGCCTATCGCAAGCTGTCCAAAAAATATCATCCGGATATTAACAAAGACCCAGACGCGCCCGAAAAATTCAAAGAAGTAAAAGAAGCGTATGAAGTGTTAAGCGACGACACAAAAAGAGCCCAATATGACCGCTACGGTCATGCAGGTGCTACTCAAGGCTTCGGCGGCTTTAACGGTGAAGAATTTGAAGCGGATTTCGGGGGATTTGGATTTGATGACTTATTCAGTTCGATCTTTGGCGGAGGAAGAAGAAGAGATCCGAATGCTCCTCGAGCAGGTGCAGATATTCAATATACGATGACGATTTCATTTGAAGAAGCTGCGTTCGGAAAGGAAACGACAATTGAAATTCCTAGCGAAGAAACATGTGATACTTGCCACGGTTCAGGAGCGAAACCTGGTACTACTCCGGAAACTTGTCCGCATTGCGGAGGTTCGGGTCAAATCAGCTCAGAGCAGCGAACAGCTTTTGGTGTTTTTGTGAATCGGCGCGTTTGTTATCAATGTAACGGAACAGGTAAATTTATCAGACATCGCTGTACAACTTGTGGCGGCAGCGGAAAAGTGAAGAAACGCAGAAAAATCCAAGTGAAAATTCCAGCTGGTGTAGATGACGGTCAGCAGCTCCGCATACAAGGGAAAGGAGAGCCGGGAATTAACGGCGGTCCATCAGGTGATTTATATATTGTTTTCCACGTACAGGAACACGAATTTTTCGTCCGCGATGGTGATGACATCTATTGTGAAATGCCGCTGACATTCGCACAAGCTGCGCTAGGAGATGAGATTGAAGTTCCTACTTTATACGGTAAAGTGAAATTAAAAATACCTGCAGGCACGCAGACAGGCCGAAAATTCAGACTGTCTGGAAAAGGGATCAAAAATGTTCACGGCCATGGCATAGGAGATCAATATGTAACTGTTCGCGTCGTTACACCAACTAACCTTACGGAAAAACAAAAAGAATTGCTGCGGGAATTTGCGGCTATCAGCGGGAATCAACCTGATGAACAGGAAGAAAGTTTTTTTGATAAAGTGAAGCGGGCGTTTAAAGGAGATTAAAGGATTGGGGTTACTAAAATGAAGTGGTCAGAGATTAGCATCCACACAACGGAAGAAGCGGTTGAACCTATCTCTAATATTTTACATGAAGCGGGTGCTGGTGGAGTAGTTATTGAAGATCCGTATGATCTTATAAAAGAAAGAGAAGATCAATATGGAGAAATATATCAGCTTGATCCTGAAGACTATCCTGATGAAGGTGTCATCATTAAAGCGTACCTTCCTGTGAATAGCTTTTTAGGCGAGACGGTGGAAGGGATAAAAGAACGGATAAATAACCTGCTGTTGTATGATATTGATTTGGGGCGGAACCATATTACAATTAGTGAAGTCAATGAGGAAGAATGGGCTACCGCTTGGAAGAAATATTACCGTCCTGTGAAGGTTTCAAAAAAATTTACGATTGTCCCCACATGGGAGCTGTATGAACCTGCTCACACCGATGAACTGATCATTGAATTGGATCCTGGTATGGCGTTTGGAACTGGAACCCATCCAACAACAGTTCTCTGCATACAAGCACTTGAAAAAAAGGTGCAAAAGGGAAATATTGTAATTGATGTTGGTACAGGGTCAGGCGTATTGAGCATCGCGAGTGCTTTGCTGGGGGCCGATAAAGTCATCGCACTTGATTTGGATCCAGTTGCAGTGGACAGCGCGCGATTAAATGTTAAATTGAATAAAGTGCAGCATCTTGTTCAAGTCAAGCAAAACAATTTGTTGGACGATATCGATGTTAAAGCAAACGTAATTGTTGCAAACATATTAGCTGAAGTCATATTGCGATTTGTTCGTGATGCGCATGAGCGTTTAGAAAACGGCGGTTATTTTATTACTTCCGGAATTATTCAAAACAAAAAACACGAAGTGGAGCAAGTTTTAATCGAAGCTGGTTTTACGATTGAAGAGACGATGACGATGGAAGATTGGGTCGCCTTTATCGCAAAAAAATAGAGGGATTGAAGATGCAGCGTTATTTTATTCATTATGCAAAAAAAGAATTAGCTGATATTATTGACATCACCGGGGAAGATGTCCACCACATTTCCCGGGTGATGCGGATGAAACAGAATGATCAAATTATATGTGTAACAAAGGATGGATATTCAGCCCTTTGCCAAATTGTTCAAATATCTGCCGATAAAGTATGCTGTTCCATTTTAGAGTGGATCGAGAACAATTCAGAGCTTCCGGTAAAAGTGATATTAGCGAATGGGCTGCCTAAAGGGGATAAATTGGAGCTCGTCATTCAAAAAGGGACGGAGCTTGGTGCTTCCAAGTTTATCCCTTTTAATGCTGCTCGTTCAATTGTAAAATTAAATGAAGGTAAAATAAATAAAAAATTAGAGCGGTGGAATAAAATTGCGAAAGAAGCTGCGGAACAGTCACATCGGACCATAATTCCTGAGGTGACGAAGCCAGCTTCATTAAAGGATGTCATTTCTTATGCTGCATCAGCCGATGTAAAAATTGTCGCTTATGAAGAGCATGCAAAAAAAGGTGAAACGAGCAATTTATTTTGTGCTTTAAATTCTTTGCAGCGGGGAGGATCATTATTCGCTGTTTTTGGACCAGAAGGAGGTTTTACAGCCGAGGAGATTAAGCAGTTATCCGATAACGGCTTTCTTTTATGCGGGCTAGGTCCGAGAATATTGCGGGCGGAAACGGCTCCTCTTTATTTATTATCTGCAGTATCCTATCATTTTGAACTGTCGAGGTGAAAAACATGCCGACTGTTGCTTTTCATACATTAGGATGTAAGGTAAATCATTATGAAACAGAAGCTATTTGGCAGCTATTTAAAGAAGCGGGATATGAGCGTCGGGATTTTGAAGCGATTGCGGATGTATATGTCATTAACACTTGTACGGTGACGAATACAGGTGATAAAAAAAGCCGCCAAGTAATACGGAGAGCGATCCGCAAAAACCCTGACAGTGTTATTTGCGTTACAGGTTGTTATGCGCAAACGGCACCCGCAGAAGTCATGGCCATTCCTGGGGTTGATATCGTTGTCGGTACACAAGATCGAAAAAAAATGCTCGATTATATTGAGCAGTTTAAGAAGGAGCGCCAGCCGATCAACGGTGTGACAAACATTATGAAAGCTCGGGTATTCGAGGAGATGGACGTACCTTCCTTTACAGACCGGACGCGGGCGTCTTTAAAAATACAAGAAGGCTGCAATAATTTTTGCACGTTTTGTATTATTCCTTGGGCACGCGGTCTTATGCGGAGCCGGGATCCAAAAGAAGTGATTAAACAGGCTCAAAAGCTGGTGGATGCTGGATACAAAGAAATTGTTTTAACCGGCATCCATACAGGAGGATATGGGGAAGATTTAAAAGATTATAATTTTGCGCAGCTTCTTCGCGATATTGATTCTGAAGTGAAAGGATTAAAGCGGCTTAGAATTTCTTCAATTGAAGCGAGCCAAATAACTGATGAAGTAATTGAAGTGCTGAAAACGTCCGATAAAATTGTCCGCCATTTGCATATACCGCTTCAATCAGGATCAAACAGCGTCTTAAAGCGGATGCGCCGTAAATATACGACGGAATTTTATGCTGAGCGTCTGAAACGGCTGCGGGAAGCTTTGCCTGGGCTTGCGGTAACTTCTGATGTGATTGTAGGTTTCCCGGGTGAAACGGAAGAAGAATTTATGGAAACATACAACTTTGTTAAAGAACACCGTTATTCTGAGCTTCATGTTTTCCCTTATTCGAAGCGGACAGGAACACCAGCTGCCCGAATGGAAAATCAAGTTGACGAAGACATAAAAAACGAACGCGTACACCGGCTGATCGCATTAAGCGATCAACTAGCAAAAGAATATGCCTCAAAATTTGAGGGACAAGTACTGGAGGTTATTCCAGAAGAACCTTATAAAGAAGCTCCAGACAGCGGCAAATATGAAGGATATACGGACAATTATTTAAAAGTTGTTTTTCCGGCGACGAAAGAGATGGTTGGGAAAATTGTGAAGGTGAAATTAACTAAGGCTGGCTATCCATATAATGAAGGACAAGTAGTCCGTATAGTCGATGAAGACTATTTACAGAAGTCTTCTTAATCTAGCTTTTTCTTGTGTAAAACAGACTTTGATGTAAGCTGTACCACTTTTTATGAAGGGAGCCTTCTCATGAAAAGGGAAATTGCGAAGTATATTGACCATACTGTTTTAAAGCCGGATGTCACGCAGGCAGATATTGAAAAGCTTTGTTTTGAAGCGAAGGAGTACGGATTTGCATCTGTCTGTGTTAACCCCGTATGGGTGGAAACAGCAGCTAATTTGCTGCAAAAATCAGATGTGAAAGTTTGCTCAGTGATTGGTTTTCCGCTTGGAGCAACAACTACTGAAGTAAAGGCATATGAAACGACAGAGTTGGTTCAAAAAGGTGCAGCGGAATTAGATATGGTGATAAACATCAGCGCATTAAAGGATCAGCGTTATCATGCAGTTGAAGAAGATATTCGTGCTGTCGTTGAAGCGGCAAACGGAAAAGCTTTGATAAAGGTGATTATTGAAACATGTCTATTAAATGTTGATGAGAAAAGAAAAGCGTGTGAGCTAGCTGTAAAAGCCGGAGCAGATTTTGTCAAAACATCGACAGGATTTTCTACCGGTGGTGCAACAGTTGACGATGTGAAGCTTATGCGTGCAGTAGTAGGTCCGAAATTCGGCGTGAAAGCATCTGGCGGAATCCGCGATTATAAAACTGCGATCATGATGATAGAAGCCGGTGCGACAAGAATTGGTACTAGTTCTGGAGTGGCGATTATAAAAGGAAGTGAACGTTAATCTATTATAATCACAGAATTGCTGGATTTTTTACATTTAGTTTAAAAAAGTTTTCCCGCAGTTTGTTGCGGGATTATTTTTTTATCCATGCTGAAATAGTTTTTGTCCACCATAATACAAAATTTGCATATTGATTCGCAAACGGGAGAATGATTAAAGAAGTTATCAAGTTAAAAATCAGGCTAAAGTGAGCGATTTGGAAATCTGGTTCATTTGTTAACAATGTTAAATTATTTGCGAAAAAAGGAATAAGCGGAACGAACAGGATCACTCCAAACACATTCAGCCAAAGATGGGCAAAAGCAGTATATTTCGCTTCTTGTTTAGAGCCGATCGAGGCCAATAAAGCTGTAATGCAGGTGCCGATATTTGCGCCGAGAACAAAAGCTAATCCTGTTTCTAATGGCAGCAGCTGTTCGTTCATAAAGCTCATGACAATTCCGATTAATGCAGTCGATGATTGAATAATTCCGGTGAAGACCGCGCTTATTCCGACAGAAAAAAGCAAATGGTCACTCGATTTGGCAAGCAGATCAGACATAACCTGCAGGTCAGACAAAAGAAAAGCAGCTTTTTCAAACCCGTTCAAAGCTAAAAAAATACACGATATGCCGAAGCATGAACAGCCTAATGAAAATAAAATTCTGTTTTTAAAAAGCATGAGAAGAAGAGAAATTGCAAACATCATCCCTAAATAGTCATCTATTTCAACGGCTAGAAATTCGGTCGTAAAGGTCGTCCCGACATTGGAACCTAAAATAATTCCAATTGCATCTTTAAACTTTAACAAACCAGCGGAAACAAAACTAACTGTAATCACCATCACTAGAGAACTGCTATGAACAAGAGCTGTTGCAATCATGCCGGTTAGAAAGGATTTGATTGGGGCATTCGTGCAGTTGTACAGCCATTTCTCCAGCTGCCTATGGGACATTTGCTGAAATCCGTATTTCATCATTGCCATTCCGCAAAAAAATAAAAGGAAACAAGAAAAAAATAATAACAGCAATTGCATTCCCATGAAAACCACCTCATCAACAGTCTATGGACAAGGTGTCACAATAAGACCTTATAAACGAGTAATTTTTTTCAATCGAACAAGTTATATTTTTTCAGACAGCCTGTTTGGCGGCTTTCAAACGATCTTGAATCATTTCTTTATATACATGATGAATTTGGAAATTCTTCCATACAAAAGCTGATATGAAACAGTCTTGTAAACCTGTCCGGTAAAAAAAGTCATAAGGAATAGGAAAGATGTTTTGAACATTGACCAAATAAATCGATTATATTATACTAACTTAGTAAATGTTCTTTTTGATAAGGAACATGAACTGGCTTTGTTCGGAGGGAGGGAAAAAGGATGTCTAAAACGATCGTACGTAAAAACGAATCGCTTGAGGATGCTCTTCGCCGCTTCAGACGCCAAGTATCAAAAACTGGTACTTTGCAGGAATATAGAAAGCGCGAATTTTATGAGAAGCCTAGCGTAAGACGCAAGAAAAAATCTGAAGCTGCAAGAAAGCGTAAATATTAAAAGAGGGTGTATATTAATTATGGGTCTTCTTGAGCGTTTAAATCAAGATATGAAGCAAGCGATGAAAAATAAAGAGAAAGATCGCCTTTCAGTCATTCGCATGGTAAAAGCATCCTTGCAAAATGAAGCGATTAAACTCGGAAAAAGTGAGTTGACTGAAGAAGAGGAATTAACGGTACTTTCTCGAGAATTAAAGCAACGTAAAGACTCCCTCCAAGAATTTGAAAATGCAGGTCGTTCAGATTTAGTTGAAAAAGTGAAAGCTGAAATTGCAGTAATAACTGAATATATGCCTGAGCAATTATCTGAAGAGGAATTAATACAAATTATTAAAACAACAATTTCGGAAGTGAACGCAACGTCCAAATCCGATATGGGGAAAGTAATGGGAGCCGTTATGCCAAAAGTAAAAGGAAAAGCAGATGGCTCGCTTGTCAATAAATTGGTTCAGGATTTGCTTTCATAATTCGAGTAAAAAGCTTGCCGCTTTCTATGTGCGGCAAGCTTTTAAGTTTTTGCAGCGGATTCATCCTATGGACTGCGGCAGTCGATTAATGAATGTAGCTGCCTTGCAATTCATCAATAGTGGTTCAGTTGTTGATAGCAAGCTTGTCGGCGAAAGAATATAGCTGCTATGCAAATGTCCGCAAAAAATTGAGCAGAGGGCAACAATGAAGGAAAACAATCGGAAAGATCGCTGATCTCAATGAAGATTATCGGGAAAATACGGCGGCAATAAAGGAAAACCTATCGAAAAGAGCACACCTCTATCTAGCTGTGAGAACAGGGAAAAACGACAGCACTATTTGCTCTGAAAGGGAAAGGATTTATTTCGGAGTTAACCCAAATATTTTCATTGAAACCTCAATGGGATCAACATGACGGAGCGTATAAGCGGCGCCTGAGCTGTTCATACGCTCTTTTTTGATGAAGGGAAAACCGTTCTATCCATATAGTTTGAGCAGTTTTTCTTTTGACATCATTAAATATTTCGGCGGCCGCTTCAAGCTATCGAAGCGATATTGAATGATTAAATACATAGGGGTAAATGTCAAAAGCTTATACCATTTATAAAATGGATTTTGAATGGCAAACGTTTCAAAGCCCAGCCGTTCAGAGCCTTTATTTAAAATAGTTATTCCAATAATCCCTTTCACATTGTGAAATTGTGAATGATTCCGCAAGTATTGAACGATATTTGGCAGCCCTTTTTCTGTTTTAGAGTAAATGTATCTTCCTTTTTGAATTTCGCTCTTAAAATGATTCAGTTCCTTCATTAAATAGACGTTATGAAGATGTATTTTTAACAGAAGATCATTTTTTTTAATTTTTGTACCGTCTGAAAGAATTATTTGCCTTCCTTTATATTTTGTCAATCGAACCCGGAAAATGTCACGATTATTCTCCTTGTCCCTCACATACTCAAGCCGCGAACAAAGGTAATAAATGGGATCCAATAGGCACCAAAACTTAAAAAAACAATATCTCAACCTTCCCATTTGCAACACCTTTCACTTTTTTTCTTACAGTTTATTTTTAGCATACGAATTGTTTTTATTTATAAAAAATTTTTTTCGAATAGCCATGCGAAATTAAGAAAAAACTTTTAAAGAACTCCATCAATAACAATGGTGAGCGATATGAAAAAAATTTTATATCTTCCTTTTTTGACCATACCTTCAGGCCATCATCAAACAGCTGATGCCCTAATGGAAGGGTTGTTACGGCTTGATCCTGACATTCATTGCGAAAAAATGGACCTTTTGTCATCGAAATTTGGAAAAATAGAAAGGCTGATATCTTCTTTTTATTTGCAATGGATTGGCCGTTTTCCTAAATCATACAGCCATATGTACCACAGGTCAGTGCTTGCGGAACAAAAGAGCGGCAAAAGGTTTGTCCATTATGAAGCGCTTTTTCTCCGGCATTTAAAAAAGATCATTGATGAATTGAATCCGAAAATGATTGTTTGTACCCATGCTCTTCCTTCCTACTTGCTTGCCAGGCTGAAAGCCTCTTCTCAAATCAACATCCCTGTTATCAATGTATACACAGATTTTTTTATTCATCATCTTTGGGGAAAAAGAGAAATTGACTATCATTTTGTCGGTCACTCATATATGAAAGATTATTTGCTCCAAAAAGGTATAAAAAAAGAACAGATTTTTGTTACAGGGATTCCTATTCACCCAACTATTACAAAAAGGAAAGATGAACATGTACATAGCATGCGTTTTTATCGAGGATTAATTTCGGGAGGAAGTTCAGGCGTCGGTTCAATAGAGAAGATAACGGAAAAAATCAGCCGCGATGATGATATCCATTATATGGTGTTATGTGGAAAAAACAGAAAGCTTTATGATCGATTAATAAAACAAAACCATCCACGAATTACTCCTTTACCTTACATCTCTTCAAGAGAACAAATGAACGATCTGTACAATCGCGTCGATTTTATCATGACAAAGCCCGGTGGTGTGACAATCAGCGAATGTTTATACAAAAAAATCCCTATATTTGTGTACCACACTCTTCCAGGACAGGAAGAAATAAATTTGGAGAAATTAACAAAATTCGGGATGGTGTTTGATTTTCGAAATTGGCAAGAGGAAACAAATATTTCGGCCTCCATTATTCGAACGCTGCAATCTAAGCAGCTATCAAAATTTTTATCGAAAGTGGATGAATATCATAAAAGTTTAGCTCCGATTGAACCAGCGGGATTGATCAAACGTTTAATGAATGAATAGGGGCTGTCTAATAAGTCGATTTTCCGGCTTATAGACGCCCCTTTAATGTTTTAGAAACGTTGATATATCAATGTTTATGATGTTTCGTTTTCAATGGATTTTGACTTTCTGGATAGCCCCATTAGTTTGAAAATTATTTATCGATAAAGGGATGACCCGCCCTCTATAAATTCTTTTGCTTTTTGCCTCAAACCTTCCTGAACGAAATCAGAATCACTTGAACCGGCCATTTTTCTTAAATTGTGGGAAATTTTCATCGAGCAAAATTTTGGACCGCACATAGAACAAAAATGGGCAATTTTCGCTCCTTCTGCCGGCAAAGTTTCGTCATGATATTCGCGTGCCCGTTCAGGATCGAGAGAAAGATTAAATTGGTCGTTCCAGCGGAATTCAAAACGGGCTTTTGATAAAGCATCATCCCTTATTTGGGCGCCTGGATGCCCTTTTGCCAAATCTGCGGCATGGGCTGCAATTTTATAAGCAACAACACCTTGGCGCACATCCTCTTTATTGGGAAGGCCTAAATGCTCTTTCGGAGTTACATAACATAGCATGGCCGTTCCGTACCAGCCGATCATGGCTGCCCCAATGGCTGACGTAATATGATCATAGCCGGGAGCAATATCGGTTGTTAATGGACCGAGGGTATAAAAAGGAGCCCCTTTGCAAATTTCATTTTCTAAATCAACATTTTCTTTAATTTTATGCATCGGAATGTGCCCAGGGCCTTCGATCATGACTTGGACATCATGTTTCCAGGCGATTTCCGTCAATTCACCGAGCGTTTTCAATTCGGCAAATTGCGCTTCATCATTGGCATCTCGAATAGATCCGGGACGCAAGCCGTCACCTAATGAAACGGCAATATCATATGTTTTTAAAATTTCGCAAATCTCTTCAAAATGAGTGTATAAAAAGTTTTCTTGATGATGCGCCATACACCACTGCGCCATGATCGAACCGCCGCGGGATACGATTCCGGTCGTCCGTTTGACGGTCAAAGGGATATAGCGAAGCAGCACGCCGGCATGTATAGTAAAATAATCGACCCCTTGTTCTGCTTGCTCAATTAATGTATCACGGTAAATTTCCCATGTTAACTCTTCAGCAACGCCATTTACTTTTTCGAGCGCTTGGTAAATCGGGACGGTTCCAACCGGCACGGGCGAGTTGCGGATGATAAATTCTCTTGTTGCATGAATATTTTTTCCTGTTGACAGGTCCATAATTGTGTCAGCGCCCCAGCGGATGGCCCAAAGCATCTTCTCAACTTCTTCTTCGATTGACGATGTTACAGCTGAATTGCCAATGTTGGCATTAATTTTTACATGAAAGTTCCGGCCGATGATCATCGGTTCACTTTCCGGGTGATTAATGTTGGACGGAATAATGGCCCTGCCGGCAGCGACTTCTTGACGAACGAATTCAGGATCCATGTTTTCACGAATCGCCACAAACTCCATCTCTGGGGTGATGATCCCCTTTTTTGCATAGTGCATTTGTGTAACGACAGCACCTTTTTTTGCTTTGAAAGGCTTTCGATGAAAAGGTGTGGCAATATTGTGATCTTCCCAATTGCGAAATCCATTATCTTCAGGCTTTACCTGGCGCCCATCATATTCTACAACATCATGACGGTCTAAAATCCACTGTTTGCGCACAGCCGGCAAACCTTTATGAATATCTGCCTGAAAATCAGGATCTGTATAGGGACCGCTCGTGTCATAAACCTTTACAGGTTCATTTTCAAACGTTCCCGCTTCCGTTTTCGTGGGAGTTAATTGAATTTCCCTCATCGGAACCCGAATATCGGGTCTTGACCCAGTCACATAAATTTTTTTGCTTGCTGGAAACTGCATGTTTTCGAAATAATGTTTCATTTTTCTCCTCCTCCATTTTTTTATCTGAAGATGTGCATAGAAAAATAGGAGGGGAGATGGGATGTGAAAAATAAAAACGGGTTCGCTTTAGCACGAACCCGATCAATTCAATATAGAAAAAGAAGGCAATACAAATACTCCCGCTACCTACTTCCCTACGCTGGCATCATCCAGATCAGGTTCAAAGGGTTGAAGAACTTCAGGCGCGTTCTTCTCTCAGTCCAGCTAATTGGACACCCCTAGTAGATGGTTATATATTTTTTTTAATAGTAACATAATATGAAAAATAATGAAAATATTTTTTCGTTTCATGATGTTTGTAGAATTGTTGATTTTTGAAACTTTCTGCACAATTGTCCGTAATAATATTAGGCAAAAAATAAGGGGGGAGAGGCCTGAAATCAAACAATAAGTTTTTCGCTATTTGCGCTCTGCTGCTCATCTTGTCGATTATTTGTGCGTCTTTTGATGCCAAATCAGCTGAAGGGAAAACCGTTTATTTTATTCCGATTGAAAATACAATTGAAAAAGGATTGGTGCATTTTATTAAACGATCCATCCAGGAGGCGGAAAAAGAAAAGGCGGATGTCATTGTTTTTGAATTGAACACTCCTGGAGGTGCTTTAGAGGCAGCGATAGAAATAGGCAAAATGATTATGGATACAGATATCAAAACAATCGCTTATGTCAATAAACATGCGATTTCCGCAGGGGCTTATATAGCATTAAGGGCTGATCAAATATATTACCATCCTGGCGGTACCATTGGGTCAGCGGCTGTCATTGACTCCAATGGCAATGCTGCAGAAGTAAAAGTGCAATCGTTTTGGAAAGCAGAGATGAGAAATGCTGCTGAGCTTCATGGCAGAGACCCTATGTTCGCTGAGGCGATGGTTGACAGCAGCTTGGATATGCCCGAATATGGTGCAGAAAAAGGAGAATTACTAACATTAACAGCAAAACAAGCGATGGAAGTCGGGTATGGTGAAGGCATCGCCAAAAGCCGGGCAGAGCTTTTGAAATCGATCGGAATGGAAGGTGCAAAAATCCAAGAGACTGAGGAGACGTTTGCTGAAAAAATAGCCCGTTTTGTAACAAACATGTATACCATTCCGATATTATTAACGATTAGCGGTTTAGGGTTTGTGTTAGAATTGTACACTCCTGGGTTTGGCATTCCTGGTTTTATTGGACTATTGGCACTGTTTTTGTTTTTCTTCGGTCATTTTATTGCAGGGCTTGCGGGATTGGAAACGGTTGTTTTGTTCGTGCTTGGGGTTCTGCTTATAATTGCAGAGTTGTTTGTTCCAGGAGGAATTATTGGAGCAATCGGTTTTCTTTCAGTCCTTTTAAGTTTATTTTTAGCAGCTGATCATATAGGACATATGGCGGTTTCTCTTTTTATTGCCGGTTCCATTTCGATATTCACAATATTCATTTTGTCAAAGGTGATTGGTAAGCGTATGAAATGGTTTAAAAAAATTATTTTAAATGATTCAATCAGCACGGAGAAAGGTTATGTATCCAATCAAAATCGTACAGATTTAATTGGGAAAACGGGTGTAACTGTGACTGCTTTACGGCCGGCAGGAACAGTAATGACCGATGGAGAGGAAAGATTGGATGTTGTGACAGAAGGGACGTATATTGAGAAAGGAAAAAAAGTGAAAATTGTTAAAGTAGAAGGCTCACGAATTGTTGTGAGAGCTATTAATGAAAATGAATAGGAGGTAGGTATATCACATGGATGTATCATTTTTTCTTTTACTAGGTCTTATCGTATTAGGTCTTATTTTGCTTGGCATCTTGTTCTCTTTTGTGCCGATTATGCTTTGGATTTCCGCTCTGGCAGCTGGCGTTCGCATCAGTATTTTGACTCTTATTGGAATGAGGCTGCGCAGAGTCATTCCAAGTCGAGTGATCAATCCGTTAATTAAAGCGCATAAAGCCGGCATTGATGTCACAACGAATCAATTGGAAAGCCATTATTTGGCAGGAGGGAATGTCGATCGAGTTGTCAACGCATTAATTGCAGCTGAAAGAGCTAATATTGAATTGAGCTTTGAACGTTGTGCTGCGATTGATTTAGCGGGAAGAGACGTGCTTGAAGCCGTTCAAATGAGCGTAAATCCGAAAGTAATCGAAACCCCGTTTATTGCAGGGGTTGCCATGGACGGAATTGAAGTGAAAGCAAAAGCCCGCATCACGGTGCGAGCCAATATCGACCGGCTTGTTGGCGGTGCCGGGGAAGAAACGATTATCGCACGTGTAGGTGAAGGAATTGTCAGCACCATTGGTTCTTCTAATGATCATAAAAAAGTGCTGGAAAACCCTGATATGATTTCGCAAACAGTTTTAAACAAAGGACTCGATTCAGGAACAGCCTTTGAAATTTTATCCATCGACATCGCGGACGTTGACATCGGCAAAAACATCGGTGCGATCCTGCAGACAGATCAAGCGGAAGCAGACAAAAACATCGCGCAAGCTAAAGCGGAGGAACGCAGGGCGATGGCGGTGGCAAGAGAGCAGGAAATGCGCGCTAAAGTTGAAGAAATGCGGGCAAAAGTTGTTGAGGCGGAAGCGCAAGTTCCGCTGGCAATGGCGGAAGCTTTAAAATCAGGAAATATTGGAGTTATGGATTATATGAACATCAAAAACATTACCGCTGATACAAATATGCGTGATTCTATCGGAAAAATGACAAAAAATTCTGCTGGTGATGAAGAAGAATGATCTTTCTGTCCATCAAAGGAGGTGTCATATGGAAATATTTGAAAATCCGCTGTTCATTGTTATTTTAATCGGGATTATTTCTTCTTTGTTTGGAAGAAATAAAAAAGATCAAGAGCAGCAGAAAAAAAGGAAACAAGCTGCAAAGCAAATAAAACAAAGGGTTAAAAATGTTTCGACAAGCCCTCCAAATGAATGGAATCAAATTCAAAATGTACACACAGGCCTATCCAGCCAAATAAAAAAAGCTGAAAAAGACAAATCGAATATGAAATCTTTTCATAATAAAAATAAAAAACAGAAACCATTAGCTTTACACATGCATTCAGCTGCAAAAGGAGTCATTTGGAGCGTCATTTTAGATGAACCCCGATCCAAAAAGCCCCATCGGTCGAATTTCATAAAATAAATGAATTAATGGTGTTAATCCCCTTTTGTCTCTCATAAATATGAGGATGAAGGGGGTTCTTTTATGGACAAAAAATGGCATCAGCGAATAAAAAGCATATTGACAGAAGGATTGCAAATACCAGCTGACGTCATGATGGATCTTCCCCGTGTTACGATGATCGGTACATTGCATATATATATAGAAAATCATAAAGGACTGCTTTCCTTTACAGATAAAGAGATTCGAGTTTTGCTGCAGCAAGGCCAGATGCTCATTAAAGGAAGCGATTTTGTGATGAAAGCGATATTGCCAGAAGAGCTCCTTGTAGAAGGGAAAATTGAACAAGTATTATATATTGATCAGTAGGGGGATCGGGATGCGGAACAATTGGTTGTTATATTTTACAGGCTTCGTTCAGGTAATAGCGGAAGGAACCGGCTCAGAAAGAATGTTGAACGATTGCACGCGGCTTGGCATTGTCACAATAAATGTAAAGCGGCTGGAAAACGGTGCAATTTCTTTTTTTATACGCCTTAAAGATGTACAGGCTTTACGAAAAGTAGTTCGTAAACATGAATGTAAGTGCACCTTTCACCAAAGGATAGGATTTCCATTTTTATTAAAAAAATCATGGAGAAATTTTGGTTTTGTTATTGGAATTGTTCTGTTCATTGCCATTACATTTCTTTTATCCAACATGATTTGGCATATTGAAATAAAAGGGGCTAGTCCGAAAACAGAGCATTTAATACAAAAAGAATTGGACAAAATAGGAATTAAAAGAGGGACGTTTCAGTTTTTGACATCGAGCAATCAAACGGTTCAAAATCGTTTGATGAGCCAAATAGATGATATAACATGGATCGGTGTCAAATTAAAAGGAACGACATATTCTCTAGAAGTAGCCGAAAAGAAAAAAGAGCAAAAAAGCAAAGTGGAGGGGCCGAGGCATTTAGTGGCCGCGAAGGAAGCTGTTATAGCAAAAATGTATGTTGAAAAAGGACAACCTTTAGTAGACGTTCATGATTTTGTGAAAAAAGGACAAATATTAGTTTCCGGTGTAGTTGGAGAAGGTGATAAAATACGAAAAGTGGCAGCAGACGGAGAAATATTAGGCGAAACTTGGTATATTTCAACAGTGGAGGTGCCGCTTCAAACAACTTTCCAGTTATTTTCAGGAAAGTCAGTCACGAAGCATTTTCTCTCCTTTCGTTCTTTTTCCCTTCCTATTTGGGGGATGTTTCGCAATGATGAATCGGAATATCCGCAATATGCGGTGGAGCGAGACGAGCGTCCATTAAAATTTTTAAAATGGGATCTTCCAGTTAACTATAAGAAAGAAACGATTCGTGAGACGGAAACCTTTCACAGAAAATATTCTGTGGATGAAGCGAAACGGCAAGCGATTGCTGCCGGGAAAAATGACTTATTTCGAAAACTTGGAAAAGATGTCAAAATTGTTGGCGAAAAAGTTTTGCACGAAGACGTCGAGAATGGTAAAGTAAGATTGAAAATACACTTCCAAGTTATTGAAAACATTGTAAAAATAAAACGGGTTCAGGGAGATTAGAGAATGACAGAAGATTTAGTCACAATCAGCCAGAGTTTAGAAAATCCGAATGAAGCCATTAATTTATTTGGGATTCATGATGTTCATTTAAAAAGAATTGAAGAAGAGTTAAACGTATCGATCATTTCGCGCGGTGAAGCGGTATATGTTTCAGGAGATAAAGAAAAAGCTGAACTGGTTGAAGACATCTTGAAATCCCTTCTTTCGGTTATTCGAAAAGGAATTTCGATTAACGAACAAGACGTGCTTTATGCAACAAAAATGGCGAAAAGTGGGAAGATCGATGAATTTGAATCCCTTTACGATGAAGAAGTTGCGAAAAATGCAAAAGGAAAAACCATTCGTGTAAAAACGCTAGGTCAACGAAAGTATTTTCAAGCAATTAAAACGCATGATTTAGTATTTGGAATCGGTCCGGCAGGAACAGGAAAAACGTTTCTCGCTGTTGTCATGGCCGTCCATTGCTTGAAAAATGGGCTTGTAAATAAAATCATATTAACGCGGCCGGCCGTTGAAGCTGGTGAAAATTTAGGTTTTTTGCCCGGCGATTTAAAAGAAAAGGTAGATCCTTATTTAAGACCTTTATATGATGCTCTACACGATATTTTAGGCGTGGACCATACGGAGCGCTTGTTAGAAAGAGGAGTTATTGAAATTGCTCCATTGGCGTATATGCGCGGAAGAACACTTGAGGATGCGTTCGTTATTTTAGATGAAGCGCAAAATACAACAACTCAGCAAATGAAAATGTTTCTAACCCGTTTAGGCTTTGGATCCAAAATGGTCATTACAGGCGACCTGACACAAGTGGATTTGCCCAAAGGAGTAAAATCAGGACTGCTTGAAGCGAATGAAAAATTATCAGGCATTCGAGGCATTTCATTCGTATATTTAAAGGAAACTGATGTCGTGCGGCACCCGCTCGTTTCAAAAATTATTGAGGCTTATGAAAAAGATGATCAGTAAGACCCGCTCATCATGACCGGGTCATTTTTGCATAGAATTGATCGGAGGTGCTGTGACAAATGAAAAGAAAAATGGATCGCAAAGACAGGAAACAGCCGATATTCCATTTTTTGAAAAAAATGCAATCCCTTCATCTTTTCTTATATCCCGTTATTGGAGTAATTTTGTTTACCGTTTTATACAGCAATGTAGAACCGGACACGTTTGATGCCAAATTATTTTCAGTATCCGACCAAACGATTTACGCACCTGTTACCGTTGTCGATAAGGAAATGACCGAAAAGAGAAGAGAAGAAGCTGCTGAAAGCGTGGAAGATCAATATGTGCTAAAAAAAGAATATGCGGACAACAGTGTGGATTTGGTCGAATCTTTATTTGATGCCATCATGGAGGCTTCATCTAATGCCGAAATGAGCAGCAAAGAGAAGCTTGACAGGCTTAAAAGCAGTTTAGGAGATATGTATGATAAATATCCTGAAAGCGTATATACATCATTGTTAAGTGCAAATGAAGGACAGCTTACACTGGCAAAAGATGCGGTTGTTACGGCTGTCAATGAAACGATGAGCGAGCCGATTCCGGCTGAAAAATTAGAAGAAGCGAGAAACAAAGTGAAAGAACGGCTTCAAAACGTGAATTTGCCGGATAAGATACGCTCAGCAGCTGAAGAGATTGGACGCAGCGCAATTATTTCCAATTATGTATTTGACCCAAAATCAACAGATGAAAAGCGGGAAGAAGCAAAAGAAAAAGTGCAGGAGGTTCAAATTAAGCAAGGTCAAATTATAGTCGAAGAGGGCCAATTAATTGACAGGGAAGTATATAGAAAGCTGGAATTGTTGGGCCTTTTAGATAATAAGTACACATTTCAGCCGATCATTGGTCTTTTCATTTTAGTCTTATTAGTGATGATCTATCTTGCATATTTTTTTGAAAAAGAAAAGAACTCGTTCTTTACGAGTAAAAACCAGTCATTGCTTCTCTTTACCATCATCCTAGCGATAACGTTAACGGTCATGAAGATTATCAGCTTATTTCAAAAAATGGACTATTCTCATATCGGCTTTATTGTCCCGGTGCTGATGGGAGTTATGTTGACAAAGCTTTTGATTAATGACCGCCTTGCGTTCGTGACAAGCATTATATATGCTTTTTGCGGAAGCTTGATTTTTAATGATGGAGTCACTGGCACATTTAATTTTACAATTGGTCTTTACTACTTATGCGGGTGCATCGCAGCCATTCTGTTTCTAGGGGAACATAACGTCCGTTCGAAAATTTTACAAGCTGGTCTTTTCGTTTCGGCTGTTAATATTGTTGTGATCACCGCTATTTTATTCATTCAAAATGGAATTTATTCGAATCTAGAGATCGGTTCTTATTTTCTTATGGCGATTGTATCAGGTGTTATCTCTTCCGTCTTGACAATCGGTTTAATGCCTTTTTTTGAATCAGGTTTTGGCATTTTATCGACGATGAAGCTGATTGAACTGTCGAATCCGAATCATCCTTTATTAAGGAAAATATTAACGGAGGCGCCTGGTACTTATCATCACAGTGTAATGGTGGCCAATTTAGCCGAGGCTGCTTGTGAAGCGATCGGTGCGAATGGGCTGTTGGCAAGAGTTGGAAGCTACTATCACGATATCGGAAAGACGAAACGGCCGCGCTATTTTATTGAAAACCAAATGAACATGGAAAATCCGCATGATAAATTGTCCCCTCAGCTAAGCAAAAACATTATTATTGCTCATGCTGAAGAGGGAGCAGAAATGTTGAGGAAGCATAAAATGCCGAAAGAATTTATCGATATTGCTCTGCAGCATCATGGAACATCGCTTTTAAAATTTTTCTACCATAAAGCCCAAGAAAATAGTGATCAGCCTATTTTGGAAAGTGAGTTTAGATATCCGGGTCCGAAGCCGCAAACGCGGGAGATTGCCGTTATTTGTATCGCTGACAGTGTAGAAGCAGCTGTTCGTTCAATGAAAAATCCGATGCCCGAAAAAATTGAAAAGCTTGTTCGTTCCATCATAAAAGATAAACTTCAAGACGGGCAATTCGACGAATGTGATATAACGTTTAAAGAGCTTGAAACGGTGGCAAAAATATTGTGTGAAACATTGAAGGGGATTTTTCATTCAAGAATTGAATATCCGGAATTTCATGAAAAGAAGGTGAAAGTCTGAAATAAATACTTTGGGTTCCAAGTAATAAAAATAGGCATAGCAAAACAAGCCATCCATCGATGACTTTATTGGAAATATTTGGTTGATTGATCATCAAGTTGTAACTGCCGTCACTCGAAAACCTTGACTTTTAGCTAATAAAATCGCTTGTTCTACCGTGATCTCACGGTTTACTGGAAGAACGTCTGATTTTTTATATAATTCTGGATTATACGGCTCTTTCTTTTTGAGAATGTTGTATATAGCTGTTAACAGCATTCGGGCAATTGCAATAATTGCTCGTTTGTGACCACGACGTTTTTTAAGTTTTAAGTAGCGGTTTCGAATTTCGGGATGCTTTTCACTTTTGACCACAGCAGTTGCACACTGTACCAAAAGAGGCTTGATGTAGCAGCCAGCTCTCGAAATTCTTACTGACTTTTTCTTGCCGGCACTCTCGTTATTCGTGGGTGTTAGTCCTGCCCAGGAACATAAATGCTTAGCTGTCGGAAACACGTCCATATTAACACCTATTTCCGAAACCACGGCAATGGCGGAAAAAATGTTCTTAAAGGACGGAACAGTTAAGATTAAGTTGATTTCTTCTGTGTAGGACTCGGCAAGAGAAAGGATAATTTTTTCAAGATCTGCTTTACGAGATTGAAGATCTTCATAGTGCTGTTTAATGACCTTTAATTTATCAGCCTGTTCCGGTGTAATATATCCGTCTATGGCGAGTTCCAAATCAGAAAGTTTCTTCTTCATGGAACCGTGAATTAAAGGTTCTATGTCAAAAGTGGTATCCAAGGGATTCCCTAAAATCTTGTCAATAATGTTCATGGAGCTTTTACCGAAGGTATCCGAAACAACATTTCCAAGTTGAATATTAGATACAGTTAAACAGTTCTGAAGACGATTCTTCTCACTCGACATAAAATTAGTCAATTTAAAACGATAACGCATAAGGTCACGAAGCTGTCTGATAGCCAGCGGTGGCATAAAGCTTCCAGCTACTAGATCATGCTTAAATAAATCGGCAATCCATTTGGCATCTTTTTTATCAGTTTTTTTACCACGGATAGCCTTAACATATTTTGGATGTGCAAGAGTAATGTTACAGGAATCCTCTAGAACATTAAACACGGGAATCCAGTATTTCCCGGTAGATTCCATACAAACATCCTTACAGTTATTTTCACAAAGCCATTGTGACAGCTCTTTCAATCCTTTTGTATAGGTAGAAAAGCGATGGCGTTTGTAAGTAGTGACACCTTTGTTGGTAGAAGCAATACAGGCAACAACAAAGGTTTTGTGGACATCAATCCCACAGCATATTGGATAAACAATCTTTAATCCCATAGGGATAACTCCTTTCACGTTATTAAAGGGATAGACAGCATTGACTGATTGCCCAGCAATAAACGAGTAGTTGTTTATACAAAGATAAGTCTGCGTGCTCGAAGTCACACTTATTTGTGCTTGGAAAGGCAATCTACACATATAAACATGCGGTCACCCTGCAACCAGAGTGGCCCACTCACCTCCGCGTGATTTGTAGTTGACTGTTATCCCTATGACTTTAGAATAATAAAAATAACGCCGGTGGCACAATTGTTTCATTACGTTTTGTGCCTTGAGCGAAGCGAAAGGAATGGGTATAAACATGACATTATCCATTGACATTTTCGACCAGACGGAAACACTCTCTTCTGAGGAAATAGAAACGATCGAAAATTTGCTGCAATTTGCTGCTTTAGAAGAACGTGTTCCCAAAGATTCGGAAGTATCTATAACCTTTGTTACTAATAAAGACATTCAAGAGATCAATCGGGATTACCGGGGAAAAGATCAGCCGACAGATGTGATTTCATTTGCGCTTGAAGAAACAGGAGAAGATGAAGTGGAGATCCAAGGTGCTGATCTCCCCCCTCATTTAGGGGATATCATTATCTCAATAGAAAAAGCGAAAGAGCAAGCAGAAGAATACGGCCACTCATTTATGAGAGAGCTCGGATTTTTATCTGTTCATGGCTTTTTGCATTTATTAGGTTATGATCATATGACAAAAGAAGAAGAAGAAAAAATGTTTTCAAGGCAAAAGGAAATTTTAGAGAAATTTGGATTGAAAAGAACAGGATAAACATGAAGACTTTGTTGAAAAGCTTTTATTTTGCCGTACAAGGAATAGCTGCAGCCTTCCAATCCGAGCGGAACTTTAGAATTCATGTGACAGCTGCGATCATCGTGATCGCAGCCGGATTATTTTTCAACATTAGCTTAATTGAATGGATTGTCATTCTCCTATTAATTGGCGGAATGTTAGCTTTAGAGCTGGTCAATACTGCCATTGAGCGAATCGCTGATGCTGTGTCGAAAGAATTTCATCCTCTGCTTAAAACTGCAAAAGATGCAGCTGCAGGAGCAGTATTGGTTTATGCAGCCGTTTCGGTTGTCATCGGATTCATCATTTTTGCCCCCAAAATAATTGAAGTTTTTTCGTGAAAAATGTAGAATTTTCTGAAAAAATAAACGTGAAATTAAATGAAAAATGATGTAAAATAATGAGTATAAGCTGCAACGTAAACGAAAGGAAGGAAGCTATGGACTCCCATCAACTGATTGAAGAAGCAAAAAGAGCAAGAGAATTTGCTTATGCACCTTACTCTCGATTTAAAGTAGGTGCAGCACTTCTGACAAAGGATGGAAAAGTATACAAAGGATGCAATATTGAAAACGCAGCTTATTCCATGTGCAATTGTGCCGAGCGCACTGCTGTATATAAAGCGGTTTCAGAAGGTGAAAATGAATTCGCAGCTATTGCCATAGTTGCGGATACAAAGCGCCCTGTATCGCCATGCGGCGCTTGCAGGCAAGTCATAGCAGAGCTCTGTCCTAAAAATATGAAGGTGATTTTGGCGAATCTTAACGGAGACTATAACGAGCTAACAGTTGAACAACTATTACCAGAAGCATTTACATCGGAGGATTTACATGAATAAGACAAAATTTAAATCAGGATTTGTATCAATCATCGGCCGTCCGAATGTCGGCAAATCGACTTTTATTAACCGTGTAATCGGTCAAAAAATTGCGATTATGAGCGATAAACCTCAAACAACGAGAAACAAAATACAAGGGGTTTATACGACGGAAAACTCACAAATTATTTTTATCGACACTCCCGGTATTCATAAACCAAAGCATAAATTGGGCGATTTTATGATGAAAGTCGCTCAAAATACGCTCAAAGAAGTGGATCTAATTCTGTTTATGATTAATGCTGAAGAAGGATTAGGCCGCGGTGATGAATATATCATGGAACGATTGAAGGAAACCGATACTCCTGTATTTTTAGTTGTCAATAAAATCGATCGGGTTCATCCTGATGATTTATTGCCGCTTATTGACCAATACAGGGAAAAGTTCGAGTTTCAGGAAATTGTTCCAATTTCTGCCCTGCAAGGAAACAACATTGAAACGTTGCTAGGGCAAATTGAAGCGTATTTGCCGGAAGGTCCGCAATATTATCCTAGTGATCAGGTGACAGATCACCCGGAACGTTTTATCATTTCTGAACTAGTTCGCGAAAAAGTATTGCATTTGACAAGAGAAGAGATCCCGCATTCTGTTGCAGTTGTTGTTGATTCAATTGAAAAAAGAGAAAACCATGCAGTATATATAGCTGCAACAATTGTTGTGGAACGCAACTCTCAAAAAGGTATTATCATTGGGAAGCAAGGAAGAATGTTGAAAGAAATTGGGAAAAGGGCAAGGGTTGACATTGAAAACTTGCTCGGGTCAAAAGTCTTTTTAGAGCTGTGGGTCAAAGTGCAAAAAGATTGGAGAAATCGCCTGTCGCAATTGCGAGATTTTGGATTTAGGGAAGACGAATATTAATTGACTTGAAGGAAGTTAGAAATATTTTCAAAACATGAAAATGAGTCAAAAAGGCTATGATAACAATGAATTGGATATAGCTTAGGAACAACGACAGAAAGGTGGGGACAATATGTTAGATTTTACCTGGAAAGTATTCACGTTTACAGGTAATATTGACACATATCTCCTTTTTAAAGAGCTTGAAAAGGAGCGGACGAAAGATTGTCAAATGAAGGAAGAAGAGCGGACTGAGGTTGATCTCCCTGTTTAGAAGTGCTGTATCCAATAGGATGGTGGAGAAATGCTTGTAAAAACGGAAGGAATTGTCATTCGTACAACGGAATATGGTGAGACCAATAAAGTTGTTACAATATATACAAGGGAGTTGGGGAAAGTTGGTGTAATGGCACGGGGCGCAAATAAACCGAACAGCCGCCTCGCAGCTGTTACCCAACTTTTTACGTATGGAAATTTTTTGTATCATCAATCTTCTGGATTGGGCAATTTAAGCCAAGGAGAAATCATTTCCGCTTTTAGAGAGATTAAGGAAAATATTTTTTTGACTGCATATGCTTCATATATTGTAGAGCTCCTTGATAAAGGAACAGATGAAAAAGACAGAAACCCTTTTTTGTTTGAGCTCTTATTTCAAACACTTCATCTGCTGAATGAAGAAAAGGATGCGGAAATTTTGACCAATATATTTGAAATAAAGATGCTCAACGTTCTCGGTTTATATCCCGAATTAAACAAATGTGCAGTAAGCGGCGAAACAAACGGACCGTTTCATTTTTCATTAAAAGAAAACGGATTGATTTGCAGCCGCTGTTTTGAAAAAGATCCTTACAGGCTCAATATTTCTCAGAAGACAGTGAAGCTGTTGCGGCTGTTTTATTCTATTGACTTAAACCGCATTGGTCAAATATCCGTCTCCGCTGAGACAAAAAAAGAACTGAGATTTGTTCTTGATCAATATTATCAGGAATATGCAGGTTTATCGCTGAAATCGAAAAAATTTTTAAATCAGCTTGACAGTTTAAAAGAAATGTTGTAAACCATATACATGGATGTGAAACCTTTCAAATGAAGGATTTATCCCCCCTCATGCTGTTAGAAAAAGCGATTTAACGTCATGTAATGAGCGGAAATGATACATGTCAAATTGAATAATAAAATGCGATGAAGGAAAAGAGTACCTGCAATCTTCATAGAAAGCGACCTTAGGATGGTGCGAGCTAAGGTATGAGGATGCAGGGAACGGCGTTCCAGAGCAATAACGGTTTACGAGAGGCTGAAACGTTTTTCAGCAAATAGGGTGGAACCGCGGGTCATCCCGTCCCTATGCAACTTTGTTGCATTAGGGACGGTTTTTATTTTGTTCGAACATAACTTAATTGTGGAGGTGCATGATGAATGAACATTCAAGAAATGATTTTGACGCTGCAAAAGCATTGGGCCGATCATGGATGTATTTTGATGCAGGCATATGATGTAGAAAAAGGTGCCGGAACCATGAGCCCATACACATTTCTTCGCTCCATCGGGCCAGAACCATGGAATGTTGCTTATGTGGAGCCGTCAAGAAGACCTGCTGACGGAAGGTATGGGGAAAATCCGAACCGCCTTTATCAACACCATCAATTCCAAGTCATTATGAAGCCGTCTCCGAAAAACATACAAGAAATTTATTTAGATTCATTAAAGGCTCTTGGAATTGATCCGCTTGAACATGACATCCGCTTTGTGGAAGATAACTGGGAAAATCCTTCTCTCGGCTGCGCAGGGCTTGGCTGGGAAGTTTGGCTTGACGGAATGGAAATTACTCAATTCACGTATTTTCAGCAGGTCGGAGGACTGGAATGCAAACCGATTTCTGTTGAAATAACTTATGGAATAGAGCGTTTGGCGTCTTATATTCAAGAAAAAGAAAATGTATTTGACCTTGAATGGACAAACGGATTTACATATCGGGACATTTTTTATCAGCCTGAATATGAGCATTCCAAGTATACGTTCGAAACATCCGATACAAACATGCTATTTGAACTGTTTAATACGTATGAAAAAGAAGCGCACAGACAGATGGAATTAGGTCTCGTTCATCCAGCGTACGACTACGTTTTAAAATGCTCGCACACATTTAATTTGCTTGACGCAAAAGGAGCTATTTCTGTTACAGAACGAACCGGATATATTGGCAGAGTGAGAAAGCTGGCAAGAAAAGTTGCCAAAACGTTTTATGAAGAACGGGAAAAACTCGGTTTTCCAATGCTGAAAAACAAGGGGGCCGAAAATCATGAATAAACGGGATTTACTTATCGAAATCGGGCTTGAAGAAATGCCTGCCGGCGTCATCCTGTCTTCGATTGATCAGCTGGCTGACAAAGTAGGAGCTTGGCTGGATGAACATCGCATTTCTTACGCCAAAATAAAAAAATATTCAACTCCTAGACGTCTTGCCGTCCTTGTAGAGGATGTAAATGAAAAACAGGAAGATTTGCTTGGCGAAGCAAAAGGACCGGCAAAAAAGATTGCGGTTGATGAGAATGGAAATTGGACAAAAGCAGCGTTAGGCTTTGCACGGAGCCAAGGAGCTTCCACAAACGACATATCCTTTAAAGAAGTAAACGGTGTTGAGTACGCTTTTGTTCAAACATTTCAAAAAGGGAAAGAAACGAAAGAACTGCTCCCTGGGTTAGAAGAGATTATTCAAACCATCCATTTTCCGAAAAATATGCGTTGGGGAAATTGGAATCTTCGCTATATCCGTCCGATCCAATGGTTAGTTGTCTTATTTGGACAAGACATCATTCCGTTTTCCATTACCGATGTTCCGACAGGAAATGTTACGTATGGCCATCGCTTTTTAGGAACGAAAGCGGAAATTTCCACTCCACGCGATTATGAAAATACTTTGTTGAACCAGTTTGTTGTCGCCGATTATGAAAAACGAAAACAAATGATCATTCAACAGCTGGAGGAACTGGAAAGAAAGGAAAACTGGATCATCCCTGTTGATGAAGATTTGCTCGAGGAAGTTACAAACTTGGTGGAATATCCGACCGCCCTGTACGGTTCATTCGAAGACCAGTTTTTAACATTGCCTGAAGAAGTGTTAGTGACGACGATGAAGGAGCATCAGCGATATTTTCCTGTCAAAAATAAAGATGGAAAGCTGCTTCCGTTTTTTGTTACCGTAAAAAACGGGAATGATCAAAACATTGAAACGATTGCCAAGGGGAATGAAAAGGTCCTTCGGGCAAGACTTTCCGATGCAAATTTCTTCTACGAAGAAGACAAAAAGCTTGCCATCGATACCGCACTGGAGAAGCTTGAAAAAATTGTTTTTCATGAAGAACTGGGCTCCATCGGTGACAAGGTTCGCCGAATTGTAAAATTATCAGAAAAGCTTAGCGAAAAGCTTGAATGCTCCAATGAGGAGAAAGCTTATATTAAACGGACTGCTTCCATTTGCAAATTTGACATTGTTACGCAAATGGTTTATGAATTTCCTGAGCTTCAAGGAATTATGGGAGAAAAATACGCTCTTTTAAAGGGTGAACAGGAAGAGGTTGCAAAAGGAATAAATGAGCATTATATGCCGCGGCATGCTTCCGACAAGACGCCTGAAACGTTGAGCGGAGCCATTGTAGGGCTTGCGGACAAGCTGGATACAATTGCAGGATTTTTTTCGATCGGTTTGATTCCAACTGGCTCACAAGATCCGTATGCATTAAGAAGACAGGCAAGCGGCATTGTTCAAATTCTTCGAGCCAAACAATGGCGGCTTGAATTGGAGGAATTGTTCGACCTTGCTATAAATGTATATGGTTTAGAAAATAAAGACAATTTGAGAAAAGAATTGCTGTCGTTCTTCCAAATGAGAGTCAAATTTGCGCTTCATGAAGAAAATGTCCGCCATGATATAATTGAATCGGTATTACAATCCAATTACCATGAAGTTAATGCATATTTTGAGCGGGCTGCCGTTCTGTCAGAAGAAAGCCAAAAGGGTGACTTTAAAGAAGTAATTGAATCGCTGTCTCGTGTTGTCAACATCTCGTCTAAGGGCCAAGAGGGCAATATTAAAGAAGACCTGTTCGAGAAGGAAGAAGAAAAAACATTGTATCAAGCGTATTTACGGCTTGAAGAAAATTTTGTAAAATTGCAAAAAGAGGGTAATTTTAAAGAAGCATTTTTGGAAATGAAAGCTTTAAAGCCGGTGATTGATCGTTATTTTGATAATATTATGGTAATGGCAGAGGATGAATCGGTTAAACAAAACAGGCTGTCCCAAATGGTACAATTAACAAAGATAATCACATCTTTTGCCAAAGTGAATGAAATTATCGTAAAATAAATGCAAATGGACGATTATCCCGAGGATAATCGTCTTTCCTTGTGCGCCCGGCATGGGTGTAATCTATAGGGTGAAAGTCCCGAGCTGCGAAGGCAGAAGTAGCAGTTAGCTTAACGCAAGGGTGTCCGTGGTGACGCGGAATCTGAAGGAAGCGAGCGGCAAACTTTAAGGTCTCTCGGAACACGAACTTCATATGAGGCTAGGTATCACTGGGTGAGTTTGCAAGACAAAACAAAGCCCTTTCTGCCGAAGGTGATACAGAGTAAATGAAGCAGATGGATGGAAGGAAAGATTACACTCTTACCCGGGGAGGTCTGGCTGGCACGCCAAGTAACCTTGGTAACCTATCTAGTGATAGATAGCTGAACAGTCAGAAGTCAGCAGAGGTCATAGTATTAGTTGGTCTAGAACAACTAAGAAGGACCGAACAATTAAGAGAGAATAGCCCTTGGCATTCAGTGAGTCATGATGAACACAGAAAACGTAGTACCTCACTTGAGGGAGGAAGCGGTGAATCCCGTGGGAGATCTCTTGGAGGGTGGAGTGACCACTGGCATAAAGAGAACAGCTATTCACGGAAGTTATAAAGACTTGCGTCAATTATCTTAATTGAACCGCCGTATACGGAACCGTACGTACGGTGGTGTGAGAGGACGGGAGTTAATCGCTCCCTCCTACTCGATTCGCCGTAATGAGCAATAGAAAACCTTTTCAAAATATTGAAATCATATATAATATTTTTATAATGCAGCCTCTTTTTCAAGGTGGTGAGGACAATAGAGCTTAATAAACGGCAAGAACAAATATTGCAAATCGTTAAGGAGCATGGGCCAATTACAGGTGAGCATATTGCAGATCGTTTAAACTTGACAAGAGCTACGCTAAGACCTGATTTAGCAATTTTAACAATGGCTGGATACCTTGACGCAAGGCCGCGAGTCGGCTATTTTTATACAGGAAAATCAGGCGCCAATTTGCTTGCAGAGAAATTAAAAAAGCTCCAAGTAAAAGATTTTCAGTCGATCCCAGTCGTTGTCAACGATAATGTTTCTGTTTATGATGCAATTTGTACAATGTTTTTGGAAGATGTCGGGACATTATTTGTGGTAGATAATCAATCGTTGCTAGTGGGAGTGCTGTCGAGAAAAGATCTCCTCCGGGCAAGCATCGGCAAACAGGAATTAACCCAAATCCCCGTCAATATTATTATGACTAGAATGCCAAATATAACCGTATGCAAAAAGGAAGATCTTATTATTGATGTAGCAAGGATTTTAATTGAAAAGCAAATCGATGCACTGCCCGTAGTAAAAGAAGTGGACGGCGGTTTTGAAGTGATTGGAAGAATTACGAAAACAAACATTACAAAAATATTGGTAAGATTAGTTGATGACGATATTATGTAAGAATGGGGGATCCGAATGAATAATCGTACGATCTATATTGTTTCAGACTCAGTCGGGGAAACGGCAGATCTCGTTGTAAAAGCAGCCATCAGTCAATTTAACGGCTCTCAATATGAAACGAATGTGAAAAGGGTGCCTTATGTGGAGGATGCAAATACAATCAAAGAAGTTGTCGCATTGGCGAAAATGGATAATGCGATCATTTGCTTCACAATCGTTGTCCCCGAACTCAGGAATCTTCTTATTCAAGAAGCGGAAAAAGAAGGTGTGATCTACCACGATATCATTGGTCCTTTAATTGATAAAATGGAAACGTCATATGGAATAAAAGCGAAGTATGAGCCCGGAAGAGTTCGGAAGCTTGATGAAGACTATTTCAAAAAAGTAGAAGCAATTGAGTTTGCTGTTAAATATGATGACGGCCGCGATCCGAGAGGAATTTTGAAAGCCGATATTGTTTTGATCGGTGTATCGCGGACTTCCAAAACGCCTTTGTCGCAATATTTGGCGCTAAAACGATTAAAAGTAGCTAATGTTCCTATTGTTCCAGAAGTAGAACCCCCTGAAGAACTTTTTAAAGTTTCCAAAGAGAAATGTGTCGGTCTAAAAATCAGTCCGGAAAAGCTGAATTATATCCGAAAGGAAAGATTAAAGCAGCTCGGGCTTAATGATCAGGCTATATATGCCAATATAGACAGAATTAAAGAAGAATTAGCTTATTTTGAAAAAATTGTTCAAAAAATCGGCTGTCCAGTTATAGATGTATCGAACAAAGCAGTTGAAGAAACAGCCAATCATATCCAAAATTTATTCTTAAAAAAATAACATGTGATAAAACCTGCTTATTCCGATCTTAAGAATATAGTAGGTTTTTTTCATGGTGAAAGATAAAATGATGGAATAACGCAGTGTATTGTATTATAATAAAAAATTGTGATAAAATTGTGCTTTTTAGGTTTAGACTAAAAAAAATACGAATAAACTATTTACAGGAAGATGTCAAGGGGGTTGGAGAAAGAAAATTCGACAAATCGCTTTTTGTAAAAAGTTTAAATTGCTGGCAGGATTCTTTGAGGTGATGAAGAATAGAGAAATATGATGGGAAAAATATCACTATTTTTGTCGATGCTGATGCATGCCCCGTCAAAGAAGAAATTGCATCAGTCGCAAAAAAATATAAAGTCCCGGTTTGTTTCATTGCATCATATGCTCATGTAGGTAAAAAGGATGACGGGAATAGCTGGGTATTTGTCGATCAAGAAAAGGAATCTGTCGACTTATACATTTTTAACAACTCAAAAAAACATGACATCATCATTACACAAGATATCGGACTAGCCGGTATGCTGCTTAAGAAATGCACACATGTTCTCTCTCCAAGAGGAATGCTGTTTACAGAAGATACAATCGACTCTGTTCTCCATCTCCGGTATATTTCGGCAAGGGAAAGAAGAAACGGCAATTATATCAAAGGGCCAAAAAAATTCCAAGATAAAGATCGTCATCATTTTATCACAGCACTTGAAAAAATATTGTCGAATTATGCAGGAAATTTTAAAATTCATATTGAATAAATTTTAAGGCACGGAGTTGTTCATATGGGGAAAATGCTTCCCGAGGAATTTATAGAAAAAGTGCAACATGCTGTTGATATAGTAGATGTTGTGAGTGAATATGTTCAATTAAAGAAGCAGGGTCGAAACTTTTTTGGACTATGTCCTTTTCACGGCGAAAATACACCTTCATTTTCTGTTTCACCTGAAAAACAAATTTTCCACTGCTTTGGCTGCGGTTCTGGCGGAAATGTTTTTACCTTTCTCATGCAAATTGAAGGATGCAGCTTTACAGAAGCTGTACAAATGACAGCAAAAAAAGCTGGTTTGGACATTCCAGGGGGCTCGGCGCTTTCTCAAGAATCGACATACCCAAACAACAGCGAAGCAGAGAAAATGATAAAAGTGCATGAACTGCTGAAAAAAATGTACCATCATTTATTACTAAATACAAAAGAAGGGCAAAACGCGTTAAATTATTTGCTTCATCGGGGTTTTACGAAAGAATTAATCGATCAATTTGAGATTGGCTACGCTTTAGATTCTTGGGACTTTTCTTTAAAATATTTGCTGAAAAAAGGTTTTGAACTTCCGTTGTTAGAAAAAACAGGATTAATTATCCGAAGCGAATCTAACGGTTCTTTTTTTGATCGGTTTCGCAATCGGATCATGTTTCCGGTTAAAGATGCACAAGGCCGTACAGTCGCTTTTTCCGGAAGGTCGCTAGGAAACAAACAGCCAAAATATTTAAACAGTCCTGAGACAAAAATATTTAACAAAGGACGGATTCTTTATAATTTCCACCAAGCAAGACCTTTCATTAGACGAAAACAGGAAGCGGTGTTGTTTGAAGGGTTTGCGGATGTTATATCGTCCGTTCACGCAGGAATCGAGCATAGTGTAGCAACAATGGGAACAGCGCTGACGGAAGAACAGGTCAAGCTCTTAGCCAGAAGCGGAGGAACAGTTGTCATTTGCTACGATTCCGATTCCGCTGGAATTGAAGCTGCCTTCAGAGCTTCTAAATTGCTTGTTGAAGCAGGATGTAATGTAAGGATTGCTAAAATGCCTGAAGGGTTAGACCCTGATGACTACATTCGGACATACGGAAAGGAAAAATTCAAAAACGATGTAATAGGGGCAAGTCTCTCATTAATGGCATTTAAGATGGAATATTTTCGAAAGGGGAAAAATCTCCAGGATGAAGGGGACCGAGCGAGATACATTCAAGAAGTGCTTAACGAATTAAGCAGCCTTCCGAGCGGGATCGAACAAGAGCTGTATATCACGCAGCTTTCTGAAGAATTTTCCGTATTAAAAGAAACGTTAATGGCAGAGCTTCGGAATATAAATAAGCGGAAAAGAAGAAGACCAGAAAAAACGAGTCTCAAGACTGATGCACTACAACGGAATGCACTGATGCCTGCTTATCAAAAGGCAGAACGCCTTCTAATTGCTCATATGTTGAAAAGCAGGGAAGTGGCAGAAAAGGTTCTTCATGCGATTGGTGGAAATTTTAACGTGGAGGAGCATCGGGCTATTTCATCCTATTTATACGCTTATTATGAGGAAGGGAACGATCCGGACATAAGCCACTTTTTGACGAAGCTCAAAGATCCTTCATTAAGCCGAATTGTATCGGAAATTGCCATGATGACAATTGGCGAACAATTGACTGAGCAAGAGCTTCAAGACTATGTAAAACATATCTTGAACCATCAAAAAATGCTCATCCTAAAGGAAAAGGAAGCTGAGAAGAAAGAGGCTGAAAAACGAAAAGATTATGTAAAAGCTGCCGAAATTGCAATGGAAGTAATTCAGCTGAAAAAAGGATTAATGTGAAAGCTTGTATAACTCTGGAAGGAGGGGATCCAATGGCTGAAAAACAAGCCCATTCAAAAGATTTAGAAGCTGATGGAACTGTTGAGGAAGTGAAAAATCAGCTTATTCAATTAGGAAAGAAACGCGGAGTATTAACATATGAAGAAATTGCTGAGAAAATGGCAAATTTCGATATTGATTCAGATCAAATGGATGAGTTTTATGAATACGTTAATGAGCAAGGAATCGAATTAATTAGCGAAAACGAAGATGTTGATTCCAATTTGCCGGATTTAGACAAAGAAGATGAAGAAGAATTTGATCTAAATGATCTTAGTGTACCGCCGGGTGTGAAAATAAATGATCCGGTTCGAATGTATTTAAAAGAAATCGGCCGGGTTGATCTCTTATCGGCTGATGAAGAAATCGAACTTGCCAAGCGTATTGAACAAGGGGACGAAGAAGCGAAAAGAAGGCTTGCAGAAGCCAACCTGCGCCTAGTCGTCAGCATTGCAAAACGCTACGTCGGCCGCGGAATGCTCTTCCTCGATCTCATACAGGAAGGCAACATGGGGCTGATGAAAGCTGTTGAAAAATTTGATTATCGAAAAGGATACAAATTCAGCACATATGCAACATGGTGGATTCGCCAGGCAATTACACGGGCAATTGCAGATCAGGCGAGAACGATCCGCATCCCTGTCCATATGGTTGAGACAATCAATAAGTTAATTCGAGTCCAACGCCAATTGCTTCAAGATTTGGGTCGTGAACCGACACCAGAAGAGATCGCTGAAGATATGGATTTGACTCCTGAAAAAGTTAGAGAAATCTTAAAAATTGCCCAAGAACCTGTATCATTAGAAACGCCGATTGGCGAAGAAGACGATTCGCACTTAGGTGATTTTATTGAAGACCAAGAGGCTACTTCTCCATCAGAGCATGCTGCATATGAATTATTAAAGGAGCAGCTTGAAGATGTTCTCGATACCCTTACAGACAGGGAAGAAAACGTTCTGCGCCTTCGTTTTGGACTGGACGATGGAAGAACTCGGACTCTGGAAGAAGTAGGAAAAGTTTTCGGTGTCACTCGAGAACGCATTCGGCAAATTGAAGCGAAGGCTCTGCGAAAATTGCGCCATCCAAGCCGAAGCAAGCGGCTGAAAGACTTTTTGGAATAAAAATAAAAATGTCTTTTTCTTTCCTTGGGCAGACTTATTCGTCTGCCTTCCCTTCAATATATGTAAACGCTAACAACAATAACTATTTGTACTATATTTTACTGAATCTTCTTTCATTTTGCAAATGACATTTGTTGAAAAAACATAAGATCTTTTTAAATTGTTTTTTTGTCTAATTCGTGAACATCACAAGGAACTTATATAGAAAGACTTTTCCTTCAAAGAAAATTAAAGTACAATAGAGATTGTTTAGGTTAGTTTCAGCTCGTCCATGTTGAGCGAAAAAAGCAAATGTACGGTTATACATAAGGGAGGTTACAAAATGAATCGTAATCCGCTTATTCCATTTGCATTAATCATTGTGTTTGGAATTGGACTAATGGTTGCATTTTCTTTCATCGGACTGGATAATATGAAAGAGATGGCTGAAGAAAAAGAGGGGGGCGGACAAAAAACGGAAGACGTCGCTAATGCAAAGCCGGAGGATATATTCAAGCAAAGCTGTGTAAGCTGCCACGGTCAAAACTTTGAAGGCGGAGCAGGTCCTTCATTAAAAGGTGTTGGCGACAAATTGTCTGTTGATGAAATTAAAGAAACAATTAAAAACGGCCGCGGTGCGATGCCTGGCGGGCTAGTACCTGAAGAAAAGCTTGATGAAATGGCCGAATGGGTTTCTAAAATTAAATAATAAAAAACATATTGGTTGAAAAGTCTTCCTTTTGGGGGACTTTTTTCGTATTTTCATGTTTACCAAATTGGAATAAAGGGTGAAATAAATTGAACAGTGTCCAACTTTCAAAAAGACTGTCGGCTGTGGCAGAATTTGTTCCGAATAATCAGGTGACAGCAGATATTGGATCAGATCATGCATATTTGCCATGTTATTTAGTGCTTGCCAAAAAAACAGTGAAAGCGATTGCCGGTGAAATCAATGAAGGCCCTTATCAAGCGGCAAAAAAGCAAGTGGAAAAAAACGGGCTCCAGCATGTAATTTCCGTTCGGAAAGGGGACGGATTGTCCGTATTACAAAAGGATGAGGCAACATGCATCACGATCGCTGGCATGGGCGGCTCGCTTATTAAAACGATTTTGGAGGAAGGAAAAGAGAAGCTCGGGAAGGTTGAACGGCTTGTACTTCAGCCGAATATTCATGCAATTGAAGTTCGAAAATGGCTGATTGACAATGGTTGGGAGCTCGAAGGAGAAACAATTCTAGAAGAGAGCGGAAAAATATATGAGGTGCTGTCCGCTAAGCGTGGAAATGCAATGAAACCGTACGAAGCTTTGCCATTTGAAGCAGCTTTGTTAATGGGTCCATTTTTGTTAAAAGAAAAGAACAACGTTTTTTTAAAAAAATGGAGACACGAGCTTTCTCATCGGAAGGACATTCTACGGCAGCTGGAGCAATCCAATGGAAATGAACAGCTTATGCAAAAAAAAGAAGAAATAAAAAAGGTGATCGAGATCATTGAGGAGGTCATAAAATAAATGAAAAAAATCGCTAACGGCCAACATATTATTCAATTATTTGAACGGTTTTCTCCAAAGCATTATGCATTGGAAGGAGACAAGATCGGGCTGCAAATCGGCACATTAAACAAGCCTGTCCGAAAAATTATGGTCGCTCTGGATGTTTTGGAGGAAGTCGTTGATGAAGCAATCAATCAAAAGGTTGATTTAATTATCGCTCATCATCCTCCCATTTTTCATCCTTTAAAGCATATTAGAACAGATGATCCGGCAGGACGTATTATAGAAAAATGCATCAAGCATGAAATTGCCGTTTATGCGGCCCATACAAATTTGGATGTGGCTCCAGGCGGAGTGAATGATCTTTTGGCCGACCGCTTACAACTGGTGAATCAAAAAATACTTGTCCCAACTTATCAAGACCCATTAAAAAAGCTTGCTGTATTTGTACCAAAAGACTATGAGGGGGACGTTCGGGAGGCGCTTGGCAAAGCGGGTGCTGGATTTATCGGCAACTACAGTTATTGCACTTTTTCCTCGGCTGGAACAGGAACATTTTTACCTTTGGAAAATGCAAATCCCTTTATCGGAGATACTGGAAAGCTTGAAATGGTTGAAGAAGTCAAAATTGAAACGATCTTCCCGCAGTCAATCCAAAAGAAAGTCATTCAAGCGATGTTGAAGGCGCATCCTTATGAAGAAGTTGCTTATGACATCTATCCATTAGAAAACGAAGGGAAACAGCTTGGATTAGGGAAAATTGGAGAGCTTGAAAAAGAAATGACATTGAAGGAATTTGCAGAGCATGTTAAGAAAGCTTTAGAAGTGGAAAAAGTAAGAGTAGTCGGGGATTTACAGGCAACTATAAAAAAAGTAGCCGTTTTAGGCGGAGATGGAAATAAATACATTTATCAGGCAAAAATGAGAGGTGCAGATGTTTATGTAACTGGTGATGTATATTACCACACAGCTCACGATGCTATGATGCTCGGCTTACATGTAGTTGATCCAGGCCACAACATTGAAAAGGTGATGAAAGCGGGAGTGGCGGAAAAACTAACAAAGCTGTGTGCTGAAGAAAATCTGGAAGTAGAAATTATTCCTTCCCGCGTCCATACAGATCCGTTCAAGTTTCTATAATTAAATGGGGGATCAGTCCCATAGCCATCAAGTTAAGAATTTGATCTTTTTTCAGCGCCAAAAACATGGTATCCTTTCTAACGAAAATCATCGTTGGAAAGGATTATTTTTTGATGGCAAAAAAGATGAAGGCATGGATAAAAACGATTCGTCAACTCTTCTCCTCTGAAGAACTGACCCGTCTGGCACGGAAAGTCGGATTCATTCAGCGGCAGCGTTCATTAACAGCGGAAGCCTTTCTGACGCTATGTGCTTGGGGAGACGGATCGCTCGCCTGTCAGTCGCTTCAGCGGTTGTGTGCCGATTTGGCGCTCTGGCATGATTGCTCTCTCTCGAATGAAGGACTGAATCAGCGGTTTACGCCTCGTGCCGTGGCGTTTTTAAAAGAGGTCTTTTTTACTCTCCTGATGCATCAACGTCCGGCACTCTCTTCCATCACCGAGACGTATCGCGCTTGTTTCACCCGTCTGCGGATCTTAGACTCTACCAGTTTTTTACTTCCGGCCGACTATGGTGAGGACTATCAAGGTTCGGTTTCATCTGGCGCCAAAATCCAATTTGAGTATGAGCTGTTATCGGGAACCTGTCTTCAGCTGTGCGTCCAACAGGCCAATGATTCCGATGCCCGTTTTGCTTATCATACCCAGCACACGATTTTACCGAATGACCTTTGCATTCGGGATCTGGGGTTTTTTTCACTCGCCACGCTGGCGGAGATCGATGCTCGAGGTGCTTATTATATTACCCGGTTGCGTTCCGATATCAAAGTCTATATCAAACAGGACGGGGAGTGGCACGAATGGGATTGGGAATCGATAGGAAATCGATTGGGCGAGGGGGAAGCCGTGGAAGTGGAACACGTGTATATCGGACACCAACGCCTGTATGTTCCGCGTCTGATTTTTCGCCGTCTCACGGCGGAAGAATGGGAAAAACGGCTGGCGTACGTGCGGAAAAAGGAAAAAAAGAAAGGGAAGGCGCTGTCACGCCAAACCCTTGAACAAAAGAAATATCACATCTTACTGACCAATTTACCACAAGAATCGTTTGATGCGCAACAAGTTTATGAGCTGTATTCGCTGCGCTGGCAAGTGGAGCTGTTATTTAAGGGCTGGAAATCCTTATTTGATCTTGACCGTGTCAAAAAGATGAAGAAGGAACGATTCGAATGCCACTTATATGGGACATTGATTGCCATTTTAGTCACGCAGACTCTTCTGTTCCAAGCCCGAAGGTATTGGCATCAACGGGAGGGAATCGAGATCAGTGAATGGAAAGCGCTTAATATCCTCCAATCGTATTGGCATCGGTTTCTTTTGCATCCCCAAGCGATGGAAACCGCCCTTCCATCTCTCCTATCTCTGTTAAGGAAACACGCGAGGAAAGACCGAAGGAAAGGAGAGGAAACGGTATCGGATCTTTTAAAGAAATTGGGGATATGGTAGTGTGGGTCATGGATATAAATGCCAAATAACCCTCTTCTTGAGGGTTATTTGGCATGCCCAGCATTTGGTTTTCTCTTCATCCTTTGATTGATTTTTCGAACATGCGTATCATCCTAAAAAATTTTATACCGCTAACTTGACGGGTATGGGGATCAGTCCTTTTTAGCGGACCGATCCCCTTTAAGCATTAAAAAGGTTTTGTCTATGATTTTTTGACTTTTACTTTTGGTAATATTTTTTCAAGAGGGACATTTGAAGTTAAATCCCATGTTTCTGGATTTTCTGGATCATAATTCTCCAAAAATCGAATGACCTCTTTGACAATCGGCGTTGGGGTTGATGCACCGGCTGTAACGGCAACTTTTTTAACGTCTTTAAGCCATTCCAGTTTGATTTCACTTACATTCGCCACGCGATAAGCTTTCGTGCCCGCAATCTCTTCAGATACTTGCGCAAGCCGGTTTGAATTGTTGCTGCGCGGATCGCCGACGACAATGGTTAAATCAGCTTCTTTTGCCTGTTCGGCCACAGCTTCCTGGCGAACTTGTGTTGCGAGGCAAATTTCTTTATGAAACTCGACATGCGGATATTTTTCCTTCACTTTTTCCATTATATCAGCTACGTCCCATTGGCTCATTGTTGTTTGGTTCGTAACAATGATTTTGTCGTTGGAAATATCGAGCTCTTCAACATCGTTGACAGTCTCGACTAAATGAACGATATCCGGGGCTACACCTACTGCTCCTTCCGGTTCCGGATGCCCTTTTTTTCCAATATAAATGACGTCATACCCTTCTTCTTTTTTTTGTTTAATAAGTTCATGAGTTTTTGTGACGTCAGGGCATGTAGCATCGATCGTGACAAGCCCTTTTTCCTTCGCTATTTTGCGCACTTCTGGCGAAACGCCGTGAGCAGTAAAAATAACGGTTCCTTTATCGACTTTTTTCAAAATCTCAAGTCGATTTTTTCCGTCTAACGTAATAATCCCTTCTTTTTCAAAGGCATCTGTTACATGTTTATTATGAACGATCATTCCTAAAATATAGATCGGTCTAGGCAGTGATTTATCCATTGCTGCATTTTTGGCTATCACCATTGCATCAACAACACCATAGCAGTATCCTCGAGGGGAAATTTTAATAACCTCCATGTTTTTTCCTCCTAATATTTAGTAAAGGAAAATAAAAAAGCCGTCAAGCGGCTTGACTATCTAACATCATTATACCTAACATGGAGGAAGAAAACAAAACACAATTAAATATAAAGCTTAGGTTTTGATTCGCCCGACGTATTTTCATCTGAAGGGCTGTCATCAGCTGTCTGTTCCTTCAATCTTTTAGAAGACGAATTTTCTTTTATATCATCTTCTTCGCTACTGTCTGTATCAGCATTTTTTAATTCTCTATAAATTTTGAACATTGCCGGGAGATTACGGATCAGAGGACCGTATTGCTGAACCATCGGTGTGACTTGCTGAGCGACACCGAGAACTTTTTGGACATTCGTCAACATGTTTGAAAGATTGGCAGGGTTTGCTAAACTTTGAACAGCGCCGCTTGACGGTATACTTCCTGCATGCATTGTGCTCGATGGAAGAAAACGTGAAAAAAGCGATTGTAATCCTCCCCTAGGCGGAACAGGCCATTGCTGAACAGGTGGCTGCCCCCAAAAAGGATGGTAGCCCCCGCCAAAAAAAGGGCGGATCAATGGCTGCTGCCGGAAGGGAGGAAAAGCACGATAAGGATGCATAAACTTTTCCCCTTTCTTTTGCTGTTTTACCTACATTAAACTATGCGGCGTTTTAGGAAAATGTTTTATTAAAATTGGAGTTTTTCCATTATATTGTTTATAATCAAAAAATGGGTTGATTGATTATGAAGGAGTTGTTTTGCAATGGCAGCTGACTTTAAAGATTTTCCATTTCAAGATTTTATTATAGATGCCGTTCAGTCGTTAGGTTTTAAAGAACCGACTGAAATTCAAGCACAAATGATCCCAATCATATTAAGAGGAGCAAGTGCCATCGGCCAATCACAAACAGGTACAGGCAAAACACATGCTTATTTGCTACCGTTAATCAACAGTATTTGCGGAGAGGAAAAGCGTGTTCAAGTTGTTGTTTTAGCACCGACGAGAGAGCTCGCGACTCAAATTTACGAAGAAGCGTTAAAAATCATAAAATTCGCCCCGCCGGAAAAAGAATTACATGCAAAACTTTTTATTGGCGGTACAGATAAAATGCGGGCGATCGAAAAGCTAAAAACTCAGCCCCATCTTGTGATCGGAACACCTGGCAGAATTCTTGATCTTGTCAAGGAAGGAGCGCTAGATTTATATTCGACCAAAAGCATAGTTGTGGATGAAGCCGATTTAATGCTTGATTTAGGCTTTATTTATGAGGTCGACCAAATTGCTAGCCGCATGAAAAAAGAACTGCAAATGCTTGTGTTTTCTGCCACCATTCCTGAAAAATTAAAGCCTTTTTTAAAAAAATATATGGAAAATCCTGAGTATGTTCATGTATCTCCAAAACAAGTACATGCCAAAAACATCACGCATGTCCTTGTTCCGCTGAGGCATCGAAACAAAATAGATCTTTTATACAATATGGTAGTTTCCTTAAACCCTTATTTAGCGTTAATTTTTGTGAATACAAAAGCGAATGCCCAAGATGTGGCATACGGTCTTGCCGAAAAGGGATTAAAGGTTGGGCAAATCCACGGCGGTCTTACCCCGCGTGAACGGAAAAAAGAAATGCGTCAAATTAAGGATCTTGCCTATCAAGTTGTAGTAGCAACTGATTTGGCTGCAAGAGGAATTGATATTGAAGGTGTTTCCCATGTAATCAATGCCGAGCTGCCGACTGATTTAGATTTTTATATTCACCGAACCGGAAGAACGGCTCGGGCTGGCTTTTCAGGATTTGCCTATACAATCTATGAAGACGATGATGAACAAATGCTGCAAAAGCTTGAAAAAATGGGGATAATCTTTGAAAATCGAGATATTGAAAACGGAATATGGAAAACGCTCGATGACCGAAATTGCAGACAAAAAAGAAAAAAACAACCAATGGAAACAAACGCGTTTATCGGAATCATCAAAAAGCCAAAATCGGTAAAACCAGGATACAAAAAAAAGATGAAAAAACAAATCGAAAAGCTAAAGAAAAAGCAAGCAAGAAAAAATAAATAAAAGGTTGTAAGGAGAGGAAAAACATGTTAAAAATTGGCTCGCATGTATCGATGAGCGGCAAGAAAATGTTGATTGCGGCAAGTGAAGAGGCAGTTTCATACGGCGCTAATACGTTTATGATTTATACAGGAGCCCCGCAAAACACGAGAAGAAAAAAAATTGAAGATTTAAATATCGAAGCAGGTTTGGCGCATATGAGAGAGCATGGCATCGAAGAAATTGTCGTTCACGCACCATACATTATTAACATTGGCAATACAACAAATTTAGCGACCTTCCAGCTTGGTGTTGATTTTTTAAAATCGGAAATTGAACGCACGGAAGCAATCGGTGCAAAACAAATCGTGCTCCATCCGGGAGCTCACGTTGGAGCCGGTGCAGAAGCCGGAATTAAAAAAATTATTGAAGGTTTAAATGAAGTGCTGGAGAGGGGGCAAAAAGTGCAAATCGCCCTAGAAACGATGGCCGGCAAAGGTTCAGAATGCGGAAGAACGTTTGAGGAGCTTGCGATGATCATTGATGGTGTTACCTACAATGAACATTTGTCCGTTTGTTTCGACACTTGCCATACTCATGATGCCGGTTATGATATTGTCAATGATTTTGATGGGGTTTTAAATCAATTTGATAAAATCATCGGCATCGACCGTTTGAAAGTTGTTCATATAAACGACAGCAAAAATCCGCGCGGGGCACAAAAAGACCGTCATGAAAATATCGGATTCGGCCACATAGGATTTAAAGCAATCAATTATATCGTCCACCATCCGCAATTAAAAGACTTGCCAAAAATTTTAGAAACTCCGTATGTCGGTGACGACAAAAAAAATAAAAAGCCGCCTTATAAATTTGAAATTGACATGCTGAAGAACAAGACGTTTGATGAAAATGTTTTGGAAAAAATAGCAAATCAATAAAAAAGGACAAGCTCCCTTTTTTAGGGAACTTGCCCTTTTTTATTTCCAATTGCCATTGACGAATTGCAAAAATAATTGATTTGCTTTTTTGGCTGTTTCCGGCGAAGTGATTTTGGCAATTTGTTTTAACAAAGCAATTCTTTCTTCTTCATGAAACACGTTGATTTTTTTTCCCTGTACGAGTTGAAGCAGCTGTTTTGCTTCGTTAATCGAAATGGATATATCATATTGCTTTGCATACGACACAAGTTCTTCAGGTTTTAAACTGTTAATTTTTTGTTGAATAATTTTTTCAAATAAAATCAAAGATCTCGCCTCCCCTCTTATTCGTATGAACAGAGGGGGAGATAGTTGCCTTTTTTTAAAAAAAATGGGTGGAGAAAATGACATAAATATCGTCTCAGCAAAATTTTTATAATACAATATGATTAAAAAAACTAGGAGGAGAAGATGAGTAAAAAACATCATAAAAAAGAAAGCTTAAGACACATCATTTATCGATTGTTAATGATTATGATCGGAGCTGTTCTGGCAGCCGTAAGCATCGAGCTGTTTTTAGTCCCCAATCATATGATTGATGGCGGCATCATCGGCATTTCGCTTATTTTAGACCACATATTTTCGAATCATATTAAAATCATCAATTTCGCTACATTAGTTATTGTGTTAAACCTTCCTTTTATGTATTCCGGTTATAAGCAGATTGGGAAGACATTTATGTTTTCGTCCATATTTGGCATCATTTGTTTAGCCATTGCGGAAAGGCTGGCCCATGATTTTGAAGCCTTTACTACAGAGCCTTTACTAGCCACTGTATTTGGTGGTTTTTTGCTCGGTGCAGGAGTGGGACTTGTCATCCGACACGGAGGATCTCTGGACGGGACAGAAATTTTAGGAATTCTTTTAACGAAAAAAATTCCCTTTTCCGTTGGCGAAATCGTGATGTTTTTGAATATTTTCATTTTTGGAAGCGCAGCGTTTGTCTTCGGGATAGAGCAAGCCATGTATTCCATCTTTACATATTATATTGCCTTTAAAACAATTGATGCGGTTGTTCAAGGTCTTGATGAAACAAAGGCCGCCATCATTATATCTGATCATTACGATGAAGTGTCTGATGCTATATTGTCACGCTTAGGACGCGGAACGACAAAATTAAAGGGAAAAGGCGGATACACGGATACGGAAAAAGACGTCATTTATGCAGTTGTTACAAGGCTTGAAGTGGCAAAATTAAAATCGATTGTACATGAGATTGACCCGAACGCGTTTATTACCATTATGAATACACAAGAAACGAAAGGCGGAAAATTTAAATCTGCCATCCATTAATCAACACATTGAAGTAGAGGGAGAACACATTTTTCTTTACAAATGTGCTCTTCTCCTGTATAATTTAATGATAAAAATAAATCGTAATGATTCCTAATTAAATAGGTGAGAAGCATGGGGGAAAAAATAGTAGAAGTAAAGAACCTTTTTTTTCAATATGAGAGAAAATATGTGCTCGAAAATATCAATATTTCCATTGAAAAAGGAGCATTTTTAGGTTTAGTTGGGCCGAACGGCTCCGGAAAATCGACATTATTGAAATGTCTGCTCGGGCTTTTAAAGCCTCAGAAAGGGACGATTCATTTATTTGGTGAAGATATTCATCAATTTAACGATTGGCATAAAATTGGCTACGTTTCTCAAAAGGCAAACAGCTTTAACTCTTCGTTCCCAGCTACTGTTTTTGAAGTAGTAGCGAGCGGCTTGACTCCCAAACTCGGTTTGTTTAAAAAAATGAAAAAAGCTGATCGGGAAAAGGTAATGGAAGCGATCCGGGCAGTTGGAATGGAAAAGGCAGTTCACCAAAATATTGGTGAGCTTTCAGGAGGACAGCAGCAAAGGGTATTTATTGCTCGCGCACTTGTCAGTGAACCTAAATTATTGATTTTAGATGAACCAACTGTAGGTGTAGATAGTCAGACAGTCAATCATTTTTATCAGCTTTTGCATCATTTGAATAAAGAATTGGAAATCACACTAATACTTGTTACCCATGATATTGGAGCTATTACAGATAAAGTTACGCATGTTGCTTGCTTGAACAAACAACTTTATTTCCATGGAAATAAAGACGAATTTGAACGCCTGAAAGAAACGGAATTGACCTCATTGTACGGGCATCCAGTTCAGTTAATAACGCATGATCATGAGTAGATGGAGGAAATGAAGATGTTTAGCAGTATTTTACAATTTGAGTTTTTGCAAAATGCATTTCTTTCAGGTATTTTAATCGGTTTTATCGCACCTCTTTTAGGTGTTTTTGTGGTGGTCAGACGATTATCACTAATTGCAGATGCACTGAGTCATGTGACCTTGGCTGGAATTGCGGGCGGTCTTTTTTTATCTTCAAAAATATCCTTCTTTTCTTCATTGAATCCAATTTATGTCGGAATGGGTTTTTCTGTTTTAGGCTCACTTGTGATTGAAAAGCTGCGAGCTTTTTATAAATTTTATGCGGAATTGGCCATTCCGATAATTATGTCGGCTGGGATCGGTTTTAGCGTTGTATTTATCTCTTTAGCAGATGGGTTTAATACAGATCTTTTTAATTACTTATTTGGAAGTGTTAGTGCGGTTTCCAGGACGGATTTATATATTATTACTGGTGTTGCAGCATTGGTTATTTTATTGATCGTATTGTTTTATAAAGAATTGTTTTTACTGTCGTTTGATGAAGAATATGCATCTGCTTTAGGGCTGCCGGCAAAAGGCTTGCATCTTTTGTTTATTTTAACAGTTGCCCTAGTGATAAGCGTTTCCATGAGAGTTGTTGGAATTTTGTTAGTTTCCTCGCTTATGACCCTTCCTGTTGCTGCAAGTATTAGAATAGCAACCGGTTTTAAAAAGACAATTTTTCTTTCCGTTATAATAGGAGAAGCTTCCGTTTTAATCGGTTTAGTATTATCTTATTATTTAGATATTGCTCCGGGAGGAACAATTGTCATTTTAGAGGTATTGGCTTTGATTTTTTCCATTATTTTGTCAAAAGCTAGGAGGGGCAAAATATGAATGTCGAACAAGCTTTACAATATTTAAAAGAAAAGGGATATAAATATACATCCAAAAGGAAAGAAATGCTTCAACTAATTGCCGATTCTGATAAATATTTGACAGCTAAAGATGTTTTGGAAAAAATGAATAAGCGCTATCCCGGTTTAAGTTTTGATACGATTTACCGGAATTTATCATTGTTTGCAGAGTTGGGTATATTGGAAACGACAGAGCTTTCAGGTGAAAAGCACTTTCGCTTTCATTGTGACTTAGGACATCATCACCACCATTTTATTTGCATGGAATGCGGAAAAACGAAAGAGATCGAATCATGCCCAATGAATACGATAGAGGAGTATTTGGACGGATATAAAATTAATGGACATAAATTTGAAATTTATGGGTTATGCCCGAATTGCCATGAACAAACCTTGTGAAATTTGATCACAAGGTTTGTTTTTTTATGGGAATTCGTGATAAGAAGGGATGAACTCGAGTTTTGTCATTGCTTAAAAAAAGAATAAAATTTCACAAATAGTAAAAAAATAAAGGATCAACATATTGCTTCCCGTTCTCTGATCCAACATTAGAGCCTATTTGAAAACATTTCCATAATAATGGGAATTGATTTGCTTATACTATAAATGCTCCTATCTTTTGAAAGCGAGGGATATGGCAATGGCAAACAAAAATTTCCCACATGCCGGCAAATCAACTGAAATAAATGCCATTCAGGAAAACCGAAATTTTGAAAACCGGAATAATGAAAACCGAGATTATCTAGAAGAAACCGCAGCAGAAGCTGGAGCAGTTGAATCTAGAAATACAAATGAAACATATAATTATAATAATGACGCCGATGAAGCTGGCGGCCGCAATTTAGGATGGCTGGCGCTGGCACTATCGATTATTTCTTTATTTGTTTTGCCCGTTTTATTAGGAGCATCGGGTATCATTATTGGGTTTATCGCCCGTCGGCGCGGTGCGGAAAATCTGGGAGCATGGGCGATCGGAATAGGTATCGTTTCCTTGCTGCTTGGAATTTTCGTATTACCGTTTTTTTAACAAAAACAAAAAGCTTGGGGCATCCGCTCCAAGCTTTAAACTTTTTCCTTTTCTTGTTTTTTGAAATATTCTTCAGCGATTAAATCCACTTCTTTTTTTAATTCTTCGACCATTGTTTCTTCCGGAACTTTCCGAACAATTTTTCCTTTTCTAAAAAGCAAACCTTCGCCTCGTGCACCAGCAATTCCAATATCGGCTTCTCTCGCTTCGCCTGGACCGTTTACTGCGCATCCTAAAACAGCTACTTTGATTGGCGCACGAATTTTTGAAATATATTCTTCGACTTCATTCGCGATTTTAATGAGATCTATTTCAATTCTTCCGCATGTAGGGCATGAAATAAGTGTTGCTGCATTGGCAGCCAGGCCGAATGATTTCAGCAATTCTCGGGCAACCTTCACCTCTTCGACGGGATCAGCGCTTAATGATATACGCAAAGTATTGCCGATGCCTTTGCTTAAAATGGCTCCAAGGCCGGCAGCGCTTTTGATTGTCCCCGCAAACAAAGTGCCAGATTCGGTAATCCCTAAATGGAGAGGATAATCAAACGCCTTTGCAGCTTTTTCATATGCTTCGATTGAAAGCCGTACATCAGACGCTTTTAAAGAAACGATAATATCGTGAAAATCAAGATCCTCTAAAATTTTTATGTGATGCAATGCACTTTCAACCATTCCGTCAGCAGTAGGATAGCCGTACTTTTCTAAAATCCTTTTTTCAAGTGAACCGGCGTTTACTCCAATTCTGATTGGAATGTTTCTTTCTTTCGCAGCCTTCACAACGGCTTCTACTTTTTCCCTTCGCCCGATGTTCCCCGGGTTAATCCGTATTTTATCTGCTCCGCCTTCAATCGCTTTTAAAGCGAGCCGGTAATCAAAATGTATATCGACAACTAGAGGAATGTTAATGCGTTTTTTGATTTCTGGAATTGCATTTGCAGCCCGTTCATCAGGACAAGCAACACGAACGATTTGACAACCTGCTTCTTCCAGTCTGTGAATTTCTTTTACTGTGGCTTCAACATCATGCGTTTTCGTTGTGGTCATGCTTTGAATGACTACTTCATTATTTCCGCCAATTTGAATGTTGCCTACTTTGACTGGACGTGTTTTCGTACGATGTGTGATTTCGCTCACGTTTATCGCTCCTTAAATATAAATACGTTTGATGGAACATTTGCCATCCTATGATATTGTACCAATCATAGCCAAGCAATGACAAGAATTAAAAACTTTAACTAATTGTTATATAAGGGGAATTTGTATGTTTTTCCTGCTTGTATACTGTACACATCTTCATTTGAATTTAATTCCCCAAAATCTTTAATAATCTCTTCAATGCTTGCTGGAACAGGCTTATCGTGTATTTTTTCAACAATGGAAAGAACCGTATCTCCTTCCTTCACTTTTACCTCCATAAATTGTTCTTCAGCATGTTGTTCATTTTGTATGGAAGATACAGGTAATGTACCGTTTTTTAAATCATAATAAATAACAAAACTGAAAAAGATAACTAGTAAAGCGGAAAATAAACGTTTCATCTCTATGTTCCCCCGTTTTGTTCTTTATTAACATATATGTTTTTTTATGTACAAACATACCAATTATGTCTTTGCTGGCATACACAAGTGAAAAGTTAGCAAGTTCGGAGGACCTGGGGAGAAATCAACATCTCTTTTCTCGCTTGAGACAAGCTGCTGAAGCTGTTGCAAAGCGAGTTCGATGCTTTTTTCGATCTTTCTTCCTTCTCAAATGGAAAATTTATACAGATTAAAGCTTTCAGGCAATGCGGGCTCAAATTTATGAATTCAGATCCTTTCCAGCTATTCTTTCCGAAAATATGTTCAAGCTGAAGCCAGTGCCTGAATTAATGCGAGAGGGAAGCTCAGTTAAACCTAAAGGGTAGAAGCTGCTTTACGATCGAAGAGCATTTTGAAAACGTCCAAGATATTCTTCGGTTTAGCGCATTCCATGCTGTCAACAATGAATTCATGCATCAATTCGAAATTCGAGTAAACGAAGGGAGATAAATATGAGAGAGCATATCATCATTATGTTATTAGGGATGCTTCCGTTTATGATGGTGCTAGGAAATTCGATGCTGATCCCGATATTGCCGGAATTTGGACAAGCGCTTGAAATTACAGCTGCACAGACGAGCTTTATTTTAAGCATATTTAATATACCTGCAGCGATCATCATCCCAATCGTAGGTTTCCTTTCCGACCGTTACGACCGAAAAACATTTATTTTATGGTCGCTTTTATTGCTGATCATAGGGGGGGCTATCTGTTTTTTCAGCGGTTTTGTCAACAAATCTATTGCTTTTTGGACATTGTTAGCTGGACGTTTGGTGCAAGGGCTTGGCACAGGAGGAATATCGTCTCTAGCCATGTCATTAGCAGGAGACATGTTTACGGGCGAAAAACGGGATCGAGCTCTTGCCGTTTTAGAAGTGTTCAACGGAACTGCAAAAGTAGCCGCTCCCATTTTAGGGGCTTTGTTAGCCCTTGTAGCATGGTATTTTCCATTCATTCTTTTCCCTATTATTGGAACTCTCTTGCTTTTTTTCATTCTTTTTTTTATAAAGACTTCTCCATCAGGCGAGGAAAAAATATCGCTTCACGAATATGTGCAAAGAATAGCTGATGTGTTAAAGGTGCAAAAAGCGCGATTGTTATCTCTTTACCTGTATGGCGGTACAAGTATGTTTTTGCTTTTTGGGCTACTGTATTATTTAGCCTATTTAATTGAAGAGTTATATCATATCGATGGATTCTTTAAAGGATTTGTATACTCTTTTCCGTTAGGCGCATTATCTATATCGTCTTATTGGACAGGAAAGCGATTAGACTATGAAAAAAACCGTTTTCTTTTTTTATTGGTAGGGATGTTCATGACGTTTTTATCATTTTTCAGTTTTTTGATTTTTCAACAGTTTTCGCTATTTTTGTTTTTTATCACTATTTCATTTGGCGGCTTAGGTTTTGTGCTGCCGGTTATTAATTCGTTGATCATATCAAGTGTTGATGATGCAGAAAGAGGGATTGTAGTTAGCTTATACGGGATGGCGCGCTTTTTAGGGGTTGCGCTCGGACCGGTTGTTTTTAGCTTGTGGATTGGCAATGAACAGTTGTTGTTTAAGCTTTTATTTTTTATGTTGTCGCTCGTTCAATGTTTACTCCTATACGTATTTAAAAATAATTGGAAAATAGTATGTAGCAAAATGTGGAGGAATTTACAATAAAAATAAAAAAACTTTAAATTCCCTTAATAATCTTTTGTCATAATGCTGTTAAGCTTATAAAGGGGGAAATCATAATAGTGAAAAATAAGAGAAAGAACATGTCGATAGGAGAGCGAATACCTCTATCTGTAAGATTGATTTTGTTTGCGCTCATACTTCTTATTAGTTCGATAACTGTTGTCGGTTATACTGCTTACCAAAAAGCAAGTGAAACAACTTTTAATTTGATAGAGGATCGATTAAAAAGGGAAGTATATATGACAGAGATTGCTGCCAGCAATCTTCTGTATGCTTATGTAAATAGCTCTGATGATTTTTTCGAAAGATTTGATAAAGAAGTCGTTCAAAGGCAATCCTCCCAGCTGATTCAGGACGGTTTAAATGCTGACTTTTTTTTCGTTCGAAATGAAAAGGCCACACCATTTTCAGTTAGCGTTAAAACAAAAACTCAAATCCCAGCTGAAATTGTAAAGGAAATAACGAAAAAAAATAGCGGAATTATTCATAAATCTTTCAATGGACAAGATTATACGTTGGCTTTTAAAGAAATGCAGGAATTGAAAGGAATTTTTTTGCTTGCCGTTCCGACAGAAAGTTTTATAAAGCCTGTGCATGAACTAGCTTACAGTACAATCTGGATTGGAATAATCAGCGTCCTTTTTATGATGGGAATTTTGTTTTTAGCTGTCAGAAGTATGACAAAACCGTTGACGATTTTGAGGGAAAAAATGAGGAAAATGCGTGAAGGAGATATTCAGCTTGATTTAAACATAAATACAAATCTTCCAGAAATCCTTTCGCTCATCAAAAGCTTTAAGCAATTGGCAGGCTATTTGGGGATGATGATTCAAAGGATTAATACCACGACAGAAAATTTGTTTTCGACAGGCCGGAAGCTTAAACACTCTTCTGATGACGTATTAACATTACATACAAATCTTGTTGAAGCGATTGAAATGGTAAAAAACGGTGCGCAGCAAACAGCTTCAAGCTCTGAAGAAAGCGCAAAAGTATTTCATTCCATGAAAAATACAGTTCAAACTGTGCTGGAGAGAATAGAGCGCCTTTTCTCAAGCGCACAAGGCATGAACCGATCAGCCAACACGGGAGAACAAAATATGAGACAGATGATCGAATCGTTAAATCGCTTTGAAAAAGAGTGCAAAACTATGTCTAAAACGATCCAAAGTGTTCGAGATCATTCGACGGCGATTGAAAAGGTTGTGGAAATGATATATGCAATATCTGAGAAAACAAAGCTATTGTCATTAAATGCAACAATTGAAGCAGCAAGAGCTGGAGAAGAAGGCAAAGGATTTGCCATCGTTGCTGAGGAAGTCCGAAAATTGGCTGAACAGTCATCCAAAGCGACGGAAGACATAGCACAGTCTGTAAAAATGATGGATGATATTTCTCAGAGCGCTTATCGGCAGTTTAAGCTAATTTTGGAGCTTGTGCAAAACCATTTAGAAGTTGCAGATAAATCGCGGCTTTCATTTGATCAACTAGTAGATGAGATTGGAAAAGTGAATGAAATATTGTCTGAAACAAGACACAGCTTACATACTTTAGATGATTGGCTCCCTAAAATGGAGCAATCTGCTGAAAATTTTTTATCAGTCTCTCAAGAAACGTTCGCCAGTGCAGAGCAAATGCAATCTGTCGCAAAAGTACAGATGGAACAAATTCGCGAAACCCATGCTATTGGACTAACTTTAATGGAACTGTCCGAATCTCTAAAGTCCACTACAAACAAATTTCAGTTTAAATCATAGTGTTAATAACCCCTTAAGGCAGAGTTGGAAATTCTGCCTTAAGGGGTTTTTTATGCAGCTTTTATTGGTTGTTTCGGGCTCGGGATTTCTTTTAATACAAGATATAAAACAGTTATATGTACAAACCAGTTTATATAAAGAGCAAAGGATATATCGATGAGAAAAAAGTTCATAATGGCAAAAAACACGGTTGCAAGCGTGACACTGTAGGCTGAAATAGTCCAAAGCTGTTTAAAATTTAATCTTTTTCCCATCCTCTTTTTAAACAACAGCCCGACAATAGCTAAAAACGTAATTTCCACAAATTTAGAAGTGGCTGACATCGCAAATAGTGTGACAGATATCACGGGAATGATAATCGGAGCAACTTCAGACAGCTGTTTGATGGCAGATTGCAAATCCTCTTTTGTTATCTCTGTTTCCTGAAAAAAGTTATACTCGAGCTGCTGCATTGTGCCATTGGAAACGAAAACAAATTCATTCGATAAGATGCCGATGACGTTTTCCTGCCATTTCAAGTCATCCCTTGTGAAAGTTCCTTTTGGGTCAAAAATAATTGTATATTGACCATGCTTTGCTTCCACAACCGCATTTTCCTCGGATTTTAAAGTTCCGTTATGAATGGTGAATTCAGGGATTTTTTCATTTATCGTTTGGTCAAGCCCGTTTATAGCATTTACAATAGCTAAGTTTAAATATATGCAATTGGGCAGGGCGGCAAGAAAGGCCAATAAAAATCCATAAAGAATGGGTTTGCCGATTTTTTGAAATCTAGTAAGAGCGATTGTTTTTGGAGAGTATATGCTTTTAAAAAGGAGGACAAATAAATTCATTGAACGAAACACTTCCTTTTATAACATTTCTATTTGATTGTACCAATGAAACAAAAATAATGAAAATAAGTTATATAGGCGATTCGGCAATAAGAATAACAATTGTGAACAAAATGTAAAATTTTTTTGTTAAATTTAAAATATAAAAGTAACATGTGTGGGAGGAACATGTTAAAAATTAATTTTATTTGCGGGGCATATCGACTTCATCCATTATTATTGATAGAAGCTGCAGGAGCCTGCACCGATTGCAAAATAAAAAAATTGGATTTGAAGGAATTTGGTAATGGGAAATATAAACGTTTCTTTTTCAAAAATGATTCAACTGTTAATACATTTGGAAAAATAAGGAGGTGAAACGAGTGGATGTAGATGTTCAAAAAATATTATTTGAATTTCTTGGCGGGATTGGAATTTTTTTATTTGCGATTAAAAGTATGGGAGAAGGTATGCAAAAATTCTCCGGAGATAAATTACGAGATATTTTGGATAAGTTTACGACAAACCCTATTATGGGTATTTTTGCTGGAATGTTTGTGACAATGTTAATTCAATCGAGCAGCGGTACAACTGTTTTAACGGTTGGTCTCGTTTCTGCCGGCTTCATGAGCTTAAAGCAAGCAATAGGCGTGATCATGGGAGCAAATATCGGAACGACTGTTACGGCATTTATTATCGGATTCGATATCGAAGCTTATGCCTTGCCAATTTTATTTATAGGTTCTGTTCTTTTATTTTTTTCTAAAAACAAAAAAATAAACAGCATCGGGCAGGTGATCTTTGGATTTGGCGCTTTGTTTTTTGGGCTTGAATTGATGGGAGACGGCATGAAGCCGTTAAGATCATTAGAAATTTTTCATGACTTGACTGTCAGCATAAGTGCAAATCCGCTGCTTGGCGTTGTAATTGGAACCGTTTTTACAATCATCGTTCAAAGTTCAAGTGCGACGATTGGGATTTTGCAAATGATGTTTTCACAAGGGTTAATTGATCTCAACGCTGCGCTGCCTTTATTATTCGGTGATAATATCGGAACAACCATCACAGCAGTTTTGGCATCAATTGGAGCATCGATTGCTGCCAAACGGGCTGCTTTGACGCATGTAATGTTTAATTTAATCGGAACGGCAATTTTTCTAATTATTTTACCAATTTTCAAATATTTTATCGAATCATTGCAAGCTCATTTGTATTTAAATCCTGAAATGACCATTGCCTTTGCTCATGGAATATTTAATGTTGTCAATACGATCGTTCAAGCGCCGTTCATCGGTGCATTTGCACTGCTTGTCACAAAAGTTATACCTGGTGAAGATTTAGCGATAGAGTATAAAGCGAAGCATTTGGATCCAATTTTTATTGAACAGTCACCAACCATTGCTTTAGGGCAAGCGAAGGAAGAACTGCTTCGGATGGGTCAATATGCATCATTAGGGCTAGAGGAAACAAGACAATTTTTGATGACAAATCAGCAGAAGCACGCACAAATGGCGATGCAGCTTGAAGAGGCGATCAATAATTTAGATAGGAAAATAACAGATTATCTCGTATTGATTTCTGGAAAAGATATGTCGCAAAATGATTCACGCCGACATTCCATTTTAATGGATACTGTTCGAGATATTGAACGAATCGGCGACCATTTTGAAAATATAGTGGAGCTTATTGATTATAAAAATAATAATAAAGTCACCATTACTGAGCAAGCATTGGAAGATTTATTGGAAATGTTTGAAATTACCTTGCAAAATGTGAAGGATGCGATCGACGCTTTAGATGATAACGATGTTGTATTAGCAAAAAAAGTATTGAAATCTGAAGAAAAAATCGATAGAATGGAACGCACTTTACGCAAAAAACATATTATCCGCATTAATGAAGGGATTTGTACCGGACAAGGCGGAATAGTATATGTAGATATTATCAGCAACTTAGAACGAATTGGCGACCACTCGGTGAATATTGCGGAAGCTGTTTTAGGATACCGTCAATAATCGTTTCAAGTGGATTAAATTGTTCATTGATTTACAATTTATAGGAGGATAAGCAAATGGATGTAATCATTTGGATTTTGATCATTGCTCTTTTTATCTTATCTTTTGTCGGGCTGCTTTTCCCCATTTTACCGTCAGCGTTATTGATTGTAGCAGCCTTTTTTATCTATGGAATTAGTTTTAGCTTCAGCCAGTTAACCATTTCATTTTGGGTTGTTGAAAGTATGTTCATCATTCTTTTATTCCTATCGGATTATTTGGCAAATATGGTAGGAGTTAAACGGTTTGGTGGAAGTAAAGCAGCCGGATGGGGAAGTACGATTGGTTTAATTGCCGGGCCATTTATCATCCCGTTTGTTGGCATTATTTTAGGACCTTTTTTAGGGGCTGTTGCGGCAGAGCTTCTCGTACACCGCAAAACATTTAGCGAGGCTGTAAAGGTTGGAGTCGGTTCTTTATTGGGGTTGTTGGCGAGCACAGTAGCAAAAGGGCTGATTCAGCTATTGATGATCATTCATTTTCTTTATACAATATTCTAAATTAGCCATTGACTTCAATAGCTATTTAGTGATAATTTACTTATGTGTTTGAAAAAGGACCCTTAGCTCAGCTGGTTAGAGCAGACGGCTCATAACCGTCCGGTCGCAGGTTCGAATCCTGCAGGGTCCATAAAATTAGTCGAATAATGTAACCGTTTTTTTAATTGCACATTAATTGCATCATTTTAATAAGTTTGGTAATCTGAATATGAAAGCTTCAAGGCAGAAAGCATTTAGTACATATTAATCATTAAGGAGGAGATTCATTATGGCTTATGAATTACCTAAATTGCCATACGACTATGATGCATTGGAACCTCATATTGACAAAGAAACAATGACGATTCACCACACAAAACATCATAACACATATGTGACGAACTTGAACGCTGCTTTGGAAGGTCAAACTGAACTTTTATCTAAAAGTGTAGAAGACTTAATCTCTAATTTAGACGCTGTTCCTGAATCTGTTCGTACAGCTGTTCGAAATAATGGTGGAGGGCATGCAAATCACAGCTTGTTCTGGACCATCCTCTCACCGAATGGAGGCGGCGAGCCAACTGGAGAATTAGCAGAAGCAATTAACAAAAAATTTGGAAGTTTTGAAGCTTTTAAAGAAGAATTTGCTAAAGCTGCTGCTGGTCGTTTTGGCTCCGGCTGGGCATGGTTGGTTGTAAACAACGGCGAGCTTGAAATTACAAGCACTCCAAACCAAGACAATCCTCTTATGGAAGGGAAAACTCCAATTTTAGGCCTTGATGTTTGGGAGCATGCTTATTACTTAAAATACCAAAACCGTCGTCCTGAATATATTGCAGCGTTTTGGAATGTTGTGAATTGGGACGAAGTAGCAAAACGCTACAGCGCTGCAAAATAAACTGTTACAAGAGGCTGAGATATTCGAATCTCAGCCTTTTTTATGTATTTTTAAAAAATTTATTGAATGAAGCTGACATTCATTAGAGTTTCAGCAGTTTCTATGACTTTTCTCGAGTTTAATCACTGAAAGGTAACGAAAACACCTTTCTTTATACATAACTCCCCTTTAGCTAGGAAAAATAGTAGTAGCAAGTAAAGGGGAGTTTTATATGATAAATGTCAAAAAATGGATTGGATCAAGAAAAACAGACCATGATTTCATGCTGCTGTTGATGATCGGCGGTTTTTATTCATTAAGCATTGCACTTTCGAATACGTTCGTAAATGTTTATTTATGGAAACAGTCAGGGGAATTGATTGATTTAGGATTATACAATTTATTTATTGTCATTTTTCAGCCGCTTGCTTTCATTATTGCTGGGAAAGTATCCAAAAAAATTGATCGAGTCGTTGTACTTCGCCTAGGAGTGTCGTTTTTAGCCGCATTTTTTCTAACCGTTTTAGTTTTAAAAGATCAAGCTGTCAACTACATGTATTTGTTAGGTGCAATCATTGGCATCGGCTACGGTTTTTATTGGCTGGCCTTTAATGTGTTGACATTTGAAATTACTGAACCGGAAACACGGGACTTTTTTAATGGCTTTCTTGGGATATTAACTTCCCTTTCAGGGATGATTGGACCGATGTTAGCCGGTCTGATTATTTCAAGACTTACAAATACTATTGGGTATAAAGTGATTTTTGCAGTTTCGTTAATGTTATTTACTGTTGCTGTCATGTTGAGCTTCTTTTTTACGTCTAGAAAAGCTCATGGAGATTACATTTTATTGAAAATCATTCAAGAAAGAAAAAGAAATAAAAATTGGCGATTAATTACAAACGCTCATGTGTTTCAAGGATTGCGTGAAGGAACATTTACATTTTTCATTAATGTGTTTGTATACATCGTGACCAAAAGTGAGATGGCTTTAGGTACATTTAGTTTTCTAAATTCTTTCGTAGCCTTTTTCACTTATATTGTGGCTTCTCGGTGGATTACGAAAAAAATGAGGAAAAAAGCTATTCTAGCCGGCGGGCTTATGCTATACTTTTCCTTGTTTCTCATTTTATTTCAAATTTCCTATGAAAGATTGTTAATATATGCTATTGCAATCGGAATTGCCTATCCAATTTTGCTTGTTCCGTACTCTTCGATCACGTATGATGTGATTGGAAAAGGGTGGAATATTGCGCAAGCAAGGATCGAATATATTGTTGTTCGAGAAATTTTTTTAAATGCAGGAAGAATCCTATCGATCCTCTTTTTTATTTTTACAGTTGCTTTGACAAATGAAACAAAAACCATTCCTTTTTTATTGCTCTTAATAGGTTCAGGCCATGCGTTCATATATCTGTTTGTTAAACAAATTAGGCTGAAAGAAAGCAACCGCCTGTTAAAACAAGAAAAGCGCATACACAGGCCAAATCTAGCGGATGGAGAGAAGGGATAAAATAAATGAGGAATGCCGTTTACGCAGCATCATCTGTTTTTTATACACACAAAAAACAAGCTTTACAAAAGCTTTACATTCTATTAAAACTTGTTTAATACTTGAAAGTTAATCTTATATACGTAAGATGAGATCACGAAATAATAGGGGGAAGTAACCGAATGAAAAATTTTAAATTTTTGGCGTCATCCATTATGATCAGTTCTGTATTAGCTTTTACAGCAGCCTGCGGTAATTCGGATGATGCAAACACAAATAGTTCAAACTCCGGACAGCAATCATCTTCAGAAAGCGGATCAAGCGAGCAAAAATTAGAAGGTGAAATCGCTATTGATGGATCATCAACTGTTGGTCCGATAATGGAAGCTGTTTCTGAAGAATTTTCTGCAGAACATCCTGATGTAAAAGCTCCAATTGGAATTTCAGGAACAGGCGGAGGCTTTGAAAAATTTACAGCTGGTGAAACTGATATTTCTAACGCATCTCGCCCAATTAAAGACGAAGAGAAAAAAGTTGCTGAAGAAAATGGAATTGAATATACAGAATTCAAAATTGCTTTTGACGGCTTATCCGTCGTTGTAAACAAAGAAAATGACTGGGTTGACAAACTTACGATTGAAGATTTAGCAAAAATTTGGAAAGGCGAGCCGAAAAAATGGTCTGACATTAACCCTGAGTGGCCGGATGAACAAATTAAATATTTCTCGCCTGGTACAGATTCCGGTACGTATGATTATTTTGATGAAGTTGTTTTAGGCGGCGAACCGATCGTAAAAGATGCGACATTGTCCGAAGACGATAACGTACTTGTAAAAGGAGTCGCTAACGATAAAAATGCAATAGGTTATTTCGGCTATGCATACTATTTAGAAAATAAAGACCAGTTGAAAGTTGTACCGATTGTAAACTCTAAAGGGGAAGCAGTCGAGCCGACAAATGAAACAATAGAAAAAGGAACTTATGAACCGCTTTCCCGTCCACTGTTCATTTATGTAAACAACAAATCATTAAAAGAGAAGCCGCAAGTGTATGAATACGTGAAATATGCTTTAGAAAACGCAGGGGAATTATCAGAGGAAGTTGGCTATGTTAAACTTCCGCAAGAGCAATATGATGAGCAGTTAAAAACGCTTGAAGGTTTAAAATAAAAATAAATAGACTGGTTGGATGAGAAGCATCCTTGCTTCTCATCTTCCTATGGGCATGAAAGGGGTTTTCATGATGGCTTTATCTGCAGGAAAATCGGTTCGGGAATTGATCAAAGAGAAAAAATCAAAAAAATCGATGCACGATTTTATAGAAAAATTGGTCCCAGCCGCTTTATTTGTTGCAGCAGCTATTTCCATCTTAACAACAATCGGAATTATTGTTACTCTTGCTACAGAAACAATAATATTTTTTTCGCGGGTTTCTTTTTTTGAATTTATCACTGAAAAAGAATGGTATCCGTTTTTAAAAGATGATGCCTCATATGGAATCATGGCTCTCGTTTCTGGCACGCTGTTAGTAACGGTTATAGCCATGATTGTTGCACTTCCAGTCGGTCTTGCATCTGCTATTTTTTTGAGTGAGTATGCGTCAGATCGGACAAGAAGGATTATCAAACCGATTTTAGAAGTTTTAGCAGGAATTCCAACTATTGTATACGGTTTTTTTGCTCTGACGTTTGTTACTCCTCTCTTGCAAAAGATAATCCCTGATATTGGCTTTTTCAACGCATTAAGCCCGGGCATTGTTGTTGGAATTATGATTATTCCGATGATTGCATCCCTTTCAGAAGATGCGATGAGCTCTGTCCCGAATTCCATTCGAGAAGGCGCACTTGCTTTAGGTGCGACAAAATTTGAGGTGGCTTTAAAAGTAGTGCTTCCTGCTGCCACATCGGGAGTCGTTGCCTCGTTCGTACTAGGGATTTCCCGTGCGATTGGCGAAACAATGATTGTCACGTTAGCTGGAGGAGCTACTCCAAAATTAACGTTTGATCCAACTGAATCTATTCAAACGATGACGGCTTATATTGTTCAAGTGAGCACGGGCGATGCGGGATACGGAACAACAATCTATTACAGCATTTATGCTGTTGGTGCCACGCTTTTTGTCTTTACAATGCTGATGAATTTATTAGCTCAATTTATCTCGCGCCGATTCAGGGAGGAATATTAACATGAAGTACATTGATCAAACGGTTGTCCAAAAAATGATGGGCAAAAGGACTTTAAAAAATCGTTTTTTTCAAACGCTGTTTTTTGTATCTACCATCTTCGCTTTAGTAGTTCTTGCCATCCTGTTATATCGGATATTCACTCAAGGAATTAGTTATGTAACACCGGAGTTTTTCCAAAATTTTGCCTCAAGGAGAGCTTCTGCTTCAGGAATAAAAGCGGCTTTGATCGGCTCGATCTGGGTTATGGGAGTGGTCATTCCAATTTCCCTCCTGCTTGGTGTAGGAACAGCTATTTATTTGGAGGAATATGCGAAAAAAAATAAACTTACAAATTTTATTCAGGCGAATATTTCGAATTTGGCGGGTGTCCCATCTATCGTCTTTGGTTTGTTGGGGCTTACAGTATTTGTTCGGGCGATGGATTTAGGTAGAAGTATTTTGGCAGGCGGCTTAACGATGAGTTTATTAATATTGCCAGTTATTGTCGTGGCGGCTCAAGAAGCGATCCGTTCGGTTCCGAAAGAGTTACGTGAAGCTTCTTATGGAATGGGAGCAACGAAATGGCAAACAATTTATCGAATTGTTTTACCTGCTGCAATTCCTGGAATTCTTACCGGAAGCATTTTAGCTTTTTCACGAGCTATTGGAGAAACAGCCCCTCTTCTTGTGGCGGGTGCATTTGTATTTGTTAACTATTTACCAGAGAATTTATTAAGCTCCTATACGGTTATGCCGATTCAAATTTACAATTGGGCGTCGCGACCTCAAGCAGAATTTCAAAATGTAGCAGCTGCCGGAATCATTGTGTTGTTTATTTTCTTAATAGTAATGAATTCGGTTGCGGTGTTGATTCGAAACAAATTTCAAAAGCGTTATTAAATGGGTTTTCCTAAAAGGATGAAGGAGGTTTTTATTTTGGCAATTACTGAATTGAAAAAAACTGAACTGAAAAAAGAACAAGAAATTGTTTATAAACAAAATAGCGAAGACAAGAATGAAAAGAAAATTGTCTATAAAACGAACGGCTTAAATTTATGGTACGGTGATGATCAAGCTTTAAAAAATATTGATTTGGACATTTATGAAAATGAAGTGACGGCAATCATTGGACCTTCTGGATGCGGAAAGTCGACTTATATCAAAACATTGAATCGAATGGTGGAGCTGATTCCATCCGTTCGGATCAACGGAGAAATATTGTATCGCGGAAGAAATATATTTGATAAATCTTATCGTGTTGAAGAGCTGCGCACTCAAGTCGGCATGGTTTTCCAAAAGCCGAACCCGTTCCCGAAATCCATTTATGACAATATTGCGTACGGACCGAGAATACACGGTATCCGAGATAAAAAAATATTGGATGAAATTGTCGAAAAAAGTTTAAGAGGCGCAGCTATATGGGATGAAGTTAAGGATCGATTGAAGGAAAACGCGTATGGCCTGTCAGGCGGTCAGCAGCAGCGTTTATGCATTGCACGTTGTTTAGCAATTGAACCTGATGTGATTTTGATGGACGAACCAACGTCAGCGCTTGATCCGATTTCTACGTTGAAAATTGAGGAATTGGTTCAAGAATTAAAGAAAGATTACAGCATTATTATTGTAACGCATAACATGCAGCAAGCTGCACGTATATCTGATAAAACTGCCTTTTTCTTAAACGGAGAAGTTATCGAATTTGGCGAAACCGACCAAATCTTTTCTAATCCGTCAGATAAGCGGACGGAAGATTATATTACAGGACGCTTCGGATAATAATTGTTTTGAATAACACGGTTCATGTTGGAGGAAAAAAAATGAGAGAAAAATTCGAACTTGACTTGAACACGTTACACACCAAGTTAATTGAAATCGGCAGTTTGACGGAAGTTGCATTAGGCAAATCAATCCGCGCATTAGAAAAGCAGGATATCGATTTGGCTATTGAAGTATTAGAGCAAGATGTGAATGTCGATCAGCTCGAAGAGGAAATTAATGACTTTGCAATTCTTTTAATTGCAAAGCAGCAGCCCGTTGCGATTGATCTAAGAAGAATCATTGTTTCCATTAAAATAGCTGCTGATATCGAACGAATGGCAGATAACGCAGTCAACATCGCAAAATCAGCAATTCGAATTGGAAATGAACCGCTTATAAAACCGCTTGAACAAATCACAAAAATGCACAAGCTGGCATCAGAAATGCTGTCTTTATCGCTGAAAGCTTACCATGAGGAAGATGTTGCATTAGCAAGAAAAATAGCCGAAATAGACGATGAAGTAGATGATTTATATGGTGAAGCAATTAAGGAGCTTTTGCAAATTATTCCTGAGAACTTAGAGTATATGAATCAAATTACCCAGCTCTCTCTTGTAGCAAGATTTATTGAACGTACTGCTGACCATGCGACGAATATCGCGGAAAATGTTTTATATTTAGTTAAAGGCCGCCATTATGCTTTAAATGATTAAAGGTTTGCCGTTTTCAGGCAAACCTTTTTTATATAAATAAAATCGCTATGTTATTCGTAAATGGTTTCGCGATACTAAAAAGCCCCTCCTAGTGCTAAAATAAATTTTGGTTCGCCACCCAAATTTATCTAGATAGGAAGGGAACTTTTTATGTCTTTTGATTTAAATATATAAATTGAAATAAAGGTTTTCTCCCGTTCCACGGCGAATAAATACAAAGAGAAAATAGGGGAACGGAGAGAAAACTATGATGCCAAATCACAAAGACGAGATCGAAAAGTTGTCCACTGCCATGAAAGAAGCAAAAAGTAAACGAGCATATGAACGCTACCAAGCGATTTATCTTCATTTGCAGGGATATACCAAAGGAGAAATCGCAACGATTATTGGTCGATCCAAGAAAACTATTTATAACTATATTCATGCCTACGCCCAGCGCGGTCTTGATGGACTGGAGATGAAATACTCACCTGGCGCCCCACGTCGATTGACCCCTGAGCAGGAAAAAGAGCTGGCTTTGATCATTGAACATCAGCTCCCCGTAGATGTGGGATTCGAAGCAAAATATAATTGGACGCTTGCGATAATCGCTGAACTCATTCAACAAAAGTGGGGGCCAACATACACGCTTCGCGGAACAAGTGACATTCTGCATCGGTTAGGGCTAAGCTATACGAAACCGACCTATACACTAGCCAATGCCGATGAAGAGAAACAAAAAGAATTCGTCGAAATCACCTTCCCTGAAGTAAAAAAAAACTGGTAGATGGGAACATCGCCCATGTCCTCTTTCAAGATGAGTCGATGATTCGTGATTACCAAGCGATTCAAAAAACATGGTTTGTCAAAGGAAAACAACGAATCATTCCGACGTTTGGAAAACATCAAGGGCTGAAGCTGATTGGCACGTTGAACTACGAAACAGGGGAAGTGTTTTGCATCGAAGAAGAACGCTATGACGCGGAAACATTTCTTCGATTTCTTCAACTTGTGTTAGAACGCTATCCCACAGGCAAAATAGTGATGATTTTAGATAACGCTCGAATTCACCATGCCAAACTCATTCAGCCATTTTTAAAAGAACACGAAGATCGGTTAGAGCTCGTCTTTTTGCCACCATACAGTCCGCAATTGAACTTGATTGAAGGGCTATGGAAATGGCTGAAATCAGACGTGATTTACAACGTGTTCTATTCGAGTGTGCAAGAAATTAGAAAGAATGTCCAAGCCTTTATTCAGCGAATCAACCAGAAACCAGAACAAACGATCGATCGTTTGTGTGTTCAGTTGTAAATCTTTAATTCAACTTATATAGTTTATCGAATATAAAATGGAATTGTAAGTATTATATCGTGTCTATGTCTGAAATATAAGAGACAAGTGTTATGGAAAAATTTCGGGCAGAGCATAGGGCAATTTTGTGAAAGAAAAGGCATGGAATTTTGGTGGGCTTATTGATTAAAAAAAAAGACAATTTAAAAGCCGAGAAAAGCACAAAATTGAGGCTGGGACAATGATCTTGGAATGACAATAATCAACACGGTCGGGAATGGGAGAAAAATGATAAGGGCAATCTTTTTGTGGTTCTGAACTTCACCATTTTGAGTTTTGAAAAACTTCCTTTTTTTACAAACGGCTGGTTTCAAACCTTATTTATAAAAAAACGGATCGCAGCCCCTTTTATCTTGTAAGGGCTTCTGCGATCTCGTAGTAGCTCATCCCTTTTTTTACTTCAAAAGTTCCAATTTGTACACGCTTATGATAATCGTGTTTAATTAAGTATTGATTAAATTTGGAGGCGGAATCAATAATGCCCGATTGTTCAAGTATTTTTGATACGTCGCTTGTCGTCATGCCTTCTTTAATATTTACTTTTACAGGTTTTACCTCAGTTTGTTGGTTATTGTTCTTTTGTTCTTGGTTTTGATTTTGTGTATTTTGGTTTTGTGCATTTTGATTTTGCTGCTTCTGCTGCTGTTCATTTTGTTGAGGTGTTTTATTCAGATTTTTTACTTTTGTATCTTTGTAAGAAAGAAATTCTTCATATTCTTTATTGGATACAGCAATTTTATTATTTTGAGCTAAATACTCGTTAACTGATTTGTCCGTCAACTCTTTTTCAGCCACAACCTTTTGATCATAGTTCCCTAAATAAAAAGTGAGGGTCAAAATTGAGGTGGAAACGATCATCCCTGCTGAGAATGCTTGTAAAATTCGTTTATTCATGATAGTTCCCTCTTATTTTGTTCGATTATTAGCTTTACTTCATCGGTTGTGGCATTTTCCGATTTTGCAATTTCAGCAATTGACATGCCTTGCTGATATTTTGATAGAATTTTGTTTTTCGTGTAATAATCAAAGTGTATAACGGACTGTGTGTCTTGCGAAACAGGCTTTGTGTTTGTTCCTTGCAGCAATTCTTCTTCCAATACCCTCATTTTCTTTTTCATTTTGTATATTTCTTGCATCGCAGAAACGGATAAATGCTCAACTTCTTGTTCCAACTCTTTTATATCGTCACGCTGAGTATAAGCAATTCCTAATAAAGCAATGCTGACAAGGAAAAGAATAATAATCACAATTTCCATGCATCTCACCTTCCATTAGTTGTCCCTTTATTGTTATATCATATATTTTAATAGAACAAAACGGCTTTTAACGAAATTTCATGTTAACTTAAAAAAAATGTAATTTGAAACGACTTGAAACTTTGTGTTCAAAAATAAACATAATGTAGATTTTACAATGCAAAAATGATATTATATAAAAGTCTGAATTTGAACATGAAATAGTTTGGAGGGAAAGATATGCGTGTAAATATTACTCTTGCTTGCACAGAATGCGGCGATAGAAATTATATCTCTACAAAAAATAAACGTACAAACACAGAACGTATCGAATTGAAAAAATATTGTCCAAGATGCAAAAGTCATGCTTTGCATCGTGAAACGAAGTAAAAGCAGTGGGAAGATATTTCCTGCTGTTTTTTTATTATAAAAAAGGTAAATGGGAGGAATTTTTAAGTTGGAAAAAAAATTTGAAATCAGAAATGAAGTGAAACGGATGTTAAAAAACATGGGGCATGAATTTCATGCGGAATGGTCAAACAAAATTGCTGAAACTCTTTTTGAAACAGACTATTGGCAGGAGGCGAATACCATTGGCCTTACAGTATCCAAAGACTTCGAGGTCGATACAAAAAGTTTATTTTTTCGCTGCTGGCAGGAAAAGAAAAAAACAGCTGTGCCTAAATGCGACCCAAATATAAAAGAAATGGAGTTCAGGGAAATAAAATCGTTTGATCAATTAGAGAATGTTTATTTAGATTTACAGGAGCCGATCTTTGAGCAAACAACACTCATAACGCCAAAAGAAATTGACTTGCTCATCGTCCCTGGCATCTGCTTCGACCGGCGTGGGCACAGGATCGGATATGGCGGGGGTTATTTTGATCGTTATTTACATAAATACGCTAATGTAACTATTGCGCTTGCTTTTTCCTTTCAAATAGTTGAGGAAGTGCCGATTGAATCCCATGATATTCCGGTTGATATCATCATTACTGAAAAAGAATTGGTGGAGTGCAGGAAATGATCATTCCTTTATTGTTCATTATTTTTATTGCGACTATCGCTTATATTTCCTATAAGTCAAAAGCTTTGTCGATTTCTGGAGCAATAAGCTCCGTATTTGTCGGCGCCAGCATCTATTTTAGTTTTGGTTTTCCAGGGCTGGTCCCCCTTGGATTATTTTTTGCGTCATCAAGCATGATCAGTAAATGGAAGAAGGAACGAAAAGCGCAAATGGCATCAATTCTTGAAAAAGGGGAAAGACGCGACTATGTTCAAGTGCTGGCAAATGGCGGGATTCCAGTATTGATCAGCATTTTCAATATAGTGGATCATGATGACCGCAATTTTTGGTTCATTCTTTTAACCATTTCATTCGCTTGCGCCAACGCGGACACATGGGCTTCCGAAATTGGCAGCTTAAGCCGAATAAAACCGATTCTTTTATTTCCTCCAAAATTTGTCGAAAAAGGAACATCAGGTGCTGTTACCGTTCTCGGAACTTTTGCTTCCATCCTCGGTTCTTCGTTTGTTGCGCTGGGGAGTTCTTTTTTTATAAAAAATGATGCTCAAAGTTTGCCTTTCATTATATTATTTGGATTTATTGGAGCTTTGATTGACACCCTGTTCGGATGCTTTTTTCAACGAAAAAATAAATGTCTCGTCTGCCATGCTGAAACGGAAAAAAGAATACATTGCGGGGAATATACGGTAAAGACGAAAGGTTTTGTCTGGATGAATAATGACGCAGTCAATTTTTTATCAATTTTCATTGCAACAGTAATTGCGTATTTTATTTTGGATAAAAATTGAGCAAAAAGTTTATTTTAATTAATGGAGGGATTAAATTATGAAGCGATTAAAAAGAATTCTTCTAGTATTCGGCATTTTCTTCATATATTCAAATCGATACAAAATTATGAACGTATGCCTAAAAAGCAAATGGATGCGTGAGAAATTTATTCAACTGACAATGCAGATACCGCTAATTGGCAGGAAATTTCTCCAAGGTGCTTTTAAATAGGTGGAAATGGAAAGCTGAATCGTTTTTGATTCAGCTTTTTTCTTCAAACTGCCCTTCCACATTGGTATAATAAAGGAAAAACATGCGGAGAGATTTTAAATGGGGACTCAGCTAGATTTTATTTTTTGGAAAATTTTGCAAAGTCTTGTGGTGGAGCATAATTACAGGCTAATCAATATATCCGGCGATCATTCGGAGGTTTGGCTTGAGCCGTTTCGCAACAAATATTTTCAGCTTGTACGATTTGTCAGAAAAGATATTGACTGGGGAAATTGGATCTCTCAAGACATTGAACATACGGCGCATATTTTTGAAACGATCCGAAAACAATCTATGAGAAGGGACTTAAATATTCTTAACATTTATGTGACCACATTTCCTCCTGTTGATGATTGGGAATTTCGGATTAAAGAACCTTTTGCGCATGGGAAAACAGTCGTCAAAACAATGCTGCTGGATCAAGAGCATATAATGGAAAAAACAGGTGATTTGGAAGATGCTCTTTCGGCTTCGTTGAAAAAACTTGATTATGCAGCAGAAGAATCAAATTTTGAATCAGTTGAACGAATAAAAGAAGAAATATTTTCTTATATAAAAAGGCAAGAAAGGCTGGAACGCTCCTTTTTTGAAAATGGCAGGCCTTTCTTTACATATGTTTTTTTAGCAGCACAAATTGTGATGTTTTTTCTTCTTGAATTGTACGGGGGAAGCACAAATTCTGATACTCTTATAAAATTTGGAGCGAAATACAATCCTGCCATTTACGATGGCGAATGGTGGAGATTTTTTTCACCAATTTTATTGCATATCGGTTTTTTGCATTTGATTATGAACTCTTTAGCCCTTTATTATATTGGAATGACTGTTGAAAAAATGTATGGTTCGATTCGATTTTTGCTTATATACTTGTTTGCCGGATTTACTGGTTCGCTTGCAAGCTTTGCTTTCAGCCCCTTTTTGTCCGCAGGTGCATCAGGTGCGATATTCGGCTTGTTCGGTGCGCTCTTGTTTTTAGGAGTGTTAAACCCTAAATTGTTTTTCCGTACAATAGGACCCAACATCTTGATTGTAGTTTTAATTAACTTAATGCTTGGCTGGGCGATTCCGAATGTGGACAACGCTGGTCATATAGGCGGTTTAATTGGCGGATTTCTGGCAGCTTTTGTTCTGCAGATTCCAAGGATGTCCAAATTTTTCACGAGAGCAGTGGGGCTTATTTTATCGATCATCTTCGTTTTCGGTCTTGGGTATTATGGATATGAAATAGCCCCTAAGCGCAATTCGGAAATGGCTTTAGCAAGGGCGCAGGCACTAATTGAGAACAAGGAGTTCCAAAAGGCTTCCGAAGTGCTTTCGGAAGCGAAGGAGCTTGATGATGCAAAAGTTGAAATCATCTATTTACTTGCTTATACGGAATATCGTTTGAACAATGTGGCAAGCTCAATTGAATATTTAAACAATGTATTGGAAAAAGATCCGACATTTCATCAAGCTTATTATGTACTTAGCCTAATATATGCGGAACAGAATGATGTTGTGAAAGCACAAGAAGCGATTGATAAGGCATTGAAGCTTGATCCGGGAAAAGCGGAATATCAGCAGCTAAAACAACAGCTTGACAATCTATAGCTCGATGACTTGTTCGGAAGTTTTCAAAAAAAGAACTTTAGCAATATGTGCAGCTTATCCACATTTTTATTTAGAAGGTGATGTTTTTGAAAACGATTTACGACATACAACAGCTTTTAAAACGTTTCGGTACTATCATATACATCGGGGATCGTGTGGCTGATCTTGAATTAATGGAGGAGGAGGTGAAGCAGCTGTTTGAGTCGCAGCTGATTGACGCAAAAGAATTTGAAATGGCCATGCTATTGTTAAGACGAGAAATAATGATAGAAAAAGATAAGAGAAAAAGAGTAAAGGATGATAAATATGATCGATAATTGGCTAGTTGGTGTGGACTTAGGGGGAACTACGATAAAAATTGCATTTATCAATATAAATGGAGATATTATTGAAAAATGGGAAATCCCTACCGATAAATCAGGAAAAAATATTGTTAGTGATATTTCTCAATCTATATACGAAAAGTTGAAAGAACTTGGTGAATCGAAGCAAAAGCTGATTGGAATCGGCATGGGGGCGCCTGGACCTGTCGATTTAACAGAGGGAATCATTTCTAGAACTGTCAATATTGGATGGGAAAATAATTATCCGCTTAAGAAAAATCTTGAAAAAGAAACTGGTTTGCAAGTAAGAGTTGATAATGATGCCAACCTTGCAGCTCTTGGTGAAATGTGGAAAGGAGCGGGGAATGGAGAAAGAGATTTAATATGCGTCACACTCGGAACGGGAGTCGGCGGAGGAATCATTGCAAATGGAGAAATAATCCATGGGAAAAATAGCGCAGGCGGAGAAATCGGCCATATAACTTCCGTTTTGCATGGAGGTTTTCCGTGTAACTGCGGAAAAACCGGCTGCCTGGAAACGGTCGCCTCTGCAACTGGAATAGTTCGAATGGCTATAGCCAAAATGGAAGAGTTTAATGGGAGATCAACGCTGAATCGAGAATTGGAAAGAAAAGGATCGATCACTGCAAAAGATGTGTTTGATGCTGCGAAAAACGGCGATGAGATGGCATTGCAGGTTGTCGACGACATGACGATGCATCTTGGTCTTGCTCTTGCCAACTTGGCTACTGCTTTAAATCCTTCCAAAATTATCATTGGCGGTGGAGTATCAAAGGCTGGGGAATTTTTAATAAAAAGAGTTAAAAATGTTTTTCAACAGTTCGTTTTTCATGAAGCTTCCGCAGCAGATATTACTCTTGCAACGCTTGGCAATGATGCAGGTGTAATTGGCGGCGCATGGCTGGTTAAAACGTACATACTTGAAAATTGAGGAAGACTAAAAAATAGCGCTTTTAAAAAAGGCGCTATTTTTTTGGGTGCGCCCGGCATGGGTGTAATCTATAGGGTGAAAGTCCCGAGCTGCGAAGGCAGAAGTAGCAGTTAGCTTAACGCAAGGGTGTCCGTGGCGACGCGGAATCTGAAGGAAGCGAGCGGCAAACTTTAAGGTCTCTCGGAACACGAACTTCATATGAGGCTAGGTATCACTGGGTGAGTTTGCACAACAAAACAAAGCCCTTTCTGCCGAAGGTGATACAGAGTAAATGAAGCAGATGGATGGAAGGAAAGATTACACTCTTACCCGGGGAGGTCTGGCGGATAGGTGAAATACGCTTCATAACCTACTTAGTGATAAGTAGCTGAACCGTCAGAAGTCAGCAGAGGTCATAGTATTAGTTGGTTTAGAACTACTAAGAAGGACCGAACAATTAAGAGAGAATAGCCCTTGGCATTCAGTGAGTCATGATGAACACAGAAAACGTAGTACCTCACTTGAGGAAGGAAGCGGTGAATCCCGTGGGAGACCTCTTGGAGGGTGGAGTGACCACTGGCATAAAGAGAACAGCTATTCACGGAAGTTATAAAGACTTGCGTCAATCATCTTAATTGAACCGCCGTATACGGAACCGTACGTACGGTGGTGTGAGAGGACGGGAGTTAATCGCTCCCTCCTACTCGATGCAGCCAAATTTGGATTATAACAAATTCTGTTTATATGAAACTTTTTTAAATTTTGTCCGTCTAAACATAATAGGTACTGAGATAAAATAATATATAAAAAGCTAGCATCTTATTGTAAATATATTGTAAAAAAACATTGATTTTTTTTGGAAGAAGTATTAAGATAATCTTTAGTTATTCACTAAGATGCCTAAAAAATGGAAAAAAACACTTAAGTATAGAAATGCGCAGGTCCACCGTTTGAGGAGGTAAAAAAAATGCGTAAAAGCACATTTTCAAAAATTTCTTTTTTGTTATTAGCGACATTTTTTATGTGGATTAAAACGTACATTGTCTACAAAACTAGTTTTGATATAAAAATAGAAAATTTCAAGCAAGAGATTATTTTATTCATCAATCCGCTGAGCTTTTTGCTGTTTGTTTTTGGTATTGGATTATTTATGAAAGACAAAAACCGGAATCGCTGGGTGATCGGTGCCAGCATTGTGATGACCTTTCTCTTATTAGCTAATGTTGTTTTTTATCGGTTTTATAACGACTTTTTGACTATTCCCGTGCTCTTCCAAGCTAGCAATATGGGAGATTTGGGAAGCAGCATAACCGAGCTGATTCAACCTGTCGATATATTAATGTTTGTTGATATAGCCATTTTAATTTGGCTTTCACGGAGACCTGTTTTCCGCAAACAGGAAAAATTAATGCGCAAAGAAAAAACAGCATATTATTTAATGGCTGCAGCTGTGTTTTTCTTTAATCTTGGATTGGCTGAAACAGAGCGTCCGCAGCTTTTAACAAGAACGTTTGATAGGGAGATGCTCGTCAAAAATATCGGTGTATACAATTTTCATATTTACGATTCTTTGCTGCAGTCCAAAACGTCTGCACAACGTGCCTTAGCTGACAGCAATAACTTGGTCGAAATTCAAAATTATTTAAATGCGAACAAAAAAGAGCCTAGTAAAGAAATGAATGGAATTGCAAAAGGTAGAAATGTCATTATCGTCTCTATGGAGTCGTTCCAAAACTTTGTTATCAATCAGAAATTGAACGGACAAGAAATTACCCCGTTTTTAAATGATTTTATTAAACAAAGCTACTATTTTGATAATTTTTACCATCAAACAGGACAAGGCAAAACGTCAGATTCAGAATTTTTATTGGAAAATTCTTTGTATCCGTTGGGAAGAGGCTCAGTCTTCTTTACAAATGCGAACAATGAGTACAATGCAACTCCGGAAATTTTAAAGGATTACGGTTATTACACAGCTGTATTTCATGCAAATAACCGCACATTCTGGAATCGCGATGTGATGTATAATTCTCTCGGATACGACCGTTTCTTTGATGTCAGAGATTATAATGTGACGGAAGAAAATTCGGTAGGATGGGGATTGAAGGATATTGACTTCTTTAAGCAGTCGGTACAATTATTGAAAAATGTTCCTCAGCCTTTTTATACGAAATATATTACATTAACGAACCATTTTCCGTTTGAGTTGGGTGAAGAAGATAAATTGATTGATGAATTTGATTCTGAAGATGGAGTCGTGAATCGCTATTTTACGACGGTTCGTTATACAGATGAAGCCTTGAAAGTGTTCATCGAAGATCTAAAAAAAGCTGGACTATATGAAAATTCAATTATTATATTGTACGGCGACCATTACGGTATTTCCGAAAACCATAACAAAGCGATGGCACAATTTTTAGGAAAAGAGGAAATTACGCCGCTTGATACGATTCAGCTGCAAAAAGTTCCGTTAATTATCCATATTCCAGGGGTTACCGATAAAAATCCGAAAGTGTTCCATCAAGTCGCCGGGCAAATTGACTTGAAGCCAACTATTTTAAACCTGCTAGGCATTGATACGAAAAACGATATCGAATTTGGTACAGATATTTTTTCAAAAGACCGTATTCCGTTTGCTGTGTTAAGGGACGGCAGCTTTATTACGGATCAATATGTGTATACAAGAGGAATATGCTATGACAAATCAACAGGCGAAGCTGTTGAGGATAAAAATGCATGTGAACCATATATGGAAAAAGCGAAAAATGAGCTTGATTATTCGGATGAAATTATTTATGGTGACCTGCTGCGGTTTTTTGACAATGAGGATGAACCATCTCCGAATTCAACCGAGCAGCAAGCTGCAAAAAAACAGTAAAAGGCTCTGGCCATTAGGTCAGAGCTTTTTTATACGTTTTATTAATGAAACATGATGTCGTTCATATAATATGTTATGTACTGAATAAAAAGGGGAGAGGGGTTTTTTTATGGAAATCTGTATGAATGAAACAGCGGATTTGGAGTACTTGAAAAAAAAATATCAACTTTCGAAACGATTGTTGTTGGATTCAAATCCCTTCTTCGAAAACGAAAAAATCTTTAAAGGGGAAAAAATCGTCATTCCCGGATGGGGTTTCGTACAAAATAATCCGTTTCATCCTTCACCAAGCTTGACTAAAAATACATACAATGCCGTCCCAATTTCATGGCCTGTAATTGATCCCAAACGGCCCTATCATTTTTTGGCTTTGACAAGCGATATTAAGGTGTTAAAAAAAAATTACCCATTTATTAAAGAGAGGATTATCGGCCGCAGTGTTCTAGGGAATCCTTTAGTTGAACTTCTTATCGGTTCCGGAACGAAAAAAGTTCATATGAACGGTTCGTTTCATGCAAATGAGTGGATTACGACAGCCATTATGATGAAATGGCTCAATGAGTATGTTCGGAAGCTTATTTTAAACGAATCGATTAATGGAATTTCTGTAAGACAGCTTTATGAGCAGATTACTTTATCGTTTGTTCCGATGGTGAATCCGGATGGAGTGAATCTTGTTTTAGCAGCTGAATCGTTCGATCCTCAAGTGAAAGAACAGGCCGTCAAGTTAAATAATAACTGTGAAGATTTTTCCGATTGGAAAGCAAATATTCGCGGCGTTGATCTGAACAATCAATTTCCTGCCTTTTGGGAAATTGAAAAAGAAAGAAAAAGCCCAAAATCCCCGGCACCTCGTGATTATCCAGGTGATTATCCTCTCTCAGAGCCGGAAGCAATTGCTATGAGTGAACTAGTAAAGCAGTCTCAATTTGAACTCATCGTAGCCTTTCACACACAAGGAGAAGAAATATATTGGGGGTATTTAAACTATGAACCAGAGATGTCGGAAGAAATCGTAAAAGAGTATGAGTTGTTAAGCGGATATAAAGGAATCCGAATGATTGATAGTCATGCCGGTTTTCGCGATTGGTTTATTAAAGAATACAGAAAGCCGGGATTTACCGTTGAATTAGGCAGAGGAAGGAACCCTTTGCCGCTTGACCAATTTGATGAAATTTATCGGAAAGCAAAGGGAATATTTTGGGCGTCGCTTTATTTGCTGTGCAAATAAATTATTTGAAACATTTTTTTGAAAAATTCGTAAATTATAAGTGAAAATTGGATGAGAAGGATGAGGGTGATGAGGGCAGCTTTTTTTTTCGCCATGTGCTTTCCGATTCTCCTTTTGTCGTCTTGTGAATTTCATCAGCTTACGAATGAAAAGAAACAAGTGACAAAAGAGAAAAAAACGGAAAATGAGTTTGATAACTTTAAAGCAGAACAGAATCTTTTAGAGAATATTCAACCGATTGAAGCAGAGGAAAATACCTTTCAAAATATTACTGGATGGTTTCATGAAACGGCTGTGCTTTACATTAAAAATCTTGAAGACCGTTCGGAAGTTATTTGTCACGATCTTCAAAGCGGAAAAGATGAACTATTTTTCCAGACAAAGCATCCGATTATTCAAACAGTGCCCAATGATCGCCGAACAATTTTTCTCATTCATTCAAGTCCTGAAACCAATCAAGCCATCCTGACATTTGTAAACACCGAAGGAGAGGAATTATTTCATTGGGAAATCAATGCGTTTGAACTTCAATATACATGGAATCCCTATAATGAAAACGAGCTGATGGTTACAGCATTTGCTGAAGATTGGTCATATAAGACTTATTTGCTTGATTTGAAAGAGAAAAAAGTTGTGGATAGTCCCTATCAAATACCTTTTTTTCAATGGACAGATGAAGATCGCATTACGTATGTAAAATGGAATAACGATGAGCCTGAGTTAAGCGCTCCGCTTTATGAAGCGAACTTAATGAAACATCACGAAAAAAAAATCGCTGATCATGTCATCGGAAATGGAAATTTTTCATCGATTGTCATGTATTTGCAGGAAAATCAACAGGAAAAAGGATTCGGTCAATATGTTTTTATAAATTCTTCATCAAAAAAAGTGTTGTCTACATTTCGTGTCCCTTTGGCTTCCGATTACTCTCAATGGATTTTTCCCTACTATGACTTCAATGCTCAAAATCAGCAGCTTTATACATTTGTGCCCGTTGCCAAATCCCAGGACGGTTCCTTTGAACTGCAGAGATTTAACCTTATCACTAAGAAAAAAGAAACCATCTTCAAAAACGTGACAAACGATCCTATCCTCATTTCGCCATCTGGTCATTATGCTTTGTATGGGCCGAGATTGGAAAAAATCATGGATTTAAGGAAGGAAAAGATTCAGGAGATTGTAAAATAAACAGGAGTGAAAGCATCTTTTTTGGCAATATGAAGCGGAGGTTAAAAGACGGGTGTGTGACAACTGAATGTTTATTTATTCATAAAAAAAAGAATGGCCCCGCCATTCTTTCTTTTTTAGTGTGGCACTGGTATACCGTGGTGAACAATCGTTTTATAGGTAAACCATCCAAAAACAGCGACTGTTCCAAGCGCAAACAAAATTCCCAATATGTTTTTTTGTTTTAAAGAACGGAAAATAGCATAGATACCAAGCAAAGTTACTAAAGTAAAGATAATGACAGTACCCATTGTATAGCCCCCAATCTTTTATACGTTGAAGTGCGGCAAATATCTTCCCCTTCATATTTTAATCTCTTTTACTAGATTTGTCGAGGTAGGAACGGTACGTTTGCATAAAATGACTATGTCAATTTTATGAACAGTATGTCCTGCACATTTTAGGTTTGGCCAAAAATTTTCTAACTATTCCTTTTGCGCCAAAAAAGAATGTTTTGTATGATGGAAATGGAAAAGAAAATGACCTGAGGTGAGAGCATGAAATGGATGAGAATCCCGCTCGGATTGCTGCAAACAAATGCGTATATTTTAACAAATGACAAAAATGAGTGTATTTTATTTGATCCAGGCGATGAAGGAGAAAAGCTAATTGAAGTATTGCGCAAACATCAGTTGACTCCCCTTGCCATTTTGTTGACACATGCACATTTTGATCACATCGGAGCGATTGATGATGTTCGAAAAGTTTGGAATATTCCAGTATATGTCCACGAAAAAGAACAAAAATGGCTTGGCGATCCTTCTTTAAATGGATCTGGTCATTTTATGAATGGAAAAAATGTAATGGTAGAGGAAGCGGACGTAATCATTCGGGAAGAAGGAAGCTTGACAATTGGTTCTTTCCAGTTCTCTTTATTTGAAACACCGGGGCATTCTCCTGGAAGCATCTCCTACTATTTAGAAGAAGCAAATGCTGTTTTTTCAGGCGACGTATTATTTAAAGGAAGCATTGGCCGTACGGATTTGCTTGGAGGGAATCATGAAGAACTGCTGAAAAGCATTCATGAAAAACTGCTAGTGCTGCCGGAAGAAACCATTGTGTTGCCTGGCCACGGTTCAGAAACAACCATTATAGAAGAAATGGAAACAAATCCTTTTTTAAATGGATTTTCGCTTTCGTAAAAATTGAAGAAGGTCAAAAAACAGGCAATTCCATTGCGGAATTGCCTGTTTTTATTAATGGCCGCCTTGTCCAGGGACCATCATAAACGTCGTCCAATATGTAAACCCGACGAAGAAAATGGTCAAATATGCTCCGAAAATATAAATATACATACGTTCAGTTAATTTTAAATAAGATAGTAAAACAAAAAATCCAGTTTGACCAAAGAAAAGTAAAGACGTCGTCTTCATATCGCCTAAATAAAACATAATAGCAAAAATACCTGTCCAAAAACCGAGTACACGGAACATGCGATCCATTGTGTTTCCCTCCTTTTCCCTCAATCGGTCGCTTTTTATATTATAATGTACAGCTTGATACATTGTAAATATACCGTTTCCAATTGTTATTGTATCCACTTTGTTTTCAAACATGTTGTAAAAAAATGTTCAAAAATTATGAGTTTATAGCAAAAAATTGTTTTCTAAACAGTCTTTGCAAACAATTGTTATTTTTTTGCTATGTTCAATTAAATTTTGCAAAAGGAAAGGGAAAAGAAAAATCCATTATCGACGTTCGCATTTTTCTCTTCAATTCGTTAAGATGAATCCTAAGAAAAGAAAGGGGGGATATGGAATGATTGAAATTGAAAAGCTTAGCGAAAAACTGATTGAACTGGCGTGTTCATTTAGTGCCTCAGACATCCATATTGTTCCGAAAAAGAAAAAAGCAGTTATTCAATTTCGAATTGACGATGACATCAAAGAAATATTTCATCTGCCAAAAGCTATTTGTGAACGCTTAATTTCTCATTTTAAATTTATGGCCCAAATGGATATTGGCGAAAAAAGGCGTCCGCAAAACGGTGCTTACTCCTTCCATACGATTTACGGAGAGGTGCATCTTCGTTTATCGACATTGCCTACAGTATTCGATGAAAGTCTAGTCATCCGAATATTGCTAGAGCAATCGATTCAATCGCCTGAAAAACTTTCATTGTTCCCGTCAGAATCCAAAAAAATGCTTTCATTTTTAAACCATTCTCACGGTCTCTTGATCCTTACCGGTCCGACCGGTTCGGGAAAAACGACCACTCTTTATTCGCTTCTCCATTATGCAAAAAAACATTTTAAAAGAAACATCATCACACTTGAAGATCCTGTGGAAACGAAAAGCGATGAAATGCTTCAAGTGCAGATCAATGAAAAAGCTGGAATTACGTATGCAAATGGGTTAAAAGCAATATTAAGACATGATCCTGATGTCATTATGGTCGGTGAAATTCGGGATCATGAGACAGCAAGGATTGCGGTCCGGGCTGGGCTTAGCGGACATTTAGTACTGACCACCATGCATACGCGGGATGCAAAGGGGGCTATTTATCGATTATTAGAATTTGGTGTAACATTTTCCGAAATTGAGCAAACTTTGATCGCTGTTGCTGCGCAGCGTCTCGTTCATTTAATATGTCCGTTTTGCAAAGGGAATTGCCCGCCTTATTGCAAAAAATTAAAGGAAATTAGGAGAATTGGGGTCTATGAACTTCTTTACGGCAAAAATTTAACCGCCGCTATTCGGGAAGCAAAAGGAGAGGAGCAGAGTGAGTTAGATTATATGAAGTTAAAAGATGTAATTAAAAAAGGAATCGCTCTTGGATATTTATATCCGGACATATATGATCGTTGGGTGTTTGAATATGAATAGGCATCGATGGAACAAAAAGATGCAGGCACAATTTTTGAAGAAAGTGAGTGAACTGCTTTCAGAGGGGTATGCATTAAATGAAGCTATTCGCTTTATGAGTTTTCATGTAAAAGAAAAATACCGACAAGATATTGAGACTTGCATACAGATGTTGACAAAAGGAAATTCACTATACACGGCTTTTGAGAAGCTTGGATTTCATCGAGATGTACTAAGCTATCTTTTCTTTGCTGAAAAGCATGGTGATATACATTTTGCTTTAAAAGAAAGCTCAGTAATGCTGGAAAAACAACTCCTCCATTTGGAAAAATTTATTCAAGTTCTCCGCTATCCGCTCTTTTTAATTTCTCTTCTTTTAATTATTTTATTTGTCATCCAAGCAGTTGTTACCCCGCAATTTTCGTATATGTATGAAGCAGTTGATTTGAACGCCTCCTTCTTTCTGACATTTGTCATGTTTACCATTCAAGGGATCAAATGGTTTTTTCTTATTTTGTTTGTCTCCTTCTTTCTCCTTTTTTTCTACTATTGGGTCTTTTTCCGAAAAAAGCCTCCGCTTGAAAAACAGAAGCTGCTTATGAAAATTCCGATCGTGTCAAAAGGTTTGCGGTTATTTCACAGCTACTATTTTTCTTTGCAAATGAGCAATTTGTTGAAGGGAGGATTGTCCGTTTTTGAATGCTTTACTCTGTTTCAAGAACAACATTTTCTCCATTTTTATAGGGAAGAGGCCAATCTCTTTATCGAGAAATTAAAGAAAGGAGAATCGCTAGAGATCATATTTGCTGAAAGTCCATTTTTTGAACAGGAACTTTCCTCTGTTGTTCAACATGGACAAGCCGTCGGTCAATTGTCTAAAGAGTTGTATATGTACAGCCGGTTCGTATTGGAGCGGATGGAACAAAAAATAATGAGAATCATTAGTTATATTCAGCCGGTCGTTTTTTTGATGATCGGGGTCTTCGTATTGATCATTTATTTATCGATTTTGCTTCCAATGTACCAAATGATGGGTCAAGTATAGGAGGATGAAAATAGTGAAAAATGAGCATGGATTTACATTGGTGGAAATGCTGGTTGTACTGTTAGTGATCTCGATTTTGCTTATTATAACGATTCCGAATGTTATGGCACATAATAAAAATATTCAAAATAAAGGGTGCGAAGGTTTAATTGATATGGTGCAGGGGCAAGTCGTCGCATATGAAATGGAGTTTCATCAAACACCAACAATTAATGATTTAATCACGAAAGGGTACTTGCCGAATAATTCTGGAAAATGTCCAAATGGTGATGAGATTGAAATTGATGCAAATGGAAACGTCATTAAGAGCAACTAGGCAAAGTGGTTTTACTGTTCTGGAGATGCTTCTTGTTCTTTCGATCTTTTTATTGATCAGCTCTTTTATATGGATTGGAGCAGTAAATATTTACAGAGAAAAAGTCATCGATCAATTTTTCGTTCAACTGGAAAAAGATTTGCTATATGTACAACAGCACGCATTCGTTAATAAAGAAAAAATTTATTTGTTTTGGTATCCTGACAAACATTACTACGAAGCTGAACGATCCGGCTTTAAAGGGGAACTGTTTGAAAGAGCATACGATCAAAACATAAAAGTCGAATCAGGAAACATAAAATTTCCAATCGAGTACTCTCCTTCCGGCTATTTTTATCAAGCTGGAACAATCTTCATTTCTTATGATAAAAAAACGTACAAAATCATTTTTAATTTAGGGAGAGGAAGGTTCCGTGTGGAAAAATTATAGCGGATATACGATCACAGAAATATTAATAGCATTTTCCATATGGTGTTTGCTTTCGCTGACGCTGGTCCCTGTGTCAACAGCCTTATTGAAACAGCAAAAAGAAGCAACAGCATCTGTGCTGGCTTATCAACTGCTCAAAGAAGAACTTGAACGTTTTGTATTTGAAAAGAAAAAAACAAATGGCCAAGTTGAGCGGCAAGGGATGATGTTTGAACTGGTGTGGGGAAAGGAGGGGCAATTTGCTGAATTATGTGTTCTTTCGGATGAAAATGCAGAACAAAAGGTTTGCGGCTACATTTATGAATAATAAAGGATATACGGCTGCAAACATGCTGATAGCCTTTCTAGCGACAACCATTATCATCTCTTCCTTTGCACCCATGCTCTCATTTTTTCTCAAATTGAATACGAGACAGCAAGATTTACATCCAAGCGAGTGGAATTTATTTCTAATTGAGCTTCATCGTGAAATCAAAACGTCTCAACAAATAATGGTGAAGCAAAATGTTTTACAATATAAAAATCAAAAAGGAGAAGTAGTCACACTCAGTCAATATAATGATTTGCTGCGCTATCAAGTTGACGGAAAAGGACATGTTATTGTGCTGCGCGGTGTTCAAGCCGCTCATTTTATTCCAATAATACATGGTGTGAAAATTGAAATCACAAGCTTAGAAGGTAAGCGGTTTGAAGGAACCATTCGCGATGTGAAAGGAGTGATTCCTGATTGAAAAATGAAGATGGTCATATTTTCCCAATGACGATCGGCATATTTCTGCTTTGCATAATGATTCTTACCGCATATGCTTCCTCATATATACAAGAGCAAAGATTTCGGCATGATGCGAAAGAGTTTTATTTGCAGGAAACGTTAATGCTTGCCGGTGTTCAATATTCGCTGAAAAAAGCTGACTATTCTGATACCCAGGAAATACTTGAACTCCCAAATGGAACCATTTCGTATAAACGAACGAAAAAAGAAAACGGAATCGTCAATATTTCCATTACATGCAAGACGTTAAAAGGAACGGAGTATACGGCAAACTTTCATTATGATTTGAACAATCAACAGATTATGAGCTGGAATGAATATTCATAGCTTTCATCGTTCAGCGCCTTATCAAAGCTTCAACCAATCGTTTATTTGCCAGAATGTCTGTTTAAATGAACAGAGTTTAGGAAATAATATAAAAAAATTTTATTTCGAGGTGCCCGCTTATGTCTGGTAATGATTATGTGAAATATGTAACCGAACAGTTTGTAAAGTTTATCGACACCCCAAAAGAAACAAGGAAACAAAGGCGTGAGGAACGGAAAAAAGATCGTCTTCCATTATCAATGAGATGGTTTGGATTTTTGCCGATGGCGTTTTTAATTTTGATCAAGAAAAAGAAATAAAGGAAAAGGAGCCGTTCATCAGCTCCTTTTTTATTGAAAAGTGATGAGATCATTCAATTTCGAGCGTATTTTCTGCGTCTTGATTTTATTTTAATGAATCAAAGAATCCGATGATAAATAAAAAATTCCTCCATTGTGGACTTCTATTTCAATGCGCGGTTCATACAGCTCTTGAATCGCCTTCTTTTCTGTCCAATAAACAGAAGGTTTTTCATCTAGATCTTCATAAAAATGCTCCAACAATGCTAAATCGGCATTCATTCGTTCTCTCGCTTCTTCCGCCCACCGATGGTCATCTTCTTCAATTTTTTTTGTCACGTAATGCTTCAATCGAGTTAATCCGCTTTTCGGTGTAATTAATGGCGTAATGGTAAAACAAAAATCAGGAATTTTCGGTGTCAAATGAATTTTTTCTAGCTGCTCCTGAAAATTTTCAACAATCCTTCCGTTGATTAAATGCAGTCCTAATGAATAAGTTTGATCCTTCTTTTTGTCACAAATATACGAAATCGTTACATTCATCCCAATCCAAGGGTGCAGCGGCACGTTTGCTTTGGAAGCTGCTGTCTGTTCATATAACCGAATATAAGAAGACATTTTCTTCGTTGCCGCAAAAATTTGGTGCAGTCTCGGCGATCCGAAATGAATCCATTCACCTTTTACATCTTCCGGAGCCTCCTTTGAATCCGTGATGAAAGTAAGTTTCATCGGATTTGGAGTTCCGCCGGTTTTTTCTAAATAATGCCAGTAAAAAGGCCGGTTCATTAATTCTTTATCCATTTCAACAGTTAATTGAACGGTAAAATATCCGTTTTTTTCTTCAATAATTGGACAATTGGTCGCCTGAAAAAAGCGTTTTAAAAATGTGGAAATTTGAGCCTGCTGCATCATTCCGCCTCCTATTTAAAAATTTTGCAAGCAGCTATGAAAATAAAGAAATCAGTTATTCTCGGCCTGTTGTAATTGTTCACCAAAGTTGAGAATAGCCGCTAAATTTTCCATTTTAATTTTCATTTCTCCTTCCGAACTCGACTGAATCATAATATCTTCTATATGTTCATGAATATTGCGGAGGTCAAGTTTTGCTAAAATACTGTCCAATTCCCCAATAACACGTTCAAACAGATTTATTTTTTCATATAATAGCTTTAAGATATGCTCCTCTACTGTATTTTTTGTCGCCATGTTATAAATGAACACATCCCGTTCTTGTCCGAGACGGTGGATGCGCCCGATTCGCTGCTCCAAACGCATCGGGTTCCAAGGCAGATCATAATTAATAATATGATTGCAAAACTGCAAATTTATCCCTTCCCCTCCTGCCTCTGTCGCGATCAGTACTTGCGCTCTATTTTTAAATAAATCCTTCATCCAATCCTTTTTGCCGCGTTTAAATCCGCCGCGGAACGGAACAGATGTTATGCCGTGCTGTTTTAAAAACCATTGTAAATATAATTGTGTTGCCCGGTATTCGGTAAAAATAATCACTTTATCGTTAATGTTTTGAATGAGTTCGACCGTTTTTTCTGCTTTCGAATTTTTTGTTACTTGATCGATATAGCCCATTAGATTGCGAATGATCTTTTCAGGCAATTGTGGAGCTTCATCCTTTTTATCAAGCATTTTTTTTAATGTTATGTACACTGCTTCTCTGCTCGAACATGCTTCACGCTGAAGCGTTAAAATGGAGAAACTGCTTGTCGGAATAGAGAATGACGACCGAATTTGGCTGATGGCATCATATAAAGCCTTTTCAGCTTTCGAAAATTGAATCCAAATCGTTTCCACATGTCTTTTTGACCATTCAATTCCTGTATCAATGCGGCGGTTTCGTATCATAACTTTATTGACAAGTTCTCGTAAATGCTCATCGTCACGAATATTCCGTCCTTTTTTCTTAAACATATCGTGAAAGAGCTGTTCATTGCCGAGATGTCCAGGTTTTAAAAGAGAAACAAGGTTGAAAATTTCTTCAATGCGATTTTGAATAGGCGTTGCCGTCAATAATAAACAAAATTTTTTCTTTAAATTTTGAACAAACTCATAGTTTTTTGTTTTGTTATTTTTTAATTTATGCGCTTCATCAATGATGACCATGTCATAATCCAATCCGTGAATAATTTCTTTATGGGGGCTTTTTTTTGCTGTATCAAGGGAAGATACGACAACATCGCATTGCTCCCAAACATAGCTTTTCTTTTGCTCAACGGCAGGAATGTAAAATTTTTCATTTAATTCCCTCACCCATTGGGAGACGAGTGAAGCTGGAACTAAGATGAGCACTTTTTTGACAAGTCCGCGAATCATATATTCTTTTAATATTAATCCGGCTTCAATTGTTTTGCCGAGACCGACTTCATCAGCTAATATTGCTTTTCCGTTTAATTTTTCTACTACTGTTTGTGCGACCTCCAATTGGTGGGGAAGAGGGGTTACATGATCAAGATGCAAAGGAGCTACTAAACCTTCAAATGATGGAATGGTCAAATAATTCGTAACTTCATAAGCTAATTTGTATAATTCCCAGTTTGCCCACGGACCGTCTTCCTTTAATCTTTGCAAAAATTCTTCTTCCCATGTTGTTTTATAGCGGATGTTTATATTCATTGCCCACACCCTATCCTTTATTTTTATATTCAAAGTGAAATGTTCATTTTTTTTATCGCTAATTCAAAAACCGTCCCGTTTTTTGATTATAAATTTTTATAAACACGAACAATTAACAATGATTTTTTAAAATTATTTGGGAAAGGTATTGCTGAAACCGTTTAAAGATGATACCATTAAAATACGTTTGAAGTCTTTTTCTTTTGTTTTCTACTCATCTTTTTCCTTTTTGTCGAATATGTCATTTGTTATTTTTTCACAATTTACAAGAAAATATGTGCGGATGAGAGCAAGGGGAGAGACCTCCTTTGTGAGGCGCCGAAGGAGCAAGCATATGTGAATCTCTCAGGCAAAAAGACTCTTGTTTGACGCAGCTCTGGAGAGTGTTTGCATATTGTGCAAACCACCAAAGGGGAAAGCCTTTTTAAGGTAAACTTTCAGGTGCAAGGACAGAGACGGTGTAGCAAAATCTTGTCGATCGGAATAGACAAGACGATACTAGGCCGTTTTCTGTCCTTTTTTCTGCTTTTTAAGCTGAAAAATTTTGAGAGAAACTAAATGCAAAAAATAGATCAGGAGGGGAAATGATGAATGAATTAAAACGCACTCCTCTTTTTGAAGTGTATAAACAATATCGAGCAAAGATGATCAATTTTGGAGGATGGGAATTGCCTGTGCAATTTACTTCCATTAAAGAGGAGCATTACGCTGTCCGCACCAATGCAGGTCTATTTGATGTTTCTCATATGGGAGAAATCATTGTAAAAGGGAAAGACAGTCTTCAGTTTTTGCAAAAGGTATTAACTAATGATGTTTCAAAGCTTCGGGATGGAAAGGCTCAATACACAATTATGTGTTATGAAGATGGAGGCTGTGTAGACGATTTAATCGTTTATCGGCTAAACGAGGAAAAATATCTTTTAGTAGTCAATGCAGCGAATATTCAAAAAGATTTTCAATGGCTCATGTCTCAAAAACACGGAGATGTTGAATTGCAAAATATTTCTGAAAGCTGTGCTCTCCTTGCATTGCAAGGCCAGAAAGCGGAAAAGGTGCTGCAAACTTTAACAGACGTATACTTATCTGAGTTGAAATTTTTTGAATTTATTGAAAGTGCTGAGATCGCAGGTAAAAAAGCGCTCATTGCCCGAACTGGTTATACCGGGGAAGACGGCTTTGAAATCTATTGCCAAAGTGAGGACGCCGTTTATTTATGGGAGAAGATTTTGCAAGCAGGAGATAAAGAAAAAGTTGTTCCATGCGGATTGGGCGCTCGTGATACGTTGCGGCTGGAAGCAGCTTTGCCGTTGTACGGTCAAGATCTTTCGGAAGACATTACTCCGATAGAAGCAGGAGTCGGATTTGCAGTGAAGCTTACGAAAAAAGAGAATTTTATCGGAAAAGATGTATTGCAAATACAAAAAGAACAAGGGGTATCGAGGCTGGCGGTCGGCTTGGAAATGATCGAAAAAGGCATTCCCCGTTCAGGTTATAAATTGTTTTCTGGAAATCAACAAATTGGAGTTGTTACATCAGGGACGCACTCTCCTACTTTGAATAAAAGCATCGGGATCGCTCTCGTCAAGAAAGAATTTTCGGAGATCGGGAATGAAATCGAGGTGGAAGTTCGGTCAAAACGATTAAAAGCAAGAGTAGTACCAACTCCATTTTATAAACGACCAACAAAAAATGGAAAATAAAGAAAGGAGAAGCTTTCGATGAAGCATCGCTATTTACCGATGACAGAAACTGATCGAAAAGAGATGTTGGAGGCGATCGGAGTCGAATCGATCGATGACCTGTTTGCCGACATTCCAGAAAGTGTACGGTTTAAAGGAAAATACAATATAAAGGCTCAGAAACCGGAAACCGAGCTGTTTCGCGAGCTATCTCAACTTGCTGCCAAAAATAAGGATGTAAAAACAAACGTTTCCTTTTTGGGAGCTGGAGTGTATGACCATTATATTCCGGCAATTGTCGATCATGTCATTTCTCGATCAGAGTTTTATACGGCTTATACGCCATACCAGCCAGAAATTTCTCAAGGCGAGCTCCAAGCAATATTCGAATTTCAAACAATGATTTGTGAATTGACAGGAATGGATGTCGCCAACTCGTCGATGTACGACGGAGGGACAGCTTTAGCAGAAGCTGCATTATTAGCTGCAGGTCAAACAAAAAAGAAAAAGGTGCTCGTTTCGCAAACGGTGCATCCTGAAACGAGAGATGTGCTAAAAACTTATGCAAAAGGACAAAACGTTGAGGTAGTGGAAATCCCTTACCGAAACGGAGTGACCGATGTAGAGGCATTAAAAGAAATGATGAACGCCGAAGTAGCATCAGTCATTGTACAGCATCCAAATTTTTTCGGTCAACTTGAACCGCTTCACCAAATCGAAGAGATCTCCCATTCCGAGAAAAGCTTATTGATCGTTTCAAGCAATCCTCTTGCTTTAGGTGTGCTTTCACCGCCTGGTTCATTTGGTGCGGATATCGTAGTAGGCGATGTTCAACCGTTTGGAATTCCAATGTCTTTTGGCGGTCCAACTTGTGGATATTTCGCCGTAAAAAAAGAGCTGATGAGAAAAATTCCTGGGCGACTCGTCGGTCAAACAGTAGATGAAGAGGGGAAACGAGGCTTTGTTCTCACTCTGCAGGCAAGGGAGCAGCATATCAGAAGGGATAAAGCTACATCAAACATTTGCTCCAACCAAGCGTTAAATGCTCTTGCCTCTTCTGTTGCCATGACTGCTCTTGGAAAAACAGGTGTAAAAGAAATGGCTTATCAAAATATCCAAAAAGCAAACTATGCGAAAAAGATGTTTGAGAAGAAAGGTTTTTCCATTCCGTTTCAAGGTCCAATGTTTAATGAGTTTGTCGTGAAGCTGTCCAAACCAGTTTCTTTGGCCAATAAAAAGCTGCTCGAAAAGGGAATCATCGGCGGCTACGACCTTGGCAGAACGTATCCGGAACTTGAAAAACATATGCTTGTAGCGGTAACAGAGCTTCGTTCGAAAGAAGAAATCGATTTATTTGTGAACGAGTTGGAGGGATGGCAATGAAGGATCAACCGTTAATTTTTGAAATATCCAAACCGGGACGGATCGGATACAGCTTGCCTGATTTAGACATACCGGAGGAAAATATTGATCAGCTGATTCCTAGTGACTATTTGCGGACAGAAGATGCCGAGCTGCCGGAAGTATCAGAACTTGACATTATGCGCCATTATACTGCTTTGTCGAAGCGGAACCACGGTGTGGATTCCGGTTTTTATCCGCTTGGTTCCTGTACAATGAAATATAATCCGAAAATAAATGAAAATGTGGCAAGATTAACTGGCTTTTCTTATATTCATCCATTACAGGATGAAGCGACGGTTCAAGGAGCAATGGAATTAATGTATGATTTATCAGAACATTTAAAAGAAATTACAGGTATGGATGCTGTTACATTGCAGCCGTCTGCAGGGGCGCACGGAGAGTGGACGGGGCTCATGATGATTCGCGCCTACCATGAGGCAAATGGAGAAAAACATCGAACACAAGTGATTGTACCTGATTCAGCCCATGGAACAAATCCTGCTTCAGCGACCGTTGCCGGTTTTGAAACTGTCACGGTGCGATCTGATCAAAACGGACTTGTCGACTTAGACGACTTAAAGAGAGTGGTTGGAGAAAATACAGCTGCTCTTATGTTAACAAACCCCAATACGCTCGGTTTGTTTGAAGAGCATATTGTAGAGATGGCGGAGATTGTTCATTCAGTTGGAGGAAAATTGTATTATGACGGAGCGAATTTAAATGCAATTTTAGGCAAAGCGAGACCAGGGGATATGGGCTTTGATGTCGTTCATTTAAATCTTCATAAAACGTTTACAGGCCCCCACGGGGGAGGGGGTCCCGGTTCAGGACCTGTCGGTGTGAAAAAAGAGTTAATTCCTTTTTTGCCGAAGCCTGTGCTCGTCAAGGATGAAAATGGATTTCGTTTCGACGAAGACAGGCCGCAATCGATCGGACGAGTAAAATCGTTTTATGGAAATTTTGGAATCAATGTGCGGGCATACACATACATCCGCTCCATGGGTCCGGACGGTTTAAAGGCGGTCTCTGAAAATGCGGTATTAAATGCGAATTATATGCTGAAAAAATTAGCGCCTTATTACGAAATGCCGTATGACCGCATTTGTAAACACGAATTTGTCTTATCTGCGAAACGGCAAAAGAAGCTCGGTGTCCGTGCGCTTGATATTGCAAAAAGGCTTCTCGATTTCGGGTATCATCCGCCGACAATTTATTTTCCGCTCAATGTTGAAGAATGCATGATGATTGAACCGACTGAAACGGAATCAAAGGAAACATTGGATGCTTTTATCGAAGCGATGATTCAAATTGCTAAAGAAGCGGAGGAAGAACCGGAAATCGTTCAAGAAGCTCCTCATACAACAGTCGTCAAAAGACTCGATGAAACACTCGCAGCAAGAAATCCGATATTAAAATATGAAAAAAAGTAAGGATTCGCGTTTTGCGAATCCTTATCTTTTATACTTGATTTTATTTCCCTTTTTTAATTTTTCCAGTCCACTTTTTAAAGCCGCCCTTTAAATAATAGAGCTCCTGATAGCCTTTTTTCTTCAGCATTTGTGCGGCTCGCCCGCTTCTTGCACTTGACTGGCAATATAAATAAACCGGTTTGTCTGGGCGGATTTCTTTATAGCGCTGTCTCAATTGGGAAAGGGGAATATTTCTTGCTCCTAAAATGTGGCCACCTTCAAATTCATTCGGCTCCCGCACATCGATGAGCTGCGCTTTCCGATAGCCGGCTTTAAATTCTTCCTCCGTTAATCCTTTCATAATCTTTTTTTGATATAAAAATGTGGCCAAAAAATAAATGATAATAGCTGCAAGAATGAGCAATGACCATTCCACGCTTGTTCGACTCCTTTTTATTTGTTTGAATTTATTTGTTTGAAGTTCATGTGAACATACATACGAATGTTGGACAACATTTATTATATAAAACAAGAATGGAAATGTCATTTCTTTTCGGGCGTTTTATTTAACAATATCCTCTTCATTTGATAGACTAAAAAAGCAAATATAAAATAAAGAGGGTTGCGATATGGGAAAAGAAATATGGAATTATATTGATTCTGGCTTTTCATCTCCTTTTTACAATATGGCTCTTGATGAAGCTTTATTGGACTGGCACAGTGAAGGAAAAATCGCTCCGACGATTCGTTTTTACGGATGGAATCCGCCGACATTATCCATCGGCTATTTTCAAAAGGTTGAAAAAGAAATTGATATGGATGCTGTAAGACGGCACGGCCTTGGCTTTGTACGAAGACCAACAGGCGGAAGGGGCGTGCTGCATGACAAGGAGATTACATATAGTGTCATCGTATCCGAAGATCATCCGCGAATGCCCAAAACCGTGACAGAGGCTTATCGTGTAATTTCGGAAGGAATTTTACATGGATTTCGCTTGTTAGGCTTAGACGCTCATTTTGCAATTCCAAGAACGGATGAAGAAAAACAGCATTTGAAAAATCCGCGGTCATCTGTATGCTTTGATGCTCCGTCTTGGTATGAGCTGGTAGTTGAAGGAAGAAAAGTTGCCGGGAGTGCCCAAACTCGCCAGAAAGGCGTTATCCTGCAGCACGGCTCGATATTGCTAGATTTAGATGAAAAGCTGCTGTTCGACTTGTTTAAATATCCTAATGAGCGGGTCAGGGAAAGATTAGAGAAAAACTTTAAAAATAAAGCGGTGGCGATCAACGACCTTAGAGAAACTCCAGTCACAATGGAAGAGGCATGGAGCGCCTTTAAAAAAGGGTTTGAATACGGGCTTGATATTGAGTTGAGACCGTACCAATTGTCTAGCGAACAAGAAGAGTATGTGAAAAAACTGGCTAAAGAGAAATATGAAACAGAAGAATGGAATTTTAGAAGATGAAGCGGCGAACATGCCGTTTTTTGTATGATCAAAATGAAATGGATCGTTGCTTGTAAATCAAGGTGCCGATGTGTTTTCAAAAACTGCAACTGACAAATTTCTTCAAATACCGCCGGAATGATTCTAAGATCATTAATTTTCTTTTCCTTGCTTCTTTTTTTGGTTAGTTTTACATTTGACATTTTCATAATGCAGCGTATATCATACAATATATAGAGCAAACAAATGTTCTTTAGCACAATATATTGTTATTTTTTCGTTGATAATATCATCTAAATGTGGTAACGTATATCAAGTACGATATTTTTAAGGGAGTTGTGAATATGACAGTGGCGCTGAATGAGAAAATGAAAATTGATGTGGAGAAGCTGAATAAAGATATCAGCCTTTTCCCGCAGGTGCATCCGATTACGGAAGATATGAAAATCACGCACAAAGGTGTTTCGCGCCTTGTAATGCTGGACAGGTATTCATTTAAAGACACTGAAAAAATTACGCTATCTGAAGGCGATTTTGTAGTGCTGACGATCAAGGAAGATCCAAAATTTCCTGCAAGAGGGCTAGGCTACATTAAAGAAATTGATTGGGAAAATAAAAAGGCAAAGGTTCAGGTCGAAGAAGAGTTTCGTCATACTCTTGAAAAGCCTGAAGAACGGGAGACGGGAATCATCGTTCGTTCTTTAGATGTCATCGAAAAACCGCTTGAAATTTTTTATGAACAAATTGCCAAAAGAAATGCAACAGGTCTTGCTGCTGTTGAAAAAACAGAAGAAAAAAGAAAAGAATGGTTTGAAAAATTTTATCAAGAGCTCGTCAATCTGCATTTTATTCCGGCTGGCCGGGTTCTTTACGGCGCTGGAGCAGGGACCGAAGTGACGTATTTTAACTGCTATGTCATGCCCTTTGTAAAAGATTCCCGTGAAGGGATCTCTGAACACCGCAAACAAGTAATGGAAATTATGAGCCGCGGAGGCGGTGTCGGCACGAACGGTTCAACATTGAGACCAAGAAACACATTAGCCCGAGGTGTAAACGGCAAATCATCAGGATCTGTGTCGTGGCTGGATGACATTGCAAAATTAACCCATCTTGTGGAACAAGGTGGCTCACGGCGAGGAGCCCAAATGATTATGCTGGCCGACTGGCATCCTGACATCATTGAATTTATCGTTTCCAAAATGCAAAACCCGCGCATTTTGCGCTACTTAATTGAAAATACAAATGATGAAGGAATTAAGAAGGCGGCTGAAGACAAGCTCAAATTTGTTCCTCTTACACAGCAAGAGCGCGACATGTATCAAGGAATTGTCAACTTTAAAAATGTTCCGGGCAAAGGAGGCTTTTCAGACGCTGTTATTAGAGAGGCGGAATTAAAGCTTCGAGTTGGAGGAACATATACTGTTCATAATCCGGAATTTTTAACAGGCGCTAACATTTCTGTCTGCTTGACGAAAGAGTTTATGGAAGCAGTGGAAGAAGATCGGGAGTATGAGCTTCGCTTTCCAGATGTGGAAAGCTACAATGATGAAGAAATGAAGATTTACAATGAAGAATGGCATAAAGTTGGCGATGTGCGCGAGTGGGAGAAAATGGGGCATCGCGTGCGCGTGTACCGCAAAATTCGCGCAAGAGAGCTTTGGAAGCTGATTAACATTTGTGCAACCTATTCAGCGGAGCCAGGTATTTTCTTCATTGACAATGCCAATGATATGACGAACGCAAGAGCATATGGACAAAAGGTTGTTGCAACAAATCCGTGCGGTGAACAGCCGCTTGCACCATATTCCGTCTGCAACTTAGCAGCAGTAAACTTGGCGAAGATGGTCGACAAGGAAAAGAAAGCTGTTGACTATGAAAAGCTCAAACGAACTGTGGAAATCGGCGTCAGAATGCAAGATAATGTCATTGATGCTACGCCTTATTTTCTCGAAGAAAACAAAAAGCAAGCGCTGGGTGAACGGCGCATCGGCTTAGGCGTTATGGGTTTGGCGGACTTGCTTATCTACTGCGAAAAAGAATATGGAGCAGAGGACGGCAACAAGCTTGTTGATGAAGTGTTTAAGGTAATTGCAACGACCGCATACCGGGCATCAATAGAACTGGCAAAAGAAAAAGGCAGCTTCCCGTTCCTAGTCGGCGAAACGGAAGAAGAGACGCAAAAATTAAGACAAGCCTTCATTAATACAGGATATATGAAAAAAATGCCGGAAGATATTCGCGAAAACATTTTAAAATATGGTATTCGCAACTCGCATTTGCTGACGGTAGCACCGACAGGATCAACTGGCACTATGGTTGGCGTTTCTACAGGTCTTGAGCCATATTTCTCCTTCTCATACTACCGAAGTGGGCGTCTTGGCAAATTTATTGAAGTAAAAGCGGATATCGTTCAAGAATATTTAAATGAACATCCGGAAGCTGACCCGAATCATTTACCGCATTGGTTTGTGTCAGCGATGGACTTGTCGCCTGAAGCTCATGCTGATGTGCAATGCATCATTCAACGATGGGTCGATTCAAGCCTTTCCAAAACAGTAAATGCGCCGAAAGGCTATACAGTTGATCAAGTGCAAAAAGTATATGAGCGCCTATGGAAGGGCGGAGCAAAAGGCGGAACTGTTTATGTAGACGGAAGCCGTGATACCCAAGTCCTGACATTAAAAGCGGAAGAAAATGTATTGAATGACGACATTCCGGAATCGACGAAAGAAAATGAAGGCAAAGTTGTGTTAATGAACACTGTTCAAGATTTGCGCTCAACTGATGTCACATATGGCAACGAAGTCGGCAATACATGTCCTGTTTGCCGGGAAGGAAAGGTTCAAGAAATCGGTGGCTGCAATACTTGTACAAAATGCGGTGCCCAATTGAAATGTGGATTATAATAAAGCGGCAGACTTGTTCTGCTGCTTTATTCTTGTGCGCCCGGCATGGGTGTAATCTATAGGGTGAAAGTCCCGAGCTGCGAAGGCAGAAGTAGCAGTTAGCTTAACGCAAGGGTGTCCGTGGTGACGCGGAATCTGAAGGAAGCGAGCGGCAAACTTTAAGGTCTCTCGGAACACGAACTTCATATGAGGCTAGGTATCACTGGGTGAGTTTGCAAGACAAAACAAAGCCCTTTCTGCCGAAGGTGATACAGAGTAAATGAAGCAGATGGATGGAAGGAAAGATTACACTCTTACCCGGGGAGGTCTGGCTGGCACGCCAAGTAACCTTGGTAACCTATCTAGTGATAGATAGCTGAACAGTCAGAAGTCAGCAGAGGTCATAGTATTAGTTGGTCTAGAACAACTAAGAAGGACCGAACAATTAAGAGAGAATAGCCCTTGGCATTCAGTGAGTCATGATGAACACAGAAAACGTAGTACCTCACTTGAGGGAGGAAGCGGTGAATCCCGTGGGAGATCTCTTGGAGGGTGGAGTGACCACTGGCATAAAGAGAACAGCTATTCACGGAAGTTATAAAGACTTGCGTCAATTATCTTAATTGAACCGCCGTATACGGAACCGTACGTACGGTGGTGTGAGAGGACGGGGGTTAATCTCCATACCCGTCAAGTTAGCGGTATAAAATTTTTTAGGATGATACGCATGTTCGAAAAATCAATCAAAGGATGAAGAGAAAACCAAATGCTGGGCATGCCAAATAACCCTCAAGAAGAGGGTTATTTGGCATTTATATCCATGACCCACACTACCATATCCCCAATTTCTTTAAAAGATCCGATACCGTTTCCTCTCCTTTCCTTCGGTCTTTCCTCGCGTGTTTCCTTAACAGAGATAGGAGAGATGGAAGGGCGGTTTCCATCGCTTGGGGATGCAAAAGAAACCGATGCCAATACGATTGGAGGATATTAAGCGCTTTCCATTCACTGATCTCGATTCCCTCCCGTTGATGCCAATACCTTCGGGCTTGGAACAGAAGAGTCTGCGTGACTAAAATGGCAATCAATGTCCCATATAAGTGGCATTCGAATCGTTCCTTCTTCATCTTTTTGACACGGTCAAGATCAAATAAGGATTTCCAGCCCTTAAATAACAGCTCCACTTGCCAGCGCAGCGAATACAGCTCATAAACTTGTTGCGCATCAAACGATTCTTGTGGTAAATTGGTCAGTAAGATGTGATATTTCTTTTGTTCAAGGGTTTGGCGTGACAGCGCCTTCCCTTTCTTTTTTTCCTTTTTCCGCACATACGTCAGCCGTTTTTCCCATTCTTCCGCCGTGAGACGGCGAAAAATCAGACGCGGAACATACAGGCGTTGGTGTCCGATATACACGTGTTCCACTTCCACGGCTTCCCCCTCGCCCAATCGATTTCCTATCGATTCCCAATCCCATTCGTGCCACTCCCCGTCCTGTTTGATATAGACTTTGATATCGGAACGCAACCGGGTAATATAATAAGCACCTCGAGCATCGATCTCCGCCAGCGTGGCGAGTGAAAAAAACCCCAGATCCCGAATGCAAAGGTCATTCGGTAAAATCGTGTGCTGGGTATGATAAGCAAAACGGGCATCGGAATCATTGGCCTGTTGGACGCACAGCTGAAGACAGGTTCCCGATAACAGCTCATACTCAAATTGGATTTTGGCGCCAGATGAAACCGAACCTTGATAGTCCTCACCATAGTCGGCCGGAAGTAAAAAACTGGTAGAGTCTAAGATCCGCAGACGGGTGAAACAAGCGCGATACGTCTCGGTGATGGAAGAGAGTGCCGGACGTTGATGCATCAGGAGAGTAAAAAAGACCTCTTTTAAAAACGCCACGGCACGAGGCGTAAACCGCTGATTCAGTCCTTCATTCGAGAGAGAGCAATCATGCCAGAGCGCCAAATCGGCACACAACCGCTGAAGCGACTGACAGGCGAGCGATCCGTCTCCCCAAGCACATAGCGTCAGAAAGGCTTCCGCTGTTAATGAACGCTGCCGCTGAATGAATCCGACTTTCCGTGCCAGACGGGTCAGTTCTTCAGAGGAGAAGAGTTGACGAATCGTTTTTATCCATGCCTTCATCTTTTTTGCCATCAAAAAATAATCCTTTCCAACGATGATTTTCGTTAGAAAGGATACCATGTTTTTGGCGCTGAAAAAAGATCAAATTCTTAACTTGATGGCTATGGGGTTAATCTCCCCCTCCTACTCGATTGAAAACAAACTTCTAAACATCGTTTTCCCTTCTTAAAATGTAGTAACGGAATAGTAAGGAGGGAATGCTTTGAAAATTGACGGTGTTTTTTCTGGTGGAGGGATCAAAGGCTTCGCTTTTATTGGAGCATACAAGGCCTTGGAGGAAAAAGGATTTGAATTTGTTAGGGTTGCTGGCACGAGCGCCGGTTCGATCATTGCCGCTCTCATTGCAGCCGGCTACAAAAGTGATGAAATCCTTTCTTTGATGGACAGCTTAGAGCTGCGAAAATTTTTAGATAAAAGAAAAGGAATTATGTCATTTATGCTCATGAAATGGATCAGTGTTTATTGGCGGATGGGACTATACAAAGGACAATTTTTAGAAGAATGGATGGAAGAAAAATTAAAAGCAAAAGGAGTTTCAACATTTGCAGATTTGCCGAAAGGAAAGCTTCGTGTGATTGCCTCCGACCTTACGAACGGAAAAATTGTTGTATTGCCAGACGATTTAAGCAAATATGGAATCAATCCTAATAGATTTTCTGTTGCAAAGGCAGTCAGAATGAGCTCATGCCTCCCGTATTTTTTTGAACCTGTCAAACTATGGACGAAGGATGGCGTCAGTATTGTTGTCGATGGAGGAGTGCTCAGCAATTTCCCGATTTGGCTTTTTGATGGAAAAATAAAAAAAAGACCGATCCTCGGTTTTCAGCTTAGCGCGCATATAGAGGAAAGGCCAAAAAATGAAATTAAAAACGCTTTATCAATGTTTCACGCGTTATTTGAAACGATGAAGGAAGCGCACGATGCAAGGCATATTGCCACAAGGCATGAACGCAGCATCGTTTTTATTCCGGTTGAAAATATTTTAACGACGGAATTTAAAATTACGAATGAGAAGAAACAGGAATTAATTCAGCTCGGCAAAGAAAAAACGGAAACCTTTTTAAAAAAATGGTCCTATTAGAAAAGAGCTCTATTTTTCTTTTTTCCTTTTTTACCTTCGATGACTGTCAAATGATTGTTTTCTCTCCGCCTTTTAGCAGAGATAGCCGTTTTGTTTTTTTTGTGGAGTACGTGCTTTTGAGCATAATGTATCTTTTTATCTTTAAATCTTTTTTTCGATCTTTTCGCAGCTTTTAAAAACTGTGAATACTCATTATTTGTACGTTTTTTCATCACTAAGCGATAAATGAGGATGATGATCCCGATGACAACCGCCCAAATAAACAATTTGAAAAAAGTCATTGGATTGAAAAAGAGCATATAAATAAACCCTAAACCTCCTAAAGTAGCGATAACGGCAAATACGGGATGGACGGGAAAACGGTTCATCTAAAGGCCACCTCCATCAGTCGTTTTCAAGAAAAAGAAAAGCTCTCGTTTATCAAATCAACCAATACGCTCCATTTTTTCCGTCTCTTCTTCCAATAAAAGCAGCTTTTGAAAGCTTGCAATCGCTACTTCCACTTGATCGTCTGTAGGTTCTTTTGTCGTCAGCAGCTGAAGCCATAGTCCTGGATAACCAAGATATTTTAAAACAGGCTTATGCCGCAGCTTATTTGTAAACTGCAATACTTCAAATGAAATGCCGAGAACAACCGGTATAAGAGCGATTCGGTCAACAACGCGAAGCCAAAGCGGGTCTGTCGGAACGAGCAGATACACAAATACTCCAACAATAACCGTAAACAAAATGAAACTGGAACCGCATCGATAATGAAGTCTTGATTGTTTTTGTACATTTTCAACAGTTAAAGCGAGCCCGTTTTCATAGGCGTTAATCACTTTATGCTCAGCCCCATGGTATTGAAAAACACGCTTTACTAAAGGAGTCATCGAGATGAAATAAATATAAGCAAGCAACAGCAAAAGCTTAAAAAAGCCTTCGAGCAAAATTTGCCCCACATCCGATGAGATGATCGGCCTGAACCATTCTGCGATAAACACTGGAATTAAAGTAAAGATAAATTTGCCAAGCAAAAATGACAGCACTCCGACAGCAGCAGCTCCTAAAATGAGTGAAAGCTTCGACTCTTTTTTTTCTTCTGACAATAATTTTTCATCATCGGCTGGATCAACATCGTATCGATCTGAAGAATAGCTTAAATGCTTGGAGCCGTTTGCGCTTGCTTCAATAATGGCGGCAATTCCGCGAATAAAAGGAATTTTTTTGAAGCGGGATAATATAGGATGTTTTTTTCGCGGCAATTGAAAAAAATCAATTGAATTGTCTTTTCTCCTGATCGCTGTGACGAAATGATGCTTCCCTCCAAACATAACTCCTTCAATTACCGCTTGCCCGCCATACATAGTCTTTTCGTTTTTCATGACGCACCAACCTGCCTATCTATATAATAAAAAAGCTATTGAAAAGTTTTATTTATTACTATTCTACAAAAAATTAGATGAAACCTCTAGGTTGGATGTGTCTTTTTTCCAATAGGGCGGCGTGAAAAACTTTATCATTATTTAGTATGAATGAAATAAATTTTTTTATACAAAAAATAAACTTTTCATGAAAAATTCATCAAGAAAAGAAAAGTGGACATATTAAAAAAGGGAGGTGGACGGATGCTTAACAGCGAAAAAAAGAATTCTACTGGTAAGGAAAAGAAAAAAGAACCATTCCGATCCTTTTTTCTGAAAATTGTTGTCATTGGTTTTACTGGCGGAGTATTATGGAGTTTGATAGGATATTTAGCGTATGTGTTGAACTTTACGAAAATCGGGCCAAATCGAGCTCTCATGTTATTTGCCTTTGATAAATGGAAGAACGGAGTCGCTGGGCATTTTGCGGGAGCTGCCTTCATAGGCATCATTTCTATACTTACTGCATTTTTATATTATGTTCTGTTCAAAAAAGTTCGGTCAATATGGGGAGGTATTGTTTTCGGAGTCGCGCTGTGGGCGGTTGTTTTTTGCTGGCTGGGACCGGCTTTTCTAAAAATCGATCCGCTCGGTCGGCTTGGTACAAATACCATTGTCACCTCCATCTGCTTGTATGTGCTGTTTGGCGTTTTTGTCGGGTATTCCATTTCCTACGAATATGGGGAGCGTCAATCATAAACTAAATGATGAGATTATAGAACTGTGTCAGGGTCACAAGATCCAATCATAAACTAAATGATGAGAGATCAAGAATCTTATGGTAGAATGTTCATAATACTGGACATTCTTTTTTAATACATGATAGAAAGGTGTAATCGATGGAGAGAATACTTGTGATCAATGGCCCGAATTTAAATTATTTAGGCGTGAGGGAGCCGCATATTTACGGAAAAAAAACATTGGCAGATTTGGAAAATGAATTGAAATCTCTCGGTGAAAAAAAACAAGTTCAATTTTCTTTTTTTCAATCGAATCATGAAGGAGAGATTATCGATAAGCTTTATGAAGCCGATCAACAATTTGATGGAGTGATTTTAAATCCAGGAGCTTTTACTCATTACAGCTATGCGATACGGGATGCAATTGCCAGCATTTCAAAACCGGTAATTGAAGTCCATATCTCCAATACAAATCAACGGGAACCGTTCCGGCATCATTCTGTCACAGCGCCGGTGACACAAGGGCAAATAATTGGCTTAGGGTTTTACGGCTATCAATTGGCAGCTTTATCTTTACTACATTTGATCAGGGAGGAAACACATGAAGCTTGAAAAAGTTCGTTCACAAATGGAACAGTTAAATATTGACGGCATGCTCATTACAAACGAATATAACCGCCGCTATTTGACGGGATTTACAGGTACGGCCGGGGTCGCACTGGTGGCAAAAGAGGATGCATGCTTTATTACCGATTTCCGGTATGTAGAACAGTCAAAAAAACAAGTAAAGCATTTTAGAATCGTGCAGCATTCAGGGTCGATTTTTGAAGAAGTCGCTGCGCAGGCGAAGAAAATGGGGATCAAAACGCTCGGGTTTGAGCAGGATCATCTTTCTTATTCAACATACACATCGTACAAGGATGTTTTAAAAGGGATTGAATTCGTTCCTGTCTCAAATATTGTGGAAAAGTTGCGCTTGATAAAGACTGATGAAGAGATTAAGATATTAAAGGAAGCCGCTGAAATCGTTGATGCTGCCTTTACACACATTTTACATATGATCCGTCCAGGTGTGAGAGAGATTGAACTAGCGAATGAGCTCGAATTTTTTATGCGAAAAAAAGGAGCAGTTTCCTCATCTTTCGATACGATTGTCGCGTCAGGCTATCGGTCAGCCCTTCCCCATGGTGTAGCAAGTGAAAAACCAATTGAAAAGGGAGAGCTTGTAACGTTTGACTTTGGTGCCTATTATAAAGGATACTGTTCAGATATGACGCGGACAATTGCTGTTGGAGATCCTGGAGATGAAATGAAAGAAATTTACAACATTGTGCTTGAAGCGCAAAAGAAAGGCGTGCGCGAAATCAAGTCTGGAATGACTGGAAGGGAAGCGGATGCTGTCACACGTACCTACATTGAGGATAAAGGGTACGGGGAATATTTCGGTCATTCAACTGGACATGGAATCGGACTTGAAATCCATGAAGGACCGACACTATCCGCTCGCTCTGATACCGTTCTTCAGCCAGGCATGGTGGTCACGGTTGAACCTGGTATATACCTTCCAGGAAAAGGCGGGGTAAGAATTGAGGATGATATTTTGATCACTGAGCACGGAAATGAAGTGTTGACTCATTCGAAGAAAGAGCTCATCATTCTCTAGCGAGTGCCCCAAACAATGTTGTTAAAGAAAATGTAATAGGAGGACCAAATATGATTTCTGTAAATGATTTTCGTACAGGTTTAACGATTGAAGTCGATGGGGGGATTTGGCGCGTTCTTGAATTCCAGCATGTAAAGCCTGGTAAAGGGGCGGCGTTCGTTCGTTCAAAATTGCGCAACCTTCGGACAGGTGCCATCCAAGAAAAAACGTTTCGGGCTGGCGAAAAAGTAGCACGTGCTCAAATTGACACCCGGAAAATGCAATATTTGTATGCAAATGGCGATCAGCACGTTTTCATGGACACAGAATCGTATGAACAAATTGAGCTTACTTCAAAACAAATTGAATATGAGTTGAAGTTTTTGAAAGAAAATATGGAAGTATACATCATGATGTATCAAGGCGAAACAATCGGTATTGAGCTTCCGAACACGGTTGAATTAACTGTTACGGAAACAGAACCTGGCATTAAAGGGGACACTGCATCAGGCGGCTCTAAACCGGCTACGCTTGAAACAGGGCTTGTCGTGCAAGTGCCGTTTTTCGTTAATGAAGGGGACGTTATTATCGTCAATACTTCTGACGGTTCTTATGTTTCCCGTGCGTAATTATTCTTAAAAAAATAATGAAAAAAGTCAAAGAAAACGAAAAGACCCGCAGAATTCATAACTGATTTCTGTGGGTTATTTTTTTGAAAAGAAAGATTTTATAGCTATTTTCGCAATCGTTTATAAAAGATCAGAATACACAAGCTTTCCAACCTGGCCTTTTTTTGAACAGGATTCAATTACAGCTTGTCCACCTTTAATGATCCATCCACGCTTTTTTCTTTTTCCTCAATTCATTGAAAACGGCAAAAGGTATAACAATATAAATAAAAGCCGCAAGAAGCCATACAAGTCCATCATAAATTTGAACCAACATTCACTCACCACCCCCTAACTCCATTATAACTGTTAAAATCAGAAAATTCTATCAAATTCTATTGAAATGATAAATGCAAAAAAAAGAATAAGAGAAACGGTAGTCATAAAGTGGCCAAGCTTGCATACATTGAAAATAAATAAGGTATTAAAGGGGGAAGGAAGATTGAAAGAAATCATCTCAATTTTTCCCGAAACAATTGCAAATGAATTAAAGCAGCTTCCTTCTTCTTTTTTTGAACAGATGGAAGAAATTCGCATACGTTTGTACAAGCCGATTGAAATCATCGCATTCGGCAAACCGCACTTTCTTCACTACGAGGCGACAAAAGAAGACGGGATGATGATTTTAAACAAGATCAGCCAATATTCGATTTACACACTGGAGGAAGAATTAAAGAGAGGTTTTATTACGATTGGAGGAGGGCACCGGATCGGCCTTGCTGGAAAAGTGATTACAGAAAACGGCAATGTCAAAGCCATACGGCACGTTACATCTTTTAATATTCGGATAGCAAGGGAGAAAATAGGCCTAGCTGAGCAATATATTCCTTATGTATATGAAAAAAAATGGTTAAATACGCTTATTTTTGGACCTCCCCAATCAGGAAAAACGACTCTGCTGCGCGATTTTGCCCGGATCATAAGTACTGGGGTTAAAACGATCCCGCCTCAAAAGGTCGGCATTGTGGATGAAAGATCAGAAATAGCCGGCAGTGTAAAAGGAATTCCGCAATTTACTTTTGGTCTTCGCATTGATGTATTGGACGGATGCCCGAAAGCAGAAGGGATGATGATGTTGATCCGTTCGATGAGCCCTGACATCATTATTGCTGATGAAATAGGGCGTAAGGAAGATACCGATGCATTAATGGAAGCTGTGAACAGCGGTGTTCAGCTGTTTGTGAGCGCTCATGGCGAATGCTTTGAAGATTTGCTGCACCGTCCGACCTTAAGAGAACTTATTCAATTAGGCATTTTTGACCGATACATGGAATTGGAGAAAAAAGGTACTCCAGGGACGGTTTCCCGTATATTTGGAAAAAAAGAAAAAGAGATTGTGTATAAAGCAGGTGTGAAATAGCGATGAAATTGCTAGGGTCTTTATTCATCTTATTAGCAACAACATGGATTGGGTTTGATTCGGCTAAACGATTGACAGAGCGGACAAGACAATTGCGGCAATTAAAGGTTTCTTTGCAAAGCTTGGAAGCTGAGATCATGTACGGCCACACACCATTGCAGGATGCATCGCTTCATATTGCCAAACAGGCAGCCCCTCCGCTTTCTAATCTATTTACATTATTTTCTGAGAAATTATCGCAAGGCGACATGGATGTGAAAAGCGCATGGGAAAGCAGTCTGCTTGAAATATGGCCTTATACATCGCTGAAAGAAGGGGAATTGGAAGTTTTAAAGCAATTTGGAGAAACATTGGGGCAACATGATTTAATCAGCCAGCAAAAGCATATTAAATTGACAATGGCTCATTTGGAAAAAGAAGAAAAAGAAGCGCTGTTTAATCAAGAGCATTACGGAAAAATGACGAAAAGCTTAGGATTTTTAGCGGGATTGCTCATTATCATTCTTTTGATGTAGCGATATAAGCTGGGAGGAGAAAGGGACATGGGTGTTGACGTCAACACAATTTTCCAAATCGCTGGAATCGGAATTATCGTTGCGTTTCTTCATACCATTTTAGATCAAATGGGGAAGAAAGAGTACGCCCAATGGGTTACATTGTTGGGATTTATTTACATACTTTTTATGGTTGCTTCCATTGTCAACGATTTGTTCCAAAAAATTAAAGCGGTTTTTCTTTTTCAAGGATAGGAGGTTTTGGAGATTGAAATTTTTCAAATTGTCGGGCTAGGATTGATTGCAACTTTGCTCGCTCTTGTCATAAAAGAACAAAAGCCGACCTTTGCCTTTCTATTAATCGTCTTTACCGGTGTCTCCATTTTTCTTTTTTTAGTGGATCAAATTTATGAATTGATTCGAATGGTCGAAAGAATTGCGAATGAAGCAAGCATTGATTTGATTTATGTCGAAACCATTTTAAAAATCATCGGAATTGCCTATATTGCTGAATTTGGTGCGCAAATTACGAAAGATGCCGGACAAGGCTCCATTGCATCCAAAATTGAATTGGCAGGGAAAATTTTAATCTTATCTATGGCAATTCCGATCATGACGGTGATTATACAAACGATGATTAAGCTTCTCCCAAATATATAAGTTTAAGGGGGTGATGGGGATTCAGTCATCATTTTTTCGCGGCATCCTTTTTTTGGCGTTTTTTGCTTTCGCTGTGCCAAACATGGTACAAGCCTCTCAAGAGCAAAATTCCTCGGCAGATCCTCCAAAAGAAGAAGCGATTCAACAAGAATATATGGCAGAACAAATGGACGAGCTTGGGATTGAGGAAATTAAAAATTTTTGGAATGACATTATGACGACATACGGAGGACTTCTTCCGGAAAGCCAGAAGGGAAGCTTGATGGATTTTATTAAAGGTGAAAAACAATTTTCTATAAAAGAGTGGGCCGTTGGCATTTTGAAATTTCTTTTACATGAAATCTTGGCAAACGGAAAGCTTCTTGGAACCATTATCATTTTAACGATATTTAGCGTTCTTCTCCAGCATTTACAAAACGCTTTTGAAGAAAAAAATGTAAGCAAAGTTGCTTACTCCATTGTTTATATGGTGCTTGTCATTTTAGCTTTAAACAGTTTTCACGTAGCCATTTCCTATGCAACGAATGCGATTAACGGGATGACAAGCTTTCTTCTAGCCTTAATTCCGATGTTAATAGCTTTAATGGCGTCATCTGGAGGAGTTGCTTCGGCTGCATTTTTTCACCCCATTACCATTTTCTTGATGAACGGAAGCGGTTTGTTGATTGAAAAAATTGTTCTCCCTCTGCTGTTTTTGTCTTCTTTGTTATTTTTAATCAGCACGATGACGGATCAATATAAAGTTACTCAGCTTGCTCAGCTGTTCAGAAGCATTAGCATCTGGCTTTTAGGCATTTTCTTAACCATTTTTTTAGGAGTGATTTCTGTCCAGGGGGCGACGGCAGCTGTGACAGACGGGATCGCCTTGCGGACGACAAAGTTTATAACGGGAAACTTTATACCTGTGCTTGGAAAAATGTTTACGGAAGCGGCTGATACGCTCTTCAGCGCATCGATGCTGTTAAAAAACACAATTGGCGTCATTGGTGTTGCCATTCTCTTTTTGATCACCATTTTTCCGGCAATGAAAGTACTGGCGATTGCCTTCATCTATAAATTTGCCGCTGCCGTTTTGCAGCCTTTAGGGCCGGGAGAGATTATCTCCTGTTTAGACATCATCTCCAAGAGCATCATCTATATACTAGCGGCACTGATCCTTGTATCGTTCATGTTTTTTTTAAGCATTACAGTTATTATCGCAGCGAGCAATGTCACCATGATGGTTCGATAGGAGTGGTGGTATATGTCATTCATCACCGAATGGGTCACTAATATCATATTATTTATTTTTATTGCCATTATTTTAGATATGCTGCTGCCGAGATCCGCAATGCAAAAATATGTAAAAGTCGTTGTTAGTTTATTATTAGTGTCTGTCATTCTTACGCCGATTTTAAAAATATTTTCCTATGATTTTCCGAACTTGTTATCCGAGGAGCTGCTGAACTCGGAAGCAAAAGAAGATTCAATAAAAAAATCAATAGAATTTAAGAAAAATGAAATACAAGCTAACAACCGTGCATATATTTTAGAACAAATGGCTGTCCAAATGAAAAATTTAGCGGAAGAGGAGCTGGTAGAAAACTATGGTTTAAAGGTTCAAAAAATTCATCTTTCGGTTGATGAAACAAAAGAGAAGATTGAATCAGAAAACGATTTAAAGCAAGTTACAGTTTTCGTGGAAGAAAAAGATCTTCCCCACACGGTTGAAACGGTTAAACCGGTTGAAATCAACATGAACGAAGAAGACAAAAAAATGCTCGCAAATGAAAACGAAATAATTGCCCAGCTTGCTGAAACATGGGGAGTATCGAAAGAAAAAATTTCGATTGAAATGGAAGGAGGCGGCCTAAGTGAATGATAGGAAAAATTTTTTGCAGCGACTAGCCTCTCTTCTTCCCGGACGAGATATGCTCAAAAAATCAGCCACCTATCCATTCATGCTTATACTTTTGACGCTTGGAATCGCTTTTATGCTGATCGGCAGTTTTTTATCCGGCGAAAGCAAAACAGTAGAAACGATAAACACCGCTGCAGAAGAAGAGGATGTTGAGCCCGCATTTAAACAAACAACAAGTGAAAAAGGAACAATTGAACGTTATGAACAGCAGTATGCAAATGAGCTAAAAGGAGCGCTTCAGTCCATTTCAGGCGTAGGTGAGGTAGAAGTTATTGTCAATGTTGACTCTTCATCTGAAAGTGTGTTGGAAAAAAATCGCTCGATTCAAAACCAAACGACAGATGAGACGGACCGTGAAGGCGGAAAGCGGCAGGTGGAAGATAAATCTGTTGACGAACAAGTGGTAATCATTCGAAAAGGGGATCAAGAATCGCCCATCGTTGTAAAAACCGAAAAGCCGAAAATACGCGGAGTGTTAGTAGTAGCAAAAGGTGCTGAAAACGTTCAAATAAAAAAAATGATCACCGATGCAGTTACAAGGGTGCTTGATGTCGATAGTCATAGAGTAGCCGTATTGCCAAAAAAGTAAAGGAGGATGCTTGACATGTTAAAAAAACAAACTGTTTGGTTATTAACCATGTTAAGTTTAGTTGTTGTGCTGTCCGTTTATTACATTACATCTCCTGAAGGAGGATCTTCCCCTGATGTGGTGTTGACGGACACAGAGATGAATTCGAATGAAAAAGAAAGCGGAAATGACAATAATAAAGAACAAACAGAGCAACAAAAAACTGATGCGAAGCAGCAAGAAAAAGAACAATCGAGCAAGCAGTCCAGCGCAGAAGATGGATCGGTAGTCTCCACAATAACGGACGATGATTTATTTACTGCGCTGAGAATGGAAGTGGAAGATGAAAGAAGTGAACGCAAGCAGGAGCTGGAGACAATTATTGGGTCCAATGATGTCTCATCTGAGGAAAAAAACAATGCATATGAGGAAATGCGCGAATTATCCAAGCTGTCAGAGAAAGAGAAGGTATTAGAAACACTTATCAAAACAAAAGGATACGAGGATGCATTAGTTCGCGCTGATGGAGACAAGGTGAGAATTACCGTAAAAGCGAAAGAACACTCCCCGCAGCAAGCAAACGAACTGATTCAATTGGTGAAGGATGAAATTCAGTCCATGCAGGATGTTGCCGTAACATTTGAAATAGCAAAGTAACATGACTCCCCGAGAAAAATCGGGGATTTTTTCATGTAAAGAAAAAGCTGCTTTGAATTGTTTGCTCATATTTTTAATAGTTATTGAATTTTAGCAAAAAGTTATCGTATCATAAATGATAGTTACTTTTAATACTTGATGATAATATCTAGCAAATTGGAATTCATTTTAAGGAGTGTTTTTTCATGTTAAATTTTAAAGAAATAAAGGAAATCATCAAATTGATCGATGATTCATCCATTGATGAATTTACATATGAAAGCGAAGGGGCAAAGGTCCAATTAAAAAAAACTGCGGCTCGCGCTAATCAGCATGTTGTCTATAACAATGCTTCTGAAATTCAAGCTTTGCCAAAGCAGCCAGCTGCTGAATCTTTAGAACAGCCGAAAAAAGAGGTGCATTTGCCGAAAGAAGAAAGCGAGCAGGAAACAGAAAATTTACATAAAATTACTTCGCCGATGGTCGGCACATTTTATGCTGCTCCAAACCCAGATGCAGATCCTTATGTTACAATAGGATCAAAAGTAAAAGAGAATACCGTTGTTTGCATTGTAGAGGCAATGAAATTATTTAATGAGATTGAAGCGGAAGTAAAAGGCGAAATTGTCGACATTTTAGTTGAGAACGGTCAGCTTGTTGAATACGGACAACCATTATTCCTTGTAAAACCAGAGTGAGGGAAAGAAAATGTTTAAAAAATTGCTGATAGCAAACAGAGGAGAAATTGCAGTAAGAATCATACGCGCTTGCAAGGAATTAGGGATCGAAACAGTCGCCGTATATTCTGAGGCGGATAAAGACTCCTTGCATATTCAGCTTGCAGATGAAGCGTATTGCATAGGACCGACTGCATCTAAAGACAGCTATTTAAACTTTACGAACATCGTGAGTGTAGCGACGCTGACTGGATCAGAAGCCATTCATCCAGGTTACGGATTTTTGGCAGAAAACGCTGATTTCGCCGAGCTTTGCAATGATTGCAACATTGTTTTTGTAGGCCCTAGTCCAGAAGCAATCACAAAAATGGGAAAAAAAGATGTTGCTAGGGAAACAATGCGGCAGGCGGGTGTTCCGATTGTGCCTGGGTCAAAAGGGATCATTAAAAGCGAAGAGGAAGCAGTTGAGATTGCAAATCAAATCGGTTATCCAGTCATTATTAAAGCAGCCACCGGAGGCGGAGGAAAAGGAATACGCGTTGCGAATGACGAAGAAAGCTTGCGGAAAGGGATCCAAATTACTCAGCAGGAAGCGCAAACAGCATTTGGAAACCCAGGCGTTTACATTGAAAAATGTATTGAAGATTTCCGCCATGTTGAAATCCAAATTCTTGCCGATCATCATGGCAACGTCGTTCATTTAGGTGAAAGGGACTGCAGCATTCAAAGGCGCTTACAAAAGCTGGTGGAAGAAACTCCTTCTCCTGCACTAACAGATAAAATGCGTCATAAAATGGGGGAAGCGGCTGTAAAAGCAGCCAAAGCGGTGCGTTATTCCGGTGCAGGTACAGTGGAATTCATTTTTGATTATAAAAATGAGCAATTTTATTTCATGGAAATGAATACCCGCATTCAAGTTGAGCATCCTGTTACTGAAATGGTCACAGGCATTGACCTGATCAAAGAGCAGATCAAGATTGCAGCAAACGAACCACTAAGCTTTGAACAGAAAGACATTACATTTAACGGCTGGGCGATCGAATGTAGAATTAACGCAGAAAACCCAGAAAAGAATTTTATGCCTTCAGCTGGTAAAATCGAAATGTACCTGCCTCCGGGCGGACCGGGTGTCCGCATTGATTCTGCCTGCTACCCTGGCTATTCCATTCCGCCATATTATGATTCAATGGTCGCAAAGCTGATTACACACGGAGCGACAAGGGAAGAAGCGATAGCCAAAATGAAAAGAGCTTTAAGTGAATTTGTTATAGAAGGAGTGCATACAACCATACCTTTCCACCTGAAATTAATGGATCATGAAAAATTTATCAGCGGGGAGTTCAACACTAGATTTCTTGAAAATTATAAAATCATGTCATAATTTTGGAGGTGTACTATTTGAAAGATACAGGATTGGAAATGAATCATGAAGCAAGCTTTGGAAAAGTGGAAATCGCTCCGGAAGTCATTGAAGTCATCGCCGGAATTGCCGCATCTGAAATAGAAGGGGTAGCCCAAATGCGCGGCAATTTCGCTTCAGGAGTCGCTGAACGCTTTGGCAAAAAAAATCATGGTAAAGGTGTAAAAGTAGACTTAGGTGAAGAAGGCATTGTCATTGATGTATATTGTGTCATGAATTTCGGGGTTTCCATTCCGGCTGTTGCACAGAAAGTACAAGAAAACATTCGTCAAACGCTTTTAACGATGACGGCGCTTGAAATCAACGAAATCAACATTCATGTAGTGGGCATTCAGTTTGAAACGAAGACGGAAGAGCCTGAAATTCAAGAGGAAATGTAAAGGCGGAGGATATCCTCCCCTTTTTTGTTTAAAATAAAGAATAATAAGAAAGATTCTGAAATTTCTTTTCGGATGAACTTTCATATGTGATACAAGAGACAGTTATGATATGATTCATATATGACATTTCGACATAGTTTGAAAAAAGGAGCAAAAAGATGAAACGGAGAACAGCTAGGAAAAAGGCATTGCAGGCACTGTTTCAAATTGACTTGGCTGAAGCGCTTCCTGAGGAAGCCATCAATCATGTTTTGGACGGTAATGAACATGATCCATTTTTAAATAAGCTTGTACTCGGAACGGTTGAACATCAAAACGAAATTGACGAATTGATAAAAAGGAATTTAACCAATTGGAAATTGGAAAGATTGGCTAACATTGACCGTGCCATTTTGCGTTTAGCTGTATATGAGATGAAATATGAACCGGATATTCCGTTCAATGTAACAATTGATGAAGCGATTGAACTTGCTAAAATGTTCGGAGATGTTCAGTCGAGCAAATTTGTAAATGGTGTCCTCTCAAGTATAAAAGAAGAGTTAGAAAAAAAAGCTTAGGAGGAAAAAGATGGTGGCGACGATTATTGACGGAAAAGAATTGGCAAAAGAAATGCGTAGCGAGTTAAAAAAAGAAGTGGAACAATTAAAGGAAAAAGGGGTAACTCCCGGCCTTGCCATTATTTTAGTTGGGAATAATCCTGCTTCTCTTTCTTACATTAAGGGGAAGCAAAAAGCTTCGGAGGAAATCGGCGTTTCTTTTAAGCTGGAACATTTGGAGGAGTCGATTTCACAAGAAGAACTGCTTGAAGTGATAGAAAAATATAATCAGGACGATCGTTATGACGGAATTCTTGTTCAGCTTCCGTTACCTGACCATATTGATGAAACAGCAGTCATTGAAAAAATTTCTCCAGAAAAAGATGTGGATGGCTTTCATCCGATTAATGTTGGACGCATGATGACGGGACAGGATGCGTTTTTGCCGTGCACACCGGCCGGAATTGTTGAAATGATCAAATCTGCAAATATCGAAATTGCCGGAAAGCATGTTGTCGTTGTTGGCAGAAGCAATATTGTCGGAAAGCCGGTCGGACAATTGCTTTTAAACGAAAATGCAACGGTTACATATTGCCATTCGAAAACGAAAAATTTGCGGGAGCATACGATCCAAGGAGATATTTTAATCGTTGCTGTCGGGCGTCCTCATTTCATAGGTGCTGATCATATTAAAGAAGGTGCAGTCGTAATAGATGTTGGCGTCAATAGACTTGAGAACGGAAAACTTGTAGGCGATGTAAAATTTGATGAGGCAAAAGAAAAAGCAAGCGCCATTACTCCTGTTCCCGGCGGAGTAGGTCCAATGACGATTACGATGCTGGTTTATAATACGGTTAAATCCGCAAAGAAGCGGGTACGTCCATAAACTTGCTTTAAAGGAGTTGTTCATGAGTAACAAAAAATTTGTAACCGTTTCGGCGTTAACAAAATACCTTAAGCGAAAATTTGATGTTGATCCACATTTGCGCGATATTTGGGTAAAAGGCGAATTATCAAACGTAAAAATTCATGACAGCGGACATATTTATTTTACGTTAAAGGACGAGCATGCCAGAATACAGGCGGTTATGTTTTCAAGTTTTAACCGTTCTCTTCCATTTCGGCCAGAGGACGGGATGAACGTATTGGTACGCGGTGAAATTACCATTTACCAGCCCGGAGGAATATACCAAATTTATGCAAAGGCAATGGAGCCTGATGGAGTAGGAGGGCTTTATCTTGCATTCGAGCAGCTGAAAAAAAAATTGGAGCAAGAAGGGCTGTTCGATGTCAAGCATAAAAAAACGATTCCTGCCTTTCCAAAGACGATCGGTGTGATCACATCGCCGACAGGTGCAGCCGTCAGGGATATCATCACAACGATCAAACGAAGATACCCTGTGGCAAAAGTGGTGGTTATTCCCGCAATTGTTCAAGGTGTACAAGCGGGAAAATCGATTGTGAATAAAATACAGCTTGCCAACTCCCTCGGTTATTTCGATGTCCTCATTGTTGGAAGAGGAGGCGGATCGATTGAAGAGTTGTGGGCTTTCAATGAAGAGATGGTGGCAAGGGAAATTTTTAAATCAAAAATACCCGTTATATCTGCTGTAGGCCATGAAACAGATTATACAATCGCAGATTTTGTCGCCGATCTTCGGGCGCCGACTCCAACCGGAGCAGCAGAGCTGGCTGTTCCTAATATAGCGGATTTAATCGAAAAGATCCGGGAACGGAACATTAGAATGACGAACGCTTTAAAGGAACGGATCAAAAAGGAAAAGCTCAAGCTTTTCCGCTTAACCAACTCATATGCATTCAAATATCCGAAAAAGCTTTATATGCAAAAGGAACAGGAGCTGGACATTTTATTCGAAAGGTTTAAAAAAGCAGGAAAACGTTACTTAAGCGATCAAACGAACCGATACTTGTTATTGACGAATCGTCTTAAAAACGAACTTCCATATGACCAAATTGAGCGGGCGAAGACAAGAATGAAGGATCTGGACAAAAAAATGCTGCGCGAGATGACAGCTTTATATCAACAGAAGCTGAATCGCTTTCAAGCATTGGCTTCTAAACTTGATGCGCTCAGCCCATTAAAGATTATGGAACGTGGATACAGCCTTGTGTATAAACAAGATAAGCTGGTAAAGAGCGTAAAACAAACGGCTGAAGGGGATTTTATTCAAATTAAATTGCAGGACGGGACCATCCATTGTGAAGTATCTGAAATTGAGGAGAGAAGATCATGAATGATCAAAAAGAATTAACGTTTGAAGAAGCGATGAAAGAGCTGGAAGCAATTGTTTTAAAATTAGAAGACGGGGATGTTCCATTAGAACAGGCGATCCAATATTTTCAAGAAGGAATGAAGCTTTCAAAGCTTTGCCATGAAAAATTAACGCAAGCTGAAAAGCAATTGGATTTTATTCTTGATGAAGATGGAACGATCAAACCTTTCCAAGCACAGGAGGAAGAACAAAAGTGATGTCTTTTCCGGAATACTTAAAAACGCGCAAAGCTGCCATTGATTCCGTTCTTCCCACATATATTGAAAGATTAAATGCCCCGAAAATTATTAAAGAATCGATGCTTTATTCCTTAAATGCCGGCGGGAAACGTCTGCGCCCTATGCTCTTGCTTGCCGTTCTCCATTCGTATGGAAAAGAAGAGAAAATTGGTTACCCGGTCGCATGTGCGGTGGAATTGATTCATACGTATTCGCTCATTCATGATGACCTTCCGTGCATGGACAATGATGATTTTAGAAGAGGAAAGCCGACCAATCATAAAGTATATGGAGAAGCCATAGCCGTGCTGGCAGGTGACGGATTACTGACTGAAAGCTTTCGGCTGATTGCTGATGCTGAAGAGCTTTCAGATCGCGTAAAATTGACGCTCATTTCAGAGCTTTCAAAGGCGGCTGGTGCAGAAGGAATGGTTGGCGGACAAGTTGCCGACATGGAAGGAGAAAACAAACAATTAACTTTAAAACAGCTTGAATATATTCATGAGCATAAAACAGCAAAGCTTCTGGCTTTCAGTATTATTGCAGGTGCCATCATTGCTGAGGCGTCGATTGAAGAAATAAATAAATTAAAGGAGTTCGCATACCATATAGGCATTGCCTTTCAAATTAAAGATGACATATTAGATGTTGAAGGAGACGAAGAAAAGATCGGAAAGCCTGTTGGTTCCGATGAAGAGAATAAAAAAACAACGTATTTGTCCGTACTGTCTTTGGAAGGTGCAAAGAAAAAATTGTCGGAGCATATTGAAACATCAAAGGCTATTTTGCAAACATGCTCCATAAACAATGAGCTTCTATTATCGTTTTGTAATTTAATTGGAGAGCGCGAACATTAAACGGTGAAAATTCGGTGCACCTCCAATGGGTCGACAAAATGAGGAACGGGATTCGCATTTGAATGTGTGCATTCTCCAACAAGTTGAGGAAAACACTCTTATATGATATAATTCTGTCAGAAAACATGATGGAGTGGTGCAGTATTCTAGTCAGCCCTCCGGTTCTGAAGGCGGGCCTAAAAATCCGCTAAAGGGCACATCGATGAAGTTCCTGGTGTTGGCTTGAGGCGCCCAGCCTTGGGTTGATGCTGGGGGTTAAGGTTAGAGGGCGATCCACAATGGCATGTGGGCGTTGACCCTCTTTCCGCGGAGGCCCATTTTATGTGCAAAATGGGTATGAACCTGTCTACGCGCTTCATAGTGCAATGAGGCGCGGACAGCGTAGCCTGCCTTGAGTGGAGGCCGAGGGGATTATGGAAACAAGGAACTTTTTCATATGGCCAATGAAAGAGTTTCTTATGTGACATATGAAATCGGCTCTGCAAAAGAGGCTAGGAACCGGCTAAAGGCTGTTTGAGGAAAACTCCTAGACTGTTCACATGACATATATAGAGGATTGTAGTACGGACTAAGTGGCAATCCAGTCTAGCGTTTGGCGACAGCGCTAAGTCAGGTTTAAAGGGAAACCGCCGGGGCGGCAACGCCTGGTACTTGACTGGGAAAACCTACTGGACCTAAGCCGTAATGTTTACTCTATATATGACCACTCCATTTCGTTATATATAGTTTTTACATAGAAATCAGGTGTTATGCATTTCATGATGAAAGAGCTAATTCGATATTCAATACGATGGAGTTTAGGAATTGCCGTTATCACATTCGTGTTAGCGGCTCTTTTTTCAATTGTATCAACTGTTCTTCTGGAAGGCGTCGGATGGGCTGCCGGTATGATGATCGTTTTTGTGATCGTTTTAATCGGCATTTTTTTTGATATGCTCGGCATTGCTGCCACATCAGCAGATGAGGTACCGTTTCATGCGATGGCGTCAAAGCGTGTGAGCGGTGCCAAGCATGCCATTCAAATTATCCGAAATGCCGATCGCTTTTCGAACTTTTGCAACGATGTTATTGGCGATATTTCCGGCATAATCAGCGGAACAGCCTCGGCTGTTGTCGTAGTGCAGCTGGCGGTGACGTTTGCCGACCGTCAAACTTCGGCGCTTGAGTTTACGATTTCAATCGTATTCACAAGCATTGTAGCCGCTCTTACTGTCGGAGGAAAAGCGTTTGGAAAGGCGTTTGCAATCCGTTTTTCAACTCCGATTATTTTTTATGTCGGAAAGATATTTTATTTTTTTGAAAAAAGATTTAATATTGTTTTGATGAAAGAGAAAAAAGGAAAGAATCATAAAAAAGCAAGCATATCTAAAAAGCGAAAGTGAGTGATCCGTTTTGGATCTATTGTCCATCGAAAATCCAAAATTTCTGAAAAAGTTTTCAATAAAAGAACTGGAGCAATTGAGCGCGGAAATTCGCCAATTTTTAATTGAAAAGCTGTCAGTGACCGGCGGACATATTGGACCAAATTTAGGAGTAGTTGAGCTGACAATATCTTTACATAAAATGTTTGACAGCCCGAAAGATAAATTTATTTGGGATGTAGGTCACCAGGCGTACGTTCATAAAATTTTGACAGGCAGGGCGAAAGAGTTTGATACGTTGAGGCAGTATAAAGGATTGTCCGGTTTTCCGAAGCGTTCAGAAAGCGAGCACGATGTTTGGGAAACGGGGCACAGTTCAACTTCACTTTCTGCGGCAATGGGAATGGTTATTGCCCGCGATTTAAAAGGAACGGATGAATATATTGTGCCGATTATCGGCGACGGTGCTTTAACAGGAGGCATGGCGCTTGAAGCATTGAATCACATCGGCCATGAACAAAAGGATATTATTGTTGTGTTAAATGATAATGAAATGTCTATTGCTCCAAACGTCGGTGCTCTTCATCATATACTTGGAAGATTAAGAACAACAGGCAAATATCACTGGGTAAAAGAAGAGTTGGAATATTTGTTAAAAAAAATTCCAGCTGTCGGAGGAAAGCTTGCCTCAACAGCAGAACGGCTTAAAGACAGTCTGAAATATTTATTCGTTTCGGGCATGTTTTTTGAGGAGCTTGGCTTTACCTATCTTGGACCGATTGACGGACATGATTTTCAGGCATTGATGGAAAACATTAGTTATGCCAAAAAAACAAAAGGCCCTGTTTTGCTGCATGTTATCACGAAAAAAGGAAAGGGCTATTTGCCTGCCGAAAAAGATAAGGTTGGAACATGGCATGGAACAGGCCCATATAAAATTGAAACAGGCGATTTTGTTAAACCGAAAATATCGGCTCCGTCTTGGAGTGAATTAGTAAGTGAAACAGTTCGAAAATTAGCGAGAAACGATGAAAGAATTGTTGCAATTACACCAGCCATGCCGGTTGGTTCGAAACTTGAAAAATTCCGAGAAGAATTTCCGGACAGAATGTTTGATGTCGGTATTGCAGAGCAGCATGCGGTGACGCTTGCAGGAGGACTTGCTGCTGCCAATATGAAGCCGTTTTTGGCAATCTATTCAACCTTTTTGCAACGCGGTTATGACCAAATGGTTCATGACATTTGCCGACAAAACTTAAATGTGTTTTTCGGAATTGACCGCGCAGGACTCGTCGGAGCTGACGGAGAAACCCATCAGGGAGTATTTGACATCGCTTTTTTGCGGCATATACCAAACATTGTATTAATGATGGCGAAAGACGAAAATGAAGGACAGCATATGGTTTATACGGCTCTGAAGTACGATGAAGGGCCGATCGCTCTTCGCTATCCGAGAGGAACAGGATTGGGTGTGCCTCTTGATCCTGAGCTGAAAGAAATTCCGATCGGTACGTGGGAAGTTCTTTTACAAGGTAAAGATGCTGTCATTTTAACATTTGGAACGACGATTAAAATGGCATTGGATGCAGCGAAAGCACTTGCCAAAAATAATGTTTCCGTTCGAGTCGTCAATGCCCGCTTTTTAAAGCCGCTTGATGAGAAAATGCTTCTTGAGATTTTCAACGAAGGAATACCGATTTTAACAGTAGAGGAAGCAGTTCTTGAAGGCGGTTTTGGCAGCTCGGTATTAGAATTTGCTGAAAAGCATGGCTTTACAAATCTTACAATGAAAAGAATGGGAATTCCAGATCGCTTTATCGAGCATGGAAGCGTGGAAAAACTATTAGAAGAGATTGGATTAACAAAAGAAGGAATAATAAAAAATGTGCTCGAAGTAATACCAAAAAAAGAAAAAGGAATCAAATATGGGTAAAAAGGAACGTTTAGATGTATTGCTTGTAGAAAGAGGACTTGCAGAAACGAGAGAAAAAGCAAAAAGGGCCGTTATGGCCGGGCTTGTTTATTCAAATGAAAAACGATTGGATAAGCCTGGCGAAAAAATTGATCGCGACATCCCGTTAACTGTAAAGGGAGATGCGATCCCTTATGTTTCAAGAGGCGGTTTAAAGCTGGAAAAGGCATTGAAACAATTTGAAATCAGTGTGGCAGGAAAAATTATGGTAGATGTCGGCTCTTCTACGGGAGGATTTACCGACTGCGCCTTGCAGAACGGCGCAAAATTATGTTATGCGGTGGATGTCGGGTATAATCAATTGGATTGGAAGCTGCGTCAAGATGAACGTGTCATCGTGATGGAACGGACAAACTTCCGTTATGTAAAGCCGGAGGATTTTCAAAAGGGGCTTCCGGAATTTGCTACCATTGATGTATCGTTTATCTCTTTAAAATTGATCCTCCCTGTTTTAAAAACCATTTTGGTGCCCACTGGTGAATGCGTCGCGCTAATTAAGCCGCAATTTGAAGCAGGAAAAGAAAAAGTCGGGAAAAAAGGAATTGTGAAGGATGCTCGGGTTCATGAGGAAGTTTTGCATGACATAACGGCCTTTGCAATCAATGAAGGATTTGATTGCTTACATTTATCGTACTCTCCGATCACTGGCAGCAACGGAAATATAGAGTTTTTGCTCCATTTGTATTGGGGAGGGGCAAAAGAAAAAGGTGACATAAAATTTACGGAAACAATTGAAGAAATTGTGAAAAACGCTCATTCCACGTTAAAAATAAAGAGACAGGGATAACGAATACAAGTTATTCCTGTTTTTCTATGAGATATCATAACAGGAAAGAGAATAGGGGTGGTCGCTAATGACAAAAGGACAGCGTCTTATTAAAATTAGAGAGCTTGTCACAAATTACGAAATCGAAACGCAGGATGAACTAGTTGAAATGCTGAAAAATTTAGGTTTTAATGTCACCCAAGCAACCGTATCCCGCGACATCAAAGAGCTCCATTTAGTGAAGGTTCCGACATCTGATGGACGTTATAAATACAGCCTGCCCGCAGATCAGCGCTTCAATCCCCATCAAAAGCTGAAAAGAGCATTGATGGATGCGTTTGTTAAAATCGATTCTGCCGGACATTTGCTTGTGATGAAAACAATGCCGGGAAATGCTCATGCAATTGGTGCATTAATTGATAATTTGGACTGGGAAGAAATATTAGGGACAATTTGCGGCGATGACACGATTTTAATTATATGCAGGAAGAATGAAGACACCAAAACGTTGACGGAAAAATTTTTGGACATGCTTTAACAAGTTTGGGGTGAAAATGCGATGTTAGCGGAATTGTCGATTAAAAATTTTGCCATTATTGAATCCCTATCTCTTTCTTTTGAAAAAGGGCTGACAGTGCTGACGGGAGAAACAGGTGCTGGGAAATCGATCATTATTGATGCTATATCTCTTCTTGTAGGAGGACGCGGTTCTTCTGAATTTGTACGAGCCGGTGAAAAGCGCGCTGAATTGGAAGGGTTGTTTATATTGGAGGAAGAGGACCATCCGTGCTTGAAAAAGTGCCATGAATTAGGAATAGATGCTAGTGAAGGCATGATTGTTTTAAACCGGAATATCTCCGCTAACGGAAAAAGCATTTGCAGAATTAATGGAAAGCTTGTCACAATCGGAATTCTCCGGGATATTGGGAGCACATTAGTCGATATACACGGACAGCACGATCATCAAGAGCTGATGGACGAGCAAAAGCATCTTCATCTTCTCGACGAATATGGCGGCGAAGAAGTGAAAAAAGCAAAGGATGCATACGTAAAGCTTTATAAAAAATACGCGGACTTAACAAAGCGGTTAAAAGCCCTTTCAGAAAATGAGCAGCAGATGGCGCATCGATTGGATTTATTGAAGTTTCAATTAAAGGAAATTGACGATGCCGATTTAAAAATGGATGAAGATATAAAGCTTCAGGAAGAACGGCAGGAAATGTTAAATTTTGAAAAAATTTATGAAGCCTTGAAAAATAGCTATGAATCGCTGCAGGGAGAGCAGCGCGGGCTTGATTTTTTACGACTTGCCATGAATCATTTAGAAGAAGCAGCAGAATTTAATAAACAGTTAAAAGAAATGTCCGAAACGCTGTCGAACAGTTTTTACGTTGTAGAGGATTTAACGTTTCAGCTTAGAAATGAATTAGAACGCATGGAATTTAATCCTGATCGGTTAAATATGATAGAGGACCGCCTCCATGTCATTCATCGGTTAAAACGAAAGTACGGGCAAACAATCAAAGACATTTTGCAATATAGAGATGAAATTGAAAAAGAGATCGATACGATTGAAAACCGTGATAGCCATATTCAAACGCTTAGAAATGAGCTTAAATCTGTCGTCGAAGAACTGCTGACAAAATCCCAACATTTAACGGCAATAAGAAAAAAATATGCAAACAAGCTAACTGCTCAAATCACATCTGAATTAAAACAGCTGTACATGGATAAAACTACATTTAAGGTTCAATTTTCGCAGAAAGAGGCCCAAGATTCCGCTTTGATCGATGGAATTCCAGCGAAATTTGGAAGTGACGGCATGGATTTTGTGGAATTTTACATTTCCACCAATCCAGGCGAACCTCTTAAGCCTCTTGCGAAAATTGCTTCCGGCGGGGAATTATCAAGAATCATGCTTGCCTTAAAAACGATTTTTTCCAAGCATCAAGGAATTACTTCCATCATATTTGACGAGGTGGATACTGGTGTAAGCGGCCGTGTCGCCCAAGCGATCGGAGAAAAAATTTATCAGGTGTCGATTAACTCTCAAGTGCTATGCATCACGCATCTTCCTCAAGTTGCAGCGATGGCTGACAACCATCTATTAATTGCTAAGGAAGTAAGCAAAGAGGGAAGAACGAAAACAAAGGTTATTCCGCTTTCTGAAAAAGAAAAAATTGCAGAAATCGGCCGGATGATTGCTGGAGCAGAAGTGACGGAATTGTCGAAGCAGCATGCAAAAGAGCTGTTGGATCTGGCTATATCGGTGAAATCCTCCTAGCGGAAATAATTTCTTTAAGAAAAAGTTATAAATGACCTCGCTCAAGGAAAAATTATTAGATGTAGCCATGTGAAATAGTCATATGGTGTGGGTTAGGAGCGAGGAGAGTGAAGAAATGACTTTAGAATACATCAGAAAAATAATTGGTACGATTCTCCTTGTTTCTTTAATCAGTTTAGGCTTTTCAAAAGAGGTGCGACAATATTTACACATTCCGAAAACAATCACCATTTTTGAACATGACGTTTATACAATAGAAAAAAATGTTATTCCAGCTCAAGCTCAAGTTCAGGATGTTCAAAACGCTTTCAAAGTGTCGGAAAGCGGGGACGAATTGCAGCTAAAAGGCACGAAATCTGGAGATGGACAAATTCTCTATGAAATAAAAGGCATGCCGGTTAAAAACGTGAATGTCAAAGTTCTCCCGGAATTAAAGGTAATTCCTGGAGGCCAATCGATCGGTGTTAAGTTAAATACACTTGGTGTTTTAGTAGTCGGCTTTCACCAAATTGAAACTGAAGCCGGAAAAAAATCACCGGGTGAATCGGCAGGTGTAGAAGTCGGCGATATGATAACAAAAATTAATGGGACAAAAATAGAAAAAATGAGTGATATTATTCCATTTATACAAGAAGCAGGAAGAACAGGCCGCCCTTTAGCGATCGAAGTAAAACGCAACAACAAAGTTCTCAACACGAAATTGACACCAGTTAAAGACAAAAGCGACAAAACGTATCGTATCGGTCTCTATATACGGGATTCTGCAGCAGGCATTGGAACGATGACGTTTTATGATCCGAAATCAAAAAAATACGGTGCTCTTGGGCACGTTATATCAGATATGGATACAAAAAAACCGATTGTGGTTGAAAACGGAAAAATTGTCCGGTCTACGGTAACGTCGATTGAAAAAGGAAGAGGCGGAAGTCCAGGTGAAAAATTAGCAAGATTTTCAGAAAAACATGAAGTGATCGGCTCTATTTCAAAAAACAGTCCATTCGGCATATTTGGCAGGCTGAATCAAGAAGTGAAAAACGGAATTATGGACAAACCGATACCAGTTGCTTTTTCACATCAAGTGAAAGAAGGTCCTGCACAAATTTTAACAGTGGTAGATCAAAATAAAGTGGAAGCATTTGATGTAGAAATTGTCAGTACCGTTAATCAAAAGTTTCCTGCAACAAAAGGTATGGTCATAAAAGTGACAGATAAGGAATTGCTTAAGAAAACAGGAGGCATTGTTCAAGGAATGAGCGGCAGTCCAATCATTCAAGATGGAAAGCTGGTTGGCGCTGTGACTCATGTATTTGTCAATGATCCGACATCTGGTTACGGTGTTCACATTGAATGGATGCTGCAAGACGCAGGGATTAGTATTGACGAAAAGCAGCAAAAAGCGAGTTAACGCACTCGCTTTTTCTTATTACATGATGCAGCGTTCTTAAATAAATCCTTTTGCGAAAAACGTCACGTTCACATAAAGGAATTTTGTGAAGTGGGCTGTTTGCTTTAAAAGCAAGGGAAGTGTACTGGTTGAATCAAAGCGAAAATTTATGTATAAATTTATTTAATTCGACATACATATTTATTACAAAAACGCTGTTTATGTTTGTTAGAGGAGAAATTTGGTTGAAATCTAAGACTTTATTCATAATAAAAAGAAGAACTTTGAAAAAACACATAATTTTTCATTTTTTTTTAAAAAAGGAAAAGGATTCTCTGTAAAGTTGTCGAAAATATCTTGTAGATCAAGCAATGTATAATTTTGTAAAGAGGATTGGGAGGAGTGCGTGTGGAAAAAATTAAAGTATGTATCGTTGATGATAATCGAGAGCTTGTTGCCCTTTTGGATGAATATTTATCCAGCCAAGAAGATATGGAAGTGATCGGTGTTGCTTACAATGGTCAGGAATGTTTAAATATTTTGAATGAAAAAAGCCCGGACGTTCTTGTATTGGATATTATAATGCCCCATTTAGATGGATTAGCAGTACTGCAAAAGCTCAAGGAGCTAAACAAAGCGAAAAAGCCGAACGTGATCATGTTAACTGCTTTTGGCCAGGAGGATGTAACGAAAAAAGCGGTCGACCTAGGGGCTGCTTATTTTATTTTAAAACCGTTCGACATGGAACAGCTGGCTGGAAATATTCGTCAAGTGAGTGGAAAGCCTTCGCCTTTAATGAAAAATATATCTTTACATAAATCTGGCTCTGCTGTTTCTGAAAATAAAAATGACAATCTAGACGCTAGTATTACGAGCATTATTCATGAAATCGGGGTTCCTGCGCACATCAAAGGATATTTATATTTAAGAGAAGCGATTTCCATGGTTTATAATGATATCGAGCTGTTAGGATCGATTACAAAAGTGCTTTATCCAGATATTGCGAAAAAATTTAACACAACGGCAAGCCGTGTGGAACGTGCTATCCGCCATGCTATTGAAGTAGCATGGAGCCGCGGCAACATTGAATCTATCTCATCGCTGTTTGGCTACACAGTCAGCATGTCAAAAGCCAAACCGACGAACTCAGAATTCATCGCCATGGTGGCAGATAAATTGAGATTGGAGCATAAGGCCTCCTGAAAAAAAAGTAACCGCTGAGCCTAACGGCGGTTACTTTTTTTCTGAAAACGCGGCTGAACTCGATTGCGTTTTCTATCTCTATGCAAAATAAATCCTCCTATAAAGAACAATCCTGCTAGGAAAAATAATAAACCCATTAAAAATTGCAGCCATAAGTAAGGAAACGGGGGCTGTAAAATGCCAAAAAGCATATCACGCATTAATTTAATTCCGTAAACCGCCAGAATCCCTGGAATCACCATAATCATCAATGCAATAAGCCTTATCATTTGACTTTATATCCCTTTCTGTTAAAATAGTACGGATCAATTTCATTTTTACGGTCATCTAACAATTTGTCAATACAAATAAACATGTTATGATGAAGGTATGCCATTTTATTAATGGTGAATGGACAAATAGCAGACGTCTTTTCTATTTAAATATTTATAAAAATCGGATTTTTAGCATACATAGAAGAGATTAAAGGAAGGAGAGTTTCATGGCCAAGGAATATGATGTAGTGATTTTAGGAGGAGGAACAGCAGGATATGTCGCAGCGATCCGGGCATCCCAGCTCGGTATGAAAACAGCTATTGTAGAAAAATCAAAGCTTGGGGGGACCTGTTTGCATTCGGGCTGCATCCCGAGCAAAGTTTTATTGCGAAGCGCTGAAATATTTGCTCAATCAAAAAAAAGCAGCGACTTTGGAATCGAGCTGTCCAATGTTCAAGTCAATTTTGATAAAGTGCAGGAGCGGAAGGAAAAGATAGTTTCTCAACTTTATCAAGGGGTCAGGCAATTAGTCAAAAAGGGAAAGATCGATGTGTTTCATGGCATCGGACGAATTTTAGGTGCGTCCATCTTTTCTCCACAGCCGGGAACAGTTTCTGTAGAGATGGAAAACGGGGAGGAAAACCAAATTTTACTTCCGAAATACGTTATTATTGCAACTGGATCGCGCCCTCGTGAATTGCCTGGATTAACGATTGACGGCGAGACTATTTTGACGTCAGATGAAGCATTGCAATTACAACGCCTTCCTTCATCTATGATCATTGTGGGCGGCGGAGTGATTGGAATGGAATGGGCATCTATGCTCTCTGATTTCGGAGTTGAAGTCACGATCCTTGAAATGGCGGATCGAATTTTGCCGTCAGAAGATATTGAAATAAGTAAAGAAATGGAACGGCTAATGAGGAAAAAAGGGGTCCGCATTTTTACGAATATATCGATTTTGCCTGAAAAAACAGAAATACAAAACGGAATCACAGTGTTCATCGAACAGGATGGACAAGAAATCAGTTTGCACAGTGAAAAACTGCTGTTGTCAATAGGGAGAAAAGGGAACACAGAAGGAATTGGATTGGAAAATACCGAAATTGAAATCCATAATGGCTATATTGTGACAAACGAGTTTTATCAAACAAAGGAATCAAACATCTATGCAGTCGGTGATGTCATCGGCGGTCTTCAGCTTGCCCATGTCGCATCGCAAGAAGGAATACGCGCCGTAGAACATATTGCAGGAGAGAATGTTTTGCCAATTGACTACAAAAAAGTCCCTAAATGTATTTATTCGAATCCTGCAGCTGCAAGTATCGGTTTAACAGAACAAGAAGCGAGGGAAAAAGGCTATACCGTCAAAATCGGAAAATTTCCTTTTCAAGGAGTTGGAAAAGCGCTCATTTATGGAGAACCGCAAGGGTTTGTCAAAATTGTCGCAGATGAAAAGACCGATGATCTTTTAGGAATTCATATTATCGGACCAAATGCAACAGAGCTGATTTCTGAAGGAAGTTTAGCAAGCTTTCTCGATGCAAGCTCTTGGGAACTCTCCCGTACGATTCATGCCCATCCAACATTGTCAGAAGGAATAATGGAAGCGGCTCTTGCGGTAAATGGCAAAGCAATACATATATAAGCTAGGGAGGTCTTGTCATGCCCAAAAATCGTCATCAGTCTTTAGGTTTAACGGATCAGGACGTATTAAACATGTATGAAACGATGCTTCTTGCAAGAAAAGTGGACGAACGGATGTGGCTTTTAAACCGAGCAGGAAAAATCCCATTTGTCATCTCATGTCAAGGGCATGAAGGCGCTCAAGTTGGTGCAGCCTTTGCCTTGGACAAAACAAAGGATTATATTTTGCCTTACTACCGTGATGTAGGCGTTGTCCTGCACTTTGGAATGACCGTGAAAGAATTAATGCTGTCAGCATTTGCAAAAGCGGAAGACCCGAATTCCGGGGGCAGGCAAATGCCGGGACATTTCGGCCAAAAGAAAAATCGGATTGTAACTGGTTCATCCCCTGTTACAACTCAAGTTCCTCATGCAGCTGGAATCGCCTTAGCAGGAAAAATCGATAAAAAGGATTTTGTCACATTTGTTTCCTTTGGGGAAGGATCTTCGAACCAAGGAGATTTTCATGAAGGGGCGAATTTTGCTGGAGTACATAAATTACCTGTCATTTTGATGTGTGAAAATAACCAATACGCCATCAGCGTTCCGATTCAAAAGCAATTAGCTTGCGAAAAAGTGTCAGATAGAGCAGCAGGGTACGGCATGCACGGGGTGACTGTAGATGGAAACGATCCTCTTGAAGTGTATAAAGTTGTGAAGGAAGCGAGAGAAAGAGCTGTCCGAGGAGAGGGACCGACATTGGTTGAAACGCTTGTGCACCGCCTTACACCCCATTCGAGCGATGATGATGATCGGAGCTACCGGACAAAAGAAGAAATCGAAGAAGCTAAGAAAAAAGATCCGATTTATACGTTTGCATCCTATTTAAAAGAAATTGGATTGTTAACAGAGGAATTGGAACAAAATATGCAGACGAAAATTGCAAGCGTAATCGATGAAGCAACTGATTATGCAGAAAATGCGCCTTATGCGGCTCCGGAACATGCACTGAAACATGTGTATGGAAACTGAAGGAGGAAAAAAGATGCCAATTATGTCATATATCGAAGCAGTTACAGCTGCACTTCGTGAGGAAATGGAGCGAGATGAAAAAGTATTTCTACTAGGAGAAGATGTCGGGAAAAAAGGAGGAGTTTTTAAAGCGACTCAAGGGTTATATGAACAGTTTGGAGAAGAGAGGGTAATCGATGCTCCCCTTGCTGAATCTGCTATCGCTGGCGTTGGAATAGGAGCGGCCATGTACGGAATGCGCCCTGTTTGTGAAATACAATTTGCTGATTTTATTATGCCGGCTGTCAATCAAATTATTTCAGAAGCAGCGAAAATACGGTATCGCTCCAACAATGACTGGAACTGTCCGATTACGATTCGGGCGCCGTTTGGCGGAGGAGTGCACGGTGCTTTATACCATTCTCAGTCTGTTGAGGCGGTATTTGCCAACCAGCCTGGTTTGAAAATTGTCATACCTTCTACGCCGTATGACGTAAAAGGATTATTAAAAGCAGCGATACGCGATGATGATCCTGTCTTATTTTTTGAACATAAGCGGGCATACAGGCTCATTAAAGGGGAAGTTCCGGCAGATGATTATGTTTTGCCGATTGGAAAGGCGGATGTCAAGCTGGAAGGGGATGACATTACCGTTATTACATATGGATTGTGCGTTCATTTTGCTCTGCAGGCAGCTGAACGATTAGAAAAAGATGGAATTTCTGTCCACCTTTTAGATTTAAGAACGGTATATCCGCTTGATCAGGAGGCTATTATTGAGGCCGCTTCAAAAACCGGCAAGGTGCTTCTCGTGACTGAGGATAATAAAGAAGGCAGTGTAATGAGCGAGGTATCCGCCATTATTGCAGAGCATTGTTTGTTTGATCTTGATGCACCAATTAAACGGCTTGCAGGCCCGGATGTACCTGCGATGCCATTTGCACCGACAATGGAAAAATTTTTTATGATGAATGCAGAAAAAATTGAAAAAGCGATGAGAGAATTGGCAGAGTTTTAAAGTTGACCCTAATCTCAAGGAGGAATCAACGTGCTAATCGAAGAAATGAAAATGCCTCAATTAGGAGAAAGCGTGACAGAAGGAACAATCAGCAAGTGGCTCGTCTCCATCGGCGATAAGGTCAACAAATATGATCCCATTGCAGAAGTTATGACGGATAAAGTAAATGCAGAAGTTCCTTCATCATATACAGGTGTAATTAAAGAGCTTGTAGCTGAGGAGGGAGATACTCTCCAAGTTGGCGAAGTTATTTGCAGAATTGAAGTGGAGGCTGTGGCGGTTGAACAAGAAAAAAACATTCAGCCAAAAGACAGCCTTTATGCTAATGACCATCAGCCGGCTGAAAAAGAAGAAACGGAAAAGAAGACTATGAAAAACAGGTATTCTCCGGCAGTGCTCCGGCTAGCTCAAGAACATGATATTGATTTAGAAAAAGTCAACGGAACGGGAGCTTTCGGAAGAATTACCCGAAAAGATGTGTTGAAACTGATTGAAGCAGGTAATATACCGAAAAAGGGCTCCTTGATCCAAGAAACGAAATCCTATAAATCACCTAAAACAGCCGGTGATACTGAAATTCCTGTTTCTGGGGTGCGCAAAGCCATTGCTCAAAATATGGCGCGAAGCAAAACAGAAATTCCCCATGCTTGGATGATGATTGAGGTCGATGTAACTGGGTTAGTTGAATTAAGAAATTCGATCAAGGAAGAATTTAAAGCAAAAGAAGGTTTTCCTTTAACATTTTTCCCGTTTTTTGTGAAAAGCGTTGCAGAAGCGTTGAAAGAATATCCGCAAATGAATTCGACTTGGGCGGGGGATAAAATTATTCAAAAGAAAGACATTAATATTTCGATCGCTGTTGCAACAGATGATGCGCTTTATGTACCAGTTATTAAACATGCTGATGAAAAATCCATTAAAGGAATTGCTCGAGAAATTAACGAGCTTGCTTTAAAGGTTAGAACGGGAACGATTGAAGCGAAGGAAATGGAAGGCGGCACATTTACCGTTAACAACACAGGTTCATTCGGCTCTATTCAATCAATGGGAATTATTAACTATCCACAAGCGGCTTTGCTGCAAGTAGAAACGATTGTGAAAAGATTAGTTGTCATGAAAAACGGAATGATCGCCGTGCGCGATATGGTGAATCTCTGCCTTTCTCTCGATCATAGAGTATTAGATGGGGTAGTATGCGGAAGATTTTTGCAAAGAGTAAAACAAATATTAGAAGGTATTTCGAAAGAAACGACATCCGTATATTAGTCCTTTGAGTTATTAGAAATAATGCTTAAGCAACATTGGTTAACATTTGCTTCAAAGTTTGCTGTTATTGTAAGATAACAATATAATGGTGAAAAAAAGGGAAAGGGGTGCGAATGAATGAGCATCGATTTTAATTTCTTTATGAACGACATAGTTCGCCAAGCGCGTGAGGAAATCGTTGCCGCTGGCTATACGGAATTGAAAACACCGGAAGAAGTGGATGAAGCTTTAACGAAAAAAGGAACCACTTTAGTAATGGTTAATTCTGTTTGCGGCTGTGCAGGCGGAATCGCAAGACCGGCTGCATATCATGCGCTTCATTATGATAAACGTCCTGATCAATTAGTGACTGTATTTGCAGGTCAAGATAAAGAAGCTACGGAACGAGCTAGATCTTATTTTACCGGTTATCCGCCGTCTTCTCCATCTTTTGCGCTGCTCAAGGATGGAAAGCTCGTTACCATGATTGAACGCCATGAAATCGAAGGACATGAGCCGATGTCTGTTGTCCAAAAATTGCAAGAGGCATTCGAGCAATATTGTGACGAAGTATAAAAAGAAAAGGCTGCCATTTTTAGATGTGGCGCCTTTTTTATTTCGAAAAGAGAATAGGCAAATGATGGTGATGAGTAATGAGAAAATTTAAAATCGGTTATCGTACGTTAAAAACAGCGATAGGTGCTCCTCTAGCGATATTTTTAGCACAGCTGATGGATTTAAACCATTTTGTTTCCACCGGCATCATCTCGATTCTTTGTATTCAAGTAACAAAAAAGAAATCATTGAAAAGCGCTTGGTCCAGGTTTTTTGCTTGTATAACGGGAATGATGTTTTCTTTTCTTTTTTTTGAAATTTTTGGTTACCATCCAATTGTCATTGGATTTCTGTTGCTTTTTTTCATACCGACAATGGTGCTTTTTAAAACGACAGAAGGCATTGTAACAAGCGCTGTTATTATTTTGCACTTATATGAAGCGGGTCAAATAACGCTGGATATTGTTCAAAACGAACTTTTGATTATTGTGACAGGGATCGGAGTAGCGCTCTTAATGAATCTGTATATGCCGAGCCTGGAAAATGACCTTAATGTTTATCGAAAAGAAGTAGAAAAAAACTTTGCGGTTATTTTTGAAAAAATTGTAGCTTTTTTAAGAGAAGGCGACTATACGTGGGATGGAAAAGAAATTCCTGAGACAGCCGATCTCATTGAAAAAGGGAAAGGATTGGCGCTCCGAAATGTAGAAAATCGTTTGCTAAGACATGAAGACCAATATTATGCATATTTTAAAATGAGAGAAAAACAATTTGAAATCATTGAACGAGTGCTGCCGACGTTCACGATGATCACCGCAAACGTAGAACAAGCGCACCTTATTGCACAGTTTATTGAAGAGTTAAAAGACAACATTCATTCCGGAAATACAGCAAAGAAATTTTTAAAAAAGCTAGATGACATCAAAAAAGAGATGGAAAGGGCACCGCTTCCGAAAACAAGAAAGGAATTTGAAACGAGAGCAAGGCTTTATCATTTTTTATATGAAATGGAGCAATATTTAATTATTAAAAGCCAGTTTAAAGGTCTTGCCGACGCCAAAAAAGGAAAAGGATGAAGCTCTTGTCATTGAGCACAATAAAACGAGAGATCGTGTCAATGCTTTTTTCATACATATGTTTAGAAGAAACGCCTTTACGAGCTGCACTTTTCAAAATACAAACAGAAGAATGGACCGTGTCTGCTGAAAAAAATCGGCTAAGAATGTTCACCATATCGGTTCGCATGATCTGAAAATATTCGTGAACAGCTATGGAATAAATCAGCGTGATCTGTAAAAAAATTCGCGGCAACGATGCCAAAAGTCCGCAGTGGACGAGATTGATTTTGCGAAAATGAATGTGCGGAATTCATGGACTTTATCGGAAAATATGTAACAAAAGGTAGTATGAGGACGAGCAATCGAGAGGAGGAAGCACCGATTTGAAAGAAATTGTTTTTCACCAAACAGCCTATGTGGTGTAAAAAGTGCATGTTGAATTTTTAAAGCCACATAGTGATGCCTGTTAAAATTGAGGTGATCAGCAATGAACCTAACATAATATAAACAACCCACTTTTGCATTTTTTTGCTTGTCATCATGATTCCCTCCATATACATGATTTATAAAACATTGTACAACGATTTTTTAGAGGGGACAACCTTCATCGACAGCTTCTTTTTGATTTCACAAGCGGAATCAAAATCGGTTACACTAAACATGAATACATAATTAGGAGGAAAGACAAAATGGTTCAGGAAAACCGGCTAGTGAATGAATTTTTAGAACTCGTGAAAATTGATTCAGAAACAAAATTTGAACGGGAAATAGCAAATGTATTAAAGCAAAAATTTACCGAGCTTGGACTACAAGTAATAGAAGACGAATCAATTGAAAAAACAGGACATGGAGCAGGAAATTTAATTTGTACGCTAGAGGCGACGAAAGAAGGCGTTGATACGATTTATTTTACCTCTCATATGGATACGGTCGTACCTGGAAAAGGGGTAAAACCTTCTATACAAAACGGATATATTGTGACGGACGGAACAACGATTTTAGGCGCTGATGATAAAGCGGGCCTTGCCGCAATGCTGGAAGCGGTGCGTGTATTAAAAGAAAATAACATTCCTCACGGGAAAATCGAGTTTGTCATTACGGTTGGAGAAGAATCAGGTTTAATTGGGGCAAAAGCGCTCGATTCAAAACTGATTACCGCGCAATACGGGTATGCATTGGACAGTGACGGAAAAGTTGGAGACATTATTGTTTCGGCGCCGACACATGCAAAAATTAAAGCGACGATTCACGGAAAAACCGCTCATGCCGGGGTTGCGCCAGAAAAAGGAATTTCCGCTATTACGGTTGCAGCAAAAGCAGTTGCCAATATGCCTTTAGGCCGAATCGATGAAGAAACAACGGCAAATATCGGCCGTTTTGAAGGGGGAACGCAAACAAATATCGTATGCGACCGCGTTGATATTTTAGCTGAAGCGCGTTCACTTGTACCTGAAAAATTGGAGCAGCAAGTACAAAAAATGAAGGAAGCTTTTGAAACAGCAGCTGCCGAAATGGGAGCAAAAGCAGAAGTGGATATTAACGTAATGTATCCCGGATTTACGTTTACCGATGAAGATAAGGTCGTTCAAATTGCTAAAAAAGCTATCAAAACAATCGGCAGAGAGAGCAGATTGTTAAAAAGCGGGGGCGGAAGCGATGCGAATATTATCGCTGGCTTCGGTATTCCGACTGTTAATCTTGCTGTTGGTTATGAGGAAATTCATACAACAAATGAAAAAATGCCGATTGAGGAGCTTGTCAAAACAGCAGAATTAGTTGTCGCCATTATAAAAGAGGTAGCAAACCAATAGAGCTTTGAAAATTTGAAGCCGGAAGCTCGTCACTCAGCAAACGATCCGATGTGCCAGGCCTTAGGCTTCATAATAAGAATTGACAGCTCCAAAACATCTGCAAGACCTCTGATAGTTTTTACAACCTCCGGCTTCTATAATATTGACAGCCGTTCCGCTCTTCCAGCGTCGTGTTGGAAGAGCATCTTTTTTATTGATATTTTTCTAGTACTGAGAAAAACTCTTTAGCAAATTGATAAAACACTTTAACGGACGGGGCCAGCTCGTAATTTTTCGATATAATAATGCCGACATTTCTGCTTACACGAGGCATTTCAATCGGAATTTTTACCGTAAAACGAGGCATTGTTTCATAAAAAGTGCTTTCAGGCAGCAATGTTACGCCAATTTCTGCCGATACGAGCCCTTTGATGGCATCTAAATCTTCCCCTTCCGATGAAATAATTGGGGAAAATCCAGCCTGTTGACACGCTTCATGCACGATTTTATGCAGAATATAACCTTCTGGAAACGTCACAAACGGTTCATTACGCAATTCAGTCAGCACTAAGCTTTTTTTGTGCGCAAGCGGATGATTGTGCGGCAAAAGGGCTGCAAAGGATTCCGTAAATAAAATATCCCCTTTCACATCGTTGTCATCCGTCGGAATAGGACCGAGAAAAGCTAAATCGATTTCTCTTTTTTTGACGGCTTCAATTAAATATTTATATGAACCTTGTCGCAAATGAAAGGAAACGTTCGGGTGTTTTGCTTTAAAAGCGGAAATAACAGTCGGCATTGTATGGCTTGCCAAGCTGGTCGGAAAGCCGATTTTAACTGTTCCTCTTTCTGGATCCAAAAATTCTTCAATTTGCTGTTTGGCGTGTTCGATCGCTTTTAAAGCCGTCTCGACATGGGGCAAAAAATGACGTCCAATTGGAGTAAGCTTAACATTCCTTCCTTCCCTTTCAAAAAGCTCCACTCCGAGTTCCGCCTCTAAATTTGCTATTTGCCTGCTGATAGCCGACTGTGCGACATGAAGGGCTTCAGCAGCTTCTGAAACATGCTCCCGCTTCGCAACCTCCCAAAAATATATAAGCTGTCTCAGTTCCATTTGACTCACCCCCAAGCAATTTATATCAAAATGAGATTATTATTATCTAAATTATATATTGTTAATATTATTTTTGAAAACTACAATTATACATACAGACTTATCGGCATGAGAATGGGGGAGAAGAGATGAAACAGATAGGATTACCAAAGGCACAAGGTCTCTATCGTCCTGAATTTGAACATGATGCATGTGGGATCGGTTTATATGCTCATCTGAAGGGGAAACCTTCTCATGATATTGTCAAAAAAGGCCTTCACATGCTTTGTCAATTGGAGCACCGCGGCGGACAAGGAAGCGATCCGAAAACTGGAGACGGTGCAGGCATTATGGTTCAAATTCCGCACAATTATTTTAAAGTTGCTTGCGGACGAATGAACCTTCCAGAAAAAGGACGATATGGAGTCGGAATGGTCTTTTTGCCGAGTCGTGAACATGATCGGATACATTATGAAACAGAAATCAACAAAATCATTGAAAAAGAAGGACAAATATTATTAGGTTGGAGAACTGTGCCGGTAAATTCTGAAAAGATCGGTTGGCTTGCAAAAGAGAGCAAACCTTTCATCAGACAAGTATTTATTGGGGCGAGCGATGATATTCAAGACGAGCTTACTTTTGAGAGAAAGCTGTATGTTATTCGGAAACAAGCAGAACGTCTTGTTCAAAATAATGAATTTTATTTTGCAAGTTTATCAAGCCGGACAATTGTTTATAAAGGTCTCTTGACGCCTGAACAATTAGATGAATTTTATGTAGACTTGCAGGACGAGAGATTTCAATCAGCTTTTGCTCTAGTCCACTCCCGATTCAGCACCAATACGTTCCCAAGCTGGGAAAGAGCGCATCCAAACAGATATTTAATCCATAATGGCGAGATCAACACATTGCGCGGCAATGTGAATTGGATGGCTGCAAGGGAAAAGCTGTTTGTTTCAGACGTTTTCGGGGATGATTTGACAAAAATCACACCTATTTTAGATATGAACGGAAGCGATTCATCCATTTTAGACAACGCTTTTGAATTTTTTGTGCTGGCAGGGAAAAAGCTGGCGCACGCGGCGATGATGCTTATTCCTGAACCGTGGTTTTGGGATGATGAAATGGATGATGATAAGAAAGCATTTTATGAGTTTCACAGCTGTTTAATGGAGCCGTGGGACGGTCCAACGGCCATCTCGTTTACAGACGGAAAGCAGATCGGAGCTATTTTGGACCGCAATGGACTTAGACCAGCCCGCTACTATGTGACGAAAGATGATTACATTATTTTCTCATCAGAAGTCGGTGTGATTGATGTTGAACCGGAAAATGTGCTTTATAAAGACCGGCTGAGTCCAGGAAAAATGCTGTTGATTGACTTGGAAGAAGGAAGAATCATTTCTGATCAGGAAATCAAAGAAGAAATCGCCAAAGAAAAACCGTATCGCCAGTGGATCAATGATCAGATGATTTCTATTTTCGACATCAATGTTCCTGAAGATGTTGAAAAGGTTGACGATCTAACCAAACTCCAAAAAGCGTTTGGTTATACGTATGAAGATGTTGAAAAAACAATTGCAGCAATGGTGATCGATGGAAAAGATCCGATCGGCGCAATGGGAAATGATACTCCTCTTGCAGTGCTGTCAGATCGCCCGCAAAGCTTGTTTAATTATTTTAAACAATTGTTTGCCCAAGTAACGAATCCTCCGATTGATGCGATTCGTGAATCGATCGTCACTTCTACGATGACACTGTTAGGAAAAGAAGGAAATATTCTCGATCCTGATCCATCAGCAGCACGACGAATTCGCTTAGAATCTCCAATTCTTTCGAATGAAGAACTCGCTGCTTTGAAAAATAATCCGTATCCTGAATTTAAATGCGTCACTTTGCCGGCTTTGTTTAAAGATGATTTGAAAAATGCATTAGATCAGCTCTTTCAAGCTGCTGATGAAGCGGTGGAAAACGGCGCTACACTTCTAGTTTTATCAGATCGCGGAGTAAATGAAGAATATGCAGCAATTCCAGCACTGCTTGCCGGAAGCGCTCTGCATCAATATATGGTGAAAAAAGGAACCCGCACGAAAGCAAGCATTATTGTTGAATGCGGAGAAGCGAGAGAAGTGCACCATTTTGCGGCTCTAATAGGATATGGTGTAGATGCGGTCAATCCTTATTTAGCTTTAGAAACAGTGCGAAATGCTGTTCAAAAGGGAACGATTCCATATTCATATAAAGAAGCAGTAAAAAGATTTAAAAAAGCGGTGACAGACGGGGTCGTCAAAGTCATGTCAAAAATGGGAATTTCTACGATTCAAAGCTACCGCGGAGCCCAAATTTTTGAAGCGGTCGGCATTGGAGAAGAAGTTATCGAGGAATACTTCACTGGAACAGCCTCGCAAATTGGAGGAATCGGATTAAAAGAAATTGAAAAAGAAGCGAAAATGCGTCATGCTCAAGGATTTAAAACAACTTATCGAGATGAAACGCTCGATCCAGGCAGCGAATTTCAATGGAGAAGAAACGGAGAACACCATGCATTCAATCCGAAAACGATCCATACGCTGCAATGGGCATGCCGGAAAAACGATTATAAGTTATTTAAAGAATACTCGAAGATGGCCAATGAAGAGCAAGTGACGTTTTTACGCAACTTGTTTGAATTCAATGAATCTAGAAAACCGATTCCTATTGAAGAAGTTGAGCCGGTGGAATCGATCGTACGCCGCTTTAAAACAGGAGCAATGTCCTTCGGTTCCTTAAGCAAGGAAGCGCATGAAGCATTGGCGATTGCGATGAACCGCATCGGTGGAAAAAGCAACAGCGGTGAAGGTGGAGAAGATCCGAACCGCTATGTTCCAGATGAAAATGGTGATTTGAAGCGAAGCGCCATAAAACAAGTAGCTTCCGGCCGCTTCGGCGTGAAAATCCATTATTTAGTCAATGCTGACGAACTGCAAATTAAAATGGCTCAAGGAGCAAAGCCAGGTGAGGGCGGACAGCTGCCAAGCAAAAAGGTGTATCCTTGGATCGGAAAAGTTCGCGGCTCTACACCGGGTGTGGAATTGATTTCACCGCCTCCGCACCATGACATTTATTCAATTGAAGACTTGGCGCAGCTTATTCATGATTTGAAAAACGCGAATAGAGATGCCCGAATCAGCGTCAAGCTTGTTTCAAAAGCTGGAGTAGGAACGATTGCTGCTGGAGTTGCGAAAGGTGCAGCGGACGTTATTACAATCAGCGGCTATGACGGCGGTACCGGGGCATCTCCAAAGACGAGCATTAAGCATGCCGGACTTCCGTGGGAGCTCGGCCTTAGTGAAACACATCAAACGCTTATGCTCAACGGATTGCGTGACCGAGTCGTTCTTGAAACAGACGGCAAGCTGATGACAGGCCGTGATGTTGTGATGGCGGCATTGTTCGGGGCAGAAGAATTTGGTTTTGCAACCGCTCCTCTAGTCGTTCTAGGATGTGTCATGATGCGTGTATGTCATCTTGATACATGTCCAGTCGGAGTGGCAACGCAAAATCCTGAACTTCGTGAAAAATTTATGGGCAAGCCAGAGCATGTTGTTAATTTCATGTATTTCATCGCGCAGGAAGTTCGCGAAATCATGGCAAGCCTCGGATTCCGAACTATTGATGAAATGGTTGGAAGAGTAGATGTATTGAAGGTTAGCGACCGTGCAAAAAAACATTGGAAAGCAAAGCATCTTGACCTATCCCGCTTGCTTTATCAAGTGGAGGGTCCGCGAACATTTGCACGTCCGCAAAACCATAAAATCGACCAGTCATTAGACGTGAACGAAGTATTGCCGAAAGTTGAAGAGGCAATTAAACGGAAAGAAAAAGTTGAACTCCATTTGAACATTAAAAATGTGAACCGCGTCGTTGGAACCATTACAGGCAGCGAAATTGCAAAACAATATGGCGAAGAGGGGCTGCCGGAAGATACGATCAATCTTCATTTCTACGGCTCAGCAGGTCAAAGCTTTGCTGCGTTTGTACCGAAAGGAATGACGATGACGCTTACTGGCGACGCCAATGATTACATTGGAAAAGGCTTATCCGGCGGAAAAGTAATTGTCCGTCACCCGAAAGAAGCATCTTTTGCATCAAGTGACAATGTCATTATTGGAAATGTGGCGTTCTACGGTGCAACGAGCGGTGAAGCATATATTCAAGGGCGAGCCGGCGAAAGATTTTGTGTAAGAAACAGCGGTGTGAATGCTGTTGTTGAAGGTGTCGGCGATCACGGTTGTGAATATATGACCGGAGGACGTGTTGTCATTCTCGGATCTGTCGGCAAAAACTTTGCAGCTGGTATGTCCGGAGGCATTGCTTACGTATTGGCGGATGATCAGGAGAAATTCAAACGAACAGTCAATAAGGAATTAGTGTTATTTGAATCTCTTGAAGATGAAGAAGAAATCCGCACTGTATATGACATGATTTGGAAGCATTTCCAATATACAGAAAGTCCAAAGGCCCGGCATATATTAGATCACTGGGAAGAGTATGTCGGAAGATTTATTAAAGTGATACCTAGAAACTACAAATTAATGATCAGCACGATTGAAAAAATGGAAAATTCAGGTCTTACGAAAGAAGAAGCTGTACTTGCAGCATTTGAAGCGGTTGCGAATGAGAAAACAACCGCCGGTGAACCATTCGCTTTACAGGCTGTTGCAAATTAACCTCATTGCACACCTAGTGAATGGATGAAAAGGAGGGGGAGACTCGTGGGAAAAGCAACAGGTTTTATGGAGTATGTACGCGAAGAAGAGAAAAAACGTGATCCGCTTTCCCGCCTTGATGATTGGAAGGAATATTCATTCCCGTTTTCAAATGAAACACTTGCCAGACAAGGTGCCCGCTGCATGGACTGCGGGACTCCTTTCTGTCATATGGGAATGGAGATTAACGGCTTAACATCAGGTTGTCCGATTCATAATTTAATCCCTGAATGGAATGATCTTGTTTATAGAGGTAGATGGAAGGAAGCGCTGGACCGTCTTTTAAAAACAAATAATTTTCCTGAATTTACCGGAAGGGTTTGCCCTGCACCGTGTGAAGGATCTTGTACGGTTGCGATTTCAGATCCTGCTGTTGCCATTAAAGGCATCGAGCGCGCAATAATCGATAAGGGCTTTGACGAAGGATGGGTTCAGCCGAGAATTCCTGAAAAGCGCACAGGTAAAAAAGTCGCTATTGTTGGGTCAGGTCCTGCCGGTCTGGCATGTGCGGATCAATTGAACCAAGCGGGACATTCCGTTACGGTTTATGAGCGGGCTGATCGAATCGGCGGGTTATTAATGTACGGTATTCCGAATATGAAGCTTGAGAAGGAAATTGTTGAAAGAAGAGTGCGTCTTTTAGAAGAAGAAGGAATTACGTTTATAACTAATACGGAAGTAGGCAAAGACATCACCGCTGATGAGCTTCGCTCCCAATATGATGCTGTTGTTTTATGCACAGGAGCGCAAAAGCAGCGTGATCTTGTGATTGAAGGAAGAGAATTAAACGGCGTGCACTTTGCGATGGATTATTTAACAGAAACGACGAAAAGCCTGCTCAATTCTAATTTTGCAGACAAAAAGTTTATTGATGCAAAAGATAAGCATGTCATCGTCATTGGCGGCGGTGATACAGGTGCTGACTGTGTAGCGACAGCATTGCGGCAAAAGTGTAAAAGCGTTGTGCAATTTGGTAAACATCCAGCCTTGCCGAAGGAGCGGGCAGAAGGCAATCCATGGCCTCAAGCTCCGCTGGTCTTTACGTTAGATTATGCATATGAGGAAGCCAAAAGCAAATTCGGACAGGATCCTCGTCAATTTTGCATCCAAACAAAGAAAATTGTCGGCGATGAAAATGGCAATGTAAAAGAATTGCATACGATTCAAATGGAAAAATCATTTGATGAAAACGGCAATGCGGTGTTTAAAGAAATACCCGGCACAGAAAAAGTATGGCCGTGCGATTTAGTCTTTATCGCAATCGGCTTTGAAGGGCCGGAACAGCCTGTTCTGAAGCAATTTGGCGTTGAAACGGTAAACCGGAAAGTGAACGCTCCGTACGGCAAATTTACAACAAATGTAGAAGGCGTATTTGCCGCAGGTGACGCAAGAAGAGGACAGAGCTTGATTGTCTGGGCGATTCATGAAGGAAGAGGTGCCGCAAGGGAAGTGGATCGTTTCTTAATGGGAGCGACGAATTTACCTTAAAATTATATTTTGAAATCCCGGGGCTGTCTAGAAAGTCAAATCGCCATTGAAGATAAAAAAATCATAAACACCGATATATCAACGTTTCTAACACATTAATGGGGGCGTCAATAAGCCGTAAAAACGACTTATTAGACACCCCCTTTCCTTTATTTTTAAAGCATTTGCATAGCAGGCTGCAAGAAATGCCAGCTTCATTCAGCTCTGTCCGCCCATTCAAAAGAACAAGGGAGCCTCTTTTATTTATGTATGGTACAATGATATTGGGTGATGTGTATGAGCCGCGTTATTTTGCATATTGATATGAATAGTTTTTACGCTTCTGTTGAGGCTGCCTTTGATCCGTCGTTAAAAGGGCTGCCGCTTGCGATAGCCGGCAACCCGGAGGAGAGGAAAGGAATTGTTGTGACTTGCAGCTATGAAGCTAGAGCGTTTGGGGTAAAGACGACCATGCCAGTATGGGAGGCAAAGAAGCTTTGCCCGAATTTAATTGTCAAAAAGCCCCGTTTTGATCGTTATCGAAAAGCATCGAAAGCAATGTTTGCGATTTTATGTTCATACACACCGATTGTAGAGCCGGTTTCTATAGACGAAGGATATATGGATGTCACAGACGTCGCAAGACATCCGCTCGATCTGGCAAAAGAAATTCAACAGCGGCTTCTTGATGAGCTGGAGCTGCCGTCCAGCATCGGAATTGCCCCGAATAAATTTTTGGCTAAAACAGCTTCTGATATGAAAAAGCCTTTAGGCATAACGGTTTTAAGGAAGAGGGATATTAAAGAGAAATTGTGGCCTCTTGATGTAGAAGAGATGCATGGCGTAGGGGCGAAAACAGCTGAAAAATTAAAGAAGATCGGAATTCGGACAATCGGTGACCTTGCAAGAGGGAACGACGTTCAACTAGAAAAAATAATTGGCATTAATGGATTAAGGTTAAAAGAAAAAGCAAACGGCATTGACCATCGCCCGGTTGATCCATCGTCCGTTTATGATTTTAAAAGCGTCGGAAATCAGATGACGCTGCCCGAAGATGCAACAAATGAAGAAGAGTTAAAGAATGCCCTGAAAAGTTTGGCGAAATCGGTAAGTCTCCGATTGAAGAAAAAAGAGGCGGTAGCGACAAAAATTGCAGTGATGCTTCGCTATAAAGACCGGACGACTGTAACAAAAAGTATGAAATTAGAAAACCCAACCGATGATGAAAGAACAATTTTCCAGCATGCTTTGATTGTTTTTCAAAAGCTGTGGAAAAACGAGCCTGTGCGCCTGCTCGGCATAACAGGGCAGGATGTGATGCACAAAAAAAATGCTTTTAAACAGCTTGATCTATTTACTTTTGAAGAAGAAGCGAAAAATGAACCGCTCCATCAGGCGATAGAAAAATTGTCTGAAAAATATGGAGAAGGAATTATCAAAAAAGGACTGAGCATGCATAAAGAGATTGATTCTTTCGGCTCGAGCTTCGGGAAAGATTTTTTCTTTAAATAAGTTTTTTAAACCTGTACTTTGTATATGGCTTTGACTTGAAAACAATCTATTAATTATGGTATTTTCAGTTCTGTAGAATAGTTATTCGAAATAGAAAGGGACGTATTCATATGTCAAAACAGCAAATAGGTGTTATCGGATTAGCAGTAATGGGAAAAAATTTAGCATTGAATATTGAAAGCAGAGGCTACAGCGTTTCTGTCTACAACCGTTCTTCAGAAAAAACAGACGAAATGCTAAAAGAAACAGCAGGAAAAAAAATCGTCGGAACGTATAGTATAGAGGAATTTGTCAATTCTCTTGAAAAGCCTCGAAAAATTTTACTGATGGTTAAAGCGGGTGCTGCGACTGATGCAACTATTGAACAGCTTCTTCCATATCTCGATGAAGGAGATATTTTAATTGATGGCGGAAATACATATTATAAAGATACTCAACGCCGCAGCAAACAGCTCGCTGAACGCGGCATCCATTTTATTGGCACAGGGGTTTCCGGCGGGGAAGAAGGAGCTTTAAAAGGCCCTTCCATCATGCCGGGAGGACAAAAAGAGGCTCATGAGCTTGTGCGTCCAATTTTTGAAGCGATCGCCGCTAAGGTGAATGGTGAGCCGTGCACCACCTACATTGGTCCAGATGGAGCAGGACATTACGTAAAAATGGTGCATAACGGCATTGAATACGGAGATATGCAATTAATTTCCGAAGCTTACTTCATTTTAAAACATGTTCTAGGATTAAATGCTCAAGAGCTTCATGAAGTGTTTGCTGAATGGAATAAAGGAGAGCTCGACAGCTATTTAATTGAAATTACAGCAGATATTTTCACAAAAATCGATGAAGAAACAGGAAAACCGCTTGTCGATGTCATTCTTGACACCGCCGGGCAAAAAGGAACAGGAAAATGGACAAGCCAAGACGCGCTCGATTTAGGAATCCCTCTTCCGATCATTACTGAATCGGTATTTGCCCGTTTTATTTCCGCCATGAAGGAAGAGCGTGTTAAAGCAAGCAAACTGTTGAGCGGACCGAATGTACGGCCTTATGAAGGAAGCAAGGAAGAACTCATTGAAGCTGTTCGCAAAGCGCTGTACATGAGCAAAATTTGTTCTTATGCTCAAGGGTTTGCGCAAATGAAAGCAGCAAGCGAAGAATATAATTGGAATTTAAAATACGGCGATATTGCCATGATCTTCCGCGGCGGCTGCATCATCCGCGCAGCGTTTTTGCAAAAAATCAAAGACGCTTACGATCGCGACCCTGATCTTCCAAACCTACTGTTGGACCCTTATTTTAAAGAAATTGTTGAAAGCTATCAGGGAGCTTTACGACAAGTTATTGCGATTGCCATCGAAAGAGGAATTCCAGTGCCGTGCTTCTCTGCCGCTCTTGCTTATTATGACAGCTACCGCACTGAAACATTGCCGGCAAACTTAATTCAAGCACAGCGCGATTATTTCGGCGCTCATACGTATCAGCGTGTTGACAAAGAAGGCATCTTCCATACAGATTGGCTGAATAAATAACGATAAAAAGCATCGGTTTTAACCGATGCTTTTTCATTTCGCCATGATTCCTTTCTCGTGAGCACCGTTCTGCTATTTTTCATTTTGAAAAAGAAAAATACAAAATTTTTCTTGATAAAAATTTCAACATAAATTACTATAAATTCAAATAAAGGTTATATATTCCATTAAGATATAAAACTAGACTTATAATTCATTTGCTAAAAAGCGAGATGAGTGATAAAAAATGATCCAATGGATAAAGGATAATAAATTTTCCAGCTATGTATTGTTTTTTATTGCTTTTACATTGTCGTTCATTTCGATCATTCTGTCCATCTATATATCGATGGGCTCAGAGGCGGAAAATATTCCAATCATGCTGAAAAAAGAAGGAGCGCCGGCTTATGCAATTTTCGGAATTGTCCTCGTGTTTATTATATTATCAGTCATAATGCAATTATTTGTAGGAGCTTCCATTACTCATTTTTTCGTAAAATTTCTATTTAGAATTCCTTTACAATTTTCTTTATTTTATAGAGTTTATCTTATTTTCACTTCTTTTTTAGCGCTATCGATTATTTGGCAATTGTTTATGTTCCGAGATACTTCGAATATTTTTTTCATTTTAGCTCAAGTTTGAGACCATTTCACTACATGTGGATAACTAAACTTACCTTTTAAATAAGCCTAATTTTTTTTGCTGCTTTTTTCTTTCATTTTTTTAAAATGTTGTTGACATGGTTTTTGACCGTTCGGATGGAAATGAACATTTCACCTGCAATTTCACGTATTATCTATGAACTCTAATATTTTTCATTCGGTTGGCGTTAGTTGTGATTGGATTTTTCCCATCTTATATTGATTTTCTATCTTTTTAACTTGCAAAATTCTTTGGTCAAGTCCAAATTATTGTGTAAATTCCCCCCCTATGAACTTTACCTTCTATAATTTGGATGGGGATGTTTAATAAGTCGTTTTTCGGCTTATAGACGCCCTTTTAATGTTTTAGAAATGTTGATAGATTGATATTTTTCAATGAGGATTTGACTTTTTAGACAGCCTCTATTGGATATATTTTTTAACTATCACTTTTTTGATTAATTCTTTCACAAACCGTTTCGTTTATATCTAAATTCGGTACAAAATAAATTAAGATAGAAATGAAGAATATTTATGAAAGGAGGAAAATTTTTTAAAGTACATGATAAGGGAGTGGTTTGAAATGAAATCGACAATTATCAAAAATGTGAAAGTGGATGATAAATTTTGGAAAAAATTTATGAATGTTGTGAGGGATGAAGTGATTCCTTACCAATGGGAGGCTTTAAATGACCGAATTCCCGATGCAGAACCGAGCCATGCAATTGAAAATTTAAGAATTGCTGCTGGCGAATCAGAAGGTGAATTTTACGGGATGGTATTTCAAGATAGCGATGTTGCAAAGTGGCTGGAAGCGGTGGCTTATTGTCTGGAAAGCGAACCTAATGCTGAATTGGAAAAAATGGCGGATGAGGTCATTGAACTGTTGGAAAAAGCACAACAGCCTGATGGTTATCTAAACACGTTTTATACCGTAAAGGAGCCTGGTAAACGCTGGACAAATCTTAGAGATAATCATGGACTGTATTGTGCAGGACATCTTATTGAGGCAGCTGTCGCTTATTACAAAGCGACCGGGAAAAAGCGATTTGCAAATACGCCGATTATATTGCCGCTGTTTTTGGCAAAGGCGAGAACCAGATTCCCGGATACCCGGGACATCAAGAAATTGAACTGGCTCTTTTAAAACTTTATGATGCCACAGGGAACGAAAGGTATTTGAATTTAAGTAAATATTTTATTAATGAGCGCGGACAGCAGCCCCATTATTTTGATATAGAGAAAAAAGAAAGAGGGGAAACCAAACCTTTTTGGTTTCATGATGGCTATATCTATCACCAAGCCCATATTCCTGTCAGGGAACAAACAAAGGCTGTCGGACACGCGGTAAGAGCACTGTATATGTATACAGCCATGGCAGATCGTGCCTCAAAAACCAAGGATGAATCTTTAAAGGAAACTTGCAAAACATTATGGGAAAATGTAACGAAACGAAAAATGTATATAACTGGAGGAGTTGGCTCAAGTGCGTTTTGGGAATCTTTTACGTTTGACTTTGACTTGCCGAACGATACAGCATATGCGGAAACATGCGCATCAATTGCATTAGTGTTTTGGACGAATCGTATGCTGAATCTTGAGATGAATGGAAAATATGCAGACGTAATGGAGCGTGCTTTATATAACGGTACAATCAGTGGAATGAACTTAGACGGAAAAAAATTCTTTTATGTCAATCCTCTTGAAGTTTGGCCAGAGGCATGCACTCGCCATGATAAACGGCATGTAAAACCAGTCAGGCAAAAATGGTTCAGTTGTGCTTGTTGCCCGCCTAACTTAGCAAGGTTAATTGCTTCTATTGGTCATTATATCTATTCGCTGAAACAAAATGAACTGTTTGTACATCTATATGTTGGCAGTGAAATATATGCGAATGTTAACGGCCAAATCGTGGGGGTATCCCAAAAAACTGACTATCCTTGGGATGGCACCGTAACCATTACCGTTTCACCACAATCAGATTGTGAATTTACACTTGGACTGCGCATTCCTGGATGGTGCAGAGGTGCTCAACTAAAAATAAACGGTGAGGCGGTCGATATAACTCCATTCCTAAAAAATGGATATGCGTATTTAAAACGTACATGGCAAAATGATGATCAGATTGAATTATTCCTTCCAATGCCGATTGAACGTATAAAGGCAAATCCAAATGTGCGGGCAAATGCCGGCAAAGTTGCATTACAGCGAGGTCCAATTGTGTACTGCTTGGAAGAAGTGGATAATGGCTCAAATTTGCCAAATATCTACCTCAGTCGTGATGCAAAACTGTTTGCCAGCTTTGAACCCGATCTACTCGGTGGTGTTACGGTTATTACTGGTGAAGCAGAGCGAATTGATGAGGCGGTATGGGATGATGAATTGTACAAACCAGTGAATGTGCAAACAAGAACAGCAAAATTGAAAGCAGTTCCTTATTATGCTTGGTGCAACCGGGAAAGCGGAGAAATGTTAGTCTGGATTCATGAAAAATAAGATCAATTGAAGTGGGAAGAAAGTACAGACATTTTCTGATTTCCAAGTTTTAAAGAATATGCCTTGCTTCCTGAAATTCAAAAACAGCAAGAATCAATATTTTTAAAATATTTGGAATCTAACATAAGGTAAAAGTGAAGGCTCTTTTTGATGGCGGATGCAATTGAACGAAATCTTTTTAATGGGAACAGACAGATAGCGGTTGAAACATCCACCTTGCTTTTGGCTTTAAAGGGTGGATGATTTTTTTATTGCGGTTGCTTTTGCAATTACATTCTTATTGTTTTTGAGACGCTAGTGATTTTGCAACGACAGGATGTGCAACATTTTTTGTTATGTACTTGAGGAAAATATTGGTGAATTTCAACATCTGTAGCTTTTGAAAATGTTTTTTTCTTTTCCAAAACTATGACAAGTTGTAAAAATGGTTGGCGATTTGTTTTTTAGAGCCGTCCATTCCTCGGCATTTTAAACAGAACCATTTCTGCTTTTTTCTTATTCCAACACGCAACTGGAAAGAGTGAGCACTCATTCTTAGGTAAACATATTTCCACTTTTAGATAGTACATAAGACAATTTTTCGACATTTTTAACAGAGACAATAATTGGTTAGGCTTCAAGCGGCTGTCTCTCCGTTTCCTTGTCAATTTAAGAAAATCCCGCACCACTTGGTATAAGGAAGCCATTCCTTTGAAAACTTATCAAGTAATGTAAGAAAATATAACATAAAAATGAAAGATAAAAAATATTTGATGTCAATAAGAAATTTTAAAAAAACTATGTAAAAAAATATCACATAATTATGGAATGTATTTTTTGTTTTTCATAATATACTAAACAAGAGATGGTTTATGTGATCACATATCTTATATTTCGGTTATGAAAAGCATTCTATTTATTGTTGCTGTTTGATGTGATCACAAATCACAAAAAATGCCGGGAGAGGTATCAGTATGGCCCAAAAAATTAATGTTTCGACTGTCAATCATGAAGTTTATGTAAGGCTTAGGGAACAGATAATGCGCGGTGAAATTGTTCCAGGCGAGAAAATTTCAATCCGGCACATTGCCGAGCAGTACGGAGTCAGTACTATGCCTGTCAGGGAAGCGTTAAGACAATTGCAAGCAGAGGGATTTGTGTATTTTCAAAGACGAAGCATTATTGTGAGGCAGCTGACCGTTAAAGAGGTGCAAGAAATTTTTGCGATAAGAATGCGTTTAGAGACGTTGGCCATTGAATGGGCATTGCCGAACATAACACCAAATAATATATCTGAATTAAAAGAGGTTGTTTGTCAAATGGATGATGATGAGATCCAATATTTTGAATGGCATCAGCTAAATCAAAAATTTCATTTGTTATTTTATGAACAATCAGGATCTAAACAATTGAATCAACTCATTAAAAAGGTTTGGGATATGGTTATTCCTTATATGTATATCTATACATACAAGGCGGACTCCTTAAAGGTCGGCCAAAAAGAGCATCACGACATTTTAAAGTTAGTGGAGCAGCAGAAATTAAACGAACTGTTAAGTTTGATTGCCGATCATCTGAACCGCACATGCGGCACGATTGTCAAGGAATTGCGCAAAATAGATTGCAAATTATAAATAAAATCCATATAGGTTTGGAGGGATTCGCATGTTAGGAAGGTGCATTGTTCATGGTGATATGCCAAAATCGGCAGACATCATGTTAAGCGTTAGACAAGCACTCAATGAATCTGGTTGGACTGTTTATTCATAAAACATGAATGAATAAAAAAAGATAGGAGTGGATATGATGGAAAATCCAAAAGACGCCATTTTAGAAGAAGAATATGAAAATGAGCCAGTCCCTCTTGAGAAACGAAAAAGCTTATTATCCGTCTCATTTGTTTGGATCGGGTTTCCGATGATTATTACAAGTGCAGTAACTGGTGCAGCAATAGTCGCTGCATTAGGGTTTTTGAAGGGACTGTCAGCGATTTTGATCGGGAACCTCATATTATTTGCGTATGTCGGAATGTTGGGTGTCCTTTCGACGAAAAAAGGGTATAACTTTGGATTGCAGGCAGCCGTTACGTTCGGCAAAAAAGGATCGATTCTAGTGTCTGGTTTATTATCGACGCTTGTTATCGGCTGGTTTGCCGTTCAAGTAGGTTTAACTGGTTCCAGCATGCACGAGGCCTTTGGAAGCAATCTAATTGCTGTAACGTTATTAGCAGGGGTTCTGTATATATTGATTACATTATTTGGTGTAAAGGCTTTGACATTGATTGGCGCAGTTTCAGCTCCGTTCTTTGTCATTTTAGGGTTATGGGCTGTGTCAGATGCTGTAAAAAATGCGGGATGGTCATCGATTGTAAACTATAGCGGAGATGGATCGATAGCTTTCGGTGTAGCAGTAACAATGGTTGTCGCATTATTTATTGATTCCGGAACGATGGCAGGTGATTTTAATAGATGGTCTAAAAATACAAAAGAATCGATTCTTGCAACATTTTCAGCGTTTCCATGCGCCAACTTAATTGCGATGTTATTTGGCGGTATTATTACAGCCGCTTCTGTTGAAAACGGCAATGCAGATTTTTTTCAATATATTGCAGCTAAAGGGGGCTTTTTATCAACTGTAGCTGTTTTGCTCTTGTTCTTGAATTTAGGGAGTGTTTGTTCTCACTGTTTATACAACGGAGCTGTTGGATGGTCGACGCTTTTAAATAAAAAGATGCGTTCACTTGCAATCATTTTGGGAATTTTCGGAGTGATTATTGCCATTTCAGGTGCATGGAATTATTTTCCGAACTGGTTGACAATTCTAGGTGTTATTGTACCTCCGATCGGAGCGATCATCATTATCGATCAATTTTTTATTCGAAAACATGCTGGTTTTGAAAATACGATTAGAATTCAACCTTTTATTGCATGGGCAATCGGATCATTCATATCATTTCTTTTGGAATTTTACGCCCCGTTTTTATCTACGGCAGTCGTTGGAATGATAACAGCAGCAATTGCTTATGCTTTTTTATCGTCAGTGGGGCAAAGACAATATCAAAGTTTTGATGAGAAGATCAAAAGAGCGCAATAACGTTTTAATAAAAAAGGGTACAAATCGTGTTCAATTACAAAATAAAGAAAGGAGTTCTCCATCTATGTACGTTGAAGCTTCACCATATAATTGGCCGTTTAATGGGGATTTGAGACCGGAAAACACAGCCTTGCTCATTATTGATATGCAAACCGATTTTTGCGGGAAAGGAGGCTACGTGGATCAAATGAGATATGATTTGTCTTTAACGGCAAGGGCTATTCAGCCTATCAAAAGGCTATTGGAAAGAGTGCGGCAAATTAAAGGTTTTACGATCATTTACACTCGCGAAGGACACAAACCGGATTTATCGGATTTGCCGGAAAATAAATTATGGCGCAGCAAGCAAATCGGCGCTGAGATTGGTTCAAAAGGACCGGCCGGGAGGATTCTTGTCAGAGGCGAGAAAGGCTGGGAAATTATTGATGAATTAAAACCGATGGAAGGCGAGCTTATTATTGATAAACCGGGGAAAGGAAGCTTTTATGCAACGGATTTAGATTTGGTATTAAGAAATAAAGGTATCAAAAATCTGATTTTGACAGGCATTACGACAGATGTATGCGTGCACACGACAATGCGGGAAGCAAATGATAGAGGCTATGAATGTTTAATTTTGGAAGATTGCACAGGTGCGACCGACTATTCCAATCATCTTGCTGCTTTGAATATGGTCAAAATGCAAGGCGGGGTTTTTGGCAGTGTTTCAAGTTCGGAAAAAGTGTTGAAGGCGATTGAAAATTTATAAAAACCTTTTTGCCATCTTTGAAACTGTTCATGGAAAGAGGATGAATTTATGGGTAAAAAAGCTTTTCCTCGCAAGTTGACGATTAAGTGGCTGAGAGAAAAGTATCGAAGCAAAGAACTTACACCAGAGGAAGTTATTAAGGAAATAATTTCTAGAGCAAAAGAAGATGAACACATGAATATTTGGATTACGCCCCCTTCTATAGAACACATTCGCCCGTATTTGGAACGATTATACGAACTGGACTTTGAAAAAACGCCGTTGTGGGGAATTCCATTTGCAATTAAGGATAATATTGACCAAGCAGGGGTGCCGACAACAGCCGGATGTCCTGCATATGCTTATATACCAGCTGAACATGCTGAAGTTGTCGAACGTTTAATTGCCGCAGGAGCGATCCCTTTAGGGAAAACGAACTTGGACCAATTTGCTACGGGCTTAGTGGGAACAAGGAGTCCATATGGAGAAACCTGCAATGCATTCAATGAAGAGTTAATTAGCGGAGGATCAAGCTCTGGTTCTGCCGTAGCAGTCGCTCGTGGCCATGCTCCGTTTTCACTTGGTACAGATACAGCGGGCTCCGGACGTGTCCCTGCAGCCTTGAATCATTTAATCGGTTTGAAACCGAGCTTGGGCGCATGGTCCACTCGAGGGGTTGTTCCCGCATGTGAGAGCATAGATTGTGTGACAGTATTTTCTAACACCTTGGAAGATGCGTTTTTAATAGACTCATTAGCTCGTGGTTTCGATCCCAATTGCCCATGGTCCAGAAATATTCCGCACCCAAAGAAAAAAATGCCTAAGAAAATATGCATACCAAAAGAGACGATTGAGTTTTTTGGCCCTTATGCGAGCGAGTATCGGCATGCTTGGAATGCAGCGATTTCTGCTATAAATCAATTAGGGATCAAAATGGAATATATAGAATCTGCTGTTTTCTGCGAGGCAGCCGACATGCTGTATGAAGGGCCGTGGGTTGCCGAGCGTTGGGCAGCTGTCGGTGAATTTATCAACAAACATTCGAACAAGGTTTTTCCTGTGACAGAAGAAGTTTTGCGATCAGGTGCAGATGATCGGTATAGTGCTGCATCGGTATTCCGAACTATGCACAGGCTGCAGGATTTAAAATGTCAGGTCAGAAAGCTGCTGGAGGATGCTGTTCTTGTCATGCCTACGGTTGGCGGCACATGGACAAGAGAGCAAGTGCGGAACAATCCGTTTGAAACAAATAAAGCTTTGGGGCGGTTTACGAATCACTGCAATTTATTAGACTTATGCGCCATTGCTTTGCCATCTGGTGAGGAATTTGTGAAGATTCCTTTTGGCATCACGTTTTTTGCAACGTATGAAAATGAAGGCTTCATTTTTGCTTTAGCAGATTTATTTATCAAAAAGAAATGTGAAAAATAACACAAAAAGGGCTGTACTATAAGAGTTGGTTAGCTGTCTTATAGTGCAGCCCATTTTTGTTAAAGTGAAAAAGGTGAGATCAAACAAGGGATGAGCCGAGAAAATAAAATGATTAATTTAACTGTCCTGTTATATGTTTGCCCAAAAAGGTTAGTATGTATTGGTCCAGTCTTTTTTGTTGGCTGTAAAACGAATTTCTTTTTTCCTCTAAATCTCGGGGCGATTGTAAGTAAAAAAACGCTTCCCGCCTTAAAATGGGTAAATGCCTATATCGTTTTTGCAGATAGACACATACACTATTTTGAAAAAAATGAGGAGGAGAAAGAAATGGAAAGACAATATGTTGGAAGTTATGATGGTTATTCTGGTTACGGCTATCACCACGGCCACGGCTACCACCACGGTTACGGCGGATATTATCCGGGCTATGGCGGGTATTAACCGAACGGCTATTTATCGTAAATGGCAGGAAGCCTAATCCATTAGTTAAATGCATTCGTTCCTTGCCCACATTTTTCATGTTGAATTCTTGGAAGGCTTTCCGTCCAATAAGCAAAGGATGGAAAGCCTTTGCACAAGTGGCGGGGATAAGGAAATGGTCTTTTCCTGGACTTGCGGTAAGAGAAGAAATATCGCATTTTTCATTAAGGCCATGAAAACTGGATATAAGCCGAAATGTTAAATGTTTAGCTAGAATGTAAAAGAAGGAATTTACTAATGGGAATCCGAAATATTAATAAGAGTTTTTTCAAATGGTGTGGCCGTCATTTCCACTTTTCGAGTATGAAGTTTTTAGAATAAGACAGTACGGGGCACGGACAAAGAAAGGAGTTTTTAAATGCTTGAAATTGAAAAATTAAAAAAAGCTCTCAGCGCATTGCCGGAAAAAGAAGTGAAGTCCTTGCTGTTTCACATCTTCCTTAAAGCTGATTTAGTTAAAGTAACTGAATACACAGAGGCAAATTTTATTCAAGATGTCCTAGAAATCAAGAAAAAGATTGTGGATAGGCTGGAACGGCCGGAAATGGACGAAAAAAGGAACGTTCAGATGGTGCATATTGTGTTTGGACCTTCCGCTGAGGGCAGTTTAAGAATAAGTTTGAAAAATTTAGGGCTGGATGAAAAAGAACGGATCATTTCATTTTGGGAATTATTCTCTGTAGGCCCGGTCTTTCATCTTGAAGAAGAGAACGGTGTCAAAGCGAGATTTGATTGGCTGAAGCAAAACATGAACGAGGAAGATGATCATCTCCAATATCAACAAAAATTTCAACAAACGATTCGGCAAATCGCATCGATACCGGATGGTACGCCGATTACAATATGGACTGGAGAAAACGCCCACGAACAGACAGGAATGCGGTTTGTTCTTTATTTATTAAGGGACAGGCCTCATCAAATCATGATGATCAACACAACAAAAGCGTATCATGATCATTTTCATTCCCCTCATATACAGTTCGTTCCGCTTCACTCCGGTGAAATAGCGCCTGAAAAAATTCAAATACTTTGCGGGCAAAAAAAGCAGCCTTTATCACAGTTGGAACGAGAGCAACTGGAACAAGAATGGCTGGAACTGTCAAACGATCGCGGAAAATTGAGAATATGGCGAAGTGGAAAGATACATAGCGTCCCGGAAGATTATTTTGATTCATTCATCATCCATAAGGCGGAAAAACTGCATGGACAACAGGGAAAGAAAGATTATATGAAAGCAGCCAGACTGATCGGCGAAGTTATCGGTCATTTAGAACAGTATGTCGGGGATCAGTTTATCGAATACCGGGTAAGAAAGCTTATTGAAAAAGGAATTTTTGAAATGGAAGGCAGTTTGAAAGCAATGCGCTACTATCAAGTAAAAATCATCCACTGAATGGAGTGGAGGGGGAAAAGAATGATCAAGGAACTCGATATAACGGATGCAAACATTGCAGAGCAAGTATTAAAACTGTAAATTCCGTCATATCAATCAGAAGCAAAACTCATCCATTTTTTTGAACTCCTGCTACTGAAAGACACCGTTGAATCACTTCAGCATTGCAAGGAAACATTTTACGGTTGTTTTATAAAGCGGGAATTAGCCGGCGTCATTTCTTTTAAAAAAACGAAAAACGTTTTGGATATTCATCGCTTGTTTGTTTCACCAGCTCATTTTCGGAAAGGAATAGCCAGTTCCCTAATCCGTTTCGTCGAGACGTTCGATCGGAATATTTATCAAATCCTCGTGGCAACTGCTGCAAATAACACGCCGGCCGTGAAGTTTTATTTGAAAATGGGTATGTCGAGACAGGAAAGCACCATATTTCAGATCAATTGTCATTGAGTGTATTTAAAAAAATCATCCGCTAAGCGGCTGTTGATCATGGAAAAGGTTAACATAAGCAGGAAGTTTCATTAAAGGAAAAATCGATCCGTATAACGGCAATTTAATCGGATCCATCATATGTCAATGTTTTTGGGCGCGCACCTTATATCATACGGAAAGCGGTAAACATGTTAGGACAGCTTAGAATAAATCAACTTCTCAGGGTTGTCCGTATTTACCAATTCAACTGGACGGGAAATTTGCCAGAACCATTGGCAAAACAAAAACCTAATGAGTTATGCAACTTTAGGGGAATCCGCAAAATTCAACAGGCTAGCAGGAGAATAGTTGAGGGAAAAACAGTTTACATAAACCATATTTTTTGCAAAATCCACTTATTCACTTTAGGATGAAAGTGATACAAATGGAAGATGGAGGGTTATGAATGAGCAGAGCAAATTCAATATTTTTTATCACACCGCAATGTTGCAATAGAGTTGATTCGCAAAATCGATCAAAGTCATTATGATTTCAAACCAACGCCAACCTCGATGTCGGCAAAACAATTGACGTCTCATATTTTGCAATCTTTCTATCAGTTTGCCAACACAGCAAAAAGTGGAAACCCCGCTGTTTTTTCCAGAAAACTGGATGTGGAAACGGCCGATCTTAATGAGCTTGCAGTAGTGTATACGAAAGAAACGGTAACATTGCTTGAGTCTTTAACAGATGATGAGTTTGAGCGCATAATCGATCTAACGAAAATTTTTGGTGCGAAAATGTCAGGAGCACAGCTGCTGCAAACAGCCATGGATCATGAAATTCATCATAAAGGGCAGCTGTTTGTGTACGTGCGTGAAATGGGGCATACAGACCTTCCATTATTTGTTAAACGTGGTTAAATAAAAAACGGGATAATGATCCATTGGGAACGTCGTCTCGTTTTTTTTAGTGATTCGATGGGACAAGCAATAAAATAGGATGGGGTTTCTTTCCCACCCCATTTCCATTAAATAGAGCATGCTTCGTCTCGCCAAACTCATCGTGGCGAGCGGCACTTCATATGTAAACCGGCTTAATTCGGGCAGTTCAACTGTATCGGCTTTCGGCTGGTTCACGTCCCAAGTGACTAGGAAACTTCCTTTTAAATTGTCGCCTTCGACGATGATATTCGATAAATACCGCTTTCTTTACTTCAATTTGATAGGTCTGTTCATTGACAGTTTTCATCCCAATGAAGTCGTTTTCGTCATTCAATACATGGAAACCATAACCACCTTCTTGAAGATTGGTAAATTTTACAGAAAACGTAATCGTTTCTCCTTTCTTTGCAGCAATCGGAACCACATGCGCCCCGTTGAAATAGTCAAAACGGGCTGTGAAGCTGGAGGCTTTTTTTTACTTCATGCTAATTTTCTTTCACAGTAAATCAATGGTTCCAATCAAAAGCAAAACGAGCGGAGCACAAAAGGAAAAGCAACAGGTAAAAAACGTATTTTTCCGCGATAAGTGCGTCCCATAATAAAAGATGAGCGAACAAATCGCTCCGACTGCACCGCCAATTATTGCTGCCATCCATCCCATCGGAAGAAAAATAATCGATCCTGCAAGAATATAAAGATGATTTTCATCGTTTTTTTGAGAGCGGGCGTTTTCTTGGAAAGCCAGTCAATGAACATGGAGCAAATCATCCCGTATCCGTAGAACACTAGCCAAATGAGCGGCGCATCAATCGTTTTAGAAAATTCATACAAATCAAAATCGGCAATAAATAATAAAGCCGTGAAGAACAAAAATAATGAAAGCCCCGCACCAGTTAACTTCGCCGTTACGTAAGGCATGCTTTTGCGGAGAGTGCTTGATAAAAATGCCAATTCGCTCACAACCTCGCCATTTTTTTATTATACCATTGTATTGTCGTCATTTGCTCTTTACATTGACGCTGCGTAAAGGATTATGTTGATTTTGTCAGGAGGTGAAGCGATGGAGTATACAGTCCATCAACTCGCAAAATTGGCTGGAGTAACAGGAAGAACATTGCGATATTACGATGAAATAGGCATTCTGAAGCCGGCGAGAATCAATTCGTCCGGATATCGCATCTATGGACAAAAAGAAGTTGATAAGCTGCAGCAAATTCTCTTTTACAGGGACAGCTATGAAGAGTATATTTCAAAGTTTTTCGTCAAAATAGGGATTTTCAAATTATCCACAGTTGGTAAAATTTTCCAGTTACTTTCCTTCTAAAATTTTTAAAAACTAGTCCTATTAATGCGATTTTTCTATAAAGTTGTGGATAACTTGCTTTTTTACTCCCTATTCATCACACCCTTCTGCTATAATAGAATTGTTAGGTATATGTAAACCTAACCTGTATTTTTTTACATTTTTTCAAATCCTCGACTGTTATAATGCGGGTTCGGATCGCTTCTAACAGCTTCGAGGATATTTCTTTTGCTGACTTTTTCAGCTGCTTCAAAAGTTTTGACCCATATTTATATAGTTGAACAAGGATATCAGCTATTTGAACAAGTAAGTAATGATTTTTCAGTGCATTGTAATTATGACAATTCACATGTTCAATTTCATACCAACCATTTTTCTGGTTATTAAAACCCTCATTTTCTATTTTCCAGCGTCTTCGACCTGCCTGAACAAGTATTTCTGCATTCCTTTCAGTTATTCGAAAGTTTGTAATAAACAGAAACTCCTGTTTTTTCTCATTCTCAGTTACTTTTACTTTTTCCACAAGATTTACCAAACGATCGTTATAAGCAATATCATTGACCCAGAAATATTCTGAGCTTTTACCATTCGTTTCTAAAGATTGGATTGCTCTGAATTCTTGAGAAACCGTTTTAATCCGATCTTCTTTGAACCGGAAAATATATTTCCAATTGTGTTTATCACAAATTTCAAATACTGGTTCACAAGCATAAAGGCTATCTGCGATAAGACAAATAGGAAGACGTTTAAATGTTTTCTTTAATTTATCGACTAGCCTCATAAAAGCTTTTAACTCACAATCCTGCTTTGGAACATTTTCTGACTCATTTTCTATAAATTCTGTAGCGATGCTAAGAACCATATCTCCTACCACAAGCTTGGCTTCTAGAACATGGTGCATATATGCCACTTTTGTTTCTCCGGTTTCCTTATCCTTGTATTCCCTTCTCAAACAATGTTCACAGTGTTTTTCCTTAAATGTATGGATACCTGTCCCATCGAAAACAATTGGCCAATATTTATTTAGAATCCGGAGGGATTCTAAGCATCTTTTTTCAAAAAGTTTTTTGATTAGATAAATCCTTATGGTTTCAAGCTCTTTTGGCTCCAACTTTGCTAAAAAGTCATTAATTGTATCATAATGCGGGAGCTCGTTGAGCTCTTTCAAACCCAAAACTACTCGAATATTTTCGATACATTCATCCTTATTAAACAATTCGGTCATACTTCTCATTGATTTGATTCCAAATACACTTTTAAGAAGAATGGTGTAAAGGATTGTTTCTGGACCATAGGTAATGTAGCTTTGATGCCTTTTATCTTTTACTTTTTTTAGTTGATCTACCAAGTCTTTAAAGAAATGATTTTGAATCTTAACGAAGTCGAAGAAAAAGTTTTGGTTTTTTTCTCTTTCTCTTTTTTCTTTCCTTGTTAACATTCACAAATCCCCCTTAAATCTTGATAAATCCAGATAAATTATCGCATATTTATCAAAATATGGGGGCTAGAAGCTCAATTTATCTCGAAGAATTTTTACTCCTCAGAGCTGTTACAGGGAACTTGATGTTGATTTGGAGACGATTAAAAAAATTGTCAACTCTCGATCTTTTGACGGCATCAAGGCTTTAAAAGAACATCGCGAAAAACTTCTGGCAAAACGCGAGCAATTAAATTTATTAATAGCAAATGTTGAGAAAACATTGGCAGCTCAAGAAGGGAGGATCACGATGAGCGACAACGAAAAATTTGAGGCTTTTAAGCAGAAACTGATTGATGAAAATGAAAAGAAATACGGGGAAGAGATAAGAGCCAAATATGGAGAAGAGATCGTCAATCAATCCAATCAAAAATTGAGGGAAATGACAGAGGAGCAGTATGCTGAGGCGAACAAGCTGGGAGAGGAGGTTTTGGACGTACTGAATGAGGCGTTTTTAACCGGAGATCCGGCAGGCGAATTAGCACAAAAAGCCGCCGACCTTCATCGCCAATGGTTAAGCTTTTTTTGGCCCCGATATACGAAGGAAGCGTATAGAGGCGTAACGCAAATGTATGTAGAGGATGAAAGGTTTAGAGCTTATTATGACAAACAACATCCGGGAGCCGCTGAATTTTTAAGAGACGCTGTCTTTGTTTATACGGGAATGAAAATTAGAAATTTTTCTGAAAAATAGAAAGAAAAAGCTTCGGCAGCCCGCTTGTGGGAGATCGTTGGAAAAAGGGAATTTGCTGTTTAAAGAGTTTTTCCTAATAAAAAAAGCAGCAAGGGGCTGTCCGAAAAGAGGAATTTCATTAAATTTAAAAAACTGAAACATTGATCCATCAACGTTACTACATGAAAAAGGGGTCTGCTCTAAGTCGAAAAATCGACTTAGAACTGCCCCTTGTTTTTTAAAACGTATGAGCCAGATCTTTTGCCCGGGAAATAGCTTTTTCTTTAATTTCTTCTGCTTTTTCAGGCATGGCCGCATGACCTTCAACAAATAAACCTTCAAAAGACGGAACGCCGAAGAATTGCATCATGACGCTTAAATAACGGTGCCCCATTTCCATTTGCGCTGCCGGACCTTCCGAATAAATGCCTCCGCGTGCTTGAATATGCAGGGCTTTTTTATCTGTCAATAATCCTACCGGTCCTTGCTCGGTGTATTTAAATGTTTTTCCGGCAACTGCCACTGCATCCATATAGGCTTTCATGACAGGAGGGAATGAAAAATTCCATAAAGGTGTGACAAACACATATTTATCTGCGGCAATAAATTGTTCACATAGTTCTGAAAGCCGTCCAACTTTCGCTTTTTCCTCTGAGGAAAGTTCCTCAAAGCTTTTGCCGGATTTCAGTTTTCCCCAGCCGTTAAATACATCAACATCAATTTGGGGAATATATTCTTTCACTAGCATTGCAGTAATTAAATCTGATGATTCAAAATACTAAGAATGTTCAATTTTTTATTGATTTCGAAACAAAAAAATCCTTTACAATGGAAGTACAGGTGGTTCCTGTCCAAATCCAATCGTAAAGGATAACCATTATGGACAAGAATACACTAATTTCATCATTTGGTAAATGGGTTTCACCCATAAATATTCAAAAACTTAGCGAACAAGTCAAAGAATTGAAACAGGACTATTACACAAAAAAGCTGACAACAGAAGCCTATATTAAACTTTTATTGGTAGCCCAGCTGCTCGAATTTAAGAGCTTAGAGGAAATGAGTGATGCACTTGTAGACGAAGATCTTCAAAAAGCACTCGGATTTGAATCGATAAGTGCCTCTCAGCTATCCCGAAAAAACAATCAGATCCACCCACTAATTCTTGCAAATTTGTTCTTGGATCTTGTTTGGAAAATTCAACGGTACCATTATAAAAACGGAAAGAATATGCCACTGAAAATCATTGATTCAAGTACACTCCCGTTGAATTTGACCAATTATAAATGGGCAAAATTCCGGAAAACAAAAGCTGGTGTAAAGCTACACTTACGGCTCGTTTTCATGGATAAAGACACCGTCTATCCTGAAAAAGCAGTGATTACGACAGCAAAAGAACATGACCGAAATCAACTCGAAGTCCTAGTGGATGATCAAGAAGCCATGTATGTGTTTGACCGCGGTTATGTGGACTATGAACGTTTTGACCGGATGACAGATGATGGCTATTTCTTCGTTTCAAGACTGAAGAAAAACGCAGTCATTCGTGAAGTCTATACATTTTCACTTCCTGATGATTGTCACGTTCTATCCGATAAAATGGTCTACATTGGTACCACACAAAATCGTACTGAAAATGTCTATCGTCTACTAGAAGTTATGGACACAAAAGGGAACTTACTTCGTTTCATCACCAACCGATTTGATTTAAAACCAGAAGAGATAAGTGATATTTACCGATCTCGCTGGGCTATTGAACTCTTTTTCAAATGGCTCAAGCAACACGTAGAAATTAAGCACTTTTATGGAATGAGTGAAACAGCTATTCAAAATCAAATTTTCTTAGCCCTGATCACGTATTGCTTACATGTTCTCATTCAATTGGAGATGAAAAGTAAGAAATCCCTACTTCGAATTACTCGTTGGTTAAAGAGAGCTCTGTGGAAACCAGCTTATGTTTGGTTGCGAAAATTTGATGGGCGAGCCAGTCCATAATCTCCCTTTTGTCGTTGTCGCTCTGATTTAACTGTATATATTTACCAAATGGGCAGTGCCACCTTTCTTTAGGTTTTGTCTTTTTGGCACAAATTCACAAAAAATAATTAACAGAAAATTCTAACTATATTTATGCAATGCTAATGTCCTTTTTCAAAAGTTGAAAATATACAATTAACGGAACATGATGAAGTGGAAGGCTTTCAAAAGTTTGATATTCGTTATTAATCATTAAAGCATCAATATGATAAAACACCCCTATTTGTACAAGGGGTGTTTTAATAAGGCAACACTTTTAAATTGAAAAATGTCATTAGATCGGCCACCAATGGAAGCCGTCTTTGGCAAGAAGTTCATCCGCTTCTTTAGGACCCATCGAGCCTGCCTCATAGTTAGGGAAGGCCGCTTTTTTACGGGACCATGCATTTGAAATCGGATCAACATATGCCCATGATAAGGCGACTTCATCCCAGTGGGTAAAGTTCGTGGCATCGCCTTGCATGCAATCATATAGCAATCTTTCATATGCCTCCGGAGTGTTCATGCCGTCGATGCCGTTATTGTTGTAAGAAAGCTTAATTGGTGTAGCCTCTGAGCTTACTCCCGCTTTTTTTGCATTGAGATGAAGCGTAATCCCTTCATCAGGCTGGATATGGATGACAAGCAAGTTTGGAACGCGGTCGCTTTCCTTTTTAAAGTAAAGGTTCATTGGAATATCTTTAAATTCGATAACAATTTTTGTTGATTTTTCTTTCATTCGCTTTCCTGTGCGAATGTAAAAAGGAACGCCTGCCCAACGGTAATTGTCAATCAAAATCTTTCCGGCCACAAACGTTTCTGTATTGGAATCGGGATCTACATTTGCTTCTTCTCGGTAGCCGATAACCTCTTTTCCATTAATTATTCCCTTTGTATATTGGCCTCTTACAAAATAGCTGTGAACTTCGCTTTCCTGAATCGGCCGTAAAGCACGAAGCACTTTAATTTTTTCGGAACGAATTTCGTCAGTCGTTAATTTAATTGGCGGTTCCATCGCAAGCAGGGCCACCATCTGCAGCATATGGTTTTGCACCATATCTCTGAGCGCACCGGATGTTTCATAATAGTTGCCCCGGTCTTCCACACCGAGTGATTCGCTTGAAGTAATTTGAATATTGGAAATAAAACGGTTATTCCATAAATGTTCAAAAAGCGCATTGGCAAATCGAATGACTTCAATATTTTGCACCATTTCTTTTCCTAAATAGTGGTCGATTCGGTAAATTTGCTCTTCATCGAATGCGGCGCGGATTTCATCGTTTAATTTTTGGGCGGAAGCTAGGTCATGGCCGAACGGCTTTTCAATGACAAGTCTTGTCCATCCGTTTGTATCTTTTAAACCGTGCTCTTTTAAATTGTTAGCGATGATTCCGAAAAATTCAGGCGCCATCGCCAAGTAAAAGACTCGGTTCCCTTCCGTTTGATATTTTTCATCCAAGTCGGAAAGCAAGCTTTTTAAGCTGTGATACGAAGACTGGTTCGATACATCAAACGGATGATAATAAAAATGCGAAGTAAAGGATGTTAGATCGCTGTTGACGGAAACTGCATTTTCAACGGATTCTTTAACATTTTCTCTGAACGTTTCGTTCGTCCATGGTCTTCTTGCCACGCCAACGACCGCGAATTCTTCGCCGATCTTACCGCTTTGATATAAACGGTAAATGGATGGGAATAATTTCCGTTTTGCTAAATCTCCTGTTGCTCCGAATATAATGATGATTGCTTTTGGTAACTGGATTGTATTCACTGAACGTACCTCACTTTATCATTTTGCTATAAATTTTGCTAAAAATATGTACCCGTTCAAATATTTAATTTTAAAGGTAAACGTACTGTAACGCAAATAATATTTGCTGATTTTTCTGCTAAATATTGAATGAATGTATTATAATAACAGATAAAAAGACATTTGGAGGAGCGAACGTTGAATCTTTATTTTTTAGGAACAGGTGCTGGTCTGCCGGCCAAACATCGAAATGTGTCTTCCATTGCGCTTGAATTGCTTGAAGAACGCGGTTCTATTTGGCTGTTTGATTGCGGCGAGGCGACACAGCACCGGATTTTATATACGAACATCAAACCGGCAAAAATTGAAAAAATTTTTATTACGCATTTGCATGGTGATCATATATACGGACTTCCCGGTTTGTTAGGAACAAGATCCTTTCATGGCGCCGAGAGCCCGCTCGTAATTTACGGTCCTCCCGGCATTAAAGAATTTGTGGAACAAACTTTGAAGTTAAGCTTTACTCATCTTAAATATCCGCTTATCACAAAAGAAATATTTGACGATGAAACCGTTTTTGAGGATGATCAATTCATCGTTAAGGTAAAGAAATTGGAGCACGGCATCCCTTCATTCGGTTATCGGATTATAGAGAAGGATCTGCCCGGAACACTTTTAGCGGATCGATTAAAAGAAATTGGAGTAAAACCAGGACCTATATACAAAAAATTAAAAAATGGCGAAACAGTCCAACTTGCTGATGGAAGAGTTTTGAATGGAAAAGATTTTTTAGGTCCTGTCAAAAAAGGTCGGATTGTTTCGATTTTGGGTGATACAAGATATTGCAAGCAAAGCGTCGAATTATCAAAGGATGCGGATGTTTTAGTGCATGAGGCGACATTTGCAAAGGATGAAGAGCTTTTGGCCTACAATTATTTTCATTCGACAACAGTTCAAGCAGCGCAAATTGCTTTAGAGGCAAACGCAAAAACGTTATGGCTGACGCATATTAGCTCGCGATATCAAGGCGAAGAGGATTGTCAAATGCTTCTGGCTGAAGCAAGGGCTGTATTTCCTGAAGCAAACCTTGCTCATGACTTTTTATGTGTCCCAATTCCTAAAAAGTAGAAAAAATGGTATGGGGATGCCAAAAATGAAACTTTCGCCGCCTTTTTTACATAGAATAAAAGAATCGTCTACAGGCATATTTAGTCCTATAATCGGGCAAAAAAATCGTCGACATGATTCTTATAGAATCTCTGAACTTTCAAAATTTTTTCGGTTGCGGCAATGAAAGAATGATATGTTGATTCAACACTCACTGTATGCTTTGGAAAATGCAATATGCAAACAAAAGCTGCCTCAAAAGGCTTTTTTGAGACAGCTTCTTCTTTTATACGCGCCATCCGCGTTCATATTGTGTCGGCGATTCAATTTTTGCGTTTAGTTCATTAGCTGCATGGTAAGGCCAATATGGATTTCTCAATAATTCGCGGGCGACAAAAATAAGATCCGCCCGGTTGTTTTTTAAAATCTCTTCCGCCTGCAAAGGTGAAGTAATTAAGCCGACTGCCCCTGTTTTGATGTTTGCTTCCTGTCTGATTTTTTCGCTAAATGGCACTTGGTACCCGGGATAAACATCTATATTTGCCGGGACAAGCCCTCCTGAGCTGACATCAATCAAATCGACACCATCCTCTTTCAGCCATTTAGCAATTTGTATGTAATCATTTATCGTCGATCCGCCTTCAACATAGTCACTGGCGGAAACACGAACAAACAACGGGCCTTCCCACACTTTCCTTACGGCTTGGATAACCTCTTTTAAAAACCGGTAGCGGTTCTCTAAGCTTCCTCCGTACTCATCATTGCGCTTGTTTGATAGCGGAGATAAAAATTCGTTAATGAGATAACCGTGGGCAGCATGGATTTCGATGATATCAAAGCCTGCGTCCTTAGCTCGTTTTGCTCCTAATTGAAATTTTTCAACCGTTTCTTTTATTTGTTCTTTTGTCAGTTCTTTCGGTGTACGGCTGTTTTGATCAAAAGGAATTGAAGATGGGGCGAATATGTCTCCGCTCACATTTGACTTTCTTCCTGCATGAGCAAGCTGGATACCTGTTTTCGCTCCGTATGATTTGATTTGCTGCACAAGTTCAGCCAATTTTATAATATGGTCATCTTCCCATATACCGAGGTCCAATTCAGAAATTCTGCCTTCCGGCGTAACAGCTGTTGCTTCAAGAATGATGAGGCCCACCTGTCCTACCGCTCTTGAAATGTAATGTGTGAAATGAAAATCTTCAAGAAATCCTTTTTTATTTGCGGCGGAGTACATGCACATCGGCGACATGACAATTCGATTTTTCAATGTGACATCTTTAATCGTAAATGGAGAAAATAATAATCGGTCTTTCATCTTTTATTCGCCTCCCTAAATATTTCCTTTGAAATTTTAGCAATTATGATTATTTTTGTCATATGATCTGCTTGGTAAATATAAAAAAGGGGTTCAGTATTGCTCGCTGAACCCGAATCCGATTTCAGATTATTGTTCGTTCACCAGTTTTTCCTCCAAAGCGCTGTTTAATTCTTTTGACCGTTCGACTGCCCGTTTCACACAGCTTATAATAGCTTCATCTACGTGATGATCGTTTAAGACGCTTAAGCCGGCTTCAGTTGTGCCGCCTGGGCTCATTATTTCTTTTCTTAGAGTAGACGGCTCTTTGTCAGACGTTTTTAACATTAATGCTGCCCCATAAAGTGTTTGAACAATGAGGGAGCGCGCCATGGACTTTTCTAACCCGATTTCTTCTGCTGCTTTTTCCATTGCTTCTACTATGTAATAAATATAGGCTGGTCCGCTTCCTGCCAGTCCTGTGACGGCATCGAGCTTGTCTTCTTCAACAATTTCAACTGTTCCGATCAATTGAAACAGTTCAACAGCTGCTGACAGGTCACCATCCGTTGCATATTGTCCTTGTGCCAAGGCGGTTGCTGATTGTCTGATGGTAGCGGACGTATTCGGCATTGCTCGAATGACGGGAATACGTTTGTTGAATAATGTTTCAATTGCTTTCGTTGAAACGCCTGCGAGCATGGAAATAACAAGATGGTTTTCTGTTGCGTATTCGCGGACTGTTTTTACTGCCTCGTCAACGTCCTTCGGCTTCATCGCGAAAAAAATCGTTTTTGTGTTGTCAAACAAATGCTTTTTATCTTTTGTCATCGTGACGCCGTATGTTTTTTGCAGCTCCTCGAGCCGCTTTTCATTGGAACGGTTTGTCACAACGATCTCTTCTCTCCGGCACTTGTTCCCGTTGATCAATCCGGATATAATAGCTTCCGCCATAGATCCGGCTCCGATAAATCCAAACTTGTACATAAAAAGAGACTCCTTCCTGATCGTTTTATATGTTTCTTTTGAACTTCTTCCCTATAAACTTAGTTTAAAAGAGAAGAGATTCAGTTGGAAAGGTAGCGAGAAAACGTTTTACTATTCATCTGTTAAGCAACAGAAGCGCATGCTTTGGATAGGCTTGTATGATGAAATGTTTCCCTGCCTTAAATTCTAAAAGCGTTGTAGAATTAATTTTTTATCAGTTCCTACGGCTTGTCAAGTATACTTATGAATTATTTGAATAAAATGACAAATTGATTTATCATGTGTAAAATAAGTTATATTAAAAAATTAAAGGCGGTTTGCAAAAATGTTCAGCAAAGATGCAATTTATAAAATAACGATCCCTATACCTTATCCGATTAAAGATGTGAACGTGTATGTTGTAAAAGGGGACGCATTGACATTAGTGGATGCAGGGATGAAAACGGAGGAAGCGTGGAGAGTTTTTGAACATAAGCTGAAGGAAATAGGGCTTGTGCCTGAGGATATTGAGCAAGTCATTCTTACCCACCATCATCCTGACCATATCGGTTTGCTCGATTTTTTAGATGGCGATCTTCGTGTTTTGGGCCATCGTTTGCTTGCTCCTTGGCTTTCTCATGATGTGCGTTTTTTTGATCGGCAAAAGGAATTTTTTTTAGAATTGTTGAAGCAGTTTGCCGTCCCAGAGTCGTTTAAGTCACACTTAGATCATCTTGATCTTTCCTTATATCCACGCAATCATCCGCTGACCTCCTCCATTCAAGAAGGAGATGAAATAGACGGGATGCCTGGGTTTACAGTCATTGAGACTCCTGGACATGCCCAAAGCCATATCGTTTTGTACAATGAGGAAGACTGCCGAATGATCGGCGGCGATCATTTGCTGAAAACCATTTCCTCCAATCCTGTTCTTGAAATGCCGTATGAAGGAAAAGAGCGTCCAAAACCTCAGCTGCAATATAATGAATCTTTGAAAAAGCTTTTGCATATTCCGATTTCTGTTGTCTTTCCGGGTCATAAAGATGAATTTTTCGATCCTCACCTGTTGATTCGGAACCGTTTAGACAAACAGCATGAACGCGCGCTCACCGTATTAAAGCATTTAGAAAAACAGGAAATGACGGTGTTTGCTCTTTGCAAGCTTCTTTTTCCGTCTGCTTATCAACAAGAGCTTTTATTTGCTATATCAGAAACTGTTGCTCAGCTTGATTATTTAGAACAATATGGAAAAATTAACAAAAGAATAGAAAATGGCGTTTTACTTTTTTCCGCGCAACGAAGAGGTGACAAATAAATGAATTCGCGGCTTAAAGATCGATTGGTAGTTATTACGGGGGCATCGAGCGGGATCGGGGAAAAAATCGCAAGGATCGTTGCAGAAAGCGGTGGACATTTAGTTTTGCTGGCTAGGAGGAAGGATCGTCTCAAGAAACTTTCGGATGAGCTTCAAGCCTCTCACTCTATTTCTTGTACATATTACGAACTGGATGTCAGTGACCTTGACGCAGTTTCCGAAGTATTTACGGACATCACAGAGAATTTTGACCGAGTGGATGTTTTAGTCAATAATGCTGGTTTTGGCATTTTTCGAAATGCAGAGGAAGCAACATTCGAAGAGATGCAGCAAATGTTTAAAGTAAATGTGTTCGGATTAATTGCTGCGACAAAGCTGGTTCTTCCGAAGATGCTGACCCAACGGGAAGGGCATATTATTAATGTCGCCTCTCAGGCTGGCAAAATAGCTACTCCGAAATCAAGCATCTATTCTGCTACAAAACATGCTGTTTTAGGCTTTACGAACAGCTTGCGGATGGAAGTGGCGGACCGCGGGATTTTTGTAACATCTGTCAATCCGGGTCCAATTGAAACGGATTTTTTCAATCTTGCCGATACGTCAGGGGATTATGTGAAAAACGTCCAACGCTGGATGCTTAATCCGGAAGCTGTTGCACAAAAAATCGTGAGCGCGATGCTGACAAATAAACGGGAAATTAATATGCCTGTTTGGATGGAGCTTGGCGGGCTTGTTTATCGTCTCATGCCCTCCCTATTTGAAAAAGTTGCCGGAAATTTGTTTCGGCAAAAATGACCGGGAGCATGATGCAGGAAATGAACAGAAAGCTGAAGGCGGACTTTTCTCTAAAATCTCCGCTCTCACTTCTGAAAAGGCGCATCAAGCGTCTTTTTATTTTGACAAAAAATTCAGCTCGTTCACCGATTTGTCACCAACTTAAATCTTCTAAAAAACGCGGCTGTATTTTGAATAAGCTTTCCAAGCTTAATATCTGTTTTTCGATGCCGTACTTCGTTGTTATGCTCCTTTTGTACCGCGAAAAATGGCGCAAATTCCCATTGAAACCGAACGTATATTCCTATACAATAAAAATAAAATAAAACCGAACATACATTCTCATGAGGGGATGATGGAATGAATTATGAATCGTTTCCAAACCGGCATATATTATGCATCGATATGAAAAGCTTTTATGCGAGCTGTGCGGCGGTCATGCTGGGGCTTGATCCTTTAACAGCCCACATTGCTATCGTTGGGGACAAAGAGCGGACAGGAAGCATTGTATTGGCCGCTTCACCAAAACTGAAGGAAGATTTCGGAATTCAAACCGGATCCCGCTTATTTCAAATTCCAAACGACCCCCGCATCCGCCTCATCACTCCGAAAATGGCGACGTATTTACGGATTTCTGCTGAAATTACTCGGCTGCTGAACCGCTATGTTCCGAAAGAAAACATCCATGTTTACAGCGTAGATGAATGTTTTATTACTGCAGATGGAACAGAAAGACTTTGGGGGGATGCGCATAGTCTGGCCGAAAAAATTGTGGAAGATTTACGAAATGAATTTTCTCTCCCATGTGCGGTCGGGATCGGTCCAAACATATTGATGGCGAAGCTTTGTCTAGATTTGGAGGCGAAAAAGAAAGGTATAGCGGAATGGACGTATGATGATGTCAAAACGAAGCTGTGGAGCATCAAGCCGTTGCGTAAGATGTGGGGGATTGGGGCAAGACTTGAAAAAACGTTAAATCGAATGGGAATTTTTACAGTCGGTCAGCTCGCAAATTATCCGTTAGAGCTCCTTGAAAAGAAGTTCGGCGTCATGGGGAATCAGCTTTATTACCACGCATGGGGAATAGATCTTTCCGACATAGGCTCTCCGATTATGCTGGGGCAAATCAGTTTTGGAAAAAATCAAATATTGCTTCGCGACTATCCGGACCCCGAAGAGGTGAAATGCGTCATCTTAGAAATGTGCGAGGAAGTGGCAAAAAGAGCGAGGGAACACCGGATGGCGGGGAGAACAATCAGCCTTGGAATCGGCTACAGCCAAAAGGAAGGCGGAGGAGGATTTTACCGTTCAAAAACGATGGATGTCTCAACAAATATTACGATGGATCTTTATCGAGCCTGCCTTTCGCTGTTTGATCGTTTTTATGAGGGAAAGACAGTCAGAAAAATTTCCATCTCTCTTTCCAACGTGGAAAAAGACAGCGGCATGCAGCTTGATTTGTTTCGACCGAACCGCATAAAAGAGCATCGTTTAGGATATGTAATGGATGCGATTCGGAACAAGCACGGCTCCAATGCACTGCTGCGCGCTGTTTCGTATACGAAGGCAGGAACGAGTCTTCACCGCAACAAGCTGATCGGCGGGCATTATGCGTAACGAATATGAAGAAAAGAAAGCAAAGGATGGGATAAACAATGATTCAGGATCGTGGAAGCATAAAATGGACAGCTATGATGCTGCCCGAGCATGTGAAATTACTAAGGGAATACAATGAAAGTTTAGATAAAGTCGAAAAACCGGTTTTAGATGAACAAAAATATGAAGAATTTAATGAAGTTATCTGTGAGGCTATGGAAGAGAACATTACTCTACAATTCACCTATTATCAAAAAGGTGAAATAAAGAAGCTTGTCGGCAATATTCATTATATCGATCAGCTAAAAAGAGAATTACGAATTGTTGATTACTTGACTAAAAAACATGTTTTAAAATTAGGAGATATTATTGAAATTGAGCAATACTAAGAAAACAGCATTAGAAATACAAATTTAATAGGGGTAGCGTAAGGTCAGGAAAATGCAGATTTACAACGCTTAGAAAATGACGATAATTAACAGCCCAATTTCTAAAAATTTGAGAAATTGGGCTTTTTGCGTGCGCCCGGCGGCGTCCTATAATGGAATAACTAAAACATGATCTCAATCTTAAAATCAATTAATTTTTCTTTCACTAAAAAAGCACCCGTTAGTGAATAAGTGACATTCACGGTTAACTAAAAACAATTAAGTTTCACTCTGCCACTATAGGGTCATTTTCTGGAATAAGTAAGAGAATTATTTTCTTAGCTCCTGTAATAATTTACACTTATTAAAAAAGGAGGCACCCCAAACTTTAACATTAGCTGTGTCAGGGAGTCCACAACAAGAGTGTTGGGGCATGTAAAAGCGTGGGGAGCATAGTTTTGTATAGCTATCAACTCCTTAAAGCCTCTCAGAAGCCCTCACAGGCTTTCTAAGGGCTATCCTATTCTATTTCCGCCAAAAAGTTGAACAGTCTGCTTTATCCTGAATATTAAATTCAATCATTTTCTCCAGCAACTCGTAATTTACCGGCTCATTCCACGGAATTCGAAACAAGCCTTTGGTAGCGCTGTAGCCAGCTTGGGCGATTTCATCGGCAAAATGCATCATTGTCTTTTCTTCAGGTGAAACGCTCAAATGATGCTTCGCTGTGGAAAAGCCGATGATAAATGTGCCGTGATCGGTAAACATTGGCGTATTCCACTTGATTTGCGGTTTCAAATTTGGAAATTTATTGGCAACCCACGCCAAAATTTCCTCTGTTCGGTCGCGGTGGCTGGGGTTATCAATACCTGCTAAATATTTTGCAAAAACTTCCATGTCTTCCTCCTTCGATATTATGCTATTTCCGCCAAAAATTCGAATTCTCAGCCTTATCCTTGATATTAAATTCAATTATTTTCTCAAGCAATTCGTAATTAACTGGTTCAGACCATTGAATTCGGAACAAGCGTGAAGAAGCGCTGTAGCCAGCTTGAACGATTGCATCAGCAAAATGCACCATTGTTTTTTCTTCGGGTAAAATGCTCAAATGATTCTTTGCTGCGGCAAACATAATGATGTATGTGCCGTGATCGGTAAATGTGGGTTTGTTCCACTTGATTTGCGGTTTCAAATTTGGAAATTTATTAGCAACCCACGCCAAAATTTCCTCTGTTCGGTCGCGGTGGTCGGGGTTATCGATACCTGCTAAATATTTTACAAAAACTTCCATGTTATTTCCTCCTAAAATAAAAATCGTTCAGAGAAGTTCCTCAAACCCATTCGTCGTTAAAACTCCTCACAGAACCGCTCAGACAAGTTCTTAAACAACACCTATTTCCGCTATATATTTTACAACCTGAATAGTCAAAATGGCTTAAAATGCAAATTAGTTTGAAATTTTCCATCCGAATGTAGAGTTAAAAAAGGTTCGATCATTTAAAGCAAATTATAATAAAGATTGATAAAACAATGATATTGTGAAACAATTTACTTAAACGAAAGGAAAGGGTACAGCACCAAATTAAATGAATATTAGTTTAATTTATGCTGTATCTTTTCACTAGTCAACTACACGAGCCGTAGCAATTCAATGACCGAATTGCTACGGTAATCAGTTTATGATTTAAGGATGGCTGATAACTTGAAAACAAATGCTAGGTATCAAACTTGGATTCGAATGAATAAACTACTAATTTTTTTGCTTTTTTCACTTTTATTCATTTTGTTGGCATTCTTACCTATTAATTTATATCTGCGAGTTTTGTCAGGTATTATAGCGTTACCATTAATTTATATTACATTTATCTTTCTTATTCTTATTACCAATTCGCAGCATTTGGGGGAAATTATCAGTCAAAAATACATGACTTAATTGTTGCCAAGGTGAATTGGGATGGGCAAGGAAAAATACTGGATATAGGAAGGCAGCGGTTCACTGATTATAAAACTTGCAAAGGCTTTTCCTGAGTCCCTATTAACTGGAATTGATTATTGGGGCGACGATTGGGAATATTCGAAAGATCAATGCCAACGAAACGCTGAAATTGAAGGGGTTTCTGATCGAATAAATTTTCTGAAAGCAAGTGCCACAAAACTGCCTTTTAAAAATGATGAATTCGATATAATTGTAAGTTGTCTAACATTTCATGAAGTTAAAGATGAAAGAAATAAAATAAAAGTAATGAAAGAGGCATTAAGAGTGTTAAAACCTGGTGGTGGATTTGTCTTTTTAGATTTGTTTATGGATGAAAAAATATTTGGGGATGAAAAAGAGCTCTTAAATTCCTTAAAGAAACATGGTGTATCTGAATTGAAAAGCTACAAACTCGCTAAAGTAATGAAACTGCCAAAGCTTTTATTGAACAAAAAAGTATTAGGGAATGCAATGATATTGATTGGAAGAAAATAGACGTGTCATCATTTGCTTGTGAAAATAACGCTGATTTCTTACAAATAAAAACAACACTTTATTCAACTAACCCAGCTAATAGTTTGTCAATATTTCTCTATAAATGTTTAAAAAACGTTAATCGGTTATGTTCATTCTGCTTCAATAAGCGGAGAGAGCTAAAATATGATAGAATGGAGGCAAAATCAAAAAAGGATGATTTCAGCCTATGAACATTTCGTTTACAAACGCAGCGAAAGCAAAGCTTAAAGAGATATTGGAAATGAACGAAAACCGCTATATAAAGCTGAAATATGATACAGATGGTTGCGGCTGTGTCATGAGCGGTGTTACTGTTCTTTGGCTTGTGAAAGATCTTGATGAGGATGATATGAAAATTGATACAAATTTTGTCCCGGTGTACGTGGAGCGATCAAAGCTTGTTTTTTTAGATGATGAATTGCAAATCGATTATCACGGGCAAAAACAAATATTCATGCTCAAAAGTCCAATGCAAATTTACAATCCAAGAATGAGCTGCATTGTGAAATGAGGGAACAAAATTGAAGGAACGTCTAGCTTCTTTAAAGAACATTGCTTTAAATAAAACATGGGTGTCCTTTCTCCATGACAATCATCCGTACACCCTTCTGCATTGGTCTGTAGGAGGAATGGGATATGAAAAAAAGGATGTGTGGCTGATTCAAGATGAAATGACGTTTGAAGCGGAAGAGTTTGCCACGATCGATGAAGCAATTGCATGGATGGAAAAAAACATGCAGAATATTCACGATGTATTAGGATAAAAAAGCATGCATTGGTCAAAGGAAGGGAAAAATATGAAAGATGCATGGAATCTCAAAGATCAGATCGGCGAAGAAAAAGCGAAAAAGCTTATAGATATGAAGAAACAAATTGAAGAAGAAAAGGAGAAATTAAAAAAACTGGAATTGGAGCGTAAAAGAAAAGAGGAACAAAAGCGGGAAAAACAGAAAAGCTTTGCTGAATTGCTCGCAGAAAGCGACTTGAAATGGGAAGATTTTAAATAAAAAGCTGGAAAGGAGGCTGTCCAAAAAGTCAGGGTTCACTGACTTTTTGGAGCACCTTCATTTTAGGGACTTATCGGATAGACCATTTTTCCTGTCTTGTTTATATCCTCCAGAAGTCTTATGAAGGACTTTTCTTATGTTTTCTTTCTTCATTAGGTTCTTCAAAAGTTGTATGACGGACATTCAGCATATACAACTGCTTCTTGTTGGACTTCATTGCCTCTATGAAGGACATTTACAAATTTTATTCGATTATTTTTGTCTTTCACAGTAGTATTTTTCCCCGATCCTTCATTTTAGGAACTCATCGGACAGCCCCTTAATTCCCAACATTTATTATGCCGCCATGAATTTGTTTAGAAACGCTTTCTTTTATAAATGAAAAAGAATTCCCACAAGAGAATAGATAATGACAGTTGAAAATAAGATTGTCATATGAAACAGAGAATAAAGAAACATTGATTTTGCCCATTTCTCTGAATCCATTTTTTTATAGCCGAAAATGCTTAACATAAGCCACAGAACGCTTAAAAGAAGGGCTACTAGCATAAGACCGAGGCTTAAAGGCCCAAAAAGAAAGCTTGCTGCAATTAAAATAATTAAATAAATATTCGTTTGTATATATGCTCTTTTAACACCTTTGACAACTGGGAGCATAGGGACCTTCGCAGCCTTATACTCATCGTGCTTGCGAATAGCTATAGCATAAAAATGAGGCATTTGCCAAATAATTGAAATCACAAACAGACCAAGAATGGCTGGATGTGTCACGTCCGGATGAACAGCAGCCCATCCGATGAGAGGGGGCATTGCTCCAGAAATACTGCCAATTTCCGTATTATAAATTGTTCTTCTCTTGCTCCACATCGTATATGGGACAACATAAAAAAACAAACCTAGAAACCCTAGGAATGCTGCTAGAGGAGTTGTTAATGCAAGAGCTGCAATTCCTAAAATAGACATACAGATTCCAAGCCATAATACTGTTTTAGGCTTTATTGCTCCTGTCACAGTCGGTCTGTTTTTCGTCCTTTCCATGATAGAATCTATATCTCGGTCATATAAGTTGTTAAAAGCTCCAGCTGCACCCATTACGAAAATCGATCCAATCAAAGCAAATAACATTTCCGGCAATTTCTCAAACAGGCTGATCTGATACGTATACAATGCCAATGTCAATCCAGCCAACATCGGAACGAGATTTGATTGAATAATTCCAATTTTACAAGTTTCAGCCAAAATTTGGGGCAAAGTTGGTTTCTGTGTTGTAAGGCTTTCTTCTTTTCGCATTCTTCCCCTCTTCCTTTTTCACTCATGATCTATAAATCTAGGAGGACATTGTTGATAGTTGCGTCCAGCATAATGAGAAATTATAATTTGTATACTGATTAGAATTTATATACTATCTGGTATGTTAATGCTATATGGTATGATTGTCAAGAGAGAGGGAGGATAGCAAATTGGTCAGAGGAAGATTAACCCAAGAGGAGCGAAAAAAAGAAACGCGGCAATTACTTTTAGAGTCAGCTGTTGAAATCTTTGCTCGATTCGGCTTTCACGGCGCTTCTGTTGATAAAATTGCAGAACATGCCGGATTTAGCAAAGGGGCGGTATATGCCCATTTTCGTTCCAAAGAAGAGCTCTTTTTAGCTATTTTGGAGCAACAAATGCAATTGCATGTGGACAACATTCTTCAAGTCATAGACGGACAGCATTCGCTTTCACATTTTATCGAAACGATGGATGAATATTTCCTGTCAGTTAGGCAGAAAAATCGAACGTGGAGCATGCTTAACATGGAATTTTTTCTTTATGCGATGCGTGAAGAATCGGTACGCCGAAAATGGTCTGACATGATAACGGAAGCGGTACAACAAATTTCCAAGGCGATTGAAAAATTGAAGTCGAAAGAGAATAACGATTCTGCTCTATCTGCGGATGAAATAGCATGGACTATTCTTTCGTTAGAAAACGGTTTAGCGATATTTTATTATATTAGCGAAGACTGTGTGCCCCTTCATTTATACGGAAAAGCACTGCAAAATTTGCTTCGATCCCCTCATTAGAAAATATTCAAGCTTAAACGGATTTCAAAATATATTAGTCCAAAAATTTTTCAAGATAGGAATGGGCGGCGCTGTTCAATGAACAGATACATATAGTTGTAAATCCGGTTTATGTGCTATGAACAATCGTTTAGCCATTGAGATTGCAACACGATCGTGCGAATCCCATCCGTTTCGGCAGGAACATCAACTGGATAGCTAAATTGAATTTTCAACAGCCATGTGAATCCGAAAATAAATAAGCGGGGATCGTCCCCGCCTGTTTTAATCGCGATGGATTGTATAAAGAGACTGTTTTGTTGCGTTTATAAGCGCTTCGTATTCTTCTTCCAGCAGATCTTTTGCTTTCGCTGCTTGGACATTTTCAAGCAGCTGCTCTTGCTTGCTCGCTCCGGCAATGCAGGAGGCTACAACACGCTGATGAAGAACATATTTTACGGCTGTTTCCGTCCGAGTGCGATCCGGGCATGCTGAATCGATGCTGTGCAAAGCTTCTTTTAATTCATCGAACGTGTAGTCTAAATACCCATTGTTCTTGACGCGCTCAGAGGCTTTTTCGAGCGGGCGCTCTGTCAAGAGGCCTTGAGCCAACGGCCCTCTGGCAATAACAGAAACGTTATGCTCCTGAATCAAAGAAAACCATTCTTCTGGGCGCCGGTCAAGAAGGCTGTATTGCATCATGATTGAAACGATATTGGAGCGTTTCAACCATTCTTTCATAACGTTCGGCCGAATCGAAGAAATGCCGTAGTAGCGGATGACGCCTTCCTGCTTTAACTCTTCGAACGCTTCAATCGTTTCATCGATCGGGTCGTCGATTGTTCCTCCGTGAAGCTGATATAAGTCGATATAGTCTGTACCCAGCCGTCTTAAGCTTTCTTTCACTTCTTCCTTTATGTATTTCTTGGAAGGATCCCACCACCATCCGTCTTTGCCAACTTCAAACCGGTTTCCTACTTTTGTTGCTAAAATGATATCGTTTCGACGCGATTTAAGAGCCCTTCCGACAAATTCTTCATTCAGGCCTTGATCATAAAGATCTGCTGTATCAAAAAAATTAATCCCCAATTCAAGCGCTTGGTCAATCAGCGAACGCGCATGCTTTTCGTCGCGGCCAAGCGACATGCATCCAAGACCGATTTCGCTCACATACAGCTCGGATGTTCCCAATCTGCGCTTTTTCAAAAAGATCACCTCTCTTTTTCTCTTCTAATTTGAAAGTAGTATAAACTTTTTGAAAAAGCAAATATTTCATATTCATGATGAAGCCATTCATAGACTGTTTTATATCGTTTTGCTGCCTCCTTTAAGCTGTAAGCAATTTCCTTCGGCTTTCCGATCATCACAACCCGGTTATAATTCCGATACATGAGCAATCGCTCCGCCTCCTTTTTAATTATGGTAGAATGTATGAAGAATGATTGGACAATAGAACAGGAGTTGAATATATGAACCGTTTAAACGAGGAAACGATTGCGAAGGAAAAAATTTTTTCAGGGAAGATTATTGATGTATATGTGGAAGATGTCCGTCTCCCCAACGGAGAAAATGCGAAACGTGAAGTCGTGAAGCATCCGGGTGCAGTTGCCGTGATTCCTATTACAAACGAAGGGAAAATTGTCATGGTGAGACAATATCGCAAAGCTTTAGAACGCCAGCTTGTGGAAATTCCTGCCGGAAAGCTTGAAAAAGGGGAGTCACCTGAAATCACAGCAAGAAGAGAGTTGGAAGAAGAAACGGGCTATGGATGTGAATCATTAAAACATGTCATTTCGTTTTATACTTCACCGGGCTTTGCTGATGAACTCGTTCATCTTTATTTAGCTGAAGGATTGATAAAGCTGGAAAATAAAGCGAGTTTGGATGAAGACGAGTTTGTCGAGGTGCTGGAAGTAACCCTTGAGGAAGCGAGAAAATTGATAGAAGAAAAAGAAATTTACGATGCAAAAACTGCTTATGCGGTTCAATATTTAACATTAAAACAATTGAGTGAGGAGATATGAACGCTTTTTTCGCAGATTTGCACATTCATATCGGCAGAACAAATACAGGAAAACCGGTAAAGATTACGGGGGCCAAGTCGCTGACGCTTGAAAATATTTTTATAGAAGCAGCTGAGAGCAAAGGTATGGATATAATTGGCATCATTGATTGCCATGTCCCCGAAGTAATCAAGGAAATTGAAGATGGCATCAGAAGGAGAAAGTATGAGGAATTAATGGGAGGGGGAGTCCGCTATCAAAATTCGACACTAATTTTAGGTACGGAGCTTGAAATATTTGATGAACATTGCAATGGGCCGATCCATGTTCTATGCTTTATGCCGACTTTAGAAAAGATGAAGGAATTTTCCCATTGGCTCAGCTCCCATTTAAAAAATATTCATTTAAGCTCTCAACGGGTATATGTTGAAGGGAAAAGACTTCAGCATAAAGTGAAAAGCTTGGACGGATTGTTCATTCCGGCGCATATTTTTACTCCTTTTAAAAGCTTGTACGGAAAAGGGGTTCAGCGAAGCTTGACAGAAGTTTTTGATCAAACACTCATCGATGCGGTCGAGCTTGGTTTGAGCAGCGATACTAACATGGCAAGCCGTATTCGTGAACTAGCTTCCTATCCATTTTTAACGAACTCAGACGCCCATTCATTGCCAAAAATCGGGCGGGAATATCAAAAGTTGTTGTTAAAAGCGCCGACGTTTCAGGAATTGGTGATGGCGATCAAAAAAGAAAACGGCAGAAAAATTGAGGCGAATTACGGATTAAACCCGAAACTTGGAAAGTATTATGAAACGTTTTGTGAAGCGTGCCAAAAAACAGTAGGCTTGACAGATGAGGGATGCTGTCAAATATGTGGAGGAGTAAAAATTACAAAAGGTGTAAAACAGCGGGTTGAAGAACTGGGGGATAAAACAAAACATGTGGAGAAAAGGCCCCCTTATATTCATCAAGTCCCGCTAGCTTTTCTGCCTGGCATTGGCCCTAAAACATTAAAAAAATTAAAGCATTATTTTGGAACGGAAATGAATATTTTACACAAAGTTCCGTACGCCGATCTTGTTGAAGTGGTTCCGGAAAAAATCGCCGCTTCCATCATCTCGGCAAGAAAAGGCACCCTTTATGTACAATCAGGGGGAGGAGGAAAATACGGAAAAGTGGAAGGTGCGTAAATTTTCGCGCCTTTTCTTTTTTCTAGTAAAAATACGAATATGTACCATCCGTTCTCTCATACAATCTAGTAAAGAAAGACAGGAGAGGATAGGAAATGCAGAATATTCAGCGTTTTTTACTAAAACAATTGAAAGATCAATCAACCGTCTATTTATTTGTGCTTATATTGTTCATAATGGGAGTAATTTTTGGCGCAATCATCGTAAACAGCATGAGCATTACGCAAAAAGAAGATCTGTATTATTATTTAAACCTGTTTTTTGGACAAGTATCGGACGGAAAACTTGCCAGTTCGTTTGAAATGTTCAAGCAAAGTTTTTTCCACAATACAAAATATGTAGGGCTTATGTGGCTTCTAGGCATTTCGATCATTGGTCTGCCGATTATATTTATCATGTTATTTTTAAAAGGAATGGTCGTTGGGTTTACAGTCGGATTTTTAGTAAATCAAATGAAATGGGGCGGATTTTTGCTGTCATTCGTTTCCGTTTTGCCGCAAAATTTGCTGCTGATACCTGTGTTTCTTATCATGAGCGCATCGGCAATTTCTTTTTCCTTCAAGCTCATTAGACAGCTTTTTGTAAAAAAGTTCCACGATCAGCCGTTTCGAATGTTTGCAGGCTATGCAGTCACATTTTCTTGCTTGATCGCCGTTATATTGCTCGCTGCAATGTTAGAAGCATATGTTTCCCCGATCCTGATGAGAGGGACGATCGATTTTATTTATAAATAATAATTATTATTTAATATAAATTTTATTTTTTAATTTAAAATTATTTCAGTTGGACACTTTCTTTTATTTTGTTATAATATATGAGGAATGCGGCGAGGGAGGGAAAGTGTCATGGAAAACCGCATAGAGCGTATAAAAAAGCAGTTGCATTCTTCAAGCTATAAATTAACCCCGCAAAGGGAAGCAACCGTTCGTGTTTTGCTTGAACATGAAGAGGATCATTTAAGTGCCGAAGATGTTTACCTCCTCGTTAAGGAAAAATCGCCTGAGATCGGGCTCGCAACAGTGTACAGAACGCTGGAATTGTTAACTGAGCTGAAAATTGTTGATAAAATAAACTTTGGAGACGGGGTTTCCAGATATGATTTGCGCAGGGAAGGAGCCGCTCATTTTCACCATCATCTCGTATGTATGGAATGCGGTTCCGTTGATGAGATTCAGGAAGATTTATTAGAAGATGTTGAAAAAATTGTCGAACGAGATTGGAAGTTTAAAATTAAAGATCATCGTCTAACTTTTCACGGCATATGCCACCGCTGTCAGGAAAAAGAAAAAGAAGATAACAAGAAAGAATAAAGCCTTTTCCGCGAGGGGAAAGGTTTTTTTATATTATATACGTATAAAGATTGTCCAGACGGTCATATCTTTAAATATAAGAAAATATGGCCTTGTGGAGGACGAACATGGAAAAATGGACGAAAACCGTAAAGAATATGCTTAAAATTTTTATCTTGTTTACAGGATTTACGATTTTGTTCTACTATGCTATTATATGGGTTAACTTGGAATATCAAGATTACCATCGCTATGACGAGCCTGAAGGATCTGCCGTAAAGGTGACAAGCGTTGTGGAAGAACAGAACGATAATTGGCTGAATCGCTTAATATTCTTTTATTTAAACGGGGAGTAGAGAAGATTGAACGATCATATCCAAGATTTTATTCATTATTTGACCGTTGAGAGAGGACTTGCGAACAATACGATCGTTTCATATGAGCGAGACTTGAAATCGTACAAGCAATTTTTGAACGAAAAACTGAATATTCAAGAAGTGCAAAATATTCAACGCTATCATATTTTGCAATATTTGCATTTTTTGAAAGATCAAGGGAAATCCAGCAAGACAATCGCCCGGCATATCGCCTCAATCCGCGCTTTCCATCAATTTTTGTTAAGGGAAAAAGCTGCGGATGAAGACCCGTCCGTCCATATTGAAACACCGCAGATTGAACGGAAGCTTCCGAAAGTGCTGTCTCTTGAGGAAGTGGAGCGGCTTCTTGAAACGCCTGAGCTGACCTCACCGATTGGATATAGAGATAAAGCAATGCTTGAACTTTTATATGCGACAGGTATTCGGGTGAGTGAAATGGTTCATTTGAATCTTTCAGACGTCCATTTGATCATGGGATTTATCCGCTGCTACGGAAAAGGGAAAAAAGAACGCCTCGTTCCGATTGGAGAAAAAGCAACAAAAGCGCTGGAGGAATATTTGGAAAAGGGCCGGCCAAAGCTTGTAAGACAGAAGCATAAAACGGATGCCTTATTTTTAAACCATCATGGAAAAAGAATTTCCCGCCAAGGATTTTGGAAAAATTTAAAATCGATTGCGGTTAAAGCAGGAATACAAAAAGAATTGACTCCTCATACATTGCGACATTCCTTTGCCACCCATCTGCTTGAAAACGGCGCTGATCTAAGAGCGGTGCAAGAAATGCTAGGTCATGCTGATATTTCAACCACGCAAATTTATACTCATGTGACAAAAACACGTTTAAAAGATGTATATAAAATGTACCACCCCCGTGCTTAATGCCATCGTCATGCTAAAAATCAAGTTGCTCGTCTGTTTCGGCAAGTATTAGGAAAAAATATAATCATCACCGCTTTCAAATGGCAGGAGGAATTTAACATGCAGCATACATATAAACGCGTCTTTTTAATTGTAATGGATTCAGTTGGAATCGGCGAAGCACCGGATGCAGAGCTTTATAACGACAAAGGTGCTGACACGCTTGGCCATATCGCTGAACATCTCGGCGGTTTGCATTTGCCGAATTTAGCGAAGCTCGGATTGGGGAATATACGTGAAATAAAAGGTGTTCCAAAGACAGACAAGCCGCTCGCCTTCTATACAAAAATGAAAGAAGCTTCAGCAGGAAAAGATACGATGACTGGTCATTGGGAGCTGATGGGGTTAAAAATCGATTCTCCTTTTCAAGTATTTCCAGACGGCTTCCCAGAAGAACTGATAGAGGAGCTTGAAAAAAGAACCGGGCGAAAAGTGCTTGGCAATAAGCCGGCAAGCGGTACGGCAATTATAGAAGAGCTTGGAAAAGAACATATGAAAACAGGAGCCATCATTGTCTATACGTCGGCAGACTCTGTTTTACAGATTGCTGCACATGAAAAAGTCATTCCTCTGAACGAATTATATCAAATTTGTCAAATTGCCCGCGAACTGACTTTGGATGAAAAGTACATGGTTGGGCGCGTTATAGCTCGTCCGTTTATCGGGGAGCCGGGGAATTTTGAACGGACGGCCAACCGGCATGACTATGCTTTAAAGCCTTTCGGCCGAACAGTTATGAACGAGTTGAAGGACGGAGGATTTGATGTAATTGCCCTTGGGAAAATTTCCGATATTTATGACGGCGAAGGCATTACAGATGCAATCCGGACAAAGTCGAATATGGATGGAATGGACAAATTGATCCAAACATTCGACCGGGATTTTACAGGTCTTTCCTTTTTGAACCTTGTCGATTTTGATGCAAAATTCGGCCATAGAAGAGATCCTGAAGGGTATGGACAAGCGCTTGAGGAATTCGATGCTCGTCTTCCTGAAGTGTTCGAAAAAATGAAGGAAGAAGACCTGCTCATCATCACAGCAGACCATGGAAACGACCCTCTTCACCACGGTACGGATCATACTAGAGAATATGTTCCGCTGTTAGTTTATAATTCAACCTATACAAAAGGAAAAGAACTGCCAATCAGAGAAACATTTGCAGATGTAGGAGCAACCATTGCAGAAAATTTCGGCGTGCAAATGCCAAATTACGGAACAAGCTTTTTAACAGAATTGAAGCAGGGGGATTGATCAATGTCAATTGTGGAAGAAGTTGAAAAGGCTTCTCAATTTTTAAAAGATAAATGCAAACAAACTCCAGAGATCGGTCTCGTTCTAGGATCAGGTTTAGGAGTTCTCGCTGAAGAAGTGGAGGATGCTGTAACCATTCCATACAGCGACATTCCTTATTTTCCGGTTTCCACTGTTGAAGGGCATAAAGGCCAATTCGTAATTGGGGAGCTAAATGGCAAAACAGTAGCGATCATGCAAGGCAGATTCCATTTTTACGAAGGGTATAGTGTAAAGCAAGTGACATTTCCTGTGCGAGTCATGAAGGCGCTGGGTATTCATTCCTTAATTGTGACAAATGCAGCCGGAGGGATCAATCAGTCATATCAGCCAGGTGATTTAATGCTGATTACCGATCATATTAACAACATGGGGCAAAACCCTTTAATTGGCGAACATACCCCTGAGCTTGGCGACCGTTTTCCCGATATGTCGGAAGCGTACGATAGCAGACTAATCCAGCTGGCAAAAGAAGCAGCGAAAGAGCTTGGCATCGAAATAAAAGAGGGGGTTTATGTTGCCAATACTGGACCGTCCTATGAAACGCCGGCTGAAATACGGATGTTAAGAGCGATCGGGGGAGACGCAGTTGGCATGTCAACAGTTCCAGAAGTGATAGTGGCGAATCAAGTCAAAATGAAAGTGCTTGGCATTTCATGTATTACGAACATGGCGGCGGGTATTTTAAAACAGCCTTTGACGCATGAAGAAGTCATGAAAACGGCGGAAATGGTTCGGGCTGATTTTATAGCGCTAGTAAAATCCATCGTAGCCAAAATGTAGAAAAAGGTGATTTGCATGCGAATGGTCGATTTAATAGAGAAGAAGCGGGATGGGAAAGCGCTCACAAAAAAAGAAATCCGTTATATCATTGAAGGATATACGACCGGGGAGATTCCGGACTATCAAATGAGCGCTTTCGCCATGGCCGTTTTTTTTAGAGGGATGACGGAAGAGGAAATGGCGGAGCTCACAATGGCAATGGTTGATTCTGGAGAAAAGATCGATCTTAGTGAAATTAAAGGGATAAAAGTGGATAAGCATTCGACCGGAGGAGTTGGCGATAAAACTACGTTGGTGCTTGCGCCGCTTGTGGCTTCTGCTGGTGTTCCTGTTGCTAAGATGAGCGGAAGAGGTCTTGGCCATACCGGCGGAACGATTGATAAACTAGAATCGATCCCGGGGTTTCATGTTGAAATAGACAATCAACAGTTTGTCCGTCTCGTCAATCAAAATAAAATTGCAGTCGTTGGACAAACGGGGAATTTAACTCCCGCTGATAAAAAACTGTACGCATTAAGAGATGTGACAGCGACGGTTAACAGTATTCCTCTTATTGCCAGCTCCATCATGAGCAAAAAAATCGCTGCCGGAGCGGATGCCATTGTTTTAGATGTTAAAACCGGATCGGGCGCTTTTATGAAAAATATAGAAGAATCAAAAAAACTGGCAAAAGCGATGGTGAAAATAGGGGAAAACGTCGGCAAAAAAACGATTGCCGTGATCTCCGATATGAGTCAGCCGTTAGGGTTTGCGATCGGAAACGCTCTTGAAGTCCAAGAAGCGATTGATACATTAAAAGGTGAAGGTCCTGAAGATTTAACTGAACTATGTTTAACGCTTGGCAGCTATATGGTGTATATGGCGGAAAAAGCAGACAGTTTAGAAAAAGCGCGTAAACTGCTCGAGCAATCCATTGCTTCAGGAAAAGCTTTAGAGACTTTTAAAACATTTGTCTCTGCCCAAGGGGGAGATGCCTCAATTGTGGACGATCCATCAAAATTGCCGCATTCTTCGTATACATTCGAATTAAAGGCGAAAGAAGAAGGCTATGTAAACGAAATTGCAGCTGATGCAGTCGGGACTGCCGCCATGTGGCTTGGTGCCGGAAGAGCGACGAAAGATGCTGCAATTGATTTGGCAGTCGGCCTCATCCTCCATAAAAAAATAGGCGATTACGTAAAAAAGGGAGAAACATTCGTTACAATTTACAGCAATCAACAAGATATTGAAAAGGTGAAACAAACTTTATACGACAGCATTAAAATTTCGAAAAACAAAACAAAACAGCCTGTCCTTATTTATGAAACAATAACAAATTAGAAAAGAAAAAAGAATCGGGATTACCCGATTCTTTTTTTGTATAACTTTTTAATAATTGGAAAAAATGGGTTTTATACAGATAATTTTACCAGTAAAAATTCATTCTCATTTCATTTTTAGAGTCTTTTACATTTCATTAGATTAGATTGCAGTTACATATGAGGAATGGAGGATGTGGAAATGAAACAATTACTACTGTCTGTCATGGCAACATTTGTTCTTTTTTTTGGGGTTTCAACGGCTGCGTGGGCAGAAGAAAAAAATGTCAAACTAGTAGATGGAGTGAAATCGGCTATATTGATTGAGCGGGATACAGGTCAAGTATTATATGAAGAAAATTCAGATACACCGCTGCCGCCCGCCAGTATGACGAAAATCATGACGCTTCTTCTTATTATGGAAGCTCTTGATAAAGGAAAGATTCAAATGGATGAAAAAGTAAGAGCGAGCGAATATGCAGCATCCATGGGGGGATCGCAAATCTTTTTGGAGCCTGGGGAAGAAATGACAGTGGAAGATTTATTAAAAGGAATTGCGATTGCTTCCGGCAATGATGCGTCTGTCGCGATGGCGGAGAGAATTGCAGGATCAGAAGAACAGTTTGTATCCATGATGAATCAAAAAGCGAAAGAGCTCGGTCTGAAAAATACGCATTTTAAAAATTCGACCGGATTACCTGCAAAAGGACATTATTCGTCGGCAAAGGACATGGCGGTTATTGCCAAAGAGCTATTAAAATATGAAGAAATTACGAAATTTACGGGAACATATGAGGATTATTTGCGAGAAGGAACAGACAAAAAATTTTGGTTGGTCAATACAAATCGGCTTGTGAAATTTTACGACGGAGTTGACGGTGTAAAAACAGGTTATACAAACGAAGCGAAATACTGTTTAACGGCAACAGCCAAAAAAGGGAATATGCGGGTGATTGCTGTTGTATTTGGAGCTAAAACGCCAAAAGATCGAAATGCTCAAATCACGAAGCTGTTAGACTATGCCTTTTCCCAGTATGAAACCCATCCTCTGTTTAAACGAAACGAAGTGGTGACAAAAGCAAAACTGAGCAAAGGAAGCGATAAAGATGTACAGCTGATCACTTCGGAGCCTGTTTCCATTATAACCAAAAAGGGCGAAAGCATTGATGATATTAAACAAGAAATTATGTTTAAAAACCACCTGGTAGCGCCAGTGAAAAAAGGGGATGAGCTTGGAACCCTCGTGCTGAAAAAGAATGGAAAGGTTTTTGCTGAAAGCAAGCTTGTAGCTAAACAAGATGTTCGCGTTGCGAGCTGGTGGAAGCTGTTCAAAAGGGTTCTAGGCGAATGGACGAAGGCCGAAAAATGATATTTTTGGCGAAATTCCACTAGTTTTGTCTTCAGGCAGGAAATATGAAAGGTCAACTCGAAAGATTCAATATCATAGTTGAAGGAGGAATATGATCTTGAGTCTAGCGGTTGACCTTGAAGTAAAAGAAAACGTGTTATTGATACGTCTGTCAGGGGAGCTCGACCACCATACAGCAGAGGAACTTCGGCAAAAAGTCAATGATGCCATCGAAAATAACTCTATTCAACATATTTTATTAAATTTAGAACAATTAACTTTTATGGATAGCTCTGGACTTGGAGTGATTCTCGGGCGTTATAAGCAAATAAAACATCTCGGCGGTGAAATGATTGTTTGCGCCATCTCCCCGAGTGTAAAGCGTCTTTTTGACATGTCAGGTTTATTTAAAATTATTCATCTGGCCGAGACAGAGAAAGCGGCTTTGCAAACGTTGGGGGTGGCGTCATGAAAAACGAAATGAAGCTTCAATTTTCCGCTGTAAGTCAAAATGAATCATTTGCAAGAGTAGCTGTAGCTTCCTTTATCGCACAGCTAGATCCGACGATCGATGAACTAACCGAAATCAAAACAGTAGTTTCCGAAGCTGTGACAAATGCGATCATTCACGGTTATGAAAATAATCCTGACGGTATTGTGTATATTTCCTGCACGCTAGAGGACCATATCGTTCATTTGACGATTCGAGATGAAGGGGTAGGAATTGACAACATTGAAGAAGCTAGACAGCCGCTTTTTACAACAAAGCCTGAGCTGGAGCGCTCAGGAATGGGATTTACCATCATGGAAAATTTTATGGATGAAGTGAAAATAGAATCGGAAAAAAATAAAGGCACAATCATTCGATTAACAAAACATCTTACAAAAAGCAAAGCTTTATGTAATTAAGGAGATTAGCTTATGGATGTGGAGGTCAAGAACGAACATTCGAATGGACAATTGAAGGATCAGGAAGTCAGGGATTTGATTAAAAGAAGCCAGCAAGGCGATCAGGCAGCCCGCGATTTGCTTATCCAAAAAAACATGCGGCTCGTTTGGTCAGTTGTGCAGCGATTTTTAAACCGAGGCTATGAGGCGGATGATCTATTTCAAATCGGCTGCATTGGCTTAGTGAAATCGGTCGATAAGTTTGATTTGTCGTATGATGTTAAATTTTCCACTTATGCTGTTCCGATGATTATAGGAGAAATTCAACGATTCATCCGGGATGACGGAACAGTAAAAGTGAGCCGTTCATTAAAAGAGCTCGGAAATAAAATTAGACGGGCTAGAGAGGAACTGTCCAAAACACTTGGCAAGGTGCCAACAGTAGGGGAGATCGCTGACTACTTAGATATTTCACCTGAAGATATCGTTCTTGCACAAGAAGCTGTACGTGCACCTTCCTCCATCCATGAAACGGTTTATGAAAATGATGGCGATCCGATTACATTGCTGGATCAAATTGCAGATCAAAATGAGCAAAAATGGTTTGATCAAATAGCATTAAAAGATGCTATGAACGATTTAGGCGAGCGGGAGCGGCTGATCGTTTATTTGCGGTATTATAAAGATCAAACACAGTCGGAAGTCGCAAAACGGTTAGGAATCTCACAAGTTCAGGTGTCCAGACTGGAAAAGAAAATATTAAAGCAAATGAAAGACCGAATGAGCGGATAGCTCTTTGGTCTTTTTTTGGTGCGCCCGGCATGTACATGAACTATAGGGTGTAAGTCCCGAACCCCGAAGACAGAAGTAGAGGTTAGCCAAGAGCAAGGGTGTCCGTGGTGACGCGGAATCTGAAGGAAGCTGGAGGCAAAACACCGGTCCGAGGAACACGAACCTCATATAAGGCTAGGTATGATTGAGTGAGTTTGCCAAACAAAACAAAGCTCTTTCTGTCGAAGGTCATATCGAGTAAATGAGGCGGATAGATGGTGTGAAAGTGCATGTACTTACCCGGGGAGGTCTGGCGGATAGGTGAAATACGCTTCATAACCTACTTAGTGATAAGTAGCTGAACCGTCAGAAGTCAGCAGAGGTCATAGTATTAGTTGGTTTAGAACTACTAAGAAGGACCGAACAATTAAGAGAGAATAGCCCTTGGCATTCAGTGAGTCATGATGAACACAGAAAACGTAGTACCTCACTTGAGGAAGGAAGCGGTGAATCCCGTGGGAGACCTCTTGGAGGGTGGAGTGACCACTGGCATAAAGAGAACAGCTATTCACGGAAGTTATAAAGACTTGCGTCAATCATCTTAATTGAACCGCCGTATACGGAACCGTACGTACGGTGGTGTGAGAGGACGGGAGTTAATCGCTCCCTCCTACTCGATTGGAAATAAATGGTCTTGATCATTTTGCATGAGGGAGTGGCGAACGTTTCATACTATTAGAAAAAAGTAGGATGTGACAGGGCGTGAATAAAACGGTTTATGTGCGTCTAAAGCATCGTATTCAGGCAAAACCGAACGAAAGGATCACGCTTAATAAAATCGCGAAAATCATTGCAGACGAAGCGTTAATCAGCAAAATGGGGGATCAAATCATTCATCAAATTCAATCAAAAGATAAAACATATGTTGTCATTGATGTCATCAACGTCATAGAAAAAATCCAATCCATTGATCCTTCCCTTGATGTCCAACCTGTTGGGCCGACGCAAACAATTGTTGAAATTCAAAATCATCGAAAAAAATTTGCTCCCGTCCTTTTTTTTCTTGTATGGCTGTTATTATTTGTCGGATCGGCTTTAACGATTATGAACTTTCATGAAGATGTCAGCATGCAGCGGATGCATCGCAATTTGTATCAGTTTTTCACTGGCAATAAGATCGATAAGCCGTTAATTTTGCAAATCCCCTACTCCATCGGTTTGGGGCTGGGAATGGTTCTGTTTTTTAATCACGTTTTTAAAAAGAAATTTAATGAAGAGCCGAGTCCGTTGGAAGTCGAGATTTTTAATTATCAAATGGATCTCGACCAATACATCGCCATAAACGAAAACAAAGAAAGCGTGAAAAATGATGATGATTAAATGGTTCATGCTTTTGTTTACGGGGTTTGCAGAGGGCTTGGCTGTCGGGTGTGGATTTGTTGCGTTTTTATCTGTTCTCGGAATCATTCCAAGACTCATGCAACTGACGAAGACAATAAAATGGATTCGTTTGTATGAATGGGCTGTTATTCTTGGCGCCGTGTCCGGTGGTTGGTTCAGCCTCTCTCCCGTCTATTTGCATGCTTCGCATTATTGGTTTATCCCGATCGGTCTCCTTTACGGAATATTTGTCGGAATGCTTGCGGCAGCATTAACAGAAGTGCTGAATGTATTTCCGATATTAGCGAAAAGGATCGGCATTGATGACAAAATCGTTATGTTGATGATGGCGATCGTTTTAGGAAAAATTTGCGGCTCTTTGTTTCATTGGCTTTATTTTGCTGGTCTGTAAAGGCAATTTGTCATATGATCGGAGGAAACATAGCATGATGCGGTTAACGGGAAAGCAAACATGGGTGTTTCAGCATAAATTGTTTGTCAATAAAACGGCAACTGTCGTTGGGCCGAAGGAAGCGAAAGGACCGCTTAAGGAAACATTTGATGCTCATTTTGATGATATGTACTGCGGTGCGCCGTCTTGGGAATTGGCCGAGCGGAATTTAATGGAGCAGGCGATCAGTTGCTGTTTAAAAAAAGCTGAATTAAAGGAAGAGGATATTGATTTGTTTTTGGCGGGGGATTTATTGAACCAAAATGCTACATCGAACTATACAGCTAGAATGCTCAATATTCCGCTGTTATGTATGTACGGGGCCTGTTCGACTTCAATGGAAACAGTCGCTACGGCATGCGCGCTGATCGATGGGGGGTTCGCGAACAAAATTATCGCTGCCACAAGCAGCCATTATGGCGCAGCTGAAAAGCAGTTTCGGCATCCAACGAATTTCGGCGGACAAAAACCAGAAACAGCGACGACAACCGTAACAGGGGCAGGTGCTGTATTAATCAGCAAAGACGAAAGTGAGATTGCCATAACGGCTGCAACGATCGGCAAGGTGATCGATGTTGGCAGGAAAAACCCTTATGATATGGGGTCCGCAATGGCGCCGGCAGCTGCAGATACAATTAAGCAGCACTTTCGTGATTTAAATCGGACTCCTTCTGACTACGATTTAATTCTTACCGGCGATCTTTCGGGAGTCGGCAGTCCGAAGCTGAAGGAATTATTGCTTGAGGATGGGTACGACATCCGAGGCAACCATTCAGATTGCGGGCTGTTAATTTTTCATCCAGCACAAAGAGCATTTGCCGGCGGGAGCGGATGTGCTTGTTCAGCAGTTGTAACTTACGGTCACATATTCCAAGAAATGAAAAAAGGAAATTTAAAACGAGTATTGATGGTGGCAACCGGGGCTCTGTTAAGTAAAACGATGATCAAGCTGAACGAATCGATCCCGGCCATAGCTCACGGAGTAGTTTTTGAAAGACAGAGATAGAAAGGCTGGAAAAGGTGAGCTGAACATGAATGATGAAGAGAAAGGATTCGATAGCATGACGAAATTAACCGATCAAGAAAAAAGTCAAATCTCTCCCAAGCTGCAAGATACCGAAAAATTTTTTCGAGATCATATTGGCTTAGGAACAAGCTTTGATTTAGGCGTGCGCAAATTTACGCTTCTCGGAAAACAAGTGCATTTATATTATGTGACAGGACTTTGCGATTCACTTTATGTCATCGAACTGATCAAGGAGCTTTTGAAAATCAATGATCATGAAACGGAAGCCAATCGTTTAAAGGAAATTGTCAAAAACCGTCTCGTTCATCAGCAAGTAACATTGGTTCAAACGCTTGATGAAGCAGTCGATCAAGTGTTGTCAGGCTTAGTCGTTTTTTTTGTCGAAGACAGCGATTTTGCTTTTGTTGTCGATGTCCGCAACTATCCTGGAAGACAGCCGGAAGAGCCGGATACGGAAAAAGTGATCCGCGGCGCACGTGACGGTTTTGTGGAAAATATCGTTGTCAACACGGGACTGATTCGGAGAAGAATAAGGGACGAACGTCTGAGATATGAAATCATGAAAATCGGCGAGCGATCAAAAACCGACATTGCGATCGCGTATTTGGAAGATGTGGCGGATCCAGGATTAATTGAAGTGATCAAAAAGGAGTTAAAAACGATAAAGATTGACGGGCTTCCAATGGCAGATAAAACAATTGAAGAATTTTTAGTAAAGCAAGGCTTTAATCCATTTCCGCTTGTCCGCTATACGGAAAGAGCGGATGTCGCTGCAGTTCATTTGCTGGAAGGACATGTCATTATTCTTGTTGACACGTCCCCGAGTGTCATTATTACGCCAACTACTTTTTTTCACCATGTTCAGCACGCCGAAGAATACCGTCAGGCGCCAGCGGTCGGAACGTTTGTCAGATGGGTGCGCTTTTTTGGCATGCTAGCTTCTATTTATTTGCTTCCTCTTTGGATGCTGTATGTAGTGCAGCCGTCTTTACTGCCGGAGGCTATATCTTACATCGGACCAAACAAAGAAAAAAATATTCCGATTGTTGTTCAAATTTTTCTTGCTGACATAGGGATTGAGCTTTTAAGAATGGCAGCCATTCATACACCGACAGCTCTTTCAGTGGCGATGGGTTTAATTGCGGCAGTTCTCATAGGACAAATTGCCATCGATGTCGGTTTGTTTTCGCCGGAAGTTATTTTGTACGTTTCCATTGCGGCGGTCGGTACTTTTGCAACCCCGAGCTATGAATTGAGCGTAGCCAATAAAATCGTTCGTTTTGTATTGCTGCTATTAGTAGTGATCTTTAAAGTGCCCGGATTAGTGATCGGTTGCACCCTGTTTATCCTTTTCCTTGCCAGCATTCGATCGTTAAATACGCCTTATTTATGGCCGTTTATCCCTTTTAATCCTCAAGCCTTTTGGCAGATCATCGTCAGATCGTCGGTGCCTCATATAAAAGTAAGGCCAAGCATTGTTCATCCGCAGAACGTAAAAAAGCAGCCTTAAAAAATTTGAAAGAGAAAATGTTTTATGGTAATGTATTTTTAACTTTTACGTTCACGAAAGCGGGGGCTAGTCTTTGTATTTACAGGGAACAAGTAAAATCAACGAGTTAGGGCATTTAGAAATCGGCGGTGTCGATACAGTTCAACTTGCCAAACAGTATGGGACACCGTTATATGTATACGATGTCGCACTCATTCGCGAACGAGCCCGTTCTTTTAAAAATACATTTGAATCATTAGGAGTTCCATATCAAGTTGCTTATGCAAGCAAAGCCTTTTCTTCCATTGCAATGGTGCAGCTTGCAAATGAGGAAGGGCTTTCTCTTGATGTCGTTTCAGGCGGTGAACTGTATACGGCATTAAAAGCAGGATTTCCTCCGGAAAAAATTCATTTTCATGGAAACAATAAAAGCATCGACGAGCTTGCGATGGCTCTGGAGGCAAATATCGGTTGCATTGTGATTGATAATTTTTATGAAATTGATGTTTTATCTTCTCTTTGCCGGCAAATGAATAAAAAAGTTTCGGTATTGCTTCGCGTTACACCGGGTGTCGAGGCACATACACATGATTACATTACAACCGGGCAGGAAGATTCGAAATTTGGATTCGACCTTCATAATGGTCAAATCGAAAAAGCGATTGAGCTTGTAAAAAATCAATCGCATTTACAGCTATTAGGAATCCATTGCCATATCGGTTCGCAAATTTTTGGCACTGAAGGATTTGTTTTAGCAGCAGGAAAGATTTTTGGGAAAATTTCTATTTGGAAAGAGAAGTTTCAGTTTGTTCCGAAAGTTGTAAACTTAGGGGGAGGATTCGGAATTCGATATACGAAAGAGGATGATCCTCTGCCAATGAATGTATATGTTGAAAAAATGGTGGAAGTTGTGAAAGGATACTCTGAGAAGCTTCAAATTCCTCTCCCTGAAATATGGATTGAGCCAGGACGCTCTCTCGTCGGGGATGCAGGAACAACCTTGTACTCGATAGGATCTCAAAAGGTCGTCCCTAACATTCGCAAATATGTTGCGGTGGACGGAGGGATGAGCGACAACATCCGGCCTGCTTTGTACCAGGCAAAATACGAGGGGGCTCTTGCCAACCGGATGAATGACGAATGTTCTGAGACTGTATCGATTGCTGGAAAATGCTGCGAAAGCGGGGACATGCTCATTTGGGATTTATCCCTTCCTACCGTAAAAGCAGGCGATATATTAGCTGTTTTTTGCACGGGAGCTTACGGATATTCTATGGCAAATAATTATAACCGGATCGCTCGGCCTGCTGTTGTATTTGTTGAAAACGGCGAAGCGAGACTTGTCGTCAAAAGGGAAACATACGAGGATTTAGTCAGTCTCGATTTGCCTTTAAAAGCGGAAGTCGGTCAACCGTAAACGAAAAACGGCGTCTCAACATTAGTTGAAGACGCCGTTTTCATTATTGGAAAAACGATGCGATGGCATCAATGATCGAAGAAAAGAATTCTTTCAATTTTTGCAAAAAGCTTTGTCCTTCTTCGGATTCGAGAAATTTAGAAATTTTGTCTTTTGCTTTGTCAAGCTGGTTTCCGACTTCATCCCAATTGATATTGACGTTCATCATATTGTTAAATAAGAGGATTAAATTGTTTATATCATCTTCGGAAAGATTTATTTGCAAATCTTTTGCTGCTTGTTCAATCATTTCTCTTAACTCTTGGTCATTTTTCGGAACACCGTTTTCGGACATCTGTTCTTTTACTTTTGCAATTAATGCCGAAGCATTTTCGTCACCAATCTTATCTCCAAGCTTTGCTGTTTCCACCAGCTCTTGGTTGGCGACCTGTTTCACGTCTTCAGGGATCGCTTTATCAGTCGAAACTTCATAAGCTTTTATCAACCCTGTTAAAGCGGCTGTTCCGGAAACTTCAAAAGGCGCGGTGACATAAACATTTGCATCTTTGACACCAGCTGTCATGAGCGCATTTAAGTACATTTCATCCGTGACCCAGTTTATGTTGTTTGTTTGGACTTCTAAACCAGATCCCTTTTTCTCAATTTGTATTTTGGAAGAAGAAATCGCTTTTGAACCGATTTGCGCTTTCGGAATATAATCCCCCAAATATTTGTGCTCCTCTTCGTTTGTCACGGTGACCGTTTGCACGTTATCTGGTACGCCCATTTCCTTTAAGAGATCCTGCTTTTGCTGCTCCGTTAAATCGCTGCCTAACGTGACAATAACATCTCCAACAACAGAATCAGCAAAACTAGTAGTTGGTGTTGCCAACCCAATAGCAAGTAATATGGATAAAACGATTTTTTTCATCACTTAACCTCCTAAGCGAACATGACTTCGAATATATGATTATAGAGTGCAAAAACTTTCAACCATTTAAGACGTATATATATACTAAAACGTTTCATCTGTATTTTATGTTTTACTCTATGATAAAATAAAGAGAAAATTTTTTCATGAAAGGGAGCTGTTTTATGAGCAAAAAAGGCTACATTTTAATGGAAAACGGAGAAAAAATTGAATTTGAGCTTTTTCCGAATGAAGCTCCAAATACAGTGAAGAACTTTGAAAAACTTGCGAATTCAGGCTTTTATGACGGTTTGACTTTTCATCGTGTTATTCCAGGGTTTGTAAGCCAAGGCGGATGTCCGAATGGCAACGGCACTGGTAATGCAGGATATACGATCAAATGCGAAACAGATGGCAATCCGCATAAACATGTAACCGGCGCCATTTCTATGGCTCACGCAGGCAGGGATACAGGCTCTTGTCAATTTTTTATCGTTCATGAACCTCAGCCTCACTTGGATGGAGTTCACACTGTTTTTGGCCAAGTAACTTCAGGCATGGAAACTGTGTTGAGCATGAAAAACGGAGATGTAATGAAAAAAGTAGAAGTGTATGAAAATTAAATTCCTCTTTCAAATAGAAAGGGATGTACAAAATGAGAATGAAAAACTGGATGTTATTTATTGTTCTTGTTGTATTGAGCATTATGTGGGGACTCGTCTATTGGATGTTCATTGCTGACTAGCTGAATACCGCTCAGCTTTAGTTGATAATATAATTCTTGTAGATGCGGTCAAGTGTAGGAGAGGAATAATATTAAAAAGGCACTTTTTCATATTGGTCAAAGATTGCTTTCTTGACAGAAGACCGTTTGAAGGGAGATAATAGTAAAATAATTGGCTGTTTTCTTCAACTTTGTTTCTTTTTCAAAAACTCGTGAATGCTTCAAAATGGAAGGTGGGAAGCAAGAGGAAGCAGCCGTTTTTCCCATTGAAAATAACATAAAATGAATGATGCATCCTTCGGGGCAGGGTGAAATTCCCGACCGGCGGTGATAAAAGCTTTTAAGCTTTTTTAGCCCGTGACCCGCATTGGCGGAACGCCTTTGCGGTGGATCTGGTGAAAATCCAGAGCCGACAGTATAGTCTGGATGGGAGAAGGATCACTTTTGAAGGTGAGGAGTATAAACTGTTCAAAAAGAACAGATTTTATACTCTTATTTGAGTATACCTTCTTTTCGTTAAAGTGATCATCAAGCCCTGGGGAACAAACCCGGGGCTTTTGTTTTGAAATCAACAAAAGGGAGGTGTGTCCTTTATGAATGACGAAAAATGGATGGAATTTGCCTTTCAGCTAGCGAAACAAGCAATCGGCCAAACGAGCCCTAACCCGTTGGTGGGAGCGGTCGTTGTGAAGGATGGGGAACTGATCGGGTTTGGAGCACATTTAAAGGCTGGGGAACCCCATGCGGAAGTTCATGCTTTAAATATGGCTGGGGAAAAGGCAAAAGGTGCAACACTGTACGTCACGCTTGAACCTTGCAGTCATTTTGGCAAAACTCCTCCCTGCTCTGAGCTTATTATCAAAAGAGGGATTAAACGGGTCGTTGTAGCTGCTTTGGATCCGAATCCTCTCGTAAGTGGACGCGGTGTGAAAGCTTTGCAAGATGCTGGAATCGATGTGGAAGCCGGGATATTGCAAAAAAATGGACATGAACTTAACAAAGTTTTCTTTTATTACATTCAAACAAACACTCCGTTTGTCACATTAAAATATGCCGCAACATTCGATGGGAAAATTGCTACAAAAACAGGTGACAGCAAGTGGATTACCGGAGAGGAAGCAAGACAGGATGTGCACCGTTACAGAGAAATACACGACGGCATTTTAGTGGGTGTTAATACAATTATAAAAGACAATCCAAGTCTGACTTGTCGGCTGCCGGATCGCAAACGAACACCGATACGGATTATTTTAGATACCCATCTGCGAATTCCGCTGGATGCCAATGTGATAACTGACAAGGAAGCAGAAACTTGGGTCATTTGCCAAGATGGGGATCTCAATAAAAAAGCGGAACTGAAAAAATTAGGAATAGAAGTGTTGACTTTACATGATCAATGGAATATCCCAAATATTTTAAAAATATTAGGCGAGCGAGGCATCACCTCCCTGTTCGTAGAAGGAGGAGCAAGAGTCCATGCTTCATTTTTAAAAGCGGAAGCAGTGAATGAATTAATCGTATATTTTGCACCCAAAATATTGGGAGACCCTGAAGGAATATCAGCCGTGATGGGCGATGAAGCATTAAAGATGAGCATGGCACATTTATTTGAAATTCAGTCCGTTACGAAAATAGGAGAAGATGTGAAAATTGTCTCCGTTCCGAAAAGAGGTGGACAAGATTGTTTACTGGAATCATTGAAGAAATAGGGGAAATCAAATCAGTAAAAGGAACGAATCAAGCAGTAATTTTAGAAATTTATGCAAAAAACATTTTGCAAGATGTAAAAATAGGCGACAGCATTGCCGTCAACGGAGTCTGTTTAACGGTCACCGACTTTGAATCGAATTATTTTTCTGTGGATGTCATGCCTGAGACGATGGCGGCAACGACATTAGGTACATTAAAAACCGGATCAAAGGTGAATTTGGAAAGGGCAATGGCCGTTGGCGACCGATTTGGCGGCCACATCGTTTCAGGACATGTTGATGGCGTTGGCACGATCGTCAAAAAAGAAAGAAAGGAAAATGCTGTTTATTATCAAATTAAAGCTCCTAAAGATTTGCTTTATTACATGATATTAAAAGGTTCAGTTGCAGTTGACGGAACGAGTTTAACCATTTTTGGCTTAACAGAACAAACCTTTACGATTTCGATTATTCCTCACACATATTCAGAAACAATTATTGGGGAAAAGGAGATTGGCGATAAGGTCAATATTGAATGTGATTTGATCGGGAAATATTTAGAAAAGTTTGCTCGCAAAGAGGCGCCAACCGGAATTACCGTTGATTTTTTGCAAAAGCACGGTTTTTACAGTGAATAGAGGTGATAGAATAATGTTTCATTCCATTGAGGATGCCATCGCAGATTTAAAACAGGGGAAAGTGATCATTGTCGTGGATGATGAGAATCGGGAAAACGAAGGAGATTTTGTCGGTCTAGCTGAGTTTTCCACCCCTGAAATGATCAATTTTATGATTTCAAAAGGAAAAGGTCTCGTCTGTGTGCCGATCACGGAATCGTTAGCGCACCGTTTGCAGCTTCACCCTATGGTAGCGGAAAATACAGATTTGCACCAAACCGCGTTTACTGTCAGCATCGATCATCAAACAACAACGACGGGAATCAGCGCATATGAGCGAGCTAAAACGATTCAGTCGCTCATTCAGCCGGATGCAAGGGCGGAGGATTTTAAAAGACCCGGACATGTTTTCCCGTTGATTGCAAAGAACGAAGGAGTATTAAAAAGAGCCGGCCACACGGAAGCAGCCGTTGATTTGGCAAAGCTGGCAGGATGCTTTCCAGCTGGCGTCATTTGTGAAATTATTGATGAAGACGGAACAATGGCTCGGGTTCCTCAATTAAAAGAAATAGCGGAACAATACAATTTAAAAATGATCACGATTCAAGATTTAATTCAATACCGCAGAAAACGGGAGGAATTAATCAAAAAAGAAGTGGAAATCGAGCTTCCGACAGGTTTTGGCCGTTTTAAAGCCATCGGTTATACCAGCTTGTATGATGGAAAAGAGCATATTGCGCTGGTGAAGGGTGAAATTAAGCCGGAGCATCCCGTTTTAGTTAGAATCCATTCAGAATGCCTGACAGGAGACGTCTTTCATTCTCACAGATGCGACTGCGGCCCGCAGCTTCATTCTGCATTGAGTGAAATTGAAAAAGAAGGAAGCGGAATTTTGCTCTATTTGCGCCAAGAAGGCAGGGGGATCGGGCTAATAAATAAATTGAAAGCATATAAGCTTCAAGAAAAAGGTTATGATACGGTCGAAGCAAATGAGGAGCTCGGCTTTCAGCCGGATCAAAGAGAATATGCTGTTGCAGCACAGATGCTGAAGGATATTGGAGCCAAGTCTATTCGTTTAATGACAAACAATCCGAGAAAAATGAAAGAAATGCAAGAATACGGACTTGAAATATTGGAGCGGGTTCCAATTGAAATACCGGCAAACAAGGATAATGAAAAATATTTGAAAACAAAAAAATCGAAACTAGGACATCTACTTCATATTTAGCGGGAGGTTATACTAATGAGCATAAACAAAATAGAAGGACATTTAGTCGGAAAAGATTTGAAAATCGGAATTGTCGTATCAAGATTTAATGAATTTATTACAAGCAAGCTGTTAAGCGGAGCAATCGATGCTCTCATCCGCCACGGCGTTTCGGAAAGCGACATTGATGTTGCATGGGTTCCGGGGGCTTTTGAAATCCCGCTTGTATCCAAAAAACTGGCTGAGTCCAAAAAATACGATGCGGTCATTGCCTTAGGAACAGTTATCCGTGGATCCACTACGCATTACGATTACGTATGCAATGAAGCGGCAAAAGGGATTGCGAACGCTTCTCTGCAAACAGGAGTGCCGGTAATATTTGGCGTCGTCACGACGGAAAATATCGAGCAAGCGATTGAACGAGCAGGAACGAAAGCGGGCAATAAAGGCTGGGACGCAGCACTATCGGCAATTGAAATGGCAAATTTAATCAAATCTCTCGCCCAACTTTAAAGAAAACAGTTTAAAATTCATAAGAAAATGTATATAATGTTAAGAGCAATATGATAAATGGGATTCAACACTAGTTGCCCATAAAATCTTTCTTGAAAGAATGTTATATATTAACGAGGGATCCAGCATGTTAGTTCGATATAAGAAAGCTTTTGAAAAAATTGCGATGGGGCTTCTTTCCTTTATGCCGAGTGAAAAGGATTTAAAGCAGCTCCAGCAAACGATGAAAACGTATGAAAATGACGAAAATTGGCAGCTTTTCTTATGGAAGGAAGAAGATGTTATCGGAGTGATCGGCGTTGAATTGAAAGATAAAGGAATAGTGGAAATTCAGCATATTTGCGTAAACCCGTCCCATCGTCACCAAGGAATCGGCAAAAAAATGATCAATGCCGTAAAAGAGCTATATAAAGATAAACATGTTATTCCTAGCGAACAAATTCAATCCTTTTTTGAAAAATGCGACCAGAACAATTAGAAAAAGAAGAGAGCTGATCACTCTCTTCTTTTTCTTTTTCTGTGAAAATAATTTAATTCCACTTAGCCCATGAATAGCTTCAATCTATTGAGGGTAATATATAAATAACCTAAAAAAGACAATAAGAAAGCAGAGCTACCTAATGGAAGGTAACTTTGTTTAAACTTATTCTTCTTTGGTTATACTAATTAATTAAAGGTTCTTTATAAGGCTCCTTATTAATTAGCATAGAGTAAATGATTCGAAGCATTCGATGCGATATGGCAACGAGTGCTTTTTTCTTTCCTCTTCTTGCAGCAATCGACCAATATTTAGCAGCTAACCAACGATTCCTACTTCTAGAGATTGCCCATGCTACTTCGCACAGTACAGTTTTGATATGAGGATTCCCTTTAGTCGTTTTAGTTGACTTTCGTTTTCCTGCACTTTCATGATTTCCTGGAGCAACTCCGGCCCAAGACGCTAAGTGTTGAGAGGTAGGAAATTGTTCCATGTTCACCCCAATCTCTGCAATAATAATTGCTGCGGAATCCTTTTTAATACCCGGAATCGTTAGTAATAACTCCACTTCTTCTTTATAATTCTTCAGAATTTCATCTATTCTTTCCTCGATTTGGCTGATTAATGATTCTAAATAAACGATGTGTTGCCAAGATTGTTTGATTAGAAAGATTTGATGATCGTTTAAAGTACCGAATAAAGAGTCTGTAATCATTTGTTTTTTGTGCTTCATTCTTCCGTGAATACTATTTTCTACATCAATGGAATCAACATATCCATTTTGAATTAATTTGGATAGAAGTTTTCTTCCAGAAACACCAAACACATCTGAAATAACTGAATTTAGTTTAACATTTGAGCATTCTAATACTTTCAGAATCCTATTTTTTTCTGAAGTCAAATGGCCGATCCATTTTTTACGAAGCCGAGTTAAATCACGAAGGTTTCGTATATCTTCTGGTGGAACAAAACTTTTTTCAATCAGTCCATAACGCAATAACTTCGCAATCCACTCTGCATCCGAAACATCTGTTTTTCTTCCAGGGACATTCTTGATTCTTTGAGCATTCGCTAATGTAATATCAAAGTAATCCTCCAAAATGTTATAAACAGGTTTCCAATAAACTCCAGTACTCTCCATCGCAATGTGCGTAATGCCATGGTTTTCCAACCACTTTAGTAAACGAAAGAGATCCTTTGTTAAAGTGGGGAAAGTTTCTGTTTCAATGAATAATTCATCGTCCTGTTCGCCAATCATGACACAAGCAACAATTGTTTCAGCATGTACATCTAATCCTGCACAACGTGTCATCAGTACATCCAATATAATCCCTCCCATAAAGTAGATTCACAAACAGCGAGTGAATTTGAAATATAAGCATTTTTCTGTACGTAGTCATCATTCCAAATGAATGAGCTAACAATGGGTTGTTCACCAAATCCACTCAAACAGTTTTTTATTCAGGGTATCATCCACCATAAAAGCCTACGTATTGTTAACTGTTTGTGTTATCTACATTATGGGAAAGAAATATCCATTTTCATGCCAGGGTTGTGAATGAAAATTCATGATTGTTTTTTATGCCAATTTTTCAATCTCTCCTCAATGATGTCCGTTCGATCCCTTGTTTTATGTTTATGTATTAAAAAAACGTTTGAAATATCGCTAGGCTCACCGAACGTTTTTCCTCGTTCCTTTGCTGTTGTTAAGCAAATTTCGTAAAGGTTTTGATCAAAAATCGGCAGCTGAATGCTTTTATATGGTTCTCTTTTTTGAATTCGACCAAAAGTGTTTTGTAAAATATGTAAGAGCTGTTCATCATCCAAACCGAGTTTGTTAAGAGACGCCGTTTCATTTTTTAAAATGCGAATAGCATTTTTCATCATCCGCTTTGCACCATTGAAATTTTTTCTCCTGTAATGATAAAAGCTAACGGCAATTTGTATGAGCCCGACCCAGATTTGTTTTCTCTCTTCTTTAGGATCTTTTTTCCACAATTCTTCTAAAATTTCATGACATTCAAAATAATCCCGGTCACAATGAAAATGATATAAAAACTCAATATATTCAGGTGGGTACATATTGAGAAAACTCCTTTTTTCTACTATATATGTTATAGTTTATGAAAATGGCTGCAAAAAAGAAAGTATTCATGCCTGATTTAAAAATAAACAAAAATGAGCTTTGTTGAAAAAGAGTATTGGATGTATTTTTCTATTGGTCTATACTAAAAATTAGCCATTTATCGAGGGTGATGATCAGGTAATGTATCTAGTAAAGTTAGAAGCTTTTGAAGGTCCGTTAGATTTGCTTTTGCATTTAATTCATCGTTTAGAAATTGATATATATGATATCCCTGTCAGCGAAATAACAGAACAGTATATGGAATATATTCACACGATGCAGGAGCTTGAGCTGGATGTTGCCAGTGAATATTTAGTGATGGCAGCCACATTATTGTCGATTAAAAGCAAAATGCTCCTTCCAAGACAGGAGGAAGAGTGGTCTGACGAGGAAATCATTGAAGAAGAGCAGTCCGATCCGAGAGATGAGCTTGTTACCCGTTTAATTGAATACAAGAAATATAAAGAAGCGGCAGTAAAGCTGAAAAAACTGGAAAGTGAACGGGCGCTTGTCTATACGAAACCTCCAAGCGACTTGAGCGAATATTTGGAGGAAAAAGAGCCGATTTTACAAAAGGGAAACGTAACGGTTTATGATATGATCGCTGCCTTTCAAAAAATGTTAAAACGAAAAAAAATCGAAAAGCCTATCGAGCGAACCGTAACAAAAGAAGAAATTCCGATTGAAAAACGAATGAAGGAAATGATCATGGAACTGAAGGCATCGAAAAAGAAAAAAGCGTTTCACGATTTCTTTTCAGCTGACAGGAAAGATTATATGGTCGTGACTTTTTTAGCTTTGCTTCAGCTGATGAAAAATGAATACGTTCATGTTGAACAAGAACATAATTTTTCAGAAATTTATATTTACGGGAGTGAAAAGCTGCATGAGTTTAGGGATTATTGAATGGAAATCCATTTTGGAAGGGCTCTTATTTGCGGCTGGGGACGAAGGCCTTTCCGTCAAGCAATTAACTTCCGTTCTTGAAATTGACGAAGCGACGGTTTTAAGCATTATTGAAGATTTAAAAGAGGAATACCAAAAAAAAGAACGGGGGATCGATCTTGTAGAAGTAGCAGGGGCTTACCAGCTCACAACCAAAAAGGAGCATGCACCATATTTAAAGCGGCTGATGGAAACTCCTATGAACCAATCACTCTCTCAGGCTGCTCTTGAAACATTGGCCATTATCGCTTATAAACAGCCGATTACCCGGATTGAAATAGAAGAAATTAGAGGGGTAAAGTCAGAAAGGCCGATCCGGACCCTTTCAGCGAAAGGGCTTATAAAGGAAGTCGGCAGAGAAGAGGGAGCGGGAAGAGCTATTTTATACGGAACGACAAAAGAGTTTCTTGAATATTTCGGATTAAAAACGATTGAAGAATTGCCTTCATTGACAGAGATCGAGAATGAAGAGCATTTTATTCAAGAAGAGGCGGATTTATTCTTTGAAAAATTAAATAACTTGTAAGTCGTCTCAGGCGGCAGTCTGAGACTTATTTTTATTTCACATTCTTTCAAATTCCGTTCATACGGTTGTCTTCTTTGCATAAACTTGTACAAAACGAATCGAATAAAGGGACGTGAAAGCATTAATGAACAAATGGACATCACGTATTAATGTATTCATTCTTTTTATATTGATAGGCCATTTTTTTATCCCGACAGCTCATGCAACGCATACGATTGAAGTTAGTGCAGAAAGCGCCATATTAATGGATCAAGAAAGCGGCCGCATCCTTTTTGAAAAAAACCCACATAAAAAAATGCGCATTGCAAGCATTACGAAAATCATGACGGCGATTTTAGCAATTGAATCAGGAAAAATGGATCAAAATGTGACTGTCAGCGACCGCGCTGTCCGAACTGAAGGGTCTTCCATATATCTTAAGCAAAAGCAAAAGGTGAAGCTGGAAGATTTGGTTTATGGTCTTATGCTAAGGTCCGGAAATGACGCTGCGGTGGCGATTGCTGAATTTGTCGGAGGCAGTTTAGATGGTTTCGTATTTATGATGAACGAAAAAGCGAAGGAAATCGGCATGACAAATACTGAATTTGCCAACCCGCACGGTTTGGATGATCACGAAAACCACTATTCTACCGCATATGATATGGCTCTTTTAACGAAATACGCTATGGAAAATGAAACGTTCCGCAAAATATTTGGAACAAAAGTTTATAAAAAAGACGGGTTTCAGTGGAAAAATAAAAACAAACTTTTAAGTTTATATGAATATTGTACAGGCGGTAAAACCGGGTACACAAAGAGGGCAAATAGAACATTAGTCTCCACTGCGGAAAAAGATGATTTACATTTAATTGCTGTTACGCTAAATGCTCCCGATGATTGGAACGACCATATGTCAATGTTTAACAGCGCGTTCAGCGAATATGATCAGGTGACGATTAAAAAAGAAGGATACCTTGCCATTGACAACAAGTTTTACAAAGACCGCATCTTCATTAATCGCGACATTGTTTATCCGCTGATGGAGGAAGAAAAAAACAAAATAAACATCCGTTTATTCCTAGCAAAACCGAAGGCTTCGTGGAAGAACCATCCTGAAAAGATTCCAGAAAAAGTAGGAACATTGAGAGTGTTGCTCGATGGCGAAACGATTGAAGAAGTGCCGATCTATTTTGAAAACGGTGATGTAAAGCCTCCGCATGGCTGGTTTGGAAAGATGATCGATCTATTTTTTGATATGCTGGGTGTTTCCGCATGATTCATATTATTTGGGTTGCCTTAACTTTGATCGGCGTCGTATTTGCAATGTTCAACGGAACAATGGAGGAAGTGAATAAAGCCGTCTTTTCAGGTGCAAAAGAGGGTGTCACCATTGCCTTTGGCTTCATCAGCGTGCTTGTATTTTGGTTAGGCTTAATGAATATTGCGGAGAAAAGCGGTCTGTTAGAAAAGCTAGGGAATCTGTTCAAACCGCTGATGAGGAGAATTTTTCCTGATGTTCCTCCTGAACATCCTGCGATGGGCTACATGCTGTCAAACTTGCTCGCCAATATGTTTGGGCTAGGAAACGCAGCTACACCGTTGGGAATTAAGGCGATGGAGCAGTTGAAAAAATTGAACAAAAATAAAGACCAGGCGTCCAGAAGCATGATCACCTTTCTAGCATTAAATACAACTGGATTGACTCTTGTTCCAACAACTGTAATTTCTATACGAATGACATACGGTTCGCATAATCCGACTGATATTGTCGTGCCAACGCTTCTGTCGACTTTCTGTGCTACCATAGCCGCTATTATGATTGACCGCTATTTTTACTATTTACGAAAAAGAAAAGGAGAATAACGATGGTGTTCATTAGTGCTGTTTCGATATGGCTGATCCCATTGATCATCGGTTTTATTTTGTTGTACGGGACTTTTAAACGCATTCCAACTTATGAAGCGTTTGTTGAAGGTGGAAAAGAAGGAATCGAAATTTCTTTTTCCATTATTCCGTATCTTGTCGGCATGCTCGTGGCAGTGTCTGTTTTTCGCGCTTCAGGGGCTCTCGATTTTTTTATGGACCTGTTAAAACCGATGTTTCAAGCTATCCACGTCCCGGCGGAAATTGTTCCGCTGGCGTTAATTCGGCCCATCTCTGGAACAGCTTCGTTAGGAATTATGAGCGATTTAATTTCAATGCATGGAGCGGATTCGTTGATCGGTCGACTGGCAGCCACCATGCAAGGGAGCACGGACACGACTTTGTATATCATTACAGTATATTTCGGTGCTGTTGGGATCAAGCGAATGGGCGATGCGATAAAGGTTGGGCTGCTGGCGGATTTTGCAGCCATCCTTTCTTCCATAATAATTGTTACGCTCCTTTTCGGTTAAGCTTTAATGAGCTTAGCTTTTTTATTTGCAAAAAAATAAATGCGTTCATCTTGTGTAACGAGACCGAAAGAAGGTAATATTTTTAGAGAGGTGAGATCAATGGAACGTTTGCAAAAGGTGATAGCGCGTTCGGGAATTGCTTCAAGAAGAAAAGCGGAGCAATTAATTTTGGACGGAAAAGTTACTGTAAATGGACAAGTTGTAACAGAGCTCGGCACAAAAGTATCTGACGAGGACAAGGTGGAGGTAAACGGGATTCCGGTAGAAAGGGAAGAACCGATTTATATTTTGTTTTATAAGCCTAGGGGAGTTATTTCGAGCGTGAAAGATGAAAAAGGAAGAAAAGTCGTCACCGATTACTTTCGAGATTTTGAGCAGCGCATCTTTCCGGTCGGCAGACTTGATTATGATACTTCAGGCCTTCTAATCCTGACAAACGATGGCGATTTTGCTAATTTGTTAATGCATCCACGATATGAAATTGATAAAGTGTATGTAGCGAAAGTTAAAGGAATTCCAGGAAGGAAAGAATTAAAACAACTGGAGCAAGGGATCATGCTGGAGGATGGAATGACAAAACCAGCAAAAGTCAAAATGCTTTCTTTAGATAAAAGAAAAAAAACGTGTATAATCGAAATTACCATTCATGAAGGAAGAAACCGGCAAATTAGAAGAATGTTTGATAAAATCGGCTTTCCTGTGCTGAAGCTGAAAAGAGAACGGTACGCATTTTTAGATTTAAAAGGGCTCAATCCAGGTGCGTTCCGCGAAATTACTCCCCACGAGGTGAAGAGATTGCGGGCGCTGGCCCAGCACGGCAAGCATGCGAGAGTTTAGCCTAAAATTTGTTAAGCTTTCGCATTTATACCGACAAAACGTTGCAAACAATGTACTGCTTTAGGGGCTTACACGTTTTTATGTCACATAAACGTCAAAATTATTTTTCTGAATGAACGGAAATTTAATGATATAATAACAAGCGAATGAAAAACAAGGGAGTGCACACGATGAAAAAAAGGCGACTCATTACTCGCTCGATTATTCTTGTTATTTTATTAGGTGCTCTTGGATATACACTCTATTCAAATTTTTTTATGAGCAAAGAAAAAGTGAAAGTCGGATCAGCTGCGCCTGATTTTGTTCTTACTGATTTAGAAGGAAAAAAGCATCAATTTTCCGATTATAGAGGAAAAGGGGTATTTCTCAATTTCTGGGCAACGTGGTGCAAACCTTGTGAACGTGAAATGCCTTACATTGAAAGACAATATCAGCACTATAAAAATTTAGGTGTGGAAGTTTTAGCTGTCAACGTTGGCGAATCAAAATTAGTAGTGGAAAAATTTGCGGAAAAATACGGACTCAATTTCCCGATTGTCATTGACAAAAATCAGCAGGTGCTTCATGCATATGATGTAGATCCGCTGCCTACTACGTTTCTCATCGATAAGAACGGGAAGGTTGTCAAAATCATTACTGCACAAATGACGGAACGGGAAGTTCGAGATTACATGGAAATGATAAAACCATAGTTAGGGAGTTTTCAACATGAATCATGTGAAATGTGAATGCGGTCATGTAAATCCGTTCGGTACTGTGCTGTGTGAAAATTGCGGTCGGGCCTTGGCAGCAGAGGGCGAAGGCAACTCGGAAAAACTTCATGATATGCGTTATGACGGAAGCGCCAGACGTTCTCAAACATATAATAAAACGATCGTCGATAAAGTATGGAATTTTTTCTCTTCTGTTAAAGTTGGAGTCTGGCTGATTGTGATAACGCTGATCGCATCAGCAATCGGAACGATTTTTCCGCAAGAATTGTACATACCTTCCAACGTAACGCCAGAGCAATTTTATAAAGATGAATATGGAATTTTAGGCCAGCTTTATTATCAATTAGGCTTCCACCGCCTATACGGTTCTTGGTGGTATATGACCTTGATCGCATCGATTGGAATATCGCTTGTGATTTGCTCGCTTGACCGGGTTATTCCACTTTATCGTGCCTTGAAAAATCAAGGTGTGTCTCGGCACGAGTCTTTTTTGAAAAGACAGCGCCTTTTTAGCGAATCATATGTGGACAGTATTGAAAAAAATGTAGAACAAGTTAAAAAAAATTTAACAGCGCGCCGTTATCGCATTCGAGAAGAAAATGGAAACATTTTGGCAGAGAAAAATCGATTTTCCAGATGGGGTCCGTATGTCAATCATATCGGATTGATTATTTTTTTAATTGGAGCCATGCTCCGCTTTTTCCCGGGGATGTATGTGGATGAGGTTCTCTGGTTAAGAGAAGGGGAAACGAAAGAAATACCCGGGACAAATGGCGAGTATTATTTGAAGCATCATCAATTCATTTTGGAAACTTATCAAAAGGAAAAAGAAAAAGATGTGTTTCAGGAAGCGATTGACCGTGTCGGCGATGGAAGCGTAGCTAAAAACTTCCAATCAAATGTGACGCTTTATAAAAAGCAGGGAGACAGCCTGCCGGGTGAAGAACCAAAATTAAAAGAGGTAAAAGACTTCAGCATTCGCGTCAACGAACCATTGAAATTTGATTCTTATGCTGTCTATCAAGTGAATTACAAGCTGAATGAGTTAAATAAAATGACGTTTGATCTTATCGATAAAAAATCGGGGAAAAGCTTCGGGAAAGTTGTCATTGACCTCTTAAATCCAGAAAAGAAATATGATTTAGGAAACGGCTATGCTGTTGAAATTGCCAGCTATCTTCCAGATTTTTATTTTGATGACGAAGGAAATCCAGCCACGCGGTCGAGAGTGCCAAACAACCCGGTATTTGTTTTTAAAATGATTGCACCTGACAGACCGAAGGGAGAAACGAGTTTCGTTGCCATCCAGCAAACGATTGAACCTAACGAGAATAACAAATACAAAATGAAATTTTCAGGAATTGAAACGAAAAACTTAACGGGTTTAGTTGTAAGGAAAGATTTAACTTTATGGGTGCTCGGTGTCGGCGGAGCCATTTTTATGATAGGCTTAATTCAAGGATTGTACTGGCAGCATCGCCGCATATGGCTGAAAGCGGATAACGACAAAATCATGCTGGCGGGGCATACAAACAAAAACTGGTTTGGATTAAAAAATGAATTGGACATCATTTTGCGCGATACTGAAATTCAAAAGCCTGTTGACCAAAAACAATTAAAAGAATAGAACCTCATGAAGGAGGGGAAGTTTGTGGCTGAACTTAGCAGCACTTTATTATACATTGCGTTTATTTTGTATTTAATAGGAACATTCTTTTTTGGCGGTGCCATCCGTGACAAAAGAGGAAAGGATGAAAAACCGAATAGATGGGCGCGATTAGGCATTGCGGCGGCGATCCTCGGTTTTTTGTCTCAACTGGGATACTTCGTTACGAGATGGATCGCTGCTGGACATGCCCCGGTTTCGAACATATTTGAATTCACGACATTCTTTGGTATGATGCTAGTAGGAGCATTTATCATTATTTATTTTATTTATAAGCTGTCTGCACTTGGCTTATTTACATTGCCAGTTGCACTTTTATTGATTGCATATGCCAGCATGTTTCCGACAGAAATCAGCCCTTTAATACCAGCTCTTCAAAGCGATTGGCTGAAAATCCATGTAACAACAGCTGCTGCCGGACAAGCTATTTTGGCGATCAGCTTTGTAGCCGGAGTCCTGTATTTAACAAAGGTTGTGGACCAATCAAAAGCAACAAAAAAGACGTTTTGGCTTGAATTTGTCATGTTTGTATTAGTCACAACACTAGCATTTGTCATTGTCACAACCGTGTTCCGAGCAATGGATTATGAATCAGTGTTTAAATGGATCGATAAAAATGGACAAGAGGCGGAAATGGAATTTCATTTGCCTGCTCTCGTAGCGCCGCACGAAGGAGAATTGTTGACAAAAGATCGGCTTGCAGGATTTGTGGAATTGCCGGCGATTTTATCGGCCAGAAAGGTGAACACTGTTTTATGGTCCACATTTGTAGGACTGATTTTATACGGAGTGATCCGCCTAATATTGAGAAAGCGTATTTCTGCAGCGTTGCAGCCTTTAGTGAAAAATTTAAATTTGGATGTAGTGGATGAAATTGGCTACCGTTCAGTAGCGATTGGATTCCCAGTATTTACGCTAGGTGCTTTAATATTTGCCATGATTTGGGCACAGATCGCTTGGACCCGATTTTGGGGCTGGGATCCGAAAGAGGTTTGGGCATTGATCACTTGGCTGTTTTACGCGGCATATCTTCATTTACGGCTTTCGAGAGGATGGCATGGAGAAAGATCAGCATGGCTTGCGGTTATCGGATTTGCGATCATCATGTTTAATTTAATTTTTGTAAACCTTGTGATAGCTGGTTTACATTCATATGCATAAACGGATTGGCTGACTCATGATACATGCTGGAATTTGGATCATTATCATTTGAGTCAGCTCTTTTTTAACCTGATCAAGGGAGGAATAAAATATGTCAGAGAACCAGGATGTAACGATTTTAGTGGTAGATGATGAAGAAAGAATTCGCAGGCTTTTGAAAATGTACTTAGAAAGGGAAAATTATCAAATTGATGAGGCGGAAAATGGTGATGAAGCGCTTGAAAAGGCTCTTTGTGCCGATTATGATTTGATTATTCTGGATATTATGATGCCCGGAATTGACGGAATCGAAGTGTGCAAGCAGCTGAGAGAAAAGAAAGCCACTCCTGTCATTATGCTGACAGCAAAAGGAGAGGAGGTAAACCGTGTTCAAGGGTTTGAGGTCGGTGCGGACGATTATATTGTAAAACCGTTCAGCCCAAGAGAGGTTGTTTTACGTGTGAAAGCGATTTTAAGAAGGGCGTCACAAACAAGCTATTTAAAAACCGATTCATCGGCGAAAAATGTGATCGTTTTCCCGCACTTAACAATCGATCATGATGCTCATCGCGTGACGGCCGACGGCAAGGAAGTCAACTTAACCCCGAAAGAGTACGAGCTGCTTTATTTTTTGGCAAAAACTCCAGATAAAGTATACGACCGGGAAAAGCTGCTGAAGGAAGTATGGCATTACGAATTTTTTGGAGATTTACGAACAGTTGACACTCATGTGAAAAGACTTAGGGAAAAATTAAACAAAGTTTCGCCTGAAGCCGCCAAAATGATTGTGACTGTTTGGGGTGTCGGCTATAAATTCGAGGTCGTTGAAGAATGAAATTTTGGAGAAGCGTTGTTGGCAAGCTTTGGATGACCATTTTATTTCTTGTGATAGTGGTTCTGTCGATTTTAACCATTTTGCTGCTCGAGTTTATGGAAAATTATCATATAAAAGATGCCGAGCAAAAATTGACCCAGCTTGCCAATAAAGCAGCCATTATTATGGAAAATCATCAAAATACACCATTAGCCGGCTCCATTGCAACTGAACTTTCTGATAAACTAACAAGTGTGTATATCGTTGATGGTGGAAAAACATATTGGCAAAAGCAAAATGACGGGGCGGGTGTCGCTCAATATTCATTAAATGAAATCATCAGTGAGAAAGAACTGTCAAAAGTATTGGAAGATCAAGAAAAAATCAGCCTTGTAAAAAGCTTTCCGCAAACGAATGATCACAATAAATTCAACAATGAAATGATGATCGTCGGAGTGCCTTATCAATCTGGAGCGATATTTGTCGTACAATCTTTGTCTGCCATTAATGAAACAACAAAACAAACAACTAAATATATTTTTATGGCAGCATTTATAGCTATTATATTAACGACCGTTTTTGCCTTTTTTTTATCAACCCGCATTACCTATCCGCTCCGAAAAATGAGAGAAGTCGCAATTGAAGTGGCGAATGGAAAATTTGATACGAAAGTTCCGAAGCTGACAAGCGATGAAATTGGTGAATTAGCTGTTGCCTTTAACCAAATGGGCCGGCAGGTGAAATTCCATATTAACGCTTTGCGGCAAGAAAAAGAACAGCTTTCAAACATTTTAAGCAGCATGGCCGACGGTGTCATTACGTTAAATATCGATGGAACGATTTTAGTCACAAATCCTCCTGCTGAACGTTTTTTGCAGGCATGGTATTATGAAAACGGAATGGATCCGAAAAAGGAACATGAGCTTCCGCCGGCTATTGAAGAGCTATTTAAACGAGTGACGACGACTCACCGCGAGCAGGTTACTGAGATTACTTTGCAAGGCAGAACATGGGGAGTGATCATGAGCTCTCTTTATAATCAAAATCGTGTTCGAGGAGCGGTCGTTGTTTTGCGCGATATAACGGAGGAAAGACGTCTCGACAAATTAAGAATTGATTTTATTGCCAATGTGTCCCACGAGCTGCGGACGCCTATTGCCATGCTGCAAGGATACAGCGAAGCTCTTCGCGATGACATTGCAGGAAGCGAAAAGGAGCGGAAGGAGATTGTTCAGGTTATTTATGACGAATCATTGCGAATGGGCCGATTGGTGAATGATTTATTGGATTTGGCCAGAATGGAGGCAGGACATATTTCCTTAAATATACAAGATGTCAAATTGAAGCCTTTTATTGAAAAAATTATTCGCAAATTTCAAGGCATTGCAAAAGAAAAACAGATTCACCTCGAATATTTGCTGAATGTTCAAATGGATTCCTTTTCGTTTGATCCGGACCGCATTGAGCAAGTACTGACCAATTTAATTGACAATGCCATCCGCCATACGAGTGCACAAGGATTTGTAAAAGTAATTATTTCAGAAAGCAATGGTTTAAAAATAGATGTTCAGGACTCAGGAAGCGGAATCAGTGAAGAAGATCTGCCGTTTGTGTTTGAACGCTTTTATAAAGCTGACAAAGCGAGAACGCGCGGAAGAGCAGGTACGGGTCTTGGGCTTGCCATTGCGAAAAATATTGTCGATGCCCATAAAGGGGTAATACAAGTTCACAGCAAATTAAATGTTGGAACGACATTTACCGTACTATTGCCGCAAACATCGTAAAAATTTGCCGATCTTTATTGTTTCACACGTAACAGAAGGGAGGTTTGGCAATGAATTTATATACGCGTACAGGGGATCAAGGACAGACGAACGTTATTGGTGCGCGTGTCGATAAAGATGATCCAAGGGTGGAAGCTTACGGAACGATTGATGAATTGAACGCTTACATAGGCTATGCAAGGACGTTTTTAACAGATAAAGCGTTTCAAGATATTTACGAAGAGCTTGAAAAAATTCAGCATCATTTGTTTGATTGCGGATCTGACATAGCGGTTGTGTACGAAAAGCAAAAACATCCGTTTAAAACGACGGAGGATATGATCTTTTTTTTAGAGGAACGAATCGATCATTATGTGGAAGAAGCTCCTGTATTAGAAAAATTTATTTTGCCCGGAGGAACGGAGGCGGCCAGCGTTTTACATATTGCGAGAACAGTTGCCAGAAGAGCAGAGCGTTTAATCGTTTCTTTAATGAAAGAGGTTAAAATTCATCATCCGGTCCTCATTTACATGAACCGTCTGTCTGATTATTTATTTGCTGCTGCTCGGGTTGTAAATTACCGCCTAAACGTGAAGGATGTCGAATACGAACGAAGCGGGAAGGTGTTCCGGACAAATAATAACAAAAAAAATTGACACCGAGGGTCTCTTTTATAAGACCCTTTCTTTTTTGTTTGTAACATGTCATGCGTCTCTTTCGACAAATATTTTAAACGGAGGGTATGTGCATGGATGAATCGTTTCAAAGATTATACGAAAAATATCATCAAGATATTTTTCAGTTTTTATATTATTTGGTGAAGGATCGGGAACAAGCGGAAGATTTGGTGCATGAAGTGTATATAAAAGTTTTAAAATCATACTCGAGCTTTGAAGGACGAAGCAGTGAAAAAACATGGTTATTTTCCATTGCTCGGCATGTAGCGATTGATTTTTTTCGAAAGCAAAAAACTCTCCGTCAGCGAATAATGGAAAAATTTGATTTAGATCAAGCACAAATTGCGGATCAAGAGCCCCTCCCGGAAGAAATAGCTTTACAACGAGAAGAAATACAGATGCTATACAAAGCAATGAATGACTGCAATGTGAATCAAAGAACCGTTTTAATTTTACGGTTTATAAAAGAATTATCTGTTGCAGAAACAGCCGAGGTGTTGGGGTGGACGGAAAGCAAAGTCAAAACAACCCAGCATCGGGCTTTAAAAGTGTTAAAAAATTATATAGATAAAGCTATGAAAGAACAAGTTGTCACGAAAGATCAGGGAGCTATGACAGAACAGGAGGTAGTTTCAAGTGAAAAACTCTCTGTGGAGCGATGAACAAATCAAAAAATGGATAAGCGAGTTTCCAAAAGTAGAAGATTCCCGCAGTTCATTCGAGATTTGGAACAATATTACCGAGAAAAAAAGAAAAAGAACAATATTGAAATTCATTGTTCCATCAGCTTCGATTGTTGCTTTGACAGCAGCCGTCACTTTTGTAGTTTTTCCGCTAAGCAACAGCAAAAATGAACAAACCCAATATTCATACAACAAAAAGGCCGAAAACGCAGGAAACAGTCATTTAACCGAAATTCAAACGAATGAGGCTTCGCCGAAGTATCGTTCCATAGTTCCAAATTCTTCAACTGAACAAATTATCACAGTAGGGCTTTTAGATGAAAGCAAACAGCATGTCGTTCCTCTAAGCTTTAAAGGAAATCAATTCGAGCCTGCCGTCAAGCAAATAAATGACGTCTTAAACAAGATCGATGTGAAACGTTTCAATCTTTCAGCTTTTGCCTTTCAAGATGCAGACATTTATGAAAGCAAAAGCCGAAGTGACGAGGTGATCATAAATTTTGAAAAATTGAATATAAAAGACCGTTTCCATAATGAACAAAATTTTAAAGAAGTATTAAAAGAAACATTTCGGTGGCAAAATTATAAAAAGGTGCGCTTATTTACAAATGAAAAGCAGCATGTTCCTTCTGAGCATTTAGTTTCCGAATTTCAAATAAAGAAGCTGCTGAAAAAAGCCTATTTCTTGTTTTTTCCTAAAAATAGCAGCAATCCTTTGCTCGTTCCATCAAAAAATGAATATGAAACAATTGAAGAGGCAATGAATGCCATGCAAAAAGGTAAGGAAGACGGGCTTGAACCTTCCATTAATAATTCCGTTAAAATTAAGCAATTGAAAAAGGATGATGAGCTGCTTACGGTCACTTTTGACAATGCTTCAAAAATGAAAAACACAGAGCATACTGAAGTTATGCTGGAAGCGATTTTAATGACAGCGAAAGAATTCGGCTTTAAGAAAGTGAAGTTCGAAGGCTTTGATGCGAAAAAAATCGGAAATATTGATATTTCAAAACCGGTGGAAGTGCCTTTTTCGCCTAATTTTATTGACCTGAAAGTTGATGCATAGCAAAAGGAACGGAAGTAGGTCTAAACATAAAGACACCATCATAAATATTGAGAATGTACGAAAGGAGGAAAGGAGGATGAACGGATGCTGGATTTAATGCGGAGGCTGGGTATTGCCCTAATTATGGGGCTTTTCATCGGTCTTTTGTTTTTGGGAGGATTAAAAACAGAGGAGCCAGGAGAGATAAGCCCTCCCAGCACCTTTAAATATTATAAATGAATAGTTTTGGCAGAAACGATGTCATCGAACTGGACTAACGCTTCAATAAGCTGATCATCAATCAGTTTATCACAAGTTAAAATCATGATTGCTTCGCCGCCGACGTTTTTACGTCCAACCTGCATTGTTGCGATGTTTACGCCATGGTCGCCCAGTACTTTTCCGACGCGTCCAATAACACCTGGTTTATCGATGTGTTCTACATATAATACTTCCCCTGCCGGGTAAAAATCGATATCGAAACCGTTTAAATCAACAATTCGTTCACCGTAGTTTGGAATATACGTTGCTTTTACGGAAAAAGTCCGATGATCTCCATCTACTTGAACAGCGATGCAATTTGCATATCCAGAACCGTTTGAAGCAATTTTTTCGCTGAAGCTGATGCCGCGTTCTTTGGCGATGAGGCCAGCATTCACTTCGTTAACAGTTGAATCAACCCGTTCTCCTAAAAATCCAGCAAGAAATGCTTTCGTAATAAAAGATGTTTCGAGTTCAGCAACCGTTCCTTCGTAAACGATTCCGATATGTTGAACAGGTTCTTTCATGTATTGAGAAGCAAGCTGACCCAATTTTTTGGCCAATTTATAAAACGGCTGTATTTTGTCAAATATATCTTTTGTTAATGTTGGTAGATTAATAGAATTTGTAACAGGTTTTCCATTTAAAAATTTTAATACTTCTTCAGCAACTTGAGAGGCAACGTTTAATTGGGCCTCTTTCGTTGATGCTCCAAGATGCGGTGTAGCAATGACCTGTTCAAAATCAAGCAGCTTCCGATTTACTGGAGGCTCGACTTCAAATACATCAAGTGCAACGCCTTTCACATGTCCAATTTCTAAATAATGAATTAATGCTTCTTCATCGATGATGCCGCCCCGGGCGCAGTTTAATAAATAAACTCCTTTTTTCGTTTTTCCGATATTTTCCTTTCCTAATAAACCTCTTGTTTCTTTTGTCAATGGTGTATGAACAGTAATGATATCAGCTTGCGCTAAAACTTCATCGAGCTTGCAGCTGTTTACTCCCAATTTTTGCGCCCGGTCTTTTGTTAAAAATGGATCAAACACTAAGACGTTCATTCCAAAAGCTTTTGCTCTTTTGGCAATTTCGCTGCCGATTCGTCCTAAACCGATGATTCCTAAGCTTTTGCCGTATAGCTCAGTACCGAGAAAGGCGGAGCGGTTCCATTCACCTGATTTAACGGAAACATTTGCTTGTGGAATATGACGAACAAGCGATGCCATCATGGCAAATGTATGCTCGGCAGTTGAAATCGTATTTCCGTCAGGTGCATTAATTACGACAACTCCGTATTTTGTCGCTGCTTCAACATCGATATTATCGACTCCGACGCCTGCTCTTGCAACAATTTTTAAATTTGTCATTTTTTGAAGCAGTTCTTCTGTTACTTTCGTTGCACTGCGGACGAGCAGAGCATCATATTTTTCCAGGTCGTCAACTTCACTTACTTTTTTCTGAACGACATTGATGTTTTCATCGTTCAATAATGGTGCTAATCCATCGCTTGATATTGAGTCAGAAACAAGAACATGAAACATTTTCTAAGATCCCCCTAGTGAACGAATTAAAAATGAAAACAAAATTTCTGATTATTTTATCTTAACTGATCTATGTTGTCAAGGTTCAAAACTTTACAGTTTGAAAACGTTTACTGTGTGTAAAAAGGGAAAAAGAGAGTTGCTTCTGAAGAAACAGCTCTCTTTTTTGTTTAATTGTTAGATTCATTGTATCGTGCAATACATTCGTCAATTAGTTTTGCCGCTGCTTCAGGTCCTTCCCACCTGCCGATCTCTGTTCGTTTTCCTTCCAAATCTTTGTAACGTTCAAAGAAATGGGCAATTTCTTTTAATTTGTGCTCCGGCAGATCTTCAATCGATTGAACATGGTCAAAACGTGGATCATCTACAGGAACGCCGATTAATTTTGCATCTTCTTCACCGCTGTCGATCATGTTTAAATAGCCAATGACACGTGATTCTATGACGCATCCAGGGAAAGTCGGATTGGTGACGATTACGAGAATGTCAAGAGGATCGCCGTCAAGTGCTAAAGTATTTTCTAAATAACCGTACTCTGCAGGGTAAAACATAGGCGAATAAAGAACCCGGTCTAGTTTAAAAACGCCTTTTTCCTTGTCATATTCATATTTGTTTTGGCTTCCTGTCGGAATTTCAATAAAAGCTTCGACAACTTTATTGTTTGCCATCGACAAAATCCTCCTTTATTATGTATGCCTTTTTATTATAGAGGATGTAAAAAATATTGGCAATTGTAGAAAAAAGACAATGAAATAAAATAAGTTTCTTTTTTTTTTATTATTGTATATAATGAAGATAAAAAAATATGGATTCATCTTCGGGGCAGGGTGAAATTCCCGACCGGCGGTGATAAAAGCTTTTAAGCTTTTTTAGCCCGTGACCCGTAAAGGTGTTTTTCCTTTACGGTGGATCTGGTGAGAATCCAGAGCCGACAGTATAGTCTGGATGGGAGAAGATGAGGGTTCAGGCGTTTCAAAAAATATGATCATTGAAACGTTTATTTTAACCTGCTTACAATTCTCCCTCTGCGTCAATGTAGAGGGTTTTTTTATTGAAGCAGGAGATGGACCCTTCCTTCTTTTCAAGATGGATCACAGAAAGAAAAGGAGAGAAGGACTGTGTTAAAAACAAAGGCATTTAAACTTGTTTTTGTAGGAATGTTGAGCGGGATTTCCTATTTGCTTATGGCTCTTAACTTTCCGCTTCCGGGACTTCCGGCATTTTTAAAAATTGATTTCAGCGAAATTCCTGCTATGCTGGCGACGATTTTATTAGGGCCGATTGCAGGATTGGCTGTAGAAGCGATTAAAAATACGCTTCATTACATCATTCAAGGAAGCGCGACAGGAGTTCCGATTGATCAGTTGGCAAATTTCTTGTCCGGATTGTTTTTCCTTTTGCCGTTTGCATTCGTATTTCAAAAAATTCGTTCGATGAAAGGGGTTCTTTTCGGTTTAGCTGCCGGGACCATTTCGATGTCAGTAGCCATGAGCTTATTGAACTATTATTTCATTTTGCCGGCATATACGCTGTTTTTAAATATGCCGCAAATGTCGATTGCAGAAGTGAAGCAAGTCATTATTGCCGGGATTTTGCCTTTTAACCTCATTAAAGGAACAATTATTGCCATTGTCTTTTTAATGATTTACGGCAGAATAAAAGAATGGCTTCAACATAAATTTAACGTGCAAAATGCATAAATTTATATGCAAAAAAGCGGAGATCAGCCGCTATGATGTTTTCGCATCATAACGGTGCTTCGAATTATGATACACAAAACCCCCCACAGAAATTCGTTTTTCCGTGGGGGGTTGTTCTTTTAAAGCTGATGAAACAGCTATTCAAATTTTAAAGGATCGCCGTCAAAGGGTTCATCGGCAATTTTAATGGAATCTGTTGGGCAACCTTCAAAAGCATCCATTAAATCATCTTCTAAAACTTCTGGAACTTCAACCGTCCCTTGGTTATCATCTAGAATAACGTATGCGATTCCTTCGTCGTCATAATCATAAATATCTGGCGCTGCTGCCCCACATGCACCGCATGCAATACATGTTTCTTTGTCAACGATTGTATATTTTGGCATTGTCTAACCTCCTGTATAAATGAAATGAGTAGAAGTCATAAAAGAGAAAGAAACATTTATCTTCCACTTCAGAATGTTTTATATAATAATCAGAATACCACATAATTATTGTAAGATGGAATATTAAACATTTCAATAAAAAAAGATGAAATGTCATAGTATTTCGATAAACTTACTTAAATCAAATCATTCATTATATATTTTTCGACAATTATTGGATAAATTTTGATAAAATAAGGATTGAACAGAAGGTTTCAATTTTTAAGGTGATCAAATGCCTCTCTCTTATTTGGAAGGAATCATCCTTTATTGTTTTCAACAGCTCAAATGCGAGCGATCGAAAGCAGCTGTTTTTCATTTATTAAAAGGAAAAAAATCTTCTCAAACGATTCAAGATAGCATTATTTTTCATTTATCGAACTTATTTGGCATTTGCCGCGAGCTCGAGCTTGAAGAATATAATCACTTGTTAAACAGATTGGTTCAGCTGTCATATGTCAAACAAGTAAAAGGCGAGTTTTATATGGTCACAATGAACGGCGAACGGGTGCTGCAAGAATTTTTGGCAGAAAAACCGTTTCCTGATAAGCTGGATGGGGCCACCTACAATGATATAGGAAAAATTTTTTGGCAGCGTTTATCTTTATTTGTTCAAACGGTTTCCCATCTAGTTTATAACCATTCGAAATTTTTACCTATAACCAATAATGGTCAGCTGTTGCATTTTGTCAAAACATACATATTGCGGATGAAAGAGACAAAGAAAAATATCGGAAATCGAACGTTTTTGGAAATGAACCGTTTGCTTGAATGTTTAGATGAAAAGGGAGCTATCTTAGTTGTCAATCGTTTGTCCGGCTTTAAAAAAAATGGAATCACCTTTGAACAGCTTGCAGCAGCTGCGAATGAAGATCCTTTTTATTTGAAGCTTATGTTTCAAGCTGCCGTCATTCAAATGGTGAACGAATTGCAAAAACGTTCTGATCAATATCCGATATTATTCGGTCTTTTACGAGATTTGATAAAAAAACACCCGCTAACCGCATCCGCGGAAAAAACGTACCGCTTGTTGGCGGAGGGGTTGGGCATTGATGAAATTGCAGCAGTCCGAAAGCTTAAAAGAAATACGATTGAGGACCATATTGTTGAGATTGCTTTAAACATGCACGATTTTGCCTTCGAACCTTATGTAAGCAAAGAAGATGTGGTCAAAATCGGGCAAGCGATTGAAAAGCTGCAAACGAACAAGCTGAAAACAGTTAAAGAATATCTTCAAGATCAATACAGCTATTTTCAAATTCGGCTGGCAATGGCTGCAATAAGGAGATGGCAATGACGAAAGATCTTTTTACTTTGCTGAAGGAAAAATTCGGTTATTCAAGCTTTAAAACAGGACAAAAGGAAATAATTGAAGATGTTATTAGCGGACATGACGTAGTTGCCATGCTTCAGACAGGCGGTGGAAAATCATTGTGCTATCAGCTTTCTGGCTATTGTTTACAAGGTGCTGTATTAATAGTGTCTCCGCTATTGTCGCTTATGCAAGACCAGGAACAGCAGATGAAAATGTTTGGAGAAAAAAGAGTCATTGCATTAAACAGCTTTTTAACCCGATATGAAAAAGAAAATGCTTTCCGGCAATTGCACCGTTACAAATTTATATTTTTATCGCCTGAAATGTTTAAATCAAAAAGGCTATTGGATGCATTGGCGCAAATCCAAATATCTTTATTTGTCGTCGATGAAGCGCATTGCATTTCACAGTGGGGACATGATTTTCGGCCTGACTATTTAAAGCTCGGAAAGGTAAGGGAGATGATCGGTTCTCCCCCTTGTTTGGCGATGACCGCCACAGCTACTAAAGAAGTGCTGAACGATATCGCGAAATGCTTGCATTTAACCGATGCAACATTTCATATTCATTCTATTGACAGGCAAAACGTTGCCATTAATGTTGAAGCCGTAAGCAGCCAAGAGGAAAAATTGGAGCGATTAGCCGATTGGCTGAAAATGTTAGAAGGGCCGGGTATCATTTATTGCTCCACAAGAAAGTGGGCGGAAGAGCTTGCCAGATGGATTGAACAAAAGGGAATGACAAATGCGGCTTATTATCATGGCGGAATGGAATATGAAGATAGAATGTTGATTCAACAGCAATTTTTAAATGACGAACTTTCGGTTATAACGGCGACAAATGCTTTTGGAATGGGAATAAACAAAAAAGACGTTCGATTTGTCATCCATTTCCATTATCCTGCTGACATGGAATCATACGTACAAGAAATAGGCCGGGCAGGAAGAGATGGAAACCAAAGTATTGCAATTGCACTTGTAGCAAAGGGTGACGAGGAGTTTCCCCGGTCGATAATACGTTCTGAATTTCCTGAAAAAAAAGAGATTGAGTTGATTGTAAAAACGATTCGGTTAAAGGGAAGCTTTGATTTAACAGAAGAAGAGTGGAGCAGCTTCGGCTTGTCTGATGTACAGAGGAGATTTTTACAATATAATTTCCAAATGTTGGATGAAAACATGTATCATTGGACGACTGATCAGATCGTAAATTATGTATGGAGCAAGATTGAAGATCGAATGAAAATGAAATTTAAAAAATTAGCCGACATGGAAGCATTTTTACGAGCAAAAGCATGCAGGCGGAACATGATTTTAAGCTATTTTCAGGAAAAACCTTCAACAAAGGTTTCTATTTGCTGCGACAATTGCGGAATAAACGATCGTTTTTTTATCCGAAAAAAAATTCATTCATCCCAGCCAATGATAAAGTGCGATTGGAAGCAAGAATTAAAAAGGCTGTTTCGTCAAAGTGGGTGAAGGCGTGATTAAAAGACAAGAAGAATTGATAAAGAACATGACCGATCGAGAGCTTTTATTTCATCTCATGGTCACTCAGTCGCTATTTCTTCTTATATCGATTATTTTAGGGTTCATTTTTTTTGACCGTGCGGAGGATTTTTTTCAATTATGGGAATTGAGTTGGGAAACGATAGCTGTTGGCTTGCTTGCAACAGTTATCGTTCTGCTCATTGATTTGGTAATTATGAAATGGGCGCCAAAAAGCTGGTACGATGATGGAGGAATCAATGAAAAACTGTTTCAAAACAGAAGCTTGCCGGAAATTTTTTGGATGACCCTTATCGTTGCTTTTGCGGAAGAAATATTGTTTCGCGGGGTTCTGCAAACCCATTTTGGACTGTTTATCGCCAGTTTGATCTTTGCCTTCATGCATTTTCGTTATCTTTCAAAATGGCTGTTATTTGCAACGGTTTTGTTCGTCAGTTTTTTTCTCGGAGTGATATTTGAACTGACTGAGAATATTTTAACAACAATTTTCGCTCATTTTCTTATCGACTTTGTATCGGCAGTGCAAATTCGCTTTCAATATTTGAAAAATAGTAAAGGCGATGGGAGGGACGATGAAGAAGATGACAAGTCCGTATGAACATGACCAAGCTGAGCGTTTAAGGGAAAAAATGATTGATGAAATAAAAGAGAGAACGGGGACATATCCGTCTCGGAGTGAAGTGCATAAAAAAAGGCGGAAGAAAAAAAAGAAAATGAACTATCCGCTTTTGCGTATTCTCGTCTTTCTTTTTATATTAGTGCCAGTCGTTGTTTTATTTTTAACTTCTTATTTGGAACGAAATCAATCAAACCGCAGCGGGGAAAATCTTTCAGATTTTGACTCTGTAATTATTAAAAATAATAGCGGGAAGTCTGTTCAAGAAGAGAGAGTGGAAGAAAATAATTCCTCTAATTCAGACAAAGAAGAAGGAAATCAGAATGAACAGGAAGCTTCTCCAACGACTGAAGAACAATCCTCTTCCAACAGCACAAGAGACGAAACCCGAAAAGAAATTTCTGGAAATGAAAGCGATGGAAACATGGAAGAGAACAGACGCATCATTACTCATGTTGTCCAGCCGAACGAAACGCTGTATAAAATCTCGATGAAGTATTATAAAAGCCGAAATGGCGAAGAGCTTATTCGAGAATGGAATCATCTTCAAGATTCCAACATTTATGTCGGACAAGTTTTAAAAATCCCTTTAGATAATCCCCAATAACTAAAAATTTTTCATATTTGAAAAAGATCATGCATAACTTGTACAAAAAACTTTGGGGGATTTTAAACGAATGGAAAGGCAAATTAAAGATCTGCCCTATACAGATCAACCTACCAAGCATATGCTGCAAGGGCTCATTGAGCGTAAAAGAGAATTCGAAACATATAAACAGATATGTTTGGTTTGGCAAATAATTACATTTGTGGAAGTGATCATTTTTATAGTGTTTATTTATTTCAACGTATATCAACGATTGGAAACAGATCTTTTGTTTGTTTTATTCTATTTTTTTCAACCATCATACTTATTCGCCGTTTTGCTGATTGCATTCAGCTATTCAACAGCCGTTTATTTTAAAAAGAAAGAAGAAAAAGCGGAAAAAGAATATCATGAGCTTAGATGGGAAATTATTGATAAAAGCACTGATTTTTGGAAAAGCGAAGAAGAGTGGATGAATCGCGACAAGGTTTTTTCTGTTATGAAAAAAGAATTTGATATTAATCTCTATTATAAAACGAAATAAAAATGTGATTTGTGAGTAAAAATGCTTGTCTTCACCCCCTCGTAATTGTAAACTGTTTACTAACTAAAGAACCATCTTTTAGAATCAACATACAATATCGTATGATGTATTGACGGCAGGAGGGAAGAAGATGCGGCTCGAGCGTCTTAATCATAATAAAATTAAAATTTTCCTGACTCTAGATGATTTGTCGGATCGCGGCTTAACAAAAGAAGATCTATGGAACAACTCTTTAAAAGTTCATCAGCTTTTCCGGGAAATGATCAATGAGGCAAGTGAAGAACTCGATTTTCATGCAAACGGTTCGATTGCGGTCGAGGTGTATTCACTAAAAGCACAGGGAATGGTGATTATTGTTTCCAAAAATAATGATGAAGAACTTGAAGATGAATTTTTAGATGATTATATTGAAATGCAAGTAAAAGTGGATGAACATCAAGATATATTGTATGAGTTTTTGAATTTCGAAGATGTTCTCGATCTTGCAAAAGTTCTTCAACGTTTCGAAATAACAGAAGGCGCGCTATATTCATATCAGGGACGATACTACCTGCTGTTTGATGACATCTCTAAGATTGAAACGGAGCATCTTGTTGCAATTTTAGCGGAATATGGAACGCCGACACATATGACAACTCATAGACTGCATGAATATGGAAAATTATTGATAAAGGATCACGCTGTTCGTCTTTTGAATGACTATTTTTCCTGAGGCTGATAAAACATCGCCTTTCAGCGATGTTTTATCAGCTTTTTTTGCGTAGATTCAGTATTTTATTTGATAAAAAACAAGCGGTTTGCCGCTTTCTTTTTTTAACAAGAAATTCAGTATCCCTTTATTTTCTATGAATTAATGATTGAATTAATTTATAGAAGGTGTATACTAAGTCATGAAAGGTGGACTTTTCCTTTTCATTATTAAAGAACATATAGGAGGTTTACTTATTATGGTAGCCGAAGGCAATGACAAGCATGATGTGCTAAAAGCTACGCAAAAGGTAATACATAAAGCGTTAGGAAAACTAGGTTATCCAGAAGAGGTGTATGAATTATTAAAAGAGCCGATTCGCATGCTGACAGTGAAAATACCTGTTCGCATGGATGACGGTTCTGTTAAAATATTTACTGGCTACCGGGCGCAGCATAATGATTCTGTAGGACCTACAAAAGGAGGCGTTCGCTTCCATCCAAATGTAACTGAAAACGAGGTAAAAGCGCTTTCAATTTGGATGAGTCTAAAATGCGGAATTATTGATTTGCCTTACGGTGGTGGAAAAGGTGGAATTGTTTGTGATCCAAGAGATATGTCGTTCAGGGAATTAGAAAGATTAAGCAGAGGATACGTTCGGGCAATTAGTCAAATTGTTGGCCCTACAAAAGATATACCTGCACCTGATGTATTTACGAACTCGCAAATCATGGCTTGGATGATGGATGAATACAGCCGGATTGATGAATTTAATTCGCCAGGATTTATTACCGGCAAGCCTCTCGTTCTCGGCGGTTCACATGGCCGTGAATCGGCAACGGCAAAAGGCGTGACCATTTGCATTCGCGAAGCAGCGAAAAAGCGTGGAATTTCTTTACAAGGGGCTAGGGTCGTTGTCCAAGGATTTGGAAATGCAGGCGGTTATTTAGCAAAATTTATGCATGATGCCGGAGCAAAAGTTGTAGGTATTTCCGATGCATACGGCGGTCTGTACGATCCAGACGGACTTGACATCGATTATTTATTAGACCGGCGCGACAGCTTCGGAACTGTTACGAAATTGTTTAATGATACGATCACTAATAAAGAATTGTTAGAACTTGATTGCGAAATTTTAGTTCCTGCGGCGATTGAAAACCAAATTACAGAAGAAAATGCCCATAATATTCGGGCTCAAATTGTCGTAGAAGCAGCCAACGGTCCGACAACTGTTGAAGCCACTCAAATCTTAACGGACCGGGGAATTTTACTCGTTCCTGACGTATTGGCAAGCGCGGGAGGAGTAACGGTTTCTTATTTCGAATGGGTTCAAAATAATCAGGGCTACTATTGGTCTGAAGAAGAAGTGGAAGAAAAATTGGAAAAAATGATGGTGAAAGCATTTAACACTGTATATGAAACGGCGCAAAACAGAAGAGTAGATATGCGGCTTGCTGCATATATGGTAGGCGTAAGAAAAATGGCAGAAGCATGCAGATATCGCGGATGGGTATAATATTTGCATCGTTTTGCAGTTTCCCCTATGATAATGTAGGGGAAATTTTTCTTTTGTCACCAATCGCTTAATGCTATAGGAGTGATCATGATGCAAGAAGAAAAAGTGATCATTGTCGGCGGAGGTCCATGTGGACTATCGGCTGCGATCGAATTGAAGGAAAAAGGAATAAATCCTTTAGTTATTGAAAAAGGAAATATTGTTGATTCCATTTATCGCTTTCCAACACATCAAACCTTTTTCAGCACAGCAGACAGGCTTGAAATTGGCGGAGTCCCATTTATCACAGAAAACCGAAAGCCTGTCCGCAATCAAGCGCTTGCTTACTACCGGGAAGTTGTGAAGCGAAAAAATTTGCGCATTCATACATATGAAAAAGTAGAGAAGGTAGAAAAGCAGCAGGACGGAACGTTCATGGTAACAACGGAAAAAGGAAAATATCGTGCGTCATTTGTTGTGATTGCTACAGGTTATTATGATAATCCAAATTACATGAATGTTCCAGGCGAAAATCTGCCCCACGTTTTCCATTATTTTAAAGAAGCTCATCCATATTTTGATAAAGATGTCGTTGTGATCGGCGGGAAAAACTCAAGTGTTGATGCCGCACTTGAGCTTTATAAAGCAGGGGCTAGAGTAACTGTATTGTACCGAGGAAGCGGGTATTCTTCAACCATTAAGCCTTGGATATTGCCAGAATTTGATTCTCTTATCAAAAAAGGCTATATAAAAATGGAATTTCGGGCAGATGTAAAAGAAATTAAAAATGACTCTATTAGTTATATTGTGAACGGAACAGAAGAAAAAACTATTCCTTGTGATTTTGTCTTTGCCATGACTGGCTACCATCCAGATCATAACTTTTTGAAAAAAATGGGTGTACTTATTGATGAGCAGACAGGCAGACCTGACTACAATCCCGATACAATGGAAACGAATGTAAACGGGATTTTTATAGCCGGTGTCATCGCAGCTGGAAATGATGCAAATGAGATTTTTATCGAAAACGGCAGATTTCACGGGGAATTGATCGCAGAAGAAATTATCAAAAGAGTATAAAAATAGGGATGTCCCGAAAATAATCAAGTAGAGAAAAACAATCCGTTTTTCTCTACTTGATTTTGTTGCTTTCATAAGTTGTGGGGCCGTCCAGAAATCAAATCGCCATTGAAAACAAAAAATCATAAACACCGATATATCAACATTAATGGGGGCGTCAATAAGCCGTAAAAACGACTTATTAGACACCCCTTTTTTACTTGTAACATTTTTTAGTAAAATTTGTGTTGATCATCACAACAGCTTATTATTTCGAAAACATTTCTTCTATTTCAGTTAAATCGCTCGTTTTTTCTAAAGCCACTAAAAGCTTTATTCTAGCTTTTTGCCCGTTTAATCCGTTCGAAAATATAACGCCAAGCTGTTTTAAATGTTTTCCTCCGCCCTGATAATCATAGACATCCTGCACAATGCCGTTAAAACATCGTGAGACAATGACGATCGGCACTTTCTTCTCAATAAGCCGTTTCATGCCGGGGACTAAAGCCGGCGGCAAATTTCCTTGCCCTAAAGCTTCAATGACGATTCCATCCGGATTCAGTCCTTCAACTGCTTCCATTATTTTTTCATCCATGCCTGCATACGCCTTTAAAAGGAGCACATGTTTAGAGATTTTCGTTATACTATATGTTTCTTTTCTTAACGGATAGTGATGAAATGTCAGAATTTTTTTGTTCACAATACCGATCGGTCCGTATTGCGGACTTTGGAATGTAGCGATATTGCTTGTATGCGTTTTTGTGACGTTTTTTGCTGTATGAATCTCGTCATTCATGACAACTAACACACCAAGGTTTTTCGCTTCGTCGGAAGCAGCAACTTTTATGGACATTAATAAATTATATAATCCGTCTGATCCGAGTTCATTATTTGACCTCATCGCACCCGTTACAACAACGGGGATGGGAAGGTCAAGAGCCAAATCTAAAAAATAAGCTGTTTCTTCTAAAGTATCCGTTCCATGAGTGACGACGACACCGTCGATGCTTCCATTTTTGGCATGATGTTCGATTTCTTTTTTAATTTCCAGCATTTCCTTAGGAGTTATATGCGGGGAAGGTAAGTTAAAAAGCTCTTTTACGATTGTTTGTACATTGTTTACATTCAATGAAAAATTTGTTAGTGGATTGGACCCTTCAGGTCTCACTGCACCGCTTTGTTCATCTTCCAGCATTGAAATTGTACCGCCTGTATGTAAAATCAATACTTTCTTCATCTTTTTATCCCTTTCATTAAAGTTTCATTTTTTCATGCTTATTTTTGATTTTCATTTTGTCATATACATGTTACCATTTTATCAAAAGGATGTTTTTAACAACTTACTGCTGCTCTAACATGAATCATCATTTCTCATTCTTTTATTTTGTTTTATTTTAAAAGGAACATTCTGATAAATCTATACATAAATAAGGAGAAACTAGAAGAAAAGAGGCTGTCATTATGATTGCGATTATTACAGCAGGCATTGCACCAGGGCTGGCAATACTTTCATATTTTTATTTGAAGGATCAATATGAAATGGAACCCCTTTACATGGTTGTTCGGTCGTTTATTTTCGGTGCGCTGCTTGTTTTTCCAATTATGTTTATTGAATACGTTCTGGAAACAGAAAATGTATTTCCCTCTTCTTTTTTACAAGCTTTCTTTGCTTCGAGTTTATTGGAAGAGTTTTTTAAATGGTTTATTTTTTATTTTACAATTTACTCCCATTTTCATTTTGATGAACATTACGATGGAATCGTTTATGGTGTGTCCATCTCTCTCGGCTTTGCGACATTGGAAAATATTTTATATTTAATTGCGAACGGTGTGGAGTTAGCATTCGGGCGCGCAATTTTTCCAGTCCCAAGCCATGCATTGTTCGGTGTCATCATGGGGTATTATTTAGGAAAAAGCAAATTTTCGAATGATAGGCTTAAAAAAAGATGGCTCTTTTATTCTCTAGTTATTCCGTTTCTTTTGCACGGAACGTACAATTATATCTTGCTTTCCAATGAAGACTGGAAGTTTTGGGTCACTCCGTTTATGGTGTTTTTATGGTGGTTTGGGCTTCATAAAGCAAAAAAAGCGCGCATGGCATACAAGCAAAATATCGAAACAATATCAGGATAAAAAAATTTTTGAACCGGCATGAGCCGGTTTTTTTGTTGTATAAAATGACATCTACTACAGAAAATACATGTAACGATATAAAGTGAGGAGGCATGATGATGGGAAAAAACATGAAATATCTGCTCGCAAACGCTTTTGTTTTAATCGTTTTTCTTATTCTTTCTAACAATCAGCTGCATGTTCATGCTTTTAGCGAACAAGTGATTCAGAGAGGTGCGACAGGTGATGATGTCATTGAACTGCAGGCAAGACTTCAATATAACGGATATTATCATGGGAAAATTGATGGGGTATATGGATGGAATACTTATTGGGCAGTTAGAAAATTTCAAAATAATTTCGGACTTAAAGAAGTAGATGGTTTAGTTGGTCCTGAAACAAAACAAAAGCTTATCAATACGACAAAATATTATAAGTCTTTTGTCCACGAACAAATTCGAAAAGGCAGAGACTTTACCCATTATGGCGGAGTGCCGCTAAAAATCCAAACAGCGCCTTCTGAGGAGCTGCGCGCAAAATGGCGGAAGCAAACCGAAAAAAATCTCGCAAAAAATGTACCGCCAAAAAAACAACAAGCTGGTCAGGCTGGACAAGGGCAAAAGCAGGCTGCTCCTAAACAGCAAGCAGCCCAAAATAAACAACAAACAGGGAAATCGGTACAGCCGATGGCGGTGAATATGCCTGGAGGCTTTTCACAAAATGACTTAAATCTTTTAGCCAATGCCGTTTACGGAGAAGCCCGTGGCGAGCCTTATATTGGTCAAGTAGCAGTTGCGGCAGTTATTTTAAACCGACTGAACAGCCCGACATTTCCAAATACGGTTGCTGGTGTTATTTTTGAACCGGGTGCTTTTACAGCTGTCAGCGATGGACAAATATATTTGACACCAAATGAAACAGCGAGAAAAGCGGTGATGGACGCCATTAACGGGTGGGATCCGACAGAAGAAGCTCTCTATTATTTCAATCCTGATACAGCAACAAGCCCATGGATATGGACGCGGCCGCAAATCAAGAAAATCGGAAAACACATATTCTGTGAATAGTGAGGTGATTCAATATGCTTCGAGGATTATTAATCGGGCTGCTTACAGTGGCCTTAATCGGAACAGGCTACTGGGGATATAAAGAGCATCAGGAAAAAAACGCCGTATTAATTCATGCAGAAAACAATTACCAGCGGGCTTTTCACGATCTAACCTATCAAGTGGATCAGCTTCATGACAAAATTGGCGAGACACTCGCCATGAATTCAAGAAAATCATTGTCACCGGCGCTGGCGGAAGTTTGGAGAATTACATCGGAAGCGCACAATGATGTCGGCCAGCTTCCGTTAACTCTTTTACCTTTCAATAAAACAGAGGAATTTTTATCAAATATTGGTAAATTTAGTTATCAAACAGCAGTGAGAGATTTAAACAAAGATCCGTTAACGGATCAAGAATATGAAACGTTAAAAAAATTGTATAAAAATGCAAAAGACATACAAGACGAATTGAGAAACGTCCAGCATTTAATCTTAAAAAACAATCTGCGCTGGATGGATGTTGAACTCGCACTAGCATCAGGGCAAAAACAAATGGACAATACGATCATTGATGGATTTAAAACGGTAGAAAAAAATGTTGAAGGCTATTCCGAAACTAATTTCGGTCCAACGGCAACAGCGCTGCAAAAGCCTAAAAAAGGATTTGAACAATTAACTGGAAAGGAAATATCAGAGCAAGAAGCAAAACAAATCGCAAAACGATTTGCCCCTAAAAATGTAGAACGAGTAGATGTAACAACAAATGGTAAAGGATCAGACATTCAGTTTTACAGCATTACTATGCATGATAAAGGAAATAAACATGATGTTTATATGGATATCACGAAAAAAGGCGGTCATTTAATTTATTTATTGCACAACAGAGATATTAAACAACAAAAAATCAGCTTAAATGAAGCATCCAACCGAGCAACGGAATTTTTGAAAAAGCTAAAATTTAAGGATTTAGAGCTTTATGAGAGTGCACAATATGACAACATTGGTGTTTTCACATTTGTTTCTAATTACAAAGGTGTACGTCTATATCCTGATGCAGTTCGTTTAAAGGTAGCGTTGGACAACGGAGAAATTATAGGTTATTCTGGACGTGATTATTTAGCAGCGCACAAAAAAAGAAATTTGCCGAAACCGGCTATTACAAAAGAAGAAGCGAAAAAATCAGTCCATTCTAACGTTGAAATTCAGGAGGATCGATTAGCTGTTGTGACAAATGATGCCGGCGAAGAAGTGCTGTGCTATGAATTTTTAGGAACGATTGACCAAGACACGTACCGCATTTTCATCAACGCAATGGACGGAACGGAAGAAAAAGTGGAAAAATTGCAAAGTGCTGAACCGTTATTCAGAGAACTTTAATCACAAAAAGGGGAGTCGATTTTTAGGCTTTCCCTTTTTTTCATTTCATGTTTTAATAAATGTAGAGCGCTTATTACATTGAAAGAGTGGTAACGTTGATAAAAATTGGTACGATGATCACATTGGAACTTTCTGGCCAAGATCAAATACTAAAATGCAAACTTGTGGACCAAGAAGAAAACATTCTTTATATTGATTTTCCTATAAATAGCAAGACAGGAAAAACTGTTTTCTTACCAAACGGTACCGAGCTCGTTGCAACATTTGTGAACAGCGAAAAAAAACCGTATAAATTTCGTACTAAAGTTCTTGGCAAGAAAAAAGATAACCTCCCGATGATCATGCTTCAGGCACCTGAGTATATGGAGGAGATCCAAAGGCGGCAATTTGTCAGAATCGAGACAGCCGTTGATGTAGCCATACACGCCATTAATCAGGAATTCGCCCCATTTACAACAGTTACAAACGACATAAGTGCTGGCGGCATTTCAATCATTATTCCAAATGGTGTGGACGTACCGCTAAATGAAAATATACATATTTATATGGTGCTCACGTTTATGGACGGAACGATTGAATATTATAAGGTAACAGGGAAGGCGCTCAGAGTTGTGGAAGCGGAACATCATAAGCTCGCTTCCATAGCATTTATCGACATTGACGAAAAGACGCGGCAAAAATTGATTCGCTTTTGCTTTGAACAGCAGCTGCAAATGAAAAAGAAAGGAATTTTGAATGAATAATACCGGCAAGGCTGTCCATACTATTTATAAAAAATGGCAAAAGGATGTTTTTTGTGAAGCGCTTTGAACAAATATTGATCAAATTGATCATTATACAATTCATTATGTTAATTGCGGCTCAGCTTTTTTTGCGCCATTCTGAATTGAAGCCATATTTATCAAAAGCCGTGCAATATGAAGGTGTTGGAAACATGTCCATCTCCGAATGGGTGGAAACTATCAGCCGCTAAAAGAGCAGGAAACCCCTGCTTTTCTTTCTGTATTCCAAAAAAAATAGATACATATTTTTTGAAACTAGCTAGGAGGTATTATGAGTAAAAAAATTTCCATTGCAATCGACGGTCCGGCAGCTGCCGGGAAAAGCACAGTTGCCAAAAAAATCGCAAAAGATTTAGGCTATACATACATTGATACGGGTGCGATGTACAGAGCTCTCACTTTGAAAGCTTTACAGAATGGCATTTCTTTGGAGGATGAAAAAGCGCTCACCAAGCTTTTGAATGAAATGACGATTGAACTGAAGCCGGTAAATGAAGGTCAGCAAGTGCTAGTAAACGGTGAAGACGTAACGGCGATTATCCGTTCCAATGAAGTAACAAAGCATGTTTCCACTGTTTCCAAACATCCTAATGTGCGGGAGGAAATGGTGAAAAGGCAAAAACAGCTTGCAGGAAACGGCGGCGTTGTCATGGATGGCAGGGATATCGGCACTCATGTGCTGCCGAATGCGGAGTTGAAAATATTTTTAAAGGCTTCTGTAGAGGAAAGAGCAAAAAGAAGGTATGAGGAGAATTTAAGAAAAGGTTTTACATCCGATTTAACACAATTAAAGAAAGAAATTGAAGAAAGAGATAACCTTGATTCCACGAGGGCAACTGCCCCATTAAAAAAAGCGCCGGATGCCGTCGAAATCGATACAACTTCATTGACGATTGAAGAGGTGGCGGAATTAATTAAAGAATTGGTAAAAGAAAGGCTGTAAGAAATGGGTAAATTTTATCAATTTGCAAGGGCAATTGTTTACTGCTTTATTAAACCGCTCTTTCGGGTCGAAGTGATCGGAAAGGAACATTTTCCAATGGATGGTGCCGTGCTGCTTTGTTCCAATCATATTAATAATTTGGACCCTCCGACGATTGGTATCGTTTCACCAAGGCAGCTCCGTTTTATGGCTAAAGAGGAGCTGTTTAAAATTCCGGTTTTCAGCCTGATCGTCCGGGCATTGGGGGCGTTTCCGGTCAAAAGGGGCTTTTCCGATCGAGAGGCGTTAAGAACAGGCTTGAAAATATTAAAAGAAAGAGAAGTTTTAGCCATTTTTCCGGAAGGAACGAGAAGCAAAACAGGTGAACTCGGAAAAGGTTTGGCTGGTGCAGGTTTTTTTGCCTTAAGATCAGATTGTGTCGTCTTGCCATGCGCCGTCGTCAGTTCTTACAAACCGTTTCGGAAAACGAAAGTCATTTTCGGACCAGCCATTGATTTTACATCTTATCGAAACAAAAAAATTTCAGCTGAAGAAGCGACCGATAAAATCATGACAGAAATTAGAAATTTGCTCGAAAAATATAGGTAATCAATGGATTTAACTTGACAAACGGAATTTTTTGTTAGAACTTATAGAAAAGAGGTATTTTTCATTCTATTTAGAGTAGCTTGTGACATACTAAATAGAATGGTACATATTTTGTTGAGTTGCTATGGCTTGACCAAGGAGGTAAATGGTATGGTAGAGGACATCAATCAAGGTGAAGTTTTTGTGCCTGAAGTGGGAGACGTTGTAGAGGGAATTGTAACAAAAGTGGAAGATAAGCAGGTGATTGTTGATATTAAAAATTGCAAACAAATGGGCATCATTCCGATTAGTGAACTGTCTAGTTTGCATATTGAAAAAGCTTCAGATGTTGTAAAGGAAAATGACAAGCTTGAACTAGCGGTCATTAAAGTTGAGGAAGAAGCAGTCATTTTATCGAAAAGCAAAGTGGCTGCGGATAAAGCTTGGGTGGAATTAGAGAGAAAATTTGAAAATAAAGAAGTATTTGAGGCAGAAGTGAAGGATGTCGTAAAAGGCGGTTTAGTGGTAGACCTGGGCGTCCGCGGATTTATTCCTGCTTCATTGGTTGAACCTCACTATGTTGAGGATTTTTCAGATTATAAAGGAAAAACATTGACATTGATGGTTGTGGAGCTAAACCGTGAAAAAAATCGAGTGATTTTGTCTCATCGTGCTGTAGTGGAAAAGGAGCAGGAAGAGAAAAAACAGCAAGTGCTTCAGTCGATTCAGCCTGGTGATGTATTGGAAGGAACAGTCCAACGTTTAGCCGATTTCGGAGCCTTTGTTGACATCGGCGGGATTGACGGTCTTGTACATATTTCTCAGATCTCTCATGCTCATGTAGATAAACCGTCAGATGTGCTTCAAGAAGGCGAAAAGGTAAAAGTGAAAGTTTTGTCTGTCGATCGGGATAATGGACGGGTTTCACTATCGATTAAAGAAACATTGCCTGGTCCATGGGAAAACATTTCTGAAAAAATCAAATCCGGTGATGTTGTCGAAGGAACTGTACAACGCCTCGTCTCATTCGGAGCTTTTGTTGAAGTTTTACCTGGAGTAGAAGGTCTTGTCCATATATCGCAAATTTCTAAAAAACATATAGGCACTCCTCAAGAAGTATTAGAAGAAGGACAAAAGGTAAAAGTAAAAGTGCTTGATGTAAACGAAGAAGAGAAACGGATTTCCTTAAGCATAAAGGAATTGGAAGATGATGGGCCCGGTAGTGAAGAAGATTTTCGCAAATATCGTCCGAAAGAGGAATCGACAGGATTTCAACTAAGTGAAATGATCGGAGAGCAATTAAATAAATTAAAATAAAGACAAAGGCGATTATCGCGAGCTGCCCCTTGTCAAGGTGACAGCGGAATAAAAAATGATCTAAGCGGCTTTATCTCTATATTCCATAGGGCTGAGGCCGTTTAGTCGTTTTATGAGGGTAATTTGTATCGATTGCCAGTCCTCAAACGAAATCTACGTTTCGCATTTGAGCGTTCTCCAAAAAGACTCAATAAGCACCGCCCAGCATATAACGAGCTGTTTTATCATCTTCTCCACTGCTGTTCTTTTCATAAATCCTTGAGAATGATACGATCCATCCTCCCTGTAATAAGCTGTTATTGTTCGAAGCCTTGCCTAGTATATAGCTTCCATATCACTTCAATAAGCTGTCTTTTGAGTTCTGCAGTATCGGTTCGATTTTTGCTAAGCTGCTCTATATCGTGATTATATGTGCGAACAAAATTCTTCGCTGCTTTTAATAAGCAAGCGATACGTCCGTTTTGCGTTCGTATCTCCATTAAAAATCAAAACTTGTGCAGATAAACAAATGATCCATCCAGCCTGTATTCATTAGCCCACAATTTTTTTGCAGAAAAACTCCCTCCTAAAAAAACAAATAATGATTTAGAAGCCTTTTTTTATGAAAAGAAATTATACGGACATTCTGCCATTAAACAGATCGGCTTATGAGTTCTAAAAAAATAGCGAAAATTCATTTCTTGACGGGCAGTGAAATGTTTACATTTTCCTCTCACAGCAATCCATCAGCAATCAATTCTCCCACAGCCCTTTAACTGCTTTTTATACGCTTTTAGCTTTGGTTTCAAAATTTGTACGGTTAACATCCATAAATTTTTCACATAATGGAAATAGTAGGAGGTTGGAGATGGAAGGAATATATTATTATTGGTTCATGTGGATGATTTGGGTAATTGTAACATTTTGGCTTCCAAAAACGGATGCTCGTTTTTGGCTCTCCTTTTTTATATTGTTAAATATTTTAGGAAGTGCAACGTTTATACACTTTACACAAATACATGTTGGTTTTTCGTATATCTTATTTGCTTTGCTTAGTTTTTTCATCTTGTATAGAACTAAGCGTTTATTTTATTCATTATTTTCCGTTTTGATCATTACGGTTGCCTATGCAGGAGTCAAGCTGTTTTATTTATTTGATCCTGTCTGGTTTTTACTTGACGTTCAGATGTATTTATCTATATTAGGAGTCATTTTATCCAATATGCTGAGCAAAGATTTTTTTGAAGGAATGGCCTTTTTTATATTGGGGTCTTGTTACGGAGAAGCTCTTTTTTCGTCTGCAGTTTATTCTTATTATCGGCCGATTGTAATAGGCGACTTTCCTTTTCTTGATATGCTGTCAATCGGAATCTTTTCATTGCTCATATGGGCGTCATTCAAAACATTCGCTGCTTCTTTAGAACATATATTCAAAAAACATGCAAGGGAGAGGCAAGGGACATGAATGAATACACGCTTCCTATTTTTTATGGTGTCTTCGTAGGTGTGTTAGCCCGTCTTTTTATGCTAAAAACCGATTATCGCCAATATCCCACATATTTGCACGGAAAAATTATTCATATCGCACTTGGATTTATAGCAGCGGGACTCGGCACGATTGCTGTTCCGGCCATAATGGAAAAGGAGTTTACTGCCATTACTTTTTTAACGTTGGCTGCATCGCAGTTTCGCGAAGTCCGCAACATGGAAAGAAATACACTGTCAGAGCTCGATCAATATGAGCTTGTTCCTCGGGGAAGTACATATATTGAAGGAATAGCAATCGCCTTTGAAAGCAGAAATTATTTAGTGATTTTCACATCTTTATTTGTTACGCTTGCTTATTTAATCTTTGGCTTTTGGATGGCTCTTGTGATGACGGTCGTTTGCTTTATCATTTCTAAAGTGTTAATGTCTGGAGGCACATTGAAAGATATTGTTGACATTCAATATGTAAAGCCGCATTTTGACGGTGCAGGCTTGTATGTCGATGACATTTATATTATGAATATCGGCATCCCGGAAAAACGTGAACTAGTTTTAAAATATGGCATGGGGTTTATTTTGACACCAAAATCATTTGATGCGAGAACAACGATTGCCAACATCGGACAACGTCAGGCGATTCTCCATGATGTCTCAACTGCGCTGGGCGTAAACCGCGATGCGGGTGAACCATCATTAGTCCCATTGGCAAAACGAGATCTTGAAGATGGAAGAGTCGGCGTGTTTGTGCTTCCTCAAAAACATGATTTGGATATTGCCATTCGAGTGATCAGCAACGTGCCAACGCTTGAAAATGCCATTCGCATGCCGACGGAGTCGAAGGCAAATAGGAAAGGTGAGAAAAAACGATGGTTTTAGAGAAAGCGGTTTTAGCGGTCGTTACGACAAATGAGAAAAAAATAAAAGGCGGTGCACCTGTTTTTATTTGTGATAACCAAAAAGAAATGGATTCGATTGCAAAAAATTTAGAAGCGATTCTAGATGGAATTGCTCATGCCATAAGCGAGGAAATATATATCATTGTGAAACATTTTTAAGGCAGTTGTTCAATTTCATAAACTGCTATATAATAGGGTAGTTGGAAAAAAGCTTGGTAAAAAACTTCCGGGGCATGCCGAAAAAGGAGTTAGGCGAAAACATGCTGCGATTTCTTGAAGGCGTAGCCCCTTTAACATTATACATAGTGAAAAATGTGATGAGTTTTAAATTAGGAAGGAAGTTTTAGTATGCCGAAACCTGTTGTGGCTATTGTCGGTCGACCAAATGTCGGCAAATCGACGATTTTTAATCGAATTGTCGGTGAACGTATTTCAATTGTAGAAGATATACCTGGTGTTACCCGTGACCGTATTTATGCACCTTGTGAATGGCTGAATTTCCAATTTAACTTGATCGATACAGGTGGAATTGAAATTGGGGATGAACCGTTTCTAGCACAAATTCGCCATCAGGCGGAAATTGCGATTGAAGAAGCGGATGTAATTATTTTCATTACTAACGGTCGAGAAGGCGTAACTCCCGCTGATGAAGAAGTTGCAAAAATATTGTACCGCTCAAACAAACCCGTTGTCCTTGCCGTTAATAAAATGGACAACCCGGATATGAGGGAAAATATATATGAATTTTATTCTCTTGGCTTTGGAGAACCGTACCCGATATCAGGAGCGCATGGGCTCGGACTGGGAGATCTTTTGGATGCAGTATGCAAACATTTTCCAAAACCCCAATCAGAAAATGATGATGAAGGCATCATTAAATTTTCTTTGATTGGCCGACCAAATGTCGGAAAATCTTCCTTAGTAAATGCTATTTTAGGAGAAGAAAGAGTGATCGTCAGCGAAATTGCTGGAACAACACGAGACGCTATTGACACTAAGTTTACGTATAACAAGCAGGAGTTTGTCATCATTGATACAGCTGGCATGAGAAAAAAAGGAAAAATTTATGAGACAACAGAAAAATACAGTGTTTTGCGGGCGCTTAAAGCGATTGAACGCTCTGACGTAGTGTTAGTTGTTTTAAATGCAGAGGAAGGAATTATTGAACAAGACAAGCGAATTGCTGGCTACGCCCATGAAGCCGGGAAAGCCGTTGTCATTGTAGTGAACAAATGGGATGCAGTGGAAAAAGATGAAAGAACGATGAGAGAGTTTGAAAAAGATATTCGCGATCAATTTTTATTTTTAGACTATGCGCCAATCGTCTTTTTGTCCGCAAAAACGAAGAAGAGATTGCACACATTAATGCCTCAAATTATTCTTGCCAGCGAGAATCATGCGATGCGTGTCCAAACAAACGTATTGAATGATGTGATCATGGATGCCGTTGCTATGAATCCGACTCCAACGGACCACGGTACGAGATTAAAAATCTATTATGCAACACAAGTTTCTGTTAAACCGCCTACATTTGTCATATTTGTAAATGATCCGGAGCTTCTTCATTTTTCATATGAACGTTTTTTGGAAAATCGTATTCGCGATGCATTCGGGTTTGAAGGAACCCCTATTAAAATCATTGCGAGAAAAAGAAGATAAATAAAAGGAAGTGAGCAATTTGGCGAAGGTGGCAATATTGGGAGCTGGAAGCTGGGGAACAGCGCTTGCAATTGTTCTTTGCGACAATGGTCATGAAGTGCATCTTTGGGGACATCGGAAAGAACATATAGAAGCGATCAATCGTACAAAAAAAAATGAGAAATATTTGCCAAATGTCCCATTGCCGGACAATTTAACCGGATTTTATTCCTTAAAGGATGCGGTTGAAAATGTGGAAACGATTGTCTTGGCAGTCCCGACAAAAGCGATAAGAGAAGTACTGAGTCAATTAAGAGAAGCCATTGATCGGCCGATTTTAATTGTCCATGTTTCAAAAGGGATTGAGCCGGGTTCATTAAAAAGAATTTCCGAAATTATTGAAGAAGAAATGCCTCCTCACCTTTTGAAGGACGTAGTTGTATTATCAGGTCCAAGCCATGCGGAAGAAGTGTCTTTGAGACAGCCGACAACAGTGACTTCTGCGAGCAAAAATATTCAAGCAGCAAAATTTGTTCAAGATTTATTTATTAACCGCTATTTTCGTGTGTATACGAATCCGGATATAATCGGGGTTGAAATTGGAGGAGCGCTGAAAAACATTATTGCTTTAGCTGCCGGAATCAGCGATGGCCTTGGATACGGGGACAATGCGAAGGCTGCTTTAATAACTAGAGGATTGGCGGAAATTTCAAGATTAGGCTGTAAAATGGGTGCCAATCCATTAACATTTTCTGGTCTTGCCGGAATCGGCGACTTAATTGTCACTTGCACAAGTGTGCATTCCCGCAATTGGCGTGCCGGCCATTTGCTAGGAAAGGGTAAAAAACTAGATGAAGTTTTAGAAAGCATGGGAATGGTTGTCGAAGGAGTAAGAACAACAAAAGCAGCTAAACAGCTTTCTGAAAAATATTCAGTAAAAATGCCGATTGCCAATGTCCTTTATGAAGTGCTGTTTCACGAAAAAGATCCGAAAGAAGCAGTCGAAGAGCTTATGGCGAGAGTTAAAACGCATGAAATGGAAGATCTTGTGAACATATTAGAAAATCGAAATGAAGAACTGTAGCACATTTCCCAGCTGCTCCAGTTTTTTTTTGAATTCGATTCTTATATGGAAAACAATTGCGTGAAAAAGAGCATATGTTAAAATGATTGGTAGGAATAGAAGGAGTGGATCACAATGTCAGAAGGTCTAATGAAAATGTGGATTGCTCTCACAGCGATGGCCTTTATGTTTATCGCGGTCTTTTCCATATACTTGAGCCGTTTTAAACTAAAAGGATTTTTGAAATCTATCACAGCAGTGATTGCTTATTTTTTTATGATTTTAGCAGGAATTATCATTTTTTTCGTAGTCTTTTCCGGACCGACAAGCGAGTAGGCAAAGTGAGGAAGACGAGGATGAACAAGAAAAGCATAATGAAATCTTTCATCTCTATCATGTTTGTTTTGCTTTTATCTGGATGTTTATACCCAGAAGAACGATTACATAAAAATGAAATACCTTATGAAGCGCAAATACAATCCGTGCAAAAAGCAGTAGAACAATATAAAGCTGATACGGAAGGGCTTTTGCCGATTAAAACGAGAGACAAATCAACGCCTATTTATGAAAAATACCCTATTGATTTCAATCTGTTGATTCCTGAATATTTGCCTGAGCCCCCCGGCACCGCGTTTGAAAATGGAGGTATTTACTTATATGTTTTAGTCGATGTGGAAAAAAATCCAACCGTAAAGCTGATCGATTTACGAATAGCAGAGGCGATCCGTGAACTAAAGATGAGGATCAATGCTCATGAATATCCTCCTTATGAAAAGCAAATAGCGAAAAATGTATTTACACTGAACTATAAAAAGCTAGGATTAAAAGAGCCTCCTCATGTGAAGAGTCCGTACTCAGGGGAAAATCTTCCGCTTGTGATCGACAACAATCGAGAAGTTTACGTTGATTACAGCTTAGATTTATACCGTGCCATAAAGGAATCAAAAAGATCATTCAAAGAGGGGGAAGATATCCGTCATTTGCTAGTAGAAAACTCCCCGTTCGTCCCTGCATTTTCCCTTCCATATACTGTGAATGAAAAAAATGAACCGGTATTTTTAATAAAATAAGTCATGAACCTTTTTCTTAAGAATACAATTTAAGAGAAAGGTTCTTTTCTTTTTGGAAGAAATTCTTTTTTTACAGTCATAACTAGATAGGACAACATCATAAATATGTAATGACTAAAGAATTGTAAATGTATGGATGTTATAAGACTTGAAAGTCGGGAGGGAATCACTTGGAAAAGGTAGATATTTTCAAAGACATTGCAGAGCGAACTGGCGGCGATATTTATCTAGGGGTCGTTGGTGCAGTTAGAACCGGTAAATCAACATTCATAAAAAAGTTTATGGAATTAGTTGTTCTTCCCAATATTGAAAATGAAGCGGATAAAGCACGTGCTCAAGATGAGCTCCCTCAGAGCGCAGCAGGCAAAACCATTATGACAACGGAGCCAAAGTTTGTCCCGAATCAAGCGGTCACCGTCCATGTTGATGAAGGCCTTGATGTCAATATAAGATTAGTAGATTGCGTAGGATATACAGTGCCTGGTGCAAAGGGATACGAAGATGAAAATGGGCCGAGAATGATCAACACTCCATGGTATGAGGAGCCGATCCCGTTTCATGAAGCAGCGGAAATTGGCACCCGCAAGGTTATTCAAGACCACTCAACAATCGGTGTAGTCGTCACAACAGACGGTTCAATCGGCGAAATTCCTAGAAAAGATTACGTAGAAGCGGAAGAACGAGTAATTGAAGAGTTAAAAGAAGTCGGAAAACCATTTATTATGATTATTAATTCTGTGCATCCTCATCATCCGGATACGGAGGCTTTAAGAAAAGAATTAAATGAAAAATATGATATTCCAGTTCTTGCTATGAGCGTGGAAAGCATGAGGGAAATTGATGTAACGAATGTATTGAGAGAAGCGCTTTTCGAATTTCCAGTCTTGGAAGTCAATGTGAATTTGCCCAGCTGGGTGATGGTGCTGAGAGAAGATCATTGGCTTCGCACGAGCTATCAAGAAACGGTGAAGGAAACAGTAAAAGATATCAAACGTCTGCGTGATGTCAATCAAGTTGTCCAGCAGTTCAGTGAGTATGATTTTATTGAGCGGGCTGGACTAGCTGGTATTCAAATGGGCCAAGGGATTGCGGAGATCGATTTGTTTGCGCCGGATGAGCTGTACGATCAAATTTTAAAAGAAGTTGTCGGTGTTGAAATACGCGGGAAGGATCATCTGCTTGAGCTCATGCAAAATTTTGCACACGCTAAGGCGGAATACGATCAAGTAGCCGATGCTTTAAAAATGGTAAAACAGACAGGTTACGGCATAGCAGCACCGGCTTTATCAGATATGAGTCTGGATGAACCGGAAATTATCCGCCAAGGATCGAGATTCGGCGTCCGACTCAAAGCAGTCGCACCTTCCATTCATATGATTAAAGTAGATGTTGAATCTGAATTTGCGCCGATCATTGGCACAGAAAAACAAAGTGAAGAGCTTGTGCGTTATTTAATGCAAGATTTTGAAGAAAATCCTTTGTCCATATGGAATTCCGATATATTCGGAAGAAGCTTAAGCTCGATCGTCAGAGAAGGAATACAAGCAAAATTGTCGTTGATGCCTGAAAATGCCCGCTACAAATTAAAAGAAACATTGGAAAGAATCATCAACGAGGGGTCAGGCGGGCTCATAGCAATCATATTATAAAAGATCAAAAGGTCAAAAACAACGGTTTTTTGGCCGTTGTTTTTTTCACAAGGGGCAAACGAGTGAGCCCTGTTTTTTTTGACAAGAAGTTCAGCCCTGCATTTTCCGGCCTTTGAATAGACACATCATTTTTTTTAAAAGGTTAAACAACTTAGCGAAAAAACCGAATTTGAAGGTATTCGTACTGAAATAATTTTATTAGGCGGCGGAAGCTGTCGCTTTTCGATGCGTTTTGTTCAACATCTTCCAGTCGAAAAGGTTTGAAATTTGTCTTAGAATTTTCCGTAATGCTTTTAATGTGTTTCAATTGGTAGTAAACAACATTGTTTGATTCGAATAAATAGAGGGTCAAATAATCAGTTTTTACTCTTCAAGCAGTAAACCGCTTTTGCTTTCAGGACCGCCTCTATTCACCTTAATCATTTTTCCAACAAGCGACTTTACATATTGATAAAAATTTTCTCAAGTTGCGGTCATTTTCTTTAACCTCCCTTGGCATTCAATCATACAGGTCAATTATTTTATACGTTCAAAATGGGAGAAAGCAACAGAACATTTACCTAATTCATGAAAAATAAGCGATCGTCTATTTGCGTCGTTCAGCTTGCTAAAACATTAAATGTGAAGTGATAAATGGATTTCTTTTCGAGATAAAATAGAGAATTTGTGAAGGCTGTTGATTAAATTCGTCAAGGGTATATTGGAAATAAGGATCTTTGCTAATAAACTTTTTCACTTGTTCATAATAACCGTATACAGCATCTATCAAATTTTTTACCGAAAATTTATGTTGTATAGTGTCATATAAAAGTTGTTGGGAAAGTTTTTTATACTTTTGGACGTCTAGCAGCCTTGCCGTTAAAGTGTTAAATCCTTCTACCCGAACATAGTCATGTCGCATTTTTTCTCCGTTGACATCAATTCCCCATGTCGTATCGTAATCCCAGGGAATAATATGAAAACGGCTTGTTTCTCCATGGAAGTAAAGTGCGTAATTGTGAACAAAACCATCGTAATTTTGTGTGCAAATAACACCTGTCAGCCATTTTAAATATTGCTCCACGTCTAAATATTGTTCAATTTCTTCAGAAAATTGGGACGAATTGCTTGTATTAACAAAATAAATAAATTGTTCGAACTTACTAAAATCGTCATTTTCCCCGTATTTTAGCTCATATCCTTGTGTAAGCTTTTTTTACCTTTTGGTCTAAATCGCTGTATAACGAAAAATTAGCATCACCATCTATTGTATAAAAAATTGGGCCTTTAGGCAGTTTTCTTTTTGCTAAAAAATCTTCATTGACGGATTCAAGGAAATTTTCTCCAAGTCTTTTTCCATTTGATCCCTCTTTTTACTGTTTTTCATTTAAATAGTATGAATGTGGATAAAACATGCCACTGTTGGCAAACGCACATTTTTTTAACGATTTAAAGGTCCAAACGAATTAATGTAAAGACACATATGCTATACAAAATAAAAGGGGAGGGCAGAATAGTGATTTCCGAAAAAGTGATGAAAGAAGCATTTCATAGCGGGGAAGAAAAGGGTTGAAACATTTTTATTTCCGAGAACCTGAAGGAAGAAGATCGGATAAAACAAGCAGCAGCCGGGATTTTAAACATACGAAAAGAAAAAAATTCGGCGCTTTGAAAACGGAAATATGTGGAAGATGCGTTTTTAAATGATGGAAGGGTTGACTGCTCATGCAGTCTCCCTCTATTGTTTTGGCGAACTTTTTGCCAAATCGATTGAAAAATGACTGAAATTAATAGAATTGTGCTTGATTCTGCCATTATTGTTATGATAATCTTTTTACAGAAATTCTTCTCTCATAAGGATGAATCATCCTTTGCAACCAATTTGAAAATGAAAAACTGTTGAAATGAAATATTGTTTCATTTATGATAAGCTAGTCACCAACTTCTTGTTGTTGCATGTATAGAATTCTTAAAAGCTGTGAAGAAATGTATAATAGCTGGATTTTCATGAAACTTTTTTGGGAGGAGGTGAAACATTAAATGAACAAAACAGAATTAATCAACGCTGTAGCAGAAGCTAGCGAATTATCCAAAAAGGATGCAACGAAAGCTGTAGATGCTGTTTTCGATACAATTTTAGAATCTTTGAAAAAAGGTGACAAAGTTCAACTCATCGGTTTTGGAAACTTTGAAGTGCGTGAGCGTTCAGCGCGCAAAGGTCGCAATCCTCAAACTGGTGAAGAAATTGAAATTCCGGCAAGCAAAGTGCCTGCGTTTAAACCAGGCAAAGCTCTTAAAGATGCAGTTGCTGGCAAGTAATGAAATGAACGCACACAATTAAGAAATGAGTAGCGACTACATATGCTCGCTGTATTTCTTCACAGAATAAGCCCCTTTTTGGGGCTTTTCCTATTTAGGCGAGATTGTTCAGAAAAGTTTTCTGTTCTATTTGCGGGAAAGGAAGCTTCATTTTGCTTTTTTTTCATTAATTGTGCTAGAATCGGTATGAATGAATGACAATAGGAGGAGCCGAGTATGCCAAAAATTAATAAAGAGCAAATAGAACAGGCAGTACGTTTAATTATAGAAGCTATAGGGGAGGATCCTAATAGGGAAGGATTGGCTGATACACCTAAGCGGGTTGCCAATATGTATGAGGAAATTTTTTCAGGCATAGATCAGGATCCTAAAGAATATTTTCAAACCGTATTTGAAGAGGATCATGAAGAGCTTGTTTTAGTAAAGGATATTCAATTTTTTTCAATGTGCGAACACCATCTAGTTCCTTTTTTCGGTAAAGTACATATTGCATACATACCAAAAGGCGGCAAAGTGACTGGACTAAGCAAACTAGCCCGTGCTGTTGAAGCGGTTGTAAAAAAACCACAGCTGCAAGAACGGATTACGTCAACGATTGCCGACAGCATAGTCGAATCATTGGATCCTCACGGTGTGATGGTTGTTGTTGAAGCGGAGCATATGTGCATGACAATGCGCGGAGTGAAAAAGCCTGGATCAATCACTGTAACGTCAGCAGTCAGAGGATGTTTTTTGAATGATGCTGCGGCAAGAAGCGAAGTGCTGTCATTAATAAAAAAATAAACGGTAGGTGTTGATAGATGAATCCGAATCAAAATGATTATGTGGTTATTAAAGCAATTGAAGATGGCGTCAATGTGATTGGTTTGACAAGAGGTTCCGATACTAGGTTCCACCATTCCGAAAAGCTTGATAAAGGAGAAGTAATGATTGCTCAATTTACGGAACACACGTCTGCCATTAAAATTCGCGGCAAGGCGCTTATTCAAACAAGCTATGGAGAGATTGAGAGCGGCGAGAGAAAATAAGCAGGATTTCTGCTTTTACTTTTTCGACAAAGCCTAATGAAAAAATGTGGTTATGATATAATAAAATTTGTAAATGTTAGTATAGAGATATATGGGGGACAAGGGTGATAATGATGGAAATCTATCAAAAGCTGGAGCAAATAAAACGTTCGCTAGACCAATATTTTTCACATCCTGTGTTTAAACAATATATTCAAAAGCCTGTAATTGATGAAGACAAGCTGCTACTGTTTTACGCGCTTTTTGAAGAAGCGGAAATAGCAGATGAAAAGAAGGAAAAATATGTTGTGACCGCCATGCTTGTTCAATCAGCCCTTGATACCCATGATTTAGTAACGACAACGGAATGTCAAAATAGGAAGCTTTTTGTTGAAAGACAATTAAATGTCATTGCAGGTGATTATTTCAGCGGACTATATTATTTTATTCTTTCTGAAATTCAAGACTTGAAAATGGTTCGTGCGCTTGCAACCGCGATTAAAGAAATTAATGAGCATAAAATTCGTCTTTACGACCGAAGCTGCCAGTCGATTGAAGCAATAGTCGAAAGCATCGTCATTGTGGAAACCGCGTTATTTCAACGGATCGGAGAGCATTTTCAAATTGAGACGTGGCCGGAAATTTCCAAAACATATTTAACATATAAACGTTTATGTGAAGAAAAACATAAATACGATAAAAATAGCCAGTCCGTTTTAACACAATTTCAAAAGAAATCTAAAAGCCCGATTGATTTAGTTGGAACTTTCATAGAATGCTGCAATCATTATTTCTGGGAAATTAATAAACTGTTGGAAAAAAGTCTGAAATATTCGCCTGCCGTAAAACAATTTATTATGAACCGAATTCATGTATTACGGTTTTCGCATATGATAGTGGAGGAAGGTTAAAAAATGCAGCAATCGAAAGAAGAACGTGTGCACCGCGTATTTGAAAAAATTTATAAAAATTATGACCGGATGAATTCTGTGATTAGCTTTAATCGTCATATTGCATGGCGAAAAGAAACGATGCGGAGAATGAATGTGAAAAAAGGTTCCTACGCACTCGATGTTTGCTGCGGAACGGGGGACTGGACGCTTGCGCTCGGGGAAGCAGTCGGGCAAAACGGAAAGGTCATAGGACTTGATTTTAGCCAAAATATGTTAAGCATCGGTGAGGAAAAGGCAAAGGAAAGACAATTTTCCAATATTTCATTTATTCACGGCAATGCGATGGATTTGCCGTTTCCTGAAAACGAGTTTGATTATGTGACCATCGGGTTTGGCCTCAGAAATGTTCCTGATTATATGCAGGTTCTATCGGAAATGTACCGCGTATTGAAACCCGGAGGAATGGTAGTTTGTTTGGAGACATCACAGCCGACCTTGATTGGCTTCAAACAGCTTTACTATTTTTATTTTCGCTTTATCATGCCTTTATTCGGCAAGATATTTGCTAAAAGCTATGAAGAATATTCTTGGCTGCAGGAGTCCGCGCGTCAATTTCCTGGCATGAAAGAGCTGAAAAAAATGTTCGAGCAAACTGGTTTTATAAATGTAGAAGTGAAGCCATTTACAGGCGGTGTTGCAGCAATGCACTTAGGTTATAAACCGAAATTGGAAACAAAGGTGAAATAAATGAAGTTAAAATCATTCTATTCCTTTTTAACAAAAGACCTTGAAGTGATTGAAAATGAATTGCTGTCTTCCGTACAAACAAAAGATCCGTTAATACGTGAAGCCGGGATTCATCTTCTTCAAGCAGGGGGAAAACGGATTCGCCCTGTTTTTGTATTGTTGTCAGGAATGTTCGGAGATTATAACATTGACCGTTTGAAACCGGTTGCCGTCGCTTTAGAGCTGATTCACAGCGCCTCATTGGTACACGATGACGTCATCGACAATGCTGAGCTGCGAAGAGGAAAACCAACAGTTAATGCAAAATGGGACAATCGCATTGCCATGTATGTTGGAGATTACTTATTCGCACGGGCTCTTGAAATCATAACAGAGCTGGACGAGCCGCTTATTCACCGAGTTCTTTCGAAAGCTCTTGTTGAACTCTGTTTAGGAGAAATCGAACAAATCAACGATAAATACAATTTTGATCAGTCTTATCGGACGTATGTCAAACGAATTAAAAGAAAAACAGCTTTATTAATTGCTGTCAGCTGCCAATTGGGCGCTCTTGCCTCCGGCGCTCCAGAATCCGTTTGTAAAAAGCTTTATTTGTACGGTTATTATGTTGGAATTTCGTATCAAATTATTGACGATCTTTTAGATTTTATCTCTACGGAAGAAGAGCTTGGAAAACCAGTTGGGAGCGATTTACTTCAAGGAAACATTACCCTTCCTGTTTTGTTTGCCATGCAAAATGAAGAATTAAGAAAAAAAATTGTCAAAATCAATAATCAAACAACTGCTGAAGAAATCAAACCGATTATTTATGAAATTAAAAAATCAAGAGCAATCGAACAGTCGATGAATATTAGTGACCGCTATTTGCAGAAGAGCTTTCATCAATTGGAAGGCCTCAAGCACGGGAAAGCGCGAACTTCGCTATACAATATTGCCAAATATATTGGAAAAAGGAAATTTTAGTTTGCGTAACCGCTTTAATAATGATACTATTTTCTTGTGGATTTTGTACTTATACATAATGAAATTTTCGAGGTGGATGTGTTGATGGAAAAGACGTTTTTAATGGTAAAGCCTGATGGTGTACAACGACAGCTGATTGGACAAATCGTTTCAAGATTTGAGCAAAAAGGGCTGAAGCTTATCGGTGCAAAATTAATGAAAATCTCTGAAGAATTGGCCCAGCAGCATTATGGAGAACATAAAGAAAAGCCTTTTTTCAATGAGCTCGTTCAATTCATCACATCAGGACCGGTTTTTGCAATGGTTTGGGAAGGCGAAAATGCAATCGAAATTGCCCGTCAAATGATGGGAAAAACCAATCCAAAGGATGCCCTTTCTGGAACAATTCGCGGCGATTTTGGTTTAACAGTAGGGAAGAATGTAATTCACGGTTCAGATTCACCTGAAAGCGCTGAGCGGGAAATTCAATTGTTTTTTAAAGCTGAAGAGCTTGTAGAATATGACCGTGAAATTGATGTATGGATCTATTAACATCTGACCCTAATCAAACAATGGTTTGATTAGGGTTTTCTACATTACATTCGGGGGAAGATCGGAAAGTGACAGATAAGGACTATGTTGCATTTATCGAAAAGATAAAAAGAAAAAGCGGGATTGACCTATCATTATATAAAGAGACTCAAATGAAAAGAAGATTAAAATCATTGTATGAAAAAAAAGGCTTTCAATCCTTTCACGAGTTTTTTTTAGCGATGGAAAAGGACAAATGTTTATACAATCTGTTTTTAGATCGAATGACGATTAATGTTTCTGAATTTTTTCGCAACTATCAGCGCTGGAACATCCTTGAAAAAAAATTGCTTCCGCGTTTGCTGAATGGTAAAAAACATATAAAAGTTTGGAGCGCTGCCTGCTCAACGGGAGAAGAACCTTACACAATTGCAATGATTTTAGCACAAAATTCGCTATTGAAAGACTCATATATATTAGCCACAGATATAGATGAACAAGCGATTAAAACAGCACAAATTGGAATTTATCCGGAAAGATCGCTAAAAGAAGTACCTCTTGAATATAAAACTAATTATTTTCAGCAAGAAGGCTCTTTCTATCATGTAAAAGAAGACATTAAACGCTCGGTTACTTTTAGAAAGCATAATTTGCTGTCAGACCGCTTTGAAACAGATTTTGATTTGATCGTATGCCGAAACGTCCTCATTTATTTTACTGAGTCTGCGAAAAAAGAGCTTTATGAAAAATTCAGCAACTCGCTTAGACGAAACGGGATTTTATTTGTTGGCAGCACAGAGCAAATTTTCACTCCGGAAAAATATGGATTAAAAACGATCGAAACGTTTTTTTATACACGATTGTAGCAATAGCAAAGATCTTTCTATTCAAACAAAAAATCTTATGGTATAGTTACGTAAAAGCATAAAAGCGTAAAAGCGTTAAAGTGTTATGGAAAGGAGTTTGCTAGTATGAGATATTTGACAGCAGGGGAATCTCACGGCCCGCAATTAACGACGATTATAGAAGGAGTTCCGGCAGGGCTTCCTCTAACGAAAGAAGACATCAATATTGAGCTTGCAAGAAGACAGAAAGGCCATGGCCGCGGTCGAAGAATGCAAATCGAAAAAGACCAGGTGCAAATTCTAGGCGGAGTGCGCCATGGCGAAACGCTAGGATCACCAATAGCGCTAGTTGTAGAAAATAAAGACTTTGCCCATTGGACGAAAATTATGGGGGCAGAGCCGATTTCCGAATCGGAGAAAGCGGAAATGAAACGAAAAATTACGAGACCTCGCCCAGGCCATGCCGACTTAGTCGGGGCGATCAAATACGGACATCGTGATATGCGCAACGTGCTTGAACGCTCTTCTGCCCGGGAAACAACTGTCAGGGTGGCAGCAGGAGCTGTTGCGAAGAAAATTTTGTCTGAACTCGGCATTCAAGTGGCAGGACATGTCATTGAAATTGGCGGTGTCCGTGCGCAAAAATTGGACTATTCGTCTCTTGCCGAGTTGAAAGAAAAGACAGAGAACTCACCTGTGCGTTGTTTAGATGAAAATGCGGCTCAGCAAATGATGAGGGCGATCGATGAAGCAAAAGAAAAGGGTGATTCCATCGGCGGCATCGTTGAGGTGATTGTTGAAGGAATGCCACCTGGTGTCGGCAGCTATGTTCATTGGGACAAAAAGCTGGATGCCAAAATAGCGCAAGCAATCGTAAGCATCAATGCGTTTAAAGGGGTTGAATTCGGCTTGGGATTTGAAGCGGGACGAAGATTTGGCAGCGAAGTTCATGACGAAATCCTTTGGAGCGAAGAGAAAGGATACTATCGCAAAACAAACAATCTAGGAGGCTTTGAGGGCGGTATGACGACCGGCATGCCCATCGTCGTCAGAGGAGTCATGAAGCCAATTCCAACACTGTATAAACCTTTGCAAAGCGTTGACATTGATACGAAAGAGCCTTTTTTGGCGAGCATTGAACGATCGGATAGCTGCGCAGTCCCGGCTGCAAGTGTTGTGGCGGAGGCAGTTGTTGCATGGGAAGTAGCCAAAGCGATCGTTGAACAGTTTGGTCTTGATCGCATTGACCTTATTCGGGAAAATATCGAACGTATGAAACAATATGCGAGGGAATTTTAATGGAACAGATGATGATTCAAACGAAAAGTCGCCCGTATCCAGTTTTTTTAGGAGACGGAATTATCGATAATGTCGGAGAATGGCTTCTGTCTGTTTGCAATAATCCTTCGAAAATTTTGATCATTACTGATCAAACAGTCAATGATCTGTATGGCGGAAAATTAGAGTCGGTATTAAAAGCATTCGATTTGGACGTATTGACATGTGTTGTTCCGAGCGGTGAACAGTCTAAATCATTTGAAACGTACTATAAATGCTTGACCTTTGCTTTAGAAAACAATCTGGACAGAGAATCCGTAATCATTGCTTTTGGCGGGGGCGTAGTGGGTGATTTAGCAGGCTTTGTAGCTGCAACATTTATGAGAGGAATTCCGTTCATTCAAGTGCCGACGACCCTTTTGGCTCATGACAGTGCTGTCGGGGGAAAGGTGGCCATTAATCATCCGCTCGGAAAAAATATGATCGGAGCTTTTCATCAGCCTCATGCCATTATTTATGATACACAGTTTTTAAAAACACTGCCTCTTCTAGAAATCCGCTCAGGATTTGCGGAAGTGGTGAAGCACGGCTTCATCAATGATCGTTCATTTGTTGAAAATTTAATGAAAACGATCCATTCGTTGAATCATGTAACAAGCGAACAGCTGCAATGGTTTATACGAAAGGGAATTGAAGTGAAAGCAGAAATTGTCGCTGAAGATGAAAGAGAAACGGGAAAAAGGGCGTTTTTAAACTTCGGTCATACTCTCGGCCATGCGCTCGAAGCGGAGTTAGGTTACGGGAAGATTTCCCACGGAGATGCCGTTGCATGCGGCATGCTGTTTGCTCTATGGCTGAGTGAAAAGATATTTCACAAAGATTTTCAATATGAGTCGATCAAAAATTGGTTTAACGAAATCGGCTTTCCTGTCAAAATCGATGAAAATATTCAAACCGAATCGCTCCTCGAGCGAATGAAAAAAGATAAAAAAACGGTACATAGCCAGATTCGTTTTGTGCTTCTCGAGGATATCGGCAATCCGGTACTTAAGACGTTTGACACGCATACATTATATTCATTTCTTAATGAGTGGAGAACGGAGGGATGCGTTTGATAAGAGGTGTTAGAGGGGCCATCACCGTTTCGGAAAATAATGAAGAACAGATTGTAGAAAGCACGGAGAGGCTCTTAAGGGAGATGATTCGATTAAACAACATTGCCCCTGAACAAGTAGCTTCCGTGTTTATTTCGGCGACAAATGATTTAAATGCCTGCTTCCCTGCAAAAGCATTAAGAAATATTGAAGGCTGGAAATATGTTCCTGTGACATGCATGCAGGAAATAGCCGTTGAAGGCGCCCTTGAGAAATGCGTAAGGGTGATGATGCATATTAATACAGAAGCCGCCCAAAACGATATTTGCCATGTTTATTTAGAGAAGGCAAAAATTTTACGACCGGATCTTGTTGACAAATAATGCTGTATCCGATAATATGGCGAATAAGAAAGTTTTTATATGACCTGAAATGAGCTGAGTTTAGTTAAGGGTAGTTGAGAATGAGTCGAGGAAGTAATAGATGAGTGGTTTAGGAAGATAGATTGATCGACTGCCCAAAAACGTAATGTTTTTGGGATTTTTATTATCAATTTCATCCCTCAAAAACGATCCTCTATGACTCATTCTCCAAATACTTTGGAGGAGTGAGTACTTCAATGGCAACAACCTTTCAAGATTTTTTGCAGGATTGCCGCAAATATAAGACGGTTCCCATTATCGAGCAATATCATGTCGATATGCTGACACCTATCCAAATATTTCAAACGCTGCAAACCGATGCTTGTTATATTTTAGAAAGCAATGACAGCGAATCGAACTGGTCCAACTACTCGTTTATCGGTCTTGAGCCGATGTATTTTATCAAGGAAGAAAATGGAACGTTCCAGCTGCAAAATCGAAAACAGATGGTCATGGACAAAGATGTTTCGTTATCAGCATTGTTTCATAGAATGACGGTAAGCTTCAATGTAAAAAAAGTGGCGATCGATGTGCCGTTTTCAGGCGGAGCTGTCGGAAAAATCGATTATGATGCGGTCAGCCTATTTGAAAAAATTCCAGCTCATCGTCATGCTGACAGAACCCATTCTGTATGTGAACTGGTCATTTGCCAAACGGTCATTGCATATAGCCACAGGGAAAAACTGCTGACATTTATTCATTACAGAGAGCTAGAAGGAAACGAAAGCGAACAAGAGCTGAAGCAAATATTTGAGGCGGGAAAGGAACGCATTTTTCAATATCGCAATGAATTAAAAAACGTCAAGCCGGAAGGAAATATTTTCATCCCGTCAAACAAAGAACCGGTTTCTTTCGCCGGATTTGAATCGAATTATACAAAAGAACAATTTTTGCATCATGTAGAAAAAATGAAGGAATATATTCGTTCTGGCGATATATTTCAAGGAGTTCTTTCGCAGCGCTTTGAAAAACAAGTATCGGTAACCGGTCTGCAATTGTATCGAATTTTAAGAATTATCAATCCTTCCCCTTATTTATTTTATATAAAACTATCAAACCAAGAGCTTATCGGCAGTTCACCGGAAAGATTGATTCATGTTCGCGACGATTATGTTGAAATTCATCCTATTGCCGGCACGAGAAAGCGGGGCAAAACAAAGGAAGAAGATAGAAGACTCGTTCGCCAATTGCTGCAGGATGAAAAAGAACTAGCGGAGCATTATATGCTTGTTGATTTAGCAAGAAATGATATCGGCCGAGTTGCTGAATACGGGACGGTCAAAACACCTGTACTTCTGGATGCAGCTTATTTTTCACATGTTATCCATCTCATTTCAAAAGTGAGAGGAAAATTGAGAAAAAGCATTCATCCGATTGATGCATTAATTTCGGCTTTTCCAGCCGGAACCGTTTCAGGCGCCCCCAAAATACGCGCAATGGAAATTATTCATGAGCTGGAGCCGACTGCCAGGGGGAGCTATGCGGGGGCTGTTGCATACATCAGCTTCGATGGAAGCATTGATTCATGCATCACAATTCGGACGATCACGCTGAACAATCAGAAGGCATATGTCCAGGCGGGGGCTGGGATCGTTGCCGATTCTGTTCCTTTAAAAGAATGGGAAGAAACAAGAAACAAAGCGAGTGCGCTCATTCAAACGATCGAATTAGCAGAACAATTGTTTTTAGAAAAAGGGAGGAAGAGGGCATGAAGCATATATTGGAGAAGTGCATTAATGGTGAGACTCTTTCAGCATCTGAAGCAGAAGATATTATGAAAAAAATCATGGAAGGAAAGGTTCCGGACAGTCAAATTGCCAGTCTCATCACTATTTTACGATTTCGCGGCGAAACGGTCGAAGAGATGACGGGATTTGTGAAAGCGATGAAGGAAAATATGACTCAGCTTGAAGGATTTGAAAATGCAGTTGATACTTGCGGAACGGGCGGAGACGGAGCATCAACATTTAACATTTCAACCGCATCTGCCATTGTAGCTTCATCGTTGGGAGTGAAAGTCGCAAAACACGGAAACCGTGCTGTTTCTTCAAGAAGCGGCAGCGCTGATGTGCTCGAATGTTTAAACATCCCAATCCAAACAACGCCTGAAGAAGCAAGAAGAAGCCTGGAAGAAACGAATATGAGCTTCTTGTTTGCTCCTCTCTATCATTCATCGATGAAGCATGTTGCCAAAGCAAGAAAAGAAGTGGGATTCCGAACGATTTTTAATTTGCTCGGGCCGCTGGCTAATCCGGCCAATACAAAACGACAAGTGCTTGGCGTTTCATCATTGGAGCATGCGGAGAAAATGGCTGAAACATTAAAACATTTCCGTTCAGAGCATGTGCTGTTAGTATCAGGAAGGGACGGATTAGATGAAATTTCGATCAGTGATGAAACGGATGTCGTAGAACTAAAAGATGGGAACATAACAAAATATACGATTTCTCCGGAGCAATTTGGAATGAATCGAGGGAAGCTTGAAGAAATACAAGTCTCAGATGCTAAAGAAAGTGCTAAAATGATAGAGGAAGTACTGAAAAATAAAGGAAATGAAAGCGTGAAGAACATTGTAGCATTAAATTCGGCTGCAGCTCTTTACGTAGCAGGAAAAGCAAAAAACATTTCTGAAGGGGTACAGATGGCTTTAACAGCCATAAAAGACGGGACCGCCTATCAGCAATTAAGGAGATTGGCCATCCGAAAGGAAGAGAGCTATGCTTGATACGATCATAAGAGCTAAAGAACAAGAAGTGAAAGAGCTTGATTTGACGCAATTAGACCAAAAAACATTCGAAAAAAGATCATTTTTCGCTGCTCTTCAAAACCCGAACCGTTTTCTTGGGCTCATTGCGGAAGTGAAGAAGGCATCGCCGTCCAAAGGTGTCATTCGTGAAGATTTCGATCCTGTCGATATTGCAAAAAAATATGAGAGAGGGAAGGCAGACTGCTTATCTGTTTTAACCGATCAAAAGTTTTTTCAAGGGTCAACCGCATTTTTGTCTGAAATTAAAGAAAAGGTGAAACTTCCTGTTTTGCGCAAAGATTTTATTATCGATAAAAAGCAAGTGTATGAATCGAAATGGATCGGAGCGGATGCCATTTTGTTAATCGGGGAGGCTCTTCCGCCAAAAAAATTAAAGGAGCTTTGGGATGAAGCGGTCAGCTTAGAGCTGGATGTCCTGGTGGAGGTCCATTCTGTCGAGACTCTTGAAAGAATACTAGATATATTTGTGCCGAATATACTAGGGGTGAACAACAGGGATTTAACAACCTTTCATACGGATATTCATCATCTGGAAACGATTCAAAAATATGTGCCGAAAGATATTTTATTGATCAGTGAAAGCGGCATAAGCACGATGGCAGATTTGCAAACGGTGTATGAATATGGAGCAAAAGGCGTGCTTGTCGGGGAGTCGCTCATGCGGAAAAAAGATCCGGAACAAGGAATTTATGAGCTGTTTAAGGAGAGTGTAAAGTGAGACTCGTCAAAATTTGCGGCAACCGCACATTTGAAGATACAGCCGTTTCCATCAATCAAGGAGCCGATTATATCGGCTTTATCTTTTCCTCTGAAAGCAGGCGACAGGTGAAGGCAAATGATGTCGGCAGGTGGATGGAAGCTTTTCCAAAAGAAATGCGTCCAAAACTAGTAGGCGTATTTGTTCATCCGACGATTCAATTTTTAGAGGATGTGCTAGCAGCGGTCGAATTAGACTGCATACAGCTGCATGGCGATGAAGATGAAGAATTTGTAAAACAGGTAAAGGAAAAGTTCGGTCTTTCTGTTTGGAAAGCTCTCCCTCATCATGAACATGTGATAGAGGAAATGGAAAAATTTTCACATTGGGTGGATGGATATGTGATTGACAGCCGTGTGAAAGGAATGTGGGGCGGAACAGGCGTTGCTTTTGACTGGTCAAATGTGTCCGATTATACAATATGGGCGAAAAATAACCGGAAGCTTTGTTTTATTGCGGGCGGCATTACACCTGAAAACATAACAGAGCTGCTTGAAAAAGGCGCTGAAAACATTGATGTTGCAAGCGGTGTTGAAACAAATGAAAAAAAAGATGTCGAAAAAATAGCAAAATTAATAGAGAAGGTGAAAGGCTGATGAAATATCCTGATGAATATGGCAGGTTTGGAGAATTTGGAGGAAAATATGTACCAGAAACGTTAATGAAGCCGTTGTATGAATTAGAAGAAGCATTAAAGGATGCATTAAGTGATTCTTCTTTTCAACAGCAATATCATCAAATGCTGCAAAAATATTCCGGCAGACCGACCGCTTTAACATTTGCAGACCAATTAACAAAACATGTCGGGGGAGCAAACATTTTTTTAAAACGGGAGGATCTCAACCATACTGGTGCCCATAAGATCAATAATGCTATTGGTCAAGCGCTTCTTTCGAAAAGAATGGGAAAAAAGAAGCTTATTGCTGAAACAGGTGCCGGACAGCACGGTGTAGCATCAGCAACTGTCGCTGCGAAATTTGGCATGGACTGCAAAGTATTTATGGGAGAAGAAGACATCGATAGACAGCGCCTCAACGTTTTTCGGATGCAACTGCTAGGTGCTGAAGTAGTGCCTGTTACAAGCGGAAATAAAACATTAAAAGACGCTGTGAATGAGGCGATCCGATATTGGGTTCAGCATTGTGAAGACCATTTTTATTTAATGGGCTCAGCTGTCGGTCCGCATCCATATCCGATGATGGTAAGAGAATTCCAGCGGATCATTGGAGATGAAGCGAAAGAGCAGTTTTTCAACGAGTTTGGCAAGCTGCCGGATGTTGTCATAGCTTGTGTGGGCGGAGGAAGCAATGCGATCGGGATGTTTACACCGTTTTTAGAAGAAGATGTAAAGCTTATTGGAGTGGAAGCAGGAGGAAAAGGAGTGGAAACGGGTGAACATGCGGCAACAATTACAAAGGGGACGAAAGGCGTTATTCACGGTTCGATGACGTACTTATTGCAAAATCAATACGGTGAAATTATTGAGCCTTATTCGATTTCTGCCGGCCTCGATTATCCGGGTGTCGGTCCGGAGCATGCTTATTTAGCAAAAATAGGGCGTGTCGTTTATGAATCTGTTACAGATGAAGAGGCGATTCTAGCACTCGAAACATTGGCGAAAACAGAAGGAATATTAGCCGCAATTGAATCTGCTCATGCCGTTGCAAAAGGAATCGAAGTAGCAAAAACTTTATCAAATGAACAGTCAATTTTAATTTGTTTGTCCGGACGGGGCGATAAAGATGTTCACACTTTGATGAAAACGAAAGGGGGAGTTGAAAATGGTTTCTAACAAAAGCATGTTTCAACAGTTTGACAAGCTTTTTATTCCTTTTATTACAGCTGGAGATCCGAATGAAGAGTTGACCATTGATCTCGCCCTTATTTTAGAAAAATGCGGGGCGTCAGCCATTGAGCTTGGCGTTCCCTATTCGGACCCGCTTGCTGACGGCCCCGTTATTCAACAGGCATCCATCCGGGCAAGAAGAAATGGAATGAATATTGAAAAGGCGATGGAATTAGCATATAAAATGAAAGAAAGAGGTTTAAAAATTCCGATCATTCTCTTTACTTATTTCAATCCTGTGCTACAATTAGGAGAAAAATACTTTTTTACTTTAATGGAGAAAAATCGATTAGAAGGACTTCTCATTCCTGATCTCCCGTTCGAAGAAAGCGGATGGATGCGAAAAAAATGTGACGAGCATGGGATTTATTTTATCTCTATGGTTGCTCCCACTTCCTACAATCGAATAAAAAAAATTGCTGAGAACGCCGCAGGATTTTTATATTGTGTTTCATCTCTCGGGGTGACGGGTGAGCGCCAATCATTTGATGAGCGCGTTTCTGATTTTATCTCTCATGTAAAGAAGTATTCGGAAGTTCCGGTGGCTGTCGGGTTCGGCATTTCGTCGAATGAGCATGTAAAAAAATTTTTCAAAATAAGTGACGGCGTCGTTGTGGGCAGTGCGATTGTTAAACAAATTGAAAAGCTTATTCCGCTTCTCACAAATGCGAATACAAAACAGAGCGGGTTACAGGAATTTGAAAGGTTTATTGACGGTTTGCTCCATTAGGGGATGAAAGAGGTGTTAATGTTGGAGGTAAAAGAACAGTTAAAGTCGCTGAAACCATACGAACCTGGAAAACCAATTGAACAAGTAAAAGAACAGTTTGGTCTAACAAAGGTGATCAAGCTTGCATCAAACGAAAACCCGTACGGTTGTTCTGATAAAGTGAAACAAGCGATACAAGAGGAGCTTGAATCTCTTGCGATCTATCCTGACGGCTATAGTGCAGAGCTGCGAAAACAGGTGGCAAAGCATGTAGGCGTAAAAGAAAATCAGCTCATTTTCGGAAACGGATCAGATAATATTATACAAATTCTGTCACGTTCTCTTTTGAGCGAAGGCTTCAATACCGTAATGGCGTCACCGTCATTTTCCCAATACCGGCATAATGCGGTGATCGAAAATGCCGAAATTCGCGAAATTGAACTTGTAGATGGGCGGCACAATTTGGATAAAATGGCAGACTCTATTGATTCCAAAACAAAAATTGTATGGTTATGCAATCCGAATAACCCTACAGGAGTTTACATAAGTGAAGAAGAGCTTATTAATTTTTTAAACAAAGTGCCGAAGGATGTCCTTGTCGTATCTGATGAAGCGTATTACGAATATGTGACGGCGGAAGATTATCCGAATTCAGTCGCCTTATTGGATCAATTTCCAAATCTATTAATTTTACGGACGTTCTCAAAAGCATACGGCCTAGCTGCACTCCGAGTAGGATATGGAATTGGAAATGAAGAACTCATCCGCTTAATTGAGCCGGCAAGGGAACCTTTTAATACAAATCGTCTTGGACAAAAGGCTGCTATTGCAGCGCTAAACGATCAAACTTTTATCGAAACCTGCAAAAAATTGAACCGGGAAGGGCTCAAACAATACTATGATTTTTGTGAACAATTTGGTCTTGAGTACTTCCCGTCGCAAACGAACTTTATTTTAATAGATTTTCAAAGGGATGCGGATGAGCTTTTTCAACAGCTGCTTGAAAAAGGATTCATCGTCCGGTCAGGAAAAGCTCTCGGATTTCCGACATCGCTGAGAATTACTGTCGGAACAGAAGAGGAAAATGAAGCACTGATTCAAACTTTAAAGGAACTACTTTCCTAAAAGAGGTGAACGCTCACCTCTTTTTTTACCAAAAAGCAGAAACAGGTGGTTTTTTGTGGAAAAAGTTTTTATCATTGGTCTTGGCTTAATCGGCGGATCGATTTCGCGTGCAATTAAGAAAGAACATCCATCGGTTCAATTGGTTGGATATGATATAAAAAATGATCAAGTGCAAATGGCAAAAAAATTGGGAATCATTGATCAATCAGCGGAATCTATTAAGGAAGGCGCTGAATCAGCGGACGTTATTATTATTTCAACTCCCGTTGAACAAACATTGAACGTTTTAACGTTTTTGGGAGAGCTAAGCTTGAAAGAAGGAGTCATTGTCACTGATGTCGGCAGCACAAAGAAAAAAATTGTCGATCATGCGAGCTTTTCTTTGCCGAAAACAGTAACATTTATTGGCGGTCACCCAATGGCGGGCTCACATAAATCAGGCGTTGCGGCAGCGAAAACTCATTTATTTGAAAATGCGTTTTATATTTTAACGCCTGGCAGCAACGAACGTCCGGAAAAAATAGAACAATTAAAAAAGCTTTTAAAGGGAACAAAAGCGCAATTTATTGTCATGACACCTGAAGAACATGATTCCATTACCGGAGTCATTAGCCATTTTCCGCATTTAATCGCGGCAAGCCTCGTCCATCAGGCAGAAAAGAAAGAAGAAATGTTTCCGATTATTAAGCGGCTTGCGGCCGGAGGATTTCGCGACATTACCCGAATTGCGTCAAGCAACCCGGTTATGTGGCGCGATATTATTGTTCACAACCATGATGTATTAATCGAGTTGTTTGATGAATGGATTCAAGAAATGAAGCAAATTAAACAATTCATTGAGAATCTCGATAAAGAACAGCTTTATACATATTTTGAAAAAGCGAAGACATATCGAGACGGATTGCCTGAAAGGGAAAAAGGAGCCATTCCGTCCTTTTATGACCTTTATGTCGATGTTCCGGATTATCCGGGTGTTATTTCTGAAATTACCGGTTATTTAGCAAAAGAGGAAATTAGCATAACAAATATTCGAATTTTAGAAACGCGTGAAGAAATTTTTGGTGTTTTGCGCATCAGCTTTCAGTCGGATGAAGACCGGATGAAGGCGAAACAATGCATTGATCGCTACACGAATTATGAAACATATATACTGTAGTTGGGGTGATACAGATATGAATCAAGGGCTTGTCTTGACAAAAAAACATTCGCTGAACGGAACTATAGAAGTTCCCGGCGACAAATCGATCTCCCATAGGGCGGTTATGTTTGGTGCAATTGCGGAAGGAAAAACAACTATTCAAAACTTTTTAACTGGAGAGGATTGCTTAAGCACCATTTCATGCTTCAAAGAGATGGAGGTATCGATCAAACAGGAAGGAACGAATGTAACAATTGAAGGGAAAGGATTTTCCGGACTGAAAGAACCTGTCAACATTTTAAATGTTGGGAACTCAGGCACCACGACAAGATTAATGCTGGGCATTTTAGCGGGACGTCCTTTTCATGCATGCATTATTGGGGATGAGTCAATTGCGAAAAGACCGATGGATCGTGTAACAGCTCCTTTAAGACAAATGGGAGCTCATATTGATGGACGGAATAACGGATCTTTTACCCCGCTGTCTTTGCGCGGTGGGAATTTAAAGAGCATTTATTACAAATCCCCAGTAGCGAGTGCTCAAGTGAAGTCATCGATTTTGCTTGCAGGTCTTCAAGCAGATGGAACCACAACAGTTGAGGAGCCGTATCAATCAAGAGATCATACGGAACGTCTTTTGTCAGCCTTTGGCGTCCATGTGAAAAAACAAAATTTGACTGTTTCGGTAGAGGGAGGACAAACATTAAAAGGCGCCAATATTTATGTGCCTGGTGACATTTCTTCCGCTGCTTTTTTCCTAGTTGCGGGAGCCATTGTTCCGGACAGTTCGATCAAGCTGAAAAATGTCGGTATTAACACAACAAGAACAGGGATTTTAGATGTTTTAGAAAATATGGGTGCAGAGATCGAGATTATACCGACATTAGATTCTGCCGAACCGATGGCTGATATATCGGTCAGGACATCTGAGCTAAAAGGAACCGAAATTTCAGGAGAGCTGATTCCGAGACTGATTGATGAAATTCCGATCATTGCCCTTCTTGCGACACAGGCTGAAGGAACGACAGTTATTAAAGATGCCGAAGAATTAAAGGTAAAAGAAACAAATAGAATTGATACAGTTGTCGGCGAGCTGAAAAAGCTTGGCGCGGATATTGAAGCTACAAACGATGGAATGATCATTCGCGGAAAAACAAAGCTGAAAGGAGGAACGAATGTTTCCAGCCATGGAGATCACCGCATCGGCATGATGCTCGCGATTGCCAGCACTATTTGTGAAGAACCTGTGGAATTAATGCAGCACGAGGCAGTCAGTGTATCCTATCCTGCTTTTTTTGACCATTTGAATTTGCTTTCCAAAACCATCTGAGTTTGTCAGATGGTTTTTGTCATATTTTTATCAACCTTTTCATAGCTTGTCTAAAAAAGCTATTGAGGTGGGAAAATGGCATATATTATTGATCAAATTCGTTTAATGGAAGACAATCAAATTGTGACGCGCTCAATACTCGTTGACGGAAATCAGTTTCGTTTTAAAGAAAAGCAATTAGATCAGTTTCGATTTATGAAAATGGATGGATCGCCCTATTTCATGACACCGGGCTTTGTCATGCTTGACCAAAACATTCAATATTTAGACCAAAGCCATTCATTCAAATTATATGTGAAGAATTTGATCCAAAAAGGCTGCACTTTTTTAATTGCTGCTGTTGATTTGCCGTTTGAAAGACAATGGGATGAAAAGAAAAAACATATTCGCAAAGTGATGATGAATTCGCCGATCGATTATGCGATCGCTGCAAAAATCCCGATCGAACGGCTGACCCCTTCAATCATCAGAATGTTAAAAAGAGAAAAAATTACTGTGATTATTGTGGAAATTAAGCAGATTGCTGAGCTTGATGATGTTCCATGGGAATGGATTCGTGAGACTTTATTTCCAAAGCAAACTCCAATTTTTCCCCATTTTTCTTCAGAAGATCAATCCATCTTCCATCAGTTGAAAAGCAAATGGCGGCAAATTGTAAAAAAATATAAATTGCCATCATTGGAAGAATGTCCTGAAAACGGTGTCCCACTTATGAAAGAAGCATTAATGAAAATCGGTCTTTATCCGATTCGCGGCGAAATTTTAAGTGGAAGCAATGTTGATTATAATTTATTTCGGATAATCGATTTAGTTGAAGAAAATAATTATCTAGATTATTATAATCATAACCCAGAAGTGATCGTTCACAACGGAAGCGTTTTGAAAGCAGGAGAACAAATATTTTATAAACCAGGGTTCGGAAAAGAAGTGCAACTGAATGCACCAGGACGCTTCAATATTTATTCGCAGCCAATACACAAGTACTGAATTTAGAAGGGGAGTTTTAGGTTGAATAAAAAAATGAGCGAAGCCGTTCAATTAGTTGAAAGCGGCCAAGTGGAAAAAGGATTGAAAAAACTTTCATCCATTGAAAAAGAGTTAAATGATGAAGAAAAGTTTGAGCTTGCAGAAAAATATTTTCAATGGGGCAGGACAGATGAAGCGCTAAAAATAGCCGAGGAGCTCTCACAGTTATACCCTGATGAATCTGCTATCACTCTTTTTTTGGCGGAAATATACATTGAGCTTGACGATGAAGAAAAAGCGATTGATCTGCTGAATGAAATTGATCAAGAGGATGAATCATATCCGCAAGCCCTTCTTCTTATGGCTGATTTGTATCAATTGCAAGGCTTATATGAAGTCAGCGAACAAAAGCTGAAGGAAGCCAAGAGAAGATTGCCTGAAGAGAAAGTAATTGATTTCGCATTAGCCGAGCATTATTTTCATCTCGGAAAATATCGTCAAGCAATCGACTTTTATAGAGTAGTCCTAGAGGAATTTGAAAATATAATGAATGTAAATATTCATCAACGAATTGGCGAGTCTTTATCTGCTTGCGGTGAATTTGAAGAAGCCCTTGCTTATTTTGAGAAAGCGGTGGAAGAAGAGGATTTGGACACATATTTCGCTTATGGGATGACAGCTTTAAATGCAGGCCAGACAAAAACAGCAATTGCACAATTTGAACGAATAAAGGAATTGGACACTACCTACCACTCACTATATTTATATTTGGCCAAAAGCTATGAACAGGAAGGGATGGTGGAAAAAAGTTTTCAAATTGTTCAAGAAGGTTTGCAGGAGGATCCATTTAATAAAGAGCTTTATTTATTCGGCGGAAAAATTGCCTTAAAGCTCAAAGATGTAGACAATGCAGTAAAATTGTTAAAAAAAGCGCTGGATCTGGATCCGGGTTATGTAGAAGCAATCATAACACTTTCAGGAGTGTTGTTAAACCAAGGAAAATATATGGAAACGATTGAGATGTTGACGGAAATCGTAGAAAAACATGAAGAATATGATCCTCATTTTGACTTCAATTTAGCGATCGCTTATCATCGCACCGAACAGTACGAAAAGGCATTAAAGCATTATGAAAATGCATATAATAATTTTAAAACAGACCCGGAATTTTTGGAGAATTACGCTTATTTTCTGCTTGAAGAAGGGGAGCGGGCAAAGGCTAGGAAGCTTTTTAAAAAAGCGCTGGAGCTTGATCCAGGCAACATTGAATATGAAAATATGCTGCTTGAATTGGAGGACAATTTTTAGGCGGAATTGGAAGGAATTCAAGGCAACTATGTTGAATTTTTGAATTAGATGGAAAGCAGAGGAGGGTTAAAGATGAAAGCCCCTGTTTCTGTTAACGAGAAGAAAGAATTTATTCGCTGGTTTTTAAATCATTATCAGTTGAAAAGACGGGAATGCGTATGGATATTAAATTATTTAATGAGCCATGATTCATTAATGGAAAACGTCCACTTTGTAGAGCATGCCAAATTTTGTCCGAGGGGAATGGTCATGTCCACCCACTGTGTGGACGATGTTCCGTTTAGATTTTATAAAGAAAATGTGATGACAACAGATGCAGAAAAGTCTTTTCACGATATTCGCTTGAATAAAGATGAAGACTTGTATATCCAGTTAAACTTTCGCGCTCAATACCGTTCCCCGGAATATGCTGCCGTTTTAGTTGAAAATCCATATTTGCCTAAAGATATGCAAAGAAATGAGAAAGACCGGCTGCTTGCGGAAAAAATTTTGGAGGAGTCAATTAAAAAATTTCAAAAAGAAAAACTCCTCCGCTTAATTGATGAAGCGTTGGATGCTCACGATGAAGAGGCGTTTCGAAAGCTTGTAAAACAATTGAACAATTTAGGATGTTAAGCAATGTGTATAGCATTGCTTTTTTACTTGTGCGCCCGGCATGGGTGTAATCTATAGGGTGAAAGTCCCGAGCTGCGAAGGCAGAAGTAGCAGTTAGCTTAACGCAAGGGTGTCCGTGGTGACGCGGAATCTGAAGGAAGCGAGCGGCAAACTTTAAGGTCTCTCGGAACACGAACTTCATATGAGGCTAGGTATCACTGGGTGAGTTTGCAAGACAAAACAAAGCCCTTTCTGCCGAAGGTGATACAGAGTAAATGAAGCAGATGGATGGAAGGAAAGATTACACTCTTACCCGGGGAGGTCTGGCTGGCACGCCAAGTAACCTTGGTAACCTATCTAGTGATAGATAGCTGAACAGTCAGAAGTCAGCAGAGGTCATAGTATTAGTTGGTCTAGAACAACTAAGAAGGACCGAACAATTAAGAGAGAATAGCCCTTGGCATTCAGTGAGTCATGATGAACACAGAAAACGTAGTACCTCACTTGAGGGAGGAAGCGGTGAATCCCGTGGGAGATCTCTTGGAGGGTGGAGTGACCACTGGCATAAAGAGAACAGCTATTCACGGAAGTTATAAAGACTTGCGTCAATTATCTTAATTGAACCGCCGTATACGGAACCGTACGTACGGTGGTGTGAGAGGACGGGAGTTAATCGCTCCCTCCTACTCGATTGCTTATCAGTTTTATAATGAGTAAGGAAAAATAAAAAATAGGGGCTGAAATCAGTGAAATGGCAAATGGTTGATATCGATTCTTTTCTTCAATCAAGGGAGTACGTTGATACTGCAGTTGTTCCTCTCCTATCGGTATCTTTTGATGAGGAACTGAAAAGAAGTGCGTCAAAAGCAGATTTTATTATGATTGTTTCACAGGAGCTTGAACGGCAGTTAAAGGGGCGGATCATGCTGTTACCTCCGTTTGTTTCTTTAAAAAATGACGACATTGATTTGGATAAACTGTTAAAAAAGTGGAAAGATACGATTAAACAGCATTTTCAGCATGTTATTTTTTTAACATGTGAAGAAAGATGGCGCAAAGAAGGTGATGAATTTATATGGATTCCGTCAATCCCAATAGAACATATGGATCAGAATGTAAAACGAAAGGTTGTTCAGGACCAAATCGAACAAATTATGAACATTTTATTACAATATTGGAATCGAACCTAAAAACCCTTTCAACCCCTTGATTCTAACGATATGATTATATTGACCTTCTACAAAGATTGATATATCATGAGTATGTCTTAGTTTTATATGTTTCTGTATATGTCCATTATGGACTAGCTTGAGATAGAGGGGGGAAAAAGATGAGCGAGAATAAACACCGTGTTTCAAGACGTCAATTTTTAAACTATACGCTAACGGGTGTAGGCGGTTTTATGGCTGCAGGCATGCTCATGCCGATGGTTCGTTTCGCAGTAGATCCTGTGTTGCAGCCGAAATCAGCTGGAGAATTCGTTAATACAAATGTAAAGGAATCAGACATTAAAGAAGAACCGACACGCGTTGACTTTACCATTAAACAGAAGGACGCGTGGTATGAAAGTGAAGAGCCAAAATCCGCGTGGGTTTATAAAAATGAAAAAGGAGAAATTGTTGCCCTTTCTCCAATTTGTAAACACCTTGGCTGCACAGTAAACTGGAACGGGGATAAATCAAACCCTAACAGGTTCTTCTGTCCTTGCCACGGAGGATTGTATGAGAAAAACGGCGACAATGTCCCTGGAACACCGCCTCCTGCTCCGCTGGATGAATATGAGTACAAAATTCAAGATGGATTTTTATATTTAGGAAAAGCTAAACCAAGAGGGGGGGCGTAATAAGTGCTCAACAAATTGTATGATTGGGTTGATGAACGGTTAGATATCACCCCTTTATGGCGCGATATCGCAGACCATGAAGTTCCCGAACATGTTAACCCAGCCCATCACTTTTCAGCATTTGTATACTGCTTTGGCGGTTTGACGTTTTTTGTTACAGTGATTCAAGTGCTGTCTGGCATGTTTTTAACGATGTATTACGTGCCGGATATTAAAAATGCATGGGAGTCTGTCTATTATTTGCAAAATGAAGTGGCGTTCGGACAAATTGTTCGCGGTATGCACCATTGGGGAGCAAGCTTAGTCATCGTCATGATGTTTTTACATACTTTACGTGTATTTTTCCAAGGAGCATACAAAAAGCCACGCGAGCTTAACTGGATTGTCGGTGTACTCATTTTCTTCGTTATGCTAGGTTTAGGTTTGACAGGCTATTTATTGCCTTGGGACATGAAAGCGTTGTTTGCGACAAAAGTTACCTTGCAGATTGCTGAATCGACACCGCTTATTGGAGAGTACGTCAAAATTTTGCTTGCAGGGCATTCCGAAATTGTCGGTGCGCAAACATTGACTCGCTTCTTTGCGATTCATGTATTTTTCTTGCCTGCTGCATTATTCGGATTAATGGCAGCGCACTTCTTAATGATTCGCAAACAAGGGATTTCAGGTCCGCTATAAAATCCGGTTTATTCTTTTTTAGTAAGTTGTTCGTGGCGAACCGCTTAACAAAGGAGGGGAAACAATGCATCGCGGAAAAGGTATGAAGTTCGTTGGAGATTCTCGTGTGTCGGCTGAAAGAAAGCCGAACATACCGAAAGACTACTCCGAATACCCAGGGAAAACTGAAGCTTTTTGGCCCAACTTTCTTTTAAAAGAATGGTTAGTTGGCGCGGTCTTTTTAATTGGCTTTTTATGTTTAACCGTTGCCGATCCGTCACCGCTTGAGCGGGTTGCAGATCCTACGGATACTGGTTACATACCGCTTCCTGACTGGTACTTCTTATTTTTATACCAGCTTTTAAAATATTCTTATGCATCAGGTCCTTATACCGTTATCGGTGCAATCGTAATACCTGGACTGGCATTTTCTGCGCTACTTCTTGCTCCATTTTTGGATCGCGGGCCAGAACGTCGTCCGCATAAGCGTCCGGTTGCTGTAGGAATGATGCTGCTAGCTGTAGCTTCCATCGTTTATTTAACATGGGAGTCGGTTGAGCAAACGGACTGGGAATTAAAAGAGGAACAAGGGAAAATTAAAGCGGAAGCTAAAATTGATACAAATTCGGAAGGATACAAAATATTTCAGGAACAAGGCTGTATCTCCTGCCACGGTGATAACCTGCAAGGCGGAGCGGCTGGACCTTCTTTAGTTGATAACGGATTGTCTCCGGAAGAAGTTGCGAAAATTGCTAAAGAAGGCGTAGGAAGCATGCCTCCTGGAATCTTTAAAGGTACGGATGAAGAGTTGAAAGTATTAGCAGAGTTTGTTTCTAGTGTTACATCGAAATAAAAAGAGCTGACATCGTGTTTGTCTGTATAGCTTGTAGAGAAAGGAAGATTTTTTCTCTACAAGCTTTTTTATTGTCTTATCTCCACTGACTGTGAATCAACTCTAACAATGAAGTTAGCAAGATTGATGCGATTGTATTTTAAATAAAGTAAAATCAATTAACGACAAGCTGACTAACAATGAAGTTAGCAAGATTGATGCGATTGTATTTCCTTTTGTAGACTGGTAAATGGAAAAGTAGGAGGCGGTCAATCGCCTTCGTTGACGGCTTTCTATCCATTCACTATTTTTTGACAAAATGATAAAGAAGGAGAGCTAGGACACCTGCTTATTATACGTTTCTCCTGTAGACTCTAAACAAGCCACGTGTTCTAAATCGGTACCGGTTTCTATAGCCAGTATGCTAAGGCGTTTACTGTTTTGATTTTATGATTTGTGCCCTCTGCTCATGTGTAGGTATAGAGTGTCTGAAAGTATTCCATGATTGGTGTATTTGATAATTGAATTTTGAGCTGCTCCAATTATATATTTCACGATCATCGACACAACGATATCGTTTCACATAAACAATTTAAAACAACGGTTTATTTCATACGGGTAACTCGCCGATTTTTCTTATCCACCTGTTGTGAACATTTGTTCTCTATATAAACATTATAATGTGTTTCAAACATATGTTAAGTAACGACTTAAAATTCTGGAAATTCTAGTCACACAGAAAATATGTTCAACATCCTGATAAATGGTTGCATAGCACTAATATTCATTTCAAATAATTCAAAAATATTTTCTTTTTTGTGTTATTTCACAAAAATTGATGAAGAATCTATTATAAATATAAATGCTGAGCTATAATTACTCATAACATTAAAATAAGGGGGAATTTTTTTGGATGGTTTTATTGAAACATTGAGTGGCTGGCTTTGGAGTACGCCGATGATCGTATTTTGTATTGGAGTCGGAGTGTTTTTTTCATTTATGACAAAATTTGCTCAAATACGATTGATCAAAGATATGGTTCAGCAAATGTTTAAAGGAAAAAGTTCCAAGTCGGGAATTTCTTCTTTTCAAGCATTGTCGATCGCAATATCGGGACGGGTCGGAACCGGGAATATTGCTGGTGTAGCTACTGCGATCGCATACGGTGGTCCCGGTTCAGTATTTTGGATGTGGCTAATTGCTTTTTTTGGTTCTGCTACGGCATATGTGGAATCGACACTTGGCCAAATTTATAAAGAAAAAGTGGATGGGCTATACTGCGGAGGACCGGCTTATTATATTGAAAAAGGGTTAAATCGACGTTGGGCCGGAATGGTTTTTGCTGTGGCTGCGATTGTAGCAATGAGTGTTTTAATGCCGGGTGTTCAATCAAATGCCATTTCTTCTGGATTTAAAAAAGCATTCTCCGTTGATCCGACCATAACAGGAATCATCTTAGTTGTATTATTGGGAGTGATTATTCTTGGCGGAGTAAAAAGAATCGCCAACGTCGCTCAATTAGTAGTGCCTTTTATGGCAATCGGATATATACTTATTTCACTTATCATTATTATCATGAATATTGAAGCAGTTCCTGGTGTATTGAAACTAATTTTCTCTAGTGCGTTTGGAGCTAATCAATTATTCGGAGGGATTTTAGGAAGTGCGATTTCTTGGGGTGTAAAGCGTGGGATTTATTCAAATGAAGCTGGTCAAGGAACGGGGCCTCATGCTGCTAGTGCTGCCGAAGTTTCCCACCCGGCCAAACAGGGGCTCGTACAGTCATTTTCTATTTACATTGATACATTGCTTGTCTGTTCAGCAACAGCTTTTATGATTTTGTTTACAAATTCCTACAATGTGTATGAGCCTGATCAAAAATCATTGCTTGTAAACAATATTGGAGAAACTGTTGAAGTGGGTACTGTTTATACTCAAATTGCAGTCGATTCCCAACTACCTGGATTTGGATCCCCCTTTGTAGCAGTGGCATTATTCTTCTTTGCATTTACCACAATAATGGCATACTATTATATTGCCGAGGTAAATATTATATATTTGTTTAAGAAAAAAAATAAGAATATACCGATTATTGTTTTAAAGTTAGTTTTTCTTGCCGCCGTCTTTTACGGAACGGTTCGGACATCTGATATCGCATGGACTTTAGGAGATGTCGGACTAGGATTGATGGTATGGGTGAACTTAATCGGTCTCGTATTATTATATAAACCGGCCATCAGGGCGTTAAAAGACTATGAAAATCAGAAAAAACAAGGTGTTGATCCGACTTATGATTCTACAAAACAGGGTGTAAAAAATGCCGAATTTTGGGCAGACGGGTATAAACATGAAAATGAAGAAAGATCCTAAAGATTGCGTACCAACAATAAGCCCCTTTTTTAACGTAAATTGGCGAGAAGTCGCTCACCTTTATAGGCTGTGTGATGAATCGCCCTTTCTTTTCACTTGTGTTATGATCAGTTTACCAAAGGAAATGATCTTAATATAACATTGGGATTAGATAGTAATAATCATTTAGTGTTTTTCAGCATCGTAGACAATGATAGATGACAAAATATCAGAGTATGCAAACAGTACATTGTTAGCATCGCTGAATCATATCACATGACTCGTTAGTCTTCCCTCCCGACTGTTAAGAGCTTCGGTATTCCTATGCGAAATTGTGGTAAACTCATTCTAGCCGGACGATCTTTGTTTCGCTTCTCCTCTAGGTCTGTTGATTAGCAAAATCTTTTATCAACCTGAGAATTCCTCGACAGCTGTACCGTACATTGCTGTACAACGGAAGAATTCTAAGTGAAACCGAGCAGTGCTGTATGCTCGATGAACGGGTTCACAGTCATCTTGTTTAAACCGCTCATAGCGGTTGTTGGAAAACAGTTTGATGAGAAAGTCAAGTTCATTCGCTTCAAAATCGAAAGTCGCAATCCAGTCCATGGCAAACATGCACTTAGCTTCTTTGATGTAATTTCCCATGGAACATCGTTTGTTGTAAAAACGCCACAAATTGAGCGCTTCCTACTCGAGGTTGGTGACGATTGGTTTGTATCGAAATCCGTATTAAAGAATAGATTTAGAGCATCTGGCCGTCATCCACCACCTGTGTTTGGCATTATGATTTCAACACGATGAGGGTTCTTCCAGAAGATCGCTTGGTAGGCAACCGTCATGCCTTCTTCATCATCGACGTACCATTTCCAGTAACGACAGACGGCATCTTCCGCAGCGTGACGTTTCGTTGATGCTGGCAAGTCCTGTAGCGCTTTCTCAGGCTTGATTTTTCGAGGTGCTTGAGGAATATTTCGAATCTGCCGAAGTTGGTTGCATTTAGCGATGTACATTCGGTCTTGATTTTGTGGATGGGTGTGGTAGACTTCACCTTAAAGGTGCTTCTTTTTTGGTAGGTCATGTTCTTATCAAACAAAATTCTACCAAAGATGAGGAGCGCTTTCCTTATTTACAGAGAATGTTATTCTTGATAATCAGGATGAATATTGTTGCTGTGGAAGGCGATAAACTTATTTTAAAAATGCGTTCCTACCATTTAGTTCTTCAAAATATAAGGAACATTTCTGCAATGAAAAAAGAGTGTTTTCTTGGCATACATAGTACAGGGTGTCTCATGATCCATGACCCCGAATTCAATAAAACCAAGGAGTGAACTTGGATGGGTTGGTTATTTTTTGTATTAAGGCAGCGATCATTTTTATATTTGATGCTTTTAATCAATACAGCAGGAACAATTTATGGTTATATTTGGTATAAACAGCAGCTTTCCGAAACACCGCCACAGTTTATTGCGTTTGTTCCTGACAGTCCAACCGCTAGTTTGTTCTTTGTTTTCGTTTTGATTGGGTTTCTTGTTGGGAAGCATTTTAAATTGTTTGAAGCACTAGCAATGATTACGCTATTTAAATATGGAATTTGGGCGGTTGCCATGAACCTTTTTGTATATTTGGAAACGGGTGTTTTATCTATTTACGGAATGATGCTCATTTTGTCCCATTTAGGAATGGCAATAGAAGGGCTGTTGTATGCACCGTATTATCGGTTTGAAATGAAGCACTTGATGCTGGCCTCCATATGGACGCTTCACAATGAAATTATTGATTACGTGTTTGATATGATGCCTCAATATAGCGTTTTAAATCAATATTCTGCGCTAATCGGTTACTTTACGTTCTGGCTGAGTATTATTTCCATTGCGATCGCTTATTTTTTTGTTATAAAAAATCAAACATACAAATTTGAATTGAAAGAATTGTAAGAAACATGGTCTACTCTTGTCCACTCTTGAATAACTATTACTAGTAGTTATAGGGGGGACAAGAATGAAAAAATGGATCAGTACGTTGATTGTTCTCTTGCTTTTTTTCCTGCTTCAAATACCGATCAATGCAAAAGAAAAAAACAATTGGGAAACATTGGATGTCATGACGAATTATGCGTGGCAGCTTTCAAAGCAAAAAAAGTTTGATGAAGCGAAGCAGCTGTTATTATTTCTTGAAAACGAATTTAAAGAAAATAATGTTGAAAACCGCTTATCAATAAATGAGCTTCGGGTCATTTCTGCTTCTTACGAAAAAGCGTTGGATGCCGTTGAGAACGATGGAATGAGCTATGAAGATCGGATCGACAAAGTCACTCAATTCCGGCTTGTTGTTGATGCAATTCTGTCTGAACACCAGCCGCTCTGGAGCACAATGGAAGAACCGATCATGACGACATTTGCAGAATTAAAAACGGAAATGGAAAAAGAGGATTGGGCGGCTTTTCAGCATGAGTGGAATCGTTTTTTGTCACTGTACTCCGTTATTTATCCAAGCCTTACCGTTGATGTTGACAGCAAAAACATTGATAAGATTGAAACACATATTTCAGCAGTAAACGACAAAATGTTTTTTGAAATTTCGAAAAAGACAAGACAGAAGCATATGATGGAAATCGAAAAAGACTTAAAAAACATTTTTGATCGCGTCAAAAACGACGAAGCAGATCCATCGCTGTTATGGGTGATGTTTACAACGGGCAGCGTCATTTTTATTGCACTAGCTTATACAGGATGGAAAAAATACAAAGGGGAAAAAACAGATAAAAGAAAAGAGAACTAGATGCGCGGGGGTGTCTAATAAGTCGTTTTTTGGCTTATTGACAGCCCCCTTTAATGTATTAGAAACGTTGATATATCGATGTTTATGATTTTTTGTTTTCAAAAGGGATTTGACTTTCTGGACAGCCCCTGTCAGTGCTTAAACAAGTTTTTGTTTTCATGAAGGGTAAATCCTTCTTGAGCATCATAAACATCGTTGACGACAAGAAACGCGTTAGTGCTCAATCGGATTTTTATTTTCATCAAGGGTAAAGCCCTCACCGAGTACATCATGAACGTCGCTGACGACAACAAACGCATGAGGGTCGACAGCTGTAATAACTTGTTTCAGCTTGACAAATTCATTTTTGGCAACGACGCAATATAAAATATTCCGATTCTGTTTTGTAAACGAACCTTGTCCTTTTAAAATGGTCACTCCGCGATCCATATCCTTCATGATTTTTTCGGCAATTTCCTCATGTTTCTCCGATATGATGGTCGCTGCTTTTGCTCTATAGGCACCTTCCTGAATAAAATCAATGACTCTTGTTCCGATAAAAACAGCCACTAATGTGTACATGGCTTCGCGATAGGATAAATAAAAAATGGACGATAAAGTGATCACGCACGCGTCAAATAAAAACATTGTTTTTCCCATGCTGATGCCGAAAAATTTATAAACAAGACGAGCAATGATATCAACTCCACCTGTTGTTCCGCCATAGCGAAAAATAATCCCTAGTCCAACGCCGATGAAAACTCCTGCAAACAGAGCCGCCAATGTTAAATCTTCATGTAGAGGAATATGAAATGGATGCAGCTGAAAAATCCATAAAAAGAACGAAACTGAAATCGTTCCAATTAATGTATACAAAAAAGTCGTCTTCCCTAAAAGCTTCCATCCAATAAAAAAAATGGGTACATTCAATACAAGATTGGAAATAGAGGGGTTGATTTGAAACAAAAAAAATAAAAGGAGCGTAATACCAGTAAAACCGCCTTCAGCTAAATTGTTTTGCATATTAAAATGAACGAGTCCAAACGAGAAAATAGCGGATCCGAGCAATATAAAAAAGAGGTTTTTCAATTTAAAAGGCAACAAACTCCCACCTCCTATTTTTTTTCGATGTTTTTAATTATAATGGATCAGATTGTATGTTACAATTCAATCGACATTTCTTTTCATTGTCAAATGGTAAGGAATTAGCTAACATGAAAGAGAAGACAAATGAGGTGGTTGCCTAATGGAACGTAAAACAATTAAAGACCTGCAAAAAGAAGTAGATGATTACATATCCCAATTTAAGGAAGGCTATTTCAGCCCGCTGGCGATGCTTGCGCGATTAACAGAAGAGCTTGGTGAGCTTGCAAGAGAAATTAATCATTACTATGGGGAAAAGCCAAAAAAAGAAACCGAGAAAGAGAAAGAAATTGAAGAGGAAATTGGCGATTTATTGTTTGTCATCATTTGCTTGGCCAATTCTTTAAACATTGATCTTGAGAAGGCGCACGATCGCGTCATGGATAAATTTCAAACTAGAGATCGAAACAGATGGACAAAAAAATAGAAAGGTGATGGAATAATGGAACAAATTAAGATCGTCATTGCCGGCCCAAGAGGACGCATGGGGCAAGAGGCAGTAAAACTGGTAAATGAAACAGAGCATTTTACACTTTCAGCTGTACTAGACAAAATAAATGACGGCGAATGGTTTCAAGATCAAGTCCGCACCTATACAAACCCTGAACAATGCTTTGCAGAAACATCGCCAGACGTGTTGATTGATTTGACAACACCAGAGGTTGGAAAAATACATACAAAGCTTGCGCTGGAGCACGGTGTCCGCCCTGTAGTGGGAACTACCGGCTTTCAGGAAGAAGACTTGCAGGAATTGAGAAAATTAGCGGAAGAAAAAGGAATCGGGGCAATTATCGCGCCAAATTTTGCGATTGGAGCTGTACTGATGATGAAATTTGCAAAAATGGCGGCCAGATACTTCCCTGATGTTGAGATCATCGAAATGCATCATGATAAAAAGCTTGATGCACCTTCTGGAACTGGAATCAAAACGGCTGAAATGATTTATGAAGTTCGCGGAAATAAAAAGCAAGGACATCCGGAGGAAAAGGAAACGATCAAAGGAGCAAGAGGCGGCGAATGGAATGGCATTCATATCCACAGCGTTCGTCTTCCGGGGTTAGTGGCTCATCAAGAGGTTTTGTTTGGCGGTGACGGTCAAACGCTGAAAATTCGCCATGATTCCTATAATCGTGCGTCTTTTATGTCAGGAGTAAAGCTTTCCGTTGAAACCGTGATGAAGATCGATACGCTCGTTTACGGGTTGGAAAACATTATTGAATGAGGGGGAAATATATGAAGATTGCACTCATTGCTCACGATAAGAAAAAGGACGATATGGTTCAATTTACCATTGCTTATAAACATATATTAGAAAAGCATGATTTATTTGCAACAGGCACAACAGGCTTAAGAATACAGGAAGCAACTGGACTGAAAATTCAGCGCTTCCAATCCGGTCCGCTTGGAGGCGACCAAGAAATTGGTGCATTAGTCGCGAAAAACGAAATGGATGCCGTCTTCTTTTTTCGCGACCCGCTGACTGCCCAGCCTCATGAACCGGACGTTTCTGCCCTTATCCGCCTATGCGATGTGTATGCAATCCCCCTGGCAACCAATATGGGCACTGCGGAAATATTAGTAAAGGGGCTTGAACGGGGAGATTTTACATGGAGAAACATCATCCACGAGAAAAATTGAGCAGAAATCATAGTTTTGAAAATATCCTTTCCTGGTGATAATGAATGAAAAAATTGAAAATTGGCATTACTTGCTACCCGTCTGTTGGAGGATCAGGCGTGGTGGCGACAGAGCTTGGAAAATTGCTTGCAGAAAGAGGGCATGAAATTCACTTTATTTCCTCCAGCATGCCATTCAGGCTGAATAAGGTTTATCACAACATTTATTTTCATGAAGTGGAAGTAAATCAATACTCTGTTTTTAAATATCCTCCATATGATCTCGCTTTATCCAGCAAAATTGCCGAAGTCATTGAGAGGGAAAATTTAGATATTTTGCACGTTCATTATGCTGTGCCTCATGCGATTTGCGCTTTTTTGGCTAAACAAATGGTTGGGGGAAAAATAAAAATCGTCACAACTCTTCATGGTACTGATATTACTGTGCTAGGATATGATCCGACGCTCTCCATAGCGATCAAATTTGGGATTGAAGCTTCGGACCGCGTTACAGCCGTATCAAAGGCGCTCGTTAAACAAACATATGATTTATTGGAGCCTAAAAAAGAAATTGAAACAATTTACAATTTTATTGATGAACGAATTTATCATAAAAAACATTTGCCTTCATTAAAAAGAGAGTACGGGATTCAAGATGATGAAAAAGTGCTTATACACGTATCAAATTTTCGGCAAGTGAAGCGAGTTCCTGATGTCGTCAAAGCATTTGCCCTCATCCGACAGGAAGTCCCATCGAAGCTGTTGCTGGTCGGCGACGGACCGGAAGTGTCGATTGTCATGAAATTAGTGAAACAGCTGCAATTGGAAGATCATGTGCTGTTTTTGGGGAAGCAAGAAAACTTAGATCAATTGTATTCCATCAGTGATTTAAAATTGCTGCTGTCAGAAAAAGAAAGCTTTGGATTAGTTTTATTGGAAGCGATGGCTTGCGGAGTTCCCTGTATTGGAACGAGGATCGGCGGCATACCGGAAGTAATTGAAGATCATAAAACAGGCTATATTGTTGAGCTTGGCGATATTGAGGATACCGCCGAAAAATCGATTCGCTTATTGGAAGATCAAACACTTCATCAAAAAATGTCAGAAAATGCGATACTGCTTGTCAGAGAAAAATTTCATTCTGAAAAAATTGTGTCAACATATGAGCAAATTTATTTTGAATTACTATCTGAAGGAGTTCCAACATGAAAGCAGAATTTGTGGAGGCAATACCGATTATAGAACAATTAAATGAGCATGGCCATGAAGCGTATTTTGTCGGCGGTTCTGTTCGTGATTTATTGCTGAATCGGAAGATCGGGGATATCGACATTGCCACATCAGCAAAGCCTGATGAGATTCAAAAAATTTTTCCGAAAACAATTGATGTTGGGGTGCAGCATGGTACAGTCATTGTTCTTCATAATGGAAAGCCGTATGAAGTGACGACTTTTCGGACGGAAGGGGAATACGAAGAGTATCGAAGACCTAAATATGTCCGTTTTGTCAGCTCGCTGCAAGAAGATTTAAAGCGGCGCGATTTTACAATTAATGCTTTGGCGATGGACAAAAACGGGCGCATTTTAGATTATGTCAATGGCATGGAAGATTTAGAAAACCGCATGATTCGTACAGTGGGAGATCCGTATGAACGCTTTTCCGAAGATGCGTTAAGAATGCTGCGCGCTTTAAGATTTGTCAGCCAATTGTCCTTTCGGCTTGAAGAAAAAACTATGCAAGCCATAACCGTTTGGCATAAGCTTCTTCAGAACATATCGATCGAGCGAATAACTGCTGAATTTGAAAAGCTTCTGGCTGGAGCTTCCGCAAATGATGCGATACAACTATTAACTCTTACGAATGTTTATCAACATATGCCTGGATTAAAACAAAAGAAAGAACAGTTGCACAAGCTGCTCAGCTATCCAATGCATAATTTGTGTGAGCGGGAAGAATACTGGACTGTTTTGTTATTCGTTTTAGAAACGGATGATGGTGAATCATTTATGCGGAATTGGAAGCTTCCTAGAAGGGTGATCAAAAAAGTATGCAGACATCTTGAGTTGCTCAATTGTCTCTTCGAGAAAGACTGGACAGCCTTTCTTTTATATAAGACAGGGCTTGAGGATGCTCTTCAGCTGGAAAGAATAAGGCAGGTGCTGCAAAAAGAAAAAAACGAAGAAGCCATTCAGAAACTGCAAAAGTCGTACGAACAGCTTCCAATCCATTCTAGAAAAGAATTGGCCGTAACGGGGAATGACATTTTAAACATCGTGCCGAAAAAGCCGGGCAAATGGGTGGAGGAATATTTAACGCTGGTTGAACAACAGGTTGTCAATGGATTGATTGAAAATAATAGCGGCAAAATAAAGGAGTGGTTAAAAAATTGCAATCAGAAATTAGGCGAAAGCTGTTAGCAGCTTTTTCTGAAGCTGATGGAGGTTATGTTTCAGGCCAAAAAATCAGCGAATTGCTCGGTTGTTCAAGAACGGCAGTATGGAAGCATATTGAGGAATTGAGGAAGGAAGGATTTGTCCTCGAGGCGGTGCGAAAAAAGGGGTACAGAATAGTCAAGACGCCGGAAAAAATTACAGCCAACGAAATACAATTAGGTCTAGAAACGGATTTTATAGGACAAAACATTGTATATTCCGATACGGTTGATTCTACTCAAAAAATTGCCCATGAATTGTCGCAGAAAGGCGCTGAGGAGGGAACGCTCGTAGTTGCGGATGAACAGACAGGCGGAAGAGGGAGAATGGCTAGAGTATGGTATTCGCCAAAAGGTACAGGGATTTGGATGAGCATCATTTTGCGGCCGAACATACCTTTACAGAAAACCCCTCAGCTTACTTTATTGACAGCCGTTGCTCTCGTAGAAGGGATTGAAGAGGCAACAGGGCTTTCTCCGACCATTAAATGGCCCAATGACATTTTGATTAATGGAAAAAAAGCAGTCGGAATTTTAACAGAGCTTGAGGCGGAAGCTGATCAAGTGCATTCGGTGATCATCGGTATCGGTATTAATGTAAATCAGCAAATTGATGAATTTCCTGAAGCGATTCGCAATACCGCCACCTCCATAGCGATTGAAAAGGGAGAGAAAATTCATCGCGCCCTTATCATTCAAAAGTTTCTCGAACGTTTAGAAAAATGGTATACTACATATTTAGAGCATGGATTTAAACCGATTAAACTTTTATGGGAAAGCTATTCCATTAGTTTAAACAAAACGATCCATGCCCGGACATTATCCGGAACAGTTGTCGGCAAGGCTCTTGGCATTAATGAAGAAGGGGCGCTTCTCATTGAAACTTCTGAAGGAAAAATAGAAAAAGTGTATTCAGCAGATATTGATATCAAATAAATATATTTTACAATGAAATTTTGTTATACTTAACGAAAGGGCAGTATCCTGTTTGGAACTGCACCAAAAAAGTTTCATGTTGTCATTATTAAAAGATTGATTCTGCCTTGATCCAAAAGGACTGGGACAGAGGGATGAAGAAGCCGATAATAAGGAAATGGTAAAAATCCTTCTTTCTCAGTGAAAGAAGGTTTTTTTTAATCGGTTCGTTCTTACCCTCTGCAACTACAAAAGAGGGGGAGTTTTTATGAAAACAAAGCTGGATTTTATTCAAATGAAACAAAAGCAAGAGCCAATCGTGATGATGACGGCATACGATTATCCGTCCGCTAAGCTTGCTGAACAGGCAAATGTTGATATGATCCTTGTCGGCGATTCGCTTGGAATGGTCGTTTTAGGGTATGATTCAACCGTACCTGTAACGGTGGAAGATATGATTCATCATACGAAGGCTGTAAAACGCGGAGCAAAAAATACATTTGTTGTGACGGATATGCCCTTTATGTCGTACCATATTTCGACAGAAGACACGCTGCAAAATGCAAAGAAAATGGTGCAGCAAAGCGGGGCAGATGCCTTAAAGGTGGAAGGGCCTGTTTTTGACGTCATATCTCTGTTAACAAATGCCGGCATTCCTGTTGTTGCCCACCTCGGACTGACTCCTCAGTCAGTAGGTGTATTAGGCGGATATAAAGTACAAGGAAAAGAAGCGAAAAGTGCTGAAAAGCTGCTGCTAGATGCGAAAAAATGCGAACAGGCTGGCGCGATTGCCATTGTATTGGAATGCATCCCGTTTCAGCTGGCGGAAAAAATAACAAAAGAGCTGTCCATTCCAACCATCGGCATCGGCGCAGGAAAATATACAGATGGACAAGTGTTAGTGTTTCATGATTTGATTGGATTTGGAGTGGAAAGAGTGCCGAAGTTTGTTAAACAATATGCAAATGTAAATGAAAGCATTGTAAAAGCGATTGAAGCTTATAAAGATGAAGTGAAAAATCGGGACTTTCCATCGTTGGATCATTCGTTCCGCATGAATGAAGAGGAACTTGCAAGCTTATATGGAGGAAAAGGAAAATGAAAATCGTCACTACGATAGAGGAAATAAAAAAAGAAATCGATCTCAAGAAAAAAGAAGGAAAAACGATAGGGTTTGTGCCAACGATGGGATATTTGCATGAAGGTCATTTATCATTGGTTGAACGGGCCAAACAGGAAAACGACGTAACGGTGATGAGCGTTTTTGTGAATCCGCTTCAATTTGGACCGAATGAAGACTATCAAACATACCCTCGCGATATCAAACGCGACGAAGAGCTGGCAAGACAAAAAGGGGTTGACCTTTTTTTCGCGCCGACAAAAGAAGAAATGTATCCGGAAGAACCTGCCGTCACAGTAAAAGTGACGAAGCGCGTTGACGTTTTGTGCGGAAAATCAAGACCGGGACATTTTGACGGAGTGGCAACGGTTTTAACAAAGCTGTTTCACATCATAACTCCAGACAGAGCCTATTTCGGCTTGAAGGATGCCCAGCAAGTTGCCGTTGTTACAGCACTTATAAAAGATCTTAATTTCCCAATTGAAATTGTTCCGGTGGAAACGGTTCGTGAAGAGGACGGATTGGCCAAAAGCTCTCGAAACGTACGGTTAGACGAACAGGAACGAAAAGAAGCCGTTCATTTATATCAATCGTTATTAATGGCAAAAGAAATGGTTGAGAACAAAGTGCATGATCAAGAAGCCATCATCGAAAAAATGAGAGCGTATATAACGGAAAAGACGAGCGGAGAAATTGATTATATAGATATTTTGACTTATCCTGACTTGAAAAAACCAAACGCACTTACGGGAAAAATTATCGTTGCGATCGCTGTAAAATTTAAGCATGCTAGGCTGATCGATAATATTATTATCGATTTGACCTAAAGGGGGGTTCATACATGTTTCGTGTGATGATGAACGGAAAAATTCATCGTGCAAGGGTGACGGAAGCAAATTTGAACTATGTCGGTTCCGTTACGATCGACCAGGATATTTTAGATGCCGTTGGGATTGTCCCGAATGAAAAAGTGCAAATCGTGAATAATAATAATGGCGAACGTTTTGAAACGTATGTGATTCCTGGAAAAAGAGGAAGCGGTGTCATTTGTTTAAACGGTGCGGCTGCCCGGCTTGTTCAGGTCGGTGATGTGGTCATTATCATTTCCTATAAGCTTGTGCATGAAGATCAATTAAAAAACCACCGTCCAACGATAGCCATCATGAATGAAAACAATGAAATCATCGAGTTAATTAAAGAGGAACCGGCGAACACGATTATGTGATAAACAAGGGTCAGGCTCTTAAGCTTTCGATAGGGCTTGACCTATTTTCTGTTGCGGACGTAATTGGCCATAACTTTTCTGTACATATAAAAAAAAGAGGAGCAGCGATGGCTCCTCAAAAAATTAGGTGTGGACTAGGAGAAATTTTATTTAGTGTGAGCCGTAAAGCTGTTATAATGGGTACAGATAACAACATATTGCTGTTGTATCTATATTGTTTCCTGGATGCTTTGTAAGTATGAATTACAAATTTTGTTTTTGTAAAGGAGGAAGCTGACATGGAAAGCAAAATCGAAATTATATCTTCCGTTACGGTTGAGCATTCCGACGATTTGTATAAAATAGTTGATTTGCTAAATCGGACATTAAAAAGAGAACATTTATTATTCGGATTAGCCCTTGACAGCAAAGATCCAAATAAAGCGGTTTTTACTATTTATAGAACATAATCGGTGATCATAATGAAAGGAAAAATTTTTATTTCTTTTATATGCGCTCTTATCTTTTTAGTGGTGACGTTTGCTTTTCTTTATAATAGTGCAAAAGAAGATAAAACAAAAGGACACGAAACAGCTATACAAGCTGCGAAGGAGCATGGCTTTGCATCGATCGATGAAGTCAACACATTTTATAATCGAAATGTTTACTATATCATTCAAGGGAAAAATAAAAAAGGCGAAAAAATTATCGGCTGGATGAAAAAGGGGAACACGGATAAAATTTTAATTAAAAAAGCGAAGGAAGGCTTGAGCAAAGACGACGTACTTCAATTGATTCAAAACATTGACAACAGCAAGCCGAAGAAAATAAAGAAAATCATGCTTGGGTATGATGATACAGATTCGAAAAAATGGGATATACCGGTTTGGGAGGTCCAATATATTGACCAACAAAACCGTTATACATATTTTATTGTTAGCTTTACGGATGACAGAGTTTATAAAATGTACAGCATTAAGCAATAAGAAGGGAGCATTGTAAAAGTGAATTTATCTAAACGCGTATCAACTTTAACACCTTCATCTACACTGGCGATCACTGCAAAAGCAAAAGAATTGAAAGCAGCCGGGCATGATGTGATTGGCCTTGGGGCAGGCGAGCCGGATTTTAACACTCCTGATCATATTTTAGACGCTGCAGAAAAAGCTATGAAAGAAGGGCATACGAAGTATACGCCTTCTGGAGGACTTATATCATTGAAAGAGGCAATTATAGAAAAATTTAAAAAAGACCAGCATTTAGAATATAAACCGTCTGAAATAATTGTTTCAACAGGCGCTAAACACGCTTTATATACATTGTTTCAAGCTATTCTTGACGATGGTGATGAAGTGATCATTCCTTCTCCATACTGGGTAAGCTATCCGGAACAAGTGAAGCTTGCAGGCGGAGCTCCAGTATTTGTAGAGGGAAGGGAAGAAAATCAATTTAAAATTACGCCTGATCAGCTGCAGCAAGCGATCACAAACAAAACAAAAGCGGTGATTATCAATTCTCCGAGCAACCCGACCGGCATGATCTATACGCGGGATGAGTTGAAAGAATTGGCGGAGGTTTGCCTTAGCCATGATCTTATTATCGTTTCCGATGAAATTTATGAAAAATTAGTATACGGAGAAAATGAACATGTGTCCATCGCTCAAATTTCTCCTGAAGTAAAAGAAAAAACAATTATTATTAATGGCGTATCGAAATCCCATTCAATGACAGGATGGAGAATTGGTTATGCGGCGGGCAATGAGCGCATTATTCAAGCTATGACGAACCTAGCGAGCCACAGCACTTCAAATCCGACTTCAATTGCTCAATATGCTGCGATCGCGGCGTATGAGGGACCTCAAGAACCGGTCGAAATAATGAGAAGAGCTTTTGAAGACCGTTTAAATATCATTTACGAAAAACTTGTGCAAATACCTGGTTTCTCGTGCATTAAACCGCAAGGAGCATTTTATTTATTTCCAAATGCAAAAGAAGCAGCAGAGATAACAGGTTTTCGTAATGTTGACGAATTTGTCGAGGCGCTCTTGGAAGAGGAAAAGGTAGCGCTAGTACCAGGAAGCGGCTTCGGTGCCCCAGATAATGTAAGATTATCGTATGCGACATCGCTAGAACTTTTAAATAAAGCGATTGAACGTATTGATCGCTTTGTCAACAATCATAAACAGTAAAGATTGTCAATAGCCGGTTGTTCAGCCGGCTTTTTCGCTGGTTTCCTTTATTGAAAAAAAAGGAATAACATATGTATAATAGAAAGCATCGAATAAAAAGGCGGTTTCATATGGAGGGTAAAGCTGTGAAAACAACGATTTCAAATGTTAAAAACCATGTCGGAGAACAAGTAACAATCGGCTGCTGGTTGGCGAATAAGCGATCAAGCGGAAAAATTGCTTTTTTGCAGCTTCGGGATGGAACAGGCTTTATTCAAGGGGTTGTTGAAAAATCGAAGGTGGATGAAGAAATATTTAAAAAAGCAAAACAACTCACACAAGAAAGCTCTTTGTATGTCACAGGAGTTGTGAGAGTGGATGAACGTTCACCTTTTGGATATGAGCTTGGCGTTGAAAATATAGAAATTATTCATGAAGCAAGCGATTATCCGATTACGCCGAAAGAACACGGTACTGAATTTTTAATGGACAATCGCCACCTTTGGCTTCGATCAAAGCGCCAGCACGCCATTATGAAAGTGCGCAACGAACTCATCCGTGCCACTTATGAATTTTTTAATGATCAAGGGTTTGTCAAAGTGGATCCCCCTATTTTGACCGGAAGTGCGCCTGAAGGAACGACGGAATTGTTTCATACGAAATATTTTGATGAAGATGCTTACCTTTCGCAGAGTGGTCAGCTGTATATGGAAGCAGCTGCTATGGCCTTAGGCAAAGTATTTTCATTCGGGCCGACATTCCGGGCTGAAAAATCGAAAACGCGCCGTCATTTAATTGAATTTTGGATGATTGAACCGGAAATGGCGTTTTATCAATTTGAAGACAATTTGCAGCTGCAGGAGCAGTACGTTTCCCATATTGTGCAATCGGTATTAAAAAATTGTTCACTTGAATTGAAAACATTAGAACGTGACATTTCCAAGCTGGAGCAGGTTGTTCCTCCGTTTTCGAAAATAACATACGACGACGCTATCGCGCTGCTGCATAAGAAAGGATTCAACGACATCGCATGGGGGGACGATTTTGGTTCGCCGCATGAAACAGCGATCGCGGAAAGCTTTGATAAACCAGTTTTCATTACACATTATCCGACAAGCTTAAAACCTTTTTATATGCAGCCTGATCCAAATCGACCAGAGGTTGTTCTGTGCGCGGATTTAATCGCTCCTGAAGGGTACGGAGAAATCATCGGCGGATCTGAACGCATCCATGATTATCACTTATTAAAAAAACGTCTTGAAGAGCATCATCTGGACGAAGCAGCTTATAAATGGTATCTTGAGCTGCGGCAATACGGATCCGTACCTCATTCCGGCTTCGGCCTTGGACTTGAACGAACTGTTGCTTGGATATGCGGTGTCGAACATGTTCGTGAAACGATTCCATTTCCGCGTTTATTAAATCGTTTATATCCGTAAACTGCATGAAGCCTCCTATCTTCAGGAGGTTTCGTTTTTCAGCCATGCATTCTGAAGCCATGAATGGCCGCAATCATGGTATACTTATTTTGAGGTGTCGAAATATGAAGAAAAAACAGTTCACCGAATTAGTGGAAGATGGATCACTGACCGTTTCCAATATACTGCTGCGGAATTATGCCGATTTAGGTTTGTCAGAAAAAGAATTTGTTCTCCTTTTGCACGTACATTCCCACATTCAAAAAGGAAATGCTTTTCCAACTCCTACAGAACTTTCCGACCATATGACAATCACAACGGCGGAATGTGTCAAATTGCTTCGGAGTTTAGTTCAGAGAGGTTTTTTAACGATAGAGGAATTTGAGCAAAACGGGATGATTTATGAGAAATATTCTTTAAAACAGCTATGGGAAAAGTTGTATGATGTAGTCGTCATGGACCAAGATCAAGAAAAAGTAGAAAAGGAAAATCAATTATACACCATCTTTGAACAAGAATTTGGACGACCTCTTTCCCCGATTGAGTGCGAAACGTTAGCTTTTTGGATCGACCAAGATCATCATGATCCCGATATTATCATTTCTGCATTAAGGGAAGCGGTGATCTCCGGAAAATTAAATTTTCGATATATTGATCGGATTTTATTTGAATGGAAGAAGAATGGAATCAAAACAATTGAACAAGCTAAAAAGCATTCACAAAAATTTCATGAATTCAATCAAAAACAAAAGCAGTCTACTCAAGGGGAGCAAGAATATAAAAGGAAGGTGCCTTTCTACAACTGGCTGGAAAACTAAAATTCTTTTCCTCGTTCAAGCTGATTGAAAGGTGATGGTACATGCTATCAAAAAAGAAAGTAAAAGAATGCTTAGAGGTTATCGGGAAAATGTTTCCTGATGCTCATTGCGAGCTTGTGCACAGCAATCCTTTTGAACTGGTCATTGCTGTCGTTTTGTCTGCTCAATGCACGGATGCATTAGTCAATAAAGTAACAAAACATTTGTTTCAAAAATATAAAACACCTGATGATTATTTGTCTGTCCCGTTGGAGGAATTAGAACAAGATATTCGCTCCATCGGTCTTTATCGTAACAAAGCGAAAAATATTCAAAAATTATGCAAAATGTTAATTGAAAAATTTGACCGAAAAGTGCCGGAAACTAGAGAGGAATTAATGAGCCTTCCTGGAGTAGGAAGGAAAACGGCAAACGTTGTTTTATCTGTTGCGTTTGGAAAACCTGCCATCGCCGTCGATACACACGTTGAACGGGTGTCGAAGCGGCTCGGAATTTGCCGTTGGAAGGATTCTGTATTGGAAGTGGAAAAAACATTGATGGAAAAAGTTCCTGAGGACGAATGGGGAATCACCCACCATCGGCTTATTTTTTTTGGAAGGTATCATTGCAAAGCCCAATCACCAAAGTGTCATGAATGTCCTCTTCTTTATTTGTGCAGAGAAGGGGAAAAAAGAATGAAAGGAAAGGCATAAAAAATGCACGATAGGAAGATGTTTCATCTCCCTGAGCAATTTCAAAATACTGCATTTTTTGACGAGGAATCTGTATATTTGCATCCAACTGATTTTTTTTATTATGATCTTCAATATTTGGCTGGAATGGATGATACGAGACCGTGGGAGGCGAGCGAGCAATTTTTGCCTAAGCTTTTTAAGCAGTGGAAGGAAATTCAAACCGAGATTCAACGCACGATAACAAAACCGTTTAAAATGGATCGACAAAAAATGATGACAGGGGTCTGCCTCTATATCCAACTTCTTTATTGGCTCAATGAAAAGCCGGTTCATTCACTGCAATTAGACGAAATAAAGAAGCTGGATATAGCTCCCGTCAATATTGAAGATCGTCTAACGTTTATTTTAAAAAAATCTACTCAATATCATGCATATATTCAATTAAATGAACTATTTACAGAAACGGAAAAATTGTTTTATAAACATCAGGCGATCAAAAAAGCAAAACAAAAGGGGGCTTCGAAAAATTCAGGGTAACTGAATTTTTCGAGCCCTCTCATTTTTATAACAAAAGCCAGTGAAGAAAAACGAGCTGTTTTTCTCCACTGGCTACATTTAGGGACTTATCGGACAGTCCCTTATTTTCATTGCTGAACAGCAGGCGTTTCGGTTTGTGAATTTCCGTTTCCACCCGTTTGTGAACGATCGATGTTATTGCCCTGGATATTGAGGAGGAGTAGGTCCGCCGCCGTTTTGTGTACTGTCATTTGGCGTCTGCGGCTGTTCAGGATTCTCGTTTTGATTTTCCTCTTCATTTTGCCCGCTATTTTGTTCATTGTCATTTTCGTTCTCCAATTGATCCTCTTCATCTTGTCCTTCATTTTGTTCATTGTCATTTTCGTTCTCTAATTGATCCTCTTCATCTTGTCCTTCATTTTGTTCCTGTTCAGGCGGTATTAATTCATCTGGTAATTCTTCTTGCTCCTCTTCCTCCACAGAAGGTATTTCGATCATTGCGCTTGCAGGATCACTTCGCATGCTGTCCCTTACAGCTGTAACGCTGAATTTATATACAGAACCAGGTTTCACATTTGACAAGACATACGATTTGTCTTTTGTAGTCGTTAATACTTTGGAAGCAGCGTTATCGATCGATGCGCTCACTTCAAATGAAACGTCCGATTCACTGTGATTCCAGCTAAGCTTCACTGCATTCGTTTTTTGATCATAATTGATGGATAGGCCTGACGGTTTGTCTAGCTTTTCATATTTCGTTGAAACTTTTGTCGGCTCTTCGCCTCTTACAAAATATTCGTACGTAATCATATTTTTTGGCGTATATTTGCTTGCAAGCTTCGCCGGATTAGATCCTTTTTCGATTGCCTTTTTCACCACGCTTTTCGGCTGTTTGAAATCGGATGAATCCCCGTCAGATACATGCCGCATTAGCTTTCTAAAGATGTCTCTGGCAATTTGTTGTTCCCTTTTTGTTATATACATTTTCTCTTCATTTTTCTCATATCCAGTCCAAACAGCAGCTGTGTATTTTGGTGTATAGCCGACAAACCAATTGTCTTTTGCTGCACCGCGCTCCGGATGATATTTTGCTTTTTCTTGCTCTGTAAAGTTCGTTGAACCCGTTTTGCCGGCAATATTCAAGCCAGGCACCCGAGCTCTTGTACCGGTTCCTCGTTCTACAACGGTTTTTAACATATCGGTGATCATAAATGCTGTGTAATCGCTCATTGCTTCGACCGGATCTGGTGTTAAATCAGCTTTTGTTCCATCGACAAAAACAACCTTTGTTACGGAATATGGTTCATTGTATATACCGTTGTTGCCAAAGGCGCTGTAAGCCCCCGCCAATTGAAGAGGGGATATGCCGTGTTTAAATCCGCCGATTGCGTATGCTTCTGTAATTTTATCGATTTTAATTCCCAATTTCTCGGCAAATGCTTTTGCCCTCGATTCACCAACCTCTTGATACGCCTTTAATGCTGGGATGTTTCTTGAATCAGCCAATGCTTCTCTGATTGACATCTGCCCTTTATAGCTGCGGTCATAGTTGTTTATTGGATTTCCGTTTGAATACGTGTACGGCTCATCAACGATTTGGTGATACGTTGACCATTTTAAATGCTCAATGGCAGGGCCGTAATCTAAAATAGGCTTAATGGTTGAACCAGGCTGCCGTTTTAAATCGACAGCATAGTTAAATCCGCCAATCGGTTGGTTTCTCCCGCCGCCGATGGCGCGTATTTCACCTGTTGTCGTGTCGATTAGAGCAATTCCAGCCTGAAAATATTTGCTCGGATAACTGATTTCGTCGCCGTTCAATAATTGTTCAACATATTCTTGAGCATCTGTATCGATTGTTGTATAGATTTTTAATCCTGCTGAGCTCGGATCAACGCCAAGCTTTTTTCTTACTTCTTCAATCGCATGTTCAATAAAGGCATGATATTTGTTTTGCTGCTTTTTTGGTTCTACTAATGATTCTGTGATGGATGTTTGTTTAGCTTTTGCCGCTTCCTCTTCACTGATAAATCCGTTTTTAACCATTAAATTTAAGACAACATTGCGGCGTTTTTCCGCCAGATCGGGATTTTTTCTAGGGTTGTATAGATCAGGATTTTTAATCATCCCAGCCAGCATTGCCGCTTCAGACAGCGTGATGTCTTTAAGATCCTTCCCAAAGAAAGCTTCCGTAGCTCTTGCGACGCCGTAATAGTTGCCGGGATAATAAATTCTGTTTAAATACATTTCAAGTATTTCATCTTTTGAATATTTTTGCTCCACTTGCAAGGCAAGCCATGCTTCTTGAGCTTTTCTTTTTAATGTTTTGTCAAGAGATAAAAAGGAAAGCTTGACAAGCTGCTGCGTAATTGTACTTGCACCTTCAGAACCGAATCCTTCTTTAAAGTTGGCAATTACAGCGCCTCCAATACGAATTGGATCGATTCCGTTATGTTTATAAAATCGAACATCTTCCGTAGCAATAAACGCATCTTTTACAACTTGCGGAATATCATCGATTTTCACATATGTCCGTTTTTCCGAACCGACCTCACCTATTTCATTTCCGTCCTTGTCATATACTTTTGATGACATATTTCCTTTTAAAAGATCATCATTTAGAGGGGGTGCCGTTGCTGCAAAATAAGCAAATGTCGATGTTCCTCCAATGATGCCTACAAGCCCTAACAAAAGAATGAAAAACACAATTTTTCTTGCGATTCCTTTTTTCTTCGGCTTTTTTTTCTTACTTGCTAAAGCTTTTCGTCTTTCTTCCCTCGATTTATATTGTTGACTCATTATAAATCCAACCTTTCATTTAGAATGAAAAGGGCAGTAGCTAAAAATATAACTTGTCTATTATACTAATATAATCAACTCTTGGGCAATAGCCAAGAGGGATATGGTGACCGCATTCTACAATTTCTTGATGCGAAATCGATTTTCTTCCCCCGTTTTTCTGTCTTTCCCAAAAATGCATCAATTTTTCAGCTTCTAAGAAGTATATTTGATTTAGTTTAGTGAATCGTATAATTAGAAAACATATTCCGTTTTGTTCGAGCACAGCCTTCATATGCTCAATTTGATGATCATGAATATTTTTTAGTGGAAAAGAGCTGTTTTTTGTCTCTTTTGCTTCAAAGTCAATATATTTGCCTTTATAAACTCCGTTGTAGTCGGTTGTTGAAGCCTGTTTAAAATAAGCTTCTTTAATGACTGCTGCGCTCCGTTTCGGATAATCAACCGAAACGATTTGGATCGGAGTCGGTTTTTTATGGATGACAGCTATTCCATTTTCCCTGTAATAAAGATTTGTCTCATTTAAGTCGTCCTCGAGGGTCATCCCTCTATTTGAATATTGTATTTCAACTGGATTCGCTACATTTTGTTTAGCTTTCCACAACTTTCCATTAGGATAACGAATAGCCAAGCGATCTCCTCCTTTTTCCGGCTATTTATATCTTAACAAAAAATGTTAACCTTTTTTCGATGAAATGACTTCATTATACATGATTTAAGTTGAAAGAGGGAATACTATGTCACTACATGATATAATATTACAAACAAAATTAAAAACAGATGACGGAAATGTTGATAATATTTCACGGACGGAACGATATGCAAAGTTTTATAAAAAACATCCGGAAGTAAAATGGGCGTTGCTGGCAAGCATGGTCTCCAGAAACGCCGGCTGGTTTATGACAGATTTAGAAGGTATTCCCCTCAAACAGGCTTTGCCTTATGAAAAACGGCAATGGCTCTTTTTATCAGTTGAAACCGCAAACTGGCTCATTTTTGCTGATGCTTATCCACAGCTTTTACTATATGAATATTCCAAGCGTTACAACAAACCGATGTTTTATTTGCTCGAAGCTTTTCATGTATCCGCCTTTATGATGGAGGAGTGGGAACGCTTTTTCCGCACAAAAGATGAGAAAAGGCTTTTAACCTCCCTTATTATTAATGAGCAGCATGTTATTCAAAAACCGGTTATTGATCATCCATTATTTAAAAAATTTGTCTTTCACAGCTTGCCGTTTATTTTTCAAGATCTATTTCATTTTCGCGTTATACTGTTTCCGACGTTAACAGGAAAATTGTACGGATTTTCCACCCATCAATTCAGCCATGTCAAAAAACGGATTGAATTGGGAAAAAGGCTGGCATGGCTTTTATTTCATCCTCTTTACCATGGACAGTTTCTAAAATTTTCAAATCGTGTAATACATACAGGATCACGGTATGATTATGAAAAATATATGAAAAAAACAACAAAAAGAAAATCCCCATATTTAAGGACGGCTTTTCCGATAATCTCACACGAAATAGACGAAAAAGAAAGAGAATGGTTTCATGGGCAGCGGCTCGGAAAGTATTATAAAGATCCAGAGATTCCGAAACGAATTGAATTAACTAACTGGTATGAGAAAAAACAGTCCCAGCTACATTTATTATGCATGATGAAGCAATACTTACAATAATGGTCAGGCAATGAGCCCGACCATTTTTAAGTAGAGGGTCTGTTTGGACCTTCAAGCTTTTTGTCTCCAACTCCTCGCTTTTTTTCTTTTTGACTATCATTTTGAATGGTTTTTTTATCGTTTTTCATCATAACACCTCCCATGTTTATTTTTTCTAACCTGAAAAAATACATGCGCACAATGAAGCGGATTTTTGAATGCTGCAGGGAATTTACACTTTTTTTGCCGAATCACAACTAGTTTTGTCAAACAGGCAGGACTCATATTTAGGAAGAAGAATTTTTTAGCAAAAATAAGAAAAGAGGGATGCTGATGAGTTCGTTTATAGAAAAGCAAGAGGCATTAAAAAAATTGCAAGAAATTGAAAAACAAATTGATCTTTTAGAGCAGCAATTGACGCAAAATATAGATAAAGAAATTCATCGGACAAAACAAGCCGTTTCAAACTTTATAGAAAATGGAGAAGAAAAGATGAATAAATTTGAGAAAATGTTTGCAGAAAGGAAATTCGTGCGGAGCTTGAGAAAAAAGGTAGTATAAAATTTGGTAAAACAAAAAAAATTTGCTATGATGAATCTGAGGTGAGAACCTTGGATGAAGAACAAGTCCGGAAAATCACGGAGCAATTGCTTCAAGTGATCCAAAAAAGTGCTCAACGCTTCGAGAGAACCAAGAAGGAAGGACTGGAATACGATTTTTTTGCCGAAATTAAACCGAGTGTTGACAAGATTTTGCCAATATTGGATGAATGGGAAATTGTTGCGAAAAAATGGATCAATAAGTACCATCCTAGATACCTGCATTCGCAACAAATTGATACGGCGAAAGAGCATATTGAAAACATTGTGATCCAATCTTTTTTTCAAGATACAAGCAAGGTGAGATTTAAAAATATAAAAGAATCTGCTGAATACACATTAAGAAGCATGATCCGTGAAATGGAAAAAAATGAATGAAAAAGGAGAAGCGGAGAAGCGAGCAGTTTCTCCGCTTTATTATGTGTGAAATATATAGACACAATCTATTGGGCTTTCGATTTACACAAAACCTTACTTCGTTTGGAGAAATCTTGGGGTTAAAAGATTCTATCTAAAATATCCGTTCTTTTTTGTCAATCTATATTATTGAACTGCCGTAAACGGGACTATTCGTAAGCGGCAAAAAGAGGCCGGAGAAAATTCTCCCGCCTCTGCTTGATTTAAAGGATGTATTCAGGTGTAACGGCTCCTTGCTGTTCTAGCGTTTTGACAATATTTCGAAAGTCTTTGATGCTGATGTTTTCATAAAGATACAATCTGCGTGCAAAGTCCAGCAATTCATTTGCACATTCTGCTTCGTATTGCTTCTCCATTTTAAATCTTTCCCTCAATGTTTGAACCGTCATAAAACATCCCCCCCTAACACTTATATTAATATGTTACCATCTCTTTTGTAATTATCAATTTTAAAAAAAATAAAAACTTCCGACACTATTTGACATCTCACCCTTTAAAAGGCAAAAACATATTTTATGTTAGTTAAATTTTTATTGGAGGGATCAAAATGTATCATGATCATGCTTATGATTGGTTAAGACCTGTTTCTTACGATCAATATTTCATGATGAATCAACATGTTGTTCCTTATTTCCAATCTCCATATTATCAGCCTTTTATGAATCCGTATCCTCAGCCTTATCCAAGCACGCTGCCTATGATGATGCCAAAAGGGTCAAATCCTTCATTGCTTTCTTCATTTAAAAAAGCGGACGGACAGATGGATTTTAACAAAATGATCGATACAGCAGGACAAGTTGTTCAAACGATGAATCAAATGAGCTCCCTTTTAAAAGGAGTCACGCAAATTTTTAAAGCTTGATGCTGAATAATGAGCTTTGAAACGATGTAAGGGGCTAGGGATGCCGTTCGCCGCAAGTCAAGGCTGTTTATGCTTTGTTGGATGTACGAAAAAATCCTTTTTATATCAAAAACCTATTTTTGCAAAAAGAATATTTCCAATCGGAACAACAGGCTGATGACATGATTACCCGGGGAATGATGAGTACCGATCACAAAACAAACAATTACAGGATTCAATAGGAAAAATGGGACTGCCCGATAAGTCCCTAAAAGGAAGCAAGTAGAGAGAAACAACGCGTTTCTCTCCACTTGCTTGTGCGCCCGGCATGGGTGTAATCTATAGGGTGAAAGTCCCGAGCTGCGAAGGCAGAAGTAGCAGTTAGCTTAACGCAAGGGTGTCCGTGGTGACGCGGAATCTGAAGGAAGCGAGCGGCAAACTTTAAGGTCTCTCGGAACACGAACTTCATATGAGGCTAGGTATCACTGGGTGAGTTTGCAAGACAAAACAAAGCCCTTTCTGCCGAAGGTGATACAGAGTAAATGAAGCAGATGGATGGAAGGAAAGATTACACTCTTACCCGGGGAGGTCTGGCTGGCACGCCAAGTAACCTTGGTAACCTATCTAGTGATAGATAGCTGAACAGTCAGAAGTCAGCAGAGGTCATAGTATTAGTTGGTCTAGAACAACTAAGAAGGACCGAACAATTAAGAGAGAATAGCCCTTGGCATTCAGTGAGTCATGATGAACACAGAAAACGTAGTACCTCACTTGAGGGAGGAAGCGGTGAATCCCGTGGGAGACCTCTTGGAGGGTGGAGTGACCACTGGCATAAAGAGAACAGCTATTCACGGAAGTTATAAAGACTTGCGTCAATTATCTTAATTGAACCGCCGTATACGGAACCGTACGTACGGTGGTGTGAGAGGACGGGAGTTAATCGCTCCCTCCTACTCGATTTATATTTTTCGATTTTTATCTGAAAGTAGCTGGCGGATGCCGGCTATTTCAGGAAGTGTGAGCTAATGAGAAAACAATACCTCATCTTGCATCGTCTCCACCATTTCGTCTACGACACGTGCCACGTGATGTTCTGGTATGAGCAATACAATATCCAAATTTACTTGAACTTGACGGTTGTCATATAGTTTGAAAGTAGGAGGGAATGTTAATTTCTTTTGTCAGGAGTATTTTCTTCTTTTACATCTAGTGAAAGTGCTGTTTCCGTAGTAATCATTTGATTGGTTCATCAAAAATCGTCCTTTCTGTAATGTTGGGTCCCAACTACATTTTATTTAGAAAGGACGATTTTTTTTTGCTTTTTTAAAAGTGGAAAAATGAGGGACTCCAAAAAGTCAGTTACCCTGACTTTTTGGACAACCTTTTTGATTAGAAGCATATTAGTCAATATTTATTTTTGTTTTTTTGGAAGGGATCACAATTTTCAGCTTTTCATTTTGAAACGATGCTTTAATACGTTGTACATCTAAGTAAGCTGGCAAATAAAAGGATTTCGCAAATTTGCCATGAGACTTTAACATTTGCGTCATCTGTTTTTCATCATTTGTTTGTTCAATATGTTGATCTTGCTGAATGGAAATCGTTAATACATGATCATACGATTCGATGCGTATTTGCTCTTTTTTCACTCCAGAAAGCTTTCCCTCTAACACCCATTCTTGATCGGTTTCATGAGTGTCAAAATGAAAAAAGGGAAGGGACATTGCGGTATCAAACAAATCATGAAACGGTTTTAATAGCGATTGAATGTAGGCAGGATCGAAAAATTGTGAAAACCTGCCTGGAAGCGGATCTAGTTGGGAAAACACGGGCAAAAATTCATCATGTTCCTTTTTGTCTTTTTTCATCTTGCTCTCTCACTCCCTCTTTTTTCACATTTATATGCAAAAGGGTTTCGAAAAGTTTATACGAAAGCTTCCAATGAAAACATGCTTTATTTACGAACGTTTATTCGTTAGAATAGATGTAGTGAATTTGAGGAGGAATGGGTTATGCTTGGGCGGAAACCTTTTGAAAAAGTCATCCATGATTTTAGACATGACGAGCGTTTTCGGGATCAGATTGTATATTGGCACACAATACCTGAAAAAGAAGCAATCACAGTTCCTTTTCCAGAAGATATGGATAACCGATTGAAGGAAATGTTGAAGAAAAAAGGAATTGAACAATTATACAGTCATCAAAAAGAAGCGTTTGAATTAGCGTTAAATCATCACAACATTGTCGCTGTAACCCCGACAGCGTCGGGAAAAACGTTGTGCTACAATTTGCCTGTTTTAAACGCAATATTAAAAAACAATAACACGAGAGCATTATATCTTTTTCCGACAAAGGCGCTAGCTCAGGATCAAAAAAGCGAACTGAATGAATGGATTGAAGGAATAAAAACGGAGATAAATTGCTATACATACGATGGAGATACTTCTCCAACGATCCGTCAAAAGATTCGAAAAGCTGGTCATATTGTTATGACAAATCCTGATATGCTACATTCAGGTATTTTACCGCATCATACGAAATGGGTGTCGCTTTTTGAAAACTTAAAATATGTCGTCATCGATGAATTGCATACATATCGCGGAGTATTTGGAAGCCATGTTGCGAATGTAATCAGAAGGCTGAAGAGAATTTGCCGATTTTACGGAAGCGACGTTCAATTTATATGTACGTCGGCAACGATTGCAAATCCGTTGGAATTTGCTGAAACATTGATTGGAGAGAAAGCGGTCCTTATTGATCGAAACGGAGCCCCAAGAAGCAAAAAACATTTCATCTTTTACAATCCGCCTGTTGTTAACAAGCCTCTCAATATCCGCAGAAGCGCCATGATTGATGTAAAAGAGATTGCGAAAGAATTTTTAAAAAACGACATTCAAACGATTGTGTTTGCTAGAAGCCGGACAAGGGTTGAAATTATTTTAACGTATCTGCAAGAGATGACGAAAAAGGAATTGGGATCGAAAACGATACGCGGATATCGCGGAGGTTATTTGCCGAAGCAGCGAAGGGAAATTGAAAAAGGCCTTAGAGAGGGAAAAATTAAAGGTGTCGTCAGCACCAATGCTTTGGAGCTAGGGGTTGATATCGGTCAGCTGCAGGTTTGCATTATGACAGGATACCCCGGATCGATTGCCAGCGCGTGGCAGCAATCAGGCCGGGCGGGCAGAAGGGAAGAGGAGGCAGCAATTATTCTCGTCGGAGGATCGAGTCCATTAGATCAATATATTTTAAAGCATCCAGAATATTTGTTTGAAAAAAATCCGGAAAGTGCGATCATTCATCCAGATAACTTAATCATTCTCGTAGATCATATAAAATGTGCGGCGTTTGAGCTTCCATTTCAGTCAGGTGAAACGTTAGACGGGGTGGAGGTTGACGATATACTTGATTTTCTGAAAGAGGAAGGCGTTCTTTACGAAAACGGAGGCAGATGGTATTGGATGAGCGATTCGTTTCCTGCACATGGGATCAGCTTGCGTTCTGCTTCTCAAGAAAATGTCGTAATTATTGACACTACAAATGGCGCAAATGTCATCGGGGAAATGGACCGATTCAGCGCCATGACGATGCTTCATGAAGAAGCGATCTATTTGCATGAAGGAAGGCAATTTCAGGTTGAAAAGCTCGATTGGGAAGAAAAAAAAGCATATGTTTCTGAAGTCAATGTTGACTATTTTACGGATGCGAACCTAGCTGTTCAGTTGAAGGTGCTTGAGGTGGATCAGGAAAAGGAAAGCAAGAGCATGGAGATTGGATTTGGAGATGTTATGGTGCTTGCCCAACCGACGATATTTAAAAAAATCAAATTTGGCACACATGAGAACATTGGTTCTGGTCCTATTCATCTGCCGGAGGAAGAGCTTCATACAACAGGTGCTTGGATTAGCTTTCAAAATGACGTTTTTTCTGTTTTATCGGAACAACAAATGGAAAAAGCTTTAGTCGGTATCAGCCATGCTTTAAAATATGTGAGTGCTCTTGCAGCAATGTGCGATCCAAACGATCTTGACGTTGTATTTCAAGTGAAATCCATTCACAACGGAAAACCGACCATCTATTTGTATGACCGATATCCAGGTGGAGTTGGACTGGCGAAGAAAGTATTTGATGAGTTTGAATGCTTGCTTGAAAGAACGGAAGAAATGGTAACAAACTGCAAATGCGATGATGGCTGCCCTTCCTGCATCGGTCTTGATGGAGAATCGAGCGGAAGAAAGGAAGCGGTGCTTCGGCTGCTTCAATATATAAAGAAAGGACAGATTCTATGTCCATAAAACAAAAATTAAACAGATTAAAAAATCATATCGTTCATGAAGGTGTATTGAAAAAGGAACAGGATATAGAGATTCCATATTTAAAACGCTGGGAAAGCGTTGGAGTCAAGCCGTTTTTCTTTGATGGCCAATATATTCTCATCCGTGAAGTAGAATATCCGCTCAATTATCGCCATGGATTGTATGAATTGAGCGAAGTAATTGATGTTGTAGATTACTGGAATGACAATGAAATGGAGCATCCGCTGTCAGCAAAAGGGCATAAACCTTATGAACTTTTCTTTTTCGATACGGAAACGACTGGTTTAAAGGGCGGAGCAGGCAATATGATCTTTTTACTTGGATTTGCGCGGATATTATTCGATAAAGTGGTGATCAAACAGCTTTTTTTGCCTGCTCCTGGCCATGAGGTTGCTTTATATCAACGGTTTTTAAGTGAAGTAAATATAAAAACATTAGTCACATACAATGGAAAAGCATTTGATTGGCCTCAAGTGAAAACGAGGCATACTCTCATTCGCAATATGGTGCCGCAATTGCCTGAGTACGGCCATTTTGATTTATATCATGCAGCTAGACGTCTCTGGAAAAATAGATTGGAGTCGGTAAAATTATCAAATGTTGAAAAAGATATTTTGCAAGTGAACCGAAAGGAAGATACTCCCGGCTATTTAGTGCCGATCCTTTACCATCATTTTTTGAAAGACCCAAATCCTGATAGTGTGATCGGAATTTTTCAGCATAATGAGATGGATATTCTCTCCTTAATTTCACTTTATATTCATTTGTCAAAAAAGCTTTTATTTCCCGATGACAACCATGATGATAAAGAACTGTTTGAAATGGCAAGATGGTTTCAAGCTCAAGGAAATGAAAAGCTTGCTTATTTTTCATATGCGAAAATAAACGAGCAGTCAAGCAGCCTTCACCTCAAGGCGAAATTTGAAATGGCAATGCTGGCAAAACGAAACGGACGTTTGGATGAGGCAGTGAAACTATGGAGCGAAATTAAAAAACATGGACAAGGCTTTTTGAAAATAAAAGCTTTAGTCGAACTGGCCAAATTTTATGAGCATTATGAAAAAAATATTGATGCTGCATATATGGACACAAACGAAGCGATTCAAATTTTGAAACAGCTGGAAAGAATGGGAGTATCCAAACATTCAACACAAAAAGAAGAGCTGCTGAAAAGAAAATGGAGGCTGGAAAAGAAAAAAAATAAGTTGGAAGATTTGGGAGAAAGATGAAACAATTACTCGATCCCAACCGTCTAATATAAGGATTTGTTAAAAGGAATAGATGCCGACTGTAACATATTTTGGTATGATATACGAGTAAAAACGGCATCGCCTATTAGATGCTTTTTCTGTCAAATATAAAAAATTAAAGAGAAAGATTGACTAGCAAGACCTTCCATCGAGCAAGAAGGTCTTTCTCTTTCAAAATTTTATTATAGTGCCTTAATCAATCGGTTATGAAGGAAATGCCTATACATGATAAATATCGCGCCTGCTTTTTTTTGAAAATAGGTATTTGAATTAGTACATGTACACTTTTATATTCATAGGCTAGTATTGTAAAAATAATAAATAGGAAGGAGTTATATAATATGAAATGCAGACCGAACGTTCTTCAGCCGATTGTTCATCCGACGAAATGCTGCGTCAATCATTCACATTCAACAACAATCGTTCCTCATATCCATCCAATTCATACAACAAATGTTAATCATCAAATGTATCAACATTTGCATTATTTCCCGCATACTCAATCTGCGGTAAATAATGTGTCACATCAACATTTTCAGTGCATGGGACCTGGTCCGTTTCCGAGATAATCTTTGAGAAGGGGCTGAGTAACCAGCTCCTTCTGTTTATAATCATTATTTTTAAACCTCTGAAGGCTATATTTTTTCCCATAACAGGATGGAGACATGTTATTACCATAAAGAATAAATTGACATTAATCAGGAAGTTTGAAAAAATATAGCCTAGGAGGACTTCTGACAATTGAGGTGAACCGAGTTGATTTCAGATAAAATTAGATTAACGGCGAAAGAAATTTTGGAAAAAGAGTTTAAAACTTCGATGCGCGGTTATAAACAAGAAGAAGTTGATAAATTTTTAGATATTATCATTAAAGATTACGAAACGTTTTACCAGGAGATTGAACAGTTGCGGCAGGAAAATATGCGGCTGAAAAAGCAGCTCGAAGAAGCATCGAAAAAACAACCGACGATGCAGGCGAATACAACGAACTTTGACATTTTGAAGCGTTTATCGAATTTAGAAAAACATGTATTTGGAAGCAAATTATATGAATAATGTTCATGGATGCCACTTGAATTTTTTATTCATTTTCACTATACTACATAATGCGGTTTAGCATAACGTTCGGGTAATCGCTGCAACGGATCATCCGTTGTAGAGGAAAGTCCATGCTCGCACGGTGCTGAGATGCCCGTAGTGTTCGTGCCTAGCGAAACCATAAGCTAGGGCAGCCTTTTCGGCTGACGGCGGGGAACGTGCCTAAGCTATTGATTAGTATGGCACTATTACCCTGAAAGTGCCACAGTGACGTAGTCTTGCGAGAAATCGCAAGAGTGGAACGCGGTAAACCCCACGAGCGAGAAACCCAAATGATGGTAGGGGCACCTTCTCTGAGGAAATGAACGAGGAGAAGGACAGAAGGGCTAAAACCCTTCTGTAGATAGATGATTACCACCCATGTACAAGCTGCATGGGGACAAAACATGGCTTACAGAACGTTATGGAATAAACCGCAATTTTTCGGCTCTCCATTTGGAGAGCTTTTATTTTCTTAAAAAGATAGGTGAAAAAATGAGCAAACGGTTTACATTGATTGCAACAGCTGCAATGGGAATTGAAGCGATTGTTGCATCAGAAGTGCGCAATTTAGGATATACATGCAAAGTGGAAAACGGAAAAGTAACGTTTGAAGGCGATGAACTGGCGATTTGCCGAGCGAATTTATGGCTTAGAACGGCTGATCGAGTGAAATTAAAAGTGGCTGAATTTCCGGCGACGACATTTGAAGAACTGTTTGAAAAAACGAAAGCCATTGATTGGGCGGAATTTTTGCCTGAAAACGCTCAATTTCCTGTCATCGGAAAATCGGTGAAATCAAAACTGGCAAGTGTTTCTGACTGCCAGAAAATTGTAAAAAAAGCAATAGTTGAAAAATTGAAGCAGCAGTACCGAAAAACAACTGATTGGTTAGAAGAGACAGGGGTGGTTTACAAGATTGAGATCTCTTTACATAAAGACATTGCTACACTGACCATTGATACGAGCGGAGACGGCCTCCATAAACGGGGATACCGCGCTCGAAAAGGAAATGCCCCTTTAAAAGAAACGCTCGCCGCTGCACTTATTTTGCTAACGAATTGGACTCCTGACAGATCTTTCTTTGACCCATTTTGTGGTTCAGGTACGATTCCGATTGAAGCGGCGTTAATTGGGCAAAATATCGCGCCCGGCTTCAATAGAGATTTTATTTCAGAGCAATGGTGCTGGATCGGCAAGGATGTATGGAGAAGGGCAAGAGAAGAAGCAGAGGATTTAGCTAAATATGATGTTCGCCTCGACTGCATCGGGACGGACATTGATCATAACATGATTGAGATTTCAAAAGAAAATGCCATGGAGGCCGGGCTTTCGGATGTCATTACTTTTAAACAAATGCAAGTTAAAGATTTACGTACGATGAAGGAATTTGGGGTAATAGTTGGGAATCCACCGTATGGTGAGCGACTCGGAGAGCGAGAAGAAGTGGAGCAATTATATAAGGAAATGGGGAAAACATTCTCGCTGTTAGATACTTGGTCGATTTACATTTTGACTAGCAATAAAAACTTTGAACAGTTTTACGGAAAAAAGGCGACAAAAAAACGGAAACTTTTTAACGGGTTTATCGAAACGCACTATTATCAGTATTGGGGACCTAAACCGCCCAAAAAAGCATAAATAATACCAGCCCTGCATAAATTAAAATGGATAAAATTTATACGGGGTTGGTTGATTTATGACAAAGGAAGAATATGCGATTATTTCTCGCGCATTAAAAAATACGTATACTGCGTTGGTAGAAAGAGGTTCAACAGAAAAAGCGCTCAGTCAAATCTTTGAAGCGGAAGGGCAATTAAAAAAGGCTATTTTTCACGGATCTCTTTCCGTTCGAGAGAAACGGCTTCCCTGAAAATGGGAAGTTTTTTCTGTTTTTAAATGATTTCGTTTCAACCGAGTCAATCGCTTATGCTTCAAACCTTACCGCTCGCTTCCTGCATAAGCGAGGTTGACATGATTCTAATTGAATCGCGCGCTGCCAGAAAAGATATTGACGTTAAGCGTAATAAGTGAAATAATTTTACTCTATGAATAATCACGGAGGTTGGAGTCATGATGTTTCAAGGTTTACCTTTCCCGCTGACAAAAAATGAAAGTTTTTATGAAGCGTTAAACAAATGGATCGGTGATGTTCTGTATGATATTTTGCCTGAAAAAGGCTTTGAATTGCGCGACGAACAAATTTTTATGGCTTTCCAGCTTGACAGAGCTTTTAAAGAAAAGAAAGTTATGTTTGCGGAAGCGGGAGTAGGGACAGGAAAAACGATTGTTTATTTGCTTTATGCGATTGCATATGCGCGATATACCGGAAGACCTGCCGTCATTGCCTGTGCGGACGAAGCTCTAATTGAACAGCTTGTCAAAAAACAAGGGGATATAAAAAAGCTTGAAGAAGCTCTAGGTCTCAAAGTGGATGTGCGATTGGCAAAATCGATGAACCAATATTTATGTTTGGACAAGCTTGAGGATTTGCTTGGAATGGACGATGATGAGGACTTTTTTGATCTTTATGAATCTCTCCCTGAATTCGTGCATGATCAGAGCGGATGGCAATCTTACTATCATTATGGAGACCGGAAGCAATACCCGTTTTTTTCCGATGAAAAATGGGAAAAAATCAGCTGGGATCCTTTTAAAAACTGTTTGTCATGCAGCAAAAGACATCGGTGCGGCTTAATTCTTTCCCGCGATTATTATCGGAAGGCGAAGGATTTAATCGTTTGCTCTCATGATTTTTATATGGAGCATATTTGGACGAAAGAATCCCGGAAACGCGAAGGACAGCTCCCGCTTCTCCCAGAGCACAGTTGCGTCGTGTTTGATGAAGGCCATTTATTAGAATTTGCGGCTCAAAAGGCACTTACGTATCAAGTGAAAAAAGAAACGCTAGCAGCATATTTAGAAAAAATTTTAAAGAACAACATTCGTGAACAACTTGCTGAAATGGTCGAAGAAGCGCTTTTAGCGAACGATCATTTTTTTCATATGCTGTTTAAAAGTGCACATCAAAAGGAAGGCTCCAATCGGTTGACAATCACGAGAACAGACGATTTGTTAGAAGCGGCTGGAAATTTGTACGAACGATTGAATCAGCTGTCTGAAGCTTTAGTTTTTGAAAGTGAACTATATACCATTGATGAATATAGCTTAAAGATTGTGGAAGAATACCTTGATCAAATGGAATTTTCTTTTCGCTTGTTTTTACAAGTTGACAACACAATTACCTGGCTTGAACAAAACGGCGCGTCATCTTCTTTTGTGATCATGCCGCAAAGGATAGAAGATATTTTAAAAGAAAAAGTGTTTTCTCATAAAATACCTTATATCTTTTCATCAGCCACTTTATCGGATCAAAACGGATCGTTTGCTTATTTAGCGAATAGCCTTGGTATAAAAGATTATCTATCATTCTCCGTTTCCTCTCCTTTTGACTATGAAAAAAATATGAAAGTGTTTGTAAAAAAAGGTACGAGCGAGGAAAAATTGAACTGGACGGAATCTGTCATAAAATCAAACAAAGGGCGCACGTTAATTTTATGCAGAACGAAAGAGGAGCTGCTTTTCTTAAAAAAACATTTACCAAGCTTTTGGCATTCATGTTTATTTGAAGGAGATTATGAAATCAGCGAATTAGTGGCATCTTTTGAAAGAGATCCGGAAACCGTTTTGTGCGCTGTGCATTTATGGGAGGGGCTTGACGTTCCAGGACCGTCGCTTGAACATGTGATCATTTGGTCGCTTCCATTCCCGCCGGATGATCCTGTATTTGATGCGAAACGAAAATCCGCAACAGATCCTTTTTATGAAGTGGATCTTCCGTATATGATACTGCGGCTGAAGCAAGGGGTTGGACGCCTCCTTCGCACGAAAGATGACCATGGTACTATAACGATTTTTATCAGCAAAGATGAGGGAGAAAATATTGTTTCGGAGGTCGTAAAAGCGTTGCCTGTCAAACCGAGCTGAAATATATTTTCAATTGGAAGAAGGGGATGATCAAAATGGGCTTAAAAGAAAAAGAACAAAAATTTTTCGATTACTTGAAGAAAATGGAAAGCTATGAAGAAGCATTAAATTTAATGTATTGGGATTTACGGACGGGTGCGCCGAAAAATGGATTGGAGCGGCGAGCTGAAACAATCGGCATTCTTTCTGAAGAGTGGTTCCAGATGTCCGTTTCAGATACTATGAAAGAGTTTCTTGATGAATTAACAGAAAAACATGTTTATGACAATCTCTCTTCGGTGACAAAGAAAGCTCTTCAGGAATGCAGAGAGGAGTATGAAAAAAACATTAAGATTCCGAAAGAGGAGTATAAAGAATATGTCATTCTCCAATCAAAAAGCGAATCAGTTTGGGAAGAAGCGAAAGCAAATGCAGATTTCAATCAGTTTGCTCCGTATTTAGAAAAATTAATAGAATTCAATAAAAAGTTTATTTCCTATTGGGGCTATAAGGGACATAAATATAATACGCTCCTTCATTTGTATGAACCAGGAATAACTGTGGAGACGCTTGACAAGGTTTTTGCAGAGCTTAAAAAACATATCGTCCCATTAGTACAACAAATTGTACAATCATCAAAAAAAATCGACGTTTCGTTTTTGCACAAACCGTTTCCGAAAGAAAAACAGCGAAAGTTTTCCGAATATATTTTAAAGGAAATAGGCTACAATTTTGATGCCGGCCGCCTTGATGAAACCGTCCATCCTTTTGAAATTCGAATGAACCGGGGCGATGTTCGAATTACAACAAAGTATGATGAAACAGATTTTCGAACGGCCGTTTTCGGAACCATTCATGAAGCCGGACATGCGATTTATGAGCAAAACATTAATGAAGAACTAGAAGGAACTCCTCTTGCTGACGGTGCTTCAATGGGGATTCATGAATCTCAATCATTATTTTATGAAAATTTCATTGGACGAAATTATCATTTCTGGAAACGGTACTATAACCAGCTCAAAACGTATGCTCCAAACCAATTTACTGGGGTTTCCTTAAATGGTTTTTACCAAGCGATCAATGAAGTTAAACCATCGCTGATCCGCATTGAAGCAGATGAATTGACATATTGTCTTCATATCATTGTGCGCTATGAAATAGAAAAATTGCTGTTTGAAGGAAATTTGGATGTGTCTGATCTTCCAAAAGTTTGGAATGATAAATATAGCGAATATTTAGGTATTGCTCCTGATCATGATGGAAACGGAGTGCTTCAAGATGTCCATTGGGCGGGAGGAAGCTTTGGCTATTTCCCTTCATATGCTTTAGGATACATGTATGCGGCGCAATTTATGCAAAAAATGGAGCAGGATCTTTCAAATGTTGAGGAGCTTATTGAAAACGGAGAATTTCAGCAGATTCAAAGCTGGCTGACAAAACATGTTCATCTATATGGCAAAATGAAAAAACCGCTGGAAATATTAAAGGATGCGACTGGCGAATCGTTGAATCCGGCATATTTTATTCAGTATTTAGAAAAGAAATATAAAGACATTTACAGTCTTGATTAAAAGATTCGTTTGGAAAACTTTCCATCGTCAATCAGGGAAAAATTGTTTCGATTTTTAAAATGACATCCCACATTCTTAAAAAAATAAAAGATGGCGGATATCAGCTCTTTCGCCGATTTCCGCCATCATCAATTCTAAAGGCTTTAGACAGAGCCTTTTAATCATTCGAAGTTTTTGCCCGGCCTGCAAGAAGAACAAAATAGCACAACAGCCCGAACAAGCAGGAAATAAATAAAGCATGTGCCAAGGCAAGATAAAGATTTAAATCAGACAAGATCACGGATATGCCGGATAATGCTTGGAGAAGAATGAGAATGAAAGCTATAATCCAACCCCAATACATCACTTTTTGATCTTTATAATGTTTTATCGCATGAATAGTGGCAACCGCAATCCAAATAAACAGCAAGCCTGCTGCAAAGCGGTGGCCCATTTGCACCCATTCATGGACGGTTTGCGGGAACAAGCGATTTTCGCTGCAAAAAGGAATGCTCGGACAAGCTAGACTTGCGCCTTTATGCCGAACATATGCACCTGTGTAAATGACAATATAACTGTAAGTAATAATGCCATAAATATGAAATCGCATTTTTTTCCCAATGACAGCATTATCTGCGTCAAATTTTTTATCAACTTCAAAAATCAGCAGAGTAAGCAGCAAAACAGCTGCAAATGAAATGAGGGAAATTCCAAAATGAAGTGCAAGAACGGCATCGGATTGCCCCCATACGACAGCTGCAGCACCGATTAGCGCCTGCAAAACAATAAAAAAGATGGCCAGAAAACAAAGCAGCTTTGTTTCTTTTTTATGCCCGATCGCTTTCCAAGCCCAAATAACAAGACATAAAACAAGGATTCCTGCAATTCCGCTCACAAGTCGGTGTGAAAGTTCAATGATTGTTTCTAATGTCAAAGGGTCTGGAAGAACTTTTCCGTGGCAAAGCGGCCAAGACCGGCCGCATCCTTGAGATGATCCTGTTTTTGTTACGAGTGCTCCGCCAATTAAAACGAATAGCATGACGATTGTTGTCACGACGCCAAGCCACTTTAATAAATAGTGCATGTCTCATTCACCTTCTAACATCTTTAATAAGTTTAAAAAGCCGAAAGAAACTCCATAATGGGTATAGAAACATCAAACTTCGAAACAAATAGTTTCTTGTAGAATCAGAAAAAGCTTGAATATTCAAAAGGAGTTTGCTAGAAATATTATGGGGAAGGTATTTTGCCGAAACGTTCGACCAACTATTATTATAATCGGAAAATATTTTATTTTTAACCGCTTCACAATTTCGACAAACTTTATTCGCGAAATGTACACAAAAAATTGACGAATTATGGTTTAATACTATATGAATGCTTTTTTGTCTCGTGTTTTTTTTATATGATAGAGGCAAACGCTAAATGGTCTCAGATAGGAGGCCGTCCCAGAGGAGGTCATTCAATTGGGTAATACAAGGGGCGAAGTTGTTTTAAACGATCGGCAAGAAATAGAAGTGGCAACTTCCGCTTGGAAAGATTTTTTATCATTAATTAAAATCGGAATCGTCAACTCCAATTTAATCACCACTTTTACCGGAATATGGTTGGCATTATATTTCAGCGGTAAAGGTTTTCTTGAAAATATAGATATTGTTGTGTTTACATTGCTTGGAACAGCAGCTATTATTGCTGGATCTTGCGCAATCAACAATTTTTATGACAGAGATATTGACCATGTAATGGAAAGAACAAGATTACGCCCAACCGTAACGGGCCGTATAAGCTCGTTTCAAGTATTGCTGCTGGGGACCGGCTTCATTTCCATTGGAACGATTTTGCTTCTAATGGTTTCTGTTTCCGCAGCCGTCATTGGTTTGTTAGGCGTGTTTTCCTACATAGTGCTATACACGATGTGGACAAAACGCCAATATACGATCAATACGGTAGTCGGTAGCATCGCTGGAGCTGTTCCGCCGCTGATTGGATGGGCTGCAGTTGATGATTTAAATATCATTGCATGGATTTTATTTCTCATCATGTTTATATGGCAGCCGCCTCATTTCTTGGCACTTGCGATGAAGCGTTCGGAAGAATACCGTAAAGCTGGAATTCCGATGCTTCCAGTTGTTCATGGCTTTGAGGTGACGAAAAGACAAATCATTGTTTGGGTTGCCTGCTTGCTGCCCCTTCCTTTTTATTTGTTTAGCCTAGGCATTGGCTTTATCGTTTTGGCTACTGTATTGAACATTATTTGGTTGATTTTGTCATTAATTGGACTGAAAATGAAAAATGATTTAAAATGGTCTAAGTGGATGTTTATCTATTCAATTAACTATTTGACCATCTTGTTTGTAGCAATGGTTGCTTTTTCCATTATTTGAAGTTCGGTAGTAATTCTTTCTAGATAAGAATTTATTCATAGAAGGAATTCTTCATTCATTTATGAACAGGATTTAACAAAGAAAGAGGGGTTTGATGTAGCGATGAAAAAGCTGAAATGGCGTCTTTTGTTACTACTTTCAGTCATGACGCTCGTATTGTCAGGCTGCGGCGAACCGTTTATTTCCACGCTGATTCCAGCTGGAGAAGTTGCCGATGAACAATTTTCGCTCATGATGTTGAGTACGGCAATCATGGTGATTGTTGTTGCAGTCGTAACGATTATTTTTATTTATGTCTTAATGAAATTCCGCCGGAAAGGAAGCGATAAAATTCCGGTACAAGTGGAAGGAAGTCATAAGCTTGAAATCATTTGGACTGTTATTCCTATATTATTGCTGATTGTATTGGCAGTTCCGGTAGTTGCTTCCACCTTTCATTTGGGGGATACCGACCCAATGAAAAAAGCGTTGGCAGATGATAAAAATGGGGGAAAAGATCCTCTTGTTGTCAATGTAAGAGCAAATTTGTATTGGTGGGAATTTGAATATCCTGGCTATGGAGTCATTACAAGCCAAGATTTAGTCTTGCCGACTGATGAAAAAGTGTATTTTAACTTAAAAGCATCAGATGTGAAGCACTCATTCTGGATTCCTTCAGTTGGTGGTAAAATCGATACAAACACAGATAATGAGAACCAGTTCTGGTTAAAAATTGATTCAAAACGTGCGAAGGAAGCTGGAAACATTTTTTACGGGAAATGTGCTGAACTATGCGGACCATCTCACGCGTTGATGGACTTTAAAGTGAAGGCGGTTTCCCGAGATGAATTTAATTCTTGGATTAATAAAATGAAAAATTTCAAAGCTGAAACTGTTGCTCAAACAGTGTCTGCAAAACAGGGAGAACAAGTGTTCAAAGATAAAGGCTGTATCGGCTGCCATGCAGTATCACCAGCTGATAACCGACCTGAACAAGCACGCACGGCACCTAACTTAGCTAACTTTGCTGATCGTGAACGAGTAGCCGGCATCTTGGAGCACAATGAAGAAAATATTAAAAACTGGTTGAAAGATCCTGAAAAATATAAACCTGGCAACACAATGACAGGCACATACGGTAAATTGACTGAAGAGGAACTTCAAGCATTAACAGATTATTTACAAAGCCTATCAGTTGAAAAGTAATGCTCACTAATTATAAAAGGGAGGTTACATCGTGAGTACGTTAGCTCGGAAAAAAGGGTTCTGGCCAACGGTTTGGGACTATTTGACAACTGTTGACCATAAAAAGATTGCCATCCTTTATTTAATCGCTGGAGGACTCTTTTTTGTAATTGGTGGAATTGAAGCGCTTTTAATGCGTATTCAATTGGCCATCCCAGAAAATGACTTTGTCAGTGCAGGTACGTTTAACGAATTGATGACAATGCACGGTACAACGATGATATTTTTAGCAGCTACGCCGTTATTGTTTGCCTATATGAACGCAGTTGTTCCACTCCAAATTGGAGCTCGTGACGTTGCGTTTCCGTTTTTGAATTCTTTAGGCTTTTGGTTGTTTTTCTTTGGCGGTGTTTTCTTAAATTTAAGCTGGTTTTTAGGCGGGGCACCTGATGCTGGCTGGACGGCATACGCATCAGTGGCCTTGAATTCTCCTGGACATGGAGTAGACTTTTATATACTAGGGCTGCAAATTTCCGGTATAGGAACATTGATCGCCGGGATCAACTTTATTGTTACGATTATTAATATGCGTGCTCCCGGAATGACATACATGCGGATGCCATTGTTTACATGGACTACATTTGTGTCATCATCGCTCATTTTGTTTGCGTTCCCTCCGCTAACTGTTGGAATTACGCTTTTAATGTTTGACCGTTTATTTGGCGGGAACTTTTTCAATCCGGCTTTAGGCGGGAATACGATCATTTATGAACATATTTTCTGGATTTTTGGGCACCCTGAAGTTTACATTTTAGTTTTGCCGGCATTCGGAATTTTTTCGGAAATTATTCCAACTTTTGCTCGGAAAAGATTGTTTGGGTACACATCAATGGTGTTTGCAACAGTATTGATCGGATTTTTAGGATTCATGGTGTGGGCGCACCACATGTTTACAACAGGTCTTGGTCCGATTGCCAATGCGATTTTTGCGGTTGCAACTATGACAATTGGTGTGCCGACAGGAATTAAAGTGTTTAACTGGCTCTTTACGATGTGGGGCGGAAGCATTCGCTTTACGACACCGATGCTTTATGCAGTCGGCTTTATTCCTTCGTTTGTTATGGGTGGTGTGACTGGAGTCATGCTCGCTGCTGCTCCAGCCGATTATCAATACCACGATACTTACTTTGTTGTTGCACACTTCCACTACGTAATCGTTGGTGGTATCGTATTTGCTATTTTGGCTGCTGCCCATTATTGGTGGCCAAAAATGTTTGGAAAAATGTTAAATGAGACGCTTGGTAAAATAACATTTGTATTATTTTTCATCGGTTTCCATTTAACGTTCTTTATCCAGCATTTCCTTGGTTTAATGGGAATGCCGCGCCGCGTGTTCACATTCTTATCAGGCCAAGGCTTTGACACTGGAAACTTGATCAGTACAATAGGTGCGGTTCTGATGGGGGTAGCAGTAGTCGTTCTCTTGATCAATGTTGTGGTTACTTCTGTGAAGGGAGAAAAAGTAGGTGCAGATCCTTGGGAAGATGGACGTTCACTAGAGTGGGCAGTCGCATCACCTCCACCTGAATACAACTTTAAACAAACTCCGCTTGTTCGCGGATTAGATCCTTTATGGATTGAAAAAATGGAGGGCAAAAAAGGCTTAACACCTGCTGAACCGCTAAGTGATATTCATATGCCGAACTCTTCAATCTTGCCGTTTTTTATTTCATTAGGCTTATTCATTGCCGCTTTCGGCCTCATGTACCACAATGACTATTCGTGGGGTGTGCCGGTTGCGATTATCGGCTTTATCATTACGTTCGGTACGATGTTTTTACGCTCGGTTATTGATGACCACGGATACCATATTCATAAAGAGGATCTTTTAAAAGATGATAATGGGGGGGTTCGGGCATAATGCAAGTAGAAGAAAAATTAACGGCTGAAACGTTTCCTGAGCAGCCAGAAAAGGCCACCCTCGAAGGGAAAAATAAGTTTATAGGTTTTTGGGTTTTCTTAGGCGGCGAAACTGTGTTGTTTGCCACGTTGTTTGCTACGTTTCTTGCGTTGAGAAATTCCACCGCTGGTGGAGCCTCAACGCAGGAGCTCTTTGATATCAAATTAGTATTTGTAGCGACAATGCTCTTATTAACAAGCAGTTTGACAAGTGTCTATGCAATTTATCATATGAAAAACTTTCAATTTGGCAAAATGCAGTTCTGGTTTGGTGTCACCGTATTATTAGGTCTTGCATTCTTAATTTTGGAAATTTATGAATTTAATCATTACATGCATGAATATGAATTTAAGTTGACAAGCAGTGCGCTTGGTTCAGCCTTTTACACATTGGTAGGAACGCACGGTGCACACGTTGCCTTCGGGCTTCTCTGGATCACAACGCTGATGATTCGAAATGCAAAACGCGGATTAAACTTATACAACGCTCCTAAATATTACGTCGCAAGCCTTTATTGGCACTTTATCGACGTTGTTTGGGTATTTATATTCACAGTTGTATACTTAATGGGAATGGTGGGATAACGATGGTGAGTGAAAATTCTCGTAACCCAAAAGTTGATTTAGCGTTTCGCCGCAAAAAAAATGCGGAAGAAATGAAGCACCAAGTCGTTTCATTTGCGTTAATGATCTTTTTAACGATTGTAGCTTTTATTACAGTAGGATATGATGGAATCGACGAATGGTTGAAAGTTCCATTTATTGTACTGCTTGCATGCATTCAAGTCATTTTCCAGCTGTATTATTTCATGCATATGAATCATAAAGGACATGAAGGACCACAATTTTTCATATGGTCAGGTATTTTTGTCACATTTCTGACGGTTCTTGCCTTTATGACAATTGTCTGGTGGTAAAATACTCTTTATGGAAGGGGGTGTCTAATAAGTCGTTTTTACGGCTTATTGACGCCCCCTTTAATGTATTAGAAACGTTGATGTATCGGTGTTTATGATTTTTTGTTTTCAATGTGGATTTGACTTTCTGGACAGCCCCTTCTTTTTTTAAAGGCAATATAAATCTGCTTGCTGAAAGAAATGCAAATTCATAGAACGTTCATTGAAAAAAGAAAAGGAAAGCATGTATAATGAAATGGAATCGACTAGATCGATGATTGAAAGGATTGATTCAGTTGAGTTTAGATATATTTGGCTTTCGCGCTATGTGGAGTCCGCTGTTTTTTATATTTTGTGTTATTTTAATTGTGCTTTACTTATTATTAACCGATTCGCTTCGTCACTATTTTAAAAATTCTGAACCGGTCAGCCTAAAACAAAAATTAGTGTTTATATTGGCAATCGTTCTCCTTTATGTCAGCAAAGGAAGCCCGCTTGATTTGCTGGGGCACATTACATTTACAGGGCATATGGCTTCAATGGCAATTTTGTTTTTAATCGTAGCACCGCTTTTGATTATCGGCGTTCCTGAATGGTTATGGAAGGCTGTTATGGAAAAGCCGGTCATAAAACCTGTTGTAAAATTTTTCACTAAACCGATATTGGCTATGATTTTGTTTAATTTATTTTTTTCCTTGTATCATGTGCCGTTTATTTTCGATACATTAAAATCAAATTATATTTATCATGAGGCGGCTACTACTTTTATTTTCGTTTTTGCCTTTTTTATGTATTGGCCATTGATTGGAAAAAGTCCAAATTGGCATCCAATTGGGGGTCTGAAAAAAATTGCCTACATTTTAGGAAACAGCGTTTTAATCACACCAGCCTGCAGTTTAATCATTTTTGCAGGTGCGCCGCTGTTTGAAACATATTCGAATCCGGAGGCGTGGGTAAAGACTTTAAGCTTATGTGTTCCTTCTGATACGTTGGCTGGGTTGTCTTTGTCAGGCCCGCAAATGTTTAGCGGAATGCCGCTGCTTGAGGATCAGCAGCTTGGCGGCATTATTATGAAAGTGATCCAAGAGCTTGTGTACGGAACATTTTTAGCTCATGTATTTTTTGAATGGGCGAAAAAAGAGAGAGAAAAAGACGACATCGATGTGCAAAATTTGTCTCCTGAACCAAATAAATAAAAAAAACTGCAGGTGATTTGCCTGCAGTTTTTCAAACAGTTAAGCTTTCAATCGCTTCTTTTGCCCGCTTTAACAGTTTTTCGCTTGACTCAACGATGACGGCTGGAAAATGTTCATCCTCTCCATATTCGACACCATGAGGATAATAATGTTTCCCTAATATTGGAGTTAGCAATTTAATAAGTGCGTAGCGGCCTCCCACATCGCCTTCAATACAATATCCTTGTACTCTTAAATAAAAAACATCGCCCTTATGCTCAAATTTCTTGTCAAACGTCACACGGTCATAATCCCATTGGCCGGCAAGGATAAAACCTAATTCTGACAACGCATCCTTAAGGTGAGACAATTCCACCGTCAGCCCTTCCAGGCCGATTTGTTCAAATTTCATATGTATTTCCCTCCTAAGCGCTTCGAACAAAAAATTGATTTCTCTCTACTGTTTAATAATAGTATGAATAATTAAAACATGCAATGTTATATATATAGCATTTACACAATGTTCAAATAAAATTCGGTATTCAAATGAAGAGCGAATAAAGAAAATCGAATTTCCCATAATAGATCAAAAAGCATAAGAGGTGTCCTCATTGAAAAAGGTAAAGGAAATTATGTCAACAAATTGTATTTTTTGCACACCGTTAGATAATGTGTTTGAAGCGGCTGTGAAAATGAAAGAGTCAAATGCTGATGCCGTTTTAATCGTTGAAAATAATCAATTAGCAGGAATCATAACCGATCGTGATCTTGTGACAAAAGGAATTGCAGAAAAACGTCCTGGTTCTACGAAAATTACGGATGTAATGAACGACGATGTTGTTACGACCACTCCTGATGCATCAGCAGAAGACGCAGCTGAGATGCTTGCAGCCCATCATATTCATCATTTGCCGGTTGTTGAGGATGGAAAGGTTGTTGGCATTATAACAGAACGTTGTTTTACATGATGAGAAGACAAAAACTACACCATTAAAAATGAGAGAAATGAATTTTTCATGAAATGTTTGCAAAATTTCCCCATTTTTGATTAAAATGACTTAAAACAGTATATATAAGAAACAAAGAAAGAAGAGGGGAATTGAACTGAAAAGAGTTACAAGAATTATATTGATATTTGTAATTATTACATTAACATATATCGTATATGTCACCTTTCAAAAGGAACCAGTACTGCCTCCGGAACAGCAAAATTTTCAAGAGAAAACGGACAAAGAAATAAAAGTGGGGGAAGGAGTTATCTCATTTGTCGGAAGATCTTCCAAAGAAGTACTAAAAACTTTTGGCAAACCTGATCGGATTGATCCATCAAGATATGATTATGAATGGTGGATATACCGAGATGATTTGCAACAATACAAGCAATTCGGTGTTTTAAACGGAAAGGTCGTTACAGTTTTTGCTATTGGAAAAGAAGTAAATGTAGATCCGTTTCAAATTGGCCAGCCGTCTACCCAAGTATTTCATATTGTCGCTCCCAATTCATTTGTCACAGCAGATATTGGTTTAAACTCATACCGGTTCGAGCTGTCGGAGGATGATCTGAATGTCAGGCCGACAGTCCGTTTGAATGATGATCTTTATGTTCAGTTGTATATGGATAAATTCACTGGAACGTTATCGAGCATTAGAGCTTTTGATGTTCAAACATTAGTAAAACAGCGTCCATATGAAGTTGTATATAGAGGCGAGCTTTTAGAGGCAGAGCCTATAACAGAGGAAGAGCAGCGGAAAATTGAATACGGGGAAGAACAACAAATTGTTGACATAACAAATGTAATTCGAACAATAAATGGTTTAAGTCCTCTTAAGCAGGAAGAAAGCACAGCGAAAGTCGCTTATTCTCACAGCAAGGAAATGAGTGAAAAAGGATATTTTTCTCATGTGTCGCCTGAGAGAGGCTCTCTTTCCGATCGTTTGACATCGGCTGGGGTTCATTTTGAAATGGCTGGTGAAAATATTGCGCATGGATATATGGATGGAATTGACGTAGTCGAAGGCTGGCTGAATAGTGAAGGACACCGAAAAACACTTCTTGATGAACGGTTCACACATATAGGGGTAGGAGTGTATGAAAAATTTTATACGCAAAATTTTATTGCAAAGCGGGCCAAATGAAGAGGCTCGCTTTTTCATTTTATCACCAATTTTTCCGTTATCGATATATTAAATATAAGAAAAACGTTTATGAGGTGATCGCATGAAAACAAAATCGTTATCAAAACTCGAATTGTTTAAACAATTTATTAAAAAACATCCAAAATTAATAGAAGAAGTCCGCAAAGAAAAGAAAACATGGAAGGAGATTTATGAAGATTGGCAGCTTTTAGGTGAGGAAGATCCTTTGTGGAATAAATACCGATCAAACAGTATGAAAAGCCGTAAACATCAACAAGGTGACTTTCTGAAAAATATTTTACAAACTTTTCAGCATTTAGATGTGGAGACGGTAAACGAACATTTATATAAAATGAATGATGCGATTTCAACCATTCAAAATCTTTTAAAAGAGATCGAGAGCAGCCGCAAATCAGATCCGAATCATTCGCATCCCTTATCGTTTAGAAAGGATTAATAACAATGAGAAAGGACTTGTATTTATATATTCAACAAAATCCCCTTTTAAAGCAATACATTCGCGAAAAGCCATATTGGTACCGCACCTTGACTAGACATCCTGAATTTCTTGAGAAAATGGAAATTAGCATGGCAAATGACTATTATCTAACTCTGCCGCATAAAATAGAAAAATTTTCGAATTCTATTCAAATGATGTCGATGATGCTGGCGATGCTGCAAGCATTTCGCGAAAATTAACGGTTCAAATGTGTTTGTACGAAAGTAATCATATTTTCCTAATGGAAGGTTTTTGTTTGTATTCCGCATTCAGCAGCTTCCGAATTTGTGAATGACGCGTCAGCGTCTTTTTTATTTTTAAGCACATGTTTTTACATAAAGTGTTGAAAATATATGAAAAAGGAGGCATCAATGATTATGCAAATGAAATGGCTCGCAATGCTGACGCTTCTCACGGTTATGGCGGCTTGTTCCCCAGAAAAACCGGTACCGGAAGGAAATAAAAAAGACAGCATCGTTCCGACAGAAATTCATGAATCCGACAGAAATGCCATTGAAACGATGAACAGCCAAATAAGAAAATTTCAAGTTCGTCATCATGTAGAAGGAAACAACGTTTATGTAGAATGCTATGTGCCTGATTTTACATTTAACGGTGAACGGAACACGAAAAAAGAAGGAGAAGGTCATATCGTATTATATATTGATGGAAAGAAAAAAAGTGATATTTATTCTGCTGCATTTATTATAAAAGGATTGTCTAAAGGGCGGCACACAATCAACCTGGAATTAGTATATAATGATTCAACCAGCTATCAATTGAAAAAAGAATGGATTGTAAATATATGAGAAACGCAGGCGTTGTAAATAAGATGATGTTCGTGCTACAATCAATATTGGAGGTGTGATCTTAATGGTTACGTCAATGGAAAGCGTTCTGCTTTTAGATGAAGCGGAAGCTTTAGCAAAAATGATAACAGAATCAGAACTTGCGATCGAATATCGGCGTTCATTATATAATTTGCAAAATGATCAAGAAGCTCAAACAATCATTCAAAAATTTGTCAAAATAAAAGAGCAATACGAGGATGTCATGAGATTTGGCAAATATCATCCTGATTATAATCGAATTAAAAGCGAAATGAGGGAAATTAAAAGAGAACTTGATTTAAATGATAAAGTCGCTGCATTTAAAAAAGCGGAAAAAGAAATTCAAAAACTTCTCGATGAAATCAGCATGTATATCGGACGAGCTGTTTCAACAGCCATTAAAGTTCCGACTGGAAACCCTTATTTTGAAATGATGCCTAGCTGTGGATGCGCATCAGGCGGAGCATGCGGCTGTTCAGCTTAAACGGGTTTAGAAGCAAAGGAAAAGGAGAATCGGGATGTTTGAAAAAAGACAAGGAATTATTGTTTGGCTGCATTCTTTAAAATATGTAAAAAGTTTGCGGAAATTTGGAAACATTCATTATGTTTCAAAAAAAATGAAATATGTTGTTCTTTATTGTGATAGAGAACAAATAGACGAAATAATGGACACCATTGCATCATTTTCTTTCGTAAAAAGGGTCGAACCTTCTTACAGGCCGCTTTTAAAAATTGAATTTGAATCAAAAGTGGATAAAGCAAAAGAATATGATTATAAAATTGGATTATAAATAGGACAGCCGAGAATTTAGGCTGTCCTACTATTGTAAAGAAGGTATGTATCGGTTCATCCGCAATATGCCGATTAAATGCTGGTAATACAATTCAACATCAGAAAATTGGTCTGAAGGCTTTACAACAAGCTCGATCAGCTCATGACCATATGTTTCGGCAGCCTGTTGAAAAAGTTCAAATCGTTTGTTCGTTTTTTTCTGCGGATTTGGGATCCCTTCCCGGCAAATATAAAGAGGCTGGAAATCACCTATCTCCGTCGGTTTTAACACAATGACGAACGAACAAACCTCTTTTCCATTTTTTACTGTATAAAGGACTAGAAAGTGCGAAATCCGGTCTTGATTTCTTTTTGCGATCTCCAATAATTCGTATATATCTGAATATCCTTCTCCTAGTTCAATAAATCGCTGGATCATTTTTATCCTTCCTCCAATGGGTATTTGGTTGCTAAATTCATAAGCTAAATGTATTGCGCTTTTGTCCGTAAATAAATGTATCATGAAAATGGAAGAATTGAAAGAATAAAAAAAAGCCTGCAGATTGGATCTGCAGGATCCTTCCTAGCTTTGAAGCAAAATCTTCAAAGCAGAAGGGAAAGGGAGAGGAGAAACCGGAGGAAGAACTTATGGGGAAACGTAAGTCTTCTCCGCGGTTGGCAACAACACCATCACAACTGATGTTGTCACTTTCATTATGGTCAATTGGCAAAAAATTATACTCGCTTCTGCAAAAAAAACAGCTGTCAAATTTAATTGATGATCTTACATTTTCTATGTTAATATTATTCCGAGCCAAAAGGAATTTTGTCAAGTTGTGGTGAATGGTATGAGAGTGATTTCCGGTGCATTAAAAGGACGAGCATTAAAATCGGTTCCTGGAAAGACGACAAGACCGACGACAGATAAAGTAAAAGAAGCAATATTTAACATGATCGGACCATATTTTGAAGGGGGACTTGCTTTAGATTTGTTTGCCGGCAGCGGCAGTCTTGGAATAGAAGCTTTATCAAGAGGGATAGAATGCTCTATTTTTATTGATAAAGATATGAAAGCGATTCAAACGATTCGAGAGAATTTAGAAAATTTAAAGTTAAACGACTGTTCTGAAGTATATCGCACCAGCGCTGATCAAGCGTTAAAAGCTGTCAGCAAACGCGGGCTGAAGTTTCGGATCATATTTCTGGATCCGCCTTATAAAAAACAAAAATTAGAATCTATTCTAAAGGTAATTCATGAGCAGTCTTTGTTGTCAACGGATGGTGTCGTTGTGTGCGAGCATAGCTATGAAGTAACATTGCCAGACCAAGTTTTATCACTTGCAAAAACGAAGTCTGAGCAATATGGTATAACAAGTGTATCTTTGTATCAAAATGTTTGAAGTCGGATGGGGGTATTTATTTTGGCAAGCATTGCAGTCTGTCCGGGAAGCTTTGATCCCGTTACATATGGACATTTAGACATCATAAAGCGGGGGGCAAATGTATTTGAAAAAGTGTATGTTTGCGTTTTAAACAATTCTTCAAAAAAGCCGCTATTTACTGTAGAAGAAAGATGTGAGCTGCTGAGAAAGGTAACGGGCAACTTACCGAACGTATACATTGAATCCTTTCAAGGGCTGCTCGTTGATTATGCGAGAAGCAAAAATGCGAATGCTATATTGAGAGGCCTTCGGGCTGTTTCTGATTTTGAATATGAAATGCAAATCACATCAATGAACAGAGTGCTGGATGAAAATATAGAAACTTTTTTTATGATGACAAACAATCAGTATTCGTTTTTAAGTTCAAGTATTGTTAAAGAAGTCGCTAAATACGGCGGAAAAGTTTCTGAGCTTGTACCGTATGAAGTGGAAGAAGCATTAAAGAAAAAATATGAGCATATGTATAAAAAATAATTTTTTGAGGTTCGGAAAATTTTGGTTTCCGAACCTTTTCTTATGTTCCACTTTTATTTCTTAAACGAAAGTAGTAAATCAAAATATACACAATGAGCGTGCAAATCGTGATAACGGGGCCGACTTTGGAAAGGAGCAGCCAATACTCCGTGAGAAAGCTTGGCGTTTTTTCAAATATAAATGCCGGTGCATAACCTTCATTCTTTGACAATAGATCGATATATAAAGGCTTGAATAAGATCAAAGCAGAGAGGCTTGAAAAAATCCCTTGCATAATGCGGGCAAAGAAAAAAGGCTTAAAGCGGATGTCTGTTTCTGCTAAAATGCTTGCCACTTGTGCTTGAACGGAGAAGCCGCTGAATGCCAATATAAAGCTTGTGATGATCACCTTATCCAGCATGGCGGCTTGTGCCTGGCTTGTAAGCTGGCTGCCTAATGTTATTTCAAACAGTCCGGAAAAAAACGGAACGGAAAGCTCAGTCGGTATATGAACAAGAATAAACAAAGACGATATGAAAGTTGCTGCTATGTCCGCCACATGAACGATGCTTAAAATTTGATTTAATACCGAAAACAAAATGATAAAGCCCCCGATGACGAGCAGCGTTTGGACAGAATTGAGAACGGCATCCCCGAGCATTTTTCCAATAGGTTTTTCATTTTGCATTCTCATTTCGTGCATAAGCTGAAACGCTTTTTTAAATGATGGCTTCGAATGTACTGTTTCCTTTTGCGGCTTTTTTTCATCTTTTCCCCAAAATCTCATCGTTAGCCCGACGAAAACATTTCCTAAATAATGAGAAACGGCCAGCAGCAATCCGAGATTTTTATCTTGAAAAAAACCTATTGACACAGCTCCGAAAATAAATAGCGGATTTGAAGAGTTGGAAAAAGACACAAGCCTTTCCGCTTCATGTCTTGAGATCTGGTTTTCTTGTCTTAATCTTGCAGTTAATTTTGCCCCGGCGGGGAATCCCGAAGCCATCCCCATTGCCCAAACGAATCCCCCTGCTCCTGGAACTTTAAAAACGGGCCGCATAAGCGGTTCTAAAAACACGCCGATAAAACGGACCACACCGATTGATATAAGAATTTCCGAGACAATAAAAAAAGGCAGCAAGGAAGGAAAAACAATGTTCCACCACATATGTAATCCCCGCTTTGATGACTCAAGTGAGGCGTCAGGAAAAAAAATAATCGCGCAGGTGATAAAGAAAATAACGGTTGCGTATAAAGCAGTTTTAATTTTTGCCTCTTTCAATTGTTATGCCCCCTATTGAAAACTGCACACGTATAAGCTGACATGATAGAATGAATACGAGGTTTTCGTACAACCTATAATTCAATATACGTGAATAGGGTGGCATTTTAGACCATATGATGAATAACAAATTCATGAAAGGGGGCTCCGTTTATGCCGAAACATCCAACAATTGGTGTGGCGTTAGGTTCCGGGGGAGCTAGAGGGTTTGCTCATCTGGGTGTTTTGAAAGTGTTGAAGCAGCATGAAATACCGATTGATATGATTTCCGGTTCGAGCATGGGGGCCCTTGTAGGAAGCTTTTATGCCTCAGGCTTAACTGTTGAACAAATGTATAAATTGGCGGCAGCATTTAAACGAAAATATTTTATCGATGTGACCGTTCCAAAAATGGGGTTTATTCAAGGAGACCGCATTAAACAGTTAATTCGAATTTTTACCCGAAATCAAAATATAGAAGATTTGCCGATTCCTTTAGCGGTCGTTGCAACCGATTTAAATGAAGGGAAAAAAGTTGTTTTTCGAAAAGGTCCTGTTGCGGATGCCGTTCGGGCAAGCATTTCGATTCCGGGAATTTTTGTTCCTTTTTCTTATAACGGCTCGTTATTAGTTGACGGAGGAGTGATTGAACGGGTTCCCGTTTCAGCGGTGAAAGAAATGGGGGCTGATATCGTAATAGCGGTCGATGTATCACATGTCAAAAAAGAAGCTCGCATTCAGTCCATTTTTGATGTCATTATGCGGAGTTTAGACATTATGCAAAATGAGTTAGCGCAGCATCGAATAACATCAGATGTAGTGATCTGCCCGCGTGTTGAACATTTTCACAGCGGAGCGTTTACGAAAATTGATGAAATTATGAAACTCGGTGAAGAGGAAGCAACGAAACATATTGATGAGATCAAGAATAAGATCAACCAATGGAAGGAGACCAATCATGAAAAGTAAACGCATTATTATTTCTCTTATCATCAGCATCATTGTCGCACTCTCCGGTTCCTTCATCAAGCTCCCTTATTATATTACAAAACCGGGATTGGTCAATGATTTATCCAATATGATTCATGTTGAAAACGGATATAAGGAAGAGGGCAGCTTTTCGTTAACAACAGTCCGTTTCGGGAGAGCAACATTATTTACGTATTTATGGGCGAAAATGCAGAATGATTATGAGATTATGCCGATTCAACATGTCCGCCAAGAAGATGAATCTGATGAGGAATATATAAAACGTCAAATACATATAATGGAAGCTTCACAAAAAGCTGCGATTACCATCGCCTATAAAGAAGCCGGCAAAAAAATTACTATTCAAAATAATGGCGTTACAGTATTGGAGGTTATGAAAGAAGTACCGGCAAGGGAAAAATTAAAAGTTGGCGACAGAATCGTCGAAGCCGATGGAATGAATATAAAAACTTCAGAGCAATTCACTGATTATTTAAAAGGGAAGAAAAAAGGCGATCATATATCACTAAAAATAAACAGAGATGGAAAAATAATTGAAACATCAGTAGAACTTGTCCAAATTCCTGGTTATCCTAATAAAACGGGTCTCGGTGTTGGCGTCGTGACGGATAAAAAATTGACGACTTCACCAGGTATTACTATCAATACAAAAGATATCGGCGGTCCTTCAGCAGGTCTGATGATGGCTCTCGAAATTTACGATCAGCTGACGGAAACGGATTTAACAAAAGGATTAGAAATTGCTGGAACAGGAACGATTAATGAAAAAGGGGAGATAGGTCCGATCGGCGGCATTTCACAAAAAGTGATAGCAGCAGACCGTGCTGGGATTGATATATTTTTTGCCCCTAACGAAAACGGCAAGAGAGGCTCCGATTATGAAGAAGCGCTGAAGACACGAGACTCCATTCATTCTGATATGAAAATCATACCGGTGGATACATTTGATGATGCCGTCCATTATTTAGAAACAATGAGGACTTCCGGTTAAGGAAGCCCGTAACGTATAGGAGGCATTGTATACTCGAGCTTCATAAACTCGGTTGCGGCAGGTTCGTTGAGGATAAGCGCATAAACATTTGTCGCTCTGAGATCCATTTCCAATACATCTGAAGAATAGGACGAAACTTTAGAAATAAGCGGTAGCTCCAACTGTTTTTTAACAGCTTGCAAATAGCTTTGCCCCCGCCCTGACATTCCGAGCAAACGAATATACGGGGCTTTTTTCGTTTTTAATATGCTCGCCATTTCTTCTTTTTTCGTATTGGTCAAAAGATAGGTGCATAATCTTTGCAATCTTGTCCATGTGTATCTTTTCGTTTTCAAGAGAGATAGAAACTGGTGGAATGATGCAGCCCTTTTAATATGGTGAACAACGCGGTGTTCCAAGCCTTCGTCCATTTCATATATTTCTTTTAATTCTGTTAAAGTTTTGGACAATATAGAATATTTTAAAAATGGAAAGTAAAGCTCCCAATCGTGAAAGGCTGAATAAGTTTGTTTATAATTCAGTAAAATGCGAAACGAACTTTCCGGAACATAATGTTTCATGGAAGACAAGTTTTGTTCATGAACAATGTTTTTTCGGATGCTTGTTGCGCTGGCAATGCTCGGGTGATGGTATGATTCATCATGGTAGCCGGCGCCAATTCTCTCGATTGTAAGAGGCTTCATCGAGCTTTTTTGTTGAACAATGGCTTTGACATATTGAAATCCTAATATATTGTTCGGTTTGCTTAAATCTAATAGCGTTTTTTCCCCGGAAGCAATTTTTTGAAAAGCAATGGAAACGGCCTTTGGATAACTGTTGCCTTTCGAAAGCGCTGTTTTCAAAAGATGAACGAAATCATCGCTTCTTTTCTCCAGCAGTTCATATGTTTCAAGAAAAGTGTCAATATTTCCGACCTCGCTTCCGAAACATAGTGAATCACAGCCAAGCGCATCTAAAATCGACACGGCGCCGCTGGCAAAAATTTCTGCGCTTTGTGTTGAAAAGGCAAACGGAAGTTCAAAAACTAGATCTGCGCCGCCTGCTAGAGCCATTTCTGTTCTCGCCCATTTTGAGACGAGTGCCGGCTCTCCCCTTTGCAAGAAATGACCGCTCATCACTGCAATGACAATATCAGCATTTGCTTTCTTCTTTGATTCGGCTAGATGGTGTAAATGACCGTTATGAAATGGGTTATATTCTACAACAATTCCGACCGCCTTCAACTCCATCACCTTCTTTTTTCAATTCATCAATATATTTGTGCAATAATGCCTATATTATAGTGTAAAGGAAAAATATTGACAAATACTTATTTGAAAGCTATAATAACCTTTGTTGTCTTGAGGTGATATATGTTGAAATGGTCTGTTCATCAATTGTATAAACTGCAGAAAAAAGGCTTACAAATCAATGAAGATGTCGATCTATATGATCTTGTCCAAAATCATCCTGATTTGCGGGAGATAACTCCTGTTCATGTTCAAGGACATGCAGATATAAGCACTATGAAAGTCATTTTTCATTTAACAATTACTGGCGAAATGACGCTTCCTTGCGCAAGAACACTTGTTGATGTTAAATATCCATTTGAAATCCGCACATCGGAAACGTTTTTGTTTAGCTCCGACGAGTATGAAACGAGTGAGCAAACACATGTTGTTCAAGGAGAAGTCATTGATTTAATGCCAATCATTCATGAGCTTGTCCTTTTAGAAATTCCGCTTCAAGTGTTTAGTGATGAAGAGGAAAACAAGCAGGAAGCAGCACCTCAAGAAGGAAAGTTTTGGAAGTTAATAAATGAGGAAGAACAACAAAACAAAATTGACCCAAGATTAGCTAGCTTAGCTAAGTTATTGGATAAGAAAGAAAATGATTCTTAAAACTTTGCTCTGTAAGGAGGTGGGAAAAATGGCAGTACCTTTTAGAAGAACATCCAAAACGAAAAAAAGATTGCGCCGTACACATTTTAAATTACAAGTTCCAGGTATGGTAGAATGTCCAAACTGCGGAGAAATGAAGCTGGCGCACCGCGTATGCAAATCTTGCGGAACATACAAAGGCAGAGAAGTAGTAAACAAATAATGAAAAGTGACCATACCCGTGTCAAGTAGACAATTTAGCTGCGGCCTTTTCTCGATATTCAGTCGGGGAAAGGCCGTTACATTTTGTGAAAGCAAATGCGGCTTAAGATCTGCTTGAACGGCTTGATCGTTTTGGACTTTCTGTATTAAAGCGCGAGAAAAAGCTTTTCAATACATACATATTTTTTCTCCTAGCACAGAGGCTTCCTTGAATCTTTGAAAATTTCTTAATCCATTCTGCAATCTGTGCATCCTCTTTATTCCTAAGGCCCCATGAAGCTGCCGAGAAAACGATCCTTCCTCTAATGTTAAGCGAACGATTTCACGAATATGAGTAGAAAATTTGTCCTTTTAGCATAAATCTCCTCCAAGCTAGACTCTAAAAAATATCCTCTTTTTTGACAGCCTGCCTGCTGGCGGAATGGGAAAAGATGTGAAGAAAATATCGAAAGCCGAATTAGAATAACCGCTTCTTCCAAATTTACTAATGCATCTCTCAATTCTCCCTCGATTTTCAAAAAAAACTTTTTAGGAAGCAGAAGAAATGTCAATGAAAGAAGCACATTCTTTTTCCTTTCAACTAAAACTGTGCTTCTATCGTTTCTATTACAGGCATATATATTATTAAAAATTGCATGAAATAGTTGAGATGAGGTAAAAAGCTCGCATCACAAAATTTAGAAAAGAGAATGGAAGCAATAATTGATTTGTTACATCTCATTCTATTTTTAAAAAATCATTTTTAAGAAAAAGTCAAATCAAAACGGAGGGATGAACAAATGGCGGTGTCACGGCAAGATGCATGGACAGAGGATGAAGATCTGCTCTTGAAAGAAATTGTTTTGCAGCATATTCGCGAAGGCGGAACACAACTAAAGGCTTTTGAGATCGTTGCGGAGAAACTTTCAAGAACGGCTGCTGCATGCGGTTTTCGCTGGAATTCATATTTGCGAAAAAAATATGAAACAGACATCGAACTTGCGAAACAGGAACGTAAAAAATTTAGACAGCAAAAAGAGAAGAAAATTTCCGAAAAAAAGCTGCTTCATTATGAGGAAGCAGGTGGAAGATCGGAAATCACTATCGATGATGTGATTGCTTTTTTAAAGTCTACACAGCACCAACCGGTGAACAATCGGTTGGAAGAAGAAAATAAAAGCTTGCGTGAAAAAATCTCTTTTCTAGAACAAAAAGTAGAAGAATTTAAAAACGAAAATGAACAATTACATGAACAATTGAAAAAGATTGAAAATGAATTTTACGCTTTTATTAAAATGATGGAAAAAGTGAGGGAACGAGCAGGATTGAAAGAAGAGGCGTAGGAAGAAAAAATGAAACATAAAAAAAGACCGTTTCAGTTCGGTCAGGAATGAAAAAAGGGAGATTCTAAAAATAGATGAAACCGACAAAGCGCGCCGGTTTCATCAACTATCGACTTCTGACTTTGAAAAAGACGCTGCCAGCGTCTTTTTTAATGAGCTCCCTTTTCTTTGACAGTGACACCGTTAGGATACCAAACGAGAGGATTTTCTCCACGATCTCGTTTCATATCATACTTTACAGGGACAAAGCCCATCTTTTCCCAAAAGCCAGCCGATTTCATACGCGGATTTGTTTTTATAGGCAAGCCGAACGATTTGGCAAAATCAACTAGCGCTTTTCCATACCCTTTTCTTTGGTATTCAGGAAGCACTTCCAATTTCCATAACTCAAGATAGTCCTGTTTTGGCTCAAAATATTGATCATATTTTTTATCCACCCGATATAAACTCATCCGGGCAATTAATTTGTCTCCGTAGTAAATCCCGTAAAAGGGCGAATCGCTGTTATTTTCGATAATATTTGCTTCTAAATCCTCCAGCATGGATAATTCTTGTAAACCGTATTCTTTAAATTTTTTAAATTCCTCTAAAGTTTTATAATTGACTAATAATTTTTCCACTTTTACCATGGCGAATCTCCCCCAATTGCCGCTATAATGATAGACGCCTTTTCACTCACATTATACTAAACATAAAGAGAAAATAACATTGAAAAAATAATAAAAAAGCAAATATAATCAATTTTTAATTATATTCAGGAAAAAGAAGAATTTTTAGTTTTTGTTTGTTATGATACATATGAGAGAGGTGGAGAACTTGAAGATCGGTGTAATTGGCGGAGGAGCTGTAGGCTTGTTAATATCGGCATACCTTAGCCGAAAACATGACATTACCCTTTATACAAAGACGGAAGAGCAGGCAATTTCGGTAAGGACAGAAGGGATACATGTCATAGGCCCGAGCCCTTGGACTGCATATGTAAAATCACGTGCAGATGTATTATATAATGAAGAATTATTAATTATTGCTGTCAAGCAATATAGTCTGCCGTCATTATTTGGAAATCTAAAGCAATTGCCGCCGAAAAAGATTGTATTTGTTCAAAACGGCATAACTCATATCGGCAGAATGAAAGAGCTTGCCCAACATGAATTGTATATAGGTGTTGTAGAGCACGGCGCCTTAAAAAAATCCCCCAATACCGTTCACCATACTGGTATTGGGAAAATTCGCATCAGCCCGTATGACGGCGGTGGGGCGCGGGAATTTATTGATCAGTTAAATACGTCTGATCCTTTATTTTTGATACAATATGAAGAGGATTGGGAGCCGGTTGTATTGAAAAAATTGGCCGCCAATGCAGTTATTAATCCATTAACTGCCTTATTCCGAATGCCGAATGGCCACATCGTCAGCAATCCTTATGTTACAAAGCTTGCCAAAAAGCTATTTCACGAAGTATGTGATGTTCTTGAAATAAATGATAAGGATGATTTATGGGAATATATTGAAAGTATTGCAATAAAGACAAAAAACAATCGTTCGTCAATGCTGTCGGATATTGAACATCATAAAAAAACAGAAATTGATTCAATATTAGGGGATCTCATTCAAAAAGGGAAAGAAAAGGGTGCTCATACTTGTACAATGGAATTTTTGTACAATGCGATTAAAGGAGTGGAAAACCGGGAGGAACGTTGATGGGAATTGTTATAGGAATTATCGCCTTTTTTGTGACGTTTCCATTGGCCGCGTGGCTGCTGTTTTTGGTTCTTTTTCGTATTCTATTAAAAAGTAAGAAAAAATCTTTCCTTTTGAGCGTGGATGTGGCTGCTGTATTTTTTGCCGTTTCATTTTGGATCAAGCTTTCTGTTATTTGGCATCATCAATCGTTTTTATGGCTGCTTTGTTTATATTTGCTGCTTTTTTTGGCGACAGCTGGACTTCAATTCGTATTCACTGACGAGATCAAATGGATGAAAGCATTGAAAATGATGTGGAGAAGCTCTTTTTTAATATTTTTTCTACTGTCTGAGAGCATGGCGATCATCGGGGTGATTATGTACATAATGAATCAAATGTGAATAAAAAAAAGCAAATTTTTTTTGTTTGAAAATATTACATGCTATACTCTTGTCGGGGTAATGATAATGAACGAAGAAAGGAAGTTAATAGATATGGAGGCGTTTGAACTCTTCCTTCCTCAATCCAATCCTTTTGTGAACAATTATATAAATCGGCGATTAGAGGTTGAAAAATATTTTGATTATGATCCATTTCAAGAAGATGTATTTCAAAAAAGATATGACGATATTTTATCAAGGACTTATAAGAGGGATGAGCTGGCGGATGTTTTAATCCAATATCATAAGCGGCTGAACGCAACAGAACAGATAATGGAGAATATTTTAAAATTAAAAAATCCGAATAGTGTCGTCGTTGTGGGCGGTCAGCAAGCTGGACTCTTAACAGGACCTTTATATACAATACATAAAATCATTTCCATATTGGCATTGGCGAAAGAGCAAGAGAAAAAGCTGAACATACCTGTTGTTCCCGTTTTTTGGATCGCGGGGGAGGATCATGACTTTGACGAAATTAATCATCTCTATGTGGCAGACAGAGGGCGTTTGAAAAAGAAAACGATCATGCAAACACAGCGAAAAAAAACAATGATATCGGAGTTATCAATTGATAAAAACGCTTGTCGCATTTGGCTGGAAGAAGTTTTTGCGGCATTTGGCGAAACGAAATATACGAAACATTTGCTTGCTTCTTTGTATCATGAGCTTGACCAATCTGCCACTTATGTTGAATTTTTTGAACGATTACTCATCTCCATGTTCGGAGATGAAGGAATTGTACTCATCAACTCTGGATCAAAAGAATTGCGGGAATTGGAAAAATCTTATTTCGAACAAATGCTCATGGCAACTGACAGCATTTATCATCAAGTCGTCAAGCAGCAGCAAATTTTAAAAGAAGAAGGATATCCATATCAAGCAATTACAATGAGAGAAAACTGCGCCAATCTGTTTTATCAAATAGAAGATGAGCGCTATTTGCTCATAGAAAAAGAGAAGAATCTGTTTTCGATCCCTGAAATCAATTGGACGTCTTCGTTGTCTGATCTTTTAGAAGAAGTCAGAATGAATCCTTGGAAGTTCAGCAATAATGTAGTGACAAGACCGGTCATGCAGGAATATTTGCTTCCGACTTTGGCTTTTATCGCCGGACCAGGAGAAATTGCGTATTGGGCAGAATTAAAAGGGGTATTTCATTTATTCTCGATGAATGTGCCGCCAGTTATTCCGAGAATTCATTTGACGATTTTAGAAAGAAACATAGAGTCGGACTTGCTAGAATTGGACCTGCCGTTGGAAGAGGTTCTTAAGCAGGGGGTTGAACCGTTAAAACATAGGTGGTTTAAACAAAAGGAGCCTTTTGATGTCAGCGCATATGTGTCGAAAGCAAAAGTAGAGATTGAGGACATTCATCGGTCATTGCGAGAAAAAATAGAGGATTTCGACCAAAGCTTAGCGCCCGTATTGCGGAAAAACGCACAATTTATCGAACAGCAGATAGATTTTGTGGAAAGGATCGTTCAAAAAAAGATACATGCAAAATATGAAGCAGAGCTGCAAAAGTTCAGGCGTATTGAGTATTCATTGAAACCGAATAATCAATGGCAAGAAAGAGTATGGAATATTTATTACTATTTAAACAAATATGGGCCGAATTTTGTAAAAGATTTGCAGCAGTTGACATATACTTTCAATGGAAAACATAAAATTGTCAAATTATAAAACTATTTTTTGAAAAATCCTGTGTCATACAGGGTTTTTTTTTATGTCCATTAATAGTACAATAAATTTGTGGTGAAAAGTGGGGGGAAGTGGTGGAAAAGAAATGAAAGTGGGGCCAACGTGATGTTTATGGGAGAATACCAACATACGATCGATTCAAAAGGAAGATTGATCGTACCCGCAAAATTCAGGGAAGGCCTTGGCGAGAAGTTTGTTCTCACGAGAGGTCTTGATCAATGCTTGTTTGGATATCCCCTCAGCGAATGGAAAGTGATTGAAGAGAAATTGAAAGCTCTCCCATTAACAAAAAAAGATGCCCGAGCTTTTACACGATTTTTCTTTTCCGGCGCTATTGAATGTGAAATGGACAAGCAAGGACGGATTAACATTGCGGCTCCACTTCTTGCTTACGCGAAATTGGAAAAAGAATGCGTCGTCATCGGCGTTTCCAGTCGGATAGAAATTTGGAGCAAACAAAATTGGGAGCAATACGTGGCTGAACAAGAAGAATCATTTGAAGAAATTGCAGAAAACATGATTGATTTTGATATTTGATGTTCATCCTATCCATAATCAAAACTTCTTCCGTTGGAAACGAGGTGCTGGATATTGTTTGTACATAAGACAGTTTTGCTGGATGAAGCGATTGAAGGTTTACGAATAAAAGAGGACGGAATTTATGTTGATTGTACATTAGGAGGGGCAGGCCATAGCGAACAAATTGCTAAAAGGCTGACAACTGGACATTTATACGCCTTTGACCAAGATGAAGCTGCAATTGCTTTTGCGAAGGAAAAACTCGCGCCCTTCCAAGATAAAGTAACCATCATCAAAAGCAATTTTAAACATTTAAAAGAAGAGCTTTTCTCTAGGGGTGTCCATCAAGTAGACGGGATTTTGTTTGATTTGGGAGTATCTTCGCCTCAGCTGGACACACCGGAACGAGGCTTCAGCTATCAATATGACGCTCCTCTTGATATGAGAATGGATCAAAACCAAGAGCTTTCCGCTTTTACCATTGTCAACACCTGGCCCTATGAAAAGCTTGTAAAAATTTTTTTTCAATACGGAGAAGAAAAATTTTCAAAGCAAATTGCTCGAAAAATTGAACTTGCCCGCAAAAAAAAGACCATACAAACAACTGGCGAGCTGACGGAAATTATAAAAGAGGCCATTCCTTCCGCCGCTAGAAGAAAAGGCGGGCATCCTGCCAAACGCATCTTTCAAGCAATTAGAATTGCCGTCAATGACGAGCTTTCCGCTTTTGAAAGCGCGGTTAGTCAGGCAATTGAACTGTTAGCTCCAGAAGGGCGGATATGTGTCATTACGTTCCATTCTTTAGAAGATCGAATTTGCAAACTGGCGTTTAGAAAAGCTGCCAGCCAAGCAGAAATTCCACGCAACATACCGATAATTCCCAACGAAATGCTGCCAGAAATCAAAATTATAACAAAAAAACCGATCGTGCCGTCGGAAAATGAAATTGAAGAAAATCGAAGGGCGAGATCCGCTAAACTTCGTATAGCAGAAAAGATTAAAAAATAGGAGGTTTTCTATGAGCAATTTAGCTGTCAAAATTCAAGAAAGGCGACAAGAAGAAAAGAAGCATGCAAAACAAACCCTCGTTGTTAAACGAAAAAGATCCTCCATTACATTAGGCGAGAAACTGTTATTTGTTGTTTTTTTATTTTTGATGCTGGTATGCTCCATTTGGATTATCTCAAATAGTGTGAAATTGTATCAAGCAAATATAGAAATGCAGAAAATCGAAGCTGAAATTGAAAATCAGGAAAAAATCAACAGTGATTTAAACCTTCAGGTCGATGAATTGAAAAGACCTGAAAGAATTTATAAAATTGCTAAAGACTTAGGCTTCACATTAGATCCAAGCAAAGTAAAAGGCATACAGGACTGATTGGGATGAAGAAAAGCAAAAATATGAATCGGGGAGCAGCAATATTATCCGTAATATTTGTTCTGCTCTTTTTTATCTTATTTGGGAGGTTTTTCTACATTCAAGCGACAGGAACTGTCGATGGTCAAGTGCTAGCTGTTAAGGCAAAAGAAAAATATGAAAAAAAGCGCATGCTTGAAGCCCGCCGCGGCCAAATATTGGATCAAAAAGGAAACGTGCTCGCTGAAGATACTGTTACCTATACATTAGTAGCTGTATTGGATGAAAAAATGACAACGGATCCCGACCATCCGAATCATGTTGTCGATCCTGAAGAAACGGCAGAAAAATTAGCTCCCATTCTTGGAATGAAACAGAAAGAAATCGAAACTATTTTGAAAAAAGACAAGTTTCAGGTCGAATTCGGAGAAAAAGGAAGAAACATCAGCTTTGCGAAAAAACAGCAAATTGAAAAGCTTAAATTGCCCGGCATCGGTTTTATTCGCGATACAAAACGTTTTTATCCAAACGGAAAATTTGCATCATATGTGATTGGCTACGCCAAGCGAGATGAAAAGACGGGAAAAACAACCGGGCAGCTGGGGATAGAAAAAAGCTTAGATAAATATTTGCAGGAAACAGACGGATATGTGATATATGAAAGCGACCGAAGCGGCTACAAGCTGCCGGGCAGCAAAGACAAAATTGTTACGCCGAATAACGGAGCCGACGTTTATTTAACAATTGACCAAAAAATTCAAACGTTTTTGGAAGATGCGTTAAATGAAGCTGAAAAACAATATCAGCCGACGAAAATGATCGGAATTGTCGCAGACCCAAAAACGGGGAAAATTTTAGCGATGTCTCAGCGGCCAAGCTTTGATCCAAACGAGCGTGATATTCAAAATTTTTACAATGACGCTGTTTCTTACCGTTTTGAGCCTGGTTCGACAATGAAAATTTTTACATTAGCTGCTGCGGTTAATGAAGGGGTTTATAACGGCAACGAAAAATATAAGTCCGGGATGTATAAAGTAAAAGGCGCAAGTCCTATATACGATCATAACAATGTCGGATGGGGCACCATTACGTTTGATGAAGCTGTTCAGCGGTCATCCAATGTCGGTTTTGCCATATTAGCGCATAAAAAGATTGGGCTTGAGCGGTTTTATCAATATTTAAATCGTTTTGGGTTTTTAGAAAAAACGGGTATTGATTTGCCGAACGAAGAGAACAGCAAATTAAATTACAAATGGGAGAGGGATAAAATTTCGACTGCATTTGGACAAGCGTCAGCTTTCACACCAATCCAGCTCGTACAAGCTGCAACAGCTATTGCCAACGATGGGAAGATGATGAAGCCTTATGTCATCGATAAAATTGTAGACCCTGACACAAATCGAGTGCTAAAGAAGACGGAACCATCGGTAGAAGGCGAACCAATCACAAAAGAAACTGCTGCGAAAACGCTTGATATTTTAGAAACTGTTGTGACATCTGAACATGGAACAGGGAAACCTTTTCAAATACCGGGGTACCACATCGCCGGGAAGACTGGGACAGCTCAAATAGCAGGAGAAGGAGGACGTTATTTAACGGGTCGGGAAAATTATGTATTTTCCTTTTTAGGAATGGCTCCAAAAGAAAATCCAGAGCTCATTGTCTACGTTGCTGTTCAGCAGCCGAAGTTGAAGCCGACAGAAACCGGTTCAGCTCCTGTTTCCATGATTTTTAAATCAGTGATGAAAAATAGTCTTGAATATTTAAAAATTGAACCGACAACTGCTGCTGCGAAGGAAGAAAAAAATGTTAAAAATGAAAAAGAAGTCGGAGTTTCACTGCCTGAATATAAAGGCCAGCAGGTTCAACAAGCCGTTCAACAGCTCGAAAAACAGCAAATTCAACCAATTGTTCTAGGCGGCGGAGCCACCGTCACCTCCCAATATCCAAGCGCGACTTCACGGGTGATCCAAAGAGAAAAAGTGTTTCTTCTAACGGACGGAGCTGTGAAAATGCCGAACATTTCCGGATGGTCGTTGCGGGATGTGATGAAGCTGTGTTCCATCATGGAGCTTGAGCTGAAATATGAAGGAAGCGGATATGTTAACGCACAAAATATTAAACCAGGCACTGAAATTAGAAAAGGAGATCAATTAACTATTAAATTAAAAAAGCCTAAGTAGTACCACAATAGGAGCCCGCTTTTAAAAAAAATGTATCTGGGAACGGTTTGGCAAGCGGGCGCCTGCTTCCGCTTGAAGCTTGTTCTATATTAAATGGACGAGGCATATATTTTGATAGCGAACCTACATGAGGGGAGTTATCATATATATGCGCGTTTCAAATGTAACAGTAAGAAAACGGCTCGTTTTCGTTCTATTGGCAGGTTTTTTGATTTTCGCCGTGATCGAAGTAAGACTAGGATATGTCCAATTTGTGTTAGGCGGGCAATTAACTTCTCTTGCCAAGGATTTATGGAGCAGAAATATCCCTTTTGAACCAAAGCGGGGAGAAATCGTGGACAGAAATGGGGAGAAGCTTGCGACAAATGTCAGTGCTCCGAGCGTTTTTATCATTCCCCGTCAGGTCGAAAATCCAGCTGAAACGGCTCAAAAGCTTGCTTCTGTCTTAAATATGCCGACGGAAAAAGCTTATCAATACGTAACGAAAAAAGAAATGATTGTCCGTGTTCATCCTGAAGGGCGGAAAATATCTGACGAAAAAGCGCAAGAAATACGCAGTTTAAATTTAAAAGGCGTTTACATTGCCGAAGATTCTAAAAGATATTATCCGTTTAACAGCCTTTTAGCGCACGTTTTGGGCTTTACAGGGATAGACAATCAAGGGCTAAGCGGACTTGAATTATATTATGATCGGCAATTGAAAGGCCAAAAAGGATATGTTAAATTTTATTCTGATGCTAAAGGAAAAAGAATGCCAAATGAAGTGGAGGAATATATGCCTCCTGTGGACGGCTTGAATTTAAAGTTGACGATTGATGCAAAAATTCAATCGATCATCGAAAGGGAATTGGACATTGCCGAATCGAAATACAATCCGGACGGAATAATTGCCATTGCCATGAATCCGAACAACGGAGAAATTTTAGGCATGGCATCAAGACCGACATTTGATCCGACAAAATATCAGCATGTCGATCCGAAAGTTTATAACCGAAATTTGCCGATCTGGAGCACGTATGAACCTGGATCAACATTTAAAATTATCACGTTAGCAGCCGCTCTTGAAGAAAAGAAGGTTGATCTTTATAGAGAGCATTTTTACGACCCGGGTTATGTAAAAGTTGCCGGTGCGACATTAAGATGTTGGAAAAAAGGCGGACATGGGGATCAGACGTTTCTTGAAGTTGTTCAAAATTCATGCAACCCGGGATTTGTTGAACTTGGACAAAGGCTGGGAACATCGACTTTGTTTGAATATATTAAAAAATTTGGCTTTGGTGAAAAAACGGGGATTGATTTAGCAGGTGAAGGAAGCGGCATTCTATTTCAAGAAAGTCAGGTTGGACCTGTCGAGCTTGCGACCACAGCGTTCGGCCAAGGGGTCTCTGTAACGCCGATCCAGCAAGTGGCCGCTGTTTCAGCCGCGATCAACGGCGGTGTTTTATATACACCGAATATCGCAAAAGAATGGATTGACCCGGATACGGGAGATGTTGTATCAAGAAAGACTCCTGAGGCGAAAAGACGCGTTATTTCCGAGGAAACATCCAAACAAATTCGCGCTGCTCTTGAAAGTGTTGTTGCAAAAGGTACAGGAAGAGGAGCGTTTGTTGAAGGGTATCGGGTCGGAGGAAAAACGGGGACTGCGCAAAAAGCTGCTCCCGGCGGAGGATATTTGACAAATAATCATATTGTATCGTTTATTGGTTTTGCACCTGCAGACAACCCTCAAATAGTTGTTTATGTCGCCGTTGATAATCCAAAGGGAACGGTGCAATTTGGCGGTGTTGTTGCCGCGCCAATTGTAGGAACAATCATAAAAGACAGTCTCCGACAGCTCGGTGTGAAGCCTAGAACGAAGCAAATGGAAAAAAAGGAAACTTGGCTGGATGAAAAGTTCGTCACAGTACCGGACGTTTTAGGACTCTCAAAACAAGAGCTCGCTGAACAGCTTGTGAATTTAAAACTTGATGTAAACGGCGACGGCAAGGTAGTCGTTCAACAATCGCCAAAAGCAGGCGTAAAGGTAAAAGAAGGATCTACTGTACGAATTTTATTAGGAGACGAGGCGGCAGCAGACGAATAATTTTCTAAAAAAGGGCTTTTTGAAACAACTGCTTTTGAAAAGCCCTTGTCGCTCATTTTAAGCTAAGATAAAATAATGGAGAATGTTTTTTTGAGAAAGGATTATCGTTATGAAATTAGATGCAATTCTCACTGCTCTACATCATTATAAACGTTATGGTAATGGGAATCCTGAGATTACTTCATTGGAAATGGATTCGCGTGCTGTGAAGGAAGGAAGCTTATTTATTTGCATCAAAGGCTTTACGGTAGACGGTCATGAGTTTGCTTTAGAAGCTGTAAAAAAAGGCGCGGCCGCTCTGTTATCAGAAAAACCGCTGAATCATCTGCCGGGTGATATCCCGGTAATTGTCGTAAATGATACAAAACGGGCAATGGCTGTGCTTGCTGATTATTTTTATGACCAGCCAACACATAAGCTTCACCTCATCGGTGTCACGGGCACGAACGGAAAAACGACTACGACTCATCTGATTGATCATATTTTTCGCAATGCCGGCTATAAAACCGGTTTAATCGGAACAATGTATACAAAAATAAATGATCAACAATACGAAGTAAAAAATACAACGCCTGACAGCTTAACCCTGCAAAAAACATTTAAAAAGATGATCGAGGAGAACGTGACCCACGCCAGTATGGAGGTTTCCTCTCATGCGCTGCATATGGGACGAGTCCACGGCTGTGATTTTGATGTTGCAGTATTTACGAATCTCACCCAAGACCATTTAGACTATCACCAAACAATGGAAGAATATCGAAATGCGAAAGGATTATTGTTTGCTCAGCTCGGAAATAAATATGATCATGATCATCCAAAATTTTCTATATTGAATGGTGATGATCCAGCCTCTGACTATTACAGACATATGACTTCTTCCCATATCGTTACATATGGAATTGAAAACGAATGTGAGATTATGGCGAAAGAATTGAAAATGAATGCAAGCGGGACTTCTTTTCTCCTCGTTACTCCTGAAGGTACATTTCCTGTACAAATGAATTTAGTCGGGAAATTCAGCGTTTATAATGTTCTTGCTGCTATTGCGGCTTCTTTAGTTTCAGGAGTTGAGATCGAAAAGATCATCGAAGCGGTCGAATCGATGGAAGGTGTGCGCGGCCGATTTGAGTTAGTAGATTGCGGACAAAATTTTTCCGTCATTATTGACTATGCACACACACCAGACAGCTTGGACAATTTATTGAAAACGGTGAAGGAGCTTGCCAAAAAGAAAGTCATTTTAGTCGTTGGCTGCGGAGGAGACCGCGATCGAACGAAGCGTCCGCTTATGGCGAAAATTGCTGTTCAGTGGGCGGACATTCCAATTTTTACTTCCGACAACCCTAGAAATGAAGATCCACATCAAATATTAAAAGATATGACAGCTGGTGTCGACGGAGAACCTTTTCATTCAATTGTCGATCGAGAGGAAGCCATCCAATTTGCAATCAGCAATGCAGAAGAAGGAGATGTCGTCGTCATTGCAGGAAAAGGCCATGAAACATATCAACAAATCGGGGACAAAAAATTTGACTTCGATGATCGAAAAGTGGCTATTCGCGCTATTCAATTGAAAGAGAATAAATAATCAAGCAGGAAGAGGATTTGTTATGAAATTGGAATGGTTTAACATCAATAATCATATGGATATAAAGGCAAATGTTGGTTTTGGTGGGAGGAGGAAGTATCAATGCTAGAACAAGTCGTGCTTTTTACCATCTTAATGGGCTTTTTAATCAGTGTATTACTTTCTCCCATTTTTATTCCATTTTTAAGAAGGCTGAAATTTGGCCAAAGTATTCGGGATGAAGGACCAAAATCCCACCAAAAAAAATCCGGAACTCCGACGATGGGCGGAGTCATGATTATGTTATCCATCATTATCACCACTATTGTCATGACCAATAAATTTTCGAAACCGGGGATCGAAACGTTTTTGCTGTTGTTTGTAACGATCGGTTACGGACTCCTTGGATTTTTAGACGATATGATTAAAGTGGTGTTAAAAAGAAATCTCGGTCTGACTTCAAAACAAAAATTAATCGGTCAAATCATTGTTGCGGTTATTTTTTATTTTGTTTTAAATCAATTTGAGTTCTCTACAGAAATTCGATTGCCGGGGACGGAACTTTCTTTTGATCTTGGCTGGCTCTACCCGGTTCTTATTTTGTTTATGCTTGTAGGTGGCTCAAATGCCGTCAATTTGACCGACGGTCTCGATGGATTGTTATCCGGCTGCGCTGCAATTGCTTTCGGAGCATTTGCTGTATTGGCATGGAACAATAGTCAATATGATATCGCCATCTTTAGTGTTGCAGTGGTCGGTTCCGTATTAGGCTTTTTAGTGTTCAACGCTCACCCTGCAAAAGTGTTCATGGGAGATACTGGCTCATTGGCTTTAGGCGGAGCGATTGTCGCTGTAGCCATTTTGACAAAATTAGAAATTTTGCTTATAGTGATTGGCGGCGTGTTTGTTATTGAAACATTATCAGTCATTATTCAAGTAATTTCCTTTAAAATGACTGGAAAAAGAGTGTTTAAAATGAGCCCGCTCCACCATCACTATGAATTAAACGGATGGTCGGAATGGAAAGTCGTCGTGACATTCTGGGCGATGGGTTTGCTTTTTGCAATACTAGGAATTATCATCGAGGTGTGGTTATAATTGAAAAATGTACAAATGTATGTCGATCAAAACGTTCTCGTATTAGGTTTGGCGAAAAGCGGCTTGAGAGCCGCTAAATTATTGCATAAACTAGGTGCTCGTGTTACCGTAAACGACATGAAACCATACGAAGCAAATGATGATGTAAAAGAACTTGAAAGTTTAGGGATCAAACTTATTTTAGGAGAACATCCGGAACAATTGCTCGAGGAGCATAATATTGATATTGTTGTAAAAAATCCAGGCATTCCATACACAAACCCGATCGTACAAAAAGCAGCGAGCCAAAATATTCCCGTTATAACCGAAGTCGAGCTTGCGTATCAAATTTCTGAAGCGGAAATTATTGCGATAACTGGATCGAATGGAAAAACGACGACGACAACTTTAATATACGAAATGCTGAAGGCAGATGGAAAACAGCCGCTGCTGGCAGGAAATATCGGAAATGTGGCTTGTGAAGTTGTACAGGAAGCGACAAAGGAACAAATTGTAGTTATGGAGGTATCCTCGTTTCAGCTTTTAGGAACCATTCATTTTAAACCTTCAGTCGCGGTCTTGTTAAATATTTTTAATGCCCATCTAGACTATCATGGAACTCGCGAAAATTATATGCAAGCGAAAGGGAAAATTTTTTCAAACCAAGATGACCAATCGGTTGCGGTTATCAATTCGGATGATCAAGATGTTGTGCGTCTGTCTGAACTGTCAAACGGAAAGAAAATTTATTTTTCAACCAATAAGGAAGTATCAAATGGTGCTTATATCCAAAATGAATCCATTTGGTATGATGGTGAAAAAATTATTGATATAAAAGATATCGCTCTTGTCGGCAAGCATAACTTAGAAAATATTTTGGCCGCTATTTGTGCAGTAAAGGCGAAAAATGTTGGAAACAAAGCGATTCAAAAGGTGCTGGCATCGTTTTCAGGTGTAAAGCATCGCCTGCAATATGTTGGCGAAGTTTCAGGAAGAAAATTTTATAACGATTCGAAGGCCACGAATATTTTGGCAACAACAAAGGCTCTCGAAGCTTTTTCATCCCCTGTTGTATTGCTGGCCGGAGGGCTTGACCGGGGGAATGAATTTGATGAATTAATCCCGTATTTCAAACATGTGAAAGCAGTCATCACCTTTGGACAAACTGCCCCAAAAATAAAGAAGGCTGCAAAGAAGGCTGGAATAGAACTGATAGAACATGTCGATAATGTGGAACAAGCAGTCTTTGCGGCGTTTCGCATATCGGATATAGGTGATGTCATTTTGCTCTCTCCGGCCTGTGCAAGCTGGGATCAATATAAAACATTCGAAGAGAGAGGAGACATTTTCATAAACGCCGTGCATAAGCTAAAATAAGGGCTCGTACCCTTAAGCTTAAAAAAGATGGGGTGTTCGGCGTGTCGACAAAAAGCAAATCTCCAGATTTCATTTTAATTTTGATCACATTTTTGCTGCTTTCGATCGGTTTAATCATGGTATATAGCGCAAGCGCCATATGGGCAACGTATAAATTTGACGATGCATTCTTTTTTGCAAAGCGGCAGCTGCTGTTCGCCGCCTTGGGCATTGTTGCCATGTTCTTTTTTATGAATATAGACTATTGGACATGGAGAACGTGGGCAAAGGTGCTTTTAATCGTATGCTTCGTTTTGCTGATTGCCGTGTTGATTCCTGGAATTGGCGTTGTACGAAATGGCTCCAGAAGCTGGATCGGTGTCGGGGCATTTTCCATACAGCCTTCTGAGTTTATGAAGCTAGCGATGATCGCCTTTCTGGCTAAATTTTTGTCCGAAAATCAAAAATTTGTAACAACCATTAAAAAAGGGCTTTTCCCGTCCTTAGGATTAGTCTTTTTAGCATTTGGGATCATTATGCTTCAGCCGGATTTAGGAACAGCAACGGTGATGATGGGAGCATGTGTCGTCATGATCTTTGCAGCAGGAGCGAAAATTAGCCATTTTATCGGACTGGGATTGATAGGTGCACTCGGTTTTACCGCTCTTGTGTTATCAGCTCCTTATCGTATGAAAAGGATCACTTCGTTCTTAAATCCATGGGAGGATCCGCTTGGGAGCGGGTTTCAAATTATTCAATCGCTTTATGCAATTGGCCCTGGAGGCCTTTTCGGATTAGGATTGGGTCAAAGCAGACAAAAGTTTTTTTATTTGCCCGAGCCACAAACAGATTTTATTTTTGCGATCGTTGCGGAAGAATTGGGGTTTATAGGCGGTTCTCTTGTGCTTTTATTATTCTCTCTTTTGCTTTGGCGGGGAATTTTAATCGCGTTGAACGCGCCTGATTTATTCGGCAGCTTGCTAGCTGTCGGCATTGTTGCAATGGTTGCGATTCAAGTGATGATCAATATCGGGGTTGTCACAGGATTAATGCCTGTAACGGGCATCACCCTTCCGTTTTTAAGCTATGGAGGATCGTCACTGACGTTAATGCTGATGGCAATCGGGGTGCTTTTAAATATTAGCCGATATGCAAAATATTAAGCTTTCCAATCCGGATAAATATGGAAAAAAAAGGGGCTTTTCGGCTTGTTTGCTCAGCCTCTTTTAACTGTTTTATAAAAAGTTTCTAACATTTCAGGGGGGCTTTTTGAATGAACATTGTCGTAAGTGGAGGAGGAACCGGCGGTCATATTTATCCTGCGCTTGCTTTCATAAAAGAAGTGAAAAAATATGACCCTCATGCCAATTTTTTATATATAGGGACGGAAAATGGACTGGAAAAAGAGATTGTGGCACGGGAAGGGATCCCGTTTAAAGCGATTAAAATTAGCGGTTTTAAACGAAAGCTGTCGTTTGATAATGTTAAAACAGTTTATCGATTTTTCAACAGCTTCGCCATCTGCAAAAAGCTGCTAAAAGAGTTTCAGGCGGATGTTGTAGTTGGGACTGGAGGATATGTTTCGGGACCAGTCGTTTATGCAGCCAGCAGACTCGGAATACCGACAATCATCCACGAACAAAACAGCGTGCCTGGTTTGACTAATAAATTTTTAGCAAAATATGTTGATAAAGTCGCCATTTCTTTTGAAAGCTCCAAAAAATTTTTTCCGGAAGAAAAAGTTGTTCTAACAGGAAATCCTCGCGCGCAGGAAGTGATTGGCGGCGATCGGGCAAAAGGTAAATCATCTTTAAATTTAACAGAGAATGTAAAATCCGTGCTCATCTTTGGAGGAAGCCGCGGGGCAAGACCGATTAATGAATCTGTCCTCAGCATCCTTGACGAATTATCGAAAAAGCCGTATCAAATTGTTTATGTCACCGGTGAGGTTCATTACAAGCAAATAATGGAACAAATAGGTGATTGCGGCCGGCTGAAAAATATTATTATCAAACCGTTTATCCACCAAATGCCGGATGTGCTGGCAGCAGTTGATTTAATCGTATCAAGAGCAGGTGCTACGACTTTAGCGGAAATAACAGCGCTTGGTCTTCCAAGCATATTAATTCCAAGCCCGTATGTTACAGCCAATCATCAAGAAGCAAATGCCCGCACACTCAGTGAAAGAAACGCTGCCGTTTTATTGCTTGAACAAAATTTAACAGGGCATCGTTTGTTAACGTTGATCGATCAAATTTTACTGAATCCGGAAACGTTGAAGAGCATGAGCGAAGCTTCTTTTGAACTGGGAGTTCGTGATGCAGCCAAAAGGCTTTATCAAGTCATGAACGAACTTGCCGCTGCTAATAACAAGATTTGAAAATGGGGGGATACATGTGAAGCAGCTGTTGGAAGAGTTAATTCGAGCTGATGTAGGAAAAGTGCTTGAGAATGAGCCGTTAAAAAAACATACAACGATGAAAGTCGGCGGACCGGCAGATGTGTTTGTCGAGCCAAAAAGCATTGAAGGCTTAATGAAAACAATGGAAATCATCAAAAAGCATCATGCAGATTGGCGCGTAATAGGGAGAGGATCCAATTTACTTGTTTTAGATGAAGGAATTGCCGGGGTCGTAATTAAATTAGGAAACGGCATCAGCCATTTAACCATTCAAGATGAGGAGATCACAGTAGGGGGAGGCTATTCATTAGTCAGCCTGTCAACATTGATCAGCAGAAAAGGATTGTCTGGTTTAGAATTTGCCAGCGGCATTCCCGGATCTGTAGGCGGTGCGGTCTATATGAATGCGGGTGCGCACGGCTCGGATATTTCAAATGTTCTCAAAAAGGCGCATATTTTGTTTGCAGATGGGACATTAGAATGGCTTTCCAATAAAGAAATGGAATTTTCATACCGCAGCTCCATCTTGCAAAAAAAGCGCCCGGGAATATGTTTAGAAGCGGTATTTCAATTAAAAAAAGGAGATAGAGACAGCATCGTATCCACGATGCAAAAAAATAAAGAATATCGCCGTGAAACACAACCTTGGAACCATCCTTGCGCAGGAAGCATTTTCCGAAACCCCCTTCCTCATTATGCTGGTCAGCTCATTGAAAAAGCCGGCTTAAAAGGCTACAAAATCGGAGGCGCAAAAATATCGGAGATGCACGGGAATTTTATTGTCAATGAAGACAATGCAACAGCTTCAGATGTTCTGGCCCTCATCGATTTTGTAAAAAAGACGATTTACGAGCAATTCCAAATCAAAATGGAAACGGAAGTTGAAATTGTTGGAAGGAATAAATAGGAAAAATCTTTCTCCCTTTCAGCTTGTACATTATGTTATAATATTTCAACAAGATTTTTTTAAAACGGCATGCTATTGCCGTTTTTTCACCTTTAAACATTTTTTGCTCCTTTTGGACAAGCTTATATATTAAACCTGGATTCAATGAATCTAGGATGGGGTGAACATAGACTTGGAAAAAGAAAAAATCGTTTCAATCGAGGATCGGATACCGAAGCTCAAGCAGCAGCGCAAACAAAAGGCAAATAGGAGATTTATACTATTTATTCTCACCTTCTCCTTGCTTATTTTATTAATTATTTATTTAGAAACGCCGTTAAGCAAAGTGAAAAACGTAGAAGTGAGCGGAAATGTCAATGTTCCCAGCGATGAAATCATTTCGCTTTCCGGTATCGATCAACAGACGAATTTTTGGAGTGTTAATAAAGAAAAAACGATCAAAGCCTTGAAAAAACATAAAGAAGTGAAAGGTGCGAACATAGTCAAAATTTTCCCTCACACCATTCGGATTGAAATTGAAGAAATGAAACGAGTAGCCTACGTGTCCAATGGATCATCCTTTTACCCGGTTTTGGAAAACGGGGAAACTTTAGATGGACAAAAAAGCGTAAAAGTGCCTGATGCTCCGATCTTATTCGGTTTTGACGATGCTGAATTTGCTCATCTCATGACTGAACAATTGACAAACCTTCCGCATTCCATTTCCAATTCCATTTCTGAGGTTCACTATACGCCGGAAAAAATGGATCCGTACATAATTACATTATTTATGAACAACGGCTATGAAGTGAGAGCTTCTATGAAAACTTTTGCTGAAAAAATGCGTTCATATCCAATGATTGTAAAAGAACTCAACCCGAAAGTAAAAGGGATTATCCACTTAGAAGTCGGTTCTTATTTTGAGCCTTACAGCAAGAAAGGATCACAGAAGAATAAAGGGGACAAAGCCGATGAGGAAAGCTAATGCCAGCCATGTCATGTTATTTTTTATTATGCTCGTCGTCGGTTTCTTAATTTCATATTCTTTTCAATGGACAAAAGAAAGAAAAGATTTGAATGTATCACCAGAACAGTGGGAAAAAGAATATGAAACAAGAAAGCTGCTGATCAATCAAGAAGAAACAAACCGGAAGCTCCAGGAGGAGCTTTTTCAAAAACAAAAAAAAGTTACAGAAATTGAAGAGCAATTGAAAAAAGAGAAAGAGCTTTATTATAACTTAGTTGAAGATGTTGAAAAATTGAGGATGTTTGTAGGAGAGGTAGGGGTTGTCGGCGAAGGGATTGAAGTGACGCTCGAAGACTCTTCTTATGTTCCAGAAGGGGAAAATGTGAACAATTATATTGTTCATGAAAGCCACATCTTTAAAGTTGTGAATGAATTGCTCATTTCAGGTGCGACCGCTGTAGCGATCAACGGACAAAGAATATTCCATCATTCTTATATCATCTGTAACGGCCCCGTCGTAACGGTAGATGGAAACCAATTTCCCGCTCCATTTGTTATTTCTGCCATCGGAGATGCTGAGGTATTGACGCAGGCGCTAAACATTGCAGGAGGCGTTTTGGATCAGCTTGCCTATGAAAATATTGTTGTAAAGGTGGAAAAGAAAAAAGAAATTAAAATGGGGCCCTATTTGTCAAATGAACTGGATGATTAGCGGAAACCCTAGCTAACCTAGCTCTAGAAAAAAGAAAGGTGATGGACGATTGATTAAACCAAAATGGAAATTTGCCTTTACATTTTCCATCATTACAACAATTTTTGGGTTTATGCTTGGCGTGCAATATCGATCCATAGAAGAACCGGACGAGCGTGATACGAGGGATATGTGGGAGCTCCGTGAAGATTTAAAAAGAGAACAAAAGCTTCAAGTGGAATTGTTAGAAGAAATCCGCAAATATGACCAAATGCAAAGGGAAATGGAAAAAAACGAAAGTCCTGAAAAAGCGTTGAAAGATACTTTAGAAGAGCTGAAGGCGAAAGCGGGTTTAACCGAAGTAAAAGGTGAGGGTGTCGTTCTCACAGTTGAGCCTTTGTTTGACAGCAACCTGCTCGGAAAACCTATTCAGCCGATTTCGCCAGAGCTTTTAAAGCGTCTGATCAATGAAGTGAACTCTTATGAAGCAAAAGAAATTTCAATAAACGGATACAGAGTTGTCAACACAACCGTTATCCGCGATATTAACGGAATAACGAAAATTGACGGAAACAGTCTGAACACTTACCCGATTGAAATCAAAATTTTATCAAACGACGCTGAAAAACTTTACAGTAAAATAAATGGATCTGCATTGAAAGACGATTTTGCGATTGATAATTTGAAATTGACCGTATCTGCACCGCAGAAACAGCTAATTATACCGCCTTATGAAAAATCGATCCGCATTCAAAATATGGCACCTCTTAAAGATGAAAAGGAAGGGAATTAGTTATGTGGCTCCCGGTTATCGGAATTCTTTTAGGTATCATCTTAGGTCTGTACAGCAACATTCAAATTCCAGATGAATATTCCAACTATTTATCAATAGCCATACTTGCTGCGCTTGATACTCTGTTCGGGGGATTCCGGGCATACTTGCAAAATTCTTATGATGAGCTTGTGTTTGTTTCCGGATTCTTTTTTAATATACTTTTAGCTGCAAGTTTAGCTTTTCTCGGCGTTCATCTTGGTGTAGACTTGTATTTAGTAGCAATGTTTGCTTTTGGAGTTCGGCTTTTCCAAAATATAGCGGTTATTCGCAGAATTTTAATCGCAAAATGGAACAGCGGCAGAAATACGCACAAAAAAAAATCCAACTTTTAAAAGGGAAAATAGATCAAGTGTTGAATTTACACATATACAAATTGAAACAAATATGTAACGTTCGTTTCATTGTATTGTTCTATTGGACGTAATAGAATAGTAGTATTGGATAAGGAGGTGCCAAAAGCATTGAACAGCAATGAAATATTTGTCAGTCTTGACATCGGTACATCCAATGTAAAAGTAATCATTGGCGAAATGATGGATGAATCGTTAAACGTTATTGGTGTTGGTAATGTGAAATCAAAAGGCTTAAAAAAAGGATCAATTGTTGATATAGATGAAACCGTTCATTCTATTAAAAAGGCTGTGGAACAAGCGGAAAGAATGATCGGCATGCCCCTCCATAAAGTTGTTGTCGGTGTGAGCGGCTCTCATGTAAAACTTCAAGATTGTCAAGGAGTAGTGGCAGTTTCAAGTGAAAACCGAGAAATTCAAAATGAAGATGTAAGGCGTGTCATTGAAGCTGCACAAGTTTTATCCATTCCCCCAGATCGGGAAATTATAGATTGCATTCCGAAGCAGTTTATTGTAGACGGTCTTGACGGGATACATGATCCAAGGGGAATGTTGGGAGTAAGGCTGGAAATGGAAGGGCTGCTCATCACCGGATCAAAAACTATTCTACATAATTTACTGCGCTGCGTTGAACGTGCAGGCCTTGAAATTACGGATATTGCACTTCAGCCTCTCGCATGTGGTTCAGTTGCTTTATCCAAAGACGAAAAAAATTTAGGCGTAGCTCTTATCGATATTGGCGGGGGATCCACTACCATTGCAGTTTTTGAAAACGGAGAGTTAAAAACAACTTCCGTTCTACCGGTTGGGGGAGAACACATTACCAACGATTTATCAATTGGTCTTAGAACTTCCACAGAAAATGCTGAAAAAATTAAAATTAAACATGGACATGCCTTTTATGATCATGCATCTGAAGACGAGGTGTTTGATGTTCCGATTATAGGCAGCGATAAAATGCAAAAATTCAATCAGCTTCAAATAGCTGATATTATTGAGGCTAGAATGGAGGAAATTTTTCTGCTTGTAGCTCAAGAAATTGCAAAACTGGGCTTCAGGGAATTGCCCGGAGGTTTCGTGTTAACTGGCGGAAGTGCAAACATTCCTGGTGTGCTTGAACTTGCTCAAACTGTACTCGCCCACAATGTTCGGATTGCTAGCCCCGACTACATAGGTGTTAGAAATCCTCAATACATGACAGGTGTCGGTCTCATCCAGTTTGCCTACAAAAATGCAAAAATTCAAGGGAGACGGATTGGATCGAAGGTGGAGGTGGAACAGATTAAGCAAACTGTTCCGAGTGAAGCGAATGAAGTGACTTTAAAGCAAAAAACGAAGCGTCAAAATGAAGAAAAAATGAGCAGAGTGAAGAAATTTTTTGGGTACTTTTTCGAATAAATTTCGTCAATAGAGCATTGATGGATTAGGGAGGATTTTGCATGTTGGAGTTCGATACGAATATTGACGGCTTTGCAACAATTAAAGTTATTGGAGTAGGAGGCGGCGGAAATAATGCCGTCAACCGGATGATTGAACATGGTGTGCAAGGTGTAGAGTTCATTGCTGTCAACACTGATGCACAAGCATTAAACCTTTCAAAAGCAGAAACAAAAATGCAAATTGGCGCAAAATTGACAAGGGGCCTTGGTGCAGGAGCAAATCCAGAGGTCGGAAAAAAAGCTGCTGAAGAAAACAAGGAACAAATTGAAGAAGCTGTAAAAGGTGCAGACATGGTGTTTGTAACGGCTGGAATGGGAGGAGGCACCGGAACTGGTGCAGCACCTGTCATTGCGCAAATTGCCAAAGATTTAGGAGCACTGACGGTCGGCGTTGTCACGAGGCCGTTCACGTTTGAAGGAAGAAAACGCGCTATGCAGGCGGCTGGTGGAATTGCAGCCATGAAAGAAGCCGTTGACACTCTTATTGTGATTCCGAATGACAGACTTCTTGAAATTGTTGATAAAAATACGCCGATGCTTGAAGCTTTCCGTGAAGCGGATAACGTTCTTCGTCAAGGAGTGCAAGGTATTTCTGATTTAATTGCTGTGCCGGGACTCATCAATCTAGACTTTGCGGACGTGAAAACGATTATGTCGAACAAAGGTTCTGCATTGATGGGAATCGGAGTAGCAACGGGAGAGAACAGAGCGGCTGAAGCTGCCAAAAAAGCAATCTCAAGTCCGCTTCTTGAAACTTCAATTGACGGGGCGCAAGGAGTATTGATGAACATTACCGGCGGAACAAATTTAAGCCTATATGAGGTTCAAGAAGCAGCCGATATTGTTGCATCAGCCTCGGACCAAGATGTCAACATGATCTTTGGATCTGTTATTAATGAAGATTTGAAGGATGAAATTGTTGTAACAGTGATTGCAACTGGATTTAGAGAAACTGAAATAAATCCTAGCAAGCAAGAAGCGAGACCATTTGCTCCTAATAAGAAGCCAAATGTTGCAACTAAGCGTGAAGTGAAAAAGGAAGAGCCGACTCACGACATTACGAGCCGTGCATTGCAGCAGGCAGAAGATACGCTTGACATCCCGACATTTTTAAGAAACAGAAAGCGCCGCTAAAAAAAGCATGGGTGACAATAGACGTCATCCATGCTTTTTTCTTAAAGCTCATCAAGCGGGCAAAATGGAAGGTTTTTATTATTTGCATGCGTAAAACAGTTTAAATATTGGACTGGAACATAAATATTTGCAGGATTCAGAGATTCCTATTAGGCATGATTTGTTCAAAAATCGTATTACGGCGGAAAGAATCAAAAAATTATGTAAAAATAGATAAACAGATTTGCACGCGTTCCCGAAAATAGCAAAACGAATGAATCAAAACTTTATGAAAAAATACGACATGCCATTTGAAAAAAATGCGGATCCTTGCTGAAAATTTAATGCCATGTATATGGTAAGTTCTAATATTTTTTGTGGAATATAAATTGCAGATATATACGCGAAAGGACCTGGCTTTTTAGCCAGGCTTTTTCCTCGTTCTGAAAAAGTATAAACATTTACACAGCTTTTTTAAGAAAAGATCTCCTGTAATTTCCCCATCGTCTCTTAACGAAAGTGTTTACAACTTCAGCAATTTAGCTTTCTTCCTCTAAAAGGCTTGTACCGTTTTTTTTTCTTTAACCATTTTTCCATTCGACGAAAACATTAGGAATCCGTCAAAAATTGTATGCTGTACTCGCCACTATTTGACACAATTTGGAATGAATAGCGTTTATACTACCTATTAATAGCAAGTCAGAAGCCTAGAAAATTGAATGGTGGGAGAGGAAGAGGCGGTTGACCATTTATTTGGATGCTATTTGGCTGATGAATTTTTGCTTTGATATCATGCTCCTTTTTCTTACAGCAATCATCTTAAAGAGAAACATTGTATGGAAAAAAATAATGATTGCTTCGCTCATCGGCTCCGCTATTGTGATATTGCTTTTTTCGCCTTTCGCACAGCTGGCGAGCCGTCCGGAATCAAAACTAATCCTCTCATGTGTGATGGTTCTTTATGCTTTTGGCTTTAAGAAGTTTCGCTACTTTATAGAAAATTTATTGACTTTCTATTTTGTCACTTTTGCAGTTGGGGGAGGTATGCTTGGCACTTATTATTTTTTTCAAGTAGGCTTTTCATTTCAAAATAACATGATTTTAACAAATGGAAATGGCTTCGGAAATCCTGTCAGCTGGTTATTTATCGTGGTCGGCTTTCCGATTATTTGGTATTTTTCCCGCTTGCGGCTTGAACAGGTTGAAGCAAAAAAAATCCACTATGATCAAATTGTCGATGTTTCGATCACGATGATGGAGAAAAAAGTAACAGTAAAAGGATTGATTGACAGCGGCAATCAATTGTATGATCCCATCACTAAGAAGCCAGTCATGATTGCCGAAGCGGAAAAATTAATGACCGTGTTTCCTGAAAGTATGCACCAAGTCATTTCTAATCGAAATCCTATGGAGGCTGTGACAGCGATAGAACAGAAAGAATGGATCGGCAGGCTGAAAATTATTCCGTATCGGTCTGTTGGCCAGGATCTTCAGTTATTATTAGCCGTAATAGCAGACGAAGTGGTGATTCATACAAAAGAAGAATCATTAATGCTGTCCCGCCCGCTTATTGGACTAAATCATTCGCGGCTTTCAAGCGAAGACGATTATCAATGCATTATTCATCCAAAAATGATCCAGACGGGTAAACAAAAAGATGCTTCTTAGCCTTTATTCATAGCATACTCATAAACCAATTTGTTTAGAAGGGGGAACAACATGAAAAAAATTAAGCTTTATCTCACGTATATATGGTACAAGTTTTTAACAAAATTAGGGATCAAAACAGATGAAATTTATTATATTGGCGGAAGCGAAGCGCTGCCGCCTCCGCTTTCGAAGGAAGAGGAAGAAATACTGTTAAAAAAACTTCCGAGCGGCGATAAGGCTGCCCGTTCGATTTTGATTGAACGAAATTTGCGCCTTGTCGTGTATATTGCCCGAAAATTTGAAAACACCGGCATCAATATTGAAGATTTGATCAGCATTGGGACGATCGGGCTAATTAAAGCAGTCAACACCTTTAATCCCGAAAAAAAGATCAAGCTTGCGACATATGCATCTAGATGTATAGAAAATGAAATATTAATGTATTTGCGCAGAAATAATAAGACAAGATCTGAAGTTTCTTTTGATGAACCGTTGAACATTGATTGGGATGGAAACGAACTGCTTCTTTCGGATGTTCTCGGAACAGAAGACGATATTATTACAAAGGATTTGGAGGCTAATGTTGACCGAAAGCTATTAATGCGGGCGCTGCAGCAATTAAATGAACGAGAAAAACAAATAATGGAGCTTAGGTTTGGATTGCATGGCGGAGAAGAAAAAACGCAAAAAGATGTGGCTGACATGCTCGGGATTTCTCAATCTTACATATCAAGATTGGAAAAAAGAATTCTTAAGCGTCTTCGAAAAGAATTTAATAAAATGGTGTAATTTTTGCTTGCTAGTCGCATGTATAGCGAAAAATCAACAGCGTGTCCACTCTGAACAGCTTGTGCATATTTTTCCCCTTCAGGGAGATACTTAACTTAAGACAGCAAGAACTCCTGTAAGGGGGAAACGAAATGACAAGAAATAAAGTTGAAATTTGCGGTGTTGATACTTCGAAGCTTCCTGTTTTAAAAAATGAAGAAATGCGAGAATTATTTAAACAAATGCAAAGCGGTGATTTATCAGCCAGAGAAAAGCTTGTCAACGGAAATTTGCGACTTGTTTTAAGCGTCATCCAAAGATTTAATAACAGAGGCGAGTTTGTCGATGATCTTTTTCAAGTAGGATGTATTGGGTTGATGAAATCTATAGATAATTTTGATCTGAGTCAAAACGTAAAATTTTCTACTTATGCTGTACCGATGATCATCGGTGAAATTCGTCGATATTTGCGAGACAACAATCCGATACGTGTTTCAAGATCATTGCGTGATATTGCCTATAAAGCTTTGCAGGTGCGTGAAAAACTCATGAGCGAAACGTCACGTGAGCCGAAGGCAGAAGAAATTGCTAAAGAGCTGAATGTGCCGCATGAAGAAATCGTTTTTGCTTTAGACGCCATTCAAGATCCAGTTTCATTATTTGAACCGATTTATAACGACGGCGGTGATCCGATCTTTGTCATGGATCAGTTAAGCGACGAGCGAAACCGCGATTCCAAGTGGATTGAAGAAATTGTTCTAAAAGAGGGGATCAGACGATTGAATGATCGGGAGAAGCTGATATTGAAAAAAAGGTTTTTTCAAGGCAAAACACAAATGGAGGTAGCAGAAGAAATCGGCATTTCCCAAGCTCAAGTTTCTCGGCTTGAAAAAGCTGCCATTAAACAAATGACCAAAAATATTCAATAATCATTGGGCCACATTCTTTTGAATGTGGCCCTTTATCATCATTCAAAAAAAAACTCATATACTGATTGTAAAAATACTTGAGGGGAGAAGCCGGCATGATCCATATTTCCGATTTGCAAATAAAAGATGTTGTGAATGTCCATGACGGAAAAAAATTAGGAAGCATTGAAGACGTTGACATCGACTTAAAAACTGGTAAAATTCAAGCGATCATGATCACTAGTCAAGGGAAGGTTTTAGGTTTTTTTGGAAAAGGGGAAGAAATTGTCATTCCTTGGAGGAACATCGTAAAAATCGGAAAAGATGTTATTTTAGTAAGAGTTTCGAAAAATGTTGAAACAGAATAAGAATCGCACGAATTTTGGTTAAATGTTGGCTTAAAGATATGTTAAAATAAAAATAAGAGAATTGTCGAAGAGGAATGGTACAATGAAACATGAACCGTTTCAATTAACAGATGAATCTTTTTTCTCCATACCTGCTTGGGCGAAGCTTCATTCTCAGATTACAGCAGGTTTTACGACGAGAAAAGGAGGATTTTCCAAGAATGGTTTTGCTTCATTAAATTTAGGTCTTCATGTGAATGATGAAAAGGAAACGGTGATCAAAAATCGAAAAATCATTGGGGACAAAATTCGTTTTGATCTACCAAACTGGGTATGTGCCGATCAAGTCCATGACAAACAAATTGTCAAGGTAGTAAATAAACATAAAGGATCAGGGGTTTTTACATATCGTCAATGCATCACTCAAACGGACGGCCTATACACATCGGAAAAAAATATATTACTTTCCCTTTTTTTTGCTGATTGTGTTCCGATTTTCTTTTTTTCTCCAAAAGACTCACTAATTGGCATCGCACATGCGGGCTGGAGAGGGACTGCGAAAAATATAGCAGGTGAAATGATCGACAGTTGGGTTTTGCACGAAGGTGTGCAAGCTCAAAATATATTTGCAGCCATAGGTCCTTCAATCGGCGAATGCTGTTATGTCGTCAATGACGATGTGATCGATGCGATCAAACCTCTTTTTGACAATGAGACGACATTTTATAAACAGCTTGAGAACGGCCTTTATTCTATTCATCTTGCAGAAATCAACAAAAGATTGTTAATGAAAAAAGGAGTGCCGGAACATCAAATCCTATTGACCTCATATTGTACAAGCTGCGATCAAGATTTGTTTTTTTCCCATCGAAGAGATCAAGGGAAAACAGGACGAATGATGGGATTTATCGGTTTGAAGGAGGGATACTAAGCCTTGTCAGTGAAAGAAAATTTAGCACGAATCCAACAGGAAATCGAACAAGCATGCAAAAAATCAAATCGAAAAATAGATGATATCCAAATTATTGCAGTGACGAAATATGTAACGGTAGAACGGGCTATAGAGGCGATAAATTCAGGCATTTTACACTTAGGCGAAAACAGGGATGACGGTTTTTTATCGAAATATAACAGCATTGGGTCAAAAGCTGTCTGGCATTTCATCGGCACACTTCAAACTCGAAAAGTGAAAAATATTATAGACAAGGTCGATTATATTCATTCGTTGGATAGAATATCGCTAGCAAACGAAATTGAAAAAAGAGCAGATCGAACGATCAAATGCTTTGTGCAAGTAAATACATCTGGCGAACAGTCAAAGCATGGCGTGGCTCCTGAACAATGCATTGATTTTATTCAACAGTTGAAGGAGTATCGCCATATCGAAGTTGTCGGATTAATGACAATGGCTCCATTTACAGAAGATGAAGAAGAAATCAGAAGATGCTTCCGAAGTTTAAAGCAACTGCAGGAACAAGTGAAAGCACTAAATATAGCGAATGCACCATGTACAGAGCTATCAATGGGGATGTCCAACGACTACAAAATCGCGGTTGAAGAAGGGGCTACTTATCTTCGCATCGGCTCCTCGCTAGTAGGTACATAAAACGAAACTGGAGGTAAATCAGATGAGCTTAAAGAATAAATTTAAAAGCTTTTTTGCTCTCGATGATGAAGATTATGAGATTGAAGATATGGAAGCTCCGGAAGAGAAACACCAACATGAACCGATTATGTTCAATCACAACAGCAGCGTTGAAAAAAATGCCGCTTTCGGAAAACAAAATGTTGTAAGTTTGCAAAGCGCCCAAAAATCCACTAAAGTAATATTATGTGAGCCAAGAACGTATTCAGAGGCGCAAGAAATTGCTGATCATCTGAAAAACCGCCGTTCATGCATTGTCAATTTGCAGCGGATCGGGCATGATCAGGCAAAAAGAATTGTTGATTTTTTAAGCGGCACTGTTTATGCTATTGGCGGAGACATCCAGCGTGTTGGAACAAACATATTTTTATGTACCCCAGATAACGTAGATGTCGCTGGCTCCATATCCGATTTCATGGCAGATGATGAAAATAAAAGGTGGTAGAAATGATTGATGGGGACAATATATAACGTATTAAGTTTTTTGCTCGATATTTATTCCTATGCGATTATCATTTATATTTTAATGTCTTGGTTTCCGAATGCAAGGGAAACGTCCATTGGACAATTTTTAGCGGCTATATGTGAGCCTTATTTAGAACCGTTTAGAAGAATCATTCCTCCATTAGGGATGATTGATGTATCTCCTATTGTTGCATTGATTGCCCTGCATTTTGCAGATTATGGGCTATATGCTCTTTTTAGTATGATTTCATAAAATTCATTCGCCGATTGACATTCGAATTGTTTTGTATGCCAATCGGCTCTTTTCATATCATAATTGGAGTTGTCTCTTATGGAGAGTGTTTATCAACATTTTCGCAAAGAAGAAAGGGAGTTCATTGACAAAGTCTTTGGATGGAAACAAATTGTGACTGAGCAATATCGGCCAAAATTGACCGATTTTTTAGATCCGCGGGAACAGAAAATCATTAAGACATTGATCGGTGAAAATCCGGATGTTCACGTGCAATTTTTCGGAGGCTATAAAAATGCTGAAAGAAAGCGGGCTTTTTTTTACCCTGACTATATTCAACCGACATTAGATGATTTTTCAATGTTCGCATTTGAAATCATGTTCCCGAAAAAATTCGTGACATTATCACATCGCGAAGTGCTTGGATCGCTTATGTCGCTCGGCTTAAAACGGAGCAAGTTCGGCGACATTATCATTCATGATGAAACGGTGCAAGTCATGGTTGCGCAAGAAATTGCCAATTTCCTGCAGCTGAACTGGAATAAAATTGGAAAGATTTCCGTTCGTTTGAAACAGATTCCATTCGAAGATGTGTTTTCTCATGAAGAAGAAATGGATATTTCTTTGATCACCGTTTCTTCGCTTCGGCTCGATGCTGTTCTAGCAAATGTTTATCACCAATCTCGGCAAAAAATAAAATCGCTTATTGAAAATAGTCTCGTCAAAGTCAATTGGAAAATTGTTGAGGATGCTCATTTTGAAATTGCGGAAGATGATGTGTTATCTGTCCGAGGATTCGGAAGAAGCAAAGTTTTGGCAATTGAAGGGAAAACAAGAAAAGATAAGTGGCGCATTAAGATCGGAATACAAAAATAATATTACAAATGGAAAGATTTTTGCCCATTCTGTCGAAAAATCGTTTATAATTGGATTAGTGTTTTGCGAAAAACATACATATGGAGGTGGAATTTGTGCCTTTAACCCCGCTGGATATTCATAACAAGGAATTTACAAAAGGCTTTCGCGGCTATGATGAAGATGAAGTAAATGAGTTTTTAGATCAAGTGATTAAAGATTATGAAATGGTCATCCGCGAAAAGAAAGAATTGGAATTAAAGGTGAAGGAATTAACCGAGAAGCTGAATCACTTTACAAATATAGAAGAAACGTTAAATAAATCGATTTTAGTTGCGCAGGAAGCTGCGGAAGATGTGAAAAGAAACGCTCAAAAGGAAGCGAAGCTGATCATTAAAGAAGCGGAAAAAAATGCTGACAGAATCATCAATGAAGCACTTGCTAAATCGCATAAAATTGCAATGGAAATCGAAGAGATGAAAAAGCAGTCAAAAGTATTCCGCACCCGTTTTCAAATGCTCATCGAAGCACAGCTTGATCTGCTAAAAAATGATGATTGGGATCACTTAATGGAATACAATGTCGAGCCAATCTTAGGAGAAGAAGCGGAAGAACCGAAAGTATAACTTGACTTTTTTGTTCGTGTTTTCATATAATACGAAAATAAAACGGAATATGACAAAACAATGAGAGGGACAGTAGTCCTTTCAAGCCCTTTATGACAGCGAACCGGGGACGGTGGAAGCCCGGGTAAAGGCGAAAGGATGAACATCACCCTTGAGTCCATAGCTGAAACATGCTAGTAGGCTGTGGCGGCCAAGTCCGTTATGTTTATGAGTGGATGTGCATGACTTGTGCGCATCTAAAAGGGTGGTACCGCGAGATTCCTCCTCGTCCCTTAGGGATGAGGAGTTTTTTTATTTTAGTGAACAAATATTATGTGGAGGAATGGGAATGGATTATAAAGAGACGTTACGAATGCCGAAAACAGACTTTCCAATGAGAGGAAACCTTCCGAAAAAAGAACCTGAGATCCAGAAAAAATGGGAAGAGATGGATATTTATGAAAAAGTGCAGGAGCGCACGAAAGGACGGCCTCTTTTCATATTACATGATGGTCCGCCGTTCGCAAACGGGGATATTCATATGGGGCATGCCTTAAACAAAATTTTAAAAGACATTATTGTCCGTTATAAATCCATGAGCGGATATTGCGCACCGTATGTTCCAGGATGGGATACGCACGGTCTGCCAATTGAAACAGCACTTTTGAAGAAACAAAAAATCAATCGAAAAGAGATGGATGTCGCGCAATTTCGAAAACATTGCGAGCAATATGCATGGGAGCAAATTGAGCGCCAGCGCGTGCAATTTAAACGCCTTGGAATTCGAGGCGACTGGAAAAATCCATATGTCACCTTGAAACCAGAATATGAAGCTCAGCAAATTCGCGTCTTTGGAGAAATGGCAAAAAAGGGATATATTTATAAAGGCTTGAAGCCGGTTTATTGGTCTCCATCGAGCGAATCTGCCTTGGCAGAGGCGGAAATTGAATATTATGACAAACGCTCGCCTTCTATTTATGTTGCATTTGAAATAAAGGACGGGAAAAATGTATTAACAGATGGAGAAAAAATCGTCATTTGGACGACTACTCCGTGGACTATCCCTGCAAACTTAGGAATTGCTGTTCATCCTGATTTGGAATATTCTGTAGTGAAGGTTGGAGCTGACAAGTTTGTGATCGCATCTGCTCTGCTCGAAGAAGTGGCAAAAGAGCTGGACTGGACAGAATATGAAGTAGTGAAATCGTTTAAAGGCAAAGAGCTGGAATATGTGGTTGCGAAACACCCGTTCTATGACCGCGATTCATTAGTGATCCTTGGCGAACATGTAACGACCGACGCTGGTACAGGATGCGTCCATACAGCGCCAGGCCATGGGGAAGACGATTTTGTCGTCGGACAAAAATATAACCTAGGCGTATTATGTCCTGTCGACGAAAGAGGGTACATGACAGAAGAAGCTCCAGGGTTCGAAGGATTGTTTTATGATGACGCAAATAAAAAAATAACGGAAAAATTAGAAGAAGTAGGAGCATTGCTAAAGCTTTCATTTATTACGCACTCGTATCCACATGACTGGCGGACAAAGAAACCAACAATTTTCAGAGCAACAGCGCAATGGTTTGCGTCCATTAAAGATTTTCGAGACGAATTGCTGCAAGCAATTAAAGAAACGAAATGGATCCCTAATTGGGGAGAAATTCGCATTCATAACATGATCCGCGATCGAAGCGATTGGTGTATTTCCCGTCAGCGGGCATGGGGCGTGCCAATTCCAGTGTTTTATGGTGAAAATGGGGAGCCGATCATAACAGATGAAACGATTGAACATGTGGCAAAACTGTTCCGCGAGCACGGCTCGAACGTTTGGTTTGAACGTGAAGCAAAAGACCTGCTTCCAGAAGGATTTACACACCCTTCAAGCCCGAACGGCATTTTTACGAAAGAAACAGACATTATGGACGTTTGGTTCGATTCGGGCTCTTCTCATCAAGCAGTTTTAGTTGAACGGGAAGATTTGCAGCGTCCTGCTGATCTTTATTTAGAAGGCTCTGACCAATATCGCGGCTGGTTTAATTCATCGCTGTCTACAGCAGTTGCTGTCACCGGAAAAGCTCCATATAAAGGCGTTTTAAGCCATGGATTTGCGCTGGACGGCGAAGGACGGAAAATGAGCAAATCGTTAGGAAATGTTGTTGTTCCTGCCAAAGTGACGGAACAGTTTGGAGCAGATATTCTTCGTCTATGGGTAGCATCAGTTGATTATCAATCGGATGTTCGCGTCTCTGATGCAATCTTAAAACAAGTATCTGAAGTATATCGGAAAATTCGCAACACGTACCGTTTCTTGTTAGGAAATTTGTTTGATTTTGATCCAAATCAGCATCGTGTTTCTGTAGAAAAATTAAGAGAAGTGGATCGCTATATTCTCATTAAACTGAATAAACTAATTGCCAAAGTGCGAAAAGCATATGAAGAATATGATTTTGCATCCATCTATCATGACGTTCACAATTTCTGTACGATTGAGCTAAGCTCATTTTATCTTGATTTTGCAAAAGACATTCTGTATATTGAGGCTGCTGACAGCCATAATCGACGCTCTATCCAAACGGTTTTATATGAAGCGCTTCTTGCTCTTGTAAAGCTGATGACACCGATTTTGCCACATACAACAGAAGAAGTATGGGGACATATTGAATCAGTTGAAGAAAAGAGCGTACAGCTTGTCGATATGCCGGAAGCTGTAGAGATTGAAGGCAGCAAAGAGATTCAAGCGAAATGGGATCAGTTTATGTCAGTTCGAGATGATGTATTAAAGGCCTTGGAAATTGCCCGAAATGAAAAAGTGATCGGCAAATCGTTAAATGCTGCTCTCATCCTTTATCCGAACGAAGAAATAAAAGAATTGTTCAATTCAATACAAGAGGACTTAAAACAGCTGTTTATTGTTTCCCAGTTAGAAATTGCCGGTGATTACAAAGATGCTCCAGAAGAAGCGCAAACATTTGATAGCATCAAAATAATTGTGAAGCAAGCGGATGGTGAGACTTGTGAAAGATGTTGGGTTGTTTCAACAGATATAGGCACAGATCATGACCATCCGACATTGTGCAAAAGATGTGCAAGCATTGTGAAAGATCACTACAGCCATTTAGCATAGTTTTATCAGCTCCCTGTGCAAACAGGGAGTTTTTTCATTTAGCAATGCTTCCTCATAAAGAAGTGTGTTAAAAGAACGATCTTTCATTGAAATCCGTCATAGTCAATTGGAAAAGTTTTCTCGGATGCTTTTTCAAAAATGAATACTTTGCTCAAAATTGAAAGAAGAATTCAGCTTTTTAGCTTTTAAAGTGTGAATCATTTCCAAGCCGCTATTTATGTGTGTGGAAAAACTTGAATGTGATAGGAGGCAGTACGGCGGTTACAATATAAATACAAAACAGACGAGGGGGTTTTAATAATGAATCCGCTCGATCAAATCAAAGACGAATTAACGTTAATGAAGAACGAACTTAATGCGCGGCTCGCCAAAAGTCAATTGGATGACCCGATTTTTATCCGGGATGTAAAAAATGAGCTCAACGATGTTGAACTTGCATTGGAAAAAATGGAATATGGACTTTATGGCATATGTGAAGAAACATTGCAAAAATTGCCGCTCGAACAATTGGCACAAATTCCGACAGCCAGAACGATTCATGATTTTCTCAATATGAAATCATATTTAAAAAAAACACTAGAATATCATTAAGAAGTGAAGTGAACAAGCTTCACTTTTTTGCTTGTTCCCCTTCTTTACTGTTTGTCAAAAAATGTGCTAAAATTTGATGGAAACTTGCCAGTGAGTGGAGGAACGCAGTGTGCTTAAATATTTGATTACATTATTTGTCATCGCTCTCGACCAATGGACAAAATGGCTGATCGTAAAAAATATGGAAATTGGCGAAAGCATTGAAATTATCAACGGATTTTTATACATAACGTCTCACCGCAATAAAGGAGCGGCCTGGGGAATATTGCAAAACCAGATGGTGTTCTTTTATGTGGTTACCATTATTGTTGTCGTAGCGATTATTTATTATATGCAAAAATATGCGAAACAAAATGCAATGCTGGGGGTTGCTCTCAGCTTAATGCTCGGCGGAGCGATTGGGAATTTTATTGACCGCCTTTTCCGCAAAGAGGTGGTGGACTTTATCCATACATATATTTTTGGTTATAATTTTCCAATTTTTAATATTGCCGATTCATCTTTAACAATCGGTGTTATTTTACTTTTCATATATTTTCTGTTTTTTGAAGAAAAAAAGCAAAAGGAGTAGAAAATGGAGCAATTTACTTTTGTTGTGACGGAAAAAGAGGAACATGAACGAATAGATAAATTGTTGGCCAATAAAGATGAGAATTGGTCAAGAACGTTGGTCCAAAATTGGATCAAGGACGGGGTTGTTTCAGTAAATGAAAAATCGGTGAAGGCCAATTACAAGTGCCAAATTGGTGATGTCATCACTGTATCTGTTCCAGAACCGGAAGAGCTGGATGTCAAGCCTGAGCCGATGGAGCTTGATATATACTATGAGGATGAAGACGTCATCGTTGTCAATAAACCGCGTGGGATGGTCGTCCATCCAGCGCCGGGACACACTTCAGGAACACTTGTGAACGGCCTTTTATATCATTGTAAAGATTTGTCCGGAATTAACGGAGTCCTTCGTCCGGGAATTGTTCACCGTATTGATAAAGATACTTCAGGTTTATTAATGGTTGCCAAAAATGATTACGCTCATGAATCATTAGCAAATCAATTAATGGAAAAGAGGGTTGAAAGGAGATATAAGGCGATTGTACACGGGGTAATTCCGCACGATCATGCCACAATTGATGCTCCGATCGGCAGGGATCCAAAGGATCGGCAAAAAATGACGGTAACAAAAACAAACAGTAAAGAAGCTGTCACCCATTTTCATGTGCTGGAACGATTTTCGGATTATACATATATTGAATGTCGGCTGGAAACCGGGAGAACGCATCAAATCCGCGTCCATATGAAATATATCGGTTTTCCGCTAGCCGGCGATCCAAAATATGGACCGAAAAAAACACTTCCGATTCATGGACAGGCTCTTCATGCAGGCGTACTTGGTTTTGAGCATCCAAGAACAAAAGAGTTTTTGAAGTTTGAAGCACCGCTCCCGGAAGAATTCGAAAAGATTTTGCAAATGTTAAGAAATGATCGTTGACATTTACGAGCTGCTCTGTCATAATACGTTTAGACAATACAGCATCCTTTAACTGCAGTCCCGTGAGGCTGAGAAGGAATCGTATGGCAATAGGTGAGCTATGCACAAAACCTCTCATCCTCAGGATGAGAGGTTTTTTTAACCGAAATTTGAGGTGATGAGCATGCCGGAAAAAGCGGTTGTTTTAGATGAGCAGGCGATCAGAAGGGCGCTAACTAGAATAGCCCACGAAATTATCGAACACAATAAAGGTATAGACAATTGTGTTTTGCTCGGAATCAAGACAAGGGGAATTTATCTAGCCAAACGTCTTGCAAAAAGAATAGAGGACATTGAAGGAAAAGAGATACCTGTCGGCAACCTTGACATTACTTTTTACCGGGATGATTTAACACAAAAAACAGAAAGCGGCGAACCGCTCGTTAAAGGTTCAGATATCCCGATCGATATTAACAATCGAAAAGTCATTTTAGTAGACGATGTCCTTTACACGGGAAGAACGGTACGGGCAGCGATGGATGCCATTGTTGACTACGGCAGGCCAGCGCAAATCCAGCTCGCTGTACTTGTTGACCGCGGCCATCGCGAACTGCCGATCCGAGCGGATTATGTCGGGAAAAACATACCTACTTCAAAATCAGAAAAAATTGTTGTACAGCTTTTGGAAGTAGATGAAAAAGAAAAAGTATCCATTTATGAAAATGAATAGATGTCCCTTTTAATAGCAGTCCCGTGAGGCTGCAAAGGGGTTCGAAAGGTGTATACGCTATTTGTATGCACTTTGACAAAACCTCTTTGTGCCTCATCGGCCAAAGAGGTTTTTTTATGCAAATTCCATAAGGAGGAAAAGTCTGAAATAAATACTTTGGGTTCCAAGTAATAAAAATAGGCATAGCAAAACAAGCCATCCATCGATGACTTTATTGGAAATATTTGGTTGATTGATCATCAAGTTGTAACTGCCGTCACTCGAAAACCTTGACTTTTAGCTAATAAAATCGCTTGTTCTACCGTGATCTCACGGTTTACTGGAAGAACGTCTGATTTTTTATATAATTCTGGATTATACGGCTCTTTCTTTTTGAGAATGTTGTATATAGCTGTTAACAGCATTCGGGCAATTGCAATAATTGCTCGTTTGTGACCACGACGTTTTTTAAGTTTTAAGTAGCGGTTTCGAATTTCGGGATGCTTTTCACTTTTGACCACAGCAGTTGCACACTGTACCAAAAGAGGCTTGATGTAGCAGCCAGCTCTCGAAATTCTTACTGACTTTTTCTTGCCGGCACTCTCGTTATTCGTGGGTGTTAGTCCTGCCCAGGAACATAAATGCTTAGCTGTCGGAAACACGTCCATATTAACACCTATTTCCGAAACCACGGCAATGGCGGAAAAAATGTTCTTAAAGGACGGAACAGTTAAGATTAAGTTGATTTCTTCTGTGTAGGACTCGGCAAGAGAAAGGATAATTTTTTCAAGATCTGCTTTACGAGATTGAAGATCTTCATAGTGCTGTTTAATGACCTTTAATTTATCAGCCTGTTCCGGTGTAATATATCCGTCTATGGCGAGTTCCAAATCAGAAAGTTTCTTCTTCATGGAACCGTGAATTAAAGGTTCTATGTCAAAAGTGGTATCCAAGGGATTCCCTAAAATCTTGTCAATAATGTTCATGGAGCTTTTACCGAAGGTATCCGAAACAACATTTCCAAGTTGAATATTAGATACAGTTAAACAGTTCTGAAGACGATTCTTCTCACTCGACATAAAATTAGTCAATTTAAAACGATAACGCATAAGGTCACGAAGCTGTCTGATAGCCAGCGGTGGCATAAAGCTTCCAGCTACTAGATCATGCTTAAATAAATCGGCAATCCATTTGGCATCTTTTTTATCAGTTTTTTTACCACGGATAGCCTTAACATATTTTGGATGTGCAAGAGTAATGTTACAGGAATCCTCTAGAACATTAAACACGGGAATCCAGTATTTCCCGGTAGATTCCATACAAACATCCTTACAGTTATTTTCACAAAGCCATTGTGACAGCTCTTTCAATCCTTTTGTATAGGTAGAAAAGCGATGGCGTTTGTAAGTAGTGACACCTTTGTTGGTAGAAGCAATACAGGCAACAACAAAGGTTTTGTGGACATCAATCCCACAGCATATTGGATAAACAATCTTTAATCCCATAGGGATAACTCCTTTCACGTTATTAAAGGGATAGACAGCATTGACTGATTGCCCAGCAATAAACGAGTAGTTGTTTATACAAAGATAAGTCTGCGTGCTCGAAGTCACACTTATTTGTGCTTGGAAAGGCAATCTACACATATAAACATGCGGTCACCCTGCAACCAGAGTGGCCCACTCACCTCCGCGTGATTTGTAGTTGACTGTTATCCCTATGACTTTAGAATAATAAAAATAACGCCGGTGGCACAATTGTTTCATTACGTTTTGTGCCTTGAGCGAAGCGAAAGGAATGGGTATAAACATGAAAAGAAATATTATACTAGATGTTCATGATAAACCTGATTTTATCACATGGCTCGCCTTAAGCTTCCAACATTTATTTGCCATGTTTGGAGCAACGATTCTCGTACCGTTTTTAGTCAAAATTGATCCTTCTGTTGCCTTGATTTCCAGCGGTCTCGGCACACTCGCATTTATTTTGATAACAAAAGGAAAAGTGCCGGCATATGTCGGCTCCTCCTTTGCCTTCATCACACCGTTAATTGCGGCTAAAGCTGCCGGCGGTGTAGGAGCGGCGATGATCGGCAGCTTTTTGGCAGGCTTAGTTTACGGGGTTGTCGCGCTTATCATCAAACAGACAGGATATAAATGGATTATGAAATTACTGCCAACTGTTGTCGTCGGTCCAGTAATTATGGTAATCGGACTTGGCCTTGCATCAACAGCTGTGAGTATGGCCATGAACGATCCTAAAGGACATTACAGCTTGCTTCACTTTTCAGCAGGCCTTGTTACACTTCTGATCACCATTATAACAATGGCATTTTTTAAAGGATTTTTTAACCTAATCCCTGTATTAATCGGAATTTTCGGCGGATATGTATACTCGCTTATAATCGGTATTGTCGACTTTCAAAAAGTGGCGGAAGCCAAATGGTTTCAGCTCCCGAACTTTATCATTCCATTTGTTGATTATACACCTCACATTACATCTGAAATCATTCTGCTGATGGTTCCAGTCGCAGTGGTGACATTATCCGAGCATATCGGTCACCAAATGCTGTTAAGCCAAGTAATCGGAAAAGATTTAATCAAAGACCCTGGACTTACCCGTTCCATTCTCGGCGACGGAGCGGCAACCATGATTGCATCTTTTATCGGTGGACCGCCAAACACGACATATGGTGAAAATATCGGCGTATTGGCGATTACAAGGATTTACAGCGTTTATGTCATTGCCGGTGCAGCTCTATTTGCAATCTTGTTTGGCTTTATTGGAAAAATATCCGCCTTGATCAGTTCGATTCCAACTTCAGTAATGGGAGGCGTTTCAATACTGCTCTTCGGGATCATCGCATCTTCAGGATTAAGAATGATGATTGAGCATAAAGTTGATCTGAACGAAAAAAGAAACTTAATCATCACCTCCGTCATTTTAGTAATAGGAATTGGCGAAGCGATGATTAAGTTCGGGGAAAGCTTTGAGTTACACGGAATGGCATTAGCTGCAATCATTGGCGTCATTTTAAACTTTGTGCTCCCAGGTAAAAAAGAAGAACATATTTTTGACACAAAAGAAGAAGATTCAGTAGTGTAGCAATCACCTTTTAAAAAAGTCCAGAGAGGCTTTCAAGGGTGTGTGGGACAAATCATGCTTCGTCATTTGCTTACACCCTGTCATGCCTTGGCAGGGTTTTTTTTAAAAATTCAAACGTCAATCGCTTTTATTTAAAGGAAAGGGGAAGAAAGCGATGAAACATTTAGTGACAATGAGCACGCTGTCAACTGAAGAGATTATTGCCATTTTGGATGAAGCGGAACGCTTTAAAATGGGAAAACGATGGAAAGCCGGAGAACAGACATTTATCGCCAACTTGTTTTTTGAGCCGAGTACGAGGACGAGGTTTAGTTTTGAAGCTGCTGAAAAAAAACTTGGACTTGACATTTTAAATGTGGATGGAGCTTCATCAAGCATTCAAAAAGGGGAATCGTTGTACGATACTGTAAAAACTTTAGAATCGATCGGTGTCGAGGCGGTCGTCATCCGACATCCCGAGGACCGGTATTTTGACGAGCTTATCGGTCGTGTCCAAGTATCCATATTAAATGCTGGCGATGGGTGCGGACACCATCCAACGCAATGTTTGCTCGATTTGATGACAATTCGTGAAGAGTTTGGGCGTTTTAACGGATTGACGGTTTCCATCATCGGTGACATTCGCCACAGCCGTGTAGCAAGATCTGATGCAGAAGTGCTGACAAGGCTCGGGGCAACCGTATTGTTCTCAGGACCTGAAAAATTTAGGGACGACACCAATCCATACGGTACATACGTATCGATCAATGAAGCAATCGAAATGTCAGATGTTGTGATGCTCTTAAGAATCCAGCATGAACGCCACAGCGAAAAATGGACAGCTGATCAATATTTGGAGCAGTACGGATTGACAAAGGAACGGGAAAAAATGATGAAGGACCATGCGATTATTATGCACCCTGCACCGGTCAACAGAGGAGTTGAAATCGACGGAGATTTAGTAGAGTGCAGCCGGTCGCGAATTTTTAAACAGATGGAAAACGGTGTATTTGTCCGCATGGCAGTTATAAAACATGCGATTGAAAGTAAAGCACAAGGGGGAGAGAAGAAATATGTCCATTCTATTTAAAAATGCGCAATTGTTAACAGAGGAAGGCGAATTGACAAAACGGGATGTTCTTGTGGAAAACGGAATAGTCAAACAAATATCGGAAGAGATAGCTGATGGAGCGGGAGACGTGATCGATTGCAACGGAAAGCTTCTTTCCCATGGATTTATCGATCTTCACGTTCATCTGCGTGAACCGGGTGGAGAAGCGAAAGAGACGATTGCCACCGGCACGCTGGCTGCAGCGAAGGGCGGCTTTACAACCGTTGCCTCCATGCCTAATACGAAGCCGCCTATTGATACGAAAGAAAAAATGATCAATTTACAAAAGCGAATTAAAGAAACAGCAAAGGTTCGCGTTCTTCCTTATGCAGCGATCACACTTGGGCAAAGCGGAAGCGAATTAACGGATTTTGATGCATTAAAAGAGGAAGGTGCTTTTGCCTTTACGGACGATGGCGTAGGTGTCCAGTCGGCCGGCATGATGTTTCAGGCAATGAAAAAAGCGGCGGAGAAAGGATATTCAATTGTCGCGCATTGTGAAGACAATACCCTTATCAACGGCGGATCCTTCCATGATGGAGTTTTTGCAAAAAATCACGGTATATCCGGCATTCCATCTGTATGTGAATCCGTTCAAATTGCAAGAGATGTTCTGTTGGCAGAAGCTAGCGGCTGCCATTACCACGTGTGCCATATTAGTTCAAAAGAATCCGTCAGAGCCGTCAGAGACGCCAAAAAAGCAGGCATCCGCGTGACATGCGAAGTAACCCCGCATCATCTTCTTTTATGTGATGAAGATATTCCGGAGCTTAATCCGAACTTTAAAATGAATCCGCCGCTTAGAGGCAGAGAAGACAAGAAAGCATTAATCGAAGGGCTGTTGGATGGAACAATCGATTTTATTGCTACGGATCATGCGCCTCATACGATGGAGGAGAAATCTTTAGAGGTCGATAAGGCGCCGTTTGGGATTGTCGGGTTGGAAACTGCCTTTCCTCTTTTGTACACATATTTTGTCGAACGGGGCATTTTTACATTGAAACAGCTTGTTGATTGGTTGACGGTAAAGCCTGCTAGAGCTTTTAACTTGGATATGGGGGAATTAAAAGAAGGCATTTCTGCAGATTTGACGCTCATTGATTTACAGGAAGAAAAAAGGATAGATGCCTCAACATTTGCATCAAAAGGAAAAAATACGCCGTTTAACGGCTGGCTTGCAAAAGGCTGGCCTGTTTTAACAATGGTGGACGGCAAAATCGTTTGGAAAAGGGGAGAGTAATATGAAACGGCAATTAGTGCTTGAAAACGGCGCTGTTTTCATCGGCGATGGCTTTGGAAGCGATCGTGACATCATCGGAGAGGTTGTGTTCACAACCGGAATGACAGGCTATCAAGAAACACTTTCAGATCCTTCATATTGCGGACAAATCGTAACGTTTACTTATCCATTGATCGGCAATTACGGCATCAACCGCGACGATTTTGAGACGATCCGCCCGTTCGTGAACGGGATGATTGTGAAGGAAGCCTGTGAAGCTCCCTCCAACTGGAGAAGTTTATATTCAATCAATGATTTTCTCATAGAAAACGATATTCCTGGCATCAGTGGAATCGATACAAGAAGGCTGACTAGAATTATCCGCAACTACGGAACGTTAAAAGGTGCAATCTGTTCAGCTGAGGCGGATCCAAAGCAAGTGGCTGAGAAATTAAGAGAAACGGAACTGCCCCGCAATCAGGTGGAAATTGTATCGACGAAAAGACCTTATCAAAGTCCAGGAAGAGGAAAAAGAGTGGTTGTTGTAGATTTTGGCATGAAGCATGGAATTTTAAGAGAATTAAACAGCCGAAATTGCGACTCGATCGTCGTTCCATATGATACATCTGCGGAGGAAATATTGCGATTGAAGCCTGACGGCGTTTTGCTCACAAACGGACCTGGAGATCCGCAAAACGTTCCAGAAGCAATTGAAATGCTGCGCGATCTTATCGGGAAAACCCCTATCTTTGGAATATGTTTAGGGCATCAGCTGCTCGCTTTAGCATGCGGTGCGAAAACAGAAAAATTAAAATTCGGCCACCGCGGCTCAAACCATCCAGTAAAGGATTTAAAAACTGGGAAAGTGTATATGACTTCCCAAAATCACGGCTATGCTGTAAGCATCGAATCCATTAGGAATACAGAGCTTGAAGTAACACATGTTGCACTGAACGACGGAACAGTTGAAGGATTGAGACATCGCGTGCATCCTGCTTTCGCTGTTCAATACCATCCGGAAGCATCGCCGGGACCTGAGGATGCCAATCCTTTGTTTGATCAATTTATCGAGCTGATGGAAAAGACTGCTCAAAGGGGGAATCTCAATGCCTAAGCGGAAAGATATTCAGAAAATTTTAGTTATCGGGTCAGGACCGATTATTATCGGACAAGCGGCGGAGTTTGACTATTCGGGAACACAGGCGTGCTTAGCATTGAAGGAGGAAGGATATGAGGTTGTTCTTGTCAACTCGAACCCAGCGACAATTATGACGGATACGGAAATTGCCGACAAAGTGTATATGGAGCCGCTCACGCCGAGCTTTGTCGCCAAAATCATCCGCAAGGAAAGGCCGGATGCGATCCTGCCGACTCTCGGCGGACAGACTGGACTAAACTTGGCGGTCGAGCTTCATAAAATGGGTGTTTTAGAAGAGTGCGGCGTTGAAATTTTAGGAACTAAGCTTTCAGCCATTCAAAAAGCTGAAGACCGTGAACTGTTCCGCGAGCTTATGAAGGAGCTGAATGAACCGGTGCCGGAAAGCGCCATAATTCATGAGCTTGAAGAAGCGTTTCATTTTGTGGAGCAAGTCGGCTATCCGGTGATCGTTCGGCCTGCATATACACTTGGCGGGACCGGAGGCGGCATTTGTCACGATGAGGAAGAACTGATTGAAATTGTCACAAACGGTCTAAAGCTCAGCCCTGTTCATCAATGTCTGCTCGAAAAAAGCATTGCCGGCTACAAAGAAATCGAATATGAAGTGATGCGGGACTCAAAAGATAATAAAATCGTTGTCTGCAACATGGAAAATATTGACCCCGTCGGCATTCATACAGGCGATTCGATCGTTGTGGCGCCCAGCCAAACGATTTCAGACAGAGAATACCAGCTGCTCAGAAACGTGTCATTAAAAATTATCGGAGCTCTTGGCATCGAAGGCGGATGCAATGTTCAGCTTGCTCTTGATCCGGATAGTTTTCAATATTACGTTATCGAAGTGAACCCGCGGGTTAGCCGCTCATCCGCCCTTGCATCAAAAGCGACAGGATATCCGATTGCGAAACTCGCAGCGAAAATTGCCGTCGGTTTAACGTTAGATGAAATCATCAATCCAGTGACAGGGAAAACATTTGCTTGCTTTGAACCGGCGCTTGATTATGTTGTCACGAAAATACCGCGATGGCCGTTTGATAAATTTGAATCAGCCAACCGTGTGCTTGGCACTCAAATGAAAGCAACCGGTGAAGTCATGGCGATCGGCCGCACGTTTGAAGAATCGTTGTTAAAAGCTGTTCGTTCTCTCGAAGCAAGCGTCTACCATTTAACATTGAAAGAAAACGATGTCTCAGATGAAATGATTGAAAAGCGAATCAAGAAAGCAGGGGATGAACGAATCTTTTACATCGGCGAAGCGCTGAGAAGGGGTTTTTCCGTTGAGCAAATTCATCAATGGAGCAAAATCGACCGCTTTTTCTTGAATAAGATAAACAACATTATCGAATATGAACGAGAACTGAAAAAATCTCCATTTGATGTAAACGTGTTGAGAAAAGCAAAGCAGCTCGGATTTTCTGATCACTTTATCGCTTCGTTATGGAATACAGATGAATCGGAAGTTTATGAGTTTCGGAAAAAACAAGGAATTGTTCCAGTTTACAAAATGGTTGATACGTGTGCAAGCGAGTTTGAATCCGAGACGCCTTACTTTTACGGCACATATGAAGAAGAAAATGAATCGATTGTGACTGAACGAAAAAGTGTTGTCGTGTTAGGTTCAGGACCGATTCGAATCGGGCAGGGCATTGAGTTCGATTATGCAACAGTTCACTCTGTTTGGGCGATTCGCGAAGCAGGATATGAAGCAATCATTATCAATAACAATCCAGAAACGGTGTCAACGGATTTCAGCATTTCCGACAAGCTGTATTTTGAACCGCTGACGATCGAAGATGTCATGCATATTATCGACTTGGAGAAGCCGATTGGCGTTGTCGTCCAATTCGGCGGGCAAACGGCAATCAATTTGGCAGGCAAGCTGGCAAAACGAGGTGTCAAAATATTAGGAACAAGCCTGGAAAATTTAGATCGGGCGGAAGACCGCGACAAGTTCGAACAAGTGCTTGAAGCTTTGGAAATACCACAGCCTGTAGGGAAAACGGCTCTATCCGTCGCTGAAGCGGTGGAAATTGCGGAAGAAATCGGCTATCCGGTGCTTGTCCGTCCTTCCTATGTGCTTGGCGGCCGGGCGATGGAAATTGTCTACCATAAAGAAGAATTGCTCCATTATATGGAACATGCAGTAAAAATTAATCCGGAACATCCTGTTTTAATTGATCAATATTTAACCGGAATAGAAGTGGAAGTTGATGCGATTTCAGACGGTAAACATGTGCTCATTCCGGGCATTATGGAGCATATTGAGCGGGCAGGCGTGCACTCAGGGGACTCGATAGCGGTTTACCCGCCGCAAACGTTATCTGATCAGTTGAAAACAGAACTTGTTGATTATACGATTCGTTTGGCAAAAGGGCTGAATATTGTCGGACTGCTAAACATTCAATTTGTAATTGCTGACGGGCGGGTATACGTATTGGAAGTGAACCCAAGATCAAGCAGAACAGTTCCGTTTTTAAGTAAAATTACCGGAATTCCGATGGCTAAGCTTGCGACAAAGGTGATACTCGGTGCTAGCTTGCCGGAACTCGGTGTGAAAACAGGGCTTGCAAAAGAGGCGAAAGGTGTATTTGTGAAGGTGCCGGTATTTTCATTTGCGAAGTTGCGCCGTGTAGACATTACGCTTGGACCAGAAATGAAATCAACTGGGGAAGTAATCGGAAAGGATGCCACCTTTGAAAAGGCTCTTTATAAAGGCTTTGTTGCAGCCGGTACGAATATTTACGAGCACGGATCAGTACTGCTTACGATTGCTGATAAGGACAAAAACGAGGCTTTAGAAATTGCGGGCAGATTTCGCAATATCGGCTATCAGCTGCTGGCGACGGAAGGAACCGCAAAGTTTCTAGAAGAGAACGGCATAAAAGCAAAAGTTGTCAGCAAAATCGGATCACGCGGCGATAACATTTTGGATGTGATACGCAATGGAAAAGCGCAATTTGTCATCAACACGCTGACGAAAGGAAAGCAGCCTGAGCGCGACGGCTTCAGAATCAGAAGGGAATCGGTTGAAAACGGTGTGCCATGCCTCACTTCTTTAGACACTGCAAGGGCAATTTTACGCGTGCTTGAATCGATGGCTTTTACGGTTGAAAATCTCTCCGAACATAATAGGTAAAGAAGGTGATCCAATGATCAAAGCTTGGATGGAAATTATCAGCAACAGGCCAATTGCGAAAAACATTTATAAAATGGAATTAAAAGGAGAGCTCGTTCAACGCATTACTCGTCCGGGACAATTTGTTCAAATAAAAGTGGATGACAGTTTTGATCTGTTATTAAGAAGACCGATCAGCATTGCCGAATACAATGCCGAAAAAAACACGATGACATTAATTTATCGGGCAGAAGGCGCCGGAACGAAAAGATTGTCCAGAAAAAAAGCAAGTGAGCTTGTCGATGTTTTCGGACCGCTCGGAAACGGTTTTCCGGTTGAAGAAACGAAGGAAAAAGCATTGCTTGTCGGTGGCGGCATTGGCGTTCCCCCTCTTTATGAATTGTCGAAGCAGCTTGTTCAAAATGGAGTGGAAGTTGTCCATGTATTAGGATTTTCAACAAAAGCGGCGGTGTTTTACGAACAAGAGTTTAAGGAGCTGGGCGAAACGTTTGTGGCGACAGTTGACGGCACATTCGGCGCAAAAGGAACCGTTATGGATATCATCAATGAACAACGCTTCACATTTGAAACGCTCTATACATGCGGACCAACTCCGATGTTAAAAGCGATAGAAGAAGCATTTCCGCATAAAAAAGTGTTTTTGTCCCTGGAAGAAAGAATGGGCTGCGGAATCGGCGCTTGCTTTGCCTGTGTCCGCCGTACGAAAACCGATGCAAATGATTCGGGCTATAAGAAAATCTGTACCGACGGGCCTGTTTTTCGAATCGGGGAGGTGATGTTGGAATGTTAACTGTTAAGCTTCCTGGTCTTGAGTTAAAAAATCCGATCATGCCCGCATCAGGATGCTTCGGCTTTGGCCGCGAATTTGCCAAGCTGTACGATTTATCCAAGCTTGGAGCGATCATGATCAAAGCAACAACGCTTGAGCCTAGATTCGGAAATGCAACACCAAGGGTGGCGGAAACGCCGTCGGGAATGCTCAATGCCATCGGGTTGCAAAATCCCGGATTAAAAAAAGTGATGGAGGAAGAGCTTCCTTGGCTTTCTCAATTTGATGTTCCGATCATTGCGAACATTGCCGGCTCGACTGTTGAAGAATATGTGGAAGTGGCAAAAGAAATCAGTAAAGCGCCTAACGTAAAAGCACTTGAACTGAACATTTCTTGTCCGAATGTTAAACAAGGGGGGATCATGTTCGGAACAGTTCCTGAAGTAGCCGGACATTTAACAGAAGCTGTGAAAAACGTTTCTTCAGTACCGGTTTATGTCAAGCTTTCTCCAAATGTAACTGACATTGTCGCCATGGCAAAAGCGGTGGAAAAAGCGGGAGCAGACGGAATTACGATGATCAACACGCTCCTCGGCATGCGGATCGATGTGAAAACAGGCCGGTCGATTATTGCTAATGGAACAGGCGGGCTTTCTGGACCTGCTGTCAAGCCGATTGCCGTTCGTATGATCTATCAGGTTTCCCAAAGTGTAGAAATCCCGGTCATCGGCATGGGAGGAATTATGAATGTCGATGATTGCATAGAATTTTTGCAGGCAGGAGCAAAGGCAGTCGCAATTGGTACAGCGAATTTTGTCAATCCTTACGTCTGTGTTGAACTTATTGATGCGTTGCCGAATCGGCTGAAAGAATTAGGCTTTGATCATGTGAATGAATGTGTCGGAAGGAGCTGGAAAGATGAAAAATCGTCCTCTAATTCTTGCCCTTGATTTTGATACGAGAGAAAAAGCATTGCAGTTTGTGCAAATATTTGAGGAGCCTTTATTTGTTAAAGTGGGGATGGAACTTTTTTATCAAGAAGGCCCTTCTATCATCGAAGAATTACAGCGAAGCGGTCATCAAATATTTCTTGATTTGAAGCTGCATGATATACCAAATACCGTGAAACAAACGATGAAAGGACTTGCCAAGCTCGGAGTCGATTTGATCACTATTCACGCTGCGGGAGGTAGAAACATGATGGAAGCAGCGATAGAAGGGCTGGAGGCGGGAGCTCAGAGCGGAAATAAGCGTCCAGATGTTGTCGCTGTCACCCAGCTGACAAGCACTTCCAGCGAGATGCTAAAAAATGAACTTCTCATTGAAAAGTCGCTGCTTGAGACGGTTTTACATTATGCGGAAAATGCAAAAAAAAGCGGGATGAGCGGTGTTGTTTGTTCTGTCCAAGAAGTAAGCGAAATAAGAAAAACGTGCGGTCCGTCTTTTCTGACTGTTACGCCTGGAATTCGTTTAGCAAAAGATAGAGCACAGGATCAAGTCCGCATTGCGACGCCAAAATTTGCAAAGGAACAAGGTGCATCAGCCATTGTTGTCGGCAGGACAATTACAAAAGCAGAGGATCCTGTTGCAGCCTACAATGAGGTAAAAAAAGAATGGGAGGGTAAGGTGGAATGAAAAAGGAAATCGCCAAACATTTGCTAGAAATTGAAGCAGTTACTCTCAGACCAAATGAACCGTTTACGTGGGCAAGCGGAATAAAATCGCCCATTTATTGTGATAATCGTTTGACTCTATCGTATCCGAAGCTCCGCAAAATCATTTATAAAGGACTAGCTCAACTAATCAGTGAGCATTTTTCCGATGCTGAATTAATTGCTGGAACTGCGACAGCCGGTATTCCCCATGCGGCATTAGTTGCTGAAGAGCTGGGATTGCCTATGTGTTATGTGCGCAGCACACCGAAAAAGCATGGGAAGGGAAACCAAATAGAAGGAAAAGTGAGGGAAGGACAAAAAGCTGTTGTAATCGAAGACTTGATTTCAACAGGGGCAAGCTCCTTAAAAGCTGTTGAAGCACTAAGAAATGCTGGCTGTCAAGTACTAGGTGTCGCCGCAATTTTTACCTACGGTCTTCCTCAAGGAAAGCAAAACTTTGCCAATGCTGGCATTCCGGCGATCGCATTAAGTGATTATGACACTTTAATCCAAGTGGCTTTGGAAGTGCAAATGATTTCAAAAGAGGATCTCGACCGCTTGTCATTATGGCGAAAAAATCCTGAAAACGACAGTTGGCTCGAAAAAGTTTAACCGCCTTTTCATATAATATTTAATTCCAATCAAAAAACTCGGGTTGACTTTTAGGAAAATTATGATAAAATTTGATAGCATATAGCACGTTCTTGAAAGGAACACTGTGAATCTTCTAACCTAATTTTTAAGTACAAAATGTCATTTGTACAAATGAAAGAAAAGAAGGATTATATAAAAAGCTGTCTCAATAAACCGCTGACTAGACGACTAGAGGCGGTTTTCAATCCTTTTATTGAACGCGCTCTATTCCTTTTCTAATAAGGGGGAAAGGCGAATGCTTACGTACGAAACCTGGGCGGAACCTGATCTCGTGTTTGATGAGACATCGGACACAAAAGGTGCCCTAGAGGTGTTGGAATGGGCATATTCAACATATAAAGATGATATTGTGTATTCGTGCAGCTTTGGAATTGAAGGGATTGTACTCATTGATTTAATATCGAAGGTCAATCCGACCGCACGGATTGTCTTTTTGGACACAGGGCTGCATTTTAAAGAAACCTATGATTGCATAGAAAAAGTAAAAAATCGATATCCAGATTTAAATATAGAATTAAAAAAACCAGAGATCACATTAGAAGAGCAAAAAGAGCAATATGGAGATAAGCTTTGGGAGAAAGATCCGAATCTTTGCTGTCACATCCGGAAAGTGGTTCCATTAAGGGAGACGCTTGAACCAGTAAAAGCATGGATTTCAGGATTGAGAAGAGAACAATCGCCGACAAGAAAACATGTAAACTATATTAATAAAGATGAGAAATTCCAAAAGGTGAAAATTTGCCCTCTCATCCACTGGACCTGGAAGGAAGTTTGGCGATATGTTTATAAACATGATTTGCCTTATATCGTCTTACATGATCAAGGTTATCCTTCCATTGGCTGCCAGCCTTGTACTCAGCCAGCCATTAACATGGATGATCTGCGTTCTGGAAGATGGGTCGGCCATCAAAAGCTTGAATGCGGATTACATGAGAGTACAAGTGTGACAAAATAATGAAAGCCTATAACTATTAGAGGAAGCGGTGCGGCGACAGCGGGTGCTGCCTGTCGTACAGGAGCGGTAAAAACATATCGCTTTTTCCTCCATTCGGACTGCTGGAAATGTTCTCTGTTCAATGGTCGGTGGAGGTGAAGGTTGCTAAACCGTCTGCTTCGGCTTCATCGATAGTTGATTCAATCATTTTATATTTGGTGTTTGTTCAATCAAAATATGAATATCACTTACAAGTGAAGTGACAGTTTGATCTACAGCAGGCCTTTTTCCGCAGATAATGCTTTACAAAAACTCGTCATAAAAAATAAAGTTTTGAAGACTCGTTTCATGAAATGATTCCAATTGTTCAAGCTTTTTTTTTACTCGTTTTTGATGATGGCGTATCGCAACGATTTAGATTTATTTAGCGGCTAAGGCTAAAAATTTTTTCAATAAAAGCCTAGTAAATAAATGTGAATATAGGAATATATGGCGTAGCAAGGAGGAGATCAAATGGGGATTGCACCGCACGGAGGAACATTAATCAATCGCTATAATCCAGAATACAATTATTCTCATATTCAAGAAGCAATTGAATTGGATAATATCGGGCTCTCTGACTTAGAGTTAATCGGTATTGGAGCATTTAGTCCATTAACGGGTTTTTTAACTAAAAAAGATTATGATAGTGTTGTTGAAAACATGCGTCTTGCCAATGGTATAGTTTGGAGCATTCCAATTACACTTCCTGTTGAAGAAGAACAAGCTGATCGCATCGACATTGGAGATGAAGTTAAGCTGACATTTAACGGAGAAGTATACGGTGTGATCAAAGTGGAAGATAAATATAAGCCGGATAAACAAAAAGAAGCGGAATATGTTTATCGGACAAAAGATGAAGAGCACCCAGGAGTTGCTAAATTGTATGAGCGTCCACCTGTCTATCTTGGCGGGGATGTCGTGTTAGTAAAGAAAACGGAAAAGCCGTTTCCAAACGAAACATTTGAACCAGCGGAATCTCGAGCCGCTTTTGAACGTTTCGGCTGGAATACAGTCGTAGGGTTTCAAACGAGAAATCCTGTTCACCGGGCGCATGAATACATTCAAAAAACAGCTCTTGAAACCGTAGACGGATTATTTCTGCAGCCGCTTGTCGGCGAAACAAAAAAGGATGATATTCCTGCGGATATTCGCATGGAAAGCTATCGAGTTCTGTTGGAAAATTACTATCCAAAAGATCGTGTTCTGTTAGGAATTTTTCCAGCCGCCATGCGCTATGCCGGACCAAGGGAAGCGATATTCCATGCTATCGTTCGAAAAAATTATGGGTGTACGCATTTCATCGTTGGAAGAGACCATGCAGGGGTTGGAAATTATTATGGAACATATGATGCGCAGAAAATCTTTTTCAACTTTACAAAAGAGGAATTAGACATTACGCCGCTGTTTTTTGAACACAGCTTTTATTGTAAAAAATGCGACGGCATGGCTTCCCATAAAACATGCCCACATTCTGATGACGACCGTGTCATTTTATCAGGCACAAAAGTAAGGGAAAAACTTCGAAACGGTGAGCCGCTGCCAAACACTTTCAGCCGTCCGGAAGTTGTGGAAGTGCTTGTAAAAGGTCTGCGCCAAGAAGCATTGCAAAAATGAGGTGGAATTAACGTGACAAGCAAAAATATTGTATGGCATCATCATTCCGTCACAAAAGAAGAGCGGAGGAAAAAGTCGGGGCATCACAGCTTTGTTCTATGGTTTACGGGATTGTCCGGTTCCGGCAAATCAACGTTAGCCAATGCATTAAACCAAAAGCTGTTCAATGAAAATATTTCGTCTTACGTACTAGATGGAGACAACGTTCGCCATGGGTTGAACAAAGATTTAGGATTTTCGGAATTGGACCGAAAAGAAAACATTCGGCGCATTGGAGAAGTTGCAAAATTATTTGTAGACAGCGGTCAAGTTGTTTTGACAGCCTTTATTTCTCCATATAAAGAAGATCGGGAGTTAGTAAGAAATTTGCTCGAGCATGATGAGTTCATTGAAATATATGTTAAATGCTCATTATCAGAATGTGAAAAACGAGATCCGAAAGGGCTGTACAAAAAAGCGAGAAACGGTGAAATAAAACATTTTACAGGTATCGACGATCCATATGAAGAGCCTGAAAATCCTGAAATCATTGTTCATTCTGAGGAATGGTCAGTAGAAGAAAGTGTTGAACATATTTTTCAATATTTAAAAAATCGAAAGTTCCTATAATTTTAAACATTGGGGGAGTTGCAATGGCACATGAAAAAGTATGGGCAAACAATGAAAATTTAAATAAGTTTGAATTAAAAAAGCTTGAAAAAGACGGATTGGATATTTTGGAAGAAATCGACACCTTTGCGAAAAACGGCTTTGCTTCCATTCCGGAAGAAGATTGGGATTTGCTCAAATGGGCGGGGCTGTATCTTCAACGGCCTAAAAAAGACGGTTATTTTATGATGCGGATCAAAGTACCGACGGGAATATTAAACTATGAACAAGTCGTTGCACTCGCAGGGATCTGCAGAGATTTTGGCCGGGATCTATTTGATATTACAACTCGTCAAGCCATCCAATTCCATTGGCTGGAAATCGAGAACATTCCGGAAATATTTAGACGCTTGGATGAAGTCGGTCTAACAACGGTAGGCGCCTGTGGCGACATCGCCCGCAACGTGATTGGAAATCCTCTTGCGGGCATTGACCCGGAGGAGCTTTTGGACACAGAGCCGATTGTGCGAGAAATTCATCAATTTTTCCATAAAAATAGAGATTTTTCCAATTTGCCAAGAAAATATAAAATTTCGATTAGTGCAAGCTACTACAATTCCGGACATGCCGAAATCAATGATTTAGCTTTCATACCAGCTACAAAAGAGATTGACGGAAAGCTTGTGAAAGGCTTTCATGTAAAGGTCGGTGGCGGACTATCATCAAAACCGCATTTGGCACAACCATTGAACATTTTCGTAACCCCGGATAAAGTGAAGGATGTTGCCATTGCGGTCACAACCATCTTCCGTGATTACGGCTATCGTGAGAAAAGACACCGCGCCCGTCTAAAATTTTTAGTTGCCGATTGGGGTGTAGAAAAATTCCAAGAAAAACTGCTTGAACTGACAGGTCCGCTTCCGGAGAGAGGAAACGATGAAACAAAAGGCTGGAATGCAGGATATTTTTACGGCGTTCATCCGCAAAAGCAAAAAGGCTTGAATTACATCGGCTTTAATGTTCCGCTCGGAAGACTTTATTCCGAGGAAGTGCTGGAGATCGCCAGAATTTCCAAAAAATACGGAAATGGACAAATCCGAACTTGCAATACACAAAATATTGTGATTCCGAACGTTCCGGATGATCAAGTTGAAGCTTTGCTGGCAGAAGAAATTTTTCAAAAGGGCAGAATTACCATCAAGCCGAAATCATTCATTGGTTATGCCGTTTCCTGCACTGGAACGGAATTTTGCAACCTTGCGCTTGTTGAAACGAAACAGCGGATGAAAACAATTGTCGAATATTTGGATCAAGAATTAGAATTGGATGTACCTGTTCGGATGCACATCACAGGCTGCCCGAATTCATGCGGTCAGCGGCAAATCGCGGACATCGGTCTGCAAGGCGTTTTGATGAGAACAAAAGATAAAAAAATGGTCGATGCCTACGAAATTCATGTTGGCGGAACGCTTCTTGACGGCGGCCGATTTAATGAAAAATTGAAAGGAAAAATTGAGGCAGAGAAGCTTCATTTAGTGTTGAAAGATTTTCTGCAATATTTCAAAGAAACGAAGCTAGCCGGCGAAACCTTTTTAGAATATTATGATCGCGTCGGCATTGAACCTTTGCAGGCGAAGCTCGATGAGATTTTGGAACCTCTCGGAGCTTAAATGGGGTGTCAGCATGTATTTGTATCGCTTTCTTGTAAAAACGAAGGAGAAGGAAATTCCAGTAATCATCGCGGCCGAAAATGATTTGAAAGCATTCGAGCAAGTAGATGTTGAGCTTGAAAAATTTTATTTAAAGGTTCTTGATATTGAAGATGTTACGTTGTACGAAAAGAAAAAAATACGAAAAAGTGCAGGGTTTGTGATTGATGAAAGCGACGTGACGCTCTGTACGTAGTGGGGGAGATCAGCGTGGGAAAAGTGTATATTGTCGGAGCAGGCCCAGGAGATCCAGAATTAATCACAATAAAAGCGATGAAGGCGATTCAGAAGGCGGATGTGATTTTATATGACAGGCTTGTCAACAAAGAGCTCCTTGCTTATGCAAAAAAAGAAGCGGATCTCATTTATTGCGGCAAATTGCCAAATTACCATACGATGCGCCAAGAGACGATCAATAAGTTTTTAGTGAAGTATGCCCAGGCAGGCAAAATCGTAACGCGGTTAAAAGGAGGCGACCCCTATCTGTTTGGCAGAGGGGGGGAGGAAGCGGAAGTATTGGTGCAAAAACGAATTCCTTTTGAAGTGATCCCCGGGGTTACGGCTGCTTCCGCCGCTTCCGCCTATGCTGGCATCCCGCTTACGCATCGCAACATCAGCGCTTCGTGTGCATTTATTACCGGACATAGAGCAGGGGATTGGACAATTAAAGAGGAAACGATTCGTTTAATGAAAGCAGCGGACACCGTTGCCGTCTATATGGGTGTGAAAAATATTGCGGAAATCCAAGACATGATTATACGAAGCGGGAAGGATCAAAATACGCCTGTTGCCTTTATTGAATGGGCGACTACGGAAGAACAACGCACAGTAACGACAACCGTGAAGGAAATGGCGAAATCGGCAGAAGAAAATTGTATTTCCAATCCATGCATAATTATTATCGGCGAAGTCGTTCGTTTTCATGACCAGTTGAACTGGTTTGAGAAGCAGATGAGCAACATCGATTTTACAACAGGGGTTTCGTTATGAAAAAAGGGGTTCTGTATATCTTTCACGGCAGTCGGTTGCGGGATTCTAGAGAAGAGGCGATTCATTTTTTCAATGAAGTGAAGGCGAGCCTGCCATACGAGATTCAAGAAATCTCTTTCCTTGAGCTTGCAAAGCCTACCATTGAGGAAGGATTTGCATCATGTTTCGCAAAAGGAGCTGCTCATATTGCGGTAATTCCAGTGCTGTTATTAGCTGCCGGCCATGCTAAACAAGATATACCAGCTATTCTTTCGACATTGCAGACAAATTATCCGGAAGCAATGATCTCCTATGGCATGCCTTTTGGCGTTGATGAATTGATGCTAGAGGCAGTGGAAGACAGAATTAAACGCGTTTTGAATAGACCGAAAAAGTCTAGAATGATTTTGATCGGTCGAGGAAGCCGGGATGTGGAAATGCAGCAAGATTTTTTAACGATTGGTCGCATGCTTGAAGAGCGATTGGAAGTACCGGTGACGTGCTGCTATTTAACCGCAGCTTCTCCTCTTTTTCAAGATGTTGTTCAATCCGTTCCAAAAATGACGGAAGAAGAAATAATTTTTGTGCCTTATTTATTGTTTACAGGTCTATTGTTAAAAGGAGTTCAAAAGGAAATCGAGCAATTGCAAAGGGTAACAAATAAAAAGATTATGTTAACTGATCATATCGGAAACCATTCAGCTGTTAAAGAGCTGCTTCGCGTCAGAGTTGAAGAGGCGTTTGAGCAAGAGCAGAGAATAAATATTTGAAAAAGGAAACCGTGTTATGAATGGTTTCCTTTTTCTCGTGCGCCCGGCATGGGTGTAATCTATAGGGTGAAAGTCCCGAGCTGCGAAGGCAGAAGTAGCAGTTAGCTTAACGCAAGGGTGTCCGTGGTGACGCGGAATCTGAAGGAAGCGAGCGGCAAACTTTAAGGTCTCTCGGAACACGAACTTCATATGAGGCTAGGTATCACTGGGTGAGTTTGCAAGACAAAACAAAGCCCTTTCTGCCGAAGGTGATACAGAGTAAATGAAGCAGATGGATGGAAGGAAAGATTACACTCTTACCCGGGGAGGTCTGGCTGGCACGCCAAGTAACCTTGGTAACCTATCTAGTGATAGATAGCTGAACAGTCAGAAGTCAGCAGAGGTCATAGTATTAGTTGGTCTAGAACAACTAAGAAGGACCGAACAATTAAGAGAGAATAGCCCTTGGCATTCAGTGAGTCATGATGAACACAGAAAACGTAGTACCTCACTTGAGGGAGGAAGCGGTGAATCCCGTGGGAGATCTCTTGGAGGGTGGAGTGACCACTGGCATAAAGAGAACAGCTATTCACGGAAGTTATAAAGACTTGCGTCAATGATCTTAATTGAACCGCCGTATACGGAACCGTACGTACGGTGGTGTGAGAGGACGGGAGTTAATCGCTCCCTCCTACTCGATTGTACTGAAATGAGGCGTACATAATTTTTCAAGATTAGAGCTAGTGAAGGCGACATTCCAGATGATCAACGTTGTTAATGGAGTAAGAGTTTCATAAAGGAAGCTTATAAAAGCAGAAGGAGAAGCAGAAAAAACGTCTATTGTTTTTTCAACTTCAGCACGAGCTCTTCATCAGGCGTCACATAGACCGTTTGCTGATTTTCATATATGACAAACCCAGGCTTGGCGCCATTCGGTTTTTTTACATAGCGCACTTTTGTATAATCGACAGGTACGGAGCTTGATTGGCGCGCTTTGCTGAAATAAGCTGCCAGATTCGCTGCCTCTAAAATGGTCTGTTCAGACGGATCTTTTTTCCGGATGACAACATGGGAGCCCGGTATGTCCTTTGTATGAAGCCAAATATCGTCTCTAGCAGCAACCCGGTTCGTCAAGTATTCGTTTTGCTTGTTGTTTTTGCCGACTAATATTTCAGCTCCGTCGCTGGACAGATAAGCTTCTAAAACAGGTTTAGCATTTTTTTTCTTCTGGATGTTCGCTCTTTTTTTCAAATATCCCCCTTCAATCAATTCTTCTCGAATTTCCTCTAAGTCTTTAGGGGAAGCCGTTTCAAGCTGTTGGAGAAGCCGGTCAAAATATTCGATTTCTTGTTCTGCTTTTTCGATTTGTGATTTGACAACTAAAACGGAATTTTTGGCTTTTTGATATTTTTGGAAATAACTTTGCGCATTTTCGGAAGGAGTTTTCAAAGGATCAAGCGGAATTTTGATCTTTTGTCCATCCTCGTCATAATAGTTGATCACTTCGACTTCTTTATCCCCTTTTTTCACAGCATGCATGTTCGCTGTCAATAGTTCGCCGTAAAGCTGCAGCGTATTTGCTTTTTCAGCCTCTTTGAGCGTGTGTTTTAGCTTTTGGATTTTCGTTTCATTCTTTTTTCGCTCGTTGATGATGAAGCGTTCTAAATCCTGTCCTTGCTGCTTCACTCGATCGCGTTCCGCTTTCGAGTAAAAATATCGGTCTAGCAATTCGCTTATGGTAGAAAATGTTTTCCTTTCTCCTTTTACGTGCTCTAAAGGCAAAATATAAAAATATTCTTTATTTAAAGTTTTTGTCATTTGCGGAACAATGCTTCCGCTTTTTATTTGATTTAAAACGGACATAAGCGTTCTGGCAACCGATTCCTTATTGGCGATTCCAGAGCGGTAGACGATTTCTTTTGCCAACAGAGGCGAGATGCCAGCAAATTGGTCGACAATTTGTTTTTCAAATTTTCCTGAAAACAGATCAATTTTTTTCAAAACCGTTTCTTCTGAAGCATGAAAAGGATTCAATTTGCCTTGGTCTGGAGGAAAAACATATGCGTGTCCGGGCAAAACAGAGCGATGGCGATTGACTGCAGCTGATACATGTTTGATGCTGTCAATGATCATCTTCTTTTCTTGATCGACTAAGATGATGTTGCTATGTTTTCCCATGATCTCGACAAATAATTGTTTCCTGGTGATATCCCCTAATTCATTGCGGGATCTCATTTGCAGCATGACGATTCGATCAAGTCCGACCTGGCTGATTTCCTCAATGATGCTTCCTTCCAAATGCTTTCTTAAAACCATACAGAACATCGGCGGTTCTTGCGGATTATCATAGTGGGAGGCTGTAAGATGAATGCGCGCAAAATTGGGATGATTGGATATAAGCAGACGATAATTTTTACCTTTCTGACGAATTTGCAAGATAAGATCGTGCTTAGAAGGCTGATGAATTTTTGTGATTTTTCCGCCTTCAAGCTCTTGTTTCAATTCTCTTTGAACACAATATGTAAAAATGCCGTCAAAAGACATATTTGCTCACCCTTTTTCCATGAAGTCCAAGAAAAAACTTACTAAATTATAACATGTTTTAGGACAAGGCTGAATATGTTGTTCTTAGAGCGTGTATCAAAAGGTGAAAAGGGGTGAAACAGAAATTCATGAAATGGCATGAATTGACAGAACAAGAAGCAATTCAATCATTGAATGTCGATATAAAAAAAGGATTATCAGAAAAAGAAGCAGAAAACCGCAGAAAAAAATTAGGATACAATGAGCTTGCAGAAGGAAAACGGCAATCAAATCTTTTGTTATTTTTCGGCCAGTTTAAAGATTTCATGGTTCTTGTTTTAATTGCGGCAACCGTCATTTCCGGCCTTTTAGGAGAGTATATTGATGCAGTTGCCATTATTGCGATTGTGATTTTGAACGGAGTTCTTGGATTTATTCAAGAGAAAAAGGCAGAGAAGTCTCTTGCTGCATTAAAAGAACTGTCAAGCCCGCAGACTACTGTATTGCGCAGCGGGAAGTGGATGAAGATCCCTTCGAGAGAAATTGTCGTAGGGGACTGCATTAAATTTAAAAGCGGCGATCGAATCGGAGCTGATGTGCGTCTCATTCAGGTATCAAGCCTTGAAGTCGAGGAGTCGGCACTAACTGGCGAATCCGTCCCTGTTGGAAAACATACACGCCCATTAAAAGGGAATCAAGGATCCGTTGGCGATATGCAAAATATGGCCTTTATGGGCACGCTTGTAACAAGAGGAAGCGGCGTCGGCGTTGTCGTGGCTACAGGCATGAAAACGGCAATGGGGCAAATTGCAGATTTGCTGCAAACCCAGGAGCAGCAATTGACACCGATGCAGAGAAAATTAGAAGAGCTGGGCAAAGTTTTAATTGTTGTAGCTCTTCTCTTGACGGTATTAGTAGCAGGAATCGGAGTCATGCAAGGACATGCTGTTTATGAAATGTTTTTGGCGGGGGTCTCGCTGGCAGTGGCGGCGATTCCTGAAGGCTTGCCGGCGATTGTTACGGTTGCATTGGCATTGGGCGTCCAGCGGATGATCAAGAAAAATTCAATTGTCCGAAAGCTTCCAGCTGTTGAAACGCTCGGATGTGCAACCGTCATTTGTTCAGATAAAACAGGAACAATGACTCAAAACCAAATGACTGTGACAGACATTTGGATAAGCAATAAATCATGGAAGGTAACAGGTGCGGGCTATCAGCCTGCTGGGGAGTTTTTTGAAAACGGAAAAAAAATTGATCCGGCTGCTCATAAACCGTTGAAGCAAATGTTAATGTTTGGAATGCTTGCTTCAACATCTGATATTATTGAAACAAATGGAGAATATTCCCTTGATGGCGACCCGACGGAAGGCGCGTTGATCGTGGCTGGCATGAAAGCGGGGCTATCAAAATCAAAATTATTGAAGCAATTTCATATTATGCGAGAATTTCCTTTTGACTCCGACCGAAAAATGATGTCCGTCATTGTTCAAGATAAAGACGGAAAATGCTTTGCAGTCGCAAAAGGAGCTCCAGATGTTATATTAGAACGTTCGACACATGTTCTTTGGCACGATAGAAAAGAACGTTTAACGGAACAGCGAAAAAATGACATTCAAAAGGCGATTTTTCATCAGGCAAACGAAGCATTAAGAACGATAGCAGTTGCATACAAACCGCTTCATACAGGATCTCTACCCCAAGCTGAAGCGGAATCTTCTCTTATTTTCATTGGCATACAAGGAATGATTGACCCGCCAAGACCAGAAGTGAAACAAGCGGTGAAGGAATGCGGTGAAGCAGGCATTAAAACTGTCATGATAACAGGCGATCATGTTATTACCGCACAAGCTATCGCAAAAGAACTAGAAATATTGCCGCCTAACGGTAAAGTAATGGACGGATCATCTTTGTCCAAGCTCACGATTGAAGAATTGGAAGAAGTAGTTGATGATATTTACGTATTTGCCAGAGTTTCTCCGGAGCATAAATTGAAAATTGTGAAAGCATTGCAAAACAAAGGACATATCGTTGCAATGACTGGAGACGGCGTAAATGATGCCCCGGCAATCAAAGCGGCAGACATAGGCATTTCGATGGGAATGAGCGGCACCGATGTGGCAAAAGAAGCTTCCTCTCTTATTCTCGTTGATGATAACTTTGCCACCATTAAAGCAGCGATTCAAGAAGGGCGCAATATTTATGACAATATCAGGAAATTTATTCGCTATTTATTGGCATCAAATGTAGGAGAGATACTAGTTATGTTATTTGCCATGATTTTAGCATTGCCACTGCCGCTTGTTCCAATTCAAATTTTGTGGGTGAATCTTGTAACAGATGGCCTGCCGGCTATGGCGCTTGGCCTTGATCCCGCAGAAGAAGATGTGTTAAAAAGAAAGCCTCGCGATCCGAAAGAAGGGATTTTTTCGAGAGGGCTTGGCTGGAAAATTTTATCTCGCGGTTTTTTAATCGGGCTGTCCACACTACTTGTCTTTTACTTCATTTATGAACGGAATACAGAACAGCTTGCCTACGCGCAAACAGCTGCTTTTGCAACACTTGTTTTGTCGCAATTGATTTTAGTGTTTGATTCAAGAACGGAAAGAACGATTTTTGACCGGAATCCTTTTAACAACATTTATTTGCTGCTGGCAGTCTTTTCATCCATAATCTTAATGCTTGTTGTCATTTATTATGAGCCGCTTCAACCGATTTTCCATACAACGCCTATCATGGCTCGAGATTGGCTGTTTATTTTCGTCATGTCCGCTCTGCCGACATTTTTGCTGGCAGGATCAATTTTAACAAGAAAAAAACGATAAGTTATGTTATAATTTTTTCAGGTGATAGATGCTATTCTATGACCTTTCTTTTTTTCTTTTGTTTTGAAGGCGACGAAAGAACGGATGTGATACAATGGTATTAAGCATGACGGGATTTGGCCGCTCGGTAAAAACGGTGCAGCAGATGCAAATAACAGTTGAGATGAGATCGGTCAATCACCGGTTTTGTGAAATCAGCGTGCGGATGCCTAAAAATTTTTTTTCGCTTGAAGAAAAAATAAAGAAAGCCGTACAATCTTATATAAATCGAGGACGTGTGGAATTGTACATCACGGTCAGCGGAGAGGGTCTTTTTTCCAGAACCCTAAACGTTGACTGGTCCCTTGCCGCTCAATACATAGACGCTTTGAACGAAATGAAACGCCGTTTTCATATAGATGATTCCATTCGTTTCATGCACCTTTTGCATGACGAACATATTTTTGAAATTCAAGAGGTTGCGAATGAAAATGAAGAGCTTGAATGTATGATGTTAGAAGCTGTTCATGAAGCGGCCAATCAACTGCTGGAAATGCGGGCTGCAGAAGGAAGCAAGCTAAAAGAAGACTTGCTTGAGCATTTGGAAGCGTTAGAGCAAATCATAGAGTATATTCAATCAAGAGCCAGTATTGTCGCAAGCAACTACAGAGATAAATTGCAAAAGCGTTTATCTGAGTTTATAACAGGGAATATTGATGAGAATAGAATATTGTTGGAAGTGGCAATTTTCGCTGACAAATCGGATATTACGGAAGAATTGACAAGATTAGAAAGCCATTTGAGCCAGTTTCGAAAAACGATCGAAAAAGATGAACCGATAGGGCGGAAGCTTGATTTTATCGTACAAGAGATGAGCCGGGAAGCCAATACGATCGGAGCTAAAGGGAATGATTCGGCCATTTCTGCTTTCGTTGTGGAATTGAAAACTGTTATTGAAAAATTAAAAGAGCAAGTTCAAAATATTGAATAAAGGCTTTTTAGGGGGAAAAATCATGGGAATTAAATTAATTAATATTGGCTTTGGCAACATCGTTTCTGCAAGCCGCATCATTTCCATTGTAAGCCCCGAATCGGCTCCGATAAAGCGGATGATTCAAGATGCAAGAGAACGAGGAATGCTTATTGATGCGACATATGGAAGAAGGACGAGAGCAGTTGTTATAATGGATTCTGACCATATTATATTGTCTGCCGTCCAACCGGAAACAGTTGCTCAAAGGCTTTCCAATAAAGATGAGCTGTCTGATGAAGGGTAGGGTAAAATTGAAATGCAATTAAAGAAAAAAGGTTTGTTAATTGTTTTGTCTGGACCGTCCGGAGTGGGAAAAGGCACAGTTCGCAAAGCGTTGTTTGCACAAAAAGACGTCAATTTTCAATATTCGATCTCAGTGACGACGAGAACCCCACGGGAGGGTGAGAAGGACGGTGTAGATTATTTTTTTAAAACACGCGAACAATTTGAACAGATGATTAAGGAAAACAAACTGCTTGAATGGGCAGAATATGTTGGGAATTATTACGGTACACCCGTTGAATATGTAGAGAAAACACTTGCAGAAGGAAAAGATGTTTTTCTAGAAATTGAAGTTCAAGGGGCTCTTCAAGTTAAAAAGGCATTTCCTGACGGGTTGTTTATATTTTTACTCCCGCCTAGCCTGGAAGAACTGAAAAATCGAATTGTCACGAGAGGAACAGAGTCAGCTGACTTGATCAATAATCGGATGAAAAAAGCAAAAGAAGAAATTGACATGATGGATTATTATGACTATGTTGTTGTTAATGATGAAGTGAATCTTGCCTGTGAAAAAATTAAAGCGATTGTGACTGCTGAACATTGCAGAAGGGAAAGAGTTGCACAAATGTACAAAAAATTTTTGGAGGTTGAGTCTTGATGCTTTATCCATCAATTGATTCCCTATTAAACCGTATCAATTCAAAATATACACTAGTAACTGTAGCAGCAAAAAGAGCGCGGCAAATGCAGCAAAACAATGACCAGCAATTGGAAAACACGGTATCTGTAAAATATGTCGGAAAAGCGCTGGAAGAAATTGATGCAGGGCTGCTTAATTATGAAAAGATTGAGAAATAATAGCTGCTGTCATAACAACCTACTTGATAGGTTGTTATTTTTTTAAAAGCTGAGAAATAGGAGGAGAGCAAAGTGGCACGTCCGAGACGTATTTTATTGTGTGTAACGGGAGGAATAGCGGTTTTCAAGGCTGCAGCTTTGACGAGCAAGCTGACACAGGCGGGTTTTGATGTGAAAGTGATCATGACAGAATCTGCTACGAAATTCGTCACCCCTTTGACGTTTCAAGTACTATCGAGAAATGAAGTGTTTTTAGATACTTTTGATGAAAAAGATGCGAAAGTGATTGCACATATCGATTTAGCCGACTGGGCTGATTTAGTGCTCGTAGCTCCAGCAACTGCCAATATCATTGGGAAACTTGCCTCAGGGATTGCCGATGATATGGTGACAACGACACTGCTGGCGACAACTGCACCGGTTTGGATTGCTCCTGCAATGAATGTACATATGTATGACCATCCGGCTGTAAAACGCAACATTGAAACGCTTGATCGGGACGGCTATCAGTTTATTGAACCGCAAGAAGGACATCTTGCATGCGGTTACGTTGGCAAAGGCCGCCTAGAAGAGCCGGACAAAATCGTTGAACTCATTCAAAACCATTTTTCCGATCAAACGAAGGTACCTTCCGTCTTGAATCAGAAAACAATTATCATTACTGCGGGGCCGACAAGGGAAAAAATAGATCCTGTCCGGTTTTTCTCCAACCATTCAAGCGGAAAAATGGGCTATGCGATCGCCGAGCAGGCGAAGGAGCTTGGAGCGAGCGTAATTTTAATTTCCGGTCCGACTTCTCTTGCGCCGCCGGCCGGGGTGACATTTGTGCCAGTTGAAAGTGCTGAAGAGATGTATCATGAAGTGATGAACCATTTTGACAAAGCCGACATTGTGATTAAATCTGCCGCAGTTTCTGATTATCGGCCGAAACAAACATTTGATCAAAAAATGAAAAAAAAGGACGGCTCATTAGTCATTGAATTGGAACGTACGGAAGACATTTTAAAAAGACTCGGCGAGAAGAAAGGAACAAAATTGCTGGTAGGATTTGCGGCGGAAACGGAAAATGTTGAACAATATGCGCTGCATAAGCTGAATGAAAAGAACTTGGATTTAATTGTCGCCAACAATGTAAATGAACCAGGAGCAGGATTTCAAAAGGATACAAATATAGTGACGATTTTTCATAGAAACGGAGAAAAGAAGGCGTATCCGCTTATGTCTAAAAAAGAAGTGGCAAATGCAATTTTAAGAGAAATTGAAAAGCTTTTGAAAGGTGAATAGATAATGCGGTATGCAAGCGTTGTTGTGGATGTCCCGGCAAAAGGCACGGACAAGCTATTTGACTACGAAATTCCAAATAAATTCGCTGGCGTAATCCAGCCTGGCATGAGGGTCATCGTTCCTTTCGGCTCCCGCAAGCTTACTGGATTTGTAGTTCAGTTAAAAAATGAAACAGATATTGACAGTGTGAAACCGATCCATTCGCTTTTTGATCCGGAACCGGTATTAAATCATGAACTGTTAGAGCTTGGCGCATGGCTTAGTGAAACGACTCTTTGCTATAAAATCACCGCTTTTCAGGCAATGCTTCCGGCTGCGATGAAAACGAGGTACATAAAAGAAATCAAGCCATCGAGCTCCGCTCAATTGGAGGATTTGCCTGAAGAGATCAGGACTGCTTTCGAAAAAGGAGGGCCGCTTTCATGGGAGGATTTACCTTCATCGCTTGTCGCCGTCGTTCAAAAGGAGATTCGTAATGGGAATTTGCAAATCGATTATCGTGTCGAACAAAAGCAAAAAAAACGGCTTGTGAAATATGTAAAGCCTCTTTTGCCGGTTCGTGAGCTTGAAGAACAGCTTCAGCATTTGCCAGCTCGCGCCCATAAACAGAAAGAGGTTATTCAATTTTTTATTGATCATCCTAATCCGATTTTATTAACGGAGTTGACGAACAGCATACAAGGAGCTTCAATTGCCGTCAAAGCGTTAATTAAAAAAGGTATTTTGACAGAGGAGCAAGTAGAAATTTACAGAGATCCTTATGAGCATAAACAGTTTCCGAGAACGAAGCCTTTACCGTTAACTGACGAACAAAAACGTGCAATGGAGCCGATTTTAGACAAGCTGAATCGACACGAGCACGAAGTATTTTTAATGTATGGGGTCACGGGAAGTGGCAAAACGGAAATTTATTTGCAAGCGATCGAGAAGGTATTGAATGAAGGAAAAGAAGCGATCGTGCTAGTACCTGAAATATCGTTGACTCCTCAAATGGTTCAGCGGTTTAAAAGCAGATTTGGCAGCCAGGTTGCTGTTCTTCATAGCGGGTTGTCCAGCGGGGAAAAGTTCGATGAATGGCGGAAAATTTACCGGAAAGAAGCGAAGCTTGTCGTCGGGGCGAGATCAGCAATTTTTGCCCCGTTTCAAAATATCGGCATCATTATTATTGATGAAGAGCATGAAACTAGCTATAAACAGGAGGAAAGTCCTCGGTATCATGCAAGGGACGTTGCCATTTACAGAGGGAAATATCATCAATGTCCAGTCATTTTAGGAAGCGCCACTCCGACGCTTGAATCATTTGCGAGAGCACAAAAAGGCGTTTATACGTTGTTAACTTTAAAAGAACGCGTCAACCGCCGTCCTCTGCCGGAAGTCCATATTGTCGACATGCGGGAGGAGCTGAGAAACGGCAACCGATCGATGTTTTCAAGAACGTTGTTTGAAAAGCTGACAGATCGCTTGAAGAAAGGAGAGCAATCTGTACTTTTATTAAACAAGCGCGGCTATTCTTCCTTCGTCATGTGCAGAAATTGCGGACATGTCATAGGATGTCCTCATTGCGATATTTCCCTTACTTATCATCGGCATGGGGAAAAGCTAAAATGCCACTATTGCCAATTCGAAACAGCCATGCCGTCTCGATGCCCAGAATGTGGAAGCGAGCATATTCGCTTTTTCGGAACAGGAACTCAGCGTATCGAGGAAGAGCTCAACAGGCTTATCCCGGAAGCGCGTGTCATACGGATGGATGTCGACACGACCAGCCGTAAAGGAATGCATGAAAAGCTTTTAAACGCATTCGGCGAAAAAAAAGCAGACATCCTGCTTGGAACACAAATGATTGCAAAAGGATTGGACTTCCCTGATGTCACATTGGTCGGAGTGCTTTCGGCTGACACGATGCTCCATCTTCCTGATTTCCGGTCTGGAGAAAAAACGTTTCAATTATTAACGCAAGTAAGCGGAAGAGCAGGCCGGCATGAGCTTCCGGGGGAAGTGGTGATTCAAACTTATACGCCTGAGCATTACTCCATTCAATTGGCAAGCTTGCATGATTTTGAAACATTTTATCGACAGGAAATGAAAATGAGAAAATCTTTTGCCTATCCGCCCTATTATTTTCTCATTCTCATTACCGTTTCCCATCCAAATGCGATAAAAGCAGCTGAAGTAACGGAGAAAATTGGACAATATTTAAAGCTTCATTTATCAAATGAGGCGCAGATCCTCGGTCCTGTCAGTTCGCCAATACCGAAGATGAAAGATAGATATCGATTTCAATGCATGATAAAATACAAACGGGAAAAAAACTTGTATAAAACACTGAAATTATTGTTCGAGCATTATGAAGAGGACATGTCGCAAACGGATTTAAAATTGATGATTGATCTAAATCCGTATACCATTCTATAAATTGGTTATGTAAATTGTTAGCATCATATCTAGTTTTTAGATGTCGATGAGTTGGAAACAATAGAAGGGAGATATGTATGGCGAAAATTATATTTATGGGCACGCCTGACTTTGCTGTACCAGTGCTAAATCGAATCGTAAAAGACGGTCATGACGTTTGTGCGGTTGTCACACAGCCAGACCGCCCGAAAGGAAGAAAAAAACAATTGACGCCTCCGCCTGTAAAAGTGGCTGCAGAACAACATAACATTCCAGTGTTTCAACCTGAAAAAATCCGTCACAAAGAAGAAATAGAAAAAATTTTGGCGTTAAAACCCGACTTAATTGTAACGGCTGCTTTTGGTCAAATTTTGCCAAAAGAGATTTTGGACTCACCGAAATATGGCTGTATAAATGTACATGCTTCTCTTTTGCCTGAGCTGCGAGGCGGAGCACCCATTCATTATGCCATCATGCAAGGCAAAAAGAAGACGGGAGTTACGATCATGTATATGGTGGAAAAACTGGATGCCGGAGATATTTTAACACAAGTCGAAGTTCCAATTGATGAAAGGGATACGGTTGCTACATTGCACGACAAATTGAGCGAAGCAGGCGCCAATCTTTTATCACAAACGATACCGAAAATTTTAGAAAACAGTATAACTCCAATTCCGCAAGATGAAACGAAAGCCACATTTGCCTGGAATATTCAAAGGGAACAGGAAAAAATCGATTGGACGAAAAGCGGTGAAGAGGTGTACAACCACATTCGCGGGTTAAATCCTTGGCCAGTTGCCTACACGGTTTTGAACGGAAAGACGATTAAAATTTGGTGGGGAGAAAAAGTGAAGAAAGAACACCAAGCAGAGCCTGGAACAATTGTTTCCGTCGACAAGGACGGTTTCGTTGTTGCAACAGGAAATGACGTTTCCATTAAAATTATTGAGCTTCAGCCGTCCGGAAAGAAAAAAATGAGCTGCGAGCAATTTTTAAGAGGAACGCAAATTGAAATAGGGATGACATTCGAATGAAAAAACGAAATGCAAGAGAACTAGCAATGGATTTACTAGTGGCCATCGAAGAAAAACAAGCATACAGCAACCTGCTGCTAAACACATGGATTGATAAATATGAATTGGAGCAAAAAGATGCTGCTTTATTGACAGAGCTTGTCTACGGAACCATCCAGCGGAAGCTGACTCTTGATTACTATTTATCGCATTTTCTAGAGAAAAAGAAAAAAATTAGCAATTGGGTGATCCAGCTTTTAAGAATATCGCTTTATCAAATGGTGTATTTAGATCGGATTCCTGACCGCGCGGTTCTTTATGAGGCAGTGGAAATCGCCAAAAAGAGAGGACATAAAGGGATTGCGGCTCTAGTAAACGGTGTTTTGCGAAATATACAACGAAAAGGCCTCCCTACCATTAAAGATATACAAGATCCGATTGAGCGTATAGCGGTAAAGACAAGCGCTCCGAAATGGCTTGTCGAACGGCTTGCGAGTCAATACGGGTTTGAGACTGCGGAAAATATATTATCCTCGCAGCTTTTGCATGCTAAACAGACAGCTAGAGTGAACAAGCTGAAAACGACAGTTCCTCAGGCGATCGCTGCTTTGGAAAAAGAAGGAATAAAGGCGGTAAAGGGAAAGCTGGTTGATGAGGCCATCGAAGCTGTAAAAGGAAATTTAGCGAATACGAGCCTCTATCAAAAAGGCTGGTTCACCATTCAAGATGAAAGCTCGATGCTCGTCTCGCTAGCTTTACATGTAAAAGAAGGAGAGCAAATTTTGGATGCATGTGCAGCTCCGGGAGGGAAGTCAACTCATATTGCAGAGCTTTTGAATAATACGGGTAAAGTCGTCTCCCTAGATTTGCACGAGCATAAAATCCAGCTCATCGAAAAACAAGCATCAAGGCTTGGGCTCTTGAATGTAAGCGCAAAAGTGCTGGACAGCCGCAACGCCTCGGAGCATTTTCCGCCAAACAGCTTCGATAAAATTTTAGTGGATGCACCGTGCAGCGGATTCGGTGTCATAAGAAAAAAACCGGAAATTAAATATACGAAAACAGAAGAAGATATTCTTTCTTTAACATCAGTGCAAAAAAAGATATTAGCTTCCGTAGCTGATTTGGTGAAGCCTGGAGGTTTGCTTGTTTATAGCACTTGCACAATAGATAAACAAGAAAATGAGGAGATGATAAAATATTTTTTAAAGGAGCATGATGACTTTCAATTAGATGAGACGTTAAAAGATCGAATGCCGGAAAAAGTTCGACAATACGTCGAAAACGGCTTTGTGCAAATTTTGCCGCAATATTTCAATACCGACGGATTTTTTATCGCGGCTTTGAGAAGGAAGGTACAATGATGGACAAGATGCAAGTAAAACCATCTATTTATTCGTTAAAATATTCCGATTTAAAAGAATGGCTTGAACAACAAGGCGAAAAAAGCTTTCGAGCAGCACAAATTTTTGAATGGCTGTATAAAAAACGCGCTGCCTCTTTCGATAAAATGACCAATTTGCCAAAGTCATTGAAGGAAGCATTGGCGGAGCATTTCGATTTGACAACATTGAAAACAATTGTTAAGCAAACGTCAAAAGACGGCACGATGAAATTTTTGTTTGAGCTCCATGACGGCTATTCCATTGAAACGGTGTTAATGAGGCATAATTACGGAAACTCAGTATGTGTGACAACACAAGTTGGCTGCCGAATCGGGTGCACCTTTTGCGCTTCCACATTAGGTGGATTAAAAAGAAATTTATCTGCGGGGGAAATTGTAGCTCAAGTCATAAAAGTGCAGCAAATTTTAGATGAAATCGGCGAACGAGTCAGCCATGTCGTCATAATGGGGATTGGAGAGCCTTTTGACAACTATGAAGAAATGATGTCATTTTTAAAAATCATCAACGACGAAAAAGGATTGAACATTGGCGCCCGCCACATTACTGTTTCAACGAGCGGAATTATCCCTAAAATTTATCAATTTGCTGATGAAAATTTACAAATCAATTTAGCTATTTCCCTCCATGCACCGAATACAGAACTGCGCACAAAGCTAATGCCGATCAATAAAGCTTTTAAGCTTCCTGATTTAATGAAGGCAGTCAAATATTATATTGACAAAACAGGGCGGCGAATTTCATTTGAATACGGACTGTTTGGAGGCGTAAATGATCAAGTGGAGCACGCACTCGAGCTTGCTGAGCTAATAAAAGATTTAAAATGCCACGTGAATTTAATTCCAGTCAACTATGTTCCGGAGCGGAATTATGTTCGCACGAGCAAAAATCAAATTTTTCGATTTGAACGGACATTAAAGGAACAAGGGATTAATGTCACGATCCGAAGAGAACATGGACACGATATTGATGCAGCTTGCGGACAGTTAAGGGCAAAAGAGCGAAAAATAGAGACGAGGTGAATAAATGAAAACCGCTGTTTTTACTGACAAAGGGAAGGTCAGAACCCATAATGAAGACGCCGCAAGTGCCATTCTTAACCGACACGGGCAAATTTTAGCTGTCGTGGCTGACGGAATGGGTGGCCACCTCGCAGGCGATGTCGCAAGCAGAATGACGATCGAGCATTTTGAAAAAAGCTGGAACGAAGCGGAAAAAATGGAACATCCCGAGCAGGCGGAGCGCTGGATAAACGATCATATTGCCGAAGTCAACGAAGAACTTTTGACATATGCGAATGAACATAAGGAATGTAAAGGAATGGGCACGACGTTTGTCGGCGCCATCTGTACTGAAAGCTTTGCTACAATCGCCCACATTGGCGACAGCCGATGCTATTTGTTAAATAAAGCCGGTTTTGCTCAAATTACCGATGATCATTCATTAGTGAACGAGCTTGTGAAATCGGGACAAATTTCAAAAGAGGATGCGAAAGAGCATCCGCGAAAAAACATTTTATTGAAGGCTCTCGGCACAGAACAATCTGTCGATGCAGATATTAAAACAGTCGGCCTAGAAGTAAACGATTATTTGCTTCTTTGTTCTGACGGTTTATCGAATAAAGTGCAGGAACATGAAATGGAATCAATTTTATCATCCGACCAATCACTGGAAGAAAAAGCGAAGGAATTAATACGGCTAGCAAATGAAAACGGCGGCGATGACAATATTTCTGTCATTATTTATAAACATGTCATCGGCCACGAGAGTGATGGAACATGCTGATCGGCAAGCGGATTAGCGGCCGTTATAAAATTTTGAAAGTGATTGGCGGAGGAGGAATGGCAAACGTTTATTTAGCAAGAGACATTATTTTAGAACGCGACGTTGCCATTAAAATTTTACGATTAGATTTTTCAGATGATGATGAGTTTATACGAAGATTTAGGAGAGAGGCACAATCGGCAACAAGCCTTGCCCATCCGAATATCGTCAGCATTTACGATGTCGGCGAAGAAGATAACATTTACTACATCGTGATGGAGTATGTGGAAGGCAAGACGTTAAAGCAGTACATCCAGCAAAATGCACCTTTGCATCCTAGAGAAGCATTAAATTTAATGGAGCAAATCGTATCAGCCATTGCTCACGCACACGAAAATCAAATTGTCCATAGAGATATAAAGCCGCACAATATACTTATTGACAACCTCGGGAACATTAAAGTGACCGATTTTGGGATTGCTATGGCTCTGACATCAACAACCATTACCCACACTAATTCCGTGCTGGGCTCTGTACATTATTTGTCGCCTGAACAAGCGAGAGGTCAGATTGCAACAAAAAAATCTGACATTTATTCGCTCGGCATCGTCCTGTATGAAATGCTGACAGGCAGGCTCCCTTTTGACGGGGAATCGGCCGTATCAATCGCTTTAAAGCATTTGCAATCAGAAGCTCCGTCTCCAAAGAGATGGAACCCTGAGATCCCCCAAAGCGTCGAAAATATTATTTTAAAGGCGATGGCGAAAGACCCTCTTCACCGTTATTCCTCTGCGGAAGAAATGGGAGAAGATATTCGTACTGCCTTTAATACAGACAGATTAGATGAAAAGAAATTTGAAATACCTGATAACGACGAAAAAACGATCACCCATCCGATTGTTTTACATGATATACCTGAAACTGGGGAACAAACAATCATTCATCATGCAAAGGATCGAAAGTCGACGGGAGCAGAAAAGGAACAAAAGCATGAAAATATTGTAAGCCCTAAGAAAAAAAGAAAATGGCTGAAAATGTTATGGATGACGACAACTGTAGTCATCATAGCCATCATTTTAGCACTTCTCGTTCTTCCTAAACTAATCCTTCCAAAAGATGTAGAAGTGCCTGATGTGAGAGGGAAAACATATGAGGAAGCTGTCAACCAATTGCTGAAGGAAGGATTTGATGTCAAAGACACGATTTTGTTGGAAAACGATGAAATTGAAGAAGGATATGTCATAAGGACAGAACCAGAAGCAGGAGAAATGGTAGAAGAAGGTTCTTCTATTATCATTTATGAAAGTGCAGGCAAGAAAAAGGTGACGCTTGATAATTATATCGGGAAGGATATCGAAAGAGTAAGACAGCTCCTTGAAGTAAAAGGATTTTCCAACATTACAGTATTGGAAGAATATAGCGGAGAAGAGGAAGGAACTGTCATTGACCAATCTCCGAGTGAGGGAGCAGAGCTCATTCCTGATGAAGATGAAATTACATTAACCGTGAGCAAAGGACCGAGAAAAATCACGCTTGCAGATTTAACGGGATACACAGAAGAAGCTGTTAAGGACTATGTGGAAAAAGAAGGTTTATCTTTTTCAAAGAAAGAAGAACATTCCGATGAAGTTCCTGCCGGTCAAGTGATTTCCCAATCACCGAGTGCAGGAAAAAAAGTGCTTCCAGGTGAAAAAATAGAAGTGGTTATTTCCTTAGGTCCGGAAGAAAAGCCGGACAAAAAAGTCGTCCGTGAAGTAGAGATCCCGTTTGATCCCGAAATTCACGGCGAAGAAGCGGAAGTGGGTATTTATATCAATGATGCTGAGCATTCTATCGGTGAACCTTATGAAACATTTAAAATATCAAAGCCTACCAAAAAGAAAATTGAGCTGACGATTCAACCTGGTCAATCCGCTTATTATCAAGTTTTGCTGAATAATGAAGTGGTGAAAACTGAAACAGTTCCTTATCCTGAAAATTAATGAAAAAGGAGGTCATGTATGCCAAAAGGCAAAATTGTTAAAGCGTTAAGCGGATTTTATTACGTATTAGCTGAAAATAAGCTTTATCAATGCAGGGGAAGAGGGGTGTTTCGAAAAAATAAAATTTCCCCTCTAGTAGGAGATGAAGTTATTTTTCAGGCGGAAAATGAAAAAGAAGGCTATATTCTAGAAATTTTGCAAAGAAAGAATGAATTGATCCGTCCGCCCATTTCAAACATTGATCAAGGGATCTTAGTTTTTTCCGCTGTAAGTCCAGATTTTAGCGCCAAGCTGCTGGATCGCTTTTTGGTGTTAATGGAAGCCAAAAACATTCGCCCGATCATTTGTATTACAAAAATGGACTTAATTGCAGATCATGTAATAGATGAAAAGATTCGTCAGTTTGCCAAAGATTATAAAAAAATTGGCTATCCTGTCTTTTTGATGACTACAAAAGAGCCTGAAACAGTTAAACAGGTCATTCCTTATTTAAAAGACAGCATTTCAGTGATTGCCGGGCAATCTGGAGTTGGCAAATCCTCCATGTTGAACTGCCTGGATAACCGTTTGCAATTGAAGACAGGAGAAATTTCCGATCATTTGGGGAGAGGAAAGCATACAACGAGACATGTAGAGCTCATTTCATTGGGAGGGGGACTAGTCGCCGATACGCCCGGATTTAGTTCGCTGGAGTTTACGGGTATAGAAGCTGCTGACTTGCCGAATTGCTTTCCAGAGATAAAAGAATTTAGCATTCAATGTAAGTTTCGAGGCTGTCTCCATCAAAAGGAGCCAAAATGCGCCGTTAAAGAAGCGGTTGAAAATGGCGATATTTCCACCTACAGGTACGAACATTATCTTCAGTTTTTAGAAGAGATAAAAGAAAGAAAGCCGAGGTATTGAACATGGTTAAAATTGCACCTTCGATTTTATCCGCAGATTTTTCTAGATTGGCAGAAGAAATTATTGATGTGGAAAAAGGAGGAGCGGATTACATTCATGTTGACGTGATGGACGGCCACTTTGTGCCGAATATTACGATCGGTCCGCTCGTTGTGCAAGCGATCCGCCCAGTGACCAAGCTGCCGCTTGATGTTCATTTAATGATTGAACAGCCTGATCGTTATATTCCTGCTTTTGTTGAAGCAGGAGCCGACTTGTTGTCCGTTCATGCGGAAGCCTGCCCGCATCTTCATCGAACGATCCATTTAATCAAATCGAATGGAGTGAAAGCAGGTGTTGTTTTAAATCCACATACTCCTGTATCGATGATCGAGCATGTAATAGAAGATGTTGATCTCGTGCTTTTGATGACGGTTAACCCTGGATTTGGCGGACAAGCGTTTATTCCATCAGTCATCAAAAAAATTCAGCAAGTTTCTAGCATCTTGAAAGAAAGAAATTTGCAAGTTGAGATCGAAGTGGACGGCGGCATCAACGCTGAAACAGCCAAATTGTGTGTGGAAGCTGGAGCAAATGTGCTTGTGGCAGGATCAGCCATTTATAATGAAAAAGATCGCAAACAAGCGATCAAATCTATAAGAGGAATGTGAAAGAACCGTTTATATGCGGTTCTTTTCACATTTAAAGGAAAAAATTTTTCATTTTTAAGTTGATTCATCAATAAATGTCATGTACTTTTTTATTTTTTTCATGCATAAAGATATTGTAAGAAAAGTTGATGAAGACGTTCTAATTAGTATCTAAAATACGGATGATGAATATGCTACTTATAGACGTTTTTTAGATTTCTCATGGGGAGGGTAAATATAAATGAGATTTTATACAATTAAGCTTCCGAGGTTTTTAGGAGGAATTATACGGGCAATGCTCGGTTCATTTAAGAAAGATTAAAGAAGCACCTATCAAGGTGCTTTCTGTTTGTAGACAAAGCCAAATGGTGTGAACTCTACAAGCTTTTTTTATACCAAATTATATTGTGGGGATTTACCATTATGTTAGAATGTTCGGCTTCAACTGGAAAAAATAATAGAGGACCCCGATTAAGTGCATGTTGCCTTCGTTTTTTTAGCAAACTGTCAACAAATGCAGCAAATGGCAGGGGTTTTTGTCTTCAATATTAAAAAGCTGCCTCATTTTTCTTCCATCTTTTTTGTGTAAAAAGAATTTTTTTAATTTAAGTAGACTTTATGCGGTTGATTTTGTGTATGCCAAAAGGAACACGGATCGCGCTGAAGAAAGGCAAACTGTTTAAGAAAGTGGAATGTATTCCGATCGTTAATATGTAGTAAATAACCTATGTAGTTTTTTTAGCAGTTTGAAAAAATTTCATGTTAAAGTGGATTTTAAAGTTGCAGAATTCGCCTAAAAAGAAGAATGTGCTTGAAGAAATGTGACATTGGGAGTGCTTCAAAAGGTGAATAAAGAGTATTGAAACAAAACGGGCAGTTTGTTAAAGCGCCGATTTTTTAAACGCTTATTTTCGAAATACTTTTGATCAGAAGATATCGGGATTCGCCGATTTCTTCTGATCATAATACAACCTCTTGTCGTCTAACTTTTGTTTTATACACGCTCAACTTTTCCAGATTTAAGAGCACGTGCAGAAACGTATACACGTTTTGGCTTTCCATTCACAAGAATACGCACTTTTTGAAGGTTCGCTCCCCATTTGCGTCTTGAAGCGTTCATAGCGTGAGAGCGTGTATTGCCAAAGCTTGTTTTTTTGCCAGTAATCACGCATTTACGAGCCATTTCTATACCTCCTAACTTGCAAGGAAATTGCTATTTTGACAATGTTTCAAGATACTATAATAATGTAACATACACCCTTGATCATTGCAATATAAATTCACCTCACTTTCAAGAATTTACGCTTGACATCATCATGTATTAATGCTCTTATTATGTAGGGAGCCATGACATTTCTTTAAATCCAAATCATCATATAGTAAAATGTTTGTAATGAACGTATGCTAAAGGAGGAACTCGAATGTCCATCGAATTAAAAACGAAATATGGCCAGATCGAAATTTCGAATGATGTAGTCGCACAAGTTGCCGGCGGTGCAGCTGTTGATTGTTACGGAATTGTCGGAATGGCTTCCAAAAATCAAATTAAAGACGGACTCTCAGAAATTTTACGGCGAGAAAATTTCAGCCGTGGAGTGATCGTCCGCCAAGAACAAGAGAGCGTTCATATTGATATGTATATTATTGTCAGCTATGGAACAAAAATATCAGAAGTTGCTCATAATGTTCAAACAAAAGTGAAATATACATTAAATCAAATTCTTGGATTATCTGTCGATTCCATTAACATATATGTGCAAGGGGTTCGTGTAACGAATCCGTAGAGAAGGAGGAAACATTTGTGGCCAATACTTTGCTTGATGGGAAGCGCTTTGCGGAAATGGTGATTCAAGGAGCGAATCATCTATCTAATAATGCGAAAGTGGTGGATGCGTTAAACGTTTTTCCTGTTCCGGATGGGGATACGGGAACAAACATGAATTTATCCATCACAGCTGGAGCAAAAGAAGTACAAAAACATGTTTCATCAAATATCGGTTCTGTAGCTTTAGCATTTGCAAAAGGTCTGTTAATGGGCGCGCGTGGAAATTCTGGGGTTATTTTATCCCAGCTTTTTCGTGGGTTTGCAAAAGCGGTTGAAGGAAAAGAATCGATCAATGCGGATGAATTTGCTAAAGCTTTTCAAGCAGGTGTTGATACTGCCTATAAAGCTGTTATGAAGCCTGTTGAAGGGACCATTTTAACGGTTGCAAAAGATGCTGCGAAAAAAGCTGTTAAAACAGCTAAATCAACCGATGATCTGACAATTGTTATGGAAGAAGTGGTAAAAGAAGCAAAGGAGTCATTAAAGAGAACGCCTGAGCTTCTGCCTGTCCTAAAAGAAGTGGGCGTTGTGGATAGCGGTGGACAAGGACTTGTATTTATTTACGAGGGATTTTTGGCAGAATTAAAGGGAGAGAAAATTTCCGAATCCCCTAAGCTTCCTTCGATGGACAAACTGGTAAGTGCAGAGCATCATAAAAATGCACAAAGTCATATTAATACAGAAGATATTAAATATGGATATTGTACAGAATTTATGGTTCGGTTTGAAAAAGAAAAAGAGCCGTTTTCTGAAAAGAAATTTCGCGAAGATTTATCCCGGTTCGGAGATTCGCTTTTAGTAATTGCCGATGATGAACTTGTCAAAGTACATATCCATTCTGAACAGCCTGGCGAGGTATTGACATACGGGCAGCGCTACGGCAGCTTATTGAATATGAAAATTGAAAACATGCGCGAGCAGCATAGTACAATTGTCAATAATCAAACGGAAAATGTATTATCTACTGAACCGGCGGCACCCAAAAATGAAAAGTACGGAATTATCGCGGTTGCCATGGGCTCGGGAATTTCCGACCTTTTTACATCAATTGGTGCAACAAAAATTATTGAAGGCGGCCAGACGATGAATCCAAGTACGGAAGATTTTGTAAAGGCTGTCGAACAGTTGAACGCAGAGAATATTATTATTTTGCCGAACAATTCCAATATCATTATGGCAGCCAATCAAGCAGCACAAATAACTGATAAAAATATAAGAGTCATTGAAACGAAAAGCGTTCCTCAAGGATTATCCGCCCTGTTGGCTTTCAATCCTGAACTCGGTTTAGAGGAAAACGTAAAGGCGATGGAGGAAGCAAGCAGGAATGTGAAAACAGGACAAGTCACATATGCTGTAAGGGATACAAGTATTGACGGACTTGCGATAGAAAAAGGAGACTTCATGGGGATTTACGAGAAAACCATCGTCGCAAAAGATAAAAGCAAGCTTGAAGCTGCCAAAAAGTTGTTGGATCAAATGATCGATGAAGAGGATGAAATATTGACGATTCTCCAAGGAGAAGATGCATCCGAAAACGAAGTAGACCAATTAGTCCAACATGTTGAAAATCATTATGAACATATCGAAATTGAGGTTCATAATGGAAATCAGCCATTATATTCTTATATTTTTTCAGTTGAGTAGAGCAGGAGGGCTTCGGCCTTCCTCTTTTTATTTCACGGTTTAAGTATTTTTGGTAAACTAAATATCGATATTTCAAACGGTTTTAAAGGAGGTTTCCCGCGGCTAAGTTCAAAGCTGCAAACAGAACATGAACCAATTGCTACAACCGGTCACAGCGGTTAAAGGGGTAGGAGAACAAACAGAACGTTTGCTACATGATATGGGAATACATACTGTTTCTGATTTGCTTTATTATTTTCCTAATCGCTATGAAGACAACCGTTTAAAGGATCTTGCTGAAGTGAAGCATAAAGAAAGAGTGACAGTCGAAGGCAAGGTTTACAGCGAGCCATTGCTGACCTATTACGGAAAGAAGCGGTCACGTCTTTCCTTTCGCCTACTTGTCGGCCGTTATGTTGTCACTGCAGTTTGTTTTAATAGACCATATTACAAACAGAAGCTTGCCATTAATCAGGTTGTTACCGTCTCTGGCATTTGGGACCGCAATCGGCAAACTGTCAATGTTCAACAGATTCATTTTGGGCCTCATAAGCAAAATCAAGAAGTAGAACCCGTTTATTCAGTCCGCGGAAAGCTGACTGTTTCAGAGCTAAAACGGATTATCAGGACCGCCATCCAGTCGTATTCCAGTTTTATTCCAGAAAATTTGCCGGAAATGCTCAGGAAGCGATATAAATTGCCGATGAAAGAAGAAGCGGTAAGAGCCATGCACCTTCCCAAAAATGCCGATGAACTGAAACAAGCAAGAAGAAGATTTGTTTATGAAGAATTTTTATTATTTCAATTGAAAATGCAGGCGATTAAACATTTTCGCAGGTCTTCCTCAAGAGGAATTTCTCATCATTTTGATCGAAAAGAATTGCAATCCTTTATCGACACGCTTCCTTTTTCATTAACAAACGCACAAAAGCGTGTCGTTTCGGAAATTTTATCCGATATGTCTTCACCCTACAGAATGAACCGCCTTCTTCAAGGAGATGTTGGATCAGGGAAAACCGCAGTTGCTGCCATTGTGATGTATGCCGCTGTGTTAAGCGGCTATCAAGCGGCATTGATGGTTCCAACGGAAATTTTAGCTGAGCAGCATGCGAAATCATTGTCAAATCTTTTTTCGCATACGTCTGTCCGCATCGCTTTATTAACAAGCTCAATCAAAGGGAAAAAACGAAAAGAACTGCTTCTTCAGTTGAAATCCGGGGACATTAACATGATCATAGGGACGCATTCCCTTATTCAGGAGGAAGTGAATTTTTGCCGTTTAGGGCTTGTGATTACGGATGAACAGCATCGGTTCGGCGTCAATCAGCGAAGAATATTGCGGGAAAAAGGAGAATTTCCAGATGTGTTATTTATGACGGCAACTCCTATTCCAAGAACTCTTGCTATAACTGCATTTGGTGAAATGGATGTTTCCATCATTGATGAAATGCCTTCCGGAAGAAAGAAGGTAAAAACATATTGGGTTCGGCCGGAAATGTTAACCCGAATTCTAATATTTATTGAAAAAGAAGTGAAAAAGGGCCATCAAGCGTATGTGATTTGTCCGTTAATTGAAGAATCGGAAAATTTGGATGTTGAAAATGCTGTGACAGTGCACAGTCAATTAACTCAATTTTATCAGGGCAGAATTCAAATCGGCCTTTTGCATGGGCGCATGTCACAAGAAGAGAAAAATCAGGTGATGATGGATTTTAGCGAAAATAAAGTGCAAGTTCTTGTCTCCACGACAGTAGTGGAAGTGGGCGTAAACGTACCGAATGCCACGGTCATGTTAGTTTACGATGCGGAGCGGTTTGGTCTTGCCCAGCTCCATCAGCTGAGAGGAAGAGTTGGCCGGGGAAGCTTGCAATCCTATTGCATACTGCTTTCAGATCCGAAATCAGAAATAGGAAAAGAAAGAATGAGAATTATGACGGAAACAGATGACGGCTTCCGTTTAGCTGAAAAAGATTTGGAGCTTAGAGGTCCAGGAGATTTTTTCGGCAAAAAACAAAGCGGCATACCAGAGTTTAAAATCGCCGACATGGTCCATGATTACAGAGCGCTTGAAACTGCGAGATCTGACGCTGCCCAACTGATTCAGTCTGATGCTTTTTGGAAAGATGAACAATTTGCGCCGCTCCGCGATGATTTAGAGGCTTCCGGAGTGTTGAGCGGAGAGAAGCTGGATTAGCCAAAAAAGAATTCATTGTTGCAAACTTATTTCTTTGATTATATACTTGTTATTAGTACCTAGTCTTAATACTAGTCGGACGGTGTAAAAAATGAGACGCAGTAAAAAGGAAAGACAGCGTTTATTGTTGGAAACAATTCAAGAAACGCCTTTTATTACAGATGAAGAATTAGCTGAAAAATTTGGCGTCAGCGTCCAAACCATCCGTTTGGACAGACTAGAACTGTCGATCCCGGAATTAAGAGAACGAATCAAGCATGTCGCTGAACGAAAACTTGAAGATGAAGTCAAATCCCTTCCGATTGATGAAGTGATCGGTGAAATTATTGATCTTGAGCTCGATAAATCAGCTATTTCGATTTTTGATGTTAAAAAAGAGCATGTTTTTAGCCGAAATCAAATTGCACGCGGCCATCATCTATTTGCACAAGCGAACTCTCTTGCCGTTGCTTGCATTGATGATGAATTGGCATTAACGGCTAAAGCGACAATCCGTTTCACACGGCAAGTAAAAGAAAATGAGCGCGTTGTCGCAAAAGCAAAAGTCACTCGCATTGACCGAGATAAAGGCCGCACGTTTGTTGAAGTAAACAGCTATGTCGGCAACGAACTCGTTTTTTCAGGTGAATTTGAAATGTTCAGATCTGCGAATCAATCTAAAAAGGAAGGGGCAAAACATGAAGATAGCCATTGATGCAATGGGGGGAGACAACGCGCCTCAAGCGGTTGTAAAAGGAGCATTAAGAGCGCTTGATGAATTTTCTGATTTGGAAATTGAATTAATCGGAAATGAGTCGCTGATCACTCCATTGTTAGAAGGTAGACATACAAACATTTCTATTTTTCATACAGAAGAAAAAATTGAAAATGATGACGAACCTGTTCGGGCTGTGCGCAGAAAAAAAAATGCGTCGATGGTCATTATGGCTGAAAGAGTTCGCGACAAAAAGGCGGATGCCTGCATTTCAGCTGGGAATACAGGCGCGCTTATGACTGCCGGTCTGTTTATTATCGGCCGTATAAACGGCATCGACCGGCCGGCGCTGGCACCAACGCTGCCGACCCTTGATGGAAAAGGCTTTGTGATGCTCGATGTCGGCGCTAATGCAGATGCGAAAATGGAACATCTTGAGCAGTATGCAATCATGGGCTCCGTTTATGCAGAAAAGGTGAGAGGGATCAAATCTCCGAGAGTTGGCTTGCTCAACATTGGAACGGAGGAAAAAAAGGGGAACGAATTAGCTAAACAGGCTTTTCAACTTCTGTCTCAATCGCCGATCAACTTTGTCGGCAATGTAGAAGCGCGCGACCTGCTGAAAGGAGCGGCTGATGTTGTAGTAACGGACGGTTTTTCAGGAAACATTGCTTTGAAAGCCATTGAAGGCACAGCACTTTCGGTATTTGCCATGATGAAAGAGGCGTTGACAAGCTCTTTTACAGCGAAAATTGCTGCAGCTGTTTTGAAGCCGAAATTAAAAGGACTAAAGAAAAAAATGGATTATTCAGAGCATGGCGGGGCTTGCTTATTCGGGCTGAAAGCACCGGTGATCAAAGCCCACGGTTCATCCGATGAGCTGGCTATTTTTCATGCTATTCGCCAGGCTCGGGAAATAGTGGCAAACTCCGTATCTTCAACGATAGAAGAAACGATTCAGAACATGCAATTGAAAGGGGATTGACAATGGGGAAAACTGCTCTTCTGTTTCCGGGACAAGGCTCTCAGCAAGTCGGTATGGGAAAAGATTTTTTTGATCAAGTTCCCATTTCCAAGGAAATTTTTCAAAAAGCAAATGAACGTTTAGACTTTGATTTAACTTCTATTATTTTCAACGGTCCGCAAGAAGAATTGACGTTAACATACAATGCACAGCCTGCACTGCTGACGACAAGCGCTGCGATTTTTGAAGCATTGAAACAGTATGAAGTCGTTTTTGATTATGTTGCCGGACACAGCCTGGGTGAATATACAGCATTAGTGGCGGCAAACGTCATGACAGTTGAAGATGCAGTCTATGTTGTAAGAAAGCGCGGTGAACTGATGGAAAAAGCGGTTCCTGCAGGAGAAGGATCCATGGCTGCCGTTTTAGGTATGGTGCAGGAAGAACTTGAAAACATAACAAAACAAATCTCGAATGAAGGCACACTAGTACAACTGGCAAATTTAAATTGTCCCGGGCAAATCGTTATTTCTGGAACAAAAGAAGGAGTACAAAGAGCTGGGGAGCTTGCTAAAGAAAAGGGCGCCAAGCGGGTAATCCCGCTGGAAGTAAGCGGTCCATTTCATTCTGAATTGATGAAGCCGGCTGCCAGCGAGCTGTCCAAAGTGCTTGATGAAGTGACCATTCAAGATGCATCCGTTCCTGTCATCGCGAACGTGACTGCTGCTCCTGTTCAAAATAAAGATGAAATCAAGAGCCTTTTGATTGAGCAGCTTTATTCTCCTGTTCGATGGGAAGAAAGTGTACGGTCGATGATTCAAGCAGGGGTGACAACGTTTATTGAAATCGGTGCTGGAAAAGTTCTGACAGGTCTTGTCAAAAAGGTGGATCGCAGCGTTAAAACATACAATATTTTTGATTTGTCATCATTAGAAGCAGTTGTTCATGACATAAAGGAGGTATGATTATGCTTTCAGAGAAAACGGCCCTTGTAACGGGAGGAAGCCGCGGAATCGGCCGAGCGATTGCTATTGATCTTGCCAAAAATGGCGCGGATGTTGCTGTAAATTACTCTGGTAATGAGGAAAAAGCCAATGAAGTGGTAGAAGAAATTGAATCCTTAGGACGGAAAGCTTTTGCCATTCGCGCTAATGTTGCAAATGCTGATGAAGTAAACAGCATGGTCAATGAAGTAATCGAACGATTCGGCCGTCTCGACATTCTTGTAAATAATGCCGGAATCACGAAAGATAATTTGCTTATGCGAATGAAAGAATCAGAATGGGACGACGTGATCAACATAAATTTAAAAGGCGTTTTCAATTGTACAAAAGCGGTCACAAGACAAATGATGAAGCAGCGTTCCGGCAGGATCATCAACATCGCATCGATCGTCGGTATAGCTGGTAATGCTGGCCAGGCAAACTATGTAGCGGCTAAAGCCGGGATTATCGGACTGACGAAGACGACTGCGAAGGAGCTGGCGGGCCGAAATATTACAGTAAATGCTGTAGCGCCAGGTTTTATTTCAACCGATATGACGGATCAGCTCCCCGAACAAATAAGAAATGAAATGCTCAAACAAATTCCGCTCGGACGTTTCGGCGAGCCGAATGATATTGCCAATATGGTAACATTCATAGCTTCTGATAAAAGCTCCTATATGACAGGGCAAACACTTTGTCTCGACGGCGGAATGGTCATGTATTAATTTTGAATTCGTTGTAGTAATATGAAGACAAATCTTCTATAATACTGGAGGGAGGTGAAAGTTATGGCAGATGTATTGGAGCGTGTTACGAAGATCATCGTCGACCGTCTCGGAGTTGATGAATCTGAAGTAAAGCTTGAATCCTCTTTTAAAGACGATCTCGGCGCTGATTCCCTTGACGTTGTTGAACTTGTTATGGAATTAGAAGATGAGTTCGGCATGGAAATTTCCGACGAAGAAGCGGAACAAATTGTGACTGTAGGGGATGCAGTTAATTACATACAGAGCAAACTATAATTGCATGTTTTTAAAAAGTCCCGTATCTTTGCGGGGCTTTCTCCCTTTTCATCCCTTTTTTTGTTAACATAAAGTAGAGGTTGTTTCATTTGTTTAGAAAATGGAGGTAACGTATGCCTAACAAAACAAATTTTAAAAAAAATTTTTTAAAAAAAATAGAAAAGTTTCGTGATTTCCAAGCAAAAATCGGCATTACGTTCACGAATGAAAAGCTCTTATTTCAGGCTTTTACACATTCATCCTATGTGAATGAGCATCGCAAAAAACCGTATGAAGACAATGAACGGCTGGAATATTTAGGTGATGCAGTATTGGAGCTGACGGTTTCGGAGTACTTGTATAAAAAATATCCGACAATGTCTGAAGGCAATTTAACAAAGCTGAGAGCTGCCATTGTTTGCGAGCCATCGCTTGTTACTTTTGCCAACGAGCTTTCTTTTGGCGAACTCGTTTTGCTCGGAAAAGGAGAGGAAATGACTGGGGGACGCGGTCGTCCAGCTCTTTTAGCTGATGTCTTTGAGGCATTTATCGGCGCTTTGTATTTGGATCAAGGTCTTGAGTCAGTCACTTCTTTTTTAAATAAGGTCGTTTTCCCGAAAATCGACGAAGGTGCTTTTTCTCATGTGATGGATTTTAAAAGCAGATTGCAAGAGCTTATTCAACGTGACGGAAAAGGTGTTTTGGATTATAAAATTTTGGAAGAAAAAGGCCCCGCTCATAATAAAGAATTTGTTGCAACCGTATCTTTAAACGGAGAGGTGATCGGTTCAGGAGTGGGCCGTTCCAAAAAAGAAGCAGAACAGCATGCAGCTGAACAAGGATTGCAAAAATTAGGCGAATTCCCCCAAAAATAAACGGGGGGATTTTTTATTGATATTGCTCCGATCATTTTTTGTTATGGTAAAATAGGAAAGACTTATTTGGAATGAAAGGGGATCACCATGTTCCTCAAACGTTTAGATATCGTAGGATTTAAATCTTTTGCAGATCGGATCAGCGTTGATTTTGCTGGCGGTGTTACCGCTGTTGTCGGCCCAAATGGGAGCGGAAAATCGAATATAACAGAAGCTATTCGATGGGTTCTTGGGGAGCAATCAGCAAAATCATTAAGAGGATCCAAAATGGAGGATATTATTTTTGCTGGAAGCGATACTCGCAAACGTTTAAATATGGCGGAAGTCACGTTAACTCTTGATAACGGCGATCAGTTTTTGCCGATCGATTATCATGAGGTAAGTGTGACAAGAAGAGTTTACCGATCTGGAGAAAGTGAATTTTTTATAAACAAGCAATCTTGCCGCTTAAAAGATATTATCGACCTGTTCATGGATTCCGGTCTCGGAAAAGAAGCGTTTTCAATTATCAGCCAAGGAAAGGTTGAAGAAATTTTAAGCGCGAAACCGGAAGATCGGCGGACAATTTTTGAAGAAGCGGCTGGTGTGCTAAAATATAAAACCCGAAAAAAGAAAGCTGAAATAAAACTTGCTGAAACTGAAGAAAATTTAAATAGAGTTCAAGACATTTTATATGAACTGAATGCGCAAATTGAGCCCCTTAAAATGCAGGCATCTATTGCAAAGGATTATTTGGATAAAAAGGAAGAACTGAAGCAGCATGAGGTCGCTCTTCTCGCGCATGAAATTGAAGAGCTTCATGATAGATGGGAAGTATTGAAGCGTTCGGTCGAAGAAAATCGCGATCGCGAACTAGAGCTGACATCGCAAATACAAAAAAAAGAAGCGAATCTGGAAGAAATGCGGGATCAAATCAGTGCATTGGATGAATCAATCAATGATTTGCAGCAAGTTCTTCTTTTGGCAAGCGAAGAACTGGAGAAGCTTGAAGGGAAAAAAGAAGTTTTAAAAGAAAGAAAAAAACATGCGGCGCAAAACGAACAGCAGTTGAAAGAGCAAATCGCTGAGCTGACTGAACAAATAAATCAATTATTAAAAGAAAAAGAAGAGCAAAAAAGCGTCTATGAAACATGCGAAAAAGAAGTAAAAGAACTAAAATCCTTCCTGCAAAAAAAAGAAAACGAGCTGCTAAGCCTAGATGGAAACATCGAGGAAAAGCTTGAGCAGCTAAAAAGTGACTATTTTGAAAAATTAAATGAACTGGCAAGCGCTCGAAATGAAATCAATTATATTGAGGAGCAGCTAAGCATGCGAAAAGTCAAAGCAGACCGCTTAGACGAGGCAAACGAAAAATATATTTCCGAAAGAAAAAAGCTGAAAAAAGAGAAAGGGAAAATAGAAGCACAGCTTTCTAAAATCGGAAAAACATTACAAAATCAGCTTTCCTCTTATCATACAGGCTTAAAAACGTTGGAAAGCCTAAAACAACAATATGAAAAGAAGGAATCGCTGCTTTATCAAGCATATCAATATTTACAAAAAGCAAAATCAAAAAAAGAAATGCTAGAGGCGATGCAGGAGGATTATACCGGTTTCTTCCAGGGGGTCCGTGAAGTTTTAAAAGCAAAAAACAAGTTAAAAGGCATACATGGTGCTGCTATCGAGCTGTTGACAACGAAACATGAATATGAAACAGCCATTGAAATTGCTCTTGGCGCGGCAAGCCAGCATATAGTCGTTGACGATGAAGAATCGGCAAGACAGGCGATTGCGTTTTTGAAGAAAAATGCATTCGGCAGAGCGACGTTCCTTCCTTTATCTGTCATCAAAGGCCGCTCAATCCCGAAATATCAGCTTTCCATTGCAGAAAGCCATCCTGATTTTATCGGGATAGCGTCTCAACTCGTGGAATATGAATCAGCATATAAGCCGATCATAGAAAATCTGTTAGGAAACGTTATTATTGCAAAAACGTTGGAAGGGGCAAATGCGATTGCCAAACAAATTCAGTACTCGCACCGAATTGTTACGCTTGAAGGCGATGTAGTCAATCCAGGCGGATCGATGACAGGAGGAGCGGTGAAGCAGAAATCACCTTCTTTCCTTACCAAAAACCGAGAGCTTGAGTCGATTCGCGACAAAATTGCGGAAATGGAAGAAAAGACAGCTTCGCTCGAAAAAGAAGTAAAAAATTTGAAGCAATCGATTGCCAAAAAAGAGAAAGAGCTTGATGATCTGCGGGAAGAAGGATCTTCTTTGCGAATGGAAGAGCAAGCTTTGAAGGGCAGCTTGAGGGAAATTGAATTAAAAGAGCGAAATATTAATGATCATTTGAAGCTTTACGATGCTGAAAAAATCGCCTATGTAGAAGAACAGGAGAAGTTAGATGAAAGAAAAACAAAATTGCTGTCCTCCATCGAACAAATGGAAGGACAAATACAACAGCTAGATTCAGAGATTCGTCAGCTGGCCGAGAAGAAGGAGAAACAGCAAAAATCAAAGGAAGAATGGATGCAGGAAATAACAGAGCTCAAAATTATTCTTGCAGGAAAAGAGGAATCCTTTAAAAATAGTAAGGAACAATTAGCACGCCTTGAAAAAGAATATCATCTGGCGAATCAAAAAAAGAAAGAGGCGGAAAAAGATTTACAACTATTATTGGATGAAATCGACCGCGATCACTCTGGTGAAATCCAATTGGAAGAAATAAAAAAGGAGAAGCTTGAGGACAAAAATAAAACAATTGAATTGATCGCATCCCGCAGACGCCAGCGAATGAGCATGCAAGAAGAGCTGGAACGAGAAGAAAAAGAATGGAAAGAACTGAAGCGCGCTCATAAACAACTGACGGACGTTCTAAAAGATGAAGAAGTGAAATTAAACAGGCTGGATGTGGAGCTTGATCAGCTCTTGAATTATTTGCAAAATGAGTATAAGCTAACTTTTGAAGCAGCAAAGGCCCGCTTTCCTTTACAGATGGAGAAAGAAGAGGCGAAGAAAAAAGTAAAGCTGATTAAACTGGCATTAGAAGAGCTTGGAACCGTAAACTTAGGGGCAATTGATGAGTACGAGCGGGTGCGTGAACGGCATGAGTTTTTAACAGAACAGAGGGACGATTTATTGAATGCAAAAGAAACTCTTTTTAAAGTCATCGCCGAAATGGATGAAGAAATGAAAAAGCAGTTTTCCCAAATGTTTGCCAAAATACGTTCTCAATTCGATATCGTTTTTAAAGAACTGTTCGGAGGCGGAAAAGCGGATTTAATTTTGACAAATCCCGACGATCTGTTAAACACCGGAGTGGACATTATTGCTCAGCCTCCAGGGAAAAAACTGCAATATTTAAGCCTGCTGTCCGGAGGCGAACGCGCTTTGACCGCAATTGCCCTTCTATTTTCCATATTAAAGGTACGTCCTGTTCCGTTTTGTGTTCTCGATGAAGTAGAGGCGGCATTGGATGAAGCAAACGTTCAAAGATTTTCTAAATTTTTGAAGCGTTTCAGTGAGAATACTCAATTTATTGTCATCACCCACCGGAAAGGGACGATGGAAGAAGCGGATGCTTTATATGGTGTGACAATGCAAGAATCGGGAGTGTCAAAAGTTGTATCCGTCCGCTTGGAAGATACAGTTAGATATGTGAAATCGTCGTGAAAGGAAGAAAAATAAATGAGTTTTTTTAAGAAATTAAAAGAAAAAATTTCAAAGCAGAAGGATTCAGTAACGGCAAAATTTAAAGAAGGGCTTGAAAAAACGAGAAGCTCTTTTACAGAAAGCTTAAATGAACTTGTTTCGCGCTATCGAAAGGTTGATGAAGAATTTTTCGAGGAATTAGAGGAAATTTTGATTACTGCCGATGTCGGCGTTCAAACGGTCATGGACTTGATCGATGAATTGAAAATGGAAGTGAAAAGGCGAAACATTCAAGAACCGAAGGAAGTGCGCGCTGCCATTTCCGAAAAGCTTGTTGAAATTTACCAAGGAGAAGACGGCGCTCCTACCGATTTAAACATTGAAGACGGCCGGTTAAACATCGTATTGTTTGTTGGCGTCAATGGTGTTGGAAAAACGACGACGATCGGAAAGCTTGCACATCGATTAAAAGAAGAAGGAAAATCTGTCCTTCTTGCTGCCGGCGACACGTTCCGAGCAGGCGCCATCGAACAGCTGGAAGTTTGGGGGGATCGGGTTGGCGTAGATGTGATTAAACAATCGGCAGGCTCTGATCCTGCTGCCGTCGTGTATGACGCCATTCAGGCTGCTCGCTCTCGCAAAGTAGACGTCTTATTATGTGATACTGCTGGACGGCTTCAAAATAAGATGAATTTAATGAAAGAGCTTGAGAAAGTAAAGCGGGTTATCGAACGGGAAATTCCAGGTGCTCCGCATGAAGTGCTGCTTGTCCTTGATGCGACAACCGGACAAAATGCAATGAGCCAGGCAAGACAGTTTTCGGAGGCGACAAATGTCACTGGAATTGCCTTGACAAAATTGGATGGCACTGCGAAGGGAGGAATTGTTCTAGCCATTCGAAATGAGCTGAACATTCCTGTAAAACTGGTGGGGCTTGGCGAAAAAATGGACGACCTTGAGAAATTTGATGCAGAGAAATATGTTTATGGGCTGTTTGCCGATTTAGTAGATGAAGCGTAACGTAATTGTGTTAAGAAAAAAACTTGACATCTACAGTTAGAATCGATACACTAAAAACATGTAAAGGCAATTCACTTAACAATAGGGGGTGTTGATGTTGCTTGAAAAAACAACGAGGATGAATTATTTATTTGATTTTTATCAGTCGTTGTTGACGCCAAAGCAAAAAAGCTACATGTCTCTGTACTACTTGGATGATTACTCCCTAGGTGAAATTGCTGAAGAATACAACGTCAGCCGCCAGGCAGTGTACGACAACATAAAACGGACGGAAATGATGCTGGAGGAATACGAGCAGAAGCTTCAGCTGTTCAAGAAATTTCAAGAGCGTAAAAAAATAATTGAAAAGCTGAAAGGTCTGCCTTTCCAATCGGAAATGAAGGAAGAATTTGACCGACTACTTCATCTTTTGGAAAAACTGGATTAGGAGGAGCCGCCATGGCTTTTGAGGGATTAGCCAACCGACTGCAAAACACGATGGCTAAAATCCGCGGCAAAGGAAAGGTTTCTGAAGCGGATGTCAAAGAAATGATGAGGGAAGTTCGTCTTGCTCTTTTGGAAGCGGACGTCAACTATAAAGTCGTCAAAGACTTTATTAAGAAAGTCAGCGAAAGGGCTGTTGGCCAGGAAGTCATGAAAAGCTTGACACCAGGCCAGCAAGTTATCAAAGTAGTGAAAGAAGAGCTGACCGAGCTGATGGGCGGCGAGCAGAGCAAAATTGCCGTAAGCAAACGGCCGCCGACGGTGATTTTGATGGCGGGCCTTCAAGGTGCAGGGAAAACGACTACGACTGGAAAGCTTGCCAACTACTTGCGAAAAAAACATAACCGAAACCCGCTTCTTGTTGCAGCTGATATTTATCGTCCTGCAGCCATTAAACAATTAGAAACATTAGGAAAGCAGCTTGGCATGCCTGTATTTTCACTCGGCGACAAGGTAAGCCCTGTTGAAATAGCCAAACAGGCGCTGGAATATGCAAAAAATGAGCATCATGATTATGTTCTCATTGATACAGCCGGACGCTTGCATATCGATGAAAATCTGATGGATGAATTAAAGCAGGTGAAGGAAGCTGCAAATCCTGATGAGATTTTTCTCGTTGTCGATGCCATGACTGGACAAGATGCCGTCAATGTGGCAAAAAGTTTTCATGATGAGCTTGGCATTACCGGTGTTATTTTGACAAAGCTTGATGGTGATACACGTGGCGGTGCTGCGCTTTCCATTCGTGCGGCAACAGGTGCTCCGATTAAATTTGCCGGGATGGGCGAAAAGCTGGATGCGCTCGAACCGTTTCATCCCGAACGAATGGCATCGCGTATATTAGGAATGGGAGATGTCTTGACCCTGATCGAAAAGGCTCAAGAGAACGTCGATCAGGAGAAAGCGAAGCAGCTGGAAGAAAAAATGAGGACGATGTCTTTTACCTTCGATGATTTTTTAGAGCAGCTTGAACAAGTAAGAAACATGGGTCCTCTTGATGAGTTGATTTCCATGCTGCCTGGTGCAGGCAAAATGAAAGGCTTGAAAAACATTCAAGTTGATGAAAAGCAGCTAAGCCACGTTGAAGCGATCATCCGCTCCATGACAAAAGAAGAAAAAGAGAAGCCGGAAATTATTAATGCAAGCAGAAGAAAACGGATTGCTAAAGGGAGCGGTACTTCTGTCCAGGAAGTAAACAGGCTTTTAAAGCAGTTTGAAGAAATGAAAAAAATGATGAAGCAAATGACTTCAATGACAAAAGGCAAGCGAAAAGGATTTAAATTTCCTTTTATGTAATAAAAATTTATTCTGTTAAGAAAAAACACTTTACAAACTTTTTGATCATTGATAATATTCTATTTTGTTGAAAATATTTCGGAGGTGTAAAAAAATATGGCAGTTAAAATTCGTTTAAAACGCATGGGTGCAAAAAAATCTCCATTTTATCGCATTGTTGTAGCTGATTCCCGTTCTCCTAGAGATGGACGTTTCATTGAAACGATCGGTACGTACAATCCAGTAAAGGATCCTGCTGAAGTGAAAATTGACGAAGAATTGGCTCTTAAGTGGCTTCAAAACGGTGCAAAACCGTCTGACACTGTTCGTAACCTGTTTTCGAAACAAGGGATTATGGAAAAATTCCACAATGCGAAATATAGTAAATAATGTGTGATTATTATGGAACAGTTAATAACAACAATTGCCAAAGCTATTGTTGATCATCCGGATGAAGTCAAGGTGAACAGAGAGGAGAAAAAAGGTGAAATTGTATATACTCTTTCTGTTCACCAAGACGATATTGGCAAAGTGATTGGAAAACAAGGCCGTATTGCAAAAGCGATCAGGACGGTCGTTTATGCAGCGGCTAGCGGCAAATCAATGAGAGTAACGCTTAAAATTAATGATTAAAAGGTGAGGGGATTGCTCCTCGCCTTTTTTACAAAAGAAGAAAAGCTGATTTCGCAGGATCAAAAAATCACATTTGAAATTGCGACGATTCCAGATCTCCCTCTTCTGGCCAGAAGGGAAAAGCCGGGAGGGATCTTCCATGAATATACTCCTCGGAGCAATTTTTATGACTGGAGGAGAGAGGAATGAAAATCATTTATCCGATCACAGTAAAGCAAATATTGACGGAAAACAGCAAGGAAAAACTGATTCATAAATGGCAGGCAAAAAAAGAAGAAATGAAACGGGAATGCGATCAATTATATTTTCAGCTGAAAAAAGCTGAAAAAACAACAAAAAACCAGTCCATCATTTCCCAGTACCATCAGGAAATCAACAAAAGAAAGGAAAAAATGAAGTTGATGGAATTTAAGCTTCAGCAAATCGATATGCTCCCTCTAGGCAGCGAATTAAAAGAACGGGAAGTGAACGCAGTAATCGAAGTAAAAGAAGGCGACAACTGGGATCAATTGCTGAATGAAAAAACGATTGTGATCGAAGATGGAGTAGTAAAAGAGATTCGCTAGAGGTGATCATATGGCCGAAAAATGGTTTCAAGTCGGAAAAATTGTCAATACGCACGGAATTCGCGGCGAAGTGCGCGTCGTTTCCGTAACTGATTTTCCTGATGAGCGATATAAACGCGGAAACCGTTTATACATTTTTCAAAAAGACAAAGAGCCTGTTGAAGTTATTGTCAAATCTCATCGAATTCATAAAAATTTTGATTTATTGTCTTTTGAAGGGTATGATTCGATCAATGAGGTTGAGCCGTTTAAAGGCTCAGACATAAAGGTTCCAGAAAGCCAGCTTGGCAGCCTGGATGAAGGAGAATATTATTTTCATGAAATCATCGGATGCTCCGTGTATACCGAAGACGGCGATGAGCTGGGGATCATAAATGAAATTTTAACGCCCGGTGCCAACGATGTGTGGGTTGTCAAACAAAAAGGCAAAAAAGATTTGTTGATTCCATATATCGAGGATGTTGTGAAACATATTGATGTGAAAGAGAAGCGAGTCATCATTTTTCCTATGGAAGGGTTATTGGACAAATGATTATCGATGTACTGACTTTATTTCCTGATATGTTCGCTGGAGTTTTTAACCAATCGATTTTAAAAAAAGCTCAGGAGAAGGATGCTGTTTCGATTAACGTTATTAATTTTCGAGACTATTCAACAGACAAGCATCAGTCGGTCGATGATTATCCGTACGGTGGCGGTGCCGGCATGGTATTAAAGCCGGAGCCGATCTTTCATTCTGTTGAGGCTGTAAAAGAAAAGCGAAACGCACAGCATTCGAAAGTCATACTTGTTTGTCCGCAAGGAGAACGCTTTACCCAAAAAAAAGCAGAGCAGCTGGCTCAAGCAGATCATCTAATATTTATTTGCGGCCATTATGAAGGCTACGACGAAAGAATCCGTTTTCTTGCGACAGACGAAATTTCAATTGGAGACTTTGTCTTGACAGGCGGTGAGCTTGCCGCGATGGTCATCATTGACTGTGTTGTGCGTCTTCTACCAGGTGTTCTCGGAAATGAAGAATCGCACCAAAATGATTCTTTTTCAACGGGACTGCTTGAACATCCGCATTACACCCGCCCTGCTGAATTCAGGGGGATGAAGGTGCCTGATGTGTTATTGTCAGGCCATCACGAAAAAATAGCCGAATGGCGGGAAAAAGAATCGCTCCGAAGAACATGGGAGCGCAGACCTGACTTATTGGACGGCTATTCTTTAACGGAAAAGCAAAAAAAATGGCTGGAAGAAATAAAAAAGGCGAAATGAATGCTTGCAAATGGTTTGTTTCCTATGATAAGATACGTTTTGTGACATAGACAGCCGGTCTTGTCTTTTTAAAACGATGTTCCGCTGCAAGCATCTTGTATGAGCATCTGTTGGAAGGAGATGATTGCGATGCAAAAATTAATTGAAGAAATTACGAAAGAACAACTTCGCACAGATTTGCCTGAATTTAGACCTGGGGATACCGTCCGTGTTCACGTGAAGGTTGTTGAAGGCTCCCGTGAACGGATTCAGGTTTTTGAAGGAGTTGTGATTAAACGCCGCGGTGGCGGTATTAGCGAAACATTTACCGTTCGTAAAGTTTCTTACGGCGTAGGTGTTGAACGCACATTCCCGCTGCACACTCCAAGAATTGCGAAAATCGAAGTTGTTCGCCGAGGCAAAGTGCGTCGTGCAAAACTTTACTATTTGCGCAATCTACATGGTAAAGCAGCTCGCATTAAAGAAAGATAAATATTCGAACATAAAAAGGGCTTGTATTCAATACAGGCCCTTTTGTCATGTGAGCAGTCATTCACTTATGAATTCATTTAATATTTTTGGAAAAAATTATTTAGCGAAAGCATAATCTGTTTAAAAATAGGTGGACATGTTCTTTTGTTAAGCCAATAATTGTATTAAAATAAATAAAAAACCATTTTAAAAACATAAAGGTGTGAAAGAAATGTCACGTAAAAAAAATGAATTTTTTGAGTGGATGAAAGCTCTAGGTGTCGCCGTCTTGTTGGCGGTCATCATTCGGACGTTTTTCTTTGCTCCGATTGTCGTTGATGGAGTTTCCATGATGCCGACATTACAAGACCAGGACCGAATGATCGTGAATAAAATCGGAACGAAGCTTGGTGAAATAAAACGCTTTGACATTGTCGTCTTTCATGCAACGGAAGAGAAAGACTACATTAAGCGTGTCATCGGTTTGCCTGGCGATCATATAGAATATAAAGATGACACCCTCTACATTAACGGCAAGAAGTATGAAGAGCCATACTTGGAAAAATATAAACAAAACGGCGTGGATGGCCCTTTAACAGAACCATTTAAACTTGAAGACATTATTGGAAGATCAACTGTGCCTGAAGGCGAATTGTTTGTTATGGGTGATAATAGAAGATACAGCAAAGACTCGCGGCATATAGGGACCATTCCGATTGAATCAGTTATGGGGAAAACTAATTTTGTTTATTGGCCGCTTTCTGAATTTGGAGTTGTAAAGTAGGTGAAGTAGATGACGATTCAATGGTTTCCAGGGCATATGGCAAAAGCGAGACGGCAAGTTGTTGAAAAATTGAAACTGATAGATATTGTCTATGAGCTTGTCGATGCCCGAATCCCTCAGTCATCGAGAAATCCGATGATTGATGACATTATTGCCAATAAAAAAAGAATTTTAATTTTAAATAAAAAGGATATGGCAGACGAAAGCATTACGAAAGAATGGATTCAGTACTACAAAGAACAGGGCATTGCATCAATAGCCATCGACTCGCAAACAGGATCAGGACTAAAACAAATCGTGCAGCTTTCAAAAGAACTGCTCGAAAAAGAACGTGAAAAAATGAAAGCAAAAGGGGTAAAACCAAGGGCGATCCGCGCATTAATTGTTGGAATTCCGAATGTCGGTAAATCAACGCTGATCAATCGCCTTGCAGGAAGAAACATTGCCAAAACCGGCGATCGTCCAGGCATAACGAAACAGCAAAGCTGGATCAAGACAGGAAAAGAATTGGAGCTGCTCGATACCCCAGGCATTCTTTGGCCGAAATTTGAAGATGAAGAAGTCGGGCTGAAGCTGGCTGCGACAGGCGCCATTAAGGATGAGATTTTAAATTTGCAGGATGTAGCAGTTTATGCGATGCGATACTTGATCAAGCATTATCCAGATCGTTTAATGGATCGCTATCAAATCGACAATCTATCGAATGAAAATGAAATCGTCGACTTATTTGATCATATTGGAAAAAAAAGAGGCTGTTTATCAGCTGGCGGCCTGATAGACTATGACAAGACGGCGGAAGTGTTCATAAGGGATGTTCGGACATTGAAGCTGGGGAAAATAAGTTTTGACCGGCCAAATGAATAAAGGCACGCATTCCGCGTGTCTATATTTTATTTTTAACAAAACTCGTTCACTTGAGAGAAGCGGTGCAATCGGCGCTTAACCGGTTAATCGGTTTTCCTTTCTTGACGGGTAAAGAGCTTCCAAAGAAGCTTTCGGGAAATAGTAAAAAAGTCTTGAAAGTCATTTGAGCATGTGAAAAATAGACGCTTAATCAAATTGCAGCCGAGGAAGCCGTTCATGTACAAACTATTCGAACGAAATTTACAAATGCAAATATTAAGGGAGAGGTTGAAGAAAGTTGAATTTAACGGCAAAGGAAATTGAAGAAAAGCTCAGTGCCATCCATGATATAAACGACCCTTTTTTTCTTGCCTGCCAAAAAGATGAGCGGAAAACCGTCCAAAAATTAGTAAAAAAATGGCTGAAGCAATATGAAAAAGAGCAGCAATTGAGACAGCAGTTTCAAAACATGTGCAAATACGAAAGAGAATTGAAAGAAAAGGGATTTCGAATGCTGGCAGGCATTGATGAAGTGGGAAGAGGGTGTCTTGCAGGTCCGGTCGTTGCTGCTTGCGTGATTTTGCCTGATGAATTTTATTTGCCGGGGCTAACGGACTCGAAAAAAATTTCGAAGCAAAAACGGGAAGAGTTTTTTCAATACATAATGGATCTGGCAGTAGATGTCGGGATTGGGTTTGTGTCGGCAAAAGAAATTGATGAACTAAACATTTACAATGCGACAAAAAAAGCAATGCTTTTAGCCATTGATCAGCTAAAGCAGGCAAAGCCGGATCATTTATTGATTGATGCTCTTGAATTACCAATTAATATTCCGCAGCTTTCCATCATTAAGGGTGATGAAAAAAGCATTACGATTGCAGCAAGCTCCTGCGTCGCAAAAGTTGTGAGAGACAGGTACATGGAAGAGCTGGGAAAGCAATTTCCGGAATACGGCTTTGAACGTCATGTGGGCTACGGCACAAAGCAGCATTTGGAAGCGATCGAGAAGCACGGTGTGACGGAGCATCATCGGAAAAGCTTTGCTCCGGTACAAGATGCGTTAAACTTTTTTAACGGGTGATAAGAATGAATGAAATATCTGCTCTTCTTAGGAAGATAAGTCTTCAATCTCTTTTTGATCCCGCGGCCAAAACATTTCAAGATCAAGAGATTGTGAAAGGAAAAGTGTTGAAAATTTATCCTAATTCTCATGCATTGCTTGCAATTGGAAAAATGAAATTAACCGTTGCTGTTGAGGCGGATATTCAAGCAATGAAAACTTATTGGTTTCAGACTGAAGTAACGGAAAGCGGAATCAGACTGAAGCTTTTGTTTCCGGAAAAAGATGAAGGTCATACAGGCCGAGCTATTCTTGAACATTTCCGCCTGCCTGCTGACAATACGGCCTCGCAGCTTATTGATTTGCTGCTGGAAAATGAAATTCCTTTTTCCAAAAAAGACTTGGCTCTTGCCATCAACATTTTGCAGTCCTTTAAGGGAAAAGCTCCTCGTGAAAGTTTATTTCAGGCGCTTCTCATCGCTTTTGAAAAAAAACTGCCAATTGCGGAGCATGTCATCCGTCCTTTGCTGGCTGTTCAAGATGAGAAGAAGCTGTCTCAGCTCCTTTTTCAATTAGACGAAATGTTAAACAATAGCGGAAGAGCCGAGGACATGAAAGATCTAAACCGAAACCTGTTTCAGCTTACAAACCTTCGTTTTCTATATAAAGCCGAAGAAGTGAACCAAATATTGCGAGAAAGAAATGACACCTTTTCCAAGCAATTGTTGAATAAGCTTGAATTTTGGATGAAAGAAAATCCGCTAGCCATTAAGCAGCTTATACTGAATGAAAACAGTGAGCAAGCATTGCTTCAACCATTCTCAAAAGACAAGGCGGACGGAAGTAGAATTGAACAAATGCTGAACGCGGAAGAAAAAAATACGCTGAAAGCAATGTTTCAGCAAAGCATCCACAACGTTTCCGCTCAAGAAGTGAAACAATTGTTAAAAACAGCGATAGCCAAAATCGGCTTATTTGAACATGCTGAAAGCAGTAGCGGTCAGAGTGAATGGCCATTAAAGACACTGCTTATAAAATATTTGCAAAATATGGAACATTCAAGTTTAAGAGGGGCGATGGAGCGCGCTTTAGATTACATAAACGGACAGCATTTTATGCGGGAACAAAAAGGACCTGTTGAACAATTTTTTATTCATGTCCCCATTCAGTTAGGAGAGCAATGGACGGATATTACAATCCAAATCAACGGAAAAAAAGACGAAACAGAAAAAATAAATCCTAATTTTTGCCGAATCGTTTTTTCATTGTATTTAAAAGAAATAAAAGAAACAGTAGTGGACGTATTCATTCAAAATCGCGCTGTAAAAGTTACGATTTACAACGACATTCTTGAAGAAAGCGATATTGTTCAGCATTTGGGAAGCCTTCAGGAAAATTTAAAACAAATCAATTATGTTTTAACAGGAGTTTCTATCCAAAAGGGAAAAACAGATGAACAAACTCAAAAGGTCATTTCCGGACAACCTTACCAGAAGGTGGACATCAAAATATGAAAAAAGAAACAAAAGATTTAAAAGCTGTTGCCCTCAGCTATAACGATGAAAAGGACGCCGCGCCAAAAGTATCGGCAAAAGGTAAAGGATATGTCGCTGAAAAAATCATTGAAAAAGCTAGAGAAAACAATGTTCCGATTCAAGAAGATCCCTCGCTTATTGAACTTTTGTCAGAAGTGGAAATAAATGAGCAAATTCCCGAGGAGCTTTATGAAGTGGTAGCTGAGCTTTTAAGCTTTATATACCGCTTAGACCAGCAAAGATGAAATAAACGACGTCTTTTTATAAAGAATGGTAGACAATGATGAAACATTTTTATACAATGAAAGCGCAGTCTAAAATTGCCTCGAAAAGGCTAAGATACATAAGTTAGGAGGATGGGATATGAATATCCATGAGTACCAGGGGAAAGAAATCCTCAGAAAATACGGCGTCACGGTACCGAACGGCAAAGTTGCGTTTTCCGTTGATGAAGCGGTTGAAGCTGCAAAAGAGCTGGGTACTGACGTAGTGGTAGTCAAAGCGCAAATTCATGCTGGCGGCCGCGGGAAAGCTGGCGGAGTAAAAGTAGCGAAAAGTTTAGAAGAGGTTCGCGAGTATGCTAGTGAATTGTTAGGAAAAACGCTCGTTACACATCAAACAGGACCAGAAGGAAAAGAAGTCAAACGTCTTTTAATTGAAGAAGGTTGTGACATTAAAAAAGAATATTATGTTGGTTTTGTTGTTGATCGCGCAACCTCCCGCGTTGTTTTGATGGCGTCTGAGGAAGGCGGCACCGAAATTGAAGAAGTGGCAGCGAAAACACCGGAAAAAATCTTCAAAGAATATATTGATCCGGCAGTAGGACTTCAACCTTTCCAAGCTCGCCGAATCGCATTTAACATTAACATTCCGAAAGAATTAGTCGGACAAGCTGTTAAATTTATGTTGGGACTTTATCAAGTATTTGTCGAAAAGGATTGCTCCATTGCGGAAATTAACCCGCTTGTCGTTACAGGCGACGGAAAGGTTATGGCTTTGGATGCTAAACTAAACTTTGACTCCAATGCATTATACCGTCAAAAAGATGTGTTGGAATATCGTGATTTAGATGAGGAAAATCCGAAAGAAATTGAAGCTTCAAAATATGATTTAAGCTACATAGCTCTTGATGGCAATATCGGGTGCATGGTAAACGGAGCAGGTCTTGCCATGGCAACGATGGATATTATTAAATATTACGGCGGTGAACCAGCAAACTTCCTAGATGTCGGCGGCGGCGCAACGGCAGAAAAGGTTACGGAAGCGTTTAAAATTATTTTGTCGGATGAAAACGTAAAAGGGATTTTCGTCAATATCTTTGGAGGCATTATGAAATGCGATGTCATCGCACAAGGTGTCGTTGAGGCGACAAAACAAGTTGGCTTGACGATCCCGCTAGTCGTTCGTCTTGAGGGAACGAATGTTGAGCTTGGTAAAAAAATACTAGAAGAGTCAGGCCTAAATATTACATCTGCAGAGTCTATGGCAGACGGGGCGCAAAAAATCGTTTCATTAGTGAAATAGGAAAGCGAGGGAGAAGAATGAGCGTATTTATTAATAAAGACACAAAAGTAATCGTTCAGGGGATTACTGGATCTACTGCATTATTCCATACGAAACAAATGCTTGAATACGGAACGAAGATTGTCGGCGGGACATCCCCAGGCAAAGGCGGTCAGGAAGTCGAAGGAGTTCCGGTTTTCAACACGGTTGAAGAAGCGGTGAAACAAACCGGTGCCAATGCTTCCGTTATTTATGTCCCAGCTCCTTTTGCAGCGGATGCCATTATGGAAGCGGTTGATGCGGAGCTTGACCTAGTCATCTGTATTACAGAACATATCCCGGTTTTAGACATGGTCAAAGTAAAAAGATACATGGAAGGAAAGAAAACTCGATTAATCGGACCGAACTGCCCGGGAGTCATCACACCTGGCGAATGTAAAATCGGCATTATGCCTGGATATATCCACACTAAGGGACATGTCGGAGTCGTTTCCCGTTCAGGTACTTTGACATATGAAGCGGTTCATCAGCTTTCGCAAGCAGGCATTGGTCAGTCAACGGCTGTTGGAATTGGCGGGGACCCTGTAAACGGCACAAACTTCATTGACGTGCTAAAAGCATTTAACGAAGATCCGGAAACATATGCCGTCATTATGATTGGTGAAATCGGGGGTACAGCGGAAGAAGAAGCAGCTGAATGGATTAAAGCAAACATGACAAAACCAGTCGTAGGATTTATCGGCGGACAAACAGCACCTCCAGGAAAACGCATGGGACATGCGGGCGCAATTATTTCCGGAGGTAAAGGAACAGCAGCGGAAAAAATTAAGAAAATGAATGAATGTGGTATTAAAGTCGCAGATACTCCTTCCGTTATTGGTGAGACGTTAATCTCAGTTTTAAAAGAAAAAGGTTTATATGAAAAATGCAAAACTCATTAAAACAAAAGGAGTAGCCTCAAGGCTATTCCTTCTTTATAGAATTGAGGTGAGGGCAATTAATCCTAGAAATTTATTAATAAAACTCGCTCATTGCAAAGGTGCGGCAAAGAGAAGAATCGTTCAGCTTTTTGAACAGGAAGGCATGTATGAAGAAGCTCTGCATCTAACGCCTCAAACATTAGCCACCCGTCTGTTTATTCCTCCTAAAAACTATTCAACGTTTATAGAAGATTACCAATCCATTTCAACGGAGAGCCTGCTAAACTATTATAAAAACAGGAATATCCACCTGATTACGATCATTGATTCCCATTATCCAACGTATTTAAAGCATATTTTTGATCCGCCTCCCGTTTTATTTTGCCAAGGGGATATTAGTCTATTAAAAAATATCCGAAATTTAAGCGTTGTCGGAACCCGTCATGCATCGAAATATGGCTGCGACCTTGTTCAATATTTTGTTACGCATTTGGCGAAGCAAAAATTTACGATAATCAGCGGGCTTGCCCTCGGTATTGATGCGAAAGCCCATTGGACGGCCATTGAGGAAAATTCGAAAACAATTGCCGTAATCGCTGGCGGATTTGATCATATTTATCCGAAAGAAAACATGGAGCTGGCTAAAATCATCCAAAAGGAGCATCTTCTCCTCTCTGAGCATCCTCCATATAAAAGACCGGAAAAATGGATGTTTCCAATGCGAAATAGAATTATTAGCGGATTAAGCTTAGGAACCTTTGTTGCTCAAGCTTCCAAACGAAGCGGTTCTCTTATCACTGCCCAGCATGCATTGGAACAAGGGAGAATCGTTTTTTCACCCCCGGTGCCATTATTTGATCCATTATTTCAAGGGAATATACAATTGTTAAAGGAAGGGGCAGCGCTTGCCCTGTCACCTGATGAGATTATAGAAGAATTAAAGCCGATGTATGAAGAAAAATAATTTTTTTGCGTCTAAAGGCGGAAGCTGATGAATACTGTTTGACAAAATGCATTGGAATATTTAATAATAGTGAAGATTATTTTAACAGTTGAATGATCAACAATCATTTTCATAAACTGATGCATAAAAAGAGAGAAAACCTCTTAAGGAGGAAAAATGAATGTCGGACTACTTAGTCATTGTGGAGTCGCCAGCAAAGGCAAAAACAATTGAAAAGTATTTAGGAAAAAAATATACCGTGAAGGCTTCAATGGGCCATGTTCGGGACTTGCCTAAAAGTCAAATGGGAGTTGACATAGAGCACAATTTTCAACCAAAATACATCACGATTAGAGGGAAAGGGCCGGTTCTGAAAGAGCTCAAGAACGCTGCCAAAAAGGCGAAAAAAGTTTTTCTTGCAGCCGACCCGGACAGAGAGGGAGAGGCGATTGCGTGGCATTTAGCGCAAAGCTTAGATATTGATATCCAATCCGATTGCCGCGTTGTGTTCAATGAAATTACAAAAGATGCGATCAAAGATTCTTTTAAATCGCCAAGAGCTATTAACATGGATTTAGTTGATGCCCAGCAGGCAAGAAGGGTATTAGACAGGCTGGTCGGCTACAATATCAGCCCGATCCTTTGGAAAAAGGTAAAGAAGGGTTTAAGTGCCGGGAGAGTTCAATCTGTTGCAGTCCGTCTAATTATCGATCGTGAAAATGAAATTAAACATTTCAAGCCTGAGGAATATTGGACGATTAACGGAGACTTTCTTAAAGGAACGGAGTCGTTTGAAGCTGCTTTTTGGGGTGTTGAAGGCAAAAAAAAGGATTTGAAAACAGAAGAAGATGTAAAACAGGTGCTCCAAAAAGTTATTGGAAATGAGTTTACTGTAACGAAAGTAACAAAAAAAGAACGGAGAAGAAATCCTGCACCTCCATTTACAACTTCCTCTTTACAGCAGGAAGCTGCAAGGAAACTCAATTTCCGTGCGAAGAAAACGATGATGGTAGCACAACAGCTGTATGAAGGAATTGACCTCGGCAAGGAAGGCACTGTCGGATTGATTACTTATATGCGTACCGATTCCACGCGAATTTCAGACACAGCGAAATCGGAGGCAATCAGTTATATTGAAAAGATGTTTGGCAGTGAATATGCGCAAGTAAAAACGAGAGGAAGTCAGAAATCAGGCAATGTTCAGGATGCACACGAAGCGATACGGCCGACCAGCGCTTTTCGAAATCCGGATGGAATAAAAGACTTTTTAACAAAAGACCAATATAAATTATACAAACTGATTTGGGAACGATTTATCGCGAGCCAAATGTCGCCGGCTGTCATGGATACGATGAGCGTTGATTTGGAGAACAATGGTGTTATGTTCCGTGCAAACGGTTCAAAAATCAAATTCCATGGTTTTATGAAAGTATATGTAGAAGGGACGGACGATCAAAAAGAAGATAAAAGTAATCGTCTTTTGCCTGATCTTCAGGAAGGGGATAAAATCTTTTCAAAAGATTTAAAACCGGAGCAGCACTTTACACAGCCGCCTCCAAGGTATACGGAAGCGAGGCTTGTCAAAACGCTGGAGGAATTAGGCATAGGACGTCCTTCTACATATGCACCGACGCTCGATACCATTCAAAGAAGAGGGTATGTTGCGCTTGAAAACAAACGATTTGTCCCAACAGAACTTGGCCAAATTGTCCACGAGCTGATGATGGAATTTTTCCCTGAAATTTTGGATGTGGAATTTACTGCGAAAATGGAGCATGATTTAGATGATATTGAAGAAGGAAAAGTAAATTGGGTAAAAATTATTGATGAATTTTATCATGATTTTTCAAAGAATGTTAAAAAAGCCGAAAATGAAATGGAAAAGGTAGAAATAAAAGATGAATATGCCGGTGTAAAGTGTGAAAAATGCGGAAGCGAAATGGTTTACAAAATGGGAAGGTACGGAAAATTTTTGGCTTGCTCCAATTTTCCAGACTGCCGCAATACAAAACCGATTTTAAAAGAAATCGGTTTGAAATGTCCGAAATGCCATGAGGGAAATATTGTGGAGAGAAAGTCGAAGAGACGCCGCGTATTTTATGGATGTGACCGTTACCCAGAGTGCGATTTTATTTCTTGGGAAAAGCCGGTTGAAAGAAAATGTCCGAAATGTGGAGAAATTTTGGTAGAAAAACGTTTGAAAAAAGGTGTTCAAGTGCAATGTTCTTCTTGCGACTATAAAGAAGAACCGCAGCGTTAACAAATATCTTCTCTTTGGTGAGCAATGTAAAGCTCACCTTCTTCATGGAGATATTTCGGCTTTTTTTTTACGAAAACACAACAAGAAGAGAGCTTTTATAAAGACGGAGGAGTGCTAAAATGAACAATCAAGTTGTCAACGTTATCGGTGCTGGGCTAGCTGGAAGCGAAGCGGCATGGCAAATTGCCAAAAGAGGAATTCAAGTTCGCTTGTACGAAATGCGTCCAAAAAAGCAAACTCCGGCCCATCATACGGATAAATTTGCTGAACTGGTCTGCTCTAATTCGTTGAGAGCCAATTCTTTGACAAATGCAGTCGGAGTATTGAAAGAAGAAATGAGAATGTGTGACTCCGTAATTATTTCGGCTGCTGATCAATGTTCCGTTCCGGCTGGGGGTGCACTTGCCGTTGATCGCCACGAATTTGCGGATATCGTCACTAAACGGGTGAAAGAACATCCCAATATTACCGTCTTTCACGAAGAAGTGACGGACATTCCAGAAGGGCCAACGGTAATAGCGACAGGACCTTTAACTTCAGAAGCATTATCGGAAGCATTAAAAAAGCTTACTGGCGAGGAATATTTATATTTTTACGACGCAGCCGCACCGATAATTGAAAAAGACAGCATTGATATGGAAAAAGTATATTTGAAATCAAGATACGACAAAGGGGAGGCTGCATATTTAAACTGTCCGATGACAGAGGAAGAGTTCGACCGCTTTTATGAGGCATTAATCAGCGCGGAAACTGTTCCTCTAAAAGAATTTGAGAAAGAAATCTTTTTTGAAGGATGCATGCCGATTGAAGTCATGGCAAAGAGAGGAAAGAAAACGCTTCTTTTCGGACCGATGAAGCCTGTCGGCTTGGAGCATCCCGAAACAGGAAAGCGTCCTTTTGCCGTCGTCCAGCTGCGGCAGGATAATGCGGCAGGGACTTTGTATAATATCGTCGGCTTCCAAACTCATCTAAAATGGGGTCCGCAAAAGGAAATCATTCAGATGATTCCGGGGCTTGAAAAGGCGGAAATTGTCAGATATGGAGTGATGCATCGAAATACGTTTATCAATTCCCCGAAACTGCTTAGACCAACTTATCAATATAAAGGGCGCGAGGATTTGTTTTTCGCCGGACAAATGACTGGCGTAGAAGGCTATGTTGAGTCAGCTGCCTCCGGATTAATAGCAGGCATTAATGCGGCATGCCTCGTTTTGGGAAAGGAATTGATTGAATTTCCTGATGAAACAGCAATGGGAAGCATGGCAAAGTATATTACAACGGCAGATCCGAATAATTTTCAGCCGATGAATGCGAATTTTGGTCTTTTTAAACCGCTTGACACCCACATTAAAGTGAAAAAAGAAAGAAATGAACAATTGGCAAAAAGAGCACTTCAAACTATTCAAAAAATTTCGAAAAAATTATAAAATGGATTGAAAGGGCTACTGCAAATGTGATACGATTTAGTAGCCCTTTGTGAGGTGCTAAGAGTGGAAAATGTTAAGAATTATTTAAATTTATTCATTGAATATTTACAAATTGAAAAAAATTATTCACAATATACAATTGTGAATTATCTGCATGACTTGAATGATTTTTTTTCTTTTATGGAAAAAGAAGGGTTAGAAAGGCTGGATGACGTTCAATATTCAGATATACGTATTTTTTTGACGGATTTAAGCAAAAAGTATTCCAAAACATCCATTTCCCGTAAGATTTCAAGCATTAGAACTTTTTATCATTTTCTTTTGCGGGAAAAATATGTAACGGACAATCCTTTTTCTTTAGTGTCACTTCCGAAGCAAAAAAAAGCGATCCCTAGATTTTTATTTGATGAGGAGCTGGAAATGCTGTTTTCCATTTCCGACCTGAATGATCCGCTCGGGCAGCGGAATCAATTGATTTTGGAATTTTTATATGGAACGGGAATCCGTGTAAGCGAATTATGCCAAATTCGCCTTGAAGATCTAGATTTTTCCATTGAGACCATTTTAGTAAATGGAAAAGGAAACAAACAGCGCTATGTGCCTTTCGGAAGCTATGCACGTCAGGCAGCGGAACGATATATCCATGATGGCAGAAGCAAGCTAATGAAAAATCAGTCCGGACAGGATCATCGCTTTTTGTTTGTAAACCATCGGGGAAAGCCTTTAACAGCAAGGGGAGTTCGGTATATCTTAAAACAGCTGATAGATGCTTCAGCAAAAAATCTGCATCTTCATCCACATATGTTTAGGCATACTTTTGCGACTCACCTCTTAAATGCTGGAGCTGACTTAAGAAGTGTTCAAGAACTTTTGGGCCATGTTCATTTATCATCAACGCAAATTTATACCCATGTGTCAAAAGACCATTTGAAAAGTGTTTATATGGACTACCATCCACGGGCAAAAGATTCTTAAAGGGAGGCTTGCAATTGTCAACATTTCATGCGACAACGATTTTTGCCATTCGCCATAAAGGACAATGCGCGATGGCAGGTGATGGACAAGTAACACTTGGTAATCAAGTTGTGATGAAGCATACAGCACGAAAGGTCCGAAAAATTTATAATGGAAAAGTGCTTGCTGGATTTGCGGGATCTGTTGCTGATGCGTTTACGCTCTTTGAAAAGTTTGAAGGCAGCCTGGAAGAGTATAACGGCAATTTGGCAAGAGCGGCTGTGGAAATGGCAAAAGAGTGGCGAAGTGACAAAGTATTAAGACAATTAGAAGCAATGTTAATTGTGATGGATGCCCAAAAGCTTCTGCTCCTTTCTGGAACGGGTGAAGTAATCGAACCGGATGATGGCATTTTAGCTATCGGCTCAGGGGGAAATTATGCCCTTGCTGCTGGCCGTGCATTGAAACAATATGCCGGTGAACAAATGTCTGCCAAAGAAATCGCTAAATCCGCTCTAGAAATAGCAGCAAATATTTGCGTTTTTACGAACAATAACATTATCGTTGAGGAACTTTAGAAAGGAGGGAGGCGAATGAAAAAAATGCAATTATCTCCGAAACAAATTGTTGAACGATTAGACCAATACATAGTCGGTCAGGAAGAAGCGAAAAAAGCGGTTGCTGTTGCGTTAAGAAATCGATACCGGAGAAGCCTATTGGATGAAAAAATTCGCGATGAAGTAGTTCCGAAAAACATTTTAATGATTGGTCCGACTGGGGTTGGAAAAACTGAAATTGCTAGGAGAATTGCAAAGCTCGTCGGCGCGCCCTTTGTAAAGGTGGAGGCAACAAAATTTACAGAAGTAGGGTATGTTGGGCGAGATGTGGAATCGATGGTTCGCGATTTAGTGGAAACTTCCGTCCGGCTTGTGAAGGAAGAAAAAATGCAGGAAGTAAGAGCTCAAGCGGAAGAAAACGCCAATCGCAGGCTGATCGAGCTCCTCGTTCCGAGTAAGAAAAAACAGGCTGCTTACAAAAATCCTTTAGAAATGCTTTTCGGAGGAAATCAACAAACAAATTCGTTCGAAACGCAGGGAGAAAATGAACAGGATCTAAAGGAGAAGCGGAGAGAAATCGCGCGCAAATTAGCAGCAGGCGAACTGGAAGATCATTTTGTTACGGTTGAAATTGAGGAACAGCAGCCCTCTATGTTCGATCTCCTGCAAGGGACAGGGATGGAGCAGATGGGCTTTAATATGCAGGATGCTTTGAACAGTCTTCTTCCAAAAAGGAAGAAAAAAAGAAAGCTTACTGTGAAAAACGCCCGAAAGGTTTTGACGAATGAAGAAGCAGCAAAACTGATTGATATGGACGAAGTGACACAGCTTGCCATTGAACGCGCGGAACAATCAGGCATCATTTTTATCGATGAAATCGACAAAATCGCCAAAAACGGCCACAACAGTTCTGGTGCTGATGTTTCCCGCGAAGGTGTGCAAAGAGATATACTTCCAATCGTGGAAGGATCTGCAGTTGTAACAAAATATGGCACCGTAAAAACCGATCATATACTCTTTATTGCAGCTGGCGCTTTTCACATGGCGAAGCCATCGGATTTAATCCCTGAATTGCAAGGACGTTTTCCGATTCGCGTGGAATTGAAAAAGCTGACGGCAGATGATTTTGTCCGAATTTTAATTGAACCGGATAATGCTTTATTAAAACAATATGAAGCATTATTGGAGACGGAAGGTATAAAATTAGAATTTTCTGACGAAGCTATTCGTAAAATTGCTGAAATTGCTTACCAGGTGAACCAAGATACAGATAATATTGGGGCAAGAAGGCTTCATACCATTTTAGAAAAACTGCTGGAAGACTTGTTGTTTGAAGCGCCGGATATAAATTTAGAAAAGGTTGTGATTACACCGAACTATGTGGAAGAAAAATTAAATAAAATTGTTCAAAACAAAGATTTAAGTCAATTTATTTTATAAAAAGATGAAATTTTTTAGGAGGATTTGAGATCATGGAGTTATTAGAAAAAACAAGAAAAATTAATGCGATGCTGCAAAAGGCGGCAGGAAAACCTGTTAATTTTAAAGAAATGGCGGAAACATTAAGCGAAGTCATTGAGGCAAATATTTTTGTGCTCAGCCGCCGAGGAAAAGTATTAGGCTTCGGCTTGAACAAGCAAATAGATAATGACCGCATGAAAAAAATGCTGGAGGAAAGAAAATTTCCTGAAGAGTATACGAAAAGTTTATTTAATATTACCGAAACGTCACCAAATTTAGATGTATATAGCGAATATACTGCATTTCCTGTTGAGAACCGCGAGCTCTTTAAAAACGGATATACGACCATTGTACCGATCATCGGAGGCGGAGACCGCTTAGGAACCCTTATATTATCTAGACTGGGAACCCAATTTAATGATGATGACCTAATATTGGCTGAATACGGGGCAACTGTTGTTGGAATGGAGATTTTAAGAGAAAAAGCCGAGGAAATTGAAGAGGAAGCGAGAAGCAAAGCGGTTGTCCAAATGGCAATCAGCTCTTTATCATACAGCGAACTCGAAGCGATCGAACACATTTTTGAAGAATTAAGCGGCACAGAGGGATTGCTAGTTGCAAGCAAAATTGCTGACCGCGTCGGCATTACCAGATCTGTGATCGTCAATGCGCTTCGCAAGTTAGAAAGCGCTGGAGTCATTGAATCTCGTTCTCTTGGTATGAAAGGCACATATATTAAAGTGTTAAACAACAAATTTTTAGTTGAACTAGAAAAATTAAAAAACCATTAAAAGAAAGCTGCTCTAAAGGTTTGTTTATCAAACCTTTTGAAGCAGCTTTTTATAAATGTTTTCTACAAATTTCTTCTTGAAAATCGGCTGATTTGTCCAATTTCAATAAGTTCTAACCTCCTACTCATCCCTCTGAAAAAGCTGCAGAATCAAATTCCAATGTTAAAAAAGTGATAGTCATTTAGAACTAGAAAAAAAATAATCGCAATGTACGACGATTTTTTACAAATTATACATAGACTTTAAGCTGTTTCTTTTTTAAAATAATATTTATAAATTAGCAAAATTCGACATTTTTACTTCTTATTTCTTTTGCAATACAAGATCATCATACTTTTGGAGGGAGCAATGAAAATATTTTCTAATTCAATAGCCAATTTGGAGCAGGCAATTCGAATTTCTTCCTTAAACGGAAAAGTTATAGCCAATAATATTGCAAATGTGGACACTCCAGGGTATAAAGCGAAAACAGTTAATTTTAAAAACGTTTTGGATCAACAAATAAAACTGGATGCATATCGGACCAATCCGCGTCATCTTCCTTTTGTGGGCAGCGAAAGCACATCGATTGTGGAAACGAGGACAAACAGTGCTTATCAGCATAATGGGAATAATGTCGATATTGATCAAGAAATGGCAAAGCTTGCGGAAAATCAAATTTTCTACAATGCCTTGATTGACAGATTGAATGGCAAATTTAATTCATTAAAAACAGTAATAAAAGGTGGTCGTACATAATGGGGATTTTTCAGTCTTTGAACATTTCCGCATCAGCTTTAACAGCTCAGCGGCTGAGAATGGATGTCATTTCATCGAATATGGCAAACTTGGAGACGACTAGAGCTGAATATGTGGACGGGCAATGGCAGCCTTACCGCCGGAAAATGGTTGTAACAGCAGAGGATACAAAACCTTTCTCAGCTTTTCTGAATCAAGAGCTGAACGGCGTTGGAAACGGCGTGAGAGTTCAAGCCATTGTTGAGGACGAGACGCCTTTTAAAATCGTTTATGATCCCGACCATCCTGATGCAGACGAAAATGGCTATGTTTCTTTGCCAAATGTAGATCCTTTAAAAGAAATGGTCGACTTGATCAGCAGCACGCGCTCATATGAAGCAAATGTTACAAGCTTTAATGCATCGAAAAACATGCTGCTGAAAGCATTGGAAATAGGGAAATAGAATAGGAGTGATGTAAATGATTGAGCAAATTTCTTTTCCGACTCAATCGATCCAGCTCGAAAACCGAGCGCAAAGTACGGAAAATTCTGGGAAATCATCCTTTTCAGATATGTTAAAAAAATCGCTGGAAGCTGTCAATGAAGCTCAATTAAATTCCGATCGGCTGACAAATGCTCTTGCAGCAGGACAAAATGTAGAGCTTCATGATGTCATGATCGCAGCACAAAAAGCGAGCATTTTACTTGAAGCAACTGTTGAATTCAGGAATAAAGTCATTGAAGCTTATCAAGAAGTGATGAGAATGCAAATATAATTAGTCTATTTAGAAATGGAATGTCATTATCGGGGGATCAGAAAGAATGAATCAAAAACTACTGCAAATAAAGGATACAATTTTGTCATTTTGGAGGCAAAGGACAAAATGGCAAAAAGCCCTCATCATCGGAGGTGCATCGCTCATCATCATTGCCATTATCGTTTCGTCAATAGTTTTGTCAAAATCGAAAATGATACCGCTATATACGAATTTATCATTGGAAGAAGCTGGCCGAATTAAAGAAACCCTCGATAACAAAGGGATTCAATCGGAAATAGCCGATAACGGAACAACTATTAAAGTGCCGGAAAGCGAAGCAAATGCACTGAAAGTTGAGCTTGCTGCTGAAGGCATTCCTGAAAGCGGAAATATCGATTATTCGTATTTTGGACAAAATATCGGTTTTGGCATGACAGATAATGAATTTGATGTATTAAAATTAAAAGCTACACAAACAGAACTGGCCAATTTAATTAAAGAAATCAAAGGCGTAAAAAACGCTAAAGTGATGGTCAATTTACCTAAAGAAACGGTATTCGTCGGCGAGGACGCAGGAGAAGCATCAGCTTCCATTGTTTTAAATTTGGAGCCGGGTTACAAGCTTGATCAATCGCAAGTGAACGCACTCTATCACCTTGTTTCCAAGAGCGTGCCGAATTTACCTGTTGAAAACATAGTAATAATGGACCAAAATTTTGATTATTATGATTTGAAACAAGAGGATACACCTGGCACTAATTTTGCTTCCCAGCTTGAAATCAAATCGGAAATTGAAAAAAATATTCAACGGCAAGTGCAAAGAATGCTGGGTACGATGATGGGCCAAGACAAAGTGGTTGTCAACGTATCAGCTGATATTGATTTTACCCAGGAAAAGCGGGAAGAAAACTTAGTCGAGCCAGTTGATGAGGAGAACAATGAAGGAATTGCCATCAGTGCAGAACGGATTACGGAAACATACACAGGTACTGGGGCGCAAGCTGCCGGCGTTGCTGGAACAGGTCAAACAGATGTCCCGAATACATATCAACAGGCTGCCGGTGCAAACGGAGAAGGAGAATATGAAAAAATTGAAGACCGAATTAATTATGAGGTAAACCGGATCAAACGGGAGATTGTTGAAAGTCCATATAAAATTAGAGATCTGGGCATTCAAGTCATGGTGGAGCCCCCGAATCCGGAAAATCCAAATTCGTTGCCGCAGCAGAGTGTAGATGATATTGAACAAATTTTATCAACAATTGTTCGGACAAGCATCAATGAAGATCCGGAGGCCGAGCCGTTAACGGATCAAGACATTGAGGATAAAATCGTAGTTTCTGTTCAGCCGTTTTCAGGCAAAATAAATGCGGATGATTTAAAGGAGCCATCATCATTCCCAATTTGGGGCTATGTGTTAATTGGAGCAGCTATTCTGCTTCTTGGGTTGTTATTCCTATGGTGGTGGAAACGACGGAGAGACGAAGAAGATGAGTATGAAGATGATGAATTTGACGAAATAGAAGAAGTGGTGCCGCAGCCTGTGCAAGAAGAAAAATCTGTCGAGCAAACGAAAGCAAATGAGCAGCGTAGGAAGCTTGAGGAGCTTGCCAAAGAGAAGCCTGACGAATTCGCTAAACTATTGCGCACTTGGCTCTATGAAGACTAGGGGGAAATGACATATGAAAAAGTTAAACGGTAGGCAAAAGGCTGCTATTTTATTGATCTCCTTAGGTCCGGAAGCTTCTGCTTCCGTTTATAAACACCTCACGGAAGAAGAAATTGAAAAGCTTACATTAGAAATATCGAGTGTACGGAAAGTGGATTCGCAAAAAAAAGAAGAAGTGATCGAAGAGTTTCATCAAATCGCCCTTGCGCAAGATTATATTGCCCAAGGGGGGATCCAATATGCGAAAGAGGTGCTTGAGAAAGCATTAGGAGGGGAAAAGGCAAGTGAAATAATCAGAAGGCTGACATCTTCTCTTCAAGTACGGCCGTTTGATTTTGTTAGAAAAGCAGATCCGGCTCAAATTTTAAACTTTATACAAAACGAGCATCCGCAAACGATCGCTTTAGTTTTGTCCTATCTAGATGCCAAGCAGTCGGGACAAATTTTATCGAGCTTACCTCAGGAAGTTCAAGCGGATATTGCAAGAAGAATCGCCATTATGGACCGCACATCCCCTGAAGTAATTAATGAAGTTGAACAAGTTTTAGAAAAGAAACTTTCTTCTACTGTAACGGAAGATTTCACAGAAACGGGTGGAATCGAAACAGTAGTGGAAGTGTTAAACGGTGTCGACCGCTCGACAGAACGAACGATACTGGAAGCACTAGAAGTGCAGGACCCCGAACTGGCCGAAGAAATCAAAAAGCGGATGTTTGTATTTGAAGATATTGTTACCTTGGATAACCGCGCCATTCAGCGCGTCATTCGCGAAGTGGATAATAATGATCTCATGCTGGCGTTAAAGGTTGCGTCGGATGAAGTGAAAGAAATTGTCTTTAAAAATATGTCAACTAGAATGGCGGAAACATTCAAGGAGGAAATGAATTACATGGGTCCTGTTCGGCTTCGTGATGTAGAAGAAGCGCAATCAAGAATTGTTGAAGTGATAAGAAGATTAGAGGATGCTGGCGAAATTGTGATCGCTCGAGGACAAGGAGATGAAATCATTGTCTAGAGTCATAAAATCCGGCCATGCTTGGTCATTGCACAAGCCGCACAAATTGACGATCAGAACGATCCAAATTCAGGATGAGTTCGCCCCTTCCGATCAAGAAGAGAACACACAGCGCTCACAGTTCCTTGAGGCAGCCCATTTGGAAGCAGAGAAAATTTTAGAAAAAGCTGAAGAAGAAAAAACGCGATTGCTTAAGGAGATCGAAAAAGAAAGGGAAGCTTGGCAAAAAGAAAAAGCGCGCCTAATAGAAGAAGCAAGAAAAGAAGGGTATCAAGCCGGTTTTGAAAAAGGGAAAAAAGATGGGCTTCAAGAGTATGAAAATGTGATTGAATCTGCCAGACAGGTAGTCCAGCTTTCCAAAAAAGATTATGAGAAAAAAATAGAAGCTTCCGAGGAAACCATTATTGAAATTGCTGTAAAAGTAGCGGAAAAAATTATTGCAGCCAACCTAAAGCGAGAGCCTGAACTGTTTACTGGATTGGTTCACGAAGTGATTTGTGAAGTAAAGGAATATCCAGAAGTCAAAATATACGTTCACCCTGACAAATATGAATTTATGCTTGAACAAAAAGAAGAATTAATGGAACTATTTACAACCAAAACGGAGCTCTATATTTTTCCGGATGTAAATTTGCCCGAAAACGGAATTTGTGTAGAATCGCCATTTGGAAAAATTGATGCGAGCATTGATACACAGCTGGAGCAATTAAAAAGCAAGCTGTTAAATCTTGTCAGGGAGGATTGAAGCGATTGAAACTAGCTCAATTGATCGACCATATAGATCGGCTGGACTCTTATAAGAGATATGGAAAAGTGAAAAAAGTAGTCGGACTCATGATTGAATCACGCGGACCTGAATGCTCCATCGGTGATGTTTGCTATGTACATGTAGGGAAAAATGAAAAAACGCTGGCAGAAGTTGTCGGATTCAAAGAAGAAAATATTCTATTAATGCCGTTTACAAAGGTCAACCAAATTGCACCTGGCTGTGTCGTAGAAGCAACAGGCTCGCCCCTGAAAATAAAATCGGGAATCAGCCTGATCGGAAAGGTATTAGATGCATTTGGTCATCCAATGGACGGATCCAATCTTCCAAAAGGTTTAACGACTATTCTGTCTGAAAATGAGCCGCCGAACCCGTTAACCCGGCCGCCGATCACTAAAAAAATTGAAGTGGGTGTGAAAGCAATTGACGGTTTTTTAACGATTGGGAAAGGTCAGCGGGTAGGTATTTTTGCAGGAAGCGGCGTTGGAAAAAGTACTTTGCTCGGAATGATCGCAAGAAGCTCAGGAGCAGATATAAATGTGATTGCCTTAATAGGTGAAAGGGGAAGAGAAGTTCGAGAATTTATTGAGAGAGATTTAGGGGAAGAAGGGCTAAAGCGGACGATTATTGTGGCGGCAACCTCCGATCAGCCGGCTTTAATGAGAATTAAAGCTGCCTATTCTGCAACGGCGATTGCAGAATATTTTCGAGATAAAGGATATAATGTCATGTTTATGATGGATTCAGTCACGAGAGTAGCGATTGCGCAAAGGGAAATTGGACTGGCTGTTGGGGAACCGCCGACGACAAAAGGATACACCCCTTCAGTGTTCGCCATGCTTCCTCGACTTTTAGAAAGAACAGGAAATAATGAAAAGGGTTCGATCACAGCCATTTATACTGTCTTAGTTGATGGCGATGATATGAACGAACCGATAGCGGATACTGTGAGAGGAATTTTGGACGGGCACATTGTGCTCGATCGTGAGTTGGCGAATAGAGGACATTTTCCTGCAATTAATATTTTAAAAAGCGTCAGCCGCCTTATGAACCATATTGTCGAACCGGCGCATCTGGAAGCTGCGAACAAACTAAAAGCATTGTACTCTACATATACCGAGTCAGAAGATTTAATTAAGATCGGCGCATATAAAAGAGGCTCTTCAAAAGAAATGGATCAAGCAATGGATTATTATCCGAAAATAAACGGATTTCTTCAGCAGCATATGAATGAAAAAATAACATTTGAGGAAAGTGTACAGCAATTAATTTCGCTACTTGAAGAAGGTGACAAGACATGACATATCATTTCCGCTACCAAAAAATATTGGATGTAAAGGAAAATGAGAAACGAAAATCATCAAAAGAATATGAAGATTCCGTTGAAAATTTTAAAAAAGTTGCAACAAAGCTGTATACATTTTTAAAGCAAAAAGAGGAGTTCGTAAAGCTTCAGGAAGAAAAATTGAACAAAGGGATGTCCGTTCAAGAAATTAAGCAGTATCAACAGTTTGTTCAAAATTTGGAAAAAACAATTGAGCATTACCAGCAGCTTGTCATTTATTCTCGTAATGCGATGAATGAAAAACAGTCGATTTTGATGCAAAAACATATAGAAGTAAAGCAATATGAAAAAATAAAAGAAAAAGATTACAAGAAATTTATGGAGATAAGGAAACGAGAAGAAGGAAAAATGATGGATGAAATATCAATCATTACATATTCGTTTCATAGAAATTAGGTGGAAATGATGGCGAAAAAAGAAAAGAAACGAGGCGGTTTAAAAACTTTTTTGACCATATTTTTATCACTTTTAAGTCTTGGGCTTGTCGCCGTAATCGTCATGTTTTTTCTCGGCATTCTGCCGGTCCAAAATATTCCGATTATTTCGGACTTAGCGCAAGGAGGTCAGAAGCAAGAAAATCTTGAAAGGCTGAACGAGCAGCTGGAAAAAGAGCAAGAAGAGCTCAAGCAAAAGATTGAAGAGCAGGAAAGCACAATCAATCAGTTGCAAGAACAGCTGAAAAGCAAGGATGAAGAAATACAAGAGCTGACACAACAAATCAACTCATTGGAAAACGCAGCTCAAACCAATCCGCAAAAAAATCAACAACAAGCCGTTGATATTGCGAAAGTATATGGAGAAATGTCAAGTAAAAAAGCAGCTGCCATCATTACAGAGCTTTCTGATGATGAAGCAATCAGCATACTATCATCTTTAAAAAAAGCCGTGCTTGCTAGAATTTTAGAAAAAATGACTCCCCAAGACGCTGCCAAATATACGAAGCTGTTATCCGAGCAAGCAGCAGCTCAATCTGAACAACCAGCAGCCGAATCTGTACCATCAGCAACTGAAGAGGCAGCTGCTCAATAAATAACTTACATGAACATTCTGATCATATTACAGGAGGTGAACAAATGGATGCCATTAAATTGCAGTTTTTCCAATTGAACACGCGAAACATACCATCAACAAACGGAGAAGAAAAAAAGGAAGAGTCAACTTTTCAAACGTTTTTTGATCAGCTTGTGAACATGAAGCCAGCCGATCAGGTGAAAGGAAATGAACCGCAAAAATTTGAAATCGAAACAACTATCTTAGAAGAGTTGAAAAATGCGATCAAAAATTGGCTCTCTCTTGACATTTTGCACGATCAGGAAACAGACGCTCAAGACAAACAGGAGAGAAAAGACAGCAGTTTATCTTCTGTCAGCCAACCTTCCTCTGAAAAGTTGGAATTGACATTTGCGAGCAATATGGAACTGAATGTTGATCATACGGAGGAAAGTCCGGAAAAAACTGTACTTTTTCAGCAAATCACTGCTATTTCAGCTTATTTACAACGAAATGAGCCGAACGAGTTTATTCGAATGCTCGAAGTTTTTGAAACCATTACTAGAAAGTATGGCGATCTAGGCAGCACGATGCTTCAAAATATTTTAACAGCTGTTCGGATTGGACAATATGAGAATCATAGTGCTACCATAGCTGACATATTGCCTAATGATCTAGAAACATCAGAGCCGCTTCATTTTATACAACAAATGGACACGAATAAGAAACCATTTGTGCAGCGTGAGGAAATATTGGCAAGAACGCATCCTCTAATGGAGTTTGTTCAACAAGAGAGCCGTGCTGAACAAAAAAGTGTTGGAAATTTCCTAACGAGCCAAACGAAGGATACGTTTGAGTTGACTCTTACATCATACATAAACAAATTCGGCTCAGAAAATCCGGCTTCGCAAATTGATTCTGAACTGAGTATAGACGTCCAAGAGGAATTTTTTCAAAAGTTAAAAGACGTAATAAAAACAAGTCGATTTGGCCAGCTTCCCAATGGCGCACAAAAATTGACGATACGGCTCACTCCGGAGCATTTAGGGACCATTACCATTCAATTAATAAAAGATGGCGACCAAATGAGCGCCAAAATTAAGACATCGACTCAATCAGCGAAAGAATTGTTAGAGCATAGTATTCAGCAGTTAAAGCATTCGCTGCCGAATGTAACATTGCAAATTGACCGCTTTGATATTTTTGACGAAGAGCATTATTTCTTTCAAGAAAAAAGAGGACGTGGCAATTCGCAGCAACATAACGGGGAAGATCAAGAAAAGCATCAAAATGAACAGCAGAACGACCAAACTTTTATGGAAAAATTAAAAGAGTATGTAAATGCCATTATATAGGAGGTTCTTATGAGCGGAATTTCCATCGACAGCTATTTGTTATCGACCTATACAGAAAACAAAGCAAGGGAAGCTAAGTCAACTCTTGGAAAAGATGATTTTTTGAAGTTATTGATTACCCAATTGCAATATCAGGATCCGCTAAATCCAATGGAAGATAAAGAGTTTATTGCTCAAATGGCGAATTTCTCAACATTGGAACAAATAACAAACATGAATAAATCGCTTGAAGCCTTTTTAAAATCGGATGCACTCATCAAATATTCGCAGCTCATCGGCAAATCGGTAGAATACTCAAAAGAAGGTGAGCAAAAGCAGAGCATTGTCAAAAGCGTGCGGATGAATGGAGATACAGTCATCATTGCGCTTGCCAACGGCGATGAAGTGGAAAGCTCAAGTATTACGAAAGTATCCGAAGCTGGAGAAAACGATTCATCTGATCAGGAAGGATAATAATATTAACATTTTAAAGAAAGGGAGAGGTTCATATGTTGCGTTCCATGTATTCAGGTATTAGCGGAATGAAAAATTTCCAATTAAAATTGGATGTCATTGGCAACAATATCGCGAATGTCAACACGTACGGCTTCAAAAAAGGACGTGTCACTTTTAAAGAATTAGTCAACCAGCAAATTTCAGGCGCAAGCGCCGCTGTAAATGGACGAGGAGGTATAAATCCTGCACAGGTAGGATTGGGTGCGGCAATCGGAACAATCGACACTGTTCATACATCTGGACCAACTCAATCGACTGGAAGAGTTTTAGATGTGGCCATATCTGGAGACGGATTCTTTCCTGTTGGGACGATCACCGATTTATCAAGAGTGAATATTGATTATGCCGGTCAATACGGGGACAACAAAATTCTTGGATCCATCAATAATGCCGTAAACCTTGCCTATACCCGCGCTGGGAACTTTTACTTGGATGCCAATGGCTATATTGTGACAGGTGAAGGGTATTATTTGATCGGCGAAACAGGCGAAAAAACCCCGCCGACACAGGCTGGGATTGATAAAGCAAACGCTGCGCTGCAGCAAATTACATCTTTTAATACTCCTTATAAAAATATGTATGAATCTTTGAACGATATCGGCAAAAAAGCCAATGCGCTGATGGAAGCCTATGAGGCTTACAACGAATCAGTCGAGTTATGGGAGAAAAATGGGAAAGAAAATCCATCTTCTTGGTATACAGCGATGCAAAATGCTTATAATGCACTCGGGGAAGTATGGGATGAGTTCAATAATTCGGTGACGAATGCGTCCGGATTTAACAATATCAGCGATCAATTTGATACAGCGATCAATCTATTAAATGACTCGATAGATGTGTTCAATGATACACCACCTTATACTGATATTTTAACTACCATTACAAATGCAATTGGACAGCTTGAAGTTGGAAATGATTATCCAAACGATCCGCAAGCTGACGTTGAATTGGAATCAAGCGTTGATACAGCTACTCTAGATCAAATGTCAAAATTGATCGGAACGATTGAAAGCTACAAAGTTTCACTAAACAATATCGAACAAGCTGTTATCAAATATGAAAATCTTGCCGAAAGTTTAAAAGAGGCGCAATGGACGGATTCGTTGAGCGGAGAAGCCGGTCTCATCCAAATTCCGCTTTCCGCTAAAAGCTTTAGCATCGGGTCTGATGGAAAGGTTACGTTTATTGATCGAAACGGTCAGTTAAAAGTCGCTGGACAAATCCGGCTTGCGAACTTTCCAAACCCAGAAGGATTAGAAAAAATTGGGAGCAATCTTTTTAGAGAAACACCTAACTCTGGTTTCATCGACCAAAATGGCAATGGGCTGCAGCTTAACGAACTTTCCGTTCCAGGAGAGGATGGAGCAGGCTCATTGATTAATAGTTCACTAGAAATGTCCAATGTGGACTTGGCGGAAGAATTTACGGAAATGATTGTGGCACAAAGAGGTTTTCAATCAAATACGAAAATCATCACAACTTCTGACGAAATTTTGCAGGAGCTCCTTGGCTTAAAACGTTAATAGGAAGAACGGGGGAGCTTGAAACGTGATTAAATTAACAAAACTGAATGGCGAAGCTTTTTATCTGAATGTGTTGTTAATCGAACGGATTGAATCGTTTCCTGATACGACTATTACGTTAATATCCGGCAAAAAATATATAGTAAAAGATTCACAGACGGAAGTAGTAACAAAAATCAATGAGCTATATAAACAATTTGGTTTTGGGAAAGCTTTCTATTTCGGGGGACAAGAAAATGAGTAAAAAATTTATAACTGCATTATTAATCATTATTTCAACCGTTGGAATTGCTGCACTGACTACGTTTGTCGTCATGGAATTTTTTACGAAGGATCCGGTAGAAGCGAAAAACCGTTCCATCGACGAGGTGGTGGAATCGTCATTTGATGTTCCTGAAATTACGACAAACTTAAAGAGTAAAAATATTGTAAGACTTTCTTTCAAAATTGAAGCATCTGACAAAAAAGCGAGAGAAGAATTAGAAAAGAGAGAATTTCAAATAAAAGATATTATTATAACCGAACTGGCAAATATGGAAGCAAAAGATTTGGAAGGGCAAGCTGGAATGGACCGCTTTAAAGATACGATTAAAAAGAAGGTCGATGCGCTTTTACAAGAAGGAGAAGTGAAACAAGTGTACACGACTTCCTTTATCCTTCAATAGACAAATAAGGGATAAGGAGGTGATGTTCTCATTATGTCAAATGAAATTTTATCGCAAAGTGAAATTGATGCGCTATTATCTGCATTAACGACCGGTGAAATGAATGTTGATGAATTAAAGAAAGAAGAAGAAGCAAAGAAAATAAAAGTTTACGATTTTAAACGTGCTCTTCGTTTTTCAAAAGATCAAATTCGCAGCATTACTAGAGTGCATGAAAATTTCGCAAGGCTTTTAACGACGTATTTTGCTGCGCAATTGCGGACATATGTCCAAATAACCGTCACGTCTGTAGACCAGCTGCCCTATGAAGAGTTTGTCCGTTCCATTCCGAAAATGACAGTTTTAAATGTTTTTGAACTTGGGACACTTGATGGAAGAATTATTATGGAAGTGAACCCAAATATTGCGTACGCAATGATGGATCGGTTAATGGGCGGTTTCGGGGCTTCCATGAATAAGATTGAACAATTAACAGAAATTGAAATGAAAATTATTGCATCCATTTTCGAAAAAACTTTGGAGCATTACCGTGAAGCTTGGAGTACCATTTTGGACATTGAGCCTTGCATGCAGGAATTTGAGGTAAATCCGCAATTTTTGCAAATGGTATCTCCAAATGACACAGTTGTTGTTATTTCCCTTAATACACAAGTGGGAGAAGCGAGCGGAATGATAAACCTTTGTATTCCCCATGTTGTGTTGGAACCAATTATTCCAAAGCTTTCCGTCCATTATTGGATGCAATCGGAAAGGAAAGCCCAAAACTCAGTGGAAACGGAAGTAATCAAAAACCGGATAAAGCTTGCAGAAGTTCCGGTGGTTGCGGAATTAGGGACATCCGTTGTGACAGTTCAAGAGTTTCTTGAAATGCGAGTGGGGGATATGATCCGTCTTGATCAATCGACCAGCGACCCGTTGGTGATTAAAGTAGGTGACGTCCCTAAATTTTTTGGACAGCCTGGCAAAAAGAACAAGAAGCTGGCCGTTCAAATATTAGGCCACATAGAGAGAGGTGACGAAGCTGATGACTGATAACATGTTGTCACAAGAGGAGATCGATTCTCTATTAAAAGGGGGAAATCAAGAATCAACTGAAACTGACAATCTATTGAATGAAATTGAAAAAGATACGATTGGGGAGATAGGAAATATTTCTTTTGGCAGTTCTGCTACAGCTTTATCATCCTTGCTTAATCAAAAAGTAGAAATCACTACTCCGAGCGTGTCGATTATTAATAAGCAAGAACTGGCAAAGGAGTTTCCACATCCATACGTAGCAATAGAAGTAGTTTTTACAGAAGGGCTGTCCGGCAGCAATTTGCTTGTAATTAAACAAAGCGATGCTGCTGTCATTGCTGATTTAATGATTGGCGGGGATGGTTCCAACCCGGACGAATTGGGGGAAATTCAATTAAGTGCTGTCCAGGAAGCGATGAATCAAATGATGGGATCTGCTTCCACATCAATGTCAACCGTTTTAAATAAAAAAATAGATATTTCACCGCCTCGCCTCGAATTATTGAATGTTAAAGAAGGGGAAGGAACCGATGCTATTCCTGATGACGAACTGCTTGTGAAGGTATCCTTCCGATTAACTGTCGGCAATTTAATTGATTCGAATATTATGCAGCTCTTACCCCTTGATTTTGCTAAACAGCTCGTTGTTGAATTAATGAATAAAGCGGGCAAAGAGGCATCAAATAACGTGCAAACAGAACCTGAAGAAGTGCGAGAAAATCAACAGCTGCATATAGAAAAAAGCGAGAAGGAAAAAGCTCAGCCTGTGGAAGTTAAACCTGTTGAATTTGCGACATTTGATGAACAAACGAATCAATCTGTAGACACGCACAATTTGGAGCTGCTGCTCGACATTCCTTTAAATGTAACGGTTGAGCTTGGAAGAACAAAAAGATCCATCAAACAAATTTTGGAATTGTCTAAAGGATCCATTATCGAGCTTGATAAGCTGGCCGGGGAGCCAGTCGACATATTCATAAACAGCAAAAAGGTAGCAAAAGGTGAAGTAGTTGTCATCGACGAAAATTTCGGTGTTCGCGTAACGGATATCATGAGTCAAGCAGATCGGATCATGAATCTAAAATAGTTGATAGGAGTGAGGAGTAAAATGTCAAAAAGGATTTTAGTCGTTGATGATGCAGCATTTATGAGAATGATGATCAAAGATATATTGACAAAAAATGGATATGAAGTAGTAGGAGAGGCTGCAGATGGTGCGCAGGCAGTCGAAAAATTTAAAGAATTGCAGCCTGATTTAGTCACGATGGATATTACAATGCCTGAAATGGATGGCATCACTGCTTTAAAGGAAATCCGCAAAATCAATCCAAATGCAAAAGTTGTCATGTGTTCAGCGATGGGACAGCAGGCAATGGTAATCGATGCTATTCAAGCTGGTGCCAAAGATTTTATTGTGAAACCTTTTCAGGCCGATCGTGTACTGGAAGCTATTCAAAAGACATTGGGATAAGGAGCATTTGCATTGAAACGATGTATTACATATTTGTGCTGTTTATCGCTGTTGTTTTTTTATGTTCCAACAAACGCCGATTTCGTGCATGCAACAGCGAAAAATCCCACCGTTGAGGAATATTTAAAACAGCAGACATCCGATCAACAGGATGAAAAAAAAGAAGAGAAAGCGACGAACGAATTGGTTGAAGATGGTGGCAACAGCACCTCCTTATCAGTTTTCGATGTTTTGAAAATGATTTTTACACTTATTTTTGTTTTAGGTCTCTTAATCTTTTTATTAAAATTTTTAAACAAAAAAATAAAGCTTCCGCAAGAAACTAAATACTTACAAAATCTCGGCGGCATTTCCTTAGGACAAAACAAGTCCATCCAGCTGGTGAAAGTGGGGAATCGCATTCTAATCGTTGGCGTCGGGGATACGATTGAACTATTACAAGAAATTAATGATGAAGAGGAATATAAGAAAATTATCGACATGCAGAAAGAGCCCGGCAACAATGCTTTTGAACAAAATATGATGCGCTTCATTCTAAATAATCATAAACAAAAGGGTAGCGAGAAGACTTCCTTCAAAAAAGAGCTGGAATCACTATTAAAAGAAAGACGTGAACAGATGCAGCGTCTTCGGCAGAAAGGATCAAAAAAATGAGTGAGTTTTTTAGCTATTTTAATCAAAATGATCCGGAAAATGTTGCGACGACTGTGAAGCTTTTGCTTCTGCTCACCGTTTTGTCAATTGCACCAGGGATATTGATTTTAATGACTTGCTTTACGCGCATCGTCATCGTGTTATCGTTTGTGCGAACTTCGCTTGCTACCCAGCAAATGCCGCCCAACCAAGTGCTCATCGGCCTTGCACTTTTTTTAACCTTTTTTATAATGGGACCGACTTTTCAAGAAATACATGAAAAAGCTTTGAATCCTTTGTTCAACAATGAAATAACCATTGAGGAAGCGTATGAACAGGCGGAAAAGCCGATAAAGGAATTTATGAGCAAACATACGAGACAAAAAGATTTAGCTTTGTTTTTAAATTACGCCAATATTGAAAATCCTGAGACGATTGACGATATTCCGCTCGTGGCTTTAGTGCCTGCATTTGCCATCAGCGAATTAAAAACAGCGTTTCAAATAGGTTTTATGATCTTTATTCCTTTTTTAATCATTGACATGGTTGTATCAAGTGTCCTCATGTCAATGGGAATGATGATGCTTCCTCCTGTCATGATATCATTGCCTTTTAAAATATTGCTGTTTGTGCTCGTGGACGGCTGGTACTTAGTTGTCAAATCATTGCTGCAAAGTTTTTAAAATAAGTAGGTGAGCCAATGAGTACCGAAATGATCCTTTCCATAGCAGAAAAAGCGGTTTATACAACTTTAATGATCAGTGGGCCACTTCTTTTAATATCGCTTGTTGTCGGCTTAATTGTCAGCATCTTTCAAGCAACGACACAAATACAGGAACAGACATTGGCGTTCATACCAAAAATTGTGGCTGTTTTGGTCGGATTGATTATTTTTGGCCCATGGATGCTATCTGTCATTTTGTCGTATACACATAATATTTTCAGCAATCTCAATCAATTTGTTGGATGAGTTGAATGATGATGCTGGAGTATTATCCGCTTTTTTTGCTTGTGTTTACAAGAATAACAGCTTTTATTGCAACGCTTCCATTATTTTCATATCGGAATATTCCGATGCGGTTTAAAATTGGCATGTCTTTTTTCCTTTCCCTTATCATCGTCATGACGATCGATGAGGGAAAGGTTGACTTAGATGCGAATTTCTACCCGCTGATAATAAAAGAAGTTTTAATCGGACTATTCATTGGTCTGATCGCATATATCATCATGTCAGCTGTCCACATTGCAGGAAGCTTAATCGATTTTCAAATGGGGTTTATCATCGCGAATATTATTGATCCACAGACAGGAGTTCAAACGCCGTTAATTGGACAATTTCTTTATTCTTTTGCCCTATTGCTCATGCTGAGCCTAAACGGGCACCATATGCTGATTAACGGGATTGTATACAGTTTTCAAGTAATCCCTCCGGATCAATATTTTATTCCGATTTCTGATGGAGCTGTTGCCGAACAAGTTTTGAAGGCGTTCAGCAAAATGTTTCTCGTAGCATTTCAAATGGCGCTTCCGATAGTCGCTTCGCTCTTTTTAGTTGACCTTGCTCTAGGGATTGTTGCCCGGACAGTTCCGCAAATGAATGTATTTGTCATTGGGTTTGCCATTAAAATTGGCGTCAGCTTTCTGATGATGGTGCTCGTTTTAGGCATTATATTTATGCTGATTCAGGGGCTTTTCCAATACATGTTCGATGTGATGAGAACCTTAATGAATTTATTAGGTGATGGCGCATGAATTATTTACCGTTAGATTTGCAATATTTTGCCGGAGAAAAAACGGAAAAAGCGACTCCGAGAAAGCGGCAGGATGTCAGGAAAAAAGGGCAGGTTGCCAAGAGTCCCGATTTGAACACAGCCATCACCATGTTTTTAGTTTTTCTGTCATTGCTGTTTTTCGGGAAAACGGTGATTGATAATATTTTAAACATGTTCCATTCTACTTTTGAAGATTATTTGTTGACGGATATCACAGAAGAAAATGTGCATTCAATCTTTAATAAATATGTATTGGAAGGCGCTCAAATTACCGCTCCATTCATGATAGCAGCCTTCGTTGCTGGGGTTTTCAGTAATTATATTCAAGTTGGATTTCTTTTTACAACTGAACCGTTGAAAATGAAATTAAATAAACTGAATCCGATTGAAGGATTTAAACGCATATATTCCATTCGGGCAATTGTCGAGCTTTTGAAATCGATCTTAAAAGTTTTCTTTATCGGCGGGGTAACCTTTGCGTATATTTATTTCAATTGGCAGGAGATTTTGCGGCTTCCGCAAATGCCGCTTGAACGAGCTTTTGCTTCAATTTCAAAGCTGGCGGTGCAGATAGGACTATATGCTTCAGGTGCGCTTTTGTTCATCGCATTGCTAGATTACTTGTATCAAAGATGGGATTTCGAAAAAAACATTCGCATGTCTAAGCAGGAAGTAAAAGATGAGTACAAAAAAATGGAAGGCGACCCGTTAATTAGATCGAGAATTAAACAGAAACAAAGGGAAATGGCGATGAGAAGAATGATGCAGGAAATTCCGAAAGCTGATGTCGTCATTACGAACCCTACTCATTATGCAGTTGCCTTAAAGTATGATGAAAAGGAACACGATGCACCTGTCGTAGTTGCAAAAGGTACAGATTTTGTCGCGCAAAAGATCAAGCAAATTGCCAAAGCCCATGAAATCATAACAGTCGAAAACAGGCAGCTCGCTCGTTCCTTGTATGACCAAGTGGAAATTGGCGAGATGATTCCTGAACAATTTTTTAAGGCTGTGGCTGAAATTTTAGCTTATGTTTATCGTCAAAAACAAAAAGTGTAACAATTTTGCTAGGAGGAAGTATCATGTCAGCAAGAGATTTATCGGTTATAGTAGTTGCCATTTTAATTGTTACCATGCTTATCATCCCGCTGCCTTCATGGCTGCTGAGCATATTGATTATCATTAATATATCTCTTGCCTTGCTCGTCCTCCTTACATCCATGAACATTGAAAAGCCTTTACAATTTTCAATCTTTCCTTCTCTTTTGCTTTTGTTAACGTTATATCGACTCGGCTTAAACGTTTCCACAACGCGTTCGATTTTAGCTAATGGAGAAGCGGGAACAGTCGTGGAAACGTTTGGAACTTTTGTTGTCGGTGGAAATATCCTTGTTGGTTTTGTCGTATTTATCATTTTAGTTATTATTCAATTTGTTGTCATTACAAAAGGATCTGAACGGGTAGCAGAAGTGGCAGCCCGCTTTACGCTTGATGCCATGCCCGGTAAGCAGATGAGTATTGATGCAGACTTGAATGCGGGAATCATCTCGGAAGACGAGGCAAAAAAACGGAGAGAAACGATTGCAAGAGAAGCAGATTTTTATGGCGCAATGGACGGAGCAAGCAAATTTGTAAAAGGAGATGCGATTGCTGGTGTCATAATTGTGCTGATCAATATTATTTTCGGAATTATCATCGGCATGATCCAGCAAGGGCTTTCTTTTCAAGAAGCTGTTTCAAAATTCACGCTTCTTACAGTTGGAGATGGATTAGTCAGCCAAATTCCAGCTTTATTAATCTCAACGGCAACAGGGATTGTTGTCACGAGAGCTGCTTCTGACGGGAATTTAGGACAAGACATTACGAACCAGCTTTTAGCATTTCCAAAGCTGCTGTATGTTACCGCAGGAATCATCTTTATTTTAGGTATTGTTACTCCGATTGGTCCGATCGTAACAACTCCGATTGCTCTCATGTTTGCTTTCTTAGCATTTGCGATGAATCGTACGAAGAAACAAATTGAAAAAGACGAAGAGATTGTTGAAGAAGAAGTGGAAATGAACGAAGCGAAAAGTCCGGAGCAAGTGATGAATCTTTTATCGATGGATCCAATTGAATTTGAATTCGGATATGGTTTAATTCCTCTTGCTGATAGCGGACAAGGGGGAGACCTGTTGGATCGGATCGTAATGATCAGAAGGCAGCTTGCCGTAGAATTGGGTCTTGTCATTCCTGTCGTCCGAATACGGGATAATATCCAATTAAAGCCGAATGAATACAGATTAAAAATTAAAGGAAACGAAGCGGCGAAAGGTGAAATTATGCTCGATCATTATTTGGCGATGGCGCCAGGAATGGATAATGATTCGATTGAAGGGATTGACACAATTGAGCCTTCGTTTGGACTTCCTGCAAAATGGATCAGTGAACATTTAAAAGAACAAGCTGAATTGGCAGGATATACGGTCGTCGATCCTCCTAGCGTTGTTTCTACTCACATTACGGAAACGATCCGGAGGCATGCTCATGAATTGCTTGGACGACACGAAACAAAACAGCTTGTCGATCATTTAAAAGAAACATACCCGATATTAGTGGAAGAAGTTACGCCGAATCCACTTTCTATAGGAGATATTCAAAAAGTTTTGGCGAAACTGCTTAAAGAAAAAATTTCTATTCGAAATTTGCCGGTTATTTTTGAAACATTAGCTGACTATGCCAAATTTACAACAGATCCGGAAATTTTAGCTGAATATGTAAGACAGTCGCTGGCAAAACAAATTACAAGCCAGTATGCAAAAGAAGGGGAGACATTGAAAGTCATTACTCTCTCCGCTCAAGTAGAAAAAGCCATTGCCGATGGCGTGCAGCAAACGGAACGAGGAACCTTTTTGTCATTGGAGCCGCATGTATCACAAAGGATTGTCGAAGCCATTGCAAAAAATGTGGAACAGCTGGCAATGGAAGAGCAAACGCCAATCTTGCTCTGCTCGCCTTCTGTTAGAATGTATGCACGGCAGCTGATCGAGCGATATTTGCCTGATGTACCCGTATTGTCATACAACGAACTTGAATCAAACATTGAAGTACAAAGTGTCGGAGTGGTGAATATTTAATGAAGATTAAAAAATTCAAAGCCCATACTATGCAAGAGGCGATGAAGACGATTCGCAGCCAACTCGGTCAAAATGCTGTCATCCTCAATTCGAAAGTCGTCTATACTGGTGGATTTCTAGGAATGTTTAAGAAAAAAATGATTGAAGTGGTGGCGGGCATTGACGAAGAAGATGAAAAGATCAGCGGGTCCCAAAAAGAAAAAATAGAACATCAAACGGGCCAACAATTAGAGATGTCTCCTGTACTGAATGAAATAAAAAAACTGAAGGATCTCGTTCAATCCATGTCCGTAAACAGTACTGTTATTCATCCTGACCTAAAAGAGATCGAACAAAAAATTGATTCGTTAGGTTTGCTGCAGCCGATTAAACAGGATGTGATCGCATCTATACTGGAAACGTATTTGATCCATCAAAAAAAGCTGACAAACGAACAGCTGGAATTTCAATTGAAGAAAGAGTTAAAAAAGAGGATTTCGGACATTCCTTTTCACGGCATTACTTTTTCAAAAAAATTTGTGAATGTTGTAGGACCAACCGGTGTTGGAAAAACGACGACATTGGCAAAGCTTGCCGCAATCTGCAAAATAAATTACAAGAAAAAAATCGGATTTCTTACGACGGACACTTATCGAATTGCTGCGATCGATCAATTAAAAACATATGCCGAAATTTTAAATGCCCCGCTTGAAGTTTGTTATAACTCATTTGATTTTCTGGAAGGGAAAAAGAAGCTGAATGACTGCGACATCGTTTTTATTGACACGGCGGGCCGGAACTTCCTTGAACAGCAATATGTGCAAGATTTAAGCGAAACCATTGACTTTCAGGATGAAATGGAAACATTTTTAGTATTTTCTCTAACTTCAAAATTTGAAGATATGGAAAAAGTTTATAACCAATTTTCTCATTTGCCGATTCATCAATTTATTTTTACTAAACATGACGAAACCTCCTCTTATGGAGCTATGTATAACATCGTCTACAAAACAAAGATTGGTGCCGGATATATGACTGACGGTCAAGATGTTCCAGACGACATTCATAAGCTGGATCATGAAACTTTTATTCAATATTTAATGGGGTAGCAGGATATGGATCAAGCAGAACAACTCAGAAAGATTGTTCAACAAAACAAATATGCGGTGATAAAAGACTCTCCGCCTAACCGTCATGCAAAAACAGTGGCTGTGATTAGCGGAAAAGGGGGAGTCGGCAAATCGAATTTCGTTTTAAATTTCGCTTTAAACTTGATCAAAAAACGAAACGACCGTGTGCTGCTGGTAGATTGCGATATTGGGATGGCAAACATCGATCTTTTGCTTGGACAGCAGTATCAAGAAAGATCAATTGTCGATTTGCTGAAAAACCGCATTGGAATTGAACAAATTATCAAAAAAGGTCCTTTAAATTTGCAGTATTTGTCAGGAGGAATGAGCCTTTCCAATATTGTCACAATCGATGAAGCAGAGTTTCAATTTTTTCTTTACGAGCTTGAAAGAATAATAGAGAAATACGACACCATCTTATTTGATATGGGGGCAGGAATTTCGAAAGACAGCTTGAAATTTTTGCTTGCAGTGGACGAAATTATCGTCATTACGACGCCTGAACCGACATCGATTATGGACGCCTACAGTGCGATAAAGCTCATTCACCAGTTCGATCAAGAAAAGGTGATGAAAGTAGTTGTCAATCGATGCAAGAAAAACATTGAAGCGAAAGAAACATGGGAAAAAATTAGAACCACTGCAGAGCGTTTTTTACATAAAACAATTGATTTGCTCGGCAGTTTGCCGGAGGATGATCATGTGCAGAAATCAGTCATGGAACAAATTCCGTTTATTTTGCGTTTTCCGAATGCTCCTATATCGAAAGCACTAGAAAATATAACAGAGATGTACTTAAATGGTAAAATAAAAAGAAAAGGATTTATTCATTCTCTTAGATCTTTGTTTTCAAGTAGGTGATGTTTTTGAGTCGTGTAAAGGTTTTGGTTATTGATGATTCGGCATTTATGAGAAAGTTGATTTCCGATTTGCTTTTAGAGAGTCCTTCCATTGATGTGATTGGCACAGCTAAAAATGGAAAAGAAGGAATTGAAAAGATCGCAGAGCTTGATCCTGATGTTGTGACGTTAGATATTGAAATGCCGGTTTTAAACGGGCTTGATACTTTGCAGATTATCATGGACAAGTTTCCAAGGCCAGTCATTATGCTTTCAAGTTCGACGAAAGAAGGAGCCGAAAACACGATAAAATCTTTAGCTTTCGGGGCGTTTGATTTTATCCCGAAACCTTCCGGCTCTATATCTCTTGACATATTTAAAGTGAAAGAAGAATTAATTGCAAAAGTTCTAGCAGCAAAACGGGCAAAAGAAAAAGTTCAGATGTTAAAAAAAGAGATCGACACATTTCCTCGAAAGGAGATGATGAAAGAAAAGAGCCATCGACAGCGAAAAAAATCTTTAATTGCCATTGGAACTTCTACCGGAGGACCGAGCACCCTTCAAAAAATCGTTCCATGCTTCCCGAAAAACCTGAATTCGCCGATTTTCATCGTACAGCATATGCCGCCAGGATTTACAAAATCGTTGGCTGAACGATTAAATGAAATGTCAAACATTGAAGTAAAGGAAGGCGAGCATCAAGAAATCGTCAGAAATGGGGTAGCATACATAGCGCCTGGAGGCAGCCATATGAAAGTAATGGAAAAACAAGGGAATTTATTCATTGAACTGGATCAATCGGAAAAAAAGAGAGGGCACAGACCTTCTGTCGATGTACTGTTTGAATCTTTATCGAATTTAAAATATTATCACACGATTGCTTGTATTTTAACGGGAATGGGTTCTGACGGGACAAAAGGATTGAAAGCATTAAAAGAAAGGACAGATGCGACAGGGATCGCACAGTCCGAAAAAACCTCCATTATATTTGGGATGCCAAAATCCGCCATCCAAGCGAATGTGGTTGATTACGTGGAAGATTTAATGGAAATTCCGTATTTAATTCAAAAGCTGATCTAAATCCAAGGGGTGTGCTGCCATGGAAATGAATCAATATTTGGACATTTTTATTGAAGAAAGTAAAGAACATTTGCAGTCGTGCAACGAAAAGCTTTTGGAGCTTGAACAAAATCCGGATGATTTAGGAATTGTGAACGAAATTTTTCGCTCCGCCCATACATTAAAAGGAATGGGCGCAACGATGGGGTTTGAAGATTTAGCCGATTTAACCCATAAAATAGAAAATGTGTTTGACGCCATTCGCAATCAAAAATTAGAAGTAACGCCTGAAATTATGGATGTCCTTTTTGAAGCATTGGAGAATTTGGAGGAAATTGTTTTATCGATTGCGGATGGAGGAGACGGCAAAAAAGATGTTTCGGCCATTGTGAAAAAACTGCAAGCGATTGAAAGCGGAGAACCAATTGAAGATGAGACAGCTGAAAATGAAACATCAAGAGAACAAGTGCAGGATGTGAAAAAACTGAAACTTGATGAATATGACAGGACGGTCATTCTTCAATCAATTGAACAAGGATTTCAAGTATACGAAATCAACATTCGGCTTCGAGAAGACTGCATCTTAAAAGCAGCGAGAGCATTTATGGTTTTTGAATTGCTTGAGAAGCACGGGGAAGTGGTCAAATCATCGCCTTCTGTTGATTTACTCGAAGAAGAAAAGTTTGACAACAATTTTTCGGTTGCCTACATTACGAAGGAAGATAAGGACTTTGTCCGGAACAGCCTGTTGAAAATTTCAGAGGTTGAAGAAGTACTAGTTGAAAAAGTGAATGTAGAAAAGCCAAGTACTGAAAGAGTACAGCAGTCTGTTTCAAGCATACAATCTAATGCCAGCCAACAAACTGCTGCTAGCAAACAAACTACTGTTTCCAGCAAGCAAAGCCGTCAGCAGAAGGACAGCTCGAAAGACACTAGCCAAAAACAGAAGAAAAACCAGCAAAAGACGATCCGCGTCAACATTGAGCGCCTCGATATTTTAATGAACTTGTTTGAAGAATTAGTCATCGACAAAGGGCGTTTAGAGCAAATATCAAAAGAATTAAATCACTCGGAGCTGAAAGAAACGGTTGAGAAAATGTCCAGAGTTTCAGCTGATTTGCAAAACATTATTTTAAATATGCGCATGATCCCAATCGAAACCGTTTTTAACCGCTTCCCGAGAATGGTGAGAAATCTCGCCCGCGATTTAAATAAAAAAATCAATTTAGTTGTCACTGGAGCTGAAACCGAATTGGATCGGACCGTCATTGATGAAATTGGCGATCCGCTAGTGCATCTAATCCGAAATGCGATCGACCATGGGATTGAAACGCCTGAAACCCGCCTGAAATATGGCAAAAAAGAAGAAGGAACACTGCGGCTCAGCGCATATCACAGCGGAAATCATGTCTTTATCGAAATCGAAGACGACGGTGCAGGAATCAATCAGAAAAAGGTATTGCAAAAAGCTATTGAGCGGGGAATCGTTACAAAAGAGGCAAGCGAAACATTAACGGAAAAACAAATTCATGAACTCATTTTCGCATCAGGCTTTTCAACGGCTGAAAAAATTTCAGATGTCTCTGGGCGGGGTGTAGGGCTTGATGTAGTGAAAAATACAATCGAATCGCTCGGAGGAAGCATCACCATCGAGTCGGAAGAAGGAAAAGGATCTTTATTCTCGATCCAGCTCCCGCTGACATTAACGATTATTTCCGCCATGCTCATTGAAGTTGGAAATGAAAAATACGGTATTCCGATTTCGTCTATCATTGAATCCCTTGTTATTAAAAAAGAAGATATTTTACAGACACATCAAAACAAGGTGATTGATTATCGCGGAAAAATTGTACCTCTAGTGTTTTTAAAAGAAATTTTTGAAGTGGACGCCGAGGATGACCAAGATTATGTTTCAATCGTCGTTGTCAAAAAAGGAGATAAAATGGCTGGTCTAGTTGTCGATTCCTTCATCGGTCAGCAAGAGATTGTTTTGAAATCGTTAGGACAATATTTGACAAATGTATTCGCCATCTCAGGTGCCACAATTTTAGGAGACGGTCAAGTTGCATTGATCGTTGATTGTAATGCATTAATCCAGTAATGCTTGATGGAAGGGGAAGATGAGAATGGCAAATAGTGTATTTAATGAACAGAAGGTCATAGTTTTTCAGCTGCAAGACAAAGAATACGGGGTTTTTGTACAAAATGTGAAATCGATTGAAAAAGTTGACCATATCACCCGCGTTCCGAAAACAGCTGACTATATAAAAGGAGTCATCAATTTGCGCGGTGTAGTCACTCCGATCATAGATTTAAGAAAAAGATTGAATATGCCGGAAAAAGAAATAACGGATCAGACGAGAGTGATTATAGCTGTTCAAAATGAAATGGAAGTTGGATTGATTGTTGATTCTGCCAATGATGTCGTCGATATATCTGAAGACAGTATTGAACCTGCTCCAAGCGTCATCGAACAAGTAGAAACCGAGTTTATAAAAGGAATTACAAAATTGGATAAACGGCTGATTATGCTCCTTGACCTTGAAAAAGTGCTGAGCAAAGAAAATCAGAGGGTAGTACAGCATGAGCAAGTTGTTTGATTTATCAAACAAAAGGATCGATATATTAAAGGAAATTGCCAATATCGGAGCGGGAAATGCCGCAACGAGTCTGTCCCAGCTTCTTAATAAAAAAATTGAAATGAAAGTTCCGAACGTTTATGTCGCCTCTTTTAACGATGTGATGGATTTAGCAGGCGGTGCGGAAACAGAGGTTACGGCTGTATACATCCGCATTCAAGAGGATATAACTGGATCGATGTTTTTCATTTTGCCGATCCCGCAGGCTAAAAAATATGCAAAAGCATTAATGAATGATTATGTTCTTCAGGATGCTTCAACTATGAAAGAAATGGAATGCTCTGTTTTGCAGGAGCTCGGCAACATCCTGATTGGATCCTATTTATCTGTTTTATCGAACATGACCAATTTGATGGTTAATCCGTCCGTTCCTGCCATCCAATGTGATATGTTCGGCGCGATTATCAGTCATGCTCTGATCGAGCTTTCGCTTGAAAGTGATGAAGCACTTGTCATCGATGCTGTTATAAAAGAAGAAGGGCATCAAGATTCCGAATTAATAAGAGGGCATATTTTCTTTCTGCCCGACTCACAGTCATATAAAAAAATTTTTGACATATTAGAGGTTTAGTGAAATGGGGCATTTTGAAAATGTTGTAAAAGTCGGTATTTCGGAAATGAATGTTGTGAAAGCTCCGTGGAAAATTCGAACAACTGGATTAGGATCTTGCGTCGGACTCGTCATCTATGATGATGTAAATAAATTGGCAGGACTTGCTCATATAATGCTGCCTGATTCTTCGCTTTCAAACAAGGAGCCTTTAAATTGTGCAAAATATGCGGATACGGCTGTAACAGAATTAATTCGTCTTTTAAAAAACTATGGAGGAAACATCATGTTTTTTAAAGCGAAAATAGCTGGAGGAGCTGAAATGTTTCCGCATCGGCCATCTTCCAAAATCATGCGCATAGGTCCGAGAAATGTTGAAGCGGTCAAACAGCATTTGTTGAGCAGTAATATCCCTATCGTTAGCGAAGATGTTGGCGGTAAAAATGGAAGAACCATTGAATTTGATACGAATTCATTCATTTTGACGATTCGCACCGTCAATCTTGGAGTGAAGCAAATATAGCCGGAGATTGACATTTTAGAAGGAGGAAAAAGGCAATGGTCCAATCGATGACACTGAATGATGAAAGGGTGTACTGGGACAAGTGGTTTCGTCACCGTGATCAAGATGCGGGCAACATGCTCGTCAAAAAATATATGCCGCTTGTCCGCTATCATGTCAGTCGTATTTCAGTGGGTCTTCCAAAAAATGTCGATAAAGATGATTTAATAAGTTTTGGATTGATGGGATTATATGATGCACTGGAAAAATTTGACCCTACACGAGATTTAAAATTCGATACGTATGCATCCTTCCGCATACGCGGAGCCATTCTTGACGGGCTAAGGAAAGAAGATTGGCTTCCAAGAAGTTTTCGGGAAAAAGCAAAAAAAGTGGAAGCAACCATTGAGCGGTTGGAGCAAAAATATCATCGCAATGTGACGCCTAATGAAGTTGCAGAAGAATTGGGTATGACACCCGAAGAAGTCGTTCATGTCGTCAATGAAAACTTTTTTGCCAATGTCTTGTCAATTGATGAACAATTGCATGACCAAGAAGAAGGGGAACAGATGAACATTGTCCTTAAGGATGATAAAACATTAACTCCGGAAGAGCATCTGTTAAAAGAGGAATTATTTGAGCATTTAACAAAATTGATCTCACAATTAAACGATAAGGAGCAGCTCGTATTAAGCTTGTTTTATAAAGAAGAGCTGACATTAACAGAGATAGGAAACGTGCTGAATTTGTCCACTTCGAGAATTTCGCAAATTCATTCGAAAGCATTATATAAATTAAAAGGAACGCTCGTTAAGCTTTTATCTTAAAAAGAATACAATTAAATGAGGTTGAAACATGGCGGTATTTCTTTTACTGAGCTTTGTTTTGCACATCGTTTCGTTTTACTTTATCATTCTCCTTTATACACGCTATCAAAATGTAAAAAAAATAGAAGAAAAGCAGGAACAATTATTAAAAGAAGCAGAAGATTCGCTCGCGATGTTTTTATTGGAATTAAAAGAAGAAAACAAACAATTTCTTGAACAGCTCGAGCAAAACAGCGCCAAGCCCCGTTCTTTTGATCTCGAAAAATTAGTTACGCAGCTGGAAGACAAGGTGGAAGTGAGCACAATCCAGAAAGACATGAGCGCGGATGTAGAGCCTATCGACAAGGATGCAGAGCTTATAGAAGAGCCTAAAGATAAAAGAAAAAATTTGCATAAACAAGTATTCCAATTATTAGAGAAAGGATATACTATAGACGAAATCGCACAAACATTACATGTCGGCAAAACAGAAATTGAACTCGTCATGAAATTTCAACAAAACGATTGAATTCTTTCTTGATTGCCAAACTTCCATATGTTATATTTGTTTTTGGTGCTAATACACACGTCTGTTGATTTAAGCATCGGTGCTGTTTTGTGCAGTCATGCTTAAAAATGAAGCGGGCGGAGGATGAAAAACCATTAGGAGGAATGAAAATGTCAGTTATTTCAATGAAACAATTATTAGAAGCTGGTGTTCATTTCGGTCATCAAACACGCCGTTGGAATCCGAAAATGAAACGCTATATTTTCACTGAACGGAACGGAATTTACATCATTGACCTTCAAAAAACAGTAAAAAAAGTTGAGGAAGCGTATCAATTTGCAAGAGAGTTAGCTGCAAATGGAGGCAACATTTTATTCGTTGGTACGAAGAAGCAGGCGCAAGAATCTGTTAAAGAAGAAGCAGAACGCGCAGGAATGTTTTACGTCAATCAGCGCTGGCTGGGAGGAACATTAACGAACTTTGCTACAATTCAAAAACGAATTGCTCGTTTAAAAGAAATTGAAAAAATGCAAGAAGACGGCACATTTGATGTATTGCCGAAAAAAGAAGTAGTTCGTTTGAAAAAAGAATTGGAACGCCTTGAGAAATTTTTAGGCGGCATTAAGGAAATGAAACAGCTGCCTGATGCTGTTTATATTATCGATCCTCGCAAAGAGCGCATCGCTGTATCGGAAGCTCGCAAATTAAATATTCCGATTATCGGCATCGTTGACACAAACTGCGATCCGGATGAGATCGATTATGTAATCCCTGCAAATGATGATGCAATCCGCGCCGTCAAATTGTTAACTTCCAAAATAGCAGATGCTGTTTTAGAAGGCAAACAAGGCGAAGAAACTACAACTGCCTAAATGACAAAAGGTGATAAGAGGGGATTTTAGCCTTTTATCACCTTTTTTAAGCATACGAATTGAAGGAGGAACTTTTATGGCAATTACTGCTCAAATGGTAAAAGAGCTTCGGGAAAAAACCGGTGCAGGCATGATGGACTGCAAAAAGGCATTGACTGAAACAAATGGTGATATGGACAAAGCAATAGATTATCTTCGTGAAAAAGGCATAGCGAAAGCTGCGAAAAAAGCTGACCGAATCGCTGCAGAAGGCTTGACATTAATCAAAACTGACGGCAATACAGCTGTTATTTTGGAAGTGAATTCCGAAACAGACTTCGTTGCAAAAAATGATTCTTTTAAACAATTAATTGAAGATTTGGCTAAACACTTGCTGGCAAGCAAACCAGCTGATTTAAAAGACGCATTGGCTTCCAAAATGGAAAACGGTTCAACAGTGGAAGAATACATCCATGCTGCTATTGCTAAAATTGGCGAAAACATTACTTTACGCCGTTTTGAAGTTGTCGAGAAAAATGATCAAGATGTCTTCGGCGCTTACTTGCACATGGGCGGACGCATTGCAGTATTAACGGTGCTTGAAGGCACAAATGATGAATCTGCTGCAAAAGATGTAGCAATGCATATCGCAGCGGTTAATCCGCGTTATATTTCTCGTGAAGATGTTCCTCAGGCTGAAGTGGAGCACGAACGCGAAGTTCTTAAAAAACAAGCTCTTCAAGAAGGAAAACCTGCAAACATTGTAGAAAAAATGGTTGAAGGCCGCCTCGGCAAATTTTTTGAGGAAATTTGCCTTTTAGAGCAAAATTTTGTAAAAAATCCTGATCAAAAAGTACGCGATTTCGTCAAAGCACAAAACGCAAACGTAAAAGCGTTTGTTCGCTATGAAGTTGGAGAAGGAATTGAAAAGCGTCAAGAAAATTTTGCTGAAGAAGTTATGAATCAAATTAAGAAATAAAAGTCATGAAAATGTTAAGAAGGGAACACAAGCGAGTGTTCCCTCTTTTTGAAAACCCTTTGTTTCAACTTTTCTATATATAGCGTCAAGAAATAGCTTGGAGGTTAATATGAGTACGCCAAAATATCATCGTATCGTGCTGAAATTAAGTGGAGAGGCGCTTGCTGGAGCTCAAGGCTTTGGAATTAATCCTTCCGTCATACAGTCAATTGCCAGACAAGTAAAGGAAATTGCTGAAATGGGTGTAGAAGTCGCAGTAGTTGTTGGCGGCGGAAACATTTGGAGAGGCAAAATCGGCAGCGAGATGGGGATGGATCGGGCAACAGCAGACTATATGGGAATGCTGGCGACTGTTATGAATTCTTTAGCTTTACAAGATAGTTTGGAAGGACTCGGCATTCCTACCCGAGTGCAAACTTCAATTGAAATGCGACAAGTCGCAGAACCGTACATAAGAAGAAAAGCCATTCGCCATTTGGAGAAGAAAAGAGTAGTCATTTTCGCAGCAGGAACAGGAAATCCTTATTTCTCAACAGACACAACGGCTGCGTTAAGAGCCGCTGAAATCGAAGCAGATGTCATTTTGATGGCGAAAAATAATGTAGATGGTGTATATAGCGCAGATCCAAAAAAGGACGCCTCAGCGGTAAAATATGATGAGTTATCTTATTTAGATTTATTAAAAGACGGGTTGGCTGTCATGGATTCAACAGCTTCTTCATTATGCATGGACAACAATATTCCTTTAATTGTTTTCTCGATTATGGAAGAAGGCAACATTAAACGTGCTGTTTTAGGAGAAAATATTGGAACAATTGTAAGGGGGAAATAAACATGTCTAAACAAGTTCTTTCACAAGCGAAAGAAAAAATGGAAAAAGCTTTATCAGCTTTCAAACGTGAATTAGCAGGTGTTCGTGCAGGCCGGGCAAACGCGTCTTTGCTTGATAAAATTCAGGTCGACTATTACGGAGTTCCAACTCCTGTAAATCAATTGGCATCGATTTCCACGCCAGAAGCACGTTTGCTTGTTGTTCAGCCTTATGACAAATCGACAATCGGTGAGGTTGAAAAAGCGATTTTAAAATCTGATCTTGGATTAACGCCGACATCGGACGGATCCGTCATCCGCATTACCATTCCTCCATTGACGGAAGAGCGAAGAAAAGAACTGACAAAAGTAGTTCGCAAATATTCAGAGGATGCAAAAGTCGCTGTGCGAAACATTCGCAGAGATGCAAATGATGAATTAAAAAAATTAGAAAAAGCGGGCGACATTACAGAAGATGAACTACGCGGTTTTCAAGATGATGTACAAAAACTGACGGACGAGTACATTAAAAAAATTGATTCCGCAACAAAAGAAAAAGAAAAAGAAATCATGGAAGTTTAAACAAAATGAATGTACAATAGAAATGTGCTAAAAACCCTCTTTTCTCACAGGGGGTTTTTTTGTTCAAGAGGATTTGCTACATTTTTTAATGTCATATTATTCTCGGTGGAGGATTCTTATGTTTAATTTTCCTTATAAAAAAAAGAGCAGCAAAGGTTCCAAAAACTTGGTGGCGAAAGAAAACATTTTAGTAAATGAAATACCGGAACATGTGGCCATCATCATGGATGGAAACGGAAGATGGGCGAAAAAAAGATCGCTGCCTAGGATGGCCGGCCATCGGGAAGGAATGAAAGTAGTTAAAAAAATTACGAAATTAGCGAGCGATATCGGCATCAAAGTTTTGACCTTATATGCGTTTTCAACAGAAAATTGGAAAAGGCCAAAAGATGAGGTTAATTATTTAATGCGCCTTCCGGTCGAATTTTTATCGACTTTTTTGCCGGAGTTAATACAGGAAAACGTGCAAGTTCGGGTTATCGGCGATCAATCTATGCTCCCCGATTATACGGTAAATGCTGTGAAGAAAGCTGTGAATGAAACGAAGCAAAACACCGGGCTGATTTTAAATTTTGCGTTGAACTATGGCAGCAGAACAGAAATTGTTGAAGCAGTAAAAAAAATATTAAGAGACCGCGAAGATGGAAAACTACATATAGATGACATAGATGAACAATTGTTTTCCAACTATTTAATGACGAAAAAGCTCAAAGATCCTGACCTGTTAATTCGGACAAGCGGAGAAATTCGGCTAAGCAACTTTATGCTCTGGCAGCTGGCTTATACTGAATTTTGGTTTACGGATGTGCTCTGGCCGGATTTTAATGAACACCATTTTTTGGAGGCAATCCGCGAATATCAGCAGAGAATCCGCAGATTCGGCGGCGTATAGAAGGAGCTAAAAAAATGAAAACACGAATCATTACAGCAATTTGTGCTTTAGCCTTATTTGTACCAATTGTCATTATTGGCGGACTTCCGCTGACAATTGCTATTTATGTGCTCGCATCAGTTGGATTGTTTGAATTATTTAGAATGAAACGATTTCATTTATTTTCATTTCCAGTTTTGTTCAGCTTTATCCTTTTATGGATTTTAATTTTCCCAAACCGTTATATTGATTTGCTTCATCAAATACATATAAGTAAAACTGGCTTTCTTTTTTTTGGCGCGATCCTGTTATTGATCTATACAGTGTTTTCAAAAAACCAATTTTCTTTTGATGACGTTGGATTTGCGCTCATTGCGATCATATATGTGGGAGTCGGATTTTATTTTTTTATTGAAATGAGAGTGTTAGGTCTAGACAAGCTTTTGTTTGCTCTGCTAACGATTTGGGCGACTGATTCAGGCGCTTACTTTATCGGCCGAGCCTTCGGAAAGAAAAAACTATCAGCTGAAATCAGCCCTAATAAAACAGTCGAAGGATTTTTCGGAGGGATTTTCTCGGCAATTTTGGTTGGATTAATTTTCCACTATTTTGCAAATTTTTTACCGACATATGTTCAAACCGTTTTTGTGTCCGTCATTGTTTCTATTGTTGGACAAATGGGGGATTTAGTACAGTCCGCTTTTAAACGCCATTACGGCACAAAGGATTCCGGAACGATTTTTCCAGGCCACGGGGGAGTTCTTGACCGTTTTGACAGCTTGATTTTTATTATGCCGATTTTATATTTCTTCATCCAATTGATCAGTAGACAAGGGGTGACAATGTGAAAAAAATTATTTTGCTGGGTGCGACAGGATCTATTGGGCAGCAAACTCTCGATGTGATTCGAGCAAATCCGGATTCATTCAGGCTAGTTGCGATGTCATTTGGAGAAAATATCGAACTTGGATTGAAGGCTGTTCATGAATTTAAACCAGAGCTTGTTGCTGTCAAAAATCGTGAAATTTATGATCAAATTCGTTTGAACATCCCTTCAAGCTGTCAGCTTACATACGGACATGATGGGCTGTGTGAAACGGCTGCTTATCATAAAGGCGAGATAGTAGTGAATGCGGTCATTGGGAGCGTTGGGCTTATTCCAACACTAAAAGCGATCGAAGCGAAAAAAACGGTCGCTTTAGCGAATAAGGAAACACTTGTTACAGCTGGACAAATTGTGACCGACTATGCTCGAAAACACAATGTGCAAATTCTTCCTGTGGACAGTGAACATTCCGCGATTTTCCAATGCTTGAACGGGGAAAAAAAGGAAAGCGTCGAACGGCTTATTTTAACGGCTTCAGGAGGAAGCTTTCGGGATAAATCGCGAAATGAATTAAAGCATGTTACAGTTAAGGAAGCGTTAAACCATCCGAACTGGTCAATGGGCGCAAAAATAACGATCGATTCTGCGACGATGATGAACAAAGGACTTGAAGTCATTGAAGCACATTGGCTGTTTTCTGTTTCATACGACCAAATTGATGTGCTGCTGCATAAAGAAAGCGTCATTCACTCGATGGTCGAATTTCATGATGGCAGCATCATAGCGCAGCTTGGAACTCCTGATATGAAAATACCGATTCAATATGCGCTTACATATCCAAATAGAATTCCTTCTTATGAAAGCGAAAGATTGGATTTAACAAAATATGGACAGCTTCATTTTGAAAAAATTGATTTTGATCGATACCGTTGCTTAAAATTTGCTTTTGATTCGGGTAAAATAGGAGGTACAATGCCTGCTGTTTTAAACGCAGCGAACGAAGTGGCAGTCAATGCTTTTTTGGAAGATAAAATTCCGTTTTTAAAGATAGAAGAACTTGTGGAAAGGGCATTAGAAGAACATGCTCCGCTTTTCAATCCGACCTTGGAGGATATACAAGAAGCGGATGGAAGGACAAGACAGTTTGTTCAATCTTTAATTAATTAGAGGTGGTAAAATAAGTGAACACGGTGATCGCATTTGTCGTTATTTTTGGCGTATTGGTGTTTTTCCACGAATTAGGGCACTTAGTTATGGCGAAAAGGGCAGGCATTTTATGCCGTGAATTTGCAATCGGCTTCGGGCCGAAAATTTTGTCGTTTAAACGAAAAGAAACGGTCTATACGATCAGGCTTTTGCCTATCGGCGGCTTCGTGCGCATGGCGGGGGAAGACCCGGAGATGATTGAGGTCAAACCTGGCTATCAGGTTGGACTATTGTTTAATCAAAAAGGACAAGTTGAAAAAATTATTTTAAACAGAAAAGAAAAGTATCCTAATGCAAAAGTGATTGAAGTTGAACAAGCAGATTTGGAACATGGAATGTTTATCACAGGCTATGAAGATGGAGAAGACAGCGGTCTAAAAAGGTTTGAAGTAAGCGAAACATCCTTTTATGTAGTTGACGGTGAAGAAATTCAAATTGCACCTTATAACAGGCAATTTGCTTCAAAAACGCTCGTTCAAAGAACGCTCGCCATTGCTGCCGGACCTTTTATGAATTTTCTATTAGGGTTTTTAGTTTTGTTTTACCTCGGCTTAAGCCAAGGAGTGCCCGTGAATGAACCGGTTTTAGGAGAAATCGTCCCTGACAGCGCGGCTGAACAAGCAGGATTACGGGAAGGCGATGTTGTAAAAGAAATAGAAGGAACGCCGATGAATTCGTGGAAAGATGTCGTTGAAATGATCAGAGCAAATCCGGAGAATGAGCTTCTTTTTTCAATTGAACGTTCTGGAGAAGAATTGGAAATGACGGTAACGCCGGATTCTGTGAAATCCGAAAACAAAACGATCGGCCAAATAGGAGTTTATTCCCCGGTTGAAAAAACATTTTTCGGTTCTTTGAAATATGGCTTAGTTGAGACCTATACATGGTCGAAAGAAATAATATTTGCGGTTGGGAAGCTGATAACCGGACAATTTTCAATTGATATGCTCTCTGGACCTGTCGGCATATATGATATGACAGGAAAAGTTGCAGAAACAGGCTTGACAAGCCTATTAAGCTGGACGGCTCTCTTAAGCATTAACCTTGGCATTATGAACTTGCTTCCAATTCCAGCTCTAGATGGAGGACGCTTATTGTTTTTTGCCATTGAAGCGGTCCGGGGAAAACCGATTGATCGACAAAAAGAAGGGATCGTCCACTTTATCGGATTTGCACTTCTAATGCTGTTAATGCTCGTTGTGACATGGAATGACATCCAAAAGTTTTTCCTTTAAAAAATAATATAGAAATCAAATTCGAGGTGCTTTAAATGAAACAGAGTCAGTCATTTATACCCACAATGAGAGAAAATCCAGCAGATGCGGAAGTTAAAAGCCACCAGCTGCTGTTGCGTGCCGGATACATTCGGCAGACAGCTAGCGGTGTTTATTCGTATCTGCCTCTTGCTCATAGAGTGTTAACCAAAATTGAAAATATTATCAGAGAGGAAATGAACCGGATCGGAGCGGTGGAGTTGCTAATGCCGGCTTTGCAGCAAGCAGAACTTTGGCAGGAGTCTGGCCGCTGGTATTCATACGGATCAGAATTAATGAGATTGAAAGACCGTCATGAACGTGATTTTGCTTTAGGTCCGACTCATGAAGAAGTTATAACAAGTTTGGTAAAAGATGAGATCAAATCTTATAAGCGTCTGCCGCTCACCCTTTATCAAATTCAAACGAAGTTCCGGGATGAAAAGCGTCCGCGGTTCGGTCTTTTGCGGGGACGAGAGTTCATTATGAAAGATGCTTACTCTTTTCATGCTACACAGGAAAGCTTAGATGAAGTGTACGAACAGGTACGAGAAGCATTCAGCCGCATCTTTACTCGATGTGGGTTGAACTTTCGCGCAGTCATCGCTGATTCGGGAGCAATGGGCGGTAAAGATACTCATGAATTTATGGTGCTTTCGGAAATCGGAGAAGATACGATCGCATATTCTGATTCGTCCGATTATGCAGCAAATATTGAAATGGCTCCGGTAGTTGCATCTTATGAAAAGGTTGACGAACCGCTCATGGAGCTTGAAAAAAAAGAAACGCCAAACAAAAAATCCATTGAAGAAGTGGCGCAGTTTTTCCAAGTTCCGAAGGAAAAATTAATAAAATCCGTTTTATTTAAAGTAGATGAAAAGTTCGTTCTTGTTCTTGTCCGCGGTGATCATGAGGTCAATGACGTGAAACTGAAAAACCTTTATCAGGCATCAGTTGTTGAACTTGCTTCAGCTGAAGAAACAGAGCAGGTAATGGGAGTTTCACCCGGATTTTTAGGACCGATCGGCGCATCCGACAAAGTGGAAATTGTCGCAGATTATGCAGTTCAAGCAGTCGTAAATGGAATATGCGGGGCAAATGAAAACGATTTGCACTATATCGGAGTAAACCCTGATCGGGATTTTACCGTTACCAAGTATGAAGATATAAGATTTATTCAGGAAGGGGACCCTTCGCCGGACGGAAAGGGACGGATCAAGTTCGCGAAAGGCATTGAAGTCGGCCACGTCTTTAAGCTTGGCACAAGATACAGTGAAGCGATGAAGGCAGAATTTTTAGATGAAAAGGGAAAAACAAACCCTATCATCATGGGATGCTATGGTATCGGTGTTTCACGCTTACTGTCTGCGGTGGTCGAGCAATTTCATGATGAAAATGGAATTATTTGGCCTAATAAATTAGCTCCGTTTCAAGTCCACCTTATTCCGGTTAATATGAAAAACGAAGAACAAGTCAAGGTTGCAGAGCAAATTTATCACGATTTGCAGGCGAAAGGATACGAAGTCCTTTATGATGATCGTGCTGAACGGCCGGGTGTGAAATTTGCTGACAGTGATTTAATTGGCATTCCTGTTAGAATAACGGTCGGAAAAAGAGCTGGTGAAGGGATTGTAGAAGTGAAAGAAAGAAAAAGCGGAAATAGTTTAGAAGTTTCTGTTTATCAGCTAAAAGAGCAGCTTGCCAAACTTCTCCGCTAATGAAGCTGGATGCCGCAGATGAAGCTGGCATAGGTAAAGAGTAGGGGGTCTTGCCTTTATGATAATTTGTCAAACGGGTCAAGCCCCCTATTAACTTTTTGGGAAAGAGGGGAAACCAATGGATGATAAAGACTTGCAGCAGCAAAAAGAACGGTTTCAGATTTTGCTGAAACAGCTTGAAATGACGGATGATCAAATCTACCCTTATTTCCAAAACGGAGCGATCTTAAAATTAACAGTTCATAAAAAATCTAAATTATGGGATTTCTCTTTTCGGCTTGAAAACATTCTTCCATTTCGTATCCTGCAATTGTTTGATAGAAGATTGAACAAAACATTTTCTCATTTAGCCAATGTTACGTTTCACATTACAACTGTGAAACAAGAATATGATGAACAGCTCGTTCAAGACTACTGGGAGTTTTGCCTCCAAGAAATGGAGGGGGTTTCTCCGCCGATATTATCACTGTTAAAAGAACAAATGCCGAAGCTGGAAAAGCAAAAATTAATGATTCGCACGAGAAATGAGACGGAAAATGAAACGATCAAGAAAAAATACGGCCCCATCATCCAGCAGGCGTACGAGAAGTACGGCTTTCCAAAGCTGACTATCGACACGGTGATCGATGCATCTACCGAAGAATGGGAAAAATTTTTGGAGCAGAAGCAAAAAGAAGACGAAGAGCGGATTTTACAAGCAATGATGGAAATGAAGCAAAAAGGAAAGGAAAATCAAACTCAGGAGCCTAAAAAGCAGGAAGGTCCTCTTATTATCGGATACAAAATAAAAGATGACGAAGAAATTCGCACTCTTGATAACATTTTTGATGAAGAGCGGAGAGTCGTCATTCAAGGATATGTTTTTGAGGCGGAAACAAAGGAATTAAAAAGCGGAAGAACGTTATGCACGTTTAAAATTACCGATTATACCAATTCCATTTTAGTCAAAATGTTCGGCCGCGATAAAGAAGATAATGCATTGCTTGCATCGATCAAAAAAGGAATGTGGCTGAAAGTTCGCGGAAGCATTCAAAACGATACATTTGTTCGTGATCTTGTCATGATTGCCAATGACATTAATGAAATCAACCCGAAAAAACGGCTCGATACCGCACCTGAAGGAGAGAAAAGGGTGGAATTGCACCTTCATTCGCAGATGAGCCAAATGGATGCCGTCACATCGATCACAGATCTTGTTGAACAAGCTAAAATGTGGGGCCATGAAGCGATTGCATTGACAGATCACGCTGTTGTCCAATCTTTTCCAGAGGCATATGCTGCAAGCAAAAAGTTTGGTGTTAAAATGATTTACGGTCTTGAAGCCAATATTGTTGATGACGGTGTACCGATTGCTTATAACGAATCGCACAGACTTTTAAGCGAAGATACCTTTGTTGTGTTTGACGTTGAAACAACAGGGCTTTCGGCTGTATACGACACGATCATTGAACTTGCAGCGGTGAAAATAAAAAACGGGGAAATTATCGACCGATTTGAATCGTTTGCCAACCCTCACCATCCGCTTTCAGCAACAACGATAGAACTGACGGGAATTACCGATGATATGGTTCAAAATGCTCCCGACGTCGATGAAGTATTGTACAAATTTAAAGAATGGGCTGCCGACAGCATTTTAGTTGCCCACAATGCAAGCTTTGACATGGGCTTTATTAATGCAGGCTACAAAAAATATTTGCAGGTTAAAAAGGCGGACAACCCTGTCATTGATACTCTTGAACTTGCAAGATATTTATATCCTAATTTAAAAAACCACCGCCTGAATACATTGTGCAAAAAGTTTGATATAGAGCTTGTACAGCACCATAGAGCCATTTATGATGCGGAAGCAACCGGCTATTTGCTTGTAAAATTGCTGCAAGAGGTAAATGAACGAGGAATTCTTTATCATGATGAGCTGAATGAGCGGACTGGGGATTCAAAAGCGTATGAGCGGGCAAGACCGTTTCACGCGACGCTTCTTGTGCAAAATGAAACAGGGCTGAAAAATTTATTTAAGCTTGTATCTCTTTCCCATGTTCAATATTTTTATCGCGTTCCGCGCATTCCCCGTTCTGTATTGTTAAAGCATAGGGAAGGCATTTTAATTGGTTCAGGCTGCGACAAGGGAGAAATTTTCGAAGCAATGATGCAAAAAGGTCCAGAAGAAGTTGAAGAGATGGCTTCATTTTATGATTTTCTCGAAGTGCATCCGCCGGAAGTATATTACCCTCTAATTGAGACGGAGCAAGTTCGAAATGAACAAGCGATCAAAGAAATCATTGCAAACATAGTCAAACTAGGGGAAAAGCTGTCGATTCCGGTTGTGGCAACAGGCAATGTCCATTATTTAAACAAGGAAGATAAAATTTACCGGAAAATCTTAATTTCTTCGCAAGGGGGAGCGAATCCTTTAAACCGCCATACATTGCCTGATGTGCATTTCCGTACAACAAATGAAATGCTGGATGCTTTTCGTTTTTTAGGCGATGAAAAAGCGAAAGAAATTGTTGTGACAAACAGCCAGTACATCGCCTCTCTCATAGGTGATGTAAAACCGATTAAAGATGATCTGTATACACCGAAAATAGACGGTGCCGAAGAAGAAATTCGGGAAATGAGCTACAATCGTGCCAAAGAAATATACGGAGACCCATTGCCGGAAATCGTTCAAGCAAGGCTTGAAAAAGAGTTGAAAAGCATTATCGGCCACGGATTTGCCGTCATTTATTTGATATCTCACAAACTAGTAAAAAAATCTTTGGATGACGGGTACTTGGTCGGTTCAAGGGGATCAGTCGGCTCATCCTTTGTTGCCACGATGACGGAAATTACTGAGGTGAATCCACTTCCACCTCATTACGTTTGTCCAAAATGCAAGCATTCCGAATTTTTCAATGACGGCTCTGTAGGATCCGGATACGATCTTCCTGATAAAAATTGTCCGCAATGCGGAGCACCATATAAAAAGGACGGGCATGACATACCGTTTGAAACGTTTCTAGGATTTAAAGGAGACAAGGTGCCTGATATTGATTTAAATTTTTCAGGTGAATATCAGCCGAGAGCACACAATTATACGAAAGTGCTGTTTGGTGAAGATAAAGTGTACCGTGCAGGAACAATTGGCACAGTTGCCGAAAAGACAGCTTTCGGATTTGTCCGCGGCTACATGAACGATCATAATCTGCATTTCCGCAGTGCAGAAGTCGATCGGCTTGTGAAAGGATGTACGGGGGTCAAGCGGACGACAGGACAGCATCCCGGAGGAATCATCGTTGTTCCCGATTATATGGATATATATGATTTTACTCCAATTCAATATCCGGCAGATGATACAAACGCTGATTGGAAAACGACACATTTTGATTTCCACTCCATTCACGATAACTTATTAAAGCTTGATATATTAGGGCACGATGATCCGACGGTCATCAGAATGCTTCAAGATTTAAGCGGAATCGATCCGAAGACCATTCCAACAGATGATCCGGAAGTAATGAAAATCTTTTCCTCAACCGAATCACTTGGCGTGACAGAGGAGCAGATTGGCTGTAAAACGGGCACTCTAGGGATCCCAGAGTTCGGCACGCGATTTGTCCGCCAAATGTTGGAGGAAACAAGACCGACGACATTTTCAGAGCTTGTCCAAATATCAGGATTGTCCCATGGGACAGATGTTTGGCTAGGAAACGCACAAGAACTGATTCAAAGCGGCACATGTACATTAAGTGAGGTCATTGGCTGCCGCGACGATATTATGGTTTATTTAATCTATCAAGGATTGGAGCCGTCGTTAGCCTTTAAAATTATGGAGTCGGTTCGGAAAGGAAAAGGCTTGATTCCCGAATGGGAAGAAGAGATGAAAAAGAACGGCGTTCCAGACTGGTATATTGAATCTTGTAAAAAAATCAAATATATGTTTCCAAAAGCTCACGCGACAGCTTATGTATTAATGGCTGTGCGGATTGCATATTTTAAAGTGCATTTTCCTCTACTATTCTATGCAACTTATTTTACAGTCAGAGCGGACGATTTTGACATCGAAACGATGATCAAAGGAGGCACCGCAATCAGAGCGAAAATTGAAGAGATCAGTGCAAAAGGGCTCGATGCTTCTCCAAAAGAGAAGAGCTTGCTGACCGTATTGGAGATGGCACTTGAAATGACGGAGCGTGGATTTTCATTCCAAAAAGTAGATTTATACCGCTCTCAAGCCAAAGAATTCATTATTGACGGCGACAGTCTCATACCGCCGTTTAATTCGATACCAGGGCTTGGTACGAACGCGGCCATCAATATTGTCAAAGCGAGAGAAGAAGGAGAATTTTTATCCAAAGAGGATCTGCAGGAACGGACAAAAATTTCAAAAACGATTATGGAATATCTTGAAAATCATGGCTGTTTGGCATCGCTGCCTGAGCAAAATCAGCTCTCCCTTTTCTGATTTGCGATTCAATTTGCAAACCTGATTAGGTTATGTTATATTCATTTATGGAAATGCTAAAAAAAGCCTAACGAAAGAGTGGGGAAAAAACCCACTCTTTCCTATTGGAACTAGTTTTTTATGACGATTAAATAGATATCTCTTTCTGAAACGCTGAAATTAAGGAGGAAAATATGAGCCAATCTATAACAGATCTCGTCAAAGAACTAGCATCGCCAATTCTTGAAAATTTGCAGCTGGAACTTGTAGATATTGAATATGTAAAAGAGGGAAAAAATTGGTATTTACGGCTTTTTATTGATTCTGAAGATGGTGTCGATATTGAAGAGTGCGGTATGGTAAGCGAACGTTTGAGCGAAAAGCTGGATGAAATCGATCCGATTCCTCACAACTATTTCTTGGAGGTATCTTCTCCAGGCGCTGAACGTCCTTTAAAAACAAAGGCCGATTTTGAAAAGGCTGTCGGAAAAAATGTCGCACTCAAAACTTACGAGCCGATCAACGGGGAAAAACATTTTGAAGGGGTTTTAACGGATTTTGACGGCGAGATTGCCACACTCGAAATAAGAGTGAAAACAAAAACTAAACAAGTGGAAATTCCTTGGGGAAAAATTGCAAAAGCTAGACTTGCCGTTTCATTTAATATTTAAGTGATGAGGAGGAACATCATTTTATGAACAGCCAACTTTTAGATGCCTTGACAGTATTAGAAAAAGAAAAAGGCATTAGTAAAGATGTCATTATAGATGCGATTGAAGCTGCCCTCATTTCTGCATACAAACGCAACTTTAACCAAGCGCAAAACGTGCGTGTCGATATTAATCGCGAAACAGGTACGATGCAGGTGTTTGCGAGAAAAGAAGTGGTGGAAGAAGTAACGGATCCCCGTTTGGAAATTTCCATCCATGATGCGATGAACATCAATCCCCAATATGAAATCGGCGATGTCGTTGAAATTGAAGTGACACCGAAAGAATTTGGACGAATAGCTGCACAAACTGCGAAACAAGTCGTTACGCAGCGAGTTCGTGAAGCCGAAAGAGGAGTCATTTATTCGGAATTTATTGATCGTGAAGAAGATATCATGACCGGAATCGTCCAAAGAACTGATCCAAAATATATATACGTAAGTCTAGGGAAAATAGAGGCTCTCCTCCCACAATCGGAACAGATGCCGAATGAAAAATACGAACCTCATGACAGAATTAAAGTATTCATTACAAAAGTAGAAAAAACAACGAAAGGACCACAAATTTTTGTTTCCAGAACACACCCGGGGCTGTTGAAGCGTTTATTCGAATTGGAAGTACCGGAAATATATGACGGGACAGTGGAAATTAAATCAGTCGCCCGGGAGGCAGGTGACAGATCAAAGATTTCGGTTCATTCTGACAATCCGGAAGTTGACCCGGTCGGATCATGCGTGGGACCAAAAGGCCAGCGTGTTCAAGCAATTGTAAACGAGTTGAACGGAGAAAAAATTGATATCGTTCGCTGGTCTAAAAATCCTGTTGAATTTGTTGCAAATGCATTAAGTCCGTCAAAAGTTTTGGACGTTATTGTTGATGAAGAGGAAAAAGCTACAACCGTCATCGTTCCTGATTATCAATTATCCCTTGCGATTGGCAAAAGAGGACAAAACGCGCGCCTCGCTGCCAAATTAACCGGATGGAAAATTGATATTAAAAGCGAATTGGAAGCGAGAGAGCTGAACATCTATCCTCGCGAAGAACATGATAGTTTATTCCAATTGGACAATACGGATGATGAACACGGAGAAGAACAAGACGAATAGAGGTGGTTACCAGTGGCAAAGCAAAGGAAAATTCCGATGAGAAAATGTGTGGCGACTGGCGAAATGAGACCCAAAAAGGAGCTTGTTCGAATCGTTCGTTCGAAAGAAGGAGAAGTTTCGATTGATTTAACAGGAAAGAAAAATGGACGCGGTGCTTATATCACTCTTGATAAAGACTGCATTTTAAAGGCGAAAAAGAAAAATGTGCTATCCGTCCATTTAGATGTACCTGTTCCGGAATCTATATATGATGAATTAATTCAGCTAGCTGAGAAGGAGAAACCTTCATTGCCATGAATGGACAATGGAAATCTTTATTAGGCCTTGCCTATCGGGCAAGAAAAGTGATTTCAGGAGAAGAACTTGTTTTGAAAGAGGTTCGAAATAAGCGTGCAAAACTCGTTTTATTGGCAGACGATGCTTCTTCTAACACGAAGAAAAAAATTACGGATAAATGTACGTTTTATAAAGTTCCGCTAGTGATTGCCCCAAACCGATACGAACTTGGGCAATCGATCGGAAAGGAAGAAAGAGTAGTTGTTGCCGTGACGGAAGAAGGTTTTGCCAAGAAGTTGAGGCTTCTACTTGAATAACTACTTTGGGGGTGAACGTATGGGTAAAATGCGAGTATATGAATATGCAAAACAACAAAATATAACGAGCAAAGAAGTAATCCATACATTAAAAGAAATGAATATAAATGTTGCAAACCACATGTCAATGATCGACAGCAATACAATTGAAAAACTCAATGGACGATATCAAAAGGAACAACCTAAGAAAAAAGTTCAAAAAGATCATCAACCAAAACAAAAGGCAGAAAAGCATGCAGCATATGATGACGATGGTGATATCGTATTGAACAAGAAAAAATCAGGCACAAAACCTTCTCCAAAGGAACGCAAACAAAACGTTCCGATTCAACAAACGAAACATAAAAACAAAAAAAATGGAAAGAAAAACAAAAAAGCGGTTCAAAATGAAGCTCCAACCAAAAAAGAATTGCCGTCCAAAATTACGTATCAAGGCTCTTTAACAGTCGCTGAGCTTGCCAACAAACTCCATAAAGAACCGTCAGAGATCATTAAGAAGCTCATGATGCTCGGCGTAATGGCAACAATCAACCAAGAGCTGGAGAAGGACATTATCGAACTGATCGCTTCTGAATACGGCGTTGAAGTGGAAGAAGAAATTGTTTTCGATGAAACAGAATTTGAAAAGTATGAAATCGAAGACAAGGAAGAAGATCTTGTCAGCCGTCCTCCTGTTGTGACAATTATGGGGCATGTTGACCATGGGAAAACGACTCTTTTAGATTCCATTCGAAAAACAAAAGTGGCTGAAGGCGAAGCTGGAGGCATTACGCAGCATATCGGCGCTTACCAGGTTGAAGTGGAAGGGAAAAAGATCACATTTTTAGATACACCTGGCCATGCAGCGTTTACAACAATGAGAGCCCGCGGCGCTCAATTAACAGATATTACCGTTTTAGTCGTTGCTGCAGATGATGGTGTTATGCCGCAGACAGTTGAGGCAATTAACCATGCAAAAGCTGCGAATGTGCCGATTATTGTAGCGGTCAACAAAATGGATAAGCCGACGGCAAATCCTGACCGTGTGATGCAGGAATTAACGGAACATGGCCTTGTACCGGAAGATTGGGGCGGCGACACGATATTTGTGCCAATTTCGGCATTAAAAGGTGACGGAATTCCTGAACTATTGGAAATGATCTTGCTCGTTGCGGAAATGGAAGAGTTAAAAGCGAATCCGAATCGTCTTGCAACCGGTACGGTTGTTGAAGCAAAGCTTGATAAAGGCAGAGGTTCAGTTGCAACATTGCTTGTTCAAAACGGAACGCTTCGTGTCGGTGATCCAATTGTTGTCGGAAACACATATGGACGGGTGCGTGCGATGGTGAATGATGTCGGAAAACGTGTAAAAGAAGCTTTACCGTCCACTCCGGTTGAAATCACCGGTCTTCATGAAGTTCCATTAGCCGGCGACAGATTTATGGTATTTGAAGATGAGAAAAAAGCGCGTCAAATCGGTGAAGCCCGTGCAAAAAAACAGCTAGAAGAGCAGCGCAGCGAAAAGACAAAGCTAAGCCTTGATGATTTATTTGAACAAATTAAGCAAAATGATATGAAAGAGATTAATTTAATCGTCAAAGCAGATGTGCAAGGTTCCGTTGAAGCTCTTTCATCAGCTCTTCAAAAAATCGATGTTGAAGGAGTAAAAGTAAAAATCATTCACACCGGTGTCGGTGCCATTACGGAATATGACATCATGCTTGCCTCTGCTTCCAACGCTATTGTGATCGGCTTTAATGTTCGCCCGGATGTGAATGCGAAGAGAACAGCGGAAGCGGAAAACGTCGACATTCGCCTTCACCGCATCATTTATAAAGTGATCGAAGAAATCGAAGCGGCCATGAAAGGTATGCTTGATCCTGAATACGAAGAAAAAGTGATCGGTACCCTTGAAGTGCGGCAAACATTCAAAGTTTCTAAAATCGGTACAATTGCCGGCTGCTACGTCACAGATGGTTCTGTTACACGCGACAGCGGCGTTCGCTTAATTCGGGACGGAGTCGTGATTTTTGAAGGAGAAATTGACACTTTAAAACGTTTTAAAGATGATGTAAAAGAAGTTGCTCAAGGATATGAGTGCGGACTTACGATTAAAAACTTTAACGATATTAAAGAAGGCGACACGATTGAAGCGTTCATCATGGAGGAAGTTAAAAAATAATGCTCGGAATGGTATCATGTGAATGCATGATTTTTGAAGCTTCTTCTTTAAAAGAAAAACGTGCAGTAGTGCAACGAATTATAAAAAGACTGCAAAACAAATTTAATGTCAGTGTTGCAGAAATCGGCTTTCAGGATGCATGGCAGCGGACCGAAATCGGCATTGCCTGCCTTGCATCGAGCCGCGCCATCGCGGAAAAAGAACTGAACCAAGCATTGAAGTTGATCGATTCTTTTCCTGAAATTGAACGAACCATTACAACATTTGACTGGTTTTAGCAAATGAGGTGATGAAATGAGCCTAAGAGCAAACAGAGTAGCTGAACAGATGAAAAAAGAGCTAAGCGATATTATTGGCAGAAAAATTAAAGACCCGAGAATTGGATTTGTAACTGTAACGGACGTTCGCTTAACAGGGGATTTGCAAATCGCTAAAGTATATATTTCTGTATTGGGAAATGAGGAACAGAAGGAAAACACGATGAAGGCGCTGGCGAAAGCCAAAGGATTTATCCGCTCTGAAATCGGGTCGAGGATTCGGCTGCGGAAAACTCCGGAAATTCATTTTGAATTTGACGAGACAATTGATTATGGCAATCGAATCGAATCGTTAATCCATGAATTGAAAAAAGAAGAAAGAGATCATGAAAGCTGAGGCATCCCGTTTCACAATTGTGTAACGGGTTCTTTTTTCATGATTGCAGCTGGCAAAAGGAAGGTGTGACTGTGGACGGCGTTCTTCTCTTACATAAACCTAGAGGAATGACTTCAAATGATTGTGTCCAAAATGTGCGCAAATTGTTTCGAACGAAAAAAGCGGGACATACTGGTACATTAGATCCGGATGTCTCAGGCGTGCTCCCTATTTGCATCGGGAAGGCAACAAAAATTTCGTCATATTTAATGGCTGAGAATAAGGAATACATCGCTGAAGTAACATTAGGAGCTGCCACTGAAACAGAGGATGCTTCTGGAAGCATTATTGCTGTAAAAGAAGTAAAGCTCCCGCCATCAAAAGAGGAAATTAAACGAGTGCTGGAAAGCTTTCGCGGAGAAATTGAACAAATTCCGCCAATGTATTCTGCAGTAAAAGTAAATGGAAAAAAATTATACGAATACGCGCGTGAAGGAAAAGTAGTCGAAAGGCCGAAAAGAAGGGTTGTCATTCATGCCATACACCTTTTAAGCGATATAAAACAACATGACAAAACGGCTTCCTTTTCCATTCAAGTCTCTTGCTCAAAAGGGACATATATTCGAACTCTCGCGGTCATGATCGGAGAAAAATTAGGGTATCCTGCTCACATGTCTGAATTGGTGCGAATAAGATCCGGCCGTTTTCATTTACATGACTGCGTCACGTTTTCAGCGGTCGAGCAATGTTTAAAAACGGGAGATTTGCCAAACGGTTTTCTTACCATAGAGGAAGCATTAAATCAATTGCCGAAAATTAAAATAAATGATACATTAGCAAAGAAAGTAAAAAACGGAGCGATGTTGGAAATGAACGAGGATTTCCAGCATATTGGACAAAATGATGTTGTAGCAATATGGAATAATCGAGAAATTATTGCCATATATAAAAAGCATTCAGAAAAAAACAATGTGCTTAAACCCGTCAAGGTGTTAAAAACGAATGAATAGGTAAGAAAAGGGGAACTTTCGGTGAAAATGATAAAAATAACACATCCACACCATTTGGCAAAACAAAATGTGCCGAAATCGGTAATGGCGCTCGGATTTTTTGATGGAGTCCATAAAGGGCATCAAAAAGTCATTCAAACAGCTAAACAGAAGGCTGAAGAATTAAATGTTGAATGTGCGGTGATGACATTTGATCCGCACCCATCCATCGTCTTAAAAAAAAATATTCAACAAATAGAATATATTACTCCTTTACAAGAGAAACTGAAGTTTATTGAAGATCTTGGAATTGATCGATTGTATTTAGTCGAATTTACAGAAAGCTTTAGCTCGCTTCAGCCTCAACAATTTGTCGATCAATATATTATCGGATTAAATGCCATTCACGTTGTGGCCGGTTTTGATTTTACATTCGGCCGGTTTGGAAAAGGGACAATGGAAACTTTGCCTTTCTATTCAAGAGGAGCTTTTACGCATACGACGGTTGAAAAGCTGACAGACGGTGAAAGAAAAATCAGCTCTTCCCTCGTTCGAAACGCGATTAAAAATGGTGATGTTTCTTATGCATGCTCTCTTCTAGGGCGGCCTCATCAAGTATCCGGAAAGGTAATTCATGGAGAAAAGCGAGGGCGGACAATCGGCTTTCCAACCGCAAATATTGAACTAAGCGAATCCTACATTACTCCTCCGACAGGGGTATATGCGGTCAAAATCAGCATGAATGGGAAGGAATATGCGGGCATATGCAATATCGGTTATAAGCCGACATTTCATGAAAAAAGACCGGACAAGCCGAGCATAGAAGTTCATATTTTTGATTTTCATGAAGAAATTTATGATATAGATGTGACCGTAAAATGGTTCAAACGAATACGAAGTGAACAAAAGTTTTCTGGTGTGGAAGAATTAATTGCCCAAATCAAACGGGATATCAAGGAAGCTAAAGAATTTTTTCAGCAGCTGACAGAATCGGATAAAATCACGGCTGAAAAAAATTTTTAATGGAACCTCCTTGCTTTTTCTTTGGAAAAATAGTATTCTTATTCTTGTAACTTTTAACCGCTGCGTGGCAATGCGAGTCACCGACGCTTGCTAGGTAGCCGGGGATTATATTTAGGAGGTGGACAAGGATGGCTTTAACGCAAGAACGGAAAAATGAAGTGATTGAGCAATTTAAAACACATGAATCAGATACTGGTTCTCCTGAAGTGCAAATTGCTATCCTAACTGAAAAAATCAACATTTTAAATGAGCATTTGCGCGTTCACAAAAAAGACCACCATTCACGCAGAGGTCTTTTGAAAATGGTTGGGAAACGCCGTAATTTGTTGACGTATTTGCGCAATAAAGATGTTGCACGGTACCGTCAACTCATCAATAAACTCGGTTTGCGTCGTTAAGTTGTATGGAAGCGGGAGATTTCCCGCTTTTTTACTGTATTCAAAAAAGTTTATGACAGATTACATAAAAACGATATAGATTGAAAAGTTTAAAAATAACATTTTTGTACAATTTATGTGCGAAGATAGACTTTGTCAATGAAAGAGGGGTTCAAAACAAGTATGGATCAAGAGAAACATGTTTTTTCCATAGATTGGTCCGGACGGAAGCTGACTGTTGAAATCGGCCAGCTGGCGAAGCAAGCGAACGGCGCCGTTTTAGTCCGCTATGGAGATACGGTCGTTTTATGTACGGCAACTGCTTCGAAGGAAGCAAAAGGAGTGGATTTCTTTCCCCTAACGGTCAATTATGAAGAAAGGCTTTATGCTGTCGGTAAAATCCCGGGAGGGTTTATTAAACGAGAGGGTAGACCGAGTGAAAAAGCTATTTTAGCGAGCCGTTTAATCGATAGACCGATTCGCCCGCTGTTTCCAGAAGGGTTTCGCAATGAGGTTCAAGTAGTCAGCATGGTGATGAGCGTCGACCAAGATTGTTCTTCCGAAATGGCGGCTATGTTTGGATCTTCGCTCGCGCTGTCAATATCGGACATTCCGTTTGAAGGTCCGATTGCCGGAGTCACGGTCGGCCGCCTTGATGACCAGTTTATCATTAATCCAACTGTCGAACAGCTTGAGAAAAGCGATATCCATTTAATCGTAGCCGGCACGAAAGATGCCATCAACATGGTGGAAGCAGGAGCCAATGAAGTGCCTGAAGAAACGATTTTAGAAGCAATCATGTTTGGCCATGAAGAAATCAAACGTTTGATTGCATTCCAAGAAGAGATTGTAGAAAAAATCGGAAAAGAAAAAATGGAAGTCGAATTATATAAAATCGATGAGGAGCTTGAAAAAAGAGTTCGTGAAATGGCTCTTGCCGACTTATTGCAAGCCATCCAAGTGCCTGAAAAACACGCCCGCGAAGATGCTATTAATGAAGTGAAAGAGAAGACTGTCGCAATATTTGAGGAAGAAGAAGCAGATGAAGAAACGATTAAGCAAGTAAAAGAAATTTTGCACAAGCTCGTGAAAGAGGAAGTGCGCCGTCTCATTACAGAAGAAAAAGTGAGACCTGACGGACGAAAAATTGACGAAATCCGTCCATTATCGTCTTCCGTCGGAATTTTGCCGCGCACGCACGGTTCAGGTCTTTTCACCCGCGGCCAAACACAAGCCTTGTCTATTTGTACGCTCGGAGCTTTAGGAGACGTACAAATACTTGACGGACTCGGCGTGGAAGAATCAAAGCGGTTCATGCATCACTACAACTTCCCGCCATTTAGTGTCGGGGAAACCGGTCCGATGAGGGGTCCTGGCAGACGGGAAATTGGTCATGGAGCATTGGGAGAAAGAGCGCTTGAGCCAGTCATACCTTCCGAGCGCGATTTTCCGTACACCATTCGTCTCGTTTCAGAAGTGCTTGAATCAAATGGTTCAACTTCACAAGCGAGCATTTGTGCAAGCACCTTAGCGATGATGGATGCCGGCGTGCCGATTAAGTCCCCTGTTGCTGGAATTGCAATGGGACTTGTAAAATCTGGTGACAACTATACGGTTTTAACAGATATTCAAGGTATGGAAGATGCGCTTGGTGATATGGACTTTAAAGTCGCTGGTACAGAAAAAGGCGTCACCGCGCTGCAAATGGACATTAAAATTAAAGGCTTGTCCCGTGAAATTTTAGAAGAAGCGTTAAAACAAGCTCGCAAAGGCCGCCTTGAAATTTTGAAATCGATGCTGGCGACAATCTCTGAACCGAGAAAACAATTATCGCCATATGCTCCAAAAATTTTAACCTTGGTTATCAATCCGGATAAAATTCGTGACGTGATTGGACCTAGCGGAAAACAAATAAACAAAATCATTGAAGAAACAGGAGTAAAAATCGATATTGAACAAGATGGCACAATCTACATTTCTTCCGTAGACGAAGGAATGAATAAAAAAGCGAAGAAAATTATTGAAGATATTGTAAGAGAAATTGAAGTCGGACAAATGTATTTAGGAAAAGTTAAACGGATCGAGAAATTCGGCGCATTCGTGGAACTGTTTAACGGAAAAGATGGTCTTGTCCACATTTCTGAGCTTGCAGAAGAGCGGGTAGGAAAAGTGGAGGATGTTGTGTCAGTCGGTGATGAAATTTTAGTCAAAGTGATGGAAATCGATAAACAAGGTCGTGTCAATTTATCAAGAAAGGCCGTTTTAAGGGACCAAAAAGAGCAGCAAAAGTCTTGACCGGAGCCAGGGAAAACCCGGCTTCTTTTCCATTTTTGCGGTTGGCTGTTCTATCTTGTCCCCTTTTTTCATAGTTTTATAAGTGAAAAAGGGGATGTTGCGATGAAGCGAAAAAAAGGGAAAATAGCCATTTTTATATTGATCATACTTTTTTCTTATGTCATATTGGATAATCGTTATACATTGATCTTTCTTCAGCAATTAAAAGCAAAGCATGAATTGGCTGTATCTGGCGGAGATTCGTTGTATCAAGAAATCGTTGCCAAAGCAAAAGAGTATGAAATTCCTCCGGAAAATGCTGAAATACATAGAGTATGGAAAAAAACGCCCGGTTATAATGGGCGATCAGTCGACATTGACGCATCGTATAAAAGAATGAAGAAAAAGGGTTCTTTTGATCCGAAGCTTCTTGTATTCAAGCAAATTCCGCCTTCTGTTCATTTAAGCGATTTGCCGAACGAAGCGATCTACCGTGGACATCCGGATAAGCCAATGGTATCCTTTTTAATAAATGTTGCATGGGGAAATGAGTATATTCCTAAAATGTTGGCCGTGCTAAAAAAGCACCATGTCAAAGCGACGTTTTTTTTAGAAGGAAGATGGGTAAAAGAAAATCCTGAACTGGCTAAAATGATTGTAGAAAGCGGCCATGAAATTGGAAATCATTCATACTCGCATCCAGATATGGCCCGCCTGCCGTCTGCAAGAATTAGACAAGAGATGGAAGAGACGAACAAAATCATCAAAGCGACGACAGGAAAAAACGTGAAATGGTTTGCGCCTCCAAGCGGCAGCTTTCGCAAGGAGGTCGTAGATATAGCGGCAGATATGAACATGGAAACAATCATGTGGTCTGTTGACACGATTGATTGGCAAAAGCCGCGGCCTGAAACGTTAATCAATCGAGTGATGTCAAAAATTCATAACGGCGCCATGATCTTAATGCATCCGACGTCATCGACCGCAGAGAGTCTAGATTCATTAATTAAAAAGATTAAAGAAAAAAATCTTTCCATCGGTTCACTTTCTAGTCTGCTGGATGAAAAACGTCTTGACTGATTGGAAGAACAGGGGGTTACAATTTGATCAAGAAATATACATGCCAAAATGGTGTTAGAATCATTTTAGAATCCATTCCGACTGTTCGCTCCGTTGCTATCGGAGTTTGGATTGGCACAGGTTCTAGAAACGAGACGAAAGAAACAAACGGCATTTCTCATTTTTTAGAGCATATGTTTTTTAAAGGAACAGAAAAAAGAACAGCTAGAGAAATTGCAGAAGCTTTTGACAAAATTGGCGGTCAGGTGAATGCCTTCACCTCAAAAGAATACACCTGCTATTATGCAAAAGTGCTCGATGAGCATGCAAATTATGCACTTGAAGTGCTGGCTGATATGTTTTTCAACTCAGTATTTGAAGAAGAAGAATTAAACAAAGAACGAAATGTTGTTTTAGAAGAGATCAAAATGTATGAAGATACTCCAGACGATATTGTGCACGATTTGCTAAGCCAGGCTGCGTTTGGCGATCATCCGCTTGGCTATCCGATTTTAGGCACAGAAAAAACTTTATCTAGTTTTACCGGCGATTCGTTGAAAAGCTATATGGAAAAATACTATACTCCTGACAATATCGTCATTTCTGTAGCTGGAAACGTTCAAGAAAGCTTTATTCAAGAGGTTGAGAAATGGTTCGGCAATTTTAAGTCGTCTCATAAAAAAGAAAAATATAAGGAACCGGTTTTTTTGGACCAAAAAATCGCCAAGAAAAAAGAGACGGAGCAAGCGCATCTCTGCATTGGGTTTAAGGGGTTGAGAATCGGGCATGACGACATTTACAGCTTAATTGTGTTAAACAATATTTTGGGCGGGAGCATGTCAAGCCGCTTATTCCAAGAGGTAAGGGAAGAAAAAGGGCTTGCTTATTCTATTTTCTCTTACCACACTTCATATGAAGACAGCGGAGTGCTCACAATTTACGGTGGGACTGGAAGAAACCAGCTGAATATTTTATTTGAAACGATTTTTCAAACAATTGAAAAATTGAAGAAAAGCGGTATTACTGAAAAAGAATTAATGCATTCAAAAGAACAAATTAAAGGGAATTTAATGCTTAGTCTTGAAAGTACAAATGCAAGAATGAGCAGAAACGGCAAAAATGAGCTGCTCTTAGGCAAACATCGATCTTTGGATGAAATTATCGAAACGGTTAACCGTGTTGATATCATGAGCGTCAATGAACTTATTCAACATATTTTTACAGATGAATATGCTGTATCTTTAATTAGTCCGGAAGAGAATTTTTCTTCTGCAATTCCAGAATTAAAATGCCTGCTATGATGGATTGGCGGGCATTTTTTATTTGTCAAAAACGTATACATGTATGGAAAGCTATGTTCATCAGTTTCGAATCAATCTCTGCCTGAATATGTTCGTATATTTAAAATGAAAGAGGGGAGCCAATACTATGCGTTTATCCGAGTTAAGCGGAAAAGAAATCGTCGATGTAAAACGAGCGGAACGTCTAGGCGTGCTCGGTCAAACAGACTTTGAAATCAATGCGGAAACCGGACAAATCACGGCGCTTATTATTCCTTCTTTAAAGTGGTTCGGTTTAAGGAAACAAGGACATGATATTCGAGTACCGTGGGAGCATATCAAAAAAATTGGTCAAGATATGATCATTATTGACGTACCGGAAAATTCCTTAAATAAAATTGATGACTAATGAAGATCCGCCGGCTAAAGAAGCCGGCTTTATTTTTTTGGCAATTTTTCGATGCGATTCACCTATCGACTGCCACCTACATAATATGCTTAAAACAGGAGCTAATTATGGTTTTCGAAACTGAACTGAATTGACATAAAGAAGGTGAAAAAAAGGATGTTAACTGGCTTAAACGTTGCTGTAATTGGCGGTGACGCCCGGCAGCTAGAGGTGATCCGAAGGCTATCAGAGCACGATGCCAATCTATTTTTAATCGGATTTGATCAGCTTGAACATGGGTATACAGGATCAGTGAAAATAAACAGCCATAATATTAGTCTGGAAGGAATGGATGCAGTAATATTGCCTGTTTCAGGAACCGGAAGCGAAGGACAGGTCGAAGCAGTTTTTTCCGCTGAAGAAATCGTATTGACAAGAGAAATGGTGGCCTCCACTCCTGAGCATTGCATCTTTTATTCTGGGATACGCACAAAATATTTAGAAGAGTTAATGGAAAAAGAAAAACGAAAGCTTGTACCGATACTGGACCGTGATGATGTAGCGATATATAATTCCATTCCGACAGTAGAAGGGACCATTATGCTCGTTATTCAACATACTGATTTTACCATTCATGGTTCGAACATTGCTGTTATCGGATTTGGACGGACAGGAATGAGCGTTGCCCGCACTTTTGCAGCATTAGGAGCTAATGTGAAGGTAGGCGCTCGCAAACAGAAAGATTTGGCCAGGATCACGGAAATGGGAATGAAGCCGTTTCATTTGAGTGAACTGAAGGACGAATTGTCGTCGATCGATATTTGCATAAATACAGTTCCAGCGTTGGTGTTGTCTTCTGATGTTTTGGCAGCTATGCCTGTCCACGCTCTTATTATCGATTTAGCATCAAAGCCGGGGGGAACCGATTTCCACTATGCTGAAAAAAGAGGTATGAAAGCCATTTTAGCACCTGGTCTTCCAGGAATTGTTGCACCGAGGACAGCAGGCCAAATTTTGGCGAATGCGTTGACAATCCTTTTAACTGAACAGCATCAGCTTGAAAGGAGTATGGATAATGGAAGTGAAAGGTAAACGGATCGGATTTGGTTTAACAGGCTCTCATTGTACTTATGATGCGGTATTTCCGCAAATTCAAAAGCTCGTTGAAAAAGGAGCAAACGTTTTGCCAATTGTCACCTCGACCGTAAAGACGACAACAACTAGATTCGGGGAAGGAGAAGAATGGGTCAAAAGAATTGAAGAAGCGACTGGAAATCAAGTAATTGATTCGATCGTGGATGCCGAGCCTTTAGGTCCGAAAATTCCTCTTGATTGCATGGTCATTGCGCCGATGACCGGCAATTCGATGAGCAAACTGGCGAATGCCTTGACGGACTCTCCTGTATTGATGGCTGCAAAAGCGACTATGAGAAACCATCGCCCCGTTGTACTAGCCATTTCTACAAACGATGCTCTCGGGTTAAATGGCGTAAATTTAATGAAGCTAATGGCGGCAAAAAATATTTTCTTTGTTCCGTTCGGCCAAGATGCACCCCACCAAAAACCGAATTCAATGGTGGCGAATATGGATCGGTTAGTGGAAACAGTTGAACATGCGCTTGAACATAGACAGCTTCAGCCGGTTATTATTGAACATAAAAAATAATCAAACAAATAAAACGCTTTCATGAAAAATCGCTCATCACTTTTTTTGGCTACTGTGATACAATTAAACGTAATACGAATACATGATTATTCGACTCTGATGCATTTTGGAAGGAGATAGATAGAAAATGGCTCAAAAAGGTTTTCATGTAGCAGTTGTCGGAGCAACTGGAGCAGTAGGAACACGAATGATCGAAACATTGGAAAAAAGAAATTTTCCTGTGGAAACTTTAACGCTCTTATCATCCGAACGATCTGCAGGAAAGACAGCTACATTTAAAGGAAAACCAATCACAGTACAAAAAGCGGAACCGGAGAGCTTTGAAGGGGTTGATATCGCTCTTTTCAGCGCTGGAGGAAGCGTGTCGAAGCAGCTTGCACCGGAAGCAGTCAAAAGAGGCGCGGTCGTGATCGACAATACGAGCGCATTTAGAATGGATGAAAACGTTCCTCTCGTAGTACCGGAAGTGAACGAAGAGGATATAAAATGGCATAACGGTATTATTGCCAACCCGAATTGTTCGACGATCCAAATGGTTGTTGCATTGCAGCCGATCCGTAAAGCGTTCGGGCTGAAAAAAGTCATTGTTTCCACTTATCAAGCAGTATCAGGTGCGGGGGCACAAGCGATCCAGGAATTGAAAGAACAGTCTAAAGCGATTTTAGAAGGAAAGCCGTTTGTACCTGAAATTTTACCTGTTAAAAGTGACGAAAAACATTATCAAATTGCGTTTAATGCAATTCCGCAAATTGATAAGTTCCAGGAAAATGGATTTACATTTGAAGAAATGAAAATGATCAATGAAACAAAAAAAATTATGCATATGAAGGATCTGGAAGTTGCAGCGACCTGCGTCCGCTTGCCGGTCGTCATCGGGCATTCAGAATCAGTCTACATTGAAATCGACAGGGACGATGTTACTGTAAATGATATTCGCAATGTATTAAGAGATGCGCCTGGCGTTACGCTTGAAGATGATCCGGCAAATCAAATTTATCCAATGCCTGCTTTTGCAGAAGGCAAATACGATACATTTGTAGGCCGAATTCGCAAAGATTTAGATCGGCCAAACGGCTTCCACCTTTGGGTTGTATCCGACAATTTATTAAAAGGGGCAGCGTTAAACTCTGTACAAATTGCCGAAAGTTTAATTAAACTGAAATTAGTATAAGGTGAAAAGAAGAGAGTTGAAGCCATCAGCTCTCTTCTGTTTAGTTATTTTATAGAGGTGAACATCATGAGCATTGTTGTTCAAAAGTTTGGAGGAACGTCTGTCCGTGATGAACAAGGCAGAAGACATGCGTACGAACATATAAAGGAAGCCTTGTCTGAGAAAAAAAAAGTGGTCGTCGTCGTATCAGCGATGGGGAGAAAAGGAGATCCGTACGCAACAGATACGCTGATCAGCCTGGTGGAAGGCGGGATCGACACCATTTCCAAACGTGAACAGGATATGTTGCTGTCCTGCGGAGAAATCATCTCTTCTGTCGTATTTACTAGCATGCTAAAAGGGAAAGGAATAAAAGCGGCAGCTTTAAGCGGAGCGCAGGCAGGTTTTTTGACGACAAATGAACATACAAATGCTAAAATATTAGAATTGAAATGTGATCGCCTGCTCGGGCTTCTAGAAACAAATGATGTCGTTGTTGTCGCAGGCTTTCAAGGAGCACAAGCAAATGGAGATGTGACGACAATTGGGCGCGGCGGCAGTGACACTTCAGCAACAGCACTTGGAGCAGCTTTAAAAGCAGAATATGTAGACATTTTTACAGATGTGGAAGGAGTTATGACAGCGGATCCTCGTATTGTTAAGGATGCAAAGCCCCTTTCATTTGTGACGTATACGGAAATTTGCAATTTGGCCTATCAAGGAGCAAAGGTGATTCATCCGCGTGCGGTTGAAATCGCTATGCAAGCCAAAATCCCGATTCGCATTCGTTCCACTTATTCTAAATCGAAAGGAACGATCATCACTTCTCACCATCAGGATAAACTAGGTGCGGACATAAAAGAACGTTTAATTACTGGAATTGCTCATGTTTCCGATGTCACGCAAATTAAAGTAGAAGCAAAAGAAGGGAATTTCCGTTTTCATCAAGAAATTTTTAAAGCGATGGCTACAAGCGGAATTAGCGTCGATTTCTTTAATATTACTCCTAAGAGTGTCATATATACTGTTCATGGGGATGTAACGGATCTTGCTGTTGGAATTTTGAAAGAGATCGGATATGATCCGATGATCACGCGGCATTGTGCAAAAGTCTCAATTGTAGGAGCAGGCATTCAAGGGGTCCCAGGAGTCGCTTCCAAAATCGTTGCTGCTTTATCGGAGGAAGGGATACAAATTTTGCAATCGGCAGACAGCCATACAACAATTTGGGTGCTTGTGAAGGAAAGTGAAATGATTCAAGCAGTTAATGCACTTCATAAAGCGTTTGATCTTGGAAAATAATCGATAAAGGTGTGAGGAACAAGTGGGTATGTTTGGAAGAATTTCAACTGCAATGGTTACCCCGTTTGACAATAACGGGAATATTGATTTCCAAAAAACGGAAAAATTAGTAGAATATTTAATCCATCATGGAACAGATTCAATTGTTGTGGCTGGAACAACGGGTGAATCTCCAACTTTAACAACGGAAGAAAAGCTCGCTTTATTTAAACATGTCGTTTCTGTTGTCAATAAAAGAGTTCCAGTGATTGCAGGGACAGGTACAAACAATACAAGAGCTTCCATAGAACTGACAAAAAAGGCGGAACAAACCGGCGTCGATGCGATTATGCTTGTCACTCCATACTACAACAAACCGAATCAGGAAGGGATTTATCAGCACTTTAAAGAGATAGCAGAAAGCACGCATCTTCCTGTGATGCTTTACAATGTGCCTGGCAGAACATCGTCCTCGATCGCGCCTGAAACGGTTATTCGTCTATCGGAAATTGACAATATCGTTGCGATTAAAGAAGCTAGCGGAGATCTTGATAATATGGCCAAAATTATCGAGAAAACGCCAGATGATTTTGCTTTATACACTGGGGACGACAGCTTAACGCTGCCGACATTATCAATAGGCGGTGATGGCGTCATATCAGTAGCCTCCCATGTTGTAGGAGATGAAATGCAAGAAATGATTCAAGCCTTTTTGTCAGGTGATGTGGAAAAAGCCGGAAGCCTTCATCGAAGACTTCTCCCATTAATGAAAGAACTGTTTAAGGCGCCAAACCCTGTTCCAGTGAAAGCAGCGCTGCAAATAAAAGGTCTGGATGTTGGTCCGGTGCGCTTGCCGTTAGTTCCGTTAACAACAGATGAGCGAACATCATTAGCCGCTGTGATCCATGAATTAGGCTGATCATCGTGATTAGCCTTTTTTTATTTTAAAAATTCCACTCTGCCCCATTCAAAACAGCTGAGTCTAGCGGCTTAATTTTGCGGATAGGTGTGTCTTATATAAATTAACTTGTATTCCATTTCTTTCATCAGGTATAATATTGCTAAGTGCTTTGGACGGGGATATTTAGGGAGGATCACTAACACTTATGAAAAAAGCTGAAAAAATTCAACTTATTGCTTTAGGAGGGGTTGGGGAAGTCGGAAAAAACCTGTACATCGTCGAAATCGACTCGGATATTTTTATTGTGGATGCCGGCTTGAAATATCCTGAAAACGAGATGCTCGGAATTGATGTGGTGATACCGGATATTACATATTTGCTTGAACGTAAAGATAGGGTTCGGGCCATCTTCTTAACAAATGGCAGATTGGATCGGATCGGTGCGATTTTCTACATTTTAAAACATATCAATGCGCCAGTTTACGGAACGAAATGGACAATTGCCTTGACAAAAGAAAGAATGAAGCAATATTTTGTTACCGCTGATTTTCGCGAAGTGAATATGCGAAAATCTGTACATTTTCCTCAAGTGACGGTTTCTTTTTTTCGCACATTCTCAAATATTCCTGATTCTATGGGAGTTTGTTTCCATACGTCAATGGGAGCGATCGTGCATACAGGCGATTTTAAATTAGAACAATCCTCGATCGGAAGTCATTTTCTTGATTTTGGTAAAATGGCGGAAATCGGTAATAGCGGAGTTCTTTGTTTGCTTTCCGACAGTATCAATGCAGAAAGACCCGGCTTTTCTGGTTCCGAAGCTCTTGCCGGAGAAATGATCAACGATGTTATGTATAATTCGCCTGGAAGAGTTGTTGTATCTGTAGCAGAGACGAATATTTACCGAATTCAGCAAATTTTCAATGCCGCAGTTGAGACTGGAAGAAAAATAGCAATTATAGGGAAATCGTTTGCCAAAATTATTGAGCTTGCAAGACAATTACGGTATTTAAAGGCTGACGATGATTTGTTTATTCCGGTGTCGCATTTAAAAAAGCTTGAAAAACAAAACTCTGTTCTACTATGTGCAAGCGATTCATTCGATCCGCTTGCGGAAATTTCAAAAATGGCCAAAGGCATTCACAAGCAACATCATATAACTTCCGATGATACGGTTTTAATTGCTCAGACCCCAACACCCGGACAAGAACTTATTTATTCGAAAACGATTGATTTGCTGTTTCGAGCAGGAGCCAATGTTGTTTCGATTGATAAAAAAGCGTTTTTTTCTGATCATGGCTGCCAAGAAGAGCTGAAGCTTATGCTACATTTAATGAAACCAAAATACTTTATTCCCGTTCATGGTGAATTTAAAATGCAAATAGCGCATGCTAAAATTGCGCAATCGATCGGAATACGCGAAGAAAACATTTTTTTGCTCGATCAAGGAGATGTGGTTGAATTTACCCCTAAATCTGCCAAAACGGTTACAAAAGTACCTTCTGGAAATGTACTCATTGACGGGCTTGGTGTAGGAGATGTTGGAAATATCGTGCTAAGAGACCGGCGTTTGTTATCTCAGGACGGCATTTTAATTGTTGTTGTTACGTTAAACAAAGAGATGAAAAAAATTGTCGCTGGTCCTGAAATTATATCAAGAGGGTTTGTGTATGTCCGTGAGTCTGAAAGTTTAATTTCCAAAGCTACGAAAATGGTGCATGACACATTGTCGTCTTGTATGGAAGATGTTTCAATGGATTGGTCAACAATGAAACAAAACATTCGCGACGTCTTGAATCAATTTTTATATGAGCAAACGAAGCGCCGCCCGATGATTTTGCCAATTATTATGGAGGTTTAGACAAAAAGCAGGCCGACGAAGCCTGCTTTTTTCACATTTTTAAAACGGTTTCCTGGCCGCATGAAAAAATGGATTCCGTTCATACTAACATCATAACGGTAAGAAGAAAGGATGATTGGGATGAACGGAAATGCTGATCAACCGACTGTTCAGCCAGTGGAAAAGGGAAGCGAAAATATAGTTGACAAAATTCAGCAGTTAGGACAAACAAACATTCCGCAAATGGATCAGGAAACAAACATTCATTGTTTGACCATTATCGGTCAAATTGAAGGACATATACAGCTCCCTGCTCAAAATAAAACAACGAAATATGAACATATCATTCCGCAAATTGTGGCGATCGAACAAAATATGAAAATAGAAGGACTGCTCGTCATTTTAAATACTGTCGGCGGCGATGTTGAAGCAGGACTTGCAATCGCTGAAATGCTTGCTTCGCTTACGAAACCGACTGTATCCATCGTTCTTGGCGGCGGACATTCTATCGGTGTGCCCATCGCTGTGTCATGCGATTATTCATTTATTGCGGAAACGGCTACGATGACGATTCACCCGATAAGGTTAACCGGTTTGGTCATTGGTGTTCCGCAAACGTTTGAATATCTTGATAAAATGCAGGAGCGGGTTATTAGTTTTGTAACAAAGCATTCCAATATTACAGAAGATAAATTTAAAGAGCTGATGTTTTCAAAAGGAAATTTAACAAGGGATATTGGAACAAATGTTATCGGTCAAGATGCGGTTAAGTACGGCTTGATCGATGAAATAGGCGGTGTAGGAAGCGCGATGAAAAAATTGAACGAGCTTATTTTGGAAAGAAAGAATGGAAAAGGAGGGGACATCCTTCAATGATTTTATACACGACTGTTCCTGAAGAGCTCATTTTTCCACCAGATCAAGAAGCTTTTCAAAAAAGGCACATTATTGAGATGAACGGCATTTCATTATTAATAGAAGAAACGGGAGAAAATCAATGCCAAATCGTCAGAGTGCTTTCAACCAATCCAAACCATTATTTATTGGAATCTGTTTTCCCCGGTCAAAAAGTACCTTTTTTTCGAAGCTAACATTCCTTTTAAAGACAATATCGTTGCTAGCATACCTAAATTCAAGTTTGTATGATATAATATGGACACAAACAGTCGTTCGCAGCCAAATAGTGGCTGCGTTCTTGTTTTACATAATACATAGGTGGGATTAAAGTGGCAAAAGTGAAAAGGAAACGAAAAAAGAGAAAAACGGATTGGCAAAATAAACTAAAATTTGAAATAGCGGGGCTTCTGCTATTATCATTGTCGATAATCGCTTTAAGCGAATTTGGATTTGCTGGCAAAGCGCTTGTCGCCTTTTTTCGGTTCTTCGCTGGAGAATGGTTTATTATCTTTTTGCTAGGATTATTATGGTTTTCCATATATATATTTTGGAAAAAGACATTCCCTCATTTTTTAACGAGAAGATGGCTCGGGATCTATCTTATAGTTGGCTCAATTTTAATTCTCAGCCATATGAAGCTGTTTGAAAATTTGTCAAAGGGAGGAGTTTTTGCTTCTCCAAGCGTTATATTGAATACTTGGGAGATGTATTTAAAGGAATTAAACGGGGAGGCAAGCGCTCAAGATCTTGGAGGAGGAATGATCGGCGCCGTTTTTTTTGCTGCATCATACTATTTATTTTCTTCAGGGGGCACCCGAATTATTTCCATTGTCTTGATCATAATTGGTTGCATCTTAATTTCCGGAAAATCACTCGGAAACAGCCTCTCCAAAATTGTTGAGTCCATCGGCCGGATTTTCAAAAAACAATTTTTTGCCTTTGTGGATGATATGAAGAACTTATTTTCCTTAGTAAAAAAACAAAAGAAAAAGCAAAAGAAGCATCGCTCCAATAAGATTCAGGCTGAAGACGATCAAGAACAAGAAGATGAACATTTAGAAGAAAATACATCTGAACCGATTATTTCCAGTTTTACAGACCATCCGGAAATCGTGACAAATGATAAAAAAGAGCCCGAAAATAATTTAAAGCAGGAACAAATTACGCTTGAAGAAAAGGATGAGCCGATCGCCTTTCAGGAGATAGAAAACAAAGATTATAAATTGCCTCCGATTGATTTGCTGTCTCTTCCAAAATACAGCGGTCAGCATGCCGATAAGCGGAATATTTACGATAATGCGAGAAAACTAGAGCGCACTTTCCAAAGCTTTGGAGTGAAGGCAAAGGTTACCCAAGTACATTTAGGGCCTGCAGTAACAAAATATGAAGTGTACCCGGATGTCGGGGTGAAGGTAAGCAAAATTGTCAGTTTAAGCGATGACCTGGCGCTGGCTTTAGCAGCAAAAGATATTCGGATTGAAGCGCCGATTCCGGGAAAGTCTGCAATTGGAATTGAGGTGCCGAATTCAGAAATTGCGATGGTGTCATTGCGCGAGGTGCTGGAATCCAAAATGAACGATCGCCCTGATTCCAAGCTGCTGATCGGTTTAGGACGTGATATAACTGGAGAAGCGGTGCTGGCTGAACTGAACAAAATGCCGCATCTGCTTGTCGCAGGTGCAACAGGCAGCGGAAAAAGCGTCTGCATTAACGGGATTATTACAAGCATTTTGATGAGGGCGAAGCCTCATGAAGTGAAAATGATAATGATCGATCCAAAAATGGTCGAATTAAGTGTTTACAATGGGATTCCGCATCTATTGGCTCCTGTTGTGACAAATCCGAAAAAAGCGTCGCTCGCATTGCAAAAAGTAGTAAATGAAATGGAAAGAAGATACGAGCTGTTTTCACATACTGGAACGCGCAATATTGAAGGTTATAATGAAATGATCAGAAGGCAAAATTCGCTTTCAAAAGAGAAGCAGCCTGAGCTTCCTTTTATTGTCGTCATCGTGGATGAGCTCGCTGATTTAATGATGGTGGCTTCTTCTGATGTAGAAGATTCGATTACACGCTTGTCACAAATGGCCCGTGCTGCTGGCATTCATTTAATTATTGCGACTCAACGTCCGTCTGTTGATGTAATTACAGGAGTCATAAAAGCCAATATTCCATCGAGAATTGCCTTTAGTGTGTCCTCCCAAACCGATTCACGCACTATTTTGGATATGGGGGGAGCTGAGAAGCTGCTCGGAAGAGGAGATATGCTGTTTTTGCCAGTCGGATCATCAAAGCCGATTCGTGTTCAAGGAGCGTTTTTATCAGATGAAGAAGTGGAAAAAGTCGTGAATTACGTCATTTCACAACAAAAGGCGCAATATCAAGAAGAAATGATTCCGAACGAAGATTCCGAGGATCATGGAGATGTTGATGATGAATTATATAATGAAGCTGTTCAACTAGTTGTGGACATGCAAAGTGCAAGTGTATCCATGTTGCAAAGAAGATTTAGAATCGGCTACTCAAGAGCTGCGAGATTAATTGACGCCATGGAAGAGAGAGGGGTAGTCGGACCTTATGAGGGAAGCAAGCCGCGTCAAGTGTTGATTTCTAAAGAAGAGCTGGAGGAACGTTTGTCATAAAAATTTTCGTGTTTTTCATGCAAAAATATTTTAATAACGGGCATACTAAAACTACATTTACTAGAAAGTGAGAGATCGATGGATGGCAAAAGATGCGAAACGTAAAAAAACAAAAAGCAGTTTGAGCAGCGCCCAAGAAGTCACTTATTCGAGAGCGTTTAAAATGGCTGACAGAGCGGGAGGCTTTTCAGAAAAACATGAAAGCCATTAAAGCATAAAAATGCCAATTATAAAATGCTCCGAACATGTCACCCTAATGGATAGGACATGTTGTGAAAGCAACTGTCTACACCCTCTTTGCGGAGGTGCGCAAAATGGGAAGAGCACATAAGCAAAAAGCGCGTGATAAAAACAAAGCTAAGCTGCCGCAAGTGCCAAAAAATTTGAAGTCAGACGGCAAAAGTATTGAATTTTCAAGAGAGCTTGCCGACAAGGACGATCTTCAAGCATTGGCTCGCTCTGCTGCAGCGGACAAAAGGCAACAGAAAAGAACATAAAGGCTGTTTCAAAAGCTGTGCCTGAAAAATAATGATGAAAGACAACAGAATTCATTTTCTGTTGTCTTTTTAAGTATATGGTATTTTTTTACTTAAAATTGAACAATAAACTGAAACACACAAAAAAGTATTGGGCAACGATCAATAGTGTGTTTTCTCCGAGAATCTGCTAAAGACTTTTTAATTCCTGCATCTATCGTATAGTATACCCCTATTTATAGATGTCATAAGTTAGCTGATCTGGCTAGAGACATCCCTGCTTTTTGTTAAATAATTAACAGTAATATAATTATGTAAACTTTAAATAATAATTCATTTCGTTATGATTTCCTTCAATATCCTATGATTGATATAATTACTAATAACGTGTTTTTTCATGATTGGAAACAATAACATATAGAAAGCTTTCAGGCTTAGGAGGGATAGAATGGGTTTTTTACAAGAGCAAGTAAGCGAAATAAACGGGATTCAGCTGCATACCGTTTCATCAAATGCTTTTAAAACAAATTCACTCATTTTAAGGTTAAAGGCGCCGCTATCGGAAAAGGATGTAACCATTCGAGCTTTGCTTCCCCATGTTTTGCAAAGAGGTACAGCATCCTACCCATCCACAACTGAATTAAGGAAATATTTGGATGATTTGTACGGTGCAACACTGCAAGTCGATTTAGCCAAAAAGGGAGAAAACCATATCATTACGTTCCGGATGGAAATCCCGAATGAAAAATTTTTAAAAGATAAGACACCTTTATTGGAAAAAGGGATCGAATTGTTGTCCGAAGTACTTCTTTCGCCTCCTCTTCAAGAAGGGGTGTTCAATCAAAGCATTATCGAACAAGAAAAGCGGACATTAAAACAGCGCATTCAAGCGGTTTATGACGATAAAATGCGTTATGCGAATTTACGTTTAATCCAAGAAATGTGCAAAACTGAGCCGTACCGTCTGCATGTCAACGGAGAGAAAGAGCATATCGACCAAATTTCTCCTCAACAGCTGACGGATTATTATACAAACATGCTGCAGCATGATGAAGTCGATTTATTTGTGATCGGGGATATTGAAAACGAACGAGTGGCTGATATTGTCAGGAAATATTTCCGATTAACAAAATCCAATCAACAAGCTAGGGCTGAAAGTGTTGAAAAAAAAATTGAGAAGGTTAACGAAGTTATCGAAGAACAAGACATTACCCAAGGGAAATTGAACATCGGGTACCGCACGCACACAACATATAGTGATCATGATTATTACGCATTGCAAGTGTTTAATGGCATCTTTGGGGGATTTCCGCATTCGAAGCTGTTTCTAAACGTTCGCGAAAAGAACAGTCTTGCTTATTATGCTTCCTCGAGAGTGGAAAGCCATAAAGGCTTGTTAATGGTGATGTCAGGAATTGAAATGAAGAACTACGAACGTGCTCTTACGATTATTCATGAACAAATGGAAGCGATGAAAAAAGGAGATTTTACAGATAAAGAATTGGAACAAACGAAAGCGGTGATCAAAAATCAGTTGCTGGAAACAATCGATACCCCTTACGGAATGACGGAAGTGCTGTACCACAATGTTGTTGCGAAAACAAACCGAACTATTGAAGAATGGATCGAAGGGGTAGAAAAGGTCCAAAAAGACGAAATCGTCCAGCTTGCTGAAAAAATTCAACTGGATACGGTTTATTTTTTGAAAGGGGGCGGATCTTTATGATAAAAGAAATTACATTCGATCAACTGAAAGAAACGTATTATTATAAGAAAATGGAAAATGGATTAGATGTTTATGTCCTTCCAAAACAAGGGATTCATAAAACGTATGCGACATTCACCACTAAATACGGTTCTATTGACAATAAATTCGTTCCAATTGGAAAAGAGGAAATCGTTCACGTCCCGGACGGCATTGCTCACTTTTTGGAACATAAGCTTTTTGAAAAAAAGGATGGGGACGTATTTCAACAGTTTAGTGAACAAGGGGCATCGGCCAATGCATTTACATCCTTCACGAGAACGGCATATCTTTTTTCCAGCACGGCAAATGTTGAAAAAAATTTAGAAACGTTAGTAGATTTTGTCCAAAGTCCTTATTTTACTGACCAATCCGTTGAAAAAGAAAAAGGCATTATAGGTCAAGAAATCAACATGTACCAAGACAATCCTGATTGGCGGCTTTATTTTGGACTCATCCAAAACATGTATGAAAGCCATCCAGTACGGATTGACATTGCCGGCACAATTGATTCGATAAATCAAATTACAAAAGAGCAGCTTTATGAATGCTACGAAACGTTTTACCATCCCAGCAACATGCTCCTGTTTGTGATCGGGCCTGTTCAACCGGAAAAAATTATCAAGCAAGTGGAAGAGAATCAGGCAAAAAAAGATTTTAAAAAGCCAACGAATATTGTTCGTGAACAAATACAGGAAAGAGATGAAGTGTTTAAAACGAGTGAAAAAATTTATATGAATGTCAAGTCGTCGAAATGCTTAGTCGGCTTAAAGGCAAAACATCCTTTCCGAAAAGGGGAAGAGCTGCTTACGCATGAGCTTTCCATGAATTTAATTTTAGAAATGCTTTTTGGCAAAAGCTCAAAGCTTTATTTGGAATTGTATGAAAAAGGGCTCATTGATGATACGTTCAGCTTCGATTATACAGAGGAGTACAGTTTCGGTTTTGCTATGGTCGGCGGCGATACCGACCGGCCGGATGAGCTGAGTGAATATATAAAAGAAGCTCTTATGAAAAGCAAGCAATCGTTATTTACCGATGAGCAGCTGGAAGCCGCCAAAAAGAAAAAAATCGGCTCTTTTTTAAGGGCTTTTAATTCTCCTGAATTTATCGCCAATCAATTTACCCGGTATCAATTTAACGAAATGAATCTGTTCGATGTTGTGCAAGCTTTAGAAAATGTAAACATGGACACGATTGAAGCAGTTTTAAAAGAAGCGATTGATGAAGATTATTTAACAGTTTTCCAAGTTTTGCCGAAATCATAATATTGCGGAGGGGAAATCTTGAAAACAGCGTTAGTAACTGGAGCCAGCGGAGGAATCGGAAAAGCGGTTGTAGAAAAATTGGCTCAAGAAGGATATCAAATTTATGCTCAATACTTTCGAAACATTGAACCGTTAAAAGAAGCAATGAAGTTATATGATCAGATCATTCCAGTTTATGCGGATTTGTCATCGGAAAGCGGAACGGAACAATTACTTGAAAACATTCCATCTTCTATAGATGCTCTTATTTTTGCTAACGGTATTTCCCACTACGGACTGATTCAAGATGTTTTGATGGAAGATTATCAAAAAATTATACAGCTTCATCTCACGTCGCCTTTTTTTATTACTCAAAAAGTAGTCAGTGGAATGATAAGAAAACAAAAAGGAAGCATTCTTTTTATCTCCTCTATATGGGGGCAGACAGGAGCCAGCTGTGAAGCTTTGTATTCCATGGCAAAAGGGGGGCAAATTTCCTTTGTGAAAGCACTAGCGAAGGAATTAGCGCCTTCCAATATTCGCGTCAACGCCGTTGCGCCAGGCATGATCGATACAAGTATGAATGATCGATTCTCTCCTGAAGAATTGGAAGATATTAAAAACAGCATCCCCCTTGAAAGAAATGGAAAGCCTGAAGAAGTCGCGAATGTTGTTTTATTCCTTATTAGCGAGCAAGCTTCCTACATTACAGGTCAGGTGATTGCTGTCAATGGAGGATGGTACTGCTGATTCCCTCTTCGTATAAAAACTGCATGATCAAGGGAAAATAAAAATTGATTAAACGATAAAGGAGGGGAACATATGTCAGTATTGGAAAATTGGAATCAATGGAAAGATTTTTTGGCGGATCGCCTCCAGCAAGCAGAAAGCGGCGGATTGTCCCAAGAGGTTATTTCCAATTTAGCGTATGAAATCGGTGATTATTTAGCAAAGCAAGTGGAGCCGAAAAACCCTGAAGAAAAAATTCTTCACGATCTGTGGAGTGTCGCTTCAAAAGAGGAGCAACATGCAATCGCCAACATGATGGTGAAACTTGTTCGAAATGACAGCGTTCATTAGGATGTTTTTCATTTATTACTGTCAAGTTAGGGCACTTGGTGAAATGACCAAGATGCCTTTTTTTTTCCTTGCAATTATCCTTTCTTCTTTATCTAAAATGATTTATTATAAATTTATAGGTGTGTTATTTGGGGGTCTTTGAAGGTGGAAAAAACTGAATGGTATTTAGAATATAAAATTCAAAAAAACCGGCCGGGGCTGCTGGGAGATGTTTCATCTTTGCTCGGTATGCTGAACATTAATATCGTTACGATTAACGGCGTTGATGATATGCGCCGCGGGATGCTTCTGCGCTGCGAAACGATTGAACAAATTAAAAGGCTTGAATCTATTCTGAATACGATGGACAACATAACAGTGACAAAATTGCGGCAGCCTAAGCTGAGAGATCGTCTTGCTGTCCGTCATGGATTTTATATTCAACGGGATGCAGATGATAAAAAGACGTTCCGTTTTGTTCGCGATGAACTTGGTATTCTTGTGGATTTTATGGCCGAGCTCTTTAAACAAGACGGTCATAAATTAATCGGCATACGTGGAATGCCTCGTGTCGGAAAAACAGAATCGATCGTAGCGGCGAGCGTCTGTGCGAATAAAAGATGGCTTTTTCTCTCTTCAACCATGCTGAAGCAAACTGTCCGGGAAAGGCTGATTGCTGATGAATACCGGACAGATAACGTGTTTATTTTAGATGGAATCGTCACGATGAAAAGAGGCTCTGAACAGCATTTGCAATTAGTTCGGGAAGTGATGCAGCTTTCGGCAACGAAAGTCGTGGAGCATCCAGATATTTTCGTTCAGAGCTCCGAATATACTTTGGATGATTTCGACTACATTATTGAACTAAGACATCACCCTGATGAAGAAATTACGTATGACGTCGTAGAAAATAATCATCAGCCGTTTGGCCACTCAATTTATAATGGATTTGATTTTTAGAAAGGTGGGTACGTTTTGACCGAGTTAGGTAACCATCTGAGACAAGCTAGGCTGGAAAAAAACATCTCACTCGATGACTTGCAGGAAATAACTAAAATTCAAAAGCGCTATTTAATCGGCATTGAGGAAGGAAACTACTCGATCATGCCGGGGAATTTTTATGTGCGTGCGTTTATTAAACAATACGCGGAAGCGGTTGACCTTGATCCGGATGTTTTATTTGAACAGTATAAAAATGAAATACCAAGTACATATGATGAGATACCTGAGAAATTGTCCCGCGTTCAAACGCATAAAGAGCTTCCAAAGCCGGCTTCCAAATTTTTAGAGCTGTTGCCGAAGCTTGCCGTCATCGCTGTTATTATTTTGGTGGCGATTATCGTTTGGGTGCTTTCCCAGCGTGGAAGCACAGATGAAGGCGTTCAGACGGAGGACGATACAAAATCCGTCAAAATAGAAACCTCTGGCGTGGAGCCTGAGAAAAAAGAGCAAAATAATATTGACGATGAAAAAGACCGTTCGGTTGAAGAAACAGAACAAGAGGAGAAAAAAGAAGAGAACGCCGAAAATGAAACGAAGCAAACATTGACGGTAAAGGAAGTAAGAGGGAAAGAAACCGTATATGAATTGTCCAATGCGGACAAATTGGTGATCGATATTTCAACCAATGGGAATTCGTGGATAGAAGTGAAGAACGGAAAAGGAAAATCGTTTTTTGCAGGAATGATGCGACAAAATGAGCAGAAAACGGTTGATGTAACAGCGGAAGAAGAAGCAAAAATCGTTGTAGGCGATGCTCGATTTACGACCATTCAAGTGAATGGAGAAGCCGTTTCTTATGAAACGGACCCGAATAAAATGGTTCGGCAGGATATTATCATTTTAAATAACAAGGATGAATAAGTCATCGTACGAGATGGCTTATTCTTTCTTACTTTATGCTAGTGGAGGTACAAAATGAATTTGCCTAATCGAATCACTGTATCAAGAATTATGCTAATTCCAATATTTATGATTGTGATGCTTGGCGATTTTAACTGGGGAAATTGGTCGGTCGGTGAAGTAGTTATTCCTGTCAATCATGTCGTTGGCGCCCTCATTTTTATTTTAGCTTCGACGACCGATTGGATTGATGGATATTATGCACGCAAGCTTGGACTTGTGACAAATTTAGGAAAGTTTTTAGATCCTCTTGCCGATAAATTGCTAGTTTCTTCTGCTCTCATCATATTGGTGGAAATAGGTGCTGCTCCGTCTTGGATTGTCATTCTGATCATCAGCCGTGAATTTGCCGTAACCGGATTGCGTTTAGTTCTGGCTGGGGAAGGAGAAGTCGTAGCAGCTAATATGCTCGGCAAAATAAAAACATGGACGCAGATTGTGGCTATTTCCGCTTTGCTTTTACATAATATACCTTTTGAATGGATTTCATTTCCATTTGCAGACATTGCTTTGTGGGTTGCGCTCTTTTTTACCATTTTATCTGGATGGGACTATTTCATGAAAAATAAACACGCGTTTGTCAATTCGAAATAACCATGTGGAGGAAAATGTATGAATGTAAATGCTGAAATTATTGCTGTCGGTTCAGAACTGTTGCTTGGACAGATCGCCAACACAAACGCCCAATTTATATCAAGAAAGCTTGCCGAAATAGGCGTAAATGTTTTTTATCATACGGTCGTTGGAGACAATGCTGAGAGGCTCAAGCATACGATCGAAACGGCAAAAAAACGGTCGAATTGCATCATTTTTACCGGCGGGCTCGGCCCGACAAAAGATGATTTGACGAAAGAAACGATTGCACGTATTTTGAATAAACGTCTCGTGATCGACGAGGCGGCGATGAAAAACATTGAGGATTTTTTTAAACGGACGAAACGGACAATGTCGGAAAACAATCGGAAACAAGCATTAGTTTTGGAAGGTTCTACTGTTTTGCCAAATCATTACGGAATGGCGCCAGGAATGGCGTTAGAGGCGAACGGAATTATATATTTGCTAATGCCGGGTGTTCCGAAAGAAATGAAGCCGATGTTTATCAACTACGGTGTGCCGTTTTTGCAATATCATTACGGGTTAAAAGAAAAAATCATCTCGCGTGTGCTTCGTTTCTTTGGCGTCGGCGAATCTCAGCTTGAAACAGATATAGAGGATCTGATTGATCAGCAAACAAATCCGACCATCGCGCCGCTGGCAAAAGACGGCGAAGTAACATTGCGCCTGACAGCAAAACATGAAGATGAGTCGACTGCGCTGAAGCTGATTGACGAAACAGAAAAAAAGATTTTAAGCCGTGTTGGCCGATATTTTTATGGACACGGTGAAACTTCGATCCAAGAGCAGCTTATGAAGCTTCTAAAAGAAAAGCAATATACTATTTCGGCTGCAGAAAGTTTGACGGGCGGTCTTTTTTCCGAACAGCTGACCCATTTTCCAGGCGCTTCGAATGTTGTGCTTGGAGGAATTGTCTGCTATACAAACGAAGTGAAGCAGCATGTTCTTGGCGTGTCGGAAGAAACGTTGAAAACAAAAGGAGCCGTTAGCTCTGAATGTGCGAAAGAAATGGCGGAAAATATAAAAAAATTGACCGGCAGCAATATCGGCATCAGCTTTACGGGAGTGGCAGGACCTGATCCTTCTGAAGGAAAAGAAGTTGGGACTGTCTATATCGGCATTCAATTCGATGATCGGCCGACAGCAGTCTTTGAGCTTCATCTTTCCGGTACTCGGGAAGGGATCAGGCACAGAACGGCAAATTATGGCTGCTACTATGTAATGAATGTAATAAAGGAAATGGAAAACCGGTTATGAGCGTCTTCATCCGGTTTTTTAATTTTTATATAATGAAAATTAAAAAACGAATAAATGTTCCCTTTTTTCTTGGCAAACAGGAAAAAACACGGTATATTTATTTTGAAGCTATCAATTTTTTAAGGAGGAAATTGTATTGAATCATGATCGTCAAGCTGCCTTGGAAATGGCGTTAAAACAGATTGAAAAACAATTCGGAAAAGGTTCGATAATGAAGCTTGGAGAACAAGCTGAGCGAAAAGTTTCAACAGTTCCAAGCGGATCGCTGGCATTGGATGCAGCTCTTGGCGTCGGCGGATATCCTCGAGGTCGGATTATTGAAATATATGGACCGGAAAGCTCCGGTAAAACGACAGTGGCCCTTCATGCCATTGCTGAAGTTCAAGCTCTAGGCGGGCAAGCAGCGTTCATCGATGCGGAACATGCGCTCGACCCTGTCTATGCGCAAAATTTAGGTGTTAATATTGATGAACTGCTTTTGTCGCAGCCCGATACCGGCGAGCAGGCTCTTGAGATTGCAGAAGCCCTCGTTCGCAGCGGTGCAGTCGACATCATTGTCATTGACTCGGTCGCAGCACTCGTCCCAAAAGCGGAAATTGAAGGCGAAATGGGCGATGCGCATGTCGGATTGCAGGCGCGTCTTATGTCGCAAGCGCTTCGGAAGCTTTCAGGAGCCATCAGCAAGTCGAAAACCATTGCGATTTTTATTAATCAAATAAGGGAAAAAGTGGGCGTCATGTTCGGAAATCCCGAGACAACTCCAGGGGGACGCGCGCTGAAATTTTACTCATCTGTCCGCCTTGAAGTGCGCAGAGCTGAACAGCTGAAACAAGGAAATGATATGGTAGGAAACAAAACGAAAATTAAAGTTGTCAAGAACAAAGTAGCGCCTCCTTTTAGAACGGCAGAAGTTGATATCATGTACGGGGAAGGGATTTCAAAAGAAGGAGAAATCATCGACCTGGGAACGGAATTGGATATTATACAAAAAAGCGGTTCGTGGTATTCTTACCAAGAGGAGCGTTTAGGACAGGGAAGAGAAAATGCAAAGCAATTTTTGCGCGAAAATCCGGATATTCGCGATGCCATTCAGCAAGAAATTCGCAAGGCATATGGCCTTGAAAAGAATGAACCTATGCAAGAGGGGCAGGAAACGTTCGAGCTTTTGGATGAATAATGTACGCACATCTTAGCGTAAGGCTGGCGGAGTAGCCGGTCTTATTTTTTTGATCAAAAAAGCCCCATCCTTTGTTCGACAAGATGAAAACTTGACAAGGGTTATTCCCACATTTAAAATGAATATGTATATTTTTTCATTTTTGCAATATATTTAACATATTTTTTTGGAAAATGTTATCGGGAGAGTAAATGTGTAATGCCGACACTTTCTTTGTGACAAGTTCATAGCAAGAGGAGGTGAAAGAATGGAACTCATTGAAATCATCTCCATTTTGCTTGGCCTAATCGTCGGTGCAGTTGTTGGTTATTTTGTTCGAAAATCCATTGCTGAAGCGAAAATAGCGGGTGCAAAAAACGCCGCGGAACAAATTCTTGAAGATGCTAAGCGTGAAGCTGAAGCAACGAAAAAAGAAGCGCTTCTGGAAGCAAAGGATGAAATTCATAAGCTTCGTTTGGAAGTAGAAAAAGAAATTCGCGAAAGAAGAAATGAACTTCAAAAACAAGAAAACCGTTTAATGCAAAAAGAGGAGAATCTCGATCGAAAAGATGAATCATTAGATAAGCGTGAGGCGATGCTAGATAAAAAAGAAGATTCTCTAAATGAAAGACAACAGCATATTGAAGAGATGGAAAGCAAAGTGGAAAAGATGGTGCAAGAAGGACAAATAGAGCTTGAACGCATTTCTGGTTTATCGCGTGATGAGGCGAAACAAATCATCCTTGAACGAGTGGAAAAGGAACTTTCTCATGATATTGCTGTAATGGTGAAAGAAGCAGAAACAAAGGCGAAAGAAGAAGCAGACAAAAAAGCAAAGGCAATTCTTTCCCTTGCTATACAGCGCTGTGCAGCAGATCATGTGGCTGAAACGACCGTTTCTGTTGTGAATTTGCCAAATGACGAAATGAAAGGCAGAATTATCGGCAGAGAAGGAAGAAATATTCGCACTCTTGAAACATTGACAGGGATCGACCTCATCATCGACGATACACCGGAAGCGGTTATTTTATCAGGCTTTGATCCGATTCGCCGTGAAACAGCAAGAATTGCGCTTGACAAGCTTGTTCAAGACGGGCGCATTCATCCAGCGCGAATTGAAGAAATGGTGGAAAAATCGCGGCGGGAAGTGGACGAGCATATTAGGGAAATCGGAGAACAAACGACATTTGAAGTTGGCGTTCACGGTCTTCATCCGGATTTGATCAAAATTTTAGGCAGATTGAAATTTCGAACGAGCTATGGCCAGAACGTGCTGAAGCATTCAATAGAGGTTGCCTTTTTAACCGGATTGATGGCTGCCGAATTAGGTGAGGATCAAATCCTTGCAAGACGTGCAGGGCTTCTGCACGACATCGGAAAAGCCATTGACCACGAAGTAGAAGGAAGCCATGTTGAAATCGGCGTGGAGCTGGCAACGAAGTATAAAGAACACCCGGTTGTCATCAACAGCATTGCTTCCCATCATGGGGATGAAGAACCGACATCGGTAATTGCGGTTTTAGTTGCAGCGGCTGATGCTTTATCGGCAGCACGGCCGGGTGCCCGCAGTGAAACGCTTGAAAATTATATTCGCAGGCTTGAAAAATTGGAGGAAATTTCCGAGTCGTTTGAAGGTGTGGAAAAATCGTACGCCATTCAAGCAGGCCGCGAAGTTCGCATCATGGTAAAACCGGATGCAATAGATGATTTAGAAGCTCATCGATTAGCAAGAGATATTCGCAAGCGGATCGAAGAAGAGCTTGACTACCCTGGACATATTAAAGTGACCGTCATTAGGGAAACTCGTGCGGTTGAATATGCCAAATAAAGTGGTACATGAAAATGTGCCGCTTTATTTTTTTTTCAATTTATGCAAAACTATATAATAAACATTTAGAAAGGAATTCATCATGAAAGTTTTATTTGTGGGCGATGTGGTAGGAGCAAAAGGGAGAGAAATGGTTGAACAATATTTGCCGAAGCTGAAGAAAAAATATAATCCTGAAGTAACAATTGTCAATGGTGAAAATTCTGCACATGGCAAAGGAATAACTATGAAAATTTACCAGAAGCTTCTTTCATTGGGAGTTCAGGCAGTGACAATGGGCAACCATACTTGGGATAAAAAAGAAATTTTTGAATTTATCGATGAAGCAAAAGCGTTGGTTCGACCGGCTAACTTTCCTGAAGGCACACCAGGAAAAGGAATCGTGTACGTGGAAGCGGATGGAAAAGAGCTTGCAGTCATAAACCTCCAGGGAAGAACATTTTTGCCGGCAATCGATTGCCCTTTTCGGAAAGCGGATGAATTGATTCAAGAAGCGAAGAAAAGAACTCCATATATTTTTGTTGATTTTCATGCGGAAGCAACGAGCGAAAAACAAGCGATGGGCTGGTATTTGGATGGGAAAGTTTCCGCAGTGGTTGGCACTCATACACACGTTCAAACTGCCGATGAAAGAATTTTAGATAAAGGAACGGCATTTATTACCGATGTCGGGATGACAGGACCATATGACGGTATTTTAGGAGTTGACAGGGAAGCAGTATTAAAAAAATTTTTAACGAATCTCCCTGTTCGGTTTGAAATCAATGAAGGCAGAGGACAATTAAATGCCGTATTAGTGGAAATTGAGGAAGGAACCGGCAAAGCGAAATCGATCAAACGAATATTAATCAATGATGATCACGTTTATTTTGAATAAATTAAATAAAAAAAAATTAAAAATAAGCAGGAATACTGCCAAACTTTAGGGAATATAGTAACTATGGGATGGAACCAATTGTTCAAGAGGTGATGGGTCTTTTGAACAATGCATCTAACAGCATTTGTTCCAATAAATTTTCACGAACCATTGTAAAAAATGAAGGGGGAACTAGGAAATGGAAATATTAAAAGTTTCAGCAAAATCTAATCCGAATTCTGTCGCCGGAGCGCTAGCAGGGGTGCTGAGGGAGCGTGGAGCCGCCGAAATTCAAGCGATTGGAGCTGGAGCATTGAATCAAGCTGTAAAAGCGGTAGCGATAGCAAGAGGATTTGTAGCTCCGAGCGGTGTTGACTTAATTTGTATTCCGGCATTTACAGATATTCAAATAGACGGTGAAGAACGAACAGCCATTAAATTGATTGTTGAGCCGAGATAACATGTTTAAATAAATTAGCTAAACAGTCTGCACTCCTTTTCGGTTGCAGACTGTTTTTTGCTTAAAATGTTGATAATATTTATCGGTTTTATTATAATTTCATTATACAGAAATAAAGAATGGTGAATATTTAAAATTTTTTGTCATTACAAGCATTTAAACTTGTAATTTTGATTATTTAGGGATAAAATTGAAATCGTTTAGGATTATCCCAAAAATTTTAAGGTATGGTGGTTTTGCTGCCAGAACAAGGTTATTATGGCTAAAAATAGCATAATTCATCATCATAGACTTTTCGGCAGGGCAGTGGGCCTCTAAAATACCGGAAATGATAAAGATATTTTAGATCCAAAGGAGTGTAACATAGAAATGGTAAACCAACTCTCATGGAAAGTCGGTGGGCAGCAAGGAGAAGGAATCGAAAGTACAGGAGAAGTCTTTGCAATTACGCTCAACCGGCTTGGTTATTACCTATATGGATACCGCCACTTTTCTTCACGAATTAAAGGGGGACATACAAACAATAAAATTCGTGTCAGCACGAAGAAAGTTCGAACGATAAGCGATGATTTAGATATTCTTGTTGCTTTTGACCAAGAAACGATCGATTTTAATTTTCATGAATTGCGGGACGGCGGAGTTATACTTGCCGATGCAAAGTTTGGACCGAAAATCCCTGAAGGAAGCAATGTTTCCTTATATTCAGTACCTTTTACGGAAATCGCTTCAGAGCTGGGAACATCTTTAATGAAGAACATGGTTGCAATCGGTGCAACAAGCGCAATTTTGAATCTTGACCCGTCATTATTTCAGGAAGTTGTACAAGACACTTACGGAAGAAAAGGCGAACAAGTCGTCTTAAACAACATGGAGGCGATTAGAAAAGGCGCCCAATATTTAAAAGAAGAATTAGGGTTTGACCGTTCAGATCTTTATTTGGAAAAAGCGGATGGTCAAAAGCGGATGTTCATGATTGGAAACGACGCCATCGCTCTAGGTGCGATTGCCGCTGGTGCACGCTTTATGGCTGCCTATCCGATTACTCCCGCTTCGGAAATTATGGAATATTTGATTAAAAAGCTTCCAGATTTAGGAGGAGCTGTCATTCAGACGGAAGACGAAATCGCTGCAGCCACAATGGCGATTGGAGCCAACTATGCCGGCGCTAGGGCATTTACTTCCTCTGCTGGTCCAGGTTTATCATTAATGATGGAATCGATCGGTCTGTCAGGCATGACGGAAACTCCGCTAGTCATAGTTGATACACAGCGCGGTGGTCCGAGCACTGGACTTCCAACTAAGCAGGAGCAATCGGATTTAATGGCTATGATTTACGGAACACATGGAGAGATACCAAAAATTGTTATTGCACCGAGCACGGTGGAAGAAGCATTTTATGATACGGTTGAGGCGTTTAACTTAGCGGAAGAGTACCAATGCCCTGTGATTGTACTTTCTGATTTGCAGCTTTCTCTTGGTAAGCAAACGGTTGAACCTCTTTCCTATGAATCTATCCAAATTCGGCGCGGAAAACTATTAAATGAAGAATTAGTTCCGGAAGCAGGCAATCAAGGGTATTTCAAACGCTATGAAATAACAGAAGACGGTATATCGCCGCGAGTGATTCCTGGAATGAAAAACGGCATCCACCATGTGACAGGTGTTGAGCACGATGAAACCGGAAAACCTTCGGAAGCTGCCGCAAACAGAAAGGCGCAAATGGAAAAACGGCTTCGCAAATTAGAACAAATAGAGTTCAACAATAAAGTTCATAAAAATGACAAGCATGAAGAGCCGGATATTTTGTTCATTGGCTACATTTCGACAAGAGGGGCCATTGAGGAAGCGATGGAACGACTAGAAGAAGACGGAGTGAAAGTGAACCATGCGCACATCCGTCTCATTCATCCATTCCCGAAAGAGGAAATTCGCCCGCTCATTGAAAAGGCCAAACAAGTCATCGTTGTGGAGCATAATGCAACAGGACAATTAGCAAATCTTATAAAAATGAATGTCGGATTTGCTGACAAAATTCAATCTCTATTAAAATATGACGGAAACCCGTTCCTGCCGAATGAAATTTATACGCAAAGCAAGGAGTTCACAAAACAAGGAGTGTTGTTCTAAATGGCCACTTTTAAAGATTTTCGCAACAATGTCAAACCGAATTGGTGTCCGGGTTGCGGCGATTTCTCGGTTCAAGCAGCTATACAGAGGGCAGCTGCGAATGTCGGTTTGGAACCGCATCAGCTTGCAGTCATTTCCGGAATTGGATGCTCAGGAAGGATTTCAGGTTATATATATTCTTACGGCTTCCATGGAATTCACGGTCGTGCGCTGCCGATCGCACAAGGCGTAAAAATGGCGAACCAAGATTTAACGGTCATAGCAGCTGGCGGTGACGGCGATGGGTTTGCTATTGGTACGGCGCATACCATTCATTCGATGAGAAGAAATATCGACATTACGTATATTGTGATGGACAACCAAATTTACGGGTTGACAAAAGGACAAACGTCCCCAAGAAGTGATGTCGGTTTTAAAACAAAAAGCACCCCGCAAGGTTCAATTGAATCTCCGCTGTCCGTAATGGAATTGGCGTTAACAGCAGGTGCTACGTTTGTTGCGCAAAGCTTTTCGACAGATTTAAAAGATTTAACTTCCTTGATCGAACAAGCAATTCAGCATAAAGGCTTTTCCTTTATCAACGTGTTCAGTCCTTGCGTTACTTATAACAAAGTGAACACATACGACTGGTTTAAAGAGAATTTAACAAAGCTGAAAGATATTGAAGGATATGATCCTTCTGACAAAAAACTTGCGATGCAAACGTTAATGGAATATAACGGTCTTGTAACAGGTCTTATTTATCAAAATAAAGAACAAAAACCATATGAAGAGCTTGTTCCAGGATTCGGCGAAGTGCCGCTTGCAAAAGCTGAACTGAAACTTAGCAAAGAAAAATTTGACGAATTAGTAGCAGAGTTTATGTAGGAGAGGGGGTTCCCCTCCATACCCGTCAAGTTAGCGGTATAAAATTTTTTAGGATGATACGCATGTTCGAAAAATCAATCAAAGGATGAAGAGAAAACCAAATGCTGGGCATGCCAAATAACCCTCAAGAAGAGGGTTATTTGGCATTTATATCCATGACCCACACTACCATATCCCCAATTTCTTTAAAAGATCCGATACCGTTTCCTCTCCTTTCCTTCGGTCTTTCCTCGCGTGTTTCCTTAACAGAGATAGGAGAGATGGAAGGGCGGTTTCCATCGCTTGGGGATGCAAAAGAAACCGATGCCAATACGATTGGAGGATATTAAGCGCTTTCCATTCACTGATCTCGATTCCCTCCCGTTGATGCCAATACCTTCGGGCTTGGAACAGAAGAGTCTGCGTGACTAAAATGGCAATCAATGTCCCATATAAGTGGCATTCGAATCGTTCCTTCTTCATCTTTTTGACACGGTCAAGATCAAATAAGGATTTCCAGCCCTTAAATAACAGCTCCACTTGCCAGCGCAGCGAATACAGCTCATAAACTTGTTGCGCATCAAACGATTCTTGTGGTAAATTGGTCAGTAAGATGTGATATTTCTTTTGTTCAAGGGTTTGGCGTGACAGCGCCTTCCCTTTCTTTTTTTCCTTTTTCCGCACATACGTCAGCCGTTTTTCCCATTCTTCCGCCGTGAGACGGCGAAAAATCAGACGCGGAACATACAGGCGTTGGTGTCCGATATACACGTGTTCCACTTCCACGGCTTCCCCCTCGCCCAATCGATTTCCTATCGATTCCCAATCCCATTCGTGCCACTCCCCGTCCTGTTTGATATAGACTTTGATATCGGAACGCAACCGGGTAATATAATAAGCACCTCGAGCATCGATCTCCGCCAGCGTGGCGAGTGAAAAAAACCCCAGATCCCGAATGCAAAGGTCATTCGGTAAAATCGTGTGCTGGGTATGATAAGCAAAACGGGCATCGGAATCATTGGCCTGTTGGACGCACAGCTGAAGACAGGTTCCCGATAACAGCTCATACTCAAATTGGATTTTGGCGCCAGATGAAACCGAACCTTGATAGTCCTCACCATAGTCGGCCGGAAGTAAAAAACTGGTAGAGTCTAAGATCCGCAGACGGGTGAAACAAGCGCGATACGTCTCGGTGATGGAAGAGAGTGCCGGACGTTGATGCATCAGGAGAGTAAAAAAGACCTCTTTTAAAAACGCCACGGCACGAGGCGTAAACCGCTGATTCAGTCCTTCATTCGAGAGAGAGCAATCATGCCAGAGCGCCAAATCGGCACACAACCGCTGAAGCGACTGACAGGCGAGCGATCCGTCTCCCCAAGCACATAGCGTCAGAAAGGCTTCCGCTGTTAATGAACGCTGCCGCTGAATGAATCCGACTTTCCGTGCCAGACGGGTCAGTTCTTCAGAGGAGAAGAGTTGACGAATCGTTTTTATCCATGCCTTCATCTTTTTTGCCATCAAAAAATAATCCTTTCCAACGATGATTTTCGTTAGAAAGGATACCATGTTTTTGGCGCTGAAAAAAGATCAAATTCTTAACTTGATGGCTATGGGGTTCCCCTCTCTCTTTTTTTGATTTCAATTGTTAAAGGAAGAAATCTACTTTTTGCTTATTTCTAGAAATCTTGTATCGAAAATTTTAAAAAAAGTGTCTTTATTATAAAATAATGGTGCAATATTGTGTTCTGCTACTTAACACGATATACTATAAAACAGTGTACACTTTTAAATATGAAGGAGTAATGCGCCATGAATGAAAAACAACGATTAGCAACCACGTTTGTGAATCCTTCGGACAAAAAATCCGAGAAGGATTACAGTAAGTATTTCGAGCGTGTTTACATTCCGCCTTCTTTAAAAGATGCGAAAAAGCGCGGAAAAGAAGAAGTGAAATACCATAAAGATTTTGTCATTCCTGAACATTTAAAAGGAATGGGAGAAGGCAGAAAGTTTTATATTCGCACATACGGATGTCAAATGAATGAACATGATACGGAAGTGATGGCCGGTATTTTTATGCAGCTCGGATATAAGCCGACTGACAGCACAGAAGATGCTGATGTTATTTTGTTAAACACATGTGCGATCAGGGAAAACGCTGAAAACAAAGTATTTGGGGAAATTGGGCATTTGAAGCCGCTCAAAATGGAAAAGCCGGATCTTATCTTAGGTGTTTGTGGCTGCATGTCCCAAGAAGAATCTGTTGTCAACAAAATTTTAAAGCAGTACCAATATGTTGATTTAATTTTTGGAACACACAACATTCACCGCCTTCCGCATTTGTTGAATGAAGCGTACATGTCGAAGGAAATGGTCGTGGAGGTTTGGTCAAAAGAAGGCGATGTGATTGAAAACCTTCCGAAAGTCCGGAAAGGAAATATTAAAGCTTGGGTCAATATTATGTACGGCTGCGACAAATTTTGCACGTATTGCATTGTTCCGTACACTCGAGGCAAAGAACGGAGCCGCAGACCGGAGGATATTATTCAAGAAGTTCGCCACCTTGCAGCGCAAGGGTATAAAGAAATCACATTACTTGGTCAAAACGTAAATGCCTACGGGAAAGATTTTGACGATATCAAATACGGCCTAGGCGATTTAATGGACGAGCTTCGAAAAATCGATATCGCCAGAATTCGTTTTACCACAAGTCACCCGAAAGATTTTGACGACCGTTTAATTGAAGTTTTGGCCAAAGGCGGCAACCTTGTCGATCATATCCATCTTCCGGTGCAGTCAGGCAGCTCGGAAATATTGAAATTGATGGCACGCAAATATACGCGTGAACAGTATTTAGAATTAGTGCAAAAAATTAAAAAGGCGATTCCAAACGTTTCGTTAACGACTGATATCATTGTCGGCTTTCCAAATGAGACGGATGAACAGTTTGAAGAAACACTGTCCCTCTATCGAGAAGTCGGCTTTGACAGCGCCTATACGTTCATTTATTCGCCTCGGGAAGGAACACCTGCTGCTAAAATGAAAGATAATGTCCCGATGGAAGTGAAAAAAGAACGGCTGCAGCGTTTAAATGCATTAGTCAACGAAATTTCCGCCCAAAAAATGAAAGAATATGAAGGCAAAGTCGTTGAGGTATTAGTTGAAGGCGAGAGCAAAAACAATCCTGACATTTTGGCAGGGTATACGAGAAAAAATAAACTAGTTAACTTTAAAGGTCCGAAATCGGCGATTGGTCAGCTTGTAAAAGTGAAAATTACAAAAGCCAAAACCTGGACTCTTGATGGAGAAATGGTGGAAGAGCAAATTGGGGTGACATTGTAATGGCGTATACGAAAGACGATATTTTAGAAAAGGCAAAAGAACTGGCGCAAATGATAGCCGAAACAGAGCAAGTTGACTTCTTTAAAAAAGCGGAAGAACAAATTAACGAAAATCAAAAAGTTCGGGAAATGATTGCCAGCATTAAAAGCCTGCAAAAACAAGCCGTCAATTTTCAGCATTTCGGAAAGCATGAAGCTCTCAAACAAGTGGAGGAGCAAATTGACAGCCTGTATGAAGAATTAGATCAAATTCCGATCGTCCAGCAATTTAAAGAATCGCAAATTGAAGTTAACGATCTTCTTCAATTAGTAGCGAATACAATTTCAAACCATGTGACAAATGAAATTATTCGCTCAACTGGAGGCAATCTGTTAACGGGTGAAACAGGCGCTCAAATTCGGAATAAACATGGATCTTGCCATTAATCTCAGCTATTTTTGAAAAAATAAAAACCGTTTGAGCTTATGAACAATCGGTATTTCTATGATTTCGGCCAATCCTCCCTCATTTTGTTTAAAGACGCGTCAGCGTCTTTTTTAATTTTTGGTACATATTTTCAGGCTCATGCATAGAATGAACTAGAAGGATTTATGAAAATATCGAGCTTGTCCTAGCGAAAATCTTTTTACGATCGTTTTGAGGAGGGTTTGGCAAATGGCAGAATATAGGGAAATCATAACGAAAGCGGTAGTAGCAAAAGGTCGAAAGTTTACTCAAGCAACACATACGATTAGTCCTGAGAAGAAGCCAGCAAGTATTTTGGGTGGTTGGATTATTAACCATAAATATGATGCGCAAAAACGGGGGAAAACAGTTGAAATCGAGGGAACATATGATATTAACGTTTGGTACTCATTTGATGAAAATACGAAAACAGAAGTAGTTACAGAGCGTGTCAAGTATACAGATGTGTTAAAATTACGATATAAAGATGACAACTATTTAGATGACGAGAACGAAGTGGTTGCCCGTGTTTTGCAGCAGCCGAATTGTCTGGAAGTCACCATTTCTCCAAACGGCGAAAACATTGTGGTTCAAGTAGAAAGAGAATTTTTAGCAGAGGTCATCGGAGAAACGAAAGTGGTCGTCTCCGTCCATCCTAACAACTTGTCTGAATCCGATGAGGAATGGGATGATTGGGAAGAGGATTTAGAGGATGAAATAGAAGATTTAACGCCAGAGCTTTTAGAAGGTGAACCAGAAGAATAATGAAAAACTAGGAGGGCTGCTTCCTAGTTTTTTTATGTCAAAGGTTTGGCGGAATAAACAAATCTGTGAATAATCGTGCCCTTGCTTCCTAGTTTTTTTATGTCAAAGATTTGACGGGAAAAACTAATTTTGCGATAATCGCTCGCTGGGTTCCTTGTTTTTTCGGCAAATGTTTGACGGAATAAACAATCTACGAATAATCGTGCCATTGCTTCCTGTTTTTTATGTCAAAGGTTTGGCGGAATAAACTAATTTGCGATAATCACGCACCTGCTTCTTAATTTTTTATGTCAAAAGTTTAAAGGAATAAACAAATCCGCCATTAATCATGAACATTTATGTCAAAGGTTGACGCAATAAACAAATTTGCGAATAATCATGTACGTGCTTTTTAGTTTTATTGTTTTGTCATAGGTTATTTGAGCGAATAAGTTTTTTTCGGAATAAAGAGTTTGTGTTATAATAAAAGATGTTAACTTTTACATACAGTCGGGGGATGAACATGGCACAATACACGCCAATGATACAGCAATATTTAAACATCAAGGCAGACTATCAGGATGCCTTTTTATTTTTTCGTTTAGGCGATTTTTATGAAATGTTTTTTGAGGATGCCATCAAGGCTTCTCAAGAATTGGAAATTACGTTAACAAGCCGTGATGGCGGGGGCGAGGAAAGAATCCCGATGTGCGGGGTGCCGTATCACTCAGCCTCAAGCTACATCGAACAGCTCATTGAAAAGGGCTATAAGGTGGCGATTTGTGAACAAACAGAAGATCCGAAACAAGCAAAAGGTGTTGTGAAACGGGAAGTCGTTCAGCTCATTACACCAGGAACATTAATGGAAGGAAAAGGGCTAGGCGAGAAAGACAACCAATATATTGCTTCCGTTACGGTCTTTGAAGCGCTTTTCGGCTTAGCTTTGACAGATATTACGACAGGGGAATCATATGTCACCCTTCTCTCCACAATGGAGGACTGCTTGGGCGAGCTTTATTCCCGCCAAGTGAAAGAGATTGTAGTGGCAGATGATTTTCCTGAGAAACTGAAAAAAATGATATTAGAAAGACAGCCTGTGACATTTTCGATTGAAAAAGACGCAGCTTATCTTGAAAAATTAGACAGCATTGCAGGACATTTGCAAGATCAGCGGCTGAAAATAACGTTTGCAAGGCTATACAACTATTTAGAACGGACGCAAAAACGGACGCTTGAGCATTTGCAAAAGGTGGAGTTTTATCAATTAAATCAATATTTGAAAATTGATATGTACTCGAAAAGAAATTTGGAGCTGACCGAGACGATTCGGTCGAAAGGAAAAAAAGGCTCCCTTCTTTGGCTGCTAGATGAGACGAAAACAGCTATGGGCGCGCGTCTGCTGAAGCAATGGATTGACCGTCCGCTTATTGACAAAAAAGAAATTGAAAAGCGGCAAAATATCGTTGGAATGTTGATCGACCGCTATATCGAAAGAGAAGAACTAAGGGAATTGCTAAAGGAAGTATACGACTTAGAAAGACTGTCGGGAAAAATTGCGTTCGGAAATGCAAATGCAAGAGATCTGATTCAATTGAAAAAGTCGCTTGAAAAAATTCCTGAGATTCGCTCAATCGTTGCTTCGTTAGGAATTGCTGATTCAAAACAAATAAAAAAAGAAATTGATCCTTGTGAAAGCTTGAAGGAGTTGCTTCAAAAAGCGATTATCGAAAACCCGCCGATTTCAGTCAAAGAGGGGAACATCATTAAGGACGGATTTAACGAAGAATTGGATCGCTACAGAGATGCAGCGAGAAACGGAAAAACGTGGATAGCAGAGCTGGAAAAAAGAGAAAGAGAGCTGACAGGAATTAAATCGCTTAAAATCGGCTACAACAAAGTGTTTGGATATTATATTGAAGTAACGAAAGCGAATCTTCATCTTTTGGATGAAGGAAGATATGAACGGAAACAGACGCTGGCCAATGCCGAACGTTATGTGACACCAGAGCTGAAAGAGAAAGAAGCGTTGATTTTAGAAGCGGAAGAAAAAATCGTTGATCTTGAGTATGAATTGTTCGTGCAAATTCGCGACGAAGTAAAGCAATATATTCCTAGATTGCAGCTCTTGGCTAAAAAGATTGCCGAGCTTGACTGCCTGCAATGCTTTGCTGTAATCAGCGAAGAACGACATTATACGAAACCGTCCTTTTCCGACTCCGAGCTTTACATAAAAGACGGTCGTCATCCAGTCGTAGAAAAAGTGATGGAATCCGAAAACTATGTTCCGAATGATTGCTGGATGAAAGAAGGAAGGAACATTCTTTTAATCACCGGTCCAAACATGTCAGGAAAAAGTACGTACATGCGGCAAATTGCTTTAACGGCTGTTTTGGCGCAAATCGGCTGCTTTGTCCCTGCCAGCGAAGCGGTTCTGCCGATCTTTGACCAAATTTTTACTAGAATTGGAGCGGCTGACGATTTAGTATCAGGGCAAAGTACGTTTATGGTGGAAATGCTGGAAGCCAAAAATGCGATTGTACATGCCACGAATCAAAGCTTGATTTTATTTGACGAAATCGGGCGCGGGACATCGACATATGACGGCATGGCGCTTGCTCAAGCGATAATCGAATACATTCACGACCACATCGGAGCCAAAACATTGTTCTCGACCCATTATCACGAATTAACCGTGCTCGGAGATGAATTGCAAAATGTGCAGAACGTCCATGTTAAGGCAATAGAGGAAAACGGAAAGGTTGTTTTTCTCCATAAAGTGGATGAAGGGGCGGCTGATCAAAGCTACGGAATTCATGTTGCTGAGCTTGCGGAGCTTCCTGAAATTCTTATCCAAAGGGCAAAAGAAATATTGAGCAAGCTCGAAGGAGACAATCAGAAAGAGAAACATACACCATCCGTCATCGAGCATTCGGTGGAACCGAGCATCGAGTATTCTGCGGAGCCAAGCCAGCTTTCTTTATTCGGCGATGAAATAGCAGAGAAGAAAAAAGAGCCGGCAGGGAAAAAGCTTTCATCAAAGGAAAAAGAGGTGCTCTCCATCATTTCTTCCTTAGATCTATTGGATATGACGCCTCTTGAAGCATTAAACACACTGTATGACATCCAAAAGAAATTGAAATAGGTGATGATGATGGGAAAAATCATCCTTATGGATGCTAGTTTATCCAACAAAATTGCCGCTGGGGAAGTCGTGGAGCGGCCGGCTTCTGTTGTGAAAGAACTAGTCGAAAATGCGATTGATGCAAACAGCACAGTGATAGAAATTGAGGCGGAAGAAGGCGGTTTGAGCAAAATTCGCGTCGTGGACAATGGGGACGGAATGGAGCCAGATGATTGCGAAAAGGCGTTTAAGCGGCATGCAACAAGCAAAATTAAAGATGAAGCGGATTTATTCCGCATCCGAACTCTCGGCTTCCGGGGCGAAGCGCTGCCTTCGATTGCCGCCGTTTCTCATCTGGAAATGAAAACTAGCACTGGGGATAAACCCGGGACGAAAATTACTTTAATCGGCGGGAAGGTAACAGCAAAAGAGACAGCATCAAGTCGAAAAGGAACGGACATTACGGTCACGAACCTGTTTTTCAATACGCCGGCGCGATTGAAGTATATGAAAAGCTTGAATACGGAGCTTGGGAGAATAACCGACATAGTCAATCGTCTTGCGCTGAGCTATCCAAACATATCGTTTAAATTTACGCATAACGGCCGGCGGCTTCTATATACGAACGGCAAAGGAGATGTACGGCAAGTTCTTGCAGCGATTTACGGGGTTCCCATTGCGAAAAAAATGTTTCCAGTCCATTTCCGTTCGCTTGATTTTGACATACGCGGCTATTTATCGTTGCCGGAAGTGACAAGAGCATCCAAAAACTATATTTCTACGATGATCAACGGGAGATTTATTAAAAATCATTCCATTACGAAGGCGGTGGAAGAAGGGTACCATACGCTCCTGCCTATAGGGCGTTTTCCGGTCGTCTATCTTCATATTGAAATGGATCCGATCTTAGTGGACGTAAATGTTCATCCTGCCAAACTGGAGGTCAGAATCAGCAAAGAAGCGGAATTATTTGAAGTCATCGCAAAAGGCATCCAGGATGCATTTAAGAAAAAAGAGCTTATCCCAACCTCTGATACAGTCAAAAAGAAAAAAGAGCACCCGGTAAACGTGCAGCAGGAGATCCAATTTGAACATCTGATCAATGAGGAAAAACAGGATCCAGAATGGACGTTTCAACCAAAAACGGCTGACAATCAATGGAACGAAGATGATTTGTATTCGATTGATCATAGAGGAGCGGATGAAGAGCAGCAACAATCCTTTTCCTCTGAAAAAATAGCTGAACCTAAAGTTGTCGATGGAGAAACTGAAGTACAAGAGTATTTGCCAAATAACAACGAAGAACATGAAGAGAAGGTTTCGGACAATAATAGGTTGGATGAAAGCCGAGTTCCTCCAATGTATCCAATTGGACAGATGCACGGCACTTACATTTTGGCGCAAAATGAAAAAGGATTATATATAATCGATCAGCATGCTGCCCAAGAAAGAATCAAATATGAATATTTTCGCGAAAAAGTTGGGGAAGTGGCGAGCGAAGTGCAGGAAATGCTTGTTCCCCTAACACTGAGCTTTTCCTCTGATGAAGTCATGGTGATCGAAGAGCATAAAGAAGAGCTGGCTGAGGTCGGAGTGTTTTTGGAGAATTTTGGACCGAACACCTATATCATTCGATCTCATCCAACATGGTTTCCGCAAGGTGAAGAAAAAGAAATTATTGAAGAGCTGATCCAGCAGGTGCTTAATGAAAAAAAGACGGATATCCACAAGCTTAGAGAAGATGCAGCCATCATGATGAGCTGCAAAGGATCAATTAAAGCGAATCAATATTTAAACAATGAAGAAATATTCGCGTTGCTAGAATCGCTAAGAAAAGCGTCAGATCCATTTACTTGCCCTCATGGCCGGCCGATCATCATTCATTTTTCCACCTATGAGCTCGAAAAAATGTTTAAGAGGGTTATGTAATAGTTTTCTGCTGCATGTAAAAGATCGCTGTCAAGTTTACTGGTGCGGGAACATGGGGCAAAAGGAAATGAGAGCAATGATTGGACAAAAGTTGTTTTTTTTTCGCATTAGAGCAGTATAAAGATCAAATGAAATCAATTGAAAAGAGTATACTCTATGATGAAAAAGGGTATAATATATTGGTGTTTTCTTAAAAATCATGATACGATGAAACAGTGAGTATTTTTTGAAAGTGTGGTCAATATGGAAGAAGAAAAGGATAGACTTGTTGTTTTAATTGGCCCAACAGCTGTCGGAAAGACGAAACTAAGCATTGAATTAGCCAAAAAATTAAACGGCGAAATTATCAGCGGAGATTCCATGCAGATTTATAAAGGAATGGATATCGGAACTGCAAAGATAAAAGAGCATGAAATGGAAGGAATCCCCCATCATTTAATTGACTTAAAGAATCCTTCGGAAGAATTCTCCGTTGCCGAGTTTCAAGAGCTTGCGAGAAAAGCAATTGCCTCGATAACAAAGCGCGGAAAAATGCCGATGATTGTTGGGGGAACAGGCTTGTACATTCAAGCGGTTCTATATGATGATTACCAATTTTCCGATATTCAATCTGACCCTGAAATAAGAAAAGAACTGGAAAATTTTTTGCATGAGCATGGGAATTTAGCATTACACGAGCGTTTACAGGAAATCGACCCTGACAGTGCAGAACGAATTCATCCAAACAATGCTAGGAGAGTCATCCGTGCTTTAGAAATTTTCTATAAAACAGGAAAAAAAATGAGCGAGCATATAAAGACGCATGAAGCAAATGAGCGCTATCATACCGCCATTATCGGCCTTACGATGGACCGCGATGTATTGTATCAACGCATTGATAAAAGAGTTGACGAAATGATTGAGGAAGGTTTGATTGAAGAAGCAAAATCGCTGTATGATTCTGGAGTTCGCGGTGTACAATCTGCGCAGGCGATTGGATATAAAGAATTATACGATTTTTTTGATGGCAAGGCTTCTCTTGCAGAAGCAATTGAAACATTGAAAAAAAACACAAGAAGATATGCGAAAAGGCAACTAACATGGTTTCGAAACAAAATGAATGTCAAATGGTTTGATATGACTCCGCCTGTCTCGATGGAAGAAAAAGTTAGTGAAATTTTTCATTATATAGCAGGAAAGCTTCTTTCTGAGAAGAAATAATAAAATATAGAGGATATGAGGAGGACGAATGATGAAGCAACCGATAAACATTCAAGATCAAGTGTTAAATCAGTTACGAAAAGATGGCACTTACGTGACCGTGTTTTTATTAAACGGTTTCCAAATTAGAGGACAAGTAAAAGCATTTGATAATTTTACGGTCCTCATCGAATCAGAGGGCAAACAGCAGCTCATTTACAAGCATGCGATCTCAACATTTGCACCGCAAAGAAATGTACAAATTGACATTGAAGCATGACGAAAAAACCGGAGATGATCTCCGGTTTTTTCATGAGAAGGAAAGGTTTCGTGGCAGCGGTTCCGAGATGTCAGGTATTTTTCTATCTGCAATCCTTGTTTTCCTAATTATCGGCTAAACGCAGATAATTTGAATGGTCGTTATTTTTACCCTTCGATAATATTTAACTGACCTGTCCTAGAATCTGTACTTGTCCAGGCCGCAAGCCACCCAGGCTTCAGAAAAATACTGCTTAGTTTTTATGAAGACATAGATGAAAAGAAGGTTTGTACTACTTGGCTTTCAGCATAAATATTAATAATAACAACCTTTTTCCATGACATGTTCCTTTAAACAAAGTAGATGTAATTTAGAAGATAAATATAAAAATGAGGTGAAGCCTGTGGAGCGAGCGGTCACCTTCAAAAATAACGGCCAAATGAATATTGTCTTAGGACAAAGCAAAACTGAACTTGAAGGTAAAAAGGAAAAAATCGCGACATATGATCTTTCCATTTCCAAAGCGGCTGTCGAACACAGTGTATTAAAAGAGATTGAACAGGAGATGGGCGCATTAGTTGGAATGGAAGAAGTGAAAAGATTATTAAAGGAAATATATGCATGGATTTTTGTGAATAAAAAAAGAGAAGAACAGGGGTTAAAAACCGGAAGGCAAGCGCTTCATATGCTGTTTAAAGGGAATCCCGGAACGGGAAAAACAACGATCGCGCGATTGATCGGAAAGCTTTTTTTCCAAATGAATGTTTTATCGAAAGGGCACTTAATTGAAGCGGAGCGGGCTGATTTAGTAGGTGAATATATCGGCCATACAGCACAAAAAACGCGCGATTTGATCAAAAAGTCACTTGGCGGAATTCTTTTTATTGATGAAGCATACAGTTTAGCCCGCGGAGGAGAAAAAGATTTCGGAAAAGAAGCAATTGACACCCTTGTCAAACATATGGAAGACAGACAGCATGATTTTGTGTTAATTTTAGCCGGATATCCAAGGGAAATGGATCGTTTTTTATCTTTAAATCCCGGACTCGAATCCCGTTTTCCGATCGTAGTTGATTTCCCGGACTATTCAGTCGATGAGCTGATGGAAATAGCAAAATTAATGATGAAGGACAAAGAGTATCGATTTAGCCATGGAGCTGAATGCAAATTGAAAGAGCATTTGCTAAAAGTGAAATATGCGACTCACCCAACGAACTTTTCAAATGGAAGATATGTTCGCAACATTATTGAAAAATCTATACGGGCACAGGCAATGAGGCTCCTGCTTTCTGATAAGTTTGGCAAGGAAGATTTGCTTCTTGTAAAAGAAGAAGATTTAATATTAAACGTATAAGCAGCCCCTAGGCTGCTTTACTTGATTATTGAAAAAAATTGATTGATAAATCTTTATTTAAATGGGCTTTGAAGAAAGCTCCTGTTTCATTGCTGCACATAATTTACACAAATTCGTTTATTTTTCTCACATAGTTTAGAAAAGAATGATGGCAGCCATTTTAATTGGCTGAAACGATTAGAATTTGATACTCTTAACGTTGACTCAATAAGTTTTTCTAGTGTTGAAGTGCGTTGATGATTTAAGTTTGATAATCTTTATTTTGACTCAATACGTTTCTGTTTTTAAAGCATACTGAAGATTTAGTTGAGTCCTAATTTTGAACTTAGAAACGTTTCTAATGTTGAAGTGCGCCAAAGAATGATTGGAGTTTGTATCCTAATTTTGAACTTAGAAACGCTTCTAGTCTTGAAGTGTGCTGAAGTTGATTTTGAACTCAGTACGTTTTGTTTTGAAATGTGCTGAAGATGAATTGAGTTTGATCATCTTACTTTTGAATTCAATACGTTTCTTTTGTCTTAAAGTGCACTAAAGATGATTTAAATTTGATAACCTTACCATTGATCCGTTTATCGAAGGTTTAATTCATAACGCATAGCTTATAAATTTGCAGCATAATTGGAGGAAGAAGACGAGTGGAAGAGAAAGAACAGGTGATTCTCGTTGGCGTCAAGTTCATGGAAACCGATGAAGAACAGTTTTTTTATTTAATGGAAGAGCTGAAATCGCTCACGGCTGCTGCGGGCGGCCAAGTCGCAGCTGTTTGCATACAAAATCGACTGAGGGCCGAACCATCTACATATATTGGAAAAGGAAAAGTTGATGAGATTAAACAGCTTATCGAAACGACAGAGGCAAATACCGTTATTTTCAATAATGAGCTGTCGCCCAGCCAGCTGCGAAATTTAGCTCGTCTGTTAGAGGTAAAAGTGATCGATCGGACTCAGCTAATTTTGGACATTTTTTCAAAAAGGGCGAAGTCAAGAGAAGGGAAACTTCAAGTTGAACTGGCACAGCTTGAATATTTGCTTCCGAGACTTTCGGGACATGGATTGAATCTATCTCGGCAAGGAGGAGGAATCGGGACAAGAGGTCCGGGAGAAACGAAGCTTGAAACGGATCAAAGGCACATCCGAAATCGCATTCACGATATAAAACAACAGCTGTCCCATATTGTTTCCCATCGCGAGCGTTATCGTTCGCAAAGAAAGAGAAATCATCAAACTCAAATCGCTCTTGTTGGCTATACCAACGCAGGAAAGTCAACGCTGTTCAATAAGCTGACAGCTGCTGATTCATTTCAGGAGGATATGGTGTTTGCCACATTGGATCCTATGACAAGGAAAATGTTTCTCCCATCCGGCATGAAGGTGCTCATGACTGATACTGTCGGCTTTATCCAGCAGCTGCCAACAAGCCTTATCGCTGCTTTTCGTTCTACGTTAGAAGAAATAAAGGAAGCAGATTTGCTTTTACATATCGTCGACAGCTCTCATCCTGACTATATTCAGCATGAAAACACTGTGAATGAATTATTAAAAGAATTAGGAACGGACGGATTGCCTGTTTTAACAGTGTACAATAAAAAAGATCAACAACTAGAGCATTTCTTTCCTTCTTTAAAGGAAGACTATATTGTCATTTCTGCTTTTTGTGACGAAGATATAGAACGGTTAAAAGCAGCTATTGAAGAAAAATTAAAGAAAAAAATGCATCCTTACGTTGTCTCCGTTCCAACAGGTGATGGGAAACGTCTATCGTTGTTAAAAGCAAATACGCTCGTTTCAACCTTGCAATTTGACGAACAAAATCAGCACTATATCGTTTCTGGTCTAGTGTTTCGCGACCATCCAGTATATGATCAAATTATGAAGAATAAGTAGAAAGGGTTTTACAGATGTTTCAATATTTTACACATGGAAAAAAAATTATGGAGATAGCTCAAAAAGTAGAAAAAAAAATAAAACCATTTCACGAAGAAATTGACAAAGTAGTGGAAGTAAATCAGCTTCGCGTGCTCAGAAGCTTTCAAAAGCATCGGGTGAGCGATTCCCACTTTATTCCCTCAACAGGATACGGATATGATGATATCGGCAGGGATACGTTGGAAGATGTTTATGCTGATATTTTTGGATGTGAAAAAGGACTTGTCCGGCCGCAAATCATTTCTGGTACACACGCCATTTCAACGGCTCTCTTCGGCGTATTAAGGCCCGGCGATGAACTCATCTATATTACCGGAAAGCCGTATGATACGCTTGAAGAAATTGTCGGTATCCGCGGAAAGGGGGCAGGCTCTTTAAAAGAATTTGGCATTTTTTATCAAACAATTGATCTGACTCCTGAAGGACGAGTTGATTTTGACCGAGTAAAAGCGGCAATCAGTGATAAAACAAAAATGATCGGAATTCAGCGTTCTAGAGGATATGATGTCAGACCGTCATTTTCCATTCAGGAAATTAAGGAAATGGTTTCTTTCATCAAATCAATCAATGAAAAAATTGTTGTTTTTGTCGATAATTGCTACGGTGAGTTTACCGAAGATCAGGAGCCGGGACATGCAGGAGCTGATCTTATTGCAGGCTCTCTTATCAAAAATCCTGGAGGAGGGATTGTGAAAACGGGAGGATACATCGTTGGAAAAGAAGAGCTCGTGGAAGCTTGCGCGTACCGGCTCACTTCGCCAGGTATCGGAAGGGAAGCCGGTGCAATGCTTTACAGTCTTCATGAGATGTTTCAAGGTATTTTTCTCGCTCCGCATGTTGTTGGACAAGCGCTAAAAGGAGCGATTTTTACCGCTGCAATGCTGGAAGAAATCGGGTTGCGAGTCAATCCTAGCTGGAATGAGAAAAGATCAGATCTAGTTCAGTCCGTTCAGTTTGATAATGCAGATATGATGATTGCGTTTTGCCAAGCGATTCAATCTGCATCGCCCATAAACTCGCATGTAACACCGGTTCCAAATGAAATGCCGGGTTATAGCGATCAAGTCATCATGGCGGCCGGGACTTTTGTCCAAGGCTCCAGCATCGAGCTTTCAGCGGATGGACCGATTCGTCCTCCATATGTGGCATATGTGCAGGGAGGCTTGACGTTTGAACATGTCAAAATCGCTATTTTCCATGCCGTCAATGAATTAATTGAAAAACGATTAGTCGAACTATAAAAAAACATTTCATCTGGTTCAGCGTTCTGCTTACGGTTTCAAGGGAAGTTCCGATCATATTTGCCAATTCCCGATTCGTTAAATGGACTGTCAAACGATAAAGTTTTCCTTGTATAAAAAAACCATGTTAAATTTTATGACATTATATTGACATGATATCTTACATTCATCTATAATGTAGGTAAGCAAAAGGAAGGAGGGGCTAAAAGAGCATGAATGATCAAGATCGCCGTTCCATGCCGTTGTTTCCAATCAGCATCGTAAAACAACTGACGGAACTATCTGCCAGACAAATAAGATATTATGAAGAACATGGTCTTATTTCCCCTGCGAGAACGGAAGGCAATCGCCGGTTATTTTCCTTCAATGATGTCGATAGATTGCTTGAAATTAAATCGTTGATTGAGCAGGGTGTCAATATGGCAGGTATTAAGCAAATATTTGCGTATAAAGAATACGAACAAGAAAGACAAACTTTCGAAAGATCCTCATTGGCAAAAGAAAAATCAGATTTATCTGATGCCGAACTTCGCAAACTATTAAAGGAAGAACTTCTCCATGCTGGAAGAATGAACCGTGCAACGTTAAGACAAGGAGACCTTTCACGGTTCTTTCATTGATAATATCGCTATATAAATTTATTTTTTATATATGAGAGGAGAAATAATATGCCAAAGTACACAAAAGAAGATATTATTCGTTTAGTCCAAGAAGAAAACGTAAAATTTATCCGCCTGCAGTTCACTGACATTTTGGGAACGATTAAAAACGTTGAAATCCCTGTTTCCCAATTAGAAAAAGCGTTGGATAACAAAATAATGTTTGACGGATCATCTATTGAAGGATTTGTCCGCATTGAGGAATCTGATATGTATCTGTATCCTGATTTAGATACGTTTGTCATTTTCCCATGGACAGCGGAAAAAGGGAAAGTTGCCCGCATAATTTGCGATATTTACAATCCTGATGGAACGCCTTTTGAAGGAGATCCGCGCAACAACTTAAAACGAGTGCTGAAGGAAATGGAAGAGCTCGGATTTACAGCATTTAATTTAGGTCCTGAGCCGGAATTTTTCTTATTCAAACTGGATGAAAAGGGTGAACCAACATTAGAATTGAATGATAATGGCGGATATTTTGATCTTGCGCCGACTGATTTAGGCGAGAACTGCCGCCGCGACATTGTGTTGGAACTTGAGGAAATGGGATTTGAAATCGAAGCTTCCCACCACGAAGTAGCACCTGGTCAGCATGAAATTGACTTTAAATATGCAGATGCCATCAAAGCTTGTGATGACATTCAAACATTTAAGCTTGTTGTGAAAACCATTGCCCGTAAACACGGCTTGCACGCAACATTCATGCCAAAACCATTGTTCGGCGTCAACGGTTCAGGTATGCACTGCAACCTTTCTTTATTCCGCAATGGTGAAAATGCATTCTACGATCCAAATACAGAAGATGGATTAAGCGAAACAGCTTTACAATTCATTGCAGGTGTCATCAAACATGCAACAAGCTTTACAGCTGTGACAAACCCAACTGTCAACTCTTACAAACGTTTAGTACCTGGCTACGAAGCTCCTTGCTATGTTGCATGGTCCGGCCGCAACAGAAGCCCGTTAATCCGGATTCCTGCATCTCGCGGCATGAGCACTCGTATTGAAGTGCGCAGCGTTGACCCATCTGCAAACCCATACCTTGCCATGGCTGTACTCTTGAAAGCTGGTCTCGATGGCATTAAAAACAAATTAACTCCGCCAAAACCAGTAGATCGCAACATTTATGTGATGACAAAAGAAGAACGCATCGAAAACGGCATTGTCGACCTTCCAGCAACATTATATGAAGCACTTGAAAACTTAAAACAAAACGAAGTCATTGTCAGTGCTTTAGGATCCCATTTATTCGAACATTTCGTCGAAGCAAAAGAGATCGAATGGGATATGTTTAGAACTCAAGTGCACCCATGGGAGCGCGAACAATACATCACTCAATATTAATCTCGAAACCCCTTGACGCTCAAGCGTTGGAGGGGTTTTATATTTGTGGGTGAAAACAATAAATCTAACTTTCAATAAAAAGCACCCACAAAAATTGAAAAAAATTACTCCATAATTGATGAGGTGTATTCTTCATATTTACGCATCGAATCTTGATCGACCGTGAAAGCAGATTTACGGCAAATTCAATTATTCCACACAGACAGAGGCAATGAATTCAAGAACAAGACAATTGATGAAGCTCTAGATACTTTTTAGATTAATCGGTCGTTAAGCATGAAGGGTTGTCCCTATGACAACGCAGTAGCTGAAGCAACCTTTAAAATTATCAAAACAGAATTTGTTAAAAATATTTCGGAAATTTAGACCGATTGAAACTGAAATTAGATGATTATGTTCATTGGTTTAATATATTAGAATCCATGGAACACTTGGGTATTTAAGCCCGATGGAGTACAAAGAGAAACACCTCAAACAGAAAAAATCACCAATCATTTTTCAGATCATGTTCTTATGTTAGATCGTAGGAACCGATCGAATAGACCTAAACCAATTTTCCTGAATGAAACGTTAAAAATATGGTCTCACTCTTTCTTCAATTGAATGAGAAGGGAATGAGCCGGATGTTTACTTTATTAAAACAGATGGGTCAGGTAAAATGGTTGATACAACATGGATTTCATTGTCGGCAGGCAAACTTTGAAATCTGTTTTAAACGGAAATAAAAAAGAGTCGTCGACCCCCAATCATGCAAAAATCCTGGGGGATCGACGACTCTTTCTAATCTCCAATGAGCCCACGCAAATCAAAGGATTGATAAAATGTAACTCTTTCGCTAAAATATAAATAACTCATAAATCATTTTAAACTAAATACTTATATAACAGTGATTTTTTGGGTTTTTATCTTAACTATCCCGAAAATTTAAAGGGGGAAAAACGCAAAAAAAGGATGGGGGGATGTGTTCCACTAGTTATTGGTATATAGTGGAAAATAGAGGTTATGCCGTTTGATCTTGTTTTTCCACCGTGACCGTATAACCTAAGGTTTCTAACTTCTTAATGGCTTGTCTTGCTACATGATGATGTTTGCGTTCTTCGTAGTAATGAGGTCCCAGTTCATTATAAGTTTGTTTGCGTTTTAAGAGGTGATAAATGATCACGAGAATGCGATGAGCGACGGCAACAGCGGCGCGGTTGGCTCCACGTCTAGCGGCAATGCGCCGATACAGACTGGAAAGATAAGTGTTTTTCGTCCGAGCGGCACTTCGCGCTGCTTCAACTAAAGCGGAACGCAATTTTTTATCGTTTAGGAAATTATAAAATTCTAGACGTGTGGATAACTGTTCTGTAAAATGTTCGTATATATATATTAATGGAGATGTCATATGAGTCAGGCTAACAGCGGAATTATCAAACGTATATTAAAAGATCATTTTGATGGTTATTGGAAGATGCACTCAGATCTTTTTCCGGAGTCATACCGTGAAGACATAAAAGAAACAGTTGAGAAAGCAATAAGATGCGGCACTCGGGATTTGGGGTATGCCCGCTATGAATGTCTTGGTTGTGAAGGTGGACCAAGACCTGTTTTTGTTTGTTTTACTTGTAAAAGTCGTTTTTGCCATAAGTGTGGTAAGAAATATACAGATGATTGGTCAGATAAGCAACAGGAAATGATCTTTAACGTCCCTCATCGCCATATGGTGTTTACAATACCGAAGGAATTGAGAAATGTCTTTTTTAAAGACCGTAAAAAGTTAAATGAACTAGCTAAGAAAGTGGCTGAAGTTTTCCAATTTTACTTTCAACGTAAAAGTAAAAAACGAGATTTACAGGTTGGCATTATTACGGTGATACATACTTTTGGACGGGATCTAAAATTTAATCCACATATACATGCCCTAGTAACTGAAGGTGCAATTGATAACCGTAATGAGTGGGTTCCCACTGAGTTTATTCCATACGAATATTTGAGAAAGTCCTGGCAAAAGGTTGTTTTAGATTTATTAAAATCTTGGTTTCCTAATAATCAGTCCGTTATAAACCTCATTATTGATCTATACCAACGTTATCAAAAAGGGTTTTATGTGAATGCAGAACAGAGAATGAGAGATGCCAAAGGAGCAGCGAAATACATAGGAAGATACCTAGCGAGACCAGCTATAGCAGAGTATCGCATTGTAAAATACGATGGTAAGACAGTTCACTTTTGGTACGAAGACCATCAAACAGGAAAAAGAGTTGATGAAACACAACCTGTATATAAATTTTTATTTAATCTATTACAACACATCTCACCCAAGCATTTTCGAATGGTTGGTCGTTTTGGTTTGTACAGTAGAAGATCATATAAAAAAGCAAATCAGGTTTTAAGTCTTTATTCATTTATGAGAACCAGACAACTTTCGCTATTACTCGAAACAAAAAAGAAAAAGAAAACCTATAGACAACGAATGATTGAATCATTTGATAAAGATCCTTTTATATGTCCACATTGCCATCGTGAGATGGATTTAGTTGAAATATGGCATGCGGATTACGGCTTCCTTTATCATTATATGGAGGACATGGAGTGTATTAAAAATATCAGGAGGTATAATCTTGGCCAAAAACAAAGAACAGGATGATCTGAGTAAAGATTTTCTAAAGTGGTTAGAAGAAGATCCATTTGGATTAGATGAAGATATAAAAATAATAATTTTTAAATGTTTGGATTGTGGAAAAGAAGATGAAGTTCCTGAATATGTGTTTGAAGAATTTCATTATGATTTAAATGATAATGAAGAAGTGGAAGTAGTATGTCCTTTTTGTAATGGCACAATGCGCAGAGCGAGGAATGTCCCAAGTGATTAATACTCACTTGGGACGTGCTTAAAGTCGCGTTAGCGATTTTGTTCTTGCCCTTTTTCGTTTTCCCAGATTTTCGTTTGCCGGTGCTTTCGTTATTCCCTGGAGCGATGCCGGCCCAAGAACACAGATGAGCAGAGGTAGGAAATTGATTCATATCGGTTCCGATTTCAGCTAAAATTTGTTCAGCGCCTCTGCGTCCGACGCCGGGGATGGTGTCCAACCGCTCCAGGTCTTGTTCAAAAGGGAGCATCCGCTGTTTGATTTCTTCATCGAGTTCTTTAATGAGTTGGTCGAGGTGGTCAATGTGTTGTAGCTGGGTTTTAAGCATCAAGCGTTGATGGTGTCCGATTAAGCCTTTCAATGCTTTTTTTAGGAGTTCCTTTTTGTTTTTCAGTCGACGTTGAGCCAATTCTGAAAGAATATGAGGGTCCGTTTCGCCTTGAATAATAGCTTCAAGCATGGCGCGACCAGACTTGCCCAATACGTCGGAAGCGACGGATGCAAGCTTGATGTTTGCTCCTTCGAGGACTTTTTGAATGCGCTGAATCTCTCTTGCCCGCTCATCAATTAAGCTACGACGATAGCGCACGAGTTCGCGTAGTTCCCGTTGTTCTCGATTAGGAATATAGCTCCCTTGGAGAAGTCCATGTCGTAAGAGGGTGGCAATCCATTCCGCATCCTTGACATCGGTTTTGCGACCGGGAACGTTTTTGATATGTTTGGCATTAACGACGATGGGTTGAATGTTTTCACTTTCCAGTAAGTTATAGATAGGTTTCCAATAGGAGCCGGTGCTTTCCATAGCGGCATGGGTACAACGATGGGAATTGATCCAGTCGATCATGGTGAGTAAATCATCGGTCATGGTGGAAAACGTTTGGATCTCTTTATGATCCGGAGTGATAATACAACAGACAACGTTCTTTTTGTGAACATCAAGGCCACAGACACGAGAGAAGACAACATCCATATCCATTCTTCAACACTCCTTGTGGCTTAATGATAGAAGGCTGGTGCGACGACCATCAAAGACTATTCTATCCCGCGTGCTTCCCGAAAGGGAGCAACAATCAGTGGTACACCGGGTCGTCGAGGTCTGTCTATAAGACGGGCTTAAGGCACCAAGGTAAGACGACCTTTCTTATCCAGCCGTGTCTCCATTATACGATAAATGTGTTATTATTTTCATCATCTGCTGGTGCCGTTATCAAACGGCATGGGGGTCTATGAGGAAAAATTTTAACCAAAAAAGCACGGCCTATGCGGTCGTGCTTCATCATTTTTATAATCGGGGAAACGGATATAAGTTAAGTTCGGAACATCAATGAGCCAGCCGATGTTTTTTGTGAAAGTGATGTCGGGGCGGGGGTGCATGGAACATCAAAATAAACGAGAGAATATTTTGATCGTTCTCGTCAGATTAGGCAGTGCTTATTCATAAGGTCAACTGCTTCGAAATAGTTGAATTTATTTGAGCTTCTTCAAATTTCAAAAGCAATCTCATTCTCTGGTCAATCTCAATTCTTTTTTGGCTTCTTTGTCGACTACAATTTTCTCATGGATATATCCGAATTTACCTTTTGAAGTTCCGCAAACAGGACAATTTTGAAGTGAAAGAGGTAATTCCAAGCCACAGCTATTCAGCAGATCTTCATTGGATAAAATGTCCACTGCGGTTCCATCTGCAGCTATTTCTCCTTTTTTTATCACAATAATCCTTTTACAGGTTTCAAGTACCATGTCCAAATCGTGGCTGGTAATTATTTTTGTATGTTCAAAGCTTTTTAACAAATCAATTACTTTCCGTCTTGATTTTGGGTCCAGGCCAGAAGTTGGCTCATCCATGATCAATACATCAGGTTGCATGGATAAAACGGATGCAATTGCGGCAGATCGTTTTTCTCCTCCTGATAGTTTATAGGGGGCTCGGTCTCTCAAATGAGGTATTCCAACTTTCTCCAGTGCCTGCATCACCCGTCTCTCCACGTCTTCCTCTTCCAGCTTATAATTTCGTGGTCCAAAGGCAACGTCTTCATAAACAGTAGTCATGAACAATTGGTCGTCAGGGTTCTGAAAAACCATTCCCAATCTTTGGCGAATCATCGGTAATGTCTTTTTGGTTACACGCACATCTCCTACCAGCACTTCTCCGCCATCCGGAAAATAAACTCCCATCAACAGCATTAGCAGCGTAGACTTCCCAGCACCATTTGCACCAATGATTCCGACTGATTCACCATGATAAATGGAAAAAGACATATTTTTAATTGCTTCATGTCCATCCGGATACGAAAAATGCAGATTCCTCACTTCAATTTTATGATGACTCATCCTATCAAATCACTCCTGTAAACAATGACCCTATCAATATAGGTATGTTGTAAATTCTTGCAATAATAAAAAATAGACTCCATCCGGCAAAATAGGCAAGGTCTTTAAAGCTTAGTTTTGCAATATCTCCTGTATAATACTCTCCTGTAAAGCCTCTTAAATTCATTGCTTGATATACCCGCTCTGCTCTTTCAAAAGTCCTGAGCAATATTTGTCCGGCAAAAGAGCCCCAAGCGCTCCACTTTAATCCCTTTTGTCCTGGCGCCCTAAGTGAATACGCCCTTATCATCCTAGAAACCTCTTCGATCAGCACCGATATATATCGATATGTTAATAGAAGCTGTAAGACAAAAATCTTAGGGATTTTGAGCATCCGCAAAGCTGCGGCAAACCGATCCATCCCTGTGGTTGCAATGAGTAAAATGCTGGCTGTCACTGTTAAACTGCATTTTATTAAAATGGATAAAAAAGTAACCCAACCTTTTGAAATGGCAATTCCACCAAACAGCACTTTAGATTGATCAAACAATGGATTTAATATTCCGATTCCGATAATGAAAGGTTCAATAAGCAATATCATTTTTAAAATTGGCGCAACTGGTAGCTCTGCAAAAGCAAAAAGTAGTATAGGATAAAAAATAAAAGGCAAAAGACCAATTATTTCATACCTTTCAAATGATACAACCACAGTCAAATAGAAGACTGTGGTTAACAGCTTTATTAGTGGATGAATTCTGTGTATAAAGGTCTCTTTTCGCGCCAGATCATCCAGAAGCCTCATATTAGACAGCGAATTTATCATGTTTGACATTTTCATCCATTCCTATTATATATTTTGATAAACTAAAGGGAGGGCCCCACCATAAAAATGATCAAGCGGTCGTTTTTATTTTTTTCCTTTTAATCAACATGATGCCCCACCCTGTAAATACGGCTAATGCAAGAGTCAATGCTCCTCCTACTATACCCGAAACGCTTGTCCCAGCATTAACAGCAGGCCACGCATTTTCAGCTTGTCCAGCTGTTTTTTCATTTTCACTTGCTTTAAAATCATAATCAGGCAATAATGCTGTTTTGCTTTGAATTTCAGAGAGTGTTTCATGAATGCCGTCAGGAGCTTCCAATTCTGCCGTACCTGCTGTTTTTTCGATAGACCATTCCAGTCCGTCAGGATTAGCGGATGCAAACCAAGAAAACAAACCGCCAACCACAACTACAGCGATTGAAAGGGCTGTCAATACTTTCTTCATAGATATATTGCCAAAGGCTTCCTCGTTTGCTGCTTTTTCCAAAATATCAGGTCTAGCCCTCCATACGAAGGTAATGATTGCTGCGGTTACCAGACCTTCAACTATCCCGATCGCAAGGTGTATCGGCTGCATTAACAATACGAATTTCTCAAAAGGCAATTCGGTTTTTCTCGATAAAAGAGTCTCAAGGACAACGCTAAAAGCACCCAATTGGAGAGCAACCAGCGCTGAAGCCATCGAACCAGCAAAAATCCTTTTGGAAGTAACCCCTTTACGTGTAATCCACTTATATATGAATGGATACGCTATAAAGCACGTATAAAAACCAAGGTTAAATACGTTGCAGCCATAAGCAAGCAATCCGCCGTCACCAAAGAACAATGCCTGTATCAACAAAATCGAAGCCATCGTTAAAAATCCCGCATAAGGACCTAATAATATTGCCAGCAGCATTCCTCCTCCGAGGTGTCCGCTTGAACCAGTGCCTGGTATTGAAAAATTAATCATTTGTGCTGCAAAAACAAATGCTCCCATCACTCCCATTAAAGGAATTTTCTTTTCATCCAGCTCATTCTGGAGTTTTTTGATTGAATAAGATGCAACTCCAGCAGTAGTTGCCAGCATGGTTCCACCAACAGCTGGTGAAATCAAGGCATCCGCCATGTGCATCATGTTCACCCCTTTGTAACATTATTTTTAGAATTTTTAAAATAATTTGTAAGTCGAGCGTATCACGGTTTGACAAGAATGGTCAAGAGAATGTTAAGTTACACGACTTTCAATGGTCAGAAATGTTCAGCTTTGTTGAACGCGATTTGTTTTTGTCCAGCAATTACAATCTTTTGCTATCCAGCCATTTCTCACTATCCGGTTTCTGGATTTGAAACGGGGGAGGGGATGGATTTTTACTGGTACTCATGTTGTTTTCGGCTCATCGTTAAGGGTCAACTAGTATCGCAGATTTTTTGTGCCGGGTCATAGATGTCGAAAATTACATCTTTATGATCGCTGTTGCGCACAGCCGGTAATTCCGTCAATGTTTTGCGAAGATTTTTTCTTATCGGCGATTAATGAATCTATCCATATAAACGGGCAGTTTTTTTTAAATTGGATTTGTCCGCATTTAACTGGTTCACAAAAATATCAATTTATTTACAACGTTTGGCAGCCAGATATGTTGATTTTTAAAGAAAAAATTTTAACAAAATAATTGTAAAACGATTTCATTTTGTTTTATAATTTTACTAAACCGGTTTATGAAAACGCTTATAAATACTAAATCGATTTAGTAATGAAAGAGGGATCCCTTTGAAGAAAGTTACGATGGCTGACGTCGCAAAGTTGGCGGATGTCTCGAAAAGCACGGTGTCGCAATATTTAAATAAACGTTATGAATATATGAGCGAGGAAACGAGAAAACGAATTGCCATGGCGATTAAGGAATTGGGATATCAACCGAATATTATCGCCCGCAGCTTAAAACAGAAAACAACGATGACAATCGGAGTGGTCGTCTTCAACATTATGCATATGCTTACGACGCAAGTGCTGCATGCGATTGAGGAAGAGTGCCAAGAGCGGGGTTTCCATGTTATCGTCTCTAATTCCGATGATGATCCGGAGAAAGAAAAGAAATATATTGAGATGCTGCGGGCAAAACAAGTCGATGGTTTGATTATTTTTCCAACAGGAAAAAACGCTGATATATATCAAAAATTACTTGAAGAACGGTTTCCGCTTGTGTTTGTCGATCGGATGGTTCCGGAGGTCAAAGCGGACGCAGTTCTGCTTGATAATCAAAAGGCTGCTGAATTGGCGGTCGAATATTTTGCTGAGCGTGGTTACGAACACATCGGAATTGTCACTCCGCCGCTTGTTTCCCATATCGTTCCGAGGATGGAGCGTATTGAAGGATTTCGGCAAGCGTTAGTAAAAAAGGGACTTCCAGTTGTTGACGATTATTTTATCACAACGGAGATCCCGCGTATTCAAAAAGAATTGACAAGGTTGTATGAATCCGGTCGCTTGCCGGAAGCACTGCTTGCGATCAATGATTTAACATTGATGGAAGTTTTGTATTTTATTAAAGGAAATCATATTAATACTCCTGACGAATTGGCGATCATCAGCATTGACGATGTGCCGTTTGCCCATGTTTATACGCCGACGTTGACGACGATCTCGCAGCCGACGTTTGCCATGGGGAAAAAAGCGGCAGAACGGCTTTTTTTGCAAATCGAAAAAAAAAGCGAGCATCAACCGCAAGTTTTTCGTTTTTCGCCTACGTTTATCGAACGAGGATCGGTAAAAGAAAAAACATCATAGAAAGAGGGAGCAGACATGGAAGCAAAACAACCAGTTGTAATTGGTGTCGATATCGGAACGACGAGCACAAAAGCGGTGGCGTTTGGCGAACAGGGGCGGACGCTAGCCTCCCACGCAATTGATTATCCAATTATACAACAGCATCCAGGCTGGGCGGAGCAGGATCCGGAGGAGATTTTCGCAGCTGTTGTGAAAACTGTAAACGCTGTTATTTCTAAGTTAAAAATTCCTTCTAGCCAAGTGAAGGCGATCGGATTCAGCGCGGCGATGCATTCATTAATGGCGCTTGATGTATCAGGACGCCCGCTTACCCGCTGCATTATTTGGGCCGATAACCGCAGTGTCGAACAAGCGGAGCGGCTTTTGGATGAATTAAGCGGCATAAGCATTTACAAACGGACTGGAACCCCGATTCATCCGATGTCCCCGCTTCCGAAATTGCTTTGGCTGAAAGAGGAACAGCCTGATTTATTCCGTCAGACGCACAAATTTGTATCGATGAAAGAATATGTGCTGTATCAATTATATGGCCAATATGTTGTCGACTATTCGATCGCTTCAGCAACGGGTCTGTTCCGCTTAGATACGCTTGATTGGGATGAGGATGTTCTTAAACTTCTCGGAATGACAAGAGCGCAGTTATCGAGCTTGGTGCCAACGACGCACATATTGCAGGGGATGAGGAAAGAATGGGCTGAGCAAATGGGCTTGGATCCGAACGTCCCTGTCGTTGTCGGAGCTAGTGACGGGGTGCTCGCTAATGTCGGCGTCGGAGCGATTTTGCCCGGGGAGGCGGCGATTACGATTGGAACAAGCGGCGCGGTGCGGACGATTTCCCCAATTCAAAAAACAGATGAAAAAGGGCGGACGTTTTGTTATGCGCTTACACCAAATCATTGGGTCGTTGGCGGGCCGACGAACAATGGCGGTATTTTGCTGCGTTGGCTTCGTGACGAATTTGGCAGCCCAGAGCGCGAAGTGGCGAAAAGGCTCGGCATTGATCCATATGAACTGCTGACAAAGTACGCTGAAAGAGTTCCAGCAGGTTCAGAAGGATTGCTGTTTCTTCCGTTTTTGTCTGGCGAACGTGCACCGTACTGGAACGCGAACGCAAGAGGGACTTTTTTCGGCATCAGCCTCCGTCATAAGCGGGAGCATTTTATTCGCGCGGTGATGGAAGGGGTATGTATGAGCGTCTTTTCTGTCGCTCTGGCGATTCGCGATGTCACAGGGCCGCTGTCGGAAATCCGCGTATCTGGCGGTTTTGCGAAATCTCCGTTTTGGCGGCAAATACTTGCCGATATGATGGGAAAAGAGCTGTTAGTACCGGAAACGCACGAGGCGTCTGCGTTAGGCGCTGCAGCATTGGCATTGTATGCGCTTGGCGATATTCCATCGCTTGATACGGTGAAAACGTGGATTCATATTTTATCACGCCATGTGCCAAATGAAGAAAATACGCTTATTTATTCCGAACTATTTGATATATATACACGATTATATGATCGCATAAAGGATGAGTTTGATGTGATTGCTTCTTTCCAGCGTAGAAATGGATAGCTACTAAATCGGTTTAGTTCACATCAAACAGAAAATAGGAGGAATGGAAATGGGAATCGCGATTGTTATTGCTGCGATTGTTGTGTTATTGCTGCTCATCACGGTTGCGAAAATGCATCCGTTTGTCGCTTTGATTTTGACATCCGTTGGTGTAGGGCTGGCAATGGGAATGCCGCTGATCGCACCGTCGCCGGAAACGCCGGGAATTATTGATTCGATTAAAGCAGGTCTTGGCAATACGCTTGGCTTTTTGGCGATCGTATTGGCGCTTGGAACGATGCTTGGAAAAATGATGGCGGAGTCCGGAGGCGCTGAACGCATTGCGAAAACATTGATTGACCGTTTTGGCCAAAAACGCGTCCATTGGGCAATGATGGTCGTCGCATTTTTAGTGGGGATCCCAGTATTTTTCCAAGTAGGATTCGTGCTATTAATTCCGCTTGTGTTTACCATTGCAATGGAAACAGGAATTTCACTTGTGACAATTGGTATTCCGCTAGTTGCCGGATTATCTGTCGTGCATGGACTTGTTCCGCCGCATCCGGCTGCGATGGCTGCCGTCGGCATTTTTAAAGCCGATGTCGGGACAACAATTCTTTATTCGCTTATTGTCGGGCTGCCGACAGCCATTATCGCCGGCCCGTTGTTTGGAAAATGGATCGGGTCGCGCATGTATAAACAAGTGCCTGGTGAAATCGCCGAGCAGCTTGTACAGCATAAAGAAAAGAAAGACCTCCCTGGCTTTGGCAACACGTTATTTACGATTCTGCTTCCGGTTATTTTAATGCTGGTTGCTTCCATAGCTAATGTTACGCTGGATCAAGCGTCGGAAGCATCGAAAGTGTTGCGCTTTATCGGGGATCCGATCATCGCGCTTTTGATCGCGACGATTTATTCGTTCTTTAGCCTTGGCTACGCTCGAGGATTCAATCGCGATAAAGTATTAAAATTTGCCAATGACTGCCTTGGTCCTGTCGCAAATATTTTGCTTGTCATCGGAGCTGGCGGGGCGTTCAATAAGGTGTTGCTTGATTCTGGCATTGGCGACCAAATCGCAGACTGGGCTACACATTCGCAAATGTCTCCGCTGCTGTTAGGTTGGGGAATTGCCGCGCTCATTCGGATTGCGACAGGTTCTGCGACGGTATCGATGATGACAGCGGCAGGCATTGTTGCCCCAATTGCCGCCAGCATTCCTGGCACGAACGCTGAATTGCTTGTATTAGCGACAGGAGCGGGATCACTCATTTTATCGCACGTCAACGACTCCGGCTTCTGGATGATCAAAGAGTATTTCGGCATGACCGTCAAAGAAACGTTGATGACATGGACCGCAATGGAGACAATTATTTCTGTCGTCGCTTTTGCGCTGATTGCGTTGCTGGATTTATTAGTGTAAGATATAAAAAATGTCAGGCGCTTTCGCAAAACCCTGTCAAGTGGGCATTTCCGACTGAGATCGAATAACAATGCTGTAATAGTCACTTGCACATAACTCTGTCAAGCAGATATTAAAAAAAGAGTATATGAAGCTGCGGCCTTTTCTCGATACTCAACCGGGGAAAGGCCGTTATTTTTTCTTGGAAACGACTGTAATGGTAAAAAATGAATATATTCTTCAATCGAATTACAAGCCTTAAAGAATCACACATTTATTTTTTTTGATCATCAAACTAACCCAGCAGGAAATTGCGTAAGGACTTCTAAAAGCGTGAGACTAATCGCTCGCTGAATCGTATAAAAAAGGAGATGCCGTCAAAACTATGTGTTTTTTGTTCATCTAAATGTAAAAAGCAGGTGAATATGCGAAATTAGAAGAACGGAACATTCGTTAAAAATTCGTCCAACGACATAAAATTTAGAAGTTGTATTTGATAGAGCATTTTTATTTAGGTTCAAAAAAGAAAAATCCTTGGGCTATTGTTTATTGCTATTATATTTTTCGAATAAATTCGTCCACAGAATAATAGAACACTGCACGAATAACTGCATAAATCAGTAATTCAGGAGGAGACTATAATGCAAATATAGATATAGAAAGACAGTATACAATTGCTTTGACTAATAGTCGATTTTCTTTTTTCATAATACTTTTACTTAAAATTTCAGAGAGGATTGATGCGGATACCCCATATAACAAAACAATGAAAGATACATAGAAGCAGCAGATAAAAATATAGGAAATATTTACATCCAGAATCTAGGGATTAGTCAGATCGTTATCAGTACTGATACCAACCAATATGTTGTGAGATTTCTAAATAAAAATGCTTTCATTCATACTACACGACCTTTTTCATGTTTATACCCATTCCTTTCGCTTCGCTCAAGGCACAAAACGTAATGAAACAATTGTGCCACCGGCGTTATTTTTATTATTCTAAAGTCATAGGGATAACAGTCAACTACAAATCACGCGGAGGTGAGTGGGCCACTCTGGTTGCAGGGTGACCGCATGTTTATATGTGTAGATTGCCTTTCCAAGCACAAATAAGTGTGACTTCGAGCACGCAGACTTATCTTTGTATAAACAACTACTCGTTTATTGCTGGGCAATCAGTCAATGCTGTCTATCCCTATAATAACGTGAAAGGAGTTATCCCTATGGGATTAAAGATTGTTTATCCAATATGCTGTGGGATTGATGTCCACAAAACCTTTGTTGTTGCCTGTATTGCTTCTACCAACAAAGGTGTCACTACTTACAAACGCCATCGCTTTTCTACCTATACAAAAGGATTGAAAGAGCTGTCACAATGGCTTTGTGAAAATAACTGTAAGGATGTTTGTATGGAATCTACCGGGAAATACTGGATTCCCGTGTTTAATGTTCTAGAGGATTCCTGTAACATTACTCTTGCACATCCAAAATATGTTAAGGCTATCCGTGGTAAAAAAACTGATAAAAAAGATGCCAAATGGATTGCCGATTTATTTAAGCATGATCTAGTAGCTGGAAGCTTTATGCCACCGCTGGCTATCAGACAGCTTCGTGACCTTATGCGTTATCGTTTTAAATTGACTAATTTTATGTCGAGTGAGAAGAATCGTCTTCAGAACTGTTTAACTGTATCTAATATTCAACTTGGAAATGTTGTTTCGGATACCTTCGGTAAAAGCTCCATGAACATTATTGACAAGATTTTAGGGAATCCCTTGGATACCACTTTTGACATAGAACCTTTAATTCACGGTTCCATGAAGAAGAAACTTTCTGATTTGGAACTCGCCATAGACGGATATATTACACCGGAACAGGCTGATAAATTAAAGGTCATTAAACAGCACTATGAAGATCTTCAATCTCGTAAAGCAGATCTTGAAAAAATTATCCTTTCTCTTGCCGAGTCCTACACAGAAGAAATCAACTTAATCTTAACTGTTCCGTCCTTTAAGAACATTTTTTCCGCCATTGCCGTGGTTTCGGAAATAGGTGTTAATATGGACGTGTTTCCGACAGCTAAGCATTTATGTTCCTGGGCAGGACTAACACCCACGAATAACGAGAGTGCCGGCAAGAAAAAGTCAGTAAGAATTTCGAGAGCTGGCTGCTACATCAAGCCTCTTTTGGTACAGTGTGCAACTGCTGTGGTCAAAAGTGAAAAGCATCCCGAAATTCGAAACCGCTACTTAAAACTTAAAAAACGTCGTGGTCACAAACGAGCAATTATTGCCATTGCACGTATGCTGTTAACAGCTATATACAACATTCTCAAAAAGAAAGAGCCGTATAATCCAGAATTATATAAAAAATCAGACGTTCTTCCAGTAAACCGTGAGATCACGGTAGAACAAGCGATTTTATTAGCTAAAAGTCAAGGTTTTCGAGTGACGGCAGTTACAACTTGATGATCAATCAACCAAATATTTCCAATAAAGTCATCGATGGATGGCTTGTTTTGCTATGCCTATTTTTATTACTTGGAACCCAAAGTATTTATTTCAGACTTATCCATCGATTTTAATACAATGTAAATTAGCAGTAAATGACAGTTTCATAGAGATTTTATGTTAAGCAGCGATGGATAAATGAATGCAGAGTTGAAAAATATTAAAATATATAGTCCTGTTTGTTTGGACAACTCTTTTTGTATGTATACGATATGATTATGCCGAAAAATTTTTTATACATCTTGATAGGAATACCTGTTTTATTAGTAAGTTCATTTTTTCTTTTGAAAATTTTTAATGAGAATCGAGCAAACGATTGAGTTTTAAATATCGACATTTGAAATTCAAAGGATAAGAATGTAATTTAATTACGGTTCTATGTCAATTGTTTTGGCGATCATTATTGGACGAAAAGAAGCCGGACGTAAAACTCCTGCCTTCTTGACCACAAGGCGACTACAAAAATTTAATGACATTCGATCTATTAAGGACGATACAAAGTGGCTACGGCTAACGATCACAAGCGCAATTATTGTGTCAGTGATCGGAGGAGTCGTAGCTATTATTTTTGCTGCATTGAAGTAAGTGTTCAGTGACGGAAAAAACCGTGCGGTAGACAAGTAACTCATTTGTTGAATTGCTATGCTTCTGCTGTTTCTCTTGCCCTAGGTCTTGAATACACTAATGTTGGAGCAATGACAATTAGAAAGGAGATGTTCAAATGGAAGCTATTCTATCAATTGAGTTCACTGCATATGTGGCATTAGCCGTTTTACTGTACGCAATCCGTCAAGCAACCAATCTTTCGAATCGCTACATTCCGATTGTCGCAGTTGTACTTGGCGTTGCTTTCTCTATTTTTGAAGCCAGTGCTTTCTCATTTGAGGTTTTAGTAAACGGATTAAAATATGCCTTGTATGGGATCGGATCCGTCGCTGCAATCAAATATGCTCTTGAAAAGACAACGGAGAAATAATGGCAGACATAAATCCGGGGCGATAGCTGGTTGGAAAAGTATAAAGTGTTTCCTTTCTTGACAGCTGCATAAGCGTACTTGAATCAGCTAGAGGAACAAGCGGTTTGGCCGGAAATGGTAACAACCAGATGGTTCGTTTTTCGAGCAACACCATCACAATGCCAACCAAAGAATATAAAGGTTTTGTTGTCAATGTGAAGTTAAAAAGTACGAAATCTGGGCAGGAAAACGTCGAACATCTAGACGCTTTTTTGTTGATAATAAACGTTGCAAAGCTGAACTTGGTGAAAAAGATTATGTTTAAACCGTAAAGAAGTTAACGCTGCCGGCGATGTATGCGCCGGAGCGGACGAGTTGACCCAAAAATGCTTGAGAAATATATTGTTCATACCCGTGGTGCTAGTTGAGCGCTAGCGCTCAACTAGCCCGAGTGTTACAAGCGAATACACCAACAAGATGCCATCTAGTGCCACTTCAAATCCTGAAATCGTATTCGCACGAATGTCTGTCATACGATACTGGTCAATAAGGACGGAGAACACCGTTTCGATTACTTTCCGTTTTTGTTTGAGCCATGTCTCCCATGACTCCGATGGGCGGTGTTTCTGGTTTTTGCGAGATGGAGTCCAAAAAGCGATTTGGTACGCCTCATACAACTTTTTTTGCAATTCACTACTGATGAATCCTTTGTCACCCAAGTTATAGGGGTGAGGAATTTGAGTCATGACGGTTTCAGCTGCAGTTCGATCGTGACAGGACGCCTCGGTTACCACGTATCCCATAGGTAGCCCTTGGTCTGTCACTTGAAGATGAAACTTAAACCCATAGTACCACTGCTTTTTCGATGCACAAAATCCAATGTCAGCGATGCCTTGAAATCGTTTGACACGGTACATTCTTGCGGCATGGCACAACTCGATTGGCATGCTATCTACGACCGCATAGGCATGGTGTTGCCCACGTTTCGCCAGTTCATGACGAATCCATTTGATCGCAAAGCGCAGCGCTCGGCAACGGCGATTGTATCGAGAACGTTCGAGAAAACGTCCATCCGTGAACAAGTTCCCAGTAACAAAGCGATGCCATGCACGTTCGGAAGAGAAGCCAAGCAACTTTCCTAACAGATGAATGGCAATGATCACTGCGTCTTCTTGTTTCGCCAAATGACGATTGCGGCGTTGAAGATAGCATTGAATGTGTGACAGCTGGGCAGAAACAAAAAAGAAAATGGCTGCATATTGTTTTTGAATTTTCGCTTTGTCTGTTGTAAAATGAAAGTGCTCTTGCATGGGGATTCTCCTTTCGAATGTTTGGTCGCACTTTCATTCTACAGGAGATCCGCAGGCAAGGGCTATTTTATGCTTACTCGATTTTATCTAGCACCACGGGTTGTTCATATAATTTTTGGATTTAACGATCAATTCTTGTATAAATTTACATCTGGTGTATAATCAATTTGAGATTCAAAGGCAATCACCATATTACAAAATCAATAGATGAAAATGTTCCAAAGAAAGAAGAGATCGAGAAAAAGCTGGTGGAATATTGTCTATGATACAGAAGCAGCAGTAAAAAGCGTTCTGGAAAAAACACGGATTCAAACAAAATTGAATTGTCGATCTGCAAACAAACGTTATGTTTCAAAACATAATGAAATTTGTCGTCGACCTCCAATCGTGCAAAAAACCTGGGGGATCGACGACTCTTTCAAATCTCCATTGAGCCCCCGCACAAATTAAAGGATTGATAAAATATAACTCCTTCGTTAAAATGAAAATAACCAATCAACCATTTAAAACGAAATGCTTATTTAACAACATTTTCTGGGGTTTTTATCTTAACTAAGAGGAATTGAAACGCGTATTTGCTGTCAGACGTGAAAACAGAAGGCAGAGTTTTTATCTTAACTAAGAGGAATTGAAACGAGGATGAAGAAAAGGATTATGAAACAGACGATCCTGAGTTTTTATCTTAACTAAGAGGAATTGAAACGATAATGCAAGTGGTGAACTTTATAATGCAATAGATGTTTTTATCTTAACTAAGAGGAATTGAAACGCCGAAACGTCTAAACGCCAACCTTTCCCTGTTTCAGGAGTTTTTATCTTAACTATGAGGAATTGAAACCCACTGGGAATTGTCTTTTCAAAGCAAACGCTTCAGGTTTTTATCTTAACTATGAGGAATTGAAACATCCTTTGGAGATTTTTGCTACCAAAACATGGGATAGATGACATATTATTTTGCTTCGAACATGATTTGATTGTAGTGTGAACAATTTTGCTGAGGTAGTCAAAGTCTGTCAAAAAAGCGTCTATCCGAATGGATGGGCGTTTATTTATTTGCTGAAAGGTAAGATATCTACCGACTTATTTGAAATTAAAATAATTGTTTAAATGAGAATTTCCTTTAACTCAAAAATAGGATAAATTAATTTGAAGGGCTTAAATTAGAAAATTTGTTCCCTTTTCATTTCAACACATGCATTCCAACTTAGGCATGTGTTTTTTATGTGCGCCCGGCATGTACATGAACTATAGGGTGTAAGTCCCGAACCCCGAAGACAGAAGTAGAGGTTAGCTCAACGAAAGGGTGTCCGTGGTGACGCGGAATCTGAAGGAAGCTGGAGGCAAAACACCGGTCCGAGGAACACGAACCTCATATAAGGCTAGGTATGATTGAGTGAGTTTGCATAACAAAACAAAGCTCTTTCTGTCGAAGGTCATATCGAGTAAATGAGGCGGATAGATGGTGTGAAAGTGCATGTACTTACCCGGGGAGGTCTGGCGGATAGGTGAAGTACTCTTCATAACCTACTTAGTGATAAGTAGCTGAACCGTCAGAAGTCAGCAGAGGTCATAGTATTAGTTGGTTTAGAACAACTAAGAAGGACCGAACAATTAAGAGAGAATAGCCCTTGGCATTCAGTGAGTCATGATGAACACAGGAAACGTAGTACCTCACTTGAGGGAGGAAGCGGTGAATCCCGTGGGAGACCTCTTGGAGGGTGGAGTGACCACTGGCATAAAGAGAACAGCTATTCACGGAAGTTATAAAGACTTGCGTCAATTATCTTAATTGAACCGCCGTATACGGAACCGTACGTACGGTGGTGTGAGAGGACGGGAGTTAATCGCTCCCTCCTACTCGATTTCAAAAAAATTTGATAATATAAATAAAGGAAATTTTGGAATTGTGGTGGGAAAAATGCTAGAAAAACTTTTAGTTGAACTCGCTAAACAGATAGATTGTATTTACACATTAAGCTCCAACAACCCAAATTGGATAACAAAAGTTGATTCAAATGGGTTTTATGTGGAAACAGAAAAATCGAGAGAGAAATTTAATAATGGAGAACAGGATAAGCCTTGGGAATATATCCCCTTTGACTTTATAAGAACTGGCTGGAATGAATTTATAAAGGTACGAACCGCCAATTCAAAAGATTTTATAAAAACAAAAGGAAGATCATCTTTTTTAATGGCCTTTTTTCATGAACTTCCTTTTGTCACGAAAACAATCAAAGAAAATTCAATTGCCATTCAAATAAAAGAATTTACAACCGAAGATTTACCATCTGAACAATTTCATAAAGTGATTACTTATTTAGAAGAAGTGATAAATGGGATATTTGATCCTAAAAGATTAAGTGAACAAACCGATAGCAATTTTAAATCAAGAGCGAGACAAGATTTACGGCTACTAGGCTTCCTAAATGATGAAAATGAAAAAAATGAAACGCTTTTTCATGAATATATCAATTCGGAAGATAAATATGAAGTGATAAAAAAACAAATGGTAAAACATCCTTACAACAAAACCGTATTGGAGGTTCTGAAACTATTAAGTAGTGTTGATAAAAACGAGAAAAAAGCAATACTTGTTGAGTTAGGAAAGTTAATAGTTCGTAACTCACGTGGAGAAAATCTCAAGGTTGATTCCGTCGCAAAAGAGCGAACAACGAATTTGTTAAATTGGTTGAAAGCCGTGGGAATTGTTGATGATGAATGGAACTTAATCCAACAAAATCCTGAAAATGAATTGTTGAATTTTAAAGATTTTAAACAAAATATTTTCCACAGCTTTTTTATTAAGCTAAGAAGATACCGTGCGAAACAGCTGAAAGAGCTATTAAATGGAAAAAACAAAATTTCCTTACAACAATTTAACGAGGAAGTTTGGAATATCGGTTATGCAGTCTTAAATGACTCGAAAGTTAACGTATTTAACATGATACATAACAAGGATTTAGATACGTTAAAGAAATTAAACGAACAATTAGAAAAGAAACAATTAATATATCGTGGTAATTCTATCTGGGGCACAGCAACTAGAGTTTTCGGTGCTCAATTAAAATTGACCGATCAAGAAAAAGAAAAGTTAATCAATAACGCTGTTGAAATATTAAATAGAACCGATCTAACACCTTTGGAGAAGGTTAAAAATTTGTTAGATATAAAGGGATTTGGTGAAAATATTGCAACAGGTCTCGTCATGGTATTTCATCCAGATGAATTTGCCATCTATAATTCTCAATCTATTAAAGCCTTGAAAAAGCTAGGATTTTCACCAGACACATTAGAAGCTTTCCAAAAAGATATCGCTCATTTGAAGGAAACCTTACATGCAGCTGATTTTATTGAATTGGATTGGTATTTATATTGGATAAATCAAAATGAGGAGAGAAAAAGTTTGAAATATTGGTGGGTTAACCAAGGTCAAACACATAAAGAGGAAAAAGAAGGCGGCTATTTGTGGGTGCCAAAACAAACAAAAAGTGGGACCATTTTTGCACATCATCGAAATCTCGTTTATGCAAAAGTAGGGGATCTTGTATTTGCCTATTCGGCAGGAGAAATTAAAGCAGTTGGAATTGTTGAAAGAGAAGCAGAAGAGCTTCCAAAGCCTAAGGAAATATCCTCTGGAAATTGGGAAGAAGAAGGAAATCTTGTTCGATTAACATATTATGATTTAATCTCACCTATTAAAAAAGAAGAGATTCCAGAAAAGTGGCGTTTGAATGAAACCGGACCATTTGATCGGAACGGAAATGTTAAACAAGGCTACTTTTTTGAAGTATCAGAAGAATTTGTAGGAAAACTTTTAGGAAAATTTAAAAATCATTTCCCAAAAGAACTCATAGAGATAATCAACATTCCAATTCAAGAGGAAGAAAAAGCATTAACATCCGAACAAATCACTCACCACATCCATTCCTATATTTCTAGTAAAGGCTTTTACTACACTAAAGAAGAAGTGATCAATCTATTTTTATCATTAAAAACAAAGCCGTTTGTCATTCTTTCGGGGATTTCAGGCACTGGGAAAACGAAAATTGTTCAATGGTTAGCAGAAAGTGTGGGAGCCACCGAAAAAAATGGAAGATTTACGTTAATCCCTGTTCGACCCGATTGGAACGATGGGTCAGATTTGTTAGGGTATGAAGACATTAAAGGAGAGTTTCGACCAGGTCCGCTTACGAAAGTAGTGCTCGAGGCGGAACAAAATCCAGAATATCCATATTTTGTTTTGTTAGATGAAATGAATTTAGCGCGAGTCGAGTATTACTTTAGCGATGTTTTAAGTGTAATGGAAAGTAGAAGGTGGGAGAATGGAAAAATTGTGTCCTCGAACCTTCTTTCCAAAGAGGTAGCGAGAAGAGAGGTCACCTTTCCATCAAACGTTTATATCATCGGGACGGTTAATATGGACGAAACTACTCATCCATTTAGTAAAAAGGTGTTAGACCGGGCAAATACGATTGAGTTTAATCGCGTGAACTTATCGCATCTTGAATTTTTAAAAGGGCTCGAGGACGTTCATCCAATTACATTAAAGGATCAAGCTTTTTCTGCGAAATATTTGCATCTAAAAGATGTTTATCAGGAGTATCCACATATCGTTGAGCAAGCAACGAATGAGCTCGTACAAGTGAATCAGTACTTGCAGCCACTTGGGGCTCATGTTGGTTACCGTGTGCGGGACGAAATTTGTTTTTACCTTGCCTATGCTGAAGAAGGAAATTTGATGACATATAAAAATGCGTTTGATCACTGTCTTCTTCAAAAAGTCTTACCAAGAATTTCTGGAAGTGATACGAGGGTACAACGGGCATTGGAACAGCTGTATATGTTTTGTACAGGTGTTGAATTACATGAGAATTACGAAGATCTAGCCAATTTTTCCTATGCCAAATATCCGAAAAGTGCAGACAAAATTTTAGAAATGTTAAGGAGGTTAACGGACGATGGCTTTACATCCTTCTGGATTAGCTCATGAGGATGTAGAGCTAGTCCATATTGAAACTGAACTATTAACACTCGTCATGAAAGGGAAGCCTTATCATGAGCGGTATCAAGGTTTGAAGCAATATCGAAACATGGATATTCACGAACAAATGGAATTTTCGGTCGATGGGGAAGGCATTCAAGAGATAAAAGTATTTGATGTGGATCAACAAACATTAGTCGACTGGTCGTATCATCGGCCAATCTTTTTTGAAAACGGAATTTACCAAGTCATCGTCTCTCCGAAAGTCGATACAGACTTATCTTTTTATCATGAACATCCTTCTTTAAGAAGAGCGGTAGACAAAGTAAAGGTCGGAAAATCTTATGTGTTAATGGGGAATCTCCAGTTTCAAAATGAAGTGGGTCTATCAACCTTTGAGATTAGAGATGAAAACAAAACTGTGTTAGAGGTCACAATTGAAATTTTTCCAACGAAATTAAATTACAAAGAAGATTATCTCAAACTATTACAAGAAGTAAACGATGAAATTTATAATCTTGCCTTCCACTTTATCAAAAAAACGTATCAGCGGGCCAAAGTAAAGCTAGAGGGAACCCCATCTAGAAGTGAATTTTTTCGCTTAATGGACGTTCATTTTCACTCTTTTATTCAAGCGATCAAACGAATCGAACAGCAGCCTCACCACCAGCTTGTAAAAACTCATGTCAAGGCGAGAGGGGATCAATTAGGACGTCTCGATCAAAAAGGAAGACATTATTTGCGAAAACGTTCGCAGCTTTTTCGAGATGTGCCCAATGGTATTGCGATCCATGACCGTCTCGTCATGCCTGTTTCCGGATTAAAAATCAAAAAAGATCTCACGTTTGATACGTTGGAAAATCGTTTTGTCAAATGGATGATGAACCGATTAATCGATAAATTAGCGGATTTACTAGAAAAAATACATTCAAAAAACAAGCGCTATGAGGTTGAGCCTGATCAGGATCTAATCGAAAAGCTTTCAAACATGAAAAGAGAATTAGAAAAGAAAGTAAATAGTTTCTTTTGGAAAACGATCGGGATACTCGATCGCTCTGTCATGAGCCTTGTATTGCAAATGGCTCCTGGCTATCGCGATGCCTTTCAAATTTATTTATTAGTGACAAGAGGTCTTGCACTGCATGGAAAACTGTATCAAATGTCTGTTAAAGATGTCGCGACCCTTTACGAATATTGGACGTTTTTGAAATTAGGGCAAATCTTAGATAAAAAATACAAGTTAGTGAGTCAGGATATTATTCGTGTCAATCGAAACGGTTTATTTGTCAACCTGGAGAAAAATGCTTCAGCTACACGAATATATAAACATCCGTACACAGGTGAAAAAATTATTTTAACGTATCAAAAATACGAAGGGAAATTACCAACCATCCCGCAAATCCCGGATACAATGCTATTGATCGAAAAGAAGGGAAAAGATTACACATACAATTATATATTTGATGCAAAATACCGCATCGATTTTGCGATGGAAGGGAGCAGCTATCATCGAAACTATCAGCTTCCAGGACCAACAGAAGAAGATATAAATACGATGCATCGTTATCGAGATTCACTAGTTGTCCGCCACCAAGGACCATACGAACGAACCGCTTTTGGCGCTTACGTTTTATTTCCTTGGTGGGATGAAGACAGCTATCAAGAGCACAAGCTTTATAAAAGCATCAATGAAGTCAATATCGGCGGCTTGCCGTTTTTACCAAATGCCACACGCTTAGTAGAACAACTGATCGAACGACTAATTGAAAAAAATCCTGAAGAATTACAAAAGGAAGGAATCCTCCCAAGAGGAACGATCGAGGAATGGCAATCTTCTCTTGAGGAAAAGGTCCTTGTCGGTATGGTCCCAAGAGAAGAAAACTATCGGGCGCATCTTCAGCATCGATTTTACCACATCCCTGTCAAACGTCTTAATAAAGGCTGGCAAGAAGCTAAATATGTTGCACTTTATCCGAAAAAAGGAGCTGCACCGACAAACGGTGTGACGTGCTACGGAAAAATAACCGACGTCCAATTTGTGAAAAGATATGAAATCACCGAATTACCGAAAAACAGTGCAGAAGAATATGTCAAATTCGAAATCGAGAGCTGGCATTTTCTCAAAGAAATTATTAAACCTGTTGGCTATGGAATTTCTGTCTACACGATGACAACCTTAAATACCTTAAAAGATGCGAAAGAATTGCCAGAACTTTTCATGAAATCAAAAGAAGAAGTCACATTATGGCGCATGTTGCGCAGACTATCCAATCGCATCCGTTTCGACCTTGACGCCCGTTATCTCGACAAAGCATTGAAAATCGAAGCGTATCGCATCAAAGATATCGCCATTCAACTCGATGGCCGACAGCTTGTGATTACGAAAGGGAACTTAAGAAAAACGTTGCCAATCGATGAGTTAAGAAAACAGCCGGCGTTTGTGTTTAAGGAGATATTGAAGGTGATGGGATGAGATGATAGAGGGAAAAATGTGTTTTTAGATGGATTTTTGAGCAAAAATGGTTAGGACTACTCGGATATGTCACTTTCGATTACAGATGAACAGGATATTGAAGCGGAAAGCGAAAAAAGTTAAAAAAAAAAGCGGAATTTTTCCTTGTTTAGGGATAACAAAGGATATGATTATATTTGCACAGTAAAATAAAAATATGACGAATCTTTCAGTGGTCTTGATTGATGTAGTGATTCTCTAATCAATGCTCAATTGAAGAAAGAGGATTATGTTCATGAGTTTGTTCGATGTTAGTCATTGGGAAAAAGATGAAGAAAGGCAAGCTTCTGGAACTATATAGACAAAAGTTTTGGTTGATTAACCCATTGGATAAACAACGGTATTTATTTAAGATTCCTAAGGAGAATACGGGTGAAGCTTGGGCAGAAGTTATAGCCTCGAAAATCGGACAACTAATGGGATTAAAAACAATGAAAGCTGATTTAGCAGTCTATAATGGTATATTAGGCATTTTATCAGAAAACTTTGTCCATGATGATAAGGAATTTTATGAAGGCGGAGATTTATTTTTTACCATTGCCGAAGATTTTGATAGATACAGCTTAAAGTATTACGATTTTCCAAATATAATAAAAGTATTATCCGAATTTAGTCTTGAAAGAGACTTTATTCAAATACCCATATTCGATGCGCTAATTGCAAATCAAGATCGACACTGCGACAATTGGTGAATCATTGTTTATCGATCAGGTTATCAGCTTGCCCCTATATATGATAACGGAGCATCATTAGGGTATCAATTACAGGAAGAGCGTATCCTAAAAATGTTTCAAGATCAAAGAATGTTTACAGCTTTTACAAACCGAAGCTACTCTTTAATCGGGTTGCCTGACAAAAAGAAACCAAAATATAGAGAGTTATTAAATTTTATTTATCAATTATATCCACAAGAAACAAAAGAAATGGTTGAAAGAATAAGTCAAATAAATGAAAAGCAAATACTTGTCATTTTAAGTGAAATTTCAGAAGAAGCAATGAGTAAAGTTTATAAAGAATGGGTATTAAAATTATTACAATATCGAAGAGAGTGGCTAATAAATTGGCATACGAAGGTGAAATAAATGACCCGTCCTTTTGTACTTTGGCTTATTTGGCAAAACGAACGTATGTGCCAGCGATATCATATTGGGAATTTAGTACATCACGAAGGCAAATATGTATTTTATTATGAAAAAAGCAGAAAAAGAAGGGGATTATTAGACGCATTAGAAAACGGATATCAGCCACATTTAGCGTTTCGCGATATCGATAAAATATACGTTTCTGACAGGCTATTCGGACCTTTCGAACGACGTTTGCCTGATCGTCGCCGCCCTGATTTCCCAGAAATTTTGCGGACGCACGGCTTGTCAAGTGATTATACGGAAATGGATTTATTGCGAGCTACCGGCGGCAGGCTTGCGACTGATTCATATGAGTTTGTAGCACCTATTTATGTGTACGGAAATCACTTTGACTTTGATTTTTATATTGCTGGCTGGAGATATTATGAAGGGGAACAAATCCTTAAACAGCTAAAAATCGGAGAAAAGGTACAGTTTCAACTAGAGCCAGAGAATGAACAAGATCCGAAAGCAGTGATTGTATTAACAAGCCAAGGGCGTAAGTTAGGATATATTCCAGCCTTTTATAGTGAATTTATGTTTCAGCTTATGGAGAACGATGGGGATTATGAAGCAAAAATTCACTCCATTCATTTAGAAGCTCTCCCACAATTGAAAGTAAATATAAGCGTTTGTGGGAAACTGCTTCCGTCTTTAAAGGAACGGAATTTAAATATGGTGCATGATTTGCAGTTAGAAATGATATAACCATTTTGTAAATTCAGTTTTAGGTTGCGATGTCGTTGAAAATAATTGCATTGCTTTTCATTTGTCCCTCGGTTTGCTGGAAAAGAGTTTTTTAAGGAGCGGGATGCGGCGGGTAATAGACGAGATGTTATGCTGGAGCATTTGCGAACGGAACCTTGAGTTTTTTTACCAACTCTCTTGTTGCTAGTGCTGGGTGTGCTCGGGGGTGAAGTTAAGTTTTTGAATTACTCGTTTACAGAAAGCTGACTACAAGGTGGAGAAAGGAGAACCATTGTAGTCAGTTTTTTTATTTATTGGTGAAATATGTATACTCACATAAATTTTCAACAAAATTCATCAAAATTTTTTGTTGTTGTTTTAGTATAATGTAATTATGCTGAAATAACGATATGGTCTTCTGTCTCAGCACATTGAATAGGTATTCTAATAAAGGAGTTCAGACTGGAACATGTCAAAAGGGATTATTGATAATAAACAAACGGGTTTAGTGGGAGATGTCTTGAAAGAATACATAACAAAGGGCAGTAAGCTGTCTGTTGCGGCTGCTCATTTTACGTTATATGCGTTTGTCGAATTAAAGAAAGAGCTTTCTCAGTTAGAAGAATTTCGCTTTATTTTTACAGAACCGGCTTTCGTGCAAGGTGACAATTTATTAAAAGAGCAAATAGAAAAAAACGAGGCGTTATTGTACGGAGTCGAAGAAGAGCAAAAGTATAAAACAAAATTAAATCAAGCATATATCGCCAAAGAATTTGCCAAATGGCTGAAACAAAAAGCACAAATTAAGTCAGTCACTAATCAACGGATTCAAGGTGGGTTATATCATGTCGAAAACAAAGACGGAACGCAAATCGGCCTTGTCGGCGGGGCGCCATTTTCAAGTCCGGGATTAGGCTACAGCAACTCCTCAAGTATGTACATTAATAATATCGTTGATGATGCTGCGACAAATGCCCAGCTTATCAGGAAATTCGATGTGATTTGGCAAAACGAGTACGCCTTGCAGGATGTAAAAGAACAAATATTGCGTCGTTTAGAAGTATTGTATAAAGAAAATTCGCCGGAGTTTATTTACTTTGTTACACTCTACAATCTTTTCAAAGATTTTTTACAAGATACGAAAGATTACGAGGCGTTACAAACGAGAACCGGATTTGAAAATACAGTGATTTGGAATAAACTGTACGATTTTCAGCGCGATGGTGTAATTGGGGCCATCAACAAAATCGAAACGTACGGCGGCTGCATTATTGCCGATAGTGTCGGCCTCGGAAAAACGTTTGAAGCGTTAGCGGTTATTAAATATTATGAACTCCGTAATCACCGCGTGTTAGTTCTTGCGCCGAAAAAATTACGGGAAAACTGGATGATTTACCGTTCCAATGATAAGCGGAATATATTAGCTGAAGACCGTTTTTCTTATGATTTGCTGAATCATACCGATTTATCGAGGGAGAGCGGATATAGTGGCGATATTAATTTGCAGTATGTGAATTGGGGAAATTATGATTTAGTCGTCATTGATGAGTCGCATAATTTTCGCAACAACGACCCAAGGAAAAGCCATATCACCCGTTATGCCCGGTTAATGAATGACATTATAAAAGCTGGAGTTAAAACAAAAGTGCTGATGCTTTCCGCTACTCCAGTGAACAACAAGCTGGATGATTTAAAAAACCAAATTGCTTTTATTACAGAAGGAAATGACAAAGCGTTAGCGGAAACAGCAAACATTAAAAGCATCAACCAAACGATTCGGCGGGCGCAGTCACAGTTTAACAAATGGAGCAACTTGCCTGAAGAAGAGCGCACAACAGAACGGTTGTTAGATATGTTAAGCTGGGATTATTTTACGTTGCTTGATTCGTTGACGATTGCCCGTTCCCGCCGTCATATTGAAAAATATTATAATGTGAAAGATATTGGTCAATTTCCAATGCGTTTAAAACCAATCAATATAAAAGAAACGATTGATGAAAAAGATGAGTTTCCTGCTCTTGAAAAAATTAATAACGAAATATTACGTTTACGATTAGCGGTGTATTCGCCGATGCAATATATTTTGCCACACATGAAAGACGTCTATAGCGAAAAATACGATACGAAAGTCGCCAATGGAAGAATTTTTAGACAAACAGACCGCGAAAATAGCCTTGTACATTTGATGAAATCGAATTTATTAAAACGTTTAGAAAGCAGCATTCATTCGTTTTCTCTAACATTACAAAATATTATTCATAATATTGATTCACTAATTGATAAAATTGATAACTATAATCCAGGAAATGAAACGATCGGAGACATTACAGATATTGATATTGAAGACCCAGAATTAGAAGATGCGCTCATTGGATCCAAAGTAAAAATATTAATGAAAGACATGGATCTCATTCGCTGGAAGCAAGATTTGTTGTATGACCGTGAGATTTTGGCGAAGCTGCTCGTACAGGCAAAAAAGGTTACACCTGAGCGTGATAAAAAATTATTGGCATTGAAAAAAGTGATTAAAAATAAAATCGAAAATCCAATTAATGGCCAAAATAAGAAACTATTAATTTTTACCGCGTTTGCTGATACGGCAAAATATTTATATGAGAACTTACATCAGTGGATTTTACATAATTTCGGGCTGCACTCTGCCGTTGTTACAGGTTCTGATCATCCAAAGACAACATTGAAGATGAAAAAAGTTGATTTCAATAGTGTGTTAACGAACTTTTCGCCTATTTCTAAAGAGAGAGCGAAAGTCATGCCGAATATGACGGAAGAGATTGATATTCTTATTGCCACCGACTGCATTTCCGAAGGACAAAACTTGCAAGATTGCGATTACCTTGTCAATTATGATATTCACTGGAATCCGGTGCGCATTATTCAACGATTTGGCCGCATTGACCGGCTTGGAAGTAAAAATGAACGTATTCAGTTAGTGAACTTTTGGCCATCGATGGAGTTAGACGAATATATTAATCTAGTCGGCAGGGTCAAAGACCGCATGACCATCCTTGATATTTCTCCTACTGGGGAAGAGAACGTTATCGCCGACAACAGCAACGAAATGAAAGATCTCGAATACCGTCGTAAACAACTCGAAAAATTACAAAACGAAGTCATTGATTTAGAAGATATTTCTGGGAATATTTCATTAACGGATTTCACGATGGATGATTTCCGAATGGATTTATTAAATTTCATGAAGAACAATAAAGATGTAATCGAGAAGGCTCCATTAGGTTTATTCAGTATCACAACGAATAAAAATGAAAAACTGAGTGCGGAAATTCAACCTGGAGTTATTTTTTGCCTAAAACAAATTAACAACTTTACAGCTTCTAATGAACAAAATGCGCTCCATCCATATTATTTGGTGTATATAAAAGAGGATGGAAATGTGCTTTATAACCATGTTCATATCAAAAAAATTCTTGATATTTATCGCTCGCTATGCAATGGGCAAAAGGAAGTCGAAGCACAATTATATGCGGCGTTTTATGAAAAAACAAAGAACGGCAAAGACATGGGGCAATACAAAATATTGTTAGAAAAAGCGGTGGAAGAAATCGTCGGGAAAATTGACCAACAACTGACATTGAATATTTTTAGCTTAGGAAATTTAGATAGCCTTGTCACAAATGCGAATACTAGCTTACAAGATTTTGAGATTATTTCTTATCTGATTATTAAAGGGTGAGAATGATGGCTGGATTAACGTTTTACCGTATGATTGGACTTGATGATAAAGTCCGCCCGCTCCATAAAAAATTAGATAAAAAGATGTTCTACGACTTCGCCGATTTAAACAAAAAAGAAAAAGACTATATTACAAAATACGTTGAACGTATTGAATTAACCTATTTATTAACCCCGAGCACCATCAACATCCAGCCATTTATTAATGAAAACTACCATTATGAAGGGGTTATGTTTATCACGATTCAACTGAGGGAGGAAGCGAAAGACAATCATCTGCCGGTCATCGGTGAAATCATCCAAGGGGCGCTTCCGAATCCCGTGGTGATTGTTTTTGAGAAACAAGAGCGAATCCAAGTCAGCACATGCCTAAAACGGTTAAATAAAGTCGATTCATCTCAAGTCGTACTAGAACATTTTCATTACACTCCTTGGATTGATTTACATGCTCATGATGAAACGGTTGAGAAGTTTTTGCGTGCTGTTCATATTACGAGCATCTCGTTCTATAACTTTTTTGAGTTCTACAAAGAATTTGACTTAGCGGTACAAGCATTACAGCAAGCCGATATTACGGGGACGTTTTATCTTATTAAAGATGAAAAGCAATATGCCAAACAACAGCAGCTCATTGCGCAAATCCAAGCATACGAAGCGGAAATAACGAAATGGAAAAATAAAATGAAAAAAGAAACGCAGTTCAATCGAAAAGTCGAATACAATATGAAAATTCAACAGCTCACAAAGCAAGTTGAACAGTTAAAGCAACAATTGCAATGAAAGGAGAACCATCATGGAAAAACTAGACGGAAAATCGCTCGATTTAGTGAAAACAAATATTGAAGCGTTAAAGCAATTATTCCCGGAAGTCGTGACCGAAGGAAAAATCGACTTTGAAAAATTAAAACTTGTGCTTGGAGAAGAAATTGAAAAACGCAACGAACGATATGAATTCACCTGGCACGGCAAAACGCAAGCGATGAAACTGGCACAAACGCCATCAACGGGAACACTCCGCCCAGACAAAGCATCCAGCAAAAACTGGGATACAACGGAAAACCTTTATATTGAAGGAGATAACCTCGAAGTATTGAAGCTGCTGCAAAAATCGTATTTCGGAAAGATTAAAATGATCTATATCGATCCGCCGTATAATACGGGGAAAGACTTTGTATACAAAGATGACTTCCGTGATAATATTAAAAATTACAAGGAAATGACAGAGCAAACAACAAAGGCTAATACAGAAACGAATGGAAGATTTCATACCGATTGGTTGAATATGATGTATCCGCGGTTAAAGTTGGCAAGGAATTTATTAAGAGAAGACGGAGTAATCTTTATTAGTATTGACGATAACGAGGTAGCAAATTTAAGAAAAATATGTGACGAAATATTCGGGGAGGATAATTTTATCACAAATATATGTCATAAAGCCCGTGGTTCTATATCGAATGATAAAATTATCTCTCCGAATCATAATCATATTCTACTTTATGCAAAAAATTATTCTGTTATTTTTAATTTAAGAAAAACAATAGGATTAGATCCAGATTTAGAAGGTTTTACAAACGAAGATAATGATCCTAGAGGACCGTATAAACTAGTACCAGTTGATGGACCAGGTGGAGAGAGAAAAGGAAACCCTTACTATGAATTTTTAGGAGTAAAAGGATACTTTAGGTATTCGAAAGAAACAATGGAACAGAAATATAAAGAAGGGATTATTGTAAAAAGAGGTAATTCATTGTTAAGAAAGTATTTTTTGAGCGAAGCCAAACAAAGTCGTAAAACGGATTCTAGTTGGTGGGACGATGCTGGGTATACATCAACTGCAACGTCAAAACTAAAACAGCTTTTGGGCAATAGTATTTTCGATAGTCCAAAACCAGTAGATTTAATAATAAGGATGTTAAAACAATTTACATTTAAAGAAAAAGATAGTATCATCTTGGATTTCTTTTCCGGCTCTGCTACAACTGCCCATGCCGTTATGCAGTTAAATGCAGAAGACGGTGGTAATCGTAAGTTTATCATGGTGCAATTACCGGAGAAAACAGACGAAAAATCAGAAGCGTATAAAGCAGGATATAAAAATATTTGCGAGATCGGAAAAGAACGCATCCGTCGTGCAGGCGATAAGATTGTCGAGGAAACAGGAAAAACGGATTTAGATATCGGCTTTAAAGTGTTTAAGCTTGATTCTTCTAACGTCAAAACGTGGGACCCTGATTTCGAGAATCTGGAGCAAACCCTTTTCGACCTGCAGGATAACATAAAAGAAGACCGTACAAAAGAAGACTTGCTGTATGAAATTTTACTGAAAATCGGTTTGCCGCTGACAACGCCAATCGAAGAGATTGACTATAAGGGTAAAACCATTTACAACGTCGGTTTTGGTTCTGTCTTATTATGCTTAGAAAATGAAATTGACTTAGACATTGTCAATGAAATGATGAAACATAAGTCAGAGCACATGACACCAAAAGTTATTTTCAAAGAGTCTGGTTTCATCAATGATTCAGTGAAAACAAATGCGATTCAAACATTGAAAAAGAACGGAATCACGGACGTTAGGAGTGTATAAGCCATGAAGTTAAAGTTTATTTCTGACTTAGACTACCAAAAGCAGGCGATTGATTCCGTTGTGCAAATTTTTAAAGGCCAACAAATGAAACAGTCCAACTTTACTGTATATTATGGTACGCAAGAAGAAGCAGGGATGATTCAAACAGCTTTAGGCGTAGGAAACCGTTTAGACCTTACGCCTCAAGAAATTTTAAAAAATGTCCAATCCATCCAAATGAAGAACGGTTTGCCGCGCAGCGAAACGCTCGATGGCATGAATTTTACTGTCGAAATGGAGACGGGGACCGGGAAAACGTATGTTTATTTACGGACGATTTATGAATTAAATAAACATTACGGTTTTACAAAGTTTGTCATTGTCGTGCCGTCTGTGGCGATTCGCGAAGGTGTGTATAAGTCATTGCAAATTACGAAAGAGCATTTTGACGAGTTGTACAACCGTACGCCGTTAGAGTACTTCATTTATGATTCGCAAAAGCTTGATAAAGTGCGTAACTTTGCGACGGCAACAACGATTCAAGTGATGATTATTAATATCGATGCCTTCCGTAAAAGTTTTGAAGACCCGGAAAAAGAAGATAAAGCAAACGTCATTCACCGGACGAACGACCGATTAAACGGTTACCGGCCGATTGAATTTATTCAACAAACGAATCCGATTGTCATCATCGATGAGCCGCAAAGTGTCGATACGACACCGAAGTCCAAAGAGGCGATCGCATCGCTAAATCCGTTATGTACGTTGCGTTATTCGGCTACCCATGTCGATAAATACAACATGGTGTACCGTCTTGATGCAGTGGATGCCTATAATCAAAAACTCGTAAAGAAAATTGAAGTAATGTCCGTCCGTTCTGAAGAATCATTTAACGTCCCTTATATAAAATTAGTAGAAGTAAAAGAAGGAAAAGCAAAAATTGAACTTGATGTTGAAACGCGCGGCAAAGTGAAACGAACAACGAAAACAGTGAAGTATGGGGACGATTTATACGATATTTCTGGAGAACGGGAATTGTACCGCGGCTATATGGTGGAACAAATTGATTGGACAGAAGGAAATGAGTCCATTGAAGTAAACGGTCATTATTTACGGGTGGGCGATGCCATTGGCGACATAGATGACGATACGATTAAACGATATCAAATCCGCAAAACGATTGTGGAGCACCTAGATAAAGAACTGCGTCTAAGACCGCGCGGCATTAAAGTGTTAAGTCTTTTCTTTATTGATAAGGTGGCCAACTATCGTGATTATGATAAAGATGGTAATCCGATTAAAGGAAAATATGCCATCATGTTTGAAGAAGAATACAAGAAATTAATTCAGAAGCCAAAATATCGTACATTATTTAATGACATCGATGTTGATATAGATGTAGAGAAAGTTCATAACGGATATTTTGCGCAAGATAAAAAAGGAAAGCTGAAAGATTCACGAGAAGGTAAGAGCACAGAAGCGGATGCGGATGTATACAATTTAATTATGAAAGATAAAGAGCGATTGTTAAGCTTGGACGAGCCGCTTCGCTTTATTTTCTCACACTCGGCACTTCGCGAAGGATGGGATAACCCGAATGTGTTTCAAATTTGTACGTTAAAAGATTCTGCGGGGACGTATGTATCAAGACGACAAGAGATTGGACGAGGCTTACGTTTAGCGGTGAACCAAAATGGCGAACGTGTCCAAGACTATAACGTCAACACCTTAACGGTTATGGCAAATGAATCTTATGAAGAGTTTGTCGCTTCTTTGCAAAAGGAAATGGAAGAGGAAACAGGCGTTACATTTGGTAAATTTGAAAAGCATGTGTTTGCAAAATTAGTCTATATCGATAAGGATACTGAAGAACCAGTACAGATGGGTTATGATTTATCGACAAAATTATATGAAGAACTAAAGCAAAATAACTATATCGATCAAAATGGAAAGGCAACTACACATTTAAAAGAAGCACTAGAAAACTATGAACTGACGCTTGGTGACGAGTTTCAACCTTGGAAGCCGACTATTATCAAAGAAATTAAACACTATCTACAACGCTTACCGATTAAAGACGCAAGCAAAAAGAAAAAAGTGCAGTTGAATAAAGCGATTTTAGATAGTAAAGAGTTTATTGAATTATGGGATAAAATTAAATACAAAACGGTCTATTCCGTTGAATTTGATAGCGAACAATTAATCAAGAAAAGCATTAAAAGCATTCAAAAAATGTCGCGTATTGATAAAATTCGCATTTTGAGCCGGAAAGATCAAGTCACGATGGACAGAGCTGAAGGGATTCATACGCAGACGGTTAGCGAACGTATAGAAGATTATGTGACAGCTCATCATACGTTGCCGGATATTATTACAGAGCTGCAAAACCGAACAAACTTAACACGGAGAACGATTGTGGAAATTTTGACTGGCTGCAAGCGGTTGGAAGATTTTAAAAACAACCCACAAAAATTTATCGAAGAAGTAACAAAAATTATCCAACGCGAAATGAAACTGCTATTAAAAGATGGCGTGAAATATTACAAAATTGGTGATGACGATTTTTATGCAGTCGAGTTGTTTCAAAACGAAGAGCTACTTGCCTACTTAAACGACAATGCCATTCGAAGCATAAAGTCACCGTTTGATCATGTCGTTTATGATTCTGATATTGAAGCAAGCTTCGCCCAGCGCTTTGAAAACGATGAAAACGTCAAAGTATACGTTAAGCTGCCAAACTGGTTCAAAATCGACACCCCAATCGGCTCCTATAACCCTGACTGGGCGCTTGTCATTGAGAAAGACGGGGAAGAAAAGCTGTACTTCGTTCTAGAGACAAAAGGACAAGAATGGGAAGGAGATTTGCGCCCGGGCGAATCGGCAAAAATCGAGTTTGCCCGCAAGCACTTTGAAGCAATCGGCACGGATATTGAATTTGTTGGGCCGGAGAATGAAGTTGATGCGTTTATGATGAGGGCTGTTAGCCGTTAATTCTTTCATTACGACAGAAGCCGTATTGGCTTCTGTTTTTTGTGTGCGCCCGGCATGGGTGTAATCTATAGGGTGAAAGTCCCGAGCTGCGAAGGCAGAAGTAGCAGTTAGCTTAACGCAAGGGTGTCCGTGGCGACGACGCGGAATCTGAAGGAAGCTGGAGGCAAAACACCGGTCCGAGGAACACGAACCTCATATAAGGCTAGGTATGATTGAGTGAGTTTGCCAAACAAAACAAAGCTCTTTCTGTCGAAGGTCATATCGAGTAAATGAGGCGGATAGATGGTGTGAAAGTGCATGTACTTACCCGGGGAGGTCTGGCGGATAGGTGAAATGCGCTTCATAACCTACTTAGTGATAAGTAGCTGAACCGTCAGAAGTCAGCAGAGGTCATAGTATTAGTTGGTTTAGAACTACTAAGAAGGACCGAACAATTAAGAGAGAATAGCCCTTGGCATTCAGTGAGTCATGATGAACACAGAAAACGTAGTACCTCACTTGAGGAAGGAAGCGGTGAATCCCGTGGGAGACCTCTTGGAGGGTGGAGTGACCACTGGCATAAAGAGAACAGCTATTCACGGAAGTTATAAAGACTTGCGTCAATCATCTTAATTGAACCGCCGTATACGGAACCGTACGTACGGTGGTGTGAGAGGACGGGAGTTAATCGCTCCCTCCTACTCGATTAGCGAACAGTGCTTGGCACTGTTCGCTAAGATTTTCTTCTATAACCTTTTTTATAAATCTAATTCGTGTTATAATTGTTATAACAGTTATAACAAAGAGGTGAGATAAATGTTAAGCGCAGAACGAAAAGTATTAAAAGTTGGCAATTCACTTGGGGTTACCTTTCCAATGGAGTTTCTAAATAAGCTTGGTATTCATCAAGGAGATGAAATACAAATGGAGCTTGAAGAGGATAAAATTGTTATAAAGAAAAGTAAAAAAGTTGATTTGCCAAAAGGAATCTCCCAAGATTTTTTTGAAGTATTAAACGAAACTCTTGAAGAATATGATGAGACCATCAAGGGGCTTATTGATCGATGAGATATCTAACCGTAGAAGAAGTCGTTGCGATTAATTTTTTCATTATTGGAAAATATTCTCCAAATGAGCTGAAAGGGATAAAAGAACATGCATTGTTAGAATCGGCTGTCTACCGTTCACAACAAAGTGTGTTTGGTAAAGATGCTTATCCTACTATTTTTGAAAAAGCGGCAGCATTATTTGAGTCTTTGGCTAAGAACCATTGTTTTCATAATGCAAACAAAAGAACTGCCTTTGTAGCACTTGTTCAATTTTTAAAATACAATGGATACTATTTTACGATGCCGCAAGATGATGCCATTGAATTTGTTGTTGATGTAGTGAATCATCGATATTCCTTCGAGCAAATTGTTGTAACCATCAAAGAGTATGCATTTGAACGTAAATATTAATATTTGTATGGCGATTACAGATAGTTTGCGAATTTCTTGGGGATTTCTATATTCAATTGAGAGATTTTAACGTGATCAAAGGAGCCGGGTAACTATTCAGCCACATCATAAAGTGAGCTGAATATTTTCTTCTTTCCTTGTCTATGATGTGAATACTGATAGACAAGGAGGTGGATCGCATGTTGACGGTACAACAAGCTGTATTTACAGTTGAGAGCTTAATCGGCAAAGTTCAACAACAAAAACAGCTCATTCATCAACTCGTTCAAGAAAATGAACATTTGCGTCACGAAAACAAACAACTACGCAAAGAAAATGAACAACTGAAGTACCGTGTTCAAGAGTTGGAAGCACGCACGAAAAAAAACAGCTCCAATAGCCATTTGCCCCCATCTTCTGACCGTTTTCACACCCATTCTTCTCGCAAGCCATCTCGCAACAAGCTAGGCGGACAAGAAGGTCATCAAGGAACGACGCTCCATCAAGCGGAACATCCGCATCATCGCATCGTCCACCGTGTGCATACGTGTCAAGGATGTGGGGCTTCTGATGTTAGATGTAAATTATCACTTTATTTCGGAACAAAAGAGCCATTTTTTTGCACATTCCTTCAGAAAGCCCTCTCCCCTTTTCTGAAAGAATGTGCTAAATTTTTTGTGAATTATTTCGGAAGAGAAAATCCATCGGTTCATAGGAGGGGGAGGAGGACGTGATTCAATTTCATGACTTTGGCATTGACGTCCAAACGTATGCAGAGCGTGGAAAAGAAAACGACTTCCCTCTTCTGAAAAAGTGTCCGCATTGCCGGGCCAAGCGCCCGTTGCACCGCCACGGTTACTATGAGCGAAACGCATTGACCCCACATGGTGATTATCGCATTTGGATTGTCCGGTATCGCTGTCGGGAATGCTTGAAGACGGTGAGTGTGCTGCCTTCCTTTCTCCTCCCGTATTTTCAGTATACGTTGTCCGCCGTATGGCAAGTTGTGAAAGAGCAGTTGGGATTGACCGAGGGGACGAACCAGGCTCCGTTCCTCCCGACAAAGGACGGCATCATCTTTTATGTCCGACGGTTCTACCGAAACCTATCAAACCTTCATAGCTTTTTTGCGAGGCGGTGGAGGATCATAGGCCCTATCGTGAAAAAAGAAAAGGAACGGGCTTCTTGGTGGATCCGGACGTTGGAGGAACACGGTCTCTATTCGGTCATCAGAGAGATGTGGGAGGACGGATTCCGACACCCTTTTGCGAATTAAATGGGATCCTGATTTTACATACATATCCTAAATTGGAAATGATTGAGGTTCCCACAAACCTTTCCTATCGACGGAGAAAAAGCAATTCGGTACGATAAGGGCAGGAGGACCGGAACGGTCCTGATTCCAAGTGAGACCAGGAGGAGATTCGAATGGATGAGTCGATGAGACACGACATTGCCCTGTTTCGGTACGGGCTAATCGCTCCGTTGGTGAATGGGCAGGTGGAACCGAAGACGTATCTGAAAGAGGTGAGCGAGCGAGTGCACCATGTTCCCCACCAGGGCGACAAACGAATCGCAGCCAAGACGATCCTCGATTGGTGCACCCGATACAAAAAAGGGGGCTTTGACGCCTTAAAGCCGAAGCGCCGTTCGGACCGCGGCCACTCAAGGCGTCTGTCGCCCGATGATGAGGATCATATTTTAGCCCTAAGAAAAGAACATCCCACCATGCCCGTGACGGTGTTCTACGAACACCTGATCGAGCAGGGGGAAATCCCAGAAAACCATATCTCTTATTTTACTATATACCGATTGTTGAAAAAACACAACCTTGTCGGGAAAGAAATCTTGCCCATGCCGGAGCGAAAGCGCTTTGCGTATGACCAGATCAATGAGCTTTGGCAAGGGGACTTATCCCATGGACCAACGATTCGAGTCAATGGGAAAGCCCAGAAAACGTTTTTGATCGCCTATATCGATGACTGCTCGCGGTTTGTGCCGTACGCGCAGTTTTTCCCTTCGGAGAAGTTTGACGGGCTGCGGATCGTCACGAAGGAAGCGGTGCTTCGTTGCGGGAAGCCGAAGCGCATTTACTCGGACAACGGGAAAATTTATCGATCCGAGGTGCTGCAGTATGCGTGCGCCGAGATGGGAATTACGCTCATCCACACCCAGCCGTATGACCCGCAAAGCAAAGGGAAAATCGAACGGTTCTTCCGCACCGTACAGACGCGGTTTTATCCGCTGCTGGAGTTGGATCCCCCGAAGTCGCTCGAAGAGCTGAACGAGCGCTTTTGGAGGTGGCTTGAAGAGGAGTATCATCGAAAACCGCACGCCTCGCTGGACGGAAAAACGCCGCATGAGGTGTTTCAATCGCAAGTGCATCTCGTGTCGTTCATCGAAGATAGCGATTGGCTGGATGCGATTTTTCTGAAGCGGGAGCACCGCAAGGTCAAAGCCGATGGAACGATCACCTTGAACAAGCAGCTGTATGAAGTGCCGCCCCGGTTCATTGGGCAATCGATTGAACTCCGCTATGACGAACGGGGCGTCTATGTGTACGAAGATGGAAGGAAGGTGGCGGAGGCCGTTCGGGTTCGTTTGGAGGACAACGCCTATGTAAAACGCCATCGGTCCCCGTTTGCGGCGATTCCGGCGAAGGAGGGAGAACACGGTGTATAAATCGTTTTACTCCCTTTCGCGGGAGCCGTTTGCGAAAGAAACAGACCCGTCCGAGGCGTATCAAGGGGCGCCGTTTCAGGAAGCGTTGCGGGCGATGGAGTACGTGAAACGAACCCGGGGGATCGGGCTGTTGATCGGAGAGCCGGGGGCGGGCAAGACGTTCGCCCTTCGGGCGCTGAAAGAATCATTGAATCCATCATTGTATTATGTCGTCTACTTTCCGTTATCCACCGGAGGCGTGATGGATTTTTACCGTGGTTTGGCCTTGGGATTAGGAGAGGAACCGAAGTACCGCAAGGTAGACCTCTTCCGCCAAATCCAGCAGGCGATCGAGCGATTGTATCATGAACGGCGGATCACGCCGGTGTTCATTTTGGACGAGATGCATTTAGCGAAGGATGCATTTTTACAGGACATCGCGATCTTGTTCAACTTTGAGATGGATTCGACCAACCCATTTGTCTTGATTTTGGCCGGGCTGCCCCATTTACAGGGGAAGCTGCGGCTCAATCAGCACCGCCCTCTCGACCAGCGGATCATCATGCGATACCGGATGGGGCCGCTGGAGAAGGAAGAGGTGGCGGGCTACATCAAGCATCGGATGAAACAGGCCGGGGCGAAGCACCCGATCTTCACCCCATCGGCGTTAGAGGCGATTGCCCTGCAGTCGCGGGGATGGCCTCGGGTGATCAACACGTTGGCCACGACGTGCCTGTTATACGGGTATCAGCTGAAAAAGGACGCCATTGACGAAGAAGTGGTGCGCATGGCCGCAGAGGAAATGGGGTATTAGCACGAAAGGGGCCGAATCGGCCTCTTTTGTGCTTTCTCTTTTCCATCGGTCCATCAGGCGCGCTGGAAATCTTCATCTGAAAGAGCGTGCAAACGTTCCGAAAGAATGTGCAAAATCCGGAACAATCCGCAAAAATTTTGCACATTATTTCCGAATCCGCCTGAAATAATTTGAAAAAGGGATTCTGAAATAATGTGCTAGTTTACAGTTAGACTAAAAAGTAGACACAGATTATTATAGTAATAATAGACTGAAAAATGAGGTGTCTACATGACAAAAAAACAAAGGCGGTACGAGGAAGACTTTAAGCGTCAAACTGTTCGTTATATTTTGGAGGAAGCGAAATCCGTTGCACAAGTGGCTCGTGAGCTCAAAATTAACGAAAATACTCTTCACGGCTGGATGAAAAAATATAAGCAAGAACCTGAAATAACAGAAACCCAAACGTTTCGATCCGAAGACCACGAAGTTCGTGAACTGAAGAAACGTATTCGGGATCTGGAGGAGGAAAACTCCATCTTAAAAAAGGCGATGCACTTCTTCGCGAAAGACCATCGGTAAAATATTCATTTATCCATGAGCATCGCTTCGATTACCGATTGGAGAAGATGTGCGAAGTATTGAAAGTTTCTCGAAGCGGTTATTATAAATGGCGTGATCGTCCCAAAAGTGCTAGACAAGAGCGTCGAGAAGAATTGACGCAGGAAGTGCGTCGTGTGTATATCGAATCTCGCCAACTGTATGGGAGTCCAAAGGTTGCCAAAAAGCTTAATCATGAAGGCATTAAGGTTTCACAGAAGACGGTTTCCCGCATAATGAACAAAGAGGGAATGAAGTCTCGTACCGTGAAAAAGCATAAGGCTACCACTAACTCAAAACATAACCATCCGGTCCACGAAAATGTCTTAAACCAACATTTTACTGTTACGAAACCAAATGAAGTATGGGTAGCTGATATCACCTACATTCCAACGGATGAAGGTTGGCTTTATCTAGCTAGTATGATGGATTTGTATTCAAGGAAAATAGTCGGCTGGCATATAGACTGTTCCATGAAAAAGGAGCTAGTGTTAAGTGCTTTAAAGCAAGCCTATCAGCGTCAACAACCACAGGGTTCTATCCTCCATCATTCTGATCGAGGGAGTCAATATGCTTCAAATGACTATCAAGCTAAGCTAATGGAATACGGAATGAAATGTAGCATGAGCCGCAAAGGAAATTGTTATGACAACGCTTGTATTGAATCATTTCATGGGATAATAAAAAAAGAACTAATCTATCAGACTCGTTATAAAACAAGGGAGGAAGCAAAAAAGAGCATATTTGAGTATATAGAAATATTTTACAATAATAAACGTATTCACTCCGCAACAGAGTATTTTTCACCATCTGAATACGAACGTATGTACTATAAAAAGGGAGCTTAATGAACATATTAATAGAATAGTTAGACCCGAAAATTTACCTTTTAAAAATAATTAGGACAACGTCGTAATTACTTTTAAAAGGCCACCAATCGATAGCGCGGTAGCTGCGAAAAAAATCTATAAATTTTTTGTGTCTACTTTATTGACCTAATATCAACCCAAGATTGGACTTCCCTCGGATACTTACTAGACCATTTCAACTCAAACTGTTGAAACATCTGTAACGCAATCTCCTTATTCGGTGCGCGATAAATCAGTTTGAGATCCTCTGCCACTTCAAATTGATCTTTTTTCCGAACACGATTGAGCGTGTTACGAACTTTATGAACGACACAACGCTGCACATCGGCTTTCGGATAAACCGTCTTAAAGGCTTCCTCTAAACCCGGTAGTCCATCGAATACGCCCAAAAGCACTTCCTTTCCGCCTCTTTTGTAGAGGTTTTGAAGAATTTCCTGCCATACATAGGCGCTTTCTTGTCCTCCCACAAAGAAATCAAGAATTTCGCGATATCCTTCTTCATTCACACCTAACACCACATAAATGACTTCTTTCTCAACGGTATCACGACGAAGTTTTATGTATAAGCCATCCAAATATAAGACGGAATTAGCCAAATCTACATTCGGTATACTTTTAGACATAGGTAGGGTTCTCCTTTCTCTGGAATGTGTTGTGGTCCAAATCGGAGAATACCCTACCTTATTCTTTTGGTCTAGCAAAATGCTTTACACAAAATTTTATACATCATCTATTTTTCTGTGAAAATCAATTAACCATGGCTGAAGCGGTATACCCCACAATCAAATTGGATACCCTATTAACGACCAAAAAAAGGCAATAGGAAAGCAGAGCTACCTTATTTTTAGGTATCTCGTATATTTCTGAACCTTTTTGGTTATACTAATTTATTTACTGCTCTCGAAACGGTTCTTTTCGAGAAATGATGCAGTAAATGATGGTAAGCATTCGGTGCGCGATCGCAACGAGTGCTTTTTTCTTTCCCCTGCGTGCCGCCAATGACCAATATTTCGCTGCCAAACGTTGATTCCTACATCGAGACAAAGCCCAAGCCGCCTCACATAACGCCGACTTGATATGCGGATTCCCCTTCGTCGTTCGGGTACTTTTTCGTTTTCCAGCACTTTCATGATTTCCCGGCGCGACTCCCGCCCATGAAGCGAGGTGTTGAGACGTTGGAAATTGTCCCATATCGACTCCGATTTCAGCGATAATCACGGCAGCGGTTTCCTTCTTGACCCCCGGTATGGTCACAAGAAGCTCCATCTCTTGTTTGTATACTTGTAAGAGTTGGTCGATTCGTTCTTCGATGTCTCGAAGTAAACTTTCCAACGATTCGATATGCTTCCACGATTGGCGAATCATGAACAGTTGATGGTTGGTCAATGTACCAAAGAGAGAATCTTGAATTTGTTGTCTTTTTCCTTTCATTCTCCCATGAATACAGGCATCAATCTCTGGTTCCTCGATATATCCTTGTTTCATTAGGCGTTCAAGTAGTTTTCGCCCAGATACACCAAATACATCCGAAATCACGGAACTTAACTTGATATTGGAACATTCCAACACTTTTTGAATGCGGTTTTTCTCCGCGGTTAACTGCCCAATCCACTTTTTCCGTAAACGGGTCAAATCTCGCAATTCCCGAATGTCCGCAGGCGGAACGAAACTCTTCTCGATCAGCCCATAACGCAATAATTTGGCGATCCATTCGGCATCGGAGACATCTGTCTTTCGACCGGGAACATTTTTGATGCGCTGGGCATTAGCGAGAGTAATGTCAAAATAGTCTTCCAAAATGTTGAACACGGGTTTCCAGTAAACACCGGTACTTTCCATCGCAATATGAGTGACCCCACGATCTTCTAACCATTTCAGAAGACGAAACAAATCTTTCGTGAAAGTAGGGAATGTTTCGATTTCCTTTTGAATGTGATCTTCTTCTCCAAGAAGGGCACAAACGACAATGGTTTCGGCATGGACATCTAATCCCGCACAACGATGATAAAGAACATCCATGATTCTTACTCCTTCCATTGATGAATTCGCAAACAGTGAGTCCACTTGTACGTTAGGCATTTTTCTGTTCGTAGTCACCTTTTCACATGAAAAGGGCTCACAATGGGTGGAACACCAAATGGACTCCAACAGTTTTTTGCACAGGGTCGAACCACCATTAAAAAGCACGTCTTTCCAAACTGTTTGCGTTCATCCTCCATTATGGAAGGAGAGATGGATTTTCATGCCTGGGTGGGGAGTAAAATTTACTCATGGATGTTTTTTGCTATAATTTATGTAAAATTTGTAAGCGATCTAGTTTGGTGGTGAGCTTTTTGAAAGACTTGCAGCAAAAAATTATCGCATTTCGAGATGCTCGTAATTGGATACAGTTTCATACTCCAAAAGATTTAGCGATTTCCCCTAACGTTAGAGGCGGGGGAATTGCTGGAAAATTTCCAATGGAAAACAAGCGAAGAAGCAGTTCAAGCTAATTTTGAAAATATTAAGGATGAACTAGCTGATGTTGTTATTTACGCACTTTTATTGTCACATGAATTGGGCATTGATTTAGAAGAAGCAATCATCAATAAAATAGAGAAAAATGAAAAAAAGTATCCGATTGAAAAAGCGTTTGGTTCAAAGAAAAATATGATGAACTGAAGTAGTACGCTGGTCAGATGCCTGTCTCCTCGAAGTTTAATGACAGAAGCTGTATTGGCTTCTGTTTTTGTTTTTATGACATGTTTTGAAGTGGTTTTTACCAAAATTAGTTAAGGTGAACATAAACCTTTATTTTAAAGTAGCATCGATTTTTTTACAAATTGTAAAATTTATTTTTACAAAAAAGATATTTAGGATATAATTATTAACAGCAAGTATATTTTAAAAGAAGTTGATACTGCGGCATAAGGAGGGAGGAAAAATGAACTTCTTTCAACATCGTAAGAAAATTGGCGAGAATATTGCCACTTTTATTAGGTTAAAAGGATTTTCAAAATCATCTTTTTCTAAGTTAACAAACATTTCTCGTCCAACATTAAATTTAATTCTTGCCGGAGAAATTTCAAGCCCAGTTACATTTGAAACCCATCTAAAAAAAATTACGGCAGCTTTCAATTTGCCTGAGGATTACTTTCTGCATCCTCCTGTGATCATTCCTGAATCATGGCAGAGACCGGCTATGCAATATTCTGATCGTTTACAGGAAGAAAACAGGCCGGAACATATTCAAAAGATTTTAAACGATCTTGATGACTTATTAGATATTGCCGCCATCTATCTATAAATGAAAGGCATGGGAAAATGATGCGAATTACTAGTGAAAATCTGGATCAGACGGTCAAGCTGAACAAAGAAATCAAAGAGGAAATTGAACGACTTATTACGGTTGTGGAGACAAGATATAAAAAAATCCGCATCCTTTCACCTGAAAAACAGGCCCTGCAAATACTAAAAGAACACTATCTTATTCAAGTTCCTATACCTGACGAAAATTGGGGTGGCGCCATCCGGGAATTGCCTAATGGTAAGAAAGTGTTTGTCATTAACACGGCACAACCGAGGGTGTATCAGTATTTTATCTGTTGGCATGAAATCTACCACTTAATCAAAGGGATTGAAGAAAGTTCGTACCACATAATTTCAACAGAATTTGACCTTTCTGAGAGAAAAGCAGATTATTTTGCCAGCCAAATGCTTTTAGGTCATGATGTGTATGAGTATTTTTATCAGGTGGGCCATCACTTGCCATTTGTTGAGCGAATTATGCACTGCATCGATACCTTCAAAGCACCCTACAAAGCCATCCTCATCCAACTATATGAATCAGCAGGAGAATATAAAAACGAAGAACTGCGCCAGCAAATAAAAAAGAACTTTGATATTAGAATCAGCCAGCAAGAATTCGAGAAGATGTTCCGCAAGTTGGCCCTAGATGTATCATTGGTTCAGTCGAGCAATATTATCGACTTAGGAGCATTAGAAACAAAAATCAAAGAAAAGCGCACAGAACATGAAGAAGTCGAAATGTATAAGGAACATGAAGAGTTTCTCAACCAATTTCGCCGGACATTAGAGGGATTGAATCATGTATGAGATGGTTAGCGATAGTTTTAAAGAGTTAAACAATTTTATTACAAAAGAACATGATTTGCGGATTTGTATACTTGACAATAATAATGTACAATTTTGCACCCAACACGAAAAATATTTTCCAGTTGACAAAATCTATGGATATTACGACCTTATTTTAGTTCCAGGCTGGGTGTATGCTGAAATTGCACAAAGTGAACATCGGCGTCAATATATTTCTTCTATCCCTCAACAGTTGCTTTATTTGGATGAAGAAACGGATTACCTCCCTTTGGTAGATTATCATGACTTGAAACTCATGAAAGTGTTTGCCAATGCTACTTCTCCCGGGTCGAAGCCGCATCGATATTTAAAAAAACAGATTCAAGAAGCGGAATCAGGCAGAGTAGATATTGATGATGAATGGATTGGGAATTATTATGAAAACGGCTTTGACAGCAAGGAAGAAGGAATGATAAAGAAAAATGCGGGAGAAACTTCTATTCTTGCATTGGCTTTCTTGCTTGTTCACCATTATGGAAATAAAATTAAACAAATTTCCATTAGCACAAGTGATTTTGCGGTTGTGGAAATAAAGAAAAAAATTATGGATTATTCATCTAAACATAACTTGTTAAACGTGCCCACTATCAATCCAATCAGCTTTTTAAGTACAGATGTCCTTTTGGCGAGAGCTTTTCGGATGGGAATGATTGGAGAAACAGAACTTATTTATCTGCGAAAAAGTACGCATCGAAAAAGAGTCATCTGCATTGTTAGAAATAATGATAGTACCGTTGTTCCGGTCGATACCGTGATGGAGACGGAAGATTTTTTACAGCTGTTAAAAGGCAATGAATCTTACGATATTATTTTTTAAGCTGAGCAATGATTAAAACAGCTACCAAATATTACGCAAACGTGAACGGACGAGAAGTCGAAATTCTTACCGGCGATGAAGGACTAAAAGCATACGAACCCGCTAAAAGTTACTAGGAGAGATGATTGGATGAAGATTTACAAAGAATCTCTTAATATTTCAGTTCGCCAATGGCTTGAATTATTAAGAAATAAAGAGATTTTTCAAGAAGAAGATGTCGAGCTCATGATGATGCTTTATTATCAAACGAATTGCAAAGCGACGGGAAAACAACTTGCAAATCTTCTAAATAAAAAGAGTCATTCTGTCCTAAACCTTCAAATCGGAAGACTCGGAAAAAGAATTGTAAGCAAGCTTCAAGATGTGCAATTTCCAAGAGCAAAAGATGGCACCATTAGATATTGGCATATTCCCTTTTTAGGAGAAGAAGATCGAAACACGTTTATTTGGCAATTGAGACCTGAATTAAAAGAGGCTATAAGCATCTATGAAAAGGTAGACTTGAACGATAAAAGTCAAGAAACTCTTTTACCGCAAGAATTAGAAAATATCGAATTATACGAAGGCAGCAAAAAGCTGGTGGCTGTAAATCGATATGAGCGGAATCCTAAAGCAAGACAGTTATGTTTATTAAAATATGGGTACCAATGCTCTGTTTGTGAATTTGATTTTGAACAATTTTATGGCGAAATCGGTAAAAAATTCATCGAAGTCCATCACATAAAACCATTAAGTGAAATAAATGAAGAATATCGAGTAAATCCTTTCGATGATTTAAGGCCCGTATGTCCTAATTGCCACGCCATGTTACATAAAGCCAATGTTTCTATCGAGGAACTGAGACGGATTATTCAAAAAAATCATCAACAACGGTAGCTATATAAGTTGAAATTTTGTTTTACATCCAGCTGATCACTCGCCACGTTATATCATATCAGCTTGTATTTAGATGAAAACCGAAACGAAAAATCGGCAATTCTTTATTGCAACTTATATATTAAACTCAACTTTCGCACACAGAAATATGGAGACAGTCCTTGATATAACGAGGTAAAGAAGTAATCCAATTGGACAGTTGACACTGAAAAATGTCCATACTCAAATAAACCTTAGCTTCAGCCAAAGTTTGGAAAAGAGAAATCAATTGTAGTAAAGCCGTTTTAAAGTCCATCTCCTTTACTTCGTCACATAGAAACAAGAATAAGTTGCCCATGGTCTTCGGATCCTCTTCTTTCCGAAGTTGCCAAGCAAACAAGATATACCGAGTGAAGACAATGGTAGTATGGCTAATCATCATGTCATAGGAACGACCTTGAAACTCTTTGGCTAAATGTAAAAACGATTTACTGAATTTAAAAAAGATTTCGATGTCCCAACGCATCCCATAGATTCGAACGATTTCTTCATTAGACAGCGTGGTATCTGTACTCAAAATGGCCAGCCATTCACTTTGGTTGTTTCGATTCCGCACAAACACGATTTTCACTGGTAAACCCGTATGAAGGGTTGCGTGAATCGAGCCGATTGTTTCTTTTTTGCCAATGTCTCGTTTCGCTTTTCGATACAGTTGTTCCAAGGTGAAACGTTCTCCGTTGAAAAGATACCGTTGTTTCAGCTGTTTGACCATACCAATGACAAAAAGGCCTTTGGAGTGAATCTTCTCCACCAACGGGGCATGAGTAAACCATGTATCCATGAGCACATAATCAGCGAAAATTCCTTTATCCAATGCATGTTCTACTAATGTCAACACCATGTTTGGTTTTGCTTCCAATGCCTCGAGCCGTCGTTTGTAGCCTGTGGTTCGTTTATCAATGGACGAATGGATTTCGTTCAAGCGATTCTTTTGGTTCGCTGAACTCAAAAGAGCGAAATCGATAGGTACAAATGTAAAGCCATCGGACCATCCGAGCGTTAATAGTTGAAAACCATTGACAAACTGACGAGTGGAATGATCGAATACTTTAGCTAGAAGCTCAACCGATTTACTACGGTTACGAGAATAAATCGAATCGTCTACAATCAACACGGTAACACGGCGCTTCGAAATCGTTTGTTTCACACGACGAATCACTTCGGAGCTCAGAGATAGTAAAAAGGTTCTCCAGTTATACGTAGACGAGTTCAAAAAACGATAAATGGTATCTTTTCCTGGTAAATCGGCAGCCTTTTTGCTTTGTAAGGCGTGGTACCAGTTTCTGTATTGAAAAACAAGAAGAAATAATAGTTGAAAAATCGATAAACAAGAATAACCACAAGCCTTGATAATTCCTGCTTTTCTTAAATGATTACCAATTTGTCATTCAGAAAATCCGTCTTTTATTTCTTTTGGTAATTGCGCAAAATACTCTTTTTTCGTTATCATAATGGTGACACCTTTCTTTCTTTGGTTTTTGGTTTGGTCACCAATAGTTTACCAAAAGAAAGAGGTGTCTTTTTGTTTTTTAGACGAATTTTTTCAGTGTCAAGTGAATATGAGATACCCAAAGAAACCTATCAAATCAAGGATTATTCATAAATTTTTCACTGCGAAAGTTGAGTTAATTAATAAAACATTTGGTTGCTCCCGATTTGTATTTAATCATTTTTTAGCAAAATGGGACAATGCTTACAAAAAACAGGAAAAGGTCTAACTTATAATTCTTGTTCTGCTCAGTTAACGCAATTAAAAAAAGAATTAACTTGGCTAAAAGAAATAGATAGTATTGCGATTCAATCGTCATTAAAAAATCTTGCTGACGCTTATTCTCGTTTCTTTAAGAAGCAAAACAATAGACCGCGTTTTAAGTCTAAGAAAAATCCTGTTCAGTCTTACACGACTAGATAATATGTGTTTAATCGGTGCAGAAACACCTGTCATTTCTATACTCATTTTAACATTTACGAATTGAACTTGTCAGTCAGTTCTTGGTTTAAATCGTTCAGTTGTTCCGCCATTTCTGCGATTTGTGATGCAGCGGATGAAATTTCATCAAACATTTGATGGAACTGCTCAATAAGTGAAGTGAATTGATCGATTTTTTTGTTCGTTATTTTCACATCGGTAACGGACTGATCAAAAATGTGAATAATGCTTTCATTCGCTTGTCGGAATGCTCGTGTTTCTTCTACAATTTGTTGAAATGCATGTTCGAATTTTCGAATCGTTTGTTGAACAACATCAATATGATTTTGAATGTAGTCAAGCGATTGCTCAGTTTGTGATGCTAATTTCCGCACTTCGTTGGCAACGACTGCAAATCCTCTACCGTGTTCACCGGCTCTTGCTGCTTCAATGTTTGCATTTAACGATAAAATATTTGTTTGATTTGAAATGCTGCGGATCACGTTGACAATTTCTCCAATTTTTCGAGAGCTATCTGTTAGTTCGTTCGTAAGCGATTTCGTTCCTTCAATCAACTTCGCAACGCCATCAAGTTTTGTTAATGTTTGCTTCACATCTTCTTTTCCTTTTTCGACTCGCTCTGTCATTTGAACGGATTGACGTTGGATAGACGTGACTTCGTTCAACATACTTTGCACATTTTTTGTGCTTCAAAGATTGAAGCGTTCGTTTCTTCTGCACTTGAAGCGAGCGTTGTAGACGATTCCGTTAAGCGGTGTTGCAACTCTGCAATTTCGTTTAATCTCATCGATGTATACGATTCAATATACGTTTCAATCGTAATTTGCATATCAAAAGAGCAAAGCTTGTTGAATGAACGGTATACAGCTGTTGCCTCTGTCGGAGGTAACTCCTCCATGAGTATGTGAAGCACTTCGTTTTGAATGATTGCGTAAGCGCCTAAATACCATTCTGGGAATAGGCCGATTCGGTTATGCACATTGCCGATCACTTTTCGGCGAATGACATACTGGTCGCCAATTTCTCCAGAAACCATATCCATTAAATACGCGCGTAACGTTTGTTTTAAGCGATCGATTGTGGAATGATGGTCGATAATTTTTCTTAAATGCGGCATTTGTCCAACTTGTTCATAAAACGTATCCACGATTCGCTCTACATGTTTAGCAAACAGCGGGCGAATGGAGGCGAGCTGCTGTACATCTTCTTCTGTTAATTGGACAAAAGCAATTTGTTGCTTCCGATCGCTTGAGGCGAGTTGGCGATAATATGTAGCAACATGTGCAGTGGTAGAAGAGCGAGAAATTGTATTTTCTTTTTCTTGTTGGTGCTTTTTGCGAAAAAGTTGAATGGCTCCACGTTCATTAAAAAGAGCATGAAACGGACATTTTTACATCGCATTCCCTCCAATTTTCATAAAAAATCCCCCAAAAACATTATATCATGTGCAAAAAAAGAAGAAGGAAAATTTTTATTTTATTTCCGAGGGAAGCGCAAAAAATGACAATATTTTTCCGCTTGTCGAATACAATTGAATCGAGTAGAATGTATATTTGTGAACAATATAAGCTACGGAGAGAGAATGATGAGTAAAAAAATTTTGTACTTATTTTTCGTTTTAATCGGGGCTACAGTCGTCCTTTTTGCTAATATGAAGCATAACATTTATACGTTCATGTAAAATAGGTATTTCCATTAGTACATGTATACCCCTTGATACATACGCTAGTAATGTAACGAAATTCAATACGAAAGGGGTATGAAATATGCATTGTCGTCCAAATATGATGCCGCCAATCGTTTATCCGACGAAGTGCTGTACACAACACCAAATGCAAATGACGATTGTGCCACACATTCATCCGTCACATACGACGTATGTGAATCATCATTTGTTCCAGCATCAACATTATTTTCCACATACGCAATCTGTTGTTAACGATATATCACATCAACATGTTGTTTGTCCAGGTTCTGGTCCGTTTCCGAGACCGTTTTAACCGAAGGCGAAACGCCTTCGGTTTTTTGTCAAAAAAAAGACGAACTTTGTGAAAATGAAAAATTGACGAGACGACGGGTAATGTCGTCTTTTTTTATGGTGACAACAATCGTATGTAAAACTCGCTTTGTTTTTTGCAGGATTTTATTCATATGCGTCGAAAAAGAACAGCGAACAAATGAGAGAGGGGATGGAGAGAATGGAACATATTATTTTGTCATATGAGGGTCGAGTGGCAACGATTGAATTGAATCGTCCTGATGCATTAAATGCTTTGCATGAGCAAATGTTGCTCGAATTGCTTGAGGCGTTAAAGGAAGTGGAAAACAGCGAAGCGGATATCGTCATCATTCGCGGTCGCGGTAAGGCGTTTAGTGCAGGTGGCGACATTAAAACGATGTTGCAATCAACGAATGAACATTCATTCATAACTGTAATGGACACAATCAAACAAATTGCTATTACATTGCATCAATTACCAAAACTAACGATCAGTTACGTGCATGGGGCCGCAGCCGGATTAGGATTTAGTTTAGCGCTCGCCTGTGACCATGTTATCGCAAATGAGCAAGCCCGTGTTGCCATGAATTTTATTGGAATTGGACTCATCCCAGATGGGGGTGGACATTTCTTTTTAAAACGGAAAATTGGGGATGTAAAATCTAAGCAAGTCATATGGGAAGGGAAAGTGATGGGTGCACAAGAAGCATACGAAATGGGGATCGTTGATGAAATCGGTAATGAGCAAACCGTTCAACAAAAAGTGAATGAATGGTTATCTAAACCGATTCGTGCCATGATTGCGACAAAACAGTTATATGCCCGTTTAAGCGAAGAACAATTGTTAAAGACGTTGCAAATGGAAACGGTGTATCAAGCACATATGCGCAAAACAAAAGATCACGAGGAAGGCATTCGAGCCTTTTTAGAAAAGCGCCGTCCTCATTTTAGCGGGAAATAAAAAATTTGCGAAACTTTCATTTTTGCACTAGCCTTTTTCAATGTATGATGTGTATAAATGAAATAGAGGAAAATTACGTTGAAAAGGGCGGCCAAAAATGAAAGTGGTTATTGTTGATGATTATATGCCGACATTAGAAATGATGGAGGCGATGCTTGAGCATATTGAACATATTTCCATTTATCCGTTCGAACATGCAGATGAAGCGTACGCATTTGTACTTTCACAACATGTAGATGTCATTTTAATGGATATTTGCATGCCGGGAACGAATGGCATTGAATGGTGTCGGCGGTTGAAACAACATGAGCAACTCCAACATGTTCCAGTGTTGATGGTCACGGGATGTGATGATGAACAAAAGCTAGAAGAAGCATTTAAAGCGGGGGCGTTTGTATGGAAAGTTATCGTCATATGTGGACGATGCAAAAAAAGATGAATGAAGATTTGCGTGTGGCGCGTCTCGTTCAAGAAGGATTGCTTCCAGAACCAATGAATAATGAAGATGTTCATTTTATCGGTCATTATATTCCGTCATCCCAGTTGTCTGGCGATTTATATTTTTGGCAACAAGTTCGCCCGCATTTATATGCTTTTATCATTATTGATGTCATGGGACACGGTGTGGCTTCAGCACTTGTTGTCATGTCGATTCGCTCGCTATTACACGGTTTAATGACGAAGGTGACAGATCCGCTTACTGTTGTACATGAATTAAATCGCCACTCATTCCAGTTATTCGGGAAAGAAACGAAATATTACTTTACAGCGTTTTATGGAACCATTGATGTAAAAACAAAAGTCATCGAGTATGTCAATGCAGGACATCCTCCTGCCATATTCATGGACGAACAAAAAACAGTATTGTTAAAAGAAGGAGGCATTCCGATTGGCATCGTTTCAAACCCCCCATATAAAAAGGGGAGCATTCATTTTCAACGCCATGCTTATCTTACGCTTTATTTCCGAGGGAAGCGCAAAAAATGACAATATTTTTCCGGCTTGTCGAATACAATTGAATCGAGTAGAATGTATATTTGTGAACAATATAAGCTACGGAGAGAGAATGATGAGTAAAAAAATTTTGTACTTATTTTTCGTTTTAATCGGGGCTACAGTCGTCCTTTTTGCTAATATGAAGCATAACATTTATACGTTCATGTAAAATAGGTATTTCCATTAGTACATGTATACCCCTTGATACATACGCTAGTAATGTAACGAAATTCAATACGAAAGGGGTATGAAATATGCATTGTCGTCCAAATATGATGCCGCCAATCGTTTATCCGACGAAGTGCTGTACACAACACCAAATGCAAATGACGATTGTGCCACACATTCATCCGTTAGCTTGCGTGCCTGTCACGCCCCGAATGCTTGCTTCACATGCTCGTTGGAGATTTAAGATAATGGAGTCTTGCTTCGTGTAGTTTTCTAAATTTTTCGGGTTGTTCTCATATTCTTCGTGAATGCGCTTTATGCACCGCTCGATCACGCTAATTTTATTTAAAATGACATCATTTTTCATAAACCGACCCGCTTTCATTAATGTTTCGCAAGATTTCCGTGCGTTCTTCATTCAATTTTGCATACATCTTCAAGGCTCTCCATTCATATTCGGCTTTTTTCTGTTCATTTGTACAATAGATGACTTTGCCGTTACTGACCACTTGCGCCTGAAACACGGTGCTTGCTTGTTTGAGGTCCACAAGATCGACATCCCGGTGCAGCCTGGATGCCAATTCTTGCGCAACCATAAATCGTTCATAATGATCCAATTGTTTTTGGTCGCTGAGAAAAGCGATATCAATGTCGCTGTCTTGATGGATATGTCCTGCAACCGTTGATCCAAACAAATAAATCAAATATGGGGACACCGTTTCGGTCAACACTTCAATAATGATTGGCTCGATCTGTTCAGTCAACACTGTCCCTCCTTTTCTTCGCCCCAATCCGGGCCGTTTTCTTTCATGTGCGCCCGGCATGGGTGTAATCTATAGGGTGAAAGTCCCGAGCTGCGAAGGCAGAAGTAGCAGTTAGCTTAACGCAAGGGTGTCCGTGGTGACGCGGAATCTGAAGGAAGCGAGCGGCAAACTTTAAGGTCTCTCGGAACACGAACTTCATATGAGGCTAGGTATCACTGGGTGAGTTTGCAAGACAAAACAAAGCCCTTTCTGCCGAAGGTGATACAGAGTAAATGAAGCAGATGGATGGAAGGAAAGATTACACTCTTACCCGGGGAGGTCTGGCTGGCACGCCAAGTAACCTTGGTAACCTATCTAGTGATAGATAGCTGAACAGTCAGAAGTCAGCAGAGGTCATAGTATTAGTTGGTCTAGAACAACTAAGAAGGACCGAACAATTAAGAGAGAATAGCCCTTGGCATTCAGTGAGTCATGATGAACACAGAAAACGTAGTACCTCACTTGAGGAAGGAAGCGGTGAATCCCGTGGGAGACCTCTTGGAGGGTGGAGTGACCACTGGCATAAAGAGAACAGCTATTCACGGAAGTTATAAAGACTTGCGTCAATTATCTTAATTGAACCGCCGTATACCGAACGGTACGTACGGTGGTGTGAGAGGTCGGGGGTTAGTCACCATACCCGTCAAGTTAGCGGTATAAAATTTTTTAGGATGATACGCATGTTCGAAAAATCAATCAAAGGATGAAGAGAAAACCAAATGCTGGGCATGCCAAATAACCCTCAAGAAGAGGGTTATTTGGCATTTATATCCATGACCCACACTACCATATCCCCAATTTCTTTAAAAGATCCGATACCGTTTCCTCTCCTTTCCTTCGGTCTTTCCTCGCGTGTTTCCTTAACAGAGATAGGAGAGATGGAAGGGCGGTTTCCATCGCTTGGGGATGCAAAAGAAACCGATGCCAATACGATTGGAGGATATTAAGCGCTTTCCATTCACTGATCTCGATTCCCTCCCGTTGATGCCAATACCTTCGGGCTTGGAACAGAAGAGTCTGCGTGACTAAAATGGCAATCAATGTCCCATATAAGTGGCATTCGAATCGTTCCTTCTTCATCTTTTTGACACGGTCAAGATCAAATAAGGATTTCCAGCCCTTAAATAACAGCTCCACTTGCCAGCGCAGCGAATACAGCTCATAAACTTGTTGCGCATCAAACGATTCTTGTGGTAAATTGGTCAGTAAGATGTGATATTTCTTTTGTTCAAGGGTTTGGCGTGACAGCGCCTTCCCTTTCTTTTTTTCCTTTTTCCGCACATACGTCAGCCGTTTTTCCCATTCTTCCGCCGTGAGACGGCGAAAAATCAGACGCGGAACATACAGGCGTTGGTGTCCGATATACACGTGTTCCACTTCCACGGCTTCCCCCTCGCCCAATCGATTTCCTATCGATTCCCAATCCCATTCGTGCCACTCCCCGTCCTGTTTGATATAGACTTTGATATCGGAACGCAACCGGGTAATATAATAAGCACCTCGAGCATCGATCTCCGCCAGCGTGGCGAGTGAAAAAAACCCCAGATCCCGAATGCAAAGGTCATTCGGTAAAATCGTGTGCTGGGTATGATAAGCAAAACGGGCATCGGAATCATTGGCCTGTTGGACGCACAGCTGAAGACAGGTTCCCGATAACAGCTCATACTCAAATTGGATTTTGGCGCCAGATGAAACCGAACCTTGATAGTCCTCACCATAGTCGGCCGGAAGTAAAAAACTGGTAGAGTCTAAGATCCGCAGACGGGTGAAACAAGCGCGATACGTCTCGGTGATGGAAGAGAGTGCCGGACGTTGATGCATCAGGAGAGTAAAAAAGACCTCTTTTAAAAACGCCACGGCACGAGGCGTAAACCGCTGATTCAGTCCTTCATTCGAGAGAGAGCAATCATGCCAGAGCGCCAAATCGGCACACAACCGCTGAAGCGACTGACAGGCGAGCGATCCGTCTCCCCAAGCACATAGCGTCAGAAAGGCTTCCGCTGTTAATGAACGCTGCCGCTGAATGAATCCGACTTTCCGTGCCAGACGGGTCAGTTCTTCAGAGGAGAAGAGTTGACGAATCGTTTTTATCCATGCCTTCATCTTTTTTGCCATCAAAAAATAATCCTTTCCAACGATGATTTTCGTTAGAAAGGATACCATGTTTTTGGCGCTGAAAAAAGATCAAATTCTTAACTTGATGGCTATGGGGTTAGTCACCCCCTCCTACTCGATTATATTACTTTTTATTTCCTGCCTCAAACTTTGCGTAAAACTATAGTTTAACGAAAAATACTCCTCAAGTTTCTGGCTTAAAAGTGAAAGCCCCTTAGCCAGTGTTTCATCATCTTCCCTCGTTTTGCAATCCCCCTCAAGTTTAGGAACAATCATTCATATCCTTATCTTTATGGATGGTCCAAGCAGGATTCGAAGTGCGATTGACACGATCAATGCAGCGAACGATCAAGGAGATTCAGAAACGTCTAAAGCTGATGAACAGTTTGTTGTAGAAGCCATACATAGTTTTAGCCTTTTTGTGTTATTATGTAAGAGAAAGGCGGTAGATTGGGAATGGACGATTTGTTTGACAAATACAAAGAATCGATCATGTTGTCGTATCAATATGCATTTCGTTTATTGTTGCACTTAAAAAATGTGATTTCAGCATCGCAACAAATAACAAATGAAGACGAATTGATGAAAGAAGTGTATAGAGATTCGATTGTGAAAAAATATGAGATTTTAGAAGATCAACTTTGGAAGCTTTTATCAAAAATTTTTAAGTCATCCGGGCTTGAACTAAACAGTCCGCGGGCATGTTATCGTCAAGCTTTTAAGGAAGGATGGATTGAAAATATTGATGTATGGAACGATATGCTGAGTTCGCGAAACGCAACTGCCCATGTGTATAACGAAGAAGATTATGAGCGAATAAAAAATAAAATCGTAAATGAATATGTTCACCAAATCGAAGCGTTGCTTCAAAAAATAAAAGAAGAAGTGATTGATAGCGATGTATGGAATTAATAAAAATGTATTTGAGCGGTTGCTTACGTATTTTGAAGGTGACAAAGAGATTCAAAAAGTTATTTTGTTTGGATCACGCGCAAAAAACACGGCACGCTATAATTCTGATATTGATTTGTGTCTTGATTATACCGGAAATAAAAAGGGGAAAATAATGGACGACATTGACGAGATTGTCGGCATTTATTCGTGTGATGTGCTGTTTTTTGACTCGCTGAATGAGGAAATAAAACGGCAAATTATGCGTGATGGAAAGGTCATTTATGCAAAGCCTCTGTCGTGAGCTCAGTGTTCGAGAGTATGTGTCGAACATGATGGGACCCAAAAGTGTTCGCTAGGCGTTCTCTTTTCGGGTGCCCTCCCTTTTTCCGCAAAAAACATCCATGAGTAAATTTTACTCCCCACCCATACATGAAAATCAACTATTCCTTCCCATAATGGATGATGAACGCAAACAGTTTTGAAAGACGTTCTTGGCGAACAGTGACAGGCATTGTTTGTCAATATTGTAAAAAAGCTGCAGAAAGAGAATCCTTCCTCTGGAAGTTTTGTACATTGGAGCAATACGGCTGATTAGTGAAGTATGCTGAGGAGCGTCCGCATGAGGTTGCTATGTTGTTAAATCAGTTCATTTATTCATCTTTATCGTGAATTGTTTCGGGAAAAGGGGAAAGCATATAATCCAAGCATTTCGCTTGGAGCACCGCTGTTTGCCTATTTGCTTGCCGCATTTGATTATAGAAAATACCTTCTCTACAAGCAAGAAGTGTTTATGGATTTAAAAAATCGTACGGGATTGAGATGAAGCTTCGAACCGTTGGCAACAACTACGAGACGTATTTACAAATGTGCGAAATTGCCCTTCAACACTTAAAGAACACTTATCATGATTTAACCATGCTTGATATTCAAGATTTCTTCTTTTGCAGTGCGCAGTACGATCAGATTAAAGTTGAAAGTGCTGTCAAATATTTGTATGAACTAGCAAAAGAGTTAAGTACATTTATGAAACAGCCAGAACTCATGCTAGAGGCGATATCTAAGCTAGATTCCGACACGCTTCACTTGCTTAGAGAACAGTACCGAAACACAGAAAAAATAAATCTTATTAACTCAACTTTCGCACACAGAAATATTTAAGCATTGCTTGATATAATTAGGAATAGAAGCCAACCATTTATTCATTTGATTTTTAAAGATGTCCATGTTCAAAGAAACCTTGGATTTCGCCAAAGTTTGGAAAAGGTCAATAAGCGATTGGAGGGCAGTAATAAAATCTATGTCTTTTACATCTTCGCAAAGGATGTAAAAAAGGTTGCCAATCGTCTTAGAATCCTCCTCTTTTCGCATTTGCCAAGCAATGAGAATATATCGTGTAAAAACAATGGTTGTATGGCTAATTAACATGTCGTAGGAACGTCCCTGGAATTCTTTCTCTAAATTTAAAAGGGATTTATTGCATTTGAAGAAGACTTCAATGTCCCAACGCATGCCGTAAATACGAATGATCTCTTCATTTTCTAATGTTGTATCTGTGCTGAGAATGGCAAGCCATTCGCTCCGTTTATTACGGTTTCGTACAAATAGAATTTTTACTGGAATTCCATTGTCTAAAGTAGCATAAACGGATCCGAGAATGTCTTTTTTACCCATGTGAGGTTTTGCCAATTTGTAAAGTTGATTCAGTGTGAAACGTTCACCATTGTAAACGTATCGCTGCTTTAATTGCTTCACCATGCCAATGACAAATAACCCTTTGTTCGTAATCTTCTCAATTAAAGGCGCTTGTGTAAACCAGGAATCCATGAGAACATAGTCAGCTATAATCCCTTTTTCAAGCGCATGATCAAGTAAAGCTGAAGCCACGTCCGGTTTTGATTTCAGAGCTTCCTGGCGACGCTTATAGCCAGATGTTCGTTTATCAATATTGGTATTGATTTCTTGCAGGCGATTTTCCTTTTTCGGTGAACTTAGAAGAGCAAAATCAACGGGAATAAAAGTAAAACTATCGGTCCAGCCAAGGGTAAGCATTTGAAACCCTTTCAAGTACTGATGGGTAGAGTGATCAAAAACCTTAGCCAACAGTTCAACCGACTTACTACGGTTTCTTGAAAAGACAGAATCATCAATCACAAAAGCTGTGACACGATCTTTTGAAGTTAATGGTTGAAGCAGACGGATCATTTCACTGCTTAATGAAAGCAGAAACTTTCTCCAATGATAGGTTGGTGTATTTAAAAAGCGATAGACTGTATCCTTTCCAGGCAGATCCTGAGATCGTTTACTCATAAAAGCACGAAACCAGTTCTTATATTGGAAGACTAAAAGAAAAATCAGTTTGAAAACAGTAAGACAAGAATACCCGGAAAGTTTCGTAATATTCGCTTTTCTTAAATGATATCCAATATTTAATTCGGAAAATCCTTGTTTAATTTCTTGTATGAGTAAAATGTTTGTGGGAGGAAGCTAAATCCTCTTCCATCTGTTTCAAGGGGAGGTTTTCTTGAAAAGAAGGAGGATGAGCAAAATAGAGGCAAAAAGGACTCTCTTCCTGTAAGGTGATAAGTGCGACCATATCACACAGGAGGTCAGAGAGTCCTATGCAACAGTTTATCACAGGTGGGCAAACATTAAAAGAGTTAGAAATGGAATTGTTTTCGATGTTGCAAGAAACTTATGGAGGAATGTTTCAACAGATATTGGAATGGCTCGATGAAGAGATAGCCAAGCAACGAGATAAAAAGCGTTATTACCTAAAAGATAAACGAACGGTACGCATCCAGACGCTCTTTGGGGAGGTGGAGATCCGACGCAATTACTATTTGGATCGAGAAAAAGGCGTGTATACGTGTTTGTTAGATCATTTTCTCGGCTTCGATGGAGCGAAGGGGATGAGTCCGTTATTGGAGGAAACAGCGATCGAATTAGCCGTTACCGGTCCTTCTTATCGCCAAGCCGCAGAAGCGTTAGAGAAGATGGTAGGCTATGCGGTGGATTCGGCAGATGGTAGTACAGGCGACAGTGGATAGGCATCGCCCGATGGAAATGGAGCGACAGGTGTTGTTCGTGGAGGCGGACGGACTATATGTGAAACGGCAGCGAAGTCGCCGAAGAGGGAAGGAAGAAAAAATTTTGGCGGTGCACCAAGGATGGAAGCCACATGGGAAACGGGTATCCTTGGTTGGAAAACGGCACTATGTACACCAAACAAAAGAGCCGGTGTGGGAAGGATTAGAACGGTTTTTGATCGAGGAATACGGCTATGACCCAACGAGGGATTGGGTGGTGATCAATGGAGATGGAGCGGAGTGGATTACGGCTTGTCGGGAGTACTTCGGGAAACGTGTGTTTTTCCAGTTGGATCGGTTTCATGTCGCTCGAGAAATTCGCGAATGTTTCCAACATCATCCGCGGTACCGGACGATACGAAAGAAGCTAGCCACGTTTGATGAGAAAGGGTTATTAACCGAACTGTATAGCGCAGTAGGGACGCTAGGGGACGAGAAGAAAGAAAAACAAGTAGAGAGATTGATCCAACGGATTGAGTCCATGCCGGGCTGTTTGAGTGATTATCGCGAGTGGTTGCGAGAGAAAGGGATAGATACGACAGGAATGCGTCCGATGGGAAGCGCAGAGGGAACGATGCACGTCTTTGCGAAGCGAGTAAAGAGTGGACGGAGTTGGTGTGACGAAGGCATTCGAGCGTTTTTACAGGTGATGGTAGCTGTAAAAGACAGATTAACGATTCAGACATGGAAAGGAGAGATTCTTTCGCAAGAGGAAAAGAGAGAAACGGAACCAACCATGGTGAAAAAGGCAATCAAGCACGTAGGAACACGAGTAGCTGAGTTTGTGCGGGGAAATATCCGCTATTTACATCATTCGTCAGGAACGCCTATTTACCAAGCATTAAAAGCATTGAAAGGGTTTTAAAAAAAGCGAAGAAGGCACACACAAACAGGATGAGAGGATTAGAAAACGCTTACAAAATACTTATAAAAATCAAGTTGTTAAAACCAAATATATCCAACGTATAAAAACATCAAAAAAATCTCCCACAAACTCTTGACTCAATCATCTAACAGACATCTCTTTTTCCTTTACTTAATTTGTGGCATACTATATCTAGGAGGAGGGTAACATCATGGCTAGGGTTGAGGTAAAACCAAATGTCCTACAATGGGCAGTAAAACGTACTGGTAATTTTGACATGCTTAAGAGCAAATTCCCAAAGCTTAATGAATGGATAAATAATGAAAGCCAACCAACCCTTAAGCAGCTAGAAAAATTCGCAAAAGCAACTGCTATACCTCTTGGTTATTTCTTTCTTCCTAATCCACCAGAGGAGAAATTGAATATTCCCCACTATCGCACTACTAAAGATGAATTTGCTACTCAACCCAGCCCCAATCTTTTAGAAACCGTTCAAACTATGGAGAGGCGTCAACAATGGATGCGTGATTATTTAATTCAACTGGGAAACGAACCTTTAAATTATGTAGGTTCTGCAGACTTATCAGACGATCCAAAGTTGGTTGCTCAAGATATCAGAAGAACGTTAGGTTTAAAAGACGGTTGGGCATCAAAGCAAGGAACTTGGCAAGAAGCTTTACGCAACTTAATAAAAAAAATTGAAGACATTGGAATTATTGTAGTGATCAATGGAGTTGTCGGTAATAATACGCATAGGAAATTGGATGTCGATGAATTTCGTGGTTTTGTGCTTATTGATGATTATGCACCTTTAATATTTGTGAATGGAGCAGATGGCAAAGCTGCACAAATGTTTACATTGGCGCACGAACTCGCTCATATTTGGTATGGAGCAAGCGCAGCATTTGATTTAACTAATCTTCAGCCTGCTGACATTAAAATCGAGCATGTATGTAACAAAGCGGCTGCAGAGTTTCTCGTACCCGAAGATGAGTTGCTCGATATGCGGCAACAAGTAAGCAGATATGAAGATTGTTTTAAACAAATTGCTCGCAATTTCAAAGTAAGTGAAATTGTTGCAGCCCGTAGAGCGCTAGATTTGAAACTAATTACTAAAGATGAGTTTTTTAAATTCTATCAAGCCTGTTATATAGAAAGACGTTACCAAGAAAATCAAGATACTAGCGGGGGCAACTTTTACGCAACTCAACATTTACGTATCGGCCGCCGTTTTGCAGAAGCTGTAATAAGGGCTACAAAGGAAGGAACAATTCTCTACCGTGAAGCCTATCAACTGACTGGGCTTTATGGCAAAACTTTTTCTAAGTTCGCAGAATATTTAGATCCTGGGAGAAAGTTATGAGCTCTAACAACAAATTTGTACTGGATGCCAATGTCTTTATTGAGGCCTATAACAGGTATTATTCTTTTGACATAGCTCCTTCCTTTTGGAATGCCCTGTTTGAACATGCCAAAAGCGGTAACATAATAAGTATCGATCGTGTTAAACAAGAAATCAATAATTTTCATAAAGACGATGAATTGTAATAAGTCTTTAGAAAATACTTCAACAATTCGTCAAGAAATCAATAATTTTCATAAAGACGATGAATTGAGCAAGTGGATAAATAATAACTTTGCTCAATGGTTTGAACCGACAGATAAAGAGGAAGTTATTGACACATATCGGAAAATTATTACTTGGGCAGTTAATCAAAACCAATATCTTGACATTGCGAAAAATGACTTCGCCAGTGTAGCGGATAGCTGGCTGGTAGCTTTCGCAAAGACATATAATTTTATAGTAGTTACACATGAACAATTTAATGCCGATATAAAAAAAAGAATCCCTATCCCGAATGTCTGTCGTGCATTTAATGTACAGTACGTGAATACATTTGAAATGTTGCGTAGATTGAATATAAAACTTGGTTAAACTTTCAGAATTCACAAGTTAGTCTAAAAATAAAATTAATTCCCCCTGAGCATGGTGTCTGGTACATCCTGAAGTAGATCGAAGATTATTAGAATATCAGAAAAAGAGAGCCTGTAATATTCTCAAAAATCACCCGGCTCTCTTTCTGTTTTTATCCAGAAAATTCTGTTTCAAATCTTGATTTCTCCTCTTCATTCCGTTTTAATAAAAGCAAATCCTCTATATTTCCTCAAAAAAATTCCTCGAAAGGATGAAAGCCTCCTATGCCAAAAGAATACCTCGACTTGAAAATGGATTTTATGTTCAAGCAGCTGTTCGGCCACCCAAGCTGAAAGCGGATTACGATTGCGTTTTTGAACGGGCTTTTGAACCGAACCGGCCGCGACCGGATTGTTGATGTGCAATATGAAAACACCGAGCTTCCAAAAGAGACGGTATTGATTTGTACATTAATTATAAGGGAAACAAAAAGGGAAAATCATGAATAAGATTGACAACATTGTCGGCATTTATTCGTGTGATGTGCTGTCTTTCGATTCGCTGAATGAGGAAATCTAACGGCAAATTGAGCGCGATGGAATAATGATTTATGAGAAGTCTCTATCTTGAATTATGTCTTTGCTTAAATAACATGCTCGGACGGTGCGCATCTGCACCGCCCGCTTTACTGCTCATAAAAAAGAATCGCTTTCGTGAACTCGGTAAAGTCGGTTAGATGGTGATCAAGTATTTTTTGCAAAATGGTCAAATTAATTTCCTGGTAGTCGTGAACGGCGATGTTTCTAAATCCGACCATCGCTTTCATTTTTTGTGAAAGAAAAGGAGTGATGATGCCGTGCTGTTCTAAAAGAGAAAAAGCGTCTCGACTGTTTTGGGGGAGGCCTAGCTTTTTCTGTGCGACCATGTGCATCGCCAAGTCGATGCTTGCTTCACATGCTCGTTGGAGATTTAAGATAATGGAGTCTTGCTTCGTGTAGTTTTCTAAATTTTTCGGGTTGTTCTCATATTCTTCGTGAATGCGCTTTATGCACCGCTCGATCACGCTAATTTTATTTAAAATGACATCATTTTTCATAAACCGACCCGCTTTCATTAATGTTTCGCAAGATTTCCGTGCGTTCTTCATTCAATTTTGCATACATCTTCAAGGCTCTCCATTCATATTCGGCTTTTTTCTGTTCATTTGTACAATAGATGACTTTGCCGTTACTGACCACTTGCGCCTGAAACACGGTGCTTGCTTGTTTGAGGTCCACAAGATCGACATCCCGGTGCAGCCTGGATGCCAATTCTTGCGCAACCATAAATCGTTCATAATGATCCAATTGTTTTTGGTCGCTGAGAAAAGCGATATCAATGTCGCTGTCTTGATGAACATGTCCTGCAACCGTTGATCCAAACAAATAAATCAAATATGGGGACACCGTTTCTGTCAACACTTCAATAATGATTGGCTCGATCTGTTCAGTCAACACTGCCCCTCCTTTTCTTCGCCGCAATCCGGGCCATTTTCTTTCATTATATTACTTTTTATTTCCTGCCTCAAACTTTGCGTAAAACTACAGTTTAACAGTAGCATTGCATTAAGTTAATTTTAATTTGTCAAGCCCAATTTTATGTTAAATTTCATCTTTTTGGATATAAAAAAACTCCTTATAATTAGGATTGGCAGTCCTATCCAAATCCTAAGAATAAGGAGAAACCATTATGGATAAGAATACCACAGAATCCACAATAAATGAACTATTGAAAGAGATCGATCCAATAACTTTTTCAAAACTAATTAATGTGATTGACGTTGACAAATACATTAAAAAATTAACGGTGTATAAGTTTTTACAACTTTGTATCATCGCTCAGATAAATGAATTGGAAAGCTTAACAAAATTGGCCAAACATTTGAAAGACAAGGAAGAGTTGCAGACATATCTGGAATTTGATGCAATTAGTACTTCGCAACTTTCTCGCAAATTAGGCCAATTATCCCCTCAACTGTTTGAAAAAGTATTTAAATATCTGGTCTTAAAGATCCAAGGGCAAATGAAAAATGCCCCGATCATCCGAAACATTGGTCGTCTTCTGGTCATTGATTCTACCACGATGAGCATGAGTTTGAGCCAATATCCATGGGCAACTTTTCGTAAGACAAAGGCTGGTGTTCGACTCCATTTAAAGGTTGTTGTAACGAAGGATATCACTGTTCCGGATCAAGGGATTATCTTACCCGCGAAACATGCCGATCGCACACAGATGGACGAACTCATTGAAATCGATCCAAATGCGATTTACTTGTTTGATCGAGGGTATGTCGATTACAAACAGTTCGACCGCTTATGCCGAGAAGGGGTGCGATTCATTACCCGGCTTAAAAAGAACGCAGAGATTGAAGTTTTATCGGAACGGATTCCCAATCCCATTCCTTCCACTGGCTATTCTCTTTGATATACACTTTCATATCGGAACGGAGCCGAGAAATATAATACGCTCCTCGGGCGTCGATCTCGGTTAGTGCGGCAACGGAGAAAAAGCCCAAATCCCGAATACATAGGTCATTCGGTAAAATCGTGTGCTGGGCATGATAGGCAAAACGGGCGTCCGAGTCATTGGCCGATTGAACGCATAGTTGAAGACAGGCACTAGACAACAAGTCATATTCAAACTGAATTTTCGCTCCTGATGAGACGGAACCTCGGTAGTCCTCCCCGTAGTCGGCAGGAACCAAAAAACTGGTCGAATCCAAAATCCGCAAGCGAGTAAAACACGTCCGGTAGGTTTGGATGGTGGACCAAAGCAATGGACGTTGTCGTTGGAGGAGAAGGAAAAACACTTCTCGCAAAAACGCCACGGCTCGCTCGGTAAAGCGCTGATTCAATCCTTCGCTGGACAGGGAACAGTCATGGCGGAGCGTGAGAGACGTACATAACCGTTGGAGTGATTGTTGTGCCAGTGAGCCATCTCCCCATGCACAAAGAGTCAAAAATGCTTCTGCCGTTAATGCTCGTTTTCGTTGGATAAATCCTGTTTCTTGAGCAAGATGAGTCAATGTCTCAGGCGAGAAAAGTTGGCGGATGGTTTTCATCCATGCTTGCATTTGATTTTCCATAGAAAAAATCCTTTCTAACGAAGAGTATTCGCTAGAAAGGATACCATGCTTTTAACGGTGTACAAAGGCCCAAATTCTTAACTTGATGGCTATGGGGTTGTCACCCCCTCCTACTCGATTTCATGAAATAAGGTTAAGTATTTCTGTATGAGTAAATTTCAATTAGAGATGCTAGTTTTATTTTAATAACTGTAGATGAGCAAATTCGCTAACATAAATTTACAACCAAACAAAAAAAGAGACATGAACCCGATTCCTTGATTAGAATAGATGTGTCACCAAAATTATTCACAAGGAGGTTCATGTCTCATGAATAGATTAGCACATCATCAAGGAATCCACAAGTTTTTCACGATGTTGGGGTTGGCACTTTATTTTTCAAAACCTGTCATGAAGCATCTCGTTCATATCGTGGATGCGATGATCACGAAAGGCTTTTCTGGAACGTTGACCGATCTTCATCATTGGAGCTTTCACCCCAATCATCGAACGACACTCAGCCATTTTTTCACGAAAAGCCCTTGGGATGAAGAGACGCTGCTTCGCAAACTTCAACAGTGGATGCTTCGTCGTGTCGAACGCATCGCCAAACAGGAGAATCAACCCCTTTTTGTTTCGATCGATGATACGATCTGCCGAAAAACGAAACCTTCGTCACAGGCGAAACACGCTATTGAAGGGTGTAATTGGCATTATTCTCACGCGAACAAAAAGTCGATTTGGGGACACTCTCTCGTCTGGCTCATGGTTCATACGATGACGCAAGCCTTTCCCTTTGCGTTTCTCCTCTACGACAAGGCGGATAGGAAAAGCAAGGGGCAATGGGCCATCGAGATGCTTTCTTCTTTGGATGTGCACGGTTCTGTTTATGTGCTGATGGATTCTTGGTACCCATCGAAAACACTCGTGGAAGCCTGCCTGAAAAAAGGATTTCACGTCATCGCGATGCTCAAAACGAACCGGATTCTCTATCCGAAAGGCATCGCCATCCAAGCCAAACAGTTTGCCCGCTATATCGAACCGAACGACACCCATCTCGTCACGGTGGGAGAAGAGCGTTATCGGGTTTATCGCTACGAAGGCTCTCTCAAAGGTCTCGATGATGCCGTGGTGCTGCTCGCTTGGAAAGCCGATCAGCCGATGACATCGGAACATCTTCACTGCGTCTTGAGCACCGACCGGGATCTAAGCGATGAAGAGATCTTGCGCTACTATGCCCAGCGTTGGTCGATCGAATGTTTTTTCCGTCAAGCGAAAGACCAGCTGAAACTCGATGGATACCGCGTTCGCGGACGTCGGGCGGTGAAACGCTACTGGATCTTGGTGCAGCTTGCTTACGTGTACAGCATGTTCGAGTCGAACAGCGATTTTTCTGATGGGCTCGATCTTCTGCGCAAGAGAAAAGGACATAGCCTCGTGGAGTTCATTTACCGTGCAGCGAAACAAAATATTCCCATTGATACCGTGAAAAAACAGCTCCACGTGGCATAAGGGGTACCCTGTTTGTCTCTTTTACATGGTAATTATTGTAATTAAAATTGCTCAACTACAGTTATATAGAAAGATGAACAGCGAATTAAAAATACATCTCATCATACATATATTCATGACAATGATGGCAATGAGGATACGGAAAATCCCATGGCAATGCTTGATCGCAAATTTTACATTTTTTCATATAGCGTATCAAATGTTTAGATAGTACTTCAAATATTTTTTCAGAAATTTCTTCTTTCAGCACAAAAACCTCTTCTTCGTTAAAAGACAAGGATTGGGAATAAGCAAATGACGTATATAACATGAGCTTTTTATAGCTGTTTTCCAATTCATCAATTGCATCGACTGACGTAAGGATAGGCGGCCTATTTACTTTCCCTTCCGTCAAATATTCTCTAATCATCGTTAACCAACAATCCGTTATCGTCGTTTCTTCGATGGAAAACGGAACGAAACAGAAAGATAATTTTTTCCAAAGAGGAAGCTCGATCTTCATCTCTTTCAATGTTTTTTCTAAAACAGACATTTTTCTTTCCCATTCGCTTACCCCATGAACACGATAAGGCGTTTCTTTTAATTCGTTTTGATAAAAGCCCCATGCCCGTTTGAATAAATCGAATGATTCATAAGGAAACTTTTTCAGTGATTCGATAGATATAGGAAGAAAACTATATTCAATAGGAGCGACTGGTGTCTCTAGCAACGTTTTTATTTTCTTCCTTCCCCTCATAGCACGAACGAATCCTTCTTCATATATCCCTTTTCTTCCTGCCCGTCCTGCGATTTGTTGCACTTCTTCTGCTTTTAACGTACGAACGGCTTTCCCATCAAACTTTTCACTTTCCATAAAGATGACTCTTCGAATAGGAAGATTCATCCCCATTCCGATGGCATCGGTTGCTACTAATATATCGGTTAACCCTTTCCGAAATTGCCCGACTTGTTTTCTCCTTGTTTCTGGCGGCATGCTTCCGTACAAAACAGAAACGCTATATCCTTGTTTTACAAGCAAAGCGGCAACATGGAGAACTTTCTTTTTTGAAAAAACAATAAGTGCATCTCCTTTTTGCAAGTCTTTTGGAAAAGAAAAAGACTCCTCTTCCCAAATGAGTGGGGTGGTACGTTCGTGTTCGATCACTTCAAAGTCAAACTGATGATAAGTTAAAAGCGTTTGAAGAAAGTCAACAGCATACGGTGCAGCAATCAAATGAATTTCTTTCGCGTTCACCCCAACAATTGCTTTAACCCAAGCAGCCCCTCTCGTTTCATCCGCTAATAATTGACATTCATCAATAACAACAACATCGAATTCATCGGTGACATTCACCGACTCGACCGTTGCGCTTATATGGGTACTGCCATGTACATTTTTTCTTTCTTCCCCTGTGATTAACGCACATGCAATGCCATGCGCACGCATCTCTTCAAATTTTTCTAACGCAAGCAATCTCAATGGAGCTAAATACATTCCTGTTTTTGCTTGAAGCAATCGTTGAATCGAGTCGTATGTCTTGCCAGAATTAGTCGGACCGACATGGACGATATATTTTTTGTGCGCGGATGGAGCTGAAAGTGATAATGGATGCGCAAAAATTTGCTTGCTTATCGCTTTTAAGTGGCGGTTAAACTCCTTAGAATGAAGAAACGATCGTTCAAATTCCTCCATTGATGTAAACCACGTGTTCAACCAGCGGTTCATCTTTTGAGGGTTCCATTTGATCGAACATTGATATTTTTCGTTTAACAACTGTACATACGCATATGCAATTTTAGATAAAATCGCTTCGTACTCCTCTTTCGTTCTTCGCTTTTTATCTACTTTTTTAATAAAAGTCGGATAGCGCCGCATTTTATCAAGAACGATTATCATCTCTTTAGAACAACTGTTCTCGAGCAAGCGACAAAGGCTATCCCACTCATTGTACAGAGCTTCCGCTTCTTCTTTTACTTCATGGAGCCATATGCCTACGTGTTGATCAATAATGGATTCACAAGCTTTCCACACAGATGTTTGGCGAAGGGCAAGGAAGGCTTGAAAGCGAGTTTTTATTTCGTTCGTCAATTCCACTTCTACATATTTAACTACTTTTGCCACATGTTCCACATCTATTGTGTCAAAAAATGTTCGTACTAATTTTTCTTTCCAAGTGACCGTTATCTCTGATGAACCGTCTAATAGCACTTCCCCGTTTTCCTCTTGTAGTTGTTTTTTTATTTGTTCTTTTCTCTCAAACAACCAAGAAGATAGAGAGTCGCTCAAAAAATGCAAATCCACTGGTTTTTCTATTTGTTTATATAACTGTTGAAACGGATATTCTTTGCGATAGAGAAATGACAATTCATACTGGCCAAAATGCTCGAGCAAATCCAATGTGATTTCTGCGATTTCCCAGTCTAATAGCTCATTTACCTCGTAAATAAGGTCTTCCATGTCCATTTCTTCTACTTCATCTGGCCACCCTTGGGTTATGAGATACGTACGTACTTCGTCCATTCCTAATTCTTTCACACAATCAGCGAGTAGCTCGTAAAGAAACGCTTGTATTTTCTCTTCGCATCGATTGGACAAATTTTCATCGAAAGAATACAGCTCTATATCGTCCCAAACGTGCCTTACCGTACGAAAAGGTTCGGGCGTAATTTCTAATGACAACAGTTCTTCTCTTATAAGATGAAGGATGTCTTCTTCCAAAGCCGTAAACTGGTGATTCAATCGCTCTTGCAATTTTTCTATCATATTTATTGACTTATTTACGGTCATTGAAGTGAAATTTCCCTCCTTTTTCCATTCGTTTTACGCCCGTCGTCCTCTTTTATTTTCCTAGCCGCTGAAGTGTAGGGCTGTTTTTTATCGATACCCACGGCCGGTTATGTTCCCAACGGACATGCAGACCTATTTGAAATGTTTCTGATAAATAATTGTCGGTGAGTATTTTTTCTTTTTGTCCGGCCGCTACGATTTTTCCATCTTTTAATAATAAAACATGTGTCATTTCTTCGATGATTTCTTCAATGTAATGCGTGACATATAGCACGTGGCATACTTTTTTCGCAATAACGTCTTTAATTAGTGCTAATAGTTCTTCTCGTGTTAACATATCTAATCCTACGGTCGGTTCATCCAATATGAGTAGCTTTGGCTTTGCCATTAGTGCTCGAGCAATCAACACTTTTCTTTTTTCTCCTTGCGATAATGTCCGGTACATTTTTCCTTTTAAGTGACCGATTCGAAACGAATTCATCCATTGTTCGGCTTGTTGGAAGTCTTCGTCTGTGACAGGCTCATACAGCCCAATCGAAGCAAACTTTCCGCTAACAATCACCTCTTCCACCGTTTCGGATTCTAATGTATGTTGAAAGCGTTCAAACGCACTGCTTACAAACCCAATATGTTTGCGAAGTTCTGGCAAATTCGTTTTTCCAAATCGGTACCCTAATACCGAAACTTCTCCTTTTGATGGGTACTCATAGCCTAATACGATATTAAGTAGCGACGTTTTCCCCGAGCCATTTAACCCGAGAATGACCCATTGCTCGTTTTCTTGTACTTTCCAATGAATACGGTCTAAAATGACGCGGTCTTCTCTAATAAAAGAAACATTTTCCATCTCGATAATCATTCCCTCTGCCTCCCCTTCTTTACATGAATTCGCGGTTAAATTCCGATTCCCTTCTAAAATATAAAAACTAGAAACAGAATATTGTTTAGAAAGGGCCGTTTTCTCCCTTTAAACGTTTTATTTCTCTTTCTAGTTCATCTAATCGTTGATGAATTTTTTATAGAATCGGTACGTATGCAATCAGTACAATGACGAGCCATCCCACTTTGCTTCCCCTTTTTCTTTAATCGAATAGGATGTATGCTTTACAATTGCTCCAACAAGCGTTGCCGAAAACAACGGGCGCCCCTTCATATAAAGGCGGCGCTTATTGTTATTTATGAAACTGTTTCATGACAATCCGTTCCCATCGCTTCCATGGCAGCCAGTTTTTCAGCCTTAGCATCAGTTTGACTCCTCTGCCTACGGGGTAGCGCAAACTAGGAGTCGGGGATTGGGCGACTTTTACAATATGTTCAATGACTTCGTCAGGAGGCGGCGCCGTTTTGGCTACTCGTTTCACGTACTGTAAAATGGTTTTCATCTCTTTTGCATATGGCGAATTCGAACGAATGGACACCCCTTGAAGTCCTTTGGACCAAATGTTCGTTTTGTACGAACCTGGCTCGATTAAGACGACATACACCCCATACGGCAACATCTCTAAACGGAGCGATTCGCTAAATCCTTCGACGGCAAACTTGGAGGCAACGTACGGTCCCATCGACGGAAAACCAATCCTACCGCTAATGCTGCTAATGTTGATGATTTTGCCGCTGCGCTGCTTTCGCATCACTGGCAACACCGCTTTGGTGACCGCAACTAACCCAAAAAAGTTCGTCGCAAATTGCCGCTCCCACTCCTCTAGAGAGAGTTCTTCTACAAAGCCACCAACGGCAAAGCCTGCATTGTTGACTAATACATCGATTTGTCCATAGTGGTTTATTACATCGTGCACGACCGATTCCGCCGCGGCGAAATTGGTGACATCGAGAGGCACCACTTCGATCTGCTCCCAAACGCCTGCTTCGCGTGCCGCTGTTTCGAGAGTTTCTTTGTTTTCCATGTTCCGCATCGAAGCGACTACTCGATAACCTCCCCGAGCAAGCGCTACGCTTACTAGCAGCCCAAATCCGCTCGATGCACCTGTCACTAGCGCCACCGACTGAGGACTTAACTTTTGATTCACAACACCACCTCCTCGCTACCATGCAGACATATTATTGGAATTAGATAATAGTGAGCGATATTCCTGCCATTTTGCCAAAAAGACCTCCATCATGCGCTGATGGAGGTCGCTTTTTCCTGTGCGCCCGGCATGGGTGTAATCTATAGGGTGAAAGTCCCGAGCTGCGAAGGCAGAAGTAGCAGTTAGCTTAACGCAAGGGTGTCCGTGGTGACGCGGAATCTGAAGGAAGCGAGCGGCAAACTTTAAGGTCTCTCGGAACACGAACTTCATATGAGGCTAGGTATCACTGGGTGAGTTTGCAAGACAAAACAAAGCCCTTTCTGCCGAAGGTGATACAGAGTAAATGAAGCAGATGGATGGAAGGAAAGATTACACTCTTACCCGGGGAGGTCTGGCTGGCACGCCAAGTAACCTTGGTAACCTATCTAGTGATAGATAGCTGAACAGTCAGAAGTCAGCAGAGGTCATAGTATTAGTTGGTCTAGAACAACTAAGAAGGACCGAACAATTAAGAGAGAATAGCCCTTGGCATTCAGTGAGTCATGATGAACACAGAAAACGTAGTACCTCACTTGAGGGAGGAAGCGGTGAATCCCGTGGGAGACCTCTTGGAGGGTGGAGTGACCACTGGCATAAAGAGAACAGCTATTCACGGAAGTTATAAAGACTTGCGTCAATTATCTTAATGGAACCGCCGTATACGGAACCGTACGTACGGTGGTGTGAGAGGTCGGGGGTTAGTCACCCGTTAGTCACCCCCTCCTACTCGATTCCTTTTTCTTGTCATTTTGTTCCTTTCCCATGGCATTGAGTTATTCTCTTTCCAATTGCTGTTTTTTCAACAAATCGCGGATTTCCATAAGAAGTTCCTCCTGCTTTGTTAAGGATGGCGGAGCTTCCTTTTCTTCTTCCTGTTTTTTAAGGCGATACAATTTGTTTAACACTTTCACGAACAAAAAAATCGAAAACGCAACAATAAGAAAGTCAACGACTGTTTGCATAAACATGCCATATTTCACATCGGCGTCACCGATTTTAAAGGATAAGTCGCTAAAATCGATGCCGCCAAGCAATAGTCCAATCAGCGGCATAATCATGTCATTGACAAGGGAAGATACGATTTTGTTGAATGCCCCGCCAATAATCACCCCGATGGCCAAGTCGACAATATTTCCGCGCATCGCAAACTCTTTAAATTCTTTTAGCATATACAATCACCTCATTTCCTAATTTCGAGTATAGCAAAGTATAACATAAAGTTTTGGAAAGGTTCTAGTGAAACTGGATGTATTTGTCGAAAATAGCGGCTATATGAGTAGTACGCGTTATGTACTATCCAGGGAAAGCGGGTAAGAAACTCCTGCCTCTTATACCTCTTTTTACATTCTTTCGAAAGAAGTTGCTTCATAATAGAAAAAGGTAGATACTCGTTTTTTACGTAATTTAAGACATTGCACCCTGTATTAGTGTTAAAATATACTATGAAAAACAAGAAAGGAGCAGAAGAGGTGAATATTCGAACCATTTTGAAACGCATTCCGCATGACGATCTGCTTGAGCTTATCATGCGCCTCATCCAATCTAACAAAAAAGCCCAAGAAAAAGCACTTCATTTTTTAGAAAACAAAGGCTATTTGAATGATGAAGAATTAGCACAAAAACATTATAACGAGTACCGTGAAAAATTTGCAGAAGCGATAGATATTATTTCTGAGTTTAATATGTACGGCGGCGGTCCGGAAGACGATGAGGATCGTGCATATGAAAATATGGAACAAGTTCTTTCATTGCTTGAAGAGGGGAAGCTGCCAGATGAGTGTAGGGAAGAAATGATTCACGAATTGATGGAACAATATCTTGAGGGAAATTCAGGATTTGACGATGCTATATGGGACTGGATTGAGAGAATCGCCTGCGAAGAAGCACATTGGCGGCTTGTGTTATCATACTTGAAGCAGTCAAACAGCAAATACGATCAATCGCTCATGCTAGACATTTATCGGCACAAGCTCGGCAATGAAGAGACGTATGAACAAATGCGGATACAGCAATTAACATACGGCAGCGACTATTTGGATTATGCCCAATTTTTAGAGCAAAAGGGCGAAAAGAAAAAAGCGCTTGAAATCGCTGAGAAGGGATTAAGAGAAGGAGAAGGATTTTTAGGAGCTTTGTATGAGTACGTGTTCGAGCAATATGAGCAAATGGGGGAAAAAGAAAAAGCGCTGCAATTATTAAAGCAACAATTTCAACACCGCCCTTCTTATGAGCTGTATAAAAAAGCGATCGCTTATGCTGCGCCAAGCGTGAAAGAAGCGGTGAAAGAAGAATTGTATGCATTGTTAACTAGACAATCGTTTTATTCTTATGTAAAAGCAGAAATTGACTACAATGAAGGAAACAGCAAAGAACTGCTTCAATACGTCACAAAAACGGCGTCTTTTCCGTTCTATTCCGATCCATCTAAGTATGAACGTTACTTAAACGAGCATCATCCGTTGGAAATGATCACCTATTATAAACAAAAAGCCGAGCAGCTGATTGGACAACGAAAGCGTTCAGCGTATCGCCAGGCTATTGTGTACATCGAAGAAATCCGCCACGTCTATATCGATATTCTCGGACAGCCGGATAAGTGGAAGGCGTACTTCAACAGTGTCATCGCCCCTTACCAACAACGTCTGCCGGCGTTTTTAGATGAGTGGAAGAAGCGGGGCGGGGAGTGAGGCCGCTTCCCGTCACACTGAGAGAAATAGAAGGGGTTTTATAGAATTTAAATAGGGAGATGCAAACTTGGCGCAGATGTATATGAGGAGGAAGGGAATTATTGAGGCGGCCAAAAACTATTGGAGAACCAAGTTGAATATAAAATTCTGAATGAAAATAAATAGGTGATTTTTTAGATCATGAACAAGATACTACATTAGTTCAAAAAATATTAAATCAGTATGATTACTATGAAAAATATGGTTACAAGATTTTTACTATTGATGCAGATGATTTATCTTATGAAGCCGGAAATAAGTTGTTTGAAGCGTGGTTAAAAACAAATAACATAATATAACTCAGCTTTCGCAGTCCAAAATCTTGTTTAAATGCTTGATGTAAATGGTTTTGGGAAGTACAAAATTATCATTTGACATTTTTTAAAACATAAAGAAAGACACCTATTCTTTTGGTAAAATATTGGTGACGAAACCAAATCCAAAAGAAAGGTGTCACCACTATGATAACGAATAAAGACTACTTTGCGCAATTACCAAAAGAAATTAAACAAGGATTTTCCGAATTAAATATTGGATATCATTTAAGAAAAGCGAATATTACGAAACTTTCCGGGTATTCTTGTCTTACTGTTTTCAAACTGATTTTTCTTTTAGTCTTCCAATATAAGAACTGGTTTCGTGCTTTTATGAGTAAACGATCTCAGGATCTGCCCGGAAAGGATACAGTCTATCGCTTTTTAAATACACCAACCTATCATTGGAGAAAGTTTCTGCTTTCATTAAGCAGTGAAATGATCCGTCTGCTTCAACCATTAACTTCAAAAGATCGTGTCACAGCTTTTGTGATTGATGATTCTGTCTTTTCAAGAAACCGTAGTAAGTCGGTTGAACTGTTGGCTAAGGTTTTTGATCACTCTACCCATCAGTACTTGAAAGGGTTTCAAATGCTTACCCTTGGCTGGACCGATAGTTTTACTTTTATTCCCGTTGATTTTGCTCTTCTAAGTTCACCGAAAAAGGAAAATCGCCTGCAAGAAATCAATACCAATATTGATAAACGAACATCTGGCTATAAGCGTCGCCAGGAAGCTCTGAAATCAAAACCGGACGTGGCTTCAGCTTTACTTGATCATGCGCTTGAAAAAGGGATTATAGCTGACTATGTTCTCATGGATTCCTGGTTTACACAAGCGCCTTTAATTGAGAAGATTACGAACAAAGGGTTATTTGTCATTGGCATGGTGAAGCAATTAAAGCAGCGATACGTTTACAATGGTGAACGTTTCACACTGAATCAACTTTACAAATTGGCAAAACCTCACATGGGTAAAAAAGACATTCTCGGATCCGTTTATGCTACTTTAGACAATGGAATTCCAGTAAAAATTCTATTTGTACGAAACCGTAATAAACGGAGCGAATGGCTTGCCATTCTCAGCACAGATACAACATTAGAAAATGAAGAGATCATTCGTATTTACGGCATGCGTTGGGACATTGAAGTCTTCTTCAAATGCAATAAATCCCTTTTAAATTTAGAGAAAGAATTCCAGGGACGTTCCTACGACATGTTAATTAGCCATACAACCATTGTTTTTACACGATATATTCTCATTGCTTGGCAAATGCGAAAAGAGGAGGATCCTAAGACGATTGGCAACCTTTTTTACATCCTTTGCGAAGATGTAAAAGACATAGATTTTATTACTGCCCTTCAATCACTTATTGACCTTTTCCAAACTTTGGCGGAAGCCGAGGTTTCTTTGAACATGGACATCTTTAAAAATCAAATGAATAAATGGTTGGCCACTATACCTAATTATATCAAGCAATGCTTAAATATTTCTGTGTGCGAAAGTTGAGTAATATAAGAAATAAGTATTTGGGGAACTAGATGTGCAAGTTTCTTTTCTGCATCCAGATTTAAAGGTTTGTCGTCTCAACGGTTATAATAAACGCGGATGATGCTGTACGTATGTTTAGACCGATTGTGGAAACAAACACCCCATCTGTCGGTGATGGGGGTAAGTTCATCGCGCAGGGATACGGAAATTGTGCCAGGAGAGGTTATTGCTGCTGGGCGAGTTTGCGGATTTTTCGGTCATGTTGGGCGATTTTAGAAGAATGGAAATCGACAGTTTCTTGTGTTTCGATAAGTTCAATGCGCAAGCTGTCAATTTTTGTTTCTAATCGGTTAAATCGTTCGTTCATTTCATTTTCCAGCCGATCGATTCTGCTTTCCAACCGGTCGTCCATCTCTTGTATCCGTTTATCCATTTCCGCAAACTTGTTTTTAAACTCATCATTCATTGCTTCGACTTTTTTGTCTATTGCTTCGACTTTTTCGTTTAATGCAGCGATTTGTGTGCGAAAATCAGATGCATGCAGATCGAGTGCCTTTAAAATTTCTTTTAATACTGTTTGTTGTTCCATTTCATTCACCTCCTCATTAGACAGTATAACCGGATCATATAGACAAGAAAAGCATTAAATAACATTGTGTAACGTTATGAATCAGATTGAAAAAATCAACGACCGTTTGCATAAACATGCCATGTTTCACCTCGGCATCGCGCCTTCAGCGTCCACGGCTGGATTTGGTTCGTGTTCGCCTTTCTTGGCAGCCTCATCGGCGTCAAGCTGGGGCTGTATTGTGCGTGAAAAAAATAAATAGAAGTCAAGACGGATTCTCTTTTTTCTGCTATTTCCTCTAGTTTTGCGAATGTAGCCGCATTGGTTTTACAGTGCTTGGTCAAACGCTTTCTGCTTTTCCGCTTCTTTGATCGCTTCCTTTTTTCTTGTTCGAAAATTCGGGCTGTTTTTATCATTTTTAGCTACTCCCTTATCCGTTTTGCATATTCTTCGTCAATCAACTTGTCCATAGCGGTTACCGAGAAGGGATTAAGAGAAGGATTTTTAGGCTCATTGTATGAGTACGTGTTCGAGCGATATGATCAAATGGGAAAAAAAGCGCTTCAATTATTAAAACAGCAATTTCAACACCGCCCTTCGTATGAGCTGTATAAAAAAGCGATCGCTTATGCTGCGCCAAGCGTGAAAGAAGAATTGTATGCATTGTTAGCTAGACAATCGTTTTATTCTTATGTAAAAGCAGAAATTGATTACAATGAAGGAAACAGTAAAGAGCTGCTGCAATATGTTACAAAAACAGCGTCTTTTCCGATTCTATTCCGCTCCGTCTAAGTATGAACGTTACTTAAACGAGCATCATCCGTTGGAAATGATCACCTATTATAAACAAAAAGCCGAGCAGCTGATTGGGCAACGAAAGCGTTCAGCGTATCGCCGGGCCATTGTGTACATCGAAGAAATCCGCCACGTCTATATCGATATTCTCGGACAGCCGGATAAGTGGAAGGCGTACTTCAACAGTGTCATCGCCCCTCACCAACAACGTCTGCCGGCGTTTTTAGATGAATGGAAGAAGCGGGGCGGGGAGTGAACTCACTTCCCGTCACACTGAGAGAAATAGCGGGGATTCTATGAGGCATGAACCTCTCCCACTTACACTTCGCTTAGAGGTGGAAGGATTAAGGCGAGACCTTTCTATTCGTTTTTATTTATGGAAATCTACAGTTAAAATAAAGGGCGTATTTAGGACGTTCATTTGAACAATTACTATTTATCATTTTTAACATAATCATTAATCAATTTTCTAATTTCTTTTTTAGAAATATCTTCTTTATCATTTTTAGAATAAATGGTTAATGGATAAATTTCCCTATCAAATGTTACTAAATAGTAAATGATTCTAAAACCACCCGATTTTCCTTTATTAGAACTTTTATTTTCAACTCTGCATTTAAAGACTTTATTGCTTTTTAGTTTTAATCCTGTTATATCTTCACCGACTAAATGGCCTTTTTCAAGGTTTTCAAATAAATCATTTATATCTTCTTCAAGTGCAGGGAATTTCTTTAAAATAATTTTTCAACTCCTAACATTTTCTTTGCATCTGTTTTAACAAAAAAATGTGCAAAAATGATGGAGACGGTCCATTTTTGATCCTGTAAATTTTTTATGCGAAAATTATTTACTCGCCAAAAAGGTGTGCCCGCATTTGGCATCCGCTCGCTGTTTTAAAGTTCGGACGGGGGAGAACAGATAAGCGTTGGATGAAAATGATATAATGAAAAAATGAGAACAGAACGTTCGGTTAAAGGCGGCGAAGAGCTTTCCTTTTTGAAGAGAAAGCTAGTTGGCTGATAAGGAAGGGACAAAAAGTGAAAAAAATTTCGTTTAAATTAGGGCTGCTATTTTTCGTGTTTGTTTTGGGAGTCGAAATCATTTTATTTGTCTCATTGTACATAACTTTGGTCAATTCAAGAATTGAGGAGGAGTTTGAGCATCTATTGGCGAGAGGGAATAACCATCGCGATGTGCTGGAAAAAAACTTTGACCATTCCACGCTGGAGCATGTGACGATGATGGAATCGGAAGCGGTGACGGATGTAGTGATTACAAATGAGAAAGGCAATATATTGTATTATTCCGATGACATATTGCCTTTTGCCAAAAAAATTGTAAATACAATGGACAGAACGATTCCGCATGACGGAATAATCGTGCAAAGAAATTGGCAAAAAGAGTCGCATATAGCGACAGTAAGCCCGATACGTATTGACGGCAAGATCAAAGGGTATGTCTATATGTTTCAAAATACCGATGCTATTCAAAAAATGATCTATAAGTTAAAGCATCATTTCGTTTTGGTTGGATTTCTTTCGGTATTTTTAACCATTTTGACGATCGCTTTTTTATCAAAAGTGATAACAAATCCCCTTATTCGTATGAAACAGGCAACCGAAAAATTGAGCAAAGGCGATTTTTCTGTTCGCTTGCAAGTGAAAGGGGAGGACGAATTGGCGGAGCTGGGGGAAGCGATTCAAACATTGGCGAGAGATTTGGAATATTTAAAAAAAGAAAGAAAAGAATTTCTTGCCAGCATTTCTCATGAGCTCCGAACCCCTCTTACATATGTAAAAGGGTATGCAGATATCGCAAGAAGGCCGAATCTAAAAGAAGAGGAGAGGAACCGCTATTTGTCCATTATTTATGAAGAAGCGGAGAATATGCAAAAGCTTGTAAAGGAACTGTTTGAATTAGCAAAGATGGATCAACATTCATTTCAAATCCATAAGGAACCGGCCAACCTGTGTGATTTCTTAAAGAAATTACATGACAAAATGCTACCTGCGTTTCATGAGAAAAACATGTCACTTATCTATAAATGTGAAAAAAACATTACCGTCCAAATTGACCAAAAGCGATTTGAGCAGGTGATGATCAATTTGTTGGACAATGCTTTAAAATATTCCGATGAAGGCTCAGTTGTATCGATTGAAGCAAGAGCGGAGAAAAACAGCATAGTGATCATTGTTTCAGACAATGGAATCGGAATTCCAGAGGAAGATTTGCATCATATTTTTGAACGATTTTACCGAGTGGATAAATCAAGATCAAGAACAAGCGGCGGTACTGGTCTCGGATTGGCCATTGTTAAGGAGATCGTCGAAGCGCACGGAGGAACGGTTTACGCCGCCAGTGAATACGGAAAAGGAACAAACGTTGTTATCACGCTGCCGGAGGTATAAGGATGTACACGATTTTGCTCGTTGATGATGAAAGAAAAATGTTGGACTTGCTGGAGCTTTATCTTTCCCCTCAAGGATATCATTGCGTCAAGTGCGAATCAGGATTATCAGCCATCCGATATTTAGAAAACAACAAAGCTGAACTTGTCCTGCTCGATATTATGATGGCGGAAATGGATGGCTGGGAAACCTGCCGGAAAATAAGAGAATTTTCAAACGTTCCTATTATAATGGTAACAGCAAGAGACCAAACATTCGACATTGTTAAAGGCCTCAAACTCGGTGCGGACGACTATATAACAAAACCGTTTGACGAAGCTGAACTGCTTGCTCGCATCGAAGCGGTGCTGCGTCGTTCCGCAGGAAAGCGTTCAATTATTGATGTTCAAGGATTGGTGTGGGATCAAGAAGAACATAAAGTCCATTTTCAAAACGAAGACATATTATTAACGCCGAAAGAATTCGATATTTTAGGGTTGCTTTTAAAGCACCCGAACAGAGCGTTCAGCAGGGAAGAAATCATTGTGTCCTTATGGGGATACGATGCCGAGACCGAAGAGCGAACCATCGACTCTCATGTAAAAAATATTCGCGAAAAACTGAGACAAGCCGGTTTTCCAATCGATCAATTTCTTCACACTGTTTGGGGAGTAGGGTATAAATGGGGGAAATAGCTATATTAGCAGATTGGGTTTTTAATGTCTGCTGAGCGGGATTGTATGCATCTTTTATATTGTTGAAAGGAAGATGAGAGCCAGCTTATGTCCGGCTCTTTTTTTGTTTTTGGAACCAAATAAATTCTGAGGTGACGTCTTTGTATTGGATCATTATACTCACATTAGGTATTGATCAGCTTTTTAAATATTTAGTTAGAAATTTTATGGACTATGGGCAATCCATTCCCGTTATTAATGGTTTTTTCCAATTGACATCTCATAGTAATACAGGCGCTGCTTGGGGGATTTTTTCAGGACAAAAAATATTCTTAATTAGTATTGCAATTATTGTGATAGTCGTTGGTCTTATTTATTCTCGTAAAGTAACTGATAAGCTAACGCGTATAGCCTTTGGCTTATTTATAGGAGGTGCAATGGGAAACGTTTTAGACCGTTTAATTTTTGGTGAAGTAACAGATATGTTCGAAGTTACATTTATCAATTATCCAATTTTTAATACTGCGGATGTATTTTTAGTTAGTGGAGTTATTTTATTCCTTATTAGCACTTATAAAGAGTCAAAATTGGTTTTAACATTGATTTTAACGTAATTATTTTTACTTTTTTCCCTTTTACATTACAAGAAGGACACAACTCATTACTACTACTTTCAGAAACCTGCCCTTTTGTAGAACAACAATCAGACATATTTTACGCTCTCCTTTTTATTGGCGAGGTGCAAATAGCATTACCGAGACACCAATTAAACATATACCTGCACCTACCCAGTCATATATATCTGGTGCTTTTTATCAAGCTTTATCTATAAATTATCAAGCTTTTTTACAAATTATCAGACTTTATTTCAAAGCCACACCTATATACTTAAACAATATTTACGTCTTTTCATTCTAGGTAAGCGTCAAATCTTGCACACCTTCTTGATGTGCTAATTTCATGAGATAATCTCCTCAAGATGAAATTGAAGGGGGTTTTTTTTATGCCTAAGAATCCTGAATTACGAAAGGTTTGGGAACAACGAATCGCTGACTATCGTAAAAGCGGTCAAACTCAAGTAAACTGGTGCAAGGAAAATCAATGGAGTATTCACCAGTTTAAATACTGGTTAAGAAAAATTGAAAATCCAATCAAAAATCAAGGAAAGTCTACAAAATGGGCATCCGTTACCCTAGAAGATCATTCACAAACAGTTGAAAATTCATTACGGATTGAAATTAGTGGGATTTCAATTGAAGTAAAACCTGGTTTCGATCCGGCCTTTCTTTCAGAAGTGGTTAGGACGTTGAAATCAACATGTTAGCTGGTACAAGAGCTGAACGAGTTTACTTGGCAAAAGGAAGTACTGATTTGAGAAAATCCATTGATGGATTAGCTGCTTTGGTGAAAGAGGGATTTGATTTAGATCCCTTTTCATCAAGCTATTTTGTGTTCTGTAATCGAAAGCGAGATAAATTAAAAATTCTTCACTGGGACTATAATGGTTTTTGGCTTTATTATCGTCGATTGGAAAAAGGAAAATTTCAATGGCCAAATGAAAATGACACTGGAACGATACAAATTAGTTATCGGCAATTACGCTGGTTATTGGATGGTCTTGCAATGGAGCAAAAGAAAGCACACCCAGAAGTAAAGGCTAGAACAGTTATATGAATTTTTTACTTTTAACAAAAACCTTGGAGGAAAATAGCTAAAACCGTCGAATTATTACTACATGATGAAAAATTTAAAGAATCCTAACCAAAACCCATTTGAATTAATTGAAAAACTTCAACAGCAAATCGTTGAATTGACGGCGAAATTACGATGGTATGAAGAACAGTATCGTCTTAGTCAAAAACGAAAATTTGGCTCTTCAAGCGAAAAAACAAATCCTAATCAATTAGAACTACCTTTATTCAATGAAGCAGAGGTAGAGTCTAATGTAAAAGCCGAAGAGCCAACTGTTGAAACAATTACATATCGTCGTAAAAAGAAACGTGGTCAACGTCAAGCTACGTTTGAAAACCTGCCTATGGAAACGATTGAATATCGTTTACCCGAAGAAGAGCAGGTCTGTTCGTGTTGCGGTGAAAAAACACACGAAATGAGCACAGAAGTACGACAAGAATTAGTGATTATTCCGGCTCAAGTCAAAGTTTTAAAACACGTTCGATATGTCTATGGATGTCGTCATTGTGAGCGTAATGAAATAGAGACACCAATCGTTACAGCACCTGCCCCAAAATCTGTGTATCCAAAAAGTTTAGCTTCACCGTCAAGCATGGCATATATTATGAATCAAAAATATGTAGAGGGGCTACCTCTATATCGCCAAGAACAACAGTTCAAACGATTAGGTGTGATCTTATCCAGGCAAACCATGGCCAATTGGATGCTTTATGGTGCCGAAAAATGGCTTGCGCCAATTTATCAACGAATGAAAGAGCATCTCCTCTCTAAAGACATTCTACATGCGGATGAAACAACTGTTCAGGTTTTACATGAACCTGGAAGGTCAAGTACATCGAAATCTTACATGTGGCTTTATCGGACTGGAAGAGAGGATCCACCACTTGTCCTTTATGACTATCAGGAAACTAGAGCAGGAGAACATGCCAAAGAATTCCTAAAAGGGTTTAAAGGATACCTGCATGTCGATGGATATGCAGGATACCATAAGGTATCCGGTGTAACATTAGTTGGATGTTGGGCTCATGCCCGCAGAAAGTTCGATGAGGCTTTAAACGTACTTCCTGAATCCAAACGTCATTCAGCAGTCACAGCTCGGGAAGGACTCAATTTCTGTAATCAGCTATTTGCCATCGAGCGTGATTTGAAAGAATGTACACCAGAAGAACGATATAAAAAACGACTTAAACGCAGCCAACCATTGTTGGAGGCTTTTTCAGCATGGCTAAAAACAGAGAAAAGCAATGTTTTACCAAAAAGTCTATTAGGTCAAGCCATTACATACTGCCTCAACCAATGGGAAAAACTCGTGGCATTTTTAGAGGATGGACGTTTAGAAATCGATAATAATCGAAGTGAACGATCCATTAAACCATTTGTGATCGGAAGGAAGAACTGGATTTTTAGCAATACTCCGAAAGGAGCTAAGGCCAGCTCAATCATTTACAGTATTGTGGAGACAGCAAAAGAGAATAAATTAAATCCATTTTATTATCTTCGCTACTTATTTGAAAGGCTTCCCAATATGGATATAAGCAATATGGATGAGCTTGATCAACTACTTCCTTGGTCCAAAACCATTCCTTTGAATTGTCGGGTTTTTAATAACTTATCACAATAATAGTATTTAATCCCTATCATTAAAAGGTGGGGATTATTTTACGCTTACGCCCAAAACATTAGCTAAAGCTGCCGTTATTACATAAAAAATGATTTCCATTAATCGTCACTCCAAAATAAATAATTCGACCTGCACGTATGATTGTGCAGGCCTAGTTAAATTAAATATGCTCTAACTGTTTGAATTATTTTTTATTCAACATATGAATAGCATGTCCCATAACGCCTTCAGCTGCTTCCATGAGTGGTTCAGGTAAAGTTGGGTGTGCATGAATTGTAAGGCTGAGATCTTCTGCCGTTGCCCCTGACTCAATTGCAAAAACGGCTTCAGCAATAAGAGATGATACTTCTGGCCCTACCATCTGTACACCTAAAACCCGATTAGATTCTTTATCCGCCACAACTTGTACAAAACCATCGGCATCCGAAACAGATAAAGCTCTGCCGTTAGCTTGGAATGGAAAACGACTAGAAACCGTTTCATATCCTTTTTCCTTTGCTTCCTTCTCCGTTAAACCTGTATAGGCTACTTCAGGATCGCTAAAAATAACAAAAGGCATGGCCTGAAAATCAATCACACTCTTTAGTCCACATATCACTTCTGCAGCTATTTTACCTTCGTAACTAGCTTTATGAGCAAGGAGGTAACCACCAGCACAGTCCCCGATCGCATAGACATGTTCCACATTGGTTTGACATTTATCATTTATCTTAATAAACCCGCGTTGGTCAAGCTCTACTCCGATATTTTCTAACCCGATATTTCCTGTGTTCGGTTTTCTTCCAATGGAGACTAAGCAATAATCCCCTTTAATTATCTCTTCCTTCCCATTAACCTGAACTTGGACATTTACTTCATCGCCTGTATTTTCTCCTCCTTGGACTAAAGCATTCGTTATAACTGTGATTCCAAGTTCCTTTAAATGACGTTTTACTACATTTGTAAGCATAGGGTCCGTACCTGGAAGAATTGTATCTGATCCTTCAAGGATGGTCACTTTAGCTCCAAATTTAGCATAAGCAGTACCCAATTCCAAACCAATATAACCACCACCTACTACAACTAAATGTTTTGGTACTTCTTGAAGCATCAATGCCTCAGTTGAAGAGATAATTCTTTTTCTATCAAATGGCATACTTTTTAACTCAGTAGGTAATGATCCTATCGCAAGGATTAAGTCTTTGTATGAAAAGAATTTTTCTTCGTTACCAATTTTGATTTTGGCAACATAGGGTTCAGTAAGATAAGCTTCCCCACTAATGACCTCCACTCCATTGCCTTTCAGTAAAGTCCGAACTCCATTCCTTAGTTTATTTACTATACCGTCCTTCCACTTCACTACTTCTAGCATATCTACTTCAACTTCACCAGAAACCTTTATTCCCATTGAGTTGGCATGTTTTATGTGTTTTACTCGTTCAGAAGCACTAATAAGAGCCTTTGAAGGTATACAACCACGGTTAAGGCAAACCCCTCCTAGTTCTGCTTTATCCACCAAAACCACTTTTTTCCCTAACTGAGCAGCACGTATGGCAGCTACATAACCTCCTGATCCTGCACCTATAACTAACAGATCTACATCATTTTTTCCTTCAACAGTCATTTCAGTTTCCTCCTTCGATTTTATAAAGAATGAAAAGAATTATTTTAAATTAAGGATGAAAGCATTTTTGTCCCATGCGGATACCAATATGTAATATATGTTTGTTCAACACATTATAATCAGTTACAGCTGGAACCCCTTTTGTTAAGGTACCTGTTTTATCAAATGCAATAGCCTTTAAGGCACTAATTTCTTCTAAATACACTCCGCCTTTTACAAGGACACCTTTTTTCGCAGCATTCCCTATCGCTGAAACAATAGAAATTGGAGTCGATATGACCAACGCACAAGGACAACCAACAACAAGAACAGCTAATCCTTGATAAACCCATGTTTCCCAACTGCCATCAAAGAATAAAGGGACTATAACAACTAATGCTGCAATGATCATAATGATCGGTGTGTAATATTTTGCAAATTTATCGACAAATGCTTGCGAAGGAGCACGTTCTCCTTGTGCTTCCTCTACAAGATGAATAATTTTAGAAATCGTTGTATCTTCTACAAGTTTCGTTATTTTTACTTCAAGTAATCCTTCTTCATTTAATGTACCTGCAAATACTTCATCATCAACTGTTTTCTCAACAGGGACTGATTCACCGGTAATAGCTGCTTGGTTGACTGCAGAGTAGCCACTTACGACTACACCATCCATCGCAATCTTTTGACCTGGTTTTACAATCATAATATCCCCAACAGCAATATCATCGACATGAATCATTATTTCTTGTCAATTACGTCTAACGAGTGCCTCTTTAGTAGCGATATCCATTAATGAACGAATCGATTGTCTTGCTCTGTCCATAGAGAATCGCTCAAGTGCTTCACTAATCGCAAAGAGAATAACAACAATGGCAACTTCTGCCCATTCTCCAATAATAGCACCACCTATAACAGCTACTGTCATAAGGGTTTTCATGTCAAACTCAAAGCGTAGTAAGTTTTTCAAACCGACTTTAAAAAGTGATAATCCTCCGATTAATATGGACGCTAAAAACAATAAGGTAGTAACAATGTTCTCTTCTCCATTCACAGACGAGGAAAGGTAACCGAAGGCGATCAATAAGGAAGCATAAAGTAGCGTACTATGCTTTTTATAAAACGGCACTTTATCTTCTTTCATATCTTCTTTTCCCTCTTGTGAAACTTGGCGAGCAGATTTTTCAGGAGTCACTTTAAAGTTCTCGAATGCACCGGCTTTTTCTAGTTCTTCAATTGTTGCATTACCGTAAACAGCAATTTTAGATGCACCAAAATTTACTTTTGCATCCTCTACTCCAGGAAGCTGTTTTACATTATTCTCGAATTTTCCTGCACAATTTGCGCATGTAACCCCCTGAACGCGGTAAACATTTTTTTCAGCCTCTAATGCTTTTGCTTCAGACAATTTTTACAACCTCCCTTTTTATTTTCATTCAAACCAACATTTAAATGTTGACATTTTACGTTAATAATTTTAATCTAAAAGCACAATATATTCAAACAAATATTTGAATAATAACTTTCAATATTTTCACCTAAAATACTATTTATTAGTTATAGGATCATGCAAAGTGAAATTCTAAATCATTACATGAAGGGGAAATAATAGAAGGTGTAACAAACTAACATAACTAAATATCTTTTATTCCGATTAGGGAGTATTTTAAAAAGGAGTTTTTTTATGAATTTAATTTTAACAATTCTCTCTGCTTTAGGGTCTTTTATAGTAACCAATATCGATGATATTTTTGTCTTGATGTTGTTGTTCTCTCAGGCAAGTTCACAAGCTAAAGCAAGTAATGGCCGAACGGTTAACATGCAGCCAAAGGGAAATCGTATTTACCCTAGAGATATAGTCATTGGCCAATATCTTGGTTTTGCACTTTTAGTTTTGATTAGTCTTTTAGCTACATTTGGAGTGACACTCATTCCTGATCAGTGGGTAGGTTTATTAGGACTAATCCCGATCTATTTAGGAGTTAAACTGTTTATAAAGGGTGAAGATGAAGATGAAGGTGCTGTTGTTTCCAGTTTAAATAAATTTAATAAGTTCTATTTAAGTGTAGCCTTTATCACATTTGCCAATGGTGGAGACAATATTGGAATTTATGTTCCGTTCTTTTCTACTTTAAATAACAACCAACTGGTCATTACAGTTGTTACTTTCTTTATAATGGTTGCGGTCTGGTGTTTAATCGGATATCGTCTAGCAAGATTCAGATATGTTTCTGAAACACTTGAGAAATACGGCCGATGGGTTATTCCAATTGTGTTTATAGGATTAGGCCTTTATATCATGGAAGAAAATAATATATTTTCTAACCTGTGGTCTCACTTCGTAAATTTAAATTCCTAATTAACCGTAATGATTTACAAAAATATTGTTAAACCCTCTTTCCTTTTAAAGTATTGAGTACAAATCTTTATAGAAAATAAATTATTGAAATTCGGGCAAAAATAAGATGCAATAATGTTAAGCCCAAAGCAATACATTTAAGTGTGACTAGCCGAATTCGGTATAATGTTTATGTGGATTTTTAACTACAAGGAGAAGGCGAAATATATGAAGAACAGTATGCATTTATACTTGAAAGACTTAAAAAACATTTCAACAAACTGGGTAGCCGCGATTTTAATTGGTGGATTAATGATACTTCCGTCATTGTATGCGTGGATGAATATTAAAGCATCTTGGGACCCATATGGACAGACGGATCAAATTAAAGTCGGTGTTGTCAATAATGATACAGGGTCTACAGTGCGTGATGAAGAGATCCATGTAGGAAATGAATTAGTCGAACAACTAAAAGATAATGATTCAATGGACTGGCAGTTTGTCGATGAAGAGACAGCCATGGATAAAGTAAAATATGGAGACTACTATGCCGTCATTGTGATTCCCGATGACTTTTCTGAGAAATTGGGGACTGTGATTAATGATCAACCCACAAAAGCCGAAGTTAATTATTATGTGAATGAAAAAATTAACGCGATTGCTCCGAAGATTACCGATAAAGCAACTACCACAATCGTTGAGGAAATAAGCTCAAGCTTTATCTCAACTGTCAATGGCGTAATTTTTGATATGTTTAATCAACTTGGCCATGAATTACAAAGCTCTCTACCTGATATAAGGCAATTCGAGGATTATGTTTTTACAATTGAAGAAAAGTTACCTGAAATAAAAGAGGTTTTGGACGAATCACTCTCTGATGCTGAAAACGCCGAGGTCATGATCCATGATGCTCTTAACCTTATTCCACGCGTAGAAGAAGCGTCTAATCAAGGGCTTTCGACAGTAAACGAGACCTTGAATTTTATTAATGATGCAGAAGAACGTTTAGATGAGATAGCACCACGAGTGAACGAGGATTTGAACACCATCCAACAGGCCATTCAAGATACGAATGAGTTTTTAGAATCCGTTGAACCATCTTCAATGGATTTACTGGATATGAACGAGCAAATGAACAATTGGAATGAACAAATTAATAGTACGGTTACATCTATTGAAACAGTAGAGGAAATTTTACAACAAATTCAAGAAGAACAGGAATCTGGTGAGGATTCGGGAGAAGATTCAGGTCAATCAGAAGAGAATAATCAAGAACAGATTGAAAATGCATTAAATGAACTGGCAGCAATGAAAGCTACCTTACAAGAATTGCAAAAACAACTTAATCAAATTGATGAGATGATTGCGGAACATAATCAAGAGTTAGAAGATATGATGGCTAACTTACGAGAAACGGCTCAATTCACGAATGAGCGATTGGATGCTTTTATTACCGAATATAAAGAAACGATTGAACCTCGTGTTAGAGAAGAAATTCAACATGCAAAAAGTTCATTAGAATCGGCGAAAAGCATTTTAACCAAGGTTCAAAATACGATTCCAGAAGCACAAAACATATTAAATCGAACCGCAACTAATTTAGCATATGGTAAAGATTTATTAGAGAGTGTTTTAGCGGAATATCCGTATATTAATACGAAAATAAATGAACTGGCTGATGAGATCCGTCAGATCCAAGGAGAAACGGATTTAGAGGAAATTATCGAGCTATTAGAAAACGATCCTGAAGCAAAGGAAAGCTTTTTTGAAGAACCCGTCAAGCTGAATCAAAACAAACTGTTTCCTATTGAAAATTATGGTACAGGCATGACACCGTTTTATACCGTATTGGCGATATGGGTTGGTGGATTATTATTGGTTTCTTTATTGGCAACCGATCCGCATCACATAGAACCGTATACAGAAAGACAGATTTACTTTGGCAGATTATTGACCTTTGTCACGATTGGCATGATTCAAACCATCATTGTGACATTAGGTGATATGTATCTACTGGGTGTAAATGTCCAAGAACCAGTTTGGTTTATATTATTTGGGCTTTTATCGAGCTTTGTGTTTATCACCATTGTTTATACTTTAGTGTCGGTGTTTGGTGATATTGGAAAAGCTTTAGCTATTGTTTTCCTTGTTTTACAAATCGCAGGTGCTGGAGGAACGTATCCAGTGGTTTTATTACCAGAATTCTTTCAATCCATTCATTCTTTCCTTCCTTTCACCTATGCGATTAACTTGATGCGTGAAGCTGTGGGAGGAATTGTTTGGACTAAAGTACAACATGATGCAGCGATCCTTTCGACATTTGGACTAGTGGCATTACTTGTGGGCACCCTATTTAAAGCGCGTTTGAACAAGTATAAACACCAATTAATGAAGAAGTCGAGAGAAACGGGATTGTTTCATTAACTTTAAATGAATTTTTAATAACTGAAAATAATAAGTAAGTTAAAGAATGGGCTACCTTAACAGTTGGTAGCCCATTTTTCTGTGCGACGGGCAGTCGTACTTTGTGTAGGGATTCTACACTGAATGAGTCGTTAAAGGCTGGAGCACGATACCTATGGTAAACACGGCTCTGAATAACCTGGAAGACTCATTTTTTTCTCGAAGGTGAAAGTCCTTCCACTGGAGTGCTGATACAACCAGTGAAGACTAATCTAGGGCATCATCGTGAGGTGGTGTCTGAAGGAGATGCGGAAAGTCGAGAGACCCGTAGTCGGTTAGGCAGACCCAAATGCATAAGCGTGAAGCACAGCGGCAGGGTAAGTTGACGACCATGCGGAAATAATGGGAAGTCCTCTACTGAGAGTAGTGGTCTCTGTTCGATAAATCAGCTGAATAGAGATGGCTTATCAAGTGATGGTGCTGGGTATGCTTATAAGGAAGGTACGATGACCCCGTGAGGTCTCCATTCTACCTTAGGGACATCCATCTATAAGGGCAATCCGAAATGATGAATGTGAATGGAGAAGTCAGACGTTCCCATAGTACGGAAGTAGTATTTGGACCAAACCAAGTATGAACGGAAGGGGAACGACCTTGTGGCTCTACATCTGTAAAGGTGTGTAATGCGAACAGGAAACGATACTGCGGTAAAAACGAACTGAATGTACACAATGAAAGGTGTGGAATATGCAATGAACCGTGCGTTAACTTTAAAATGGCATAGTATTTATGGACAAATTCTCTTTGACAGGAAATTAAAAGCAGCCTGGGATAAGGTAGAAGCGAACGGTGGGTCTGGCGGTATCGATGGTGAAACGATAGACAGCTATCGATATAACTTAGATGAGAATCTAAACTCACTTTTACAAAAGTTAAGAAGAAAAGAATATAAACCTTCCCCAGTAAGAAGACATTACATTCCAAAGAAGAACGGCAAACTTAGACCTTTAGGAATCCCTAACATTGAAGACCGAATTGTCCAACAAGCTCTAGTAGATGTGCTACAACCGAAATTCGAAAATGGCTTTTTCCATAAATGGTCATGTGGTTATAGACCAAATCTAGGCGCGAAGCGCGTCCTACAAATAATCATGGCTAATATCGAACAAGGATATAACTACATTTATGATGCAGATATCAAAGGCTTCTTCGACAATATTCCGCATAAGAACTTAATGAGAGTGTTAAACAAATACATTGCGGATGGAACGGTATTAGACATGATTTGGAAATGGTTAAAAGCTGGATACATGGAGGAAGGAAAATACCATGCAACAGCTTCAGGAACACCCCAAGGGGGTGTCATTTCTCCACTACTTGCCAATATCTATCTAAATGAGCTTGATTGGATGTGGGCTGAGCACAATTTTCGATTTGTCAGATACGCAGACGATTTCCTGGTGTTTGCTAAAACAGAGGAAGACATCAAGAAAGCTGCAGAAGTCACGAAAGAGAAACTAGCGGAACTCGGTCTTGAACTCTCATCGGAGAAAACGAAATTTGTAGATTTCAATAATGACGATTTTGACTTCATAGGGTTTACATTTGAACATTGGCGAAAACGCAAAAAGGATGGTAAACCATACTATATCGCTAAACCAAAAGATGCAACTTGGAAAGATTTTCGTCAGAAAATAAAAGCAAAGACAAGGAAAACACTCACACTCAGCAAAGAGAAATGGCTTGGGCAGGTTAATCCAATCATTCGAGGCAAGGTAAACTATTTTCTGACGATCTATGAAGCAATTAAGGCAAATGCACAATTTGGATTTAAAAGTTCTTGCTTCTTTCAAGCATTTGGAAAAGAGTTATTAGCGATAGATGGTTACATACGAAAAAGGTTAAGAGTTGCCATGATACACAGTCATCCAAATCAAAGAAAAGGACATCTTATGAAAACAAAATGGAATAATGAATTCTTTGCGAGGATAGGTTTAATACCAGCATATTGGTATTACTATCATAAAATTTATGGATTTACTTTAGAAAATTACATTCAACGTATGAAAGAAAAACAACGAAAAGAACTCGAAAGACGTAAACAAAGAGCGAAAGAAGAGGGTCAAGAGTTTTACACTCCTGACCGTGTCCGTAAAATGCAATATGCGCAAAGGTTAGCGACGTATTAATTGTAACACATTGGTAAGCCGTATGCCTTAATAGGGCACGTACGGTTTGATGAGGGGGTAGCCTTGAAAGAGGTTACCCTACTCTATCATGTGCGCCCGGCATGGGTGTAATCTATAGGGTGAAAGTCCCGAGCTGCGAAGGCAGAAGTAGCAGTTAGCTTAACGCAAGGGTGTCCGTGGCGACGCGGAATCTGAAGGAAGCGAGCGGCAAACTTTAAGGTCTCTCGGAACACGAACTTCATATGAGGCTAGGTATCACTGGGTGAGTTTGCAAGACAAAACAAAGCCCTTTCTGCCGAAGGTGATACAGAGTAAATGAAGCAGATGGATGGAAGGAAAGATTACACTCTTACCCGGGGAGGTCTGGCTGGCACGCCAAGTAACCTTGGTAACCTATCTAGTGATAGATAGCTGAACAGTCAGAAGTCAGCAGAGGTCATAGTATTAGTTGGTCTAGAACAACTAAGAAGGACCGAACAATTAAGAGAGAATAGCCCTTGGCATTCAGTGAGTCATGATGAACACAGAAAACGTAGTACCTCACTTGAGGAAGGAAGCGGTGAATCCCGTGGGAGACCTCTTGGAGGGTGGAGTGACCACTGGCAGCATAAAGAGAACAGCTATTCACGGAAGTTATAAAGACTTGCGTCAATCATCTTAATTGAACCTCCGTATACCGAACGGTACGTACGGTGGTGTGAGAGGTCGGGGGTTAGTCACGGGTTAGTCACCCCCTCCTACTCGATTTCCATTATATATGATCGTTTAAAAGTCTATTACTAGGTTTTTCTATGTTTATTTACAGATCATCTGTCATTTGCTTTCCGACCTTTAGCAAGAATAATTTTGTTCGAACTGTAAAAAACTACCCACAAATAAATGAATTAAAAAAGGGGTAAGTTATATGGAGCGCTTTGAGGAATTGAACAAAAATTATATAAATGGTGAATGGGTCGAAGGATTAAGTGAAAGAAAATATGATAATTTGAATCCATATGATGGAACTGTCATTCAAACGATTCGGCTAGCGACCTCACAGCAACTTGAACAAGCTTTTTTAAACGCAAAAGAAGCTCAAAAAGAATGGGGAAAAACGTCTTCTTGTGAGCGAGAAGAAGTGCTGCGGAAAGCAGCGGAATTTTTCAAAAAAAATCGCGACGAAATCATAAAAGTGATCTCTCGTGAAACAGGCGGAAGCTTCATAAAGGCTAACGTTGAACTTGACTTGACGGTAGGGCTTGTGGAAGAAGCTGTGAAAATGGCCAAGAAATTAGATGAAGTGAGGGAAATTGAAGCCGATGTAAAGGGGAAAGTGAATCGTGTTTATCGTCTTCCTTTAGGAGTTATAACATCCATCTCGCCTTTTAATTTTCCGATGAATTTATCCATTCGGACAATTGCTCCTGCTATTGCACTTGGAAACAGTGTCGTTCATAAACCTGATATTCAAACAGCCTTGACAGGAGGATCAATCATTGCGAGGGCATTTGAATATGCAGGACTTCCAAAAGGTGTTTTTCAATGTATTTTAACGGATATTGATGAAATTGGCGATGACATGCTCACTTCTCCGCATTCACAGCTTATTAGCTTTACTGGTTCAACGCCAGTTGGCAAGCATATCGGAAAAATTGCCGGCAGCATGCTGAAAAGGGTTGCCCTTGAACTAGGCGGAAATAACCCGTTCATTGTTCTGGCAGATGCAAATGTAGACCGTGCTGTTGATGCAGCTATTTTTGGAAAGTTTATACATCAAGGTCAAATTTGTATGATTGTAAACAGAATTATTGTCCATAAAAATAAATATGATGAATTTGTACAAAAATTTGTGGAAAAAGCCAAATCGTTGCCTTACGGAGACCCGTCTGACCCGAAAACAATTATTGGACCGCTTATAAACGAAACACAAATTGAAAAAGCTTTAAATATTATAAATGAAGCAAAAAAAGAAGGAGCAAAAATTGCGTTGGAAGGGAAGCGTATCGGAAATATTTTAACTCCGACTGTATTTGTGGATGTTGATAACAACAGCAAGCTTGCTCAAACTGAGTTATTTTCACCAATTGCTACGATCATTAAAGCGGAATCAGACGATCATGCCATTGAAATGGCGAATAATACAGAATATGGTTTAAGCTCTGCGATTTTTACAGAGGATTTAAGTGAAGGTGAACAACTAGGACTTCAAATTGAAAGCGGAATGACTCATATCAATGATCAAACAGTCAACGACAGCCCGACAATTCCGTTTGGCGGAACAAAGTCGAGCGGAATGGGTAGATTTGGAAATCCTTGGGTGGTAGAAGAATTTACGATGACAAAATGGATTTCGATTCAAAAAGAATATCGAAAATATCCTTTTTAACAACATGCCGGATCCACCAAGCAGCGTTGACTTTAAAAGTTAGTGCAGATGAGAAATGTAAATTAATGGATAGATAAAACAATTCATACGTATATCATTTTTTAGCCGGGCAAATTATAATGACGAAATAATAATCATGAAATGAAGATGGAGGAAATAAAATATGAAAGCAGTTACATATCAGGGAAAACAAATGGTTGCGGTAAAAAACGTTGACGATCCCATCATCCAAGATCCCGAGGACGTTATTGTCAAGATCACATCCACAGCCATTTGTGGCTCTGATTTGCATTTATACGAAGGAAATTTTCCACTACCCATAGGGTATGTAATTGGCCATGAACCGATCGGCATTGTGGAAGAAGTCGGACGTGAAGTAACGAAAGTCAAAAAAGGGGATCGAGTTGTAATTCCTTTTACCGTAGCGTGCGGTACTTGTTATTATTGCAAACATCATTTAGAAAGCCAATGTGACAATTCGAACCCTCACTATGATTCGGGAGGTTATTTCGGATATTCAGAAAAATTCGGCAACTACCCTGGAGGACAAGCAGATTTCCTTCGTGTTCCTTTTGGAAATTATACACCATTTGTCATCCCGGAGGATTGTGATTTAGAAGATGAAAAATTGCTGTTTTTGTCCGATGTATTGCCTACAGCCTATTGGAGCGTCGAAAATGCCGGGGTAAAAAAAGGAGACACAGTCATCGTATTAGGATGTGGACCAGTTGGCCTTATGGCGCAAAAATTTGCTTGGATGAAAGGTGCAGAAAGGGTGATTGCGGTTGATTATATCGGCTACAGGCTGAATCATGCAAAAAAAATAAACAAAACAGAGGTGTTTGATTTTACAGCTTACGATGACATGGGCGAGATACTGAAAGAAACAACGAATGGAGGAGCAGATGTTGTTATAGACTGCGTTGGAATGGATGGGAAAAAGTCGCCTCTAGAGTACATTGAACAGAAATTGAAATTGCAAGGAGGTACTATAGGCCCAATACAAATTGCAACGAAAGCGGTCAAAAAAGGAGGGACCGTACAAATAACGGGTGTTTATGGCGGTCTGTATAATTTGTTTCCATTAGGACCATTTTTCAGCAGGAACATTACTTTGAAAATGGGCCAAGCCCCTGCGCGGGGTTATATGCAGGAGCTTTTTGAAAAAATTAAAAATGAAGAGTTTGATCCGACCGACATTATTACACATACCCTCCCATTAGAGGAAGCTGCTCACGGTTATAAAATATTTCATAACAAACAAGATGATTGCATTAAAGTAGTTTTAAAACCTTGAATTTGAAAAGAACTGGGAAAAATGTTTGAATTCCAGCTCATCACATTTGGCTGCAACTTTTTTTGGATCATATTGCCATCTAGCCTCTTCCAAACTGCAGCTGATCGTGAAATTGCATTTAATTGCAGCTAAGCTTTCGATAAATGCAACATGTTTACATTTTGTTGAATTTTCGTTTGAATTCCTTTTGTCAATTGGTCGATATTTTGCAAAATTTGATCGGTGGAACCGTATTTTTGAAGCAGCTTAAGAGCGGTTGTTTCTCCGATTCCTCTTACACCTAAATAATTGCCTGCAGAATCACCCATTAATCCTTTCAGATCAATTATTTGTTTTGGAAGGATTCCTTTTTTTCCATAAAAATTATTGTGATCAAATATTTCATAATTCCCTTTTTTAAAATTGCCACCCGGATTCCATCATCAACGAGCTGCAAAAGATCTCGGTCAACTGTAAAAATGATGATCTCATGTGTAGGGGCATAAAGATGCGCTAAAGTGCCAATGCAATCATCAGCTACGTTTTGGCTAAAATGATTCTTTTGTGGATCCATATGAATGTTTTTTGCAAAATAAAAGTGCAGAGAATTGCAAAATCCTTATGCAGTGATTTGCAATGGGGCTTTACATGGAGGAGGAGCCATGATAACCTTTTTGGTTTTGCCAAAACTGTTGAATCTGGCGCTTGGCTAAAGAATCATGGCTACAGAGGATCCATGTCAAGCCCTTGATGGATAGATCACATATATGTATATTTATTCAAAATTTTGAAAAAGATATATTGCAACACTCTGTATTTTTTTCTTGCAGAAAACACATATGAATCGATATAATGATTCCATATCATGTATTGAACAGGAGAGGGAAAAAATCGTTTATGAAAAGGTACATTCATACGAAAGCAAAATAGGCGAAAAAATAGAAAGAAGGATGAAGGTGCATGAACGTTTTTGAAGCTATACAGAAAAGACGTGAAATGACAAAGTTTCTAGATCAGCCTATACCAAATGAACGGTTGGAGCAAATTTTAGAAGCAGCTTATTTAGCCCCTTCTGGGAACAATCTGCCTTCCAGGGAGTTTATACTTATAACAAATCGTGAAAAGCTTGATGAATTGGCAAACGCCACGCCTTTTGTTTCTTGGTTGAAAGAGGCGAAAGCGGCCATAGCCGTTACAGGCTGCCCGGAAGTGAGCAAATATTGGCTGCAGGACGCCTCGATCGCATGCGGTTTTATATGGCTGACTGCAACTGAATTAGGTTTAGGGGCTGCTTTTGGTGCGATATATCACTCACAGGATCAAGAAGAATCAAAAAAACGGGAAGACTTTGTCCGGACAGCCTTAAACATTCCATCAGACCGCCGCGTAGTTGCAATATTAGGTTTAGGTTATCCTGAAAAGGAACCGCCCGCAAAAGAAATGGTTCGGAAGGAATCTATTATTCATTATGAACGGTTTCAAACGTAATTACGTTTGCGGAAATTTTGAAAAACCTTTTTCCAAGCAACATATGTAAGGAAAAAGGTTATACGAGTGTCATAGCATTTTATGGAATTTTTTGAAAATCGAGCTTTTCCATAAACTCGACAAACGCTTTCACAAATTTCAGTTGGATCGATTCCTTGTGATAAAACATCCAAGTTTTTCTTAAAATGGGCTTCCCATTTTTCGATTTCAGATCGATTTTATAAATATCGTCGGCATCATCTAAAATCAAGCTTGGCAAAATAGCGTAACCTAATCCGTTCAACACCATTTTTTTGCACGTATCTGCTTTATCGACTTCGATGCTGATCAATGGTGGTTGGGAGTAATTCTCAAACCACCAATTGTCCACTGCCGTTTTTAGCAAGGGATCCGTCCGGTAATCAATTCTCGGCAAATTTGGAAGCTCCCGGAGATCTATTTTGTCTTTAGAAGCAATACAAATGGATTCCTTAAATAGTAATCGTTTTTGATCGTTCCAGCTGTAAGCTCCTTTTACGAAAGCGACATGGACTTCGTGGCTGTGGATCAAATGGGCTATCTCGCTGCTCGAGCCTGTCAGGACCTTAAATTCAATGTCGGGATACTCGTTTTTAAAAAGCTTTAAAAGACCGGGGAGTTTATAATCTGTAAAGTAATTGGAAACCCCTAATCTTAATGTGCCGGTTACTCGGTTCTCCATGTTCACAACATTTTCTTTTATTTTTTGTATTCTCAGCAGCATTTGATTCGCACATTTCGCTAAATATTCTCCTTGCGGGGTAAATTCAACTCCCCGCCTTCCTCGATGAACAATCTGTACACCGAATTCCTTTTCAATTTGCTGAAGCCGGTTTGTTAAAGCTGGTTGAGAAATATATAAATTTTTTGCAGCTTTTGTAATGTTTTTTTCGTTGTAGAGAACTTTCAAAATAAGCCAGTCTCGATCATCCATCGTCATCACCTCTCTTTTTCCATCAATAATTTTTATAATCATGCATAGATTATTGATATTTTATTTATATCTAAAAAAAGTATACAATATGTTTGTAGCAAGTTCGAATGCCGCAAGATATTTTGTTTAGAAAGAAGGATTGAAATGATACGAACGAAAGGTTTCTTGCGCAATGTTTCGTTTATTTTATTCAGCAGTATTGGAGGATTGCTTTTATCTCTAACAGGCCTTTCCATCGGCTGGATGCTCGGAACATTGGTGATGGCAGGGGCTTTTTCATTTTGGAGCCATACCAATTCAACATCGTCCGATGACAAGTATGTTTTGCCCCGATTTTGGATGAATGCTGGGCAATTTATTTTGGCGATTGAATTAGGGCAAAAAATCAATTTGACAGTTATAGATATTTTTAGAGATCATTGGATGTCCATCATGACAATGCTTCTCTTGTCCATTGTTTTCTCGCTGCTGTCTGGACTCGTTTTGTGGAAGTTCAGTCATACAGATTTATTGACTAGTTTGTTCGGAACGGTGCCCGGGGGCTTGTCTGTTATACCAGGCATAGCAGAAGAAGTCGGGGGCAACATTGGTGTCGTCAGCATTATACAAACGATGCGGGTATTTTTAGTAGTGCTTGTGATCCCGTTTCTTGTTTCTTCATTTGCGGTCCATTCTGAGAAGCTTGAAGTTTCGAACAACCAATCAGCGTTCATGTTTCCTAGCTTGGAAATGGACGAAATGATTTGGACGGCAGTATTGGCACTAGGGGCATTGGCAGGGTATTACATTGGAAAGCTGCTGAAGTTCCCTGCACCTTGGCTCGTTGGCGGAATGCTTGGTGCTGCTAGTATTCAAGCAGCCGGCTCATCATTTGCAGGCCACAACTTGACTCCATGGTGGCCGAACATTTTGATCATAGCGGCGCAAGTTTTCATCGCTGCAAGCATCGGCTCGAAATTTCATAAAAAGATGTTTACAGGGCTAGGAAAAACAATGGCGGTTGCTTTATTTAGCACGATTGGTTTAATTCTTTCCTTGTTTATTTGCGCTTTTATTGTTTCAAAGCTGACTGGAATAACCTTTGTCACAGCAGTTCTTGCATTTGCGCCGGGCGGTATTACGGAGATGGCTACAACAGCCGCTGTACTTCATGAAGATTCAACATTTGTTGTGGTCGTTCAAGTACTGCGCATTGTGTTAGTATGCATCGCAGTACCTCCATTGATCAAACTGCTCCATCAAAGAAGATTGCGCAATAGAGCACATTCGCATGCAGCAAGAAATATTTGATTGACATTAGGAACTTAAGACATGAAGCTTTTCAAGACTGACAGCTTCAAGTAAAATGGTAAGCGATGAATCTAATAGAAAGAGTGGTTGAGATGAAATATTTTGTCGTATTATTGCCGATGAAAGATGAAGAAAAAAGCAAAGCGTTTCGGAATGATCACTTGAATTATTTAGAGCAGAAAGGAAAAGAAGGAAAAATATTTGCAAAAGGCAGATTTACCGACGGCACAGGCGGTATGGTGATTTATCGCGCCAGCTCTTTTGAAGAGGCCGAAAAGCTTGCGAAAGAAGATCCATATGTTGTGACTGGCGCTAGAGGGTATGAGATTCACGAATGGGAAATGGTCAGCGACGCAGTGCTGCCAAATTAAGATTTTGATAGGAAAGCCGTTGTAGAATGATAGAACATTTGCATCGGTGCTGTCCGTTAGTCTCTAAAATAAAGTCCTTAGAGAAAAAGAGCTGTTTTTCTCTAAGGGCTTTTGTATGTTTACGATTTTTCTCAAAAAAACAGTTCGCAGATGCCGGCTGCTTTCAATATGCTGTGGGCTGAAGGCACAATTCTGATAACATTTATATGCAAAAAACAATCATCAGAATTTTCTTGACTTATATGTTATTATTATCGATAATGATAATAATAACATAAATAAAGGAGAAATTAACATGATTGAACAATTTATCAGCTTTCAAAGCTGCGGATATGAGTTAAAAGGAACATTATCCGTGTTACAGGACAGCCAAAAAAAGCCGGCTATTCTCATTCTTTCCGGTTCTGGTCCGTTGAATCGCGACGGCAATGATGCAAAAGGAAAATTCCAGTTGAATATATATAAGCAATTGGCATCATTTCTTACTTCTTTAGGATTTATCGTGTTGCGATATGATAAAAGGGGAGTTGGTGAAAGCGGCGGCGATTATTTATCTGCAGGAATGTGGGATTTCGTCCGGGATGCAGCTAGCGCTGTACAATTTTTAAAACAACATCCGCTTGTTGATGAAAATCGGATCATTGCCTTGGGGCACAGTGAAGGAACAACATTGGCAGTTGCTTTAAACACCTTGGAGAAAATGGATGGGCTCATTCTTCTCTCAGGGGCAGGGGAGCGGCTGGAAGAAGCTATAACGAGACAGAGAAAGCTTGTGTATGAAGCTTTAAACAATGTAACAGGTTTAAAAGGAAAAATGATCCGCATGTTTAACATCGAGCAAAAAAACGAAAAAAAGGCGAATGCCCTTTTTGAAAAAATCATGCAATCTGATCAAGATGTGATCAAAGTTGGTTTTCAAAAAATAAATGCTAAATGGTTTCGGGAGCATTTGCAATACGATGTGCTCGAAGATTTAAAAAAAATAGAATGCCCTGTTTTGGCCATTACCGGTGACAAGGACGTTCAAGCTGATCCGGAAAAGCTCAACCGCCTTCCCGCTATAGTGAAAGGGGAGTTGGAATATTATATGATTCAAAATATGGATCATTTATTGAAAAAACAAGAAGATGAGATTAATATGTTGAAAATGAAAAAAAATTATATCAAAAATGCGGATCAACCGCTTCACGAAGAGCTTTGCGACCATTTGAAAAATTGGTTGAACAAACGGTACAATGAGGTGTTTTCATGATTGAATCAAAAGCTGCTTTAATCTTGCATCCGGTACGGATTCGGATCATTCAAACATTGATCGGAAAACGCTTGACTGCGCAGGAAATAATGGAGTTTCTGCCGGAAGTTCCGCAAGCATCCTTGTACAGACATTTAAAAAAACTTGAAGAAGCAAAGCTGATTGAAATCGTTGAGAAAAGAAAGATAAGGGGAACAATAGAAAAAATTTATGCCTTGCCGGATGAAACGATTGGGCTCGAAGACAGCGATTTGCAGCATATAAGCAGAGATGAACATTTGAACATATTTATGAGATTTATCGCCAATATTTTAGCGGATTATGAGAGATATTTACGACAAGAACAAATCGATCTCCTAAAAGATGGGGTGGGATTTCGGCAGGTTCGCTTTTATGCAAGCGACGAAGAGTTTTTTCAATTTGCTGAAACTGTCAACCGGGCGATGAAAAAGCTAATGGGAAACCAGCCTGCTCATAACCGAAAAAAAAGAATTTTTACATCTATCATCATGCCGGAAGCAGAAGAAAAATGAAAATAGTGCAGTTTTTTTTATCCGCTTTGATTGGAAATGAAAAGCTAATCAATATGGATCAAAACAGGAGGATTATGTTCTGAACGAGCTATAACTAGAAAAATTGGGGAAGCGATCTGATTGTTGCTTCGGAATTGTCATGGGGCTGTCCAGAAAGTCAAAATCCACTGAAAACGAAACATCATAAGCATTGATATATCAACGGATCAACGTTTCTAAAACATTAAAGGGGCGTCTATAAGCCGGAAAATCGACTTATTAGACTGTCCCATAAAGTTTCAAAATTAATGCATGTGGAGGAATTTATGTGGCGAGCTGGAAGAAAGTTCGGCTTGGTGAGATTGTTCAAATAAATCCTGAATCATTAACGAAACATTTTCCCTTTCAAATGATCGATTACATCGATATTTCGTCTGTTGGAACAGGCGAACTGAGGGAGACATCGCAATATTTGATTCATGAAGCGCCCAGCAGAGCAAAAAGGCTGGTTCGAGCAGGCGATACGATTCTTTCGACCGTCCGTCCGAATCGAAGATCCTTTTTGTTTTTAAAAAATCCGAAAGAAAATCAAGTTGTATCGACCGGTTTTGCGGTTCTTCGGCCTACGGAGCATATTCATCCGAGGTATGTGTATTACCTTATTTCCAATCAATCTTTTACAGATTATTTAGTTTCTCAGGAACAGGGAGCTGCGTATCCGGCTGTCAGCATGGATTCTATTAAAAATGCGCTCGTATTGCTGCCGGACATGCGGACGCAAGAGAAGATTGCGGACATATTAGGAACAATTGATGATAAAATTGAACTGAATATCAAGATAAATAAAACGATCGATGAAACGATCATGACACTTTACAAATACTGGTTCATAGAGTTTGGGCCTTTTCAAGATAGAGGGTTCGAAATTTCTGAATTGGGAATGATTCCGAAAGGATGGAAGGCAGGAACATTAGGTGAAGTTATAGAATTACAAAATGGATATGCTTTTAAAAGCAAGGAATGGAAATGTGAAGGCATACCAGTAATAAAAATAAAAAATATTGTCCCGCCTTTCATCAACAAAGAAGATGTAGCATATGTAGATCCATCTTTATTCCATCGATTAGATCGTTTCAAAATTACACAAGGAGATCTGCTCATTGGGCTAACAGGCGCTGAAATCGGGAAATGCGGCATTTACTATTTTGAAGAACCCGCATTATTAAATCAACGTGTCGGCAAATTTTATTCTAGCGTGCACGAAATGAACACATTGCCATTTGTCTATGCCATAACTAAATTGCCGGATTTCCGCCAAAAAATTTTAGATCGGTCTACTGGATCTGCACAGCCGAATGTCAGCGCGGATGAGATAAAAAAAATGAAAATTGTGCTTCCGCCGGATGATATTTTAAAAAAATTTATACGTTTCACCAGCAATTATTATGCGATGATGATACAAAATGCCAATGAAAACGACCGGCTCAAAAAATTGCAAAACGCTTTGCTGCCCCGGCTTTTATCAGGGGAGATGGATGTATTAGATGCTGAAAAGCATGTTGCTAACATGATGTAAAATGATAAATAAGTTCCAAAAGAGGGGGATTGTCCCCATACCCGTCAAGTTAGCGGTATAAAATTTTTTAGGATGATACGCATGTTCGAAAAATCAATCAAAGGATGAAGAGAAAACCAAATGCTGGGCATGCCAAATAACCCTCAAGAAGAGGGTTATTTGGCATTTATATCCATGACCCACACTACCATATCCCCAATTTCTTTAAAAGATCCGATACCGTTTCCTCTCCTTTCCTTCGGTCTTTCCTCGCGTGTTTCCTTAACAGAGATAGGAGAGATGGAAGGGCGGTTTCCATCGCTTGGGGATGCAAAAGAAACCGATGCCAATACGATTGGAGGATATTAAGCGCTTTCCATTCACTGATCTCGATTCCCTCCCGTTGATGCCAATACCTTCGGGCTTGGAACAGAAGAGTCTGCGTGACTAAAATGGCAATCAATGTCCCATATAAGTGGCATTCGAATCGTTCCTTCTTCATCTTTTTGACACGGTCAAGATCAAATAAGGATTTCCAGCCCTTAAATAACAGCTCCACTTGCCAGCGCAGCGAATACAGCTCATAAACTTGTTGCGCATCAAACGATTCTTGTGGTAAATTGGTCAGTAAGATGTGATATTTCTTTTGTTCAAGGGTTTGGCGTGACAGCGCCTTCCCTTTCTTTTTTTCCTTTTTCCGCACGTACGCCAGCCGTTTTTCCCATTCTTCCGCCGTGAGACGGCGAAAAATCAGACGCGGAACATACAGGCGTTGGTGTCCGATATACACGTGTTCCACTTCCACGGCTTCCCCCTCGCCCAATCGATTTCCTATCGATTCCCAATCCCATTCGTGCCACTCCCCGTCCTGTTTGATATAGACTTTGATATCGGAACGCAACCGGGTAATATAATAAGCACCTCGAGCATCGATCTCCGCCAGCGTGGCGAGTGAAAAAAACCCCAGATCCCGAATGCAAAGGTCATTCGGTAAAATCGTGTGCTGGGTATGATAAGCAAAACGGGCATCGGAATCATTGGCCTGTTGGACGCACAGCTGAAGACAGGTTCCCGATAACAGCTCATACTCAAATTGGATTTTGGCGCCAGATGAAACCGAACCTTGATAGTCCTCACCATAGTCGGCCGGAAGTAAAAAACTGGTAGAGTCTAAGATCCGCAGACGGGTGAAACAAGCGCGATACGTCTCGGTGATGGAAGAGAGTGCCGGACGTTGATGCATCAGGAGAGTAAAAAAGACCTCTTTTAAAAACGCCACGGCACGAGGCGTAAACCGCTGATTCAGTCCTTCATTCGAGAGAGAGCAATCATGCCAGAGCGCCAAATCGGCACACAACCGCTGAAGCGACTGACAGGCGAGCGATCCGTCTCCCCAAGCACATAGCGTCAGAAAGGCTTCCGCTGTTAATGAACGCTGCCGCTGAATGAATCCGACTTTCCGTGCCAGACGGGTCAGTTCTTCAGAGGAGAAGAGTTGACGAATCGTTTTTATCCATGCCTTCATCTTTTTTGCCATCAAAAAATAATCCTTTCCAACGATGATTTTCGTTAGAAAGGATACCATGTTTTTGGCGCTGAAAAAAGATCAAATTCTTAACTTGATGGCTATGGGGATTGTCCCCCCTTTTTGGAATACTGCTACTTATCTTTCCAGTTCAATAGGAGATCAAGCATGTTTAGTATGAATTTTTGATCTTCAACCGGCCTTGCCTGAAGTTTTGTAATAATTTGCGACAAAGTATAATCTGGTTTTTTTGAATTTGGTTGAATAGATTTAAATAATTCCTCTAAAGAAACCTCAAGCGCCGTTGCGATTTTGTTAATGCTTTCCAATGTTGCGTTTTTTTCACCTCTTTCTAATTGTCCAATATAAGTAGCATGTAGATTTGCTATATCTGCTAATTCTTCTTGACTCCACCCTTTCTGCTTGCGAAAATTTCGGATTCTTTCTCCGATTATTTGCTGTATTTTAGTCATGAATCGTCACTCCTTGGGGATAATAGTGATTCCTTTTTACAATCTACTATGAGAGTTAAGTCCCCAAGAGACTATTGATATTAAAAGCATTAAAATATATACTAAAAATATGAAATATAACATTAGACATTATCCGAAATAGGTCTATAGATAGACGTCTAGGAGGTTCTTCCATTGGTTAAATGGGAAATTAGAAGGATAAAAGAAATTATAGATAACAAATCATTTTGTCATTTTTTTCAACCTATTTATGAATTAAAAGAATCAAAAATATATGGATACGAAGCTTTGCTTCGCTGCAAATATTTTTCCGATCCGGAAATTTTGTTTCAAATCGCCCGTGAATGCGGTTTTTTATATGAACTGGATACTTGCTCCATTCACAATGCAATAACATCGATGGGAGACCTGCAGCAAAAGCTGTTTATTAACGTATTTCCATCGACGATTGTTCATCATTCTTTTACCCAATTTATAAAAAAAATAAACCTTTTTTTTCAGTCGACCGAAAAAGTAGTTTTTGAAATAAATGAAAGTGAAAAAATCAAAAATATTGAATTGTTGAAAAAAAATATTCAATTTTTAAAAGATGAAGGGTATAAAGTTGCCGTTGATGATTTCGGAAAAGGTGAAATATCGTTAGAAACCATTGTCGATTTAAACCCGCATTATATTAAAGTCGATCGTTCTTTAGGCCAAAATTTATATAATTCGGGCAAAAATCAAGATGTTATTAAAAAACTTTTATTTCTTTGCGAACGGACCAATATGAAACTTGTTTTAGAAGGAATTGAGAAAAAAGAGGATTTAGACATGGCTAAAGCATTGGGGGTTCATCACGCTCAAGGATATTTATTAGGCGAGCCGAAGCCAAAAAAATAATTGCTGCTTATTCATAGTAAATGAATTAGAAAAATAAATTTTATCGGATCGAACATATAGACTATTTTCAGATTATTTTTGCTTCATTGACGTCAAAGAACCGCACTAAATGAACGATAAAATTAATGAAAACGCTTAAATAAAGGATTATCGGTTCATTATATTTTTGACCATATACGTTCGATGTTAGCTAAAAAAATACATATTTAGCAATAAATGATTAATTAACAAAAAAAAGTATGTTTAGAGGCCGATAATTAAAATGTCAAGCAACCAATTTCGGATTTGGGGAGTGAAAATGGATGGAAATGAGTTCGTAACGCTTTTCTAAGAGGAAAGAACTAAGTCTTTAAAAAAATTATGGCATAACAAAGGGGTAATGATTTTCATGAAAAAGAAATTTCAATTCACGATACGTATGAAGCTAATGACCATTTCATTTCTATTATTAACGATTCCGTTAGTCATTTTAGGCTTGTTAAGCTATCAGAAAACAACTTCCAGTTTAAACAAGCTGGGGGAAAAGAACTTAAAAAATAGCGTCGAAATGACCATTGAGTTAATCGATGCGTTAAATAAAGAGGTTGAAAAGGGAACATTGTCTTTAGAAGAAGCGCAGGAACAGGTAAAAGTTGCGATATTGGGGGAAAAGAATGCTGACGGCAAACGGCCAATTAATAAAAATTTTGATTTAGGTGAAAACGGCTACCTGTATATTATCGATCAAAAAGGAACTCTTATTGCACATCCAGTTGTAGAAGGCAGACAAGGCTGGAATGACGAAGATTCCAAAGGCGTAAAATTCAATCAAAAAATGATTAAAACCGGAAATGAAGGTGGCGGTTTAACTTATTACGAATGGGCTTTGCCTGACAACGAAAATCGAATTGAAAAAAAAGTCGCCTATTCAAAAACTGATCCTCATTGGGGATGGGTTGTATGTGCGGGCACGTATTTAATGGATTTCAATCAGCCGGCTAAAGATCTTCTCGTTTTTTTAATGATTGTCATTGGCGCAACGATTGTGATTGGATTTTTCATCGTATGGCTGTTTTCAAACAGCATTTCCAAACCAATACACGCCGTATCTGAGCGCATGCATTTGCTGGCTAATGGAGATTTAACACAAGGTGAAATAAAAATCCGTTCGAAAGATGAAACACAAAATCTGGCACATGCCATAAATCAGCTGCAAAATAAACTGAAAGAAATGATTACTAACATTTCGAAGGCTTCTGAAGTACTGACAAGCCACAGCGAGGAGATGACCCACTCTGCAAATGAAGTGAAGGCCGGATCAGAGCAGGTTTCAACCACCATGCAGGAATTGGCATCAGGCGCTGAAACGCAAGCAAGCAGCGCGAGCGACATGGCAGCAAAGATGGAGGTATTTGTCGAAAAAGTCCAAGATGCCAGCGAAAAAGGGGAGCATATTGAATCAGTCTCCAGAGAGGTGCTTGAAATTGCCGGCAAAGGAAATAAACTAATGATGTCTTCTACCGAACAAATGTCGAAAATTGACGAAATTTTTCAACAATCTGTTGATAAAGTGCACGGTTTAAACGGACATTTGCAAAAAATTACAAAACTCGTATCAGTCATACAAGGAATTGCGGACCAAACGAATCTTCTGGCATTAAACGCAGCGATTGAAGCGGCAAGAGCAGGCGAAAACGGAAAAGGCTTTGCCGTAGTTGCAGATGAAGTAAGAAAGCTCGCTGAACAAGTTTCCGTCTCAATCTCAGACATAACAAGCATTGTCGACAATATCCAAAATGAATCAAAGAATGTAGTTGATGCTTTAAAGAGCGGCTATCAGGAGGTTGAACAAGGAACAGAGCAAATTAAAAATACAGGTGCAACATTTCAAACGATCAACAAAGCTGTTACGGACATGGTTCATCATATTCAAACAATTGCGAACAACTTGACGGAAATTGCTTCCAACAGCCGGGAAATGAACCGTTCCATCGAGGAAATAGCCTCGATCTCCGAGCAATCAGCAGCAGGTATTGAGCAAACCTCTGCGGCAGCCGAACAAACAAGCAGTTCTATGGAAGAAGTGGCGAACAGCTCCGAACAACTAGCGAAGCTAGCCGAAGAGCTGAATGAATTTGTACGGCAATTTAAGCTTTAGAAAATAGAAGAATGTGTTTGATTTTTTTGATATCAGAAGATGTTTTTGGGTGAGGATAAATGTCCTCACCTTAAACTTTTGAGCGATACATAGACCAACTCCCTGCAAAAAGGGGAATAAATGTTCAGTATTGCTGGCATTTAGAAGGGGAAGACAACTGGCATAAATGTCAGATCAAATGCAGACCTTTCTTTATTAGAAAGGAGGTCAGTCGTAAAAGTATACATTTGATTAGAGATTAGTTCTTAGAGTGCACGAATTGCACAGTCTTTTTGAAAAAAACTTTTGTCTTATTGCTCAAATTCCCAATATTCCACATCACATTTTCTTCATTAAAACCGCCTTTTTGCTGCGTGAACGATAAATCTATTATAATCATATGTAGAAGTGGAAATAAAGAGAGGAGATTCTCCTCATACAAGCTCATGCAAACTTTCAAGCAAGGCAAATCGTTTTATTGAAACATCTTTTGGTTTGACAGCAAAAAAACTTCTAAAAGTTTTGCGCCAGTTTAAGAAATGGTTCATTGAGAAAACGATTGTTTTAACACGAGTTAGTTTTGAGGTACTTTAAATAAGTTCAAATCTTTTCGAGAAAACGATCACTTTAACTTGAATTAGCTTGGTGATGAGGAAGTTTTTTCAATCAGCTTGTTTCATGCGAAAATGGTTCACTAAGGAAGGATGATTTCATGATCATAGATGAATTTGACGTGTTTTTATTTGACCTAGACGGAGTGATTTACATAGGAGAAAATCCGCTTCCTGGGGCAGTTGAATCTTTGCGGCGCTTGCGTCAAGAAAAGAAAATGATTCGGTTTCTTACAAATGATCCTTGTACAACGAGAGAAAAAATTGCCGGACGGCTCAAGCGAATGGGGATTACAGCAAGTCCAGAGGAAATCATTACATCCGCTTGGTTGACAGCTCAATATTTGCGAAAACAAAATATTCGCAGTGCCTACGTGCTGGGGGACGATCATTTACAGCACGAGTGCAGTCAAGCAGGAGTAATGGTTGTAAAGGGTGAAGAGGAGGCAGAAGCCGTTGTTGTCGGCTGGAGCGGCAATGTATCTTTGTACGATATTCAGGAAGCGGTAAAACAAATACATAATGGTGCGAAGTTTATTGCAACGAATGCCGATATGAGTTTCCCTACTTCGAAAGGTCCTTTGCCTGCAACAGGAGCTGTTGCTGAAATGATACGAGCATCAACCGGGAAAAAACCGTACATTGTCGGCAAACCGAATCCATTTATGTTCCAGAAAGCGATTGAATCGATTTCGTCTAAAGCAAAAGTGGTTATGATCGGCGATAACCCGTTAACTGATATATTAGGTGCTCATCAAGCAGGGATTCAAGCGATTTTAATTTCCAACGGGAAGAATGCACCGTTTCCATCTCCTGGGGATTACCGCAATCCGGATGCGGTGATCGGCAATTTGCAGTCTTTATTTGATGATCGTGTCAAAATTAAACAATGGAATACGCGTGATTTTGCATGGCCGGAGCGGATCGAAGCAGGAGTGGCGGGAATTATTTTTAATGAACAGCAGCAAGTTCTCCTATTAAAACGGTCGGATAACGGACTATGGGGCATTCCATCAGGGCATGTAGAGCCGGGAGAAAAGGTGGAAGAAGCAATTATAAGAGAAATTTATGAAGAAACAGGTCTTGAAGTGAAGGTAACCCGGCTGATTGGCATTTACTCAGATCCGGATTCACAAATTTTTTTATACCCAAATGGCGAAATCAGCCACTTTATTACAACTTGCTTTGAGTGCAAAATCATTGGAGGGACGCTGCGTCAAAAAACAGATGAAACGCTTGATGCACGATTTTTCGCTCCAAACGATCTGCCGGAAAACCTTTTAACGATGCATCCGAGATGGCTGCAAGATGCATTGGAAAAAGAGCATGCTCCATATATACGATAAAAGCCGGAATACTGTTGGGGGAAAATTACGTCTTTTTCAAGTTTCGAGCAGAAGAACCTTATATGAATCTCATTTTACACTGCTCCTAAAGCTAGAAACAAAAGGCTTATTAGGAAAGGCTGCTATTTTTCGGCAGCCTAGATAGTCATGCTAGAACTTTTGTTCATCTATTGTTTTTTTAAGAGAAAACTAGTTTTTGGCGGAAAACGAATAGGAGGATTTCTGATTTCTTTTACCGATTTTACCGATTATTTCGATTTCCGCCATCGTTTCGCTTGAGATTTTTGAATTATTTTTAGCCGATTTTATCAAGCGTTAACATGTTTATATTTGCTTTTGTCGACGAATATGCATTCAATTGGGAGATGAATAACATCGCTTTCTATTAGGTTGGGAAAACTAGCAATTTTTTTGTTTTGATTATATGTAAATATATGTAAAATGATACATAAATTTCGAATGAAATTTCCTGTATTTGTGTTTCGGTGAAAAACCAATTCCACTTTCTCTTTTCTTCGCTTATTGCCAATTTTACTTGATTAGCGAATGCTTGAACGCATAAATGACGGCTTGGGTGCGGTCTTGAACGCCCAGTTTGCTTAAAATGTTGCTGACGTGAACTTTGACGGTTTTTAATGAAATGAACAACTCATCTGCAATTTCTTGATTTGATTTCCCTTGAGCCATTAAAAGCAGCACTTCCATTTCTCGGTTTGTTAATTCTTCATGAGGATGGCGGTTTTGTTTTTTATTCATTCTTGCCATCATTTTCGTTGTCACTTCAGGCTCTAAGACAGATTGTCCCTGATATGTTGAACGGATCGCATCGGCGATTTCGTCTGCTTTTGAAGTTTTTAACATATAGCTGACAGCACCGGCTTCAAGGGCAGGGTAGACTTTTTCATCATCGAGAAAGCTTGTGACAATAATGATTTTTGCCTCTGGCCATTGATGAAGTATTTCTTTTGTCGCTTCAATCCCGTCCATTTCCGGCATGACGAGGTCCATTAAAATAATATCAGGCTTTAATTGTAAAGCTAGTTCAATGCATTTTTTGCCATTATCAGCCTCACCGACAATTTCTATGTCAGGCTGGGACGATAAAAAAGCCGAAACGCCGATTCTTACCATTTCATGATCATCAACTAGTAATACTTTAATCATTTTTATCACCTTCATCTGTTAACAACGGTACTTTTATTTCCAATCTAGTTCCTTCATGAGGGACACTGACAATTTGCAATGTTCCGCCGATTTCGGCTGCACGTTCAAACATGTTTTGCAAACCATATGCTCCTGATTTTGCCGATTGAACGTCAAATCCTACACCATCGTCGACAATCCGTAAAATGGCCATATTTTTCCGTTTGATCAGCAATACTTCAAGTGTATTCGCTTTGGCGTGGCGAAGAGTGTTTGACACCGATTCTTGCAAAATGCGGAATAAATGGTCTTCAATCCCTTTATCTAGAGGAAATTGCTCTGTCTTCCATTGGATGTTCATCGGCACCTTTTGCTGCAGCTCTGTGAGCAGTTCTTCAATTCCAGTTTGCAAAGATTTACCTTTTAAAGGGACAGGCCGCAAATGCAAAAGAAGAGCGCGCATTTCAAGCTGGGACTGCTGAATAATTTCTTCAACTAAATGGATTTGTTTACTCGTTCCTTCATCGATTTTTTCCTTGTTTCCTTTAACAGCAGAAATGAGCATCGAGGCTGCAAACAAGTTTTGACTGACAGAGTCATGCAGCTCGCGTGCCAGCCTGTGCCTTTCTTGTGAAATGATTTCTTCCAATCTTTTTTCTTGTTCTTTTACGTTTTCACCTGCAAGTTTTTGCGTTAATTTCGTCTGTTCAATGAGATGATGCTGCACTTGGTCAATTCGAAGGTTGATTTCATCTAATTCTTTAATGTTTATATGTTCATTTTGTTCAACCGTTTCTCCTTTTGTTATTTTTTTTAGTTTATCTTCAATCTTGTGTAGTTTATCTTTAAAAGGAAGTCCGAATAGAATGCCGAAAAGCAAGCCGATGGCGCTGCTGATTACGAACGTGAAGAGGATAAACGGAATATCAAGAATTTTTTGTTTCCATAATAATGTCCAATTAGGAAACAGGAACGTAAGCAAAAGCGAAACAGTGAAAAATAAAAAAGTGACTACTGATGTTACTAAGCAGATAATAATTTGTCTTTGCAATACATTCATGTTCTTTTCACCTCTATTCTGCCAAAGGTTATAGAGGTGATGATTTTCACTTTTTGGGCAGATTCATGATAGTTTTTGGACTCATATCGAATTGTTTCGTTCCATACATTCGGTTCACTATAATCAAAAATGGAGTAGGAGCCGATGAAACCGGAATGGTGGACGGACACTTCCAGCTCGTAAGGAACAATTATTTCGATATTGCCGATAAGCTTTCGGATGACAATCACCGCTTCACCTTTCGGAAGAATCGTATAGTTTAAATCTATTACTGTATCGCCGATGCCTGTTTGAATGTTGACATCGTTCCATTTGTATATTTGTTCTTCGGTTCGCTGCGTTCCGAACAATCTGTTTTGAAAAAGAGGCGTTTTGGAAAATGTCTCTTCTTGCGAGAGGATTGGATCTGCTTCTTCAATTTTAGGAGACTTTTTAGCAGCTACCTGCTTGTTTTGAACATAGTGAAAAATAAAGTAAATGAAAACAGCAAATAGAAGCAGTCGGAATGTAAACATATTGAAAAAAGATAGAACGCCGCCGATTATTCCGATCCAAAATAACAATAATCCTGATTTTTTCGGCATTCTTTTTCTTCCAATATATACGCAAAAAATCATCATCATTAGGAAGAAAAGGGCCTCACCATTGAAAAATAAAAGCTCTGCGATGAATAAGATGATGCCAATGACGAAAATCCATTTTGTAAAATCTATTTTCGATTGATGAAACACGAGGCTCCTCTCCTTCCTATTAGTGTGAACATAAATATGGAAAGGCGTAGAGAATTACGCCCTTATAGCAGAACAATTTACGTTAAGAATTTGAATCCGTTTCTTGATTTTTTAATTCTTTTTCAAGCTTTGCGATTCTTGCATCAAATGTTAATGTATCGTATCTGTTGTTGATTCGATTTTCCAGTTCATCAAGGTAATTCTCTATTTCAGCAAAGCGAACAAAATGGTTCTTTTCGGAATTATGCTGCTCAAGAACTTGGTTGATCCGGGAGTAGGCGCGTGCAATATTTTCTCGTCCCATCAGCTCCATGCGCTTTATATGCATATCTTTTAATTTATGTTTCATTTCTTCATATTTATGTTCTAAGTCAATGAGCTGTTTCGTTGCTTGTTCAAGTGCTTGTTTTAATTTTGATGCACGCTCCTCATACTGCTGCTGCTCGTTGATGGCAAATTGATGCAATTCTTCTTCTTGCGCTTTCAACGCAATTTCGGCTTGATATTTTCTTTTTTCTTTTAAGTGTTCAGCATGGTTGTATTCTCTTAACAGCTCTTGTTTTAATAATCGTTGGCGTTCGATTAGTTTTTGAACCTTTTCAACTTCCTTTTCACATTGGCGCAAATATTCATTTAATAGCGCAATTGGATTCCTTTGTTCCTGTTCATTCAATAAATCATGTAAATCGGCCATAATCACATTTTTTAATCTCGTAAATATGCTCATTTTTTCCCCTCCATTTATTGTCGTTTTAGTGATTCCCATTGTTTTTCAAAATTGGTGAATGGATCGTCTGACACATACGGATCATTCGATTTTTTCCAATTATTAAATATGAGATAAAGCACATATGCGGCGATTAAACCGAGAATAGCTGGGACATTTGCAGCTGAAACAGATAGTGCAATCAGCCCGACAATCCCCCAAAACCATTTTTTTGATTTTTTGTCGGATTTCACAAATTGTTTAAACGAAAAGTATAGAACAAGCAAACTGATAAGAAGTCCGACGATTGAGCCGAGATTGGCGATTAAAACTATTGCGGCTATTGCACCTGCGATGAACAAACCGATTTTTTTCATAATTTGAATGACCTCCTTTCAATTTTCATCTTACCTTTTGTCGTCGCTGCTCATAACGAACCTGAGGCATATTTTGAACTACGACTTGAGGCGTATTTCGATTTCCTTTCAATGATTATGTTCTGCTTCGGAGGAGGACGGGGCATGGGAAACATTGATCAATCTGTATAAAAAGCACGCCATTATTGATTTAATGCGATATTACACCGTGATGAATCTGTTAATGATCTTGTTGTTTTTCTTCCGTAATCTAGCGGATGTGCCTTGGCATTTAATTTTATTCGCCTTGCTGCTCGGGTTGAATTTTTTGCTGATTGGTGCGTTATTGATTTTATTGGTCAAAAATGTAGAAATGGCGTTCGGATTCATTGCCATTTATACGGTTGTCGAATACGTGACAAACGGCGAACTTATACCATGGCCGCACTTTTTTTACAAATTCAACTCGATGGCTGACGGAAATGAAGCGTTTGTTTATGCAGCAAATATTTTGAGCATCGTGATCGCAAGCTTGCTGATAAGAAGAAAATTAACGGAGTAGGAAAATTGTTTTAAAAAGCGGTTTGGGGAAATAACGCTCCAATTTTAAGGATTTTCATTGCTATGCAATTGAAAACATTTGTAAGGCCATTTGTGATTGACGTACACTTTGCTGTCGGCCAAAAAGGGGAGTAAGTATGCAGACAAGTTGTTAACCAGCTTTGAGTAGTAATCGATGAATTTCACACTGAACGTCAAAAGAAAACGGAATATGGAAAAAGACGCATGCAAATCGTCAAAATGATTACAAAATCAAATGAAAAATCCTGCCAAGCTGCTTCGGTTTTTGCAGATGATCGTTTGGCAGGAATGATTTGAACTCTAAAGAGGGGGAAGCCTTCTTCATGGGTTACACAGTTTTCCGCTCAATTAACCGAAAGGGGAGAGTCATCTTCTTATTTGTCTGCTCCCGTTTTTCTTTACAATGAATAATCGATTGCACCGCAAGCTTCCCCATTTTTTTTATTGGGATTTCAATAGTAGTGATTCCCATGATGTCGGCAATAGGCTGATTATCAAAGCTTAAGATGGCAATGTCTTGAGGAATCTTTATTTTATATTGTTCGGCACTTAATAAGATACCTGCTGCCACTTGATCGTTTGTAACAAAAAAGGCAGTCGGTTTTTTCTCTATATGCTGAAGCTTTTCCATAAGCTGTTTGCCATCAGTGATCGATAGGCATTTGTCGAAGATCCACTCGCTTCGAATCGGTTCGCCTAATTCCTTCATTTTTGTTTTATAGGCTTTTCTTCTTTTTTTACTGTTTGGCCCTTCCATTCGTCCTAAAGTAAATGCAATTTTCGTATGACCTTTCGAAATTAAATAGTCCAAACCAAACTGAAATGCCTGTTCATGCGGAATGCTCAAAGAAGGGAAATGGCTTTGGTCTGAATCTTCGCAAAGAACGATCGGTCCAGCATTTTTATATTCTTTCAATACATCAAAGGAAATGGCTCTTGAACAAAAAATGACACCATCCAATAAGGTTCCCCGCAACAATTCCAATGCTTCAAGCTCTTTTGCTGGTTCATAATTCGTTTGAAAGAGAACAAGCTGCAAATGATGCTTGATCGCTTCCTCCGAAATCCCTTCCACAATGCTGCTAAAATAAGGATGATCGATTTTAGGCAGGACGACGCCGATCAAATTTGAAAAGCCTCTAGACAAGTGGACTGCATGAATGTTCCGTTTATAGTTGATTTCTTCTATCACTTTTAAAACCGCTTCTTTTTTTTCGTCACTGACATATGGATGATTATTTAAAACTCTCGAAACCGTTGTAACAGAAACACCTGCAAGCTTTGCAATATCACGAATCGTTGCCATGAAATATCCCTTTCTTTTAAAAATCCTTGACCTGAAACGCGTTTCATACATTATGTTGATGTTGACAAAGAGATGAGTTTGAGGGGGGAGGAATATGATGAAAGGATTACTCATTTTAATTGGCTTATGTCTTCTCGAAATCATCTTAGCAAAATTGGCGTTAAAAGACAAAGATGCTTCGCTGATGGATTTTGCTGAGTTTTTTGAATTAGATGATAAAAAAGAAGATCAGAAATGATACCTGTCCGGTTACGGTATTCAACTTCATTTGTCTACATTTGCTAAAGCCATACGGATTTACTAATATTAAATTGCAACGGTCATTCCGATCAGTCTGCAAAAAGCAATTTGCTTTTGCATGTTTTCGGTTTATCTGAAAGCAGCTGGCGGATGCCGGCTACTTTCAGGATGTTGCGTGTTCATCACCAATCTTAAATTCGACTGTGTTTGCCGAGCCATCACAAAAAAATTTATGGAACGGCCAATTGCCCTTGCTACGGCCAGAACAACAATTTCTGTAACGATTTTGCGCGCAAGAGGAGAGGGAGGTTTCTCTTCGCATTCAAACGCTGCTCTTGCGATTGCTTTCATTTTGGTAAGGATGGTATTTTAGTGAATACGGAACGAAAAGAGATGAAAAATTCAACAGATCAGCATTTTGACAATAAATGAAAGATTTGATAAAATTATTTTGAATTAAAAATAATTTAATTCGAGATATTTTAATTCGAAATAATGACCCGTTAAAATGATTGATTTACAAAAACGAATCGCGTAAAGAAAATACGAGGAGAATCAAAGATGAAAAAGAAAACAGCTGGAATTCATCATATTACTGCTATTGTCGGCCATCCGCAGGAAAATATTGATTTTTATGCTGGAGTTTTAGGGCTGAGGTTAGTTAAAAAAACTGTGAATTTCGATGATCCCGGCACGTACCATTTTTATTTCGGGGATAAAGAAGGAAAGCCAGGGACACTGATTACTTTCTTTCCTTGGCCTGATGCGTATCAAGGAAAAATCGGCAATGGTCAGGTGGGTGTAACTTCTTATGTGATACCAGAAGGTTCCATGAGCTTTTGGCAAGAAAGACTAGATAAATTTAGAATTCCGTTTACAATGACAGAACGGTTTGGTGAGTCACTGCTTGCGTTTCAAGACCCGCACGGTTTGAACATTGAGCTAGTGGAACGAAAAGAAGGAGAATTAAATCAATGGGAATTTGGCCATGTCACCTCTGATGTTGCCATTAAAGGATTTGGCGGCGCCGTATTATATTCATCATTTCCTGAAAAAACGTCAGAGTTGTTGGAGAATATTTTTGGACTTCAACGAATTGGAAGGGAAGGAGATTTTATTCGTTTTCAGTCTCCAAGTGAAATCGGCAATGTCGTTGATGTAAAATTTACTTCTTCCGGACGCGGCATCATGGGGGGTGGAACAGTCCATCATATCGCGCTTCGGGCAAAAGACGACAACGATCAATTAGAATGGAAAACATCTTTAGAATCAAATGGATACAGGGTAACGCCAGTTCAGGATCGAAAGTATTTTCATTCTATTTATTTCAGAGAGCATGGTGAAATTTTGTTCGAAATTGCAACAGATCCTCCGGGTTTTGCAATTGATGAATCTTTAGATGCACTTGGAAAAGAATTAAAGCTTCCGGAGCGTTACGAAAAGTATCGGGAACGGTTGGAAAATAAGTTGATGCCAGTGGAAGTCCGTAACCTTGACGAATAAGAAAAGTAATGCTTAATAAACGCTGAGAAGGAGAAAAAACGATGAAACATATTTTTCAAAAAGGAAGCAATCCGGCAAAACCGACACTCCTATTGCTGCATGGAACCGGCGGAAATGAGTTTGATCTTCTTCCCATTGCAGAAATTATTGATCCAGAAGCATCGATTTTAGCTGTGCGCGGAAATGTAATGGAAAATGGAATGCCGCGTTTTTTTAAAAGACTTGCCGAAGGAGTTTTTGATGAAGAAGATCTTGTTTTCCGTACAAAGGAATTAAACTCGTTTTTAGATGAAGCAGCACAAACATATCGATTTGATCGAAATTCTGTAATCGCAATCGGTTATTCCAACGGAGCAAATATAGCAGCCAGCCTTTTATTCCATTTTCGGGATGCGCTAAATGGAGCCATCTTGCATCACCCGATGGTGCCGAGAAGAGGGATGGATCTGCCGGATCTTTCAGGAAAAAACGTTTTTATTGCAGCTGGAAAGCGTGATCAAATTTGCTCTCCTGAAGAATCAATAGAGCTTAAAACATTTTTAGAAAATAACAACGCAAATGTGCACTTGCATTGGGAAAATGGAGGACATGAGCTGACTTTATCAGAAGTTCAGGCAGCATCCAATTGGTACCGGCAGCTTTATCAAAAATAAGCTGTGAAAGATACCAATAAAAGCAAGTAAATTGGATCAAAATGTTGCCAGCAATCAATTAGCCGTCATTCCAAAATGTTTATAACAAAATGCGGAAGGAAATTGGGCGTGCTCTTTCATTTGTAAATGTTTGTCATTCTCAAGGCTCGTACATCATATATCAAAAGAGCTGCTTAATTCCGCGCAAAGCGGATCAAAAATGATCCGTAATGCAAAAAGTTTCGTCAAAGTGCGGGAGTTCTTATATTTGAAAAAATGTTTATCAACTTTGAACCTTGTGCATCAAATATATTAACAGAGCTGCCGAATTCCACAAGATTTACAATAGAAAATCGTGAGCGTTCGATGGATTTTATGAAATCAAGATAAGTATTCGCAAAATAAATGTTTTGACAGAGGCATTAATTTGCAATTTTTCAGTAATGCTTTATTCTGTTTTAATTAATTGATATAATTGCCGAAAAAAAAGAATATCCTTCTAAATAAAAAGATTGAAAGTAAAGGACGGAATTGCTTTCAAGCAAACAGTGGGGCTGTCCGACGAGTTGCTAAAATGAAAGATTTTGAGAAATACAACTGTGAAGGACAAACATAATGAAATAAAATTTATAAATGTTCTTTATAGAGGCAATGAAGTCCAACAAGAAGCGATTGTATGTGCTGAATGTCCGTCATAAAACTTTTGAAGAACCTAATGAAGAAAGAGAGCAAAAGAAAAGTCCTTCATAAGACTTCTGAAGGATATAAACAAGATTGAAAAAAATTGTCTGTCCGATAAGTCTAAAAAATAATGCTCCCAAAAGTCAGTTAACCCTACTTTTGGGAGCCTCTTTATTTTGTTATTGCAGCAGGCTGCAATCGCTTAAGATATTTTTATGATGCTTTAGACAACCTCAAGAATTTGAACATAATGGAACAAACAATAAACAGTCGAGCAACTGCTGCTTGAAAATGAATAAAAGAATCCTTTCATAATTTCATTTATAAAGCCATTATAATATTTAATAGCTTATTAGTTAAAAACTGATTTTTCTGATAGAATTTGTTATAATGTTAATAAAAGGAGTTGAAATATTGTGACAAAAAAGACTAGATTAGGCAAGACCGATCTATATGTGAACCCAATCGGGCTTGGAACAAATGCTGTTGGCGGGCACAACATTTTTCCAAACCTTGACGATGAAACTGGGAAAGAAATCGTTCGTACAGCTTTGGATCATGGAATAAATTTTTTGGATACGGCATTTTATTACGGTCCTGAGCGTTCGGAAGAAATTATCGGTGAAGTCGTCAAGGAGTTTGGCCGTCGTGATGAAGTAGTCATTGCTACTAAAGGTGCTCACAAATTTGTAGACGGAAAAGTTGTTCTTGATAACTCTCCCGATTTCCTTCGCGAGTCGGTCGAGGGCAGCCTGAAACGCTTAAAAACGGATTACATAGATTTATATTACATTCATTTTCCGGACGAAACGACACCGAAGGATGAAGCTGTCGGTGAATTGAAGAAGCTTAAGGATGAAGGGAAAATTCGTGCGATCGGTGTATCGAACTTCTCGCTCGAACAATTAAAGGAAGCGAACAAAGATGGGTATGTCGATGTAATTCAGTCCGAATATAACTTATTTAAACGACAAGCAGAAAAAGATTTGCTTCCTTACACAGCGGAAAATGGAATATCGTTTATACCATATTTTCCACTTGCCTCAGGTCTATTAAGCGGAAAATATTCGAAAGATGCGAAGTTCAATGATTCACGTGCACAAAATCCTTTGTTTCAAGGGGAAGCATTTGCGCGTAATCTCGAAAAAGTCGATCAATTGCGTCCAATCGCAGAAGCGAAAAATGCTGAAATTGCTCACGTTGTGCTAGCATGGTATTTAACGGTCGATTCCATCGATGCGATCATCCCTGGTGCGAAGAAGCCGGAACAGGTACTTGACAATTTAAAAACGTTAGATGTCCAGTTAACAAAGGAAGAAATAGAGAAAATCAGTCAGATTTTTCAATAATTTTGTAAAAAAGCTGTGATGGAAATATCCCATTCACAGCTTTTAATAGGACTTTCTCATTCGTCAGAACGTTTAGAGAAGAAGCAGGAGTGGTAATATGAGACGTGTTTGTGTTTTTGCAGGATCGAATCCGGGAACAAATCCTAAGTATAAAGAAGCAGCTATCAAACTAGGAGAAGAATTGGTAAAAAACAGGCTTGAGCTCGTATATGGAGGCTCCAGCATTGGTCTGATGGGAGTGATTGCAAACACCGTATTAGAGTTAGGAGGCACCGTATTGGGCGTTATGCCGACGAATTTATTTCAAGGAGAGGTTGTCCACAAGCATCTCACTCAGCTTTATGAAGTCAATGATATGCATGAGCGGAAAGCAAAAATGGGAGAGCTTTCAGATGCGTTCATTGCTCTTCCCGGAGGCTATGGTACTTTTGAGGAAATATTTGAAGCGGTTAGCTGGGGGCAGCTTGGGATTCATGAAAAGCCTGTGGCGTTGTTAAATATCGATGACTATTACACGCCGGTAAAACAGATGATTGAGAATGCGGTAGAGGGAGGCTTCATGCCTGAAACGCATAAACAGTTTATGATTTTTGCAGACAATCCCTCTATATTAATAGATAAACTTCGTGCGTACAAACCGCCTTTGAAGACAAATAAGTGGATCGAACTAGATCGATAAATGAAAATATCAGAACTTTACTTCGCCTTTAGTTTTCTGATCAGTTTGTCTAAAAATGACAAGCTGATCAGAAACGTCAATGTTTAGTCGTTTATGCTTTTTTCAAGAGCTTTCAGCTTATGTTCAAGCTGTTGAAGCGCATCATCAATTTGATTTGCATTTTTCTCTAAATAGATTGGTTCGCCAAATGCAACGACAGCTTTTTTCCCGGCAAAAAAATCTTTTAAACTTTTTGGACCATGATAGGTTGCAGGCAATATGGGAACGCCGGCTTTCATCGCAATTGTAACCGCGCCTCTTTTTAAAGGAACTTCCTCGTCTGTTCTTGTGCCGCTCGGGAAAATTCCAACAACTTTATTTTCTTTTAACAGTTTCAAAGGAATTTTTAGTGCGCTCGGTCCAGGATTTTCACGATTAACTGGAAAAGCATGCATCTTTTTCAAAAACCAACCTATGAGCGTGTTCTGAAACAATTCTTTTTTGGCCATATAATGGACATGAATTGGAAAAAGTGCTGCGGCGAGCAAGACTACATCTACCCAGCTGCGATGAGAGCATGTAACAATAAAACGATGGTCTGCCGGAATATGCTGCTTGCCTTTGACTTCTAGCAAACCAAAAATTTTAATGATCAATATTGCAAGTTTTCCTGCTAAATGATAAATCATTTTGTTCCCCCCGAATGACTTCCAGAAATATGTTTGCGTTGCAAAAGATCTGTATTTTCGGTTAGGGCGCATGTCGATTTTGTCTGCGTTCAGTTTAGCATTTTTACGTGATGCATGTAAAGTCGGTAGTACATCGTCAACGAATCGTCTTATCCAAAGTCAGTCAGTGAAAATACCGCCGTTTCATTGGAGGATGGGCAGCCGTATTCGGTGTTTTTTAGATGAACAAGTATTTGTGCTGAAGGTTATTAGCGCTGGATAGAAGGAGCAACCATATCAATAATAAAATGCTTTAATTGGAAAAATCAATTTTAATAGCAGTTACTTTGTTTCTATAAATTTTATACTTGATGATACAAAATATTGAGAGTAAAGAAGAGAAGAAGCAGATAAACAAACATCAGTGCAATCTGCCTTTTTTATTTAAAAAGCAAAAGATAATCAATCAAGGCATCAGCGTAAAAAAATATGTAAGAAAATCTGACATAAAACTTCAATTCTCTCATTGAATGGGATACACTGATAGGGAAAAATTTGATTGAATCGTGGAAATAAAGAAGAGTGAATTTGGATCGGTGTGATGTCAATTTCTATTCACTCAAGTTAAGATGGGGTATTATAGTGAGCATGATGAATCGCCAAAGCAGGTTAGGTAAAGCTTTAGCGATTATCATATATGTTTACTCACTATAAAGAATAAATGATGGAAATGACCATTTTTCTATCTTTTAAATGACTCCTTGTTCTACCATTGCATCAGCGACTTTTTTAAATCCTGCAATGTTAGCGCCGACGACAAGATTTCCGGAGCAGCCGTATTCATTTGCAGCGTTGACGCAATTTCGGTAAATGTTCTTCATGATATCACGTAATTTTGCGTCGACATCTTCAAAGCTCCAAGATAATCTTGCGCTGTTTTGAGCCATTTCTAATGCTGAAACAGCAACTCCGCCTGCGTTAGCAGCTTTTGCAGGTCCAAAAAGAATATTGTTTGATAAAAACACGTCGATCGCTTCTAATGTAGACGGCATGTTGGCGCCTTCTCCAACAGCTTTGAGTCCGTTGGAAACAAGGAGTTCAGCTGCTTTTTTATCGATTTCATTTTGAGTAGCGCATGGGAGGGCAATATCGCACGGAATGGACCAAATTCCGGAACAGCCTTCATAATATTCTGCATGAGGATGTTCATTTACATATTCTTTAATTCTTTTTCTTTCAACTTCTTTTAACCTTCTAACCGTTTCAAGATTAATTCCATTTTTATCAAAAATGTAGCCATCAGAGTCGCTGCATGCGACAACTTTTGCACCTAATTGTGTTGCTTTTTCAATCGCATATATGGCAACGTTCCCAGAACCAGAGACAACAACTGTGCTTCCTTTGAAGCTTAATCCATGGTCTTTAAGCATTTCTTCAACAAAATAAACAGTTCCATACCCTGTCGCTTCGGTTCTCGCTAAGCTTCCACCGTAACCAATGCCTTTTCCGGTTAACACCCCAGCTTCAAATCCGCCGCGTATTCTTTTATATTGGCCAAACAAGTATCCGATCTCTCTTGCGCCAACTCCAATATCGCCGGCAGGAACGTCAATATCTGGTCCAATATGTTTGTAAAGCTCTGTCATAAAGCTTTGTGTAAATCTCATAATTTCCCCATCTGATTTACCTTTCGGATCAAAATCAGATCCGCCTTTTCCTCCGCCGATCGGCTGCCCAGTCAATGAATTTTTGAAGATTTGTTCAAATCCTAAAAATTTAATAATGCTGGCGTTGACGGTCGGATGAAAGCGCAAGCCTCCTTTATATGGCCCGATTGCACTATTATATTGCACTCTAAATCCGCGGTTTACACGCACTTTTCCTTCGTCATCCACCCATGGAACGCGAAAAATGATCAATCTTTCCGGCTCAACAATTCTTTCAAGTATTCCGTGCTTTATATATGTAGGATGTTGAGCAAATACAGGCACAAGCGAGTCAAATATTTCTTTTACAGCTTGAAGAAACTCAGGCTCATTCGGATTTTTTTCTTGCACGGATTGAAATACTTCATTGACATATTGCTTTGCATTTTTCAGTTCACTTTGTTTCATAAGTAATTGATTCATAGCACCTCTCCTATACCTAAAATTTAAGCAGTTAGCAGTTAGAAGAATTTAAACAATTCAGTCAATCATCCCGGCACTGGCTAAGGAAGCGAAATCTACAATAAAAAATTCTACAACAAAATAAATCAAAAAACAATGACTGTTGAGAATTGTTGCATAATAGCTTTGCATGCAGGCGCGGAAAAGGCGCCTGAAATTTGTTTCATTGAATCTAGCTTGTCTGCATACATATTGATTAGAAAAACTGTTTAAAATTTAACATCGCTAAGAGAGGGAATTTTGAAAATTTTATAAAAAGAAAAAGGATGCCTCACCTGTTTTGAGACATCGAATATTCAGTGTATGGAACGGTATAACCCGATCACTTTTCCGAGTATTGTCACATTTTTTAAAATAATCGGTTCCATTGTTGGGTTTTCTGGCTGAAGCCGTATAAAGTCTTTTTCTTTGAAAAACCTTTTTACGGTCGCTTCATTGTCGTCTGTGAGCACGACAACGATGTCGCCGTTATTGGCTGTTTGCTGCTGTCTGACAATAACTAAATCTCCGTCCAGAATGCCTGCTTCGATCATGCTTTCTCCGACTACTTCAAGCATGAAAAGTTGATCATCACCTGACGCAATATGATTCGGAAGCGGAAAATATTCTTCGATGTTTTCAACGGCAGTGATCGGAATACCAGCCGTCACTTTTCCGATGACCGGCACGTTGATCACATTGTTTGTCAGAAGGTGGCTGCCATCATCGTCCAAAATTTCAATGGCTCTCGGCTTTGTGGGGTCTCTTCTAATCAGTCCTTTGCTCTCAAGCTTTGCTAAATGCCCGTGAACAGTTGAACTGGAGGCAAGACCGACCGCTTCGCCGATTTCTCTTACAGAGGGAGGGTATCCTTTCTTTTTTACTTCCTCCTTAATGAAGTTCAAAATATCTTGTTGTCTCTTAGATAATTTTGTTGACATGTCAAGCACCTCAGTCATATCAATTTGTGTCGATTATAGCATGATTTTTCCAAAAAAGCAAACGTAAGTTCGAATATTTGCTTGACAGAAACATGTGTTCCCTTTTATACTTAAAAACAAAAAACCGAACAAATATTCTGTTCCAGGGGGCGGTTCTTAATGGATAAATTATCATGGTCTTACATCGTTTCTTTTTTCCTTGTCATCATGGCGGCAGTTTTGGCGATTTCGTATACTGGAGAAAGGGAAGAGCTCGATCATTATTTGGAGGTTCAAGTGAAGGAAGGGGACAGTTTGTGGAAAATCGCTGATGAATATAAAGAATATGACAATATGTCTCATTCAGAATTTGTAAAATGGGTTCAGGAGCGAAACAATCTCCAAAGCCTTGTTGTAAAACCGGGGGAAACAATCGTCATTCCGATTGAAAAAAATAAATACTACAATGCTGAATATTTGGCAAACAAAGAATAACCGCAAGGAGCATTTAACATGAGAGCAGTCGTTTATGCAAGAGTCAGCACTGAAAAAGCAGAGCAGGAAACATCTTTGAAAAGACAGAAGGACGAGCTGTTAAAGCTCGCAGCTGAAAACGGTATGGAAGTTGTTGAAGTGATAGAAGAAAAAGCGAGCGGGTATGATGTTGATCGTGAAGGGGTTTTTCAACTGCTGGAATTGATTGAGGAGAAAGATATTGAAGCGGTATTAATACAGGATGAAACAAGAATTGGCAGAGGGAATGCCAAAATCGCCATTGTCCATTCCATTTTGAAACAAGGTGTGAAAATTTTCACCGCTGCCCATCGCGGGGAGATGGAACTGTCTGAATCAGACACGATGGTGCTTGAAATCATAGGAATTGTCGAAGAATATCAACGAAAAATTCATAATTTGAAAATAAAGCGGGGAATGTTGAGAGCTATACAAAATGGGTACAGGCCTGAAAAAAATTTAAAGAATAGAAATTCTTCCTATAAAAGAGAGCGAAAAGAAGTTCCGATCGAGGAGATTGACCGATTGCGGAAAAACGGCCTGACATTTTCAGAAATAGCGGCAACGTTAAGAGGATTCGGCTATGACGTTTCAAAAGCTACTGTCCATCGCAGATATCAACAATTTTTGTCAGAAAAAGGAGAATCATAGCAATAATTGTTGTCATTAGTGGTTGCATTTAGTATGATAAAAGAGCGCGGCAAAAATATACAAGGGGTTCAGCTTATGATTTCAAAAGAAAAACTTAACCGTATTAATGAACTATCTAAAAAGTCTAAGTCAGAAGGATTGACGCAAGAGGAAAAGCTTGAGCAGCAGCAATTAAGGCAGGAATATTTAGAGTCGTTTCGTCGGGATTTTCAAAACACCTTAAAAAATGTTACAGTGATTGATCCGAAAGGTAATGATGTTACACCGGAAAAATTGAAAAAATTAAAAAATAAAAGGCTGCATTAATGGATGGGGTGTTGCCTTATTACAACAATAAAGATAAGATTATAAACTGAAATTACAGATGAGAGGATGATAATGGTGACTCATTCCATTCAAGATTTATCCATCATGACGATTCGAACATTATCCATTGACGCGATTGAAAAGGCGAATTCCGGACATCCTGGAATGCCAATGGGCGCCGCACCAATGGCTTATGCGCTGTGGACGAAATTTATGAACATTAACCCTGAAAACCCTAATTGGTTTAATCGAGATCGCTTTGTTTTATCTGCCGGACATGGGTCGATGCTGCTTTACAGCTTGCTTCATTTATCGGGTTATGATCTTTCCATGGATGATATTAAGTCGTTTCGTCAATGGGGAAGCAAAACACCTGGACATCCTGAATACGGACATACACCTGGCGTTGACGCAACAACTGGACCATTAGGCCAAGGAATAGCAATGGCCGTTGGAATGGCGATGGCAGAACGTCATTTAGCAGCTACATACAATAAAGAAGGATACAATATTGTTGATCATTACACATACGTCATATGCGGTGACGGTGACTTAATGGAAGGGATTTCCTCTGAAGCAGCTTCCTTAGCTGGTCACTTGAAGCTTGGACGATTAATTGTTCTTTATGATTCGAATGATATTTCCCTAGATGGGGATTTAAATAAATCATTCTCAGAAAATGTAGAAGAGCGCTTTAAATCTATGGGCTGGCAAGTGCTGCGCGTTGAGGACGGCAACAACATTGAAGAGATTTCGAAAGCCATTGAAGAAGCCAAATTGGATGAACAACGACCGACATTAATTGAAGTAAAAACAACAATCGGATATGGTTCGCCGAATAAAGCAGGCACTTCTTCCGTTCATGGTTCGCCGTTAGGCCCAGAAGAGACAAAATTGACAAAAGAAGCCTATGCATGGACATTTGAAGAAGATTTCTATGTTCCAGCAGAAGTTTATGAGCATTTTGAGAAAAATGTAAAAGAACGTGGAAAGCAGAAAGAAATTGAATGGAATAATTTGTTTGAAAAGTATGAGAAAGAATATCCTGAACTTGCAAAAGAGTTAAAGGCAGCAATCAATGGTGAATTGCCAGAAAATTGGGATCAATCTTTACCTTTTTATGAAGAAGGAAAAAGCGTTGCAACCCGTTCTTCTTCTGGAGAAGTATTAAATGCAATAGCTGAAAAAGTTCCTTATTTCTTTGGGGGATCTGCAGACTTAGCTGGATCAAACAAAACGACAATAAAAGGTTCAGGAGACTTTTCTGCGGAAGATCACAGCGGACGAAACATTTGGTTTGGTGTCAGAGAGTTTGCCATGGGAGCAGCATTGAACGGTATGGCTCTGCATGGAGGTTTACGTGTTTTTGGCGGAACGTTCTTTGTTTTCTCTGACTATTTGCGGCCAGCGATTCGTTTAGCAGCGTTAATGAATCTCCCTGTAACTTACGTGTTCACTCATGACAGCATAGCGGTTGGAGAAGACGGACCAACACATGAGCCGATTGAACAATTAGCTTCTTTGAGAGCGATGCCGAATCTTTCTGTCATTCGTCCAGCTGATGGAAATGAAACAAGAGCTGCGTGGAAGGTTGCGCTGGAATCTAAATCAACACCGACTGCATTAGTATTAACGCGCCAAAATTTAGAAACTATTAAAGGTACGAAAGAAAATGCTGAAGAAGGTGTTGCAAAAGGCGCTTATGTCATTTCACCGGCGAAATCGGATCAACCGGATGCTCTTCTACTTGCATCAGGTTCAGAAGTAGCACTAGCTATTAAAGCTCAACAAATTCTTGCATCTGATGGAATTGATGTGCAAGTCGTCAGCATGCCGTCATGGGACCGTTTTGAAAAGCAATCAAAAGATTATAAAGAATCAGTTCTTCCTAGCAGCGTAACGAAGCGTCTTGCGATCGAAATGGCATCTTCGCTTGGCTGGGAGCGCTATGTCGGATCTGAAGGTGAAATCTTAGCTATCGACAAGTTTGGAGCATCTGCACCTGGGGAAAAAATTATAAGCGAGTACGGTTTTACTGTTGAAAATGTTGTCGAAAAAGTAAAAGAATTAGTTCGGAAATAATCGCCAAAATTAGTGCCTCTATCCGCCACCATAAGACAAACCTTTTACATTCCTTGCTTTATAATAGCAAAAAAGGAATGTAACAATGAGGTGAGCGCATGAGGCACTTTTATTTGTATTTGATAAAAAAGGAATTTGCTGAGCATTTTTATCATAGGGAATCGAAAATTTTTCAGTTATATCAAGAATTTTTTTGGACAAGGAAAACGCATCCTATTTTTGAACAATTGGAAAGGCAAGTCAATTATATTTCAAGAGCCATTCCCATTTCAGAAATAGATTTGCTGCTTCAGTCATTCTTGTCTCACCGAAACCATTATCAAAAGGTATCATCGATTCACGCCATCCAAATGGAAAATCAAAAAGGACAAGCTACTATGGTTTTAAAGGAACGGTATATTGAAATGATTTGTACCGGCAGCTTTGACGGTGAGTTATTGTTTTTTGATATATTGGGAAAATTCGATCCTTATTTTTTTGCCATGGATTTTACAAATGAACGATACGGGTGGCTGAGTCCAATTAAAGAAAGAAAATTTGTCTAAAGTTGCGGAAATTTGCTAATGAAATATTGTATAATGTCATATGGTTTAGTACACTGTATGATAGACAACATGAAGGAGGAAATAAGATGGAACTTTGGCTGGCGATATTAATCGCTGTTCTGGCATTACTTGCCGGCGTAGCGCTAGGCTTTTTTATCGCTCGAAAGTATATGATGAATTATTTGAAGAAAAATCCACCTATTAACGAACAAATGTTGAAAATGATGATGATGCAAATGGGAATGAAACCATCCCAGAAGAAAATCAATCAAATGATGAAAGCGATGCAAAATCAATTAAAATAATTTCGTTTCAGGCATTATTGAATGATTTTTCATTAAATTAGTTCATGATGACCAATCATATTTTTTGACATCATGTAATTTTTATCTATACTATTTAATATACGCGTTGTTTTATACGGAATTGTGAAGTAAGAATTAGTCTTTCCTTTTTCAAGGTAAGATTAATTCTTTTTTCGTTGTAAGAAGCTGTAAGAATATGTTATTCATGGCAGGAAGGTTCATTGTAATAATGTGCGGAAAATGTCAAACGTTCTTTTAAACATTTATTCAATGATCTGTTAGAATGGATGGAGGTAAATCTTTTGGAAGGAGCAGCAAAATGTCGGAAATTAATGTGTTTTTAGCATTTGGAGCAGGTTTTTTATCGTTTATTTCTCCGTGCAGCTTGCCTTTATATCCTGCTTTTTTATCGTATATAACTGGGGTATCGGCTAATGAGTTGAAAACTGAAAACGCTATGCTGCAAAAAAGAAGCTTATTACATACTTTCTTTTTTTTAGTTGGTTTTTCTGCCATTTTTATCGCAATGGGATTCGGCACATCCTTGATTGGAAACTTTTTCTTGAACTATCAAGATCTGATAAGACAAATAGGAGCGATCCTCATTATCTTTTTTGGACTTGTTATTCTCGGTGTTTTTCAACCTGATGTTTTAATGAAGGAAAGAAGAATTGAATTCAAAAATCGTCCAGCCGGATTTCTTGGATCTGTTCTGATTGGTATGGCGTTTGCAGCTGGATGGACTCCATGTACGGGCCCAATTCTTATGGTAGTAATCGGTTTAGCAGCAACCAATCCTAGTTCTGGAGTTCTGTATATGACAGCATATGTGCTAGGCTTTGCAGTACCGTTCTTTATTTTATCATTCTTCATCGGGTGGATGAATTGGATCAAAAAACATAATGTGAAAATCATGAAAATTGGAGGCATATTCATGATTTTCATGGGAATTCTGCTGTTTTTTGATTGGATGACTAAAATTATTAATTGGATGAACAAAATTCTTATATTTTTACCAACCGGGTTTTAATTTTTAGTCATTTAAGAGAAAAACGAGATTTTTGACAATATTTTAAACCTCTCGGTACTTTTTTGTGACAGAAAGTAGTATAATATCAAAGGATTTAGTTTGCGAGGATAATTGAGGTGGAATTAATTTGAAAGTATTGATCGTTGACGATGCGAAATTTTTAAGGGAAACATTAAAGGACATTTTGAAAAAGCATAGTATTGAGGTTGTTGCAGAAGGGGAAAACGGCATCGAAGCGGTACAATTATACAAACAATTACAACCAGATGTATTAATCACAGATATCACAATGCCGAAAATGAACGGCATTGAGGCTATTACAAAAATTAAACAGGAATTTCCGGATGCGAAAATCATTATATGTTCGGCAATGGGACAGCAAAAAATGGTTATCGAAGCGATAGAAGCAGGAGCACTCGATTTTATTACAAAGCCTTTTGATGAAGATCGTGTGATGGAAGCCATCAAAAGAGTTATGAATTAGCCTTTTCATTTTGTTTTTTTTTCTATAATATTATTAAAGAAAGAAGCTGAAAATAAAAGGATGGTTCTGCATGGTCATTTGGTCTTCTATTACGGCTGTATTAATGGGTATTGTCGTAATTATGATCAGAACAAAGGCTGCTAAAAAGCCGGCGACAGCGAAAAAAATTATTTTGCCTCCGATCTTTATGAGCACTGGAGCCCTTATGTATTTATTTCCGCAATTCCGCATAACGCCGATGGAAATTTTGGAGGCGTTGACAGTCGGGCTGATTTTTTCGATTTTTTTAATAAAAACCTCTACTTTTGAAGTTCGGGGAGAAGAAATCTATTTAAAAAGGTCAAAAGCTTTTGTTTACATTTTGATTGGTCTGTTAGTTGTACGAATTCTGCTAAAATCTTATTTAAGCGCGTCTATCGATGTTGGCGAATTAAGCGGTATGTTCTGGCTGCTGGCTTTTGGAATGATTGTTCCTTGGAGAATTGCGATGTTCATTTCGTATAAAAAACTGAAAAATCAACTGAACGGAACGTAAAAAATACATATAGCTGCCGGCTGTTTAAAGCAGGTTACCGTTTATTCCATATAAATAAGCCTTTCGGGACAAATCCCCGAAAGGCTTATGTTTTTGGTGCGCCCGGCATGTACATGAACTATAGGGTGTAAGTCCCGAACCCCGAAGACAGAAGTAGAGGTTAGCTCAACGAAAGGGTGTCCGTGGTGACGCGGAATCTGAAGGAAGCTGGAGGCAAAACACCGGTCCGAGGAACACGAACCTCATATAAGGCTAGGTATGATTGAGTGAGTTTGCCAAACAAAACAAAGCTCTTTCTGTCGAAGGTCATATCGAGTAAATGAGGCGGATAGATGGTGTGAAAGTGCATGTACTTACCCGGGGAGGTCTGGCGGATAGGTGAAATGCGCTTCATAACCTACTTAGTGATAAGTAGCTGAACCGTCAGAAGTCAGCAGAGGTCATAGTATTAGTTGGTCTAGAACAACTAAGAAGGACCGAACAATTAAGAGAGAATAGCCCTTGGCATTCAGTGAGTCATGATGAACACAGAAAACGTAGTACCTCACTTGAGGAAGGAAGCGGTGAATCCCGTGGGAGACCTCTTGGAGGGTGGAGTGACCACTGGCATAAAGAGAACAGCTATTCACGGAAGTTATAAAGACTTGCGTCAATCATCTTAATTGAACCGCCGTATACGGAACCGTACGTACGGTGGTGTGAGAGGACGGGAGTTAATCGCTCCCTCCTACTCGATTTTAAAAGAGTGCTTCATATTTGGAATAGTCGATATTTTTTTCTTTTAGTCTTTTAATTAAAAATTTATGGTCCCGTTTTGGAGTTGCGATAATATAGCCTCGAATGACTAAATCTTGCGTAATAGATGGAGCTTTTTCTTCTAATGCCAGTTGACCGATTTTTGCTGCGATTTTTTGTCTGGCAACATCGCGGAAAAGCTCTGGAACCGGTGCAACCAATTCTTCTAACAACGCCTTTTGTTCCTCTGACCATAAATGCCGAGTCTGTTGAATATAATACTCTTCCCAATCAAGTTCAGATTTTCCGTCTTCTTTCGGCAGCCGTTTCAAAAATTTGCGAAACATGAAGAAGCCGCCAATCGATAACATAGTTATAAGAAAACCAACCCATATGAGAATAAACCATAAAAACCAGCCTTCAAGCATGTAATCACCCCCATCGCCTTAACATTTCCATTAATTCGTGCACTTCGGCGAAGTTGATGAAAACCGTTAAGGATTAATCGACTCATATGCATCTATCAATTCTTTTACAGCACGTCTTACAGCTTCTAATTTCTTTTTATGACGGCCGACAGAAAAGCAGTCATTAATTTCCGCGAAAACTTGGTATTCAACTGCATCACGGTAAATACTGATTTTAATATCGCCTGATTTGGAAGGATAAATTAACATTTCATATAAACGCCCGTTCATGACAGCCTCCAGACTTAAAAATTTTATATTATCAATATCTGTCATTTGCTGAAAAAAAGCTTCCATTTTCACCTTACTATATTTTATGATAGATTCCACTTTCATTTCAATCATTTGTCATCAACTTTTTATTATTAACAAAAACATTGTTCTAAATGAAAAATAGATATAACTTAAAAATTCGTCGTTAAAGAAAAACCATAAACGAAGGATTTCCGCAAGACATAATATGTAGAAAAGACGTGTATAAATTCAAAACTGCGGCAGTCCAGAAAGTCAAATTCTCATTGAAAACATAAACATCATTTCAACATTTCTATAAGATGAAAGGGGACGTCTATAAGCCGAAGAAAGACTTATGATATGCTTAAAAGCCATAGTATGACAAGAGTTGGACGATGCATTGATAACGGCCTAATGGAATCTTTTTGGGGAACCTTATAATGTGAAAGAGGGATATGAAACGTTTGAAGCGTTACAACAGACCATTAAGGAATATTCAGTTTTATAATAACGAACGTTATCAAAAAAATTAAACGGCTTAAGCCCATTAGAATGTAGAGCTCAAGCCGCTTAAAGCATTTTTATTATTTCCGCTGTCTACTTGGGGACATTTCAATTAAACATCCCCATTTTTTTATAAATCATGCTCCGAGTTATGTTTTTGGCGGCTATGATTTCGATTTTTTATTTTTTTCGATCCAGATAACGGCTCTGGCTGTCCCTTCCGATTTTGAACGTTTTGTTTTTGATCATTTTGTACTTGATCTTTTGCCATATACATCGCTCCTTAATATTTCATAGTAAAGAATAGCATTGTTATCTTTCGTCGTTTAGTTTGAATGTTTTTGAAATCATTCATTCATTTTAGAATAAATTGATTTCTTGAAAAAAACACTATAGAAGATAAAAAAACGAAAGGAGTGCTATATTTGCCGTACCATAAAAATAAAAAACAAGCATTTGATGCAGTGCAACAAGGAATGGTGGAAGTTCATAAAGTACATGTCAATCTAACGAAAAACAGTTCTGATTATGGACATCAGCTAAAGCATCTTCGCCAGGAAATTAATGAGGCGTATGAACAAATTCAAAATGCATTGGAAGTTGCATCGGAAACGCAGAGAAAGCATTTAGAACAGTACAAGCGCGATTTAGATCGAATTGTGCAGGAAGTGAATTTGGATGAGACTTGAAAGCGGCGGAGCTTCTGTCGTTTTTCACTATTTTTTCTCTTATACGAACGTTTTCATTAGCAAGAAAAATTATACTGAAAATATTTAAATTTTTTAGTGAAATAAGCATTTCTTATAATAATTGATAACATCATTGATATTTACTTATCATAAAAAGTATATTAAGATTTAAATGTGTGATGTTTAAAGTGGGGAGATATTCGGCATTTTTGTCGAAATTACGTTTAAAGGGGGATAAAATGACATGTCACAGCAACAGTTAGAGAAAAATGACGTTTTCCGTGCAAGAAAAAGCTTTTCAATTAACGGAAAAACGTACAACTACTATTCATTAAAAGCGCTAGAAGATGCAGGAATTGGTCAAGTTTCCCGTTTGCCTTATTCAATCAAAGTTCTTTTGGAATCAGTCCTGCGCCAAGTGGATGGACGAGTTATTACAAAAGAACATGTTGAAAACCTTGCGAAATGGGGAACAGATGAAATTAAAAATTTGGATGTTCCATTTAAACCATCTCGTGTCATTTTGCAAGACTTCACCGGCGTTCCTGTTGTCGTTGATTTAGCTTCATTAAGAAAAGCGATGGCTGACATGGGCGGAGATCCACAAAAAATCAATCCGGAAAAGCCTGTTGATCTTGTTATCGACCATTCTGTTCAAGTGGATCGTGCCGGAACAGATGATGCGCTGCAATATAACATGAATCTTGAATTCGAACGAAATGCTGAAAGATATAAATTTTTAAATTGGGCTCAAAAAGCATTTGACAACTACCGTGCTGTTCCGCCAGCAACAGGTATTGTCCACCAAGTAAACTTGGAATATTTAGCAAGCGTTGTCCATGCGGTTGAAGGTGAAAATGGAGAATACGAAACATATCCTGATACGTTAGTTGGAACAGACTCCCATACAACCATGATTAACGGACTCGGTGTTTTAGGTTGGGGTGTCGGCGGAATCGAAGCTGAAGCTGGAATGCTTGGACAGCCTTCCTATTTCCCTGTACCTGAAGTCATCGGAGTAAGACTTGTTGGCGAGCTGCCTAACGGAACAACAGCAACAGATTTAGCCCTTAAAGTAACTCAAGTACTGCGTCAAAAAGGCGTGGTAGGAAAATTTGTGGAGTTTTTCGGCCCTGGTGTTGCAAAGCTTCCGCTTGCTGACCGTGCTACTATTGCGAATATGGCGCCTGAATACGGAGCAACATGCGGATTTTTCCCTGTTGATAATGAATCGCTTGAATATTTGCGTTTAACTGGTCGCGATGAAGAGCATGTAAAAGTAGTGGAAACATATTGTAAAGAAAACGGTTTATTCTTCACGCCTGAAGCAGAGGATCCTATTTTTACGGATGTAGTTGAAATCGATCTTTCTCAAATTGAAGCAAATCTTTCCGGTCCGAAGCGTCCTCAAGATTTAATTCCTCTTTCAAAAATGAAAGAAGAATTTCATAGAGCTCTTACAGCTCCGCAAGGAAACCAAGGATTTGGCTTGCAGCCGGAAGAACTTAATAAGGAAGTAACGGTTGAATTTGCGAATGGCGAAAAAACAACAATGAAAACGGGTGCAGTCGTTATTGCGGCGATTACAAGCTGTACGAATACGTCAAACCCATATGTTTTAGTAGGCGCTGGTCTCGTTGCAAAAAAAGCTGTTGAAAAAGGATTGACTGTTCCGAAATATGTAAAAACATCATTAGCACCTGGTTCAAAAGTTGTAACCGGTTATCTTCAAAATTCTGGCTTAATGCCTTATCTTGAAAAATTAGGGTTTAACCTTGTCGGTTACGGATGTACAACTTGTATCGGGAACTCTGGACCGCTTGCAGATGAAATTGAAAAAGCGATCGCTGAAAATGATTTGCTCGTCACATCTGTTCTTTCTGGAAACCGGAACTTTGAAGGCCGTATTCATCCGCTCGTGAAAGGTAACTATTTAGCTTCACCGCCTCTAGTTGTTGCTTATGCATTAGCAGGAACTGTTGACATTGATTTACTGAATGATCCAATCGGAAAGGATCAAAACGGAAGCGATGTTTACTTTAAAGATATTTGGCCTTCAATGGAAGAAATTAATGAAGTTGTGAAACAAACTGTTACACCAGAATTATTCCGTAAAGAATATGAACGTGTATTTGATGATAACGAACGCTGGAATGCCATTGAAACTACAGATGAGCCATTATATCAATGGGATGAAGAGTCTACTTATATCCAAAATCCGCCATTCTTTGAAGGATTGTCTCCTGAGCCTGGTAAAGTAGAACCGTTGAAAGGTCTTCGCGTTGTTGGAAAATTCGGTGATTCTGTCACAACAGACCACATTTCTCCAGCAGGTGCGATTGGCAAAGATACTCCTGCAGGCCAATATTTGTTGTCTAAAGGTGTATCGCCTAGAGATTTCAACTCTTACGGTTCAAGACGCGGAAACCACGAAGTAATGATGCGCGGTACGTTTGCAAACATCCGCATTCGCAACCAAATTGCACCAGGAACTGAAGGCGGATATACAACGTACTGGCCGACAGGCGAAGTAATGTCTATTTATGACGCTTGCATGAAATATAAACAGGACGGAACAGGACTTGTTGTACTGGCAGGAAAAGATTACGGAATGGGAAGCTCTCGCGACTGGGCTGCTAAAGGAACGAACTTATTGGGAATCAAAACGGTTATCGCTGAAAGCTTCGAACGTATTCACCGTTCTAATCTTGTTCTTATGGGTGTTCTTCCGCTTCAGTTTAAAGAAGGCGAAAATGCGGATACACTTGGTTTAACCGGTAAAGAAGTATTGGATGTTCACATTGATGAATCGGTAAAACCGCGCGATTACATCAAAGTAACGGCAACTGATGAGAACGGAAACAAAAAAGAGTTTGAAGTATTAGTTCGCTTTGACAGCGAAGTTGAAATTGATTACTACCGACATGGCGGAATTTTACAAATGGTATTAAGAGAAAAATTAAAAGGATAATAATTGAAAAAAAGCGGGAACTGTTCATAGTTCCCGTTATTTTTTGGCTAAAATTAGACAATTGATATGAAATACTGTTTTTTTCACAAAAATAATATATGATGAAAATGGGCATCTTTTCGCAATGCTATCGTATTGAATCAGAGGTGTTATCGTTTATGAAACAAAAGCTTGCTGTTTTTTTATTAATCGTATTAGCAGCGATTGCAGTATGGCAATGGATCAATTCCCAGAAGGAAACAGTCGGTTTAGAAATAGGAAACAAAGCTCCGAATTTTGAAGTGACGACTTTGGATGGAGAAAAGAAATCGCTTTCCGATTTTTATGGAAAAAAAGTACTTTTAAACTTTTGGGCCACTTGGTGTCCACCATGTAAAAAAGAAATGCCGATCATGCAAAAAATATATGAAAAGCATCAAGATGAAGTAACGATTGTCGCGGTTAACTTTACTGCCAGTGAGAAAAGTTCAAAAGATGTTGAAAATTTTGTTCAACAGGCTGGATTTACGTTTCCGATATTACTTGATCCAAAAAATAAAATGAACAGTGGATATAAAATTCTTACATATCCGACGTCATTTTTTCTTGATGAAAATGGAGTCATACAAGATAAAGTAGTGGGAGAATTAAATGAAAAAACGATAAAAGAAAAACTGAACCTGAAATAAAAAGACGCTGATTTCCTTTCGGGAATCAAAAAGAATCGGCTGACTTTGCCGATTTTTTCTGTGCGACGGGCAGTCGTACTTTGTGTAGGGATTCTACACTGAATGAGTCGTTAAAGGCTGGAGCACGATACCTATGGTAAACACGGCTCTGAATAACCTGGAAGACTCATTTTTTCTCGAAGGTGAAAGTCCTTCCACTGGAGTGCTGATACAACCAGTGAAGACTAATCTAGGGCATCATCGTGAGGTGGTGTCTGAAGGAGATGCGGAAAGTCGAGAGACCCGTAGTCGGTTAGGCAGACCCAAATGCATAAGCGTGAAGCACAGCGGCAGGGTAAGTTGACGACCATGCGGAAATAATGGGAAGTCCTCTACTGAGAGTAGTGGTCTCTGTTCGATAAATCAGCTGAATAGAGATGGCTTATCAAGTGATGGTGCTGGGTATGCTTATAAGGAAGGTACGATGACCCCGTGAGGTCTCCATTCTACCTTAGGGACATCCATCTATAAGGGCAATCCGAAATGATGAATGTGAATGGAGAAGTCAGACGTTCCCATAGTACGGAAGTAGTATTTGGACCAAACCAAGTATGAACGGAAGGGGAACGACCTTGTGGCTCTACATCTGTAAAGGTGTGTAATGCGAACAGGAAACGATACTGCGGTAAAAACGAACTGAATGTACACAATGAAAGGTGTGGAATATGCAATGAACCGTGCGTTAACTTTAAAATGGCATAGTATTTATGGACAAATTCTCTTTGACAGGAAATTAAAAGCAGCCTGGGATAAGGTAGAAGCGAACGGTGGGTCTGGCGGTATCGATGGTGAAACGATAGACAGCTATCGATATAACTTAGATGAGAATCTAAACTCACTTTTACAAAAGTTAAGAAGAAAAGAATATAAACCTTCCCCAGTAAGAAGACATTACATTCCAAAGAAGAACGGCAAACTTAGACCTTTAGGAATCCCTAACATTGAAGACCGAATTGTCCAACAAGCTCTAGTAGATGTGCTACAACCGAAATTCGAAAATGGCTTTTTCCATAAATGGTCATGTGGTTATAGACCAAATCTAGGCGCGAAGCGCGTCCTACAAATAATCATGGCTAATATCGAACAAGGATATAACTACATTTATGATGCAGATATCAAAGGCTTCTTCGACAATATTCCGCATAAGAACTTAATGAGAGTGTTAAACAAATACATTGCGGATGGAACGGTATTAGACATGATTTGGAAATGGTTAAAAGCTGGATACATGGAGGAAGGAAAATACCATGCAACAGCTTCAGGAACACCCCAAGGGGGTGTCATTTCTCCACTACTTGCCAATATCTATCTAAATGAGCTTGATTGGATGTGGGCTGAGCACAATTTTCGATTTGTCAGATACGCAGACGATTTCCTGGTGTTTGCTAAAACAGAGGAAGACATCAAGAAAGCTGCAGAAGTCACGAAAGAGAAACTAGCGGAACTCGGTCTTGAACTCTCATCGGAGAAAACGAAATTTGTAGATTTCAATAATGACGATTTTGACTTCATAGGGTTTACATTTGAACATTGGCGAAAACGCAAAAAGGATGGTAAACCATACTATATCGCTAAACCAAAAGATGCAACTTGGAAAGATTTTCGTCAGAAAATAAAAGCAAAGACAAGGAAAACACTCACACTCAGCAAAGAGAAATGGCTTGGGCAGGTTAATCCAATCATTCGAGGCAAGGTAAACTATTTTCTGACGATCTATGAAGCAATTAAGGCAAATGCACAATTTGGATTTAAAAGTTCTTGCTTCTTTCAAGCATTTGGAAAAGAGTTATTAGCGATAGATGGTTACATACGAAAAAGGTTAAGAGTTGCCATGATACACAGTCATCCAAATCAAAGAAAAGGACATCTTATGAAAACAAAATGGAATAATGAATTCTTTGCGAGGATAGGTTTAATACCAGCATATTGGTATTACTATCATAAAATTTATGGATTTACTTTAGAAAATTACATTCAACGTATGAAAGAAAAACAACGAAAAGAACTCGAAAGACGTAAACAAAGAGCGAAAGAAGAGGGTCAAGAGTTTTACACTCCTGACCGTGTCCGTAAAATGCAATATGCGCAAAGGTTAGCGACGTATTAATTGTAACACATTGGTAAGCCGTATGCCTTAATAGGGCACGTACGGTTTGATGAGGGGGTAGCCTTGAAAGAGGTTACCCTACTCTATTTTTGCAAAAGAAGAGTTTTTTTGAAACGTATGAAATTTTGCATTATTGGTTATATTGTCATTAAACATTCAAATTTTCAACGGGAAAGTGTCGGAATATTTTGTACAATAAAAGTAACAGAGAAAAGAAGTGAGGGATAAAAATGAAAAAAACGAAAATTTCGTTTAAACAGCTTGTGTTGGAAAATAAGCAAAACTTGCTAAAAGACCGTGAAGCATTGAATGAAATTGAAGAAAGACTTGAAAAAAGGCTGGAAAAACGGCAATTGGAAAAATCGAGCTGATAGCAAACAGTCGTGTTTGACAGCATGTTTTCTGCTTTATTGGTAAACAATAAAAGCAGGAGGCGATTGTTTGATGACAAATTCAAATGATATCCAGTCTCATTTTAATCCGAATCATATCGGAACAAAACCGAGAGGATTCGGTGGAAACAAAGGGAAAAAAATGCAAAATAAGACGAATGAGCATCCTCAAGTGATTCAGACAAAAGGCGAGTAGGACATATGTCCACCGCCTTTTAATTTACATAATATAATTATGGTCCCATCATTTTTCTCCTTTTCATTGAGGAAACAGGTTCGTTTCATAATTTAACATCAAATGCACAAACTATATTTGAAATGGCGATAAAACAATTTTTCCCAGAAAGGAGAATATTTGATGCAAAATCGAACAAATCGTGATGACCGTTCCGACAATGTTGAAAAATTGCAGGAAATGGTACAAAATACGATTGAAAACATCGAAAGAGCAGAAGAAACATTAGAGTTTGCCAACGACAGAGAGCGTGAACAGATTGAGGCAAAAAATCGCCGCAGAGAAGAAAGCATTGAGGCGATGCGACAAGAAATTAAAGATGAAGCCCGTGAACGAAACTCCTAGCTTTCAATTTAGGTTGATAATTCCATTTTAGTTTTCGATTGCAAATGGAAATGTTATAATAAAATTGTTCATTGAAAATTTTTGCCTTCTAAATTCATTTGATGAACGGCCAACAATGGGACAAACTTTGTTGGACCGGCTTGAATAAAAAACAGACTCCGCAAAAAAATTTAAGTAAGAAAGTTGAAAAGGCCTAAAATAGAAAGCCTGTATCACAGACGCTGATGCAGGCTTTTTCGATCGATTTCATTTTTTGCAAGGGAGAGAAGCTTATGTTTGTTTCATCAAAAGAAATAGAAGTTCGTTATGCGGAAACCGATCAAATGGGTGTCGTGTACCATGCCAATTATATTATATGGATGGAAGTTGGACGGACGAAGCTGATCCAAGATCTTGGCTTTTCGTATGCAGCGATGGAGAAAGACGGAATAATTTCCCCAGTCGTGGATATTCAAATCGAATATAAAAAACCGATTACATACGGTGAAAAGGCAATAATACATACGTGGATTGAGAAATATAACGGAATTAAAACAGTATATGGATACGAAATTTTCAATTCTCATGGCGAATTGGCAGCAAAAGGTTTTTCCAGCCATGTTTGCGTAAAAAAAGAAACGTTTCGCCCAGTTGTATTTAAGAAATTATATCCTGAATGGCACGAAGCATATGTAAAAGCGATGAAAGAGGAGAGATAAAGATTGGCCTTTGGAATCAAGAAAGAGGAGCTTGCTGAGTGGAAGAAAAAAGTGCGGAAAGGGGAAATCGCCTTTTTAACGCATTATTGGTATGATGAACGGTTTCCGGATTATCATTCTGTAACAAAGGTTGGATGCAGCAATATAAAGCATTTAATAGAATGGGGAAATAAGAACGGTTTGAAAATGGAGTGGATCCATCATCATAAAGATTTTCCGCATTTTGACCTGCTGGGGGAAAAACAAGTAGAAATCCTGCAAAAATATCAGCTAACCGATCATTTAAGAAGATTTAAATTGCTGAAAAATTAAAAGATTTGACGGGCATTTTGTGGAAGTCAGATTTGAGTAAAAATGATGAGATGAAACAAGAAACCCAATCGGCAAATTAAATTTGCGGTTGGGTTTCTTTACTGACTATAGCATGCTTTTAATCGATTTGCTAATTTATAAGACGAACAACAGGTTCATGAATTTTTTCATCCAATTGAATGGTCACGTCATGATTGTCGAAATACCATAAATCATCATGTTCAACATAAAATGTAACCCCTAGTTTTTCGGCTTTTATTCCGATTTGATTTGGAGCTTCTTTTGCAATTCCAAGGGAAAATCCGCTTTGCACATGACCGCATCCGCCATATCGGACAAAGAAGCGGACTGCATCTCCCTCGTTTAACTCCAATTCTTCCTTGTACCATTTTGCTGCATCATCGGTAATATTCAGTTTCATTTTTGTCACTCCTAATATCAGCTTCCTGTTTACATTATATTACATGAAAAGCTTTCTTTCCATGAATAAACTCTACTGGATAGAGTTCGTCACTTCTTTCGTTTCCAACCATTGATGCATATGCTTCATCACTTTTTCATAGGCGTTTTTGTCGATTCGGTCCAGCAATTCAACATAATAATGATGATTTTTATTTTTGGTCACGTAGGTAGGGAGTAAACGCGGATTTTTCAAAGTCAGTGTCGTACCGTTAGCATCAGTCCGCTTAATTACATCAATCGAAAAAATCCCACCGATGTCTTTTCCATCTCCCTTTTGGCCAGACAAGAAGTTGCCTAACGAATACACAACGATACTCTTGTTTCCATTTTTTGCTTCCAGCCATTCGATCGGCTGCAATACATGAGGATGGTGACCGATGATTATGTCCGCTCCATGATCGACTAGCAGCTGTGCCCATTGTTTTTGAGCGTCGCTTGGAAAGGATTGATATTCTTCTCCCCAGTGCATGTTAACAATAGTTACATCAACTTGTCCATTTAGTGTGTCTAAATCCCTTTTCATTTTTTCTTCATCTATAAGGTTTACTAAATAGGGTTTATTTTTCGGAACTGGAATACCGTTTGTCCCATATGTATACGAAAGAAAGCCGATTTTCACCCCGTTGACCTGTTGAATTCTCCATGTATTGGCGTCCGCTTCGTTTTTAAAGCTTCCTACATACGGTAGCCCGATTTGTTCATAATGCTGAATCGCATTTAAAATACCTTTTTCTCCTTTATCTAAACTATGATTGTTTGCTGTTGAGACGAGATCAATGCCAGCATCTTTTAGCGCATCTGCCACTTCGAACGGGCTGTTAAACAACGGATAACTGGAGATTCCAAGTTCTGTTCCCCCAATGATCGATTCTTGGTTGGCGATGGCTAAGTCGCTTTTTGAGAGTAAAGGTTTTACTGTTGCAAACATTGGCTTAAAATTGTATGATTCGCTCCCAGTCCTCGCATCTTTAAAAAGCTGGCTATGTATGAGAACATCGCCTATTGCAGAAACAGTGACGAGCGATTCGGTCGGCTCCACTTTTTTAGGAGCAGCTTGTATAGATTGTGGCGAATCATCCGCATTTTCTTTTTTTACCGCGTTTTGCTCATTTGCCTGACCTTTGCTACCGCATCCTGAAAAAAGCATCAAACAAATAATTGCGAATATTAAGAAAACCTTTCTCATAAAACCCTCCTTAAATACTGTTTTTACTATCATAAACGTTTTGTCGAAAAAAATAAACTATTGTCTAATTTTGTTTATATGTTAGATTTCCTAACATACTTTTTCGAAAAATTATGGAAAATGAATTGACATTAAAATAAAACGGGTGTAAAAATAGAGATATACTTCTTATGTTATTTTTTATAACATAATTAAGAAGAAATAATTACATGGGAGGTTGTGCTATGGACTCATTAACGTTAATGAACAGTTTATGGGTGATGCTGGGAGCTATTTTGGTCATCTTTATGCAAGCAGGATTTATATTGCTCGAAGCGGGTTCTACACGAATGAAAAATGCCGGACATATTGCCGGAAAAACTGTTTTTACATTCGGAATTGCCTCCATTGTTTTCTGGGCAGTCGGCTATGGATTTATTTTTGGGAAGAACGGCAACTTTTTTGTAGGAATGTCTGACTTTTTTTATTCAGGATATGAAATAGATGGATTATCTCTTTCAACATCCGTCTTTTTTGTATTCCAGTTAGCCTTTGCCGGAGTTTCTCTCGCCATTGCCTTTGCTGGATTTGCGGAACGGGCGAAACTTTCAGTTTATTTAATTTTTTCTGTATTGTTTACCGCACTTGTTTATCCAGTTGTTGCTCATTGGATTTGGGGCGGAGGATGGCTGTCAGAACATGGAAAACAAGATTTTGCAGGTTCTACCGTTGTTCATTTGACAGGTGCAATGGCAGCTTTGGCTGCAACGATCTTGTTGAAGCCTCGGATCGGTAAATATAACAAGGATGGTTCTGTTAATAATATTTATGGACATAACCAAGTTTATACAGCTCTAGGCGTACTTATTTTATGGATTGGCTGGTTCGGTTTCAATGCAGGAAGCACGATTACAGTTGAGGATGGATTTTTTGGATTTGTTGCTTTGAACACGAATTTAGCTGCCGGAGCAGGAGCCGTAAGCGCCTTGATCATTTCATGGATCGCTGGCGGAAAAGCTGATATACCGACAATGTTAAACGGAGCGCTTGCAGGATTGGTCGCCATTACCGCATCTTGTGCATTTGTCGACACATGGGCTGCTGTCGTAATCGGACTAATAGCTGGAATTCTTGTATATTTTAGTATGAAGTTTTTTGATAAAGTTAAAATTGATGATCCGATTTATTGTTTGTCTGTTCACGGAGTAGCTGGTGTTTGGGGCACTTTATCAACTGGATTTTTTGCAACCCCTGAATTAGCAACTATTGGTAACCCTGGATTGTTTTACGGCGGAGGCTTTACGCAGCTCGGCATTCAAGCATTGGGAGTGTTTACTTCAGGTTTATACGCCTTTGTTGTTTCATTCGTCATCTTAGCTGTGATGAAAAAATTGCTCAATGGTTTGCGGGTGACAGAAGAAGAAGAAATGATCGGTTTGGACTTAAGCGAGCACGGAGTTTATGGGTATCCGGAAGCATTTGAATCCAAAGAACAAAAGCTTGGAAGCTAACCGCAAGAGCGTATGGATGATGTATCATCTGTACGCTTATTTATAAAAAAGGGGATTTTTATACACATGGGGAATCCTTACAAACAATTGAAGGAATGGCGCAACAGCCATTTGCAAAAAGCGAAAACAGTGACGGAATTAAACAGTATACACGATCAGGTTATGAAACAATCCTTCCATCTTTCTTTCGAGATTGTAAAAAAGAAATACGGCCCTGCGCCTTGTGAATTTACTTGGTTTTTAGTCGGAAGCGGCGGAAGAGGCGAGCAGGCGAAAATAAGCGATCAAGACCACGGACTCATTTTTCATTCCAATGAAAAAGAAGCTCTCGACTACTTTTTGTTGCTTGGAAAAGAAGTTTCATTCGGCTTGAACGTCATCGGTTATCCTTACTGCGAAGGAAATGTCATGTGTTCAACTTCTTTATGGTGCCGATCGGAACAAAGCTGGAGCAAGCAGATCAATAAATGGCTCCAGGATGAAACATTTGATTCTATCCGCTATTTATTAATCTTTTTTGATGCGCGTATGATCATCGGACAATCCGAATCGATTCATCGACTGAAAAACCAGATTTTCCAATATATTCAATATAATCCTGATTTTCTCAGTCGATTGTTAAACAACACAATGCATGTCAAAAAAGGGGTGGGTATTTTTCATCAGCTGCTTCCTGAAACATACGGCCCTCATTCAGGCGCTATTGATTTAAAACAGGCCGGGTTATTGCCTTACATTAATTCTGTCCGCTTATTGGCGATCAAAGAACGATTGTTGGATACGTCTACGCTGTCGAGGTTTCAGCTTCTGATGAAGCAGGAGTATTTTCGTCATGTATTATCTCCATATCACACATATTTTCAAGAATTAGTAACGATTCATTTTAAAAATTCATTAAAAGCGAACACATATGATGAAGTTCATTACCTCTCTTTAAAGGATTTATCAAAAGAAGAAAAAGGAAGGCTAAAAAAAATCATTTTAGGCGGAAAAAAATTGATGAATGAAACGAAATCCATCATTGAAAAGGGCGTTAATCCATGAAACTTCCATCTTTTTTTCACTTGATGAAGCAATTTCAGGGGAAAATGCAATCTTCAGCATTTACAGGTCTTGAAACGAATCTTCAGCATGCAGCGTTTTTGCGGAAAATGGAACAAGACTTAAAGCGGGAGGAAAGCTTGTCAACTCCTCTTCAGGAGCTGGACGTTGTTGTGCTTGATTTGGAAACAACAGGTTTTTTTCCGGAAAAAGGGGATCAAATTCTTTCGATTGGAGCAGTTAAAGTTCACGGCATGCAGATTGAAGAAAAGCATACATTTTACTCTTTTGTTCAGTATGAAGGGGAAATTCCCGTTGACGTAAAGAAATTGACAGGAATTGTTGAAGAAGACGTAAGAGCTGCTCCCCCTATATCGGAAGTATTGATTCGTTTTTATCAATTTGCAGAAAATCGGACGCTTGTCGCCCATCATGCCAATCATGAAAAAAATTTTCTTACAGAAGCTAATAAGGAGCATTTCCGCATTCCATTTAAACATCGGATTGTGGATACAGCCATGCTGTTCCAGCTCGTTCAGCGAGAACAAATTACCGTAAGTTTAGATGAATGCTGCCGGTTTTTTTCCATCCCGGTCCAAAAGCGTCATCACGCCTTAGAAGATGCAAAAATGACAGCCGCGATCTGGTGTGAATATGTAAAAATGTTTGTTGAATCAGGCTATAAAACGTTGATGGATGTGTTTATCAAACTATCACAATTAAAACAAGGAGCGAGAAGATGAGTTCCCGCTCCTTTCTATTTTACAGCCATTTCACTTTTGGCTCTGTTTTATTTATGATCCTTTTAATATTGGCTCTGTGCCGATAGAAAACAAAGGTTGCGAGGATCGCGACAATGATCATTAAAGCCGCATCACCGGTAAAAATGGTATAAACTAACGTATACAGTGCTGTAACCATAGAGGATAAAGAAACATATTTTGATACATATAAAACAAGAAAAAATACAGCAAGCATGGATAAAAAGAGTAATGGGCTATAAAAAAGCAGCACCCCTCCGCTTGTCGCCACGGCTTTTCCGCCCCGAAAGCCTGCGAAAATTGGATACATATGTCCTACAGCAGCCACCATTCCTGCAATGAGCGTCCATGCTTGGTGAAGGTCGCCACTAAGCAATACGGGGAGGCTAGCTGCGAGAGTTCCTTTTAAAATGTCTGCAACCGTAACAAACAGCCCGGCTTTTTTTCCAAGCACTCGAAAAGTGTTGGTTGCACCTAAATTTCCGCTTCCATGTTCGCGAATATCAATGCCGTATCCAATTTTGCCAACGATAAGTCCAAAGGGGATGGAACCAATTAAATAAGCTAAGATAAGGACTAAGATTAATAGAAAAGACATAATGAAACTCCTTTATACTCATGATTCTATTATTATTGTACACAATTGATTCGATCAGGACTATATTTTGTTGATAAAAGCCGTTTTAAAACTTTGGTGTTCGACGCTTTTACAGTTATAATAAAAGAAACATTGGAAGGAGTGAACAAATTTTCATGCAAAATCCAAGTCTGGACGAAATCCGTGATATTTTAAAAAAAAGTAAACGAATCGCTGTTGTCGGCTTGTCCAACAATCCTGAAAGAGAATCTTACCAAGTTTCACAAGCGATGCAAAATGCGGGGTATGAGATTATTCCTGTCAATCCAATGATCGATGAAGCCTTGGGTGTCAAAGCGGTCTCATCCTTAAAAGAAATTGAAGGCCATGTGGATATTGTAAACGTTTTTAGACGTTCCGAGCATTTATTAGATGTTGCGAAAGAATTTTTAGAAATTGATGCCGATGTTTTTTGGGCTCAACTAGGCTGCGTTAACGAGGAAGCATATCAATTATTAAAAGAAAAAGGTTATCCCGTTATCATGGATATGTGTATAAAAGTAGCGCATGCGTTAACAAAATAACAAATGTTTCCCCCATCAACTTGATGGGTTCTTTTTTTGAAGAAAGGTTTGAAACATACAACATTTGAGTAATACAATAATATACGTTGCCGTGTAAGATTGCCAAACGCAGGGAAACCATGTAAAATACAGTTTACAAACATCTGTTCTTGTTTTTTGAAAGGAGTTATTTGTTTGTGGGAAAAGCAAAGATAATGGAATACAATGACGATGCGATTCAAGTATTGGAAGGATTGGAAGCAGTAAGGAAACGGCCGGGGATGTATATCGGCAGCACGGATGCTAGAGGATTGCATCATCTTGTATATGAAATTGTTGACAATTCTGTAGATGAAGCATTAGCAGGCTTCGGAGACCATATCATTGTCAAAATACATAAAGATGAAAGCATTTCTGTTGCTGATAAAGGAAGAGGAATGCCGACTGGCATGCATAAGCTTGGTAAGCCGACTCCGGAAGTAATTTTAACCGTGCTTCATGCAGGAGGAAAATTCGGGCAAGGCGGTTACAAAACAAGCGGCGGCTTGCACGGAGTAGGCGCTTCAGTCGTCAATGCTTTATCTGAGTGGCTTGAAGTGACGATTAAACGGGACGGATTTATTTACAAGCAAAGGTTCGAAAAGGGCGGGAAACCCGTTACGACATTAGAAAAGATAGGAGAAACAAAAGAAACCGGTACGACAGTCCATTTTAAACCAGATCCTCTCATCTTCAGCACTACGACTTTTCAATTTGACATATTGAGTGAACGATTGCGGGAGTCTGCATTCCTCCTAAAAGGATTAACAATTGATTTGATTGATGAACGGAACAATGTTCAAGAATCTTATTGTTATGAAAATGGGATCGAATCATTTGTCGCATATTTAAATGAAGGAAAAGAAACTCTTCATCCTGTTGTCTTTTTCGAAGGTGAGCAGCAAGGGATTGAAGTCGAATTTTCTTTCCAATTTAATGACGGCTACAGCGAAAACATTTTGTCGTTTGTCAACCATGTGAGAACAAAAGACGGCGGCACACATGAAGCAGGCGCCAAAACTGCCATGACAAGAGTGTTTAATGAATACGCACGAAAGACCGGTTTATTAAAAGAGAAAGACAAAAACTTAGAAGGAACAGATATTCGTGAAGGGCTATCGGCAATTATCTCCGTCCGAATCCCTGAAGGACTTTTGCAGTTTGAAGGGCAAACGAAAGGAAAACTCGGTACAACAGAGGCGAGATCTGCTGTTGACACAGTCATTTCGGAAAAATTATCTTATTTTTTAGAAGAGAATGCGGAGATCAGCACCCTCCTGATTAAAAAGGCGATAAAAGCGCAAGAAGCAAGAGAGGCGGCAAGAAAAGCGCGCGAAGAAGCAAGATCAGGAAAAAAACGAAAAAAATCTGAAATGTCTTTAAGCGGAAAGCTTACGCCTGCTCAATCACGGAATCCAAAGAAAAATGAATTGTTTCTTGTGGAGGGGGATTCTGCGGGAGGATCAGCGAAACAAGGTCGGGATAGAAGATTTCAGGCTGTTCTGCCTCTGCGCGGAAAAGTGATCAATACGGAGAAGGCGAAGCTGCAGGATATTTTTAAAAACGAAGAAATCAATACAATTATTCATGCAATCGGAGCTGGCGTCGGTGCTGATTTTAACATTGAAGATTGCAACTACGACAAAGTGATCATTATGACGGATGCTGATACGGATGGCGCCCACATCCAAGTGCTTTTATTGACTTTCTTCTATCGATATATGAAGCCGCTCATTCAGGCAGGGAAAGTCTATATTGCGCTTCCGCCTTTATATAAAGTAAGCAAAGGCAGCGGCAAATCCGAAGTCATCGAATACGCATGGAATGAGAAGGAGCTGTCCGCTGCCATTAAGAAGGTCGGCAAAGGCTACACAATCCAACGATACAAAGGGCTTGGAGAAATGAATGCGCCGCAGCTATGGGAGACGACGATGAATCCTGAAACACGCACTCTCATCCGCGTCCGGATTGATGATGCAGCAAGAGCGGAAAGAAGAGTGACAACCTTAATGGGTGACAAGGTTGAACCGCGTCGACAATGGATCGAAAAAAATGTGTCTTTTGGTATTGACGAAAATGACAACATGTTCGAAATTTAAAACAATGTGCTAGAGGAGGAGCAGCATGGAAGCTCAACAACGTTATGTCGATTTACCCCTTGAAGATGTGCTGGGCGACCGTTTTGGACGGTACAGCAAATACATTATTCAAGATCGCGCGCTTCCGGATGTTCGCGACGGACTGAAGCCGGTGCAGCGGAGAATTTTATACGCGATGCTGATGGACGGAAATACGCATGATAAAGGATTTCGAAAAGCGGCCAAAACAGTCGGGAATGTTATCGGGAACTTCCATCCGCATGGAGATTCTTCTGTATATGAAGCGATGGTTCGGATGAGCCAGGAGTGGAAGGTTCGCAATGTTTTAGTGGAAATGCACGGAAACAACGGAAGCCTTGACGGCGATCCTCCTGCCGCCATGCGTTATACGGAAGCACGGCTGTCCAAACTTGCTTCCGAGCTTTTAAAAGATATTGAGAAAAATACAGTCGAGTTTGTACCGAATTTTGATGATACAACGAAAGAACCCGTCGTTCTCCCCGCGATGTTCCCAAACTTGCTTGTCAATGGTTCAACAGGGATTTCAGCCGGCTATGCAACTGATATTCCTCCGCATAATCTCGGCGAAGTCATTGATGCTGTGATTATGCGAATGAATCATCCGGATTGCACAGTTGAGGAATTAATGGAAGTGTTAAAAGGCCCTGATTTCCCGACTGGAGGAATCATTCAAGGAATCGACGAGATTAAAAAAGCATATAAAACAGGAAAAGGAAAAATTGTTGTTCGCGGCAAAGCGGAAATTGAAAAAATCCGAGGCGGAAAAGAGCAAATTGTCATTACAGAAATTCCGTATGAGGTCAATAAAGCAAACTTAGTAAAAAAAATAGATGACCTTAAGTACGAAAGAAAAGTGGACGGAATCGCCGAGGTGCGCGATGAAACGGACCGGACAGGTCTTCGCATCGTCATCGAACTGAAAAAAGATGCCGATGCTGAAGGAGTTTTAAATTACTTATATAAAAACACAGATTTGCAAGTTCCATATAACTTTAATATGGTTGCAATTCACCGTCGGCATCCGAAATTATTAAGTCTGCCTGAATTGTTGGATGCTTACATCGAACACCGAAAGGAAGTCGTGATTAACCGATCGACTTTTGAGCTCCAAAAAGCTCAAGAAAGGGAGCATGTCGTAAAGGGATTAATCAAAGCTCTATCCATCTTGGATGAAGTGATCGCTGTTATTCGTGCTTCAAAAGATAAACGGGATGCGAAAGATAATTTAATTAGTGAATTTGCATTTACTGAACCGCAGGCAGAGGCGATTGTCTCGTTGCAGCTGTACCGTCTGACAAACACTGATATTACAGCGTTGAAAGCGGAAGAAGAAGAGCTTGAGAAAAAAATCAAGGGGTTAACAAGCATTTTGGAGGATGAAAAAAAGCTTTCCAAAGTCATTCAATCCGAATTAAAACAATTGAAAAAAACATTTGCCGATGAGCGGCGGACGAAGATTGAGGCGGAAATTGAATCCATTACTATCAATATGGAATCCCTCATCGCAAGCGAGGATACAATTGTTACTGTGACAAAAGACGGCTATGTGAAACGTACGAGCTTGCGGTCGTATACCGCATCAAACGGAAAAGATTTCGGCATGAAGGATTCGGATCGACTGTTATGCCAGTATGAAATGAACACAACAGATGTTCTTCTCTTATTCACAAACAAAGGAAATTATTTATATTGTCCTGTTCACGAGCTTCCGGATATTCGCTGGAAGGATATTGGACAGCATATTTCAAGGACCATTCCGATTGATCAAGATGAACGGATTGTACAAGGCATTCCTTTAAAAAGTTTTGACGAGGAGAAATTTTTCTTGTTTGTTACGAAAAAAGGCATGGTGAAGAAAACGGAAATTCGCCAATATAAAGCTCAGCGATACTCCAAGCCGCTTGTTGCGATCAATTTAAAAGACGACGATGAAGTGGTTGCGGTTCATATAACTGATGGAACAGGATTGATTTTGTTATCCACCCGTTTTGGATACGGTCTTTTATTTCACGAAGAAGAAGTGAATATTGTCGGCTCCCGTGCAGCAGGAGTCAAAGGCATCCAATTAAAGGAAGGCGATGCAGTCGTTTCTGGACTTGTGTTTGCTGAGAAACATGTTAACGATCAAAAGCTCGCCATTGTCACGCACAGAGGCGCTGTGAAAATGATCAATATCGGGGAAATCGAACGAACACAACGAGCCAGAAGAGGATCAATGCTGTACAGAGAGCTGAAAACAAACCCGCATCGGACAGCGGCCATCTTACTCGTCAACGGAAATGAGAATTTGGTATTGGAAACGGAGAAAGGTATCAGGGAAATAGTACCTCTTTCCAATGTGAAGGTGACTGATCGATACAGCAACGGTTCCTTTTACATAGATAAAGAGGAGGCAGGAGAAGTCGCTGATAGCTGGCTGGAAACGGAAGCATAAAAGATGATCACCCCTATCCGGATTTAGTGAGGATAGGGGTTTTTCACTCGAATACAGTGATATTTTGCTTCATTGGCGGTTTAGGAACAGGTTCTGAAAGAAGACCGCTTGGTCTCGATCAGACATATTATTCGGACACATTTCTAAACGTTGTTTGAAATTGCATTTCATTTTGTTTTTTGAAAACGATTGCCAGAGATCTCTCATCTTTGTACAGAATCTAGATGGCGGATCGTTCAAGAGAGGATCAAGGAGAACTGGCACACTATGATTTGAAAGCGAGTGAGATGCTTTGGCCATTTCCCCAATGTCAAAAAAGGCTTTATGAAGAAAATAAACAGACTTGTTGGTACACTCTAGGCTTCGCAATCTAAATGGCATTTGTTTGCGCTTTCAATGGGATTGGTGAGAAAAATCCGAATTTTCATTCTCTTCTAAGCATGAAAAACAAAACAACGACCCATTTTTTTCGTCAATAGCCCCATTCAAAAAACCGTTTAGACAATGAATAGGTTTGCTGCACCTTATACAAAATCCTACAAATTCCTCCAATTTCCCTTCACTTCCTTTGTGATCGTAGTGGTGTAGTTGAAAAAAGTTGGATATAACTTATTATACTTATTATATCAGAAGAAAGATGTTTAAGTTATTCTTCTTTTGTGCCAAACAACCAGAATATCAAAACAAGAAAAAGAGCGCTTTCAAAAAAGAAAGAAACCATATCGAAAGCCGCTTATTCAGCAACATCAGCGAAAATGACGTCACACACCGAGGCGCTTTTCGTTTTTAGCTTTCTATTCTCTGAAAAAAACTCTATTACGACGGCATGCCATGAAACTTTGCTTGTCAATAGCCTTTAGCTTCGTCCTTGATAAAACGTTTTAAGTTTTAATGGTTAGATCAAGGTCTGAACAGTCCGTTTCCGTGATGTTGAAATGGTGAAGAAAGAGGCGGGGGATCGCCGCCTCTTCCACCCGAAATTATTGAAGAATGCGTGGAAATAATACGTTATTTTCCAAATGAATATGTTCAAATAAGTCTGATTCCAAAGCTTCTAAACGATTGTAAACGAGTTGATATGTTCGGCAAGCCCCGTTCGGAAGGGTATAGTCATTTGTGATCCGCCTAATTTCTTTTATGATATCCCCTGTTTTATCATGTTCATTCGTAAGATCGGCAATCATTTTTTTCATTTTTTGTTCGTTTTCACTTGTCGGCTGCTTCTCGAACTGGCTAATAAGCGGAAATACTTCAGACTCTTCTTTCCATAAATGTTGTTCTAGTTCCGTTTTTAATTCATTAAATAATTTATGAACCTTTATTAGATGTGGATGATTTCCGCCGTGGACTCGCATAACTTTTGTCACATAGGGACTAAGGTTTGGCAGTTCTTCCAACAAATAACGATGATGTTTATTTATGATATGGTCAATAAGTTCTGAGTATGTTGCTGTCAACCAATTTTTCTCTGTTTTTTCATCAGTTGTAGCATACAGATCCTGCAATTGACTCATTAATTCCTCAATCGCCACTCCCCGTTTATCGGCTGCTTCTTTTAAAGAGCGATCACCGCCGCAACAAAAATCAATTTTATTTTTTTTAAAAACATCGCTCGCTTTCGGAAGCATTGCGACAATTTCTCCAACTGTCGTATTTTCCGTAAATATTGTTTTCATTATTTTTCCCTCCCAATTTCATTGTTAAAAAGATAATACCGCAACTCGTTCTTTTCAATAGTGACAGGTGTCACTTTCCCGTTTAGTGTTGTGGCTATTTTGTGACAAAACAAAGAGGTATGCAACAAATCACAACGTAGCTAGTTTTTTTCACTATAATGGAATTTAGAAGAAATTGTTGATGAAAGGTGGATACATGATGGCAACCGTCAAGAAATTAGTGATTCCAAAACAGCATGGAGCCTGGGCAATGCTTGTTATACCATTTCTATTGGGGGCTTATATAGGAGGGTTCTCTTGGATTCATATTCCATTATTTATCGGCTGGTTATGTTTATATTTAGCAACATATCCGTTACTGATGGCTATGAAAAATAAGCGCAAGCCATTTTATATAAAGTGGTTTGCTCTTTATTTTGCCGCTGCTACCGTTATACTGCTCTTTCCATTAATGTATAGATGGGAAATAATATATTTCGGAATGGCGATGACACCGTTTTTTTTAATAAATATTTATTATGGGAAAAAGAAAAAAGATCGTGCTTTTTTCAATGATCTAGCAGCAATCGCTGTTTTTTGCATTGGAGGTCTTGCCAGTTCTTTTATTGTAAGCGGAGAAATAACAAAAGAAGCCTTCATCACCATAATGCTTTGTTTTTTATTTTTTGTGGGCAGCACTTTTTATGTCAAAACAATGATTCGGGAAAAAAACAATCCGAACTATAAATGGTTGTCATGGGGTTTTCATGTTTTCTTAATGATCGGCTTGGTCGCTACCGAGTATGCCGTTTTTATAATAGCTTATATTCCGAGTGTTATTCGAGCTGTTTATTTTTACGGGAAAAAAATGCCGATTTTAAAAATCGGTTTAATTGAAGTGGGCAATGCCGTATATTTTTGTTTTGCAATGTTTATGATCATCAATCTGTTCATGCTGCCGTAAGCGCATTTTCCCTTTGCAGAAGGTTGATTGCCCAATGATCATTCGATTTTTTTGGGGAAGTAATGCCGATATATTTTTTTAAACGCTGTCAAGACAAAATTGGCCATGAAATTGGGGGTGTCGAATAAGCCGTTTTTACGGCTTATTGACGCCCCCATTAATGTGTTAGAAACGTTGATATATCGGTGTTTATGATTTTGGACAGCCCCATACAGGCATTTCACTTTGAATATCAGGAAAAAAACATTATCATTCTTTTTCAGTCTTCAACGGGATGTTGTTGCTGTCAACATCCTCCATCATCCCATCAATTGTGCCCTCCGTATATGTATCTCTTATTTGTTCCTGCGTTATGGCCAAACCTTGTTTTAGATCGGATTCGCTGCCGCTCTTAAAAGGTTCATCATATGCTCCGAAGGTTGGGTTATTTTTCATTTTCTTGTCTTGACGTTTTGTGGACATTTCGTTTCCTCCATGAAAATTCGTTTTCCTTTATTATGATTCTTAAACGCTTCAAACATTCATCAAAAAACAGTTTTCTTTTTGGCGGCCGCTACATAAAGATTTCTTTCTCCAATTGTTCAGCATCAACCAAATAATATCCGTCGTCATCAACAAGAATAAGACCCTTCCGCTTCATCTGGTTAAGCGTTCTGCTAACGGTTTCACGGGAAGTTCCGATCATATTTGCCAATTCCCGATTCGTTAAATGGGTTGTCAAACGATAAAGTTTTCCTTGCGGCAGTGCATTCGTTTTTGTAAGCCGCAACAGCAACAATACGATTTGTTCATATGTATTATGAAGAATTTGCTCTTCTAACCGATTTTGCAAATCTATGATTTTTTCACTCATCACACGAAACAATTTGATGGACAATACCGGAAAGAGCATAAGCGTTTCCTCAAAATCTTTGATGGGAATGACAATTAATGTAGATTCTTCCATAACTTCTGCATGAGCAGGGTAAGATCCTTTGCAAAAAAATCCGGTATGTGGAAACATTTCTCCATTCTGCAAGATGGAAACGATTTGTTCTTTTCCATTTCTGTCCGTTTTATATATTTTAATCGTTCCTGAATGGATGAAATATACGTTTTCCAGCATGTCGCCTTGCATGAATACATACGATTTTGGTTGATAGGTACGTACTTGAGAGATAGCAACTATGGAAGTCAATTCTTCATCAGACAGTTCACGGAAAAGGGGAACGCTTCTTAATCTTTCAAACACCCAGCTATTTGTCATGGTATCACACCTTTTTTTCAACTTTGATTTTCGTTTCATATTATAGCGTTTCTTTACAAATGAGTCGTGTGATGTAAATCATAGTTCCTAATAAAAATAAGGTGTCTAACATACTTAAGGTTTGGGGCAGACCACCTCATCCATTTGCGAATTACCGAAGCAATCGCGGGGAAGATCCGCAGCAGCTGAACATTTGTCAAAAGAATGACTTTTTCGTAAAAATCATTTCTTCCCTTTTACCGGAAAGTGTGATGGCTTTCACTTCGAAAATTTCACCTTTTTATATGATGAGAAGAAGCAGAGATATTTTTCATTTTAAAGAAAGAGTTTGTATGTGATGATGGATTATGACCAAAACCCTTTTATTGTCATTTGGGAGTTGACGAGAGCATGTCAATTAAATTGTTTGCATTGCCGAGCCGAGGCGCAATATCATCGTGATCCCCGTGAGTTGACTTTTCAGGAAGGAAAAAATTAATTGATGATATTTTTGCGATGAACCAGCCGCTATTAGTATTTACCGGCGGTGATCCATTAATGCGGCCGGATTTATTCGCTCTTGCCGAATATGCTATTGAAAAGGGAGCTGGAAGAAGAGCCAAAAACACCAAAATAATTGGGACTTCTTTCATAAAAAAGCTGTCCCTTTCAGGAAAGGAACAGTCTTTGAAAAACGTTTAGGAAAGGAACCCTAGCTGCCTTAATGCTTTTTCGCTCATTCTATCAGGGGACCAAGGCGGATTCCAAGTGATTTGGACATTTACGTCTTGAATGCCTTCAATATCACGCAATGCGCGTTTCACACCGCCTGCTATTGAGTCGTGCAACGGACAGCCGGGTGTAGTCAATGTCATTAAAATGAATGCAGTTCCGTCTTTTACTTCAATCTTATAGATCAGTCCTAAATCAACAACATTAATTCCCAATTCAGGATCTAAAACGTTTTGCAGTTTTTCCAAGATCTTTGCTTTTATTTCCATTGTAACATCACCCTTTATATTTCAGTAAATCGTTCCCTCATTTTTTTATTTCAGCAATACAGAGCCAATCGTACAGGCAAATAATCCAGAAAACAGCACCATTCCTCCTTGAGCAAGATAAAATAGACCAGTACTTGAGGAGGCAAGAGCAGCGATCATGCCGATAAGACTCGCAACAAATAAACAGCATTCCATCACAATCCATTTTTCATTTATCATTTGTTTCAAAGTCGGCACCGCTTCTTTGCCGATTTTTTTGCTATACCGGTGTGTCCACCATAGAAAAGGAACAATTTTATATAAGTAGCCAATGATGCTTAATACAATCCAGCCGAACAGATAACAGTAGATGATGATGGAAAAGATGCGGGAATGGATTTCACTTTCAAAAGAAAAACCGGCCGCCGCTATATGCAGGATGACTCCAAAAACAATGGCCAAAAGAGCAAACAGAAAAGGTTTATCCAGTTTTTTCTTCATCCTTTTCTTTAAAATGGCAAACATATGGTATGCAAACAACCCATATCCGACAGCCATCAATTGAAGCCCTGCTGATAACAACCGGTCATTTGCCGTTATAAAACTGATGAAAGTTAACACAAGACCGCTTATATAAAAAATGTAGACATATCGGGCCGTGTTCATTGAAAAATGATGCGCCAATGAAAACATCGGAACCATTTTGTAAGAAAATCCGAAGATAAGAAGTGTAAACCAGCCGGAAAATCCCAGCAATATATGTGCTTTGAAAATCAAATCATGATCGATTAATTGTCTCACGCTCCAAAAATGATAGGCAAGCGTCAATCCGAGCGCGATCGTTAAGAGCAAACAAATGAGGGCAGTACCAACAAATAAAGTGATGACCGTTCTTTTCTTCTGTTTTTTTAATGTCATGAACATCTGCCATAAAAACATTACAATCCCGCAAGTAAGAAGCAAGCCTGAAAATATAGCCATTTGAATATTAAAGGCCAGGCTGATGCTAAAAGATAGTATTCCTAATGACGTGACGACCATTTGGATAAAAGCAAATGATTCATTCCATATCGGGGTTAAAAACACGACTGGAACAAGCTGATACATGGCCCCCATGGCTGTCATTAAAGCAAAGCCAATCACTAATAAATGGACAGCTGACAATACGACAGGAAGGCGCATTTCTCCGGTTGAAAGCTGACGAGTTGACAGAAATAAAAGAATTTGAGAAAGGAAAAACGCCAGCAAGCCAAAAATAATAAACGAAAAAGGGATTCGAATATTCGTTTCATAAGTATGATTAGCCGTCATCATCGTCATCCTTCTTTTCAATCGTTATTTCATAGCTTCCATCACTGCGCTTTTGCGTTTGATAGGTATAACCGAGATCGTCAAGCTGTTCAAATAAAAACATCGGGCGGCGGTCATTAATAATTTTCAACGCTTCTCCTTTTTTTAATTTTGCTAATGCCGTTAAAGTCCGCATCATCGGTTGTGGGGGCTCTAAGCCGCGATTATCCAGTATCATTTTTTCATTCCTCCGTTTTAACAAAGGTAATTTTCCAATGTTTATCCTCTATTTTTTCCGCTTGATAAGAAAACCCTTTTTTCTTCATGATAGGAAAAAGCGGAACAGGTTTAAACGGAGCGTGTAAAATAAATACATCTCCTTGTGCAAGAGGCTGAATGGCCGCCATGATTTTTTGAAACGGCTCTAATTTCTTCTTTAAATCTTCGCGAACATCTAATTCAACAGTTTTTCCCATCCATATTCTCCTTTCCATCTTTTTTATCAATGTTCATCATAGTAAAAACAATTCCCGCAATTTGTGATTTGCTTCACTTCATCGGCATCACTTTTGAAAAGTTTATGAATAATTGATTCGTGATGCCGTATTGGCATATATCCTTCCAATTGAGGGAAGGGAAGATGTTGCAACATCATTAGAAAATGTTTCAGTTTTCAATGAAAGATCGGTACCATTTCGCTAAGGATATTGTTTTGCTTGAAATAGAAAGGAGAGTGTGTGTTTTTAAAGCGGAAACAGCTGATGGCATGTAGGGAAATTTATTTCTTTGTTAATATGGTCAGCGGCCATTGTGCGAAAAATACGTCTAACCCGGACAAAGCGCTATTGCAAAAAGATCATTCTAACATTGAAAGTATGTCATTGACATCAAAAAGATGGTTGCCTGAAAAGTGTGCTAGAAGAAAAAAGCGGGGCGTAAACCAAGTTAATGCCATTCTCGAAAACGATTGAGAAGTTGTTCATCTATTTAGGTAGCTGGTATTTTTTCATCTTATTGTAAAGTGTAACTTGTGAAATCTCTAATTCTCAGGAAACTTCGGATTTGTTGCCGGCGGTTTTCTTTAATGATTTTTCTATCAGTTGTTTTTCGATAGTATCTTTTTTTCAATCAACTTTGAGTTTTTTCGAGTCTGGACGGATTCTCGACAGGTGACCCGAAATGGAAAAAGCTAAGAAGATCCTGTTGATGGATGAACGGTTTTCTAATATAATAACCATTCTTTCCATCAAGTCGCCAAGCATTGGTACATTGTCCATAATGAAAACTGCTGATTCTATTATGAAAGCCTCCGTTTGCCGAAATCGTAAAATATTTTTTGTGTATCTATTTTGCTTTCTCAATTCATTATATAGAGCCCCATCATGTTAGCCATAAAAAAAATGATAAATTGGCAAAATGTATTCCAAATAGGTTTCTTTTTCAGAAAATTTTTTTTACAATTAATTTAACCTTTTATGATCATTCGAATTGATGTGACAGAGATCTCATTCTATTGTTTATCTTGTCTGTAACATATGAAGAATGAATGTATAAGGAGAGGAAGATGTTGCGAGATCAATGAACCGCCCTTTATTGAATTTGCGCATTTCGGTGACAGACCGATGTAATTTTCGTTGTGTATACTGTATGCTGAAATGGAAGGAAGACAGTATTCTTTTATAAAACGGGAATAACTAATGACGTTTCAAGAAATATATCGTTTGGCCAGCCTCTTTACGTTTAGGCATTCGAAAAATTCGTCTGACCGGGGGGAAACCGCTCCTCCGAAAGGACATTGATGTACTAATATCGATGTTAAAAAATATTCAAGATCTTCAAGACGTTTCATTGACCATTAACGGATATTTTTAATATCATATGCCAAGCGTTTAAAAAAAGCGGGCATGAACCGGATCAATGTCAGTTTAGATGCTTTAAATAACGAAATTTTTTCTAAAATGAACGGAGGTAAAGCAAAGTCTGAGGAAATTGTTAGAGGAATTGAAGAAGCGGTTTCACAAGGTCTGGCCGTAAAGGTGAACATGGTTGTAAAAGGAATAAATGAGAGCGAAATTTTACCGATGGCTCGTTTTTTTGAAGAAAAAGGAATGACGATCCGCTTCATCTAATATATGGATGTCGAAACCTTAAACGGTTGGAAAATGGACGAAGTTTTGACGAGCAAAGAAGTTCATGATATGATTCACCAAGAAATACCTCTTAAACCAGTTCAGTCAACGTTTTTGGCGAGGTTCCTAAAAGGTATCGATACCGAGGTACGGATGTGGAAGGCGGTTTTATTTCTTCCTTATCAGGAGCTTTTTGTTATGATTGCACGCGAATGCGCCTATCAGCTGACGGTAAAAAGTATACATGCTATTTGCCTCAAACGACGTTGATTTATTAGTTAAAATGCGAAAGGGAGCAAGCGGTGAAGAAATATTGGATGAGATCACCCGTGTTTGGCAGGCTCGGGATGATCGTTATTCCGAAGAAAGAGGAAGAATCAATGCTCTTTCTGCAAACAGACGTGTGGAAATGTCTTATATTGGCGGGTGAGGTGTGATTGATGAGTGTATCTGAACATCGCAGCAAGGCAAATGACCCTGTTCGCTGCAAAGTGATCACCGTTTCTGATACGAGAACGAAGGATACGGATAAAAGCGGTGCATTAATCATCGAATTATTAACGAGAGAACAAATGGAAATAATAGATTACGAGATTGTGAAAGATGAACGGGAAGCCATTCAATCTGCTGTGAAAGAGGCTTCTGACGAAATTGATGTTTTTTTATTAAACGGCGGGACTGGTTTTACAAAACGGGATGTGACGGTAGAAGCGGTAAAAGAATTGCTTGACAAAGAAATGGTTGGTTTTGGGGAATTGTTTCGTTATTTAAGCTATAAAGAAATTGGAAGCGCATCCATGCTTAGTCGAGCACTTGCCGGTTCAATTGGACAAAAAGTCATTTTTTGCATGCCGGGATCTACAAATGCGGTTCGTCTTGCCATGGAAAAGCTGATTTTGCCGGAACTTCGCCATCTTGTTTGGGAGATGAATCGTCAGTGAACAAGATGATCGGGATTGTGCTGGCAGGAGGACAGTCGAAACGGTTTGGGCAACCGAAAGCATTTGCGAAAAGAAATGGAAAGGAATTTATTTTATATAGTATCGAAGCGCTGCAATGTATCACAAAAGACGTGGTTGTTGTCATACATCCTGAAATAGATACGAAATGGCTGCAAAGGAACCAGCTGACATATATTCAAGATCTCGAATTGTATCAAGGAAAAGGACCTCTTGCCGGCATTTATTCCGTTATGTCCCAATTCAAATCCGAATGGTATATCGTTTTACCTTGTGATACTCCTTTTATCAATGCGCATTTGTTGAAAAAATTAGAATTATACAGAAATGACGGTTGTGAAGCGATTGTTCCTAGTGTTCACGGAAATATTCAGCCATTGATCGCCATGTACCATCATCGAGTGAAGGAAAAAATACGATGGCACCTTGAACAAAATAAGTTAAGCATGAAGCATTTTCTTCCAAGTATTCATACTAGATATGTTGAGATCAATGATGACGATGCTTTCATCAATATTAATACAAAGGATGAATATGACCAGTATATTGTTCATAATAACCTTTTTCCTCAAGCCTCCTTTTCCAAAACAAAATAAATGTTCCTTGGTAGTATCGGGTGGGGGCAAGAAGGGTGGAAAGGAATGGGAGCGTTGCGAAAGCCAATTCAAGTAGAGGAAGCAATCGACCGGGTGTTGGAAAAAAGCTATGAAGGTGAAATAGAGTATGTATCAATCGAAAACAGCTTTCATCGTGTGCTTGGTCAAGATATAACTGCTACAACGGATGTACCTGGATTTGATCGATCCCCTTATGACGGCTATGCTGTTTGGGCAGCATCGACCAAGGCCGCTTCAGCTTCCAATCCAGTAGTTTTGGAAGTCGTCGGGACTCAAGGAGCAGATTCTGTTTGGAAAGAATCTTTAAAACCTTGTCAAGCCGTTAAAATCATGACTGGCGCTGCCATTCCAGAAGGTGCAAATGCCGTCATCATGAAGGAATTAACACAGGAATTCAGAAAAGACGGAAAAACATATGTGCAAATAAAAAGAAAAGTTGAGGCAGGAGAAAACATCTCACGCATCGGAGAAGATATGAAAAAGGGCAGTTTGCTTATCGAAAAAGGAACCGTGATCACTCCGGGAATATCCGCTGTTCTGGCAACGTTCGGGTATCATTACGTTCCGGTTATGAAGAGCCCAAAGGTTGTCGTCATAGCAACCGGGAGCGAATTGCTTGAAGTGTATAAACCGCTGGAAAAAGGAAAAATTCACAATAGCAATACTTATATGCTGCAGGCACAAATTTTCAGAGCTCACGGTGAACCGATTTTATACGGAATTGTGAAAGACACATTTCAAAATGTATTTCAAGCTGTTACAAAAGCAATGCAAATGGCCGACATTATCATCACAACAGGCGGAGTGTCAGTGGGCGATTTTGATTATATCCCAAAGGTGTACGAGCATCTTCAAGCCCAAGTTTTATTCAATAAAATCGGCATGCGTCCAGGGAGTGTTACCTCTGCAGCAGTTGTCGGCAACAAAATTTTGTTCGGCCTCTCAGGCAACCCTTCCGCTTGTTATGTCGGTTTTGAGCTGTTTGTCCGTCCGTATATAAGGGCGATGCTCGGACAAAAAAATTGTTATTTAAAACGAGCCCGGGCGATTTTAACGAAAGATTTTTTAAAGCCGAATCCGTTCACGCGCTTTGTGAGAGCAAAACTGTCCTATCATGATGGAAAGCTAGTAGCTGATCCGATTGGAAGGGACAAATCAAATATTGTTTCATCCTTAATTCATACTAATAGTTTAATTGTTTTGCCTGGCGGAAGCAGAGGATTTCAAACAGGCAGTGAAGTTAACGTGCTGTTAATCGAAGATGAAGAAGGAGCCTCCAGTTGGCTATGATGATTTTACAAGTGGTAGGGCATCAAAACAGCGGAAAAACTACGCTAATTGAAAAATGCATCAAAGAGCTGACCAATCATGGGATAAAAGTCGGTACTTTTAAACATCACGGTCATGGTGGAAAACCGGATATTCCAAAAAAAGATACGTATCGGCATTGGGAAGCTGGTGCTGTTGTTTCAGCGGTTCTAGGGGAAGAAACTTTGCTGTTGCAAGCTGAAATAAAAGCGAATGAACATTTTTCGAACATTATGGAACTTTACCGGCATTTTTCAATTGATGTATTGATTATCGAAGGATTGAAAAAAGCTCCATACCCGAAAATTGTCTGTATCCGTGATGAGAAAGATCTTCATCTGCTTGATTTATCAAATGTGATCGCATCGATTAGCTCGATCCCTTTGAAAGAAAAACATTCATTTTTTATGAAAGATGAAGATTTGTATATCAGCTGGATCGTGAACTATGTAAAGGAGAAGCTGTTGGAAATGAGACAATAATGCCATTTTATATTATATTTGGAGGGATAATTATGTTTCAAATTGTGAAAGAACCGATAGATGTTTCACGTGTCATCGAAGCTGTTGTGGATCGAAATGCCGGAGCTATCGTTACATTTATCGGAACTGTAAGAGAATTGACAAAAGGAAAAAAAACATTGTATTTAGAATATGAAGCATATGAATCGATGGCTCAAAAAAAACTGGAACAAATCGGAGCTGAAATTAAACAGCAGTTCCCGAATGCTAAGGTCGCCATTGTCCATCGTATCGGACGATTAGAAATTACGGATGCCGCGGTCGTTATCGCCGTATCTACTCCTCACCGCGCTGATGCTTATGAAGCAAACCGTTATGCAATCGAGCGGATTAAAGAAATGGTACCGATATGGAAGAAAGAGCATTGGGAGGATGGCTCATTGTGGATCGGCAATCAGCAAGAAACGATTTCTTATGAAAAAGGCATTCCAAAGGAGATGAAGTCATGATCCGAATTTTATTTTTCGCCCAACTAAAAGAGCAGCTGAATAAAAAGGAGATGACATTGCCATATCAAGAAATAACTGTTAAACAACTCCGCGAACGGTTGGAAAAAGAATATTCACTGCCCGCCCTATCCTCCGTCCTTTTTGCCATCAATGAAGAATTTGCTGCAGAAGATGACATCATTCGGGATGGGGATGTTGTCGCCCTTATTCCGCCGATGAGTGGAGGTTAAAGTCTGAAATAAATACTTTGGGTTCCAAGTAATAAAAATAGGCATAGCAAAACAAGCCATCCATCGATGACTTTATTGGAAATATTTGGTTGATTGATCATCAAGTTGTAACTGCCGTCACTCGAAAACCTTGACTTTTAGCTAATAAAATCGCTTGTTCTACCGTGATCTCACGGTTTACTGGAAGAACGTCTGATTTTTTATATAATTCTGGATTATACGGCTCTTTCTTTTTGAGAATGTTGTATATAGCTGTTAACAGCATACGTGCAATGGCAATAATTGCTCGTTTGTGACCACGACGTTTTTTAAGTTTTAAGTAGCGGTTTCGAATTTCGGGATGCTTTTCACTTTTGACCACAGCAGTTGCACACTGTACCAAAAGAGGCTTGATGTAGCAGCCTGCTCTCGAAATTCTTACTGACTTTTTCTTGCCGGCACTCTCGTTATTTGTGGGTGTAAGTCCTGCCCAGGAACATAAATGCTTAGCTGTCGGAAACACGTCCATATTGACACCTATTTCTGAAACCACGGCAATGGCGGAAAAGATGTTCTTAAAGGACGGAACAGTTAAGATCAAGTTCATTTCCTCTGTGTAGGACGCGGCAAGGGAAAGAATGATTTTTTCAAGGTCAGCTTTACGAGATTGAAGGTCTTCATAGTGCTGTTTCATCACCTTTAATTTTTCAGCCTGCTCCGGTGTAATAAATCCGTCAATGGCTAACTCCAATTCAGGCAGTTTACTCTTCATGGAGCCGTGGATTAAAGGTTCAATATCAAAAGAAGTGTCTAAAGGGTTCTTAAGGAGCTTTTCAATGATGTTCATAGAGCTTTTGCCGAAGGTATCTGAAACAACATTTCCAAGCTGGATGTTAGACACAGTTAAACTGTTTTGAAGACGGTTCTTCTCACTTGACATAAAATTAGTCAGTTTAAAACGATAGCGCATAAGGTCACGCAGCTGTCTAATCTCAAGTGGTGGCATAAAGCTTCCAGCCACAAGGTCATGCTTAAATAAATCAGCAATCCATTTGGCGTCTTTTTTATCTGTTTTCTTGCCACGGATCGCCTTGACGTACTTAGGGTGTGCAAGAGTGATGTTGCAGGAAGCTTCAAGTACATTAAACACAGGAATCCAGTATTTCCCGGTAGATTCCATACAGACATCCTTACAGTTATTTTCACAAAGCCATTGTGACAGCTCATTCAATCCTTTTGTATAGGTAGAAAAGCGATGGCGTTTGTAAGTTGTAACTCCTTTGATTGTTGAGGCAATACAGGCAACAACAAAGGTTTTGTGGACATCGATTCCACAACAGATAGGGTATACAATTTTTAAGGCCATAGGGAATGATCCTTTCAGAGAATTATAGGGATAGACAGCATTGACTGATTGCCCAGCAATAAACGAGTAGTTGTTTATACAAAGATAAGTCTGCGTGCTCGAAGTCACACTTATTTGTGCTTGGAAAGGCAATCTACACATATAAACATGCGGTCACCCTGCAACCAGAGTGGCCCACTCACCTCCGCGTGATTTGTAGTTGACTGTTATCCCTATGACTTTAGAATAATAAAAATAACGCCGGTGGCACAATTGTTTCATTACGTTTTGTGCCTTGAGCGAAGCGAAAGGAATGGGTATAAACATGAAGAAGCTGACTCACTTAAATGAGCAAGGAAGGGCAAAAATGGTAGATATTTCAGAGAAACAGGAAACAGTCCGTACTGCACATGCCATCTCAAGTATTCTTGTTTCAAAAGAAGTGTATGAAAAAATCACAAGCTCACAGGTCAAAAAAGGAGATGTTCTGTCAGTAGCGCAAGTAGCTGGAATTATGGCCGCCAAACGCACGGCTGACATCATTCCAATGTGCCATCCGATTGCTTTAAAAGCGGTGGATATTCAATTTGAATGGAAATGCGACGAAAACAAATATGAATTAATGATCCATTCATTTGTGAAAACAAAAGGAAGCACAGGGGTTGAAATGGAAGCATTAACTGCTGCGAGCGTCTGCGCCTTAACCGTGTATGATATGTGCAAAGCAATCGATAAAGGAATGGTCATCGGCCAAACATATTTAATGGAGAAAACAGGCGGCAAAAGCGGTGACTTCCGCCGTGAACTATAACTTTTATAGGTAATTGATCATTATAGAAAAGAATTTTTAGCTGTAGAAAGAAACTAGTTACCATGAAACCAATCAACTTACTCTGTCTTTAAATAAAAGGACGCCAAGCTGAAAACTACAAGGAAAGAGACACTTTTGAAAAAAGCATGATCATATCAAATGTTTCGCAATCCGGGCTCTTGGAACTGGAAAAATTTCTAAGGAGCCCTGTACATATTTTTCATTCGGCATATAAGAGCTTCTTCATTATCGATGAAGGGCTGCTTAAGCGTTGTGGACAACGAGCTTGTCGGGGTGTTCTCGACCGTCCTATAACCGCCTCGTTGCCGTCTGTTTTGATTTATGTCATTCTTTCTGAACGATTCAATCAGCTCTATTTCACAAGTTATTCTATTGTTTTAATTAGTCGATTTTGATACCGTGTGAACTCTTGCTTCCTTTTTCACAAGTTATTCTATTGTTTTAAGGAAAAAATTTTATCATATCGAGTTGAATGCTTTTGCATCCCGTTTTGCAAAAAAGGCCAAGGGCTTATGAAGTGTCTAGAGCCCCAAAATTGTTGGATTGCTGAGGCAGATGGATAAAACGAAAGGTTAAGGACAAATTTTTTTTAAGCTCCTCTGATCATTTCTCCAAAGCAGGGAAGAAAACTGCTTCAAGACGCAAAATGTCGATCTTCATTAAGCCCTCATGATCAAAAGGCGTTTTCCTTTCAATAACATTGATTTTCCGCTTCGCAAAAAATTTTACAAAATGCTCCAAATACGTTAAAATTTCATTCAAAAAGCTTTTTTTATTTAAAACAAGAGGTATAAAATTCAAATTTTTTATCTTTTTTCCATTCCTTTGTTCCGACATTAAATGAAATAAAAAATTTTCAGTGGTTTGCTGCACGAAATAAAATAAATAAGAGTGCCAAGCTTTTTATAAAGAGAGAAGTGTTTAATAAGTATAATGGTTTGAATCATTTGCAACTTTATTCATAATCAAAACTGGGGATTTCGCTTTTTATGAAGAAAGGGCTGTTTTACATGTTTCACATCAAAAATTTACGATACAAAGATATTCTATACATTGACGAGTTGAAAATTGAAGAAAAACAAGTAACGTGCATCATTGGTCAAAGCGGGGGAGGAAAGACAACACTTTTAAAAATGCTCAATCACATGCTGTCGCCAGATCAAGGAGAAATTGTTTATAAAGGCCGGTCATTGTTTGAATGGAATCCAATCGCTTTAAGACGGGAAGTTGTGATGCTTTCACAGCAGCCAGTAATGTTTGAAGGAAATATTCGAGAGAATTTGAATTTCGGCAGAATTTTATCTGAAAAAGAGCCTCTTGACGATGAAAAGTTGAAAGAAGCACTAAAATTTGTGTGCTTGCAAAAAAAATTAGAGGATGACGTAGAACAATTGTCCGGCGGAGAAAAACAAAGACTTGCACTAGCCAGAATTTTTCTAATGGATCCAGAAGTTTTTTTATTAGACGAGCCAACCTCTGCGCTAGATAAAGGAACTGAAGAGAAAATCATGGATGCATTCATTCGTTATTCAAAGGAAAAAGAAAAAACGGTTATTATGGTAACACACTCAGATACAATACCAAAAACATATGCAGATAAAGTTATTACGATAAATAAACCAACAGGTGATAATCAATGAAGCAAGAAGTTATCAACATCGAATTTTGGAGGCTCTCGGCAGCATATTTATTTGTTCTTATTTTAATATTGCTTGTAAAAAAACGAGAAATTAAACGTGAAAAATTAATTGTCCTTTCAACTGCCAGGATGACGATTCAACTTGTGCTAGTCGGATACATATTGATGTATATTTTTAAAAATCCTTCACCTTGGATTGTTTTATTGGTGCTTTGTTTCATGGAATCGTTTGCCGTTTATAATATATTTAAACAGCTTCATAAGCCTTTATCGAAAAAATTGAAGCTGGTCATTGTGCTGTCAATGGTTATCGGCTCTCTCGTCAGCCTGTTGTATTTTAATCTAATCGTCATTCATTTTAAGCCTTGGTATGAACCTCAATACTTTATCCCGATTGCCGGAATGTTTATTGGAAATTCAATGATCGGTATAACGCTAGGCATGAAAGAAATGATCGAAAATTTTGCTACCCAAAAGAATCTGATTGAAGGGGCGCTCATGTTAGGTGCTAAACCCGATGCAGCAACAAAACCAATCGTAAACTCTGCATTTGATTCAGCTATTTTGCCGACTATCAATAACATGGTCGGTATGGGGATAGTGTTTTTGCCGGGAATGATGACAGGTCAAATCCTCGCAGGTACAAGCCCTTTAGTTGCAGTCGAATATCAAATTGTGATTTTGATCGGCATTGCCGGAAGTGTAGGGATTTCATCTTTTTTATCACTGCAATTCGGCTACAAAACATTTTTTAATGATCGCTTCCAATTTATACCACAAAATAGAAAAGAGAAGTAAAAGAGCGGCAAAGAGCGGCAATAATTCATTGATTTTGTCGCTCAAATCATGAGGATGAGGGTATGAGTGGAGTTTTTTTAAAACATAAATATATTATGTAAACTTAGAAGGAGATGAATGAACAGACTTCGGGATATATAACAAACAAAAATGAAGCGTTAATAAAAATAAATAAATCATAATCCAAAATTAATCATGGAATGAATTTTAAACACGCAGCAAATCATAACGAATTTTTAAGATCAATTTTTAAAGATCAATTAATTAATGTAAATTTACAATTTAAAAAGAAATTCATTAAATGCAATTAAAATACAATTTGTTTTATTTTTTTATTTCGTCTCATCACAACAAGTAATCTCTTTAGTGAAACAAGATCCATTTATAACTTCCTATAATATATATTATGTCTACTAGCTAATTTCCGCACAAATGGAGGGTTTCTTCCCTCAAGTACCCATAAAATCAATTATCCGGAACTTGTTAACCTAAGTTCCTCATAATTTTTTGTGTCTACGAATTATCATTTTTTAAACGAATTATCATTATTTTTTTATCGATTATCATCGGTCGTTGATTATCAACTGGAGGTGTTTTTTATGTTGTTTAGACAAGCCATTGATGAATTTGTGTTGTACTTGCAAATTGAAAAAAACTATTCACTTAACACCGTTGATGGTTATGCTTATGATTTGAGATGTTTCGAGAACTTCTTAATTCAACACGGTTATTCTGTACAACTTAATGACATTACAAAAACGCATGTTCGTCGCTTCATCCAGCATCAGATTACAAAAGAAAATGTTAAACCTAGAACGGTCTATCGGAGAATTTCTTGCTTGAAATCGTTCAGTAAATACTGTGTCAAAGAAAATCTAATCGACAACGATTTTATGATTGGAATTGATACTCCTAAAACGGATAGCAAATTACCGACTTATATGTCTTTGTCTGAACTACGAAAACTGTTTCATTTTTTAGAGCAAGACAATAGCCGAATGGCGATGAGAAACCATCTTCTATTTAAACTGTTAGCCACTACGGGTATGCGAAGATCTGAAATTGTTGAACTAACTTGGGAACAAATTGATTTATCGAACAACACGATACGCATATATGGGAAAGGAAAAAAAGAGCGCTTACTCCCCCTTCATCCTATGGTTGTTCCTTTAATTAAAAGTTATATGGGAAGTTTAGAGGAATATCAGCTCCATCCTTCCCAACCGGTATTTTTAAATAAAAACGGCAAAAAACTAAATCCGCGTGGTTTACATAAGATATTTAAAGAAATCTTACAAAAAGCAGGTCTGCCACCTCAACGGTTCTCACTCCATCATTTGCGGCATACGTTTGCTACCTTGTTGATACAAGAAAATAAAGAAAATGTTGATTTGCGTACCGTACAAGAACTACTCGGCCATGAAAGCTTAGTCACGACGCAAGTATACACGCATGTTGATTTTGAGCAAAAGAAAAAAGCGATTGAAACATTTAACATATTTTGAGACCTGCCTAGTACGGAAATAACTACCCTAGCCGGGTAGTTATTTCATGTGAATATGAGTTGGCGGATACAAAGGCACTGGATGCGTGAGGTCGTATGACATTGAGTGCATTCCATGAGTTTGCTGATAAGGCATTGGAGCATGTGGAAAATACCCTTGCTGCGCCATAGTAATCTGATTATAAAGTTCTGGTGCTTGAAATGTAAAATAATCAGAATGATTATTCCCTGATTCTTTAAGTATTTTTTGCTGTAATGCCGCAAATGCATACTTTATAAGATGTTCTTTAAACAGATTGATGTAATTTTTGTTTTTCAATTGATTCGAGTAAACTTTAGGAACTTCATCAAAAATTTCTTCTAAATCTAGCGTGATATTATAATTAGATTCAAGTTCCATAGCGGTTTCAAAAAGAGTTTCGATTATTACTTGGGCCGCTCGAATTTCTTTAATATACTTTGCATCACTTAAAATATAATGCTGCAGAGCGCCAAGCTCATATTTAGAGTGTCCAAGCAAAAAGCGTATAGCATCATCTGAGACCCCCATTTCATGAAACAAGGTAGAAAGAGTGTATCGTAATCCGTGCGGTGTGAAATACTTCTCTGTTTTACGGATTATTTTGTTTCTTCTTCCCTTCTCTTTTGCATTATTATGATTTTCATTATTCTCTGGTTGTTCATATTCTACTTTCACCCATCCCAAATGTTCACATACTTTATCGATTATATAATTCATCTGCTTGTTAATGAGCGGCTTTCCTCTCAAGCCGTATAACAATGCATCATTTGGTTCCATGTGTTCAATATATTGGGTGAGTAATTTCATGAGCTTAGGTGGTAATGGAATAAAGAAGTCTTTGTTTTTGCTGTTTGGCGAATTGTCAGTGTGTTTATCCCCTTCCTCTAGATATTGGTCAAGAAGTTTATCTTCTTTTACTCGATCTTTTTTGGGATCGAACTCATAAACTAGACCGTTCATAGTAGTAGAGACTGAACGAACGGTTAGTTTTTCGAGCGATGTGACTCTGAGAGCAGTAAACATATCTATTAGGGTTGGAACTAATACATTAACACCTCTTTCTTGCAACTCAAACGCAGCTTTGTAAACTTGGTATAATTCGGTGATATTTAATGCTCTCGAATGATGTTTTTGTTTATTAGAATCTGTGATTTTTAATGCTGCGAATGGATTTCCGTTAATAACTCCGAGTCGGTTATAATGCGTAAACATAGATTGCATCGTTGCCTGATGTTGTTTTATCGTTCTCGGACTATAGCCTTGTTTTCGTTGATCATTTTCCCATATCTTCACAAATTCATAATCGATATTCTCAAGCACTGGATTTAACCCTTGGTTTAACATATATTCTGACATGTAAATTACATTTTTACGGTAGGTACGTCTAGTGTTTTTTGACCAAAACTGGCTTTTTTCATATTCATTAAAAGCCTCAATTAAAGTAGATTTAGCTGAAATATTTGTCTTGCTCATGATCTATTACCTCCGTATAAAAATAATTGAGCTTAAAATACAAAAAACCCCAAGCCAAACACCGCTACTTCTTATGCGTGTATATACGCATAGGTAGCGCTGTAAAGCTTGGGGTTTTCCCTTGTCGTATATTAAGTTATTCATTTGTTTTGTATTTTATCAGATTATGATGAAAAGTCAACAATTATTTTGCAAAATATAATAATAAGAGCAAAGAATCTGCAATCATAAGTGACGATTATTACCAATCATCAGCCATCCTTTTCTTTTAAATCAACCTTGTAATATTCCAACCCTCTTTGCAGCAAAACATTTACTAGTGCATTTATTTTAAATGATTTTTCTATACTTAGATTTTTTATTGTGTTATACATTTTTTCTGTTAAGAAAAAGGTCTTCTTCTCTGTTAACAACGAATGATCTACTTTTAGATAATCTTTGAACATTTTATATTCTAAATCGAAATCCTCTTCAACGTTTATTGGCGTTCTATTTTCTTGTTTCTTTTTTACAAAGGGTTTATCAGCTAATAAAACGACGATTTTACTTTTTACATCTCTACTCAATGATTCCTCTGGTGCAATGCCTTTATATTTATATTCATTTTCTTCTTGATCAAATTCAATTGCTGCATTTGCCAGTTTTCTTTCTAAGTCTTTTTTATTTATTCCTGCCATAGCTGCAACTTCTGCAATTGATTTTCCGTTGTTTAACTGTTCTAATGCTTCTATTAATTTCATTTAAATCACCTCCGATTGTTTTAAACATTATAACTGCGCTTGTGCTAAATTTTAATAACTTTTGTAGAATATTTGTGGCAATTTATAGCCATATAAATTCAGATGTGCTACGGATTCTGAAAAGAATGTATTCAAAATTTATCATGATATTTTGATCAATCTATACTTAACCGATGGCCTTATCAGCAGTTTTACAATGCCCGGTCGAACGATACAAATAAAAGATACGAATTAAAATACATCCGCCCCATCACTTATCGAAATAGTATTGGCCGTCATGCAACCTTTCTTTTATTGAGCGATTTAAAAGTGTATTTTTTTCTATTCGACTCCAATGAAATGCTAAAATATCTCACATTGAGTTACAGATTCATAGGGTTAACTGGGTATATTAAAACCTACCCAGTTAACTGTATGAACAACTTCATATACCTAATAGTTTAAAAACGTCCTCAAATCAAGTGTTCTCAAATTTAGAAGAATGACCTATCCAGACGACTATTACTATCCCCTGACTCCTAATTTGACCTAAATTTTCTATTAAAATAAATTACACTTTCTGGGTTGGCACTTACCCATTCCATTTAAGGGAATTGTTTTCCTTACCAATGAGAAACAGCAAATGTAATGTATTATGAAATGCCTTGACGTTGAATGAACGTATTATCTACCTTTAAGAGTATGGCCACCGGATTAAGCAACGGATATTCGCCTGCTTATGACATCGTTGAATAGGTTGGAAGAAACCATACGTTTTGAAATGAAATGAAGTGTATGCAATTCAACAAAGCAACCAAGCAACTGCTTAACGAGGTTATCATTGTGTTCTTCTATTTATTAGAAAATCAGGCCAATTATTTAAAATCGTTTACGTACATGTGAGCAATGCATATGACTCATCCTTGTACACCAACTTGCATCAATTTATTCAAAGACTAATGGAGATTTATCGAAATGAAGTGAAACAACTGTAGCCAGAGGAAGTTGAACAAATCGTACTTCATTCGGAGCGAACTCCGTATATCATCCCTGCTCCGCAAGGTGATCATGATTTAAAGGACATAGAGGAAGAGTTGGAGATGCCAAGTGAGAACATCACATTTATCCAGTTAGACACTGAGGATACGTAGGACATATCATCCAAAGCTTCGATACAATAATGGGTCACAATAAATCGTAACGATGACCGCGGCAATAATAATCAGGTTTAAGAAAAGATCCTTTATGATGGATTATGATGATCGCCCGTAACCATCGAAGGAAATGAAAAAAGATGGCTTCTAAACCATTCAGAAGCCTTCAAATCTCCAGATGATATGTAAAAACAAAACAGAAGGCTGTCCTCAAAAGGTTTTTACGACCTTTTGGAACAGCCTCTTTCTTTTTGCTTTAAGACAATTTGTGAATGATCGCCATTCTCCCTCTCGGAAATTTGACTTGATGATTCTTATCAAATGTCAGCGGTCCGTCCGGTTGAAAAATAAAGAACGATTCACCTTTTTCCATGTTTTCTTTAAACGTTTTATAACGCACTTCAAAAATGGCATTGGCTTCATCCAAAGATAAAGCATCGATTACTGCAAATTCTTCATCTCTCCCTTTCACTCTTCTCACGACATAATACTGATTCATACACAATCCCTCCAACATATTTTGTAAATAAAAAAACATCGGCAAGAATGTTAACGACTGTTTTCGCCATACATCCTTACCGATGATTTTTCACCATTTTTCTGGACCAAAAAGGCCTTCTGTTATATTAATTGTAAAAGGAAAGAAAAGTAAAAAACAAAATCGATTATCTATTATCATTCTATCTTACCCTTTGCCTTTTTTTAACCCATTTCATCGAATTTCTCCCTGTAAAATAACAAATCTGCTCGACAAAAGTGAAGACTGGGTAGATAACATAATGGCCACCTAGGTAGGGAATTCAATATAGAGGCAAGCAAAAGAAACTTAAAGTATATTTGTAGTAATGAAATGAAAAAGAAACGGGAAGAAGTACGAATACATCCAAGAGAAAAATTAATCGAATAATCAAATGACAATGTCCAGATGACAAACAGGAGCGAGAGGAATAGGTGGAAAGTAGTTTTTACATATTTTCCGTACCAGCCATCCCCTTCTTTTTACAAAAATCCCGTACCAGCAAAGCACTTTTTACAAAAATCCCGTACCAGCAAGGCACTTTTTACAAAATTTCCGTACCAGCAAGGCACTTTTTACAAAAATCCCGTACCAGCAAGGCACTTTTTACAAAATTTCCGTACCAGCAAGGACTTTTTACAAAAATCCCGTACCAGCAAGGACTTTTTACAAAAATCCCGTACCAGCAAAGCACTTTTTACAAAAATCCCGTACCAGCAAAGCACTTTTTACAAAAATCCCGTACCAGCAAAGCACTTTTTACAAAAATCCCGTACCAGCAAAGCACTTTTTACAAAAATCCCGTACCAGCAAAGCACTTTTTACAAAATTTCCGTACCAGCAAGGACTTTTTACAAAATTTCCGTACCAGCAAGGACTTTTTACAAAAATTCCGTACCGAGAAGAGGTTTTTACATATTTTCCGTACCCCGAGTTCGACAGCCCATTTTAGGCAAGGACAATTTAGAAAAAGCCTTTTAAGTCTATACACTAGAAAAATACGTTGATTTTCGTAGGCACACACTTCGTATGTCAAGGTTGATTATATTTTCCCCAAAATCGCCGGTTTAACATTCCCCAGAAAGATCTCATGGAACCCTTTGTTTTTCTTTTTTGGATCCTCTTTTCCTGTAATCGATAGCTTTCCCCTCTTTAGGTAATGGAATGACGTAGCAATCGATCTAACATCGCCCGAGTCTCCCACAATTTCTTCCCATTCCCCAGAGATTTTGTTGGGATATGCTCGTACCGCTGGGTGATCACTAGAAATAAGCAATGAGCGCTGTTCGGATCCAGTTTTAGGTACCCCATTTCATCGATCATGAGAACAGTTGGCTTCACAAAGACACGAAGCTTTTTCTCCAACTTTCCTTCTTGGCCGCCTCTTCTTAACTGAGTGACCAAATCACGGGCGGTAACAAAATACGTTTGATATCCTCTTACTATTGCCTCCATTCCAATCGAAATCAACCAGGTGTGTCTTTCCAATCCCCGGTGAGCCGAGAAAAAGGATATTTTCTTTTCGGTCAATACACGACAACGTAAGCAGCTCTCGAATCCATCGCTCATCCAGCGAGGGTTGCGCGGTAAAATCAAACGTATCGATCGTCTTGCGATACGGCAGTTTGGACCTTGATGAGCGTTTGGATCGATCGTTCCTGCCTTTTGACGATTTCTGCCTCTAATAAGCGGAACAAAAACTCCGAATATGGCATATTAAGAGTAGCTGCGTATTCTGCCATGGCGAACTATCGTTCCGCCATGGCAGGCAAATGGAGTCGGTGGCCATACTCGTGTATTCGTTCTTTCATAAGCTTTCTCCTCGCAGGAATGCGTCATAATTCGTAATCATGAACCATTACTCCTCTCATTGACACTATGGTTCTATTGTAAAGTGGGGAATTTTATTCGGCTATAGTGGGGATTTTATCGGCTTTAACACATATATATGGAATTTATATACTGCAATGTTCTGCACTTTTTTCTTGTAAAAAACAAATGGTAACGAAAGTGCGTATCGATTCATCGTGGCCATTCGGTTTTCCTTATCCTGATCCTCCTGCGTTTTTACTCATTTTTTCCTTTTTGTTTCCTATATGCGTTACCACGTCGATCACTTCAGAACAGAATGGTTTGGCGCCATGGCTGCTTGTTGATCCCTAATCGGGACCAACAAAAGGGACGGATCATCGTGATGAATGAACGTAACGATAAGGTGTTTCCAAATGTTGAACTATAGGTATCTATTGCTCGTCACGATGATTAAAAACAAAAAATGACGCCTGTCAGAATCCCGACAGGCGTCAGCTCGATTGCCCCCTTTTTACCCCTTCACTTCGAACTTCTTCCTGTAAAATAACAAATCCACTCCACTTTTTTGATCCGTTGAGCGGATTTTGTCCGTTATGGTGAAGCTTTCCTCTATAATCAATAGCGGCCGCGTCATCCGCTCCATCCCTCCGTCATCGATGATTTGGACGTATTCCTCTTCCCTCTCACTTTTATTTTTTGTCTGACGTAAAATATCCATAAACATAGGCTTGCCCATTGGCCAGCCTCATCCACTCTCAGTCATTACCGTCTTCCTTTTTCACGATATGGTTGAACATCATCACTTGAAAAGAGATTTGGAGGCTTTGTGTATCGGCTTTACACCCCATGTTCTACGATATGAAAGAGGCCATTTTACGATTTTATTTCTCCCCGTTTTCTTTGCCCGATATAAGGCTTGACCGGCTTTCTCCAGAAAACCACTTATCGATCGGATCCTAAGAGTTATGGTATCCTGATTACAAAGATAAAAATAAATCCAAAGCCCAATCGAAAGGAGCAAAAGAAACATGGATGATAGCAAAGAATACTGTCCGTTTTGTGGAGCTGATTTGCAAGGACCACCGATCCCGAAAGAAATCCAGCATCATTACGGCGCTACTCATGGATCCAGAAAAATCGGTATTTGCAGTCGGGAAGAAGATCATGTCATCAAATGGCGATGTCCGGATTGTGGGAAGGAATGGGAGCGGGAGTGAATCCCCTTTTTTCTTTTTTTACTTTCGATCCTGACAGTATGAGATTCGGTGCAAAGCAGATTCAAACAACGTGTCGTAGATTCCGATTTTCCGTTCCCTCTCTTACCGTTTCGTTTGGTCGCAGCTGAACCAGCTTCATCCACTTACCGTTGCTAAGCTTCTTGTTTATGGCAAAATAAATGGACAGGGAGAGGATGGGACTTTTCCTATATCCCTTGAACATGGAAGTGTTGGGGTGATTGCCTCTTAGGCAAAACAGCCCTTGATACGGCGCTTTACCACGCCCGCAGCGGCTTCATGTCAAATTGACATTCTCTACACTTTTTACAAAACGCCGCTTTTTTCTTTGCGGTCCACACATGCCTGCAGTATACCACAACAAATTGAACATACACTCGAACGGTGGCAAGCACCGTTCTCACGATGACAAAATGATCGCCTACATGAAATGGGGGGGAAGAGATATAATAGATAATAAAAAGGCTTTGTTAGTCATATCCAGCATAAATAGCAGAGGTGACGGAGATGAGAAAAAAGAAAACGTGAAACAGAAACTCGGAAAACAACAAGAAGAAAATCGAAAGGAGCTACAAGAAATCAGCATCCATTTTGTTTCGCTCGAAGAATACCAAAACCGTCCAGATCAATACCGTTGTGCGATCGTATTAGTCCCCACCTGCCAACCGGGAGGGAAATGGAAAACTTTTTTACAAAACTTGTTTTTTTAATTCTGTTTCTTGTCACCCCAATCCATGTTTGCAGTCTAAATATTCCCCGCATTCGTTTAGAGGGGGACATCCATGTTCGCGGTTCTAAAATCCCTAGGTATAAATCTGTCATCCACGTATTTTTCGACATCTCAACTAATCGCATGAAGATCAGATGATGACAGGCATCCACCCCACCCTACTGCACATTATGTCTGCCTACCGCCATGATTCCCAATGTCTGTTTGGTTTGATAACGCATCAATGGAAGACCAGATCACTCGGAGTCCGTTTGTATTTGTAGCGGAAGAAATGGAGAGCTGCTGACCTTGCAACTGAAGCCCATGCTGTCTCGCCACCAATACCGCCGGAAGCACTCCGTCTGTCTATCAGCAGTAGCGTCCCGTCTAACGACAACGCTCCTATAAACGTCTCATGCAGCAAAATCGGATCCTTGATCTGTCCTTTCACCTTTAACATCCCGATGGCTATCGCCAAATCAAATAGCGGACTATGCTTTTTCCGCTCCAGTGGTGGCAAATGAGTAATCCCTTTCGAAACCATCACTACCCAGCGGGTACAGCACGGCCAAAACCTGCTCCTTCACCTCTTTGAACGATACATCCGACAGCACGGACATCACCACTGCCGCCCCGACACCCTATCCGCCCCCGATTCAAATTGTTCAATAAGACTATTTAACCGATGCTCATGCTTTCACTGCTCATACCTCTGCTTGCTTTCTACCGCTGTTTTCTTTATTTTTTGTCTGACAAAAATTTATCTTACACAAAACAACAAAAAAGAAGAAGGGAAGGATAATGAGGTTTATCCATTGCATTTTGCTTTGATATCAGAAGAAGATGGATTTCCCCATAAGAAAACGAAGTCAGCGGCAAACGATTATTCTTTCACTCCTCACTGAAATGATTGTGATTAGAAATAAATAGCTACCGGAAAATGACAGAAACAGTGATCGATCTCGCCGCCAAGCAACTGTCGAAAGAAGAAGGGAGACTATTCACGCCATGTCAGACAAAGCAACTGCCGATCTCCGGCGGCGATGTCAGCTGTTCGCATCGGCTGTTGGCGTTCATCGTAGAAAAAGCCGAAGAAGCGGTGCGTTACGGGATGATGAAAGAAGAAGGGGAGCAGTTGGTGAAACAATAGTACGTCGATCAGCCGTTTGCCTTAAGCCGACAATGCGATTCTTCATGCAGCCTGCCGTGCGAGCTGTTCGTCCACCTCGTCTAGAAGGCTGTGAAAAAAGGTGGTTTGCCTCTAGCCGGCGTGGGACGGCACGAAATGGGAAACCGATGTGACAGTGTTTCTCAATTTGAGAAACACTGTCAGGGAGCGTGAGTTTTCGTTAAATCACCAGCCTTCTAGGTGATCGATGAAGAAATGCAACCAAGCCAGTTGATTACTTTCATCCGCTGCACCGGCGCACTTTTGTTTGCCATTGATTCCACGGGCCGGGAAAAAGAGAGTGTGATCGCCTTTACGGCGAGCTATTTGCACTGGACTCCAGAACAAACCACAGTTATGGGCCGAACTTGAGCAAGCGCTAAATGAGGTGGTGCTTTAGCCGAAATCGGCACAAATTACTCCAGTTGCTTTTTCTTTTCCTCCACAAATTTATTGAAATCTTGATTTGTCCAATTTGTAAATCCATAGGTGTGATGGAATTCTTCATGTAATTGAGGCTTTAATGGTATCCCTAAGCCATATTTAAAATGTAAATCTAGACAGGTTTTGCTTAATAAGGTCAGCTCTTCTTCTGTATATTGACCGATAGTCGGATATATTGGAAGGCCTGTTAATTCAAAAGTTTCTTGTACTATTTTATAAAAAGGATGATGTTCATTTGCATGATGAATCACAAGGTCGCCTTCTTCATTTGAAATATAACACTTATAATTTGTTGATTGTAAACTTGCCTGTTTCCATTCTTTAATGCTTCTTCTTAAAAACCTTGAAACAGAAGATACTCCATTTTTCCAATTGTGATGTTTTTCCAAACTAAAATCTTTTAAACATCCACATGACTTCGTATGTCCACTCATGAATTTATCTCTTGTTGTATAGGTTACTCCGCCACAATCACAGATAAACTCCCATAATACTTCGCCCTTTGTATTTCTAAAATCTGCTACCCTCTTTGCAGTTAACATATTTCTTTTTACACCGCTTATATCTTCTATCTCATGGTTCAAACAACCACAACTTTTTTTAGCTCCACTCATTAGATGCCCTGTTGTGGCCTCATCAGTATTTCCACAGTCACATAGCACTTTCCAAAGATAATATCCATTTCGCTTTTTATTCAATTTCTTTATTACAGTTAATCTGCCAAATTTTTTCCCTACTAAGTTTGGTGACTTTAGACATCCACACGATCTTTTTTTCCCGCTTGTTAAATCTCTAGTTCTAGCAGTGGTAATTTCACCACAGTTGCATAAGCATTTCCAAATAAATTCCTTTGTTTCTGGATTATAGTGAAAACCAACTACTAATAAGTTTCCAAATTTCTCTCCTAATAGTTCTGCTCGATTTCCATGCCGGCAGCCGCAATCAGTCTTTCTCCCCCTTCTCAAGTCACCTCCATTAACAGGTAAAGAATAATTCGGATTACAATCACAGAAAACGTTCCATATATAGCTACCATCTTTAGCTTTTCCTGCGATCCCAATGACAGTTAAATGACCAATTTTCTTTCCAGTTAAATCAATAAACCGATTTCCATGTTTGTTTAAACAACCGCAGTGTTGCTTGGAACCATTTCTAAGGAAAACCCCATTAACCTCACCTTCTTTCCCACAATCAAAAATGACTTTCCCTATTAAAGATCCGTCTCTGGCTTTTCCAACAACTGTTGTTGCCGTTAATAATCCAAACTTTCTCCCTTTGATATCCTTCATTTTTTCTATCTCTCCTTGATTCACACTATTTAAATTTAGTTTTGGCAACTTTGGAAGGTTTTAGTCCGAAATATTTTATTATTACTACTCAAGCCGAATGATACATAATGAACAATTTGATTGATAATCCAAGATATTAGATCCAGATTAAAACAATACGATGCAATTCCCCCTCACCTAGATATAGGCGATTATGAAGACCCTGACAAAAGAGAATGGAAACAATATATATTACCTCTGATATAAATGAAAAACGTGTGATGAGGTGTCCATTAAATAAAAAAGGTTTTTTATGCAAAGCCAATATTATAATATAAATAAGAGGACAAAAAAGGAGTTGAAGTGTCCTCCAACACCTCAACTCCATCAGCACAGCATATCCGCTAGATAAACGGCCTCTGTGGTACACGGTGAATAATAAAAATCCATCCGAACTTTTTTCCTTTTTAATTAAGTGAGTGGTTGTTTAGTGCAAAATGAAAGTACAGAGTTCTGCAACCAAAAAGTGCAGAGCTTCATTGCATAAAAAAAGGCTTGCCAGCTCCTAAAATACCCTCTACTGTTAAGGTTGTGAAGAACAAAACAGTGGAAGTATAGAAAGGATGCTAGCAATGCCTGACATTCATCATATCAAACATTTACGTGAAAAGAAAGTGCTATCCTGTTCTCGTTGTCACGCATTCATCGGCCAGTCTTTATATTGCTGTTCGGCTTGTTCCATGAATTTGTTTGTTAAGAATTGCAATTGTTGACCCGTAATTTTTTCTCTGATGAGTACTTGCTTGACAGCTAATTTGACCTTGGCGTAGACATCTCGGCGGTGAGGGCTTGTCCAGTCTACGGCTAATTGTTTCTTTAAGGCTTTGACCACCTTATGGATTAAACTAGCAAGAAACTCGTTTGAGAACGCTTCCTGCTCCATAGCAGTGATCGCTTTGTAAAATTCAATTTCTTCCTCTGACAGTCCTAAGTCGTGTCGCTTGCGTATTTCTTCTTCCATTTCTTTGCGCATGTTAATCATAACCCTGACCACATCGGCAGCCTGAATAACACGATTATGATAATCCCTTAACGTTTTCTCTAGAAGTTCGCTTAACGCCTTTGACTGTGGGCTTCCTTGGCTAAATGTCACTTTGATTTGGTCCTCTAAAAGTTTTTTCAGCAACTTTAAGCGCAAGTCTACATGCTCTTTTTTCGTTAAATCTGCCAAGAACGCATCATCCAATATGCTGATATCTGGGCGTTCAATTCCTGCTATTTGGAAAATGTCAACAGTTTCTTTCGCTAATAGACTATTGTCAATCAGTTCTGATAATCGCTCTTCTAATGTTTTGTTTTCCTTAGATCCCCCAGTTGACGGGCGTAAATGTTTGCGAAGCTGTGCTTTCATCATGAAATAAAGCATGACCTCATCTGCAAGTTCAAGCACTTCCGACTGATGCTTCACCAACTGATATGATTTTTCCAGTTTGGTGGCTGCTTGGATATATTCCTCGAGATCTCGGTTTAAAAGAATGTTAACAAGATCTGCAATGAAGTCTTCGCGCTCTATCTTTGGTTTTGCCCGCCAGTTTTGCACATCAATCTCGCTTGGAATAAATCCTCTTACTGCCTTCAGATGATCCATGAAGATATTAACGGCCTCTGAAATATCATAAGTAGGACTTCCCGTGCCGCCACTTTGCGTATATTTATGAGTTGCCTCTTTCAGAGAAGTGGCAATGCCAATATAATCAACGACTACACCGCCTTCTTTTCCCGGAAATACACGGTTTACACGGGCAATGGCTTGCATAAGGTTGTGGCCTTTCATTGGCTTATCGACATAAAGGTAAGAAAGCGGTTTTGCGTCCATTCCTGTCAGCCACATATCGACAACAATGACAAATTTCAAAGGGTCTTCTGGGTCACGAAGTTTGGCTTTCACTTCTTCTTGCTCTTTTTTCGATTTAATATGCGCATATTTGCTTCCCGGCTGAACTTCGCGCCACTCTTTAGGATCCTTTGATACATCCCCTGTCATAATCACTTCAACAGGAGGGCATTCCGGAATTTCTCTTAGATAATGATACAAATCCACCGCAATGCGTCGGCTCATACAAACGATCATCGCTTTTTGAAACGGATTGGCGACTTGGTTAAAATGTGATACGATATCTTTGGCTAAACGACGGAGCCGTTTTGGAGTACCGACGACTTTTTCCAGAGCGGCCCATTTTCTTTTATAGCTCTCTGACTCTTCATCGTCTCCCCCTGCTTCTTCGATAATTTTTCTGTATTTTTCATCAATGTCCCCAGCGGATAAATCAAGCGGAATTAGGCGGCTCTCATAGTAAATGGGCAATGTCGCTTTGTCTTCGACCGCCTGAGCCATATCGTAGCGGTGGATAATATGTCCGAAAATTTCTTCTGTATTGTTATCAACAAAATCGACCGGGGTTCCCGTAAATCCAATATAGGAAGCGTTCGGCAAAGCATAACGCAACTGAGCGGCAAATCCGCCCGCAAAACCGGCTTGGGTGCGATGTGCTTCATCGGCAATCACAACAATGTTTCGTCTTTCCGATAAAACAGGGTGTCGGGTTTCTCCTTCTTTTTTACGGAATTTTTCAATAGTGGAGAAAATAATTTGTCCCGCTTCCCCTCTCAGTAATGTTCGCAACTGTTCGGTACTTTCCGCGTGATGCACATGGCCGATGTATGATTTCCCTTGCACAAACGTATCATGCAACTGTTCGTCTAAGTCATTACGGTCCACTTGAATGACAATTGATGGATTTTCCATTTCCGGATGGCGAGACAAAATTCCTGCGAAAAATAACATGCTTAGCGATTTGCCCGAACCCGTTGTATGATACATTACCCCGATTTTCCGATCTCCATCCGGCCGTGTCGCACGGATCGCTTCATTGACAGCGAAGTTCACACCGAAAAATTGGTGATATTTTGCGCCAATTTTTGTAATTTTGCTTCCTTCCTCCAAAAAGACAATAAAATTACGAATATAATTTAGCAGACGGTCTTTTGGAAATAATCCTTCAATCAGCGTGCGCATCGTATTGGCGCGGTTGTTATCGACATTTCGCCCATCAATCGATTTCCATGAAGCAAAGAAATCGTAATCAGCAAACGGCATCCCATGCTTCGTTTCCACGTTATCGGAAATGACAACAAAAGCGTTGTAGTTAAATAATTGCGAAATATCATATGTATAGTTTTGAATTTGGGTATATGCATCATAAACAGTCGCCTGCTCGTTGTTCGGATTTTTCAACTCAAATACAATCAGCGGTAAACCATTAATGTATATAACGATATCTGGTCTACGGGACATGCGCCCTTCAATCGGCAATTGATTGACCACTAAAAAATCGTTGTTCTCCGGATGTTCCCAATCGATTGGGAAGACATGAGGCGTGTACGTTTCATCGTTTACCTCATAAGAAAATTCAAGTCCTTTCGTCAACATTTGGTGAAAATGCATATTTCGGTTAATCAATTTTACACCATCTGGCGCTGTTAGTATTTGTGCAAGTCTTTTTATTTCATGTTCAGGTATGGCCGGATAAGCCTTCTTTAAGAAGGCTTCCAACCGACCGTAAAGAACTACCTCGTGAAGACTATCCCGCTCTCCGCGCTGAAACAATTCCTGCGCATGAAGATAGTCATAACCTAACCGTTTTAAACGTTCAATCGTCGTCTCCTCAAATTCCGTTTCACCTAGAGGTCTCGTCATGTTGCTTGCACCTCCTAGTCGAATTTAAGTTTGTTTAAAGCACTTCTTCTACTTGTTTTTCTGCTTGAGATACATCAATTTCACCGGATAAAAGGCGAGGGAGGAGGTAATCTCTTAATCCCTGTAATTCTTCAATTTCTTTTGTATTACTCTCTATTAATGAGTCAAACTTCGATACATGTTTTTCAAAATTATCAAGAACTTCTTGAGATGGTCGAATAAATTTGAGTTGTTCAATATCCTTTTTGCTAATGGAATTAAATACTGTACCTGAACCGTATTGATCTTCAAAAGCAAATATTCTTTTAAGTGTGTACAGTAAAAACGAGTTATGCCCACTTTTGGAATTAAGCGCAGATAGACCTCGACCGATTACCAATTTACTATCCCGAAAATTTAAGTCCATGAAAAAAGCACAAAAAATCCAGGGGGTGTTAACACCAGCAGATTGGTATTTGCTGGAATAAGTCATGTTTATGCACCTGATGGTTACTGTTTCGGTTAACTACGCTGTTTGATTTGACGGCTCTACCATGACCTTAAACCCTAGTGTTTCCAACTTCCGAATCGCTTGTCTGGCGACTTGATGGCGCTTGCGTTCTTCGTAGTAATGTGGACCAAGTTCGATGTAAGTCTGCTTCTTTTTGAGGAGATGGTAGACAATAGTCAGGATGCTATGAGCGACCGCAACCGCTGCACGATTGGCCCCCCGGCGTGCAGCAATACGGTGGTACTGGCTGGATAGATAGGTGTGTTTGGACCTAGCAGCGGCACGGGCGGCTTCCACCAGGGTGCTACGAAGCTTCTGGTTTCCCTTGCGGGTTTTCCCTGACTTTCGTTTTCCGGCACTTTCGTTATTCCCTGGGGCGACTCCTGCCCATGAACACAAGTGAGCTGCCGAAGGAAACTGTGTCATGTCAGGGCCAATCTCAGCCAAAATATGCTCCGCTGTGCGCCGACCAACGCCGGGGATCGTATCTAACCGCTCCAGGTCATCTTCAAAAGGGCGCATCCGCTCCTTGATTTCAGCATCCAGTTCTTCAATCAAGGCATCTAAGTGATCAATATGCTCAAGCTGGGTTTTAAGCATCAGGCGTTGATGAGGGCCGATGAGGCCCTTCAGGGCCTTTTTCAACTCCTCTTTCTTCCGTTTGAGACGGCGCTGAGCCAGTTCGGATAGCACATCGGGGTCAGTTTCACCATTAATTAAAGCCTCGATCATGGCTCGACCCGATTTGCCCAGCACATTGGTCGCCACCGAGGAGAGTTTGATGTTAGCCCCTTCCAGTACCTTCTGGATGCGGTTGATTTCGCGAGCCCGCTCTTCAATCAGGCTGCGACGATAACGGATGAGTTCCCTCAACTCCCGTTGCTGGCGGTCAGGGATGTAACTACCTTGTAGCAATCCATGGCGTAAGAGTCCAGCGATCCACTCGGCATCCTTTACATCTGTTTTGCGACCAGGCACATTTTTGATATGTTTGGCATTGACCACTAAAATCTTGATGTCTTCCATCTCCAACAGGTTATAAATTGGCTTCCAGTAGGAACCTGTACTTTCCATGGCCACGTGAGTGACGCCATGCGCCTTGATCCAGTCTACAAGCATAAGCAAGTCTTCAGTCATGGTAGAAAACGTGCGGATCTCTTGATGATCCGGAGTAATAATACAAGCGACGACGTTCTTCTTATGAACGTCTAATCCACAAACATGAGTATGGATAATGTCCATGTTCGTTCCCCCATGCCTAACATGTAATAAACACAGGCTGGCGGTGCAACGACCATACACGTCATTCTATCCCGCGTGCTTCCCCAGGGAGCAACAGTCTGTGGTGCACCAGGTCGTCGGGGTCTGTCTAATTAACGGGCTCATGGCACCAAGGTAAGACGACCTCGCTGGCCAGCCTAAGATTAAGTATACATGGACGAACTATTTTCATCATCTGCTGGTGCCGCTTTTGCGGCATGGGGGTCTATTAGCAATATTTATCCGTCCAACTGGAGCGCGTACACTCAAAAGGATGTCTCCTTTTTTTGCAACTCGTAATTCTTGTGTGCAATAAACCGTATGAACCGGATAACGAATACCAAAGTCTTTAACCCCTTGATGAAACGGCAATCCCTTTCTTTCTCGATTGTAGAATTCAGACTTCGGAGACTGTCCCATTAGGATATTAGCAAATTCTTTAAGACTGCTTACTTTCCATCCTTTTGGAATCATCCCTAATTCCGACTCCACAAACTCTCCGTCTTGAAACGGTCCAAAATCAACAAACCAATGCTTGTAAAGCGTCATTGCCATTTCTTCGAGGGTTTTGTTCATCCGAATATTAATATCGATTTTATCGTCTATTGTTTCGAGTATCTTACCTATTCTTTCCTGTTCATTGACATCTTCAGGTATACTTATCTCTAGATTCTGAAGCATTTTCCAATCAGCCCTTGGCATTTTTGTACCACTTGAAGAAGCTGTAGCAAGATCAATCATCTCTTTTGAAGCCATTAGATAAAACAAGAAAGTTTGATTGAACTTCCTAGGATTTTTACTTGTTAATACAAGAATATCGGTTGAACATACGCCATTGAATTTAGGTCTTACTACTTTGCGAAAATATGGGCGTAATTTCCCAAATAAAATATCTCCCTTTGAGAAATAACTTTTTGTACTCGTTACTTCATTTGATTTTCCAACACTGATTAACCGTAATGTTCCTTGACCTATATGTTCTAACCCAATATAAGGTAGAACCTCATCAGGTTTGGGGTGATATGACTCTCTTTTTAGTTCAATAATATCTCCTAATTTCACTTTAATCCAATTACTCACAGTAATTCCTCCAAGTCTTTCCTAATCTTCTCTTGAAGGCGATTAGACTCTTCAAACTGTTCTAAGAGACGCTGAGTTAATTCAGCCATTTTCTCTTCAAATGGTATATCGTCTTCATTGGATACTTCCGTCCCAACATAAATCCCCGGTGTTAATTTATAGTCATTGGCTCGTACTTCATCAATTGTTGCAACTTTACAGAATCCAACAACGTCTTCGTATCCTTCTGCCCCTTCGTATTTGTAGGCACGATAAACGGCTGCGATTTTATCAATTTCCTCTTTAGACAGCGCTTTTTGCTTGCGGCTGACGAGCGTTCCCATTTTGCGGGCATCTATAAACAAAATTTCATTTTTTCTTGCCCGATAGCCGTTTTTGCCGTCACGGTTTTTGCTTAAAAAGAATAAGCAGCATGGAATGCCTGTGGTAAAGAACAGTTTTTCAGGCAATTGAACAATGCAGTCAATATATCCTTCATCCACTAATTTTTGACGGACCTCTTTTTCCTCTTTGACATTCGTTGTCATTGCTCCGTTTGCCATCACAAATCCTGCGGTGCCTGCATCGTTTAAATGGTATAGAAAGTGCTGCATCCACATATAGTTCGCATTGCTGTTTGTAACAGGCCCGATTAAGCGCGGGTCATTTTTTGATAAACGGTCTGCTCCCCAGTCTCTTTGGTTAAATGGCGGATTGGCAATCACGTAATCGGCCTTTAAATCAGGGAACTGATCGTTTAATAGCGAGTCTCCTAAGCGAATTTCTGCATTGATGCCATGCAACAAAACGTTCATTTTTCCAAGACGTACGGTCGTTACTACATTTTCTTGCCCGTAAAACGACAGAGCATGTTTGTTTGGAGCATATTCTTCACTTTGTATAAACATCCCGCCGCTGCCGCACGCCGGATCAAAAACAATCCCGCTTTTCGGTTCCAGCATGGCAACAAGCAATTTAACGATACTTGACGGTGTAAAGAATTCTCCGCCTCTGTTGCCTTCGGAAGCGGCAAAAGAACTAATAAAATACTCATATGTACGGCCCAAGATATCTACACTGTCATCCGTATTGGCGCTAAATACATCACGGGAAAAAATTTCGATTAATCCCGCCACGTTTTCAGGCGGCAAGTTCGAACCTTGGTAAATTCGCGGCAATATGCCTTCCAGTTCTGGGTTTTCCTCTTCAAGACGCTTCATTGCGTTATCAAGAATCTCTTTAATATTCGGCTGCTTGGCGTTTTTCATAATATAAGACCAACTTGCTTCTTCAGGCACTACAAAGACATTTTCCGCTTTATATTGGTCCGGATCGGTGATAATGACTTGCCGCATTTCATCGTCTTCCGTATACCAATCGCTGCTTGGATCTTTTACGATTTGCTCTAATTCTTTTCGGCGCTTTTCGTACTTGTTAGAAAGGTAGCGCAAAAAGATTAACGGAAGAACATAGTGTTTATAATCAGCAGGAGCCACACTCCCGCGCATTTTATTGGCTGCCTCAAATAAATCCTTCTGAAAATCGATGTCTGCTTTTACAGTCATACTCTGCCTCCTGTTTCTTTATCTTTTTCATACTAGATTTGTTGAAAAACAAAAGTAAAGACTTGAAATCATTAGGATGCTCCAAAGTGTTCCAACTTTAATTATACAGCGTTCCCTATTCCTTAGAAACTCTATTATAACGACTCAACTTCTTACCAGCAGATGCAGAATAGTTTTTATAAATGTATTCTGATAAAGCTAATGCATCATCCTGTATTTTCTCCACATCCCATTTATCTTTGGATAAACGCCTCTTTGCAGTTAGAACAATATTTCTATATCCTTTCTTTATTTCCCAATCATACGCAAAACTGACTTGTTGATTAGCTTCCATAAGTATGTTCCGGATTGTTTCGGCATAATCCTGTCTGCGTAGCCAGATGTTTGGCTCTCTTTGCCCATGGCCGTCACAACTCATAGAAGTATATAACCCGACTTTATTTAATGCAAATACTAGGCTAGCAATCCCGCTGTCTAAATCCAATATAGAGAGGTCATTGTCCGGATTATGGTTCCATGCAGCTGGGACTTCTTGTGGTCTTAAAACAGAAAACCAGTTCCATCCTTGTCGATGAAAAAACTCTATTTGCTGGAACAGTTCATCCGAAACAAGGGTATTCGGCTTTAGCCGAATCCCTTGTTCGCCAATGTTGATGCCTATTTGTAATACTGCTAATAAACTGACCATTTCGATGAAGTTAGATTTTGAATACCATAGATCCAAAACTAATTCCTCATCTACTACGTTCACCCAAAATCCTCGTCTTCTTAAACTATTTCTTAATTCAAGAAGAAGTTTCTTTTTCAACACTCATTCCCCCTACTTTGTCATTGGTCGGATAAAAGCTCCGATGCCAAATTTTTGATAAGCATCAAAGTATTTTTTCTTTCTCTCTTCATAAGCTTTGCGAATTAATTCATCTGCCTCTTCCAATTGTCTAATCATCTCCTGTTGCTGCTCAATAGGAAGCAAAGGCAGCTCAATGGAGCGAATATCATTTGGAGTTAAAACTGTTGCAATGGATCCGCTTTGATGAGCTTCAAAAAAGTATTGGCCAATCGGACTTTCTAAGAAACGTTTGACGTAGACAGGATCGACTTCTTTTGTAGAATGAAGGCGAATGATAATAAACATATTCGATACTAAAATCATTCCGTCGTACTCTGGAACAACGGCAATTTTCTGTTGGGTTCCCCTGCTTGACACTAAAATGTCCCCCGGCTGTGCGGTAACGCGCTGTACATCTCTTGTTTGAATTGGAAATTCATCGATGGTTTCAAAGCGTATTTCTCCATTTTCGATATCTCGTATTTGAATAACAGGGAATAACTCCCCGTCTGTATTTTCGATTTGTCTGCGGGATGGAAGATTCACGCCGCGGATGACCTCCGCAATGTCCCCGATCTGCACAAGGTTTTCCGCTTCGCCTTCGTATTTTTTCTTATTAAAAACGATCTTGCCGAATTCTGTGTCCAGTTCCACATGAATGAAGTATAAGGATGGGTTTAAGTCCCAATTGTTTTCGGCAATTTCATCTATAGTAACAATGCGTGAGTATTTTTCTTTGTTTTCATATGCCTCAAGCGTTTCAATAATTTTCTGGACATGTTTGGAAGTCAAATATTTTTGTGTTCTTGTCCGCTCATAATCCCCTTCGGCATTAATGAATTGCACTTTGCCTTTTTTGTGGCTTGGTTTATGTTTATTCAATAGAAGAAGCGCCACCTGAATACCCGTTCCGCTAAATAAATTGTTTGGAAGGGAAACAATGCTTTCGATTACATCGTCTTTTAATAGGATGGAACGAATTTTTCTTTCTGCCGCACCTCTAACCAGTGTTCCAAAAGGAACGATTAATGCCGCTTTCCCTTCCTGATTTAAAGACGCCAATGCATGTAATATAAAGGAATAATCTCCTTGTGATTTAGATGGAAGATCATATAATTCAAATCGATGATAAGGGTCATTGATGGCAAACTCATATCCCCAATCTCTTAAACCGAATGGGAAATTCATCATAATATAGTCAAATTGCATCAGACGCCCATTTTCGAGCCATTTCGGGTCACGAATGGTATCACCCAATTTCATATCTCCCTGTTCTGGCAAGATATGATTGACAAACAAATTCAGCTTGCCAATAACATATAACTCTTCGTTAATCTCTTGTCCATAAACAGAAATATCTTTTCCTTTGCCTTTAGCGTATCGGTAGGCATCAACCAGTATATTTGCAATTCCAGCGGTTCCGTCATATACGGATCCCGTAATTGGCTTTAATGCCTGAATCATTAGCTGTGACAGGCCATCAGGTGTGAAGTCATAACCTTTTGAAGATGCAAGCAGCTCTTTTATTAATGTTTCAAAAAAAACTGTCGTAGCCTCGTTATTTTGATACTCCGTTTTCGTTAATCCATATCGTTCAAGAAGGACCACTAATTTATAAAGAGTAGTTTCCTCGATGTTCTTGAATGTATCGTTAAGAAACACGCCAGAGAGTGAAGGCTCTATGCTTTCAAGCGTACGGTATAAAGATTGGATGGTCTCTTTTACATTTCCGCGGCGATTTTTAAGTTCTTCCCTTGTTATGATGTTTGTGAGCTTCTCACCATATTTTTCATTCTCCATGGCAAAAAACAAAGTATGCAGCTTTAATAATTCGACTGCTAATCCTTTTTCTACTTCAATTTCTTTCTTATTAAATTGATTTTCGAATTCATGAATAAATTGCAACGCTTTGTCACGGCTCATTATTTTACCTCCTAATTTCCTAATAAAGTATTATCAATTCCTTTTTAATTTTGATGCAAAAAAAGAAACTTCATTATGCAATAATTCCATTGTCGCAAGGATTGCCTTCAAAGACATTACTTCTAATGAAATAACTTATGGTTGACCATCTCTGTGTTTTTAATGTAACATACAACAAAATTTTTGTAAAGGGTATTTTTAATTCTTTTTTGGCTTTGTTATAATTCCTCTATAAAAACAAGAATTGTGAACTATAATTTGAGCTACAACAAATGATATAAGGGGATTTTATTCCATTACCTATCAAATTACGTGAAGGCATGGATCAAAAATTCGTCAACTCCTTTCCGCCAAAGAACTGACCCTTCTGGAATGAGAAGTAGGACTCATTCAACGGCAGCATTCCTTAACTGCTAAAGCCTTCCTGACGCTATGTGTATAGGGAGATGGTTCGCTTGGGGGTCAGTCGCTTCAGCGGCTATGCGCCAATTTGGCGCTCTGGCATGGTTGCTCCCTCCCTGTTCCAAGCTCGAATGTATTGGCATCAACGGGAGGGAATCGAGATCAGTGAACGGAAAGCGCCCGATCTCCCCCGATCGTATTAGCATCGGTTTCTTTTGCATTCTCAAACGATGAAAACCGATCTTCCCTCTCTCTCTGATGTTAGTCTAGATTATACAACGAATAGAGAAATGAATTGAGCGTTTTTCACAAAAAATGGTGAAGAACCATAAATAAAAACTGCATTCTCATGATAAAAATAGTGAAAAATTATTGAACTTTAATATTTACTGCTTTTTTTCTTAAATATTTTGTAATAAAATCAAGGTTCAAAGTGAAGTAATTGTTAGGAGTGTTAAACGTGTTGTCAACTAAGGTAAAGTGGTTAAGTTTTACTATCGTTATTCTGATAATCCTACTTGGCGTTTTTTTCTTCGTACCTTTTAAACAAACTCCACCAGACAATACGAGAATGATACTGGACCATGAAACAAAAACATACATTGCTCCAATCTGTTTTGAGGAATCGATTGCATCCAACTTTCTTGAAGAAACTACATTAAAAAAAGTGAAAGAAACAGATTATAAAGCAAGCACAAAATGTACAAAAGAGGCTTTAGAAGGAAAACAAACAACACTATTTATTATGCTTGCTGAAAAATTAGGGATAGATAAAAACAATAAACCTCATTATCCGCAAAAAGATAATGAGGTTTATTATTCCTTAACCAAAGAATGTTTGGAACAATAAATATGCGTTTAAGCTGATAATCACAACCGCTACCATCCAAGCAAGAACTTTCAACCATAATGGATTTGCGAACTCACCCATTTTCTTTTTATCGCTAGTGAATTGAACGAGAGGCACTACCGCAAAAGAGAGCTGTAAAGAAAGAATCACTTGGCTCAAAATAAGTAATTGAGCCGTTCCGCTTTCGCCATAAAGAGCAGTTACAACAACGGCTGGGACAATGGCAATCAATCGAGTTATCAGTCTTCTTAACCAAGCAGGAAGGCGAATATTTAGAAAACCTTCCATCACAATTTGACCAGCTAAGGTTCCCGTTAATGTGGAGTTTTGACCAGAAGCCAACAAAGCAACTCCAAATAAAATACTTCCAAGTGTTGTTCCAAGCAGTGGAGAGAGCAAGTGATAAGCATCTTCAATCTCCGCAACATCTTTCATTCCTGCTTTATGGAACGTAGCAGAAGAAACAATAAGGATCGCTGCATTAATAAATAAAGCGAAGAATAGGGCAATCGTTGAATCCCAAGTAGCATATTTGATCGCTTGTCGTTTACCCGAGCTGGTTTGTTCGTATTGACGTGTCTGCACAATGGAAGAATGCAGATAAAGATTATGAGGCATTACGGTTGCACCTAAAATCCCGATTGCAATATAGAGCATGGATGGATTGTTAATAATCTCTTTGCTTGGAACAAATCCCTTCAATATGCCACCTACATCTGGTTTAGAAAGAAAGATTTCAGTCGCAAAGCAAGCACCAATGGTTAGAATTAAAACAATCACCAACGTTTCAATATAACGAAAACCTTTATTCTGCAGTAGCAATACGACCAGTACATCCAGAGCTGTAATAATCACTCCATATATTAACGGAATGCCAAACAACAATTTCAAAGCGATTGCCGAACCGATCACTTCGGCTAGATCACAAGCTGCTATCATTAATTCACATAAAATCCATAAGAATATCGCCACTGGTTTGCTGTAATGATCTCGACAGGCTTGTGCTAAATCCCTTCCCGTTACAATTCCCAACTTGCCAGCCAATGCTTGAAGCAATATTGCCATTAAATTGGAAAGCAAAATAACGGAAAGTAACGTGTATCCGAACTGGGAACCTCCCGCGATATCAGGTTGGTTGTGTCCGTTTATTTCTCCAACCTTCTTTATCTGCTAACGACAGCTTTTTTATATTTTCACTCATGATGCTCACCTCATGATTGGTTTTCACTAAATATTTTGCATTAAGGAAACTTTTAGGCTAAAAAAATTGCTCCTACATTTAGAATTAGATATATGTAAGAGCAAAGAAAATGTTGCCTAAATAAATTGTACATCAGAAAATTTTTTAGTCAAGGAAAACTTTTATCGTTTATTAGTTTAAGTTTGCTAAAATATGAACAATGACTGATCTTGCTCTATATTGATTATACTTTTCGTTAGATTTTCATGTCCTCGTGATGAATTTGAGAAGTCTCAATTTGAATGGTTGTATGCTGAATTTTAAAGTGTTCCTCAATAAAATGGATCGCTTCTTGTAAAACCTTTTGGCTGTCTTGATGATCTTCAATCAAAATATGGCAACTTAATGAATCCAGCCCTGATGTAATCGTCCAAATATGGAGGTCGTGAACATTAATAACTCCGTCAATACTTTCTAAGACTTTTTTTACTTCATTTAGGTCAATGGTAATGGGCGTTCCTTCCATCAAAATGTGAACCGTATGTTTAACAACTCCCCAAGCGCCTTTCAAGATTAATAAGGCAACTAGAACAGAGATAATGGGATCAGCTACATACCAACCAAAGAGCCACATGATGAGCCCTGCAACAATGGCTCCAACAGAACCTAAAGCATCACCAATAACGTGAAGGTACGCACTACGAAGATTGACGTTATTTTTCACATCCCCTTTTCTCATTAACGCCCAGGCGCTTAAAAGATTGGCAAAAAGACCAATGGACGCAATCAACATCATAGAACCGCTAGCTACGGTTGGTGGGTTGTAAAAACGTTGAATAGCTTCCCATACGATAAACCCGGCGATAATGAACAAGGTAACTCCATTAAATAAAGCCGCTAAGATTTCAAAACGATAAAAGCCATACGTTTTATTAGGAGAAGCTGGTTTGGTGGCAAACCAAATTGCAACTAAGCTAAGAGCAAGTGAACTGGCATCATTAAGCATATGACCAGAATCAGAAAGAAGGGCTAGACTGTTTGTGATTAAACCTCCGAAAAACTCTAACAACATAATTCCAGCAGTAATGAGAAGTGCAATCGTAAGTCCTTTTTTATTCCCTTCTCTGCCGTGATCATGATGGTGTACGTGATGATGGTGATGACCATGATGGTCGTGAGAATGATGGTGGTGGTGATGATGCATGATAAAACGCCTCCTTAATGATGTTCAGAATGTTCAATGGCTTGTTTTAATAATGAAATAACGTGTTCGTCATCGCAGGAGTAAAACAGAGTTTTTTCTTCACGGCGATACTTAACTAGTCTCAGATTTCGTAAAATACTAAGTTGATGGGAAACGGCTGATTGAGACATTTCCAACACTTCTGCAATATGATTAACATTGCACTCTTCTTGCGATAACAAGTAAAGAATTTTGATTCGTGTTGGATCGGCTAATACTTTAAATATGCGCGATACATTTTCAATGGTTTCAGATTTTAGGAAAGAATGGTCTTCGGTCTTCATGATGATTTCCCTCACTTTATTTATTATATATGAGCATATATTCATATGTATGTATCATATTTTACATTCAGTTTTTTGTCAAGTTTAGGAAATGTTTTTTCATGAAAATGAGGGATTTAGATAATAAATGAGGGGGGATGATGACAACCGTTCAGGTGGAAAAATCAGACTTGCAACATGCCGATTTAAGGGTATAAAAAGGACAGCAGTGAGCTGTCCTTTAAAATATCAGCACATCTTTTGTAAATTCTTCTTCAAGTTCCCGTATGACGTTATCCTCATTACTTGTTTGTTGTGTTTGTTCCTCTTTTTTCTCAGTTTCTTTCTTGTCTTTATCCCTGTTCATTAGAAACCTCCGTATGAATGCAGTTTATCGATCGATTCAAAATGACCACTTTTTATTGCTCGTTTTCGATTTCATTTTTAGCATCCTTCTTGTTACGTTCTGTATACCATATCATCTTCACATTTTAATTGTGTCACATCCGCTTTCATACTTTTAGCGATGTCTTGAGTTCTGATGAAATAACATCGTTTTTGATAAAAAACTCCCGAAAGAACCATTTTTTGGATTATTTTCTCTACACATCCGCTAGATTATTCTTTGGGATAACATACAAAAAGGCACAATTTAACATAACGGGTTCGGTTGTTGAGTATAAAATTGAAAAAAGTAATACAAAAAGGAGTTCAATTCGCATATGAATTGGACTCCTTTTATTTGTTGATATATCAATGTTTTATTGAATTTATCACCATTAATCGCATTATAATTAGCAAGTGACTGCTGACCAACAGACAGTATTCCAAATATGTGTTAAAATTGATGCTAATTGGACATAAATTCATTGATGACTTCCCTTTATCGTGTATTTGCCAAAGAAATTCACTTATCTAATGCCCACCATTTTCTTTGTCAAACGGATAAAACAAAATCTCGGAAACAAGCTCGTGAGGAATTTATTCAAGCAGGAGTGGATTTAATCAACTGGGGAATTAACTTTGGTTATGATTACAAGTTCTTTGCAGAAATTGGCTTTTCTGAAACTGGAAGAATTATTTCATACACACCAATTTCATAAGAAAGTCATTTCAGGTGGCAGCAGTCATTATGAATACGCTGATAATTCGATTGAACATCCACTTGCGACAATTGACAGAAGATTTCGATGAATTGATTGTACAACCAATCTTTCATCATTCGAACCAAAGGACATTGCTAATCGTGAATGACAACGCCACAAATACCTTTATCCAGCACATTCGAAGACGGCTATCTATTTTAGAAAGACCATTGATAACAGCTCGTGGTGACGGAAAAAGCTATATCTATTCAAACTTTAACTCAAAGTATGCTCAAATGGCTCTTACCATACTTCGGACTTACTACAATTTTTGTTTAGCATACAAAACAAAGGAGACAGTAGGAACACCTGCTCAACGATTAGGCATTGCAAAAAAACAATTTGATTTAAAAGAAATAATCTATATGCAATAACCTTAAGGGATTTGATATTTTATAGGACCAAATCAGTATACGATTTGTTTTTTATTTTTTGCTGAAATATCAATATTTTTTGACTAAATCCTTTTTAATGATTTTGGTATTTTATGTTAAACTGAATATATAGATTACTCAGAAAATTAGCAAAGGGAAAATTAACCCATGAGGGGGAAGTGTATGAAAAAATTTTTAATTACATTATTAGTATTAATTGCGTTAGGCATTGGGGGGGATTTTGTTACTGAACTATTTAGTGCTAAACCACCTTTACCAACCATAACTGTTGGAGAAAAAAAGGTAGAAGTGGCACAAGGTTCGTATTGTTGGAATGGATTACTTAGTTCTGTTTGTGCCGATACAAGTTCTCCGCCAGAACTCATTAAAAATCAAGAACTAAAACCTGTGGTTGTACCACCAGATTCCCAATTGAAAATAGAATTCAAAGATGAGCCTAAAGAAAATACATTAGTAGTAAATAGATGGCTTACAAATGAAAAAACAGAAAATGTTCCAATAAATGATAATGTGATACTATTACCAAAAGAAAAAGGTGTATATGTGTATGATGTTTCAGCGAGATGGGAAAAGGGAGATTCAAGTTATGCCTTTGTAATTGAAGTACGGTAGTAACATTTTAGTAACAGTCTTAATTTAACAAGTCAATATAATTTTAGTTTAAAACGCTTGGAATAAACCCAAGTGTTTTAATGTGCTTTTTACTTTGTTAAATTTGGTTCGAATTTTGTGCTAATTACGCTGTTATTTGTACTGTTTTTCTTGATTTTGTACTTCTGAACCGAACCCGTTAACTTAACATGCACCTTTTTAGTAAAGTCTTTTATAGAAAAAACAAGTAAAATGAAACCAATACAAAACCGATTACAGCCATGATAACGCAGTATATTTTGGTAGATGTGCGTAAAGCTGTTCCAAAAATTTCTTTTTCCGTCACGGAAAGCATTACCCCCATCGCCAATGCGATAATCATTGCTACTAGCCAAGGGACACCCATCCCATAATTACTTCCGATGAAGGCTCCAACTCCTATGGGGGCGGAGGCTATGGTTGCCCCAAGTATGATGCTGAAAATTCCAAACCCAGCCATCAGCAAGGGAGTAAAAACAGCAATCCCTTCTGGAATATTGTGAAGCATGATCGCAGTCATCATTGGTTTAGTCAATGAATCGTGAGTATTGGCTCCAAGTGCGATGCCTGTTGGAAAATTGTGCAGGGCAATACTGAATGTTAAAAATAGACCAGAATGTACAAATAAGTCTTTTTTAGCGTCATTGGTAATAATGATCACATGATGGGAAACCTTTTCTAGATGCTTATAAATAAAATAACCAAAAATCAATCCGACAATAGCAATAAACCAACCTCCAATTTCTATGCTTTCAGGCAAAATTTCCATCGTGACCAGTCCAAATATCATACCACTACATACTGAAAAAATGGTTGGCGTTCCTTTTTGCCAGCCTTTAAACAACCAAGCAATCACTCCGCCAGATAACATTCCAATAGCAGAAGCAGAAAACCCTAAAAGCCAAAGTGAGTTCATCCATCATCCCCCTTGTACTAAGTTGTCTTTACTTTTATATCTGCCAAACTTATAAAATATGCCTTAAGAAAACAAAAAATCCTCTACCGTGGGAGGATTGTAAAGCCTTCGTTTTCGGAAAAGTGAGGTTTGTTTATTATAAAGGCATTGGAGTTTTAGTTGGTTTTGCGTAACCTTCTTTGTACTTTTCGTCAATGTAGTGGCGAATTTCCTTTATAGACATACCTTCTTGTTTCATTTTAATGGATTCCGCGGCGATTTGTAAGCAAACGCCACAACGAGTACCGTGGTCATTCCAGACAACAGAACCATCTTCATTGATTTTTTTGACAAAGCAATTCATACTACTTTTATGTCCTGCACTCTTCTTTTGTTTGGTTATATTGATTATTTAGCACATAGTTCTATTTTTTATAATTCTAAAATAAAAAAAACAGTGATTGCTTAACCTTGACTTAACACAATCAATAAATTTTTTGACGGCTGAAGAGATGTTTTTCAGAGATATTACCGCAATCCCTATGGTACGATAAATGATCTCTTTCTAAATGAATAAAATACAATGTGTGATACACGAAACAAAAGCATTTCAGGAAGTATACTGATTCCAAGATCAGCTTGATTTTCAGCTACTTCATATTTCGATCTTTGGTGGCACTTGATTTTCCTTTAAAATCCGCCTTACATTGTTATCGCTCCCCCACTCTGGCATAATAAACGCTTCTTCTTCCAGTTAGGGAAAGGAAATCATCTGTTGTTCGTGTTCGTGAAAGTGGGTTCATCCGCCAACAATGCAAACTATTATGTCTTTTTTAAAAAGGATGATGTCAAACGATTTAGATGTAGGTAAAGACACAAACACGAAATCTACTGCACCATTCCATTGATCAATATCATTGTAATCCCCTTCTAATAGTCTAATTAGAAGGATGCTGCATCTGGAATTGTTTTATAATTCTGGACAAACTGCTGTGATCAACTAGACAAATAAGAACGAATATGCTATTATCTTAGTAATCTTATCCAATTTTTTGGCGGTAATTATCATTTTTTTATACGATTTATCAAAGATTATACGCTATTATTTAAGTTAACTTACTGTTTTATCATTTTTTTATCGTTTCACTTTATATTATGTAAACTAAAATTTGAAAAATATAAAGCAGCTATTGACTACTTAACTGCCCTTTCGTTAATTTTAAAATTCTTCGCTAAATGATTTGTCATGTTTTAACAACCATGTATAATACGTTTCTAATGTAATTCAAGCAGTTCCACATGCTCGATGAATGCAATAATTTTTTTTCGATATTCATCGATAAAAGCTTTTTACTTTCTGCAACAGCATGTTTTGTCTTTAATTTTGCGTTTTGTAATGTTTCTGTATCCAAATTTTGATCCGGGAACACTTCAAATTTGCGTTTTAAGTACAATCCTTTGTCATGAGATAAATCCAGTCGTAAAATTCCTTAATGGTTTTACGACCGCTCATATATAAACGAATTTAGTTAAGTTTACTTCAAATCCACATGCTTTTAAATGATTCTCCAATGCAGTTACAATAACTTTTCTATAAATCTCTATCACCAATGCAACAAGCATTTCAAAGGAATCTGAACTAGAAAAAAATTAATTTAAGTTATTATTGTTGGTGTATTCACAATATTTATTAATTATCTAGTTAAGAAAGTGAACATCGTTAAAAAGCAGTTAATTTAACAAACCGATCGACTTGATTTTCTTAGATTTCATGCATTAATATTCAACCCGCAAATTATAACACCGCGTTTTCCTGTAAGAAAATCCGATTAAACGATAATTTAAATTTCCTGGTTCTTTTTGATACAGTTCTTCATATAAGCGCAATGCTTCCACGTACTTTTTCATGTTTAAGAAAATTCTTACTTTTTACTGCTGTTGCAAAGCTTTCATGGTGTGTATCCTTAATGGTTACTCCTTCAAATTCGAGAATTTCTTCAGGGGGTTCATTTGTGTCGTGAATTTATGAAGTTAGAATCTATTTGATTAATGCAATATTGTTGTCTTAACCTTTTTTTCTTTTATTCGCAGGATGGTTGAGGTTCTTAACAAAGATTCCTTTCTGCATCTGCTTAGATAATTTATCTAACTTCTCCAAGTTTTCGAATACAGACATGTCCCCTTCAATTGCTTTTCCAAACAACTCTTTTATGATATCCGTTTGGGCATTCTTTTGACCTTCTTATTGAATACTTTGGTGATAGATGGGCTTCTTCTACTATCTTGAACATATTGAAATTGTAGAACGTGCAAATTTAAAACATTCGAAGAAATGGATTTTACTCCTTCTATCAGTAGAGCATTTTTTACATCATGAGCGTTTATTTTGAATGACGAAATGAACTTTTTATTTGGGAAAGTTTATTTTGTAAGTTTGCGTGATCACGTTTCATTTGACTAAGGCGATTCGTTACAACTTTTTTTCCATATCCATGTGGTGCGGAGGCGATTAATATTACATTTTCTTTATAATTATTCATTTGAGAGACCTCCTAACAGCATTTTGATAAAGTAACAATAAGAATATCCTTTTGATTCAAGTATAGCATTAAATATATTCTCTTGGTAAGCCTTCAGTTTATAATAATCCCACTCTCCTAGCAGGGGCAGATGAAAGCAAAATACATAAGTCTTTACCTTAAACAAGAAATAGCATATTCTTTTTTCCAGTGAATAGTATAGCTTTTCATTATGATTATGATCATTATATGTTTGCACAACGTAAGAAGAAGTATCATCTAATGAAAAGTTCTCAGGAGTTGTTAATCCATCATATTCTTTGCAAATCATCTGGTTATCTCTTTTTTCGTAAAGAGTTACGGCTTTACAGTCCATTAATTCCTATAGCTTCTTGTTGGTACTTTGTATTTGTAGAGTAAATATTGCAGCCGACCATCTTAGATCGTAAAAGCGCTAATAGCCTTCTCCAATTTGTAATTTGCCCATTCCGCAATAAACTTATGAATTCAAATGATAGTTCATAAAAATCCCCGTATAATTCTACATGTTCTAAGCTCCGTTCTATTTCAGAACGAATATTTAAGTATTGAAGGCTTTCTTTGAAAAGAGCTGAAAGATAGCTTTTTATGTTTGAAAGAATTTCGACACCTAATGAGCATTTTTCGAAATATATGCCTTTTTGTTCTGCATCATAAAGAAAGTACCATACATAATTTTCGGCAATATGAGGCTCCTCTTTAATATTTTCGCTTATAAAATTCAACATTGAATCCGGTTCTTTACCGTGTTCGCTTAAATACTGTACTAACGATTGTTTTATTTGAGGTCTGATCGTCCGAAAATAGGTATCAAGAACTATATCGTGAACATACACGATAAGACGTTTATTTTCGTGATATGCACGTAAAAATTCAAGGTGAGTAACAGTTTTCCCTTCATCCTCTAAGAATGTTCCTGCTTTATCCGCGATAAATAGCAGAAAGATATCACTTCTTGATACGTACTCCAAACAAGTTCGGATGGCATCTTGGTGAATATATCGCATACTATCCTATCCTGAAAACAAAATTTGGCAAAAAACAACCCCCACCTAGCCTTTGGAATATAATTTCCAAAGGAAGGTATTAAAGTTTATATATGGTTTAATTCCCTTATGCACCCACTTTTTCTAACTTCACTTCGTACCCTAACCCCTCTAATTTCTTCACCGTTTGACGCACGATCTTTGCTTCCCGTTGACGATCCCAATAGTCTGCCCCTAATTCTTTATACGGTTCCTTCCGAGTTAACAGGTAATAGATGATTTCTAATATCGTTCGTCCAACTGCCATACTCGCTCGATTCGCCCCTCTTCTTGCGGCTATGCGGTGATATTTCGCGGATAAATACGTATCCTTCTTTCTCGCGGCGGCACGGGCACATTCTACTAAACACGCTCTCAGCTTCTTGTTCCCTTTCCTCGTTCGGCTTGATAACCGTTTCCCCGCACTCTCGTAGTTTCCTGGTGCCATGCCTGCCCACGATGCCAGATGGCTCGCTGATGCAAAGCGACTCATATCGGTTCCGATTTCCGCCAAAATTTGTTCCGCACTTTTCCGCCCGACTCCCGGAATCGTATCTAAGAGCTCCAGCGCTTCTTCAAAAGGGCGCGTTCTCTCCTCGATCTCCTGATCTAATCGCGCAATCGCTTCATCTAGGTATTCCACATGCCGCCATTGTTCGGCTAACATCATCCGTTGATGAGGGCCGATTACCCCGTGTAATGCGCGCTGGAGTTCTTCCACTTTTTGTTTCAATTTCCCTTTTGCGAGCTGAGCGATGACCATCGGATCGTTTTTCCCTTCGATCAACGCACGAATCATTTTTCGTGCCGATGCCCCATTGATATCGGAAACAACGGACGACAACTTGATGTTCGCTCCTTCCAATACTTTTTGAATCCGATTCAATTCCCGCGCTCTTTCTTCGATCAAACTGCGACGATATCGAACGAGTTCTCGCAGTTCTCGTTGGGCTCGGTCCGGAATATAACTTCCTTTCAACAATCCATGGCGAAGCAAGTTGGCGATCCACTCGGCATCCTTCATATCCGTCTTCCGTCCAGGAACTGCTTTAATATGCCGGGCATTGACGACAAGCGTTTCGATTTGTTCGAGTTCGAGCAAATTGTACAACGGTTTCCAGTACACGCTTGTCGATTCCATCGCCACGTGCGTCACCCCTTTTTCTTTCAACCAGTTCACAAACTCCAGCAATTCATCGGTCATGGTACCGAATGTTCGTATTTCTTTTCCTTCAGGGGTGATGGTACAAGCGGTAATGGATTTTTTATGCACGTCTACTCCACAACAACGTTCATATAATACCTTCATCGCTTTCCCTCCCTGCTTCATTTCATCTTCAGCTGGTGCAGTAGCCTATGACGAAGCATTCTATCCTGCGTGCTTCCCAACTCGGGAGCGACATTCCGTGGTGCACCAGGCTACTGGGGTCCGTCTATCTTTCGGACTCTTGCGTACCATAGATGCATCGACCTCATGACCCCAGCTGCAAGGAGTTATTTCGACAATATTCGTTTTCATCCTTCCGATGGTGCCGAATTTTTTTCGGCATGGGGGTCTATCTTCAAAACGAATAGGTTCATGCCCCATATTTTTTAATTCCTCAAATACAGCGTTTCGTATAGAGGAAAGAGCATCTTGTGCAACAGAACTTATAAAAATAGTAGTTCTATCCATATTACAAAACCACCTTACTTTTTAAACAACCTCCCGTGAATCTATTTGATTAATAGAACATTGTTGTCTTAACCTTTTTTCTTTTATTCGCAGGATGGTTGATGTTCTTAACAAAGATTCCTTTCTGTATTTAGCTTACGACAAAAGCTGCTAAATTCCTCCGCTTCCAATGATAAGTCTTTCTTCCTTACAGTGGTTTAAATGAATTAAGTAGTTTAATTAAATACTAGCATGAAGAGTTGCTTAATTTACACATCTAACTCAATACTTTACAATATCATTACAGTTAAATAAATGTTTTAGAGGTAAAGTCATGGATATCCGGATTCAGTTGCAAGAAGCTCTTGCGGAATGCGAACGTTTAAGGAAAGAAAATGAATATTTAAAACACATTCTTTCAACGATGATGCAAAAGAAAGAAAAAAGTAATTCTGTAACTACGGCTAGTTCTATAGTCAACAACCAATCGTCCCCTGAAGAAAAGATACGATTATTCAAGCGGCTTTTTCGAGGACGGACTGATGTATTTGCGGTTCGCTGGGAGTCAAAAAACGGCCGTGCGGGATATACACCTGCCTGTGCCTATGAGTGGCAACCACCTCTTTGTCGAAAACCGGAGATCAAATGCAGTGAGTGTCCGCATCGAACATTGCTACCGCTAAATGATCAAGTACTTTACGATCATTTAAGTGGGAAGCATACTGTTGGAATTTATCCGATGCAAAAAGATGAAACGTGTTTCTTTTTGGCGATTGATTTTGACAAAAAGAATTGGCAAGAGGATGTGTTGGCGTTTGTTCGTGTATGTAAAGAGTTTTCCGTACCGTATAGCATTGAACGCTCAAGATCTGGGAATGGTGCACACGTATGGATTTTCTTCTCCGAAGCGATTCCTGCTTCATTAGCTCGCAAAATGGGAATGACATTGCTCACTAAAACAATGGAAAAACGATATGAAATAGGTTTAGACTCCTATGATCGATTATTCCCGAATCAAGATACGCTTCCAAAAGGCGGATTCGGAAATTTAATCGCATTGCCGCTTCAGCGAAAGCCAAGGATAAACGGCAATAGTGTATTTGTCGATGAATCCTTTACTCCTTATCCAGACCAATGGCTGTATCTATCTTCTGTTCAAACGATCACAAAAAAAGAAGTACAAGATGTGGTACAGCTTTACGAAAATAAATCTATTACTGTAAACGAAGTTTATCCAGAGAAAATTACTATTGAATTAAAGAATGGTCTATACATTCCAAATGATAGAGTCCCCTCTTCTCTTTTAACTAAGTTGACGAAACTAGCAACATTAGCGAATCCTGAATTTTATAAAGCTCAGAAAAATCGCATGTCTACATACGGAATACCACGAGTGATTAATTGCTCTTGGGATGAGGAAGGATATTTAGTCTTACCGCGCGGCTGTTTGGAGGAGGTTATTAACCTTTTATCGTCATTGTCCATTCAAACTGAAATCATTGATGATCAATTCGATGGACAGACGATTGAGGTGGAATTTCAAGGTGAGTTAACTTCTCAGCAACACGATGCCATATTGCAATTATTGAAACACAATACAGGTGTTCTTTCAGCAACCACTGGTTTTGGTAAAACAGTTATAGCGGCCGCTCTTATTGCGGAACGAAAAGTTAATACGCTAGTCATTGTTCATCGGACACAGTTGATGCAACAGTGGTTGGAGCAATTATCAACGTTTCTTAATATTTCATCAAAAGAAATCGGACAAATTGGCGGCGGAAAAAACAAAATAACAGGAAAAATTGATATAGCAACCATTCAAAGCTTAAATTACAAAGGTCAGTTGAAGTCATTTATTACCCGATATGGCCAAATCATTGTCGATGAATGCCATCATATTTCTGCCTTTAGCTTTGAGAAAGTGTTAAAACAAGTTCGCGCCAAGTATGTGTATGGGCTAACGGCTACACCGATTCGTAAAGATGGTTTACACCCTATTATTCACATGCAATGTGGTCCTATTCGTTATAAAATTGACGGGAAAACCCAAGCAAAAGTAAGGCCATTTATTCATCGTTTAATTCCGAGGTATACGAACTTTACGTCCTCACACAACGATATTCAGCAACTTTATAAAGAAACAGCACTCAATGAACAGAGAAATCAGCAATTATTTGATGATGTGTTGTCTGCGCTTGAAGAAGGCCGTTGTCCGCTAATCTTAACAGAACGAATTGAACATGTTGAAATTTTAAAGCAATTATTTAAAGGATTTGCTAAAAATATTATTGTACTCTCCGGGAATATGACGAAAAAAGAACGGATGGAACAATTGCATCGACTTTCTTCCATTCCTGATGACATGGAAAGATTAGTGATTGCAACAGGAAAATATATCGGTGAAGGATTTGACGATGCGAGGTTAGATACTCTATTTTTAGCCATGCCGATTTCATGGAAAGGCACCCTGCAACAATATGTTGGACGCTTGCATCGAATTCATGCGAATAAACAAGAAGTACGTGTATATGACTACGTGGATAAAAACATCCCGATGATGCAAAAGATGTTTGAAAAAAGATTGGCGGGATACCGCGCCATGGGCTATGTGTTAGATGAAAAAAACAGTTTGTACAACGAACAGATGAAGTTGTTTTAATCTTAGTTATAGAAATGTGTGTATGTTTCATTTCACTTCACTTACACAAGATTACGATTAAATTAGCAGAACCCACCTCGACTCTTAACAATGTGTACCAAGGTGGGGCTTTTTCATTTATTTATGGGGGTTAGAAAATACAGCAAATGTTAAACGTCCAACTACATTTGATGAGCAACTAGAGATTTTAAGAGAACGCCGGTTGAAAATACGAATGTAGCAAGGGCGATTTTGACGAGAGTAAATTATTATCGATTATCATCCTCTACGTTCTATGTTAACTTGAAAAAATTTGGTCTTTATTAAAAATCACTTAGTAATTGTTCAACATGTTGTTTTAACTTAGGAATCTTATTCTGAACAACATCCCAGACAATTCGATAATTAATGGAGAAATAGCCGTGAATCATCATATCTCTCATGCCAGCCATCTTTCTCCATTCGATATGCGGGTGTGCTTGTCGGATTTCGTCTGGAATGTTTTTCGTTGCTTCACCAATCACTAATATATTTTTAATTACCGCGTCCGACACTAAGTCATTGTTTAGAAAATCATCATAAGATAAGCCCTTGGTGTATTTTTCAACTTTTTCTGCAGCCGCAAGAATATCTTGTAAAAAGACTTTAGGCTCTCTCCGCATACTTAGCACTCCTTAAAATACTCGACTTTAATGATGGCTTGATATCATCTAAAATGACTAAATCTACCGGCTTTTGAAAATGATCTTCCAGATTGAATTTTAACTCCATATAATTATCGAATGTCATGGCATGATCCATAAATTCTACTAACACATCAATGTCACTGGACTCCTTTTGTTCTCCCCGGCTATACGAACCAAACAAACCTATCCGTTTTACACCATATTTTTCCTTCCATATATCTAAGTTTCTGGACATTTCGTTAAGTATTTCTTGCTGTGATAACAAATTTATCACCACCGTTTTCTTAATACTCTATATCCTCATTATAGCATCCCTCATTTTAATTATTCTTCATCAAATTGTTAACTGCTACTTTTTTGCTATTTCTTTAGGATAGCTTTTTGTAGGCTTTATGAATACTTAAAACAAGTTCTCTCAGCTATGATGCAAAAGAAAGAAAATAATCAGTCTGTCACTTCGACTAGCTCGATAGTTACTAACCAATCGTCCCCTGAAGAAAAAATACGCTTGTTCAAGCGGCTTTTTCGAGGACGAACAGATTGTATATGCGGTTCGCTGGGAGTCAAAAAACGGCCGCGCGGGATATACTCCTGCTTGTTCTTTGTCGATTAGAGAATCTCTCAATAATTTGACAATCAAAACAGGGAATCTTTTTTTACTATCTATTTTTCTCCCTAAAATCTGCCCCATTGCAGCAGATCTAATAATCTTAATGTTGATATTGTCTTGCAACAGCCAATGCTATATGACTTTTTCGTTAATTGTCTAATTTTTCTCCTAAAAAACACGAAGAGCCCAAGAAAGTTCTCCAGGCTCTTTTTGTTATTGATATGGAGGGACTGAAGGAAGTTATTCACCAGTCTCAGCAAAACGTTTAATTCTTTCACCGATTTCATCGCGAACACGACGGAATACAGCTAATTTTTCCTCTTCCGTTCCTTCTGCCTTTGCCGGATCATCGAATCCCCAATGTACGCGTTTCACATTTGGCGGGGTTACCGGGCAATGGTCTGCGGCATGACCGCATAATGTTACGACTAAATCAGCATTATTTAAAATTTCCGGATCAATCACATCGGATGTTTGATTAGAAATGTCAATCCCTACTTCTTTCATGACTTTTACCGCGTTTGGATTTAATCCGTGAGCTTCGATACCGGCGCTGTACACTTCCCACTCGTCGCCAAGATATTTTTTTGCCCATCCTTCTGCCATTTGGCTGCGGCAAGAGTTGCCAGTGCATAAGAAGTAAATCGTCTTTTTGTCTTTCATGTTTCATTCCACCTTTGTTGTTAATATGATACTGATTCGGTTTTGAAGTATTTTCGTTGAAACCATAATGCTACGTTAACCAATGCAATCATGACAGGCACTTCCACCAGTGGTCCAATAACAGCTGCAAACGCTGCACCAGAATCGATTCCAAACACGCCAACAGCTACGGCAATCGCTAACTCAAAGTTATTACTGCCGGCTGTAAAGGCAAGCGTTGTGGTTACAGGGTAGCTCGCTCCAAATTTCTTCCCCATGAAGAAGGAAACAAAGAACATCAACACAAAGTAAATGAACAATGGAATGGCAACTCTCACTACATCCAACGGCAAACTTACGATAGCGTCTCCTTTTAAAGAGAACATGACGATAATCGTAAACAATAAAGAAATCAATGTAATCGGGCTGATTTTTGGAATGAATACTTTTTCATACCATTGTCTGCCCTTTGCTTTTACCAACAAAAAGCGCGTCACCATTCCGCCAAGAAACGGAATTCCTAAGTAAATGAACACCGACTTAGCGACTTCCATCATTGTAATATCAACGACAGCACCTTCTAGTCCTATCCATTCTGGAATGATTGTCACAAACACATACGCATAAACAGAGTAAAATAGCACTTGGAATACAGAGTTAAACGCCACCAATCCAGCCGCGTACTCTCTATCTCCTTTCGCTAAATCATTCCAGACGATCACCATCGCAATACAACGCGCCAGACCGATTAGGATGAGTCCGACCATGTATTCGGGTTTATCCGGCAAAAAGACAATCGCCAATACAAACATCAATATTGGTCCAATAATCCAATTTTGTACAAGGGACAAAACCAATACCTTGATGTCTTTAAAGACGCGTCCCATCTCTTCGTAGCGAACTTTTGCCAATGGAGGATACATCATTAAAATTAAGCCAATGGCAAGTGGAATCGATGTCGTTCCTACCTGCAAACTGTTCATTACGTCTATAAACCCCGGAAAGACGAATCCTAAGCCGATCCCTGCTGCCATAGCAAGGAAAATCCATAGTGTTAAGTATCGATCCAAAAACGATAGCCGTTTTTTCCCCGTATTACTCATTTTTTCCTCCCCATTTAATTAGTAGGTTAACAACCGCAACGGAGCGTAGGGTTGGTTTCCTCAATCTTACGAATATTCTCTGTTTGATCTGGAATGTGCTGCAGAATTTCTTGAATGAAATCATATAACTCATTTTGTGGGTTGAGGGAATAATAAATCCACTGTCCCCTCTTATCCTCTTTTACTAATCCTGCATCTTTTAACTTGCGAAGATGCTGACTAATCGCCGGCTGACTCATGTCAAACACTTCAAGAAGCTCACATACACAACACTCACGTTGTTTTAAAATGGCCATGATCGTTAAACGTGTTTTATCACCGAGTAGCTTTAAAACGTGTGAGGCTTTTTCTATTTCCACCACTGCTTTTTGCATTTGGAACACCCCCTATACATATAGTTATATAAATATTTACTTATATATCAATCTACTTTATGGTTCATCGCACACTAAAAAATGTCTTTTCATATCCACGACATGAATACTGTTTAGTATTATCATTTCCTTATCTTCAATAAGTATATAACAATATACTTATATAAATCAACGGAAAATACGATTTTTAACATAATTTTTATAATTGACCCGAAAGTATGAAAGAAATTTTTAAAGTCAGTGCAAATAACTTTACGCGAAACAGAAATTTTCGCTGCTTCGCCTGCATGAAAATCAAGTTACAGTCAAGTGATGCTCAACTTTACTAAAACTTCCGACCAGCTCCCCCAATATTTTCAGACCAGTATGGATATTCTTCTGTAGCTGCTGTTGTACGTGCTACTGTTTCTCCCAGTAATTTTGCTACGATGTATAAAGACATATCGATTCCAGCTGACACTCCAGCAGAAGTTAGAATATTGCCTTCATCCACAAATCGGACATTTTGAACTACTTCAATGTCCATTTAATTAGATTTCATGTATTCATTTGCAAATGAATGTGTAGTTGCCTTTTTGCCGGATAATGACCTGCTTCTGCCAACAATAGTGCACCTGAACATACCGATGCGACCATGCCGCCAGACTTGTGAAAATTTGAAACCTATTTAAGCAGCTTTTGATTTTTGAAACATGACCTGATTGCAAATAATGGTCCTCCCTGACAACTTAGTTTACACGGCTTGAATTGCAAAAATTTGCACTTTTCATATCGATTGTCCTCGACCATCTTTTGTTCCCGCACGTACATAGCTTCAACATGCTTTCGATCTCGCAGAACTATTTTGATGATTTGATTTACTGATATCACCTCTTGACTACATTTTTATACATTATACCGGTGATGGGTATAAAATACAATTTATGAGGAAAAAAATAAAACGTTAAAATTCCCTTTTTTAAGAAGCCAATACTATGTTTAAAACAAGAAGCTGTTGAACAATAACCCATGTCAACAGCTTCCTTCATCTATATAAAATTAAAAGAGGGGGAACAATTGTTAATCGCATTTTCTTATTCAGACTGGATTTTACTAAAACTTTATAGAAGATCTCGATTCAAGCAATGCTTTGAAACAAATCATCATTTTGTTAAGACACTATGTTCAAAAATCCCGCAATAAATGCCTCCGTTTAGCTTATCGTTTATCCAAAAAACTGGCTAAACGGCTGCCGCTAATTTGAATAATGGAAACTAAAATGATCATGATAACAACTGTAGCAAGCATAATATCCGGTTGATAACGATAATAGCCATTTCGAACGGCAAAATCTCCGAGACCGCCTGCGCCAACAACACCCGCTATGGTAGAATAAGATATTAAAAGAATAATAATATTAGACCCCCATGCCGCAAAAGCGGCACCAGCAGATGATGAAAATAGTTCGTCCATGTATACTTAATCTTAGGCTGGCCAGCGAGGTCGTCTTACCTTGGTGCCATGAGCCCGTTAATTAGACAGACCCCGACGACCTGGTGCACCACAGACTGTTGCTCCCTGGGGAAGCACGCGGGATAGAATGACGTGTATGGTCGTTGCACCGCCAGCCTGTGTTTATTACATGTTAGGCATGGGGGAACGAACATGGACATTATCCATACTCATGTTTGTGGATTAGACGTTCATAAGAAGAACGTCGTCGCTTGTATTATTACTCCGGATCATCAAGAGATCCGCACGTTTTCTACCATGACTGAAGACTTGCTTATGCTTGTAGACTGGATCAAGGCGCATGGCGTCACTCACGTGGCCATGGAAAGTACAGGTTCCTACTGGAAGCCAATTTATAACCTGTTGGAGATGGAAGACATCAAGATTTTAGTGGTCAATGCCAAACATATCAAAAATGTGCCTGGTCGCAAAACAGATGTAAAGGATGCCGAGTGGATCGCTGGACTCTTACGCCATGGATTGCTACAAGGTAGTTACATCCCTGACCGCCAGCAACGGGAGTTGAGGGAACTCATCCGTTATCGTCGCAGCCTGATTGAAGAGCGGGCTCGCGAAATCAACCGCATCCAGAAGGTACTGGAAGGGGCTAACATCAAACTCTCCTCGGTGGCGACCAATGTGCTGGGCAAATCGGGTCGAGCCATGATCGAGGCTTTAATTAATGGTGAAACTGACCCCGATGTGCTATCCGAACTGGCTCAGCGCCGTCTCAAACGGAAGAAAGAGGAGTTGAAAAAGGCCCTGAAGGGCCTCATCGGCCCTCATCAACGCCTGATGCTTAAAACCCAGCTTGAGCATATTGATCACTTAGATGCCTTGATTGAAGAACTGGATGCTGAAATCAAGGAGCGGATGCGCCCTTTTGAAGATGACCTGGAGCGGTTAGATACGATCCCCGGCGTTGGTCGGCGCACAGCGGAGCATATTTTGGCTGAGATTGGCCCTGACATGACACAGTTTCCTTCGGCAGCTCACTTGTGTTCATGGGCAGGAGTCGCCCCAGGGAATAACGAAAGTGCCGGAAAACGAAAGTCAGGGAAAACCCGCAAGGGAAACCAGAAGCTTCGTAGCACCCTGGTGGAAGCCGCCCGTGCCGCTGCTAGGTCCAAACACACCTATCTATCCAGCCAGTACCACCGTATTGCTGCACGCCGGGGGGCCAATCGTGCAGCGGTTGCGGTCGCTCATAGCATCCTGACTATTGTCTACCATCTCCTCAAAAAGAAGCAGACTTACATCGAACTTGGTCCACATTACTACGAAGAACGCAAGCGCCATCAAGTCGCCAGACAAGCGATTCGGAAGTTGGAAACACTAGGGTTTAAGGTCATGGTAGAGCCGTCAAATCAAACAGCGTAGTTAACCGAAACAGTAACCATCAGGTGCATAAACATGACTTATTCCAGCAAATACCAATCTGCTGGTGTTAACACCCCCTGGATTTTTTGTGCTTTTTTCATGGACTTAAATTTTCGGGATAGATAAGCTGACTACCATTCCTGCTCTCGCTTCAACAAACATTACTTTCCATATAATTTGAAATATATTAGCTCCCATTGAAATAGCTGCTTCGATGACCCCTTTATTTACTTCCACTAAAGATTGTTCTATTAGTCTGGCGAAATAAGGAATAATAGCGATCGAAAGCGGTACAGAGGCAGGAACCGTTCCAACGGATGTTCCTACCAACAGCCGAGTAAACGGAATGACAGCTACGATTAAAATTAATAATGGAAATGCGTTAATTAAATTCACTAATGAATTTAAAATATTGAAAATATGCGGCTGTTCTAATAATTGCCCTTTTCTTGTTAAAAACAGAATCGTTCCTAAAGGAATTCCAAATAGTATGCCAGCTGTTACTGAAATACCTACCATAATGGCTGTTTGCTTAGTGGCTTCTATTATATCAGGAATTTGTTGAATGATGTTTTCAAACATTTAGGATCATCCTTTTGTCCTTATTAAATATTAATTTAGCAATATCAGACTTAGGATTATATTGATTGTCTGATAACGAAAATTCCTCTAAAATACTTCCTTTTTCCATTACGGCTACTTTATTGCAAATTTTTCTCACTACATCCATTTCATGTGTAACAATAACCATCGTTATATTTAGCTCTTGATTAATTTTCTTTAAAAAGGATAGAATATTATCCGTTGTTTGTGGATCTAAAGCTGATGTAGGCTCATCACATAACAAAATTTTCGGGTTCGTTGCCAAAGCTCTTGCGATGGCAACTCTTTGTTTTTGTCCCCCCCCCCCGCTTAAATTAGAGGGGTATTGATTTGCTTTATCTTCTAATTGAACTATGGAAAGACATTCTTCTATTATACTTTTACGTTTAACGGATGGTATTCCGGCAATTTCTAATGGAAAAGATACATTGTCATAAACCGTTTTATTATGAATCAAGTTAAAATGTTGAAATATCATGGAAATCGATTGTCTCATATGCCGCAGCTCTTTCTTCTTTAAAGCCATTATATTTCTTCCTTCAATAAGAACCTCCCCTTCATCAGGCTTTTCAAGGAGATTGATTGTACGAAGAAGAGTTGACTTTCCTGCTCCGCTAAATCCGATAATCCCATAGATATCCCCTTTTTCCACTTTTAATGATACGGATTTAATTGCTTCCAATTTCTCATCTTTTTTAATTTGATAAGTTTTCTTTATATTTTTTAAATGTATCATTTGTGACAGCCCCCATTATTCAAATACTGGGATTATGTCCCCATGGAATGTTTCCTCAATGAATTTTTTAACCTCCGGTGTGTGCAAAACCTTTTTTAATTTTTGGATTTTTTCGTCATTTTGATTGTCTGGTCTAGTCGTGATAACGCCTATAAATTCAGAGCTAGAGTCTTCCGCTATTTTATCTTTTCTTGATGTCTCTTTGAAATTCCTCATGCTCGACATGTCTAGATATTCAATTGACTTAAAATTTAAGTTATCATATAGTTCGTAAACTGGGCGCTTGAGAGAAAAATAATTAACAATACCACTTTTGCTTCTCCGGTTGTTTCATCATCTGTATCGTTTGCAACATGATTTCCTTTCTTGCAAAGGGTAATAAACATTTCATGTAGTTAATAATCAAGCAGTCTTTGTAATGAATGTATTGATTGGTTTCTCTAGTATTTTCAAGAGCCAAAATAATTTTGCAAACATATTTCCGAACGAGTGGAACATTATTAAAATTGAATTGGGGTCTTTTGTTACGTTCTTCCGTATTCTTTACACAGATTGACTAATATGTCTCATTTACAAGCGAAAAAATTATTTAGTCCGCTAAATATCAACGCTTATTGTATACTATCATTATTCATTTATTGTAATTGTAGTTTTAGATGCACAATAAAAGAAGGAGTAGTTTCATGGGTGATATTAAATTATTTCGTATAAATGGAGAACATGTAAGTGAATTGGAAGGCACTTCTCTGACAATTGAAAAATCGCTGCAAACCCTTATTGAGCGTAATCTTGAAACATTTTTAGGTGTACGGTTTTTAGCATCAGAATATTCTACTGGCAAGACACATGGCGGCAGAATCGATACATTAGGTATTGATGAAAATAACTCTCCAGTTATTATCGAATATAAACGAGCTGTCAATGAAAATGTCATTAACCCAGCTCTGAGGAGTAAAAATTCTTCGAGATAAATTGAGCTTCTAGCCCCCATATTTTGATAAATATGCGATAATTTATCTGGATTTATCAAGATTTAAGGGGGATTTGTGAATGTTAACAAGGAAAGAAAAAAGAGAAAGAGAAAAAAACCAAAACTTTTTCTTCGACTTCGTTAAGATTCAAAATCATTTCTTTAAAGACTTGGTAGATCAACTAAAAAAAGTAAAAGATAAAAGGCATCAAAGCTACATTACCTATGGTCCAGAAACAATCCTTTACACCATTCTTCTTAAAAGTGTATTTGGAATCAAATCAATGAGAAGTATGACCGAATTGTTTAATAAGGATGAATGTATCGAAAATATTCGAGTAGTTTTGGGTTTGAAAGAGCTCAACGAGCTCCCGCATTATGATACAATTAATGACTTTTTAGCAAAGTTGGAGCCAAAAGAGCTTGAAACCATAAGGATTTATCTAATCAAAAAACTTTTTGAAAAAAGATGCTTAGAATCCCTCCGGATTCTAAATAAATATTGGCCAATTGTTTTCGATGGGACAGGTATCCATACATTTAAGGAAAAACACTGTGAACATTGTTTGAGAAGGGAATACAAGGATAAGGAAACCGGAGAAACAAAAGTGGCATATATGCACCATGTTCTAGAAGCCAAGCTTGTGGTAGGAGATATGGTTCTTAGCATCGCTACAGAATTTATAGAAAATGAGTCAGAAAATGTTCCAAAGCAGGATTGTGAGTTAAAAGCTTTTATGAGGCTAGTCGATAAATTAAAGAAAACATTTAAACGTCTTCCTATTTGTCTTATCGCAGATAGCCTTTATGCTTGTGAACCAGTATTTGAAATTTGTGATAAACACAATTGGAAATATATTTTCCGGTTCAAAGAAGATCGGATTAAAACGGTTTCTCAAGAATTCAGAGCAATCCAATCTTTAGAAACGAATGGTAAAAGCTCAGAATATTTCTGGGTCAATGATATTGCTTATAACGATCGTTTGGTAAATCTTGTGGAAAAAGTAAAAGTAACTGAGAATGAGAAAAAACAGGAGTTTCTGTTTATTACAAACTTTCGAATAACTGAAAGGAATGCAGAAATACTTGTTCAGGCAGGTCGAAGACGCTGGAAAATAGAAAATGAGGGTTTTAATAACCAGAAAAATGGTTGGTATGAAATTGAACATGTGAATTGTCATAATTACAATGCACTGAAAAATCATTACTTACTTGTTCAAATAGCTGATATCCTTGTTCAACTATATAAATATGGGTCAAAACTTTTGAAGCAGCTGAAAAAGTCAGCAAAAGAAATATCCTCGAAGCTGTTAGAAGCGATCCGAACCCGCATTATAACAGTCGAGGATTTGAAAAAATGTAAAAAAATACAGGTTAGGTTTACATATACCTAACAATTCTATTATAGCAGAAGGGTGTGATGAATAGGGAGTAAAAAAGCAAGTTATCCACAACTTTATAGAAAAATCGCATTAATAGGACTAGTTTTTAAAAATTTTAGAAGGAAAGTAACTGGAAAATTTTACCAACTGTGGATAATTTGAAAATCCCTATTTTGACGAAAAACTTTGAAATATACTCTTCATAGCTGTCATTAACCAAGGATTATATTATCTGGACTGGCTGTTGGATCATAAAGCAGAATTCACTCTTATGGTAATGCGCAAATACGGCAATAACTTGGCTGACGCAATTGATTGGACGAATCCGCGCTTATTATGTATTGCGGGTGGATTCACAAAATATGACGAACATGCTGTTCAACAAATTAATCGGAACATTGAGTTGTACCAGTATAAGTTTTATAAAGATGGATTTCTTTTGCTCGATTTAGTAAATGCAACAACTGCACAACCATTACTGGAAGTTGAAAACCATATTAACTCATCGAAGCCCGGATATAAGACAGTCTCCGAATATCTGGAACAATCCAGTACAGAATTAAAAGACCGGTTTGAAGCAATAAAAGCATATATTATGGCACTAGGCGATGATGTACAAATGGCTGTATTAAAATACTACATAGCCTTTAAGCGCATTAAAAATTTTGTCTGCTTAGAAGTGCATCCTCAGACAGAAAAAATCGTCTTATTTTTAAAAGTGAATCCAGATGAAATTGAACTCGAGCCAGGATTTAGCCGTGATGTTCGAAATATCGGTCATATCGGAACAGGGGATTTAGAAGTCAGTATTTATAATGATGAAGATTTTGAAAAGGCAAAGCGACTTATTCATATGAGCTATGATAGAAGTTAAAAATCGCCGGTAATTATTATACTTGGCGATTTTTAAGTGTTTTTCAATATCACTAGCGTTGCATTAATTTAATTCGAAAATTCCGAATTGAAAAAAGTCCATAAAAAACAATCATGAATTTTCATTCACAACCCTGGCATGAAAATGGATATTTCTTTCCCATAATGTAGATAACACAAACAGTTAACAATACGTAGGCTTTTATGGTGGATGATACCCTGAATAAAAAACTGTTTGAGTGGATTTGGTGAACAACCCATTGTTAGCTCATTCCTTTAGAATGATGACTACGTACAGAAAAATGCTTATATTTCAAATTCACTCGCTGTTTGTGAATCTACTTTATGGGAGGGATTATATTGGATGTACTGATGACACGTTGTGCAGGATTAGATGTACATGCTGAAACAATTGTTGCTTGTGTCATGATTGGCGAACAGGACGATGAATTATTCATTGAAACAGAAACTTTCCCCACTTTAACAAAGGATCTCTTTCGTTTACTAAAGTGGTTGGAAAACCATGGCATTACGCACATTGCGATGGAAAGTACTGGGATTTATTGGAAGCCCGTTTATAACATTTTGGAGGATTACTTTGATATTACATTAGCGAATGCTCAAAGAATCAAGAATGTCCCTGGAAGAAAAACAGATGTTTCGGATGCAGAGTGGATTGCAAAGTTATTGCGTTATGGACTGATTGAAAAAAGTTTTGTTCCACCAGAAGATATACGAAACCTTCGTGATTTAACTCGGCTTCGTAAAAAATGGATCGGCCATTTGACTTCAGAAAAAAATAGGATTCTGAAAGTATTAGAATGCTCAAATGTTAAACTAAATTCAGTTATTTCAGATGTGTTTGGTGTTTCTGGAAGAAAACTTCTATCCAAATTAATTCAAAATGGATATGTTGATTCCATTGATGTAGAAAATAGTATTCACGGAAGAATGAAGCACAAAAAACAAATGATTACAGACTCTTTATTCGGTACTTTAAACGATCATCAAGTCTTTCTAATCAAACAATCTTGGCAACACATCGTTTATTTAGAATCATTAATCAGCCAAATCGAGGAAAGAATAGATGAAATTCTGAAGAATTATAAAGAAGAAGTGGAGTTATTACTAACGATTCCGGGTATTAAAAAGGATTCCGCAGCAATTATTATTGCAGAGATTGGGGTGAACATGGAACAATTTCCTACCTCTCAACACTTAGCGTCTTGGGCCGGAGTTGCTCCAGGAAATCATGAAAGTGCAGGAAAACGAAAGTCAACTAAAACGACTAAAGGGAATCCTCATATCAAAACTGTACTGTGCGAAGTAGCATGGGCAATCTCTAGAAGTAGGAATCGTTGGTTAGCTGCTAAATATTGGTCGATTGCTGCAAGAAGAGGAAAGAAAAAAGCACTCGTTGCCATATCGCATCGAATGCTTCGAATCATTTACTCTATGCTAATTAATAAGGAGCCTTATAAAGAACCTTTAATTAATTAGTATAACCAAAGAAGAATAAGTTTAAACAAAGTTACCTTCCATTAGGTAGCTCTGCTTTCTTATTGTCTTTTTTAGGTTATTTATATATTACCCTCAATAGATCGAAGCTATTCATGGGCTAAGTGGAATTAAATTATTTTCACAGAAAAATCCTTTATAATGGATGGTACAGGTGGTCCCTGTCCAAATCCAATATAAAGGATGAAGCCTATGGACAAGGATACACTATTTTCTTCATTTGGTAAATGGGTCACTCCTCTCAATTCTGTTAAATTTACACAAAGAATTGAAGAGATGAAACAAGATAAATATACGAAAAAATTAACCACAAAAGCGTATTTACTTTTGTTTTTGCATGCTCAACTTCAACAACGAGAAGGACTGCGCGCCATCGCCGATGATGCGTTACTGGATGATTTTCAGCGAGAATTAGGATTGACATCTATTAGTGCTTCACAACTTTCTCGAAAACATCGCCAAGTAAAACCCGAATTGCTCGCAGAAATCTTTCTGGATTTAGTGAATCAAATCCGCCAGATGTCCACGAATTCCTCCAGTCAGGTGAGTGGCTTAAAAATCGTGGATTCTACGACCATTTCACTGAATCTGAAAAAATATCAATGGGCTACGTTTCGCAAAACGAAGTCGGGAATTAAGGTTCATTTACGACTGGTGTTTGTCAATGAAGATACGGTTTATCCGGAAAAAATGGTCATGACCCCAGCAGGGAACAATGATCGAACACAAATGGAACAACTGATCGACGAAACAGATGCCATGTACGTGTTTGATCGTGGTTATGTAGACTACGAAAAGTTCGATTATTCCTGTGATAAAGGCCTCTTTTTCGCCTCCCGTCTGAAAAAGAATGCCTATGTTCGATTTCTTGAATCGTTCTCTGTCCCATCCAATTCCTCTATTTTATCTGATTCGATGGTGGTCATTGGGACACCACAAAAACGAACGGAAAATGTCTTTCGATTAATCGAAACATTCGATTCGGACGGGAATCGAATTCGAATCATTACGAACCGATTCGACCTAAGATCCAGAAGAACTTGGTGATATCTATCGTTCTCGATGGGCCATTGAACTATTTTTTAAGTGGATTAAGCAACGTTTAACACTCAAACATCTTTATGGAACGAGTCCAGAAGCTGTAGAAAATCAGGTTTACTTAGCTCTGATTTCTTACTGTTTACTCATTCTTATTCAACTTGAAATGAAATCGAAACATTCTCTCACCCAGATTTATCGTTGGCTTTGCGTTTTTCTTTGGAAACCAAGTACCGTGTGGGTGGAACGAATTCAACGAGAATGAGTGAAAAAAGTCGACGAAGCGCGTTAGCCATGTAACGATAAAACAAATACATTTATTACCAAATGGATAGTGATCACCTTTAGTTGGTTACTGCCTTGTTTTTCGTTTATCATAAAATATTTTATTCAGAAAATTCTGCATAAAATGTTTTTATTTTTTATGCAACGCTACTGTTTCAATATATTATATTTATAATTGTTTTCACTAATATCTTTTTAACCTTTCCTTCGTAATATACCCCAACCTTTAGCTGATAAAATATGACTAATAATACCTTAATTTTCTACTTTAAAAATTTGGTGTTAATTTGCGTTTAACTTCTTCTAATTAAATAATTGCTCAGTCTAAAAATATAGTAAAATTTATTTTATGCACTTTTTTCCATGATACAATTTCAATAAAAAGTGTTTATTAAGAAGAGACAGGAATTGTCAAAACATATAGGTGGAGCAGATTTTTGAAGGAATTTGCGGACGAAAGCAGTGATGATACTCTACATATATTTAGCAAAAAGGCAGTGTTAGAATATGAATAGCTGGAGGGAATCTTGTGAATCAAACTTTAAAGAAACAACCTGTTGCGTTTGTTACAGGGGCTTCAAGCGGCTTTGGATTGCTGACAAGTGTAGCGCTTGCCCGCGAAGGCTACCGCGTGCTGGCTTCAATGAGAGATTTGAATAAGAGAGGACGACTGAAAGCGGCGGCCAAAGAAGCAGGTGTCACAGACCGGATTGAGATTATCCAACTAGATGTAAACGATTTTTCCTCAGCGGAAACTGTGATTCAGAATGTGATTGAAGAATACGGCCAAATTGATCTGTTGGTAAACAACGCGGGGTATGCAGCGGGAGGATTTACGGAGGAGCTTGCTGTTGAAGAATGGCGTCGGCAATTTGAAACGAATTTTTTCGGTTTGGTGGCAGTAACAAAAGCTGTTTTGCCGTCGATGAGGGCACGCAGAAGCGGCAAGGTTGTGAATATAAGCAGTATCAGCGGACGAATCGGATTCCCTTCTATGGGACCTTACGTGGCATCCAAGTTTGCGGTGGAAGGATTCAGCGAGTCTTTGCGTTTAGAGATGCTGCCGTACGGTGTTCATGTCGTTTTAATTGAACCGGGATCCTATAAAACGGAAATCTGGTCAAAAGGGCTGGATGCGGTATCGGTCAATCCGGATTCTCCTTATGTTAAAGAGATGGAGAAAATTTTGAAATATGTCAACCATGTTGCTGACACGGCACCCTCTCCGTATGAAGTGATCCAACAGATTGTACACGTGGCAAAGTCTCCTTATCCGAAATTGCGGTATCCGGTTGGCAAAGGCGTGAAATTAGGAATTGTCTTGAAAAATATATTGCCGTGGAAGTGGTGGGAGCGGATGGTGATGAAGCGGCTGTGGGACAGATAGAATCCGGATACTAGGATTTTCTTCCAAAAAATCTAGAAGTACGTTTTCCACTCTATTTTTGTTTTTAAGGTATTTAAATTATCTAGAAATTTACAATTGATATTTCTTGTTTAAAATGAAGTATTGCTTGCGGCAATGCTAACCTTTTTGGTTAACTATCTTGTGAGTGCCAATATCGTTTCAAATATTCCAGCATGGTTTTACTGGTCGCTTATCTTTCTAGGTCTTGTCATAAAAAATTTTGCTATACAAAAAATATGTTCCTGGTCAGCTCATTGCTGCTGTTACTCATTTATTCGTTGTGGTTCCATCAATCTTTTCCATTGGAATTTTTGCGGTGCTTTTATCTGTAATTGTATTCATATTGCAATTATGAATATAAAAAAGCAAAACTACGGATTCGCAAGTTGAGTTGAACGGAATTTACACAATAATCATTTCAGATTTTATAATTCATAAAAAAATTCGCCCTAATGACTAATGTCACCATATGACATTTAAATGAAACAAGGCGATTTTTCCATACTATCGCTACTAATGAAATATAATAGCTGATAGTTGTCTTAAAAATATTTGTCGCATTAAAAAAATGATGGTAATTCAACTTTAACGGAGATTTAGACGATGACGACTAATCCAATTCAAGGTCCTAATTGCCAATCTTTTGTCCATCTGTATTGTACAAAATAAAAATGCTATGAGGCAATTTCCAAGTATCAAAACTCTCGTAAGTTGAACTACCTTTCGTAATAAGCTTTTTTTAAGAATCTACTAATGGCGGGCATGAAGGGCTCAAATATTCTTTCGTCATATCGCTTATTTCAAAATCTTAAATCCGAATTTTTCAAAAATTTGAAACGAATCTTCTGTCTGTAGGTACTGATAGAAATCGGCAGCCTCTTTTTTATGCTTTGTGTCCTTAATGATGCCAACTGGATAAATAATAGGATCATGCATATTTTCGTCTGCAATGTCGACAATTTTTACCTTATCAGATATTTGGGCATCAGTTTTGAATACAATTCCTGCGTCCACTGTATTTGCTTCTACATATGATAATACTTGGCGCACATCCTTTGTGTATACGACTTTCTCTTTCACTTTTGTCCAAAGATTTAGCTTGGTCAGAGTTTGCTGCCCGTATTGACCTGCTGGAGTAGTTTCAGGATTTCCTAATGCAAATTGCTTAATACCGCTGTCTGCCAAAGACTGAAATCCTTTTACTGTGTCTGCTTTATCTTTCGGAACGATTAAAACGATTTCATTTCCTAACAAGTTTTTACTCTCTTCTTTGTTAATCAATCCTTTGTCTACGAGTGGGCGAAACTTATTTTCAGCAGCCGAGAAAAATATGTCTACCGGCGCTCCTTGTTCGATTTGCTGTTGCAATGCACCAGAACTTCCAAAGTTAAATGTAATTTTTATATTTTCATGTTCTTTTTCATACTTTTTCTGAATTTCCGTTAAGGCATCTTGTAAGCTTGCGGCTGCTGAGATGGTTAATTTTACTGTCTGTTTTTCCTCTGTCTTCTTTGATTCCTGTTTTTCTCCCTCGTTTGTACAACCAAAAATAAAAAAGATTGAAGCACACAAAAACATGATCATGATCATGCGAATAGAATGCTTCATGCTTTCTCTCCCCCTTCTATTTTTAATCTAATATAAAACTTATTATAATTTCTTATAACTATTTTTTGTATTATATAATTAATTTATATAAAATATAATTATATAGAATGGTAAAGTGTCTCCGTTCATGGATAGAAAAAAACATTTTGTTCAGTGCAATGAAAAAAACCATAAGGTGCTTTTTAATCGACCTTGCCAATACCGCCTTTTCAATAAATGCTTTTATCAACTTTTACTTTATCTACGTTTTCGATTCTTTTTTCAAACCATCCAATCTTAGATGTTTCTATTGCATCAAACATCGGAACATAAGGCTTTATATCGAGTAGAGGTGTTTCGTTCAATACATCGACATCTAGGACATGGATATGGTTCCCCTTAATACTTTTCAATCGAACGACTGAAAAGCCGATTGGGTTCGGTCTTTTCGGGAATCTTGTTGCAAAAATACCATGGGGTTGATCATCTAAGAAAGGAACTACCTACAATGAATATTTAGGAACCTTATGAAAATAATAAATAAGAATAAGATGAGAAAAGCCGTCCAGATCTTTCATTCCTTCTACATACAATGGGTTAAGCTCTAATGTTCCTTCTACATTTTTCGCCGCCGCCGATTGAATCGGCATTCCTTCCAAGATGTTAAAAGGGGTTAGAATTTTTCCTATCGCTTTAAAATGTATGTTCATCTTTACAACATCCTATTTTCTTTTATTTATAATTAATTATATTTAATTATAAATAAATATAATAGAAAAAGATATACTTATGTTTCTCTTTTTGGTTTTTCATTTCCAGTGCTCACGAATCAAGAAAACCAGATATTCCAGTGCCAAAAAGTGATAAAACAAAGCCAGAGGTTTTTAAGAGAAACCCCTGGCTTTTAGCTGGATCCATTTCAGCTTTCATAAACGACTTGCCCGATTTGTGATAAATCATAGCCTCCTAGTGCTTTTAAATCGTTTTGAAAGTGAACCGATCTTAAAATTTGCAAGACTTGACTAATTAACTCTCTATTCTCATCGTTCTTTAAAATAACCAAATCGTACTTTTCATTAACTAACGGAATGAAATCGACATCTTTAACTAGGTTAGCCCCTCTTTCAATTCCTACCCCGACATCTGCATCCCCTTTAGCGACAGCACTTGCGACACTTACGTGATTGGTTACCTCATTGTCATAGCCGTTAATTTCAGAAACAGGTATGCGATACTTTCTCAAACATTCATCTAGTAAAACACGAGCACCCGCACCTTTTTCCCGGTTCACAATTTTTATATTTTTTCTTCTTAAATCTTCCCAATGCTTAATATTCAACGGGTTTCCCTTTTTGACGTAAAAGCCTGCCTTCCTTGTTAGTAAATGAATCACGATATACTGAAAATTCACTAGTATCTTACTGATATACGGAATATTATATTCACCTGAATTTCCTTCGATTAAGTGTGTACTGACAATGTCTGAATATCCTTGATACATTGAAATTAGGCTTTCTAAGCTTCCAACATAAGAACGAAGTGGCCGAAACCTTTTCGAGGATTTTTCTAAGTAGTTCGCCAAAATATCTAAGCTCATATCCTGGCCGCTTATAATTAATTGTCTAGGTTGCAAATACCCTTGAGTTTCAATCGATGTTTCTTTTTTTGATGACTGTACGGAGCTTGGCTGCAGTTCTTCTTTTGACTTTTTTATATACTCTTCTAGATCGGAAGGATCAATTCGCATTTGTCGTCCGACACGATAAGCAGGTAATAACCCTTTTTTCACTAAATCATATACGGTTAATTTTGAAACCTTTAATATGTTTGCCACTTCCTCGGTTGTATAAGAAAGATTTTTTTCCATGCCTACTTGCTCCTTCATAAAAAAAATTCGTTATAAGTAATTAAATGTAATTTGATATATTGTATTGATAACTTCTGTATCAATGATTTATATTTAAATATAAATAAAATTAATTATTTTCTTAACAAGAAGATGGCTATGTAGTTTATATCTAATCTTGATTATATCATGTTTTGTTTCGCTCTTTTTCAATGGAAATGACTCAACTTCTTGTTTTACCATTTCCTTTACTCCAAAGTTCAAAATAATTATAACCATTTATAACGAAAAATGATGAAACTTTATGAAAAGGTGAACGACAAATATGAATTACTCGCCGCTTATGCTCTCTTTAAAAACGGCAACAATCGCCACGTTTATCGTATTTGTTACTGGGGTTCTGTTGGCACGATTGATCAGTCGTAACTCCTTTCGAGGGAAAAGTGTTATAGAAGCGATTATTTTGCTGCCACTCGTGCTTCCGCCTACAGTTGTAGGCTTTGGTTTATTATATATATTTGGTAAAAACGGATTTATTGGTCGATTACTGCTCGATTGGTTTGATTTCCAAATTGTTTTCACTTGGTATGCTGTTGTGATCGCAGCAGTCGTCGTGTCTTTTCCTTTAATGTATCAAAGTGCATCTGCAGCGTTTCGGCAGTATGACCCAAATATTGAAAATGCTGCATATACAATGGGGGCATCGAAATGGAGAGTGTTTTGGACGATATCTTTTCCACTGGCATGGCCAGGACTGTTAGCTGGCTTAGTTTTATCCTTTGCACGAGCGTTAGGAGAATTTGGTGCCACTCTCATGCTCGCCGGCTATATTCCGAATGTCACCGACACCATTCCTTTAGCTATTTATTTTGCGGTGGAGTCAGGTAATTTGGAAGCAGCAAAATTTTGGGTGATCATTATCGTTGCCCTCGGCTTTAGCGCTATTTTATGGCTAAATTGGTGGAGCAAAAGGAATATGATGAGACATGTACAAAAATAGTAAGTTCAAAAATTTTTAGAGCTTATTTGTCGCTTACTTAAAGTCCTGCGGTAATATGTCAAGGTGAAAAATCATAGAAATTGGAAATTCCCTTGTCCGATGATCCGAAAAAAGGCAATACTGAAGAAACCCAGTATTGGTACATGTAATAAACTGGGTCTAAAGGTTGATATTGGTATACCAGATCGATCCTCTTATCGATCTTCCCCCTTTCTTGGCGTGTAGATTTGACCGTTGCGTAGCAGCGCATCGATCACACGCACGAGTTTTCTAGCGGTGAGGACGAGGGCTCGTTTATGTTGGTGTTTGGGCACTTCCTCATACTTCTTCCGGTAGTACGCACGAAACGTCGCATCATGCCGTTGCACCGAGTTGGCAGCCTCCACTAGGTAGTAACGGAGATAGCGATTGCCGGAACGAATGAGGGAGGTGTCCTCGGCTTGAAAACGGCCCGATTGGTGCTTGGACCATGTCAAGCCGGCATATTTTGCCAAGGCGGCCTGGTTGTGAAACCGCTCGATTTGCCCGATTTCGGCCAGGATGCCTGCGGTATAAACCGGTCCGATGCCTGGGATGGTTTGCAGTGTGTTCGGAATGCCTTCAAGATGGCGGGTAATGGCTTTATCGAGCTCTTTGAGCTGCGATTGCAGGCTGCGGATTGATTGAATCGACAGCCCTAACAGCAAGTCGATGGAATCCTCGACACACTTGGACAACCGATACGACGAACGGGCCGCCTTTTGAATCGACTTGGCGATGCATTCCGGATCGGCAAAGCGATTGCGCCCTTTTTGGCGCAGGAAGTCGGCCAACTGCTTGACATCCATTTGGCAGATGTCATCGAGGCTCCACGACTCAAGCAGCAGTTCGAGAATGGCATGTCCGAAGATCGAACTGTCCACCTCTTGGGTAAAGGAACTGCATTTGTAAAACAAGTGCTGGAGAAAATACTGTTTCTCACGGGTTAACTGGTGGACGAGATGATATCGCATGCGTGTCAGTCGCTGAAGCGCGAGAAACTGCTCCTTGAGGACAGCCGTCATCTTCAGACGGCCGAAGCGAAGCCGATCCGCAATGATCCAAGCATCGATGTCATCCGTTTTCTCCAAGTCGACATAGGCTTCTTTAAACTTGCGAATGAGCTTTGGATTGATCGTAAACACCTTGACGTTCCAAGCCTGCAAGGCCTCCTGCTGGTGGAAAAACATAGCTGGATGCCAACTGTAGACCGAGGTGGCTTCCATCCCGATCAGAATTTCGGTTGGCTTTCGCTTGTTAGCCCACAGGAGGATTTGATCCCGAAGGAAGGTGGCGCCCAGAAGATGATTATCCACTTTGAAGCGTGCGCACGTATTTCCTTCATGATCCATAATGCAGGTGGCTAAGTCGCGTGAGCTCACGTCGATCCCGACGTAGAGTTTCATGAGATCACCTCCTATTGTTGTAGGATCGAGGGGTCGGACTCTTCGGGATGCCCCCGGATCGCGCCTGTTGACCAGTCACCCTCGCATATGAGAACTCACGTTGGACCATGGGCTACCCTGGAAGCTGCTCCTTCCAGCATGGGGAAAACCAACGGGAACAGCCTGCGGGTTAGACGTCCAAACAGGGGCCGAGGAGACAGACTTTACAAGTAGTCAAAGCTACAGGAGTGAGAAGAGTATCCCCGATGATCCTAAGACCATTATCCAGGAACATTGCGAAAAGTCCAACCCCGGTACGCTCAACCCTTTGTGGGAGGGGCGCGCCCCTCCCACAAAGGCAACCACCCAAGATATGCGATTGTCAAGGAGCGTATCGGACTGGAAATTCGATAAAAAAACTTTCTGAAACTTAGTATACGAGGAGTTTTTTCTTATGCTTATCGTTGAAATCCAAAAAAGACTATCCCATTTTGAATTAGATGTAAAATTTTCAGTGGCTAATGAGATTGTTGTCCTTTTTGGCCCCTCCGGCTCCGGAAAAACGACTATCTTAAATTGTATTGCTGGGATAAGCAAACCTGCTGCTGGCATCATCCGATTAAACGACACCATTTTATTTGAAAATAAAAAAGTGTTTGTTCCTATACAAAAAAGAAACATCGGCTATGTATTTCAAGATTATGCGCTTTTTCCCCATATGACTGTTTGGAAAAACATTGCTTATGGCATGCAAAATGAAAGTTTTGTCAAAAATTTAATGAAAGAGCTGCGAATTGAACACCTTAGAGATAAATACCCGTCTGAAATTTCAGGCGGCGAAAAACAACGGGTCGCCATTGCACGAGCCATTGCAACCGAGCCGGCTGCCTTGCTTTTAGATGAACCTTTTTCTGCCTTAGATAATCAAACACGTGTAAAAGGTCATGAAGAGCTATTACGTATCCATAAGCTTTGGCGCATTCCCATTATATTAGTCACCCATCATCTTGAGGAAGCAAAAAAATTGGGGAATCGAATTTTATATTTACACGAAGGAAAAATTCGTGACAGTGAAATGAACGCGAATCTTATTCAGAGTTAATTGACAGACTTACTTTTTAAGCTGAACATCAGTTATACCAATTATGAGGAAAAAGGGGGTTTATAGCATTCCCCTTTTTCAGATTTTGTGTTAACTTCCTTAAAAACAGTAAATTAAATTTATTTTTTTATATTGTTCATTTAGCACATAGTTCTATTTTTACTGGGTACGTCTCTCGCTTGTAACATTGTGCCTCTGCAAAACGGCATAATTCTTGCTCGTGAAAATATGTAAAACGATGCTTTTTATTGATAAAATCTATAATTTTTAATGCAAAAGGATCAATGACGGACAGTTGAACAAAGAATTCTGGGGACAAATTACAGCGCTCGTCTCATTCATTTGTCGCCGGCAGTGGTTGCATTGGGCGCAGCTTATGGTGCATTAGAATTAAGCTCAGACGTTTCTGGAAAAGACTGGCTTTCAGGTTGAGAGCTTGGCACAGGGGAAAAATTATTCTGCAGCGCCCTCGACCCATTGGATATCGTCACTGGCGTTAGTTCGTTTTCTAAATTCAGCAGCGCGGCCCGGTTACGCCCTCTTCGAGAAGCAATGGATCCAAAGCTATTTAAGCTGGATTGTATCAAAAATCACTACATGCCTGCGACATGGTTGTCCGTGCAGAAGTAGGCGTATCTTCCAGCATCAAAAGCGCCAATGCAAGGAATCAACAATTTAAAGGTATGAAAGCGAAATGCCTATGGATATAAGAATTTTACCCGTTTTCGCTCAAAAATACTATGAATCCACAAGTATAAAAGAATTGAGGGACATATAGGCTAGCGCTACCTTTTCTTCTAGAAAGGGAGGTACCCCTTTTTTAGAAGAAAAGGCCACCAAGCGAAGCGCGGCAGCCTGAACCCCAATATTTGACAAAGAACCTTTTTTATTACACCGGATATACTCCATGCTTTCTTTCCGAAAAGACGATATATTTCGACATATAGGCATCAAAGCGACGAATCAATTCTTCGCGAAGCTGGTTTGGAGCGATAATTCCATCTATCACCATCTCTGAGGCTAAACGATAAATATCAATATCGCGGCGATACTCCTCCCGTTTTTGTTCAATAAAGGCTGCCTGTTCTTCTTTAGGAAGCTCAGCAATTTTATTGGCATAGACTGCATTAACCGCTGCTTCTGGTCCCATCACGGCAATTTGCGCATTAGGAAACGCTAAGCAGCAATCCGGTTCAAAGGCCGGGCCAGCCATCGCATAAAGACCTGCCCCATACGCTTTTCGCACAATAATAGAAATTTTCGGAACCGTTGCTTCTGACATCGCTGAAATCATTTTCGCTCCATGGCGGATAATTCCTGCTCTTTCCACTTTTGTGCCGATCATAAATCCTGGAATATCGGCTAAAAATAAAAGCGGAATATGGAAGGCATCACATAAAGTAATAAATTTGGCTGCTTTATCAGCCGAATCATGGAATAGGACACCGCCTTTGATGCGCGGCTGGTTAGCAAGGATACCGATTGGCTGTCCATTCAAGCGAGCAAGTCCTGTAATCAATTCAGGTGCAAACAGCTTTTTGATTTCGCAAAAAGAGCCTTCATCAATAAAACGCTCGATCAAGTCATACATATTAAACGGCGCATTTTGATTCAGGGGTAAAATGTCCTCAATCGTTTTTTCAAAGCTCTTCGCTGGCTTTGCTTCGACAATTGGCGGTTTTTCAGCGAAATTGGCTGGAAAATAAGATAAGTACTTGCGTGCAAACTGAATGGCTTCTTCTTCTGTTTTCACAAGTACATCTCCACACCCAGAGACACTGCAATGCATTCGCGCTCCACCCATCTCTTCAAGCGTCACTTTTTCGCCAATCACCATCTCGGCCATTCGCGGCGATCCTAAATACATCGAAGCGTTTCCTTCGACCATAATGACGATATCGCAAAAAGCTGGAATATAAGCACCGCCGGCCGCCGATGGTCCAAATAATAAGCATATTTGCGGCACTTTTCCAGAAAGCTTTACTTGATTGTAAAAAATGCGCCCTGCCCCGCGGCGACCAGGAAACATTTCGACTTGATCCGTAATCCGCGCTCCAGCCGAGTCTACTAAATAAAGCATCGGGCACCGAAGCTTTTCTGCGGTTTCTTGGATACGAATGATTTTTTCTACGGTCCGTGATCCCCACGATCCCGCCTTTACCGTTGAATCATTGGCCATTACACATACGGTTTGCCCGTTGATTTTTCCGATCCCTGTTACCACGCCATCAGCTGGCAGACCGTCAGCAAGACAATTGGCAAATAAAGCATCCTCAAATTGCATTCCCTCATCAAATAACAGCTTTAGACGATCTCGTACGAATAGTTTGCCTTTCTCCGCATTTTTTTGATGGTACTTTAATGCGCCGCCTTGTTCAATTTTTTCGACTTGTTCCGCCAATTTCTCGGTCAATGTTTTTGCTTGCTCGTTGATCACTTGCACTTCCTCCTTTACTCTCCTTTATAAACAGGCTTCCGCTTTTCTTTAAAGGCTTGCAGCCCTTCTAAACGATCCTTCGTTGGAATTGTCACCTCATAAGCCATCTGCTCCAGCTTCAAACCTGTATATAAATCGACTTCCAGACCTCGATTAATGGCTATTTTAGCTTGGGCAACAGCAATCGGCGCATTTTGAATTATTTGTCCGGCAAGTTCGTTTGCCTTTTCCATTAACTGCTCATACGGCACAACATATTCTACTATTCCGATGCTGGCTGCTTCCGCTGCCGTTAGCCGTTTAGCCGTAAAAATGAGCTCCTTTGCTTTCCCTTTTCCGATTAAACGCGGGAGACGCTGAGTTCCGCCGGCACCTGGAATAATCCCAAGCGCCGTTTCGGTTAATCCAAGCTGAGCATGATCAGAGGCAATGCGGATATCGCAAGCTAACGCCAATTCGAGGCCTCCGCCAAATGCAACGCCATTAATCGCGCAAATAGTTGGTGCTGGAAGCTGTTCAAATTCATTGATCGTCTCGCGAATCAGTGCAACCGTTTTTCTCACTTCTGTTTCAGTCATACTGGCACGTTCTTTTAAGTCAGCACCAGCACAAAATGCTTTTTTTCCACTTCCTGTTACGATCACACAACGGATCGAGCGATCAAACGTTAATTGCCCAAGCTTTTGCTTCAGTTCCATTAACAGCGCGGTAGACAAAGCGTTGGCTGCTTGCGGGCGATGCAAAGTCAGCACTGCCACTCCATTCGCCGCCTCATAGAGAATAGAAGATTCCATTTAATCACTCTCCTTTATTAGGACAAACACGGATCAACAGTTTGCAAATAATGGCTATTGAGCGCTCGACCGATTTTATTTTGAATAAATAGAGCTGCCTCCGTTAACCGCCCAGCATCAATGCCTGTAGCAATATCCATGCCATGAAGCATATATAATAAATCATCAGTCGCTACGTTTCCGGAAGCTCCCGGTGCATACGGACAGCCGCCCAGTCCACCAAGCGAGCTGTCAAAAGTCGTAATCCCCATTTCTAATGAAAGCAGTACATTGGCTAAGGCTGTTCCCCTTGTATCGTGAAAATGCATGGATAGCTTTTCTTTCGGGAATCTCTTTAGAAGCGAGTTGAGCACAGCTTCCACTTGGCGAGGGGTAGCAACACCGATCGTATCACCTAAAGAAAGCTCATCCACTCCCATTTCAAACAACCGCTCTGATATAGCAGCTACCTGCTCAATGGAAACTTCCCCCTCATAAGGGCAACCAAAAACCGTTGAAAGATAGCCGCGAACGGTTTTCTTAGCGCGCTTTGCCTCCTGAACAACAGCTGTTAAGACAGGAAAGGTATCAGAGATTGATTTATTAATATTTTTTTGATTATGCGTCTCGCTTGCAGACATAAATACAGAGATTTCATCAACTTGAGTCGTCAAAGCATTTTCAAGCCCTTTTTGATTTGGAACAAGCGCTGCGTAAGTAACACCAGGAGCTCGTTCAATTCCTGCTGCAACATCTAACGCATCGGCTAGCTGCGGAATCCATTTTGGATGAACAAATGATGTTATTTCAATGTACGTCAACCCTGTTTTGGAAAGCTGATTGATCCAAGCAATTTTATCTTTAGTCGCAATGGCTGTCTTTTCATTTTGCAGCCCATCACGAGGCCCTACCTCTTTAATCGTAACGTGTTTAGGCCAGTTGCCCACGCGCCTCACCTCTTATTCAAATTCAAGCAAAATGTCGCCTTCATTGACAAAATCGCCTTCCTTCACATGAATTTCTTTAACGATTCCGCTTGCTTCTGCAGCAATAGGAATTTCCATTTTCATTGATTCTAAAATCACGACATCTTGCCCTTCCTCAATGTGTTCACCGACAGATACAACAATTTTCCATACATTCCCTGCCATTATTGCAACAATTTGATTCATCTTTTTACTCCTCCATTTCCTGAGCTTGCAGATTGAAGGTCTTCCACTCTCTAATCAAGAAAAGTGGAAGACTTAGTCAACATCTTATTCTTTGATAGAAACGTTGTTTAAATGCCGATTTACAAAATCAGTTGTTGTATGTCCCGCTTGAAATTCTGGGTGTGTCAACACTTCTTTTAGCATTGGAATGTTTGTTTTTATTCCTTCAATTTGATAGCTGTCAAGCGCTTGCAGTATGCGATCAATCGCATCCTTTCGGTTTTCGCCTTTTACAATTAATTTAGCAATCATTGGATCATAAAACGGCGTTACGACCATTCCGCTTTGAACAGCTGTTTCATTGCGAATATGCTTTCCCTCCGGTAATTGAAGCGCAGTAATGGTTCCGGGGGATGGAAAAAATGTTTTTGGATCCTCCGCGTAAATCCGCACTTCGATGGCATGCCCTTGACGCTGGATGTGATCTTGGCTATAGCCGAGCTTTTCCCCGGCAGCGATGCGCAGCTGCTCTTCGACAAGATCCAGACCGGTAATCTCCTCAGTTACTGGATGCTCTACCTGAAGACGCGTATTCATTTCAAGAAAGTAGAAGTTTTTCTGTTCATCAACAAGAAATTCAATCGTTCCTGCATTTGTATAACCGATATATTGGGCAGCTTGAATGGCTGTCTCCCCCATTCTTTTTCTTGTTTGCTCATCTAAAAACAGAGAAGGAGCTTCTTCAATCACCTTTTGGTGACGCCGCTGAATCGAACATTCACGTTCCCATAAATACACATAATTCCCGTAGTGGTCAGCAAGAAGCTGAACTTCAATATGGCGCGGATTCTGAATATACTTTTCCAAATACATTGCCCCATCGCCGAAGAAGGAAGTCGCCCGCTTTTGGTTGCCTTCAAACACTTTGTGCAATTCCTCTTCATTATGGACGATTTGCATTCCGATGCCGCCACCGCCGCAAGACGCCTTTAACATAATAGGATAACCGATCGTCGCTGCTGTGCTTGCTGCTTCCTCAACATTTTGAAGTGGAAAGGAGATGCCGGGGACGATCGGCACGCCTGCTTCTGACATTGTTTTCCGCGACTCAATTTTACTTCCCATTTTCGCAATAACATCAGCATTCGGTCCGATAAATACAATTCCTTCCTCTTCACAACGGTGCGCAAATGTCGGGTTTTCCGACAAGAGACCATATCCTGGATGAATCGCTTCAGCTTTCGTCGCTTTTGCAACCTCAATGATTTTGTCAATATTCAAATAACTTTCACTGACATGCGGCTTTCCAATTAAATAAGCTTCGTTTGCCCATTTTACATGGAGCGAATCAGCATCTGCTTCTGAGTATATGGCTACTGTCTGAATTCCTAACCGCCGGCACGTTCGAATGACTCGAGCTGCAATTTCTCCCCGATTGGCCACTAACACTTTTTTAAACATGCAACTCCTCCTATTCATGGGTTGTCTTTGTACTAAGAATTTGTTTAGCCTGCTCGCGCAATTTAAATTTTTGAATTTTCCCAGATGCTGTCATCGGATACGAATCGGTAAATTCAATATAACGGGGGATTTTATGACGCGATATTTTTCCGCGGCAAAATTCTTGAACCTCTTCAGCCGTCGCAGTTTGCCCTGGTTTTAAAATAATCCACGCCATTACTTCTTCTCCGTATTTTTCATCAGGTACACCGACCACTTGAACATCTAGAATTTTCGGATGCTGATATAAAAATTCTTCAATTTCCCGTGGATAAATGTTTTCTCCGCCGCGGATGATCATATCCTTTAGTCTTCCAGTAATGCGGCAATATCCATTTTCATCCATTATTGCTAAGTCGCCTGTATGGAGCCATCCTTCCTCATCAATCGCTTCTTTCGTCGCTTCCGGATTGTTATAATATCCTTTCATGACATGATAGCCTCGCGTACATAGCTCTCCTTGCACACCGCGCGGTACTTCCTTGTTTGTGCCTGGCTCGACTATTTTGACTTCAACGTTTGGAAGAGCACGCCCGACTGTCTCGACGCGCAAATGAATAGGATCATCCGTTCTCGTCTGAGTAATGACAGGCGAAGATTCAGTTTGTCCATAAGCAATCGTAATTTCTTTGGCTCCCATTTTTTCAATGACTGCCTTCATTACTTCAATTGGACAATTTGATCCCGCCATAATTCCTGTCCGCAATGAAGACAGATCGTATTTTTCGAAATCAGGATCGTTCAACTCGGCAATAAACATGGTCGGCACACCATGTAAAGCGGTGCATTTTTCATCTTGAACCGTTTGAAGCACTTGGGTAGCATTGAATTCTTGAATTGGTACGATCGTAGCGCCGACAGAGACGCATGCTAAGACGCCTAGCACGCAGCCAAAGCAATGAAAAAATGGCACAGGAATACATAAACGATCATCTTTAGTGAGTTTCATGCATTGCGCAATATTGTAGGCGTTGTTGATAATGTTATAGTGGCTGAGCATAACTCCTTTTGGAAAGCCTGTCGTTCCTGAAGTGTATTGCATATTGATGACATCATGCGGGTCAAGGGAGTTCATTCGTTGATCGAGTTCCTCTTCAGCGGTATCTTGAGCCATCGCCAAAAGATCATTCCATGTATATGTGCCAGGGTAACGCTTATCACCAAGAACGATGACATTTTTTAGACGTGGAAGACGCTTCGCTTTCAGCTGTCCTGGCTGACATTCGTACAGCTCCGGGGCAATCTCATAGATCGTGTCAATGTAAGAGGTATCGCGATATTGTTCGATTAAAAGAAGGGTCGTGGAATCTGATTGCTTCAATAAGTATTCTAATTCAGCTGTACGGTAGTTCGTGTTGACCGTCACAAGTACAGCCCCCATTTTGCCTGTAGCAAACTGGCATGCCAGCCATTCAGGAGTGTTGGTTGCCCAAATTGCAATATGCTCTCCTGACTGAATGCCCAGTTTCATTAAGCTTCGAGCAACAAGACGACAATATTCATCAAACTGCCTGTATGTCATTCTAAGTCCGCGATCTGCATACACAACAGCCTCATGCTCTGGATAAGCATTCGCTTTTTCTTCTAATAGTTTGCCAACCGTAACCTCTAACATCTCCGCCATAACATGCGCCTCCTTTGTTTGAATAAATTTTCATCCGCGCCATTTTTCTGTCCTTTAACATCCAAGCTGACGGGCAATAACGAGCCGCTGAATTTCTGATGTGCCTTCACCAATTTCCATGAGCTTAATATCGCGCAAATGGCGCTCGACCCCATATTCTTTCATATACCCGTATCCTCCATGAATTTGAATTGCCTGATTACATATGCGGAAGCCAGCTTCAGAAGCGAATAGTTTAGCGAAAGAGGCTTCTTTTGTAAACGGTTTCCCTTGATCTTTTAGCCAGGCCGCTTTATACACCATGCTGCGGGCTAATTCGATTTCCATCGCCATATCGGCAAGCTTAAATTGAATCGCTTGGAATTTAGAAATGGATTGACCAAATTGTGTCCGTTCCTTCGCGTATTGAAGCGCTTTCTCAAACGCGGCTTGAGCGATGCCAACGGCAAGAGCAGCAATCGAAATGCGACCGCCATCTAGAGTATATAAAAATTGCTTAAATCCCTTTGCCGGATCCCCTAATATGTTCTCTTTCGGCACGCGTACATTTTCAAGCACAAGCTCGCACGTATTCGAGGCACGGACACCCATTTTGTCGTAATTGCATTGAATCGTAAATCCCGGAGCGTTTGTTGGAACAATTAAAGCAGAGATGATGTTTTTATCCTTGTCATCCTTTCCGGTCACTGCGGTGACAATCACTTGTCTTGCATGCCCTGCATTCGTAATCCAGCATTTTTCTCCATTAATCACATATTCATCTCCGTCAAGCACCGCTCTCGTTCGGGTTCCGCCAGCATCTGAACCGGCATTCGGTTCAGTTAACCCAAACGCTCCCAACGCCTCTCCTTTGGCCATCGGAACAAGCCACTTTTGCTTTTGCTCTTCTGTACCAAAATAGTAAATAGGGCTTGCGCCTAATGAGACAGCAGCAGCATAGCTAAGACCTGTTCCGCCACAGGCGCGACCAATTTCCTCTACAGCAACAGCATATGAAATCGTATCGCCACCAGCTCCGCCATATTCTTCTGGGAACGGGATTCCCAATAGCCCTAGCTCTCCCATCTTTTTGAATATTTCGATGGAAAAATAGGCTTCTTCATCCCATTTCGCTGCGTTTGGTGCAATTTCCTTCTCAGCAAACTCCCTTACCATTTCTTTAATCATCTGTTGCTCTTTTGTAAGTTCAAAATTCATGCTCTCTCCCCCATTTCTAACATATTATTCTAAAACCGACTAGTCGGTTTTTTACGAAAAATTTACGTTAACCAAAAATCATTTTTTAAATTTTAAAATGATTGAAGCGAAGTCTGCTTGCTTTTGATGAAATAAATGATATTTTCCGCCTTTTGCTTAGCCTTTTCTGTAAGGACAGAATGCAGAATAAAATCAATAAAATAGTCGGCAATTTGCTCGATTGTCATCGGTCCTTCCGGCTTATACCATTTATACGTCCAGTTCACCATGCCAATAATCGTCATGCCTGTAATTTCCACTGAAAGCTCTGGGCGAAACTCGCCTGCGTCAATTCCTTCGCGAATGACCCGAAAAATCACCTGCTTAAACTCATCACGCTTTTCATTAATTTTTTGTGCATACTCCGGCTTTAAATAATTGCTTTCTTGATAAAACACCGTTATATGCGGCTTATATAAATGAAATACTTTCACAAATGATTGGATAATAGCACATAAACGCTCTGTAGGGGTTTTGTAGTTTTCATAGGCCGCCTGTGCCTTGTTGAGCACATAGGTGATAAACACATCGTGAATGTGATAAAGAAGTTCATCTTTTGATTTAAAATTATGATAAAAGCCGCCTTTTGATGCGTTGATTTCTGTGACAATCCGATCGACAGTAACCCCATGATAGCCGTATTGTTCAAAAAGATGCAGAGCCGTATCGATAATTCTTTCTTTTAAAGTTTTATTTGCCATAGAAAATCTCCTTCATCAGCTTATATTAACACAATTTTCAGAAAAGTTAAATATTTTATAGCTGTTATCTATAAAATACGTAATAAATGCCCCAAATGTCAATCCTCGTTTAATAAGATTGAGTCAAAATTTTGTGGGTATTTTCTTTTTTGTACAGAAGGATTTTTTTGAAAGCGTTTACTGAACTCCTTAGTTTGCTTGTGCAGTACCGTTTAGGATTTTTTAAATCTAACCATCGCTATCAAGGCATGATACTCGGGTTGCCAGATGAATGTTGTAGGTAAGGAACTGATCAAGAAGACACAGATATTGCTTTGATTTGTTCTCTCTTATAAAACAATCGTTTGATATCTTCGCACAAGAGTTAATAGTTGTTTTTTTCTTCTTTCCTGACTTAAAAAAATTCCGGAATAGTATGTATTAATCTAAGTTTGCATGTTTCATAAATTCTCATTCCAAATTCATCCATTGGTACAGATACAATGTTCGTGCCGCAGGATCGGCATACATTTGAGTGCAGTTGGATAAATAGGTACTTCTTGAAATCTCCCTGAAGGCAATCGTTCCCCCTCAGACACAATGTTTTTAGGTTAGTTTTTGTCTAATTCTATGTTGTAAAACGGCCTCCTTAAACCGTCTAAAAGAATAGGTTATCCTTTGCTTTGTTTCTCTAACAGTTCAATGATTCTATCCAGCTTCTTATCAATTTGTGCTGAACTTTTCTCATGACTAATGATTTGACTACAAGAACACTGCACGTGCAAAAGCAATAAGAAAAGCAAACATGACCAATGGAAAAATGAATGATTCCCAATCACCCATCCTCTTTTTTCTAACTGTATCACAAAGAAACAAAGGGCTGGAATCTTTGGTTGTATCCCGACTCACCATACAGTTAACATAACATTTTTATTAAAAACTTTAACAATCAGTAAATAGCAAATTTATTTTGATTGTTTGCTCTAGAGTGAAAAGCATCCATTATGCTTCTGTTTGATGCCCTTTAAAGAATTCTCTGTTTTTAATCCTTTTTCTTCTCCTTAAACTTCCATTTTTCCTTTACCTTCTTGTTTAATTATTTTCATTATTTTATTTCAATGTTCATTTAGCACATAGTTCTATTTTTGAAAAATAAGCGTTCACACTATACAATTTCTTATTAAAAAATCACCCGCCTAAAAAGGATTCTTATAAAAAAGAAGCAGGAACGTCTTCCCTGCTTCAGTTTCTTAGCTTCAATTGTTGGTTTTCCATGACATATATATGATCTGCTACACGATCAATAAACATGCGATCATGTGATACGAGAAGGACAGTGCCTTCATATCCTTTTAAAAAGCGTTCTAACGCTTCGATACAAAAAACATCCAAAAAATTTGTCGGCTCATCTAAAACGAGTATATTGTATCTTCCCAAAAACAGTTGACACAATACTAGACGGATTGCTTCTCCACCACTTAAATCGCGGACATTCTTTCTCCAATCATTTTCTGTAAAATTCATTGCGTGAAGGACGGCACGGATCTTGCTTTCATCGTAGTCGCTTCTCTCCTTCATATATGCCATTACGGTTTCATCTTTTTCAAAATAATATCCCATTTGTTCATAAGATCCGATGACCGCTTTAGGAGAAATGATAATGCCTTCTCCTCGTTGTAAAATGTGGCGAAGGAGTGTTGTTTTTCCTGAACCATTTTTTCCTGTAATCGCGATAGTGCTCCCTAATGGGAATTGGAAACTTGCTTCCTTGAGAAGGATTTTGTTTCCTGCCTTTAGCGTTAATCGATCTGCCATAATCGGAAACTTATTGTGTAGCTTGAGAGCTGCTGGCTGAGGAAAATACAGTGTTTGTTCCTTTTTTGGTGCCTCCACTGCTTCGAGTTGTTCCGCTCGTTTTTCGATTGCTTTTGCTGCACGTTGAATCGCCTTTTGGCTTGTATCTTTTGATTTAGTCATAAACATTTTATTTGCCTTTGCTTTCGTTTCTTTCTTTGACATGCGTTTATTTGCCTGAGTAACTTTTTCCGCCTTTTTCATCTTTTCCTCTGCCGCTTTTAAAAGACGTGTTTTTTCTTTCACGTATTTTTCGTAATCCTTAAGCTGTCTATTACGAACGAGTTCTTTTTGTGCTAGGTAGTCTGAATAATTCCCCGTATATTCCGTTACACGCCCGTCTTCTACTTCCCAAATTTTTGTAACGAGTTCATCTAACACATAACGATCATGGTTTACAAGAACAAGCGCGCCGTAGTAATAACGCAGCTGATCGATGAAAAACTGTACACCGGCTTCATCTAAATGTGTTGTCGGCTCGTCAAGCAATAAACCTTCATGATAAGTGGAGAAAATTCCCGCTAACTTCAAACGCGTTTGTTCACCACCACTTAAATTTTTAAATTCTGTTTGAGGTATAGATAGCTTTCCTAACAGTTCATCATCTACTTCTTCTCTTTCAGCTGGCCTTGACAGTTGATCGAAATAGGCAAAATCTGCAAAACGATTTACTTGGCCTTTATCTGGCGTAATTTGACCGGCCAAAAGTTTCAATAACGTACTCTTTCCAGCCCCATTTTTTCCAACAATCCCGATACGATCAAACTGGTGTACTGCTAGTCGAGGGATATTTAATACTAATTGGCCTAAAAATGAGACTTCAATATTTTTTAATTCAATATATACTTTTTCCATTATTCACTGCCCCCAATCATTGGTGCGGTTTTTACTCCAACTAAAATATCTAAATCCACTGTGATCTCAACGGAATCCCGATGAATAAACGCATCCATGCGTTCTTTATCCGCGGACCAAGCAAGAGGAGTCATTTGAACTAGATTTTTCAGTTCCACGTTATTAAGGTTCTTCGTATAACATAAATGGAAAACATCCAGTAGATGGAGATGCTTTTTAAAAAGCGACACTATGTGATCATTTTTATAGACCTTTTTTTCATTGTTATCAAAGAGTGCTTCTCGCAGCTCCTTTAGATAATTAGAACGAGGAACGACTTTAATGACTAGTCCATCTTCAACTAAAATCCTCTTAAATTCCTTGTAATTGGCAGGAGATAAGATATTAAGAATCACATGAAACGATTGATCCTCTAATGGTGATTTTGCCAAGTCACCTACTAACCAGATTAGGTTTTCGTATCTCTTAGCAGCCATGGCAATGCCTTCCTTTGAAATATCAAGACCAACCCCAGTCATTGCCGAAACCTTACATTCGTCCAAAATCCTTTGTAAATGGGAGCCCTCTCCGCACCCTACATCTGCAACCATTAAAGGTTTAAAAGAAACGTCCATATACTCCTTTATCGACGTTGCAATCGCTTCATGCACGAATGTGTATAAGTTACTTTCCTTGATGATTTTGTGTCTTGCTTCAAACAGTTCCTTTTTGTAATGACTATTAGCGGGATGAGGCATCAAGTTTACATATCCCTGTTTTGTGAAATCAAAAGTATGGTTTTTAGAGCAGATTAGGCTTTTAAAATCCACAACCCTCATCGAACTTTTACAGAGTGGGCATCTAAATGCTGCCACAAATTCACTAACAAGTTTTGCGCTTTTTATTTTTCTGGTCATGTTATCTCTCCCTTTCGAAATAAAAAAATCACAGGCGATCTGCCTGTGATTCAGAGTAAAGGGAAGAAGACCCATCCTTATTAGATTAGGGGCTATTAGAAGCCGTCATCAAATAAACCTTCCTTTTGCTAAACAGAAGAAGGAGAATTAATAAAAAAAGGCAGAACGATCTGCCTTTTTTCACATTACATATTTTCTATATGAAATGAAGATTAATGAACCTCTCCCACCTTTATTCTATGAAGAGATGGGAGTTTCTTACTACCTCTACCAAAGAAGCTTCTGCGCAGAAGAAGGCGGTCTCCTTCTACTCGATGAATGCATCGGAAGCCTTCTCGACGGGTTCAGTAAGCAACATCGGCATCACACCGATGGGGTGGTCCAACCCTTCCACTACTTCTTGCTTACGCAATCCGTAGATACGTCAGCCGATTCATCCCCCTCCTTCACTCCGTTTAGAGGAAGGGAGGCTTCTCGGAAAAAATGTAAAAAAGGACAGACTGCTCCCATTTACTCTGCATACACAAGCAGAGCCTTTGAACGTATTTAATTACCGGTTCAAAGTTGGGAAACGCAATCTGATAAAATGCATTTTTTTAATAATCCTCCTGTAAATTTAAAAGTACAATAATTATTATAGAGAGCCTTTTAGGAAAAGTCAAATGGTTAGAAATAATGAATTGCTGGAGGGAATCTTGTGAGTCAGACTTTTGACAAATAACCGGTTGCGTTTGTTACAGGAGCTTCAAGTGGCTTTGGTTTGCTGACAAGTGTGGCGCTTGCTGGTGAAGGCTATCGCGTGCTGGCTTCAATGTGAAACTTGAATAACAAAGGACGGCTAGAAGCAACTGCTAAAGAAGCAGGTGTAACAGATCGGATTGAAATTGTCCAATTTTTATGGTGTGAAAAGGCACTAGGAATTATCCTAATGCCTTTTTGCGTACCATCATTGAAGTTGGTGTGGATAAGCACACTTCTTATATGTCCAGCTTTCGTTTTTCCTCTAAAAGCATCTGGAACTCTCTTTCTAGTTCTTCACTTGGCTCGATACTTAATCGACTAAGCACTTCTGAGATTTTTGTTTCAAGCAAGAGCCGGGTATCTTCCTTAGCATCACGTTTGCTTTGATGTTCATATTGTTCGTATTGCTTAAATGTTCCATCAAATAGTTTAATCTTTTGATCCCGAATAACCAAAATTCGGGTGGCGACATTTTCAATGAATCGGCGGTCATGGGAAACAAAAATCACGGTTCCTTCATATTCCTGCAGCAGTGACTCCAATGCACTGGTTGCTTCAATGTCAAGAAAATTCGTCGGTTCGTCTAAAAGTAATGTATTGATATCGCTGACGAATAATTTGGCAAGGGCGACTTTCACCCGCTCGCCGCCACTCAAAACCCCCACTAACTTATAAACATCATCCCGAAAGAAATGCAGGCGTGCAAGTATGGTCCGAATGAGTGTTTCATCCTGTTTGGAAGTGGAGCGTACATTTTCTAAAATCGTCTTGTTGACATCTAAAATATCTAAGTTTTGACTAAAATACCCCATTTTCACGGATGGGGAAATGGTAATTCCCTTATCTTGATTCAGGATCTTTTTTACCAGAGTGGTTTTCCCGCTTCCATTCGGACCGATAATGGCGAGTTTATCGCCGCCACGCACCTGAAAACTGGCTTTATTCCATAGAACACGTTGGCCAATGACGCCTGCCACTTCCTGCATACGGATAATGACCCGATCTTTAAAAGCCTCTTCATTAGGCAAGTTCATTTTGATTGGAGGGAGTTCTTTCATTTTCTCTACTTTTTCTAGTTCCAGCAATTCCAGCCGCTTCTCAATCGCTTTTGCGGCTTTTTGCAATTTCTTTTGTTTTTTGGCAAAGTATGGTTTTGCGCCAGTGATTTTTGCTTCTGACGGGCTGGTTTTTTTTGGTGCCTTTGTTGCTTTTTCAGCTTTTTGTTTTTTTAATTCCAAAGCTCTCTCCAAAGCTTGTTTCTTTCTCTCATATTGTTCATAGGCCAGTATCTGTTGACGGCGCTCCAGCTCCTTTTGTTCTGCATAGTCACTGTAGTTGCCTTTGTACTCTTTGATTGTTCCTTCGTTAATTTCCCAGATAGTGGTACAAAGGGCGTCTAGAAATGCTCGATCATGGGAGACAATGACCAAAGCACCTTTCCATTGAGCCAACTTTTTTTCCAACCATTCAATGTGTTCTCTGTCAAGATTGGTGGTTGGTTCGTCTGCCAATAAGATTTCTGGTGCTTGAACGATCGCATCATGAATATAGGCTTGTGTCACTTCACCACCACTTTTGGTTGTATCTGTTCGTTTCAACTGTGGCAAAAGTTTACATTGAGTATGACAAATGACTGTCCCATTTTCTGGGGATATATTTCCGGCCAATATGTTTAACAATGTTGTTTTTCCACTGCCATTACGGCCAACTAAACCAATGCGGTCATTTTTTTGAATGACTAATCGATCGACGTCCAATAACAGACGGTCTTTGACATAATGCTTAATATTGAACGCTTCTAAAAGAATCATACTATCATCCCCTATTTTCCGTTTTCTGGGGACAAAAAAATGCCCCCTATCTACACGGAATAGGAGGCATACGTATAGCAGGACACCAAAAAGAGAACAACTCTATTTGGGTTCAACTAACAATGGAAATGCCATCCTATTCCGAAAACGCCAATTGAAGGCAGCAAAAATAAGGCAGAAAAGCCCCTTTGCAGAAAAATACAGAAAAAAACCCTTCAATTCATGGCTTTCGTAAATAGGATTAGCACTCCATGTTAGTTCGTTCACCCTTCCGTTCTTAAGTTTAAATTTACTATAAACGATTTACTAAGAATAGTCAAATGTTAATTGTAAATAAAAAACATTTTTGTTAATGGAACAAATTTTTACATTCCACTCATACATAAATAGCATTCGAGGAGTTTCGTCACGTTTACACATCGACAGTCTGACAAAATTAAATATTACGCGTATCAAGGTATTTTTGGGATTAGAAAACGTCCCAACTGCATTTGATGAACAACAAAAGATTTATGATCGCGCCTGCAGAGGATTGAATATATGGATGCAGCAAGGGCAGCTTTACGAGAGTAAATGATTAAATGGTAGTTCTTATGTTAATAACATGTAACTTTTTTGCTCCTTGCAAAAAATTGTTTCGTTAGCCAACCATAAAACGAGTTCACACACAGAAGTTGGAATTTAACTCATATTTCATGGGAGTACAATTGCTCCCACAATTATTCTACAACAGAGAAAATTAGCGAATCTTTTGTGTAAACCTGCATTTGGGATAGGTGCTGCAGCATTTAAATTTTCCATATTTTCCATTTTTGATTACTAGAGCGCTGCCGCATTTCGGACAGCGGTTTTGCTGAATATATCGATCCTCCTGCTTTCTATTTGTTTGAATCGTTTGTACATGCCGCTTTTTTATTTCTTTTTGTTGCTGCTTGTTCTTGGCAATGACAGTTTCTAATTTTCGAATCAACTGTTGTTTTGTTTCTCCGTCGATCTCGCTTGTTCTATGCTGCTCAAGCACTTGTTTCAGCTGTTTTGGATAAATAACGTATGCATTGGAAAAATGAATTTCTGATTTGAACTTTGCCCGCGGCAGAAGCACGACGACCGAGTGAATTGGTATATGTGCAAACTCCTCCCCAAGCCAGTTTCTTAACGCCTTGATATGACCTTTATTTTGAAAAATTGGATTAAGAAATTTTTCTTTTCGTTTGTAAATGACTTGTGTCCAATATTTTGACGTTTCATCACCAAAAATCGAGCAATATCGCAGCCTACTAACACAGCTTGAGGCGATTACTTTATACAGTACAAGAAATACTGCTGAAAGAATAGAGGCAGTATATTCTTTTGTTTCTCTGTCTTATTGATATTTTTCCAATATTGAAACGGCTGATCAGTCTCATCGCTTGCAGGGCAAGACCGTTAGCCTTGAGCCGCTGCTCCCAACCCCAAACACTGTCCCGCCGAAAGTGACCGCTGCAACGGGGCTACATCCGAAAAAGCTGCCAAAAAAGAATGCTACATGGTTATAAATGACGGTATCTGCTTGTGAGAGACGGCATTTCAAGACTTATTTGAATGAGCTTTTCCGCAAGCTCTGTTGCTGGAACATTTGTCATGCCTAACAATGTGGAGTGGCCATTTTTTCGAGCTTTTTTTTAATTGCTTCGTCCAGTTCTTTTTTACGATGACCATGTACGTTAGTCAAACGGAAGAAAAGCCGTCATATATTCTTTTCCTTCAATATCTTTAACTTTCATTCCTTGGCCGCTATCAATTATTAAAGGATGATCATCATCTGTGTAAAAGGTAGTCATAGATATTTTTTACTTTTTTCGATTAATTGTTGTTTCATTTCTCTACCTCCCAATGAATAAAGACTGGCTGTTTTTCTAAATAGTGAATATAGGCATTCAGATCTTTCCTGCAATCAACAAAAAAGATCCGGCAGCCGCGTTCATCTCCATATTCTTTTAGGTTTGTAATCCGTTGATACCCCAGCTTTTTACTTGCAACATAGCCAGTAGTATATTCAGGATCGTCTGACCAACATAGTTCAGCGATGGTAGCCGGATGCGCACACACCTTTGTGGCAATCACAAGTGCTTCCCTGATTCTTGTACTCTTGGGCACATGAAAGTAGTCTGCCCAATGTTCAAAATTCGTCTTCATCCAATCGATTCTTGAAACACGAACTCCCTTTTCCTGCCTATCATCAATACGTTTTCCTGAATGAACATCAATTAATATAGCGCCTCTCATTCCTGAATATTTCGTCCATTCTGTAAATGCTTTTTCAATAACCTGTCTTTCGATACCGACTTTCTCCAAAAGCAGCCTGGACAACTTTCGCCCTTTCTCTACTGTATCTGCCTCATTTGTGTCAATATGTAATGGTTGAATTCGTTTAATCGGTTCGTGAATAGATTCAAATTGAATTTGCATAAAATCAGGAGTACCTCTTGAGTGATGAAGTCCCTTTTCTAATAAAGCATTTACTGAATTTTTTAAATCACTATAGGTTGAAAGCAGTTCTCCACCAGATATATGTTTTCCGCCATGTTCATGAGGTCCATTCTTGGCAGCTCTCATTCTGACACTATAATACCTTTCCTCTTTCATTCGTTGGCCTCCAGCCTCCGTCATTTATTTTATGTCAATGAATTTCCGTCAAAATTCATTAAACTAATTAAAGAGCTATTTCTAATTTTTCAACCTCCAATCTTTTTTATGTTAACTTTTAAAATAAAAAGGTTAACAATTAAATGATAAAATTGTAAACTATTAATGTCAATTGGTTAACTAAAATACGCACTCAAAATGGCAGCCAGTCTCGGGTGAAAGGAGCTTTTATTGAAGATAAGCGGTTAAGCTGAGTAAGAATGTTTTGCAAAATGTTTTTATCTTAAAAAATGCCGTCTAAAAGGATATGATTATTCCTCGCTTTTCCCATTCATTATCAGTTTAATACCGATTTGAAAAAAATAATGTAGTCTTCGTTGAAATGGCTGGAGCATGTTATAATGAGAAAGGATAAAAATGAAGAAATTTGGGCCCATCTTATAGCTAAGATGATTTTACAAGTGTTGAAGGAATTAGCGGAGCAACTAAAAAATCATACGGAAAACGAGGCAGCCCTTTGAACAAATCGATTAACGTTTTAAATCAAACAAGCTGATCAACAGTTTGAACTAACAAAGCAGCAATTGACCGAAATTAATGAGCGGTTGGACCAAGTCGAAAAAAAGATTACCCAGATGGACAAACAACTCAATGATATAGCATCCGGTCTTTCTCTAAAAAATGACAAACCAACTGTTGCACAAACAACGGGTATTGTTGGCATTCAATTGAACAATTCAAGGATTCGTTCGTTATTCTATCAATCTAAATTATATGAACAGGAAAAAGCGGACTTTTAAAAAATCGATTCCAATTCAACTCGTAGTTAAAAAGAATCTAGTTCAGCAAATTGTTCTTCTGAAATGACCTGAAACCCGTTTCTCTTTAGTAAAGCAGCTGTTACCCCACTTCCAACCATTTTCTTTCCAGTAAATTCGCCGTTGTAAATCATTGAACTACCGCAGGACGGACTATTCTCTTTGAGAACTACTAATGTTGCTTTTATTTCTTTTGCTTTTTTTAAAGCCGCATAAGCGCCCTTTATGTAAAGCTCTCTCACATCGTTGCCTGACCGATCCACTACTTTCGCCTTTCCATCCAGTACATCCTCCCCGTTTCCACCGATGATCTCTGCAGGTTCTCTAGGAGTTGAAAATCCGCCTAATATTTCAGGACAAACCATTTCGGCTTTCTTCTCCTGAACTAATTTCCATATTTTATTATGTAAACAATGCGTCCCATTATACCTCACTTCTAACCCCGCTAAACAGGAGCTTACTAATATCATCAAATCACCTCTTTTGCAACTAATTTTCTTATGTTATACCTATTAAAATTATAAATTGCTATATCGGAACAAATTTATATTCCTTAATTTTCGGTTTAAAAAGGAAAAAAGTTCGTTAAACAGTTTATTTTTCTTGAAAACAATTTAAAATTGGAAATATTAAAACAGGGAATAAATCATTTGTTACTTATTATCCATAAAATAACCGTCCCTTCTGTACCGTTGTTTGGTGAATTATTGTTTCAAAAGAAAGGGGTGCCCGATATTCAACTTTTGGGGCACCCTCTTTACTTTCACAGCTATTTAGCTTGAATGACTTCATTTTTCTTATATCCATAAATTGAGCCATCTTTAATTTTTATGTCGTCTTCCCATGGCAACTTATATTTGCCTTCAGCCAAGTCTTTGATAAATGTATAAGGATTTTCTTTAACACCGCCTGGAACAGCTACATAACCTCTCGTTCCCAAATTAAATATATTGTTTTCAAGCCCCCAATTCAAACGTGCTTGATCTGCCAGTTTCGGATATATTTCAGCCGTAACGATTTCCCAAGGATTTCTGTGTCCTTGAACCAATGTCGTTCCATCAAAATTACAAATTTGGCCTTCTCCGAAATAATAAAATACCCCATCGTAACCGGCTAGATTTACCGATAATGTATACATTAAATTATGCCATGCATTTGAACGATTTGTTAAAATCCATTGTTCATTTACTTGTGTACTGTATCCCGAAATTCTAATTAAAACATTAGCTCCTTTATAAGCAGCTTCTCGAGCAATTTCAGGGAACATGCCATCATGACAAATGCATACTGCCAATTTGCTTCCGCCTGGTCCATCACAAACTGGCATACCTAAATCCCCTGGCTGCCATGGTTCAATAGGAACCCAAGGATTTAATTTACGATACTTAAGAATAATCTCGCCTTGCGGATCGATGATAATGGCTGTATTGTATGGCAGTCCTCCGTCTGGATTTTTTTCCATAATTGAAAATACCCCATATACTTGAGCTTCTTTACATGCTTGCGCAAACGCATCTGTTTCTGGACCAGGTATTGTACATAAAAATTCATCAGTAGTCCATTTTTTTGTGTTTAAACCTTGTGTACTATATTCAGGGAATACGATTAACTCTAATCCGGGATATCCCGCTTTTGTGGAATGAACTGTTCGAACAATTTGTTCAATTTGTTTTTCAATATCTTTTCTGGATTCCACTACTGGAACCGGATATTGAATTAAAGCTGCCAAAAACCCTTCTGGTGGCTTCGTCATACTTCCAATACTTCCCATTATCAAACTCCTCCTGTTCTTTTAATTCAATTTATTTTTTTAAATAGGAAATGACTCATAAAGATTCATTCCTATATTTACTAACTCTAATTAGAAATTTTTCCATGCAGATAAATCACTATTGCCGTCAAATTAATGCTGTTTATATTTATTAGTCTACTTTTTAAAGCTGGGAAATGACTAAAAGTACGATCTAATTCTAATTTGTTATAAATAATTACCTACAATGTAATTAAATATAACATAATTATAACATATTTTTTGAGTTTTTTAAACGTTTGAAATCATGAATTTTTGCTAGAAAACAAATTTTATGTTAATTTTTATTACATAAAAATGCGCACACCTTTCTGTCTTGAATGATTGATCATTCTTTTTGGGGATTTTTTCTATGAAAATAGAGCGTATTTACTTTTGTAATAGTGAAAAAAAGGAAAATCAAAAGAGATCCGATTTAATTACCGGCTTTTTTTCTAAAAAGGATGCGAAACAACTACTATTGCTCCTTTGAACGTTTTTTTCGGATATTCCATTTATTCATTTTTCGATATAACGTGCTTCTCGTAATGCCAAGAATTTGTGCTGCTTCCGTCATATTTTTTGTTTCTTGTAGAACCCGAGTTCGACAGTTTTGAGGTCATTTTAGGCAAATGGAAATGACCAAAATGCTGTTATATCATGGGTTTCGTAATGCGGATCCTAGGAAAAAACGCTGAATTTCATAGGCACACGATTTATTAATTTTTCCTTTTAAAAATAAATTTTATACGTTATAATATAGGCATGTACATACGACGAGTCACACGCAAAAACAAGGATGGAACAACCGTTGCTTATCTCCAGCTTGCTCACAATGAATGGGATCCAAAGGCCAAATATGCGAAAGCGAAGGTGATTTATTCATTCGGGCGCGAAGATGAAGTGGATCGCGCCGTCTTGGAACGTCTGGCCAAAAGCATTTCGCGATTCCTTTCTCCTGAGCAGGCTTGGGAAGTCGAAACGTTGACAGGAGAAGCTTCCGATGACTTTCAATTCCAGTCATGCAAACACCTCGGCGGCGTCTGGCTCTTGGATCAGCTCTGGAGACAACTGGGGTTGGGAGAGATTCTCCACTCCTTGTTTACCTCCCGACATCACCAGATTTCGCTGGAACGGCTGATTTTTGCCATGGTGGCGAATCGCGCCCTTCATCCGTCAAGCAAGTTGGCGATGGAGGAGTGGGTGGAGAAAGACGTGTATATCCCTCACCTTCCTCAAGCCGCCAGCCACCAGTTGTACCGGGCGATGGATGAACTGCTGGCCGTGCAGCCGGAATTGGAACGTCAAGTGTTCCATGCTGTGGCCGATTTATTGAATTTGGAAGTCGACTTGATTTACTTCGATACGACTTCGTCGTACTTCGAAGTGGATCCCTCTGAAACACCGGAAGGAGAATCGCTTCGAAAACAAGGATTCTCGAAAGACAAACGCCCAGACTTGGTTCAAATCGTCATTGGGCTGGCTGTCACCCGGGAAGGAATCCCGATTCGCGCTTGGGTATGGCCTGGCAATACGATGGACATGACGGTCATCAAACAGGTGAAACAAGACTTGATTGGCTGGAAGCTTGGACGTGTGATCAGCGTCATGGACCGCGGCTTTTCCTCTGAAGAGAATTTGCGAATCTTGCAACAGGCCGGCGGACACTACATTGTCGGCGAAAAAATGCGATCCGGCAAAGCCGCCGTCGAAGAGGCCTTAAGTCGTCGCGGACGTTATCATGAAGTGGACGAGAATTTGCACATCAAAGAAATCATCGTCGGCGACGGAGAAGCGCGTCAGCGCTATGTTCTCGTGTACAATCCCAGCGAAGCCGAACGCCAACGCAAGGAGCGAGAAAAGCTGCTTGAATCGCTGAAAGAGGAGTTAGAAGGGCTTCGCCAACTCCCAAACGAAGCCCATCATAAGGCGACCTGCCGGTTGCGTTCCCATTCGTCCTACGGAAAATACTTGCGCCAGTTGAAGGACGGAACCCTTCGCATCGACAAGCAAGCGGTTCGTGACGCGGAAAAGTACGACGGCAAATATCTCATCCGGACATCCGATGACACCTTGTCTGCCGAAGATGTCGCCATCGGGTATAAGCAGCTGGTGGATATTGAGCAGGCCTTCCGAACATTGAAGTCTACATTGGAATTGCGGCCTATGTATCATCGCTTGGAAGACCGCATTCGGGCGCATGTGCTGCTCAGTTGGCTTGCTCTCTTGTTAGTTCGGATCGTGGAGATTCGAACCTATGAATCGTGGCCGAACGTAAGGGACGAATGCGAACGTCTCATGCTTGGACATTTTTCTTCAAAAAACGGTGACCTTTATCAACGAACCGAACTGACGGCCAAACAGGCTCAATTCTTTGCGGCTCTAGGGCTGGAGCCTCCTCCGAAGATTCTAGGCATTCATCCTCGCACCTAGATACACGCCCAACGTATGCCCAAATGCCTCTCGTCCCTTTGGTATCAAGGGATGAGAGGCATTTTGTTTGCCTAGTGACTGTCGAACTCGGGTAGAACTTGCTCGATCATTTGTTTTTCCACATATTTGAGATTGCCAACGAAATGTTGTTTTATTGTACTGAAATTTTGGAAGTCTTCAGGCAAGTGTAAAGGGAGAATTTTCGGCTCATGAATGGCTAAAAGAAATGCTCTTTGCATGATGTTTTTCAATTCACGTATGTTGCCTGGCCAATGATAGGAGTGAAGCATTTGCAATGCGGAATCACATAACTCTAGTGGCCCTTTTCCATAATACTGATGAAACTGGTGCAAAAATTGTATAGATAAGTAAGGAATATCTTCTAATGGTAAACACATTCAATCTCATTAACCAATGGGAGTTCGTAAGATAAAAAACTGCTTTCGTAGTAACTATTTTAACAATTCTAGCTTTTATCGCTATCTATATTAACAAAACCTACTTCTGTCAAAATAGACAGCATTTCAATAAAATCTTAATTCGGATCACCTATTGATTTTTTCTATACTTTAGCATTTGATTATTTTCTTTTGTATTAAAATAAGACTTGTAAAACAGCATGAAGACGAATATTTAATTGGCTTGAACAGTTTGAACAATAAAGATCAACCAACACAAAGGGTTTATTTCGATGATGATGAAAAATTTAGATTCCTGATTTTGAAAAGCAATTTTATGCCTTTCTACATAAAAATACCTTAATTCTCAATTATCTTATTCTTTAATATTTCGAACATACTATGAATGATAAAGCGAAAGCATAATCTTCTACATATTCCACCGACTTGTTTGAGTATGAATCCCTTTATCGTCACATAGTCTTTCAGATGTAAATGTTTTATTAATGCTCGGGCATTTTTGATACTGCATTTAATCAATTCAAGGCACCCAATTCGTACTTGTCAGAACCATTTCATTCGAATAAAATTGAGGAAAGGAGATTTTTAAAAGGAGTCAAAAAATGGAACAAAAACTCGACTTAATTTTAGAAAAAGTGATGTCTATTGACAATGATCTTAAAAATGTGCATGATCGACTAGATTATATCGGGACGCGATTGGACCAGGTAGATGATCGATTAAATCGGGTCGAAAATCGGTTGGATCGAGTAGAAGAGCGTTTAGATCAAGTAGAAACACGCTTAAATCATGTTGAAGAGCGATTGAATCGGATTGAACAGGAACAAAAATCAATTAAACAAGCTGTAATGGAAACAAACGAAGAAATGAAAAACCTCCAAGAAAGCTTCAAATCTGTTTACGAAATTATTGGCGAACATGATGTTTCCATCCGTACGTTACGAAAAAAAATTATGTAACCTACAACTACCTCAAAAAGTGATAACCTCACTTCTTTTTTTAACCCTGTGCTATTCCCTGGAAATACCATACACAAAGTAAAAATTTTTTTCCATTTTATTCAAAGTGCCTGTATTTAAACTTTTATTCTGACCTTTGAAAATAAATAAAAAAACATGCCCAATCATACAGTTCTCTATTTGGCATATTGTGCTAATGAATAACTTAGGATTGCTAAGGCTGGTGAGCACGAGCATATTCAAAGCCGCCTCATCTTGATGTCTTCTCCATTTTTTCACTAAAAGGATGTAAAAAATATCGAATACTATAAACTACTAATCTAAACTGATAGTTGATGAGGTAGAAAGACTTCCCTATGTTTGACTGGAGTTGATTTGATGATTGCTACTATGTATAAACGGAGAATGAAAGCAGCATTTGCTTTATCTTCTATAGTTATGCTCATTGGTATTTCTGTTTTTTTCATCGATCGACCAAATTCTTTACAAAATTGGTTAAATCTTTCTTCAATAGGTATTGTAGGTCTTTTTTTGTTTTTTACCGGAGTTTCAAACCAGATTAAATATAACAAGGTGAAAGATATTCAAATTCATGAGTCAAAGCTTCCCTCCTTGAGTTGGATCATTTAGTTTTAAAAAAAGATCTTGGTTTTTTTCCTCGTCTCCTACTGTTTGAAAAAAGCGGCCATTTTGTTGGAACGATTAAGCCAATCCGTATTGCTTTTATTTTTTACCCAATGAGCCTGCTGCTTCGTGATTCACTGATCATGGCGCTTCCGATTACTTATGGTGTTTTTTCGAATAAAGGAAATGTGCTGTTTACCTTTAAGAGAAAAGGAATGAAAAAGTCGATTGTAACAGTAAAGAATGTACATGGCCGAAAACTGGGAGAATATGTACAAGAGGATTGGAAAAGTCTAGTCAACATAAAAGGTGAGCTGAGAGATGCTGATGATAAGCTGATTCTCCCTGTTAAGGTTAAGGCCTTTTCTGGTGATTTTACATTAACAGATTCCGAAGGTCGGCAGTGGGCCCGTTTCTACAATGGATATTTCCCTCATGAATTTACGAATATTTTTCGTGATGTGTACAATGATATCGTTGAGCTCTCTGACAACTTGTCGAAACATCATAAAATGCTTTTAATTGCAATGATTGGCTTTTTATTTTTGCAGCGCAACCAATAGTCTAGTGTTGTTTTGGGAGTTTTCCCGCTACCACTTTACGATTTCCAAATTAACAAAAAACTTTTTAAAATAGATCCAGTGAACTGCACGAGCTTACTAGTTGATGTGTGTAATAATAAATCCATGCAGGAAAAGATGCTCCTGCATGGATTTTTGTACTGAATATCGTCCTTACAACGAAATTTTTTTAGGGGGGTAAACGCATTATCACTTCCGGCGTGTCGAATTTATTTTTTTAGCTGTATCAAAGCACATGGCAGATGTTTGATACAGTCTTTTAATCTATCAAAAGAGTTTTTATGGACAGTCAAGTTATTTCGTTAATGCAGGTTCATTTTGTGCACTTTCCTCTTTTTTTGGCATTTGGCGGACTCCAAATGCAACACGTTTAATGTTAAACAAGTGATTGACTGTAACATTGTCAGATGTAACGTTGTTGCCAATAGCACCGCAGCCAAGAGTCAAGGACGGTTTTACGTTCACTGTAGCCCCAATAGCGCCAAATGTTGTACCGGCATTTACAATGATACGTCCTGCTGGTTTATCGATTGTGTAAGCTTCGATTACTTTTTCATCCTCAGCGTGAATTCCGACTGTGTGACCAAGTCCGCCTGCATCAAGAAGTTTTTGGGCAAGCTCGCTTGCTGCTTGCATATCTTTCACTGTATAAAATGCTAGAGTTGGAGATAGTTTTTCAATTGAGAATGGATATTCTTTCCCAACTCCTGTTTCTTCTGCAACGATCACTTTCGCCTCGGACGGAACTTCAATACCTGCCATTTCACCAATCACTTGAGGTGACTTTCCTACCATTTTTGCATTCAGTCCACCGTTTACGAGAATGATGGATTCTACTTTTCGTTTTTCTTCTTCATTCAAGAAATAAGCGCCTTGTTTTGTCATCTCTGCAACAACTTTCTCTTTAATCGACTCATCCACTAAAAGAGCTTGTTCAGAAGCACAAATTGTTCCGTAGTCAAAAGTTTTGCTTTCAATGATAAGTTCAACTGCTTTTTCGATATTGGCACTCTCATGAATGTATACAGGTACGTTCCCAGGACCTACACCGTATGCTGGTTTTCCGGAACTGTAAGCAGCTCTCACCAAACCAGGACCGCCTGTGGCAAGGATGACATCAGTTAATTTATGTTTCATCAGCTCGTTTGTTGCTGCCAATGTTGGTTGGGTAATGCAAGAAATCAAACCTTTTGGTGCTCCGGCGCACTCTGCCGCTTCTTGCATGATTCTTGCTGCTTCCGCTGTACATTTAGCAGCAGCTGGGTGAGGGCTGAAAATAATCGCATTTCCTGCTTTAACTGCAATCAATGATTTAAAAATGACTGTTGATGTAGGATTTGTAGATGGGACAATTCCTGCAACGATCCCTACAGGTTGAGCAACTTCCCATACGCGGTTTTCTTCATCACGACGAATAATCCCGACAGTTTTCACATCCTTGATAGAATTGTAAACATCATTCGCTGCGAACAGATTTTTTACAGTTTTATCAGGAACATTTCCAAAGCCAGTCTCTTCTACTGCCATAGCAGCCAATCGCTCAGCTTCTTCCCTAGCTGCTTTAACCATGCTTTCAACAATATGATCAATCTCGCTCTGAGTCATCTTTGCCATTATTTTTTGAGCTGTTTTCGCTTCCTCAAGGTAATTTCTTACTTCTTGTATAGATTGTAAATCAATATCTCGCAACATCTTTGCTTCGCTCCCTTTCATAGTTTTCATTTAACTAGCAGATTCATATTGTCATGATCTCAAATGACACTATTTCAATTTTGTTCGCTTGAACAAGCATCATTTTTTGTGTTTCTGCCCTCACCTCCTCAAATGCTAGTAGTTTGACATCACTGATCCTTGTCATGAAATTCTCATACCACTTTATCGAACGACGATCTAATCTAATGTCGTCACCAATATGCAAAACTCCTTCTTCCAATACTTTCGCTTTTTGACAAAGAAGAAGCATTTCAACCGCTCAAAAATTGATAACGATTACAAAAAAGCGGTTTCATAAAACGTGAAAATTAGTTGAAGTTTATTTTTTATTTATTTAAATATCTAGAATCATCGATATAAATAATTATAAATCGATAATTCTCGATATCTGAATCTATAAATATAATAAAACAAAATAAAAAGGGATTCAAGCCAAAAGCAACAATTAAAAAATTAGGCCTATAAATCCCTTGATAATAATTCATTCAATTTTTTGATGTTCTCTTCATCCCTTTTATAATAAGTCCATTGCCCAACACGTTTTGCCTTTATTAATCCGGCATTTTGCAGCATCGATAAATAATGGGATACAGTAGATTGTGACAGTCCAACTTTTTTATGGATATCGCTCACACATACACCATCTTCGTGTATATCACCGTGCTGCGGTTTGGGAAAGTGAGCTTCTGGATTTTTGAGCCATTGTACGATTTGCAGCCTCGTTTCATTTGACAAGGCTTTAAACACTTCTATAAGTTCCATTGCTACCTCCAATTGACAATACTTATATTTCAAAACAACAGCGGAATAAAATTTGCATTAACAGACAATAAAAAGACGAACAACGACAATCCTAAAACGGAGGTTGATCACTCTTGCATGGATAGATTAGCATATCACCAACAAATCTACAATACCTTGACGACTAGCTCTAATTGTTGACAGCGTGGCAGTGATCATTAGCCCCTAAAACGTAATTAATAATTTTATTATTAATTCAATAATACACGAAGCCCAACCATAAAAGCAAAATCCAAGTCTTTTAGCAATAAACTGCTTTATTTTCTGCAAAGCCCTGATAATAAAATTACATACAATTGTAATCAACTTGATTCTTGAACAGTCAATCAGCCTCCTCAGCGCTTCATGTTCAAACACAACCTTATAAACATGTTTTCAGAGCAGCCAATTAAAGATGAACTGTTGAATCTTTGATCCGGATGATCGTAAAAGCAAATTCATTGTTCCTTCTATAAGCGAAAGACATCTATATTGAATGCGGGCAAAATCCTTTTCAGACACACTTGCAGAGCGAAATTGTTTTTAGATTGTGGTGAAAGCGCGCTGAACACCATTGCATGATCGGGCGAATCATTGCATATAGTTCATGTTTGTTTTCATCATACACTTGATCACTATAGCAAAAATTTTAAATTACATCCTTATCATCCAAGTAAGAGCTCCTAATATTCTCTTGTTTTTCCTAACTTTCAAACCAATAAATGATATGCCATAATTATTATACATCTTGCTCCGTTTTTTCGAATCACACATGAAAGTTTTTTCACTGACGGCTTAAAAAAATATCGACCCAAATTTTCACCGCCGTTGCCAAAATTAAAACGGCTAAAATGACTTGGAGTACTTTTGTATTCATTTTTTGTCCTGCTTTTGCCCCTAGCGGCGAGGCAATCAAACTGGCAACCACCATAATGAAGGCAGGGATGTAATCGACCTGACCGGTGGTGATTTTGCCAAACGTCGAGCCAATGGAAGAAATAAAGGTGACAGCCAATGAAGTGGCAATCGTCATTCTAGTAGGAATTTTCAGAATCACGAGCATCACAGGAACGAGAAGAAACGCCCCTGCCGCTCCAACAATCCCGGAGCCAATTCCGATCAGAAATGCCAGTGCGGCAGCCAGCCATTTGTTAAAGGCTACCTTGTCTAACGGAATATCATCAATCCCTTTTTTCGGTACAAACATCATGACGGCTGCCAAAGCTGCCAAAATGCCGTAAACGACGTTAATCGTTCCTTCACTCATCAGTTTGGAGCTGTAGCCGCCGATGAAACTGCCGATTAAAATACTAATCCCCATATAAAGAATTAACGTTTTATTTAAGTAACCGCCTTTTCGATATGCCCATACACCACCAATCGTGGCGAAAAAAACTTGCACGGCGCTAATGCCTGATACTTCATGGGCACTAAACGCAGCAAGGCCAAATAGCGGAGGGAGATAAAGCAACATCGGATATTTAATAATCGAACCACCGATTCCAACCATTCCCGAGATGAAAGAACCAACAAAACCTATAAGAAAAATAACAATAATATAATTGAGTGTAACATCCATTTGATAAGTCCCCCTTTATAAAAATCGGGGACGCCTTGTGCATCCCCCGATTTTTCCTTTTTAATGCGTATGATGTAACGCACAACGGTTCGGTCCGATTTCCAACTCTTGTTGTTGTTCGGCATCGACAACTTTTTGACCGCGGTTAATCGCCACGATATCTTCAAAGTTTGGCGGTGTTTCTGTATTGGCATTTTGGACGACGATTTCAATAAATTCTTCTTTTTGTTTATTTTGCATCATCTCATTGCGTGAACGGATGTTGCCTAACGTATCTCCGATATATCCTGCTTCGTTCATTTCGTCGTCTAAGTTTGCATAATGCCCTGGCAACACGATCACATCGTCCGCAATTGTAGCGACTTTTTCATAGACTGTGTCGTATAAATCCGCTGCCCATTCTGCCGCTTTTCCTCCTAAGTCTGGACGTCCTAGACCACCGACAAAAATCGTATCTCCTGAGAAGAGAAGTTTTTGGTTTACGAAGAACGATACACTTCCTGGCGTATGTCCTGGTGTTTTCACTGCTAGCACTTCTAACTGAACTTGCTCAAACTCAATTTTGTCATGCGCTTCTAGCGGTTCAAAATCAAAGACCGCTCCTTCGCTTTTCATTAAATAATATTTCGCCCCTGTGCGTTCTGCTAACGCTCTTCCGCCAGAAACATGGTCAGCGTGCAAGTGTGAATCAACGATATGCGTAATGTTGACGCCTTCTTCTTTCGCCGCATTCTCGTATACATCAATAAAGCGTGAAGGATCGACAACAAGTGCTTCGTTTCCGGAGATGACCATGTAAGACAAACAGCCTTTTCCAACGCGAATAAATTGATATACTTTTATTTTGTCATCTTCATACACTTTTGCTTGATGAAGATGTTCGCTCCATGCTTTCATGCCGCCCACAAGCGTATACACATTGTCAAAGCCCGCTTCTTCTAGTTGTTCCGCCACGAACGCAGACGATCCACCTTTAGCACAGACAACGACAATCTCTTTATCGGTTGGAATGCGGTCTTTCACTGCGTCAATACCATCCAACAACTCAAAATAAGGAACGTTTAAGTATTCAAAATTTTCCGCTTCAACTTTCCAATCGTGAAAATCGCTTTCGTTACGCACATCGAAAATCAAGACGTTTTCTTTATTTAATACTTTGCTTGTTAATTGTTGTACTGTCATTTCTTTCATATCTTATACCCCCTATAGTATAAATTTATCAAAAAAAAACCCCTTCATTACAACTGTTCTGTTTCCACCGGTCCATTCCATTTGGACATCCCTGGAACGACATTCCAAACGTTCGAAAATCCTTTTTCCACTAATGTTTGCGCGGCCAAGTCGCTACGATTACCTGTACGGCATACAACATAAATCGTATTGTCTTTCGATAATTCTTCTGCCCGGTTTTCCAATTCACCAAGCGGAATGGAAATGGCTCTTGGAATATGTCCGAACGCATACTCTGCTGGTTCGCGAACATCTAAAATCGTAACAGATGCATCATTCAATTTCGTAAGCAATTCTTCATTGGAAATGACATGAGGAAACTTTGCTTCTTCTTTTGTTTCGTTCTCGCTTGTTTTGCGAATGTAATGTTTTAAGACGTTTCCTTGTTCGATCGTGCCAAGATATTGATGTCCTGTGCTTTCTGCCCACGCTTTAATATCCGCTTTGGAACCTTTATCTGTTGCTTCGACTTCTAGCACTTGACCTGGTTGTAGTTCGTTGATCGCTTTTTTTGTTTTAACAATTGGCATCGGGCATGATAATCCTTTTGCATTGATGGTCATATTCACTTGAATCATGTTCTCTCTCCTCCTTGCAATATTTGCTTATTCAACAGGCCCTTCCCATGCTAGCATGCCGCCTGTCATGTTCGTAACGTTGTATCCATAGCTTTCTAAAAATTGAGTAGCACGAGCGCTTCTTGCACCTGAACGGCAAACAATAATGTATTCTTGATCTTTTTCTAATTCATTCATGCGAAATTCCAATAAACCTAACGGAATATTGACAGCGCCAGGAAGTTTCCCAGCAGCGACTTCTTCGACCTCCCGAACATCAATGATATTTAATGAATTTCCGTTTTGGAGAAGTTGTTCTACTTCTTTTGTAGTGATTTCTTTCATTGTTTCTCCCTCCTTACATCCAAGGATTCATGCCGCCTGTCACATTCGTGACGTGTTTAAAACCGAGTTTCTTTAATAATTTGCTCGCTTTTGTGCTTCTCATACCGCTTTGACAAATGACAATGACTTCCTTTTCTTTTGACAATTCATGCGCTCGCTTCTTCAATTCATGAAGCGGAATGTTTTGAAAGCCACGAATATGATTCGTACGAAATTCCATCGGTGTTCGAACATCGACATATTGTACATCTTTTTTGCCTAATTCCTTTTTTAATTCGCTCGCCGTAATCGTTCGCACACCTTTTGCCGGCAAAAGCCGACCGGTAAGAAACGAAGCAGCGAGCAAAAATAATAATATATTCACAATGGTTTGAGTCATTAATCTTCACCTTAAATAAATAAGTTGACGTTGCCTTCGGAAGCGTCTGCTAAGTAAGTGGCTACACCCGCAAATTCGATGCCGTCAATCAATTCTTCTTGCTTTAGCCCTAACAAGTCAATCGTCATTTGACAAGCCACGAGTTTCACTTCTTGCTCTTTTGCCATTTCAATGAGCTGTGGAAGAGGCATCGCATTATGTTTTTTGATCACATGTTTAATGAGCTTCGGGCCCACACCTGCAAAGTTCATTCGTGAAAGACCCATTTTATCCGCTCCGCGTGGCATCATTTTCGCAAACATTTTTTCTAATAATCCTTTTTTCACCGGAACTGTCGAATCTTTACGCAATGCGTTAAGCCCCCAGAACGTATGAAAAATTGTAACCTCATGGTCATAGGCAGCAGCGCCGTTCGCGATAATATACGCTGCCATCGCCTTATCATAGTCACCGCTAAACAAGATGATCGTTGTTTTTTTCTTTTGCTGCGACATTTTGTTTCCACCTTCTTCTCAAAATACTAATAGGGGTATAAAGATAGCAAAAATTATCCCTTTTTGATCCAAAACGTAAAAACGCCATTTTCTTCTTTCATATTAACAACCGTATGTCCACTTGCCTTTGCCCAAGCGGTCAAATCGTTTTTGGAACCTTTATCCGTTGTATGCACCTCTAAAACTTGACCAGCTTCTAACTCATCAATTGCTTTTTTTGCTCTTACGACTGGCATTGGGCATGCAAAACCCTTCGCATCTAATACTTTATCTGCATTCATTGTCAATGACCTCCTTTAATATTACCATTACCCCTATATGTATATTAATAGGAATAAAAAAGCTGTCAACTTTTCAAAGAAAAGTTGACAAATTTTTAACGACTTTTTACCAACAGCTCTACTGCTTCTTTTACTAGGTGTTCCGTTTTTTCCCCATTTTCTAAGCTTTCACGGATACATTGCTCTAAATTGGAACTTACAATAACGGCAATAGTGCGATCAATAGCGTTTCGTGCAGCAGAAAGTTGAGAAATCACGCTTTTGCAGTCCTTTTCTTGTTCCATCATACCAATAATCCCTTTTACTTGTCCTTCAATTCGTTTTAGGCGGTTTTTGATTTCTTTGCTGTATTCCATTTGGCATTTCTCCTTTCTTTGCAAGGACAATCGGCCATTGAATAGCTCTTCACTTTAAAACCGCGGCTGCGCAAAAAGCGAATGCCTAAATTTTTTCCTACTTCATCACTTGCAATCACATGGATTGGTTTATCAGGAATTTCATAAACATGCCGTTTTAAATAAGCAAACGGTATGTGAAAGGAATTCGCAATGGGATAATGATTTGTTTTTTCGTTGTAATCACGAAGATCTAGAATCGTTAAAGAATTTATACTTTCATCGCGGTAGTCAACACACGGAACTCCTCTTACTGGATAATACCGCCGATAGACAGATATTGATAACAAAATAAATAAAGCCAAAAGCAGTATTCCTTCCAATTTTTCTTTTCACCTCATTCATTGTTTATAGTCTCTCGGAAATTAGTTTTCCGCATTCGCTCTAGTCTTTGGACTAGGGCTTTTTTATCGTTTCACCCCTAAAACAGGGATGCGAACAAACTTTCCTCTTGACAAACATACATTCGCCTCAACAATTAAGTGAGGTTATTTTTTATACTGAATACGGGGGAATTTGTATGCTTGGCAACATTCGTTCACACGAATCATATCTAAAATTTGTCGTTGAAGAATTCGACAACCATTCTATTAGTAAAGCCTTTTTAAAAGATTTCTACTTTGAACCTATTATCTGGTGTTCCTTAATGGACCTAACAGATACAGCGGATCTGCTTAAACATCGTTACTCCTCTAACCCTAGGGGAAGAAAGCCACGGAACCCTTGTGATATGCTTCGAAGCTTGCTTCTGATGCACCAACAAAGGGTAACCAGCGTCGATCATTGGGTATTTCATCTAAAAACGAACCATGTCCTTGCGATCCTTAGTGGTTTTTCACCGGGCAATGTGCCTGGAGTAGGTACATTTTATGACTTTTTTAACCGGCTTTGGCTTAGTCCTACTCCGCACCTGTCCAACCGTAAAAAGCGAAAATTGAAGAAACCCAGGAAAAAAGGGAAAAAGAATCAAAAGCTTGAACCCAAGAACCCACAAATTGTTGAGAAACTGGTTCGCCGTGCTTTAAAAAATAAGAAAGTCCGGTATACACCGAAGGCACATGATCAACTTCAAATCCTATTCCAATCCCTATTTGTAAATAAATCGGCATCAGCCGGGTTATTAGGGGAAACTCAGTCCCTCAGTATTCTCGCTGATGGCACTCCTGTTGAAACCGGTGGCCGGCCATACGGGAAATTCCTTTGTGACTGCCGGAAGAAAGGGAATTGGAAGTGCGATTGTAACCGCCAATTCTCAGACCCCGATGCCGATTGGGGTTGGGACAGTTCAAGAGAAAAGTACTATTACGGACGAAATCTTTTTATGGTGGCTGCCTCGGACAGTCCGTATAACCTGCCCATCTACCCAAGGTTGTACCGGGCAAGCAAACACGATTCCGTCCTGTTTGTGAGTACATTCCATGAACTTCTACACTGGTATCCCGATTGGAAGTTCGGAGAAGCCATCCTGGATTCAGCTCTGGATGCTTATGCCATTTATGAAATGTTGGAGCACTATGATGTTTCAGCGATTATTGACCTGAACCCAAGGCGTTCCAAAAAATTTCAGCACAAAGAAATGGATATTAATCTCGATGGTGTTCCAATCTGCCCCATAGGTCGACAGATGATCCATTGGGGATTAAATCAGAAAACCTATCGTCGTAAATGGCGGTGTCCAGCTGCAGTTGGGAAATGGAAATGTCCCAATCCGTGCTCTGATTCGGCATATGGACGCACCTTTTATACATCGACAAAGGATAATCCTCGTCTTTTTCCAAGAGTGAAACGTGACAGCAAAGAATGGTATAAGCGCTATTCTTTGCGCACTGGGGTCGAGCGTTGTATCAAGCGTCAAAAGATTGATTATCATTTGGAGGATTCAAGAGGGCGCAGTTCAAGACATTGGAGTATTCGCACATATTGCATCGGCATGTGCCAGCATGCCGATGCGTGGACAAAGGAGGCGGAAAAGAGTAACTTTTCCAATATAGATCCAATAATTAAAGCTCTTTTGTCCCTATAAAGCCATCTTAAAATACATTTTTTTAAAAATCCACTTCATGTGGTTTATTTGGCATGAATTTTTTTGAAAATGACTTATGAAAACTCCAAAGTTCCTCCAAAAATTAGCTTTCATCCCCCAAAATACCCGGAATCAGTTAGTTAATTTCCGAGCCTCTATTGTTTTTATTTATGAACAATTATATACATGTATAAGTATATAATCAACCGATTTATTTTTCTAAACAAATTTTGGAATAGAGGCATTGTCTTTACTTGTTAGTTATCAATATAGCTTTCCGTTTACTTAATTTAAAAAATATTTGCGGAGGGAGAAAAAGGAGACTCGGCATGAATGACTCAAGTCTCCCTTTTTTAATCATTACCGGACTGCGCAACGGTTTGGACCGATTTCCATCTCGCGTTGCTGCTCTTCATCTGGATGAAGCTTTCCCATATTTGTTTGCCGAATTTCCTGATAAGCATTCGGCTGCGGAGGCAAGTTTTCCGTCACCGTTTTTCGAAACTCTTCTTCGCTCGCGATATTGAGACCATGATTTTTTGCGTACAACATACCCAATGTAGTACCAACACTACCATCGTCATTCATTTCACCCGGTACCATAAAATGTGCAGGCAAAACCAACAGGTCATCTGCTAATTGTTTATAGCGCTCATATAATGTCTTGTGCAAATCCCCCACCCAATCCTGCGCTTTTCCAGCCAAATCCGGACGACCGATCGAATCGATAAATAAAACATCTCCCGTTAGTAAATATTGGTCATCTATAATAAACGAAGTGCTGCCAATTGTATGTCCCGGTGAGTAAACAGCTTCGATCACTGCATGACCGACCTGAATGCGATCCTCATCTTGAATCGGTGCATAGGAAAAGGTCACTTCTGTCGCATCTTTTGGAGGCAAATAGTACGTCGCTCCCAATTGTTCAGCTAACTTGCGGCCGCCGGAAATATGGTCTGCGTGCAAATGGGTATCAATGACATATTTAATAGAAATCTCGCGTTCCTTCGCAAACTCAACGTATACATCCGTCATGCGATTTGTATCAATAAGCGCACCTTCTCCGTTTGATTCGATCAAATAGGACAGGCAGCCTTTCCCGAGACGGACAAATTGATAAATCGCACCGCCGTTTTTCAGCTCAGCGATTTTGACCGGTTGTAAATGCTCGCTCCACGCTTTCATACCGCCTTCAATGGAATAAACATGTGAAAAACCTTCTTGTTCAAGCTGTTCGGCAACAAATAGCGATGATCCTTATAGAGCAGCTAGTCACATTTTATTTCCAATCCGGATAAAGATCCGTGCGTCGATCACGCCACGTGGTGACAGAACCGCTTTCGCGAACCTGATATAACAGCTCTAAATCGAGATCAGCGGTTACAATCATATCATGATTGATTTCTCCTTCTACCAAGATGCCGCGCGGAGGAAATGGGATATCGTTCGGTGTAATCACCGCCGCTTGCCCAAAATTTGCCCTCATGAAATCAACCGTAGGAAGGGAACCTACCGTACCAGTGGTGACGACATAAACTTGATTTTCGATTGCTCTCGCATGGCTGGTGTAACGAACACGATAAAATCCGTGACGATCATCGGTGCATGAAGGGCAGAAAATGACATCAGCCCCTTTCGCCTTTGCCATTCGAACGATTTCTGGAAATTCGATGTCATAGCAAGTCAACATCGCAATGGTTCCCTTGTCTGTTTCGAACACCTGCAAGCTTTCTCCAGGAGACATATTCCATTCCTTTACTTCCGTCGGAGTGATGCTAGTATAGTTTCATGGACACCCTTTAGTGAAATATAATATTAACGAAGGGATGTGTCCTGATATGGGTAACACAAGCGAAAAACGTAAACGTTATCATGCTGAATTTAAGGAAATGGTGGTTGAGCTTTATCAAACTGGAACACCAGTAAAACAGATCTGCAGCGAATATGGCCTGTCTGAAATGACAATCTACAAATGGATCAGAAAACAAAAACCGGTTAAGCTGGATGACGGGGGCTCTTTTACCCCGGAAGAATTTCTGAACCTGCAAAAAGAATTGCACCGGCTGAAAGAGGAAAACGAAATCTTAAAAAAAGCTATGGCCATATTCGCAAAGAAGTAGATCAAACCACTGTTATATCCATGATTGACGAGATAAGAGCCAAACACCATTATGACCTTAAAACCATGTGTACGGTCCTTGGCGTGCCGAGAAGTACCTACTATCAATCCAAACAAAAAACAGAGTCAAAAACAAAACGGGAAAACCGGGAGCTGACAGACAGAATACGAAAAATCCATACGGAAAGCAAGCAGAGATACGGAGCACCGAAGATCCACCATATGCTTGAAAAAGAAGGGCTCAAAGTCAGCCTGAAACGGGTTCAGCGTTTGATGAAGGCTGCAGGCATTTATTCCATTATCAGAAAAAAGTACCGCCCCCATTCCAATAAGGGCAAGATGGAAGAACACGATAACCTGCTGAACCAGGACTTCTCAACGACAACCATCAACGAGAAATGGGTTACGGATATTACGTACATTCATACTTTGAGAGACTGGTGGAGTGGAAGGTGCTCGTAACGGAGCGTGTTACATGGTTGGAGGGGATTCTGAAGCTTGGAACGTTGTCGAGCCTCTTTTCCGAGATACCGCTGTGGAAAATGGGTATTTATATACAGGAAAAGCAGGTAGCGGCCACTTCTTAAAAATGGTCCACAATGGGATTGAATACGGGATGATGGCGGCCATTGGTGAAGGATTCGAAATATTGGAGAAAAGTGAATTCGATTATGACTACGAAAAAGTGGCAAGAGTGTGGAATCACGGTTCTGTTATTCGTTCATGGCTCATGGAATTAACAGAACGCGCCTTTTCTAAGGATGCAAAATTAGAGGAAATCAAAGGGATTATGCATTCTTCCGGTGAAGGAAAATGGACAGTCGAAACGGCTTTAGATCTACAAACCGCTACTCCTGTCATCGCTATGTCTTTATTGATGCGGTATCGTTCATTAGAAACCGATACATTTACAGGCAAAGTGGTAGCCGCTTTACGCAACGAATTTGGTGGACATGCTGTAGAAAAAAATGAGGAGGAATAAGCCGTTATAATCATTTGAAGCATCTCCAGAAAAAACTTTTAAGGAAACAGCATAAAACTCCTCTATTTTCGATCAGAGAAATACAACTATCCATTCATGATAAATGAACTTCTCAATTTGAAAAAGCTGACTCTAAACGATCACGTGTAGGGTGACCGTTTGTGCCAGCTTTTTATTTCCGATAATAATCGCACGAAAACCGTCTGACAAGCCGATGCGGGATAATAATGCGCTTAATCGGTTCATTTGGGTTGGCGATTTTTTCGATTAAGTTTTTCGTTGCTTCGTAACCGAGTTGGAAGATATGAATGTCGACCGAGGTTAACGGCGGGCGCGACATTTCCGCCAGCAGCGTGTTGTTGAAGCTGACGATCGAAATGTCATCGGGAACGCGCAGTCCCATTTCATCCAATGTCTTCAGCACGCCTAAGGCCATTAAATCATCGGCAACGACGAGCGCTGTCGGCGGCTCAGCGAGCGAAAGCAGCTCTTTCATCGCTTCTTGGCCGCCTTCCTGCAAAAATTCTTCGTGCATGATATAGTCTTCGCGATAAGGAAGGCCCGCTTCTCTCAAAGCCTCCTCGTAACCATGCAATCGGTCGACAGTCACTAAATATTGCTTATTGCCGCCGACAAAAGCGATTCGTTCATGGCCGCGCGCGATCAAATGCTCCGTCGCTTCTTTGCTCGCCCGGTAATTGTCATTATCGACATGGGTGATTTGTTCTTCCTTTTGATGCGGCTTCCCGATGACGACAAATGGGAATTGATGTTTTTGCAAATATTTCATCAGTCTATCATTGATGCGCGAATATAATAAAATCACTCCGTCGACGCGGCGGCCTTGAAGCATGTCCACAACCCCTTCGTAAATTTCTTTTTCTTTTTCGCCTGTGGACATTTGCAAAGCGTATTTTTTTTCATGTGCTGCTTTGCTGATGCCGCGGATGACTTCTGGAAAGAACGGGTTTTGCAGCGCCTGTTCCGCTGCGCTTGGCATGACAATGCCGATCACCTGTGTTGCTTGATTGGCCAAACTGCGCGCAATAAAATTCGGATGATAGCCAAGTTCTTTCATTGCCTGTCGCACTTTTCGCTTCGTCTTCTCACTAATTCGCGGACTGTCGGCAATAACGCGGGAAACCGTGGAGGGAGCCACGTTTGCTCGTTTTGCAACATCTTTTATCGTAACGTTCATCATTTACTCCCCCATTCGATGCTCATTCACTTTGGATGAGTAGGATACGCTGATGAGGATCAAATATCGCATTTTGTTCGTTTCCATCGATCGTGACTTTCGTCTGTTCCGTCGCGTGATGAATTGCAAAAGAGAGCTTCCAACTTGGTTGATACGTTCCTTCGCTTTTCGTTACGATATGCACGGAATTTTCGCCATATTCGACCTCAATATACATGCGTAAATAATCTCCCTTTTCGTAAGAGAACGTTTGTCCGTCATCATCATACAGTACATACGTCGCTTTGCCACCATTGGCCTTATAAATATGAACAGTCCGATGTTCGTCCGGCATTTCTGTCGAACGCTTAACGTCACCTAAGGCAATAGCCGATCCTTGTTTAATGAAAATTGGCAATGTCTCTAAATCCGCAGAAATTAAATGGTATTGACCGCCTTCTAGCACTTCGCCTGTCCAATAATCCACCCAGTTTCCTTTCGGGAAATAAGCGACGCGACGGGTCGTGCTCGGCGTCATGATCGGCGCAATTAATACATTGGCACCAACGAGAAATTCGTCATACAGATTATACGTGTTTTCATCATCCGGGTACTCGAAAAACAATGGTCTCATGACAGGTGCCCCTGTTTCATGTGCCTCCGCAAACAATGTATATAAATGTGGAAGCCACTGATAGCGCAATCGAATATATTTTTTTATGATGCGCTCATATTTTTCCCCAAACGCCCACGGTTCTTGACGGCGGAACCCAATCGCGCAATGATTGCGAAAATATGGCGTAAACGCCCCTACTTGCATCCATCGCGTCAACAGCTCTCCATTCGTGTTATGGGCAAAACCGCCAACATCCGGACCGCAAAACGCAACTCCAGATAATCCTAAGTTCATACACATCGGCAGTGACATTTGCAAGTGTTCCCAGAAGCTGCGATTATCCCCCGTCCATACCGCGGCATAGCGCTGAATGCCGGAAAAGCCAGCGCGTGTTAATAAGAACGGGCGCTTTCCGTTTAATAATTTTTTCATTCCTTTATACGTTGCTTCTCCCATCATAAAGCCATACACGTTATGAAGCTCGCGATGCGTTTTCGGATCGCCGTCGTTGTCGTGTATCACTTTGACGTCCATCGTTTTCGTTTCGTTAAAAACGGATGGTTCGTTCATGTCGTTCCAAATGCCTTCAATGCCTAAATCCGTATAAAATTGGTGCTTTTCTCCCCACCATTTTCGCACCTTTTTATTTGTAAAATCCGGAAACGCGCTCTTGCCCGGCCAGACTTCTCCAAAATAAACGTTTCCTTCGATATATTTGCAAAAATAATCATGGTGAATGCCTTCCTGGTAAATGACGTATTCTGGGTCTTCTTTCACTCCGGGGTCGACAATCGGAACAACACGAATTCCTTTTTGTTTTAAATCGGCAATGAGCTGCTTCAGATTCGGAAAACGGTTACGGTCAAACGTAAACACGCGATAGCCATTCATGTAATGAATATCTAAATAAATGACATCAAGCGGAATGTCTTTTTCGATAAACGTTTGTGCGATCTCTCTTACTTCTTGTTCGGTTTCATAGCTATAGCGGGATTGATGATACCCGAGTGCCCATTTTGGCGGAAGCGGCATTCGGCCGGTAAGATCCGTATATTGTTCTAACACGTCCTTTGGCGTTGGACCAGCAAAAACGTAATAATCAATGGCCCCTCCTTCTGCGGAAAAACAATACTCATCGGTCGCTGTTTGAAAATCAAATGTTGTTTTGTACGTATTGTCAAAGAAAATGCCATGCGCACTTCCATTTCGCACCGTCATAAAATACGGATGGGATTGGTATAACGGGTCCGTTTCCGGATTGTGTGGCGCATACACATCCGTATTCCACATCGTCATTGTTTCGCCACGCTTATCGAGGAACCCTGTTTTTTCACCAAATCCGTAAAAATGGTCAGCTTCATCCATCATTTTAAAACAGCATACTTCTCCTTGGTAGGTAAACGCCATCCCCTTTTTTCCTTCCGCAACAAGCAGTCGTCCATGATTGTCGTAAATGCGGACGCGAAACGGTCGTTTTTGCAAAACAACCGTCAGTTTTGCCGATGTTAACGTCACCTCTTCCTCGGTTTCATGTACGGAGGCATCTACTTTTTCCGGCTCTTTTACGACAGCGACACTTGTGGACAAACTTGTTTCGCCAAAAGGGTTGAAGGCGATACGGACAATATCTTCACGGTAAAATCGAATTTTGACGATTCCTGTGTCGCAATGGAATGAAAATACGTGTTCCGTATGAGAAAATGTATGCATATTCCCGATGTCGATCCGGTGCGTTTCTTGCGTTTTGTCATCTTGTTCCGGCTGAATGGCGAAGCTTGTATCCTCGAGCATCTTTTTTCCCTCCTAGGTTGTCTGTTTTGACCTTTTCTTTACATAATATAAAAACAACCCAAATAGCACATAAATGGCAATTAACGTTGCAATAAATGGAATATTGAGCCCCGTCTTTTTCGCAAGCACATAAATTTCCGCTGTCTCGCGATTTAAAATGAGATCATATCCGTCGCGATCGCTTCGGACTAAATCTCCTGCCAGCAGTCCGCGTAGTTCTTTTCCCGGGGCAAGTTGATTGTTTGTCAAATGAACCTTTCGTGTTTTTCCGGTATTGTTAATGGCAATGACCGCTGTTTCGTCTTTATACGTCCGCTTAAAGACAGCCATACCGTTTTTTTCATATAACAATGTAAAATCGCCGCGCCGTAGCGATGGTAGCTGTTGGCGCAGTTCCCCTAATTTTTTAATATAATCAATGATTTCCTTGTCAGTACGGAAATTCATTAAGCGACGATTATCCGGATCGTTCCCGCCGTCCATTGCAATTTCTGTTCCATAATACATAATCGGAATGCCCGGTGCAGAGAACAAATACGTTAAACCGAGCTTAATTCTCGTTATTGGATTTTGCTTATTTTCTATCGCAAGTCTTGTAAAACGTACCGTATCATGATTGTCTAAAAATGTTCCAAGCAAATACGGGCGATCGTAAAATGTTTTGTCATACTCCCATACGTCGTAAAGCGGCCGCAACGATTGATCGCGCTTGCTGAACACTTTCGTGATTTCGTTGTAAAGCGGATAATCGACAAACCCGTCGATGCCGTATTTTCCGTAATCCGCAATATAGCGCGGATCATCAGCCCATACTTCTCCAAGCAGCAAGAAGTCTTTTTTAACTGATTTTACTTCTTTGGAAAACTCTTTCCAAAATGATTTTGGCACATGGCGAACAGTATCTAAACGATAGCCGTCAATATCGGTCTGTTTGATCCACCACTTTGCCGCATCAATTAAATAGCGCTTCACTTCCGGATTTTCCTGCGCCAAATCCGGGAGGCCGTACACCCAGCCGTTTTCTACTTGCTTTTGGTTATTCCAATCGAAAATTTCTTTTTTCTCATGGAACCAATCCTTTTTTGCCGGGTCATTCAGCCATGGATGGTGGTAGCCGGTATGGTTGGCGACAAAATCCAGAATCACCTTCATGTTGCGTTTATGCGCTTCTTTCACTAACGTTTTTAAATCTTCCATCGTGCCAAAATGCGGATCGACTTTGTAAAAGTCTTGAATCCAATACCCATGATAGCCGCCCGGTTCATTTTTAAAAATCGGTGTCAGCCAAATCGCCGTAAATCCCATATCTTTAATGTAGTCTAGTTTGGCGGTCACTCCTTTTAAATCACCGCCGTGATATCCTTTTGGATCATTGACATTAACGTCTTGGTCATTGGTCGGATCCATGTTGTTGAAGCGGTCGACCATAATAAAATAAATTGCCTCATCTTGCCATGTCCGTTCTTCTTTTTCAGCAGCTTGTACCGGAACCGCACAAAAAAGAAGAAACGGAAGCATAAATAAAGCGAATACTCGATTCCCCATTTCCGCTTCCCCTCTTTATCTCTAGTATCGTTTGACTCATCGGAAAGGGGTAATACCAATTCTATCATAACGGTTATTACCCTTTTGTTCCACCTGCTGTTAAGCCAGAAATTAAATAACGTTGCAAGAATAAGAATACGATGGCAATCGGCGCAGCAATTAAAATAGAACCAGCGGCAAAACGAGTAAAGTTATTGGCAAATCGGTCGCTAATAAAGTTAAACAATCCGACTGCAAGCGTATATTTTTCTGGATCGCGTAAAACGATTGATGGCAATAAGAAATCCGTAAACGGTGCCATAAAATTGAACAGCGCCACAACCGCTAAAATCGGTTTCGCAAGTGGAAGCATAATTCGGAAAAACACAGCCAAATGTCCTGCACCATCAATGCGTGCCGCCTCATCAAGCTCGCGTGGAATCGTGTCAAAATACCCTTTAACAAGCCAGGCGTTAAACGGAATTTGCCCACCGACATAAATGAGAATAAGTCCCCATAGAGAGTCTAAAAGCCCAAGCATATTTAGTAAAATATAAAGTGCGACCATCGCCATCAATGACGGAAACATTTGTAGCACAAGAAATAAATATAATCCCATTTTCCGTCCAACAAATTGGTAGCGGGAAAACGCATAAGCAATTAATGCTGTAAAAAAGACAGATAAAATAGAATTGGCAAATGCAACGAATAAGCTATTTTTATACCATAGCAAATAATCACTCTGCGGGCTTGTAAATAACCATTTATAATGTTCCAAAGACGGCTTTTCTGGAATTAACGATGCAGAATATAAGCTCGTTCCCGGATTGAATGACATGCTAATGGTCCAAAGAAGCGGATATGCGATAATAACAAACATAAATGCAATAAATAAATAAATCAACGTGACTTCGATTCGTGATTTTGTTTTTCGACTCATTAAATGTTCCCCTCCTCTTTAAAGGAACGTGTACGTCTAAATTGGTATAAAGCAAAGCCGCCCACAATCAATCCGATAATAATGGAAATCGCTGCAGCCATATTGTAGTTGTTTGTCGTAAACGTTAAATCATATACCCAAGAAATTAAAATATCGGTTCCTCCGGCATTTTGACCACGCACTGCCGGACCGCCATCGTTGAATAAATAAATAATATTAAAGTTATTAAAGTTGCCGGCATACTGCATAATCAATAGCGGAGCCGTCGCATAGAGCACATGCGGCAATGTAATCGAGCGAAACTTTTGCCAGCGAGAAGCTCCGTCGATGTCCGCCGCTTCGTACCAATCGCGGGAAATGCTTTGCAGCACGCCAGTAAATAAGGCAAATACAAACGGGAAGCCTAACCATGTTTGAATCAAAATTAAGGCGACTTTTGTCCAAAACGGGTCGTTCATCCATGGAATCATCACGCCAAATGCGCTTAAAATATCGCGGTTAATCGCTCCGAATTTATCGTTAAACATCGCTGCAAACACGAGAATCGTCACGAACGCTGGAACCGCCCACGGCAAAATTAATACAGTCCGAATGAACCGTTTAAATTTAATGCGCGGGTCATTGACTAAAAGGGCTAAAAATAATCCTAGCGCAATTTGCGAAGTGGTAGCGACAATTGTCCACACAATCGTCCAAGAAAATACGCTGAAAAATGTATTTTGCCAAATTGGCACGGATACTAAGTTTTTAAAGTTTTCAAACCCAACCCAATGCAACAAATGGCGCGGTGGAGAATTATATAAGTTATAATCAGTAAACGCTAGGGATACCATAAAAAGTAGAGGTAGCACGACAATAAATACCAGCATGACAAGACCAGGAGTGACAAATACATATGGGAATCCTTTATCCCAAGCGTTTTTGCAAGATTCGATCAGCGACGGAAACGGTTCTCCACGTTGAAGGCGAAGCGCATCTTTCCGCGCGTCCATAATATTAAAATAGTAAAGAGCGGCCGCAAATGCGATGATAATGACAGAAACTAGACCTTGAATTAACAAGAAAATCGAATGATCGACTTTCGGAATTTCCCCTAATGTAATGAGTCCCCATAATCCAATGTTTAAAAAGTTATAAAACGTCATCAAAAAAGCTGCTTCAATGATAATAAATAAAATCCCTTTGACATAGCGCCGATTGTATAATTGCCCTAAGCCAGCAAAAAGGACCGATAACACAACGGCAACAACCGGATTATGCCGCACCCTTTTTTCAGGCATGTTGTATCCCCCCTATACGTGATAAGAATGGTGGATAGAGAGCTCTATCCACCAAATTATTACGTCATTTTCCACCGCTTGCTGCGATTTTATCTTGAATCGTTTTTACTGCTTCCGTTAATACTGCTTTTGGATCATCACCTTTTGCGATGAATTGTAACGCATTGCCCATTGGATCCCATACTTGTGACATTTGCGGTACGTTTGGCATTGGCTCTCCGTATTGAATTTGCTCTGCAAATCCGGAAATTAATGGGTTATTTTTAATTTTTTCATTTGTTAACGCTTTTTCATTTGCTGGCATTTCACCAGCAACTTCATAGTAATGAAGTGAATTTTCTTCGTTAGTCACAAATTTCATAAAGTCCGTCGCCCATTCTTTGTTCTTCGAATAAGCAGATAACATCCATGTTTTCACACCGACAAACGATTTTGGATGTTCGCCATTTTCTAATACTGGAAGTGGAGCAGTCGCTAATTTATCCCCTAACGCATCATGATATGTGGCAATGTTCCATGGGCCACTAATAATCGTCGCTACATTTCCTTTTTGAAATAAGCCGTTCATAATATCTTCGTTAATTTCTTTTGGAATGTATCCATTTTTAAACCAAGATTGAACAAGTTCAGCCCCTTTTACAGCTCCATCATTTGCCAACCCGATATCGCTTGTGTCCACTTTGCCATCTTTGTTATGGAACACGTAGCCGCCATACCCTGCAAAGAATGGATAGACAAAATAGAAGTTTGCTGCTTCCATCAAGAAACCATATTGGTCTTTTGCAGCATTTGTTTTTTCTTTCGCGATTTTCATAAGATCTTCCATCGTTTTCGGAGCTTCAGGTACTAAATCTTTGTTGTAGAATAGACCGTATGTTTCCACGACAAAAGGTACACCATAAGTTTGACCGTCATAAGTAACCGCATCAATTGCTGTTTTGTTATATTCGCTTTTTGCATCGCCAAGATCAACTGGATCAGCTAAACCTTGGATAACAATGTCACCAATGCGGTCATGCGGCTGGAAAAACACGTCTGGACCTTTTCCTGCCGGACCGTCCAGCGCTATTTTTTGCGCTTGATCAAGCATGTTCACAGCGACCATTTCAATTTTGATTCCTGTTTTCTCTGTGTATTTTTTAAAGATATCGCTTAATGCCTGTTTTTGCTTTTCTTCATCATTTACCCAAACAACTAATTTTTCTGGTTTTTTTACATTTTCTGTTGTAGTTTCCTTTTTGTTTTCTTTCACTTGTTCGGTATCACGCTTTGGACCACACGCAGCCAAAACGCCGATCAGAAGAATCATCACCATAAACAATGAAACAACTTTTTTCATATATCCCCCTCCTAAAAGTTAATTCACTTATAGCGCAATCGCTTGTATTAGGAAATCGTTTGCACAAAACTACAAAAAAAGAGTAAGTTATCCATGAAAACGATTGCACCGCTCACTTTCATTATATCGTCTATTTTTTATTTGACAAGTTTTTTTCAATAAAAATTTGACTTTTTTGTTCAATTATCCTACTCTTTAAGTACAAAAACATATTTATGTGCAAACGATTGCTCTTGTTAAAGGAGTGGCAAAGAAAATGTTGAAAGAAGCCATTTATCATCGTCCAAAAGATAACTTTGCTTATGCGTACAATGAAAAAACGTTACATATTCGCCTTCGTACGAAAAAAAATGATATCGAAACCGTTTACCTTCTTTATGCTGATCCGTATGAATGGGTAAACGGCGTTTGGCAGCTGAACCGTGCTCCCATGGTGAAAAACGGGTCAGACGATTTGTTTGACTACTGGTTTATTGAAGTTGTTCCTCCATACCGCCGCCTTCGTTACGGGTTTGAATTAACAGCAGGCAGTGAAACGATAGTATATACGGAAAAAGGTTTTTACAACGAGGCACCAACAGATGATACCGCTTACTATTTTTGCTTTCCTTTTTTAAATAAAATCGATGTATTTCATGCGCCCGAATGGGCAAAAGATACGATTTGGTATCAAATTTTCCCGGAGCGCTTTGCAAATGGAAATCCGTCTTTGAATCCAGAGGGAACGCTACCTTGGGGAAGCGAAGAACCGACACCAACAAGTTTTTTCGGCGGCGATTTTGAAGGGATTATACAACACCTTGATTATCTTGTTGAGCTCGGTATTAACGGCATTTATTTTACTCCTATTTTCTATGCGCCATCTAATCATAAATATGATACGATAGATTATTTTGAAATCGATCCACATTTTGGAGATAAACAAACATTTAAAAAACTTGTTGATCTTTGCCATCAAAAAGGAATAAGAGTGATGCTAGATGCAGTATTTAATCATTGCGGTTACTATTTTGCACCGTTTCAAGATGTGCTAAAAAATGGTAATAATTCAAAATATAAGGATTGGTTTCATATTCACGAATTTCCGTTACGGACAGTCCCAAGACCAAACTATGATACGTTCGCATTTGTTGAGCAAATGCCAAAGTTAAATACGGAAAATCCTGAGGTAAAGCAGTATTTATTAGATGTAGCAACATATTGGATTCGCGAGTTTGATATCGATGGATGGCGATTAGATGTAGCAAACGAAGTAGACCACCAATTTTGGCGAGAATTCCGTCAAGCGGTGAAAGCAATCAAACCGGATGTTTATATTCTCGGAGAAATTTGGCACGATGCAATGCCATGGCTTCGAGGCGATCAATTTGATGCTGTCATGAATTATCCATTTACGAATGGCGTTATCCGCTTTTTCGCCAAAGACGAAATCCGTGCTGAACAATTTGCTAATATAATTATGAACGTTCTGCATTCTTACCCAGCAAACGTCAATGAAGTCGCTTTTAACTTGCTTGGCAGTCACGATACACCAAGAATTTTAACGACATGTAACAATGACGTACGAAAAGTCAAACTGCTATTTTTATTCCAACTCTCTTTTACCGGTTCTCCATGCATATACTATGGTGACGAAATTGGTATGACAGGTGGGCAAGATCCAGGATGCCGCAAATGTATGATTTGGGATGAAAGTAAACAAAACCGCGATATATTAGAACATGTGAAAAAACTCATTTCGCTTCGCAAGACTCATCCTGCTCTTGGAAGTCGAGGAAATATTACATTTATTGATGCAAATAATGAAACAAATCATTTAATATATACGAAAACATACAAGCACGAAACGATTTTAGTTATGATCAACAATAACAACAAAAATATTGAAGTCACGGTCCCATTGTCTCTTAAAGGAAAACGGCTAACGAACTTATGGACAAACGAGCAATTTGCTGTAGAAGCAAAAACATTGCGTGCAAACATTCCTCCATACGGTTTTCTCCTCTATCAAGTAGAAAATTGATAAAAGGCGAGAAGGAAGTATCCTCTCGCTTTTTTTACATCCGATGCACAGTACGGCGATATTCTGTCGGTGTAACTCCTTCTATTTTTTTGAATAGCCTTGAAAAATAGGCGCCATCTTCAATTCCTGCTCTCTTGGCAATCGCTTCAATCGTTTCATTCGTTTCTGCCAACCATTTTTTTGCTTTTGACAAGCGATAATAATTCAAATATTGCACAAAACTCATGCCAATTGTTTTTTGCATGCAACGGGTAATGTAGTCAGGATGAAATCGTAATGATTGGGCGAGCTGCTGAATCGTAATCGGTTCAGCATAATGCCGTTCGATGTAAGCAACCGCTTCGGCACACACTTTTTCAGAAGCGCTTGGAATATGCAGCTCCTGTTTTTGCAATTGCCAAAGGAATTCAACAAAATAGAGTAATTGCTTTAATGAACGATCTGGATCTCTTTCCTCATTCAGCTCGACTAATTGTTGAAGCAATTGTTCGATGCGTTCCCTTTGCTTTACTTTCGCATATTGCCGTATCCAAAAACGATATTGAACCGACTCGACATATGTTGCTTCCCTCTCAATGACATTTTGCCAGCTTAACGACTGTTTTGGAACAATGTCATATCCTCCTTCGATCGTAAAATGAAGCCAAACTAGTTGTGTTTCTTCCGTGCAAGGATAATGCCCGTAATGCTCTCTTCCCGGAATAAGAATAAGATATTCTCCTTCTTTTACAGCAAATTCCTTGTTTTCTTCTGTCATATATAAGCATCCCTTTTTCACATATAACAAATCAAACACAGAAAACGTCCGTCGAAAATGTTTTTGTCCTTTTGGAAATACGCTTTCTGCCCCTTTAATAAAAATCGGAAACGGCGGAAAAGAAAATGTTATGTATTCCATTCCAAACATCCTTTCACATGTCGGAAATATACAAATCAAATCGCTCTTTTCTCTTCTTATTATGCAATAAACTAGATAAACTTGATATAGTTTTAAAGTCGGAATGATTAAAGGAGTTGTCTTGATGAACACCGATCAGAAAAAACTTTCCTTATTTGCGCTGACATGGCCGATTTTTATTGAAACGCTATTATATATGGTCATGGGAAATGCCGATACATTGATGCTAAGCCAGTATTCGGATCACTCTGTTGCCGCTGTCGGCGTAGCGAATCAAATTATTGCTGTGATTATTGTCATGTTTAATTTTATTGCCTTAGCCACTTCCGTCTTAGTGGCGCAATATTTGGGGGCTGAAAGAAAGCAGCATGCAGTGGAAGTTTCGCTCATCTCTATCGCTGTTAACTTTTTGTTCGGCCTTGTACTTAGCAGTGTGCTATTCTTTTTCGGAAAGCCAATTTTATATACGATGAAACTATCGAACCATTTGCTTACAGAGGCGAACGACTATTTAATGATCGTCGGCGGATTTTTATTTATTCAAGCGCTCATTATGACCATTGGAGCTATATTAAAAAGCTATGGTTTTACCCGTGAAACGATGTACGTAACCATCGGCATGAACATACTGAATGTGATTGGCAACTACTTATTTATTTTTGGACCGTTCGATTTTCCAGTATTAGGAGTAAAAGGGGTGGCAATCTCGACAACCGTCAGCCGTCTCATCGGATTGATCGTTATCTTTTCTTTATTATTGAAACGGACAAAAATGCCATTTTCATTATCTGTTCTTCGTTCTTTGCCATTTCATCATATCCGGGATCTATTGAAAATCGGAATTCCATCCGCTGGAGAACACTTGGCGTACAATACGGCGCAAATGCTTATTACGTATTTTATTACTTGGCTTGGAGCAGAAGCGTTGACAACGAGAGTATATACGCAAAATATTATGATGTTTGTTTTTTTATTTGGCATTGCGATAAGTCAAGGGACGCAAATTCTTGTCGGCCATCTCGTCGGGGCCGGACGCTATACAGAAGCATATACACGTTGTTTAAAAAGTTTGCGCAGCGCCATCGTCATCTCGATCACGATGGCATCGATTAGTTTCATTTTCTCAAGACAGCTGCTTTCATTGTTTACAGATAATGAACAAATTATCGAAACAGGCCGATTGCTTCTCTTATTGACAATAGTATTAGAGCCCGGACGTTCGTTTAATCTCGTTATCATTAGTTCACTGCGAGCAGCTGGAGATGTTAAATTTCCAGTATATATGGGGATATTGTCCATGTGGGGCGTTAGTGTTGCCATTTCCTATTTTCTCGGTATTGAGGCTGGTTTAGGACTGATTGGGGTATGGATTTCCTTTATTGCTGATGAATGGCTGCGTGGATTGCTGATGTTATGGCGTTGGCGTTCGAAAGTGTGGATGAGAAAATCACTTATACCAAGCATAGAAACTGCATAGACAAAAAGAGCTGCGACAAAGGCAGCTCTTATTCTTTTATGGTAATGCCGTATTTTTGGAACCAAACATGCACTTGGCCAAGATACGCCAATAGTTGTGGTCCTGTCATTAACTGTCCAAACCAAGGCGCTTGGAATGATTTTCCTTCTGTTTCCACTAACTCTTCTAATTTTTTCGCATCAAAAAATTCATAAAGAATCGATGAGCGGTCGTGCAATAATTCTTTTACCCAATTTTTTACTAGCTTCGTATAAAGCGGATGGTGGGTTTTCGGATACGGGCTTTTTTTGCGATATAACACTTCCTCTGGTAAAATTCCTTCCAATGCCTTGCGCAAAATGCCTTTTTCGCGGTTGCCGTACATTTTCATCTCCCAAGGAATATTCCAAACATATTCTACTAACCGATGATCGGCAAACGGCACGCGAACTTCCAAACTCGCGCCCATACTCATGCGGTCTTTTCGATCCAAAAGCGTTGTCATAAACCAAATCATGTTCAAATAAAACAATTCGCGCCGCTTCGCATCTTCCGCACTTTCCCCTTCCAGTCTTGGAACCTCGGCTATCGTTTCATGAAAACGCGTTTGTACATATTCATCCAGCTGCAATTTCTTTCTCCAATCTTCTTTTAATAAATCCATCCGTGCCTCTGTCGAACGCATCCAAGGGAATCCGTTCCGCGCTAAATCGTCAGGACGGTGAAACCATGGGTAGCCGCCAAAAATTTCGTCCGCACATTCCCCGGATAAACTAACGACAAAATCTTTTCTTATTTCTTTGCAAAACCATAGCAACGAAGAGTCCACATCCGCCATGCCTGGGACATCACGGACGATCACCGCTTCCTGTAAATGATGAAACAAATCTTCCTGACTAATGACACAATGATGATGGACGGTTTGGAATGTTTTTGACATTAGTTCAATCCAAGGCGCATCGGCATTTGGCTGAAAATCATTTGCTTTGAAATATTGGTCGTTCCCTTCGTAATCAATAGAATACGTATGAAGCTGTCCTTTTCCTTCTTTCGCAAACACCGTTGCGGCAATGGCGGTAATGGAACTCGAATCAATCCCGCCGGATAAAAAAGTGCAGACAGGAACATCGGAAACAAGCTGGCGCGTAACAGCATCAATAAGAAGAAAACGCAATTTTTCCACCGTCTCATCCAGCGAGTCTCTATGCACATCGCTTTGCACATTCCAGTAGCGCCATACTCTTATCCCTTCGCGGGAAAACTTTAACGCGTGCGCCGGGCGCAATTCTTTCATTCCGCGAAACACGCCATGCCCTGGTGTCCGTGACGGACCTAATCCAAACACTTCTGCTAGTCCTTCATAGTCCACTTCTGCTTTTACTTCCGGATGTGCCAAAATTGCTTTCATTTCTGAGCCAAATAAAAGACTATCATGGACATGCCGATAAAAAAGCGGCTTCACGCCAAGTCGGTCCCGCGCTAAAAATAGCTGTTCGCGCTGTTCATCCCAAATCGCAAAAGCAAAAATTCCGTTAAAATAATCAACACAGTGCTCTTTCCACTCTATATAAGCGTTTAATAATACTTCCGTATCCGAATGCCCTTGGAATGTATACCCCTTTTTTAATAGTTCTTTACGAATGTCTTCTGTATTATATAATTCTCCGTTATAACAAACGGTATAACGATACCCATTTTTCATTCTTGTCATCGGCTGTTTGCCGCCTGCTGGGTCGACCACGATAAGCCGCTTATGTCCAAATGCGGCATGTTCGCTAAACCAAGCATTTGTATCGTCAGGTCCACGTTTCGCTAATGTTTCTGTCATTTTAGAGATAATCTCTTTTTCCATTCGCAAGTCGCGCTGAAAATCAACCCAACCGGTGATACCACACATACGAACCAATCCTTTCTTGATAGATAACAAAAAAGCTATTTTTAACATAACACGTCTCGAACGCCATACCTTTTCTTTTCCTTAGCTAAGCCAAGCTATCTCGCGCTTGAGGGATTTTATCATAGTTCTTCCCGCCTTCGCTTTCTTTTTAACCTTCGCTTTCTTTTTAATTTGGTATTCTCCGTATTGGCATGATTCCATTTTATGCAGCACCTCTCATTTCGATGAATTGTCCGATTGTAAGAACGATGTGAATAAATGGAAGACAATTTGGCAAAACAGGAAATAAAGGAGGAGGAGGAAAAGTGAACATCGAACATCGTCTTCAATGCATAAATGAACAAAAACGAGCTTATATACAAGGAACGATTGAATTCGTAAACGACGAGTGGATCTTTTTTGATGAAGAAGATGAGGAAGCATCATTACTTGAGGAAATGACAGAAGGAAATATAGAGATTTTCCGCCATGGTCATTGGATGTGCGGCCAATTACAAAAAGACGGGATGGTCGATATAGGGATCGAAGTTTTCCCTCTTCAAAGCGGCGAACACGTCCGTTTTCGAAAGCGGCTTCCATACGCTTATCAACAATGGCTCGAATCGCTTTCGGATAAAACGTTTTTTCATTTTGTACAGTGGCTAAATGAACTCGGCTTTTCTTTATACGATTGTTTATACTGCTATAATGGATTGTTATTTAAGAAATATTCTGGTGTTAATTTTATTATTTATGATAATACTGAATTCATTAGCAACGTCCAACATTACTATGAGCGTGGAGATACATATAAAGACCGCTTTGAAATCACATTTAATACCGGAAAACGGTTTATTTGCGCGCACATCGGATAATGGGGAAAGAGTTGTTTTCTTTCCCCAATTCTCTATTTGTGGCTTACCGTCATATATGTTGACAATTCTTCTGCGGTTACCGGACGATACAATGCATATCCTTGTGCGTGATGGCAATGCAGCATTTTTAACAATTCCAGCTGCTCGACCGTTTCCACCCCTTCGGCTACTGTTTTTAGCCCTAATCCGTGCCCCATCGTAATAATTGCCTTTACGATCGCGATATCCGAAGAATTTGTATGCATTTTCTCAACAAATGAACGATCAATTTTTAATATGTTTACTGGTAAATTTTTTAAATAACTAAAAGAAGCGTATCCACTTCCAAAATCATCAATAGCAATACCGACACCGAGCTGCTGTAATTCTTTCATTACTTGAATACTGTAATGAAGATTACGAAGCATAGAGTTCTCCGTTAATTCTAAATGTAAGCAATTTGGGGAGAGCTGCGATTGCTCTAGCGCCTGTTTTACATCATCAATAAAGCCTTCATGCTGAAATTGTCTCGCCGACACATTCACAGAAACGAAGAGTTGTTGATTCCATAATTGCTGCCATTTTTTTGTTTGTTTGCAAGCCGTTACTAATACCCATCTTCCAATTTCATGAATGAGCCCCGTCTCTTCTGCTAGTGAAATAAATTCATTCGGTCTAACAAGTCCTAGCTTGGGATGGCGCCAACGAATTAACGCTTCGTTTCCGACAATAACACCTTTATGTATATCAATAATCGGCTGATAGCATAGAAAAAATTCTTGATTTTCCAGTGCTTTTCGCAAATATCTCTCCATCTCTAAACGGTATAACGTTTCTTCATTCATTTTTGCAGAATAAAATTGTATTCGATTTCCCCCACTCTGTTTTGCTCTATTTAGGGCGATATCAGCATTTTTGAGCAATGAATGTTTATCCACACCATCGTTTGGATAGAAGCTGATTCCAATACTTATAGTGATAAAAAATTCTTTGTTTTCATATACAATCGGCTTCATCACTTCTTTTGAAATGTGCGCTGCTGTTTTAAACACTCCTTCTGAATCGGTGCGCTCTGTTAAAAGTAAACAAAACTTATCCCCATGAAACCTTCCTAAATACGCTCCAGCTGGCAAAACATGCTGAATGCGCTGAACGACTTGTTTTAAAATTTCATCTCCCGCATAATGCCCTATACTATCGTTAACTAGCTTAAAACGGTCTAAATCGATGAATACGACTGCTATATAAGTTGCAATAAAGATTTTCCGATTGTTCGATTCTGTTTTCCTTCATAACAAGTCATTTTGATAGAATGCAGCGGGCGTTCTACTGGATGTAAAACAAAGTTTCAACTTATATAGCTTCCTATTTTTTTGCTTCGCCTTTTCTAACTGTTCATCGATGATTTCCATAAACTTTGTCCGGTTTGGAAGATGGGTATCCGGGTCATAATACGCTAAATATGAAATTTTTTCTTCCGCTTTTTTTGTTCGGTAATATCTCTTCCAATCCCGTAAATGCCTACTTTTTTCCCATCAACGATAATTGGAACGTTTTTAATTTGGAATAATAATGTTTCCCCTGATTTTGTAGGAATCTCCAAATTATAATATTGAATTTTTCCACGCAAAGCTCGATAAAAATGTCTGCTAACACGAGGTACATCATTCGGATGCATGTATTTTAAAGCGTTCGTATGTAAAATTTCCTCTTTTGTGTAACCTAGAATTTTCTCGAAAGCGGGATTCACGTTCGTAAAATTCCCATGTAAATCAGTAGAATATACAATATCTGTATTATGTTCAAAAAGTGATTGTGATATTTGTACATGAACGCGAAGCCTCTCCATTTCTCGAGAGGAGGTGGACATTAAATTCGCTAGCGTCATCACCCCTTGAAACATCTCAGGAATAGATAAAGAAACGGAAGCACTGCTATTCTCTCCGTTCTGATTTCCCTCCGATAACGCAAGCATGCTAAAAGTGGCTGAACGTATATCTCTATCCTTGATCACCAGTTCTACAAATATAAATGGCGTAAAAGTAGGAGCAACTTGCTCCAGCGTTGTCGTTATTTGCTCTAGCACTGGATATGCATAGCCTTGTACGGCGATGCTACGATAGAAAAAAATCGCTTCCGTGTATTTTTTCGTCAATTTGTTTAATTCATCGGATATAGTCCAAACCAATGACGTTAAATGAACGTAGCTAAACTTAACCTTCTCCCCTTGATGGACGTAACCGTTTAGTTCAATAGAACCATCCTCATTTACTTTAACGATGGATAAACATTCTTTATGGCCATTTTTCTCAATAATGAACGGAAATTCCGCTCCGGAAAAAGGCAATCGATCGATAAATTCCTTTCCTAAATAACGTTGCAGCAATTTTATTGCTTTTTTTCCATCAAGCTCGTATAAATTATTTCCGCTGCATTTCGTTATTCGAAAAGCAGTGCCAACTGGTTCCCATAAAAACGGATGTGATGATTGAACACGAAAAGAAGAACCGTTAAAACTAATTGCCAGCATACCGCCAGTGACAAATCCTTCATGCGAAAACAAACGCTCTCCTTCATTAATTCGCCCGGCAATCACAACCGTTTTTTCATTTGCTAGTGGTATATGGCGAATAAGGGAATGAAGATTGCTATTCTGGTCAGTAAATAAAAGAAGAAGATTTGTTTCTTCCGTTATAAGCGTATCCGAAATATATGTTACAAGCTCAAGTTCATTTGCAAATTCTTCGTATGATAATAAAACAGAGTGAACGCTAACTTTTTCGAACACAGTAAAACATATAAAAAATTTGTCATCGAAACCAAAATGTTCGCCGTATGTGACGCCAAATAGCTGCGCTTGTGGAAGATAACGCTGAAGCAACCCAATCATTTTCCGAAGTTCAAGCTGATCGACTTTATTGGCTGCAACTTGTACAAAAATATGTTCATATTGGGCAAGGTGGTGCTGTGCGATAAAGTCATACAATTCTTCTGTATTATGACAATGTAGACGGTACATGTCGTTTTATTGGCGAGTTTTCCGCGGATATTGGCCTTAGCAAAGATGGACAATTGTACATGTACGAACTGAACGCCAAACCGATGATTTTCGACGAACCGGACATTCAACATCATGGTGCCAAACAGCTTATCTCCCTATTTGATGAATTAGCTGGTTTTTTATCATCGTAAAAAATAGCTGGCTATATTGAATGGCCTGCTGTAATGAGTGATCTGCCGCTTTTTGTGCAGCTCCCGATAACATCTCACTTGCTTTTCGACACAACATTCCTTTTTTTAATTCATTGGAACAAAGCGCATACAACAGTTCGGAAACCGAAGCTGTTACGATCTTTTCACTGTCGCTTTCTTCATATGCCCCGGCAAGTAAATAGTGAATATATTGCCATAGCTTATATTGACGTGTTATATCCTCTAAATACAGAATAAATTGTTGTTTCCACGTTTCATCGCTCACTATTTCTGCCATCTGTTCTGCTAGTTGCGTTGATGTTCTTGTTATGTACAGCAGTTGTTTCACCGTGCGTATCATTGTGTTCCCTCCTTGCTTGTCCTGCTTTTTGACATATATATGATGAATACGAATAATCTATGCTTTTATAATACAAACTACAAAAAACAAGGAGGGACGCATTATGACGGAACGAAACAAACGGAATTATCAAGATTCCCAATATGAAGGACGCGATGAACACTATATGGATATCGACCGTATGATCAATGAGGGATTGGCAGGGGGCTATGTCCATGGCCACGGTGATGCCGTAAACATCGAGGAAGCGCGCGACTTAGCAAAAGAAGAACCTCCTCATGAAACAACGTAGCCATTCAAAAACCGATTTTCCTTTTTATTGGGAAAATCGGTTTTTCTTTTTGTATAATAAGTGAAAGGAATCATTCAGATGTAGAAAGGAAACATCGCCATGCTCAAACAGCTAAAATCCTACTATAAGGATGCAATCGTCATTAATGAACAAGTAGCCGACACTGATGCATATGAATGGTTTTATACAAAAGATGGAGATAAAATTGGAATTTGCAAACAACGTCTATCGAAACAGGAAAAACAGCTATTATCGATTTTTCTCACGCCGATTCCCGATGTCAGCCGTACGATTAGCGATGAAGAAATGGCGTGGCATCGTTGGGTCACGCATGGAGATTCAACGTTGCTGCAGCATTTTTCCTCCCACTCCCCGTATTATCGCTTTATTCATTTTTTCATAAAAGGTTCTGTTGTCAACAAAGATAATTTTTTCGATGTCATCAGCGGGTTGTTTTCCGAACATATTATTATCGTTTGGGAACACGACTACCGAGGTGTCATTATTGAAAAAAAACAAAAACCAACCCTAGATCCTTTGCCGTTTGCTGAAATTATTGATACATTATCTACCGATTTTTATATCACCATTCATCTATTTATCGGGCACATCCATCCATATGGTGACCATCTTTATGAATTATTTTGCCACGAAAAACAATGTTTCCAGCTAGCACAAACGTATATGCCAACACAAACGGTATATCAGATGGAAGATGTGATTCCGCTATTGCTTATCCATGGTTCCTCGGAACTTGAAATGATCAAGAAGTCGCTTCCTTTTCTCGAAACATTGGATGACGAGTCACTTCATATCATCAAAACGTTTTTTCAATGCAATCTAAACGTTTCCTTAGCGGCAAAAAAGTTATATATGCACCGCAACAGTTTACAATATCGCATTGATAAATTTATTGAAAAAACAGGAATCGATATTAAACATTTTAAAGGAGCTGTCGCTGTGTATTTAGCAATATTATTACAGCAATATGCGGACAATTGAACTACAGTAAAGCCAGGATCACCATACGAGGCAAGCGCATAGTCCGTCTATTCGTCATCTTGCCTGAAATCTCCCTCTTTTTTTGTGCATGTTGTCCATTTACGAATTCTGCTATTTTCGGTACGCTTAAAGCAGTTGAAAACGTTTTCTAATAGGGGGAGTGAGAATATGGCAGAGCTTCGTTTAGAGCACATTTATAAAATTTACGATAACAACGTAATCGCTGTAAAAGATTTTAACCTACATATTAAAGATAAGGAATTTATCGTCTTTGTCGGTCCATCCGGCTGCGGCAAATCGACAACATTGCGAATGATTGCCGGTCTTGAGGAAATTTCAAAAGGCGACTTATATATTGACGGCAAGCGCATGAATGATGTCGCGCCAAAAGACCGCGATATTGCGATGGTATTCCAAAACTACGCGCTTTATCCGCATATGAGCGTTTACGATAACATGGCGTTTGGCTTAAAATTACGGAAATTCCCAAAAGCAGAAATCGAACGCCGCGTCCGCGAAGCAGCGCGCATTCTTGGCCTTGAGCAATACTTAGATCGCAAGCCAAAAGCGCTTTCTGGCGGCCAACGACAACGGGTGGCATTAGGACGCGCCATCGTCCGCGACGCAAAAGTATTTCTAATGGACGAACCGCTTTCGAACTTGGATGCAAAACTTCGTGTGCAAATGCGTTCCGAAATCGCTAAATTACATCAGCGTTTAGAAACAACAACGATTTACGTCACACATGATCAAACGGAAGCGATGACAATGGCAACACGGCTTGTTGTCATGAAAGATGGTGTCATCCAGCAAGTCGGCACACCGAGGGAAGTATATGAAAAACCAGAAAATATTTTCGTCGGTGGCTTTATCGGCTCTCCAGCGATGAACTTCTTAAAAGGAACATTGCAAGATGGCAAGTTTGTCATTGGTAATATTACTATTAGCGTTCCAGAAGGAAAAATGAAAATGCTTCATGACCAGGGCTATATTGGTAAAGAAGTCATTTTAGGCATTCGCCCAGAAGACATCCATGATGAACCACTCTTCCTTGAAGCATCGCCAAATACGAAAATTACCGCCCGCGTTGAGGTAGCCGAGCTGCTTGGTGCAGAATCGATGATTTATTCCAATATTAATGGACAAGAATTTGTCGCACGCATCGATGCCCGCACAGAAATCAAGCCAGGCCACCAATTAGACCTTGCCTTAGATATGAACAAAGCACACTTTTTCGATATCGAAACGGAAAAACGAATCCGTTCTGCGGATGAAAAATAACGATATCGTTCCCCAAAATATTGCACAGGCTCTAGCGATGATGCTAGAGCCTATTCTGTGCGACGGGCAGTCGTACTTTGTGTAGGGATTCTACACTGAATGAGTCGTTAAAGGCTGGAGCACGATACCTATGGTAAACACGGCTCTGAATAACCTGGAAGACTCATTTTTTCTCGAAGGTGAAAGTCCTTCCACTGGAGTGCTGATACAACCAGTGAAGACTAATCTAGGGCATCATCGTGAGGTGGTGTCTGAAGGAGATGCGGAAAGTCGAGAGACCCGTAGTCGGTTAGGCAGACCCAAATGCATAAGCGTGAAGCACAGCGGCAGGGTAAGTTGACGACCATGCGGAAATAATGGGAAGTCCTCTACTGAGAGTAGTGGTCTCTGTTCGATAAATCAGCTGAATAGAGATGGCTTATCAAGTGATGGTGCTGGGTATGCTTATAAGGAAGGTACGATGACCCCGTGAGGTCTCCATTCTACCTTAGGGACATCCATCTATAAGGGCAATCCGAAATGATGAATGTGAATGGAGAAGTCAGACGTTCCCATAGTACGGAAGTAGTATTTGGACCAAACCAAGTATGAACGGAAGGGGAACGACCTTGTGGCTCTACATCTGTAAAGGTGTGTAATGCGAACAGGAAACGATACTGCGGTAAAAACGAACTGAATGTACACAATGAAAGGTGTGGAATATGCAATGAACCGTGCGTTAACTTTAAAATGGCATAGTATTTATGGACAAATTCTCTTTGACAGGAAATTAAAAGCAGCCTGGGATAAGGTAGAAGCGAACGGTGGGTCTGGCGGTATCGATGGTGAAACGATAGACAGCTATCGATATAACTTAGATGAGAATCTAAACTCACTTTTACAAAAGTTAAGAAGAAAAGAATATAAACCTTCCCCAGTAAGAAGACATTACATTCCAAAGAAGAACGGCAAACTTAGACCTTTAGGAATCCCTAACATTGAAGACCGAATTGTCCAACAAGCTCTAGTAGATGTGCTACAACCGAAATTCGAAAATGGCTTTTTCCATAAATGGTCATGTGGTTATAGACCAAATCTAGGCGCGAAGCGCGTCCTACAAATAATCATGGCTAATATCGAACAAGGATATAACTACATTTATGATGCAGATATCAAAGGCTTCTTCGACAATATTCCGCATAAGAACTTAATGAGAGTGTTAAACAAATACATTGCGGATGGAACGGTATTAGACATGATTTGGAAATGGTTAAAAGCTGGATACATGGAGGAAGGAAAATACCATGCAACAGCTTCAGGAACACCCCAAGGGGGTGTCATTTCTCCACTACTTGCCAATATCTATCTAAATGAGCTTGATTGGATGTGGGCTGAGCACAATTTTCGATTTGTCAGATACGCAGACGATTTCCTGGTGTTTGCTAAAACAGAGGAAGACATCAAGAAAGCTGCAGAAGTCACGAAAGAGAAACTAGCGGAACTCGGTCTTGAACTCTCATCGGAGAAAACGAAATTTGTAGATTTCAATAATGACGATTTTGACTTCATAGGGTTTACATTTGAACATTGGCGAAAACGCAAAAAGGATGGTAAACCATACTATATCGCTAAACCAAAAGATGCAACTTGGAAAGATTTTCGTCAGAAAATAAAAGCAAAGACAAGGAAAACACTCACACTCAGCAAAGAGAAATGGCTTGGGCAGGTTAATCCAATCATTCGAGGCAAGGTAAACTATTTTCTGACGATCTATGAAGCAATTAAGGCAAATGCACAATTTGGATTTAAAAGTTCTTGCTTCTTTCAAGCATTTGGAAAAGAGTTATTAGCGATAGATGGTTACATACGAAAAAGGTTAAGAGTTGCCATGATACACAGTCATCCAAATCAAAGAAAAGGACATCTTATGAAAACAAAATGGAATAATGAATTCTTTGCGAGGATAGGTTTAATACCAGCATATTGGTATTACTATCATAAAATTTATGGATTTACTTTAGAAAATTACATTCAACGTATGAAAGAAAAACAACGAAAAGAACTCGAAAGACGTAAACAAAGAGCGAAAGAAGAGGGTCAAGAGTTTTACACTCCTGACCGTGTCCGTAAAATGCAATATGCGCAAAGGTTAGCGACGTATTAATTGTAACACATTGGTAAGCCGTATGCCTTAATAGGGCACGTACGGTTTGATGAGGGGGTAGCCTTGAAAGAGGTTACCCTACTCTATTTAATAAACCGCACTTCTTCGTGACAGCAATGCAGACAATAAAAAAGAGGCACACATTCGTGCCGAATCAATGTCTTCGGATACCCATCGACCAATTTCATCATATCAATATCCATATACGGGCTGTAATCATCAAAATAATCCGTAATTTTTCCTTGATCCACCATTTGCTTCTGACAGCGCGAACAATGCACTGCCACATTACGTAATCCGTTGCATAGCGGGCAAATGTTCATGATGTTTCCTCCTACTAAAACAATACCTTATTTTACATATTCCCTAATATCCTCAACCATAAAACGTCAAAAATTACCACAAAAAAATCCTGAATCCGTGATGAATTGAAATCGACTTTGATTTTGTTGTAATTTTGATGGATTGATAATCCATAAAACCCCTTTTATGCTTATGACCTATGTCATCTCTATTTCCGAAAATGGAACAAATCTCTTTTTTAGGTATACGAACCAAAAAAATAGACAAAAAAGCACAGGGAGTGACGTTGGACATCAGTGCCCGAACATTCGTTCGTTATCTTGCCTCTCTCCATTTCTGATAGACGTTCAGTAGGGGCTCGCTATAGCCACTCCTTCGCGTCAGTTTCATCCAGATCTGTCGTGATCGACGGACGAGTCGCCCTGCCATCGTGATCACCGTCTGAATAATCGTCTTGATGCGGCGGCGTTTCACTTTGTGGTGCAACGGATGTCTCGGATCGCTTAATAGATCTTGTCCAATCAGACGAAGAAGATTGTAAACGAAGGCTCCCATGACCAACACGAGCGCATTCGTTTTCATCTTCCCAGATGGAAGCCGCTCTAAATCTAAGTCGCTCTTCAGTTCGCTATGAAACTGTTCGCATGTCGCATGGTCATGATACAACGCGAGCACATCGCTCATTCGAACATGCTCGTATCCTTTGAGCCGCACCCAATAGCTTTCCACTTCATAATCAGGAACGAGCATCAGCTGTCCATTGCGTTCCATCGTCCGTTCCGTCACTTGGGTGACTTGAACGTACGTATACGTGTTTCCATCGATCGCTGCCTTCTGTGGAAGGCATAGCTCATAGGTTTGTACTCCTTCGCTTTGTCCATCATCGACACGTTTGCCCTTTTGCGAAGCGATCTGGAACCAAAGCGCTTTCGATTCTCGGCGTAAGTTTCGCTTGATGACAAAGTCCACGTCTTCCTTTAGGCATACGTGCACATTCGCTTCTGCATCGTTTCCTGCATCCATGCGAACAAGCAGACGAGATGAAGTCAGTTGACGAGCTCGACGGATAGCGGTGACTAAAAACGAGGGCATGTTGTCTTGCACATGTTGTTTCCCTGGACGCAACTCGGCATGAACGAGATACCCTTCCTTCCCTGCATACGCAAACAACGGTGTAAAACCGTCAAATCCTTTATACGTTCGACTGACTCCTTCTTTTTTCGTATCGGAGTTGTCAAATGGGGAACCATCTATATCAAGGGGAAGCCATGTCGTCTTTCCTTTGGTCCAACAAGGGGACAAAGTGGCATGTCGTTGAATCAACAGACGTATGGACTCCTCCCAAAGAATCGTTTCGGTCATCGGAAGACAAGCGAGCTGATCGAGTCGTTGTCGCAAGGTTGGAGAGGAAGGCACGTGCTGAATCCCCATCGATGCCGAAAAGATATCGTCCTGACGATACGCTTCGATATGATCGAAATCCGTTTTTCCTGTGGCAAGCAAGCCAATCATCGAGCGAATGACATCGCTATGGGAAATGTGCACTTCTCGACGAACCGTTGGAAGCCGAAGTGCGTTTACCCGTTTATCCAGTTTCGTTCGATGGAGTAAGTAGCCAACGAGAGCAAGCCCAGCACTTGGGGTAATCGCTTCATCTGTCAATACAAACCGAATCGGGAAATCTTTCATCACATCACCTACTTGATGAAGAATCGTCAACGTCGTTTTCCCTTATCGTATCAACGGTTTGCGACCATTGTAAAGATGTTTTGTCACGGATTCAGGTAAGATCTAAATTTTCCAAAAAATTAGGCTGGTTTGGTTCAAAAATGTTCATGCGTCGAACAGCAAACGTTAAAATTTCCGCACCTGACACTTCCACTGCTTGCTTTTGTACTTCCAAGTCTGGATATTTTCCTGTTCCTAGCAACAATCTTGATTGAAATTCATATGGCCCGATTTTTAACATATCAACCGCCTCCTACAAAATGAACGATTTCTACTTTATCGCCGTTGCATAACACCGCTGTTTCATATTGCTGTTTTGGGATAATCGTTAAATTTACTTCGACAATCGCAATTTTATTGTTTAACTGAAAATGGGCAAGCAAATCGCTAACCGTTTTCACTTCATCTGGAACATGAATCGATTCGCCGTTAATAATGAGTTCCATCACTTTCCCACCTTTGCTTGATGTCTTGTAAGTGAAAATGGAGCAAGGTCGACCTCGCTTCCTTTTCCTTCAATGAGATCGGCTAACAATACGCCGGTAATCGGACTTAACAAAATTCCGTTTCGGTAATGACCTGTCGCGATCCATACATTCGGATAGCACGGATGCTCCCCTATGTATGGCAAGCCATCGCTCGTTTGCGGGCGGATGCCGCTCCACGCTTTTTCCCATTCCGCATTTTTCATTTCTGGAAGAAGATGATGCGCACGTTCAAGCAAATTCATGATTCCATGAATCGATACTTTTCGGTCAAATGTGTGCGGTGTCGAAGTTGCCCCTATCAACAGGCGATTTCCTCGTTTTGGAACGATATAACAACCGTTTTTCGCAAATACGGTCGCTTGAATTAACGGTTTTTCTGTTTTTACAAGAAGACATTCCCCTTTGACTGGATACATCGGCAGCGATATGCCCGTTTTGGCAAGAACACGCGAAGACCATGCTCCTGCCGCAATAACCACAACATCGGCTGCGATCGTTCCATGATTGGTGTGAATCATGTATGAATAATCTGCTCGTTGTAAATCGATGACTTCCGTATACTCATGCCACTTTGCTCCATAGACAATCGAGGCATTCGCAAAAGCGATAGCGAAATCAGAAGCGCTCACTTGTCCGTCTGATGGGATGTACATCGCGCCCGCTAAATCACGGGAAACATTCGGCTCTATTTCCGCTGCCTCATCCACCGACAGCCATCGTACTGGATAATCGGTATGCTGCCAAAATTCGTAATGACGGCGAAGGGCGGCTGCTTCTTCCTCCGTTACTGCCACTTTCAACATGCCTTTCTGTACAAGCCCAATGTCGATTCCGGTGAGTTCCTTTAATTCCTCCGCAAGCTTAGGAGTCATGCCCCTGCTTTTGATCGCGAGAGGAATAAGCGGACTTTCTTCGAAAAATTCAGATTGCGCCCCAAGCATTCCTGCCGCCGCGCTTGACGATTGGCTCGCAATCCGCCCTTTTTCGAGCACACCGACGCGAAAATGACGTTTCGCCAACTGAAAAGCAATAGAAGCGCCAATAATTCCGCCGCCAACGATCACAACGTCATAATGATAACGTTCCATTTAAATCCCCTCTTCTCTTTTTCCTAACGATTTCCTCCACATTCATACCATTTTCTTCACAATTTTTGCGAGTTTCTTTGCTTCGCTAACAGGATCGTCGGCAAAAAATACCGCTGACATGACGGCAATCCCTTGCGCACCAGCTTTCAGTACTTGTTCTGCATTATTGGAATGGATGCCGCCAATCGCGATAACAGGTATATTCACGTGATTGACGACACTTCGCAATGATTCTATTCCGCGCGGCGGTACCCCTACTTTGCTTCCAGTAGCAAAAACGTGGCCGTATATACAATAATCAGCACCGCTTTCTTCCGCTTCCATCGCTTCCGCGATCGAATGAACCGAACAACCGATAGACAACGAAGGAAAATGATGTTTTACTTTCCGCACAGACAAACTATGGTGCGCAAGCTGGACTCCTTTTACTCCAAAAACCACCGCCACATCAGATAAGCTGCGCTCCATATTGCTTTGCAATATGTCTAGCGACGATTCCCGTTAAGAATCGTATGAAGCCACTTATGCATAATGGTGGAGCATTATTTACATTATTTTATCGATCATTTTGGATATATCGGCATTATTGTAGTCGTTCATAATGATTTGCCGCATTTGTGCTTCATTGGTTGCAGGTGCTGGTTGGTGTTCCAAACTACGAGAAATATGTAGAACATATGAAAACACATCATCCAGGAGAGCCGATAAAATCAAGAAAAGAGTTTTTCTGCGAAGTGCAGGAAGCGCGCTATAACGGCAAAGGCGGAAAAGTATCACGCTGTTGCTGACATAAAAAGGGGAAACTATTCCCCTTTTTTCCTTTTTCGTATTTATTTCAAGTTAAATGAGGACGAGCTTTTTCGTTTGTGTTTTCCTGTTCATTCACTGTTTTGTCATAAGAAAAATAACTTTCTTTTTGTTTTATAAGGGGGAATAAATATATGCGTATACTTGTAGTCGGTGCAGGCGCGGTTGGCGGTTATTTCGGCGGAAGATTGCTCGAAAAAGGAGTGGACGTGACATTTCTTGTTCGCAAGCGAAGAAAAAAGCAGCTGCAAGAGAAGGGACTAGTGATTCATAGCGTTCACGGCGATGCGGTGCTGTCTCCGAAGCTGCTTGTAACGGGTGAGCAAGCCGAGCCGTTTGATGTCGTCATTTTTTCCAACAAAGCATACCATTTGCCGGAAGCGATTCGCGATGTGAAACCGTATGTTGGAGAAAAAACGATAATTTTACCGCTGTTAAACGGCATGGCGCATATGGAAATACTTTGGAATGAGTTTGGAAAGGAAAACGTGTTAGGAGGGCTTTGTTTTATTGAAACAACGCTGAATGAGCATGGAGAAATCGCGCAAACAAGCGCTTCCCATGATGTTCGATTTGGGGAATGGTCCGGGGAGCGGACGGAGCGCGTTCTTGCGTTGGAACAATTATTTTCCGGCTGCAACGCCCGTTTTCGTTTAAGCGAGCATATTGCGACAGATATGTGGAATAAATATTTATTTATCGCGACAATGTCAGGGGTGACGACGCTGTTTCGAGCGCCGATTGGACCAATTCGTTCTGGAAAGTACGGACAAGAAATTATTTTCGGATTGCTAAAAGAGATTGCGGCCGTGATGCGGGCTCATGGAGCACCAATTGCCGCGATGATATCGAAGAAAAACAACTGGCGCAATTAAACCGAATAGAAGCGACGATGAAATCATCGATGCAGCGGGATATGGAAAAAGGACAACTCATTGAAGCGGATCATTTGCAAGGATATTTGCTTTCATTGGCGGAACAATACGAAATCGAAACGCCACTGTTAAAATTGGCGTACCATAATTTAAAAATTTACGAGGCGAATCGCTCCAAAACAGAGTAAGAATAGAAAAAGCGCAGCTTTCTATGTATACAAAAGAAGGCTGCCTTCTTTTTTGCAAAAAAGATTGTATATTGGCATCATGTAGTGTACAGTTAATAGTGAAAACCTATGCACAAAAAGAGGAGGATACAGCCGTGAAGAAAGCTTGGTGGAAAGAAGGAGTCGCGTATCAAATTTATCCGAGAAGCTTCATGGATTCAAATGGCAATGGAATTGGAGATCTTCGCGGAATTATCGAGAAGCTTGACTATTTAAAAGACCTTGGAATCGATATCATATGGATTTGTCCAATTTACAAGTCGCCAAATGCCGATAACGGATATGATATTAGCGATTATCATGCGATTATGGAAGAATTCGGGACAATGGAAGACTTTGATTTATTGCTCGAGGAAATTCACCGGCGCGGCATGAAAGTGATTTTAGATTTAGTCATTAACCATACAAGCGATGAACACCCATGGTTTATTGAATCGCGTTCATCAAGGGATAATCCGAAACGGGATTGGTACATTTGGCGTGATGGAAAAAATGGCAAAGAGCCGAACAACTGGGAAAGCATCTTTGGTGGATCGGCGTGGGAGTACGATCCGAAAACTGATCAATATTACTTGCACGTATTTGATGTAAAGCAGCCGGATTTAAACTGGGAAAACGAAGAAGTGCGCCAAGCGTTGTATAAAATGATTAATTGGTGGCTGGATAAAAGAATTGATGGATTTCGAGTGGATGCCATTTCACATATTAAGAAAAAGCCGGGATTGCCGGATTTGCCGAATCCGAAAGGGCTAGATTATGTTCCGTCTTTTGCTGGCCATATGAACCAAGAGGGAATTATGGATTATTTAAGAGAGCTCAAAATGCAAACGTTTGCACGCTATGATATTATGACGGTTGGAGAAGCGAATGGCGTTACCGTCGAGGACGCGGAAGAATGGGTCGGTGAGGAAAACGGTATTTTCAATATGATCTTCCAGTTTGAACATTTAGGGTTATGGCAAAAAGGAAGGAATGGCGGAGTGGATGTGCGCCAATTAAAGCGTACGTTGACAAAATGGCAAAAAGGGCTGGAAAACCGCGGCTGGAACGCATTGTTTTTAGAAAACCACGATCAGCCTCGTTCTGTCTCGACATGGGGAAATGATAAGGAGTACCTTACCGAAAGTGCGAAGGCGCTTGGTGCGATGTACTTTTTGATGCAAGGAACACCGTTTATTTATCAAGGACAGGAGATTGGGATGACGAACGTCCAATTTTCGAATATTGAAGACTACAATGATGTTGCTATTAAAAGAATGTATCAAATCGAACGGGAAAAGGGTCGCTCCCATGAAGAAATTATGAAAGTGATTTGGAAAACAGGGCGCGACAATTCGCGAACCCCAATGCAATGGTCCGACGCGCCAAACGCGGGGTTTACGACGGGAACGCCATGGATGAAAGTGAACGAAAACTATAAGACCATTAACGTCGAGGCGCAATTGCGCGACCCGAACTCCGTCCTTCAGTTTTACAAAAAAATGATTCGGCTTCGCAAGGAGAACGAAGTGTTTATTTATGGAACGTACGATTTGATTTTAGAAAAGCATCCGACGATTTATGCGTACACAAGAACGCTTGGAAACGAAAAAGCGGTGGTTATTGTCAATTTAAGCGATAAACCAGCGCTGTATCGATATGATGGCATTCGATTAAGCTCAGAAAATTTGGTGCTGCAAAACTATGATGTAAAACCGCATAAAAACGCAACACGCTTTAAGCTGAAACCGTATGAAGCACGCGTATATTTGCTGAAATAGACAAAAGCTGCCGTTCATTTCTCGGCAGCTTTATTTTGCTTCGGTGAGGAGAGATGGCTTTAGGCTGCCCGTCAGCGTCAAATCCCTCAAGAACCTTAATCTCGGCAATCTCAGAAACATACTTTTTGACTGGATCGTCGAGACTGACTTTTCCTTCCTCGACCAATTGCATCAATACTGTGCCGGTGATGGCTTTAGTGGTCGAGAAAAGAGCAAACACTGTGTCGGTGGTCATCGGCGTTTCCTTTCCGAGTTCGCGCACCCCGGCTGCACCTTCGTAGATGTTGCCCTCGCGATCAGTTATCATTGCAACCACTCCTGGTACGCCTCCAGCCCTGCCTACAGCTTTATCCAAAACTTTGTCAAGAACATCCTTGAGAGCATTCTTGATTGCTTGCCTCGTCATATTTTCGTCATCCCCCTCATAAGCTCTATTAACTTCCGTTCACTACAACGATATGCGTGGCATTTCTCTCCTTTTTTCCTTGTTTTTCTGATTATAGTGTAATCAAAGGAATGGCTTCTTTCACCGGCAAATCGGGGGAGCTGTACATACGAAAGTAGCCGAATCCTCAAAATACAACTAAAGTCTGAGATGTTTTACAGCATAAAGAGCCGCTTGGGTGCGATCCGCAAGATTTAACTTAGCCAGTATATTGGATACATGCGTTTTGACCGTTTTTTCTGTAATCATTAATGCTGCGGCAATCTCTTTATTGCTTTTTCCTTTCGCAATTTCCGCAAGCACTTCTTTTTCCCTCTTCGTCAATACTTCAATAAGTTGTTCCTTACGATCCCCTCCCTTTGACACATGAGTCATTAAATGCGTGGTGACTTTCGGGTGAAGCTGATTTTCGCCTCGGTACACAGATATAATCACTTGTACTAACTGATCTGGTTCTACATCCTTCAATTGATACCCCGACGCGCCGGCACGAATGGCGGGAATAACATGATCCACATCAGAAAAGCTTGTTAAAATGAGAATTTTCGTATGAGGAGACAGCTCCTTTATTTTTTTCGTGGCTTCCACGCCATCCATAACCGGCATGACCAAATTCATTAACACGACATCTGGTTGCAGTTCTTTCACCCGTTCCACCGCTTCTTTTCCATTGGACGCTTCACCGACTACGTTAATTTCTTTTTGCGTGTTGAGGAAAAATGCTAATCCTCGCCGAACAACATGATGATCATCCACAATAAGTACATTGATCCCCATTATCCTCTCCCCTTTTTCAACGGAATGATGACATCAATCGCCGTTCCTTCTCCTGCGGCACTTTTAATATGAATTTCTCCATTTAACGATGCGACCCTCTCTTTCATACTATTTAAGCCGAGAGAAAAAGGATGTCCATCCGTCTTGGAAAATCCGCATCCCTCATCATGTATTTTCATATGGACATAGTGCTTTTGGACGTGGATCGCCATATCAACCTCAGACACTCCCGCGTGTTTTTTGCAGTTATTCAATGCTTCTTGTCCCACGCACCATAAACACTCTTCGACTTCATTAGATAAATCGATCAGTCCGTTAATATCCACGGTTACTTTTAACCCGAGCATATCTCCGTAATGCTAAAAGGCGTTGGCTAGCCCATGTTCTAACCCGTGCTGACGAAGCTGCCAAATAAGCGCCCGCATTTCCTGAAGGGCTTCTTGCGCTAATTGCTGAATGTAGGCGAACGTATCTTTTATTGTTTCGCCTTGAGTCATTTCTTTTGCGCCGCGGGCCGTCAACTGCAGCGAAAATAATAATTGGCTCACCGAATCGTGCAAATCTCGCGCTAAGCGGTTGCGTTCTGCTATTAACGCGAGATTTTGTTCATTTTCGGCGAGCTTGATTCGCTTTATTGCTGTCCCGATTTGATAAGCAACCGCTTCTAATAATGCCAGTTCCTCATTTGTAAAGCTCGTTTTATGCGGAGCAGCTACATTGAGCACTCCAAATTTCTCATCCCCTGCACGAAGAGGAATGCTCGCGTGGTGGGTAACGCCATTGGTATCTCCCCATTGCTCTTCGATTGCCTTTTCAAGCCGCTTGCATTCAATGACATTCGCTGCCCGCTGCAGCCGCCCATCTCTGTACCGTTCCAAACACCAACAGCCTCCTTCGCACATCGGCTTCTTATTTTCCCATGTCAGTGCAGGAGGTAATTGATAGTCAGCAATAAGAGAGTATCCTTCTTTTGGATGAACAAAAAAAATCCAGCCGCATTGCAGTTTCATCACTTGTATTAATTCCTTTAATACCGTCTGCAGCATTTCCTTTAAATCATTGCACTCATTCAATGTTTCGGCAATGGATTTTAATGTAAGCAATTCTTGAATATCCTGCTTGTCCTTGCTCATTTTTCTTCCCCCTTCGCTCCAATCGTATAGAATAGAGTAGGGTAACCTCTTTCAAGGCTACCCCCTCATCAAACCGTACGTGCCCTATTAAGGCATACGGCTTACCAATGTGTTACAATTAATACGTCGCTAACCTTTGCGCATATTGCATTTTACGGACACGGTCAGGAGTGTAAAACTCTTGACCCTCTTCTTTCGCTCTTTGTTTACGTCTTTCGAGTTCTTTTCGTTGTTTTTCTTTCATACGTTGAATGTAATTTTCTAAAGTAAATCCATAAATTTTATGATAGTAATACCAATATGCTGGTATTAAACCTATCCTCGCAAAGAATTCATTATTCCATTTTGTTTTCATAAGATGTCCTTTTCTTTGATTTGGATGACTGTGTATCATGGCAACTCTTAACCTTTTTCGTATGTAACCATCTATCGCTAATAACTCTTTTCCAAATGCTTGAAAGAAGCAAGAACTTTTAAATCCAAATTGTGCATTTGCCTTAATTGCTTCATAGATCGTCAGAAAATAGTTTACCTTGCCTCGAATGATTGGATTAACCTGCCCAAGCCATTTCTCTTTGCTGAGTGTGAGTGTTTTCCTTGTCTTTGCTTTTATTTTCTGACGAAAATCTTTCCAAGTTGCATCTTTTGGTTTAGCGATATAGTATGGTTTACCATCCTTTTTGCGTTTTCGCCAATGTTCAAATGTAAACCCTATGAAGTCAAAATCGTCATTATTGAAATCTACAAATTTCGTTTTCTCCGATGAGAGTTCAAGACCGAGTTCCGCTAGTTTCTCTTTCGTGACTTCTGCAGCTTTCTTGATGTCTTCCTCTGTTTTAGCAAACACCAGGAAATCGTCTGCGTATCTGACAAATCGAAAATTGTGCTCAGCCCACATCCAATCAAGCTCATTTAGATAGATATTGGCAAGTAGTGGAGAAATGACACCCCCTTGGGGTGTTCCTGAAGCTGTTGCATGGTATTTTCCTTCCTCCATGTATCCAGCTTTTAACCATTTCCAAATCATGTCTAATACCGTTCCATCCGCAATGTATTTGTTTAACACTCTCATTAAGTTCTTATGCGGAATATTGTCGAAGAAGCCTTTGATATCTGCATCATAAATGTAGTTATATCCTTGTTCGATATTAGCCATGATTATTTGTAGGACGCGCTTCGCGCCTAGATTTGGTCTATAACCACATGACCATTTATGGAAAAAGCCATTTTCGAATTTCGGTTGTAGCACATCTACTAGAGCTTGTTGGACAATTCGGTCTTCAATGTTAGGGATTCCTAAAGGTCTAAGTTTGCCGTTCTTCTTTGGAATGTAATGTCTTCTTACTGGGGAAGGTTTATATTCTTTTCTTCTTAACTTTTGTAAAAGTGAGTTTAGATTCTCATCTAAGTTATATCGATAGCTGTCTATCGTTTCACCATCGATACCGCCAGACCCACCGTTCGCTTCTACCTTATCCCAGGCTGCTTTTAATTTCCTGTCAAAGAGAATTTGTCCATAAATACTATGCCATTTTAAAGTTAACGCACGGTTCATTGCATATTCCACACCTTTCATTGTGTACATTCAGTTCGTTTTTACCGCAGTATCGTTTCCTGTTCGCATTACACACCTTTACAGATGTAGAGCCACAAGGTCGTTCCCCTTCCGTTCATACTTGGTTTGGTCCAAATACTACTTCCGTACTATGGGAACGTCTGACTTCTCCATTCACATTCATCATTTCGGATTGCCCTTATAGATGGATGTCCCTAAGGTAGAATGGAGACCTCACGGGGTCATCGTACCTTCCTTATAAGCATACCCAGCACCATCACTTGATAAGCCATCTCTATTCAGCTGATTTATCGAACAGAGACCACTACTCTCAGTAGAGGACTTCCCATTATTTCCGCATGGTCGTCAACTTACCCTGCCGCTGTGCTTCACGCTTATGCATTTGGGTCTGCCTAACCGACTACGGGTCTCTCGACTTTCCGCATCTCCTTCAGACACCACCTCACGATGATGCCCTAGATTAGTCTTCACTGGTTGTATCAGCACTCCAGTGGAAGGACTTTCACCTTCGAGAAAAAATGAGTCTTCCAGGTTATTCAGAGCCGTGTTTACCATAGGTATCGTGCTCCAGCCTTTAACGACTCATTCAGTGTAGAATCCCTACACAAAGTACGACTGCCCGTCGCACAGAAAAAGGATGTCTCATAAGTCAGAGACATCCTTCATTTTTTTATCCTTGTGGTTGCGACGGCTCAGAAATGTTTGTCAATGCTTGTCCCGCCGCTTGATCGGACGCGCTGTTTGTCGCGATATCGCCTAAAGCGACAATTCCTTGAATTTGGTTATTTTCGACAATTGGCAAACGACGAATTTGATGTTGCGCCATCACACTTGCCGCCTCTTGAACGCTCATATTAGGCGTACCAGTGACCACGCGATTCGTCATTATTTCCGATACAGGAGTGGAAGCTGGATCTTTTCCTTGCGCCGATGTACGAAGTGTAATATCACGGTCCGTGATCATTCCTTTTACTTGACCGTTTTCCACTACTGGAAGAGCCCCAATATTTTTTTGGCTCATGATTTGCGCAGCTTCTTGAACTGTTTGGTTAGGAGAAACTGTCGCTACATTTTTCGTCATAACGTCTTGAACTTTGTTGTTATTATTCATGTGATCCTCCCCTTTCACCGATTATTATGGGCGGATTGGCGGGAGGATATAGGTAGAAAATAATGTTTGTATCGCTTAGTATTGGCACCGGAAAAAGCAAATGTTTCATGACAAACGGATTTTATATACGCGCGCCTCCCATGGACGCAAGCGAATTTCTTTCAGTTCTTCCGTTTCATCAACATCGTAATTGCTGATAAGCAGTTCTTTTGTTTTGTAGGTGATATCATCCGGAAGCCGGAAAACAGGAGTTTTTTCAGAAAAATTAGTAATAACAATCAGCTTTTCATTTCCCAATGTGCGTGTGTATGCGTAAATATACGGATCGTCTTCCAAAATTAAGTCATATGTTCCATAGACAATAATGTCATGCTGCTTGCGAAGTTGAATTAATTTTTTATAATAATGAAACACCGAATTTGGATCCGCTAAAGCCTCTTTTACGTTGATTTCCTTATAATTTGGATTTACTGGAATCCATGGCGTCCCCGTTGTAAATCCTGCGTTTTCGCTGTCATCCCACTGCATCGGTGTGCGCGCGTTGTCACGCCCTTTATAATAAATTTTCTCCATCACTTTTTGCGGATCTTCACCATATTCTTCCACACGTTCTTTATACATGTTCAATGTTTCAATATCGCGGTAGTATTCAATCGACGGGAAGCGCACATTGGTCATTCCGATCTCTTCACCTTGGTAAATATACGGTGTTCCTTGCATCATATGGAGAAATGTTGCAAGCATTTTCGCCGATTCCACACGATACTTTCCATCATCGCCAAAGCGAGAAACAGCGCGTGGCTGATCATGATTGTTTAAGTAAAGACTGTTCCATCCTTTTCCTTCTAGCTCTTTTTGCCATTTTGTCATCGTTTTTTTCAAATCGGCCAACGACCATGGACGAATATCCCATTTTCCTCCAGGTCCAGAATCTAAACCAACATGCTCGAATTGAAACACCATGTTCAACTCATGACGCGATGGGTCGGTATATAAAATTCCCTCTTTTGGTGTGACTCCCGGCGTTTCTCCGACCGTCATAATGTCGTATTTTGACAATACTTCGCGGTTCATCTCTTGCAAAAACTCATGAACGCGCGGACCGTTCATAAAATATTTGCTTCCTGAAACATATTTTTTTCCTTCCTGCGGTTCACCATCCGGTAATCCTGGTGTTTTCGAAATCATATTAATGACATCCATCCGAAAGCCGTCGACGCCTTTGTCAAGCCAAAACTTCATTATGTCATACACTTCGCGGCGCACTTTTGGATTTTCCCAGTTTAAATCTGGTTGTTTTTTTGAAAAAAGATGCAAATAATATTCTTCCGTCGTTTCGTCATATTCCCACGCTGAACCGCTAAAAATTGACTCCCAATTGTTCGGTTCCTTTCCATCTTTTCCAGGCCGCCATATATAGTAGTCGCGATACGGATTGTCCTTTGACTTTCTTGATTCGATAAACCACGGATGCTCATCTGATGTATGATTGACGACTAAATCCATCACTAGCTTAATCCCGCGTTTGTGCATTTCCTCAAGCATTTCTTCCCAATCTTCCATCGTACCAAATTCATCCATAATCTCCCGATAATCGCTTATATCATATCCGTTGTCATCATTTGGCGATTTATATACCGGAGATAGCCATACCACATCCACACCAAGTTCTTTTAAATAATCAAGTTTCGCGATAATGCCGCGGATATCGCCAATGCCATCCCCGTTGGAATCGTAAAAACTGCGCGGATAAATTTGATACACAACCGCTTCTTTCCACCATGCTCGTTCCAAATTTCTCACCTCTATGTACATATATGAAAACGATTGCACATGAGTATTATACTATAAAACAAAAAGGAGCGGCTATATATATTCAAAATTTTACATTCTCCTTTTCGTCCAATATAATGAAAATGGCAATAAACATGAGAAATAAGGGGACTACAGTATGAATAACAATGCCAAAACATTGGAAAACGCGCTTATCGGCGCTTGGGGAATTTCATTGATCGCGACGCTTGGTAGCCTTTACTTTTCCGAAGTTTTAAAATTTACTCCTTGTGATCTTTGCTGGTTCCAACGAATTTTTATGTATCCACAGGTGATTTTATTAGGGCTTGCGGTCATTCGGAAAGAATATGACATCGCGCGCTATAGCCTTTCATTATCCATCATCGGAGGAACGATCTCACTTTACCATTATTCTCTGCAAAAAATTCCGTTCTTCCAAAACTACGCAATTTCATGCGGCCGCGTCCCTTGCACGGGACAGTACATTAATTGGCTTGGCTTTATTACGATTCCATTTTTAGCGTTAGTTGCATTTTTTCTCATTAGACTCCCATGCCGCAAAAGCGGCACCAGCAGATGATGAAAATAGTTCGTCCATGTATACTTAATCTTAGGCTGGCCAGCGAGGTCGTCTTACCTTGGTGCCATGAGCCCGTTAATTAGACAGACCCCGACGACCTGGTGCACCACAGACTGTTGCTCCCTGGGGAAGCACGCGGGATAGAATGACGTGTATGGTCGTTGCACCGCCAGCCTGTGTTTATTACATGTTAGGCATGGGGGAACGAACATGGACATTATCCATACTCATGTTTGTGGATTAGACGTTCATAAGAAGAACGTCGTCGCTTGTATTATTACTCCGGATCATCAAGAGATCCGCACGTTTTCTACCATGACTGAAGACTTGCTTATGCTTGTAGACTGGATCAAGGCGCATGGCGTCACTCACGTGGCCATGGAAAGTACAGGTTCCTACTGGAAGCCAATTTATAACCTGTTGGAGATGGAAGACATCAAGATTTTAGTGGTCAATGCCAAACATATCAAAAATGTGCCTGGTCGCAAAACAGATGTAAAGGATGCCGAGTGGATCGCTGGACTCTTACGCCATGGATTGCTACAAGGTAGTTACATCCCTGACCGCCAGCAACGGGAGTTGAGGGAACTCATCCGTTATCGTCGCAGCCTGATTGAAGAGCGGGCTCGCGAAATCAACCGCATCCAGAAGGTACTGGAAGGGGCTAACATCAAACTCTCCTCGGTGGCGACCAATGTGCTGGGCAAATCGGGTCGAGCCATGATCGAGGCTTTAATTAATGGTGAAACTGACCCCGATGTGCTATCCGAACTGGCTCAGCACCGTCTCAAACGGAAGAAAGAGGAGTTGAAAAAGGCCCTGAAGGGCCTCATCGGCCCTCATCAACGCCTGATGCTTAAAACCCAGCTTGAGCATATTGATCACTTAGATGCCTTGATTGAAGAACTGGATGCTGAAATCAAGGAGCGGATGCGCCCTTTTGAAGATGACCTGGAGCGGTTAGATACGATCCCCGGCGTTGGTCGGCGCACAGCGGAGCATATTTTGGCTGAGATTGGCCCTGACATGACACAGTTTCCTTCGGCAGCTCACTTGTGTTCATGGGCAGGAGTCGCCCCAGGGAATAACGAAAGTGCCGGAAAACGAAAGTCAGGGAAAACCCGCAAGGGAAACCAGAAGCTTCGTAGCACCCTGGTGGAAGCCGCCCGTGCCGCTGCTAGGTCCAAACACACCTATCTATCCAGCCAGTACCACCGTATTGCTGCACGCCGGGGGGCCAATCGTGCAGCGGTTGCGGTCGCTCATAGCATCCTGACTATTGTCTACCATCTCCTCAAAAAGAAGCAGACTTACATCGAACTTGGTCCACATTACTACGAAGAACGCAAGCGCCATCAAGTCGCCAGACAAGCGATTCGGAAGTTGGAAACACTAGGGTTTAAGGTCATGGTAGAGCCGTCAAATCAAACAGCGTAGTTAACCGAAACAGTAACCATCAGGTGCATAAACATGACTTATTCCAGCAAATACCAATCTGCTGGTGTTAACACCCCCTGGATTTTTTGTGCTTTTTTCATGGACTTAAATTTTCGGGATAGTGTATTAAGCATCTTCATTATTCGTAAAGGGAAAGAAGGGAAAATAAGTTGAAAAAGCTCCTTATCTTCGGATCGATTATTGTAGCGCTGTTTGCGGCGATCTCCTTTATCACATCGTATCAGCAAAAACAAGCTGCCAAAAATAATCCTTATCATAAAGAAGAACTTGACCCTGCAACTGTTGCGCAGCTTGATGATCCAAATTATCAAAACATCATTTTGCCGAACGAATTAGAACAGAAGTTAAAAAACAAAGAAACGGTCACCGTCTATTTTTACAGCCCGACTTGTCCGCACTGTAAAAAAATAACTCCGATCGTCGTCCCTTTGGCAAAACAAATGGGCATTGACTTAAAAATGTTTAATTTGCTTGAATTTGAAGATGGATGGGATAAGTACCATATTGATGGAACACCAACCCTTGTTCATTATGAAAAAGGGAAAGAAGTAAAACGAATCGATGGCTATCATGAAAAAGCAGTTTTCCGTGACTGGTTTTCTTCGATTCAACATAGCAATCGAGTAGGAGGGAGCGATTAACTCCCGTCCTCTCACACCACCGTACGTACGGTTCCGTATACGGCGGTTCAATTAAGATCATTGACGCAAGTCTTTATAACTTCCGTGAATAGCTGTTCTCTTTATGCCAGTGGTCACTCCACCCTCCAAGAGATCTCCCACGGGATTCACCGCTTCCTCCCTCAAGTGAGGTACTACGTTTTCTGTGTTCATCATGACTCACTGAATGCCAAGGGCTATTCTCTCTTAATTGTTCGGTCCTTCTTAGTTGTTCTAGACCAACTAATACTATGACCTCTGCTGACTTCTGACGGTTCAGCTACTTATCACTAAGTAGGTTATGAAGCGTACTTCACATATCCGCCAGACCTCCCCGGGTAAGTACATGCACTTTCACACCATCTATCCGCCTCATTTACTCGATATGACCTTCGACAGAAAGAGCTTTGTTTTGTTATGCAAACTCACTCAATCATACCTAGCCTTATATGAGGTTCGTGTTCCTCGGACCGGTGTTTTGCCTCCAGCTTCCTTCAGATTCCGCGTCACCACGGACACCCTTTCGTTGAGCTAACCTCTACTTCTGTCTTCGGGGTTCGGGACTTACACCCTATAGTTCATGTACATGCCGGGCGCACATAAATAAGGAGCTCGCCCTGTGATGGACGAGCTCCATCTTACATTAACCAATCGCTTTGTGAAGGCAAATACATACTGCATGGGTAATGACGCTTGCTCATAAACTGCTCGATCATAAACGGAAACGTAATACCGTACCGCCTAAGTAATTTGACGTTCCGCTCAAATAGATCACGATACCGTTCGCAATCTCCGCTTTCTCCTACATATTCGATCACAGTAATTAACGATTGAAGTGATGAAATAATTTGAAACGCTTCTTTCATCGTTCCATTGTATGTAACGTATTCCCTTGGTAATGAAAGGATTTTCGAATTTTCAAACTTATTAATTTGTTCATCATCAAAATAATACGGAAAAATGTTTGTGTAAAAATAATTGACTAAATAATTCATATATTCCTCTTGTTCTTTCGTGGCTGCATAAACCATTTTCATGTTCTTACCACCTTTTCGCACTTGCATAACATACTATAAAACGCTACTATGAGTGTATCATATCTGATACATATATTGAGGTAGAAAGTGTTTCCACTGTTTTGAAATTTTGGAGTGAAATAATGATGTGGTCCAAAAAAGGAGACTGGCTTGAATGTGTCATTCCTTCTTTTTGGGAAGGACGTACGATTGAATCGTTGCTAAAAGAAGTATGGTGCGCCTCTAAAAAGTTAGCTCATCAACTGCGAATGGAAAAAGGAATCAAGCTCAACGGAAAAGAAGTATCATGGCAAACGCCATTAAAAGAAAAAGACCGCCTGCAGTTGTATCTTTATAAACCTGAACCTTCCATCATTATTCCTGAATATCGAGAGCTTTCCGTTTTATGGGAGGACGAGCATCTCCTTATTATTAATAAAGGCGCTGGAATCGATATCCATCCTTCTGAACCTTCTCAAATAGGGACTTTAGCGAACGCGGTCGCTTTTTATTTACAATCACAAGGGATTTTGACGAAAGTACGGCATATTCACCGGCTTGATCGTGACACATCGGGAACGATTTTGTTTGCCAAACATACGCTTGCAGGAGCCACGCTTGATCGGATGTTGGAAAGACGGCTCATCAAACGGACGTATGTAGCGCTCGTCCATGGCATCCTAAAAAATAAATCAGGAACGATTTCTGCACCGATTGGACGCGATCGCCATCATCCGACGAGACGCAGAGTTTCGAAAACGGGTGCAAAAGCGGTAACACACTACCGCGTCTTACATACGTTTCCCGATGAACAAACATCGCTCGTAGAGCTTTCCCTCGATACCGGGCGCACGCATCAAATCCGCGTCCATATGAGTTACATCGGTCATCCGTTAGTCGGAGATGTTCTTTATGGCGGAAAAGACACATTTCATCGACAAGCACTTCACGCCGTTAAACTATCATTTTTGCATCCTTTTACGAACGAAATGATTTCATGCATCGCTCACGTTGATGATTTTCCTGTTGATATCGCTCGGTTTTACATGGATCCACCATAAAAGGCAGACGTCCTATAAACGTCTGCCTCATAAATGCAATTCCTCTTTTTCACCGAGTTCATTATCTGCTTCTCTCTCTTCTTTTTCCTGCTTCACGACTTCTAGCGTCTTCACGTGGTGACCATCCATCTCCTTCACCGTAAACAAGTAATTGTCGATTTCGACGCTATCGCCTACTTTAATATCATAATGCTTCGTTAAAATCCATCCTCCAATCGTATCGACATCCTCATCATCAATGGAAAGGCCAAACAAATCGTTCACTTCGCTAATCAGCACTTTCCCGTCGATAATCGTACGTGTTTCATCAATTTTTTGGATCAACGGAATTTCATCTACATCAAATTCATCTTGAATTTCTCCAACAATTTCTTCTAAAATATCCTCGACAGTAACAAGTCCCGACGTACCGCCATATTCATCGACTAAAATGGCCATGTGGATGCGTTCTTTCTGCATTTTCACAAGCAAATCATGGATCGCGATTGATTCAATCACTTGAATGATTGAGCGGATATAATCTTTCATTTGTTTTTCTTCGGATGGATTTGTCACAAGATCCGTAAACACTTCTTTCACATTAATAAGTCCAAGAACGTGATCTTTATCGCCATCAATAACTGGATAACGAGTATATTTTTCCTTTGGCACAGACCACATAAATTTCGTTTTCTTTCTCTTTAGGCAATTGCTCAAGAAATGGATCCACACCGTCAAGAACTTCAAAATAAGGAATATTTACAACTTGTACGTTCTTTCCTTCAATTCTCCAATCAACATACTCCTCTTGATTGCGTACATCGACTATAAACAAGTCTTCCCCGCGAATGATTTTGTTTGCAATTTCTTTTACCGTGATAGTTTTTACCGTCATATTCCCTTCTTCCTCCTATCGAATGTTGTAAATTTGGTTTAAACTAATCATTTTACATATACATGTATGGGTATTTATGGTCTCAATATTACAAAACATTGCTCTAAAAGTCAACGCTTTTTATTTTTAGATGCAATTACTTCCTCCAGTTCGCCGTATTGTTCTATTATAAACGATAAAGGGACTGAAGATGTTTGCTTAAAATAAACGTATGATTCGAACGAGATTAGGAAGGTCGATAAATTGAAACGATCAATGAAGAAGACACTGGATTTTACATATTCGTAATAGAATTCAAGCTTATCCCTTTTTATAAATAGGAGAATTAGGTTTGTCGCTATGATAGGGATTATCTCGTTTCCACCGCCATCGATGCAGCATCGTTTTGCCATAATGGCGAACGGACGAGTTGCTGCAATCATCAATGCAACTTTTTTAACAAGCATTTCCAGCTCGGGACTCTATACTAATATTTCAACCATTTTGGATAACTTAAAAGACACCCTCACGCTTGCACCTTATTTGTGGGCATGGGGCATTGGGGGCGTTATCGGGAGCTTTTCCGTTGGATATTTCATTGACCGGACGGCACGACCGAAAATGCTTATGGCCGGAATTATAGCCATAATGGCTTTAGCTATGTCTGCATACCATTTGCACTCTCTTTCCCGATGCGATCCTTTTTACCTTTTATTCTATAGGGGCGATGGGCTGGGCTTCGCAAGCCCGCAACAACATGAACGGCTTCGTTACCAGCCTGAGCATGACGCTGCTGTTGTAGCTTTAAACAGTTCCGCTAATTATTTAGGAAGTGCAGCAGGTTCTTCTCTTGAAGGGATTGTATTGCTTGCAGGATTGGTGCCTTCCTCCCTTCCGTTTGCTTCCAGTTGTCTAGTGTTGGCGGCTTTACTAGTACAATGTTTGATTATGTTCAGTAAAAAAAGTAAGCGCATATCAGAACTTAAGAAATAAACTTATCTATGAAAAACAATTCTTTCTATAATTCGTATACCGAGAAGCATGACGCACTCAGGCTCTCACAAAGCGATTGTTTGGCTCGCGATGCTTGAAAACTCATAAATGGTATAACAAGAATCATATAATAATTATTTTCTCTAGAAAAATATAAATTCAAACAAACAGGGTGCCGTTATCGGCTTAACCAGAATAAAATTTGATACGTGAATTTATTGGCAGGCGGAACCTGAATCTCATCGTTCCACGAAATATATTGAGGAACTTATCGTGTTTTTGGGAAAGGTATTAATAACTGTTCATTTTGTTCGCCTGCAAGATTTCGGTTCTGTCTCTTATGATGTTTTGATTTAGTTGCGAAAAAACAATTTTTCTTATGTCTATTTAAACCATCCCCTTTCTTTAGATTGTTTAATCGCTTCGATCCGGTTCGTTACCTCAAGCTTATCCAAAATCGTTGAAATATAGTTTCGGACCGTTCCGGTTTTTAGTTTCAGTTCGTCCGCGATTTTTTTTGTGTTTTTTCCATCGGCAATGAGTTCTAATATTTCCTTCTCCCTTTCCGTGAGAGGATTTTCTTCACTGTAAACATCATCCATCAGCTCGGGAGCATAGATTCGCCGGCCTGCCATGATGCTGCGGATCGAGCTTGCCAGCTCCTCGCTGGGGCTGTCTTTCAATAAATAGCCGCTGACACGAGCTTTTAAAGCCCGTTGGAAATAACCAGTACGGGCAAACGTTGTTAAAATGATCACTTTACATTCCAGGTCTTTCAGCTCTTCAGCTGCCTCGAGGCCACTTTTTTTGGGCATTTCGATATCCATGATGCAAACATCAGGCTGATATTGCTTCACAAGTGAAACAGCTTCTTCTCCGTTGCTCGCCTTCCCCACCACTTCCATATCCTCTTCCAAATTAAGCAAAGTCCCTAAAGCGCCCAGCATCATACGCTGGTCTTCAGCTATGACGATTCGAATCATGATTTGAGTCCCTCCTTAACGGCCTGTTTTACTACATTAGGTATTTTCATGTTTAATATAGTCCCTTTATCCGAACAAATTTCCAGACTGCCGTTCACAAACTCCAGACGTTCTTTAATTCCGATCAGTCCGTTTCCTTTTGCAAGATCCCGTTCCTCCTCCATGCCGATTCCGTCATCTTGCACCGTAATACATATTTCGTTCCAAGATTGCTGAATGGCAATCCGACAAGTAAACGCCTTACTATGTTTTACGACATTTGTTACTGCTTCCTTCAAACACATACTTAAAATGTTCTCAATAAACGGGGATACGTTTGATAGTGTGAATTCTTCTTCATTACTTACCAACTTGATTTCAGCAGCTTGGAGTAGTTGTTTTATATGTATGATTTCCTCTTTCAATCGAACCCCGCGCATTTGTGAAACTATTTTCCTTACTTCATTCAATGCAGTTCTGGCCGTTTGCTGAACATCTTTTAATTCGCTGCGGGCTTGTTCAGGGTCTTTGTAAATTAATTTTCTAGCCAAATCGCTTTTTAGACCGATAAGGGACAGCTTCTGGCCTAACGCATCATGAAGATCGCGGGCAATTCGCTGGCGCTCCTCCTGTTTCACGAGCTCGGAAATTCTTTTGTTGGCATCTTGGAGCTGTTCTTCGAGCTGCCCTTGCTTTTTTCGATTATAAATGTTGAATGGAAGAAGGATGACGCTAATCCAAATGATGATGACAAATGGCAATTGCTTTAAGAATAACTTTTCCTGTAGAACCACGTTATAGTTGATCGAGATGGTCGTTGCAGCTAAGTGAATGATGTACAATATTAAAAAAGCAATGCGGTTTTTGATATGACCGTTATAGTAAGCAATATAAAAAGCAAAATAGATAAATTGGAAAAGGATCGTCATCGTGATAGAAATCCCAATTAAAATTGATGTCCACAAGTAGACAGGCCACTTTTTTGAAATAAAAGCTAAACGATATACAAAGAAAAATATAAGTGTCAGCACGATCCCTGCAATGATTTCCTTAGTGGAGGAAGATTGAAAAATAAAATAAAACGGCAATATGATAAAAACGCTCCATATATAAGGAGTAATTCCCGAGAATTTCTCTAAGATCATATACTTTTTTTGCATGGTCAAATCCTCTAAAAATTCAATTTGTTTTACATGTTATCTTATCATAAAAAGTACACTGCGTCTTAAAAACTTTGCCCAATTTTCTAAAGATTTTACAATTCAGATTCAATATAGACTTTCGAGTTTTTTTCCTTCTTTTTCGATAAGTCTTTAAACCCGACAAACTTTTTCGCTTGCTCATCCCATAAGCGGAATTGGAGAGATTTTAAGCTTGTCGCTAGAGTGATGGTTGGTACATTCTGTAAAAGATACGTTTGATTGTGTGCCTCTTCCAGCTTATAATTAGGTATCCTTGGGCTCAAATGATGGACGTGGTGAAAACCGATATTTCCAGTAAGCCATTGCAGCGGTTTTGGAAGCTTATAGTATGAACTCCCTTCAACAGCTGCTTTCACATACTCCCAGTTTTCATCTTCTTCAAAATAAGAATCTTCAAATGTGTGCTGTACGTAAAAAAGCCAAATGCCTAAAGAGCCTGAAATGAAAAAGATTGTGCCTTGAATGATAAGAAACGGCTCCCATCCGATCGTCCAACCAAGCAGTCCAACTAAGGCAACGATTGATATGTTTGTTATATATGTGTTGATGCGTTCCTTGAACCTCGCATTTTTTCTGTTAAACCGATTTTTAATAAGGAAAACGTAAATCGGTCCTAGCCCAAACATCACGAACGGATTTCGATACACCCTATAGGCGAATTTAGTTAAAGGCGGTGCTGACAAATATTCATCAACTGTCAAAACCCATATATCCCCTGTTCCGCGCTTATCTAAATTTGAGCTGGTTGCATGGTGGACTGAATGGTTGTGCTGCCATTTGCTGTACGGAAACAACGTTAAAATACCAGCTATTGTTCCAAAAATTTTATTGGCAAGGCGGTTTTTAAAAAAGGAATAGTGACAACAATCATGGAAAATGATGAAAAGTCGAACTAAAAATCCACCTGCGATCATGCAAATAGCGAAAGTAAGAACATAAGAAATGGATAAGCTTTGATAAGCTAAAAACCATAACAGAAAAAACGGCACAGTCGTATTGACCAACTGCCAAACACTATTCATCGTGTTAGGTTTTTCATAAGGAGCCATTTGCTTTCTTAATTTTTTTTGCATTTGTTTCATCATGTTTCGATTCCCTTCTTTATTTGATATTTCTAATCATAAATGAGGGAAATCGATCTGTGTAGTCATATATGTCATATTCAAAATATGATAAATGTCATATATCGTTTTCTATCATATTCGCTTTTGCTGACGGACATGCACACTTGGAAATGAATATTCCTTAACAAAATGCATATTTTCTCAAAGCTTAATGCAGTGAGGGAGCCAACGTGCAAAAGATGAATAGAAAAAGATAACGGCATTTGCGGAATTTTGTGGATATTTTCTGAAGAGACTTTTGCAACGAGGAAAAGGCCGGACATTGAGTTTGAATGAAAACTTGAAGTATTCTCCATTTCATGTCTACTCGACATAATGCCGTTAGTTAACGGGTTCTTTTTAAAAGCTCCTTAAAAAATATGAAACCACAGAACTCTTCAATGAATTTCTGTGGTTTTTTACAGTAATAGGAGCATTTCCCTTCCATCTTTAGGAAGTTGTGAGCCTTGCCGTTTTAGATAAAACACAATATCGCTTTTTCCAGAATCTTAGCGAAAAACGGCTGAAGCACCGATGCCTTTAATATAACTGAACACTCCTTCTGCCTAGACTTTGAGTTTGTTCCCTTTTGTCTCACATAAGGCCCTTTTTATTTCTTTATAAAAGGGATTATAGCGTAAATGGGGTTGTCCATTGCATTTGTAATAGCCAGCCCAAACAATTGAACAATTTTCAAATTCATGAAGTCACTCGTATTTACGTGTGAATAAGTGCATATTAGGCATTTTTCACGATCCATCTCCTGTCATTCGATCAAAACGTACATAACTATTTACTAAATGAACAGTACCACCATTTCTTGGCTTTTAGTCATATGCTTTATGTAATTTCATTTATTAGAATAATACGTTCTGTATTATCATCTTGTTGAAAGTAGTGATTTAAATTGACAGTTAAAAATATTCATGGATGCATACTCTAGTTTATTTTAATTATTTTGTAGATATATCTTTTTTCATCCAATATTTATAAAATTCACTGTTATGTAAAAAATGAAGAATTTCATCAGCTGTTAATCCGAGTTTTTTAGCTTCTAATATAAGCTCAACCCATTCTATATCCAATATTTGTTGTTCTTCCAATTCTTTATTGTTCATGTTTATACCCATTCCTTTCGCTTCGCTCAAGGCACAAAACGTAATGAAACAATTGTGCCACCGGCGTTATTTTTATTATTCTAAAGTCATAGGGATAACAGTCAACTACAAATCACGCGGAGGTGAGTGGGCCACTCTGGTTGCAGGGTGACCGCATGTTTATATGTGTAGATTGCCTTTCCAAGCACAAATAAGTGTGACTTCGAGCACGCAGACTTATCTTTGTATAAACAACTACTCGTTTATTGCTGGGCAATCAGTCAATGCTGTCTATCCCTTTAATAACGTGAAAGGAGTTATCCCTATGGGATTAAAGATTGTTTATCCAATATGCTGTGGGATTGATGTCCACAAAACCTTTGTTGTTGCCTGTATTGCTTCTACCAACAAAGGTGTCACTACTTACAAACGCCATCGCTTTTCTACCTATACAAAAGGATTGAAAGAGCTGTCACAATGGCTTTGTGAAAATAACTGTAAGGATGTTTGTATGGAATCTACCGGGAAATACTGGATTCCCGTGTTTAATGTTCTAGAGGATTCCTGTAACATTACTCTTGCACATCCAAAATATGTTAAGGCTATCCGTGGTAAAAAAACTGATAAAAAAGATGCCAAATGGATTGCCGATTTATTTAAGCATGATCTAGTAGCTGGAAGCTTTATGCCACCGCTGGCTATCAGACAGCTTCGTGACCTTATGCGTTATCGTTTTAAATTGACTAATTTTATGTCGAGTGAGAAGAATCGTCTTCAGAACTGTTTAACTGTATCTAATATTCAACTTGGAAATGTTGTTTCGGATACCTTCGGTAAAAGCTCCATGAACATTATTGACAAGATTTTAGGGAATCCCTTGGATACCACTTTTGACATAGAACCTTTAATTCACGGTTCCATGAAGAAGAAACTTTCTGATTTGGAACTCGCCATAGACGGATATATTACACCGGAACAGGCTGATAAATTAAAGGTCATTAAACAGCACTATGAAGATCTTCAATCTCGTAAAGCAGATCTTGAAAAAATTATCCTTTCTCTTGCCGAGTCCTACACAGAAGAAATCAACTTAATCTTAACTGTTCCGTCCTTTAAGAACATTTTTTCCGCCATTGCCGTGGTTTCGGAAATAGGTGTTAATATGGACGTGTTTCCGACAGCTAAGCATTTATGTTCCTGGGCAGGACTAACACCCACGAATAACGAGAGTGCCGGCAAGAAAAAGTCAGTAAGAATTTCGAGAGCTGGCTGCTACATCAAGCCTCTTTTGGTACAGTGTGCAACTGCTGTGGTCAAAAGTGAAAAGCATCCCGAAATTCGAAACCGCTACTTAAAACTTAAAAAACGTCGTGGTCACAAACGAGCAATTATTGCCATTGCACGTATGCTGTTAACAGCTATATACAACATTCTCAAAAAGAAAGAGCCGTATAATCCAGAATTATATAAAAAATCAGACGTTCTTCCAGTAAACCGTGAGATCACGGTAGAACAAGCGATTTTATTAGCTAAAAGTCAAGGTTTTCGAGTGACGGCAGTTACAACTTGATGATCAATCAACCAAATATTTCCAATAAAGTCATCGATGGATGGCTTGTTTTGCTATGCCTATTTTTATTACTTGGAACCCAAAGTATTTATTTCAGACTTCCATCCTCCTTTCCATCTGTCACTGAAAACACAATACATTGATTTCTTGAAATTGTCATATATCAAAAGTTATAGATGGGCAAATTTCGCAAAAAAAAATGAGCCACTTTTGCTCATTTCTTACAACAAGTTTAACTCCTTTGCTTGGACCACTGCTTTTGTTCTGCGATTTACTTGCAATTTGCTGAAAATATTGTTTAAGTGGACTTTTACCGTTCCGACAGCCAAACCAAGTCTTTCTGCAATTTCTTTATTCGTTAAGCCGATTGAAACAAGGTTTAACACTTCCAATTCGCGTTCTGTCAACGGATCAACCAACTCATTCTTGATCGTCTCTGCTTTTTTCTCGACTGCGATTTTTGTTTCTTTTCCAAATGAATACAGCAGTTCAAGTACATAGACAGCCTGTGATGCGATGGTTGTCAACACTTCCATATTCTCGGATTCAAAGGCGTTTTTTAACTGATTATTTTCTAAATAAAAGATCCCCTTGACCGTTTTTTGTTGGACGACAGGAAAACATAACACTGACCTGACTTTGTTTTTTTGAATATAGTGATCTTTTGAAAAAGTAAAATCATTTACTGCATCCTGGAGCTTTATCGTTTCTTTTATACGGTGCACATACTGGATAACAGAAATCGGAATGTTTTCGCCAACGTTTTGATCCATTTCGTTTGTTTCGCCATGTGTGGAAATGACTTTTTCAATCGAAAAAACGGTTTCTTTTCCATTTGGCCTGATGAAGCATACCTTTTCAGCCCCTTTAAATCTGGCAATGAGCATTAATAATTTCCCGAGCAATTGCTCTAAGTTCATGTCCTCAGACAAAGAGGCTGCTGCTTGAATGATGGCGGACAAGCCCCGTTCCTCACCTTTTGTTCGTTTGGTCCCTTCCCACGTTATCATGCTTTTATGATCGTTTTTTGTTTGATTTGTTTCCTCAATCAAAGTAAATTCAGGATAATCGTGCTGCAGCAGTTCCGCTTTGTTGTGCGCCCCCCACAGCCGATAACATCGATGCGCTTCACGTAAGTATGTTTGCGCAATGCGATGCATGCCTTTTTTGGCATAGAAGTCCCCTGCCAATTCATTAGCGAGTGCTTCAATCTGAATGTCAGAAGAAGTTTTTGCGGAATGAATTGCCTCATCATACCATTTCATGGCTTCTGTCTCTTTTTTTTGCAATCTGTCCCATTCCGCCAAAAGTAATTGCTGTTTATGTCGAAAATTGTCAGGGCAATGCTCAGACCATTTTTTAAATTGATTCAAAGCCCGTTTCAGCTGTTTTTTAACTATTTTCATGTTTTTCCTGTCTTTCTGTTCGCAACGCCTGATTAACAATAAACTATGATAAAAGTAAAATTCAGGCGAAATGATCAATACGAGAGATTTTGTGACCAATTTTTCAAGACGGACCGCCAGTTGATATGCCAGCTCGTCTTCTTTTAACAAAAATGCGATTTTCAATTGAATGGTATCATAAACGATAATCGATGATTCATCTAGATTTTCTCTTTCTTCATACATAGTAAATTTCGCATGAGGATGAACGAGACATTGCAGCCAAGTTTTCACCGCTTTTAAAAACATAATGGAATGTTCCATTTTAATTTGCAAAACAAACTCTAGCTGCTTCTCAATTTCTACTAACAACTGATTGAGCGGTTCCCCCTTAATCAACATTGTAATGACCAGAAATGAGCTCGATTCCCCGGCCAAATGAAGGTTGCCGGATTCAACGCAATGTTTTTGTGAACGTTTTATATAAAAAAGATTGTCCTCAATCGTTTTTTTCCAGTGGTTCACAAATGTGCCAAAAACGAAATCGACCCGCCCCATTAGGTGTTTTGATTGAAATCGAGAAGCTGTGTGTAAAGCAAGCTGTCCAAATTGAAAGCTTCCCTCATAATCTTGAAAACCGGCGCTTAAAAATAGTGCATAATTGTTGTAAACAAGTGCGGACACATCAGTCGTTCCATGTCGTAATGTAAGCCGGAGCGCCCGGAGTATGAGAATGCTGACAAGATTTTGATCATACTGGTAGCTGGCTCTGTTCAAATTAATTAAAATCTCCATTAGTAAACGTTTGTTCCTGTCTGTCATCGTCGGCAAAGTTGTGAGTTCATTTGCGGAACGAGTTCCGACCGCTTTTTTCGTTCGGATCATCTCGAGAATCACTTTAAACTTACTCGGATGACGCGGCAGCTTCCATCCGAATAATCGAAGGCCTTTTAACCCTGCCTCAACCGCTTTTTCAAACTGCTGTTGATGAGAAAACAACAAAGTTTTCATATTGTAGACTTTTAATTGGTCTTCCCTTGTTTTGGCATAGATTAATATTTCATTAAATGTCCTTTCCGAATCAAGAAAAAGTCCATTTAAATATTCGCTTTCCCCTTTTCCTAGAAAAAGCTTGTAACTTAATTCATAACTGACTTCCCAATAATTTTCGGGAAGCAATTCAATCCCCGTTTTAAAATAATTCAATGCTTGATCAAATAATGCTGCGTTTTTCGCTTTTTCACCCGCCGACCAATTGAGCTCAGCCAAATCTGCTTTTCTTTCGGGATGTTGAATGAACCTCCGGCCCAAGTTAAGATGGTTGATCATTTCAAAAAACTTTTCATGTTCTTCTTTACTTGTTCTTTTGAAAAGAAATTGACCTGCTTTATAATGAATTTCTTGTTTTTTCCTGTGATCAAGCAATGAATAGGCAGCTTGCTGGACACGGTCATGAATGAACTGATACCTTCCTTGATCTGAAACCTGGATTATCATCCCTTCCTGGACTGCTTCGGACAATGCGTCGGTCATTTTCTCCGTATTGATTCCATCATGAAGAAAAGACAAAAACTGAAAATCGAAGCGATGTCCAAGACAGGAAGCTGTCAAGATAAGTTTTCGGGTTAACGGCGACAGTTTTTCAATTTTGCTGACAATGAATCCGATCATTTCATCGTATTCGGGCTGCTCCTTCACTTTGTTGAGATTCCATTCCCATTTTCCTCTTTTTAAGTTGCACCATAGAAACTTTTCATCGTATATTGTTTGGAAAAGCTGTTTAAAAAATAATGGGTTTCCCGCTGTTTTCTCATATAGTACAATGGCAAGCTCGCGAACATCGTCCGGGCTGCATCCCAACGTTTCCGCAATGATTTGGTTAATATGATCAACATTCAGCATGCCGAGTGGAAATTCCCTAATATTTTCTTTGCTTCTTTTCATTTCTTTTAATTTCGTTAAGAAAGGATGTCCTTCTTTCATTTCATCATCGCGATAAGCCCCAATGATGAGCAAACTTTCAAACTCTGGATCGTTCAGTATGGATTGCAGCAATTCTAGCGATGCTGTATCACACCATTGAAGATCATCTAAAAAGAATAACAATGGATGGCTTTTTTTCGCAAATGTTTGCATAAAACGCCTGAATGCCCAATGAAAACGAAGCTTCGATTGGGAAGAAGGCAATAAAGGTACAGCGTCTTGTTTGCCGATCAACAGTTCCAGTTCAGGAATGACCTCCGTGATAACCGCCGCTCCTGAACCTAAATGTTCAAGAAGCTCTCTTTTCCAACGTTGAAGTTCTTCTCTGCTTTCCGCCAATAATTGATTAATCAGCTGACGAAATCCGCGAATAAACGGTTCATATGGAATATCCCGCTGAAATTGATCAAATTTTGCGGAAACAAAATAACCATTTTCTTTTGCGCATAACTTTTCAATTTCATTCACAAGCGCTGTTTTTCCTGTTCCGGCGCTTCCTGAAATAAGCACCATTTTCGTCAAACCAAATCGAACCATTTTCAGTTCTTCCATTAAGCTTTGTATTTCTTTCTCCCTTCCGTATAACTTGCTTGTAATTTGAAATTGTGAAGAAAAGTCGTATCGGGCAATCTGAAATGATTGGACTGTTCCGTTTTGTTCCAGCATCTTTAAGCAATGGAAAATATCTTCTTTCAGTCCGAAAACCGACTGATAACGATCTTCAGGTGCTTTTGCAAGCATTTTCAAAACGATGTCGGAAACCACATTCGGCACATCTTGACGTCTTTCAGACGGATGAATGACCTTTTTTGTCATATGAGCATGCATCCATTCAAAATCAGAGTCAACGTCAAAAGGCAGACGGCCAGTTAATAGTTCATAGAAAATGATACCAAGCGAATAAATATCGCTGAGATGGCTGGAGGATGGATTGATTTGTGCGCTCTGTTCCGGCGAATGATAAATATCGTAAATTTCATCATCCTCTTCGGCTCCTCCAATATCAAAAAATTGCACATCTAGTTTTTCAGGATGAATGAAAATGTGAGCTGGACTTAGTATAGTGATGGAAATGTTTTGTTCGTGAAGGACGATTAATTTTTCTGCAAGTTGTAAAGAAATTTGAAGAAATTCGCTAATTCGTGGACGATGAATTTTGATATATTCTTTTAATAACATTCCCCCAGGATCTCGGTAAACAAGTGCATACGTGTTCCCCAATTGCTCAACTTCTATAGGCGTCACAATTTCCTTCATCTTCAGCTGCGAGTAGAAGTCATATTGGTGCAAAAAAGATGCATGATCAATTATCGATGGGGATTGTGATGTTAAAACTTTCAGCAAAACGCATTGATGATCACGATCGCGTATCCCCCGATAAACAGAAGCTTTTTTTCCTTTTCTCAGCAATGATATATAACTGTAGCCTGAAATATCTGACATTGACTTTTTCCCTCTTGGCAAATGCCGTAATATTTCGTTTTCCTTCTCCATACAGACAGGCACATCCTTTCATAAAAAAATTTCTCTTCCAGTATTCGCAAAATTTTCCGAAAACCCTTCTTTTTTCATTGAAAGAAGCGGTATTTCGTCTATAACTGCAACTTTTCCCTTCAATATTCTCGTATATAAGATGACATATGAAAAGAGGAATGATTCTGCTTGAATACAAATGGAGTTCGGTGTTTTTCAGGAAAACTGAAGAAAAATTATGAGGAAATAATCAGGATTTACTAAATAATGGGTGGCGGTTACAGACATTTGCACCGTTCTCTTCCGACGCCTTTGTGCAGCCGCAATCCATTCAGATTATTTTTAAAAAAGTTCTGAAGAAATCATACACGTATGACAAAGAAGCAAAGCTTTTATCTTTTGGAATTTTCTTTGTAACGATGATGGGAGAAGCTGTTTCTTTTCCAAATACAACTCATCCCCCGCTTATTTGTGGAGCTGCTAAAAAAAGGGTCTTATTGTCTTTACAATATCGCTTCCGTTTAGTTTTACAAATGTTCGTTAATTCATATAAAACGCTTGGCGCCGTTTCGAAATCTTCATTACTTCTGAGATGACGGTGTTTAAAATGATGTAAAAAGTCTTGTAGAAAAAAATTACAGGACACTTACTCGGTCTAAAAGTACATTCGAGCCATTTTTCCGATTTTCAAATTCATTTCCTCAACTTTCTAATTCATTCCAAATGATAAATAATTTAATAGACTAAAACCATTCCTTACACATGCGGTTCAAAAACTTTTTGTGATAGGATAACCGGAACTTGCTCGATCATTGAATCGGTGCCGTAAAAAGGGCAAATGGCAGTCTTTTCATCATCGCACCATTTTAGAAGGATGAAATATTTTTAAACAATAAAAACAACCGCAAATTTCATCGTTTTTCAATTCTTTTCGATTAAAACTGATGAATCGGTGTGCTGTTCTGCACAGACTTCCCTTCAATTTATCGCCTTCCTAATTTTTGCAAAAAAATTCTCTTGCTATAATATCTGAACGGCCATACCAAGGGGTAAAATCTTCTATTGTATACAAATGCATCATACATGCTATTATTGAACAAAATTCTCATCAGCTCCACTTCATTCACAAGAACAACCTGTACCTTCTTTTCGTTATTTTTTTCACGTCATAAATTGCCTTTCTTATAATGTATTTTTTTAAAAGTGGTTATCCAGAAAGTCAAATCCCTATCGAAAACAAAAAATCATAAACGTCGATATATCAACGTCTCTAAAACATTAAGGGGCGTCTATAAGCCGGAAAATCGACTTATTAGACAGCCCCTGTCCATCACTTTTTATTGTGCTATTTTTTTAGGATGATCTGGCAATTCATTGACTGAAACAACTTGGTCTGTTTTCTTTTTTGGTTTTTTCCAATACTTTTCGTTGCCAGGCAGATCATCAAACCATGTTGCATCATCAGGGCAATCAAGCACCATAAATTGTCCATAATTGCCATCTCTAGATTGGTGATATTTCAAATACGCTTTTCCGTTTTCGATAGCTAAAATCTCGATTTTCCCAGAGGTATGGCTCATTGACAGGCGGACGCGCTTGCCTAGACCTGACGTTCTTGCTTTTGCTTGTTCAACGATATCGTAAACTTCTTTCAATGTTAATACAAAGTCACTGTTGCCAGCAACAGGTCGATTCACAAAGAAATAATAAGGTGTTACTCCCGCCCATGATAACTTATCTAATAATTCGCCTAAAACAACAGGATCGTCATTAATTCCTTTTAATACTGGAGTTTGGTTGACCACTATTGCTCCGGCGTCATGGAGCGCTTCAAAAGCTTTTTTTGCTTCTTTCGTAATTTCTCTCGGATGGTTGACGTGAGCCATAATGTAGATTCGTTTTTCAGGAGAGGAAAACTCTCTAATGAGTTGGAGTAAAGATTCATCTTCATAAATTCTCATAGGGTTAAAGACAGGCATTTTGGAGCCGATGCGGATAATTTTTACATGCTCGATTTCTCGTAAGCTTTCAATGATCATGCGCAATTTTTTCGTAGCAAGGATTAAAGGATCCCCTCCAGTTAGAAGAACATTGTTGATTTCAGGAGTTTTGCGAATATAGTCAATACCAGGCTGTACGTCTGCCATCGCTTCTTTTACATCACTTCTAAATAATCTTTTTCGAAAGCAATAGCGGCAATATGCTCCGCAAACCTCAGAAACTAGCAGCAATGCTGTTGTTTTGTACTTATGCTGGCAGCCAGGAACGACATAGTTTGTATCTTCATCTGATGCGTCCCACCTCCCATACTCTCGCATTTCTCCTTCATTTGGAATAACTAATTTTCTGATAGGGTCGTTCGGATCATTCCAGTCGATCAGGCTTAAATAATAATCATTGACCCGAAACACATATTTTTCTGTGATCGGCTTCAGCTTTTCCCGTTCCTCTTTTGGGATTTGTTCAATTTTGTCGATGTTTGTTATATATTTTGGCATCGCCACATGTATCACTCCCCCATCATTTGTTAACAGTTCTATGATAACATATAGTAACAAATTATTTAGCAATATGTCCAAAACGTTCATTATTTTTTTGCAAATTTCGATAATATTTTTTCAAACAAATTTGCCTTCCAGCAAGGAAAACTATTAAGCTAGTTTTCCAATGCGGACTTTTCTCTAATACAAGTCAAAATAGAAGGCAGATTCCACTACATTTGCTAAAACAAGGAATAAATATCTGGCATATCTTGATAAGCTTTCACTAAATTTAGAATCCTTTTTTGCGAGTCTTTTTCCCCGCTCAAACAATATATTGACTTAAGCCAAAAATGAAAAAAATCGTTTTGTAAAATAAGCGGCTTCCTGCTTTACATGAATTCTTTCGGGCAGCATGAAGCATTGCTTAAACTGATACAGCCTTCAACAGTTCTTTTACCGCATAGGCAAAGCCGTTCTCATCGTTCGTTTTCGTGACAAAATCGGCCTTTTCTTTCACTTCCTTTGGAGCATTTCCCATTGCAACCGATGTGGTCGCGATCTCGAATTGGGCAATGTCGTTGCCTCCGTCGCCAAACGCATAAATTTCTTCAAATGTCAGTTTCTTCATTTTTTGATAGCGTAAAATCGCTTTTCCTTTATGCGCTTCGCTGGAGGTAATTTCAATATTATTCGGAAATGATGAGGCGATGGAGAGGTCGCTTCTCCCGCTTAATGCTCTCTTCACTTGATCGATTTTTTCCGTTTCATTATGATTCACTAATCCAATCAGCTTATAGATTTTTACATTTTCCAGCTTGAAAATAGAGTCATAATCAAATTGGCGAAACATCTCTTCGATCTCATCCCACCTCAGCTTATGCAAAGGCGGCAAAGTGGATGGAAAGCCACCCTGATTGGTGTAAACGAGAATTCCGACATCCAGAGCTTTTACTGCTGCAAAAATTTCTTTAAACGTTTTTTCATCTATTGTTGCTTCATACATCAGCTCTCTTTTATCGGAATATAATACAGCCCCATTAACACAAAAAATCGGCACTTGGAGCTCTTCAACCGCTTTAATCTTGATGACGTCCGGAAATGCACGTCCCGTATTTAAAATGACTTCATGTCCTTGCTTTTTCAATTCATGTAAAACTGATAAATTTTCATGTGAAATTTCATGCTGCGAATTTAATAGTGTGCCATCTAAATCAATTGAAAAACATTTCATATCCTCATCCCAATTCCTTTCTTTTTTTAAAATAATAAAGAAACTTCTTATTTTTCTCTTACCTATTTTATCAAAATCGTCCTGATCGCTGTAAAGATTTCCTGTTTACAAGAAAATCACTGCATAATGGCCAAAAAGCTTGCTTTGCCAGAAAGTCAATTTCCGCTCGGTTGATGGCTGCCCAAAAGATTGAAGAGGTTTAGAAAAATAAAAAGAAAGCTTCAGTACAAAATGGACAGTTACATCTATGAAAAATAGCTGGATTCGAAGCATCGGCTGGGCATACAACAAATGACAAGAAGATGGCAAATAGATACACGCACAACTAGGCTATAGATACAAATTGTCTGGCTTTTTTACCTTCAACTGGAAAAATTTTTTCATAGTTATTCACTCTTCCTTGTTATAAGTTTTTATTAGGGAGTGAATACAGTATGATCTATCGAAGTGTCAAACAACTAGAAAAAGAATATAAACTAAAAGAAGCCCTTCGTTCGGTAAGAGATTTATGGTACAAACTAACGGAAGGGTATGTAACGATCCCTGAATCGACTGAAAAGCTTCAATCTTTCATTGAATATTTTGAAGGAGAATTGCCTGCAGGATGGATCCTCACAATGGATGAACAAGGAACGATACAAGCACGTACAAATTATTCTAATAGATTTAGTCAGATGCTAGTATGTAAAAGCTTTTCTGGAAAAGAGCGTGTAAAAATAATTTCTTAAAAGTTTTCCCTCAGTATCGCAGACTGAGGGGTTTTTTGTATAAAATGAAAAATTTCAAACATAATACTAACTGTTAAAAAATTACTTAGGAGGGATTGAAGGTATGAATCCATTAGGTGCTCATGAATTAATGGAAGTACATGAAGTTTTAACAAACACAATTGATGGAATTAACCAATTTCAACTTTATCAGCCCCATTGCAAAGATCCAGAGCTGCAAAACATTTTGCAAAATCAAATCATTTTTATGACAAATGAATACAATTCAATCGTTCAAATAGTAAGAAACAAGAGCAGTCAGCAAAATTTCAGCACTTACCGCCCATTGAAAAATGCAAGCCCTTCCTTTGGCGCGTCAGGCGGAACACCGGAAGCTCCCAACAGCTCAATAAACGAGATGAACGACCATGATGTTGCGTCAGGAATGTTAGGATGTTTAAAAGCGTCAGCAGCATTAAGGATGCATGCTGCATTGGAATGCTCAGATCCGGAATTAAGAAATGTCGTGCTCCAAGGGGCGAAAAATTGCGCAGAGCAAGCTTATGAAGTTTGGCAATATATGAACCAAAAAGGTTATTATCAAGTGCCGGTCTTTCAGCAAAATACTGCTCAAGCGATCATCAATCATTATCAACCGGCTGGCAATCAAATGAACAATCAGCAGACATAAAACGATAAAGCAGCAGGGCTTACCCTGCTTCTGCTTTATTTTTTAGCTATTGCCAAGAAAAAAATTAGCTTTCGCTCACAATTTGCTTGTTTTCTTTTTCCTTTAGACTTTCGTCTTTTGCTGCTTGCGAATTTTTCATAAAAAACGATAAGATGAGAGCGATCGCAGAGAATATACCTGCCACTACAAAAGATATATTTACTCCATGTATCATTCCTTCAATACCTTTTTCAGGCAACGCTGTATTTGTCATGACTGTCACAAGCAAAGCTGTTCCAACTGCACCAGCTACTTGCCGCATTGTGTTGTTCATCGCAGTTCCGTGTGAAATTAAATATGTAGGCAGTTGATTTAAACCAGCGGTTGTCACCGGCATCATGACCATCGCAACACCGACCATCCTGAAAGCATTTACTGCCGCTAAATATGTAAACGTTGTATGTAAGGTGAGATGTGATAGCATAAACGTCGTGATCGTTAAGGTAAAAAATCCAATAATCACAAGCCATTTGGCACCGAATTTATCAAATAATCTGCCTGTTATCGGGTTGGCCACACCTTGGACAAGTGCGCCTGGCAAGAGCACCAGTCCGGACTCAAATGCTGAAAATCCCAGCATATTTTGCATAAACATCGGCAAAATAACTGCTCCGCCAATCATAGACATAAACACAATCATGCCTAAAACAGTTGTGATCGAAAATGTCTTGCTTTTAAATACTTTGAATTCCAGGATCGGCTCATCCAATTGCAGTTGTCTAATTATAAACCAAGTAAGAGTGATCAAACCGATGAAGAGCGATAAAATAACTTGACCGCTCCCCCAGCCGCTGCTTCCAGCTGCGCTGAATCCATACAATAAACCACCGAACCCTAACGTTGAAAGGATGATGGATAAAATATCGATTTTTGGGTAAGTTTGCCGCGTAACGTTTTTCAGGATGAAAAAAGCTAAGATAAGATCAATGACTACAATAGGTAAGAGCACATAAAACAAGCTTCTCCATGCAAAATGCTCTACAAGGTAACCGGATAAAGTCGGACCAATTGCCGGCGCAAATGCAATAACGAGTCCAAACATCCCCATTGCCGTTCCTCTTTTTTCAACGGGAAAAATTAAAAACAAGATTGTCTGCATCAGCGGCATGATAATTCCGGCACCAGCAGCCTGCGCCACTCTCCCTGCCATTAAAACAGAAAAATTAGGAGCAATTGCACAAATTGCAGTTCCAACAGCAAAAATTCCGATGGCTGTAAGAAACAGTCCTCTTGTCGTAAAACGACCAATCAAAAACGCGGTGATCGGTATCATAATCCCATTAACAAGCATAAAAATCGATTGCAGCCATTGAACTGTATTGGCATCAACTTTGAAATCCATCATTAAATGCGGCAAAGCAGTTCCAAGCAACGTTTGGTTTAAAATGGCAACAAAAGCGCCGGACATTAACACAATCATGAGCGGCACTTTATTGAAGGTTTCCTGTGCCAGGTCTCGTTCTTCTCCCATACAAATCCTTCTTTCTAACAATTTTTCTATATTATTTAGCGATACAAATAGACTGCTTAATACATGTTATTGTTATATTTTTTCTTTGTAAATAGGAAGAATATACACTTGATGGGGATGGAACTTGAAGAGCGTTTTCCATAAATGAAGCAATTGTTGTCTTTATATTTATATTAGTGTACATTACCATAGTGAAGGAAGATGAAGAAAAAAGCAATTGTTTCGCTCACCTTTATTTTCTTTTTTGATAATAAGTAGGAAACGTTTGAAAAAATTTTTACATCATAAGTGTCAAAGAAAAAATATCACTCCTTCCAATATAAAAAAAGAACAGTCGTTTTTTCTCTTTCGGTTTGAATTGTTTCAAATGCAAAACCCCTTTTCAGCTTTACTTTTTGAAAAGGGGTGACAACAATTTGAAAACAAAAGCATCTTATTTAAATATTTTCAATCGCTCTTCTATTGGTATTATTTCTTTATCACCGGGCTCAGCTGTCGGTTTTCCGAACGGCATTTGAGCAATTAGTTTCCATTCATTTGGTATATTCCATTCTTTCTTCACTTCATCATCGATGAGCGGATTATAGTGCTGCAGCGAGGCGCCCAATCCTTCAATTTCCAACGAAGTCCAAATCACAAATTGCAGCATTCCAGAAGACTGTTGTGACCAAATCGGGAAATTGTCCGCATATAATGGGAATTGTTCCTGCAACCCTTGAACAACGCGGTCATCCTCAAAGAACAATACAGTACCGTATCCATTTCGGAATGAATTTATTTTTTCATCTGTTGAAGCAAATTGATCCGCTGGAACAATTTTTCGCAACGTTTCTTTCGTTATATCCCACAATTTGTTATGATGCTCGCCAAGCAAAAGAACGACTCGGGCGCTTTGGGAATTAAAAGCGGATGGTGTATATAGAACTGCGTGGCTGATCACTTCTTGAATACGCTCATCAGAAACAGTTGATTCTTTACTGATTCCGTAATAAGTGCGTCGATGTTTGACTGCTGAATAAAAGTCATTTGACACGTTCATCTCTCCCTTTCTGAATTTCAATCTTTTTATATCATTCCTTTTAAACGCTTTGCCTATTACACTTCTTAGTAACGTTTTGAATAAAATTTTTTCTTGTAAGAGCCGTATTTTGAGGGATATAATTTAATGAAATCAATAACTCAACTTTCGCACACAGAAATATTTAAGCATTGCTTGATATAATTAGGTATAGTGGCCAACCATTTATTCATTTGATTTTTAAAGATGTCCATGTTCAAAGAAACCTCGGCTTCCGCCAAAGTTTGGAAAAGGTCAATAAGTGATTGAAGGGCAGTAATAAAATCTATGTCTTTTACATCTTCGCAAAGGATGTAAAAAAGGTTGCCAATCGTCTTAGGATCCTCCTCTTTTCGCATTTGCCAAGCAATGAGAATATATCGTGTAAAAACAATGGTTGTATGGCTAATTAACATGTCGTAGGAACGTCCCTGGAATTCTTTCTCTAAATTTAAAAGGGATTTATTGCATTTGAAGAAGACTTCAATGTCCCAACGCATGCCGTAAATACGAATGATCTCTTCATTTTCTAATGTTGTATCTGTGCTGAGAATGGCAAGCCATTCGCTCCGTTTATTACGGTTTCGTACAAATAGAATTTTTACTGGAATTCCATTGTCTAAAGTAGCATAAACGGATCCGAGAATGTCTTTTTTACCCATGTGAGGTTTTGCCAATTTGTAAAGTTGATTCAGTGTGAAACGTTCACCATTGTAAACGTATCGCTGCTTTAATTGCTTCACCATGCCAATGACAAATAACCCTTTGTTCGTAATCTTCTCAATTAAAGGCGCTTGTGTAAACCAGGAATCCATGAGAACATAGTCAGCTATAATCCCTTTTTCAAGCGCATGATCAAGTAAAGCTGAAGCCACGTCCGGTTTTGATTTCAGAGCTTCCTGGCGACGCTTATAGCCAGATGTTCGTTTATCAATATTGGTATTGATTTCTTGCAGGCGATTTTCCTTTTTCGGTGAACTTAGAAGAGCAAAATCAACGGGAATAAAAGTAAAACTATCGGTCCAGCCAAGGGTAAGCATTTGAAACCCTTTCAAGTACTGATGGGTAGAGTGATCAAAAACCTTAGCCAACAGTTCAACCGACTTACTACGGTTTCTTGAAAAGACAGAATCATCAATCACAAAAGCTGTGACACGATCTTTTGAAGTTAATGGTTGAAGCAGACGGATCATTTCACTGCTTAATGAAAGCAGAAACTTTCTCCAATGATAGGTTGGTGTATTTAAAAAGCGATAGACTGTATCCTTTCCGGGCAGATCCTGAGATCGTTTACTCATAAAAGCACGAAACCAGTTCTTATATTGGAAGACTAAAAGAAAAATCAGTTTGAAAACAGTAAGACAAGAATACCCGGAAAGTTTCGTAATATTCGCTTTTCTTAAATGATATCCAATATTTAATTCGGAAAATCCTTGTTTAATTTCTTTTGGTAATTGCGCAAAGTAGTCTTTATTCGTTATCATAATGGTGGCACCTTTCTTTTGGATTTGTTTTCGTCACCAATATTTTACCAAAAGAATAGGTGTCTTTCTTTATGTTTTAAAAAATGTCAAATGATAATTTTGTACTTCCCAAAACCATTTACATCAAGCATTTAAACAAGATTTTGGACTGCGAAAGTTGAGTCAATAATATTAGAAAAGGCGGTAAAAACTTGAAACAGCGAAACTTATTTTTCTACATTTTGATTTTTGCCATGATGTTTCTGTTCGGATGTACATCAAAAGAATATAAATCCAACATGGAATCTGGTATTGAAGCGCTAAAAAAAGAACAATACAGCGACGCCATCTCGTTTTTTAACAAAGCTCTTCATGAAAAAAACACTGAAGAAGCTCAATTGGCGCTGGATTTGTCAAAACAAATTAAAGACAGCGTTGCTGCCCTTGATAAAGGAGAATTTGAAACCGCCATATCATTGGCAGAAAAAATCAAAAATTCAAATGAAACCTCCAAGATTCTTGATATTCTCAAACCGAAAGCTGAAAAAATAATCGAAGAGGCGGAAAAAACGAGCGCTGCTTTAAAAGAAATGGAATCTGAACTTGAGTCAGGAAAAGCATTGTTGGAAGAAAACAAGTTTGACGAAGCATTCGCCATATTTAAGAAAATTGCGGAAACAACATCAAATAACGAGAAGATCGTCAGCGTTACCAAAAATGCAGAACAATTCATGAATCAAGCGGCTGCGGCGAAAAATCAATACTTGCAGGAGCAGGAGAAAAAACTTCAAGAAGAGCGGCAAAAAGCTGAAGCAGAAGCAAAAAAGAGAAAGGAAGAGCAAAAAAAGGCTGAGGAATCAAAGAAAAGCCGTCCTATAAGCCATACTGAAGCTGAACAGCTAGTTCGGGAGTATTTAAAAATTGAAAATACTTCTAACGTTTACGTTGAATATGATCATGATAATGAAAAAGGCGAATATATTATTCACGTTTATGAAATCGTGATCAGTGATCCGGAGACAAAAGAGGGACATACATCTACATGGGGCTGGTATGCAGTCGACCCGGTCAAAAAAGTTGTGCGTGATGCGTTTGAATAACAAATTTTAAGGATTTTCCGGTGGATACATTCGGAAAATCCTTTTTCTTTAGTTATTTCATCAGAATGATATTAATTCAACTCATAAGGCTTACAAAATTGCCTTGCTCATTAAACAGCTACTAAGTATTGTTCAAGGATCGAACGCATTTCAGGAGTTAAAGGCTCAGAACGCTGCAACTTAAAATTGTAATGAACGATAACTGCTTCCCCTTTTGCGATCAATTTCCCCGTTTCTGCATTTTTTATTTCATGCTCCATCGAAAAGCTTTTCGTTCCAATCCGCGTAATTTTTGAAGTTACCGTTAATGTATCATAGGCATACGCTTGGGCAAGGTAATCGCATTTTGTGGATGCTAAAATAAATTTCCAGTCTTGGTTCCCTACTTGTTTTGACATGTGTTGTAAAAATTTAGTCCGAGCTTCCTCCATATACAAATAATAGCTTGTATTGTTAACATGGCCTGACGCATCCGTTTCGCAATACCTTACATAAATTTCTGTATCTGGAATGGTTTTCATGCTAAATCGTCCTTTCTTTTATGTCTTATTTTTCTGTTTTTATCAATCGATCGATATTTATGTATGAATGGAATTGAATCCTTCATGTGTATAGGAATTGTCCATCGGATCATCGATGTGTTTCAAGAAAAAGCAAATTGCTGTACAACGTTTGAAGAACAGGCGTTTCAACACCAATCTGCCGCCCCTTTTTCACGATAAACCCGCACAATGATTCGATTTCCATCCTTTTTCCTTTCAATCGATCTTGCAGCATGGACGGCTTATGCTTCAGAGCTGCTCCTGAATTGGCAAAAGTGCGATAAAACATTTCTTCATCTAATGGAATCCCGATTTTATTGGCTACTCTCATCACTTCTCGGCAAGCATTTTCAGCTGTTTTCCTCAATTCTTTATGCTCCATAATTTCACCGACAGTCGCTTTGGATAAAGCAGCAAGTGGATTGAAGGTTGCATTCCACAACAGCTTTTTCCACTTATCCAGCATGATATCATCTGTTGTTTTTACAAAAATTTCAGCTTGACGAAAAAGATCTGCCACTTTATCGCGGAACGAAATGAGTGATTCATCCAGAGCACCGATCACTAGTTTTGCTCTTCCGCTATGCTTTATGACCCCAGGTTCTTCCACATGTGACGACAGATAGGTTGCAGCTGACAAGAGCCTTTTTCCACCTAAAATTTGAGCGAGCTTTTCTTCATTGTCGACTCCATTTTGCAGCGTCAAAACAACTGCGCGATCATTCCGCAAAGAGGCAATCTGTTCTGCTGTACTTTCCGTGTCGGTTGATTTCACACAAAACAGTATCAGCTCACAATCAGCAAAATCCTCTATTTTATCTGTAAAAACACCGTCTATTGTGAGGAGTTGATCATTCGTTTTAACCACTAAACCTGATTTTTTCATTGCCTCTAAATGCTTGCCCCTTGCAAGGAAAACAACATTATGTCCGGCTTTCTTTAATAAAGCTCCAAAATAGCCGCCGACCGCGCCAGCTCCAGCAACAGCGATTTTCATAACATTCCCCCTTCAATTGAATCAAAAAGCTTATGAATGACAGAATAAACAGAAAATAATGAAATGCAAGTTTTGCACCTCAATTATTAACCTAATCTTTTCATTAATCAAGTGAAAGCATTCGGGACTGAAAAGTCTTGAGTGTTTAAAACCAATAGTAAAAACGAGCCTCCCAAACAGATGATAATCTTGAAATCAATATCAGGCTCTAGACTATTATGATTTATTCTATGTTCCATGAGGATTCGCAAAACGCACAGATCACTAACACTCATAACTTAAAATGACGGCAATGCTATAAAATGACTTTCATCGCTTTTTCTTTAGCCGCATTGGAAATACTTCGTATGCCTGCAAAATCTGGTCCAGCGAAAAACGATGAGTGACTAACTGTTCCGGTTTAATTTTTCCTGACTGCACCGTCTTAAGTCCTTGCGATCAAGAAATTATTCTGCTCAATAGGTATGTATGATATATATCCCCCCTCTCAAGTTAACATAAAATATCTTGCCGGAAGTTCCCTATCACAGATTGCGTGGGCTACAGGGTCAGGAAAAAGTGTTAGTGAGCGGCGGAAACCATATATACCTTTTTTATCAAATTGCCAAGCTTCCACAAATCCACCCCTTTTTACCTATATTGTAACAGATTTTAAAATATTTCGTCTTTTATTTTTGTTAATTTTCAAAATTGCCAGCTTTCTCCTTGTCTCTGCTGATTTTAAGAAACGAACATGTTCCTAAATGGAGTGTGATTGATTTCTTGAGGTAATACGAAAGAACTAAATTTGAACATGCATCCTCTGTATGTGAACAGTCAATCATCCCATAGTACAACCTTTACAAGAATTCATTGCCTTAAGAGATATAAAACTGAAACATATTATGCTTTTTCATTCAACTAATGCAAACCTCCCTCCTTTCCGTTATACTTAAAACGTTGTTGATTGAAAGAAAGGAGCATTATATGAAATCTCTCGTTTTAGCTGAAAAGCCGAGCGTTGCACGTGAGATAGCCCGTGTGCTTGGCTGCAAAAAAGAGCATAAATTTCACTTTGAAGGAAGCAAGTATATCGTAACGTGGGCGCTCGGTCATTTAATTGAATTGAAGATGCCTGAACATTACGATCCAAAATATAAAACATGGCGGCTGGAAGATTTGCCAATTATCCCGGAAAAAATGGGGTTAAAAGTAATTAGACAAACGAGCCGGCATTATAAAGGCATAGAACTGTTGGCGAAACGAACGGACATTAAAGATTGCATTATCGCAACAGACGCCGGACGTGAAGGCGAACTCGTTGCAAGATGGATTTTAAAAAAGCTGAACTGGAAAAAGCCGATTTTGCGCCTATGGATTTCATCTCAGACCGATAAAGCCATTCGTGACGGTTTCAAGCATTTAAAACCTGGGAAACAATTTGAAGCATTATATCAGTCTGCTGTTTGCCGTGCAGAGGCAGATTGGCTCATCGGCTTAAATGTGACAAGAGCTTTGACGACGAAATATAATGACCCGCTTTCGGCAGGGCGCGTACAGACCCCAACCCTTGCCATGATCATGAAAAGGGAAACAGAAATTCAAAAATTTGTACCGAAGCCGTATTGGACGATTCATGCAAAAATCGGTTCCATTCATACCATCTGGGAGCGAAACGGCGAAAAAAGAATTTTTTCCAAAGAAACGGCTGAACATCTATTGGCAAACCTGAATGGTAAAAAAAGTACAGTCATCAAAGTGGAGCGCAAGCAAAAGAAAGAACATCAGCCGCTGCCATACGACCTAACCGAGCTGCAGCGGGATGCCAACAAGCGTTTCGGCTTTTCCGCGAAGGAAACGTTAACGATACTGCAAAAGCTTTATGAGCATTATAAGCTTGTCACATACCCGCGGACAGACTCCCGTTATTTAACTGCGGATATGGAATCGACAATGTTTGATAGACTACAGGCAATGGCTCCCGGCTATAAAGACGAAATCCGTCCTCTCCTTTCCAACAAAGGAAAAATTTTATTAAAACGGGTGTTCAATAATGAAAAAGTGACTGATCATCATGCCATTATCCCGACGGAGGAACCGCTAAATATGAGCCAGCTTTCCACTGATGAAAGGAAGCTGTATGATTTGATTGCCCGACGGTTTTTGGCGCTGTTTTATCCTGCTTACGAATATGAAACCGTCCATGCGGTTTTTGATGTGAACGGAGAAACACTCACTGCAAAAGAGACAATTGTATTGAATAATGGATTTAAAACCGTTTTAGGGAAGCAGCAGGATGAGCCGGAAAACAGAAACATCCCTGCTTTAGTTAAAGGACAATCTTTTGCTGTTCATCAAGTAGAAATAGAAGAAAAATTTGAAGAACCTCCTCTTCGCTATTCAGAGGCGGACATTCTTACGCAGATGGAAAATTTCGGGCTCGGCACTCCTGCAACTAGGGCGGATATTATTGAAAGACTTATCGAAACAGAAGCGGTTGAGCGAAAAAACGGAAGGTTCTACCCAACGAAAAAAGGTAAACAACTGATTGAACTTGTCAATGATGAACTAAAATCACCTGAACTGACAGCGCGCTGGGAAAAAGAGCTTGAAGCGATCGCACGGGGAAAAGGAAATCCTGAATTTTTCCTAAACAACATTCGCAAGCAAACGAAACGGCTCGTTAATGAAATAAAAAATAGCGACCGAAGCTACAAAGCACACAATTTAACCGGCTCCATGTGCCCGGAATGCGGCTCCTTTTTAAAAATACGTTCTACAAAAGAAGGACGTTTATTAGTATGTTCGAACATGGAATGCCGCTATAGCAAACGAAAAGATCCGAAGCTGTCCAACCGGCGCTGTCCACAATGCAAAAAACGAATGGAAATCCATAACGGCAAAGCCGGTGTTTACTTCCAATGCCGCCGCTGCAATGTGGTTGAAAAAGCGGAAGAAAAGAAAACGGCAGTCAATAACCGCAAAGATCGGGCTTTAATTCAAAAATACAGCCCGAAAAACGATTCTTTTGGCACAAGTTTAGGCGATTTGTTAAAACAGGTGTTGGAAGAACAGCAATAAATAAAAAAGCTTCCGAATGCTGCGTTTACGACAAAAAGTTAGCTTGTTTCTATTTAAAAAACGGTGTCACGACGAATCTGGAATGATATGCAGTTTGTTTCAAATTTTAAAAGGGATTTGTCAAATAAGTCATTTTTACGGCTTATAGACAAACCCCTTTAATATTTAGAAACGTTCATATCGATGTTTATGATTTTAATGGGCGCCACTTTCTGGACAGCTCCTTCTCATTCATTAACTACACGCGAATTAAAACGCTATGTACTATTTGTTCCCCTGCATTTCTAAAAAGCTAAAAAACAGTCAACCACATATATTCGAAAATGGTCTCCCCTCTTTCGACCTCCCCAATATATTTAAAAATCAAGAATGTTTATACACATGCTGCTTTATCGAACAGTAATCCTCAAGTCGAGATGTTTATAAATTTCTAAAAAAAGCGGCACCTAAATAAGGCGCCACTTTGAAAGGATTAGTTTTTTTGTACGTTTGCCGCTTGAGGTCCGCGTTGGCCTTCGACAATTTCAAATTCAACAGTTTGCCCTTCTTCTAACGTTTTAAAACCATCGCCTTGAATCGCCGAAAAATGAACAAACACATCGTCTCCACCATCGACTTCAATAAATCCAAACCCTTTTTCACTGTTAAACCATTTTACCTTACCTGTGTTCATGCTTTTTCCTCCAAAAAAAAGATTTTACCATTCATTGTTTGTTTTTCATAAGAAAAAAAGCCGTACACTCATGAGAATGCAGACCATATAAGATCGCCTGCATTTCAACATGAGGTACGACTTATAATGGATCCATGATAAAACGAACTAGATGGTTAATTCATTATAACCAATCAAACATAAAGAGTCAAGAACATGTAAGTATGTTCAGCTATGAAGAGTATATTTCAAAGTTTTTCGTCAAAATAGGGATTTTCAAATTATCCACAGTTGGTAAAATTTTCCAGTTACTTTCCTTCTAAAATTTTTAAAAACTAGTCCTATTAATGCGATTTTTCTATAAAGTTGTGGATAACTTGCTTTTTTACTCCCTATTCATCACACCCTTCTGCTATAATAGAATTGTTAGGTATATGTAAACCTAACCTGTATTTTTTTACATTTTTTCAAATCCTCGACTGTTATAATGCGGGTTCGGATCGCTTCTAACAGCTTCGAGGATATTTCTTTTGCTGACTTTTTCAGCTGCTTCAAAAGTTTTGACCCATATTTATATAGTTGAACAAGGATATCAGCTATTTGAACAAGTAAGTAATGATTTTTCAGTGCATTGTAATTATGACAATTCACATGTTCAATTTCATACCAACCATTTTTCTGGTTATTAAAACCCTCATTTTCTATTTTCCAGCGTCTTCGACCTGCCTGAACAAGTATTTCTGCATTCCTTTCAGTTATTCGAAAGTTTGTAATAAACAGAAACTCCTGTTTTTTCTCATTCTCAGTTACTTTTACTTTTTCCACAAGATTTACCAAACGATCGTTATAAGCAATATCATTGACCCAGAAATATTCTGAGCTTTTACCATTCGTTTCTAAAGATTGGATTGCTCTGAATTCTTGAGAAACCGTTTTAATCCGATCTTCTTTGAACCGGAAAATATATTTCCAATTGTGTTTATCACAAATTTCAAATACTGGTTCACAAGCATAAAGGCTATCTGCGATAAGACAAATAGGAAGACGTTTAAATGTTTTCTTTAATTTATCGACTAGCCTCATAAAAGCTTTTAACTCACAATCCTGCTTTGGAACATTTTCTGACTCATTTTCTATAAATTCTGTAGCGATGCTAAGAACCATATCTCCTACCACAAGCTTGGCTTCTAGAACATGGTGCATATATGCCACTTTTGTTTCTCCGGTTTCCTTATCCTTGTATTCCCTTCTCAAACAATGTTCACAGTGTTTTTCCTTAAATGTATGGATACCTGTCCCATCGAAAACAATTGGCCAATATTTATTTAGAATCCGGAGGGATTCTAAGCATCTTTTTTCAAAAAGTTTTTTGATTAGATAAATCCTTATGGTTTCAAGCTCTTTTGGCTCCAACTTTGCTAAAAAGTCATTAATTGTATCATAATGCGGGAGCTCGTTGAGCTCTTTCAAACCCAAAACTACTCGAATATTTTCGATACATTCATCCTTATTAAACAATTCGGTCATACTTCTCATTGATTTGATTCCAAATACACTTTTAAGAAGAATGGTGTAAAGGATTGTTTCTGGACCATAGGTAATGTAGCTTTGATGCCTTTTATCTTTTACTTTTTTTAGTTGATCTACCAAGTCTTTAAAGAAATGATTTTGAATCTTAACGAAGTCGAAGAAAAAGTTTTGGTTTTTTTCTCTTTCTCTTTTTTCTTTCCTTGTTAACATTCACAAATCCCCCTTAAATCTTGATAAATCCAGATAAATTATCGCATATTTATCAAAATATGGGGGCTAGAAGCTCAATTTATCTCGAAGAATTTTTACTCCTCAGAGCTGAAGTATGTTCTTGACTCTTTAAGGGTGATACTTTATGTTATGCGCTGCTTTCCCCTAAAAACAAATCTCATTCACTGCCGCGGTAAAGAAAGAACAGAGCTGTCAGCATTAGCCCGATCCCAATCAGTCGGTTTATGTCTATTCGATTTTTCGGCATTCCCAATAATCCAAAATGATCAATGATGACGCTGATGGCCATTTGACCGATGATTCCTGCAAGGAGCGTTACGGCCACCCCAACCTTCGGAACAGAAATAATGGTAAACGTGACGAACATCGCGCCTAAAAATCCCCCAAGCAAATTCCATTTTGGAACTTGAAACAAATCGGTAATGTGGCCCTTTCCAAAAAATAAAACAAGGAACGCTAAAACCATTGTTCCAACAAAAAAAGAGACAAATGCTCCTTCAACAGCACCGATTTTTTTGCCTAGACTTCCGTTAATCGGCGACTGTATTCCTATCATCATCCCACCCAGTATCGCTAAAAAAATGTAAATCCATTTCATCCTGAACCCTCCCCAGAAATATAATTTCTCTTCTACCCGCTTGAACTCCTTTACGTAAAAACGTTCTTAAGTAAAAAAGTTGATTTTCTAAAATTTTCATTTTGTAAAAGATTTTCTAAAATTTTCATTTTGTAAAAAAAGAAGAGCCTTAAAAAAACGGCGCTTTTGTAAAAGCTCTTAAAATGATGAAAGACAACAGAATTTATCAATAAATTTCTGTTGTCTGAAAGTGCAAACCTGCCGTTCAGATGAGAATCAAACCCGTTAAATAATTTTCTATCACCCCCACAGAAAATGATGCTGTAAAGGAGGAGATGAAGACCGATCTATTTGTTTGATGAAGAGCACAACGTTTACAAGTATATTCGGTCTGATGATTCGTTCTATTATCCATTAACGACAATTTACTACACTTGTTATATGTAAAGACCTTAAAAAAATTATATTCAGCAAACTATTTTCTCTCATGTCATTTTCTAGATCAACCATTTTCAACATATATATAAACAAAAAAAGGAGGCACTTATGATCATTCATATTATACAAAGAGGAGAGACTTTATGGAACATAGCTGAACGCTGCGGTATCAGTCTTTCTGAAATTATTGCTGCAAACAGTCTGCCCGATCCTAATCGATTACTGATTGGCCAATCACTTGTGATTCCCATTGCTTTTCGTCAATATCGTCCGAGCAGGGGAAACATTATGGCAAATTGCCCAAAAATATGGAGTTGCCGTCGGGTCTATTGTTCAGGCTAACCATATTCGTGATCCTTCAAAAATTAATCCGGGAATAATTTTAAGCATTCCGCCTCGCATCCATACTGTGAAGCCTGGAGAGAATTTATCGCAAATTTCTCAAATTTACCGTATATCCGTACAGGAAATTGCCAAAGCCAATCGAATTCAAAATCCCGACCTTCTTTATCCGGGGACAAGATTAACGATTCCTTTTGTAAAACCAGTCATTGACGTAAATGCATTTACGAATCATGCAGGTGAAGAAGGAGGCAAAGAAGTTCGAGAAGCTGGCAGCTTTTTAACATACGTTTCTCCATTTGCCTACATCATCCGGGAAGACGGCGGACTCGATGCAATAAACGACACAGCGATTCTTCAAGCTGCTTTAACAGAACAAGTGATACCAATGATGAGCATAACAAATTTTACGTTCATGGACCCCAGGTCACGGCTGGCTCATGCCATCCTTTCAAATACGGAACTGCAAGATCGATTATTGACCACCATTATAAACACTATGAAAGAAAAAGGTTATCGTGGATTAAATATTGATTTTGAAAATGTATTTCCTGACGATCGTGAGTTATATAATCAATTTTTACAGCGCGCCGTTGACCGATTGCATAAAGAAGGATATTTTGTTTCGACCGCGCTCGCCCCTAAAACGAGCGCAGAACAAAAAGGAATATTATATGAGGCGCACGACTATGCCGCACACGGCAGAATTGCAGATTTTGTTATTTTAATGACATACGAATGGGGTTATAGGCTTGGACCTCCTCAGGCGATCTCTCCGCTTAATCAAATCAAACAAGTGCTAGATTATGCTGTAACCGTCATTCCAAGAAATAAAATTTTTATGGGCTTCCAAGTATATGCTCGTGACTGGCTCCTTCCCCATGTTCAAGGTCAGGAAGCAGAAACATTTGATATGCAAGAAGCGATTCGTTGAGCAGTTCAACATGGTGCTGTGATACAGTATGATCGAACATCTCAATCTCCGTTTTATCGGTATGTGGATGAACAAGGCCGTACGCATGAGGTCTGGTTTGAAGACGCGCGCAGCACCCGGGCAAAATTTGATGCGGTAAAGGATTACGGTTTACGGGGAATTAGTTATTGGGTACTTGGCTATCCGTTCCCGCAAAATTGGGTATTACTTGAAGACAATTTTCAAGTGCGGAAATTCCGTTCAATTCATTGATAGCAGAAGTCTCTCATAGCACAAATGAAAATAAGGGGGGTCTAATAAGTTGTTTTTACGGCTTATTGACGCCCCCATTAATGTGTTAGAAACGTTGATATATCGGTGTTTATGATTTTTTGTTTTCAATGGCGATTTGACTTTCTGGACAGCCCCTTCTCGCTTATTCCTCTTTCATAAACGGCCACCAGTTCGCTTTACCAAACATTTTGACCATCACCGGTACAAATAGCGGCAGTACAACAAGAGCATATAAAAATAATCCTGTTAAAACAATTGTGGCAATTTCGAGCAGCGACAGCACACCGGACGGAAGCATCGCCGCAAATGTTCCGCCTAAAATGACCGCGGCGGAAATAATGACCGTTCCCATATGACGCATAGCTGAAAGCATCGCTTCTGTGACAGGCAAATCTCTGTATTCGTTGAAGCGGTTCATAAGGAAGATGCTGTAATCTATGCCAAGCGCAATTAAAATGACAAATGAGAAAAATGGAACTGCCCAGTTCAAACCGTCGTATCCAAGAAGGCGAACGAAAATGACTTCTGACACCGCCATTGATGTGTAATACGTTAGAATAAGCGATAAAATTAAATAAATCGGCATGACAAACGAGCGCAGCAATGCAATTAATATAAGAGCAATCCCTATCAGCATCAATACAACTGTGCGGGAGTAGTCGTTTGCTGAAATCTCGTTCAAGTCGGAGTAAATGCTAGTAACTCCGTCATAGGCAATTTTCGCATTTTCAAGCTTCGTGTCTTTTACGGCAAACTCCACCGCTTGTTTGACCTCAGTAAGCTGATCCATCGCTGAAGTTGAATATGGATTTTTCTCGAAAACAACATCAATGGTTGTCACTTTGCCGTCATTCGATAAGTAAGCTTCTTTCGCATCCGCAAATTCTTTGCTTTCAAGCACTTCCTTCGGCATGTACCAGCCTGCCATTTCCTGATTTGAAGAAGAAAGACCCGATAAGTAATTTTCGGCAGAACCGAGACCGTCGGCTACTTGTTTTAGACCATCCACGCTTTTGTCAAGGCCTGAAATCAGCTGATTCATTTGTCCATCCAGCTGTGAAAAACCTTGCAGCAATTCCTCCTGTCCATTGTTGACTTGGCTTAAGCCGTTAGACAGCTCCGGCAATTTTGAAATGATGGTTTGCTGTCCAACCGCTGCTTTATTCAACCCTTTTTGCAGCTGATCAAGCCCGTTGATGAGCTCTCCCATTCCATTAACGAGCGCTTTTTGACCTGAAAGTAATTCAGAATATGAACGGTTCGCCTGCTCTATTCCATTTGTCACTCGCTGAAGCGCTCCGTTAATTTGCTGAAATCCGCTTCTCATTTGTTTTGCTTGTTCACTAAGCTGGGAAGCTGCCATTTTCACCTGTTGATACTCAGCATCCTGCTGAAGCTGCTGATGTCGTTGTTCGATGCGGTTTAAAGATTCACTCATGCCGGATAAATGTGTTGACAATTGACCGAGATGTGATTCCATCTGTTGATATTGTTTCAGCAATGAATATAGACTGCTTCCGGCTGTTTCGTATCCTTTCAAAAGCTGTTCTGCGCCGGATTGCAGCTTTTTCGCATTGTTTTGAACGGTCTCAAGCCCTTTCTTTATGTCACCGGCCCCTATTGATCCGCTCTCGATCCCCTGTTTAACTTGCGAAAGCCCTTTTTCAAGTTTACCTACGCCTTCTTTTAATTCATTTGTTCCGGAAACGAGCGCTTCAATACCGTCTGTAGCTTGTTTTAATTTCGGAGATGATGCAGAAAGCTCTTTGCTCGCTTCATTCAAACCGGAGCTGATTTGTTCAAGCCCTTCATTTCCCTGACCAATTCCGTCTTTCAGCGTTTTCGCCTGTTCTGTCACAAATAATTGGTCGATCTGTTCGCCTGTCGGTCTCGTTACTGAGCGGACCGTCTCGACACCTTCAACTTTTTCGATACTTCTGCTTATTTTTTCAATTAAAGCAAAATATTCCGTCCTATTCATGTTGTCATCATTTTTGATCACAATTTTTGTCGGCATCGCTTCGCCTGGGTTGAAGCTTTTCGAAATAATATTAAAAGCCTTGACAGAGTCGTAATCATCCCCGATTTCTTGAAGGGAATTAAACGACAGCTTGCCGTCATAGGAAAGCAGCACTGGGAGGGTAATGATTCCTACGATGATTAAAGAAACAAGCGGTCTGGTGAACGAAAAACGTCCTGCAAAGTCCCATAGCTTGCTCTGTTTATGTTCCAGATTTCCTTTAACTGGCCAGAACAACACCGGGCCAAGCACAGCCATGAAAAACGGAACAAGCGTCATAAGTGCTACCAGCAGGATGGCGACTCCGACAGCGACTGCCGCAGCCGATTGATAAAGCTTAAATGATGACAATCCGATCGCCGCAAAGCCGATCATAACGGCTAAACCGCTGAAAAACACAGTTTTTCCAGCCGTGCGATAGGTTGTTATAATCGCTTCAGTTCGGCTTTCTTGTTTGCCAAGCTCCTCTTTAAAGCGGCTTAGCAGTAAAATGCAATAATCTGTACCGATCCCGAACAAAATGGCGACCAAAAATGTTTGCGTAAAAGTGGACAATGGAAAATTCACCATTTCAACTAAAAAGGCGACAATTGACTGTGATGCCAAATATGTCATGCCGACTGTCAAGAGCGGCACAAATGGCGCTATAAGCGAGCGGAAAACGATCAGCAAGACGATCAAAATAAACACGACTGTTATGCCTTCTGTTTTTTTCACTCCTTCCTGCGAGCTGACAATAACGTCTTCATCGATGATCCAGCTGCCGGTATAATAATGCTCCAATGAAATATTATCGATCACTTTATAAAGAGCGGATGTCATTTCTTTTGCCGTTCTTCCGTCTCTTTCCATTTGTATTGACGTCAAGATGGTGGTTTTATCTTTTGAAACAAGCTGATCCTTTAACTCCTCTTGATGAAAAGGCGAAACAATTTCTGTAATCCGTAAATTCTCGCTGTTTTGTTCAAGCTGTTTTACAGCTTGTTCCGCTTCTTTCCAATCTTCCTTTGTCAGCCCGTCCTCATTATGCAGCACAAGGGCGACTGATATTAGATCTCCTGAATGCTCTTTGCCCTGAATTTCTTTTAAAATGTCATTCGCGATCGAAGAGGAATAACCTTCTGGAACCGTAATTTGCCCTTTTTCGCGCACAAGCTCCTCCATGTTTGGCGATGTAAAGAGCAAACCAATAACAGCGACAAGCCATAAAATGAGTACAAACCATTTTCCTTTCAGGATTACCCTCATGACTCAACCTCCAGTTCAAGCAATACGTTTGCCAATTTTTCATAGGTTTGAATAAACGATTCGATCTCGTCCTCCGAAAATTTTGTTATGAACGATCCTACAACTTTATGAACTCTCTCTTCTGTGCTTGCAAACAAATTGCTCCCTTTTTCAGTCAAAGCCAAATAAATGACCCTCCTGTCTTTTTCATCGCGAATTCGCTGAACAAATCCTTTCTCAACAAGCCGATTAATCATCGCTGTGATCGCGCTTTTGTTCACTCGAAAAACATTGGCTAGTTCTGTTGAAGTGCACCTTTCCTTTTGATGGATATAGCGCAAAAGATAGTGTTGTTCGTTTGTGATATCTGGATCAATTTCACATTTCACAAGTTCCTCCGCTCTTTTCGTCACAATGAACGAAACCTTAATATACCGTTCGATCAATTCATCTATTTTTTTTCGATCCATTGTCTGCCCCCTATTTTAAATAGTTCAACTATTTAACTATTAAATCATTTAACTATCTACCTGTCAATCAATTTGTATGAAAATTGGCAAACTTCCTCTTCTTCAAACGCGTGAAAGGTGCATTCCAATAAATGAAGGCTTCTCTAACGTGCTGAACGCTAGTTTCCATTCTCTAAAATATGTTCTTAGCATAGAAAAATGTTGTGTGAGCTAAGCTTTTATACTGTAAAAGATCCGCATCACTTAAGAGCAGATTCGACGAGCAGCAGTCAGGACTGTCCGTTGCACTCTCAATGCTTTCGTTATCGAACTGAGAAGCTCCTGTTTCAAGTGTCAGTTAAACGGCGAGCAATTCATGGAAAAAGGGATCAACCTGCAAAGATGATCCCATCCATCGGTTCACAAAATCATCCAAACCGAAACAGCTAGCGAAACAACAATTGGAATAACCTGAATACATACCATCCCTTTAAAGGTGATTCGTTCTTCAGGAATCGGAAATGAAGCCTTTTCACACAGCCAATTAGCAAGCTTCTCCATTTTTGACTTTTTCATTGGAAAATCCGGTATTTCCACTGTATATTTTTTTAATAATTTATCAATTTCACGATCCTTTTCCATCAGATTCGATCCCCCATTCTTTCCTCATTTTTTGAACCGCTTGATGCAGCCTTGATTTCACCGTGCCCAAAGGTATGTTTAAGATGCGCGCAATATCCTTTTTCGACAGATCATGATAATAAAACAATACGATAACGGCCCGCTGTTCGTTTGAAAGCGATTGAAGCATCCGCTCGACCTCCATTTTTTCATCGGAACGGGATATGGTGACAGGCTCTTTATATAAAAACGGAAGAAGACGGTGCCACCTTGCTCTCATTTTTATTTTGCTGATCATCGTATGATAAGCAATTTGAAAAAGATATGTCTTCAGCCTCCCTTTTTCAGGGGAAAAGTAATGCTTTTTTTGCTGCAGCTTCAAAAATGCATCTTGAACGACATCCATGCTAAGCTGGTCGTCCCGTGTACAACGGTAAATAAAGCGGAAAAGCGTTGCTCGATATCGTTCATAAAGCTCGTTCAAAGCTTCCGTATCACCGTTTTGAAATTTTTTCATCAGCTTTTCATCTGTTAAATTCATCTGACCACCGCTCTTTAATTCCTTTGAACACATACAGGATTCTTCCGATGAACCAAAGAAACGTCATTAAAGTAAACATAAACGATTGATGAAGGAAAAATTGAATGACAGGACTGTTAATGTTATCTCCCCTTATTAGAAAGATAAAGAGTCCTGTGAGGCAGCAAAATGAATAAATTGCGGATATAACCGTAATCGTATCCCAACGGGTCCAATAGAAATAAAGATCGGTTTTTTTAAAATCAATGTTTCCCCATCGATCCCGAACGACCTTTTTATTTAAAGAAGCGATCGAAACACCGAAAATCGTTCCGATGATTCCGCCTACAATTGAACTGATTACCCAGCCGGTTACAGGCATAATTGGCATCTCCTTTCCCATCATTCATTTGTTTATACAAATCGTGAAAGGAAAAAGTTCATTTTTCTTCGTAATTTTTTAATAAAAAGGCTTCAGGTTGATTTCATCTGTAATATTAACAAAATCGCTGTTAGTTTTAATGTTTCACTGGCCGTTTTACATGAAACGCTCCGGTTCCATTCCGTTGATCAACATTTTACATCTTCTTGCAGATAAATCTCACGCTTTTTTCGCAAACGTCATAGGTCCGAAACAGATTCAATCATTTTAATGTTTTATGAAAAATGAAGTTTTCCTGTTTCTTTCTGTCAAGTCGAAAAAGTTGAAGTTGTTTCTTTTCATTCGATACAATGGATGTGCGATTGATTGATAAAAGAAGGTGAAAACGTGAAAATTGAAATATGGTCTGATTATGTTTGCCCATTTTGCTATATCGGAAAGCGGCGGATGGAAAAAGCGCTTGAGCTGTTTCCGCACAAAGAGCAAGCGGAAATCGTGTTCCGCAGCTTTGAGCTTGATCCAACCGCCAAAAAACAGTACGATCTTTCCATCCATGAAATCATTGCTCAAAAATACGGCATTTCCGTTGAGGAAGCGAAGCGGGCAAATAACGATATTGCCAAACAGGCAGAGTCCGTCGGATTGACATTTCGCTTCGAGGAAATGAAGCCAACAAATACGTTCGATGCCCATCGATTAGCGAAATATGCGGATAAAAAAGGAAAAGGAAGAGAAATGCACGAACGGCTCTTTTATGCTTATTTCACTGAATCGAAATTAATCAGTGACCATCAAGTTTTAGTTGAACTCGCAGAAGAAATCGGCTTGGATGGCGACGAAGTCAAGCAAGTGCTTTCAAGCGGTCATTTGGAAGAGGAAGTTAGAAAGGATGAACAGGAAGCCTCACGTCTCGGTGTCAGAGGTGTGCCGTTTTTCGTCATCAACCGCAAATATGCCATTTCTGGGGCGCAGCCAACAGAAGTATTTTTGAAAAGCTTTCAAAAAATATGGGATGAAGAAAACTCTTCTTCGCCGCTCAAACCACTGGCAGCTGATGGCGGAGGACTATGCAACGATCAGAGCTGTGAAATGTAATTCGTTTTGACCGCAGGTGGACAGGAGGAACAACGGTCATCAATAACGACGTGTCCTCCTTTTGCATTTCTTTCAGTTCATGACATCTGTCAATTGCTCACATCGCAAAGTTTGTTTAATTTATTTACTTAAATTCGTTTGTTAACACATATAAAAGAACCGAATCGTCAGGTTATCAATGTTTACATCCTTTGTTACATTGACTAACCTTCCCAAGTTTTCTTTAGAGGAACAATTCTTACTTTACTCCTCAAACTATGAAATTTAGGCGGTGCGGCTGCTCATTATGTCTTCATAACGGTGATGAATCGTTTAACTATTTTTCTTGTTGATCTGCTATTCCTTTTTTCTTGAATGATGCAAAGACCTTTCCATTTTATTACACTTGCACCCGAAATAAAAAATCCACGTCAAAGTCCTAGAGGTAAAATACTGGGATTTTGACGTGGATCTCCATTTTCCCTTCAAATTTATGAATTTTTCATCCATCGCAACATTGTAAATGATTTCAAAGAACGGACTTTTTTCCATTTAATGTTTGATTATCCATTTTTTCATAAATTAAATTCTCGCTTCAAAAATGACCGCCTCTTGATCAAATTTCATATCCAATAGACCCTCTGTTTTATTTATAAAAGAGTTCCAATTGTTGATAAGATTATTGTAAGTAAATGGATAATACGCATGATGCGCCGACCAATCATTTTGAAAAAACATGTCCCAGTCGTTTTTTGAGGAATGATAACGGACAAGATCATTCCAATTCGCATCATTTGTTTTTTGTTCATATGAAACATAAGCAGACGGTATAATATGCAAAAAGACATGATCTATATTTTTTTCTTTTGCGTGCCTTCTCATACTTGAAATAATGTCATCGATGATTTTCGAATCAAGTATGGAATAAGCCCTTTTGCTCCGTCCATATGCTTCTTCCCTCTTTTCCTCCTGGAAGCGGTTGTATGATTCAATCGTTTTTTGGATATATGAATGGTATACATGCTCAAGGTTGCCGCGCATTTTTTCAGACAATGGTGTATGAAGCAATGCTTCCAACTTCATCCCTAATAATCCGAGTTCAATCCCGATTTGTTCTTCGCTTTTTGCAGCCGTATAGCCATGTTCTGTTCGGACCGCTTCTTGATAAAAGGACCCAGCCGCTTCAAAATCATATATTGTATAATGATCGCCGGTTTCTAAAGCGCTTTCATTCTGTAAAAATTGTTGGTGGAGGGCCTCCAACTTAAAAGTATGGTTGCCCCTTAACAGCTGTTCACCATCCGTTCTATCGATTGGGGCATAATCCTCATGCTTGCGTAAAAAAGATGTATATTGTTCGATGCGCTGTTCATAAGCTTTTAAAATATCGTTATACATCTCCTCTTTCACGTCTGGAAAACCATGCTTCACAAAAAAGCCGCCAACTGATTTTGAAAAAGAATCAGCTAACTGTTGGATGCTTTGTTGAAAAAAATGATCGAGTTTGTCGAGCCGCTCTTTTCGTTGTTCACCAAAAAAATTTTCTTCAATCCAGTTTTTTAAATAAACATATTCTGAAGCTAGATCATCAATTTTTTCACCTAGGCGGTCAAAACGCCCAAATCCTGCCCGCCCCCTTGCTTTCGCGTAGAACTTAGTTGATTTCCAAGGAACGATTAGAGCGTTTGACTTCCCCCTTTTTAACGTGATTGTTTTCAGAACAGATCCGTGTGCCAGCGCTTCCTTCCTCAAATCTTTTATGTTGTCCTTTTCTGATTGGGCCCCAAGATTGGATTCATATATTTTTTCGACAATAGACTGTTTTTTCTCATGTTCTTTCAATGATTGCTGCAGAGCAACAATAGGTGCAAAACTGAATTGATCTGTGTAATAAAGCTGAACCATTTTCCCACCTCCCTCTATAAACTTTCATTTTTTTGCGGATGCGAGTTTGTTTGATTTATATTCTTAGTTTCGACGGAAACCATTATAAAACCTCTTGTTTGCACAAAGATTTTAAGTGACTGTCCAAAATGGATTCGATCATCTCATTAGATAAATATTCCGGATGCATTAATCCATGAATGGCCAAGCCATCGATCAGCGCATACAGACGGTCCACCTCCAGCTCTACATTGATATTCGGCCGCGCAAGATCAAGTTTGACTAAAGTCTTGATGACCTGTTCAAATCCATAACGCATTTTAAGATATACTTCTTTGCTTAAAGGCTGAAGTTCCGGCTCCGAAAGAGCTTTCTGGGTAAAAGCAAACCATACCTCCATTTCTTTCTTTGTATCGTCTTCAAGCGGCAAAACCTCCCGGATCATCCTTTTCATTGCATCAAGCGGCGGCATAGAAAAATCAATTTCGTTAATTCGTTGACTCACCCTTTCCGACACCAATTTCATTGCAAATGACAGCAGTTCTGCTTGAGTTGAAAAATAATGTCTTAATGAACCAACGGAAACTCCTGCTTCTCTCGCAATATTGCGAACGGTTGCTTTTTCCATCCCGCCTTTCGCAATGACATTCCATGTCGCTACAGCAATTTTTTCTCTTTGTTTTACGTGATCCACTTTTTTCGGCATATTTTTATTATATCATGGTTGTTTTTTTAATACACTTGTATTAAATTTTTATTTAATACGTGTGTTTTAAAAAGGAGTGGAATCATGATCGGTTGGCTCATTGTCATATGCGAAATTTTGTTTTGGATATTTGTCGGCGCCGGATTATTCGCTAGATATATTCTAGGCTGGAAAAAATTCGGGTCGCTCCTTCTATTGTGTACGCCTCTTATCGATCTTGTTTTAATCATCGCAACGGTTATCGATTTGAAAGACGGTGCAACAGCTCATTTTGTACACGGATTGTCTGCTGTATATATTGGGGTTTCGGTTGCATTTGGCAAACGGATGATTCAGTGGGCGGATGAACAGTTTGCTTACCGATTTGCTGGAGGAAAGCGGCCAAATAAACGGCCTCAATTCGGAAAACAGCATGCTGCTTATGAACGGAAAGGCTGGTACCGCCACCTTCTAGCATGGATTATTGGGAATGCACTTCTCCTGTTCATGGTTCTTTTTGTCAACGATTTCCAGAAAACAGAAGCACTTTTATCATTTTCGGCAAAATGGACGTTCATCCTGTTTATCGATTTTTTATGGAGCTTCAGCTATACAATATGGCCGAAAAAAGAAGCGAAAGGGCATTATGAAAGTTAAAAATGTAATCCTATAATTTGACCATTTTCCCCTAGATTAGCGCTACAGAGCTTGTAGAGAAGGACAATATTTTTCTCTACAAGTTTTATTTACAGCTTTTTATACCATGTTTGTAAACTCTTTACGTTAGTACCATCCCATCATAAACACTCCGAAACATGCTGTATTCACTAAAAACGTAATCCCAGCTGCGATCAGTATTCCTTGAGCAATCGCTGTTTTTCTTTTCATTAAGGCGATCACCACTGCTGGAATGATATAAATCACCTGAACAAAACCGATAAAAAAGATCGTAATCGGAAAAATCAACAATAGCCCATGTAAAAGAAGCACAATACCGATGCCTTTCCAAATGTCTTTTGTATGCTCATTCATGCGCAGTCATCGCCATTTCTGTTTGAATTTCTTTCAGCCGGTTTTCAAGGCTGTCCCTATAAAACAAGTTATACGTGTCAAACGGAATGATGCGGCCGTCGTGATGTACAATATGTACACAGGATTTTTTAACTGAACGAACATCAAAGTTATAAGCATCTAAAAATTGCATAATAATTACACGAAACACATTGTTATAACTGATATTTTCCGGTATCGCTACTTTCGGCAGACAGCATAATAAATCTTTTAGTGACATCGCGGAAGAGCCGGGAGAATGATTTAAACTGAATAGCTCAAAAACTTTATGTTTCAATTGTTCATCCTGTTCAAATACGATCGTATTTTGATCTCCTTCAAGGAGAATATGCGGATCGATCATACCCGTCAGAGGCTTTACTTCCCCGTTTAACTTCAGCGCATACCCCATAGCCAAACAGTCAGGATGGCAAGGGACAGGAATAATATCGTCTGCTTGAAAAACCTCCGATTGCTCGATAATCATGCTGCGAACTTCGCTCAACGTTAATCGGTCAGTTGCAGGGTTAAAATTTTTTGTTCTTCCGGCAATTTGCACCGGCTGAAAGGTGACTCCCCTGACTGCCTGCTGCGAAAGACCGTATTTAATGATTTTTCCGACCTCCTGATCGTTTACACCCTTTTTTAACGTGACAACTAATGTTGTGGAAATGTTGTATTCATTTAAATGTTCTATTGCCTTCTCTCGGACTGCTCGCAAATCTACTCCGCGCAGATCGATTAACGCCTCTTTTTCAAAACTGTCAAACTGCAAATAAATTTCAAATCCGGGCATGTAGCGAGCCAGCTTTTCAGCAAATTTTTTGTCCTGGGCAATTTTAATTCCGTTTGTATTCACCATTATATGCTTAATTGGCTTCGATTTCGCCATTTCTAATATCTCGAAAAACTGTGGATGGATCGTTGGTTCACCGCCGCTGATTTGAACGATATCTGGTTCCCGCTCATTTTTCACAATCGCATCAAACATCTTCTCAATTTCCTCTAGTGGGCGCCATTTCTGTTTTTTCGGGGAAGACTCCGCATAACAGATCGGGCATTGCAAATTGCACTGATCCGTAACTTCCACCAATGCCAAGCAGCTGTGCTGCTCGTGATCCGGACATAAGCCGCAATCATACGGGCACCGTATTGAATGGAGGTATTCCAGCGATACGGCATTTCTGCACGCTTCAAAAATTCACGGCATTTTTTGTAATATTCGATATCGGTTGAGATCAATACTTTTTCTCTTCCATGATGACGGCAATGTTTTACTAAAAAAACTTGATCATTCTCAAATATGACTTTTGCTTCCGTTTTCCGCAAACATTTCGAACAAATGCTGTTCGTTAATTCATAGAAAATGTATGGTCTATTTGGCATACTGAAATTTCTCCCTTCTCTTTTTCCTTATAAGGAACAAATAGTACATCAATCCGACGAAAGCTGCTAACTGAATGTTGTTTAACCCAAAATACGGGTGAGGTGTCGGCTTGATAAAATCAATAAAAAAGCGAAACAGCAAATAGGAAACCATAAAAAACTGGAACAGAAACCCTTCCCACGGAGATGTTTTCTTTTTTCTTATGTATAGAACGAAAAAACCGATCAGCCATAAATAGACAATTTCATATATTTGAGTTGGATGTCTCGGCACGCCGTCTCCAAAATCAACACCCGTCACCCAAGTCGTTGGGGTGCCGTGCGTATGGTCTGAGAGGCCGGTGAAAAAACAGCCTATCCTGCCAATGCTCATGCCAATAATAAGCGGTAAGACAAAATCATCGCCTGTCGAGCGCTTCCAGCCGATTAGCTTTTTTGCGGTTTCAACTCCGATCAGTCCTCCCAGCAATCCACCGACGATCGTTTTCCCGGCCATTAAATAGTTGAGATTCGTCACATTTTTCAGCGTTTCAACAGGATTTTCAAGCCAATATAGGAGCTTTGATCCTAACGCAGCCCCGGCTATCGCACCGATCACGACCCACATCGCCTTATCAAGTGGAATTCTTTCTTTATTTCTCGTATGCAAGTAAACTCTGAAACCGGCAAAATAAGCCAAAGTCTCAAAAAATAAATGCGGATGAATCGAAACAGGACCCAAATGTATATAAACAGGAAAATCCATTTTACACCTCTTTTTGCAAAACCTTACTTTCATCATATCAAAAAATATGAATTTATTGTTTTAATATTTTAAACATTACAAAAAAATTTCGTTGCAGCAGTTATATTTTTTCCCCGTCTCAACTAAACTAATGGAAGCACCGGCAAATATTTTCGAAAGCTGATTTTTGTTGAACAAGCTTAGCATCAATAAGTGATTCCAAGCTGTCCGCATCAGCCCATTTACAGAAAAGCTATATTTTCTAATGTTTATAATCAAGGCAGATTGGATTTTTCCGGAAGCAACTCCCGAATTTCCTTTGAATCATGATGGCAATCGCTTTTGCATACAAATAAATAATTAAAAGTTATTTGTTAGGAATCGTTGTTTGAGCAGGTTTCCTAGATTTGATTCAACGATCATCCTGTCATTTCCTTGCTCTCATTCATGCAAATCTTTCAAACTTTTTTTACACTTGACAGAATCGGTTTTGAAAAATATACATCCTACTAATTGTGCAATTCAAAATTTACGAGACTATATTTTCGTTTATAATGAAGTTGTCAAATTCCATAACGTAAAGGGGGAAAACACCATGTCTGGCAAGATGAAGACTTACCGAGTGGGGATCGCAGGTGCGGGCGCTTTTGCCACTTTTTTGTCCGGTGCGCTTGCACGGCTGCCTGAATTTCAATTGACAGCTGTCGCAGGAAGGACGGATACAAAACGGGAGAGCGTGATGGCTGCTTACAAAAAACAGAGACATAATGCGATAACGCCAAAAGAATATTATGAGGCAGCCGACCTTATAGCCGATCCTGAAATCGATATTGTCATTTTAGCAACACCGCCCCATCTTCACTCCTCACTTAGTCGACTGGCTTTAACACACACAAAGCATGTCTTGTTAGAAAAACCTGGTGCCCTTTATGCCAAGGAACTTTTGGAAAATGCGAACTATGCAAAAAAACAAAAGCGTGCATTCGCCGTGAACCTTGTATTGCGTTACAATCCGCTAGTAGAAGCTGTTGAATGGATCGTCCGCCATCGGCTGCTTGGATTCGTGCATCATGCAAGTCTCACCAACTCGGCTCATCACGTCGCCAATGGCCATTGGTTTTGGAATGATCAACTAAGCGGAGGCATTTTTATTGAACATGGAGTTCATTTTTTTGAGGTCGGTCGCCACATACTCGGAGAAGCGGTCGATGCGAACGGTTTTGCTCTGACGGAGGAAAACGGTGAAAAACAGCGTGTTTGGGCGAGCGTTCTTCATAAACCAGTTTATCAACAAGACGAAAAAAGTTCGGAAAACAACCTATATTCTTTAGTTCCTGTTCAATATTACCACGGCTTTACGATGGATCCTGACGCACCGGAATCGACAAAATGGGAAATTCATTGCACTCATGGACGGATTGTACTTGAAGGATGGATTCCCCAAAAATTATATTTAGAGGGCAAAATCTCAAAAGAACAGGGCGAGCTGATCGATCAAATACTAGACAGCATACCGAAAAAACCGGTAGAAAACGCTGTTGAAAAAGTACGCTCTTCAGCCTTTCATTGTTTCAAAAATAAATCGTTCCCGCTTAAAGCACTATCCAGCATTTCATACGAACGGACAATCAAATTGGAGCAGCGGCAATTGTGGTATGAGGCAATGGTCCAAGACCGTTTCCTTGATTTTTGCCGAATCATTGAAGAAGAAGGATGGGAAGGATTTGTTACAGCTGAAGACGCCGTGAAAGACTTAGAACTGGCAAATCGTGTAACGTTTAATAAAACGGAGCAGCCGCTAACCGAATAAATTGGTTAGCGGCTTTAAATAGCATTTTATCCAATGGAAAACGACTGATCTAATCTCATTTTTTTATTTCGCATATACACTAATGCGAAATGATGTTAACGTCATTCCAGCACCTTTCATGTTCCCCTTTTAATTTTTATTCAAAATCCCCTCTAAGAACAAAAGGGACACTTGGTCCGCAAGTTCATTTTCTGTTTTTTCTCCTGTCATTACATATCGTTCAATGATGTGCTCGATCACTGAGAGAAATGCTTCACCGGCAAATTGAGTGTCAATTTCCGTTTTAACAATTCCAAGTCTTTGATTGTTGCTCATATTTGCTGCTATTTTTTCAACAATGATGCTTCGTAAACGATCATCTTTGTTCTCCCTGAGTGCAACTTTCGTTAAGTGAGGATTTTTTCCGAGAAACTTCAGAATGTCAACGATTGTCTCACGGACATGGTCTTTCACTTGCTCCGGTTGTATATCAGCCACTTTTTTTCCTGCATCACTAAAATGAATTAACTGCTTTTCAAAATCTTCAAGCATTTGTTCGAAAATTTCTTCCTTGCTGTTGAAATAAAGATAAAAAGCTGCCTGCGTGAGCCCTGCTTTTGCCACAATATCGCTGATCTTTGTAGCATGAAAACCTTTATGAGCGAACAGCTCCGCAGCAGCTTGAAATATTTTCTTTTTGCTCTCTTCTCCTTTATTTCTCGCCATAAAAATCACCCTTTTTTATACAACTAACTAATTAGTTAGTTGTTATTGTACATGATATTGCTTTTACGATCCATTACTTCCATTAAGTTTTTTTGCCATCGTTTGATCATTTCTCCTCCTCTGTCGCCACCGCTGTTGTGATGCTTAAACAAATAAAGAGCGGCATCAACAAATGAGCCGCCCAATTACCCTTGTGTCAGGCTGATTTAGCCTCCATTTGAAAGCCCGGATCATTCCATATTTCAATCCATTTTTTCAATGCCGTTGCCAAGATGACAATACCAAGAACGAGCATAATGATGGATAAAATTCCGTTTAATACGTTGTAGCCTGCAGCTTCCGGATTCAAATAAACATTTACGGTCATCCAGTAGCCAGCATAGTTTACTGTAGCAAATAAATAAGCTAACGGAATGAGGCAAGTAAGCATATATCTTCGTTTATCGGCAATTTTTAAAATGACTGTCGCACCGACAATCAGTCCGATGGATGCCATCAGCTGGTTCGATACGCCAAACAATGCCCAAACCGATCCAATATCTCCTGAGTAAAGCAGGTACCCCCACATAAAACAGGCTAAAGCGCTTGCAAATACGGAAGCCGGAACGGAATCTACCTTTTTTAATGGTTTATACACTTCACCGAAGAAATCTTGAATTAAATAACGTGCTACACGTGTTCCTGCATCAATCGCAGTTAAAATGAAAACAGCCTCAAACATTATAACAAATTGGAAAAAATACGAAGCCAAATTCTCAAACCATGGAATCGCAGTAAAAATATAAGTCATTCCAACTGCAAGTGTAACCGCTCCACCTGTTCTTCCTTCCAAATTTAAACCTATTTCCTGGCTTAAAGCTGGTAAATTAATAACATCCATTCCAAGTGTCCGGAATACTTCCGGCGCGGAATTGATCGCAAAATAATCTGCCGGATGAAGAGCTGTTGCAGCGATCAGCGCCATGATGCCGACCAAACATTCCACCAACATGGCTCCAAAGCCGACAACTTTTATATCGCTCCACTTATTAAGCATTTTCGGCGTTGTACCCGATCCGACAAAAGCGTGAAATCCTGAAATCGCACCGCATGCAATTGTAATCGATATAAACGGCCAAACAGGTCCAGCTAAAATCGGCCCTCCGCCGTGGATAAATTCAGTAAAGGCCGGCATTTCAATAGAAGGATTAATGATAAAAACACCAATGATCAGCGCAATGAACACACCGATTTTCATAAAGCTGCTCAAATAATCACGAGGAGCAAGCAGCAGCCAAACCGGCAAAGCCGCAGCAAAAAATGCATAGATTGGTAAAATAAGCGCCAAAGTTTTAGTATCGAATGTCAACCAATCCCCAAGAGCTGTTTCTTGTATGGAAGGTCCTGCGAAAACACCTATCATTAATAAAATAAAGCCAACTGTTGAAGCTAATTTTAAATTGCCTGTTTTCTTATAGAAAATTCCGACTCCCATAGCAATAGGAATGGTGATTCCGACTGCAAACGTGCCCCAAGGGTTTTTTTCCAATGCATGAAGAACAACCATGGAAAGACCAGCCATTGTTATGGTAATAATGAACAGCATGGCAAGTCCTGTACAAAAGCCGGCTACCGGACCTAATTCTTCTTTTGCTACTTCCGATAATGATTTCCCTTTTTGCCGCATGGAAGCAAATAAAACGACTGCATCATGGACGGCCCCTCCAATTACGGCACCAATCAAAAGCCACAGCAGACTGGGCAAATATCCAAATTGTGCAGCCAGGATCGGTCCGACGAGCGGTCCTGCTGCAGCAATAGCGGCAAAGTGATGCCCGAAGCTTACCCATTTATTCGACGGAACATAATCCTTTCCATCATTTAATTCGTGAGCTGGTGTCGGTTTTGAATCATCCAGCTTCAACACTTTTACAGCCATAAATGTTCCGTAAAGACGGTAGGCGATCATTAAAATACACATTGAGGCAATCACGATTGTAATCGCATTCATTTTTTTGCAAACTCCCCTTTGTTCTTGCTTTTTACATTCATTGTATTAAATAAACATCTTCATGATCGGTTTTCAAAACAAAATGCAAGAATCCGGGGATAAATCGTCAATTTCTTAAATTGAATTGCAACAATTTTGTCACAAATATTGCTTAAAGCTTTCAGCTTTTTTTAAATGCCCAATCGCTTTTTCAGTTCCTTCGTATAAGTTCTGCTGACCGGGATCGATTCGCCATTTTTCATGATTACATGATACGTGGAGTTGAACCACGGCTGAATTTCAACTATTTCATTCAAGTTGACTAAATAAGCTCTATGAACACGCATGATATGCGTTTGCTGCAGCTTTCTTTCAAAAGTGACAAGCGATTCTTTAACTTCATATTTTTGATCGCGGCAAGTGATAATGGTTTTTCCGTCATTAAACTCAATATAAAGAATATCTTTCACGTTAATAAGCAGAATGCGGTCGTCTAATGACACAGGAATCTTTTCATCCTGCATTTGAAAATATTGCGGTCTTTTTTCTTGGCGGGCTTCCAGCCGCTTTGAAATTTTTTCAATTGTATGAAATATCCTTTCTTCATCAAACGGCTTCAAAATGTAATCAACCGCATTCAGATCAAATGCTTTCAAAGCGTACTCATCATAAGCGGTTGCAAAAACAATCTCAGGTCTATGATCAATCTCCATTAGCTTTTCAGCAAGTCTAATCCCTTGTTCATGAGATGACAGCTGTATATCGAGAAAGATCACATCCATGTCGGTCTGGCGGATTTTTTCAATCGCTTCATCCATTTGTTCCGCTTCCCCAACAATCTCTACCTGCTTGCTCCTTTTAAGCAAGTAAATAAGTTCGTCTCTTGCCAACGGTTCATCCTCCACGATAAAAGCCTTGATCATACGGCTACTTCTCCTTTCATTTCTAATGGAAACTTAATCGTCACTTTCGTTCCATTTTCATCGCTTTTAATATGGAAGGCTCCGGCGGAACCATAAATTTCTTCTATTCGTTTTTTTATATTCCAAAGAGCTGTTCCTGTTCCATCATTCGATTGAACGGTCTGATTTCCCAATTGACGCAATAAATGATCAGGAATGCCGCTGCCATTATCTTCGGTGATTAAGATCATTTGATCATTTTTTGCATACGCCTGAATGGACACTTTCCCATGCTCCTTATTGGCAAAAGCGTGCTTGATGGCGTTTTCGACGAGAGGCTGAAGCGTAAACGGCGGAACCATTACTTTCTTTAAGCTTTGGTCAATATCAAAACTTACATGATATTTATCAGGAAATCTTGTCTGCTCAATAGATAAGTACGCTTCAACATGCTCAAGCTCTTTTTCAAGCGGAATGACAAATTGTCTAGCTCCCTGTAAATTACTTCGGAAGAACACGCTTAATTTTAAAAGAAGCTTTCTAGCTTTATCCGCATCAGTTCTGATCAAGCTGGAAATCGTGTTTAACGAATTGAACAGGAAATGCGGATTAATTTGCGCCTGCAAAGCTTTAATTTCTGCATCTTTCAGCAGTTTTCTCTGCAGTTCTGCATCAGCAAGCTCCAATTGGGTAGAAAACAGCTTGCTAAGTCCTTCCGCCAGCTCTTGCTCCACTTTATCCATAAGATTCGGGTCTAAAAAATAAAGCTTTAACGTGCCAACCGTTTGGTTGTGTACTTGAAGCGGCATAACAATCGCTGACTGAAGCGGACAATCAGAATTTGGGCATTGGATTTCCTCCTTCGATTTTGCTTTAATGATTTTACCCTGCTCTAAAACCTTTTTTGTCAGCTTTGTTACTAAAGTTTGCCCCTGCTTATGATGATCAGAACCGGCACCGATATGAGCGAGGACAATTTCCCGATTGGTAATGGAAATGGCATCTGCTTTCGTCCATTTTAAAATAATTTCCGCTACTTTTTTACACGAATGCTCATTTAAGCCTTTTCGGAAAAATGGCAAGGTCTGCTGCGCGATGTAAAAAGATTTATGTGTTTGAAGCGCCTTCGTCCGCTCTTCCTCCACTAGAATCGAATGAATAATTAAAATAAAAATAAGAGTCCCAAATCCGTTAATCGTAATCATCGGAAGAGCGATTAATTCTACAAGCTTAACTGCGGATTCAAACGGGCGGGCAAGTAAGAGAATAAGTCCCATTTGAGTACATTCCATAAAAATTCCGGTCAAAACAGCTTTCCAAGGTGAAAAATTGTCTTTTATTCTAAAACGCTTCCAAAGGAAACCGGTCACGAATCCAGCCAAAATAGTAGATGCTCCGCAAGCAAACGCGGTAAATCCTCCTAATGTCATCCGATGAAGTCCTGCTACTAAACCAGTGCCGATGCCGACGAATGGACCGCCAAGCAATCCCCCAATCACTACTCCCATAATTCTTGTATTGGCAATTGCGGCATCTCCATCCACTTCTATTTGCCATGTTTGTGAGCTGATATTGCCTTGAGCAATTTCGACACCAGTATAATTACTAATAATGCCAAAAGATCCAAATACGGCAATCAGCATTAGCTTTTCGCTTAATCCATGCTCATGATGAATCATTCGCCGAAATGCCTTCATCCTTGATAACAAAAAAGCTAAAATGACTAAAATTCCCACTCGCTCCAGCATTAAAGGCATTAAATCAAACAAGACAGACACACTCCTTTACACCGATATTCCAGCTTTTGTTCGCTCGCGGTGTCAATATTCATTGTACCTATTAAAGGGTGCTGAATAAAGTTTAATGTTCACAATGGTTATCATTACTATTACATTTTAAGCTTCTCAAAATGGATTTTTAGGCAGTACTCATTATAATATGGGTGTTATACTGAAAGTCGCACAGTTGCTTAGAGCGGGTGGAGATGCGGTATTTGATGCGGCAAGACATTTTAACATAATAGACGCAGCTACTGCCAGAACGTTTAAAAATAATAGTAAAAAATCGGAATTTGGTTAACGCAATTTGAAAATGCTGGTTCAGATGCAGCTGCTATGGTTAGAACAAGACTTCCAGTTTACTTAAAAAAGAATACTAGAATGAGTAAAACTACCGCTGAGAACATTGCAATAGCTGTAAGCTGGGCTATTCGTATGGCAGATGTCTTATTCTTTTAGGAGTGATACTTGTGGGGATTTTAGCTGTAAGTGAATGGATGAAAAAAATGGTTTACATAAAGATGATATACATTTTATCGAAACAATTTTGACTTTTGCTTCAACATTATAAAACCCAGTGGCTGAGAGTGAAGAATCAATAACAAAGTCAATAATAAAATAAATAGCCTTTTCACTGAAAGAAAGGTGAAAATTAATAGAAAGGGCACTTATATCAAGATTTTAAAAATATATTAAATGAAAATAAAATATTCATAAACCTAAGTGAATTATTGAGTAGATACCATTCTCAAGGAATTTGCAAGGATTTATGTGAAAAATTACTTAAAGAATACAATGATAATAAAAATGTATAATTTTAGTTATTTCGGTTGTAGTCATATAATAACTATTCGAGTGCTCTTCGTAAAAAAACTTATGCTTTAATGTTTGTCCATTATAATTTATATTGTCTAATTAAGGAAAAAGCCTAATTTCTCATCATTTAAAATGAGAGAATTAGGCTTTTTATTTCGGAATTTACTTAGTGTTCTAAATCTGCATTTTCCTACAGCAACCCTAAGTAGAAGCAAGGAATGATTGGGATCAGCAAAAAACTTATTTCTTTGAAACGTAGCATATCTTAATTGAAATAAAAAGGTCGCTCAAAATTATCAGATGCACATAACAACCCAAATATTAGGAAAAGATAAAAGCATCATCAGTTCTAATAGGAGGAACTTTTTTATGAAAGAAGCTGTTAGTAAAAATGAACTTCCTCAGCTTTCAAAACCGTTTTGGCCAGATTCTGTTCAGCTGCCCTCCTTCAACAAGCTTGACAAAGATATTTTTGTTGATGTAGCGATTGTAGGCGGCGGGATCGCAGGCATCACAAGCGCCTATCTGCTTGCGAAAGAAGGAATCAAAACCGCGCTGATCGAATCGGATCGTATTTTAAATGGTACGACCGGGCATACAACCGCAAAAGTCACCGCACAACACGGGCTGATTTATGATGAATTTATACAGCACTTTGGGGAAAGCAATGCAAAGCTATATTATGAAGCAGCCAGCGATGCGATGGAGTTTATCAAACAAACGATACAGGAGCACAACATCGAATGCGATTGGAAAGAAGAGGATACATATGTTTATACGAATTCAGAGCAATACATAAAAAAAATCGAAAACGAATATAAAGCATATGAAAAGCTTGGAATTCAAGGAGAGCTTGTGGAAAATATCCCTGTTCCCGTACAGGCAAAAACAGCAGTTGTGATGAAAAATCAAGCCCAATTTCATCCGTTAAAATATTTGCAAAAGCTTGTGGAAAACGCGTCGGAAAAAGGGATAGACATCTATGAGAATACAGCAGCTGTCGATATAAAACATGGCCCACACCCGAAAATTTTGACAAAAGACGGTTATCACATTTTGTGCAACTTTGTATTCATTTGTTCGCATTTTCCTTTCTATGATGCCGCCTTTTATTTTTCAAGAATGTATGCGGAAAGATCGTATATTATTGCTGTCAAAACAAAAATTGAGTATCCCGGCGGCATGTACATCAGCGCCGAAAATCCGGTTCGGTCGCTTCGGTCCGTCACGATCAATGGAGAAAATCTTGTGCTGATCGCAGGTGAAAATCATAAAACTGGACAAGGAATCCCGATGATTCAGCATTACGAATCCCTTCAAGCTTTTGGCGATCAAGCATTCGGCATACAAAAAATTCCTTACCGATGGTCTACTCAAGACTTAACAACGTTGGATAAAATTCCTTATATTGGACATATAAACGAACAGAAAGCAAATATCCTGTTTGCGACAGGGTTTCGAAAATGGGGAATGACAAACGGCACAGCCGCCGCACGACTGCTTGTCGATATAATTAAAGGGAAGGAAAACCGATATCGCGAGCTTTTTACTCCAGCAAGATTTCAAGCAGATCCAAGCGTGAAGCAGTTTATTTCAACGAATACGGATGTTGCAAAGCATTTGATTGAAGGAAAGCTTGAGTTTGCTCTAAGAAAGCCGGAAGATTTAGCCCCTGATGAAGGAGCAGTCGTTTCCTATAACGGAAAAAGAGCCGGTGCCTACAAAGATGAAAATGGCAGCCTCCACATTGTAGATACTACCTGCACCCATTTAGGCTGTGAATTAGAATGGAACAGCGGCGAGAAAACATGGGATTGTCCATGCCATGGTTCGAGATTTTCAATAGACGGCGATGTTGTAGAAGGTCCGGCACTCAAATCAATTAAGAAATTAAAGGGGTGACTGCATCGCTTCCAAGTCCAAAAAATGAAAAATAAAAGGGAGAAAGACTTGTTGAACAAAAACAATCCTTTCTCCCCTTTTTATTGAAACGTCTGTTCTTCAATCAAAATTCTGCCATATGGAAAACTACGACAGGATTTGCTCAATTTCCTCGAGCACATCTTCCGTTAATTCCACATCAATTGCTTTGACGTTTTCTTCGACTTGCTCCGGCTTGGTGGATCCGATCAGAGCGCTGGCAACATTCGGCTGCCGCAATACCCAAGCAATCGCCAATTGGGAAAGTTTAATTCCTAATTTATCCGCCACTTTTCCTAATTTTTCTACCTTCAATAAATTTTCATCTGTCAGCAAATCATTGATATATTTATTTGCTTTTGGATCACTCGCACGGCTTCCTTCCGGGATGTCTCCATTGCGCTTATATTTCCCCGTCAGAACACCTTGTGCAAGCGGCGAAAAAACAATTTGGCTAATACCGTTATGTTCGCAGACTGGAATAATCTCCTTCTCAATATAACGGTTCAGCATATTATATTGCGGCTGGTTGACAACGATGCGGTCCAGCAAATATCGATCTGCTGTGCCAAGAGCTTCTTGTATTTGCTGAGCAGTCCATTCACTGACGCCGACATATAACACTTTTCCTTGCCGGACAAGATCATCAATTGTGCGCAGCGTTTCATCGATCGGTGTTTCCGGATCATAGCGGTGGCAGTAATAAATGTCAACGTAATCTAATTGAAGGCGTTTTAAACTGGCATGGAGCTGTTCAAACACATGCTTCCGCGATAAGCCTTTGTCATTGGGGCCATCTCCCATCGGCCAAAATACTTTCGTTGCCAAAACATATGATTCACGCGGATATTTCCGCAATGCTTCACCGACAACCTTTTCCGCTTCCCCAGTTGCATAAACGTTCGCTGTATCAAATGAATTGATGCCTAGCTCATACGCTTTGTCAATCGTCCGAATGGCCGTTTCTTTTTCGATGGAGTTTCCGTATGTAAGCCAGCTTCCCAAGCTGATTTCGCTAACCTTTAGCCCCGTTCTTCCCAATTTGCGATATTTCATTTATTCATCCCCTTTTTTCAAAAAATAGCAAAAAAATTCATTCAAGACTCATTATAATACTAAACATTTCGAATCTGAAAGCAATTTGTTTGAAGGGGACAAAAATCTATCATTTTTCCTCATGTGAAAAAATTCTCTAGTTTTCATAAAACTTGCGCTGCCGATCAGTCAGCGTCATGGTAGCGAACCACTTCTTCATAAAAAATTTTTTGCGAGTTAATGACTGGTTCGTTTTCCGACCGTTCAACATAATGATAATCGCCGTTTGCATCCTGAAAACGTGCTTTGACGTTGTCCTTTAGTTGTATGTCCAAGATGTTTTTCAAACGCTCTTTTAAACGGACATCATAAATCGGAAAAAGAATTTCAACACGTTTAATCATGTTTCTTGTCATCCAGTCAGCAGAGGATAAGAAAATTTTCTCCTCCCCAAAATGGTGAAAGTAAAAAATACGGCTATGCTCCAAAAAGCGGCCGACGATGCTTCGCACTTGAATGTTTTCGCTCACACCTTTTATTTGCGGTCGCAAACAGCAAATTCCCCTTACGATCAAGTCAATTTTGACTCCAGCCTGCGAAGCTTCATAAAGCTTCATGATGATCGTTTTATCTGTTAAAGAATTCATTTTGGCAATAATCCGGCCTTTACCGCTTTTCTGGTGCCATTCGATTTCTTGATTGATGAGTTTGATAAAGGTCTCCCGCATATCATATGGCGATACAGAAAAATGATTCCAATCCGGTTTTTCCGCATAACCGCTCAAATAATTAAAAAAGTTGGTTGCATCGATCCCAAATGTTTCTTCGCTTGTAAAAAAGCCGATATCCGTATACAGTTTCGCCGTGACATCATTGTAATTTCCCGTGCTCAGATGAACGAAGCGTTGAATTTTACCCGTTCCTTCTTCCTGCCGGACGACAAGGGTAATTTTGCTGTGCGTTTTTAAATGGTGAAAGCCGTAAATAACGTGAACTCCGTGCTGTTCAAGCATTTTTGCCCAATGGATGTTGTTCTCTTCATCAAATCTTGCCTTTAATTCAACTAAAACCGTCACCTGCTTCCCGTTTTCCGCCGCTTTTGCCAATGCTTGAACAATCGGCGAATTTCCGCTTACACGATACAGCGTCTGCTTGATTGCCAACACTTGAGGGTCATCCGCTGCACTTTCAATAAATTCAACAACAGGCTGAAAGGACTCGTACGGATGGTGTAATAATAAGTCCCGTTTTAATATAGCTTCGAACAAATTTCCGTTCGGCAAGTCGAGCGGGGGTGGTGGAATGAACGAATCATGAACAAGGTGCTCAAAATCGGTCAGCAAATGGGTATAAAATGGAAATAAAAACGTTAAATCGATCGGGCCGTCCACTTCATAAACATCCATTTTTTGAATTTCCAGCACATCCATTAAATAATTTAAAACACGTTCATCTATCGTTCCTTTTTGAATTTCAAGCCTGACCGCCGCACCCCACTTCCGCTTTTTCAGCTCCTTCTCAATCACTTCCAGCAAATCCCGCGCCCCTTCTTCATCAATGGTCAAATCTGCATTCCTCGTAATGCGAAACGGTGAGACCGAAATGATGTTGTAACCGAGAAACAGTTTGTAAATAAAACTGCTGATCAAATCCTCAAGAAATACAAACTGCCTCTTTCCATCTTGATTCGGCACTTCAATGAATCGAGGCAAAACAGCAGGAACTTGAACGATCGCAAAAAAAGGGTTTTTCCGCTCTTTTTTCTTATATTGAAGCAATACGGCCAAGTTCAACGATTTATTTAAAAGCATTGGAAACGGTCTGTACGCATCGATCGCAAGAGGCGTCAAAACCGGGAAAATTTGCTCATCAAACTTTTGTTCCAAAAAGCGGAATTGTTCGCCAGTTAATTCATTAAGCTTGAGAAATTCAATCCCTTCCTCTTTTAATTCCCCCTGTACATATTCATTAAATATTGCATATTGGCGTTTGACCAATGTGTGGCATTTCGCCGAAATGGCGTTAAGCTGCTGCTTTGGCGTCATGCCGGCTTTATTTTCCGGTAAATTAAAACCAGCTTTTTCTTGATCTTTTAAACCAGCAACCCTCACCATGAAGAACTCATCCAAGTTCGAGCTGAATATAGCTAAAAACTTCATCCGCTCAAGCAAAGGATTTTCAAAGTCAATGGCCTCTTGCATGACACGCTCATTAAATGCAAGCCAGCTTAATTCCCGGTTATTATAAAATTCTGGACGGCTTATATCTGGAATTAATTGTTCTTTCTTATCTTGCATAATTTCGCCCACCTTTTACCTTTCGTATGTCCATTAGACGAGTGTAAATGATAATTCGACTTGGCAGTTAAAAGCGCGTTCCATATGCTTTTTTTGCTTATTTGCTTCCTGCTCTTCAAAAGTATAATCACTGTTGCAGGCTAAAGATATTTCCATCTTTTCCCCCTCCTTTTTGTTCACCTCCAGTTCGGAAATGATTGAACGGTGTGTCGTGTTGAGGGAATAAAGGAATTTCAAAATCGCGCCTAATCGCTCCAGCGATAAAATTTCTTCCTCCGTTAATAATGATTTGTAAGGAGAGATATATTTCATCAAAGCTTTTTTGGACTTGAAGGAAGCGACGCATGCAAGTTTCAGCCGCATTTTATGACTGATTCCGTCAAGCGATCGATTTGTCAAAATATAAAACGTATGCTGACTGCTTGAATGGTGATCGATAAATTCCCCGAATTGAACCAACTTTGTGCTTTTAAACAAAATTTCTTTTTCCTCTTGTGTAAAGGATATGATTTGCTTTGCCTCACATTCACTGACAAATACGTAAGCAAGACGAAGGAGGAATGATGTATTCTTTAAGTTGATTTTATAATCACTGGCAAGCTTGGAAAATGTTTCGTCCGCTACTTGAGAAAAAGATCGAACGTTTAAGTTGGAAAATACCTCCTCAAAAAAGACCCCTTCCCTTAAGCCTTTGCTGCTCATTGTAAAAAATGGAGCTGATACGATTTCCGTCAACGTATAGATTGCCTCAATTGCAGGAATGATGATATCCGCGCGGTCCTTCGACAGCCCATCCAACTTTTGGCGCTCTGAGACAGTCATTCCGATCAGCCATTGATTTATTTTTTTAATTTCATTCGGTTCCATCTCATATTGATGAATACCAAATAACGGGTAATTGGTTTTATTTTGGTGAAGCCTTATTAGATTTCTGGCGCTGCCGCCAATCCCGATTACCGGAACATTTTTGTTTTTGAGCCACTTTTGCGAAGAAAATTCATTTCGCAAAAATGCTGTCAGCTCTTTCATTTCCGATTCTTTCGGTTCACTGTTGGCGATAAACCTTTTCTTTAATGTAAGAGCCCCAAATGGAAAACTGTGTGAATGGACGAGCTCCCGATTTTTAAAATACGCCACTTCCGTGCTTGCTCCGCCTATATCAATGGTTATGCCTTCAGTTAAATATACGGAATGTATAACAGCTAAGTACCCGTAATAGGCTTCTTCTTGACCGGAAAGGACGCGAAAATCGAAATTCGTCTCTCTTTTTATAGCCTCCAAGACCATTTTCCGGTTTTTAGCAGATCTAATAGCTGCCGTTGCAACCCCTTTCGTTTCTGCCACTTGATGAAATTGAACGATTGGAACAAATTTTTTTAAAGAATCGATGACAACCTCGATCCCCTCGTTGGACAAATTTCCTTTGGCGTCAATATACGTAGCTAAACGGGCATTGATCTTAAAATTGTAAAGCTCTTTATATTGTCCATTTTGATCAATATGAAAAATAACGAGGCGAATGGAGTTCGATCCTAAATCTATTATGCCGATTTTTTTCTCTGTCATTTTTCCCATCCTTTTATGAAATCCAATGAAGAAAGTATGTTATTTTTTACTTATATCGTACTATTTTTCCAGTCTATTTAAAAGATTTGAATAGATATAAATTAGTGAAATAATTTTTACAGACAACGTCCAAAAGACATAAAAATCGGCAAGACTGCCGATTGCTGGAAGCTGACTTCCATTTTTAAAGTCAGTTCTTCAAATGAATTTTGTGAAAGCTGTCGTTTTACAAAAACGAAAATTCCGAAGATCCATTTTCTTTTTTTAAAAAATGTGCTATATTTTTTCCAGAAGTAAAAAAATGGTTTCCTAACCATTTAAGCTTCGACAAGGAGAGGCGGTCAATTATAGCAAGATCGCTTTGAGATTTGGGAGAAATGAATAAGCTTTAAGAAATGAACAACGTTATTGTCTCAGCAATTGCCCAATAACAAAATTTGTGAAAGCGATCGATCATCCCGATATTCATTTTTCCCTGTTTGCATCAAAAGTAAAGCGTTTTCGAAAACTTTTGAAGGAGGTATATTTGATGGAGTTTAGACCAGGATTAGAAAACGTAGTGGCAGCTGAGACAACGATTTCGTTTCTCGATGTAGAAAATGAAGAAATTGTCATTCGAGGATACGATTTAATTGAACTTGCCGAAACAAAATCATATGTCGAGGTTGCGTTTTTGCTGCTTGAAGGCAAGCTTCCGTCTGAACAAGAAAGAGCTAGATTTGAAAGCGAGCTTCTAGCAAAAAGAGAGCTTCCAGACGTGCTTTTCGAAGTATTTTCTAAACTGCCGAAGACAACTCATCCAATGGACGCCCTGAGAACAGGCATTTCCATTTTAGCAGGATTTGACCCGCTCATTGATGACAGATCTGAACAGGCCAATAAAACGAAATCTATCAATCTTCTAGGACAGATGCCATCCATTCTTGCCAGCAGTTATCATCTACTCAATCAACAAGAAGTCATTCCACCAGATGAAAATCTCTCCTACAGTGCAAATTTTTTATATATGATTACAGGAAAAAAACCGACTGAACTTGAAACGAAAATATTTGACCGCTCGCTCATCGCTTATATCGAACATGAAATGCCAAACTCTACATTTGCCGCTCGCGTCATATCGTCTACACATGCAGATTTGTATGGCGCTCTCGCCGGTGCGGTTTCCTCCTTGAAGGGACACCTGCATGGCGGAGCCAATGAAGCGGTGATGTATTTAATTGAAGAAGCAGGTACAAAGGAAAATTTTGAACGATTGATTAAACAAAAATTAGCAAATAAGGAACGGATCATGGGATTTGGCCATCGCGTCTATATGAAAAAAATGGATCCAAGAGCATTGCTTATGAAAAAAGCATTGCAGCAGCTGTCCGAACAACGGGGCGATTTTCGATTGCTTGAAATATGCGAAGCCGGGGAAACCATTATGAGAGAGGAAAAAGGATTGTATCCGAACCTCGATTATTATGCGGCTCCTGTCTATTACATGCTTGGCATTCCGATTGATTTATATACTCCTATTTTCTTCAGCGCTCGAACAGCAGGCCTGTGCGCCCATGTGATCGAACAGCATAATAACAACCGTTTGTTCCGTCCGCGCGTGAAATATACAGGAAAACGCTCTTTGAAAGTACAACAGTAATGGATAGCTTAGGAGGTTGTAAAAATGGCAGAAGTACTAGTAAAAAATAATGAAAATCGACAAACAGACAAACTGCTTGAAGAAATTGCCGATTATGTTCTAAATAAAGAAATTCAAAGTAAAGAAGCGTTTGAAACCGCCCGCTATGTGTTGTTAGACACGCTGGGCTGCGGCATACTTGCTCTTCGCTACCCTGAATGCACAAAGCTTTTAGGCCCGATCATTCCGGGGACGGTTGTTCCAAACGGGTGCCGCGTCCCTGGCACTTCATATGTATTAGACCCCGTGCACGGTGCATTTAACATCGGCTGCATGATTCGCTGGCTCGATTATAATGACACTTGGCTTGCAGCGGAATGGGGTCACCCTTCTGATAACTTGGGGGGAATTTTAGCTGCGGCCGACTACATAAGCCGAACGAATGTGGCAGAAGGGAAAAAGCCGCTCAATATGAGGACAGTTCTTGAAGCGATCATAAAAGCACACGAAATTCAAGGGGTGCTGGCACTTGAAAACAGCCTGAACAGAGTCGGGCTTGACCACGTGCTGTTCGTAAAGGTTGCTTCAACTGCTGTCGTTACGAAACTTCTTGGCGGCGGAAAAGATGAAATCATCAACGCCCTTTCCAATGCCTGGATTGACAATTCAAGTCTTCGGACATATCGACATGCTCCAAATACTGGTTCTCGCAAGTCGTGGGCGGCTGGCGATGCAACAAGCCGCGCTGTACGTCTTGCATTTATGGCCATAAAAGGTGAAATGGGATATCCTTCTGCCCTATCGGCTCCGAACTGGGGATTTGAAGACGTGCTGTTCCGAGGACAGAAACTGAAGCTCGCCCGTCCTTTGGAATCATACGTAATCGAGAATATTTTATTTAAAATATCATATCCAGCAGAGTTTCATGGGCAAACAGCTGCTGAATGCGCCATTGAGCTTCATCCTGAAGTAAAAGATCGCCTTGATGAGATCGAAGAAATCACGATCACGACGCATGAATCAGCCATTCGCATCATCGACAAAACGGGACCTCTTCTCAATCCGGCTGATCGTGATCATTGCCTTCAATATATTACTGCCATCGGTCTTATTTATGGCGATTTAACAGCGGATCATTACGAAGATGAAATCGCACAAGACCCTAGAATCGATGCGCTTCGTGAAAAAATGACAGTTGTGGAAAATAAACAGTTCAGCAAAGATTATCTCGATCCGGACAAACGGTCAATTGCAAACGCAGTTCAAATACGGTTTAAAGACGGAACGGAAACGCGCCAAGTTGTGCGGGAATATCCAATCGGCCACAGATTCCGCCGTCAAGAAGGTCTGCCTAAGCTGATCCAAAAATATGAAAACAATTTGGCAACACGGTTCCCAAACAAGCAGCTCAAGCAAATCTTAGACGTTTCACTTGACCAGAACGTGCTGGAAGAGACGTTTGTACATGAGTTTGTAAACTTATTTGTTATATAAATCCGGGGCAGATCACACGTTGTTTTGCATCAGATGCATGTTACTTTGGCGCAATTTCATTGTTTGGCAAGAAAAAACATGTTATAAACCTTGTAAGACATTTGAGATAACTCTATCGAGCTTGTGTGGCAATCGACCACACCAAAAAATGTTCTGTAAAGCGAAAATTTTTTGGGCAGGCAAAAAGAACGAAAAGAATCGATTTTGTACCAAATGACGGAAGTTAACAGACAAAAGATCAGGGTACAAAACAGACCGTAAGCGAAGCGTGGATACAGGGCGGCACCCTCAAGTAGACTTGACGAGCTAAGCAAAGGCAGCGCTCGTTTAATGAAAAACGCGGCTTGCCTCTAGAAACGTAATTAATGGTTCTGTAAAGCTAAGATGAAATGACAGAAAAGAAGGTGATTCCATGGTTTGGATCGTTGAAAAAGAATCGACACAAGAGGAGTTGGCCGATCGGTTTCGAACGTTAATGAACGCACCGGAAATCCTTCAAATTCCTGGAGCCCATGATGGAATGGCTGCACTTATAGCGAGAAAAGCAGGATTTCAAGCGCTTTATTTGTCAGGCGCCGCCTATACCGCGAGCCAAGGGCTTCCTGACTTGGGCATCGTCTCGTCAGAAGAGGTTGCCCGCCGGGCGCGGGAAATCGTGCGGGCGGCTGATCTGCCGCTTCTCGTTGACATTGATACCGGTTTCGGCGGTGTTTTGAATGCCGCCCGAACAGCTAAAGAAATGGTAGAAGCACGAGTAGCTGCTGTCCAAATCGAAGATCAAGATCTTCCGAAAAAATGCGGACATTTAAACGGCAAAAAGCTTGTGTCTGTAGAGGAGATGATGCAAAAAATTAAAGCTATTAAACAGGCAGCGCCGACTCTTGTCGTTGTTGCCAGAACGGATGCCTATGCAGTTGAAGGAATTGAAAGCGCCATTGAACGCGCCAAAAGATATGTTGAAGCGGGAGCAGACGCTATTTTTCCTGAGGCTCTTTCGACCAAAGAAGACTTTTTAAAGGTGAGCCGGGCAATTTCAGCTCCTCTTCTCGCAAACATGACAGAGTTTGGAAAAACTCCTTACTATACAGCAGAAGAATTTTCGGAACTCGGCTATTCAATGGTGATTTATCCTGTTTCATCTCTTCGCGCCGCCGCTAAAGCGTATGAACGCCTATTCCAAACCATTAAATCGTCTGGAACTCAAAAAAGCGAGCTCGAGAATATGCAAACTCGCAAGGAACTTTATGAAGTGATTCATTACGATGATTTCGAAGCGCTCGACCAAACGATTGCAAAAACAGTATTGCCTGAAGATTAACCATCCACGGGGTTTGCCCCGTGGATGAAAAAGTATTTACCGGAAAAAATAGTAGCTGCTCACATTTCTGATTCATAAAACTTTTTAATCCCACAATCCTTTTTTCGTGTCCTTCCATTCCCATTGCTCCAAAATCGTTGTTGTTTTTGAACCCCATCCTTCCAATGCTTCATTAGCAAACTCTCTCTGTATATAAAAGTACTGTCTGTTATGCTCGCTTAAATAAATCTCGCCCGTTCTCGTCTGCTCTACATTTTCATAATGAAAGGAACGGAGAGACCAATCAGGTATATTTCTTTTCTCTTCTTCTTCCGCTGATAAAACTTTATAAGAAACATTTCCCAGCAATTCATCTGTAATGTAATTTTCCGCCTCTCCTAAAGATGTCCCTTTTGGAAAAAACATGACATCAACTTCCCCATATTTTTCATTCACCGCTATCAGCTTTGCTCCGATCAAATTTTTTTCTTCAATATATTCTGCCTGCCAACGATCCGGAATATATGTGGTAAAAGGTAGTTGCTTTATGTTTACGAGGTGATACAGCTCCTTTTCTTCCATTCCTTCCAATGAAATTGTCATTTCGATCGATTCAGGTCGGTTGATATCTCCTTTTTCTTCTTCCTTTTCTGCATTTTGAGATTGTTGGGGAGACATTAGTATGCTTTGTTGATCTGAATGCTGACCGCCTTCTTTCGTCTCATTTGTTTGAAAAGGAGGAAAAATCATTAGAAGGATGCATACAGCTGCTGCGGCCGCAAATGAGAATACAAGCTGAAGCTTGCTAACGGCTTTTTTCCTTCTCTCTTTATTTCTAGCTAATTCAATTCCGGCTAAAGCTTTTTGAAAACTTTTTTCTTTAAATTCATCTGTCGGTTCTATATAAAAGTGATGAAAAAGCTGTTTTATTGACTCTTCACGCTTTTCGCTATTCGGCGGTACGAGTTGTTTTTTCATGATCATTCACCTCGCTTTTTAAATGGGCTGACAATTTCTTTTTAGCCCTTGTTTGCAGTGATTTAACCGCCATAACCGTTTTCGACATTACCTTGGCTGTTTCTTTTATAGACATTCCTTCAAAAAATCTTAAATAAAGGACCGTCTTTTCATCCGGGGACAATTTTTCCATACTGGCCATGATCTGTTCTCTGAGCGAATATTCCAGAATATTTTGTTCTACTAAATGTTTATCCTGTTTATGCCCTAAGTCCTCGGGGCTTAAATAGACTGTGTTATTTTCTTTTTTATACTTGCGATGGTAATCGATAACAACCCGCCTTCCAATTGTAAACAGCCAAGTTTTAAAGCTTGATCTTCCTTGAAAGTTCGCTAAATGAACCGCCATTTTATACATGACATCTTGAGCAATTTCTTCTGACCGATGATAATCCCCCGTCTGCATATATGCATAGCGGAGCACTTGGCCAATGTAGCGGTCATGAAGCTCACGGAAGGCTGAATCGTCCCCCTCTAAAGCCTTTTGAACCAAATCTTCATCTCGCATGCCGAGGTGCACCTCTCTTTCTCGTACAATCAATTAGACGAAATGCTGGAGAAAAAGTATCGAATCATGCAGATTCTAGTTGCAGAAATAGATTGGAGGAATTCCCATTTTCTCACAAAAAGCAAGAACTCAAATTTTGGAGCTTTTTAGATGGCAAAGTTTTGTAAAATAAGCCAACGATCTGCCCTGCATCAGTGGATCGTTGGCTTATTATATGGGAAGTAGCTGAAATGTAAGACGCTCTCTCCACAGAAGTTCAACCTTTGAAAATAGTAATCTAAAAACAACGATCATTGAAATTTTAATGATCTCTTTTGCATTTCTAATTTATATACAAGCCGATTTTCCAACCCCTTCTTTTGGTAGATGTTCCTAAATGGATTGTAAGCGTTTCATCAATGAATCCCGAAAGCTTTCCGATAGTTCGTCCACACGAAGAATTTGTTCAATTCCTTCTTTATTTGTTTTATCATGAAACATGATTTGATTCGCAAAAGAAACCGTTATGTTTAGCGGATGTTTTTCAATGAGCTGCAAGCTTGATTGTGTCTCCACCCAGCCTTCTTTCAGCACCCGAAAATAAAAACCGGTATAACCAGTATGTTGAACACGAAGCGGCAAGTCATTCACCCTGTGCTTTTTGGCAATCTTATGGCATGGCTGCCGAGGCTGGCTAACTTGCACAACCGCTTCCCCTAATTGGAACGTATCCCCGATGCAAACTTCTGTTTCCAACAAGCCTTTTACTGTCAAATTTTCACCAAATGCCGCCACATCCAGCTTTCTTTCAAGCTCATGCTCCCAATAGGCATAATGATCATACGGATAAACGCATACCGCTTTATCTCTACCGCCATGATGAACAAGATCTGCCTGACCATCGCCTGAAAAATTAAGAAATGACAAAAAAACCGGTCCATCAACAGGCTGCTTTTGAATTCCAGTGACGAATTCTTTGCCGTTATAGATGAAATTTTTCGGTTTTCCTACATTTATAGAAATAATTTCATAAGTTTTTGCTTCCATTTTGATCAACTCCATTAATTCTTTAAGATCTTCCAACTTCGTTTGGGAGCAGCAATAGATTATCGTTAAGCGGCAAGTCTGCAGTTTGTATGATTTTCAAAAAATCATACAGGATAAAAAAATCTATTCCTGTGCTGTAACCTCCTAAAATGGTTAAAAAGCTGAATTGGGGAACAACCAAACAAAAACTAGCATAGTTTATAGTGAGCTTTTTATTGTCTACTAGATAGATTGATGCGCTCTTTTTGAAGAAAATTCCATTTTGTCTATTTTTTATTCATGATAAACTCGTTGATGAGACGCTTCACTTTTTCAGCAGATTGTTGAAATAACTCTTTTTCCTTTTGATCGATTTCCCATTCAAGGATGCTTTGGATGCCTGTATGATTCACTGTTAGAGGTACACCTAAACTAATGCCAGAAACGTCGTATTCTCCGTTTAATACCGCAGAACCGATTGCTGTCGACGTTTTTGGTTGAAGCAGCTGATCAATCAGCCTTTCCATACCGACGGCAGACGTCCACCCGGTTGTTCGGTTTATGCCTAGGTCATTGAAGTTTCGAAACCAATTTGTCAGCTTTTCTTTAACTTGAATTTTCTGATCTTCTGATAAAAGCAGCGGCTTATAGTTTACTTTGACTTGGCTGAAAAGCGGAACTTGTGTTTCTCCGTGCTCACCTATAACAGGGCTTGATACTTTATCATTCTCGTGTAGCTTTAGAACTCGGCGAAGCGCCCATTCAAACCTGTAGGAGTCATTCATGGTGTATCCGATTAATTTTTTCTTATCAAATTGAAACGTATGAACTAAATAGTAATTCAGAACATCGACTGGATTGGAAGCGGTGATAATCAAAGCGTTTGGGGCATGTTTTGCGACGGCTTCTCCGATTTGACGAAACAATTGCAAGTTTCCTTCTAAAAACTCATCTCTAGAAGAAATATCGGTTCGGTTTGGGATGGCTGCCGTAATGATGACGATATTAGAGTGCTTTAAATCGTGAAAAGTCCCTTTATAAATCGTTTTGGACGGATAAGCATTTTCCAAATCCATTAAATGATTGAGCAGCAGCTTTTCATTTTGATCGATGAGACAAATTTCATCGATCGCTTTTTTCCCTGCTAATTTGAAAGCGATGGCGGCTCCAAGAGTTCCTGCTCCGCCAATGATCGTAATTTTGCACATTTTCTTTTCCCCCTTTGCAGCCGTTAAGATTCCTCTCCACGTCAAACAGGCAGCATGACCCGTTTTGACATTGAATACACAAATTTCCCCGTCTTGTCAATGGATCATCTCTGAAAAAGTGCACCGTTTTAAAACAAGCTCGTCTCTTTTTGACTAAAATTACAAAGTCAGGCACTACTGATTTTGAATAACACGGACGATATTATGGTATTTTCCGCAAAAGTCGAATTAAATCTTGAATTTCTTCTTCTGTAAATGCGTTGAATTTGGAACGCATATATTGAATCAAGTCCTGTTGAACCGCTATGATGGTTTCTTCTCCTTTTTTTGTTAAAGAGATTTGGACAATTCGGCGGTCCTTCTTTGATCTATTCCGTTCGATGTAGCCTTTTTCGATTAGCTGATCAGTAATACCTGTGAGGAAACTGGGAGATATATCAGATTCTTGGGAAATGGTAGATAGTTTTTGAGGGCCGTTTTTCAGCAAAAACTTCATAATAAAAAATTCATTTCTTGACAAGCCATATTTTTTTCCCATTGTATAAAAATTTCGCAAATCACGAAAAATCCTTATAAATTCGTTCTCTAATTCCGTCATGGAGGAGGATGTCGGATTCATAATATTACTTTCCCTTCCTTTCACATATATAAAGGGTGTCCTCTGCCGGACATCCCCGTTTCATTCATTATATCTTTGTTTATAACTCTTGGGAAGATGCTTCGGTTTTAACTTTTGCTGCTTCGAACGAGCTTTCCTGGAGCGTTTTCTTTGGTGTTTTCAAGAAAAAGGAAAGAACTAGCGCGATGAATGCCAAAACGGTCGCAATGTAAAATGCATCGTTGATCCCTTCGATGGTTGATTGCTGCAATGCCTGCCCTAAAAGTGCCTGAGCACCAATAGTTTGACCAGCATGTGCAGAAAGTCCGGCTGATTGAGCCATACTGCTGCCAAGTGCTTGCAGCTGATTCATCAACATTGGATCAGTTTTTGACACAAGATTCGTATAATCTGATAAATGATTTGTTGATTGCTGTGTCATAACCGTTACTAATAATGCGGTTCCAATAGATCCAGCCACTTGGCGTATCGTATTCGACATGGCTGTTCCATGGGAAATCATCTTTAATGGCAGCTGATTCATACCGGCAGTCATGATCGGCATCATGATCAATGACATTCCGAAAGACCGCAGCATATATATTCCTAATAAGGTTGTGTAGGGCGTATCGGCCGTCAGCTGCGTGAATTCATATGTTCCATATGTTGTAATGGCCAAACCGACAATTGCTAATCCTCTTACACCATATCGATCGAAAATTTTTCCTGCTATCGGCCCCATTAATCCCATGATCATTGCTCCTGGAAGCAATAATAAACCCGATTCAATCGGTGTAAAACCGCGAATATTTTGTAAATAAATCGGGAGAAGCAGCATTCCTCCAAATAATGCCATAGTAACAATCGAGTTGATAATTAATGTGAACGTAAAGAGGTTGTACTTAAATACTCTTAGTTCAAGCAGAGGTTTTTCCACATTCAATTGTCTTACGGCAAAGAAAATTAAAAAAACAACTCCGACCATTAAGCTGATGATAACTTCCGCGCTTGACCATCCTTTGCTTCCAGCCTCGCTAAACCCGTATAAAATGCCGCCGAATCCAATACTTGAATAAACAATCCCTTGGATATCAAACGTCGGGCGAGTTAATTCTTTTTCTAAACGGAACCAAATAAAGGCGAAAAAGATATCAATTAAACCGATCAAAGCCATCGCGTAGAACAAAAAATGCCAATCATAATTTTGCACAACCCATCCTGAGAGTGTCGGACCAATTGCAGGAGCCAGAATCATGGCAATCCCCATCGTCCCCATGGCTGTTCCTCTTTTTTCAGGAGGAAAAACAGTCAAAAAAATGTTCATGCCAAGCGGCATTAAAATTCCTGCACCAATCGCCTGAATAATTCTGCCAATCATCACCAATGGAAATGTTGCTGATACGGCACAAACGAGCGATCCAATTGTAAACGAGATCATCGCTGTAATAAACAGCTTGCGAAAACCGAAATTTTCAACTAAAAATGCGCTGATCGGTATTAAAATTCCGTTTGCAAGCATAAAGCCTGTCATCAGCCATTGTGCTGTTGTCGCATTGACATTTAAATCCGTCATCATGACCGGAAGCGCTACATTTAAAATTGTTTGGTTCAAAATCGCAATGAACATTCCAAACATTAAAACGAACAGCACTTTTCCAACCGGCACTTCCTTATCAAGTGCTTCCTCTTTTTTTGTATGCCAGTTTTTCTTTCTGACAAGGAAAACATTCATGACGACCAGCACAATCAGAGTGAAAAACGTATAACTGATGATAAACGGCATGCTTCCACCTCCTTCAGTTTATATGGTTAAATCATTTATTTATGGATGCGTACTTTTGCATTCATTCCCGGCATAATTCCTAGCCCTTTTGCATCCGCAATAGATATTTTCACAGGAATCACCTGTGTTACTTTCGTATAGTTTGCGTCCGCATTTTCACTTGGAAGCAATGAGAAGACGCTAGCTGTTGCTTTTCCGATTTGCTCTACTTTTCCCGAAAGTTTAGACTCGCTGTACCCGTCGATGTAAATATCAACATCTTGACCAACTTTTACATCCCCAATAATGGTTTCTTTAATATTGGCAGTGATCCATAAATGATCGAAATCATATGCATATGCCAAAGGGGTACCAGCTGCCACAAATGAATTTTCTACCGCATTTGTTTGGACAATCGTTCCGGACTGGGGCATTTGAATGCTGACAGGTTCATCCTCCCCAGGTAGGGCTAATTTTCCAATGACTTTATCTTTCTGAAATTGTGCTCCAACCTTTCCATCAAATTTTGTCAAGACGCCGGAAGCAGGGGCGGCGATCACTAATTGCTGTCCGTCCACTTTTGCGTAATCTGTTTTAATATAGTTGGCCGACTCATTGTAATAATAAAATCCGGCAAAACCTCCTAAAACCAAAACAACGAGAACAACAATATTTAATATGACCAACTTTTTCACATTCATTTTTTATCACCCTTACAAAAAATATTCATTAAATAAATATTTCATTTTACGAAATATTTATAAACTGCATTATTTATCATATGACAATCGTTTATCCGAGTCAATGTTTTTCGTGTACCGAAATATATATATAAAAATGACCCAGACAGTACAATGGACTGTTTGGGTCATTTTGTCCAAAAAGCATGATCATGCTCCATTCGATTTTTGATAAAAAGCTGCTGAAAACATTCATGAAAGTCCAAGACAAACGAACGAAATCTCAAAAAGAAAACGGTTTAAATAAATCACATTGTAAAAATGCTGCATGAAAAGGAAAAGAGCAGCTATGATAAAAGCGATTCCCAGCCCAAGATTTATTTTTCCAACTAGTGTAAAATTGTTTATTTCAACTCCTCCAAACAATCACGTTTTCAAACAAACGTTACATGACAGGCGAATTTAAACTTGAAATATCGACTTTTTGTTTCCCTACTTTTAAGAATACCATAGTCATATCATCTTTTTGCGGAACGCCTTCTGTAAATTTATGAATCGATTCCAGCACTTTTTTTTCAATCTCCCCGGCATTTTTATCCTGATTTTGTTTTAACGTTTCGATCAGCCGTGCCAATGTAAATTGCTCACCGTGTTTATTCTGCGCCTCAATGATTCCGTCTGTATAAAAGAAAATTGAATCATGTTCAAATAATTGGATCGATTCTTCATGGTAAATTTGATTAGGAAGACCGCCAATCATAATCCCTTTCACTTTTGGAAGCTCATGTACCGCATCGCCTCTTATAAACAGCGGAAGATGATGGCCAGCATTTGCATATGTAAACGTTCCCGACAGCGGATCCCAATCGGCACAGAAAACGGTAACAAAAGATTTTAACTTTCTCAAATCATTGTATAACGCTTTGTTCATTGCAGTCAGCGTCTTTCCGGGGCTTTGCGTGCTTTCAGCGGCTGTCCGAAAGGCGCCGCGCGTTAAGATCATGAGCATCGCAGCAGGAATCCCTTTTCCCATCACATCCCCAATAACGATGCGCACTTTACCGTTGACAAGCGGATAAAAGTCGTAATAATCCCCGCCAATTAATCGGGCAGGTATAGAATAGCCAAATACCTCTCCCCCTTCGATCGATGGAGCATGCCCGTTCAACAACGTTGTTTGTATCGTCCGTGCCAAGTTTATTTCCCTTTGCAGCATTTGTTCCTTTCTCTTAACATCTTCTATCGTATAGGAAGATTGCTGATACGTTAAAAAGTCTCTTTGCATCAAACAACCTCCCCTTGAATCGATTTTAAAATTTCGTATAGTCCAACTGTTTCAAATAAATGGTTTGTGAAGTCATTCATACCTTTAAAAACTAATTTTATGTTTTTTTCTTGAGATAAATAAATTAAATCGATGATTTCACCAATGCTGGATGAATCAATGAATTCCAAATAGCTAAAATCAATCGTCAATACTTGAAAATTGCCGATTTCATTAAAATGACCATGAAACACATGAGCCGTTGAAATATCTAAAACTCCTTTAATGTATAATGTGAGGTTTTGATCTTGAATTTCCTTTTGAACCGTAAGACCCATACATACCCTCCTTGGCAGAAAAACTGAGCAATCATTTTCACCTTTATGTGTTTCATGATTCTTGAACTTTAAATTTAACCCGTGGTGCTAGATAAAATCGAGTAAGCATAAAATAGCCCTTGCCTGCGGATCTCCTGTAGAATGAAAGTGCGACCAAACATTCGAAAGGAGAATCCCCATGCAAGAGCACTTTCATTTTACAACAGACAAAGCGAAAATTCAAAAACAATATGCAGCCATTTTCTTTTTTGTTTCTGCCCAGCTGTCACACATTCAATGCTATCTTCAACGCCGCAATCGTCATTTGGCGAAACAAGAAGACGCAGTGATCATTGCCATTCATCTGTTAGGAAAGTTGCTTGGCTTCTCTTCCGAACGTGCATGGCATCGCTTTGTTACTGGGAACTTGTTCACGGATGGACGTTTTCTCGAACGTTCTCGATACAATCGCCGTTGCCGAGCGCTGCGCTTTGCGATCAAATGGATTCGTCATGAACTGGCGAAACGTGGGCAACACCATGCCTATGCGGTCGTAGATAGCATGCCAATCGAGTTGTGCCATGCCGCAAGAATGTACCGTGTCAAACGATTTCAAGGCATCGCTGACATTGGATTTTGTGCATCGAAAAAGCAGTGGTACTATGGGTTTAAGTTTCATCTTCAAGTGACAGACCAAGGGCTACCTATGGGATACGTGGTAACCGAGGCGTCCTGTCACGATCGAACTGCAGCTGAAACCGTCATGACTCAAATTCCTCACCCCTATAACTTGGGTGACAAAGGATTCATCAGTAGTGAATTGCAAAAAAAGTTGTATGAGGCGTACCAAATCGCTTTTTGGACTCCATCTCGCAAAAACCAGAAACACCGCCCATCGGAGTCATGGGAGACATGGCTCAAACAAAAACGGAAAGTAATCGAAACGGTGTTCTCCGTCCTTATTGACCAGTATCGTATGACAGACATTCGTGCGAATACGATTTCAGGATTTGAAGTGGCACTAGATGGCATCTTGTTGGTGTATTCGCTTGTAACACTCGGGCTAGTTGAGCGCTAGCGCTCAACTAGCACCACGGGTTAAATTTATTTATTTTATTTTCTAAATCCTTTGAAAGGTTGTCTAATTGAATAATAATTTCATTCAATTGCTGTATCGCATCAAAAGAAGATAAATTCATTTCCGTAACTTTTTTGACATTTTGTTTCATCAAATCATTCAGTCTTATGAGTTGATGACTTGATTGAATAATAAAATTAGAGACATGATGGAATTCAAAATGATTCGCTTCTTTTAGTTTTTCCAGTTGTTGATTGATATTTTCATAGTTTTGTCTTATTTCTTTCACTTCTAATTCTATTTCATGAAAAATTTCCCGCGATTCCTTCGTCATGGTTGTTGAAACTTCGTCCATGACATGAAAGTAAGAGTGTACTGTCTCTGATAAAACGTTTGAAACGAGCCTTAATGTTTCAATATCGTTTTTAATATCGACAATTAATTGGCTGATGCTGTCAGTCATTTCATTTAAATGGGCAGCAATATCACCGAATTCATTTTTCTGATCGACATGAATTTCTTCGGTCAAATCGCCTGCTGCAATTTTATTAATATAACGGTGAATAGTAGGGATCGGTGTTAAATATTTTTTCATAATGACCTGCAAAACGAAAAATATAATGACAAAGGCAGCAACAAATGACAGGACAAACAAAAAAATGATATTATGAAAAAACTTTGTGCCAGCGCTTAAGTCGGTGACAATCGTAATAACCCTGTCATTTGGAATTGGCAGATAATATTTCCGATAGTTTTCCCCCAGTTTCACTGACTCCATTTGATTTTCTTTCAGAACTTTTTGAATATAAAAATGATCTTTTTCATGCTTATATGAATTTTTCCCATATAATATCGGCGCATCTCTTTCCGGTTCAATAATATCTCGATTTTCGCTCCGAAGCAGTACATTGGCATTTATAACCGCAATTTCTTCAATTTCACTTTCTTTAAATTTTTGAATTGAATGAACAAGAGCTTGAGGATCCGAATGTTTTGTTGCTTTATAAATTTCAGAATCGAGAATATACGGATTGATCATAAAATCGGTCGTTCCATCATAATAATAGGCATATTTAAAATATTTGTTTTCCCAGTCTGATTTGGAGATCGGACCAACCCAATAATGTTCTTGATAATAACCTTTCCCTACTGTTACAGGCTTACCTGACATCAGTTGTTGAAAAGCATCATACCAATACCCCCACTCTTTTGTGCTTAAACCAATTTCATTGGGGTCTGAAGATTGGGCAATGATTATATCATCATTTCTTCTTACCAATAAAGAAATATTGTACACATCATATTTATTGCGCAATGTAATTAAATCTTGCTGAGTCACTTCCTCGATCGTTTTCCCGCGCAATTCTTTTGCAATCTCTTTTGAAATTAAGTGCAGCTTTTCGTCAATTAAACGTTCAACCGTTTTTTTGGAATTTTCGCTGATTTCTATCGCGCTTTTTAAAATGCTTGCTGTTCGTAACACATCATTTCTATGAAAATGATCAAATTCTTTCTCCATCTGCCTGACAAAAATAAAGATGAAAATAGAACAAATAATAATCGGAATAAGCGCAATCATCGTAATAATTTGACCAATGATCGTTTTATTCTTTAAGAAATTCATCCGCATTCACTCCGAACGAAAGGATCAAGTACTTGATTGCAAAATGATCTTTATCATAATGGGATGTTTTTTCTTCTCTCTATGAGTCGTTCCTTTAAATCTGCTTCTAAAATAATCGTCGTTCCTTCTGTACTTGTATATATTGAAATTTTATCCATCATTTTTAACATAATGCTGAAACCGTGCCCAAATGACCGTTTGCTGGAATAACCTTCTAACAATATTGATTTCGGCAGCTCGCTTAATTTGATGCCATTTCCTTTATCTTCTACAATCACTTTTAACCAATCATGGTTCAAATAAACTTTCATTTTTCCTTCAACCGCATGCTTTAATACATTTGTTACAGCTTCAGAAATAGATAAGAGCACATTATATCTTTTCTTTTCTGAAATATGCCGATCATTTAACAACTGGTCAATAAACGTTCTACATGCCGCAACATCATTTTTTTCAGAAACAGGAAATTCCGCAATTTTCTCACCTTGATTAAAGCTTTTTAATTCTTCCCGTTCAATCAGAGTCAATTTTCCTTGTGTGACGGCGTATAAACAATCACGGTAAATTGTACGTATCCTCAATTCTTGTTTTCTCTCATATTCTCGTAAATGACTTACATCAAACAATAGACATAATATTTTCTTTTCCAAACAGATCCAATGAACGTTATACATTTTCCGACTTGGAACATCTTCAATAAATTCATGTGCATATCCATTTTGAATAGGATGATTCGTAATCAGGCTTTTGATTTGTTGTTCACAAGGAATTTGAACTTTTTCACCATTTATATGATAGAAGCTGCCATTTTGATAAAATACAGCTTGTACAACAGCAAAATCTTTCAGAAGCTTCGAGCCTTTATATTTTATATCGTGAAAGTGCTGCTGATTTTGAGCCTGAATCAATCCCGGATGATGATCTTTGCTTGCCTTTTTGAAATCAGCTATTTTTAAAACAATTTCTACTAATTTTGGATCAAGTTTTGTATTCTTTAAATTTAGAAAAGCTTTCTTTTGATTGATAATTCCAGAAGAATGCATCAATTTGTCATACTCATTTGCCGCAGCAATAATGCGGGCTCCCAATGGAATTTCTTCTCCTTTTTTTCCATCCGGATAGCCGTTTCCATCCCATTGTTCGTGATGAAAACGGACATACTGGGCAGCTTTTTCGATTCCCGATATTGCTGAAACCATCTTTGCCCCTAACTCGGAATGTTGTTTATAAAGCTTTTCTTCTTCAAGCGTTAGAGCCCCGCGCTTCTGAAAAATTTCATGCTCCATTTGTATTTTTCCAATATCATGCAACAAGGCAGCGTAATGAACAGCATCAACATGTTTGGGGCTTAACTTTAACTCTTCTGCGATGCGGCGTGCTAAATCTCCTACCCTTTTAGAATGCCCCTTCGGCAAATGAACTTTTTGTTCCATATACTGTGTAATATTTTCTAAGGTGGCCAAATGGTTTTTTCTATGACGAACTAGTACTTGAGCAATGGATCGAGCGAATAAAAAAACAGCGACGGCAAAGATCGTTTCAAACCAAAATGGAAAAGGCTGTTGATCGTAATCAATAGCAGCAAGCCGAAATCCTAAAATAAATGTCACAGCAAATGCTAACAATGTATCATTCATCTCTGTTGTCAAAACATCTGAAAAATTTTGAGAGAAAACGAGACTCTTATAAAACACTGTAATGGCAAAAAAGATGAAAAAATATATAAACGTTGTGCATGCAAATGCGAAAACGGAGGTTATATATGTAAAAACGCCGAGTTTGCCAAAAAAATACTCAAATACAAATCCTGCCAAAAAAACAGCAACCGCACATTGACTAACCTGAAATAACCAAGAAATAAAGCTTAATTTGCTATTGTAAAATAAGAATAAAGAAGCGATGAGAACAACAATCACAGCTTCCGGAATTCCCATTTGAACAAGAACCACAATGTTAAAAATGCTTGAACAAGAAAGCTTCTTACCATTGCGGAGTTCGATAGGAAATATTTCTAATATCCCTGCAAGAATCGCTATTAAAATGGCAAATGGTATATGTGTTTTCTCTAAACTCCATAATTGTATTAGAATAATGGGCAGGCCAAAGCCGATGACAATAAGCATGAACCCTTTCTCTTTCAACAAGATCGGCATGTATGATACACCTCCCTCTAGAAATGTTGATATATCAAGGCTTTTCGGCCTCTCAGGGGTGTCAAAAAAATATTTTTCGACAAAATCCCTTACATCCTTTTTCAGTTTTGTGGATATCTTACAGAGCCAGGGTGCGCTTCGCGGCCACGTCTGGATACATTTTCCTGACGTGGGGGGAAGCGTATTCGATGCACCCTTGGATCTCCGCATCGCTGATGAGGACGAACCCTCCCATGTCTCCGGGCGTCTTTGCGCCAACATTCCCTCGTTCGGTCTCGTCATCAGGCGGAGGCCGGCCAAGCTTTCTTAGGGACTCGAGGTCGCATGGAGGAGATCACGCCAGCTTCTCCGGTGTCATCCTGTTGTCAAACATTTTTTCTGTTCGTGGGGGAGGCCTTATGCCACCCGGTGTTGAACTTGGGACAAGACGTCCTGCATCATTCGCTCTGCGTCAAAGGCTTGTTTCTTCGTACAAATCGCAAACAGCACATTCAGCAGTTTTCGGCATAACACCACGATAGACTGTTTTCCGGTCAGCGGGTTGACGGATCGGGTCGTGTAATACTCATGCAGCTCGCGAAACGCCTCGTTGTGCCGGATCAGCGGAATCATCGCCCGAAACAACACCGATCGCAGCCGTTTTCGTCCCCGTTTGGAGATCCGCTTTTGCCCTTTGCGCTGGCCGGAGGAGTTCTCCTTGAGCGTCAGGCCCGCTAATTTCACCAATTGACGCGGGTCCCGATAGTGGGAGAAACTGCCGATCTCCGCCAGCAGGTCAATGATCGTGGCATCCCCCAACCCGTCGACCGTTTTCAGCCATTGATACTCCATCGTCGTTTGAACCAACGCCTTCAACTCCGCGTCCAGCGCCGCGATCTCGGCTTCTAATTGGCGGTATTGGCGGACGAGCGCGGCGATCTCAAACCGGGCCATCGTCGTCCCTTCCGTCACCCCAATGGAGTCCTTCGCGGCGTCGATCAACGCCTGAATTTTGGCCTTCTGCGGGCATTTCAGCCCTTCGCTTTGCCGGTACACCTCGATGAGCTCCTCGGCGGTCCGACCCACCATATCGGCCGGAAACGGCGTCCACTCCAACACCGAAAGCGCCGTTTTCCCCAGATCGCGAAACACCGTCCAAAACTCCGGAAAATACCGATCGGTCCAACGAATGATCGCATTTTTCACCGCCGTCTGTTCCTTGCGGAGCTTTTCTTTGAGGGTGCTCCCGACGCGCAAATCCGCTTCGATCTCGTGCAACAGCCGGGGGACGAGGAATCGTCCGTCTTTCGCCAGTCTGGCGATGACCAGGGCGTCTTTGGCGTCGTGTTTCGTCGGCAGGTTGTCATCGAGTTCTTTCGACCGGCACACATGCGCTGGGTTGACCATGACCAGCGGGATCCCGTTTTCCTCGAGAAAGTAGGCCAGGTTCAACCAGTAGTGCCCGGTCGGTTCCACGGCGACGATCACCTGTGACTTCCCGAACGCTTGCATCGCCTCCTGAATCGCTTCATTCAGCTGCCGAAATCCCTTCTTCGACTGGAGGAACGGGAAGGATTTTCGAAGCACACGCCCCCGGTCATCCACGAAGCAGGCGTAGTGGGTTCGTTTCGCGATATCGATTCCCACGACAAGCGTTTGTTCGGTGACTTGATTGATTTTATGATTTTGTGTACAATTCATCTGAAGTCCTCCTTGGCATGATGGTAGGTGTTGTTTGACACCCCTGCATCATACCAAGAGGGCTTTTTTTGATCAAGTCCCCGGAAAAGCTCCTAACAGGAATGCTTTCTTTTAAAAACTCGGGTCAGACATATTTTACGAATTGAATGAAAAATCCCCGAATAATTTTTAAAGCTTTTTCAATATAAAAAAGAAAAAATCCATTTTAGAACTTCTCCCTTGCAAATATCATGCCCTTAACAATCCGTGCACCTCTTGTATTTTCAATTTCGAAATGTAGGCAACTTTATCGCTTCCAGAAAAATGGGCGGCATACGTTTCGCCTTGTGGTTCAATTTTTATGATCTTTTTCAAATTAACAATATAGGAACGATGAGTTTTATAGAAATTACAAGGCAATTTCCCTTCTATTTCTTGCAGTGATTCGTTTGTTTCGTGTTGATGTTCTGCAGTATGAAACACCGTTTTTCTTCCGTTCTTCTCAATAAAAAGAATGTCGTCTGATGAGATGTAATGAAAGGTTTGATTCGATTTAATCGAAAGCTTTTTAAACTCTTTAAATGGATGCTTGTTTAATAATTTTTTCTCTATTTCAATCGCTTTTTTCGCCTTTTCAAGCGCCGTAAATAATCGAGTCCGTTCAATTGGCTTTACGATATAATCTGTAGCAGACAGATTAAATGCGTCAACAGCAAATTCATCATACCCAGTTGTAAAGATGACTTGCAAGGACGGATGGATTTCTTTACATATTTTCATAGCTTCCATTCCGTTAATTTTCGGCATATCGACATCAACTAAAACAATATCAGGAATTTTCTTCATAAATCGTTGAATTAATTCTTCTCCGTCAGCTGCCTCACAGACGATTTCATATTGGGGGAACAATTGAATAAAATGGGATAAAATCAGTCTTGAAGGGTGATCATCATCTGCAATAATCAGTTTGTATTTCTCCATAAATCTCCACCTCGTTGCTCTAGTTTGCGTGCCGTCTTTTTGAGTTTATTGTGTATTCTGCATGGATGATGATGTTCCTTTTCAAAAGGAAAGCATGAATTGCGGATGAAACCGGCATCTTTCCTTGTTGGATGTCTCCATGATGCAGACAGCGTCTTCGATGTTTATCCAAGTACATAAAATGCTGAAAAGCCGTTTTGCTTTATGAATTTCACATAAATATTTTCATAAAATAAGTTTTTCATTATAATCAAATTTTGTCGCCGAAAAGATGCTTGCAAGCTGCGAAAAAGTTGAAATGCGTCGATTTCTTGCAAGGATGTTCTGCAATTCAAATCTTTTCCCGATATAAAACCGCCGGGATGCCAATTTGAAATAAAAATTATTTTAACAGAAACATTCAGAAACATTATAGAAAAAATTTGATTTTTCCCCGGGCTCCCAACTCAGTCTTCAACAATCTGTAAAATACATAAAATGCCAATATTAGTATTTTTTTACATATCAAAAGGTAGAAATCGGCTGTTTTGCTGATTTCTACCAATACTGCATCGTCTACATGTTGTTTTCTGCTTCTAAAATAGCACTCATCCCACTTCATTATCGTAATACCTATACAAATACATTTTCTCCTAAAATTTTATCTAATTGGAGCATATCAAATACATCTTTCACTAAAGGTTGAACGTTTTTTATTTTCACTTGAACATCCAACCCATTCTTTTTGACTGTCTCGATTAAATTTAATAGCAGTCCAATCCCGGTGGAATCAACGAAAGGAACTTCTTGAAAATCAAACTCAATATTTGTATAGGTTTGCAGAGCCGGAATAATTTCTGTTTCCATTAATTCCACGACTTCAATATCTAAATCTCCGACAAACCGGACGTATGCTTTTTCGTTCAATTGATCGAGGCTATAAGAAAACATACAAAAATTCTTCCTTTCTAAATCATGCCTATTCGTTTTGCTGAAAAATCTTTTTATAAACGGCACGTCCTTTTTCAAACGTCAACTGTTTTTATGTCGCTAAAATACAAGATTTCCATTTTTATCTAATTTCGCTATTATGTTTCTTTTCCCTTCATGAAACACATGCTTCATTTTTCCTATTTCGATGATTGTCCCTTCATTGGCATGATCAATGATAATTTTTCCATTGCTTGGCACGCTGATTTTTGTCATAACCCCGCTTTCTGAACCGCTCTCTCTCACCATGACCTCTTTTTCGGAAAATATTTCCCCGCCTCTGAGGACATTTTTTATGGCGATCGTTCCACCAGCATACACTTTGCTGTTAAAACAGCCTTGTCCAGTTATAAAAATGTCCCCTCGGGAATAAATGGTGCTATTTTGAGCATACTTTAGTTTGACAAAACAGTGATCATCCTGTTCATTTTTTTGCCGCTCTAACAGTTCAGTTATTTTTTGCATGAGCTGATTGATTTTTTCGATCGTATGGTATTCATTTACAGCAGGTGAAAGGAAACATAGTCTTAATTGTTCGCTAATTGTTAGCCATTCCAGCTCTAAAATATGACTCCCATTATTGCAGGTCGCAATATATTGCTTTACAAGCGTAAGCAAATTATTGAACTTTTTTTCAAGCAAAATTTTTATTAACGGCTGTAATCCTTTTGATGAATAGTCTGACATTTTATATGCAGGGAGCTTAATGACTTGATAAATGGATTTGATCAATTGATCCATTTGTTCTTGAATGCTTGTTAATAATCGAATGAGCTCGGATGAATAAATATTTTGTTTTCCTGCTGAGATTGTGCTTTTAATAAAGCTTCCATGAACGGCAATGGCATTTTTCGATGAAATTGTAGCTCCATATACATTTTTTTGAATCAAAATGTTTCCATCCGCCTCTACAACCATTCCCTCTTCCACATTGCCAAGAATGTCCAGATCACCCTTAAAACGAATGTTTCCTGATAATAAATTCACATCATGAGAATGTACAAGTTTTGGCAATATAGATACTCTGACGATTAATCCCCTTTGTTCAATGAGAGGACGCCCCGTTTCTGTAGCTAAAATTTTTTTACCTTGCTCGATAAGAGCGATTCCCTTTCCCGGCTGAATCGTAAGCGGATATGTCGGTTTAGGTGGTAAAGGTTCGTTCGTAACCGTAATTCCAGGTATTCCAGGGACAGGAGGATGTACAATAGCAATGACCTGTCCTTTTTCAACTGAAGGGAACTCCTGTTTTTCACGAAAATCGACGGTTCCGTCTTCTTTTTCTTTCACTTTTGCTCCTTTATTTAAATCAACGAGAAGCTCGATTTTTCCATTTTCCCCTTCTTTCGGTTTCATGCCAGATGCAATTGTAAATGTTCCTGGCCGGTCCGCATGAATGGCTTTAATAATCTCGTTATGGTTAAATCCATGAATAACTCGCAGCTCTTCTAGTTTTTTTAAAATTTGATTGTAATCAACTGCTGGAATCGTTTCAACAATTTCTTCTCCTTCTAATACAATATGCTCACTAGGTTCGATATCTTTCACTTTATACGTTTTTCGAACCCCTGGTTCTATTTGCAGTAAAACATGCAGTTTGTCAGAGTCGAGTGTAATATCCCATTTACCTTCCGTTACAACTTCATCCGTTTGAATTTTATACTCATCCATTTCGGTTACGATCGTCGTTCCTGTAATGAGTTGACCATTCTTATACAACTTTATTCCTTTTCCAACAGTAACGGTCGGGTATTTATTTGAAGTTGGCTGGCAATATAATTTTCCATCTTTTACCCACACTTTACCTTCTAATGGATTTTCTTTTATTGGTTCAGAGCTTGCAAATGATTCGATTTCTAACGAATCAATGGTCTGTTCTAAGGGATCCTGTTTTATAGACCTTTGCTTAGAAGATGTTTCCTGATCATCCAGCTTTGTTAGTCTGACGATCGCCTGTTTAGAACCAATTTTCCAAAATCCTTTGCCGCCTTTTTCGATGATTTCAATCGAAACTTTCTCCTTATCAGTTCCTAAAATACTCAAACCTAGTTCGATCGCTTCCTGTATGTTTTTTCCTTTCGCTAAAACTGACTGATTCATTTGCATCTACCTCTCCATATAAAATTCAGGAGAAACATGTTCATTCATCGGTCGGAGTGCTTATCGAAAAATATCTTCAATGGTGTGGACGGCTGATTTTTCTGGTTTTCCTAATAAATTTCCTTGGCCAACAGGAACTTTTAACAATTTTGCCTTAGCTAAGTCCATTTCCTTTTCGATTCCTTCCAAGATAATAGTAGTTTGTTGTTTTGCATATTGCACTAAAAGCGAGACAATGTGCTGTTTTTCTTTAGAACGATATAATTCTTTAGTAAAATGCCGATCAAGTTTAATATAGCTTGCTGAAAAATCAACAATTTGTTGTAAAACAGCCGTTCCATTTCCAACACCATATAACGCTACATCAAAACCGTTTTTCTTTAACATGTTTATTTTATCTTTTAAATCTGGCAAGTCCCATATATGCTTTTCACTTGGTGTATGATTTATTTGAAATACAACTTTTTCTTGTATTTGAGGATATTGTTTCAATAACCGCTCGACAAATTTTTCGAATTGATGATGAATGAGTGTGGAAGGGAAAAGATTGACGAATATTAATGAATCATCCAAACGTTCAATCGGAAAACACGTAATCGCATTTAATATCGCCTTTATGTTCAGTTCATAAAGACATCCTTTTCCCCGTGCCAGTTCATATATTTTTTCTATGTCCATTTGGCCATCTGGAAAGGTTAAAAATGCCTCATATCCAAATACATTCCAATTATTTAAATCCCAAATCGGTTGATAAACTGATTCCATTTTATTGGCTGCACTGTTTCTCATCTTTTCCCTCCCTTGCCATGTTTTATAATATTTTTGTTCTATGTTCAATGTAACTGTATTCCAACTTATTGTCTAACCAGCCTCCAGCATGAGAGGAACGTATTTTGACTTAAGAAAAATGATAGAGGACAGAATATGTCAAAAATCCGACATTTTACGACTTTTTTATACAAACTTACAAATATTGCCTTAATAGTTCTTTTTGACTAAAAATAATAGCAAAAAAGACCTATGACTAAATAATCATGCTAAAATTATTTCCTTTTTTTAGCAGATGTTTGAAGCCAAAGGGAAAAGCTTCAGAATCGTCATTGTCTTGTATTCATGATTTTGTAACTAGGAAATTGTATTTATGAAAAAAAGAAGCTGCTGTGATTAGCAAGCCTCCTGTTCAAGTATGAAATTCTTCTGCTTTTACCGACATTGCCGGCGAGTTTGACGTGTTCGTCTAATAAAGTTTTTTATAATTCCCATTTCCTGTGTTTTCACAAGATGATATCTTTTGCTTAAGAAAAGGTTTTCATTATCACTGGAATGAAAAAAGCTTTGATTTTCATCAAACCTTTTACTTTTGCATATTGAATATTGCAAAACGCTTTGTAACAAGGCAACTGAACGGTCAGTCATTAAATTCCAACATTTCCAGCACATTAACTGGAACTCTTTTAACCTATTTGAACAAAATAACAATTTTCCCATAACTCATGCGGCATTTTCCGTAAACATAGAAAACAGTTTATATATATTTTAATGGTGCTGCCTGTGTTCTAGATCTTTCTTAACAGCATGATTCGTTTCTCGATTCAACACCGGCAGTTTAATCCAAAAGTCACTTCCTTCTCCTATTTTGCTAACAACCCCAAATTCCCCGTTCATCAGCTCTATCAGTTGCTTTACAAGTGAAAGTCCGAGACCGGTTCCTTCAACTTGCACATGTTGAATACGATAAAAAGGTTCATATATTTTTTTCAATTCTTCTTCGCATATCCCGATGCCGGTATCAATTATGTGAATAACTAGAAATCCGTTTTGACATTTACAGGTTATATGGATCTGTCCACCTTCAACATTATATTTAATCGCGTTATCTAACAAATTTAAAATGACTTGTTTTAATCTTAACGAGTCAATGTGGATCATTTGATCCACACACTGAGCAATGCTTTTGATGATTTTGATCCTTTTTTTGTTTGCTGCTGGCTTCATCAATGCTATACATTCACATATGACCGAATCAATTTGTACTTCGTCATTTGAAATTTTTATTTTTCCTGTTTCAATTCTGGAAAGATCTAAAATTTCATTAATCAAATTTAATAAATGGCGGCCTCCTTTTAAAATTTCTTCCACAAATGCTTGCTGCTGCTCCGTTAACGTTTTATCTAGTTCCAACAAATGAGAAAAACCAAGGATTCCATTTAACGGCGTTCTTAATTCATGACTCATTTTCGATAAAAATTCCGATTTCGCCATATTCGCTTTGACGGCTTCTTCTTTCGCCTGAATAATGCTGTTTTCCATTTTCTTTTGTTCTGTTATATCTTCAAACGTCCATAAATGGCCTTTCAGTTTCCCGTCCATATAAAAAGGAAAATAACTTCTTTTCAAGATTTTACTATTTTTGATGTTCACTTCATCAGAGAAATGCTTATAGGGCGTGAAAATCTTTGACACTTCCCCTATGTTTTCTTCGACCTTTCGGCCAACGGCTGGAAAATAATTTGTGATGCTTTTCCCAATCAGCTGTTTTATTGGCTCATTGATTTGAAAAATTTTCAATATCGTCTTATTTAAGGCGATAATCTTCATTTCATGATCAATCACAACAATTCCGATTGGCAGATTGTCAATAATCGTCCGTCTTAGTGCATTCGACTCATTTAATTTCATTTCCTGCTCTTTTCTGACGGTTATGTCTACACAAGAACCGATGACTTCAACAACTTTTCCATTTTCTATAACCGGACTTAACACAGCCAAGTAATCATATCCGTTCAGCTTTCCCTCAAAATGGACAATCTCGCCATTCCAGGCTTTCTGATAAGCTCGAAGCTGCCCTTCAGCGACTTCTTTCGGCAAAAAATCCCGCAAATCCTTTCCAATAATCTCATGGGGAGAATAGCCAAGTTTATAGAGCAATTCCCCTGCACATAACGTATGGATAAACTGATCGTTTATTTTGACGAACTTAAATGTCATTCCTTGCTGGCGTTCTAATGTATTCATTAAATCTTTCTGCATTTTTCGAAGTCGTTTTTGATATTGTTTTAATTCTTTCATATCTTTGGCGATGACGAAAAAACCTTCATTTTTTCCTTCAACGATCATAGGGACAAACGTTAAAAGTAAAGGAATCCATTCACCTTTACTATTTTTAAACGAAACTTCCATTTCATTTTCGTTGTGCTCCAACAAACGATTCATTTTCTGTTTTACCCTTTCGGCATCGTCTTGAGGCAAAAACGAAAAAATCGATTGATGAATCATTTGTTCTTTTTTTGCTTTTAAGATTTCTAATCCTTTAGGATTTATATTCGTAATCATTCCGTCGATATTAATGATGAAAACGATATACGGATTATACGTAATCAATGATCCGTAATATAGATTTGTTGTTTCAAGCTTTCTTTCTAGCTTGTTTTTTTCTTTTTGAACAAATGCAAAAATCATAAAAATCATAATGATTGAAAGGAGGAGTTGATTTGCCAGCAATGTAGAAATCGAATAAATCTGCTCATATATGAATAATCCAGCTTTTTTTATTTCATTCATTACCGTGTATTGAAAAATGAAAATACCCAATCCCAAAACAATTGAAAGTATTATGATCGTTTTCATTTGAAGCTTTTGAGATCGCTTATTGTGATGGAAAAAGGCAATCAATGCTCCCGCTAAAACAAAAGCGATTAAGTTAGAAAGAACGGAATAAAATCCGTCATATTCATTCCCTTTCAATGATTTTATACCAATATAATATATTACAAAAATACTTAAACCCACTACAATCGAAATCGCCGCTGCATTAGAAACATTTTTTTGTTTATCTTTCATGGAAAAAGCAGCGAATGATGCAATGATCCCTAGCAAAAAAGATAATAGCGTATAGACGGTGTAATACGTTGCAATCAAATATAAATCATCACCGAGCATGTCAATAAATTGCATCGACCAAATTCCTAACCCTACCCATATCGTTCCTAACATTATGTATAACCACTTATCCTTTTCAGTAGACACCTGTATGTTCTGAATCATGTGAACAGAAAAAAAAGAAGCAATGATTGCCATGACGACAGATGAAATCACTAACTCCCAATTAAACAAAGCTTCCATGTTTCACACACCTTATCTTATTTGCTTACATCATAAACAAATAAAGAAGGTTAGACAATTATTTTTACTCTGTGGAACCATTTTGAACAGAACGGAACAGTTTTTTTAGTAAAATATTAAAACTGTTTTTTGAAGACGGTGGAGTAATATGCCAAAGAACTTTGCAGATAAGCGGGATACTTTTTTTAAAAAGCGGAATTTAAAGCGTCATCCTAGTATTGAAAAAACAAAAAAAGCACCGAGATTTAAGAAATTTTATAGGTGCTATTGCTCTCAAACAATCATTCTATATGAAAAATTTCATAGAAGCAATTTTAAATGTTCTTAACAATCTTTGCATTTTATTGCACCTATTGATTCAAAAATCTCTTAGTGCAGCATTGTAAATGTTATATTTATTTATTTTTGTAAAATATAAAAATTCTTTTGATTTAAAGAGTACAACTACAGAATATGACTTGCAATAATTCGATCAAGCTTCCGAATATTCACTTTTTTATTTAATAATAATTTGAATTTCCCTGCCCTAGTCCATAGTTCGAGTTCTGCATTAAGGTCAATCTTTCCTCCATTTTCAGAAGAATACATGACAATCGATTTAAATGGAATGGTGTAGATTTCCACTTTTTTACCTGTAATTCCTTGACGATCGGCAATGATTATTCTTTTGTTCGTCACGACCGCAACATCTCGAACCGTTTTATACGCAGCTTCCGCAGTTTCCCCTTCAATTAAAATTTCCTCCACTTCTTTTGGAACATCTGTCTCTTCATAAAACGTCCAAGTCATAATAGAACCTACATTTGCCATACCTATTTTCCTCCCCTATTTGCTTCATTTATGAACAATAAACATAATTTTGGCAAACTGTCTTGGAGCTTATCTTACAAATGTGATAAAATCAACGTTCACTGGTTCATGCCGTTCAGATCGCAGTCTCAAGTTGATCTGTCCTCGATGGTAATGTCCGTGCAAAGCGACATGAGTTAAAATTTCCCTTAATGTATTTTGAAACTCGATTCCTTTACTGTTTCTGTAAGTGACAATGTTGTCTAAATCACGATTCGTCAAATTTTTCAAAAACGATGTAATGCTCTGTTCATTTTGTTTTGCAAGTTCTGCACAGGCATCTATATGTACATCCTCCCAAATCGCAATGTGTGAGCTGTCCAATCCTTGTAATCTTGTAAACCATAGTTTTTCAGTTAAAAGAATATGCGAAAACAAGCGCAGCGCCCCATTATTTTCCCCTTCAATCTTTTGCAAAGTGTCTAATATACGCTCGTTCGCCCAATGCAAGTGCTCAAACATCTTTTGAATCGTTTCCAATAAAAATCCTCCTTCTTTACTTTACTATGTATACAGCAAATGCTGTTCCTTTGAGTGAACTGACAATGATTAGGTTTTATCGTGCAAAAGTTCGTCAAATACACGGTGTATTTTCCGAATATTCTAATAATTTATTGTTGACAAGCTCCTGATTATGAATTCCTGTTTTTGACTGTTTTATCAAATTGGGAAATATCCAACCTTTTAAAACTTTTTGGGAAAGCCACTCCAAAGATTGTTCAGAGTTTTGCATTCTGCCTCGCAAAATGACAAGTGTTGAAACAATTATAACATGAGTTCGCTTAAAAATTTAAACATTTTTTCGGTCTGTGAGCATAATAAAGCTCTCTCTATTATTAATCCAACTTCTGTCAAATATAATGCCAAATTACATATTCAATATACCTGCTTGACAGCCGATTTTCTCATTGATTCGTTCAATCATTTCGCAAACTTTAAAAGTCGGATAGATCATATGCTTGCTGGACAGATCAAGCAATCAATAGTTTACTTTCTATCAGTTAGTATTTAATAATAGAAGAAGGAAAGGGGCATGCTGACATCAAACGACAAATAGTTAGTATTTATATCTATAGAAGAAAAGAGGTTGTTATAGCCTGACTCTTCTATTCAACCTTTTGAGGTATTGAAGCTCTTCATATAGAACTAGCAAATCGAGTAGGAGGGAGCGATTAACTCCCGTCCTCTCACACCACCGTACGTACCGTTCGGTATACGGCGGTTCAATTAAGATAATTGACGCAAGTCTTTATAACTTCCGTGAATAGCTGTTCTCTTTATGCCAGTGGTCACTCCACCCTCCAAGAGGTCTCCCACGGGATTCACCGCTTCCTTCCTCAAGTGAGGTACTACGTTTTCTGTGTTCATCATGACTCACTGAATGCCAAGGGCTATTCTCTCTTAATTGTTCGGTCCTTCTTAGTTGTTCTAGACCAACTAATACTATGACCTCTGCTGACTTCTGACTGTTCAGCTATCTATCACTAGATAGGTTACCAAGGTTACTTGGCGTGCCAGCCAGACCTCCCCGGGTAAGAGTGTAATCTTTCCTTCCATCCATCTGCTTCATTTACTCTGTATCACCTTCGGCAGAAAGGGCTTTGTTTTGTCTTGCAAACTCACCCAGTGATACCTAGCCTCATATGAAGTTCGTGTTCCGAGAGACCTTAAAGTTTGCCGCTCGCTTCCTTCAGATTCCGCGTCACCACGGACACCCTTGCGTTAAGCTAACTGCTACTTCTGCCTTCGCAGCTCGGGACTTTCACCCTATAGATTACACCCATGCCGGGCGCACATAAATCACTCCCTACACAATGTATAGGGAGTGGTCATCATTAAAACGGAAATTGACGCTCTTTTTCTTGAACTGAAACCCATTTTGTCACGGTAAATTCGTCGACAACCCATGGATTTCCGAAACGTCCTAAACCGCTTCCTTTGTTTCCGCCGAATGGAATATTTGGAGCATCATTGACTGTTTGGTCATTGATATGGGTCATGCCTGAATCAATGGACAACGCAAGCTGTTCCCCTCTATTCAAGTCGCTGGTGAAAATAGAAGAACTTAAACCATATTCGGTGTCATTGGCCATTTCAATCGCTTCTTCATCTGATTCAGCCTTAATGATTGTCGCGATGGGCGCAAAAACTTCTGTTTGCGCGAGCTTGCTTGAATTTTTGACATTCGTAAAGACAAATGGAGTGAGGACGTTTCCTTCTCTTTTCCCTTCTAAGACAAGTGTTGCGCCTTCCTTCTTAGCTTCTTCAATGTAGCTTAAAGCTTTTTTCAGCTGGGTTTCATTGATTAATGGTCCAATGACCGTATTGGGATCGGAAGGGTTCCCATAAGGAAGAGATTTTGCTCTGGAAACAAATTTTTCCACAAATTCATCGTAATGATCTTTATGAACGATAAAGCGATTGACGATCATACAAATTTGTCCTTGGTGGATAAACTTGCCGAAAACAGCGGCGTTCACTGCCTGGTCTACGTCGGCATCCGACAGCACGACAAACGGACTGTTGCCTCCAAGCTCCAGCGCAACCCGTTTCAAATTGCGGCCAGCAATTTCACCGATATGTCTGCCAACGGCGGTGGAGCCGGTAAAACTAATTAAGCGCGGAATCGGATTTGTCAACATTTCATCACCGATTTCAGGAATATCGGTTAAAATCATGTTGAAGACTCCTTTTGGAAGTCCGGCATATTCAAATGCTTTCGCAATGATCGAGCCTCCAACAAGACCTACCTGTATATCCGGTTTATGGACAACGCTGTTTCCTAATGCAATCGCAGGAGCGATTGTTCTCATCGATAAATTCATCGGGAAATTGAACGGTGATATCGATGAAATCACTCCGAGCGGAAGACGGTAAATTTTGTTCACTTTCCCTTCAATTGCACTTGGGACTTCCCTGACTTCATGTATGGCTCCTGCATAGTTCAAGGCTTCTTCGAGAACCTCCAGCGTCAAGTGCAATTCTACATTCGCCTTTAAAACAGTTCCGCCTGTCTCACGAGTGATAACGCTTACAATTTCATCCTGATGAGACTTTAAATATTCTGCTGCTTTTCGAATAACTTCCTTTCTTTCTTCAACAGACGATTTCGCCCATTCTTTTTGTGCCTGTTGAGCGATTTCAAATGCTTCTTGCACTTGTTCTCTCGTTGCTAAACGCACTTTTGTGATGAGGGAATTATCATAAGGATTAACATCTTCAAATATGCTTTCGCTTTTTCCTTCAACCCATTGTCCGTTAATATAGCTTTTATTGTAGTTCTCAAATTTCTCCATTTAGTCCCCTCCTAAAAATTCCGAATTTTCAATCCGATTTTATTAGTTTATGGCGCGGCTGTCAATCATTAAGCATCATTTCATATTTTTCGTCCTGCTGTTATTGTATCAATTTGCTTGGCCCGCCATGAAATTGGCAAGCTTCTAAAAAACCTTTCATTGAGAACTGTAAGATTTTCTAGGAAGCTGCATCAACATAGCAGCTATGCTCCGTTTTATAGATAAATATGTTTCGCTGCCGACTTCCATTCCACTCAAATCCCAAATATTTCTCGCTATATTTCGACAATGTTTAAATGATTTTCGAGTCATTTTTATTGAAATGGTTCAGAAGTTCCATTTGATTGTGCTTTTGAAAAGTAGATCAACTTATATAGTTTTGTTCAAACATACTTTTTGGCTTCTTAAATTCTAGCAAAATATTTTAAGGCGATGCATCAGTATTTTCCATTTTTACTGTGCATATGATCCGGCAGTTACTTGCCTGGATCTAAAAAGTGGTGATTCAACTCTCCATAAAAATAAAATAAAGAGGGATTCTCACCTCTTCCAAAAACTATCAAAACATGGTAAAATAAAAAGGAACATTTGTTCGTTTATTTTCGGTCTGCCTTTCGGCACGAATTCATGAAGGGATCAAGGGATGGAGGGTTATTTTGAAAAGAAGATAAAAAAACATATAATGCTTTCTTTTGCTCATCATTTAAAGTAGAAAGAATATGTTCTACTTGATCATCAACAAGAGATATGTCCTCGTTATCGATCATTTTAAAAAAGCTTCCCATCGGTATATTAAATCTTTGACAAAACTTTTGAATGAGGCTAATAGGAATTTCTTGTTCACCATTTTCGATTCTAGAAAGCCTTGGCTGAGAAATTTCCAAATCCTCGGCCAGTTGAACCATCGATATATTATACTTTTTTCGCACTTCTCTTATTTGTTCTCCGATTTTTTTATTGATTTCCATCTGTTACATTCCTTCTTTGCTACTTCATCTATAATATAGTTTAACGTTTTCCTATTTTACTTTCAATTCGTTTTGTATTACTATAAAAATGAATATTTTTTATTCATTACATTACTTGATACTCTAATGCTGTAATTTTTTCTCGGCAATTCCGATAAATGTCTTCCCCTGTTTCCGTCAGCTGAATGATTTTTTCACGCCTGTCTTTTCCGGGAATCTGCTTCAACAATCCTTTTTCTTCCAGACGCCGGACGGTTCTTGTAATATTAGGCTTTTCGACTTGATAATATTTCGAAATTTCCACCAGGGTGCAAGGCCCGAAATTTTTCACATAAAAAATCACTTGCCATAAGGAATACGTCAGATCAAATTCGCCTAATAGGTCGTTTAATTTATTAATCAATGGCCGGTATAAACGGATATATCGGTAAAAAAACCTTGCATCTCCATGTCTCTCCTTTTTCCAATTAGTTACCTATGCTAATAATTAACAAGAGTAACTATATAGCGATTTTTCTTTCATGTCAATCCGTATTTTGATTCATTTTATTTGAACATCGACCCAATCCGTTTTTTTGTAAAACATCATGAAAGAAAATGAATTTCAAAGCAAACTTCCCTAAAACGCGAAGGAATCCGGCTTTTGTTTTCCGCCGATTTTCAAACGTTTTAAGGATTATTTTGAATGAATCAGATGAAATAATAAAAAGCCCCTGCCAAAATTGGGAGGAGCCATTTGATCGATATTGATTCTTTAATACGCGAAACATATCAGTTATTTGCAACATTGCTTTTCTCCACTTTAATCCTGTTCAGCCGTTTTTGAAACATTTCCCGCCAGCTGTCCGAAAGCTCTTCTACACGAAGAATCTTCTCGATCCCCTCTTTATTGGATTGATCTTTGTACAAGATGCGGTTTGCAAAGGAAACCGATACAGCAAGAGGATGTCTGTCCAACAACATCAAACAAGAATCCTTCGCCACCCAGCCTTCTTTCAACACCCGGAAATAAAACCCGGTGTACCCGCTGTTTTGTATACGAAGCGGCAAATCTGCGATATCATGTTTTTTCGCCAATTTATGGCATGGCTGCCGCGGCTGGCTGACCTGCACGATCGCTTCACCAAGTTGATATGTATCTCCAATACAAACGTCCTCTTCGACTAAACCTTTAACCGTTAAATTTTCGCCAAACGCCGCCCAATCCAACTGCCTGCCCAGTTCCTTTTCCCAAAATGGATAATGATCATACGAATAGACACATACCGCTTTATCTTTTCCGCCATGATGAACCAAATCGGCTTGGCCATCGCCGGAAAAATGAAGAAACGACAAAAATACCGGTTCATGAACAGGTTTTTTTTGAATGCCTGACAGCAATTCTTTGCCGTTATATACAAAACTTTTCGGTTTTCCAACATTGATGGATGCTATTTCATATGTCTTGGACGTCATATTAATCAACTCCGTTCGTTTGTAAAAATCGAAAAATTTGCATTTCTAAAAAGGCTTTTTTGAAAAAGCGGTCATGAAGCGACAAACTATTGATTCATCCGCAAAGTTTTTCCAAGCCTAATTTTGGCTGAAAAACGACTATGCATATTAATTTTACTACAAGAAAAAGGAAAAGAGTACCAGGAGATTTCAAATGGCAGGAGACGCAAAACTCAACGCGGTAGGAAGGGTTTACAGACCAAAAAGCAAATATGGCTCGCTTCTTCAAAACGACACTTTCTTTTTTTTCAAAAAAGGAGTTTGTAACGTTAGCAACGAATACTTAGTATGTTTGATATTCATCATGTCATTGGAGGGGAGCAAGGTGAATGAAAAATATCCGGTGATGAATGGAGCAGAACCTTTTTACTTTGAAGGGAATTCCATCGGCATTTTAGTTTCGCACGGTTTTACCGGAACAACCCAAAGCATGCGTCCGTTAGGAGAAGCGTTTAGAAAGGCAGGCTATACGGTATGCGGCCCGCGTCTAAAAGGACATGGGACACATTATGAAGACATGGAGAGAACCGTTTATCAAGATTGGATTTCGTCCGTTGAAGCAGGCTACCAATGGTTAAAAGAGCGGTGCGACACGATTTTTGTAGCGGGACTTTCCATGGGAGGCACGTTAACATTATACATGGCGGAACAATATCCCGAAATCAAGGGAATTATTCCAATCAATGCTGCTTTGCGAATTCCTGATATGGAATCGGCCAAAGATTTGGAAGATGCCAGATTTTTAGAGGCCATCGGTTCGGATATAAAAAACCCTAATGTGAAAGAACTTGCTTATGAAAAAACGCCGGTGCGTTCTATCAAAGAAATTTTAAAATTAATGGAAATCGTCAGAAACAATCTTCATAAGGTGTCATGCCCGACACTCATTCTTGTTTCTAATGAAGATCACGTTGTACCTCCTGATAATTCCCAAATGATCTATGAGACCATCTCATCAAAAGAAAAAGAATTGATTCGATTAGAAAACAGCTATCATGTCGCAACTCTCGACCATGACCAGCCGTTGATTATTGAAAAATCATTGCAATTTGTAAAAAAATATTCATAATCTGTTGAAACAATAGAGAGCCAAAGGCATTTGAGAACATTCACGGCTCTCTTTTTCCCATCCTAAAAAAAGATTTTTTTGAAAGCAAATGAGTTCAATGCCTTAAAACAGCATATAGGTTGCAAACGATCGTCATTACTTATTTAATGTAAATGCCGTCAACTATGTTCTTTATTTTCTTTGTATAACGTATCAGCCCTAAATACACTTAAAGTCGAAACTATGATTGATATAACAACGAAAACAACCCAAAAACTATTGTTATGTACTACAAGAATTACTACTGCAAAACTCAATAATATAGACAAAATAAACCCCGTCATTGCTTTTACGTCTCGAAAAACTTTATTATTCCTTATTTCTCCTTTCATACATGCAAATTAATTTTTTCAAACTTCAACACTAGCATTGCAGTAATTAAATCTGATGATTCAAAATACTAAGAATGTTCAATTTTTTATTGATTTCGAAACAAAAAAATCCTTTACAATGGAAGTACAGGTGGTTCCTGTCCAAATCCAATCGTAAAGGATAACTATTATGGACAAGAATACACTAATTTCATCATTTGGTAAATGGGTTTCACCCATAAATATTCAAAAACTTAGCGAACAAGTCAAAGAATTGAAACAGGACTATTACACAAAAAAGCTGACAACAGAAGCCTATATTAAACTTTTATTGGTAGCCCAGCTGCTCGAATTTAAGAGCTTAGAGGAAATGAGTGATGCACTTGTAGACGAAGATCTTCAAAAAGCACTCGGATTTGAATCGATAAGTGCCTCTCAGCTATCCCGAAAAAACAATCAGATCCACCCACTAATTCTTGCAAATTTGTTCTTGGATCTTGTTTGGAAAATTCAACGGTACCATTATAAAAACGGAAAGAATATGCCACTGAAAATCATTGATTCAAGTACACTCCCGTTGAATTTGACCCATTATAAATGGGCAAAATTCCGTCAAACAAAAGCTGGTGTAAAGCTACACTTACGGCTCGTTTTCATGGATAAAGACACCGTCTATCCTGAAAAAGCAGTGATTACGACAGCAAAAGAACATGACCGAAATCAACTCGAAGTCCTAGTGGATGATCAAGAAGCCATGTATGTGTTTGACCGCGGTTATGTGGACTATGAACGTTTTGATCGGATGACAGATGATGGCTATTTCTTCGTTTCAAGACTGAAGAAAAACGCAGTCATTCGTGAAGTCTATACATTTTCACTTCCTGATGATTGTCACGTTCTATCCGATAAAATGGTCTACATTGGTACCACACAAAATCGTACTGAAAATGTCTATCGTCTACTAGAAGTTATGGACACAAAAGGGAACTTACTTCGTTTCATCACCAACCGATTTGATTTAAAACCAGAAGAGATAAGTGATATTTACCGATCTCGCTGGGCTATTGAACTCTTTTTCAAATGGCTCAAGCAACACGTAGAAATTAAGCACTTTTATGGAATGAGTGAAACAGCTATTCAAAATCAAATTTTCTTAGCCCTGATCACGTATTGCTTACATGTTCTCATTCAATTGGAGATGAAAAGTAAGAAATCCCTACTTCGAATTACTCGTTGGTTAAAGAGAGCTCTGTGGAAACCAGCTTATGTTTGGTTGCGAAAATTTGATGGGCGAGCCAGTCCATAATCTCCCTTTTGTCGTTGTCGCTCTGATTTAACTGTATATATTTACCAAATGGACAGTGCCACCTTTCTTTAGGTTTTGTCTTTTTGGCACAAATTCACAAAAAATAATTAACAGAAAATTCTAACTATATTTATGCAATGCTAATGCATAAAAATAAAATAAAGAGGATTCTCACCGCTTCCAAAAACTATCAAAACATGGTAAAATAAAAAGGAACATTTGTTCGTTTATTTTCGGTCTGCCTTTCGGCACGAATTCATGAAGGGATCAATGGATGGAGGGTTATTTTTGAAAAGAAGATAAAAAAACATATAATGCTTTCTTTTGCTCATCATTTAAAGTAGAAAGAATATGTTCTACTTGATCATCAACAAGAGATATGTCCTCGTTATCGATCATTTTAAAAAAGCTTCCCATCGGTATATTAAATCTTTGGCAAAATTTTTGAATGAGGCTAATAGGAATTTCTTGTTCACCATTTTCGATTCTAGAAAGCCTTGGCTGAGAAATTTCCAAATCCTCGGTCAGTTGAACCATCGATATATTATACTTTTTTCGCACTTCTCTTATTTGTTCTCCGATTTTTTTATTGATTTCCATCTGTTACATTCCTTCTTTGCTACTTCATCTATAATATAGTTTAACGTTTTCCTATTTTACTTTCAATTCGTTTTGTATTACTATAAAAATGAATATTTTTTATTCATTTTTATCTTCAAAGGGTTGGGTGAGCATAGATGAACTTTGAGCAAGCTTTCAATGAATTCGCTTATAATCGAATTGAGCAAGCTTTGTTAAATCGACAAAACCGTGAGCTCAAAGCTCTATACAACGAGCTTGAAGAAAAGCTTAAAAAGCTGGGCATAGCCAAAAACGATTGCGATGATTTAAAAGGAACCATCTATTGTTTGATGGATACTCAAAATTTGCTAGTTTATAGGCAAGCACTTGCAGATGTCATTTCCTTTCTTATCAAACTGGAAGAAACAAAAGCGGGCACCGGCCAAAAATAAACAATTCTACGAAAATATTTCCCGTTCATGCTGATCAAAAGGGTTTTTGGGGGTCAAGATGTTGACAAATGAATTAAATCCTTCTTTCTATGAACATCGTAACGCACAATATTTTTCACTGCCTCTCTACATATTTAATAATGAGTATAAAAAAGACCATCATGAATCAATTATTGAACAGTATCTACATAAAAATGTAAAAAATAGGTATTTTCAAGTCCCGGAATTCGTTTTTAAAGAATTTGCCAAAGGAAATTTGTCTGAAGTGTGTGTCTGGATTTTATTGACTTGTTTTTATTTGCTCCATATAAACAAGAGAAACGGCTTTAACGAAGGGGAAATTTTGCGGCTCGTAATGGAAGCGAGGAAAAAGACATGTTCTTATCCATCATTAAAAAAATGCTTTAAGCATTGTGTTGCGGAGTTAAAGAGAAGCGGATGGATCGAGCAGAAAAACAGGCTAATCTTTCTGAAAATTTTTTGAGTATTCATTCTCTTTTTTTCAATTTTCTTGTTTGAGAGAAAAGAAAAACGCGGTTGTGAAACCGCATTTTTAAATAAAAGGGCGAAAATTATATCGTTTCAAAAAGGATTGAAACCATCTGCTTATTTTACTATTAAATCGACACCGATAACCCCGACGATGTCTCCGTTCTTATGAATGGGGAAGGAAATGGTGATGCACGGTTTTTTTGTAACAGCAGATGTATAGATGCTTGATATAAAGATTTTATTTTTACTAGCTTCGATAAACCAAGGACGGGCTTTTGCATTTATTAAGCCTGCAGGAGGGTTGGAATAAACGAATGTACCGTCCAGTCGATTCGACCAAATAGCTTCGATATGCTCGTTCTCCTCAAAAAATTGATCCAATGCTTTTTTATGAACATCCGCATCTAGTTCATACAATGGAAATTGTGATAAAAGATTCATCACTTTTTCTTTCATTTCATTGATTTTTGCCAAATCTATTTCAGTAATTTGTTGAAGCTGATCCCTTTTGACTAACGTTTGCAGCTCTTTAGAGGTTTGATCCAATGTCTCGCTGATGGCAATCATCTCTTCAATATGCTGGTGCTGCTTATCCATATCTTCTGAAACTCTCAGTGCATATGTTTTATTTTCATGAGCCATATCTGATATTTGCTTGAGCACCGTAGTAATTTCCTGTACATGATCACACTGTAATTCGACAGCGTCTTTCGAATCCGATACCATTGATGTGATTTTGCCCAACGATGTTTGAAAGGAATGGATAACATCAATTAAAGATAGTAATTCAGCCACATTCTTTTTCATCTGATCGTTTTCCGATTTTACCATTTTGGTCGAAAACTCAATTTCTGATTGAATCGAAGAAAGAATTTGATGTGTTTCTTCAACCGCATCATGCGTTTGGTTTGCTAAATTTCCAATTTCATTTGCAACGACCGAGAAGCTTTTCCCGTGTATTCCGGCTCTTGCCGATTCGATATTTGCATTTAATGCAAGTATTTTTGTTTTTTGGGAAATCGCTCCAATCGAAGAAAGAATGTGATCCATTTGTTTGGAAAAAGAAACGAGCCGATCCATTTGATCAAGAATTTTCAAATGATTTTGCCGCAGCTGTTCCGTTTCTTCTTGTATTTTTTGCAGCTGTGTTTTCGATTTTACGAGCTGTTCATAAAATAATATGCTTGAGGAATGTATCTCTTGGGAAGATGCTGTGATTTTCACAGCTGCCTCTTCAATTTTACGCATCTTTTCTGAAACGTTATTTGTGTCTTGAGCGGTCTGCTCAATATGCTCTAATAGCTGAAACGTGCTTTTTTTACTCGAGGAAGATCGTTCATCAAGGGAAACAGCGGTTAATTTCATTTGCTCAATGACGCCTTTTAATTGATCCGCAGCAACTTCCACCTGTGCCGCAAACGAATCCTCCATCTGTTTTTTTTGTTTATCTTCTTCATGATCCGCTGCTCGATTCCATTTTTTTAAAAACAGCATATTTATCACCTACTGTCTCCACTAATTTACTCTTTATTGTAACAAGCCGAACAAGAACGAAACATGATTTATGTCACATAATCTGACACAAAACATTTCAATATACAACCATTCGACAGATGCTACCTTTTTTCTCGTTTTTTCTTTATCATTGTTGAATTTTGCGCTTTCCCGAGAAATAATTTTTATTTACAAAAAATACTCTCCTTCCGCGCAAAAAAGGCGGAGAGTTTATCAAGCTGTTATTCTCTTTCATTCAAACTTTCCTGTTTGATAGTCGACGATTGCTTGCCGTATTTCTTCTTTCGTGTTCATAACAAACGGACCGTTATGGAGAGGTTCTCCCGCATATAGAAGCAGCCGGAGTTTGTCTGCCGCTGTGACGGTTATGAAGCTTTCCTCTCCCTCAGCACCCTTTGTTAAAAACAGCACTTGCCCTTTTTCCCCTTTTGTTTTGGACGCACCAAACAAGCCTTTTCCTTCCAAAATATAAAGAAAACCATTATAGCTTCCCGGAAGATCTTGATGAACAGACGCATCAGGTTCCAGAATCATTTCTACCATCAAGACAGGAACGTAATTTTTTAGTCGGCGCTTGAATACCTTTTGACGAACCAGAAAAAATCCGAATCAACGCTCCTTTTTCTTTTCTAACTGGCATGTTAGCACTTTTCAAATTTTGATAGCGGGGAGCGGTCAGTTTTTTTGAACTCGGCAAATTAACCCACAGCTCTAGACTGTGAACAGTAGATCCAGGTGCAGGATCTTCTTGATGGATTACTCCTCTTCCAGCAGTCATCCATTGAACATCACCCGGCTTTAGCTTGCCATATCCATTTTTGTTATCAAAATGCTTTAAAATCCCGTCAATTACATATGTGACAGTTTCGATTCCCCGATGGGGATGAAGGTCAAACGTCCCTTGCTGAAAAATATCCTCCGCAAGCATTAAAAACGGATCATATTCCTCCCAATTACCAGGTTCTAACACAAATGCATTAGTATGGGTAGGATTATTCGTTTGTAACGCAACATTTTTAATTTTGCGTATATCTCTTTCCATACAAGCCTCCTTATCTATTTTCTGCTTTTTGCAAGTAATCAATAATCCCTTGCGCACAAATGCCCATATCGATTTTTATATACTCGTGCACTTGATGATCTTCGGAAATATGTTTTTTCTTTAAGTAATCTTGCAACGTGCTGTACAATCTATCAGATAGAAGCTTTGATTTTTCTTCAAACGGCAAGCTTCCATGCTCTTTTACAACCGCTTTGCCTTGATCTACAAAAATGTCCAGCCAATATTTTAGCTGTTTATAAACTTCCTCTGGATGCTCGCTCATGCCAAAATGACCGAAAAATATTTTCGAAACGTTTAATGCTTCGATTCTTTCGCATGATTCAAGCATTTTATCCGGATCGAACTGGTTAGGAGAAGTAGACGGCAAATAAAACTCTAAGTCTGAATCTAAGAGCATTGAATAAAAAACCCCGATCGTGTCGCCGGTAAAGATGCCGTTGCTTTTGGAATCATGTATACAAAAATGGTGATTCGCATGACCTGGTGTGTGATAAAATGTCAGCACGCGATCATCGCCTACTTGAAGCGTTTCCAAATCTTCTTTTACAACTAGCTGGTCTTCTGGCACGGGCAAAATCGGGTCAAACAATTTTTGAAATTGCTCCTCTCCATACACCGTTTTGGCGCTGGCAATTAATCTCGATGGATCTTGCAAATGACGTTTCCCGCGGGGGTGGACGAACACTTTTGCTTTTGGGCAATGTTCAAGAAAAAGCCCGACACCTCCCGAATGATCTAAATGAATGTGCGTAACAATGATGTTTTGAACATCCTTCGGATCAATTCCTAAACTTTCAAGACCTTTTAATAAATATGGGACAGACGGGCTCGCGCTTGTTTCGATGATGGTCAGCTCTTTTTCGTGAAGAACGTAAGCCCCTGTTCTGTTTTCTAATCCTAAGTCAAAAAGATCAATTAATGTGATGTCATCGCCAATGTTTTGTACCTTCAATGTTATGTGACTCCTTTCTTTTATTTGCCTACTACATAATTCAACAAAAAAAGATTAATTTCCTTTTCCAAACTTTTTGTTGATTGGTTAAAATTTTTTAATGACAAATTTTTTATTTTAATATATAATATCAATGCTGACGTTTTTCGGGAAGTAGCTCAGCTTGGCAGAGCACCACGTTCGGGACGTGGGGGTCGCAGGTTCAAATCCTGTCTTCCCGACCATGGAGAAGTACCCAAGTGGTTGAAGGGGACGCACTCGAAATGCGTTAGGGCGGGCAACCGCCGCGTGAGTTCGAATCTCACCTTCTCCGTTTAAAAAACGCGCTTTTTAGCGCGTTTTTTTATTGCCGGAATTTGAATAATTGACCCTTTTGAAAATTTTTCAAAACAATTGATATTCTTATTTTCATAAAACTGTTTCAGCAAGTTATGCAAAAAAACCTGAAAAGCCTATTCAGTGCTTTTCAGGTTTTTTCTTATCATTCCTCGATTGGAGCTTTTCTTCTAAATTTGCTTAATACTTCATAGACGATTGGAACAATGATGAGAGTCAGCAAAGTCGAGCTGGTCAATCCGCCGATGACGGTTAAACCAAGTCCTCTCGAGATCATGCCTCCATCTCCTTCATAACCTAATGCGAGAGGAAGCAATGCTCCAACTGTTGCCAGCGCAGTCATTAAAATCGGTCTTAGACGAGTTGCCCCTGCTTCAATGAGCGCATCTCTTGTAGAAAGTCCTTCACGCTCTTTATGAATGACACGGTCAATTAACACAATCGCATTCGTCACAACAATACCGATTAACATGAGCGCACCGATCAAAGCTGAAACGCTCAATGTTTCTCCCCCAAGCCATAGCGCTACAAATCCGCCGATGACGGTAAATGGAAGTGAAAATAGAATGGCAAAAGGCGCAAGTCCTTGACTAAACGTAACCACCAGCACAAAGTAGACAACAGCGATGGCAGCGAGCATAGCCAATCCTAATTGTGAAAACGACTCATTGATCTGTTCGGACACTCCACCTGTTTCAATGTTCACACCAGGCGGCAATTCTAAACCATCTATTTTCTTTTGAATGTTTGCATTTACTTGGCTAACGTCATTAGTAGTAATCTCTCCACTGACTGATACTGCAAATTTTCCGTCGCGTCTAGTAATCGTATTGGATGTTTCGCCTTCTTTTACTTTCGCTACATCTCCAATTTTCACATTCATGCCAAGTGGGGACTGAATGGTTTTCTTTTTCATCTCATCAATCGAATCAAATGTTTGCTCTTCCCCTTCAATATAAACTTCAATGTCTTGACCTTCTTTTTGGATTGTTGTTAAAACCGGCCGTTCATGCTGTTGGCTTAATGCCATCGCAATTTGCCCAGCGGTCAATCCTAGCTTGCTCATCTTTTCTTGATCAACAACAAACGTGAACTCATCATAAGTTTTCGATAAACCTGATTCGACATTTTTCAAGTTTTTTTCATCTTCCAAGATTTTTTGCACTTTTTGGGCGACAGGCTCAATATCTTCCATCGAATCGCCAAACACATGCAATGTGTACTCATTGCTTGCCATCATCATGTCAATGGTGCCCCAATCGCCTTTTTCGTTCGTTAATTCATTTAAGTCTTTAACAATTTTCTCCTTTTCTTTTTCAAAATTCGGTGTGTCATCTTCATACATAATAAAGAAAATGGCCTGATTTCGATTTCCAGGATTCATCGGATTTTCGCTTCCGACAGACAATTGAATCGTTTTTACATGATCACGGTCGACAAGGAAATCTTCTGCCTTCAATGCGATATCTTCTACTTCTTCCAGCGTTTGCCCTGGATCCGGATCATACGTTACGATAACTTGCTTTTCTTGTTCATTCGGCAAAAAGCTTACACCGATGACAGGAATTAAAAACAGACTGGAGACAAGAAGCAGGATCGCAATCAATGATGTTATCCATTTATGGTTCAAAGACCAATTTAATATTTTTTTATAGTTAGTAACCAAAAAGCCAGCTTCCTTTTCTTTTTCGCCTTTCCGTTTTACTCCTTTTTTAAATAAAACGTGAGCAAGTGCCGGCACAATAGTAATCGCCACTAAAAGGGACGCTAAAAGCGAGAATACAATCGTAAGGGCAAACGGCATAAATAGCTGTCCGACCATCCCTTCGACAAATGCGAGCGGCAAGAAAACCGCTATCGTCACAATGGTTGAGGACATAATAGGAATAAACATTTCTTTTGTCGCTGCAATAATCAGCTCTTTCCCTTTTAACGGCTCCCCTTTTAATGTCATCCGTCTGTAAATATTTTCAATGACGACAATCGAATCGTCAATGACACGGCCGATCGCCATTGTGATAGCTCCAAGCGTCATCATGTTCAACGTGATGTCCATTTCACGCAAAATGATTAATGCAATTAATATGGAAAGCGGAATTGACACCACGGAAATCAACGTTGAACGAATGTTGCGCAAAAACAGCAAAATGACAATAACTGCAAAAATCGAACCGAACAGCGCTTTATTCAGCATTGTTTCAACAGATTTTTCAATCGGTTCCGCTTGGTCCAGCGTTGAAACGACTCCGAGGCCTTTATATTCGTCTTTTAATTCATCCAATTTTTCTTTTACTTCATTCACAACTTCAACTGTATTCGCATCAGTAGCTTTTACAATTTGCAGTCCGATTGCTTCTTTTCCGTTCGTTCTTGATACGGATTCAGCTTTTCCGACGATTTCGATATCGGCAATTTCTCCTAATTCGACTGTTGGCAATTCAATGCTTTGCTGCTGGATCGCCTGATTTGGCGCTGCACCATTTGCTTTAGACAAACCGTTTGGCACTTGGCTCATTTGCGCCTCTCCAGCTTGCTGCCCTTGTGCTGATCCAGTGACTGGGATTTTAAGCTTTTTCAAATCGTCAATTGTCGTAATATTTCCGTCAACGACAACAGACTTTTCCGTGTCTTTAAATGTATAAAGACCTAATGGCGCACGGAGATCCGCACCTTGAATATAATCTTTTATTGTTTCCTCATTTAGCCCGAGCTCTTTTAATTTGTCTTGATGAAAAACAAGCCGCCCCTCTTCTACCTGCTGTCCAGAAGTTACAATGCTTTCTACTCCATCAATTCCTTTCAATTCAGGAACAATGATGTCTTCAACCAGTTCAGTTAATTCAGGAAGTGTTTTTCCTTCATCAAAAAAGCTCACTGTATAAACAGGGAAAGCGTTCATGCTAAATCTTGCAATTTTAGGCTCTCCTGCTCCATCCGGAAGTTCGACTTGTTCGATTGCCTTTTCAGCTTCCTCTTCTGCTCGTTCCATATCTTTTTCAAATTTGTATTCGATTTGAATAGAAGATGCATTTTCAAACGAATTAGAGCTGACGATTTCCACCCCGTTCAAATTGCGAACAGCTTCTTCAATAGGAACCGTCACTTTCTCTTGTACTTCTTCAGGGGTTGCACCTGGATATGTAGTCGTAACACTTATGATGGGAGTGTTTATGTCCGGGATCGTCTCCAGCTTCATATTAAATCCAGAAAATAGTCCCGCAAAAATTGCAATGATAGTTAAAATCCAAATAGCCAGTTTGTTACGGAGCGAAAATTTAATAATGTTCTCCACCAAGTCCCATTCCTTTCATGAAGATTTGACAATTCTCCTTTTTTTATACATACTTATAGTAAGTTGACTATATAGTCATTATAATTGACCGGTTAACTAGTAGTCAACTAAACTAATAAAATTTTTTCCGACAATAAGGGGATGTTCATGTGAAAGAAAAAGAACGTTTAATCATTGAAGCTGCGATGAAGCTGTTTGCTCGAAAAGGCGTTTCTTCCACCTCCATCCAAGAAATTACCAATGCATGTGGCATTCCGAAAGGTTCGTTTTATTTTTATTTCAAATCAAAAGACGAGCTGTTAATTAAATTATTGGAGCAGTTTTTTAGTCAGTTAAAGAAAAAAACGGAGCAAATCGGGGCAAATTACGAAGATCCAAAAGAGCGGTTTATTAAACAATTGTCTGTTCAATTAAAAGAATTTTTGGCGCATAAAGAAATATTTATTACGCAGATGCATGAAAATTTAAAAGAAAATAATGAAAAAATTGATTCGTTGTTACAAAACCTAAGAAACGATTTTTTTCATTTTTTAACAAACAATCTGAAAAACATTTACGGCAAGTCAATTGATAAGTATATAGCAGATGTAAACATTATCGTTCAAGGAATCTTTTTTTCATTCATTCAGTTCCTCATATTTGAAAATAGGGTGAGAGTAGATGAGGAAAAATTAGCAAAATACATTTTGCAAACAGCAGATGATTTAGTCAAAGGAATGCTGGCAAAACAAAATGACCCCATCATTCCAGCTGAGATCATGACCAAAATGTTCAATCATTCTCAATCCCCCAGCCATCCGTTGAACATTTTAAATGAGATAAAAGAAATGAGCCGTTCTATAATCGATGATGGACAGTTAAACATTACGATTGAAGTGTTAGAAGCTGAAATAACGGCTGAAAAGCCAAGAATTCCGGTCATTAAAGGAATGTTGTCAAATCTCCATGAATATCCTGAACTACGCTACTTGGCCAATCAACTAGCTGATTATTTTCAAATTAAATGAGCCTCTAAAGGGTTAATTCCTTTAGAGGCTGTATTTTTACTCCAGCTCCAACGCTTTTGTTTCTTGTCCAAACAATAGAACAGCTAGTGCTCCAATAATAATGGCAGCGCAAAAAATTGAAAAAATGGCTACCATGGAAACTTTGAGAGCGGCTAAATAACCAACTAATAAAGGCCCGAAAATGCCACCAATTCTTCCGAACGATGCGGCCATTCCCGCACCTGTCCCGCGAATTTCTGTTGGATAAAGCTCAGGTGTATAAGCATAAAGCGCTCCCCAAGCCCCTAAGTTAAAAAATGATAAAAAGATTCCAGATATTAAAAGCTCTGCCGTTGTATCGGAAAATCCGAAAAAGAATGCGCTCAGTGCAGTGCCAAATAAATAAAGAGAAAGAACAAATTTTCTACCAATTCGTTCAATGAGCCACGCCGCACTAAAGTATCCCGGAAGCTGTGCAATCGTCATAATAAGAACATACTCAAAGCTTTGCACTAAACTGTAGCCTTTCATCATCACAACGCTTGGAAGCCATAAAAACATCCCGTAATAAGAAAAAACAACAGAAAACCACAACACCCAAAGTACAGCTGTTTGTTTCACATATTTTTTTGACCAGACAGCTGCGATATTTTTCCATACATTTGATTTTGTTTGTATCGATTTGAATTTTTTTGAATCCGGAAGCTTCATGCGCAAATAAATCGCATAAAAAGCCGGAAGAGCTGTTAAAATAAGGGCGAGACGCCAGCCAAATTGAGGGATAACAAAATAAGATATAATTGCCGCGATCAACCATCCTGCAGCCCAAAAACTTTCAAGCAGCACGACCATTCTTCCCCGATCCTTTGTCGGCGAGCTTTCTGATACTAGCGTTGATGCTACTGGCAATTCACCCCCCAGCCCCATGCCGATAAAAAATCTTAACAGCAAAAATACCGCTAATGTGGTTGTAAAAGCCGACAGGCCGCTGCCGATCGAAAATAACAATAATGTGATAATAAAGACAGTTTTTCTGCCAATTTTGTCTGACAAGAGACCGAAGAAAAATGCCCCTACAGCCATGCCGATCGAGTTGATGCTCCCGATCCAGCTCATTTGTTCTGCCGTCAAATTCCAATCTTCTTTTAACGCGGCAATGATAAAAGATAAAATGCCGACATCCATTGCATCAAAAAGCCATGCGATTCCCGCAATGCCTAATAGCTTTTTTGTTGACATCTCTTTCATCTTGTCAACTTCACCTCTTTCTGATGTCTTTACATATGTTTTGTTATATGTAAACTATATCATATTTTACATAATTGTCATGTTTTTTGTTTTTATAAACGAAACATAATATTGTGCCACCGGCATATGAATACTCTAATCGCAATTTCAGACCATCTTTGCAGCGTTTCATTTATTGCAAAAGGTTCAATTCCTTAAAATTTCTACTTTTAGAAAAATCCTTAACAACTAAAAAGATCCACAGAAATCATTTATATATTCTGTAGATCTTCGCCATTTAAAAAGGAATTAGGAGACAGCACTTTGTCTATAAAATTTTTATTTTTTGTTTTTTGTCCCATCTTCTACGTTATATGCTTGACCATATGCTTCACGGGACGGTTCATATAAGTCATGTACATCCGTTCTTCTTTCGAGTTCCGTTTGTTCATGTGTACGTTTTTTGTTTTTAAACCACTTCATTTTTGCTCACCTCTCATATATATCATCATCTTCTTATTTATTGTTGCGAAATTTTTTACGTTTATTCGAAAATATGCATGCCATTCGCCAACCAGTTCTTTTTTTCATTTATAATGAAATTAATCGATTATGTTAGATTGAAGGTGACAGTATGGAGATCGAAGATATTATAAAGAAGGTTAAAAATCATACTCCGACGATAATTGGGATGGATCGTTTAGTAAAATTTGCGGTATTGCTTCCGTTTATGCGAATAAATGATGAAGTTCATTTGTTGTTTGAAGTACGCGCCAAAAAATTAAAAAGGCAGCCGGGCGAGATTTGTTTTCCAGGTGGGAAAGTTGAGCCGACCGATCACGATGAAAAACATACAGCTATTCGCGAAACATCAGAAGAGCTAGGTATTTCAGCCGATATGATTCAGCATGTATATCCGCTTGATTATGTGATGACTGCCTACGGAACGGTTGTTTATCCTTTTGTCGGCATGATCGACCCTGACGCTTCGTTAGAGCCAAACAAAGACGAAGTCGGCGAAGTATTTACAGTTCCTTTTCAATTCTTTTTAGAAACGAAGCCTGAAATTTATGAAATTCATTTTCGGGCAGAACCTGAAGAAAATTTTCCTTATGAAAGCATCATCGGAGGAAAAAAATATAAATGGAATTCACCGAAAATAGAAGAACATTTTTATTATTATAAAGATAAAGTGATTTGGGGGCTGACAGCCCGGATGATCTTCTATTTTATCGATATGCTAAAGAGCGAGCCATCCCTATAATAGTTTTATGGGATGGCTGTTTATTTAAACTGTACCGTGAAACAATTCTTTTTTCCTCCACCCGCCGAGCCTAAAATATAAAAAGGCGAATAAGCTGGAAATAACAAAGCTGACGCCCATTCCGACACCGATGCCGTCTTCGCCGATCCAATTGGAAAAAAGGTATGTGAGCGGGTAACGCAGCACCCAAAACGAGATGATGTTTAAAATTAAGACTTGCATCATCGCACCAGATCCACGAACAACACCGTTTAACACAAAATTGATGCCAAGAAACGGATAGAAGAAAGCGACGATTTTTAAATAATTCACACCAAATTGCACCGCTTCTTCCTCCTGGATAAATAATTCCACACCAAAACGGGCGAAAAAGAGAATTAGCAATGATATCAAAACCATAATAGCTAAATTATACATCAATCCATATTGAGCAATTTTATAAACTCGATCCCATCGATTTGCACCAATGTTTATGCCTGCCAAGCTGTTGACAGCAGTTCCGAGGGCCATTGCGGGAAGCAAGATAATATTATCGAGCCTCTGAGCAGCGCCGAATCCGGCCAGCGCGTCTTCGCCAAAACTAGCTACAACGCTCATGATCGCCGTCACTCCAGCGGAAATGACCATCATTTGCATGCCGGACGGAACCCCGATTTTTAAAATAAGAGAAACTTCTTCTTTTTTCGGCATACGCGGCCATGTAAAAGGAACTAATTTGTAATGAATCGCCAAATATATTCCGAATAAAAAGGCGATCCCTTGGGAAATCACTGTTGCATAAGCCGCTCCGGCTATGCCGAATTGAAATCCAGAAATAAATAATGGATCTAAAGCGGCATTTAAAAGAACAGCCAAAACAACAAAATAAACCGGAGCTTTGCTTTCTCCAAGCGCACGCATCAATGTCGCCACAAAATTGTAGCCGAATAAGAAAATAATTCCAAGAAAATTAATTCGCAAGTATAAGGATGCATCTGCAATTAAACTTTCAGGTGTTCCAAGCAAAAATAAAATCCGTTCGGCAAAAATAAATCCAAAAACTCCAAGCAAAATCGATAATATAAACAGCGTGACAACAAAGGCATTCACATACCGTTTCAACCCTTGTTCATCGCGTTTTCCTTTTAATTGGGACAAAATCGTTAATGTTGCTTGGTTGATCCCGATAATGAAAGAAAGAATTGTGAAAATGACAGTTCCAGAGAGAGACACCACCCCTAATGCACGAGCCCCCAGCAAGTTTCCAACCCATAAACTGTCAATTATTTGATACGAAACTTGAAGCAAGTTCGTTAATAAAATAGGCGAGGAAAAAGTGATGAGCTGCTTTAAAATATTTCCTTCTGAGTAATCCGTCTGTTTCATCCAAGAATCACCTTTTTCTTTCATCTTACATTGACGTAGCCTTCGAATAAGCAAAGTGCCGCTCGGTGAAGGATTTACGACCACGTCCTGCTGAGAGCTTTTTTTGAACGAATGGGGCTCTCTTGCTTCCTTACCTTTTATCAAGATTTATTCTTCATATATCATTTTTTTCGTCATGCCGCCGTCAATAATAATATTTTCTCCCGTAATAAAATCGTTGTCGGGATGAGTTAAAAACAAACACGCTCTGGCAATATCATCCGGTTTTCCGACTCGCTTTGCAGGATGCTGTAGATGATCGCGCTCAGTAAGCAGTTCATAGTTGTTCGTTTCAATCCAGCCGGGGCTTATACAATTAACTCTGATTTTGTCTTCCCCCAATGAAATAGCTAAAGCGTGTGTTAAAGCAACGATGCCGCCTTTAGATGCAGCGTACGCTTCCGAATCTTTTTCAGACATGAACGCTCTTGTTGAAGCAATATTAATGATCGAACCTCCCCTTTCATTTTCTCGCATATATTTTGCCGATTCCTTTGCAAATAAAAATACGCTGCGAAGATTTGTTTGTAATATGTCATCCCATTCCTCAACCGTTAGCTCATAAAGAGATTTAAATCTTGAAACACCTGCATTGTTAATCACAATATCGATTCTTCCCGTTGTATGTTTGACCGTTTCTATTAATTTGATGACGTCCTTATGATTTTTGACATCCGTTTTGATAAACGTCGCTCCATATTCCTCAGCTGTTTCCTTTCCTTTTTGTTCATTCACATCCGCTATCACAACTGTTGCTCCTTCTTTTGCATAGGCGGAAACGATCGCTTTCCCGATCCCTTGTGCACCGCCGGTTATAATGACTGTTTTTCCTGCAAAGACCATGTCGATTCCTCCTCTTATCGTTTTTTAAAATCCTGCTCTTGTTTTCGATTACTTCCGTTGGAAATAACAGGGTCAGCCCCACAATATTGAAAATTTTCATTTAAAGATGGACTTTTTTCGTTGAACGCAGAAACCGTCTAAAGATCTTTTATGCAAGCTTTTTCCCTCCTTTTCGCTTCGGCTGCTTAAAAGGTTGGTTTCACCATCTTGTGTTCGAGCTACTAGTTCAATCTGGCTGCAAAGCTGGAAGCTTGCAACCTTCCCCTCCCCTAAATCGAAAAAAGAGTCCCCCTTGAAAAAGATTGACTGTTAGCTCAGAAGACACGCAGCCTGATATAAAAAGATCCACTCTACTCGCCTAAACGGAAGCGAATTAATTTTTTTGTATTGCCTTTTTTCGGCTGAAGATTTTTACATTTCTTCAATTTAGTCCCTTTTAGATAGCTCACTCATTTATTATATCATTTATAAACTTAATCAATTGACAACAACGTGCAGCATACATAAAATACAATTAAACAGATCGGAATAAAAGTCAGAAAGGAGATACCTTTGGCAATTAAATTGACAACTGTTTCCATCTTTGTTTTCATGATTATCTCATGGCTGTTTGGCATCTATTCGCTGTCAAAGTTTTACACACCAACAATCATCATCCCGATTTTTAACAATTATTATTGGTCTACTCCATTTGTCGGAATGTTAGGTTTAACTGTTTTCTTTTCCATCGTATCAGTAGCGACATTTTTTATCTTGAAATATAAAAATTTTAGAAAACGAACCACGATCTATTCTATAGCCTCCATTTTATGGATAGCTATTATCGATGGCAATTTAAAATTTTACTGTTTAATCTCGGGATTTGCCATTAACTTTATGATATTATTAAACTTTAACTCATTCTAACTGGACCAGGAGTGAAGAAATTGGAGAAGAAGCTAGAGAAAGCAACATTCGCCGGAGGCTGTTTTTGGTGCATGGTAAAACCTTTTGACCAGTGGGACGGCATTGAGAAAGTCATTTCTGGTTATACGGGCGGGCATGTTGAAAATCCTACTTATGAACAGGTCAAAACAGGGACAACTGGGCATTATGAAGCGGTACAAATCGAATTTGACCCAACGGTGTTCCCATATGATAAGCTCCTTGAAATTTATTGGCAGCAAATCGATCCGACCGATGACGGCGGACAATTCCACGACAGAGGCAGTCAGTACAGGACAGCCATTTTCTATCATTCAAATGAGCAAAAAACGCTGGCAGAACAATCTAAACTCGCCTTAGCCAAAAGCGGAAAATTCAATAAACCGATCGTAACCAAAATTTTACCGGCTGCGCCATTTTACCCAGCAGAAGAATATCATCAAAATTTTTATCAAAAAAATCCAGAAGCATACAAAAAAGATCGGGAAATTTCCGGACGGGATGAATTTTTGCGAAAGCATTGGAAATAAAAATGATCGAAACAGTAAAATCTTACAATAGATTTTACTGTTTTTTTGAATGGCCATCACTGATTATGCATTCATTCAGCTTCCTGATTTCCGGACATCCAAACGCATTTGTGTAAACGATTCCATTTTGTGTGTCAATGCAGCCTCTCACTTCCAAAATGTTACAAACGAAATTTTGAAAACGTTTTACAAAAATGATTGACTATTTTTTTAGCATAACTTATTATTGTAATTGACAAAAAATTACGAAAATTACCAAAGAAAGGGGATGGTACAATGGAAACATTCGGAAAGGAAAAAGAACAGGGGGAGCGCATTCTCGATTATGAGAAAATTGTTGCAACGAGCAAATTTCAACAGTTGATTCAAAAAAAGCGGAATTTTATTGTACCCATTATAATCGTTTTTCTCATCACTTACTTTTTATTGCCGATTCTCACGGGTTATACATCCATCTTGGAGCATAAAGCAATCGGATGGATTACATGGACATGGCTCTATTCGCTTGGTCTTTTTGTCATGGTTTGGGTATTCGCTACGATGTATGTAAAAAAAGCGGAAACATTTGACCAATTGGCGGAAGAAATTATTGAAGAAAATATAAAATAAGGGGGGCTGCACTTTCATGAGTGTACCAGCATTTATTCTGTTTTTAATCATCCTTTTAGTCACGTTATATATCACGTATTGGGCTGCAAAAAGAACAAAAACCGCAAACGAATTTTACACAGCCGGCGGAGGCTTGACTGGGTGGCAAAATGGACTTGCGATAGCTGGAGACTATTTATCAGCCGCATCATTTCTTGGTATCGCAGGCGCCATCGCATTGAATGGATTTGATGGTTTCTACTACAGCATCGGCTATTTAACCGCATATCTCTTCGTTCTATTCATCGTTGCAGAGCCTCTCAGAAATTTAGGAAAATATACACTCGCAGATATGATCAACTCAAGATTCAGTGAAAGAAAAGTCCGTGCAACAGCTGCTCTTAGTTCCATTACAATTGTTATATTTTATATGATCGCACAACTTGTTGGTGCAGGTGCACTCATTAAATTGTTATTGGGGATTGAGTATTGGATCGCCGTATTGATCGTTGGAGTCATGATGACCATTTACGTATTATTTGGAGGAATGACAGCAACTAGCTGGGTGCAAATCATAAAGGCTTTATTGCTTATGGCAGGAACGGTCATTATTTCATTCCTTGTTTTATTGAAATTTAACTTTAATATCGTTGGCATGTTTAACGAGATGTCACAAGCGACTCCACACGGCGAAAATTATTTGCATTCAGGAATTGTATATAAAAATCCGCTCGATTTACTTTCCATGATGCTTGCCTTAGTGTTGGGAACGGCAGGGCTTCCTCACATATTAATGCGCTTTTTTACCGTTAAAGATGCACAAACTGCACGTGCGTCAGTAGTGAATGCAACTTGGGTTGTCGGAATCTTTTATGTCATGACAATCTTCTTAGGATTCGGTGCAGCCAAATTTGTCGGTTCAGAAACGATTATAGCCGAAAATCCTGCTGGAAATATGGCGGCGCCGCTGCTTGCGAAAGCACTTGGAGGAGATTTCTTAATGTCCTTTGTTTCTGCAGTAGCTTTTGCAACAATATTAGCTGTTGTTGCAGGTTTAGTTTTGTCTGGTGCGTCCGCATTCGCGCATGACATTTATGGACAGATTATTAAAAAAGGAAAAGCTACGGAAAGACAGCAAGTGTTAGCTGCAAGATGGGCTTCTGTTGGAGTTGCCGCATTTTCGATCCTGCTAGCCCTTGGCGCTCAATCATTAAATGTTGCATTTCTTGTGTCTCTTGCGTTTTGTGTAGCGGCAAGCGCTAATTTGCCCGTCATTGTTTATACGATTTATTGGAAAAAATTTAACACTGCCGGAGCGGTCACTGCCATGCTGGCTGGTTTAATTACAGCGATTGTATTAGTGTCAATCAGCCCAAATGTCATTCATCCTGAAGCTGGAAAAGCCTTTTTTGTCGGCGATCCTATTTTCCCGCTGACAAACCCAGCGCTCATATCAGTACCAGCAGGTTTTATCGGTGGTTTGATTGGTACGCTTGTTTCCGCCAAACGGGATGAGAAAAAATACTCCGAGGTGATTTTTAAGGCAAATACGGGATTTAAGGAGGCAGATTGAATCTAATGGGGAATTTTTACATTTTATAGCTTTCTTTATAAAGATTTAAGACAATAAAAGTTCTGCAAAAAATATAAAACCCGAATAAAGGCTATCATAAAGTATCCTTTATTCGGGTATAGTTTAGAGTTTTACCTTTTTGCATTGTTCCTTTTAGTGCATAGAATACAGTACCCATACAGAACCAGCAACAATTACTATTGCGAAAAAAGCTGCAGAAAGCATCTTACCTACCTGCCATTTACCCTCGCCTTCTGTTACGTGCATAAACATGAATAACTGAATTGCTGCTTGGATAAACGCTAGACCAAATATTAGAATCAGGACCGTATTATAAGGTAAGTTTGTATAAAGCCCCCACCAAACCGCTAAAAATGTTAAAGCAATCGATAAGAGAAAACCAATGACCTGTAACCACGGAAAATGATTATGATTAACTATTTTATTTGCCATTATTCCACCATCCCTAATAGGTAAACACTTGTAAAGACGAAGATCCATATAAAGTCTAAAAAGTGCCAATATAAACTAGAAATAAAAACCTTTTTGGCAGTATCAGGTGTTAAACCTCTTTTAAGCACTTGAAAAATAACTAATATTATCCAGCCAATACCAAGTGATACGTGAAAACCATGTGTTCCAGTAAGGATATAGAAAGAAGACCAGAAAGCATTTGTACCCAAAGTAGCACCTTCATGCACTAAGTGTATAAACTCAGAGATCTCCATATACAGAAATCCTAAACCGAATAATAAGGTGATGATCAACCAAATAATCATAGATTTAACGTTTTTTCTTCTCATTTCATGAATTGCTATACCAGAAGTAAAACTACTTGTTAATAATAATAGTGTCATGACTATTGTGTTTTTTAAATCAAAAACTTCAATTGGAAGTGGTCCTCCACCCGTGCTACCTTTAAGAGTAAAATAGGTCGCAAATATAGTAGCAAATAAAGCAACTTCAGCACCTAAGAAAATCCAAAATCCAAATATGTTCAATCTTCCAATGCTGGACTGATATTCCAATGGCGTGTTTGGATCTACATTCATGCTATGTGTCATAAATCACGCCTCCTTCTTAAATAGGTTTTCCGTTTTTTCAATTTCTTCCACACTTACGTAGTACCCTTCGTCATCAATATGTGAATGAAGTGAACGGAACGCCATACATCCAATTGAACCAATACCACCGAGTATAGCCATCCACCATAATTCAAACACTAAACCGAAGCCCGCAACAAAGAAGAAAACAGACATGATAAACGGCGTAGCTGAGTTGCTCGGCATATGAATTGGTTTATATTCAATTTTTTCTTTCTTATCTTCTTTTTTCTCTTGTTTCATGTGCCAAAATGCATCTATTCCTTTTACTTCAGGAATAACCGCAAAATTATAATGCGGTGGTATCGCTGTTGTTGTTGCCCATTCTAGTGTACGTCCGTTCCACGCATCTCCTGTCGTTTCTCTTTTAGCGTAACGGAAGCTGTAGTATACGTTATAAACAAGGATTACAAAGCCAATCCCCATACCTACAGCCCCTATGGTAGAAACAACATTTAATGCAGTCCATCCATCTTCTGGAGCGTACGTGTATATACGTCTCGGCATACCAGCAAATCCTAATAAGAACTGTGGCAAGAAACAGACATTAAATCCAATCGCAAAGAACCAGAACGCCAATTTTCCCAGCCGCTCATCCATTTTATGACCAAACATTTTTGGATACCAGTATACAAAACCTGCGAAACAAGCAAATACAACTCCGGCAATTAACGTATAATGGAAGTGAGCAATTAGGAAGTAAGTGTTATGATATTGAAAGTCTGCTGCAGCCATGCCAAGCATAACACCTGTTACTCCCCCAATTACAAACGTTGGAATAAACGCTAGTGCCCACATCATTGCTGTAGTGAATTGAATTCGACTCTTGTATAGCGTAGCCAACCAGTTAAAGATTTTTATCCCGGTTGGTATGGCAATTGCCATCGTTGTAATTGAGAATACATTGTTTACTGCTGCGCTTCCTCCCATTGTAAAGAAATGGTGAACCCAAACAAGGAAGCTTAAGAAAGAAATAACGACTAGAGAAGTAACCATAGATTTATAACCAAACAATGTTTTTCTTGCGAACGTTGCAATAACCTCTGAGAAGATACCGAACGCAGGCAAAACAACAATATATACCTCAGGATGGCCCCACAACCAAAATAAGTTTGCCCAAAGCATTGGGTTACCACCATCAGTCAATGTAAAGAAATGCGTTCCGAATAATCTATCAAATGTCATTAACGCTAATGTAACAGTAAATATTGGAAAGGCAAAAACAATAATAAACGAAGTAATCAGCGTTGTCCATGTGAACATTGGCATGCGAAGCAGTGTCATTCCCGGAGCACGCATTTTAATAATCGTTACTATAAAGTTAATACCTGTCATAAGCGTACCAATACCAGAAATCTGTATACCTAGTAAATAATAATTGATACCAGGTCCAGGACTGCCTTCAACAGCTAAAGGAGCATAGTTTGTCCATCCAGCATCTGGAGAACCACCAAAAACAAAGGAGATGTTAAAAAGAAGTGCTCCAAAGAAAAATGACCAAAAACTTAAATTATTTAAATAAGGAAATGCTACATCTCTAGCTCCTATTTGTAAAGGAACAGCGACGTTCATTAATCCGATTAAAAACGGCATTGCCATGAATAAAATCATAATTGTACCGTGCGTTGTAAATATTTCATTATAATGCTGTGAAGACAAGAATCCATTATTAGGAACTGTTAGTTGCGCCCTCATTAACAATGCATCTACACCACCACGGAAAAGCATCAATAGGGCAGCAATTATATACATAATTCCTATTTTTTTGTGGTCAACAGTTGTAATCCATTCTGTCCAAAGCCATTTCCATTTTTTAAAGTAAGTAAGAGCAAACACAATTCCAATTACTGTTAATAAAATAGAAATATTTGCTGCAAGAATCATTGGATTATCAAGGATTAAATTATTCTTTATAAAATCAAACATCTAGAGGCCTCCTTCTTAGTGGTTAGAGTGAGATCCACTATTTGAAGATGCTTCTTCACTTTTTGAATCTATCTCTTCACTATCATTTTCATCGTTACCGTCAGTTTTCACTTTCATTCCTTTTATTTCAACCCCATATTTTTCACGTATTTTCATTGCATATTCGGAATCTTTTCCATGATCTACAAATTCCAAATGAGTGGATGAAAAAGTCATTTCGTCAACTGTTTCAGGCAACATTAATTTTTCATATGTTTTTTCAACTAGTTTTGGCGCATTTTCTTGAGTTTCTTTTACCCAATCTTGATAATCCTCTTCTTTTAAGACTACAAAATTAAACTGTTGGTGTGTCATCCCTTCACCTGTAAAGTTTGAGTTCCTGCCTTCATATTTTCCTGGCTCATCTGCCTGTAGATAAAGATCATTTACCATTCCGGGCATCCCATAAATTTGACCGCCTATCTGCGGAACCCAAAAAGAAGCCATAGAATCTGCAGCAGTAACTTTGAAAAGAATTGGGTGATCTTCAGGAACGTTTACGTAATTCACTGTTTCAATATTTTCCTTAGGATAACTAAAAATCCATTTCCAGTCCGCAGCAGTTGCATAGATGACTATAGGTTCTTTATCTGCAGATGATTTCGGAGGTTCTTTCAATTCATAAAGCGCCTTTGCATTTGGAATCGATAATGCCGTTACAATTAAGATTGGAATGATTGTCCAAATGATTTCCAGCATCGTACTTCCGTGCATATCAGGTTTATAATCCTTGCTACTTAAATTTTTACGATCACGGTATTTAATAACCATAAAAGTAAACAAGACGAAAACCACTATTACGATGGCAAGCATAAAATAAATTGAATACATAATTAGATCCTTTTGGATTATACCAACTGGTCCTTTAGGATCTAATATAATTAGTTCGGTTTTGACACCTATTGCAACTATTACTATTAGTGAAATTATAGTTATCATTGCAATTAACAATGTTTTAGCATTTTTGAACATATAAGTTCACCTTCTTTTCAAAATAGAGATTCTTAAGTTTGTTAAACAGGTACCGTCAAGAATTTTGTGTAAGGTATAATAGATAGGGTATCTCTGAAATCTATTTGGAATAGAGAGGGGCTGTTCCTTTCACACTAGAGACTGAATTTTCAGTTTCCTGTGTGATAAGGGAAAATCCCCTCACCTCATTGATTTACATTATTTGGTTAATTATAACGTCCTTCAACCATTCCTTGAAGGGCTTCGTATGCTTTGGCAAATCCTCTTAATTTCCGTCCTTCCCACTTCTGTTAAAGTCTTGAATCGTCAAATATACGACTTTTTCAACTGCTTCTAAATTGCTTAAACTGTTCATCGGTTTTAGTTGTTTCGAATCTCCTTAATCGTACATTTAATGGCATTCGTCGAATAAATCACACTTGGTATACTACTCGGATAGTCCATTAAGGTGAGGATGACATCCAACTCATTGCCCCAAGATTTGTTTTCTCTCGGATACTTGCTCGACCATTTCGACTCAAACTGTTGAAACATCTGTATCACTATTTCCTTATTTCGGTGCAGATAAAAAATCAGTTTGAGTTCCTCTGCCACTTCCAATTGATCTTTTCTCCGAATACAATGTAACGTTTTTCGTACTCTGTGAACGACACAGCGCTGCACATCGGCTTTCGGATAAACCGTCTGAAAGGCTTTCTCCAGCCACGAAAGGCAATCAAATACGCCCCATCTTGTACGCCTCTTTTGTAGAGCTATTGAAGAATCTCCTGCCATCCATATGCGCTTTCTCGCAGCCCCCACAAAGAAATCGAAAATTTCGCGATATCCTTCTTTGTCAACCCCTAATATCACATAAATCACTTCTTTCTCAACGGTTTCACAACGAAGTTTTAACCATCGAATATCGTTTTGCAGAGGACATGTGGACCATTTCGCAACGACTTCCTTTTATGGTAGAGTTCTCCTTTTAAGGGAAATTTAACCAAACCAGAAAGTACCCAACCTTTTTCTTTTGGTCTAGCCAAATGCTTAGAACAAACTATTATACACCAAACAAAGGGGTGATTGTTTCTATATTCTTATATTACAAAAAAACAAAACTGAATAAAACTTGTTTTTATATCATTTATCAACATTGTCGAAAATCCGACGAATTTTTTTCACGAGTTGGTAACAAATTTGGTAAAATATTTAATTGAGGATTTTGCAAAATTAGATTTTGAATATATTCTTGTTCCTGATAATACCTATTTACTTCGTATTTGGAACAATCATTTTCGGGCCGTAACTTTTGCTTCCGGGGATGTCTTTTTAAATGAATAAACCCCTTGAAAAAGGTTAGGAGTTTCATTAAACATACTAACATTAGTAGTACAGACCTAGGCCAAGGTTTGTGCTACTATTTTTTTATAGTAGAAGTGAAGGAAGGTCGAACAGCCCCTGGGACCAAATAGAGTCCGTATTAAAAACAGACCAACTTCACATCCTTATTTGAATCAGTTTAGTATGTTGGGTCCGAAGAGACCGTGTATAAGAAAATGGAATCGATAAGGCAATGTGAAGAACTTCTATGTTTGGCTAAAAAGGAGAGGCAGAAAATATGAAACACGTAGTGGCATTTGATGTCAGTATGGGGAAAAGTACAATGGTCATTTACGACCGTTATCGTCAATGCGAATATGAGGGTGAAATAACCCATAACCGTTACTCTTTCGAGAAATTAAACGAAACCCTTATATCTTTAACACAAAAAGATGGACAGGCACCTGATATTGTCTTTGAAGCAACAGGCGTATATTCAAAACCACTAGAACGATTCTTAGGTGATCAAGGTTATATGTATTATCGAGTTAACCCACTCGAAGCGAATATTCAAATGGCTTCAATGAGGAGACAAAAAACAGATAAAAGCGACGCTCATGAACTTGCGAAAACTCACTTTAGAGCTGAACGTGAACAAACTTATCAAGAAGAGGAATATTATAAACAAATGCGTGCAATGACGAGATATTATGATGAATTAAGTAGTGAAATGACGCATTTATATAGTCGTTTACATGCGATTCTACAATTGAGTTTTCCTGAGTTAGAAAAGCTATTCAGTAAACGTTCTGCTTTATTTTTGAATGTCGTTCAATTATACTCTCATCCGGATCATGTGTTAGTTTGTTCAAAAACAGTGATTCGTAATCGTTTAAAAGCCAACACAAGAAAAAACTTATCATTGGCACGTGCTGAAGAAAAAGGGATCGCTTTAATCGAAGCAGCAAAAGAAGCGTATCCAGCAATTTCAAAAGATGATATTCGCTGTGAACAAGTGCGGGATTATGCCAAACGGATTGCAGACTTGAAGGAGAAAAGAGATCAACTTGTCCAAAAGATGGTTAAATTATCGAAAGATAAACAAGAGTATCAGATTTTAATTTCATTTCCAGGAATCGGAGAAACGACTGCAGTTCGTTTAATTGGAGAACTAGGAGATATTCGACGATTCAAAAACCATAAACAACTGAATGCTTACGTCGGTATTGATATTATGAGATATCAATCTGGGAATACCTTTTATAAAGACAAGATTAATAAAAGAGGAAATAACAAACTTAGAAAGATTCTATTTTACATGAACCAGACCATGATCCAACTACGGAAAAATACACAAAATCATATTGTAGATTATTATGATAAATTAAAAACGCAACCCCAGAGGAAACCTCATAAAGTTGCGTCCATAGCATGCGTGAATAAGTTCTTGAAATCGGCTTATCACCTTATCACACATAATCTGAAATACGATTACGAAAAGGCAACAATGCATCAGTAATCGTAAGTAAGATTATATCACAAAGACCTGGCGAAAAAAATGGAAATCGTGAGGTCTATTTGTCATGCGAAAATTTATTTTGGAAGGAAGGGGTACCCCTTCCTTCCAAAATAAAATCTATATTAACCAAATTATTTAATAAAAAACACTTGACTAGAGGTAAGAAAGGGGCTGTCCAAAAAGTCAGGGTAACTGACTTTTTGGAGCCCCTCATTTTTTCACTTATTAAAAAAGTACACAAAAAAATCGTCCTTTCTAGTAAAATGAAGTTGCGACACAACATTACAGAAAGGACGATTTTTTATGAGCAATCAAATGATTACTCCTGAAAATTATAACACACAAATGACACTTCCTCTAGATGGAAAAGAAGAAAAAACTCCTGCCAAAAGAAATTTAGCCCCTACTTTCAAACCATATGACAACCGTCAAGTTCAAATGATTTATGATATTGAATCGCTCATACGCGAACATCACGTGGCACGTGTCGTGGACGAAATGGTGGAGGCGATACCAGATAAACAATTGTTTTCTCATTATAAAGGCGGCGGCAGAAGTTCCTATCATCCCAAAATGATGCTGAAAATCATTCTGTATGCTTATTCTCAAAAGGTTTATTCTTGTCGAGGAATCGAAAAACTCGTTAAAGAAAATATTCCTGCCATGTGGCTTTCAGCGATGCAACAACCAGATTTCCGGACAATCAACGAATTCCGAGGCGGACGGATGAAGGTCCTAATGGATGAGTTATTTGAAGCGATGATTCTGAAGTTGATTGAAGAAAATTACATCACGATGGAAAACTACTTTTTGGATGGTACTAAGATTGAAGCCAATGCCAATAAGTATTCTTTCGTGTGGAAAAAATCAACCTCGAAATTTGAAGCGAAGTTAAGAGACAAAATTCAAGAAACACTTCAGTACATTCAAGAATTAACCCAATTAGAAGCAGGAACAGCACAAAAAGAGGCGAAAGAAGAGCCAGAAATCACGGAACAAAACTTGGAAGCCATCGCTCAACAATTAGAAGAAAAGTCGAAATCCTAACAGAGGAAATCGAACAGGAATCCGATACAAAAGTTCGGAAGGAAAAACGAACAGAACGCAAGAAATGGAAAAACCTTTAAAACTGATTCGAGAAAATTTTTTACCTCGACTAGCCAAATACAAGGAGCAGAATGAAATCTTTGGCGATCGTAACAGCTATTCAAAAACGGATAAAGACGCAACTTTTATGTGAATGAAAGAAGATCATATGAAAAATGGTCAACTGAAGCCAGGGTATAATGTGCAAATCGGGACAGAGAATCAGTTTATCTTGTTTTATACCATTCATCAACGACCAACCGATACACGTTGCTTTATCCCACATATGGAGAAGCTAGCGTCCACTTCATTACCGATGCCCCAAACAGTTATTGCGGATACAGGATATGACAGTGAGAAAATTATGTATATGTGGTGGGGGATGAGAAAGAACCGCAATTTAAATTTCTGATTCCTTATGGAACCTATGCCAAGAACAGACACACAAATACAAACAAGACCTCAAACAGAAAAAAACTGGATGTATCTTGAGCAAGACGATTGTTTTCTTTGCCCGAACGGAAGGAAGATTCCGTTTAAAAATACCAAAAGAATCCGTCTGGCTAGAACAAAGCTATAAAATATACGAATGTGAAGATTGTACCGATTGCCCATTAAAAGCACAGTGCACAAAAGCAAAAGGCAACCGACAAGTTCACTGGAATACGATTTTCGAAGAAATGAAAGCAAAGGCAAAAGCAGCCCTTGAATGTGAAGAAAAAGCCGCGATCTACGCTCGGAGCAAAGTCGAAGCAGAAAGTGTGTTCGGTCACATCAAGGGCAATCGATCTTTCCACAGATATTTTTTGGGGGGTCTCGACAAAGTACATGTCGAGTTTGGGATTGCGCTTTAGCCACAAAATACTGAAAGCAACCGGCATCCGACAGCTGTTTTCAAACAAAATTGAAAACATACGAAATCAAGCAGAGAAAAACGGTTTGTTTTTCTCTGCTTGATTTGTTTTAGGGACATATCGGACATCCCTGTCTGGCACCAAAGAAACTTATGTTGAACAGGTAGTGAGATGCGGGGTTTAGTCGACCCTCCTACTCAATTCTCATAATACCACCTGTACTTGCGGATGTAACCAGTTTCGAGTAGCGTGCCAAGTAACCCGTTTTCACTTTTGGCTCAAAGCCTTTCCATTCCGCTTTTCGTTTGTTCCATTCCTCTTCTTTAACATGCACATCAATCGTCCGTTTTTCAATATCGATCACAATACGGTCTCCTTCTTTTACAAAGGCAATCGGTCCGCCTTCCGCAGCTTCAGGTGATACGTGACCAATCGATAAACCGCGGGATGCACCGGAGAAACGTCCATCCGTGATGAGAGCAACTTTCGGTCCAAGACCCATCCCAACAATTTGTGATGTCGGCGCAAGCATTTCAGGCATTCCCGGGCCTCCTTTAGGACCTTCGTAGCGAATGATGACAACATCCCCTTCTTTTACTTTTCCTTTCGCAATTCCTTCAAGCGCTTCCTCTTGAGAATCAAAAATTACGGCAGGGCCGTCAAAATGAGTGATTCCTCCTTGAACGCCGCCTGTTTTAATGATAGCGCCATCTGGAGCTAGGCTTCCAAATAATACGGCAAGTCCGCCTTTTTCAGAAAACGGATTATCAATTGGGCGAATAACGTTGTAATCTTTTACTTCGCATCCGGCAATATTTTCACCGAGCGTTTTTCCTGTTACCGTCATGCAGTCTAAATGAAGAGTTCCTTCTTTTTTCGTCAACTCATTTAATACGGCGGAAACTCCTCCAGCTGCATGTAAATCTTCAATATGAACATCAGATGCCGGCGCAAGCTTTGCTAAATGAGGCACTCTTTCCGCCACTTCATTGATCCGTTCAAGCGGATAATCAACGCCTGCTTCATTGGCAAGGGCTAAAGTATGCAAGACCGTGTTGGTCGAACCGCCTAACGCCATATCTAAAGCAAATGCGTTATCAATTGCTTTTTCCGTCACAATATCACGAGGTTTTAAATCCATTTCGATCAATTTCATTAATTGTTTTGCCGTTTGTTTGACAAGTTCTTTCCGTTCAGGCGAAACAGCTAAAATCGTTCCGTTCCCTGGCAGGGCCAAACCTAATGCTTCAGACAAACAGTTCATTGAGTTTGCTGTAAACATGCCTGAACAAGATCCGCAAGTCGGACAGCCGTACATTTCAAGTTCTTTTAATCCGTTTTCATCTATTTTTCCTGATTGATAAGCTCCTACTCCTTCAAAAACTGAAGATAGGGAAATTTTCCGGCCGTCGCTTGTTCTTCCGGCAGCCATCGGTCCTCCGCTGACAAAAATCGTCGGAATGTTAATCCTCATAGCTGCCATCAACATACCAGGCGTAATTTTGTCGCAGTTCGGAATGCAGACCATGCCGTCAAACCAGTGTGCATTGACGACTGTTTCAACAGAATCAGCAATAATTTCTCGGCTTGGCAGTGAATAGCGCATGCCGATATGCCCCATTGCAATTCCGTCATCGACACCGATCGTATTAAATTCAAATGGCACGCCTCCAGCTTCGCGAATCGCTTCTTTTACAATCTTTCCAAATTCTTGTAAGTGAACATGGCCTGGAATAATGTCCACATATGAATTAACAACCGCAATAAACGGTTTATCAAAATCTTCTTCTTTTACACCAGCTGCGCGCAACAAGCTTCGATGCGGTGCACGGTCAAACCCTTTCTTGATCATGTTGCTGCGTAATTGCGCCAAAATAAATCCCCCCGCTTTTAATTCCTTTTTTAATTTTCAATTAATTTTAATATTTAAATATTATACTACTATTTTATTTTTTTCACAAAGGTTTTTATTATGGTCTTTTTCATTAAAAAAAGAGGAATCGTATGCACCGCTTCCTCTTGTCATTGCAAATAATCAATCTCCATCAAACAAATCCCCAATTCCGCCTAAAATGCTGCCTTCATCTTTGCCTCCACTTTGCGCGGCCAAAACTCTGTCAGCTAAACGGCTGAAGGGCAATGATTGCACCCAAACAGAACCCGGTCCACGTACGGTTGCGAAAAACAGACCTTCGCCGCCAAAGAATGCCGTTTTCACTTTGCCGACAAATTCGATATTGTAATCAACATCTTTTGTCATTGCTACTAAACAGCCTGTATCAATTTTAAGTTTTTCTCCTGGGAGCAAATCCTTCTGGATAATCGTTCCGCCTGCATGAAGAAAAGCTAATCCATCTCCCTCAAGCTTCTGCATAATAAATCCTTCACCGCCGAAAAATCCTGTCCCTAATTTCCGTTGAAATTCAACTCCGACGGAAACCCCTTTTGCAGCGCAAAGAAATGAATCCTTTTGACAAATGACCTTCCCGCCGAATTCCTTTAAATCAAGCGGAATAATTTTTCCGGGATACGGAGCGGCAAAGGAAACATGTTTTTTTTCCATCTGATGATTTGTAAACACTGTCATAAATAAGCTTTCTCCAGTAATCAAACGCTTCCCTGCGCCAACAAGTTTACCTAATAAACCTTTTGATTGATTACTTCCGTCACCAAATACTGTTTCCATTTCAATACCATCGTCCATCATCATCATGGCGCCGGCTTCTGCTATGGCGCTTTCGCCAGGATCAAGTTCAATTTCGACAAATTGCATATCGTCTCCATGAAGTTTGTATTCAATTTCATGAGCGACCATAGTTTCACCCCAATAATTGTAATTTTTTGAATATGTAATATACTCATCATAGCTCTTTTTCATCCATATTGCCATAATTTTTTTAAGAATCTCTATGACCATAGAACCAGTGCATAATACCACTTTGAGCAATCCGTTCGATTTCTTTTTTCAATCGGGCTTCGGTGCAATATGAATGTTTTGTCCTAGGCAAGGAAAAAGAATTGCTTCCAGCAAAGCCAAAGGATTAACGGCTGCTCAGTTAATCGATATATCTACTTCATTTGCAAAATGCAGATGTAAAATAAAGTTTGATAAATAATCGTCTTATATAAAATTGAAAGTTTGATCAAACATCCTGTTTATATAGGATTTATCCTTTAAAAAAGCAAAACAGAATTTGATCGAATTTTATCGATTTTGGAGCGAGAAAATCAGCCTCTAAATCCGAAAAAACTAACGAGGTATTGGTACAGCTCGAACAGTTCATACAGGGCTGACCAGTTTATAAAGATAATATAAAAAGTTAATTGATGAAATTATCTGAGTAATAGATTTTCGAATAAACTAACATCACTGGATATGGAATATTCGTTCTGGATCGCTGCTGAAATAATTTCGCAGAAGCAATTTGAGAAATTATAGATAATACCGTTAAACAGTTTCTACTTCATAGGTATACTGTTGCCCGTGATTTTATTAGGTATTAAGCGGCTTTCTACAGTATCGTAATCGTATGAGAATGTGTATTGAACCCAAATGAGGAAAAATGAAAAAAACGGTTGGATTTCTGCTGATCATTTCTGTAACTTTGCAGCAATCTTCGTCAAATGGTCGGAAGCACCGGCAACTATACTAAGTATGTATCGTATGTATTTAGCCTCTATATTATTGTTGCCAATGATCTATGTAAATAGCAAAGATTTAGTAAGATTTCCAAAAAGGAATGGCTGATTTTATTAGCTGCAGGTGTTTTTTTAGCCTTATATTTTGCTTTGTGGTTTTAATCTTTGACAACTGTGGCCAGTTCGACGATAATACTTTCTTTGCAGCCTATAGTCGCTTTGTTAGGAGGATTTTTAATTTGCAAAGAAAGAACAACTATTTCAACTTTAATCGCTATCGTGATTTCAATTATAGGAGTAGTTATGGTTGGATGGGGTGATTTTGGGCTTAATCGCCAATCAGTCATTATTGGTGATATTTTATCCTTTTTAAGTGTTTTGGCAATTGTTTGTTATTTATTAATCGGACAAAATACGGTAAAGCTGATTTCTCATTGGATTTACAGTTTTTGTGTATTTTTTGCAGTTACTTTAACGATTTAAACCTTTTTGCGAATGTACCCATCAGCGGTTATGATTCAAAGGAATGGGGAATTTTTTTGTTGCTGGCAATAGTCCCTACAATCGCTCATGTAATATATAATTTTTTATTAAAGTATGTAAACTCAGCCACTATCTCGATGAGTGTTTTATTTGAACCTATAGGAGCTACAATTTTAGCAGCAATCCTATTAGGTGAAACTGTTGTCGGTTTGCAGATTGCAGGCGGCTTCTTTGTTTTATTAGGTGTATTTTTATTTTTACTTCAACAAAGGAAAGCAGCTGCAAATGAATCTTATCGTGCAAATAATATAGAATGATTTCTTGTCTTTGATAAAAATTCCTATGTAAAGCTGGTGAATAACTTCAACAATTCGGGGCTTTAGTTGAAAACATCTGAGCCTTCATCGTAAAAAAATTAAAGATTGAAGAGAGCTTTTTCGCCAAAAACAAATGCTCAATCCCTATCATGTGCAGAACTTCCATTTTCGGATTCTCACTTATTTGATCACATTTACTTTCTCTGCAGCCGTGAAAGGCTGTAATCATAAATATCTTCATGTCAACACAAAGGAGGGCATCGAAACTTCCAGCGCTCAAAACAATTGATGTCCTCCCCCTCCTAGCTTTATTCAGTTAACTTTTTCCAATACTAATTCAAGACAAATCCGAGCATTCGCTCCTAATTTGCTCGTCATTCTTTGTCGATAACTTTTACGGTCGTAACATCGGCAAAATAATGGAGCCCTGAACAGTTCGGAATTTTCAGATCTATCAATCAACATCAAGTCCGTTGTTCCTCTAAAAGCCGTTTATGAATCCAAATCGCTGCTTGGATTCCATCCCCCATTGCGATTGCAGCTTGTTCCGAGTGAGCCGCAACGTCTCCGGCTGCCCAAACATTTTGGACGCTCGTTTCTTTCGTCCGTCCATGGATGACTAGATGCTTATTTTCTAATCGTTCGGCGCCGAGCTGAGCGGCAAGATCTGAATGAACGCGATTGCCGCCAAATCCGAGGAAGCCTCTATCCGCCAAAAGGCGTCTTCCGCTTTCCAATTCAACTCCCTTAAACCATTCACCGTCTCTCATCACTTTCGTTAATCGTTCTTTTATGTATTCGATATTTTTATTAGAAAGTTCATTTTTTAATGCATCATTAATTTCTTCTCCGTCATGATTCACGTACTGAATGTCTTTCGTCCAGTACGTTAGTGAGAGAGCCAGCTTTGCTCCTGCTTTTCCTGCCCCCATTACAATGACCGATTTCCCATCTACTTCATATCCATCGCAATCAGGGCAAACATATACCGAAATGCCTAAACACTGTTTTATTTCTGACAGCACTTCTGGTATGCGGTCAGTAACCCCTGTTGCAATCAGCAATTTTTTTGTTTTGTATATGCTGCGATCGTCCGTTTCGATAAGGAAATCTTTTCCTTGCTTTTCGACTTTTGCTGCCATCTTTTTCAAAAATTTTACTCCGTATTTTTCTGCATGTTCTCTTCCAAGAGTACGCAGTGTCTGTCCGCTTACCCCGTCAGGCCATCCTAACAAATTATGATAGCTTCTGCATAGCATCGATCTTCCGTTCATCTTGTCGATGACTAAAACATTATGTTTATACCTTCCAAGCATAATGGCCGCAGATAAACCGGCGATCCCGCCACCAACAATGATGCAATCGTATGTTTTCACTTTTCCACCCTTTCAGTCAACCTTGCAAAAAAGGCGTTAATGTTTTGATCATTTCAGCTATTTTTTTTCTATTTTTTATATACATGTTTTTCGCTTCCGTATTTTCAGTTTGCAGAGCGTATAATTCAAAATCTGCCTCCACTTTTTTAAGGGATGAAAGAAGAAGCTGTTTTTCAACAGGCTCAGGCACTTTTACTTTATCATCATATAAATCAACAGTGAGTTGTCCATATGAATCGACTTGGGCTAAAAAAACATTCTCGACGGCGACTCCTAATTGATCGAGTTTTTCTTTCAGCCATCTTCGATTCAAACCGGTCGTTGAAAGAGCTTCGTCCATAATTTTTCCGTCCATTATGACGGTTTGCGGTTCTTTAACAGGGGCAACGTTCGTTTTGATATCTCCTACCGTTACAGGCTGTTTTTCTTTTTTTAACAAAATACTCAGTTCACCAGTAGTTTCCAAAATAGCAAATTCCACATCACTGGCATGATGGACATTATTTTTCCTCAATTGTTCCAACAAAGCGGCCAAAGGATATTTTTCTTTCTTTAAATTTTCCTCCATGATTTTTCCGTTTTTAATAAAAATTGTCGGTTTTCCTTCAATAAATTGCTGAAACGACGGACTTTTCATGGAAATGAATGAAATAATAACCGGAATCATCACCCATATGGCAATGCTGATAATACCGTTTGTTAAATTTAAATTCGTATCCATTGACAGTGTCCCGGCAATGTCACCAATGGTAATGCCGACGACGTATTCAAAAAAGGAAAGCTTGGAAAGCTGTTTTTTTCCCAATAGTTTGGAAATGAAAAATAATCCAGCTATTATGGCAAGTGAACGAATAATGACTTCAACCCACTCTGGCATGTTCATCCCTCTTTTCAAAAGCCTTTATACTCAGGTTCCTCAAACTCCAGCTCTCCAATTCGAGACTTTACATCATTGATAATTTCTTCAGATATTAACATGTTTTCGTGAAAAACTCGTTTCGTTTCTTCATCAGTTGACGTAATGGCCAAGTTTTGCAATCCCGCATGAATGCTTTTTAAACTGGCCAGCGTTTGCTTGACCTGTGATGCTACTGTCAATCCAATCACCCCTTCGGTTTAAATAAAAGCGCTCCGATAAAACCAAAAATAATAGCTGCTGAAATACCGGAGCTAGTCACTTCAAACATACCTGTTAAAACGCCGATCAATCCATGTTTTTCTGCTTCTTGCAACGCTCCATGAACGAGAGAATTTCCGAAGCTTGTAATCGGAATGGTTGCACCTGCACCCGCAAAATCGATAAATGGTTCATAAAGCCCGAAACCGTCCAAGATGGCTCCAATCACGACAAACGTACTTAATGTATGAGCAGGTGTTAAATGAAACACATCAAACATGATCTGTCCAATTACACAAATTAATCCGCCTATGACAAACGCCCAAAAAAATGACGCAACCAAATGTTTCACCCCCTGAATTCAATGGACACAGCGTGTGCAATGCACGGAATGGTTTCATTTTGCTGGAACGTTAGCGGAGAAAGCAGCGCCCCAGTTGCGACAGCGAGAATTCGCTTCAGCTCGCCTTTTTTCATCCGATTTAATAAATGGCCGTATACGACAATTGCCGAGCAGCCCGCCCCGCTTGCACCGGATAAAACTGGTTGTCCTTCCCGATAAATCATTAAACCGCAATCCTGAAATTTTTCCTCATCCATTTGAACTCCATTTTTTTCAAATAATTCAAGAGCGACGTTGCGTCCGATTTTTCCTAAGTCGCCTGTTACAATTAAATCATAGTAGTCCGCATCAATATTTAAATCGCGGAAATGCGCTTCTATCGTATCAACTGCTGCCGGCGCCATCGCACCGCCCATATTAAACGGATCAGACATGCCTAAATCGACCACTCTGCCAATCGTTGCCGAGGTCACGGCAGGTCCTTTCCCTTCATTGCTTAACAAAGCAGCTCCTGCACCCGTGACTGTCCACTGTGCAGTCGGTGGCTTTTGCCCACCGTACTCGGTCGGATAGCGAAATTGTTTTTCGATTGCCGTATTATGGCTGGCCGCACCAGTCAGTAAATATTTTGCTCCGCCGTAATTGACGATAAATGCGCTTAATGCCAGCCCTTCCATCGACGTAGAACAAGCGCCGAAAATGCCGAGATAAGGAACGCCGAACGTTCTTGCTGCAAAGCTGGACGGGGTGATTTGATTCACTAAATCTCCGGAAATAATAAATTCCACCTGTTCTTTTTCAATGTTTCCTTTTTCTATTGCTTTGTAAAACGCTTCTTCAAAAAGCACTTTATGAGCTTTTTCATAAGAGTCCTCACCCAACCACAAATCTTCGTGAAGAAGATCAAAATCGTCGGCTAGTCTGCCATTTGCTTCAAACGGCCCGCCAACGGTAGCGGTTGAAATGATCACGGGTTGATTATGAAATACCCAAGTGCGATGTCCTTTCAGCATTTCAAAAACCACCCCATTTAATTAAAATCGTTTTGATTAAAGCAACTACAAATGCAGAAAATGTTCCAAATAAAATAACAGATCCGGCCAATTTAAACATGTTCCCGCCTACACCGAGGACAAATCCTTCTGTTCGATGCTCAATCGCTGCAGAAATAACAGCATTTCCGAACCCTGTGACTGGTACAGCGCTTCCGGCACCGCCAAATTGAGCAATCCGGTCGTAAACACCAAATCCGGTCAAAAGCATAGATAAAAAAATCATCGTGGCAACAGTCGGATTTCCAGCGGTTTGTTGAGTAAAATGAAAAAAGTACATGTAAAAAAACTGTATCGCTTGTCCGATGGAGCAAATAATTCCACCGACTAAAAAGGCTCGTAAACAGTTTGGGACAACAGGTCTTTTCGTTTCATTTTTTTTCTCCAATTGATAGTATTCCTGCATGATTTTCGTTTGAAGTTTTCTTTGCTCATTCGCCATCGAAAACACCTTCTTATGTTTCTTCTCTGCTCAATTGAATAATGTTTTCCACTTTCTTGTTCATTTCACGCTTGTCCAGATTTTCCAGTTTGTTAATTAATTTTTCTGTTTCCCAATAAATTTTCATGTCGCTTGAAACGGTGACATCATAATCTCGGAAAGATTTTTTTAATTTTTTTTCAATTGTTTTTTCCTTTTGTTTTAATTGAAACCGTTTCATATGATCTAATTGAAAAGCAAGCAATAGCTTGCGGTCTGTATTGACGCTTATGGCTTTGGGAACTCCATCATAGCTTTCCGCTATTTCCTCCGCCTTTTTCGCGACCTTTTGATTAAAAGGAGCGTTCTTCGTCGAATAATTGATTTTTGTCGGTTGTTCTAAAGTCGGATCGACCATATCGTTCTGTTGGCATGCTGAGAAAACAAAAAGGAAAGTGAAAAAGAATATAAAATGTTTCATCCTGACCAGCTCACTCTTATTTGTGATGTGTTGAAAAGGTTGGTAAATACCAACCTTTACTGTTGTTTATATTGAGGCTCTTCATTCTGGATTTGCTGCAAGCGAGTATTAATCAAATCAACAATTGACTGTGTTTGCTGCGCAGCCTGTTGATAAATCTGTTTTGCTTGCTTGTTTTCCGTTTGCAGTGCAAACGTTTCAAAGCTTGCTTGAGCACTTTTTAATCCTGCTAATGTTTGTTGAACTTGAGTTGAAACTGTCATTGTCAATTCCTCCTTTTTGTTGTTACAAGTTTAATATTTCCTAAATGCCCAAAAATAAAAAAGGGATGTTCTTCCCTTATATCCATTTTATTCCGTATTATTATTTTGATTTTTCAGGCATAATGACAGCAGGTGCCGAACCAGTCCCGCCGCTGTTGTAAAACTGCGGAACTTTTCCTTCAATAAATAAATCACCAATTTTCACTGAATTTTCTATTTCCATATCTTTTGAAATCGAAGGAATAATGACGTTAATTTTAACTAAAATGTCCATATATATTTCTAAATAAGCGTTATTAATGCCAATTTCCTTATATTTTGTGCTAATTTCTGAATTAACTGAACCAATAAGTTCAAAGCGTACGGGAACTTCAGGACCTAAATGGGAGATGAGCGCATTGTTCGTTATTAATCCGAGTGGAATATGATAAACCAGGCCTTTTCCATCTGGGTTTTGATTGACGGGGATGCCGTCTTCCGATTCAACCTCCACATTCCCATCTAAATATTGCTGAATATAAACGGTCGCATCTGAAATAAGACGGTTATAAATTTGGGAATTAAAGCTGTAAGTCGCCGTTTCGTCTGATTTCTTTTCATGAATAATGATCAATTCCTTCATATCAAGTTTTTCTGCTATTTTTTTCGAAACAGCATCATGAATTGCATGTTCGGCAATTTGCCTCGTCTTTGTTTCCGCTATTCTGACCAATGTCGGTTCAATAATGGCATTGATCAGCCATAAGCTGTATGCTGTCAAAACATTGAAAATGACAAATGTAATTAAAAAAACATATTTAGCCGGCAGAGGGCCGCGTCTTCGTCGTCTTCTGAATTTTCGGTACAAAAGAATTTCCCTCCCTTTGTACCAATATATGTAGAAAAGAAAGCTGATTAGAAGCTAAAATAAAATTGGAATCAACTGTTACTAATAAAGAATCGTGAAAAAACAATACTATAACTGTTGGAAGATGTTCTTCCAAACACAACTTAGGAAGAGGTGCTTTTATAATGAGAAAAATGGGGTCCCTCTTCAAAATGGGAAAAAAACGCTCCATGTTTCCTAAGAACCGGCAAAGAAACAGCATGATGTGGATTTCTTTAGTCGGTTTGGGGGCTGCAGCATTATACGGATTTGGCAGACGACAAAACTTATTCGCTAACATCATCAAACCGCTGCAACAAAAATTTGCAAACAGTCAAATTCAACAAATCATGCCAAACCGATAAAAGAAAACGGCCGATTTTCTTTCTCATGTTTGAAAGAAAATCGGCTTTTTTTGTAATATGTGTCAGTTGAAACTTTTTCACCCCATCGCTGTTCTAGATTTTTCATCGATTTGTGAATTTTCTTCTCCAGCTTCTATTAAAAGAAAAGGCAACCAATCCATTGAGTTCCTTTGAAAAATTTGTATAATAGAGTAGTTGGTAATTGTTCGAGTATCTAAATATTTTTGTTTTTACGATGCAGGAGGTGCCATCAAATCCATGAAGGATTCTGCCGTTCATACCGCCAAGCCGCCGCTTTGGACAAAATCATTCATTTTGTTAATTATCGGAAATTTATTTGTTTTTATGAGCTTTCAAATGCTTTTGCCTACTTTGCCGCCGCAAGCGAAAGCAATTGGAGCATCGGACATTGAAATCGGGCTTGTTACAACCCTTTTTTCCATCGCTGCTGTTGTCATTCGACCGCTCATTGGTTTTCTTCTTGAATCAGCGAAACGAAAATGGCTCGTTATAACTGGAGCTGTAGGCTTACTCTTTTTAACCCTTTCATACTCGCTTACATCGATTGTTTTTTTATTTTTAATTGTCCGCCTCCTTCACGGTTTTGCCTGGGGCTGGTCAACAACAGCAAATGGAACGGCAGCTGTTGAATTGGTTCCAACGAAACGCCTCGGAGAAGGAATGGGCTATTATGGTTTATCTATCACCATTGGGATGATCATCGCTCCTAGTTTTGGCATTTTGCTTTTTCAACATTTAGGATTCCAGCCGCTCATCATCGGTTCCGCCATTTTCGGTGTCATATCGATTATCGCCCTTTCATTAGTTCAATACAAAACGCCAAAGTCTGTTTTAGAAAAATCAATACATGTAAAGGATTTTTCTTTTTTTCGCTCACTCATTGATAAACATGGGGCGTTTCCTGCACTGATTACATTATTATCAGCTTTCGGTTATGGGGGAATTGTCACGTTTATCGTCATATTCGGCCAAGAAAGAGGGATCGATCAAATCTTCTTATACTACTTATGTAATGCGTTGGCGGCAACTGCTGTACGACCAATTTCAGGAAGGTGGTTTGATCGAAGCGGTCCTTGGCTTCTTGCCATTGTTTGCTCATTCTTAACATTTATCGCCTTTTGGGTTTTATCTTTCACATACTCAGTCGGAATGCTTGTTTTAGCTGGTATTTTATTTGGCGCCGGTTTTGGGTCACTGCTTCCTGTTTTGCAATCATGGGTGCTTTCTAAAACACCTGCCGATCGGAGAGGAGTCGCAAACGGAATGTATTATTCAGCATTGGATGGAGGAATAGGAATAAGTGCGGTTTTTCTAGGCTTCTTATCATCCTATGTTGATTTAGGAACGATTTTTCAATTATCAAGCATTTGTTTTTTCATTGTTATTCTTCTAGTTTTAATTGATTATTTAAAAGAGAAAAAGAAAACGGACAAGCGGGAAAACCAGCAAGTTCATGCCAAATCGTTTTCGTAACGAGCATTGACAGATTCAAAGCTCGCGACTCCCGCGCCCGTTTCGCGCCGGCAAGCTTGCGGTCGAGGCCGTCTAAGCAAAAGAAATGCTCGGAGTCTCTCGCTTTCTTTGCGCTGTCAAAATTGGGGCACCCGTCAGTTCGTTGATGATGATAGAAAAATTTTTTATGGAAGAAAGTCTTTTCTTCATTCCCGAATTTTTAACGCCCTAATCCGGTTCAAGGCTGCCGCTAATTCAAATCTTCTTACATACGCCAATTCACCTTGATGACCATGATGGGCCGAAAAACTTTGGAGACCGTCCTGATTGATCTTATTTTCTACGAAATCAAGCAATTGTGATACTGTTAAGCGTCTGTCAAAAAGGTTTGTCCGTTCGATATACGATAATATTTCTCCAATCATTCTTGTCTGGCTTTCGTCGACCAGCTGTTCTACATAAGATAAATCAATTTTTTCTAGTCCATATTGAATTTCAGAAAGCCGGCAAGCAATTTTAGATTTTTTCCCTTTTCTGCTGTTCAAGCTGCCTGATTCCGGAATACGAAGCTTCCATTCTCCAAATTTCTCCCCTCCTTCATGCTTTCTTCCGGTTTTAATTTGACAGGCAATCTGTTTTGCTTCATGTGTGACGTCATAAGGCTTATAATGATCCATTTTAATTACACGATCCGCAACAGAAAAGTAATCTCCCGATCCGCCCATAACTAAAATTGTTGAGACATCAAAATCATGCTTCAATTGTAAAACTTTATCGATAAATGGAGTAATGGGTTCATGCTCTTTATGAATTAATGCTTGCATTCTGGCGTCCCGGATCATAAAGTTTGTTGCACTTGTATCCTCGTCGATCAATAATGTTTTTGCTCCTGCTTCTAGCATTTCCATTATATTGGCTGCCTGCGATGTACTGCCGCTTGCATTTTCCGTAGAGAAGGATTTTGTGCTTTTTTGAAACGGCAGATTGTTAATAAAAGCGGAAATATCCACCTTCTTTATACTGCGGCCATCTTCGGCACGTATTTTGCATGCTGAACGGTCCGTCAAAACAAATTCACGGCCGTCCCCTTCAATATGGTCATAAACACCATGCTCGAGCGCCTTTAATAAAGTGCTTTTTCCATGATAACCTCCTCCAACGATCAAGGTGATGCCTTTGTATATAGCCATGCCCTTCAACGGTTCTTGCCGATGCGGAACAGGAATTGAGACTTCCATTTCCTTTGGACTTTGAAAAGGAACAGCGCCCTTCAACGGCTGATCACTTACGCCGCTTGCACGCGGCAAAATTGAATTATTTGCAATAAACGCTATTATTCCTCTCTCATTCATATAGGAGCGGATCGCCATTTGCTGGTCGCAAAGCTGAATCGCGCCCTCAATATCTTTCTCCTTCACAGAAAAGACAGAATGCCGCAAAATTTCGGGAAGTAGTTGAAAAAATATTTTTTTGGCTTCCTTGCCTAATATTGTTCTCCCTTGAGCCGGAAGACCGATTGAAAGACAAACTGTAATATCGTGTTCTCCTATCTGAACAGCAGTCCGTTCTAACACTTTCTGCCCCGGTTTGTCAATCATGATCAGCCCGCTTTTTCCAGAGCCGCGTACGTTATTTTTCAAATTAGAAATTACTTGAAATACTTCGCGGACAATCATATCTTCACATCTTATCTTTCTTTGCCGGCTGTTTGTCCATTTTTGTAAAAAAGCCGTTTTGCTTCTAGCGATCAATATTCTGATTTTCGAAGGACTTGCAAACGGATCGCCCTGTACATAATCGATCAACAATTCAAAATCAGGAAACTTGTACGAGCCTTGAATCTGTTTGTACGCTTTATATCCTTTGCCATCGATTTGTTCCAGCTTTTTTGCAAGATTGATCATAATACTCCTCCATATTTATGCAAAATTGTCTCGTATAGCTTTTTCAATAATTGCTTTTGAGCGGTCCAGCTCTGCTTTTAGTTGTCTTTTATATTGTTTTGCTTTTTCATAATCGACAAACTGATAATAGACAACCTCTTGAAACTCGGCTCCTTCTTTTTTTCGTTTAATTTGTTTTAAAATGCCGTCTTTTATTAAATCATGAAGCGCTTTGTACAGCTCAGAATGATTCGGACGGTAGCCATACGGGCGAAACTCTTCCCGCAGTTCATCCAATATTTTAAAACCATACAGCCGCTTCTTTTCCGTCATCGTGATTAAATATAATTTTAAAAAAGCTCGCTGCTTCAATAAAAAGCCGCTAGGTTTTCTTTTTTCCGTCATCTCTCCATCCATCTCCTTTTTGCAATAATATAATTATGTAAACTTATAGTTTTCCGATCCTTTTATTTTAATCATAATATAAGTTCAAATAAAAATATATCTTTTTTTCATTTAGAACATTGTTTGCAAAATGAATTGTCACATAATATGACAAGACCTCCATGCTATTTGTTAAAATATTTGTTTTAGCATAAAGTGGAATGGCATTCGGCTGTTGGTCAATCCGAAAGTCTTTTCCTCTACCACCGAATCTTGACCTTTTTAAAATTTCGATTGCTTCTCGGAAGCATCGGGCATGAACATTTCTTATTCACGCAATAATGAGTGTTACAAACAAGATGATTCTGTCTGAAAAAACGTAGATTAATGGGATGGATTACTTAAAATCATTATTCCTAACATGCCACCTTTTGAAAACCATTAGAAAAATTTAGGAGCAGCTTGACCAAGGGATCCAACCTTCATTATAATATTTCTATAAATTTCCAAAATCCTCATTCGGAAATACTAGTTTAAAAGAAATTACATGACTTTGTTTTCGGGTTTCATCACATAAGAATTCACGGGCTGCTTAGCTATGCAAGTTCGGTTGATTACAATTTGGCTTCCCGCTTTAGTACAATTGCATGATTTGTTGTTTATAGTCTACTTGAACTAAAAATTTTTGACCAACTAAGTACAGCCCATTCAGTTGCAATTTTAAACGAGGAAAGAATATTATTTGTGTGAAATTAAAGCAATTTTGAGAGGATAAGTTATGAATTTAATCTGACTGCTGCCGGAATTATTCTTGATGGTCTCTCTCAATGAAATTTCTTATGTTTCATGGTGATTAACTCTAACTGTAATAGCCTTTAGCCTCCTGCTGTTTTAATTTTTGTAATAAGGCGGAACACCTTTTCTTATAAAGGGGATAAATATGCTCAAATTAAAAAATGAAAGAATAATAAATTTACTTTCTTTTTGCCTGTTAGCGCTAGCAGTTGTGGCGAATTCATTTTTTTCCATTAAACAGTTTCAAGTGATTGAGCAATTTGATAAACTGCAAGCGAGCTTTCCATTGTTTGCACATTCGTTTGTTGCTGCTTTGTTAATTTTAATACAATTGATTGCGGGAATTACCGTGATCATAATCGAAACAATATTTGTTACTTATATTACAAATGTCATGACGAATAAAAAGTTTACATTTAGTAACTTTTTATCAGCCATCATTTTTGCGAATCTTGTTTCCATTTTATTAAATATGACGATCATTTCACTGGCTGGCTTTAATCAACTGCAAGATATTCAATGGCTGGGCTGGTTTCCAGGTTCGCAAATCCTATTGGTTGTTTTTTTCTACCCCGAGTTCGACAGTCACTAGGCAAACAAAATGCCTCTCATCCCTTGATACCAAAGGGACGAGAGGCATTTGGGCATACGTTGGGCGTGTATCTAGGTGCGAGGATGAATGCCTAGAATCTTCGGAGGAGGCTCCAGCCCTAGAGCCGCAAAGAATTGAGCCTGTTTGGCCGTCAGTTCGGTTCGTTGATAAAGGTCACCGTTTTTTGAAGAAAAATGTCCAAGCATGAGACGTTCGCATTCGTCCCTTACGTTCGGCCACGATTCATAGGTTCGAATCTCCACGATCCGAACTAACAAGAGAGCAAGCCAACTGAGCAGCACATGCGCCCGAATGCGGTCTTCCAAGCGATGATACATAGGCCGCAATTCCAATGTAGACTTCAATGTTCGGAAGGCCTGCTCAATATCCACCAGCTGCTTATACCCGATGGCGACATCTTCGGCAGACAAGGTGTCATCGGATGTCCGGATGAGATATTTGCCGTCGTACTTTTCCGCGTCACGAACCGCTTGCTTGTCGATGCGAAGGGTTCCGTCCTTCAACTGGCGCAAGTATTTTCCGTAGGACGAATGGGAACGCAACCGGCAGGTCGCCTTATGATGGGCTTCGTTTGGGAGTTGGCGAAGCCCTTCTAACTCCTCTTTCAGCGATTCAAGCAGCTTTTCTCGCTCCTTGCGTTGGCGTTCGGCTTCGCTGGGATTGTACACGAGAACATAGCGCTGACGCGCTTCTCCGTCGCCGACGATGATTTCTTTGATGTGCAAATTCTCGTCCACTTCATGATAACGTCCGCGACGACTTAAGGCCTCTTCGACGGCGGCTTTGCCGGATCGCATTTTTTCGCCGACAATGTAGTGTCCGCCGGCCTGTTGCAAGATTCGCAAATTCTCTTCAGAGGAAAAGCCGCGGTCCATGACGCTGATCACACGTCCAAGCTTCCAGCCAATCAAGTCTTGTTTCACCTGTTTGATGACCGTCATGTCCATCGTATTGCCAGGCCATACCCAAGCGCGAATCGGGATTCCTTCCCGGGTGACAGCCAGCCCAATGACGATTTGAACCAAGTCTGGGCGTTTGTCTTTCGAGAATCCTTGTTTTCGAAGCGATTCTCCTTCCGGTGTTTCAGAGGGATCCACTTCGAAGTACGACGAAGTCGTATCGAAGTAAATCAAGTCGACTTCCAAATTCAATAAATCGGCCACAGCATGGAACACTTGACGTTCCAATTCCGGCTGCACGGCCAGCAGTTCATCCATCGCCCGGTACAACTGGTGGCTGGCGGCTTGAGGAAGGTGAGGGATATACACGTCTTTCTCCACCCACTCCTCCATCGCCAACTTGCTTGACGGATGAAGGGCGCGATTCGCCACCATGGCAAAAATCAGCCGTTCCAGCGAAATCTGGTGATGTCGGGAGGTAAACAAGGAGTGGAGAATCTCTCCCAACCCCAGTTGTCTCCAGAGCTGATCCAAGAGCCAGACGCCGCCGAGGTGTTTGCATGACTGGAATTGAAAGTCATCGGAAGCTTCTCCTGTCAACGTTTCGACTTCCCAAGCCTGCTCAGGAGAAAGGAATCGCGAAATGCTTTTGGCCAGACGTTCCAAGACGGCGCGATCCACTTCATCTTCGCGCCCGAATGAATAAATCACCTTCGCTTTCGCATATTTGGCCTTTGGATCCCATTCATTGTGAGCAAGCTGGAGATAAGCAACGGTTGTTCCATCCTTGTTTTTGCGTGTGACTCGTCGTATGTACATGCCTATATTATAACGTATAAACTTTATTTTTAAAAGGAAAAATTAATAAATCGTGTGCCTATGAAATTCGGCGTTTTTTCCTAGGATCCGCATTACGAAACCCTTGATATAACAGCATTTTGGTCATTTCCATTTGCCTAAAATGACCTCAAAACTGTCGAACTCGGGTCTACTTTTATTTATCATATTTAGACAGTTCCACTTCCATCAGCCTAAAAATAAGACTGTGTACAATAATATTTTCGGGTGTTGTTTCTTCCTTTGTTGCAAATTCCATCGGGGCATCATCAAGCAGCAGACGCATTGAAAGAAGATTTATTAGGTATTGACCCACAGTGGCAATGCCATAAAGTCGAGCTGCTGTCATCACGACTAGGAAAAGGGGAAAATTTCATATCTTATGTTTACTTACAATGGATTCGCCATTTTCCAAAGACATACAGCACCTTATATTATCAATCCGTCGTCCGTCAAAAAAAGACAGAGCCATCATTTCGATATTACGAACTCCTCTTTGGCCGCCACTTAAAAAATATAGTTAAACATATAGCGCCGGATCTCATTATTTGTACACATGCTCTTCCTTCCTACTTATTAAACAGGCTTAAATTAAGCAAGGAAATCACGAATCCGGTAGTAAACGTATATACTGATTATTTTATTCATGATTTATGGGGAATCGAGGCAATCGATTGCCATTTGGTCGGCCATCCTTACATGAAAACGCAGCTGCAAGAAAAAGGAGTTTCGGAAAGCCGCATTTTTGTGACCGGCATTCCGACTCATCCACATATAACAATAAGCAAACGGAAAGAGTGGACGGAGCGTCCTCGCTACTCCGGTCTTATATCCGGCGGCAGCTTAGGAATTGGCAATTTTACCGAATTGTTAAAAAAAATTTCTCCTGACGATCCGATCGATTACTATGTTCTTTGCGGGAAAAACGAGCAAATGTACAAACAGCCGCAAAGAGTAAACCACCCGCGCCTCATTCCACTTCCTTACATTTCGTCGCGCGAGGAGATGAACAAACTTTATGATCAAGTAGATTTTATTTTAACAAAGCCAGGCGGGGTAACGATTAGCGAATGTTTGTATAAAAGATTGCCTATTTTTATTTACGATACTCTTCCCGGGCAAGAGGAAATTAATTTCCGTATATTGAAACAGTTTCATCTCGCTTTCGATTTTTTAAATTGGAAAGATGTCTCTAATATTTCTGATAAGCTGCTTCATATTCTTCACTCTCCGCAAATCGCACATTATTTCAACAAAGTGGAGGAATACCACCGCCAGCTTTCCCCAGATCGCCCGGCAACATTGCTTTACTCGAAGCTGGCTTCCTTCGACGGCAAAGGATTATTCAAGGGGGCGCCACGATAAAAAAAGCTTGTCCTCCTTGCGTAAAGGACAAGCTTTTTTATCGCCGAATATTTACCGTCACAAATACGAATTTATCGTAACGGTGTCGGGAAAACGAGTACTCAAATGGAATACCATTATTTAAAAATCCGACTTGTTCTAATTCCAACACTGGGTCATCCGGCGCACATTGTAAATACATTTGATCTAGTTTATTCGTCTTTGCCGCGCGAATTTTCCGATGTGACCCAGCAATCGTTAAGCCTAACTCATTTGTAATATAATTGTAAATGGAAGAATGAAGTACTTTTTCGTTTAGTCCTGTAATTAAATTTGTCGGCATATAGGTACGTTCAATAACGTACGGTTCATCATCGACATTGCGAAGGCGAATAAGGTGATAAACTGGTGTATTTGTATCAATACATAGATGCGTTGCGACATCTTCCGGTGGAAACAACACTTCAAACGTAATAATTTTACTTGTCACTTTTCTTCCTTTTAACAAATTGGTTAAGCCAAGCGTCTCATTGCTGACAACATTTACTTGACCGTCTAATATCGCTGATTTAACAATAAACGTTCCATGTCCGCGTTTGCGATACAATAACCCTTCCGATACAAGCACATCTAACGCGCGTTTGACCGTCATTCGACTACAGCCAAATTCTTGCGCTAACGAAAGCTCATCCGGAATCGGTTCATCTGGGGAATATACACCGTCTTTAATTCGTTTGCGAATTTCATTAGAAATTTGTTCGTACTTTGGCATTACCGTCATCCTTTATATCACAGTTTTTATCTTTATTGTAATTTTTCTTCTGCGCTTACACAATATGTGAGAAAAAAGAGGTTATCCCAAAAGAAGGGATAACCTATACTCATCATTAATCTACTAAAATCCGTTATTTTCAGCAAGCTTTTTAAACCAGTATCCACTCTTTTTAATCGTCCGTTTTCTGTTGTTCTCAAGGTCAACAGCAACTAATCCATAACGATTTTTATATGCATTTGTCCATGACCAGTTATCCATGAATGTCCATAAGTGATATCCTTTGACATTTGCCCCTTCTTGAATCGCTTTATGCACCCACTTCAAATGTTCACGGATAAATTCAATTCGGTAATCGTCATGAATCATTCCATTTTCATCACGAAAACGTTCTTCCCCTTCGACTCCCATTCCATTTTCCGAAATAAAGCATTCGATATTACCGTAATTTTCTTTCACATTCATTAAAATATCGTAAATGCCTTTTTCATAAATCTCCCAGCCGCGATAAGGATTCATTTTTCTTCCCGGCATTACGTAATAATCAAAAAAGCGTTCCGGCATAAACGGCGCTTCCGGATTTGGAAGATGTTCTTTTGCTTTTACACGCCGCGGCTGATAATAGTTAATTCCAAGAATATCAACAGTATTTTCTTTGATTAACTCTTTATCTCCTTCTTCAGTTACCGGCAAATATCCGTGCTCCCGCAAAAGGTCGACGAGATCTTGCGGATATTCCCCTTTTACCGCCGGATCTAAAAAGCTGCGGTTGAAAAATAAATCCGCAATATGCGCCGCTTTCACATCAGCAGGATGGCTGCTTCGTGGATAGGAAGGAGTTAAATTTAAAATAATTCCAATTTTTCCATCCTTCATATTCATTTGCTTAAACACTTGCACTGCCTTGGCGTGGGCCACGATAGTATGGTAAGCCACTTGTACAGCCCGTTGAAAATCAAAAACGTTCGGATAATGGAAATCGTATAAATACCCGCCTTCAACCGGAACGATCGGTTCGTTATGGGTAAACCATTTTTTTACACGATCGCCGAATAGTTCAAAACAAATCTTTGCATAACGAGCATAAGCGTCCACGACATCGCGGCTTTCCCAACCGCCCAATTGCTGCATTGCAAGCGGCATATCAAAATGGAATAAATTTACAAACGGTTCAATGTCATTTGCTAACAACTCGTTAATGACATTGTTATAAAATCGCACCGCTTCTTCGTTCACATCGCCATTTCCATCCGGAATCAGCCGTGACCATGAAATCGAAAAGCGAAAGGAATTATGGCCGATTTCTTTCATTAACGCAATATCTTCTTTATAGCGATGATAAAAATCAGAAGTAACGGACGGACCAACACCGTTAAAAAATCGATTTGGCTCTTTTTCATACCAGTAATCCCAAATATTCGGCCCTTTTCCGCCTTCATTTGCCGCTCCTTCAATTTGCGTAGCGGATGTGGCACTTCCCCACCAAAATCCGTCTGGAAAGCGAAAGGAGATCTCTTGCTTCGGTTGTTGTTCCATTGATCTTCACCTCTTTATGACGCGTTCTTTGTAGCTTCTCTTTCTTCCCTTTCTTTTTGCAAGTTCATTCGGTCAATAAATTTTAAGAACGGGAACCAAATAACAAGTACAATCGTAAAGTTTACTAATTGCAAAAGTCCTCCTGCCAGCGAGTTTGTCGCCATGATTCCGTTAATAAAGATCGGCACCGTCCACGGCACTGCCACTCCTGTTGGCGGCGGTACAAGGCCGGAAGACATCGCTAAATAAGTGACAAACGTAACAACCATCGGCGCAAGAATCCATGGAACGATAACAAGCGGATTCATTATCACTGGCAAACCGAAAATAATAGGCTCATTGACGTTAAAAATTCCTGGTCCAAGTCCCAATTTAGCCACTTGTTTCATCTGCTTGCTTTTCATGAAGAAAAGAATGGCAAAGATGACGGCAAGAGTCATTCCAGTTCCACCCATACCAACCGTATAAATTTCGATAAACTGTTTGCTGATAACGTGCGGAACTTCTCCTGTTTTCGTATACGCATTTAAGTTTTCAAGAGATAACGTATTCCAAATCGGGTCCATCACAGAGTTAATGATAATTTGCCCGTGCAACCCGAAAAACCATAAAATTTGTGTCACAAAAATCGCAATAAGTGTTGGAATAATGCCGCTTCCTAAGCCGACTAACGGCGCTTGTACTGCATTATAAATGACGTCATGCATGTTTGTTTTAAATAATTGTGTTACAATAGTATTGATGACAAGGAAAACGGTGAGTGTCACTACCGCAGGAATAAGAGCCGCAAACGATTTCGAGACTGCTGGTGGCACTCCCGCCGGCATTTTAATGGTAATATTTTTTTGCACGACTTTCCGGTAAATCTCCGCAGCGACAAAGGCTGTAATCATACCAAGGAACATTCCTTTAGCCCCCAAGCGGTCAAGCGGAATGACACCTTGTACCGCTTCTTTTCCTTCCACATTTAAAACAAACGGTGTTAAAATGAAGAAAGAAGCAAGCGCGATGGCACCCCCGAAAACTCCTTCCACATCGTAACTTTTAGACAAGTAATAACCGATACCGAATACAACAAAAATCGTCATGACTTCCATTGTTGCGCTTGGAGCGACGTTTAAAATCGAACGCATCGTGTTTAAGGCGCCTTCGCTCATTACTTTATCAAGAAATGGCAAGTTGGCAATAACGACAGCGATAGATCCGAAAACCGTAAGCGGGAACGCCAACATAAACGCATCGCGCAATACTTGTAAATAACGATTGTTATTTAATTTCCCAGCAATCGGGATCAATATTTTACTTACCCTTTCAAAAACTTGGTTCATACAACACAACCCCCTTTTATAAGTTTTTTTCTTTAAACAACTCAATCATCTCTTTTACTAACTCCTTCATAGACAGCGTCGACATTAAATGGTCCTCCGCATGCATCAGCAATAGCGTAATCTCCGTATTTTGACCGCCTGCTTCTTTTTGGATCATTTGAAAGTGAATATCGTGAGCTAAACTTAAGTCCTCTTCCGCTCCTTTTAGCAGCTGATCTGCAGCTTCTTTGTTTCCAACACGATATTCGCGAAGAGATTGAATGATTTTGCTGCGCGCATTTCCGCTATGAAGAATGAGCTGAAACGCAATTTTCTCGTTCGTTAATTGTTGAATATCCACTTTTTCCATTATTTTTCCCCCATTAATTTTAACGCTTGTTCATACGCTTTTTTCCCGTCTGCCATTCCGTATGCCACCATATCAATAACATCTACTTTAATTCCATATTTTTCAGCTTCTTTTTGAAGTTCACTTTTTAAAAAGCTCATTTGCGGACCAATTAAAACAACATCCGCTTTCTCCATTTCTTTTTTCGCTTGATCTTGTCCTACAGCCCAAATTTCTGCTTCTTCCCCAATCGACTTCGCATACTCTTGCATTTTTGTTACTAGCAAACTCGTAGACATCCCTGAACTGCAGGCTAAAAGAATTCGTTTCATCGTTGATTCAACCCCTTTACTTTAATTTAATGATACCGTTTTCAATTAAAATTATATACAAATATAAAAATTTGTCTAGTCATTTATAAAATTGTTTTTTAAATTATGTCTATGTTTTTATAAATTCACTAAAAATATCCTTCTCCTTTACAAAGGAGGATATGATTTTGAATTTTATTCATGGGCTAAAGAAAATGGATTAAGTAATGCAAAATACACTATTTTTGTACGTGAACAGCTTCAATTGATCGATTTTACAGTTTTTTCTTCAGCTGCTTGTTTTATTCCTTTTGGAAGAAAGAAAGTAAAAAAGTTCGTACATGCTGTCAATCTTGAATATTGCAAACAATGGTTCTGCCAGAAGCATAAAAGGAGCATCCAATAGACGAAAGTATGTCTAATTGGAAAGCTCCTTGAGCCTCTTTAAAAAATTTTTTTACGGTCCCGTTCTTCTTTTAAAATTTCCACCGCCTCACGAAAACGTTGTGAATGAACAATTTCCCTTTCACGTAAAAATCTTAATCCGTCGTTTAAGTCAGGATCATCTGACATATCGATAATCCATTGATAAGTAGCCCTTGCTTTTTCCTCGGCAGCTATATCCTCATACAAATCAGCTATTGGATCCCCTTTTGCTTGAATATAAGTCGCAGTCCATGGCACTCCGGCAGCGTTGTTATAAAACAAGGCGCTGTCATGATTGACATAATGTTCGCCTAGTCCTGCTTCCTTTAATTGTTCTGGCGTCGCATCTTTCGTCAATTTATACACCATTGTTGCGATCATCTCTAAATGAGCAAATTCTTCTGTACCAATGTCCGTTAAAAGGCCTACTACTTTGTCGGGAATTGTGTATCTTTGATTCAAATAGCGAAGGGCGGCGGCAAGTTCTCCATCTGCTCCGCCGTATTGTTCAATTAAATATTTTGCAAGTTTTGGGTTGCACGTACTCACCCTGACAGGATATTGTAGTTTTTTTTCATAAAACCACATGTTCTTTCTCCTTTCATCGTATGAGTATAGTTAAACGGGCTAAAGCTATACTTGCCATGGCCACGGCATCGTTCCCCAGCTCCAGTTCGCGTCTGAAAAGCTGTTTCCAAATTGCTGCAGCGCACCGAATTTTGATTCAAACATTTGCTTCAATTGTTTTGAGTATTGGGCATATTGGTTAAATTGCTGGATTGCTTCTATATCATTTGGATGAGTGTCTAGATAAAGCGATAATTCAACAAGCACGAAATCAGCCGCTTGAATTTCTTCAAGGAGCTGATAGTACTCTTGAGGAAGCTCCTTCATTTTGGCTACCTCCCTTTTTTCTCATACGGATTTTCGTAATAGTCATAAAAAAATCGCCAAAGAGTCCCTTTTTTTAATGCTTCTTTTGCGGAAAATTGCTGCAAGTTCGGCGGCTGAAAACCGAGGAAAAGGTTTGGCGGTGTGGAATAGTATTTGACACCGATTGGTTTACATGGATCATATCTGCTATGAAAAGGACGATATGATTTTACGGTCGTAAAAGATTTTTGATGCTTCTCATTCATAGTCATCACCTCTTTGAAGTTCATTTCTCTTTATACGATTATTCTTAAATAGTTTGTCTTGATGACTGAAATAAAGTTGTTTTCTTAAGTTTTCTGCGGCCATCCAGCAGTTGTTGGTCAGGAGATTTTTGGTAATTTTTAAAAAATGGGTTGAAATATTCTGAATTTTCCTTTATTATAAAACTGTATTTCGTTCATCCAGAGTTTACACAACGAAAAAAAAATTAGGAGGATGATCGATGAGTCAATTAATCGCTAATGTTGAAGGGAAAGTAGCGGAGTTTCTAAAAGGGAAAAAAAAGTTGTACATTAATGGTGAATTTGTCGAAAGCGTTTCCGGCAAAACGTTTGACACTCCTAATCCAGCAACTGGAGAAACTCTTGCAACGGTTTATGAAGCGGACAAAGAAGATATTGACCGTGCTGTCCGTGCGGCAAGAGCTGCTTTTGACAGCGGGCCATGGTCCAAAATATCAGCTGCTGAACGAAGCCGATTATTGTACAAACTGGCGGATTTACTGGAAGAAAACAAAGAAGAACTAGCTCAGCTGGAAACGCTGGATAACGGAAAACCGATCCGGGAAACTAGAAATGCAGATATTCCGTTAGCCATTGAACACTTGCGTTACTATGCCGGATGGTCTACAAAAATAGTCGGGCAGACCATTCCTGTCAACGGACCATTTTTCAATTATACAAGACATGAACCTGTTGGTGTTGTCGGCCAGATTATTCCATGGAACTTCCCGCTTCTAATGGCAATGTGGAAACTTGGTGCCGCTCTTGCAACTGGTTGTACAGTCGTTTTGAAGCCTGCAGAACAAACTCCACTTTCAGCCCTTTATTTAGCAGAGCTTATTGAAGAAGCAGGTTTCCCACCTGGGGTTATCAACATAGTACCGGGCTTTGGGGAAACAGCTGGGCAAGCGATTGTTGATCATCCTCTGGTAGATAAAATTGCTTTTACCGGATCGACAGAAGTCGGCAAGCTGATAATGAAAAATGCCGCACGTTCACTGAAGCGAGTTACGCTGGAATTAGGAGGCAAATCGCCGAATATTATTTTGCCGGATGCTGATCTGTCAAAAGCGATTCCAGGTGCATTAAACGGTGTAATGTTTAATCAAGGTCAAGTATGCTGTGCAGGTTCTCGTGTGTTTATTCAGAAAAAACATTACGATAATGTATTAGCAGATATGGCCTCCCATGCCAAAAATATCCGCCAAGGCTTTGGACTGAATCCGGAAACGGAAATGGGGCCGCTCGTATCTGAAGAGCAGCAGTCAAGAGTGTTGAATTATATTGAAAAAGGAATTGAAGAAGGCGCAGAAGTTGTGACCGGCGGATCTACGCCATCTGAAAAAGGGTATTTTGTCACTCCTACAATTTTTGCTGATGTTGAAGATAAAATGACAATTGCCAAAGAGGAAATATTCGGTCCGGTCATTGCTGCATTGCCTTTTGAAGATTTAGATGAAGTTATTGATCGGGCAAACAACAGCGAATACGGCTTAGCTGCCGGTTTATGGACGAGAGATGTGGCCAACGCTCACTATGTCGCCAATCGCTTGAGAGCAGGAACTGTTTGGGTCAACTGTTATAATGTATTTGATGCAGCTTCTCCGTTTGGCGGATACAAACAATCAGGTATCGGTCGCGAAATGGGTTCATATGCTTTGAACAACTATACAGAAGTAAAAAGCGTGTGGATTAGCTTAAATTAAAATATATAATTCAGAATAGCGCCTGTCTAAAAAACAATATCTATGCCCCACAGAAAATGATTTCTGTGGGGCTTTCCAGTTGTCGAGAACTTCTCCTAAAAGGTTGAGTTCCGCCTGCTTTAGTACTTTCTGCATTGAGAAAAGCTCGGGCATTTCCTCTGTGAAAAACAACAGAAACAGTAATTGTCCATAATACAGCAGAACACCCCTTCCCTGTTCGGCTTTAAATTGAAAAAAGCGTTGTCTTCTCTGCTTTTTACAAATTAAAGGACGCACAGCATCAAAAAGGAATTACAGGGAAAATCGCGATATAAAATGAACATTGTTTCTAAAAATCTTTCAAAAACAGAAATGAAGAGGATTATGAAATCTTTAAAGGAAAACCAAGTAACGGGATAAATCAAGTAATTTAAATATATGAAATCTGTACAAATAGTAAACAAAATGAATTTAAAGGGTGTATAGACAGATGAAGCTATTATTTGAGATTGAAGAATATGAGGATACAAAAGATGCTCCTTTTGAGCTATCCTTTTATTTCTACAAAAGATTATATATGTATATTGTTGAAAAGGGACAAAAACAACATTCCGTGATGGTCTTTTATTAGATATCGGAGATTACTTGATCAAATTCAGTAATGAAAAATAGTTCAAGGGACCGTAGAAGCTTTGAGAATGCTTTAAAATATCACATTAAAAAAATCCCAAAATCGTCTGTTTATTGATTGTTGTATTATGATTCAAGCAAACAAAAAGTACTGGATTGTCATTTCACGGACTTTGTTATAGCCTTTTGTAAAGGAATACCAAAAATATATAGACGACATTTTAAAGCAGGATGAAAATGCGTATGATGATAAAATTTTTGTTATGATGGCAGATCTAATCAAGAAGTAGTATTTGTTGTTAAAATGAAATTTGAATGTACTTACTTCTGTCATTAAAGTAGAGTTTGTCTATTAGTTCCCAAAAAAGCTAAAGAAGCTGACGTGCTTGTTTGAAAAGATGAAAAGTATACTGTTCAATGAACGATGTTTGGGCAGATTGAACTTAAGGGGCCGTCCAATTAGTTGATTTCACGGCATTGGATCCCCCTTTTCATGTTCAGTAATGCTGATATATCAGCATTTCTTGATTATTGAATTCCAATGGATGTATCCTTTTGGGACAATCCCCTGATCTTATTTTGCATTGATATGCATGGCATTTTTCATACATAATTCAGGCAGCTGCTCTTTTTTCATAACAAGACCGAGTATTTACAAACAAAATTCTTCCCATCCAGCCTCTCCTCTCACAAAAAAAATACACGTCTTTAAAAAATCATCCGTTTTTAATTGGTGAAAAACCGCTTTAAGGAGTCCCCTCTTCCATCTAAAAAAAGACGCGCTTCTTTTAGTTCACCCTTTTGCAAATTGCTTCATATAGTATTCTGGACGATTGAATGAAAAGGAGGATTTTGTTGTCTTGAGTGAATCGTATATTAATGAATTAAAAAAATGGTGTGATGATCTTTATGGAAACATCATTTCAGAACACCCTTTTGCAAGCGAATTCGAGGAAAAAATAATCCGTTTCAAAACAGAGCTGGACAAAGCCGAGTCCGTTTCAGAAAGCGAACTTTATGAACAGGCGAATCAATTGTATGATGAATTCAGATCATTTATTGAAGGTGAAGATGACCGGTCTTTGGCTGTGCCGATAGGACAACATAAGCTCCCTCCTCTTCCCTATCGATACAATGCGCTTGAGCCGTATATTTCAGAAGAAATCATGAGGCTTCACCACTTGAAACACCATCAAAGCTATGTAGACGGTTTAAACAAGGCGGAAATCGAAATGGAAAAAGCACGGAGAACAGGAGATTTTTCATTGATTAAACATTGGGAACGGGAAGCAGCTTTCAATGGGGCAGGCCACTATTTGCATACAATTTTTTGGAATGTCATGAACCCAAAAGGCGGGGGCGAGCCAAAAGGTGAATTAAAGGAAGCGATCAAAAATTCATTCGGAAGCTTTCAAGCATTTAAAAAGCATTTCAGCGAAGCTGCAAAAGCAGTCGAAGGCGGAGGCTGGGCGATATTAGTATGGTCCCCCCGTTCAAGAAGATTGGAAATATTGCAGGCGGAAAAGCATCAAAACTTAAGCCAATGGGATGTCATTCCTCTTCTTGTATTAGATGTTTGGGAGCATGCATACTACTTGCAATATAAAAACGATCGGCAAAAATATATCGATAATTTTTGGAAAATCGTCAACTGGCCAGAAGTGGAACAAAGATTTCAAACTGCAAAAAAAGTCATTTGGAAGCCATATTGATAAGGCTATTCGAATCGTTTCATCACTTCCGGCAAAATGTCTGGAATATCGCCCGCAAGCATTGATCTTACACCTTTCGTTTTTACAAACAGATCTGCACATAAACCGTGTAAATAGACTGCATTTGCCACAGCTGCTTTTTTGTTCTCATAATAGGACAAAAAAGCAGCGATGATTCCCGTTAATGCATCTCCGCTCCCGCCTTTGCCCAAAGCAATGTTTCCAGTTGGATTGATCATTCCTGTTCCATCCGGAAATGCAATCACTGTATATTGGCCTTTTAAAACAACAATGACATTTTCTTCAACGGCAAATTTAGAAGCAGCTTCGATTCTGTTCTTTTGTATATAGCTGATCGGCTGATCGATTAAACGGCTAAATTCCCCCGGATGCGGTGTTAACACAATAGGATGTTGTCTATTTTTCGGATATGTGCGTTTTTGTAACGCACCGGCATCCAGCACAACAGGCCAATCGTTTTGTAAGATGGATTGAATGGCTTTTTCGGTCTCTTCTCCAGGAACGATACCTGGTCCAATTGCACATACTGACAGCTTTTCCGGGAATTCACCATCTCCTGCTTTTATGAGACCTTCAAAAAAATAAGTTGCTTCAGGAATTTGCCCGGCGATGGCCCCCGCTACAAAGGGTGTTGTGCCGATCACAAGCTTGCCAATTCCTGCCCTCATAGCTCCTTTCGCAGCAAGAAGCACACTTCCCGGCATTTCGTCGGAGCCAGCAATTAAATAGCCTGTTCCAAAAGTGCCTTTATGGGAAAAAGACGGATGGTTCGGCCATGTTTGCTTCACATCTTTTTCTGTCCAGACCTTCCATTTCCCTTCTTCCTTCAGGCCGATGGACACAACTTCCTTTTTTCCGTAAAAAGATGAAGAAGGCAGCAAAAAGGCTGATCGCTTATATCCGTGGATGCTGATGGTGACGTTTGCTTTAACCGCTATCGACGCTTCTCCGGTGTCGGATAAAACTCCTGAAGGAACATCAACGGAAACGACAAAAGCGTTTTGTCCATTAATCCATTCAATGATGTTTTTCACATCATCTCTTAGCGGATGCCTTGCACCGACCCCCAGCAAAGCGTCAACGATGACTTGGTAATGATTTTGTTCATATTCGGCTGTTTCGAGAAAACCGCTGTTTTTATAAAAAGCGAAATGATGCTTCGCTGCTTCACTTTTCGGTGCCCCAAGCGGAAAAGAAAGATCGGCATGGTAGCCGTTTTGTTTTAAATATCTGGCCAAAACAATTCCATCTCCGCCGTTGTTGCCTTTACCGGACAATATTAAAATGCGATCATCTTTTTTTACATACGAAACAAGCTTTTGAAATAAAGAGCGCCCGGCGTTTTCCATCAACACAATAGAAGAAAGGCCATTTTTTTCTGCCAGATTGTCAATGTTGCGAATATCCTCTTCAGTATAAACGAACACGAACAACACCTCCTCTCAAAAAGGTAAGAAAAAATAAAGGGATGATTAGCTATTTTGCCTCTTCAAAATATTCTTTGTAAAACCCGCCTACTTTTCCGGAATTGTCGATAATAAAATAATACTCTTCCGTTTCGTTCAAGACATCATAAGTTTGTCCAGGTGTCAATACATTATTTACCATATACTTTTTTGCATTTGTATGTAAACATACAACTTTTTTATTTGCTTTTTTGTTTTTCCATGATAGATGATTCATGTTTGCCACTCCTTCATTCGTTCGTTTTCATATGAAAAGAAGAACGCGGAATGCGTTCTTCCTTCATTAGTGATTTACCCTTCCAGCAAGAGCTGCTCTGGATCCTCCAACAGCTTTTTGACAGTTGCCAAGAAGCTGACAGCTTCTTTTCCGTCAATAATACGGTGGTCATATGATAAAGCAATATACATCATCGGACGGTTTTCAATGCGCTCTTCGTCAATCGCAACTGGGCGAAGCTGGATTTTATGCATCCCTAAAATACCGACTTGAGGTCCATTTAAAATCGGTGTTGACAATAAAGATCCGAAAATACCGCCGTTAGTTATCGTAAATGTTCCTCCTTGCAGATCCGAAAGCGCAAGTTTATTTGCTCTCGCTTTTGCTGCAAGATCGGCAATTTCTTGCTCGATTTGAGCAAATGTTAAGCGATCTGCATCTCTTACAACAGGAACAACCAAACCTTCATCTGTAGAAACAGCTACTCCAATATCATAATATTTTTTCAACACAATTTCATCGCCTTGAATTTCCGCATTCAGTAGAGGGAATTTTTTCAAGGCTGCGACAACTGCTTTTGTAAAGAAGGACATAAAGCCTAAACGAACATCATGCTCCTCAAAAAATTGATCTTTTCTCCGTTTGCGGATGTTCATAACGGCTGTCATATCCACTTCATTAAAGGTTGTCAGCATAGCTGCTGTATTTTGAACTTCTTTTAGACGTTTGGCAATGGTTTGTCTTCTGCGGGACATTCTGATCCGTTCCACAGGCTTCTGATCTGCAACCGTTGCCTTTTGTGTTTCTTGCGGTTCTGGTTTTGGTTTATTAGGGGCTTTTTCTTCCGCTTTTGGCGCTTCATAATATGCAATATCTTGTTTGCGAACACGACCGAGCGGATCAGCCGTCGGTACGGCCGATAAGTCGATTCCTTTTTCACGTGCAAGCTTTCTTGCTGCAGGTGTTGCGATTGGGCGCGGTTTGCCTGCAGACTGTTCTTCCGATTCCACTTGAACTGTTTGCTCCTCTCGATTTTGCTCTGGAGCGGCTTCTACTTTTTGTTCTGGCTGAGGGCTGCTTGCCTGTGGAGCTTCACTTGCGCCTTCATCGATGATTCCGATGACTTCGCCAACTTCGACAACATCGCCCTCATTTTTAAATACTTCTTTTAAAACACCGGCATGTTCAGCAGTAATTTCAACATTGACCTTATCGGTTTCCAGCTCAAGAATGTATTCGCCTTTTTCAATTTTATCGCCAGGTTTTTTCAACCATTGAGAAATTGTACCTTCTAAAATGGATTCTGCTAGTTCTGGAACTTTAATTTCAGCCATTTTTTAAATTTCCTCCTCATTCATTCCATGTAAGCGCTTCTGTTATGATTCGGCTCTGCTCTTTTTTGTGAATTGTCGGGTCTCCTTCTGCAGGGCTTGACCGTCTTGGACGTCCAATATATTTAACAGCGAGCTTATCACCCACAATAGATTTTAATTGCGGATATGTGAAAATCCACGATCCCATATTCTTCGGCTCTTCTTGCACCCAGACGATTTCCTGCAAGTTAGGGTATCTTTCTATAATCTCTTTAATTTCTTCTTCAGGGAACGGATAAATTTCCTCCACCCGTACAATATGAAGAAAATCTTTTTGATCTAATTTTTGCAGACCATTCGCCAATTCTATCGATATTTTGCCAGTGCACAAAATTAAACGTTTTACTTTTTCTTTATTTTGACCTAAACCAGGCTGTTCAATAACCGGTTGAAATTGACCTTCAGTCAGCTCTGTAACGTCGGAAACCGTATTTGGATTACGCAGCAAGCTTTTTGGTGTCATAATGATGAGCGGACGCACTTCTTCTTTTGTTAAAATCGCTGCTTGTCTTCTTAGCAAATGAAAATATTGAGCAGCAGTCGTTACATTTGCCACCGTCCAATTGTTTTCTGCAGCAAGGGTCAAGTACCGTTCCAAACGCCCGCTGGAATGTTCCGGTCCCTGGCCTTCATATCCATGCGGCAGCAACATGACGAGGCCAGATTTTTGTCCCCATTTTGCCCTGCCGGCTGAAATAAATTGATCGAATATGACTTGTGCAACGTTTGCAAAATCACCGAATTGTGCTTCCCAAATGACAAGCGTTTCCGGAGAAAATACGTTATATCCGTATTCAAATCCCAATACAGAAACTTCAGACAACGGGCTGTTATGAATCGCAAATGATACTTGAACATCCGACAAACGATGCAGCGGCGAGAAGGTTTTGCCTGTTTTCACATCGTGCAAGACTAAATGTCTATGAGCAAAAGTCCCGCGTTCCGAATCTTGTCCAGTAATTCTAAGCGGAGTTCCATCTCTCAAGATTGTCGCAAAGGCGAACGCTTCTGCAAGCGACCAATCTACTTTTCTTTCTTCTTCATATACTTTTGCCCTGCGTTCTAGAATTTTTTGCAATTTATTAAAAACGGTGAATCCTTCTGGGAACGTAATTAATTCCTTGTTAATTTTGTCAAGGACATCCACCGGCACAGTCGTGTCGATTTTTGGCAGACCATGGCTGACCGTTTCTGGAATATGAATTTCCTCTTCTTGGTGTTCGTTTTTTGGAACTTTATCGTATGCTTTTTTCAGCCGATCCTGCACTTCTTGTTCAAACTTTCTTGCGTCTTCTAAGGAAATAATTCCATCGCTTTCAAGCTGTTTAGCATATAATTTGCAAATTGTTTCATGTTTCTTAATTTTTTCATAAAGCAACGGATTTGTCGCCATAGGCTCATCCATTTCGTTATGCCCGTAACGGCGGTATCCGATTAAATCAATTAAGAAATCTTTATGGAATTTATTGCGATACAAAATGGCAATATAAACAGCTGCCAAACATGCTTCTGGATCATCCGCATTCACATGAACGATCGGAATTTCGAAGCCCTTGGCTAGGTCGCTGGCATATTTTGTTGATCGAGAATCATGGCTTTCCGTCGTAAATCCGATCATATTATTGGCGATAATGTGGATTGTTCCTCCGGTTTTGTAACCGTTTAACTGACTAAGGTTAAGAGTCTCTGCCACGACTCCCTCGCCAGGGAATGCTGCATCGCCGTGAATCAACACAGCCATGGATTTGTGAATATCTTGTTCAGGATATCCGCGCACATTGCGATTATCTTGGGCTGCACGTGTATACCCTTCCACAATCGGATCCACAAACTCTAGATGGCTAGGGTTGTTCGCTAGCGTGAGTCGTGCACGAACAACATTATGATCTTTAATTTTTCTGTCCGCACCTAAATGATATTTCACATCTCCGGTCCAGCCGTAGTTGATTCCGATTGAACCTTCAGACGGAACCAATTCTTTGTTCGGTGCATGCTGGAACTCAGAGAAAATAAGCTCAAATGGCTTTCCTAACACATGAGCCAACACGCTTAGTCGGCCCCGATGCGCCATTCCGATGTTTATATTTGTCGTTCCGCTTTTCACAGCTTCAGAAATCAGCTCATCAAGCATCGGAACGAGCATATCAACACCTTCAATGGAGAATCTCTTTTGGCCGACAAATGTTTTATGGAGAAAAGATTCAAATCCTTCAACTTCTGTTAATCGCTTCAAAAGAGAAATGCGTTTCTCTTTTGAAAGTGTTTTGAAAATTTTCCCAGATTCCACCATTTCGTTGAGCCATTCATGCTCTTCAAAATTGTGGACATGCTGAAATTCAAATGCAATCGATTTTGAATAAACATCTTTTAAATATTGGATCGCTTCGTACCCGTTGTGTACATGATCAGGAGTATACGGACTCAACAATTTGGCCGGTATTTCAATTAAGTCCTCTTTCGTCAGACCGTATCTTGATTCATTCAAAACATCTTCTTCGTTATGTTTTATCCCCATAGGATAAATAGAAGCATCCAAATGTCCAAATGTCCGAATATCCTCTGCAAACCTTACAGCAGCTGCTACTTTTTGCAGCTTTTCAAACGTATAAGACAAATTTCTGCTTACAGTGGATGAGGAGTTTACATAAGATTGTTCAGTTAGAGCCTCAGGAGCCCCCCAAGCATCAAACATGTTTCTTAATTCTTCATCAACAGAATTCGGATCTTCTAAATATTGTTCATATAAGTCCATGACATACCCTAAATTAGGTCCGTGAAAATCACGCCATGCGATTTTTAAATTTGACGAAGTTTCTTCCATTTTCTTAAAAACCCCCAATGATCACTAATCATTAGAATTCTTCTGCTTTGTTTCCCCACAAAAAATTTTTTTAAATTCTCATCACCATCCCACAAGAAGCAAGCTATATTTTTTTAAATAACCGCTTCCACCGCTATTTTAACACTATTCATCAGATTGACCAATAGTATTTACTTAAAAATTAGCATCTTTATATAATAATTTTCTTGATTTTTTGAATACATGTTGTATTCTGCCATGTTTTGGTGGTTTATTCGATTGTTTTTTGCAGCAATTTTTTCAAAAGCGGGAACAAGACGTCCGGGAGTTCTGTAATATTTTGCACCATGATGCTGTGTTTTCCATAAATCGTTTTCATTACCTCCCTCTAGAAATGTTGATATATCAAGGCTTTTCGGCCTCTCAGGGGTGTCAAAAAAATATTTTTCGACAAAATCCCTTACATCCTTTTTCAGTTTTGTGGATATCTTACAGAGCCAGGGTGCGCTTCGCGGCCACGTCTGGATACATTTTCCTGACGTGGGGGGAAGCGTATTCGATGCACCCTTGGATCTCCGCATCGCTGATGAGGACGAACCCTCCCATGTCTCCGGGCGTCTTTGCGCCAACATTCCCTCGTTCGGTCTCGTCATCAGGCGGAGGCCGGCCAAGCTTTCTTAGGGACTCGAGGTCGCATGGAGGAGATCACGCCAGCTTCTCCGGTGTCATCCTGTTGTCAAACATTTTTTCTGTTCGTGGGGGAGGCCTTATGCCACCCGGTGTTGAACTTGGGACAAGACGTCCTGCATCATTCGCTCTGCGTCAAAGGCTTGTTTCTTCGTACAAATCGCAAACAGCACATTCAGCAGTTTTCGGCATAACACCACGATAGACTGTTTTCCGGTCAGCGGGTTGACGGATCGGGTCGTGTAATACTCATGCAGCTCGCGAAACGCCTCGTTGTGCCGGATCAGCGGAATCATCGCCCGAAACAACACCGATCGCAGCCGTTTTCGTCCCCGTTTGGAGATCCGCTTTTGCCCTTTGCGCTGGCCGGAGGAGTTCTCCTTGAGCGTCAGGCCCGCTAATTTCACCAATTGACGCGGGTCCCGATAGTGGGAGAAACTGCCGATCTCCGCCAGCAGGTCAATGATCGTGGCATCCCCCAACCCGTCGACCGTTTTCAGCCATTGATACTCCATCGTCGTTTGAACCAACGCCTTCAACTCCGCGTCCAGCGCCGCGATCTCGGCTTCTAATTGGCGGTATTGGCGGACGAGCGCGGCGATCTCAAACCGGGCCATCGTCGTCCCTTCCGTCACCCCAATGGAGTCCTTCGCGGCGTCGATCAACGCCTGAATTTTGGCCTTCTGCGGGCATTTCAGCCCTTCGCTTTGCCGGTACACCTCGATGAGCTCCTCGGCGGTCCGACCCACCATATCGGCCGGAAACGGCGTCCACTCCAACACCGAAAGCGCCGTTTTCCCCAGATCGCGAAACACCGTCCAAAACTCCGGAAAATACCGATCGGTCCAACGAATGATCGCATTTTTCACCGCCGTCTGTTCCTTGCGGAGCTTTTCTTTGAGGGTGCTCCCGACGCGCAAATCCGCTTCGATCTCGTGCAACAGCCGGGGGACGAGGAATCGTCCGTCTTTCGCCAGTCTGGCGATGACCAGGGCGTCTTTGGCGTCGTGTTTCGTCGGCAGGTTGTCATCGAGTTCTTTCGACCGGCACACATGCGCTGGGTTGACCATGACCAGCGGGATCCCGTTTTCCTCGAGAAAGTAGGCCAGGTTCAACCAGTAGTGCCCGGTCGGTTCCACGGCGACGATCACCTGTGACTTCCCGAACGCTTGCATCGCCTCCTGAATCGCTTCATTCAGCTGCCGAAATCCCTTCTTCGACTGGAGGAACGGGAAGGATTTTCGAAGCACACGCCCCCGGTCATCCACGAAGCAGGCGTAGTGGGTTCGTTTCGCGATATCGATTCCCACGACAAGCGTTTGTTCGGTGACTTGATTGATTTTATGATTTTGTGTACAATTCATCTGAAGTCCTCCTTGGCATGATGGTAGGTGTTGTTTGACACCCCTGCATCATACCAAGAGGGCTTTTTTTGATCAAGTCCCCGGAAAAGCTCCTAACAGGAATGCTTTCTTTTGCTTTCTTCAACTGCTCCGGCGGATAAAAATATGTTCAGCACCTCTATACCGTGCTTTCGTGCATTCATAACGGCTTCATGTGTATCGACAATTCCATTTTGATCATATCCGTAGGCAGCAGGCTCACCGTCTGAAAAAACAAGAAGAAATTTTTGCTTCTCTTTTCTTGCAAGCAGTTCGTTTGTCATATGCCGGATCGCAAAACCGTCGCGGTTATCTTCTTCAGGCAAAAGCTGCATGATTTCTGGTCCTGAGCTGGAGCTAAGTGAAGTTTCGAAGTTGATTACTTTTTTGAAATAGTTCGGCTGGTTGTTTTCTGTACTGTTTGCCGAGTCTTCCCAAAAACCGACAATTTGATGTGGAACCCGAACGGACTTTAACGTTTCATGAAACAAAATGATGCCTCGTTTCGTTTCTTCCATTTTGTCGTGCATGGATGCAGAGCAGTCGACGAGCAGTGTAAACACCCCGTCAAGATCATTCGCAGGATTCTTTTTTTTGAAAAAAAGCTTCGGGTTTTCATCCGTCCATAGACGCAACAGCTTTTTATTCAATCTGCCGAAATGTTCATCTTGTTTTGGATATGTCTTTTTATGTTCAAGCGTTTTTTGAATGATTCGCTGCAAACGTTTTTTGTACACGATCAATTGCTGCAATTCCTTTTCATACGCAGTTTTTTCTGCTTCCTTTGGCATGTTTGCCGTCAGGAAATATGCTTTTGCATGCTTGTTTTCCTTCCCGAGTTGTTGTTGTATTTCTTGCTCTGCTTCTTTTTGCAGCTTTTCATCAGCATTTACTTCGTCATAATAATTGTTTTGAGTCTGTCTAGCTGAACCTTCCACAATCACAAGCGCCTGATCTCCCGTCTCAGTTTGCCTTGCATGTTCATCTATTAAATTCGTTTGCGTTCCTTGTTCTAAATCAAATTGCAAAAAGCTTTTCGTCGGTGTGGATGTTTCACGATGCCATACGGCCATTTTTTCATCATGAAGATCTTCATCACCCTTTTTTACATTATCCAGTGCATCCTGATTTTGAAGCCGGTCTTTTCGTTTCATGTCGTCAAAAGTCAAGGTATGGAGATCTTTTTCCGATAAATCAGGCAAAATGAAATAAGTATGGATCAAATCTTTTTTCAACACTTCATCCAACAGCCCCATCGTCTTCAGGACAATATCGGAAACTTCTTTCGTGCTATTTGCATCGTATACGTTCATCACTTGTTCCTTCACGAAAGGCAGCAGTTCATCTATTTGGACGCTTATTTCTGGTACATTCAAAACAGGTGATGTGGCCGTAGCCATTTCATACAGGGCCGCAAAGAGCGCATCGGTTGCAAATCCCCGATCAAGGCTTGCTTTCAACTGATCACGGTAATATTTTTTATAAATATTCAGCCGCTTGCGGAAATAACGCTTTGTCCCGGGACGATCGCGTTTAACCAGCTCTTCAATCCGCACATCTTCAAGCAGCATCAACAGCTGTTTTGCAAATTTTTGATGATGTAATGTCCGAACGAGATCATGAAATGCAGCAATTTGATGAAAATCCGTATAATAATAGCTGCCAATTGCGCGCAAATAAATGTCTGATTTAAATCCTGCAAGCTTGTCTTCTTCCGCACGATCGTTCCAAAAATGGCTGATATAAATTTTTTGTTCTGCTGGATGAAAGTAAGACTGAACGGCAAAAGCGATATCGATATCTCTTCGTTTTGTCAATGTTTGCGCTAAGTCGGACAGCTCCATCATTAACATTGAATCTATGATTTCATCATTAAATTTTATATAATGCATCGGATTTCCCTCACTCAAAAACGGTTTCTGCAATGTTCATGATCGCTCTTTTTTCCAGCTCATCATCCAATTTTGCTGCAATGGCCCGTTCAATCGCTCTTAAAGGGGGCAAATAAACCGACAAATCGCAGGCATCGATCAAAGCCCGGATGGAAGCTGCTTCTTCCGAAACCTTCCCGATTTTTACTTGTGTAATAATGTCACTGGATAATGTGAGAAACTTTTCTATCAGCTTTTCATCTTTTAAAGAAGACTGCTCAGTGAGCACTTGTTTTAACTTTTCATTTTGTACATATGGAACATCCATCACGACGAATCGGTTTTTCAACGCTTCGTTTAACGGAACCGTCCCTACATACCCTTCGTTAATAGCTGCGATGACACCAAATCCCTCTTTCGCCGCCACAACCTCTTGTGTAAATGGATTCGTGATCCGCCTCCGGTAATCTAGCACCCCATTTAAAATTGGCAATGTCTCAGGTTTCGCCATATTGATTTCATCTATATATAAAAAATGCCCTTTTTTCATCGCCTGAATAACAGGTCCTTCGACAAACTCAATGGCTGTTTGATTGCTGGAATTGACAATCGTTTTATATCCAAGCAATGCTTCGGCATCAAGATCAACTGAACAGTTAATGCTGTGCATCGGCTGAGAAAAAAATGATGACAGCGTTTCAGCAAGTTTCGTTTTCCCAGCACCGGTCGGTCCTTTTAACAAAACATTTTTTCCAAGGGCCAATGCCACCAGCGCATCATACAAAATGACTGGATCGTCAGACAAAAAACCGCCTTGTCCAATTAATCTTTGATCTTGATCAGAATGCACCCGCTTTTTGCGAGATTCAATTACATTTATTATTTCTTTTGGCAAATGAAGCTCTAAAGACATCATAAAAATTTCCTTTCTAATCATCACGTTCTTTTTTATATTGTTTCACTACATAACTATATCATATCCTTTTTTAACACATTAATTTTTAAGATTCTTTTGAATTTAAAATATTATAATTTTTACAGACAGCACAAACCATAGACGTGGTTTGTACTACTGGGATTGTCCAGAAAGTCAAAATCCATCAAATCATAAGCATGAATATATCAACGTTTTAAAAAAAAAGTTAAAGGGGCGTCTATAAGCCCCAAAAATCGACTTATTAGACAGCCCCTATAAATCAATAAATTATATAGAAATTTATTTATATTGAACTCAACTTTCGCATACCAGTAGCTTAGTTAAAATTATATATAGATCTTGTAATTCAAATGTATCATTTAACATTTTGGCAACATTAAGAAAGACACCTATTTTCTGACCGTCGAAAAACGGTCCAAGCTACATATCCATACAGATGTTAACATGTCAAGTTACACCTATATAGGGAGGAATGGATTCAATCCAATCGTTTTCTATCTTACCAAATGAAAGACGCCTTTCCGCCATTCCCCCATCTCTGAATGTTGGGAGCTCTGAACAGACAATCTTAATTATCGGAATAAAAAGAACAAATCATTTGATGGAAAAGTTGAAGCTTTCCCTTTAACTGATGAATGCCGCTCCGTATCAAGAAAGAGCGGCTTTTCTGATTGGACCATCATTCGTTTACACTTGTCCTGCACCGTACGAGCGTTTTCGTCGTTGTGATGGCATACAAAATCCATTGAACACCGAGCGTGCAGATTTTGGAACTAATGCGTCTTATCAATCGGCTTTTTAGTCTAATTCACATTCTTCGAGAGGAACGACCTTTGTCTTTTTCACGATTTTATAGCCAAACCAAACTGCTAAAAACAATGGCAATCCAATGTAAGAAACGAGAATACCGTACCAGTCGATTGATTCGCCCATGAAGGCCCTGTAGTTCTGTCCCAAAATGACGACCGCGCAAAGTACCAGAGCGAACAGCGGTCCGAATGGAAACCATTTTGCTTTGTAAGGAAGATCACGGAGATCTCTCCCTTGCGCAACATACGCTTTGCGGAAACGATAGTGACTGATTGCAATGCCAAGCCATGCAATGAACCCCGACAAACCAGAAGCATTTAATAACCATACATAGACGATCCCATCCCCAAAAAACGAAGCCAAGAAAGCAAGTGTTCCTAATGAAGCAGTAACCAGTAATGCATTAACAGGGACTCCCCGGCGATTCAACTTAGCCAAAAATTTTGGCGCTTTCCCCTCTTTTGCTAGCCCCCAAAGCATCCGAGTAGACGCATACATACCAGAGTTTCCAGCTGATAAAACCGCTGTTAAAATGACAGCATTCATAACGGATGCAGCGAACGCAATGCCAGCTTTGTCAAAAACGAGAGTAAACGGGCTGACCGTAACATCGCTATTCGCTAGATTTTCATTCGTATATGGAATAAGAAGTCCGATTGCTAAAATAGCCAATATATAAAATAGCAAAATGCGCCAAAATACTTGCCGAATGGCGCGAGGAATGTTACGTTTCGGATCCTCGCTTTCACCTGCTGCAACTCCAAGCAGCTCTGTTCCTTGGAAAGAAAAACCCGCCGCCATAAAAATGCCGAGAGTCGCCATGAAACCACCATGGAATGGAGCGTCGCCGATGGTGAAGTTTTTAAATCCAACCGCTTCACCACCCATAATACCTACAATTATTAAAAAGCTGACAATAAGAAAAATAATGACTGTTATTACTTTAATGAGCGAAAACCAATATTCTGCTTCGCCAAATCCTTTTACGGATAAATAATTAAGCAGAAACATAATTACTAAGCATAAAGCGCTCCATAAAAGTGAAGGACTATCAGGAAACCAAAATTTCATAATGATAGTCACAGCAGAGAGCTCTGCGGCAATCGTAATGGCCCAGTTGTACCAGTAATTCCATCCTAGAGCAAATCCGAGCGCAGGATCGACAAACTTAGTTGCATACGTACTAAACGTTCCAGTAACTGGCATATAAGCTGCCATTTCTGCAAGACTGGTCATCAAAAAATACACCATTATACCAATTGCAATATACGCTACCAGCGCTCCGCCCGGCCCAGCAGTATGAATTGCTCCACCGCTGGCTAAAAACAATCCAGTGCCAATCGTCCCACCAAGAGAAATCATCGTTAAATGCCTTGTTTTTAGCTTGCGTCGAAGCTGGTTAGGCGAAGAATGGTCGGTCGTAGCTGTTTCCTTCTTTTTAATAACGCTTTCCATTGTTTTCATCGCTCCTTTTTTCTTTGTCATGGAAAGGAGCCGGGTGATAATCGAGCAGGAGTGGGTGACTAACCCCCGACCTCTCACACCACCGTACGTACCGTTCAGTATACGGCGGTTCAATTAAGATGACGCAGAAATTGATATCTTTCGAATAGACTTCTTAACCCTTGTCGACTCCAGTAGGAGTTGTCGAGGGTTTTGTGTAGAATGGGACTGCAGGCAATCCGACAGTATTTCTTGCGTATTACCCCACTCGAATGGCTTATGCGTTGGAACACTTAATCCTCTGAGTTTCCGAATTTTTGTTTTCGGCGTTTTCCACTCTTTCCATAAACACATTCGAAGTCTTCGTCTGATCCATTCGCCAAATTCTTTGAACTTACTTGGCGTATCTGCCAAGGCAAAATAGCCGCACCATCCCCTTCTGTTAAGCTAACTGCTCTTCTGCCTTTGCAGCTCGGGACTTTCACCCTAGAGATTACACCCATGCTGGGCGCACCAAAAAAGCCGCCGAAGGTGATTCGGCGGCAATACAAACATTACCCGTATCAACCCTTCCGTGAAGATAGCGCTCCACGGCTGCTTTTCTTCAGGCAAACCGTGACAGTGCTGCCCCTGTTCGGTGGCAACCCCAGTCCGCACATCCAGAGAAATGTGCGAACTTCGGCGGCTTTCCCTTTCCAGCGAAGTCTTCAATGTTCTCTGCATCTCGTTCGCAGTACTCATAAAAGCCGCAACCTCTACCTCATCGGGTGAATGAGGATGCTATTTATTTAATTCCATAATGATTATAAAACAATTTTTGTGCAAAAACAATATCTATTTACACCTCGATTGAGACAAGATTTTTTCGTATAGAATTTTTTAAAATCCAACCATTGCTTTCAAGGGATGATCAATCGGTCTACCAGATGATTGTTGTAGATAGAAGACATGGTTTCTCGTGATGACTTCGATCTTTTGTTTAGAAATGATTTTAAATATGGTTCTTACGAAATTTTTTATGAAAACGAGTAAGGGTTGAAAACAAGTTTATATTTGTTATTTCGCAATAGTTATCACAATCGATAAAGTACCTGTTTCTCTAACAAAAATAATCCAGTTCGTCCGCAAGTCACTCGTTTTATTATTTGTAAGCGATTGATTTGACCCTCAAGCAGACCGATGTTTTAGGGGGAAGTAAAGCATTCTTTACAGCTTGGATATCACTTCTCAGCCTAAAAGCATAATAATATAATGGTGTTTTTTGCTGGTTAATTGTTCACAAATCCTATGTAAGGTGGTAGAAGTACTGTAACCAAAACAAAAAGCCATCATGTTATTTTATTAATGATGACTTTTTGTTAAATTTCAATATTTTGATTTTTTATTATATTTTCAGCTTCTTCTTTTATAATTCCAAGAGATAAACACTGCAATAAATTTTCATCAATTAATTCCATTCTTTCATCTGGAATTTTATCATATTTTGTCAGCAATAAACTTTTATGTATTGTCATAATCTGACTTAAATCCACATATCTTTCTATATTTCCTTTGGGAATATATGTGAAAATTGGATGTTCATCATAAATTAACTTTTCATACCAATCTTTAGATTTTTCTGATAATTTAATAGTATTTATTGGAGCAATTAAAATATATTCAAATTCTTCATTTTGATTTATTATATTATTAGTTACAATAATTACTTTTCTTGGCTTAATAGTAACAACAACTTGTTGTTCTCTGGCTCTAGGTCTTCCTTCAATTATTTCTGGAGAAAAATTACCTATTTGATCAACTATTTTTCCTTCTAATGGATTGTTTTTATTAGGAATAAAAAACGAAAGAGGTCTTTTTGTATCTGACGGATAAAGGATGGCAGCTTCAAATTCATAACCTTTTTAATTTGTTTCCAGTTTTCTCTATTTAAAAAACCAGTCAATTTATTTACCTCCAAATAAATCCCTATAAGTTATTTTTGAAATTCCTCTTGTGTTTTTACTTACTTCATTTGCTTCTTTCCAATCTTTTTTAGATAAATTTAAAAATTTATTTTTTGTGATAATAGGCTTTTTAAGTTTATTCTTATTAGTAGCTGCTAACATTTTTTTATCATCCTCTCGACACATATACTACACCTCCTCAGATGCAGTATATGCAAGTTTTAGCTAAATTATATCATATCTACATATTGAAATGATATTATTTTTATTCATGTATATATTAAAACTAGGTAGACGTTGCGGAAAGAGTGGCAAAACACTTAACTAGAGCTGATCAGACCATAGCAGATCTAGCTAAAAATAAACTCTACTAATTTCTTCATTTTCACCAAAAAATCTAACCCAATCACACAATATTATGTACATCCAATCACTCTACCATTCATGTTTGTTAACAATAACTCATCCATCCAAACCATATCATCATTTACATTATATTATAGTATGCTTTCATAAACTCTAGTACTTCATTGATTGAATTTACATCTATTGAAACATCTGTTGAGTGTCGTTAAATAGACATTAAATAAATTTTTCAAAATATCACTAAAACCTTTTAATTTTACTAATTTCTTAAAAATAGTACCGAAAAGTACGTTATTATTAATAATCTTTTACTAGAAAAAACTTATATTTTTTGTTCAAATTTCATACTCATGCAAAATCCCTATTATAAGGAAGATGGATGTATCGGCAAATTAGACGATTCTATCATTCTTCCGATTAAAAAAGCAATCAGCCAACAAACGGCTGATTGCTTCATGTTTCTCATTCTCGCAAAATATAATTTTAAAAGTAAGATCTGGCTCCTAAATATCGATCGTTCCAATATTTTTGGTTTAAATTCGATATTTGCACGCCACTTGATCCGGCATGAATGAAATCCCCATTTCCAAGCTAGATTCCCATGTGGGAAGGACCTTTTTTATATGTTGAAAAATATACAAAGTCTCCGACATCTGGTGAACTTACTGGTTTCATCATGTTCCAATAACCGGCTGTACTTAACCGAGAAACGGATGTCACTTTGTTTAATACATAGTAAACAAATCCGCTGCAGTCAAAACCAGATGGCGTATTTCCGCCCCATCTGTACGGAACTCCAACTAATTTTTTGGCCTCTCGAATCATTACTAAAACTTTGCCGTTTTGAGTAGATGAATCAGAATTCGTTTTTGTACCGGAATTCACTTGACGTGCACTATCGGCTGAAGAGCCTGACAGCTTCAATACTTGGCCGGGGTAAATAACGTCAGATGAAAGGTTATTCGCAGCTTTTAATTGATTGACGGTTAATTTAAATTTTACAGCAATTTTCCATAGAGAGTCGCCTTTTTGGACGGTATATGTATTTTGTGAACTTGCTTTATTTGAAGTTTGTGAGGTTTGTTTGGGCGCCTGCACCTGTTCTTTGGCGCTAACCTTTTCGCTAGATACAGCTTGGCTGGATCCAGATAGTTTTAACACTTGTCCAGGATAAATTAAATCGCTGGTTAATCCGTTCAGCCTTTTTAATTCGCTGACAGACGTTCCGTTGTTTTTGGCAATGCCCCATAACGTATCACCTTTTTTCACTATGTATGTCGAACCAGTTTGTTTAGGAGCCGCCTCTGTTTTATTATTAGTAGTTAGTTTCGCTTTCGGAGAAGACGATGCTTCTGAAGGAATATTTAAAACCTGACCTATGTATATTGTATCGCTTGTAAGTCTATTTGCTTCTTTTAACTTTACAACAGTAGTATTATATCTTTGCGAGATTCCCCAAAGAGTATCCCCGGCTTCTACTCGAATCGTTTCAGCGGAAGCGACTCCTGCGAAAACGGAAGATCCAAGAACCGCGGATGTCGTTAATCCCAACACTTTTTTCTTCATACAGCCTTTCCTCCTCATATGAGATATCCTATGTTCGTTTATCGTACAATTAAATTTCTTACTTTTTATATCGACAACTTTCTTCATATTTTACTATATTATGAGATAAAATTCATCATTTTTTCAAAAAAGAGGATGATAGACCTGTATTGTAAATATTTTCAAAGCAGCCTATTCGATCGTTTATTTTTCATCATCAAATGGGTAAATCCAGAACGTTTCTTTATGAAAAAATTGTTGAAATTGAGGGAGGTCTTTTCCTCCTTCTTCTATTTTTTCTACGATGGAATAAGTTTGTGATCGATGAGCCTTCAATGCCTGTATTTTTATATCTGCAACTTCAGATATATCGATTTCTACATCCGGCTCGCCTATATGTTCAAATCGATCGTTTGAAAAAGCTATGCAATAAACGGTTGGACGCTCCTCCCTTTTCAAGCGTTTCACCGCACGAATAACCGCCTCGCCACAAGCGTTGTGATCTGGATGAACAGCATAACCAGGATAAAATGTGACAAGAAGGGTCGGTTTGACTTCCCGGATGATCTGTTCAAAGTGGTCTGCCAATTTTTCTTCATCTTCAAATTCCAATGTTTTATCCCGATAGCCGAGCATTCGTAAATCGTTTATATTTAAAATTTTTGCGACCTGCTCCAATTCTTTTTTTCGAATATCTTTTAATGTCTCCCTATTGGCGATTAAAGGCTTTCCCATGCTGCGGCCCATTTCGCCTAAAGTGCAGCAAGCATACGTGACAGGTACGTTTGCTTTCCGTTTTAAAGCGATCAGTCCTGCTGCTCCGAACGATTCATCGTCGGGATGAGGCAGGATCACTAATAACCTCTCTTCCATTTATTCCTCTCTCCTTTTTATGAAAATGGAGTTTCACTAATTTGTAATGCAATGGCAAGCTTTCCATCTCGATCGTGGCCGGCCATGAGCAGGCGATTTTGTTCATCAACGGTATAATCGGTAAGACCTTCAGCATACACCCAGCCTTCCTCTGTTTTTAATCCGACACGGTATGGTCCTGTTCCTTTTATTTTACCTTGTGAAAATGTAATTTTTGCATTTCGGACAAACGCGACAATAGTCATGCTGTTTTGATTGTGGTGTGAAGTATAAGCACCGGTTGTCGTTTCAAGATGAATATACACCTCTTTATGTAAAAAAGAATCAATGATTTTTTGAACCCTTATCGGATCAATCGGTTTCAAAGCTTCCACCTTCTTTATTTTGTTAAGATTTTCTCATACATCTCCATATGCTTGCTGATTAATTCAAGCTTCTCTTCCGGTGAAATGTCGGCTGCTATAATGCGTTTCAGCGCATCTAGTAATTTTTTATCTGGACTTTTTCTTACTCTAGGGTGAGTCATTTCATCGAGGAGTTCTTTTTTAATCGCCTCTTCCAACGTTTTTTTCTCATCTGACCCTACTGAAAGAGTTCGGTTTGACCAAAGTTTTCTGTATGCATGAAGAAGTTCATTATCATTCACATTTATTCACCTCGAGGAACCTGCTTGCATGAGGTTATTTTGAGAGTCTAGTCTTCCATATCGTTTTGAAAGAAGGTTCACTCATTGTAAAAATGATGATGCCTGTCCAAATGCAAACAAAGGTGATCAATTCTACAACAGTAAACGGCTCGTGGTAAAGAAAAACGCCGAGAAAAAAAGTGATCGTTGGCGCAATATATTGCAAGACTCCGAGAAAATACATCGGAATTTTAGGCGTACCTTTCGCAAACAACAATAAAGGGATCGCTGTAATGACGCCTGTTCCCATTAGAAGAAAGTTGGTCGATGCATCCCATTCAAAAAAAACACTGCTTCCTAACGATTCTAAGTATAGCACATAAATGATTCCAATTGGAAACACAACAAACGTTTCAAGCGCCAGACCAAAAGCAGAATCTAATTTTATCACTTTTTTAGCCAGTCCATAAAACCCGAATGTACTCGCAAGAATAAGCGATGTCCACGGAACATGGCCATAATGGACAGTTGATATGAGCACTCCGAAAGCCGCAAACAAAAACGCGGTCTGCTGCCCTTTGTTTAATTTTTCATGCAAAAAGATCATTCCTAATAGTACGCTCACCAATGGATTTATGTAATAACCAAGACTTGTCTCAAGTACACGGTCATGATTCACCGCCCAAATATAAACAAACCAATTGGCGCTGATTAAGAAGGATGAAAGAGCCAACGTTAACAAAATCTTGGGTGATTTAATGATTTTGGTGCACTCATATAAAAAATCAGCAAATCGTTTTTGGAACAAAAGCAACAGTAACACAAAAACAAAAGACCATATGATTCGATGAGCCAAAATTTCCTCAGATGACACATGGTCTAATACTTTCCAATAAATAGGGAATATCCCCCATAAAATATAAGATAGACTAATATACATGATTCCTGATCTCATGCTAGATCATCTTCCTTCCCATATCACACATTATATTCTGTTTCGATCGCTTTTTCCAAGAAATTGTTTTGAACGATCTTTCCGCAGCAGTCATATATTACAATGTAACAATTAGGGTCGAAGAGGGATGTGTGAGCAATGAATCTTTGGAAAAACATGAATGCCGGACATGTTGAACAATATATTCAGGAAGTAATGAAGCAAGCGTTTGGTTCACACTATACGGAGCAATTCCCATTCACCAGTCCTTTTCCTATTATGAATCATAAAGAAGCTCCTCCTTCACCTGAATTTTATGAGACAGATGAATTTATCTATATTAAACTTCCGATGAATGATGATTTAAAAAAAATGATAAAAATCCAGCATAACCAACATCATTTGCATCTTATGAATTATCCGGAAAAAAATCAACAAAAAAAATTTGTATTTCCTGCACCTGTGAAAAGAAAAGGGACAAAAGCCGTATTTTCTGACGGAATTCTTGAAATTAAATTCGTGAAATTAAAAGATCATCATTATACGGAAATTGATCTTTTCCCATCTGAGTAAAATGAGGCCGGTTTTGTTAACCAGCCTCCACTCATCCAATTTTTGTATGGATAAACACCGCACTGCCAAAAGGGATCTTCAACATATTCCTGAAACTGAGGATGAAATGCGACAAATCCGATACCGCATTTTACTTTAATACCTTTTCTTAACACCTATTCAAAAATATCGAAGCGAACGTTCGCCGCATTATATGAAAGCTCAACAGAAATCTATTTAAATTTTAGAAATGAAAATGGCAGAACGATAGGGAGGTCTATGATTATTAAATTTTTTAAAATGAAATGAAAAGTGGAGAAGGTAGGCAAGAATTTAAAAGCAAAATATTTGTCACTTGCCCTTTTTTATTTGCGATCACTTTACATATATTTGGATGCCTTAGTTGTATTAGCAATCATTCCCTCTTTCTTCATCGTATAGAAAAAATCAGTTAAGTAAAGATTTTGCAACAGGACTTTCCCTAAATAAAGTCCTTTCAATGTCAACAATATGCTTGAACAAATCTGAAAATAAAGAAGGCGGCCGGAAGACCAAGCCGCTGCTGTCAATTTTATTCCATCTTCGATTTCAATACTTCAATTGCTTTTTTCATTTGGGTATCATTTTTTTCAATTTTTTCTCTTACTAAATCCATCAGTTTGATTGTCGTATCTTGTGAGATTTTCCCCGTTTGTTTTAATTGATGGTCTCTTTGGAAAGCAACAACAGTATTTTTTAATGCTTTATCAAAATATCCGTCCACATCTGTTTTATAGCCTAAAGCTTGAAGCATTTTCTCAGCTGTTTTCACTTCTGTTGAAACGTCGCCTTCCTGCAACGTTTTTTCCGGATTTAAATATGGTAAATGAGCATATTCAGGCAAAGTCACTTTATATTGAGGTTCTATTCCTTTTTCGTGAATCCATTTGCCTGAAGGTGTCAGCCATTTGGCAATCGTATATTTCATCGACGAACCGTCTTCAAACGTTTTAGCGCTTTGAACGGTTCCTTTTCCGAACGTTTTTTCTCCTACAATCGGAATTCCCTCCGATTCGTTCAAAGCCGCGGCCATAATTTCGGCTGCGCTGGCTGTTCCATTATCTGTGATGACTACGACCGGTACATCAACGATTGGTTGATTTTCCGCTTTATAAATATCCTTTGATCCGTCTTTTGCTTCAACTTGCAAAATCTTTTTGCCTTTGTCTACAAACATATTTGACATCGTTATGGCTTGGTCCATCAATCCCCCAGGATTTTGTCTTAAATCGAGGACAATTCCTTTTACTTTTTTCTCCTTCAGCTCTGTCAATACATCTGCCAATTCTTTTCCAGTGTTCTCGGAAAATTTTGTGATTTGTATTTTTCCAATTTTATTTTCTACTACTTCACTATAAACTGTTTCAATCGGAATCGTATCTCTTGTAATCGTAAAGGTCAGCGTGCCGACGCCATCCCGTTCAATTTCAAGGCTTACTTTCGTTCCTTTTTCGCCACGAATAAGAGATACCGCTTCATTCACAGACATTCCTTCAACACTTTTATTGTCAACTTTTAAAATTTTATCTCTCGGCTTCAACCCTGCTTTCTCGGCAGGCGAGCCTTTTATCGGTGAGACGATCATGATATAGCCGTTCGTCTCTGTTACTTCTGCACCGATTCCTTCAAAGCTTGAAGATATATTTTCTTCAAATCCTTCTGATTCTTTCAAATCCATATATGACGTATACGGGTCGTCGAGAGATTCTACCATCCCTTTGACAGCACCTTCTACCAATTTTTCATCATCTATTTTTTTATAATATTCTTGCTTTAACGTATCATATGCTGAATAAAGCTTCTCAAAACTATCATTTTCTTTTTCAGATGCTGACGTAAAGTTGAGTAATGTGAGCGTAAAACCGCTAGTTATTATGACCGTCAGTACAATTGCGATGAAAAAATTTCGTTTTTTAATATACAACACAACTCCCCCTTTAATCCATCCATTTCATTATGTCCGACAATTACAATATCGTCAAACGATCTATGTGTTTCTGTCGGCAAAGAAATGGCAAGTCAAAACGTTAAATCAACGCTCTTTCATCCTTCATCTCTTGTTTATGAAAAAATCAATCCCGCTTCAGCGGGAGAGCTTCGGTTAAATTTTCTTTACTTTTTGGAAATATTCTTCAAGTGTTAAATTATTTTCATATATGACTTTTGCAGCTTTCTTTCCAACGTAGCGAATATGCCAAGGCTCATACTTATATTTTGTGATCGCTTCTTTCCCTTTCGGATAGCGGATAATATAGCCAAATTTATGGGCGTTTTGTTGAAGCCATTTTCCTTCCTTCGTTTCCCCAAATTTTTCAGTAATTTGAAAATCTACACTTTCACTCGTCACATCAATAGATAACCCTGTCTGATGCTCACTTTGACCAGGTTTTGCTACTGCTTGAACTGCTTTTTGCTCCCCTTTTTGTTTTTTTTCTGCTTCAAACAGCTCAACCTGCCGATCGTACGAACGAAAGCCTGAGGCTCCGAAAAGAATCACGCCGTCTTTTTTCGCAGCTAGAAAAAGCTGTTCAAGTGCCGCAGCTGCTTCCTTGCGCAAATAACGCTTCGGAACATCCGCGTCCCCGAATGAAAACTGTATGTTTGGCACTGTCAAATCATTTGGTTTATAGTCGACAGGAAGGAAAAAATCTTTATTGACAAGAACTAAAATATTGTCAGGATTTTGAATAACGGGTTGACCGTTAACCGTTTGTACGACATTAAAATATTGCTCCTCAAGCAAAAATTCCGGATCAATTTGTTCTGTTTGGACGGTTTTTTCCGTTGTTTGGACGAGTTCTTTGTTTTCTACTGTTTTTGCTTGCGGTTCATTCTCTTCAACATAGTCGCTTCCATGAAAAAAGGGAAGCTTATCAAATGGCATTGAGCATCCGGCAAGCATCAAAGCTGCAAGAATCGTGACTGCGATGATTTTATGCATAAAAATTCCCACCTTGTATAATCTCTCACTCCTATTTTAACACTTGTCCAAACAGAAGAAAAACGGTTCCTACATTATAACTTATCATAACGTTCAATAAAAGAAAGGAGCAGATGACGATCTTTCAAATTTTAAAACAAGAGAGTGGATGTAATAAATGGAGCTAAGCCGTTCCCTTCATTTTTTGTGAACATGTTTTTAAAAATAAAAAGCGGCATGACGCCGCACATGCCGTGTTATTCCTGTATAGCAGCTTCAAGAGCGATTTCAACCATTTCGTTAAAGGTCGATTCCCTTTCGGCAGCAGATGTTTCTTCCCCAGTCAGGACATGGTCGCTGACCGTTAAAACAGATAATGCTCTTCTGCCGAATTTCGCAGCAAGTGTATAAAGAGCAGCCGTTTCCATTTCAATTGCCAAAATTCCGTATTCAGCCCATTTTTCGTGCTCCGCTTGATCATTATAGAATAAATCCGTCGTGAACACGCTTCCGACTTTGACGTCGATTCCTTTTGATACTGCAGCATCATAAGCTTTTTTCAACAAATCAAAATTAGCGGTAGGCGCATAATCAACAGAGCCAAACGTTATGCGGTTCATTTGGGAATTCGTTGATGCGCTCATAGCTAAAATGCAGTCTCTGATGTGGACGTCTTTTTGAATGGAACCGCAGGAGCCAACGCGAATAAGCGTTTGCACATCGTACTCTTGCATGAGTTCATGAATGTAAATTGAAATCGATGGAACCCCCATTCCTGTTCCTTGGACAGAGATTCGCTTTCCTTTGTAAGTTCCGGTAAAACCGTACATTCCTCGAACTTTGTTGTAGCATACAGCATTTTCTAAAAAGGTTTCCGCAATATATTTGGCCCGAAGGGGATCACCGGGAAGCAATATTTTGTCAGCAATCTCATCTTTTTTCGCACCAATATGAATACTCATGTTATCAAGCCCCTTCATTTAAAAATAATTGAAGTAATATTATCATAACATAGCAGATTTTTCATGAGAATCCGTGCAGCATATTTTGCATCCTCCAATCACCGGACGTGAATGCGGTGAATTTTTTTCCACCCGCCGGTCACTAATTTATAATACTTTGTTCCATTTTTTCCTTCATCAATAAAAACAATGTCTCCTGTCCAAATATAACGTCCGTTATAATCCGGAGGGATCGCTTCCGAAATATTAAATTTCCGAAAAATTTTTTTGAGCACTTCCTGATGATTTTTTGCACGGACAGTTAAGCGGTATACGGGCCGATACCCTTTTTTCTCCCCGATGTTTGGTGTTTGAAAGATCGTCACATCATAATCGGTCGATGGATTAGACAATTTAAGAAGATTCAGTGCCAACCTTGTCCCCTCCAAATACAATTTTCCAAACTTATTTGCTGTCAATGGAGGGAATTCCTGCTGCGAATGTCAACTACTTTTGTCGAACCTTTTCTGATATTGTCAAGATAAACATAAGCCAGCACAATCCAACCGCAAATCCCGCCAAAACATCTGTTAAATAGTGAACTCCCAAATAAATTCTGCTTAATCCAATCAACAGACATAAAATACTGGAAACAGCAAAAACGACCCGCTTTCCTTTTTTTATGCGGGTGCTGATTAAATAAGCGATCAAACCGTAGACAGCTGTTGAATTCATCGTATGACCGCTTGGAAAACTGTAGCCGGAAATATCGGTCAGTCGATCAAAATCAGGGCGCTCTCTTTTCACCATTTCTTTTATCATTTCATTCATCCAACGAACTCCGTATAAATTTATGTAAAGAATAATGAACGTGATCCATTTTTTTCGAAATATATAATAAATACTTATGAAAATAGTGACAGGGAGAAGAATATGATATGAACCAATTTCTGTGAAAAAGAACATAATGGAAGTAAATGGATCATTTCGAACCCCTTCGATTGATTGAACAATTGTATCGTCAACATGGCGAACTGTCTCATTTTTAATCGCAAAGGAACTCGTTATGAAATAAAAAAGCAGGATGAAAAATATATATGTTTTATTCATCTAAGGCAGCGAAGATATGCCACTTTTAGCGAAAGTGGGAAAGGGAATCGCTTTTCCTCCCTTCGTTTCTTCATTTCGTTGTATTTCTTAGTATAGTAAAAAATAGGAAAAACGCAAATCGTTTAAAACGTCTTATTCTTTTTATCGCTGATATTCGAAACAATTTTTGCTGAAACCTATGATAGAATGATAGTTGGGGAGGTGGTGGAAAACAGTGGATAAAAAAATACATCCATTCATACTATTAAATTTGTTGATCAATTCGATCGTGTTGGGGATGTTTGCTTATGACAAATACAGCGAACATAATATAGGTTATAGCATCACTTTTACAGTCTTATGTATATTTTTTGTTTTCTTAACTATTTATGGGTTCATGAACAATAGTAAAATTAACCGAGCAAAGCAATAAAAGAATGATGCTTCTTTTTGATGTTAAATAGTAGTGATGGCAGCATTTTAATAAGGTGGAGGAGAATTTCCTTTGCGTGCTGCTGGTATTTTCTTATTCAAGTTAAGAAGTTTACTGTTGCCGCGCATTGATAAATCCGTTCATTCATCTTTTCAAGAGAGTGTGTGAACTGGATACATTTCCTTCCGTCTTTATATACATAGAGAGCTTTGATTTTTAAGTTCTTCATCGCCATAAATTTTTGATAGCTGGCTTCTATTTCTGAGCAGCAAAAGCAGAGGGGTGACGATATGTGCTGCCCAACACCCCTTCCATTTTCGCAGCCTTAATGCGTCCTCTTCCTCCCATTTTGGGTTGGTCCGATTTTATCGCGGCCACAATAAATTTAGCTAGTTAAAAATGCCGCGTAATTTGACAGCACAGCTACTTTGACAGCTTTTCTAAACGGAATAGTCTTCTCCGTTGTCGCTAATATGAGAGCTTTGTTATACACCGACTTACGCCATAACCGACTGATTCTATTCCCCGTCGGATTTTATGACAACAGCCTTTTAAATTGGACATGATTGTAAATTTTCATACAAAAAAACTAGGCTCTCCTTGTTTATCAGCTATATTGGCGAATGATATTGATAAGCTTGCTATCAAGATTCGGCACGTCCTGCCTGCTTACACGAACTCGAACGTAGCTTTCATCCAAATCTAGCGCTTCGGCGAGAAACCCGGAAAGTCCTCTTGCTCTTCGATCAATTTCCATAATCATTTCAATATCGTGTTCGCCTATCGAATAGAAAACAATTTCAAGCTCCTTTAAACGGCCTCTAAATGGACCGGAAGTCGGATAAAATTCAAACTCTTGAATGAACGGTAGCCTTTTTCTTAAACGATATGGCGCTGCTTCATTTTCAACTTGAAGGAGCTTAAATCCGATTCGGTTTATACTGTTTAATACTTCCTTCATTAAGCCGCCGGGAACAACGTCGATATAGTCCGTATCTTTCGGATCGATCGCTCCTTTAATATCCAATCCGGTATGAATCCATACTTTGGATGCTCCGATAGTAATTGGAGTATCAAGCGGAAGCTGAAATGAAAACGGAATTTCTTTCGTTTCATTCGGCAGTATGACGAAAGGTTTATTGATTTGTATTTTAGCGATTTCTGCTTGCCTCTTCTCTCTACGATCATCTACTTCTTTTATATAATGCGTAAGAACGGACAAGTAAATTTCGTCAATTTTTTGTTCAACGTTTCCTCCATTAATGACAACAATGCCTTTCACCTCTTCGCCGGGATAGAACGTTGAGGAGGTAAGCTTCGTATCTACTTTTGCCGCTCCAATCCCAATGCCCGCGAAAATTTTATTAAATAGAGACATTTATTCTCCCCCTATTTCGGAATTTTTCTGAATATCCTCTAGAATCTCCTCTGCTGATTTGTATGAACCATCCATTCCAAACAGCTTTTTTATAATATTCTTTGATTCTACGGAAATATCTAGCTCCTCTTCCCAACTTTTTTCTTTTTTTCCCTTTTGATCAAATGATGAATAAAGCAAAAACAATACGAAATGCCCCAGCGCATAAAAATCCGTCTGAAAGCTAATTTTACGCATCCTTTGCTTTTCCGGCTCCCATTTATGAAAACTCTCCTCTTCATCATCTGTAATCAAACGGGACAAGCCAAAATCAATGATGGAAATACTGTCGTTGTAAAGAAGAATGTTCGGTATTCTTAAATCACGGTGGACAACGTTTTGATCATGTATATACTGGACAACTTCGAGAATTTTTGTTAAATAATGAAAAGCATCTTTTTCGGAATATTTTTTTCCAAATTGAAAGATTAATTGCTCAAATGTTAGCCCTTCTTTGTATTCCATGACAAGATATTGATGGCTACCATCATTGATTTCAGCGTATAAAGCTGGAACGGCAGGATGACTTAATTTTTGCAATATTTCCCTTTCTTTTTGAAAAGGCCGTTCACCCGTTGTTTTTCTTCGCTTTCGGAGCTGCTTCAAAACGACTTTTTGATGTGTGGACAAATCTTCTGCAAGATACGTGATTCCGTAGCTCCCTACTCCTAAAAATTTTTGGACTACGTATCGTTCGATAACAGATCCTGGTTTATGCAGCCGCTCACCCCAAAGCGGAAACGGCTTCCAAAACTTTTTCCAAACTTCCATCATCAGCTGCTATACGAACCGGAAAAGAATCCAAACCCAGATCGATGTTTTCTTTTATAATAATGATGGCCGTAAGAAGTTGGATCATGTTTGTATTTTGACTTAGGATAATGCTTTTTGTGGTAGTGGCTGCTGCTGGAATAATGGTAAGGGCGATGGCCTAAAAACGATTTGATGAATTTTTTCAACATACACCTTTTCCCTCCTTCTTGTATTACTTGTTTTTACGAAAAAAATCTGTATTGGTTTCAGTTTAAAAAATTTTTTGAATAAAAAGATTGGAAGACCTGGTAATCTTCCATTCCTCTATTTCTATTACTTGTCATCCATTACAGTTTTTTCATTAGAAAATTTTTCAAAAAAAAAAAAAAAGATCATGGTAAGCGGCTCATTTTTTTCAAATATTGAATGACAACGTCCATCATTTCCTTATATTTTTTATCCCCAAATAAATCGTAAAGACCTTTGTAATCATTATACAGATCAAGGAGGGAATCAATGATTTCCTGCTGCATAGGCTTTGTTTTCTTTTCGTTTTTTTGGCTGTTCATCGGAGCAGAAGCATTTTTCTGTGCGCCCATCCCAGCAATATGTCGGATAATATGAATATTTTGCAAATGTTGATCTGCTTCTTTTTTCGAAACGGCCAGCTTTAATTCATCCGCAGATGATTCCAACCATTCCCCGTCGCGCACCCGCACTAATTCATAAATCACTTCCTCCCACGCATCATCTTTATATCTCCACAATTCCGTCCGGTACCCGACAATTTTGAAAATTTCATCACCGTAGCCTTTCACATAAACAAGGTCGCCAATTCCAAACATCAGTTCCACTTCAACCGTTTCTGACTCAAACACAGTCCCATCATATTCTGATAAAAACTGTAATGAATGTTCAAAATATAAAATTTCACTGTAATTGATTTCATATAAAAACTCTTCGTCCATCGTATGGATGTTTGTAATCGTCCCCAAAGTACCGTACAACGTAATAACGACTTGATCTCCAATATTGAACTTCGGTTTTTTTCTTTTCAGTATGAAGGCACCCCCTTTAATGCCATCACTCTTTCGATTATCACATTATATGCATCAACAACTTGTTTGAGTTGGGCGAACTATTTTGAAGGCTCAGTCAATGTTTTTGTTCAATCAATTGAACATATTTTTCCCAAGCTTCATCAAAAACAGACATGTTTTCCAAATACGATCCATTTAATTCCAAGTAAGTGCTGAGTTCATCATAATCAGTTGAATTTTTCGGAAAGCTGTGGTCAAGATAAGCATCGTTCGCAAACTTGCTGATTTTGTCCTTCGGTTTAGGATGTCTGAACGTCATCAAATAATGATAAAAAGAAGTCATATTTCCACCTTCCTAAAAAATTTGCTTGTTTCATTATAACGTTTTGATAAATTTTCGAAAATAAAAAAACCGCCTTATTATGGAGCGGTTTTAAAGAGAAAACATGCTCTTTCTTTAGCTGCAGCTGGAAAAAGATTTTTTATTGTTTTATAGAATGGACCATATTTATTCTACACTGATTAAAAAACAACGGTCCATTATGTCAAGACACCGTTTCCTTATTGAACGGTTTCTGGAAGCGGATTTAAGTCAATCTCAAAGCCTAAATCTTTTAACATTTCGTGATCTTTTGACATTTCCTGTCCTTCGGTTGTTAAATAGTCTCCGATAAAAATAGAATTAGCCGCATATAACCCAAAAGGCTGCAGCGAGCGCAAGTTTACTTCCCTTCCTCCGGAAATGCGTATTTCTTTTGTCGGCAGCATGTAGCGGAATAAGGCAAGCACCTTTAAACAATATCGAGGATTTAGATTATTTTCTCCTTGCAACGGAGTTCCTTCAATAGGATGAAGAAAATTAACCGGAATAGAATCTGCGTCGATCTCCTTTAAAGCAGCAGCCATTTCAATAACATCTTGTTTCGATTCACCCATCCCGATAATCACACCGGAGCAAGGAGAAATCCCTGCACGTTTGACTTTGTCAACTGTGTTTACGCGATCTTCATATGTATGACTAGTGACTATATGTTCATGATATCTTTCTGATGTGTTCAAGTTATGATTGTATCGATTGACACCAGCTTCCTTCAATCGTTCCGCCTGTTCGTCTTTTAAAATTCCTAAACATGCGCAAACCGTCAAGTTGTATGTATCTTTTATTTCGCGTACAGATTCGCATATTTTTTCTACCTCATGGTTTGTCGGCCCTCTTCCGCTTGCAACGATGCAGAAAGTTCCAGCTTTCAACTCTTGTGCCCGTTTGGCCCCCTCTAAAATGGATTCTTTTGAAAGCAGCGGGTATTTGTTGATCGGAGCCGTTGATACAGAAGATTGGGAACAGTAGGAACAGTTTTCTGGACAATATCCTGATTTTACATTCATGATCATATTTAACTTCACTTTATTCCCGTAAAATGCTTTTCGAATCTTGTAAGCACCATGCAGAAGAAGCAGCAATTCTTCATCAGGACAGTCCAAAATTGCAGCAGCTTCCTCATATGTTATTTTATGTCCAAATAGTACGTTTTCGGCTAATTCAACCCAATCGATTCCCATTTCGTAATCCCCCTTTTCTGTAATACTTAAATGGTAAAAAAAGAAAGGATATATGTCAACTATTTTTTAAATTAAGTTTACATAAAATGCAGATAAAAATCCTGCCCAAACAGGCAGGATTTTTTTATTTTACATAAGCGCAGCCGACAATGATCAAAAGTATAAATAATACTACGATCAAAACGAATGAAGATCCGCAGCCATATCCGGCACCATGTACCGGATAACCGTATCCATGTCCACAATGGTGAAAATCGTGATGGTGAAAATGCATTTGCCCCACTCCTCATTTTTTAATCTAGGTTTCAGTTTACATTATGTTTTTTTGGACTTTCAGGTATGTGCACATGCCTATTTTTCCAAATTCTTTGGAACAAACGCCCTGCAGTTGGAAATTGGAAACACCAGTTGTGCAAGCGGGCAGATGAAATCGTCCTATAAGAAACATGAGGAGGAACTTCATCTGCGACCGCATTGTGATTGTCTTAAAAAATCAATTTTTACAAATTTTAGATTATTTGAGATTACTATAGACATGGCAGCGGTCAACGAAAGAAAAGGAGTGGGCAAATTCGTCTTTTTCCGACATAAGCTGCTAGTATTAGTTCAGAGTCATCTGACCAGTTATGGTTGTACAAGTTTAAAAATATCTTTTTTTCCAAAAAATATAAGCTGTTAAGCTTGACATGAGCAATGAAATGGAAATGGGAATAAAAAACGCAAAATGATGATTTTGAAACGGTATCGGCACATTCATTCCATACAAGCTCGCTACTAATGTCGGAATAGAGATGACGATCGTAATTGCCGTCAAAAATTTCATGACAATATTGACATTGTTGGAAATGACTGATGCAAATGCGTCCATCATTCCGCTTAAAATACTTAAATATACCTCTGTCATTTCAATTGCTTGTTTGTTTTCGATAATGACATCTTGCAAAAGATCTTGATCTTCCTCATACATTTTCAAGTAATTTAATCGCAGCAGCCTTTCCATGACAATATTATTGGATTTCAGCGATGTCGTAAAATAAACTAAGCTTTTTTCCAGACTGAGCAATGAAAAAAATTCTTTATTTTTCATCGATTGATGAAGCTCTTTTTCTACTTCGCTCGTTTTGCGATTAATTTGTTTCAGATATCGCAAATAATATGTTGAAGTTAAATATAAAATTTGAAAAGCAAAACGCGTTTTCATAAACGTATAAAAACCTTTAACTTTATTTCTGGCAAACTGTTCAAAGATTTGGTTTTCTTGCAAACATACTGTAATAAAACAACTGTCAGTAATGATCATTCCGATCGGGATCGTTTCATAAAACGTTTGCCCGATGTCATCTACCGTGATAACCGGAATGTCAACAATAATCAACACATTGTGGTCCTCTTTTTCAATCCGGGATCTTTCCTCATCATCCAGTGCATCTTTAAAAAAGTCTATTGGAATTTGCAGCCGTTCTGACACGAAATGAACTTCTTCCTCAGTCGGTGCCACCATGTTGATCCAACAACCGTTTTGAATATCTTCAATTTCCTTCAATTGGCCGTTCGCGCTTGACATATAAATGTTCAGCATGCTTTAACCTCCTTTGCTAGAGGCAGTCTGCACGCGCAAGAGTGTCATCGCTTACGAACAGCGCCTCTTTCCGCATACATACTGCCTTACCTATCTCGGGTCCGTCCGGATCTAAAAAAGAACCGCTATTCATAAACGATTTTCACCCTCCTTCATCCATAAAAATTCAACCTAATATATGATACTAATTTTGTTTTACGATGTATATAGGTTTTAACGGAATTTTACATAAATTTGAACATTTAATAAAAAAAGGGCACATGTTTTTGTGCCCATTCGTTTACATATAATCTTTACTCTGTTTGATCGTCTTCAAACAGTTTTTTATATTCACCATAGCCTTCTTGTTCGAGCTGATCTTTCGGGATAAAGCGAAGCGCAGCCGAGTTAATGCAGTAGCGAAGGCCTGTCGGTTCTGGACCGTCAGGGAAAACATGTCCAAGGTGCGAATCCGCCGTTTTGCTTCTAACCTCTGTACGGATCATGCCGTAAGATGTATCTAATTTTTCGACGATCTCATGCTGATGAAGCGGTTTTGTAAAACTTGGCCAGCCGCAGCCTGAATCAAATTTATCGAGCGAGCTGAAAAGCGGTTTTCCCGAGACGATGTCGACATAAATCCCTTCTTCTTTATGATCCCAATATTCATTTTGAAATGGAGGCTCCGTCCCGTTGTTTTGCGTCACCTCATATTGCATCGGAGTCAATCGTTTCTTCAGCTCTTCTTTATCCCAGTCGCTCCAATGCTTGCGTATAAATTCATCCCGTCCAGACGCTTGACGATACCGTTTGTAGTGAAAAGGATTTTTTTTGTAGTAATCTTGATGATAGTCTTCGGCTGGGTAAAAAGGTTTTGCCGGCAATATTTCGGTCGCAATCGGTTTTTCAAAACGTCCGCTTTTTTCTAAAAGCTCTTTCGATTGTTCCGCGAGCTCGCGCTGTTCCTCCGAATGATAAAAAATAGCCGTTTTGTAAGATTCTCCCCTGTCATAAAATTGTCCGCCCGGATCAGTCGGATCAATTTGCTGCCAAAATATATCCAGAAGCTTTTTATATGGAAACACGTTCGGATCAAAGGTAATTTGCACGGCTTCCACATGACCCGTCGTGTGCGAGCACACTTCTTCATATGTCGGATTTTCCTTATGTCCTCCCGTATATCCGGAAACAACCTTAATAATTCCCGGAAGCTCGTCAAAAGGCTGGACCATGCACCAGAAGCAGCCACCCGCAAAAGTAGCCAATTCATATTTATCATTGCTCATCATTTTTCCCTCCCTTTAGCAAATTTTCCTGCCTGCTCATTCTCATCGCAAAAGTAAAGATCAACTTGTTCTTCCTACAATACATTATAAAACGATTAAAAAGAACAAAACAATTGATTTGCCAGCTATGAGGAGTAAATTTATCAATTTTCGGTAGTATTATGCAATTACGACTTATCCACAGTTGGTAAAATTTTCCAGTTAAATTTATTTACAAAAAGGGTCAAAAAGAACCAATTTTGCTTATTTTTTTAAAAAATGTGGATAACTTATTTTTGTTTGTTGTGGATAACTTTTTTTCTTTGCCAAACATCACATCCTTTGGTACAATTAATTCGCTAGGTAAACCTAATTTGCATAGGTTTTCCCAGTTGTGCGATATCCTCGTCTGTTAGTGTTTGCCCACGGAAGGCTTCTAACAATCGCGAGGATATTTCTTTTATCGTTTTCTTCATGCTTCTCAATATTTTTGACCCATGCTCATGTAACACCATGATAATCTCTGTAATTTGGGTTAATAGGTAGTGATTTTTCATGGCATTGTAATCTTGGCTGCTTGCGTGTTCAATGTGGTAGCGCAGGTTTTTTTGTCTGTTAAACCCCTCATTCTCTATTCTCCAGCGGCTTCTGCCAGCGTTCATCAGTTTCTTTGCATTGTTTTTTGTGATTTTTATATCTGTGATAAAGGTAAATTTTTGTTTTCTTTTTTCATCTTCTAATTCGCATTCGAAAACATTCACCCCAAAGCCTCTGTAATCAATATCGTTCACCCAGGTGATTTCCCCTCGCTGTTCGCTTTCACGTATCTTTACCACATTGGCTTTCTTGCCTTCCTCCTCTTCCATATTTTTTAACGCTTGAAACTCATCGGTGATGCTTTTAATACGATCTTCCTTAAAACGGAATAAGTAGTTCCAATTATTCGCCTTGCATTGTTTAAATACATTTTCGCAGGCATAAAGACTATCGGCAATCAGACAGATAGGCAGTTTTTTAAAGGTGTCTTTCAGTCTAGCAGTCAGTCGATAAAAAGCATTCAACTCACAATCTTGCTTTTCCACGTCCTCTGATTCATTTTCAATAAACTCGGAGGCCACACTTAGTACCATATTTCCCACAATTAACTTGGCTTCCAAGACATGATGCATGTAGATGGTCTTTATTTTTTCTTCACCCGTTTCCTTGTCTATGTATTTGCGCTCCCGTTTCAGGCAGTGTTCACAATGTTTTTTGTCAAAAGTAAAAATACCGGTCCCATCTATGGCAATACCCCAGTATTTCCCATTGATACGATAGGATTCAAAACACCTCTTTTTGAATAATTTCTTGATCATATCGATTCGGATCCTTTCAAGTTCTGCCGGGTTCACTCGTGCCAAAAAATCATTGATTGTGTCATAATGGGGCAGTTCTTCCAAATCTTCATTCCCCAACAATTTCCCCAAATTTTTAATGCACTCTTCCTTATTAAATTCGTTTGTCATTTCGCGCATACTTTTTAAGTTGCATGCATTTTTCAAAATAACCATCATCAAAAGGACTTCCGTGTCATAGGTAATATAGCTTTGGTGCCTTGGATCATCAATAGTTTTGAGCAATTTGTTTAAATTTTTAAAAAAGTGATTTTGTGTTTTTAGCAACTCGAATAAATAATTTACCTCTTTTTCCTTTTCACGCTTTTCCTTCCTCGTTACCATAAAAAAATCCCCCCCAAATGCCAATATATTAGGTTTTTTACATACCCTTATTATCACATATTTGGCAAAGTTTAGGTGGAATTATCTCGAAGAATTTTTACTCTTCAGGGCTGTTGATTTGCAACTCAAGCATAGCGAAGTGCAAAAACTAGTATATTCGTTCCATTAAGAATTTTTCCTTTTTTGCTCCATGTTATCACGAAATGGCCATAACGCTGCCATCATGAAGGCTAAAAGCAAAACGATGGAAGCTAAAACGTATGGAAAATCGACGTCGATATCAAACAAAATTCCTGCAATCGCAGGACCGACAATGTTTCCTAAACTTGTATAAGTAGAGTTCATGCCGGCAATAAACCCTTGTTCATCTCCTGCCATATTGGATAATAGAGTGGTGACAGCTGGTCGAAGAAGATCGCATGCTAAAAATACAGCAAACGTTACAGCCATAATGAAAAAGTAGCCGTCAACTAAGGTTGACAGAAAAATAAAGACGGAAGCGCCTAATAAACAAATTTCAATCAACCTTTTCTCGCCAAGATACTTCACTAGCTTGTCAAAGAAAACGATTTGGGCGATGAGTCCAAAAATCGTTCCTGTTGTTATGATGATGGAAATATCTTTCGGCGAAAAACCGAATTTTTTATCGACAAACAAACCGAACATCGTTTCATATGCGGAAAGACCAAATGCTAAAACAAACACGATCAATAGCGGTACAACATACGGAGGTTTGATCGATTTGCTTAATTCGCTGAAAAATTGAAGACGAGTTTGTTTTTCATCTAATTGTTGAATGTTATCATTTGGAAGCGGTTCTTTTAAAAGGAGAATGGAAAAAACGGCTGCGACAAGCGCAATAAATGCCGCAAGAAAAAACGGCACCCGAATGCCGAATTCTGCTGCAAATCCTCCGATGCCGGGCCCGATAATAAAACCGGCGTTAATGCTGGCAGACAAATATCCAAGCGCTTTCGGCCTGTCCTCTAAAGCGGTGATATCTGTAATAAACGCAGTAACAGCGGGCATAATACATGCCGCGCTGATTCCGCCAATTATTCTTGAAATCAAAAGCAAGAAAAACGCAGAACCTATTGCAAATAAAAATTCGGATACAGCAAACAAAACTAAACCGATGACAATCATAATCTTTCTGCCAAAACGGTCAGTAAAAATCCCCGTGACCGGCGAGGAAAACAACTGGGCAGTTGAAAATGCTGCTATAAGATATCCCATATAAACGCCCGATAAATTTAGTTCATTCATATAAGCAGGCAAAACCGGAACAACGAGTCCGATTCCTAAAAAAGCGATAAAAACATTGCAAAGCAGTAATATGAGGGAGATATTTTGTTTATTTGAACGTAACATGATAACTTCACCTGCATATCTTTGACTTTAAATTTTTATGTATCAAGAATCAACTACGATGTAAAATTTTTACTTTTACAGGAAAGAAAGAAGGCGATCCATCAAAGGACGTTTTTCATCCTTCTGGATCCCCTTTCTATCTCGCTTTTCTTTAACTTTTATGCTCGCGCAAATGAAGTACATATACAGCAATGCTTAAAAACAAGGCGCAGTAACCGACATTTATGTAAACTTTGTCTAAATTGTAATCTAAGTTTCCAGTAAGGTATTGTTTATATGCCATACCGCCAAAATAAACAGCAAGGAGGAACATGACGATGCTAGCAATTAAATATATTTTTTTCAAATACATCACCCCTACACCAAATTCCCTTGCTTTTCTTTTTCTATAAAAATGTTTCATCTCTAACAATTTATTTTCTCTTATCTTCACCTCTCCGTCAAGAATTCGCCAGAAAGAATTTTCGCCATTATGTTTCATATTCCGCTATAATATTTTAGGAAAGGAGATCTGAAATATGGCATTACCTGATGATTTTTGCCGGAAAATGAAACAATTGTTAAAAAATGAAGCAGATGATTTTTTTTCTGCTTTGCGAGATGAACCGATCAAGGGACTGCGCTTCAATCGTCTAAAAATAGAAAAAGAAACGTTCATTCGGAAAATATCTTTTTCTCTTTCTTCAGTTCCCTTTTGTGAAGACGGATTTTATTACGATGAAAAACAAGACGAGCCCGGAAAACACCCTTTTCATGCAGCTGGGCTCTATTATATACAAGAACCGAGTGCTATGGTTCCTGCTGAAGTGCTTCAGGCAAAACCCGGAGAAAAAATATTAGATTTGTGCGCTGCGCCAGGTGGAAAATCGACGCAAATTGCCGCAGCGATGGAAAATGAAGGAATTCTTATCTCAAATGAAATTCATTTCAAACGAGCGAAAGCACTATCGGAAAATATTGAACGTTTCGGAATTCAAAACGCCATTGTGATAAATGAACGGCCCGAAAAACTGGTTCAACACTTTCCGAATTATTTCGACAAAATTTTAGTTGATGCCCCGTGCTCTGGAGAAGGAATGTTTCGAAAAGATGATAACGCCATCGAATTTTGGAGCGAGGATCTTGTTGAAAAATGCTCGTACACGCAAAAAAAGCTGTTATCTTTAGCGTTTCAAATGTTAAAACCCGGCGGAACTCTCGTCTATTCCACCTGCACGTTTTCTCCTGAAGAAAATGAACAGGTTATTGAGGCATTTGTAAGCATGCATCCAGAAATGTCTCTTGTTGAAATTCCTAAACGTGAAGGTTTTGATCGAGGAAGAGTGGAATGGACAAAAACGAATTTTGAAGAAATTTCAAAATGCATCCGCCTTTGGCCGCATAAAATCAAAGGTGAAGGGCATTTCGTTGCGAAATTAATCAAAAATGGCGAAAACAATACGAGAAGCAACGTTTCATATTTAAAATCAAATGTCAAAAAACAGCAATTAGCTGAGTTTCAGCAATTCGAACAATTTTTTTTAAAGAAAAGAATAACCGGGGCATTTTTCTTAAAAAAACAACAGCTGTATGTATTACCTGAAAAATGCCCAGATATTACTTCGTTGAACGTTTTGCGGGCGGGTCTCCATCTTGGAGAAATCAAAAAGAAACGATTTGAACCGAATCATCATCTTGCCCTGTCACTCACACCAAATGATGTGAAATACAGTTATTCCTTCTCAACGAACGAAAAAGATTGGCAGGCTTATTTAACGGGAGAAACGATTTCATCTCCATTGGGTTTAGACAGGGGATGGATATTAATGACAATAGACGGCGAATCGATCGGTTGGGGAAAAGAAACGAAAGGAACCATTAAAAACTTTTATCCAAAAGGTCTTCGTGTTCAATTTTGACAATCGAGTAGGAGGGAGCGATTAACTCCCGTCCTCTCACACCACCGTACGTACGGTTCCGTATACGGCGGTTCAATTAAGATAATTGACGCAAGTCTTTATAACTTCCGTGAATAGCTGTTCTCTTTATGCCAGTGGTCACTCCACCCTCCAAGAGGTCTCCCACGGGATTCACCGCTTCCTCCCTCAAGTGAGGTACTACGTTTTCTGTGTTCATCATGACTCACTGAATGCCAAGGGCTATTCTCTCTTAATTGTTCGGTCCTTCTTAGTAGTTCTAAACCAACTAATACTATGACCTCTGCTGACTTCTGACGGTTCAGCTACTTATCACTAAGTAGGTTATGAAGAGTACTTCACATATCCGCCAGACCTCCCCGGGTAAGTACATGCACTTTCACACCATCTATCCGCCTCATTTACTCGATATGACCTTCGACAGAAAGAGCTTTGTTTTGTTTTGCAAACTCACTCAATCATACCTAGCCTTATATGAGGTTCGTGTTCCTCGGACCGGTGTTTTGCCTCCAGCTTCCTTCAGATTCCGCGTCACCACGGACACCCTTGCTCTTGGCTAACCTCTACTTCTGTCTTCGGGGTTCGGGACTTACACCCTATAGTTCATGTACATGCCGGGCGCACAAACAAAAGCGGGTTTTGATACCCGCTTACTTATTTGAGAGGGAGCGGAACATACAAATTTGCTGAAATTACCCCTTCCTCCAAATCAATTTTTTCAGCTTGAATTTTAGACCCGTTTTCCAATGCCAGCTGATCAAGAAAAACTACAATCTGGCGATTTTTTGCATCAATCTGCACTTCTTTTGGAAAGTGGTATTGGGAATCAATATATTTCAACACATAAGAAACCGGAACGGAAAGTCTCCCAACCGATAAGCTTTTCACCTTTAAAATGACGTTTCCCTGCTGTACACTCGGTTCAAAAGACATGACCATGTCCAAATCCCGGCCGAAAGCGAGAAGGCTGCCGTACAGTTTAATATCATCCGTAATTTCAACCCAGTATGTGAGAGGCTGATGAACGGCTTCCTTTTTTAAATAATCATTGATGAGCTTAGTTACTGTCTGTTTATCTGTTTCCACTTTAAAGACAGCAAAATCTTTACTACCTTCCGCTTCCTTTTTCAGAGGTGGTTTTTCCCCAGGCATAAGCAGAAGACCAGAGGAGATGAGAATAATCAAAAAATTGGAAAACAGCAAGATAAGAAATGCAAGCTTCCATTTATTCATTTACTTCAATCCTTTTTTGTACCATTTTCCAATGTTTCCATAACCTTTGCCGCAATCAATACATATCCGTTCTCGTTCGGATGGAATTCATCTGTATATAAGAGGTTTTTGTTCTCTCCTTCTTGAAAAATATCCTGAATTGAAACGAATACCGCACGTCCATCTCCGAGCAAAATTTGTTTCGTCCGCTCGTTCCATTCCGAAATAATCATATCAATTTCCGGAAATTCTGCCAATTTCCACACAAACGGATTATAAAGCCCAATAAACGCAATGACTGCCTGTTCATTTGTCGACCGGATCTTGTTCATAATGTCTCTTAAACGTTGTTCATAAAGAAGGCGTTCTTCTTGAAAAAGTTCAACTGTTAATTCAAAAATATTTTCCCGCACGACTTTCATTAAATCATTTGCACCAATCGTCATGAATATGAGATCGGCATCTTCCAATTCCTTTTTTACTTGATCTTCATCAAGCTTTTTTAACAAATTTTCCGTTGAATGCCCTATCGCTGCAAAATTGACTGTTGAAACAGATGAAATATCTTCCTTTTTTTCTAATTCATCTGAAACGAGACCAACATAGCCTTCTTTTGTTCGGTCACCCACTCCTTTTGTCAGGGAGTCGCCAAGTGCAACAATTTTGATATCTCCTTGCAATTGAAAAGAGCTGGACCTACTTTCATTCCCCGCGACAGCGATTTCAGTTTCAATCGGTTTGTTCTCTTCCTCTTCCGCCTTCGCTTGATTTGAAGGAGAAGCAGTGGATTTTTGGACACATCCGGTTAATAAGAAAAAAGTCATAATAAGAAGAGAAAATTTTTTCGACATCATTCCTATCACCTTGTGACGATCTCTTTCTTTTTATTATATCATACGAAAAAAAGTTTAAAATTGACCCAAAGGCATCATGTACAGAGGATCCTTTCCCCTTGCTGTCAGACGCTTTAGGCCAACTTTAAACTTTACTGAACAGCTTTTATATCGTTGATGATTTCGTCATACGGCGTATTTTCAACACCGTTGTAGCTTTTTAAAACAACTCCGTTTTGATCCACTAAATAAAAGCTCGTTCCATGAATGACCTGATCATCGCTTTCCGGTTTTTGAACGATCGTTTTAAAACTGTTTTTTGCAAAGTTTTCAATGGTCTCTTGGCTGTATCCGGTTAAAAAATGCCAGTTGTCAAGAGAATCGGAAAATTGATTTGCAAATTGTTTCAGTTTCTCTGGTGTATCTACTTCCGGATCAACGCTGAATGATACAAACTCGACTTCAACACCTTCTTTTTCCGCTTTTTCCTGCAATTGAGCCATACGGGCTGTCATCGGCGGACAAACGGTTTCACAGCTTGTAAAAACAAAATCAGCTACCCAAACCTTCCCTTTTAAATCTGCTAAAGCAAAGGGCTGTCCGTTTTGATCCGTAAATTCAAAATTTTCCACTTTATAATTCAACGGATCTTTTATTTTATTTCCGCTGCAAGCCGTTAAAAAGATCAATAACAGAAAACAGGAAATGAACATTATCTTTCTCATCGATCATTCACCTTTCACCTATTCTCATCGAAAGTGTATCAAATTTTCATTCAAGTGAAAACAAATTCCAAAATGATTCATAAAAGATTCAAAAAACTAGCTTTTACTTATGGCTTCACATAGTAAGAAACTCCTAAAGCTCCTTTGCCGGTATGAATGGAAATGATTGGTGTCGTTGTGCCAATATCAATTTTATCGGCGGTTGTGATCTTCAACAATTCCTCTTTTAAGCGCAGCGCCAAATCTAATGCATTGGCATGCGCCACCCCAATCCTCTGCAAATCGCGATCTTTTATATCTTGAATCAATTGCTTCATAAAAAATTTAACAACTTGCGAATGGCTTCTAACTTTTGTGATTGGCGTAAAGATCCCGTCTTGTAAAGAAGCGATCGGTTTAATATTCAATAACGAGCCTAATAGAGCCTTTCCCTTTCCAATCCGTCCCCCTTTTTGCAAATGCTCAAGAGTGTCTACTGATACATAAAGAAAAGTGTTTTTTCGTACTTGTTCTATATGAGAGATTATTTTGTCTAACATTGCTCCCTTTTTTGCCATTTTTGCCGCTTCAATCACTTGAAAACCTAAAGCGCTAGATATATAGTTGGAATCTATGACCGTAACTTCTCCCTCTGTCAGGCTTGCCCCCTGCTGCGCGGCGCGCACAGTTCCGCTCAGTTTACCGGACATATGAATGGAAAGCACTTGAAAACCTTCTGCATGAAGGCGATCATACACTTCCTTAAAATGGATCGGAGAAGGCTGAGAACTTTTCGGTATTTCTGCAGATTCCATCATTTTTTCAATAAATTCCGCTGGTTCAAAATCAATGCCGTCCGTATAAGATACACCATTCAATGTATAAGTTAACGGAACAACTTCAATATTGTATTCCTCCAAAATATTTTTATCTAAATCTGCTGTTGAATCGGTAACGATCCTTACCTTTTGTGTCAATACATTCACTTCCTATCAAACAATAATATTTCAACCTTATCACGTTTCTGATCAAAAGAAAAGAAACAGTCTCTAATCTTTACCCGCCCTAACATATTTTCAAACTTAAAAATTCAAAAACGGTCAATTTCGCAGATCTCTCCTTCTTCTCCAAAACGCTTAAAAAAATAAAAAGCCCTTGCCGATAATCAAATATCTGCAAGGGATATTTCTTTAAGCGTTATGTTTTAATCGGTTGTCTTGAAAAATTGATTCATAATCTTTCCACTTTAAAGCATGCTTCAAATAGCTTCGAAAATTATAAAGGCTTTTTGGCTTTGATTCTTTGCAAATGTTCGCTATAAAAAGCTGCAAATGAATATTTAACATGAAACGGTAAGAGTTATCCTCCTCCAATACTGGGATTTCAACAATCTTCACCTTCTGTCCATTTTCAAGTTTGAACTCTAGGCTTTTAAATAGCAAAGTATCAATCCTCTTTTTACCCGTTTCTTCTATTATACAACAAAATAGGAGCGAATTTTGTAAAAATTTGTCATATACAAAAATATTTTAAATTAACAAATTGAATAAGTTGCTGTCCTTGTTAACCTCTGTAAAAGGAAAACCTTTCTTTTTCATTCTTTCGACTAATCCGCGGTAATCTTCCCGATGCTTGACTTCGATGCCGACAAGCGCAGGACCGCTGTCTTTATTATTTTTCTTCGTGTATTCAAAGCGAGTGATATCATCCGTCGGACCTAATACCTCATCTAAAAATTCACGTAAAGCACCCGCACGCTGCGGAAAATTAACGATAAAATAATGCTGCAAGCCTTCATAAATTAAGGATCTCTCCTTAATTTCCTGCATGCGCTCAATATCGTTATTGCCTCCGCTAAGAATACAAACGACATTTTTTCCTTTTATTTGATCTTTGTAAAAATCAAGCGCTGCGATTGGAAGCGCACCTGCTGGTTCTGCTACAATTGCATTTTCATTATATAAGTTCAAGATCGTTGTACAAATTTTTCCTTCCGGCACAAGTAAAAGATCGTCCAAAATTGTCCGGCAAATGGAAAATGTCTGATTTCCTATCCGCTGGACCGCCGCTCCATCCACAAATTTTTCAATTTCATCCAGTTCGACTACTTCGCCTTTTTCGAGTGATTTCGCCATAGCTGGTGCGCCGGAAGGTTCCGTGCCGATTAATTTTGTTTCCGGCGATACGCTTTGAAAGTATGTGCCGATGCCAGACATTAACCCTCCGCCGCCGATAGCAGCAAACAAAAAATCAATTGGCTCATCGCTGTCATTTAAAATTTCAACAGCAATGGTGCCTTGGCCCGCAATGACATCTTTATCGTCAAACGGATGGATGAACGTACGGTTTTCTTTTTCGGCGCATTCAAGCGCTTTTTTATACGCATCATCAAATGTATCGCCTGTCAACACAATTTCAATGTACTCTCTTCCATGCAATTCCACCTGAGATATTTTTTGTTTTGGAGTTGTGGAAGGCATAAAAATTTTTCCATGCACTTTTAACGCTCTGCACGAAAATGCGACTCCTTGCGCATGATTTCCAGCACTTGCACAGACAACCCCATTTTTCGTTTCCTCAGGAGTCAAATGTTTCATTTTGTTGTAAGCTCCTCTTATTTTAAAAGAGCGTACAACTTGCAAATCTTCCCTTTTCAAGTATACCCGGCAACCATATTTTTCAGATAATCTTTGGTTAAATTCCAATGGAGTATGTGTCACAACATCCTTTAATGATTGATGCGCTTTTAATATATCTTCTACTTGGACGAATGCTTCAACTTTTGTCAAATTCGTCATCGTACATCCCTGCCCTTAAACAATTTCTTAATTTTTAAATTATAACACGATTCAAATAAAAATAAAATTACATCTATTGTTTTTATTTAGAAATCGGCTTTTTTGATCGATTGAATCCAATTTTACATGTGAAATTATATGATTCTTATATGTATTACTTGCAATGCAAGATATGGCACAACTAAAAAAGACGCTTGAACGCCTTTTTTTTTGTCTAATAGAAGCCGGCGAAAGAAGCAATGCTTCCTTGACTTCAAATTGACTCAGACCGTTCTTATTTATTTCGCTCGTACACAAGGAAGTAGTGCGGATAAACATTTTTTTCATCAACTACTCCATCTTTTTGGGAAATAAGCTTCCATTCAGAAAAATCAATTTTTGGAAAATATGTGTCGCCTTCAAACTCCCCCTCAATTTCTGTTACATAGAGCCGATCGGCAAATGGAAGCAGCGCTTCAAAAATCTTCGCTCCGCCAATTACAAACATTTCTTCTTCCTTATTGTTTTGGGCAAATTGCAAAAATTCATTTATCGAATGAAAAACGAGACAGCCTTCGCAAGAAAACTTTTCATTCTTTGTTAACACAATCGTTTCTCTTCCGGGAAGGGGCCGTCCAATCGATTCAAAGGTTTTACGGCCCATGACGATCTTTTTGTTCATCGTTGTTTCTTTAAAATATTTTAAATCATTCGGAAGATGCCAAGGAAGCTTATTGTCCTTTCCGATCAGCCGGTTTTCATCCATCGCAAACAAAAAGGAAATCATACACTCACCTCACCTTTAATGTGAGGATGAGGATCATACCCTTCCAGCGTGAAATCTTCATAAGTAAAATCAAAAATGGATTTTACCTCTTTATTCAATTTCATTGTCGGAAGAGGCCGCGGCTCCCTCGTCAGCTGCAATTTTACTTGCTCAATATGGTTGTTATAAATATGAACATCTCCGAATGTATGGATAAACTCCCCGGGCTCCAAGTCGCAAACTTGAGCAATCATCATCGTTAAAAGCGCATAGGAAGCAATATTGAACGGCACACCTAAAAAAAGGTCTGCGGATCGTTGATAAAGCTGACACGAAAGCTTTCCTTCCGCAACATAAAATTGGAAAAACGCATGGCACGGCGGTAGAGCCATTTTATCTAAATCAGCGACGTTCCAAGCACTTACAATCAATCGCCGTGAATGTGGATTCGTTTTAATTTGTTCAATGACATTTGAGATTTGGTCGATGGTATTTCCGTCTGCACCTGTCCACGAACGCCATTGGTAGCCGTAAATGGGGCCCAAGTCGCCGTTCTCATCTGCCCATTCGTTCCAAATTCGGACGCCGTGTTCTTGTAAATATTTTACGTTTGTATCACCTTTTAAAAACCATAACAGCTCATAAATGACCGATTTTAGATGAATTTTTTTCGTCGTAACAAGAGGAAACCCTTTAGCCAAATCAAAACGCATTTGATATCCAAATGTGCTGATGGTTCCTGTCCCCGTCCGATCATGTTTTTTAACCCCGTGCTCAAGCACATGTCTGCATAAATTTAAGTATTGTTCCATTGATGACACATCCTTTAGTTGAAATGTTACTTTAGTTTACAATCGGCTCGTTCTCTCATTGCTATTAAACCGTTTGTCAAACGAAAAAATTTTTTCAAAATCCGGATCGAAAAAGCCGTCTCATGCAGCTTATTTTTGCAATCTCCATCTTTAAAAATGGAAAAATTGGCGAATCGCCAATTATTTCCCGCTGCACACTTTCTGAAATTATTTTATCTCTTCCAGCTTATCATTTACATCTTCGTTATTATGAGCAATGCGGCTAGCTGCACTTGCAGCAATGGCTGCCACGATATCGTCTAAAAATGTATTGACTTTCCCGTCATGGCTATTGTTCAGCTCTTTGATGATTCCAAATTTTTCTTTGTCTAAATAGCCATAATTCGTAAATCCAATTGACCCATAAACATTTACAATCGATAACGATAAAATTTCATCAATTCCATATAGCGGTTCATCTGATTCGATAATTTGCTGAAGTGGTTCAGGAAGCAATTTTTGTTCCGCAAGCTTGTCTAAAGCAATTCCTGTCAAGACAGCATGAATGATTTCTCGTTTTCTTAAAATCTTTTCAACATGGTATGTGCATTCTTCAAGAGACAGATCGGGAATGTATTTTTTTTGCAGCTCCAACACGATTTGTCCAATGTCTTTTAATGTTACTCCCCGATCTTCCAACAATTCAATCGCTTTTTTTTGGAGCTTTTCAAGTGAATACGCCATATTCAATCACTTCCTTTACTGCATCCAATTTGGAGGTGTGTTTGTGTCCCAATAAATTTTTCCCAATGCATAATGGGTTTGAAAGTGGTCATGGTATGTATGGTAATGAAAATCAAACCAATAGCCCTGTTTTGGCGGATGATCAACGCGAACATGAAATCGTATCAAGTCTTTTCCGCTCGTACGATCATAAATGTGAAAAATTTTTTCTCCTTTTCCATTCGCAGGTTTTTGGGATATAGCCAAATCTGCAAATTTTTCCTTCTCCGTTGCCAAGAAGGTTTTGATCACTTCTTCCATTTGCGGCAAAACTAAGTTGCGAAACTCATCTTCTATCACACCGCTGATTTTTTTGCCGAATTTTTCAAATGATTGTTTTTCCGCTTCAAACAAAAATTGATCGACAATGTTTGGCTGTTCTATTGCTGACTGATCTTGTGAATCACGATGCAGTAATAGTTTTTTCTCTTCGGCCTCCGGTGCATAGTTTGCGTCAGGAGCCTGTTTATTGACGGTTAAGGCGGACGGAGGCGCTACAAGCCCGAATGTTGCGAGTGTAAATAAAAAGACAAGCGATTTTCGAATCCAATTTTTCAAGTTCCCAACATCCTTTCCGCCAAATGAACAAACGATACTATCATTCTATCATATTTTAATCAAAATAGATATTTGATAGAGTTTTTTGACTGAAAAGAAATGGGTTCAAAAAAACGAGAAAAAAGGGTAAAATAAAAATCAGAAGTTGGAGGCAGCAGATCGGAAGCCGACAATTTGGGAAACCGGCAGAAAATGACCGTTCAACTCATCCTGCAAAATTTTTTCTAGTTGATTGGAGGAAAGTACATATGTATGATGCAATGTTCATAATAGGTAGCTTTATTACACTTGCATATTTAATTGTAATGGAACTTACAGACTAAAAGCTCATGGAAGACCATGAGCTCTTTTACTTTTAAGAAGCTGAATATTATTAGCAATGCTTTTCAAATGCTTGAAGAAGATTTTCCATAACTCCTTCCAGCGTATTGCCTTCAATGTCATGTCTTGGAATAAAATGGACAACTTCTTTTCCTTTTAAAAGAGCCATTGACGGCGACGACGGTTCATAACCGATAAAATACTCCCTCATTTTTGCCGTCGCTTCCCGATCTTGACCCGCAAAAACTGTTACGAGATGGTCAGGAGTTTTTTCGCTTCTTACTAAAGCTTGTGTTGCCGCTGGTCTTGCAAGTCCCGCTGCGCAGCCGCAAACGGAATTCACAAAGACGAGCGTTGTCCCTTCCGCTGATTCCATAAATTGATCCACCTCTTCAGGTGTAACTAATTCGCGGAATCCAGCATTTGTCAACTCATCTCTCATCGGTTGAACGAGCTGACGCATATACTCTTCATAAGCCATTGACATTTTCAATCCCCCTAATTTTTACTATATTTAACATTATTCGTTTATGAAACAGAAATATGCTACTTTTGCCGGCTTTCGGTCATTTGCTTCCAAACGGATCCTTTTGCTTCTTCTCCTTTTTCGATCCTTTCAATTGCCATTTTTATTTGCATTTTTACTTCAAATTCCGGATCGTCTTCTGCTTCCTTCAGTTCCTTTAAAACAGATTCATCTCCAACTTCGTACAAAAACATGGCTGCTCGCCAGCGAACAAGCTTACTTTTGTCCTTCAATGCTTTTGCCATTTCAGGAATGGCCGCTTTGTCCCCGATGTCGGATAACGCATCACCTGCTGTTCTTCTAACAGTAACACTTTTATCTTTTAACGCTTTATAGAGCAAAGGAAGGACAGCCGGATCTTCGAGCATTCCTAAATAGACCGTTGCAAGTCTTCGTATCGATGCTTTCTCATCATTCAACGCTTTTTCCAGCACATCTAAATCTTCAAGCGTTGGATCCATTTGCTCCAAATGGGCAAACCGCTTTTGCCAATCAGGATCATCAAGCATGTCAACCGTTACTTTGTAGCTGAATCGCTTAAACGTTTCCTTTTCATCCTTTTGATGAATGATTCTATTTTTTATGCGTTCCAGCCTGTCATCCGGATAGGCTGCTGATATTTCATCGACAACCTCCTGGCCGATTGCATCCAAATCTCCGTAGCGGATGCCATGCTCCTTCCATTCCCTTTCTAAAACAACGTTGTTCGCATGCTTTTGAACTTCCATGATCATGTTTCGGAAGCGTTCAGGCAGCCCGTAGCGGCGCTCCTCATGTCCGTCTGTCAGCTTTACTTGCATCGGCAGGCCGTGAAACATTTGAATAAACACTTTTACTTCGCCATATCCTTCTTCAGGAGAATAGGCGTCCTGGCTGTTATCTTCAACCTGTTCGCCGAAAATGCTTCTTACTTCTGATAAAATATCCTGCCAATGATATTTGCTGTTTCGTTCAATGGCCATAAAATCTGCAACATGATAGACCCCTTTCACCCCTTCAATTGCTAAAATGGATTGGATTTCCTTTGGGGCTTCATGAGCATTTTCTTTTTTATAATTGTTCCTTTTACCTGCTGGAAGTTCTTGGTCGAGAATTACTTTCATTGTATTAGGGCTTGGGGTTGGTTCAATCGACTTAATGTTCACAAGATGTCACTCCCTACTTCCTATTAGCTAGTTCCATTTTAACATGCCAGTCTGCAAAATTCTTTCCAAATGCACTTGCTGCAAAACAATGGAGATTTTACAAAAGCTTTTCGATATAAGGAGCGATGTCTTTCGGATTTGTTTGCGGAACAAATCGCTCTACCGGATTGCCGTCGCGGTCGATCAAAAATTTTGTAAAATTCCATTTAATCATCTTTGTTCCAAACACGCCTGGAATTTGTTCGGTCAAGTACACAAATAAAGGATGGGCATTCGGGCCTCTCACATCAATTTTTGAAAAGACGGGAAATGTCACACCATAATTTTCACAAAATGTTTGGATTTCTTCGTCCGTTCCCGGCTCCTGATTGCCAAACTGATTACACGGAAACGCCAGTACGACAAATCCTTTTTCTTTGTATGTTTCATATAAATTTTGCAAATCTTTGTATTGCTCCGTAAAGCCGCAATAACTTGCAGTATTGACAATGAGCATGACATTTCCTTTATACTGTAATAGTGATATTGTTTGCCCATCTGCGGTTTTTACATCAAAGTCATAAACAGTCATCACGCCTCTCGCTCCATTTACGTTGATTTTACATTCCAGTCATAATAATAACAAATCTAAAATTGAAATATCATTTTAAACTATCTATAATATTAGCAAAACTTAGTCTGATCATGTTCTATTTCGCTCTGCACATGATTCATTTTTTTTGTTTTTCGATTACATTCCGGAGGTGCACATACATGCCAATTAATATACCAGCAAATTTGCCGGCAAAAGAAATATTGGAGAAGGAAAACATTTTCGTGATGGATGAAAAAAGGGCTTACACTCAGGATATCCGCCCATTAAATATTGCCATTTTAAATTTAATGCCAGAAAAAGAAAAAACAGAGACCCAGCTTCTCAGACTTTTAGGAAATTCTCCGCTTCAAGTTAATATCACGTTTTTGCGTCCGAAAACCCATACGCCAAAAACAACGGCAAAGCAGCATTTAGAACAATTTTATACAACGTTTGATCAAGTCAAGCATCGAAAATTCGACGGGTTGATTGTAACAGGGGCTCCTGTTGAAAAAATGCCTTTTAATGCTGTTAATTATTGGGAAGAGTTGACGAACATTTTTGAATGGACGAAAGAAAATGTGACATCTACTTTGCATATTTGTTGGGGTGCTCAAGCAGGCCTATTCTATCATTACGGCATCGATAAATATATGCTGCCGAAAAAATGCTTCGGCGTTTTTGAACATAAAATATCAGATCCTTCCGTCAAGTTGTTAAGAGGTTTCGATGAAATCTATTACGTTCCTCATTCTCGCCATACGGACATCGATGTGGAAGAAGTGAAAAAACAAAAAGATTTAGAGATTTTGTCTTATTCGGATGAAGCGGGTGTATGTCTTATTTCTTCGAAAGACGGGAGATTTATTTTTTTAACCGGACATCCTGAATATGATGCAACAACATTAAGAGATGAATATGAACGAGATTTGGCGAGAGGACTTGACATCGAAATCCCAAAAAATTATTTCCCTAATGACGACCCGACGAAATCGCCTTACAATCGCTGGCGGTCACATGCGAATTTGCTGTTTGTCAACTGGCTTAACTATTATGTATATCAAGAAACTCCTTATATTTGGGAATAATAATAGCAACCTGGTCGGATTAAAATACGACGTTCTGAAATTGAGGTGATGAAATCGTTTATGAATAAGCAGAAAATTTTGATCTTGACAGCAAAGTACGGAAACGGGCATATTCAAGTGGCAAAGACGCTGGAAAAGCGATGTATGGAACGGGGTATGGACGTCATCGTTTGCGATCTATATCAAGAGTCTCATCCACTCATTACTGAATTCACAAAATACCTGTATTTAAAGAGCTTTTCGTTTGGAAAACAGTTTTACCGTTTGTTTTATTATGGTGTAGATAAAATGTACAATAAACGAGTCATGAATGTTTATTACACAATGGGCAGAAAAAAACTCGAACAAGTGATTGCTGCTGAAAAACCCGATATCATCATCAATACGTTTCCAATGATCGTCGTACCCGAATACCGGAGACGCACCGGTCACGTGATTCCGACCTTTAATGTCATGACAGATTTTTGTTTACATAAAATTTGGGTGCATCAAAACATAGATAAATATTATGTTGCATGTGAAGATGTAAAAGAAAAACTTCTCAGCTTAGGGATCGACGAAAAAGACGTAAAAGTTACCGGAATTCCTATACGCAGCCGATTTGAAGAAAATATTGAGATAGAACCGTTGTACCGCAAATATGGATTAAGTGAGAACAAACATATTTTGCTTATTATGGCAGGTGCTCACGGCGTCTTAAAAAATGTGAAAGAAATTTGCGAAGCGATGCGCTATTCAGAAAACGTCCAAACCGTTGTTGTATGCGGAAACAATCATGCGCTCAAAGACCGCTTAGCCCCTCTTGCTAAAGCAAGCAGAGATCAATTGAAAGTTTTGGGTTACGTCGAAAGAGTGGACGAGCTGTTTCGAATTGCTTCCTTGTTAATTACAAAACCCGGAGGAATTACGTTAACAGAAGCTTCTTCCCTTTCGGTTCCTCTCGTTTTATACAACCCGGTTCCTGGGCAGGAAAAAGAAAACGCGGAATTCTTTGCAAAACACGGTGCTGCGGTCATCGTCAACAATGTATCTGATATGATTGATGAGGTGAACAAATTATTGCATTCACCTGATAAATTAAAACGGATGCGTAAAAATATTTTTCAACTGTACCATCCAAACGCTGTGGACACCATTTTAGACGACATAAAGTTAGAAAGTGAACGAATGTCTAAATATATTCATGAACATATTTCATAAACGAGTGTCAATAAGACATTCGTTTTTTTATAAAATGATGTCGCTTTATCGTATTAACTTCCTCGTATTACCTGGAAAATGCTTTTTTTTTTTTGCGAGAAAACAGCACTTTCACGGTGAAAGCATCCTTGTCATGTAGCCGGCAATTAAGCTGATTTATTCCTAATCAATTTCCATCTTAGCGTTTTGACAAAAATTCGAATCATTGGAATAAACTTGACTTTCAATAATTGGTTAGTGTATAGTAGATATATCATTTAGCTGAATATAAGCAGCCTAAGGTTTTGAGACCTTGCTTGTTGCATTATATTCCTGTTAAATGATAAAAAATTTTTTAAGCACGGCTTTGTGCGGAAAGTATTAGGAGGAAATCGAAATATGCAACAAAATGGTAAAGTAAAATGGTTTAACAATGAAAAAGGTTATGGTTTTATTGAAGTTGAAGGCGGAGACGATGTTTTTGTCCACTTCACTGCAATTCAAGGCGAAGGTTTCAAAACCTTAGAAGAAGGTCAAGCGGTATCTTTTGAAATTGTCCAAGGAAATCGTGGACCACAAGCAGCGAACGTTGTAAAATTATAATCGATGATCATTTGATCTTCAAATATAAAAAGAGGCTTTTGCCTCTTTTTATTTTTTATTTTCGGAATTTTTTTATTTATTACTGAATTTTCGATCGCCGCGCTTGCGTGTCCCCCTCAAGTTTTTCCCTAGCTCTTTAATTTGCTGTCCCACCGTACATTTATTAATACAAAATGAATGGGCATATGTTTTTCCGTATTCTTTACGAAAATGAGCTTTTAAAAAACAATTTACGCAATATTCATCCATTAATTCAGTCACTTTTTCAAATATAGCCGCACGATCTTTCATCATTCCATCTCCACTGTTTTTTATTTAACATTATGCTATTTCACAAAAAGAGATTGTACTTTCTCGAAAATGTATCTTTCGTATTCTCAATTGAAGAGACTAATTTTTTATACCATATTCTGTTCAACCTTGCAACCGATTCACTCAAAAGGGTTTTTACAGACATTGATCGAATTGTATGGTATAATCACATCGATTTTTTTGAAAAGAAAAAGGCAGTCAAATAGATGTTTTACTTAATAAGATCAAAAGCTCCTCACATCTATTTTAAGCTTTTTTCATCCTTATCATGATCTTGATGACATGTTATATTCTTCATTTTTAAAAAAATTCCTCTAAGGGAGTGAAATTGATTGGTAGAAGTCTACATAGATGGTGCGGCAAAAGGAAATCCCGGACTTTCCGGCGCCGGTATTTATATAAAAGGAACGAACATTCAAGAAAAATATTTTTTCCCACTTGGTGTCATGGATAATCATGAAGCTGAATTTGCTGCATTAGTCAAAGGACTTATGATCTGTCTTGAAAAAGGATATAAGATCGTCTCTTTCAGAACCGATTCACAGGCAGTGGAGCAAGCAGTGCTTAAACGTTATGCAAAAAATCAACGCTATAACAGCCATCTTCAAGAAGCGTTAAAGCTCATCGATCAATTGGATTTGTTTTTTATTAAATGGATTCCCGAAAAGCAAAACAAAACGGCTGATGAATTAGCCAAAAAAGCATTGCAGCTTCAAAAAGGGATTGATCATGAAGGAACAACAAACGGTTGATTTTAAGTTTTTTCGCATTGCTTATATTTGGAAACAGCATTTTTTATCGTTCAGAGGGCTTTATGTGTTAACTCATATTATTGAAGAAGAACTAACAACGTTCTGGTCTTTCATTGGAACCCTTTATTGTATTAGCACGCAATAAACTAACAACGTTCGGAGCGTTCAGCAGGACCTTAATGTGTTAGCGCAATAAACAACGTTTGTGAGCATTCACCGGAACCTTTAATGTATTAGAACACAATAAACTAACAACATTTATGAGCGTTCCATCAAGGGCGTGGCCCCATGAGATCCGCTTTTTGATCAGAGGGTTGAGCTTGGTTATTGCGGCTTCTCCTCCCTCCCGGCATCCCGGCAAAAAACATTTCCACAAACCATTTTGCACGTTCTGTTAGCATCCAGAAAATAAAGACTCTTCCATAAATGTTATGAGGAACTGGGTCATCCAGTTCCTTTCAGCTTTGCTTCCGACTTACATATTCTTTTACCATTTCTTCCGTTACGTATTTTCGCTGCGGAACGATTCCGGTTGCTCTGGCCAGCTCATTCATTTCTTTTGTAATTTCGTTAATCGTTTGCACGGAAAAATGAAGCCCCTTTTCGCAAAGCATTACAGCTTCATCGATTGCCTGCTCCCGTTTTTCTTCTAGATGCAAAAACCTTTTCACGATCTCGTGCTGGCGGTTTGAATGCTTTGTTATCTCTTTATGTACTTCTGCCATCTTTTTTCCCCCTAATTTTTAAGTTCGAGCACTTTCAAAGGAAGAGAGGAGCTTCTGCCCCTCTTTATGAAAGCGATGTTAATTCATTGAATTTTTCTTTCATCCATTGTACATCATTTGGTGCTGTCAACGTTTTTAATCTAGCTTGAATAAATTGTTCCCCTTCATGAATCATTTTTTCCTTCAGCTGTTCGATTTCCTTTTTCAATAATGCTTCGTAATGGCGAGCCAGATGCTCTTCAAAAGCTCTCACCGACATGTCAATCGTATCTTTCAAATTCTGTTCTAAAATATCAAACAGCTTTTGCTTTTCGTTCTGCTCGAAAAATGATTTCGTATTTCGGAACACTTTATGTGCTTTTGAAACATCAAATTGAATGTAAGGGAAAACGGAAACTTGGATCCGGATTTCTTCCCATTGAATCTCTTCTATATTTGAAAACGGAACTGCTACACATTGTTTAGCAACCATGTCGGAAAGGTTCTGATTGATTTTTTGCAATATTCCGTTTAAATAATTTTCAATACGAAGTGTTGTAGCGTTCATTTCCTGCTGGAGCTGAATATTCAGTCCTTCTATCATTTCGTTAAAACAATCCATTAAAATGGCTGCTTCTCCCTTTGTGCTGTTTGTAAATTTGCCAGGATGATACGCCTCTTTAAACAGCTCCGGAAGTTTATGAAGAAGCCGCTGTTTTACGTAATAGTTCAATTCTTCCGTTTCCTGCTGGAATGTTATAACGTATTCGTCAACTGATTGCGTACGAATTAATTCCTGCATGCGATTGAGCTGATCCTTCAATTCGCGAATTTTCTGATCGCGTTCGCTTTCATCAAGCTCCAAAAGCTTGATCATATCTGAAAGTTCTGAGACCGCCTGTTGAAATTCATGTTCAGCCGCTTGAATTAAAACGGTCATCAATTCATGATGGATAAAATGTTCAAACGACTTGAGAAAATGCGGAAACTCGTCTCGAACCTTCGAAATCTTTTTCTTTTCCAATGCCTGTAAGCTTGAAACTTGAAAAAGCTTCGGCTCTCGGATTGAATGGGACAATAACATTTGCTCGACATAATTTCGAACATCTTCTGCATCTTGATCATGTTCCGCCAAATCAATTGCATTGATGATAAAAAACATTTTATCTAACGTAAAGGCGTCCTTTACAAGACCAAGCTGATCCAAAAACTGCTGATCTCCTTTTGAAAATGGATGGTTGTAATAAGTTAAAAAGATAATGGCATCCGCATGTTTTATATATTGGAAAGCAAGTTCTGTATGCCGGCCGTGAAAAGAACTCGCACCTGGAGTATCAACAAGAGTAATCCCTTTTCTAGTCAGATCACAATCATAATAAATCGTTACATCCTGAATCATACATGACCGTTCTTCTTTTGCAACAAATGACTCAAGCTCATCTGCCTTGATCCATTTCACTTTTTGATCTTCTTTTTCATAAAATGAGATTCCTTCTAAAAAGGTGTTCAGCCTTCGTTGAACCATTTCATCTTCCGTTCGTTTCATTGCTTGAAGCATCGCTTCGCGCAAACCGGAAAATCGCTCCGCCTTAAGAGAAAGCGGTGCTAGCAATTCATTAATTTCTTCTAAAATTTGCTGCTCATTTTTAAAGACTACTTCCACATCCCCGTGTTTTTTGCCATCTTTAACACCGGTTAATTTATTGATAACAGCGGTTGTTGGAGTTGGCGAGGAAGGGAAAATTTTTTCACCAATCAAGGCATTTAAAAAGCTCGATTTTCCTGCACTAAACGCGCCAAAAATTGCAATTTGAAAGGAGCGGTTCTCAATTTGAGAAAGTTTTTCTTTTAAGCGGTTGGCAGAATGCTCCAGCCCAGTCTCATTTAAAATTTCAATCCCTTTTTGCAGCTTATTTGTCATTTGATCTTTCTTCGCCGCTTCATGTTTTCGTTCGGTTTCTTTTTTCTCTATTTTTTTATCTTTTCTTTGCTTTTCATTCGAAATAAGGAATTGAAGAGAATTCCATTCCATGATTTGTTTTTGCAGATGTTCGGCTTTCCATCGCTCGATATCGATATTGTCAACAGTTCCTTGACCATTTAATATGTCGGAAAGCTGTTTAAACTCATTCATAAATTGTTCTTTCTCATCAATCGCTTTAGACATTTGCATCAGTTTGACTGTAAGCTGTTCCCGCTCCTGCTTCATCCGTTCTCTTTCTGTTTGATTCATCTCGTGTAATACTTTGATCATGTGATCGCGCAAGCTTTGAGCTTCTCGTTTGCACAATTGCTGTACAGCATTTGAAACATCTTTCCCATACTGGAGCACATATTGACCATTTAATTCAGCCCCTGGTTTGATCACGTCAAGCAGCATATTTTCATCAAATTCGATCGAAAAGCTTAGTATTTGCTGTAAAAGAGAAGGTTGGTCGATATGATGCTTTTCATAATATTTTTTCGCCATATTGATGATGTGCCATACAATTTGCGATTCCACATTTTTGGCCAGCTCTTCATAAAATTGAATAAGTGCATTTCGTTTTGCCTCTTCTGTTTTCTTTTTTGAGAAAAACAAACCTACTTTAAAATCTTTTTTCTGGGTTTCAATTAATTTTGCCGCTTTTTCCCTTGTATCATAAGGCATAAGATTGGCGTTTCTCAACAAACCATCAAGTTCTTGATCAAATGCTGCTTCAAACTGTTTAATGTCTTCATCTATCAGTTTGAGCTTCTGTTCTATTTCCGACAATTTTTGCTGGCTGTTTTGAAGCAGCTGATCAAGCTGATTCCATTCATCCAATGAGAGATGAAGGCTCTCCGCTTTCTCTTTAGACAAATCCTCCTTCATTTGTTGAAGCAAAATTTTTGCCTGCTCCAATACATTTTTTCGCACTAAATGCTTTTTATTATCGACTAGCCCATTTAACCGCTCCTCTAACTGCTTAAATTCGTTTAAAGGATGCTCAGGCGATTTCGTTGTCGTATAATAAATATTTTCCTTTTCAATTCCGATAGCTGTCAGCGAGGCTTCAATGTTTGTTTTAAACGTTGAAAAAGGGATTTCATCTTCTTGATGCTTATCAATTTGGTTGATGATGACGATGATCGGTTTATTCATCTCCCTCAGCTTTGACAAGAAAGAAAAATTCAGCTCCGACTGAACGTGATGATAATCCGTCACATATACGATGTAATCCGCTAAATGGAGCGCCGATTCTGTTCTTTTGCGATGATCGTCATCCGTTGAATCAATTCCCGGCGAATCTGTTAAAATCAGATGTTCACGAATCGTAAAATAAGGCCGTTGAATAAATACTTTTTCAATTTCATTTTCTTGTTTGCACAGCTTGCTGATCAGCTCATTATCCAAATCGTCTTTCGATTCATACATTTTGCCATTAAACAGATGCACACGGGTCAAACGTTCGCCTTTCGCCAGCATGACGATATTGGAGCTGGTCGGAAGCGGACTCGAAGGCAAAATGGTTCCGTTTGCAAGCTTGTTTAACAGCGATGATTTTCCTGCCGAAAAATGGCCCATAAATGCAATTTGGATTTGATCCTGCATCTCTTTTTCAATTAATTCTTTCCATTTTTGTTTATAGGAAGCTTTGACTTCTTTAGGAAGCTTTTCAAATATTTGAATCAAGCTGCTGATTCGTTCTTGCTCAACTACATTTCCCATACCTCAGGCTCCTTTTCGTCAATTCCTCATGTTGATTTTACCATATTGCCCGTAAATGAAGGCAAAAAAATTATTTTCAGGAGCCTGGACAAGAAAAAACCTGCTTCGCTTCCTCCCAAGCGACTGTTAAAAAGCTCAGTTTTCCCATAAAAAAGAGATTGACTGTTTTTTGCCAATCCCCGCTATGTAATATATGAAAAATTTATTTATGAATTTGAATCGACTCGCTTCAAAACATATCCGATTAAAATGCTATAAATCAAAACCGTACTCCCGACAAAAAGCATTGTCATGTCGTCACAGCCTTTCTTGAGAATGATTTTCATCATTAATTAAAGAATAACATGAGTGAAAATCATTTTCAATAGTTTTTTCGAAACGAAGTTTTAAATTTTAAAATCTTACATAAAAAAACCAGCCAAAAATGGCTGGCACAAAATTTATTATTTAGTGATTTCGATTAACAAATCACCTGTTTGAATAGCTTCTCCGCTCTTCACATAAATATCTTTAATAACACCTGCAAATGGAGCTTGAACAGTCGTTTCCATTTTCATTGATTCAGTGATCATTAAATGATCGCCTTTATTTACTTTTTCGCCTTTTTCTACCAAGACTTTAATTACTGTTCCAGGCATAGACGCTCCAATATGTTCAGGGTTTTGCGGATCTGCTTTGACTCTTTGCTGAACAGTTGATTTGATGCTCTCGTCTTTAATGACAACCTCACGCGGCTGACCGTTTAATTCAAAGTACACGATCCGCGTTCCATCAGGCTGCGGTTGGCCAATGGAAACTAGCTTCACAATCAGCGTTTTTCCTTTTTCTATTTCCACTTCAATTTCTTCGCCTAAACGCATTCCGTAGAAGAATGTCGGTGTATCTAAAACAGAAATGTTTCCATATTGTTCATATGTTTTCAAATATTCCGTGAACACTTTTGGATACAGTGCATAAGCGATCGTCTCGTAAGGCGTCGGCTCACGATGGAGCAGCTGCTCCAGTTCTTCTTTTAATGCTTGGAAATTAACCGGCTCCAATAGCTCCCCAGGTCTAACTGTAATCGGCTCGCGGCCTTTTAAAATCACGCGCTGGAGCTCTTTCGGAAAGCCTCCGTACGGCTGGCCGAGATATCCGGCAAAAAATTCAATGACTGAATCTGGGAAGTCAAGCGATTCTCCACGCTCATATACGTCTTCTTCCGTTAAATTGTTCTGAACCATAAAGAGCGCCATGTCACCAACAACTTTTGATGACGGAGTTACTTTGACAATATCGCCAAACATTTGGTTGACGCGGCTGTACATTTCTTTCACTTCCTCCCAGCGGTCACCCAAACCTACAGCCTTCGCCTGCTGCTGTAAATTGCTGTATTGTCCGCCAGGCATTTCATGTACATAAACTTCTGAATGAGGAGCTTTCATGCCGCTCTCAAAGTCTTGATAATATTTGCGAACTTCTTCCCAATATTGAGACAGCTTTTCCAATGATTGAATGTTAACATTCGGTCTTCTTTCCGAACCTTCAAGCGCATAATATAAAGAATTGGCACTTGGCTGAGAAGTTAAACCGGCCATTGAGCTCAACGCCGTATCTATAATATCGACCCCTGCTTCGATCGCTTTGGCATATGTGTAAATGCCGTTTCCGCTCGTATCATGTGTATGCAAATGAATTGGCAGATCGACCGTTTCTTTTAACACTGAAATCAGCTCATATGCCGCCTGTGGCTTCAACAGTCCTGCCATATCTTTAATGCCTAAAATTTGTGCGCCCGATGCTTCCAATTCTTTTGCCATCTGTTTGTAATAATTCAAATCATATTTTCTTCTTGTTGGATCGAGAATATCCCCTGTATAACAGATGGCTGCTTCGGCAATTTTTCCGGTTTTACGGACGGCATCGATCGCAAGGGTCATCCCTTTTACCCAGTTTAAGCTGTCAAAGATTCTGAACACATCAATGCCTGCTTCCGCTGATCTTTCGACAAATTCTTTAATTACATTATCTGGATAGTTTTTATATCCGACAGCATTCGATGCGCGCAAAAGCATTTGCAGAAGCAAGTTTGGCACATGCTTTCTGACAATTTGAAGTCTTTCCCACGGATCTTCTTTTAAAAAGCGATAGGCAACATCAAACGTTGCTCCTCCCCACATCTCAAGCGAAAACAGGTTTGGAAGCAATCTCGCAGTAGGTTCAGCAATCTTTTTAATATCATTTGTACGCACGCGAGTTGCCAACAATGATTGATGAGCATCTCGGAAAGTCGTATCCGTCAACAGCACTTGTTTTTGTTCTTTTACCCATTTAACAAGGCCGTCGACTCCTTCTTTCTCTAAAATTTGTTTCGTTCCTTCTGGAATAGGCTCCGATAATTTTACGTGCGGAATCGGTGGCTCATCAAATACTGGTTTTTTCTTTTTCCCGATGCCTGGAAAACCGTTCACCGTCACATTCCCAATATATGTGAGCATTTTTGTTCCCCGATCTCGTTGTTTCGGGAAAACGAACAGCTCAGGTGATGAATCAATAAAGGACGTATCATATTCTCCAGATAAAAATTTCTCATGTTTAATGACATTTTCCAAAAAAGGAATATTTGTTTTTATTCCGCGAACTCGAAATTCTCTTAAATTTCGAATCATTTTTCTGGCAGCTTGCTCAAACGATAGCGCCCATGTCGATACTTTTACAAGCAATGAATCATAATAAGGTGTAATAACAGCGCCTTGGAAGCTGTTTCCGGTATCCAATCGAACGCCAAAGCCGCCTCCGGAACGATACGCCATAATTTTTCCAGTGTCCGGCATGAAATTGTTCAGCGGATCTTCCGTCGTCACCCTTGCTTGAATAGCATATCCCCATGTTTTAATGTCTTCCTGTCTTGGAATTCCAACTTCCGGGCTGTGAATTGAGTGGCCTTCTGCCACAAGAATTTGTGTTTGAACGATATCTATCCCTGTAATCATTTCAGTAATCGTATGTTCTACTTGAACACGCGGATTTACTTCGATGAAATAAAAGTCATCGCCGGAAACTAAAAATTCCACCGTACCTGCATTGACATAGTTGACATTTTTCATTAACCGTACAGCCGCTTCGCATATTTTATCCCTTAATTCCTGCTTTAAAGAAACGCTTGGAGCAACTTCCACGACTTTTTGATGACGACGTTGGACAGAACAGTCCCTCTCATAAAGATGAACAATGTTTCCATCGTGGTCACCAATGATTTGCACTTCAATATGCTTCGGATTTTCGATCAGCTTTTCTACATACACTTCGTCGCTTCCGAATGCAGCTTTTGCTTCCGATTTAGCTCGTTCATAAGAATCCTTTACTCCAGCCTTTGAACGAACTATGCGCATACCCCGGCCTCCGCCGCCAAGAGCAGCTTTAATGATAAACGGATACCCGTATTCTTCACCAAACTGAATCACTTCATCCAAGCTTTTGACTGGACCGTTGCTGCCTGGAATGACTGGAATTCCGGCCTTTTCCGCCTGATGTCTAGCTTTCACTTTATCGCCAAACATATCTAAGTGCTCTGTTCTAGGGCCGATAAAAATGATTCCAGCTTCTTCGCATTTTCTAGCAAATTCGATATTTTCAGATAAAAAACCGTATCCGGGATGAATAGCATCCACGTCATGAGCTTTTGCAATTTCAATGATACCGTCAATATCGAGATATGCTTCGATCGGTTTTTTTCCTTCGCCAACTAAATAAGCTTCATCTGCTTTATATCGATGATAAGAACCTGAATCTTCCCTAGAATAAATTGCAACGGTTCGGATATTCAATTCATTGCAAGCTCGAAATACCCGAATCGCGATTTCTCCACGGTTTGCTACTAAGATTTTTTCAATTTTTCTGTTCGTCATATAAATCCCCCTTGCAGTGTATATTAGATTTTCAAGAAAATAAAACTAGAGCAGCATATGGCGGAACGATTACATGCTTGCAATTTCTTTTTCTTTTTTATATTGCTCCCGGTAATTGACAAACATTGAAACATTCACTAACAATCCCATCGATATTAATAGTACTAATAACGATGAGCCTCCATAACTGACAAACGGCAATGTAACACCAGTGATCGGGATCAGTCCTGTCACTCCTCCCAAGTTGACGGCCGTTTGAATGGCGATCATGCTTGAAACTCCTACGGCAATCAATGTACCAAACGGGTCGGTGCATTTTCTTGCAATATAGAGGCCTTTTAAAACGATAAACGCCAAAAGCGTAAGAACAAATAATACACCGAAAATACCTAGCTCTTCCGCTACAACGGCCATAATAAAATCAGTGTGCGCTTCCGGCAAATATCCGTATTTTTGCACGCTTTCCCCCAGCCCCAGTCCAGTAAGACCTCCGGATCCGATCGCAATATATGAATTGACGAGCTGATAACCTGCTCCGTCTTCATGTTCAAATGGATCCGTATACCCTGTAAAGCGGGAAAGACGTTCTTTACTAAAAATATCATCGGCCTTAAATAAAATGAGCGGACTTAGCAGCAATAAGAAAAATAAAGCAAGCAATACTAACTTTAACATGTTTTTGATGCCCATACCTGAACATAAAATAATAGACAAGGCAATCATTCCAATAATGAATGATGTCCCAATGTCAGGCTGAAGCATAACAAAAACGCAAATCAATACGGTAAAGATTACCGGAGGCAATGCTCCCTTTCCAAAGTGCCATATGTACGATTGCTTTTTTTCGTATACAGCTGATAAATAAATAATGGCGGAAAGCTTGACAAATTCTCCCGGCTGAATGGCTCTTCCGGCAACTTTAAACCAGCTTTGCGAACCGCCGGCAACATGTCCAAAAATAAATAACAGCCCGAGAACAGCAATCGATCCAAAAAACAAAATTCTTATAAATTTTCCGTTCAGCAGAGCGCGGTACGGAAAAAACATCATTACTAGAAAAGCTATCGTTGCAAGCAGGAGCGAGGACAATTGCTTGCGAAAAAAATAATCGCTTTCCGTATAATACCTCGTGACAGCCATGATCATACTTGAACTGTACACCATGACCAAGCCGAAACCGCATAATAAGAAAACTGCTAAAATAAGCGAATAATCATATGATTTTAAAATTCGTTTCAACATGTTCATCTTCCTTACGACTTGCTGCTCTTCTTGTTGCAAAATAAATACACAGTCATTGTTTTCATAAGTGTAAAGAAAATTTATTTTCTATTATACTTTGAACAATTCATTTTCTCAATGGCAAAATAAAAATTGCGAAGGAACACCTAGTGGAAGGTCGATATGAGAAATGGAAAAGATAAAATAAAAGCCCAAACCTTTTTTTTACCGGTTTGAGCAAGCTTTTTATTTTCGTACAAATGCCTCGTGCAGAGCTGACAGCTCACGCTCAAGCTCATCAAGCAGAGCTTTTCCCTCGCGTTCTTCAATCAGGCCTAGTCTGACAGCAAAGTCAATTTCCCGAGATAATCCGAACATTTGCGTATCTAAAACCTCTTCATAAAGAGGACATTGAGGCATTGTCAAATTGTCCATTTGTACTTTAATCAATTTCATGATTTTATCTGCATCCGCCTTTAAAAGCGAAAGAGCCTTTTCCCGGTGACTAAGAACCATTTCAAATGATGCCATCTGAATCCCTCCGTTCCCCATTAAGGAATCCCTATTCTATCTATTAATATTAAATGTTATAAAGGAAAATTGCAAGGAAACACGCACCCTCCTTCCCTAATAATTTTAAAGTTGTTCATATATATGTATGAACCTTCCAAAAAAATGCTAGAAGAATTTGTCTGATTGATTTGCCGCGTCTGGACTCAGCCGCCTGACTGTCGCTTTTTTGAACTGAAATGGGCAACGGAATGTGACAAAATCCATAAAAGCGCTTATACTTTAACGTGGAGGGATGCTCATGAGCGATATTATTCAAATGAAAGGGAATGTAAAATTTCCAATTACTTTGGACCCAGGTGTTTGGATCTTTGATGACCGCCGCATTGATTTAAATACATATTTTGATCAAGGCCGCAAAGAGGAAAACATAGAAGAGGACTATGTGCAAAAAACAGCAAATCAATGGCAACGGGAGATTCAGGAGGGAGCTGTATTTCCGCCTACTTTAAAAACGGAACAAAAATTTGAAAAAGAAAAGGTGCTTACCGGGACTTTCGGCATGCCGCTTAAACCGTTTTTATCAAATGCTGAACCGTTAACGAACGCCAAAACGGTCGTTTTTGAAACCGAAAACGGCGAAGTCGAAATGCCGATTGAAAAAGCAGAAGAATGCATTTTGGCATTCAGCAAGGAAGGAAAACCGCTAAAAGAAGACGGCCCTGTCCACATCATTTACGGAGATGGCTCGAACCGCCATGATCCAATTAAAAAGGTGAGAGCAATAATCGTAAAATAATTTTTGGGGGTGTCTAATAAGTCGTTTTACGGCTTATTGACGCCCCCATGAATGTTTTAGAAATGTTGATATATTGGTGTTTATGATTTTTGTTTTCAATGGCGATTTGACTTTCTGGACAGTCCTTTTTTTTCCATTGCTCACAATTTGAGCAGAATCGCAAATGTTAGCGCAAAAAATCTTTTTGGATGCTGCAAAGAGCTTAAGATAAATCAGCTGCTGCAAAGCTCACACTTTTATCTCTGACCCCTGAGGCTTTTGAAACTACAACATCTCACTTTTTCATAACAAATCTGCTGCTATTTGCGCCAATTGGGATCGTTCGCCTTTCAGTAATTTTACATGCCCGGCAATTGCTTGATCTTTAAATTTTTCCACTACATAGGTCAACCCATTGTTATATTCATCTAAATAAGGATGATCAATTTGTCCTGGATCCCCCATCAACACAATTTTGCTTTTTTCGCCAACTCTTGTTAAAATCGTCTTCACTTCATGTTTCGTCAAATTTTGCGCTTCATCGATGATGATAAATTGTTCCGGGATGCTCCTGCCGCGAATATAAGTCAGCGCCTCCACCTCGATCGAATTCATACCTGCTAAAATCGCATCAAGCTCGCCAGCTTTTTTCGTATTAAATAAATATTCTAAATTATCCCATATCGGCTGCATCCAAGGCCTCAGTTTTTCTTCTTTTTCTCCCGGCAAAAAACCGATATCTTTTCCCATTGGAACAATTGGTCTGGCGACAAGAAGCTTTTTATATGATTCCATGTCTTCTGTTTGCATCAGCCCGGCCGCTAAAGCCAAAAGCGTTTTTCCTGTACCTGCTTTGCCGATCAAAGTCACGAGCTGAATATCGTGTCTCATTAATAGTTCGAATGCCATCGTTTGTTGAACATTTCTCGGCTGAATTCCCCAAACATGGTCATGCTGAAAAACAAGCTTTTTCAATCTTTTCCCTGTTTTATCGACAATCCCAATGGCAGATGATTTGCCTCCTAAAACATCCTTCAGCAAAATAAATTGATTTGGATAAAAAGGATGATTGGTTATTTCCGACAGCAGCAGCTCATTTTTCTCATAAAATCGGTTTAAGTTTTCCATACTTATGTAAAGGTCAAGAAACCCTGTATAGATATGGTCAATTTCTACTACACGATCGCTCAGAAAATCTTCAGTATGAAGTCCAATCGCATCTGCCTTCACTCTCACTAAAGCATCTTTGCTGACTAAAATTACCGATTTTCCATCTTTCTTTGATTGCTCTTCCAGTGATAAATTTTTGGCTACTGCCAAAATTCGGTTATCATTTGTTTTTTCTACGAAAATCTCCTGCAGATCATGAAACGAACGATGATTTAATTCAATTCTTAAAGATCCGCCGTTTGGCAGAGGAATTTTTTCGTGCAATTTCCCTTGTTCCCTCAACTGATCAATGATTTTTGAAACTTGGCGCGCATTTCGTCCAACTTCATCCATATATCTTTTTTTGGAATCCACCTCTTCAAGAACAACGGCAGGTATTACAACTTCGTGCTCATCAAAGGAAAAAATGGAATTCGGATCCTGCAACAAAACATTCGTATCCAGCACATATATCTTACCCAATCTTTCTTCCTCCCTCATCCGAAATTATTGGAGGCTTCCTTAGCTAAAATATATGTCTTTATGAATAAAGATAGAAGGTTTATTAAACAATAAATAAAGAAAGATGCTGCCAAAGCCGATGTCTTCTACAATCCAGTCGGGAGTTAACTCCGAAAGATTCAGGCTTCTTTATAAGTTTTGTAGCTAGAACCAATGTTATTCGTCAAAGACGGAAGCACGAAATAAGTAATGGACTACTTTACACCTTACTTGTAAGAAAAGGAGTGATAGCATGCGCAGCTTTTTGATGTTTATTTTGCTTGTCAGCTTTATTTTAAACGGTTGTTCCACAAACGAAAATGCACGAGAGGAAAATCGTGGTGAAAACTATTCAAGAACAATTACTGTCAAAGATTCCGTGCGGGAAAATGTTGATCGCAAATCCGGCCAGGAAATCGCCCGCCGCTTGGCAAAAATAGCCGAAAATGTTCCAGATGTAAATGATGCAACTGCAGTTGTTCTTGGAAATTATGCAGTCGTCGGAATTGATGTCGACAAAAAGCTGGATCGTTCAAAAGTAGAATCGATTAAGTATTCCGTTGCAGAATCATTAAAAAACGATCCTTACGGGGCTTATGCTGTAGTTATTGCCGATCCAGACACAAATGAACGAATCCGCCAAATTGGAGAGGAAATTCAAAACGGCCGGCCCATTGGCGGCATTCTAGATGAGCTCGCTCAAATCGTCGGAAGATTGATGCCGGATCTTCCTGGTGACGCGACAGACAATCAACAAAAGCAGCCGATGAATGAAAAAGATCAGCTTCCGAAGTCAAAAAATCAAGAGCTGAATAAAGAACAGCGTGATCAATCAAACCAAAAACAACAATAAAGACATTAAAACGCTTAAGTCCGAAGCTTAAGCGTTTTTCATTGCTTTCAACACCTTTTAGTCAAAATCCGATGATGTTTTATCATATTTAATAAAATAACAACTCATAAAACATTGTTTCACTATCGACCTGCGCGGCTGAAGATCAGTATGTCTATTCATTTTAATAGCTTGACTATCGCCGGATGATTCACGATCCCAAGTCGGAACGGAAATGCAAATGGCTCTGGTTTGGATAAAGAGTATTGACCTGTCTCACAATGTTTTTTGCAATGCTCGAAAGTGGCTCAATAGCTTATTTTTCTGTCTTTTCTTATAGAAATTGTATTGTGTGTAAGTCCTATAAAGCTGCTGCTGGCTTGATTCTTTTGCAAAGTTGCAAAAGAAATTGTGTGAGCGGAAGCAAAACGTGATATACTATGCGAGAGGCGAGCGAGTATAGAGGCGTGTTGTCTGGAAGCAATCCAAACTATCATCGAAGCCTTTTGATGCTGAGACGAACAACGTTGTACAAAGCTTAAAAATTTGATTAGAAAGTGTGAGAAGCAAGATGAAAGTCAAATGTGTTTTATGCGATAAAATCGAAACAATTGATGACGAATCATTGAAGGCAAAACAGCTGAGGAATAGACCGATTCATACATATATGTGCAATACTTGCTATAATCGAATTACGGAAAAAACAAACAAAAGACTATCAACCGGAAAGTTCCGTTTGTACCGCGAAAGAAAAAGGAATGAGCTTTTTTGAGAACAGAAAAATACTCAGAAAAAAGTTAAACAGATGAAGGTGGTGCGCACTGGCACATACCGACATCTGTTTGTATTTTCTTTAAAGCTATGTGTTGTTTTCATTTTTTTTCGAATAGTAAAGCCGAATTTTATATATGCTTAAAATAAGGACAGCGACTACCAATCCTTCTGCAATCGGCAGAAAAATTGCCAAAAACGTCAGCACCGTACAGCCCAAAGCGAGAAATAAATAGATTATAGCAGACTTTAAAATCGGGAGCTTCTTAGCAAATCCCAGTTTATATACAATAATTGATAAAATCAGAATGGTAATATACAAATACCACATTCCGACATCATGCTGCTCATGAACACGGAAAAGACGCGCAAAAAAAGACAGCCTTTCAATTACTTGTTCTTCTGTCACTACGTCCCTCCCCCTTTCACTCATTAGCTTTGACTTGACAGTTTTTTCTTTTTCGCTGCTTTTTCCCTCTCGTTTTTATCCAAGATTTTCTTTCTTAAACGAATCGATTGAGGCGTGACTTCACAATATTCATCATCATTTAAATATTCAAGTGCTTCTTCCAACGACATGATCCGAGCTTTTTTCATTCCGACCGTTTGTTCTTTCGTCGAAGAACGGATATTTGTTTGTTGTTTTACTTTACATATATTCACAACAAGGTCATTTTCACGATTATGTTCACCGACAATCATCCCAGCGTACACGTCTGTTCCGGGTTCAACGAAAATCGTTCCGCGATCTTCGACCTGTTGAATGCCATAAGAGGTAGCTTTTCCTGTTTCCATTGAAACAAGAACCCCTTGACGCCTTCCGCCAACTTGTCCTTTTTGCATAGGCTGATACGAGTCAAACGAATGGTTTATGATGCCGTATCCTCTTGTTAAAGACATAAATTCGGTCGTGTAGCCGATTAATCCGCGCGATGGCACCATAAAAATCAAGCGGACTTGTCCATTTCCGTTATTGATCATGTCGACCATTTCCCCTTTGCGCGCGCCCAATGATTCCATGACAGGACCTGTGTATTCCTCTGGAACGTCCACCTGCACCCGTTCAACCGGTTCGCAAAGTACTCCATCGATTTCTTTTACAATTACTTCAGGCTTCGAAACTTGCAGCTCATACCCTTCCCTGCGCATGTTTTCAATTAAAATGGATAAATGAAGCTCGCCTCGCCCTGATACTATCCATTTATCCGGGGAATCCGTCGGCTCCACTCTTAGCGAAACATCTGTTTGCAGTTGTTCATGCAGCCTTTCTTCGATTTTTCTCGCCGTCACATATTTTCCTTCTCTGCCTGCGAAAGGGCTGTTGTTAACTAAAAACGTCATTTGCAGCGTCGGTTCATCAATCCGAAGAACAGGTAGCGCCTCTTGATGATCAACCGGACAAACCGTTTCCCCGACATTAATGTCTTCCATTCCAGAAACAGCGACAAGATCACCAGCTTTTGCCTGTTCAATTTCCAATCGTTTTAATCCTTTAAATCCAAACATTTTCGTAACACGGAAATGCTTCACACTTCCGTCAAGCTTCATTAATGCGACTTGTTGTCCGACTTTCATCTCTCCGCGAAAAATGCGGCCGATGCCGATCCGCCCAACATAGTCGTTGTAATCCAGCAGCGCCACCTGGAATTGAAGGGGTTCTGAGCTGTTATCAACAGGTGCAGGAATATGTTCGATAATCGCATCAAATAGAGCTTCCATATTTTCATCCTGTTTAGTTGGATCTGTGCTTGCCGTTCCGTTGATGGCCGAAGCATAAATAACCGGAAATTCTAATTGATCATCGTTTGCATCAAGCTCAATAAACAGCTCAAGCACTTCATCGACAACTTCTTCAGGCCGGGCAAACTCTCTGTCAATTTTGTTCACGACGACAATCGGTGTTAAGTTTTGTTCCAACGCTTTTTTCAAAACAAATCTTGTCTGCGGCATGCAGCCCTCATAGGCGTCGACAACTAGTAGCACGCCATCGACCATTTTCATAATTCGTTCTACTTCTCCGCCAAAGTCGGCATGACCAGGCGTATCTAAAATATTAATGGTCGTTCCTTTATATTCAATCGCCGTATTTTTGGCTAAGATGGTGATTCCGCGCTCGCGCTCCAAGTCATTGGAATCTAATGCGCGCTCCGCCACTTGTTCATTTTCCCTGAACGTTCCTGATTGGCGAAGCAATTGGTCAACCAATGTTGTTTTCCCATGGTCTACGTGCGCGATAATAGCAATATTGCGTAAGTCGTTTCTAACTTTCACACTGTCATCTCCTATTTGCTAAACTGAACCTAGGCTATTATACCATAAATACTGTGGAAACGTTGAACGTTTTTCGATAAACTAAAGATGGAAAGAGGCTTAAAGGCTATTAATGGTTTTCGTCTTGGATTGATGAAAGGAGGATGGGAATGGGCAACGGAAAATGGATATTTTGGGTTCTCGCCACCATTGCGGCGCTGCTTATTGTGTCGGTCGGCTTTGCAATAGGGGCTGGCAGCCTGTTGGGAGTAGTTGTTAGCATCATTGGAATTATTATTGTATTTGGACTCGGCTTTACCCAAAAAAAGAAAATGCGAGAGAGAGGATTATTATAAAGAATTTACATCTTGGCATCGACCATTTTATACTTTCAAACGGTTTATGATACATAGATCGTCCCCTCTACTGATAGAGGGGCTTTATTACATGGCATTAGTTTCTTTCAAACCTACAAAGACCCATCTTTTGTTTCACAATATGTTCGGTTTTAGCTAAAACTCATTTACAATAGCCTTTTTTCAAAAGACCAGCCAGAAATGGAATGGATACAAAGAAGTTCCATTTTATGTAAATTTTTAAACAACCCGATTTTTAGCCCTATTTACAAAACGTTGATTGCTACAACATTTCATTGCTCCACACTTGTTCCATTTTTCTCGCCTGCCATCACGATGTGTAGTTTGCCGAACGATACCAACTCTTTCGTATTTTTATAAGAGACTTTTTATACTGCTTTCTTCATGCTTGTTTTTTAGTAAGCTGTGATGATCTATAAGCTGTCAACAGCATTTGCAGCTTTATATTTTCCCTTTAATATACTCCTCGATAATTTGTTGATGAATGGTTTGGTTAGCGGTGAAAATGCTTTGCTTTTTAAGTAAATCGACTGGTTTTCCGTCAAGCGTTGTCGTAACCCCGCCTACTTCGTCGACAAGGATTAAACCTGCCGCAAAATCCCAAGGAGCAAGTCTCATTGTAATATAGCCGTCCAGCTTGCCTGCGGCTACATAGGCAAATTCAAGAGCGGCTGAACCAAATGATCTCGTTCCTCTTAAACGTTTGACAAGCGGACTTAATATTGATGGGTCAATTCGTCTGTTTTCCACCAGCCATGATGCATTCAAGCCGATGATGGATTCTTCTATTGTTTTCTTTTGTAACGGCGGAAGCTCCGTTTTGTTTAAATAGGCGCCGTTCCCCCTTATCGCATGGTACATTTCATCTCTGACGACATCATAAATCAGTCCTATTTGACCGACACCATCCGCAAAAACAGCAACCGAAATGCAGAAATTCCGCTTTTGATGTACAAAATTCATTGTGCCGTCAATCGGATCAATTATCCAAACGATACCGTCCAATGATTTCAATTCATGACCGGAACCTTCTTCTCCTAAAATGCTGTGTTCCGGAAACGTTTTGCGAATATTTTCCCAAAAGAAATGCTCTACTTCCCGGTCAATATTCGTCACTAAATCGTTTGGACTTGATTTCGCTTCAACGACCAGCTTTTGTTGAAATGATTGGCGAATTCTTTCACCAGCCTCATAAATCCATTGCTTTGCTTTTTGATCTATTTCATGCCAGTTCATCTATCTTACCCACTTTCTATTCAATCACCTTTTTTAGCATACTGTAAAGAAATGGAGAAAATCAAGTTTTTCACCTTTTTCATTGCAATATTTCACCCACATTATTTTTCTTTCTCTGTCGGTTTGTGCTACAATGTGGACAAACAACACAAGGAGGATTTTTATGGATTTTGTGCCATTTGTGAAGGAAGATTTTGAAGTTTTTCAAATAGACGGTTTAGAAGCGAGAATGGATGAGCTAAAAAAGCGGGTGCGCCCAAAACTTGAAGCGCTGGGACAGCATTTTGCACCTACTTTGTCTGCTTTGACGGGAGATGAAATATTTTATCATGTAGCAAAACATGCCCGCCGTACCGTTCATCCTCCCAATGACACATGGGTTGCATTTGCAAACAGTAAACGGGGTTATAAGAAGCTCCCTCATTTTCAAATCGGATTATGGAGCACACACGTCTTTGTTTGGTTTGCCATTATTTATGAATCCCCTGTGAAAGAAGAAATCGGAAAACAATTTCTACAGAATTGGCAGCAAATTCGAAAGCAAATTCCTGAAGATTATTTCTGGTCAGCCGATCATACAAAACCAGATGCGGAAAAACAAAAAAATTTATCTGACGAAGATTTTCAACGAATTTTTCAACGTCTGCAATCGGTGAAAAAAGCAGAAATGTTATGCGGCATCAACCTTCCAAAAAATGAAGTTCTCTCCATGAGCAGGGAGCAATTTTTGGAAAAGGTTGACGAGACGTTTAAAACGTTAATGCCGCTTTATCAAATCACACAAAAAAGCACTGTTTAAAAATGGTCAGGATGCGCTGCATCGCTGACCATTATTTCTTTTGAAAAACAATTAAGCAATGCTGGACCATTTCCGCCTTATCTCCTTCGTCTGTTCAATGATTTCGTCAAACAGTTCCGCAACGGACGGAATATTTTTTACCAGCCCTATAGATTGACCGGCCCATGCGTATCCTTCCTCGATTTTGCCTTCATAAATATATTTTTTGTTCGCTTCTCCACTAATGAAATCTTTTAGCGACTCATAATCTCCTCTTTCTCTTTCAATTTCCAAAATTTTTTCGGTCCAATTATTTCGAAGTGCCCGACCTGGTGCCCCTAACGACCTTTTAATAATGACGGTATCAAGTTCAGTACCGTTGACAATTGCTTCTTTATATAACGGGTGTGCATGAACGCATTCCTTCGTTGCAATAAAACGAGTTCCCATTTCAATCCCTTCAGCTCCAAGAGCCAATGCTGCCATTAGTCCCCTCCCGTCCGCAATGCCTCCAGAAGCAATCACCGGAATGGAGACAGCTTCCACTACTTGTGGAATTAATACGAAATTGCCGATATCGTCTTTTCCTAAATGACCGCCGCCTTCCTGTCCGACGACCATCACTGCATCTGCTCCAAGCTCTTCCGCTTTCTCCGCTTGTCTTCTTGCCGCAACGAGAACTAGTTTTTTTACATCGATACCTTTTAATTGGTCAAAAAGCGGAGCCGGGTTCCCGCCAGTGATGGAAATGACCGGCACTTTTTCTTCAATCGCCACATCAAGCATATCGGAAAATGGACGGCCATGCTGACCGATGGCGAAGTTCACTCCAAACGGCTTATCCGTTTTTTGTTTCACCTTCCGTATTTCCTCTCGAAGCGCAGCTGGATTCGGAAGAGACATAGCCGTGATTTGACCGAGCCCTCCTGCATTGCTTACTGCACTTGCTAATTCTGAATACGCTAAATAAGCAAGTCCCCCTTGAATGATCGGATATTTAATCCCTAGCAATTCGGTAATTTTTGTTGAAAATACCATGTTTCCCCCTCCCCATTTCGTATTATTCTTTTTCCACGCATTAAATTCCTTCTTTATAAAAACGTAGCTCAAAACAAAGAGAAGCACAAAGATATTAAAAACCCTATTTAATGCCTTTTGCAGGTTTTAAAGGAAAGTGCTATAATTTCATTTGTTTTTAATTTTGGGGAACCTTTAAAAAGTAGGTGAAAAGGAAAATTGTCACAGCATGATACACCATTGTTTACAGGTCTTTTAGAACATATTCAAAAAAATCCAATTCAATTTCACATTCCCGGCCATAAAAAAGGAGCCGGAATGGAGCCAAAATTCCGAGAATTTATCGGACATAATGCTCTGGCGATGGACTTAATTAATATCGGTCCTTTGGATGATCTTCATTCGCCAAAAGGAATTATTAAAGAAGCACAAAAATTGGCTGCTGAAGCTTTCGGTGCCGATCACACCTTTTTCTCGGTACAAGGTACGAGCGGAGCCATTATGACAATGGTCCTGTCGGTTTGCGGACCTGGAGATAAAATTATTGTTCCAAGAAATGTTCATAAATCGGTCATGTCAGCAATCATTTTTTCAGGGGCTTCCCCCGTTTTTATACATCCTGAAGTGGATAAAAACCTCGGCATTTCTCACGGAATAACGACAGAATCAGTTGAAAAAGCTCTTCAGCAATATCCTGATGCAAAAGGGCTTTTAGTTATTAATCCAACGTATTTCGGAATCTCAGCTGATTTAAAACAAATCGTAAATATTGCTCATTCATATAATGTCCCTGTTCTTGTAGACGAAGCGCACGGCGTCCACATTCATTTTCATGACAAGCTGCCATTATCCGCCATGCAGGCAGGGGCAGATATGGCGGCAACTAGCGTTCATAAGCTGGGAGGATCGATGACGCAAAGCTCTATTTTAAATGTTCGGGAAGGTCTTGTGTCTCCTGACCGTGTTCAATCGATTTTAAGCATGCTGACTACGACATCGACATCCTATTTGCTTCTTGCATCACTGGATGCAGCTCGAAAGCAGTTGGCAACGAAGGGCTATGAATTATTAGAGCAAACGATTCAATTGGCGAATCAGACAAGATACGAAATTAACAAAATTGATCATCTATATTGTGTAGGAGAAGAAATTTTGGGAACGAATGCAACGTATGATTATGATCCGACAAAATTAATTATTTCTGTGAAGGAACTAGGCATAACGGGATATGATGCAGAGCTGTGGTTAAGAGAACAATACAACATTGAAGTGGAGCTTTCCGATCTGTACAATCTGCTCTGTCTGATCACGCCTGGTGATACAGAATATGAAACATCACTTTTAATAAAAGCGCTTCGTGCTTTGTCAAAAGAATTTTCCCATCAGGCAAACAAGCAAGCGGAAGTCTCTGTCCTTCTGCCCGATATTCCTGTTTTGGCGCTGACACCTAGAGATGCTTTTTATGCAGAGACGGAAATGGTGCCTTTTGAACAATCTGTCGGACGCATTATTGCAGAATTTGTCATGGTGTACCCACCGGGCATACCGATTTTCATACCAGGAGAAATCATCACTAAAGAAAATTTACATTACATCCGAAAAAATTTAGATGCCGGCCTGCCTGTTCAAGGTACAGAAGATCCAACTCTTTCCTACATTCGCGTTATTAAAGAGCATAAACCGATTAAATGAGAAATCGCTGAAGAAGCTTTATAAATCCATACATTCGAGGACAAGTCGAAAAACGGATGAAACCAAATTTTGCTGAAGATCGACCATAAAATAATTTTGCTGCGGTAATGGCTAAAACCATTACCGTATTTAATTTATAATAATATTCAATTCTTTTAAAAGGAGCGACAACAATGAAAGAATATCAATTTCCCGTTCCGCCTATTTTTATTTTACTAATTGGTGTTATTTCTATTTCATTTTCTTCTATTTTTGTTAAATGGTCTGATGCACCTGCATCTATATTAGGAATGTATAGACTGCTTTTTACGGTGATCGTTATGCTGCCGTTTCTCCCTTGGAAGAAAATCAAAACAGGAGCTATTAACATTCAATGGAAGGATTGGATTCAACTACTTTTATCTGGAATCTTCCTAGGTTTTCATTTCTTATTTTGGATGGATTCCCTTAGATATACAACAGTAGCAAGTTCAATGATTATAACTACATTAGAGCCTGTATTTGTTATGATCGGAGCTTATTTTATTTTTAAAGAGAGAACAAACCTTATTGGGATTGTGAGTATTATTATAGCTGTTAGCGGTTCAATCATTATTGCATGGGGAGATATTAATCTTTCTACAAAAGCATTATATGGAGATTTCCTTTCATTAGCAGGAACGTTAGCAGTAGCCATTCATATGCTTTTTGGACAAGTATTATGCAAAAAAATTCCAACATCAATATATAGTTTTTGTGTGTTCTTTATAGGTGGATTTGTATTATTGATTTACAATCTTAGTTACGAGATCCCGCTGATTCATTATTCAGTTCATGATTGGGGCATATTTGTACTTCTAGCACTAGTCCCCAATATTTTTGGTCACGCATTATTTAATTGGCTTTTAAAATATTTGGATGCTACGACGATTTCAATGAGTATTTTAGGTGAACCAATAGGGGCAATTATATTAGCATACTTATTTTTAGGAGAAGCTACATCTATTTCCCAAATGATTGGCGGAGCGTTATCTTTAATTGGAGTCAGTATGTTTTTGAAAAATAAAGGACTTTCTAATAAGGAATTGACTACGAATGCTTCTGTAAAAAGTGCTAATACATAACTAAAATATGGACGACGGCCTTCCTGCTTCGTGGGGAAGGTCTTTCATTAAAAAAATAGTTAATAGATGTAATGAAATATTTTTTGATAAACAAACGGTAAAACGGAAGCAATAATTAAACCTGTAACAATTGAAGATATGGTGAAGATGATGAACTCCCGAAGCGTTATTTCTTTCCTCTTAAAAGCGATGATGAATACCCTTATCATAGAAAAGACAGTAATAAATATAATAATTGCCGAAAAGACGCTTGCTGCCATTACCTCCATTGTAAAGCTCCTTTCACAAAAATCCTTTAGCTACATTTTACCGCCTAATGAATGGAATAGACACCACTTTTTATACTTTTATTGCAAAGACATCGATAACAAACTTCGCTATATCGAATTGCTGCCAGTTCCAATATTGGCTGCGAAATTTGTCGTAACTCCAATAAATTTTTCATCCAACCTTTTATGCACAAGTGACATTTGGTATATGTTTCATCAATCTTTACAAACCGCATCGCTGTCGTTTTAACACTTAAAAACCGCAATGACCGTACTTACTGAAAAAGACAAAGGTGAATTGATAAAAAATGAATTCAAACGATGTTTTTCTGTCTTAGCTCTCAATCACAATCCTGCAAGCATCCATTCCATTAAGATCACCAGCATTTGCTTTACATAAAAAAAAGCTGCCTTAAAGACAGCCCATTTATCTTAAACCCCTTTGTTACACGTGTTATTCAATATGTTATTGATGATTGCTTTTTTTACGATTCTTTTCTGTACAGCAATTGTTGCATTTACCATACAATACCGTAACTTTTTCATCATCAAAGAAATGAATTGTTGAATTGCAGTCTTGACAGACAATTGTTCCCATCCTGTATTCCCCTTTTCCATATAGCGTCATAAAGAATAAAGTGGAGACAAAATGACCTGATAGTTATATATTAATATGTCACATTATATTCGTCAAGCAGAAAATTGTATAACACATTTATTTTTTTATGCATTAAAAAATATGTAAATTGATTTTATCCGTTACAATTAAAGTTTTGTACATTTTATATGGGGATGGGGACATTTTTTTGGTTCAAAGTAGCTTTCAAATGACCTTTATCTTTATGATCATTAGCATTACATGATTGCTGAGTATGATCCATTACGTGCATCTAAAGTCTACAACCCAACAACTCAAACATTCGCTCTATATATCATACTTCTCGTACACGATTTGAATTTTTTAATTTGTTTAAATAATATTTTATTTTTGTAACATTTGCATAACATTCAAAAGTGGCGGAATTAAATATGTTAAAATGGCGTTAAGAAAAAATGAACACATTTTACCAGTTTTCTTTAAACGAAAGAGGTAGGACAATGGTGAAATTTATTGCATATACCTATACCGTTGCCGTACTGCTTCTATTGTCATCTTGTATTGCTGATCCGAAAGACGATCACTCGATTTCAAGCTCCGACAAAAAACAAATTCTTTTTTTTACCGACCAAAAAATGATGGAAAAAGAATCAATTTACTACGATGCTTTATTAGATTTAAAAAAACAATTTCCAGAGGAAATGGACAATATGATGATCTACCAAGCTGATCATCCTGAATCTAAACGGTTTAATATTAAAACATATCCTTCCATTATCGTGATGGATCATGACGGCATCATTTTGCATATTAAAGGATCAGTTTCAACAAAAGATGAAATTGTAGAGCCGGTCTCAGAAGTGCTTTCCGAATAATGAGAATGTCGGTTTGAGGTAATTAAGCGCTGAGAAGATTCTTTAGTTAAATAGGATTTGTGCTCAAAATCTCTGCACAACATATTTTTGTGAAAAAAACTTTCACAACAGTGAGAGAATTGTTCCATCATTTATTTTTCATCATAAAGGGGTTGTCCAAAAAGTCAAATCCCCATTGAAAACAAATAATCATAAACACCGATATATCAACGTTATTAAACATTAAAAGGGGCAGTCAATAAGCCGAAAAAACGACTTATTAGACTGCCCCTTTGGGCTGCATTACTTATTTATAATATGAATCGGTGTTCCAAGTGCAAGTTCGGCAGCTTCCATTGCAATTTCTCCTAATGTCGGGTGGCCATGAATCGTCAAGGCAATATCTTCTGCCGTCATGCCTGCTTCGATCGCAAGTCCAAGTTCAGCAATCATATCTGATGCGCTGACACCTGCGATTTGAGCCCCAATAACAAGGCCGTCTTCTTTTCGTGTAATCAATTTTACAAATCCATCGGTTGCATTTAATGACAATGCGCGGCCGTTTGCTGCAAATGGAAACTTAGCTGCCACAATGTCAATTCCTTCGTCTTTAGCCTGTTGTTCCGTATATCCGACAGAAGCCAACTCAGGTTCTGAGAAGACAATGACAGGAATTCCGTTATAATCGATTTCAGAAGGTTTTCCAGAAATCGCTTCTGCAGCAATTTTCCCTTCATATGAAGCTTTATGAGCAAGTGAAGGTCCTGGAACGATGTCGCCGATAGCATAAATATTTGAAATATTTGTCCGGCACTGTTTGTCAATTTTAATGTAGCCTTTTTCATCGATTTCTACTCCGACTTGTTCGAGACCAAGTTCATCAGTGTTTGGTTTGCGTCCTACTGTAACTAAACAATAGTCCGCTTCCACTACTTGCTCTTTTCCTTTCGCTTCAAATGTCACTTTTACTCCGTCTTTTGTTTCTTCAACACCTTTTGCAAGTGCGCTAGTATGAATTTCGACATTTCCTTTTTTCTTCAACGCTCTTTTTACAAGAGCTGTCATTTGTTTTTCAAATCCTGGAAGAATTTCTTTGTCTCCTTCAATAATCAAAATTTCAGTGCCGAAATTCGCATAAGCAGTTCCAAGCTCTATGCCAATGACTCCCCCGCCAATAATAACCATTTTTTTCGGAACTTCTTGCAGGGACAACGCTCCAGTTGAGTCAATGACTCGCTCAGAAAATTTAATGCTTGGAATTTCAATTGGACGGGAGCCAGTTGCAATGATTGCATTTTTAAATTTATACGTTTGAGCTGAATTCTCGTTTATGATTCTGACGGTGTTGCGATCAACAAAATATGCTTCGCCTTTTACAATTTCAACTTTATTTCCTTTTAAAAGGCCTTCAACACCGCCTGTAAGTTTTTTGACGACACTTTCTTTCCAAGCTTGCACTTTAGAAAAGTCTAGTGTTACATTTTCAGCTTTTATTCCTATATCTTCTGATTCTTTTGCCTCTACATAACGGTGTCCTGCACTAATTAATGCTTTAGAAGGAATACATCCAACATTGAGGCAGACGCCGCCAAGAGATCCTTTTTCAACGATCGTAACTTTTTGCCCTAATTGCGCAGCTCTTATTGCAGCCACATAGCCGCCGGGACCAGCTCCTATGACGAGAGTGTCAGTTTCAATCGGGAAATCTCCTACTACCATTTATTACGCCTCCATTAGTAATAATTGGGGATCATGCAATAAACGCTTAATATGGTTAAGCGCATTTTGTGCAGTTGCACCGTCGATCATTCGATGGTCAAAGCTTAAAGACAGCGCCAAAACAGGGGCTGCAACGATTTCTCCGTTTTTCACAACCGGTTTTTCAGAAATGCGTCCGAGACCTAGAATGGCTACTTCTGGATGATTAATGACAGGAGTAAACCATTGGCCGCCAGCGGAACCGATATTGGTTATCGTGCATGATGCGCCTTTCATTTCATTTGGAGTAAGTTTGCCCTCACGCGCTTTTGTTGCCAATTCATTAATTTCTGCAGAGATTTCAAAAATCGATTTTCGATCTGCATGTTTGACAACAGGAACTAAAAGTCCTTTTTCCGTATCAGCTGCAATTCCGATATTGTAATAGTGCTTATGAATAACTTCTTCTGTTTCATCATCAAATGACGTGTTTAATACTGGATATTTTTTAAGTGCCGATGTTAAAGCTTTGACAACATAAGGCAAATATGTAAGCTTAATGCCTTGTTCTGCCGCAATAGCTTTAAATTTCTTCCGATGTGCAACAAGCTCTGTTACATCGACTTCATCCATTAATGTTACATGTGGCGCAGTTTGCTTCGATTTAACCATCGCTTTTGCAATTGCTTTTCGAATACCGCTGATTTTCTCGCGGGTTTCTGGGAATTCTCCTTCAAGGACAACCGGAGCCGGCGCTGCTTTTTCTCCTGCCGATACGCCTGTTGCAGCTTCTTTTTCCACGTTTTCGACAGGTTTTGCTTCTTCTTGTCCACCTTTCAGATAAGCATCAATATCTTCCTTCAATATGCGCCCGCCGTTTCCTGAGCCTTGTACCAATCGAATATCAACGCCTTTTTCACGCGCATATTTTCGGACGGACGGCATTGCAATAACGCGTCGGTTAACATCTACGTCTTCTGAAGCAGACTGTGAAGCGTTGCTTTCCACTTTTTGCTCTTCTGTGGAAGGCTTTTCTTCTTTTGCTGCTTGACCGCTTTCATCGCCTTTTGATTGATTTTCATAACCTGGAGCATCAATTGTGACTAATACTTGACCGACAGTTGCAACTTCCCCTTCATTCACTTTTAATTCTAATACTTTTCCTTTTACAGGGGAAGGGATTTCAACTACTGCTTTGTCATTTTGCACTTCACAAAGAACATCATCTTCATTGATTTCATCACCAGGTTTGATAAACCATTTTACTATTTCACCTTCATGAATGCCTTCACCGATATCCGGCATTATAAATTCAAAAGCCACAGATTTCAACCTCCTAAATAATTTTCAGTTGATGGCCGAAAAGAAGAAAAGATGATGCTCCTCTTTTTAGCCAATTAGAAATTCAATGCTTTTTTAGCCGTTTCAACGATATCTTTGTAGTTTGGAAGCCATACATCTTCCGCTTGTGAGAATGGATAGACAGTGTCCGGAGCTGCCACGCGGAAAACTGGAGCTTCCAAGCTAAGAATCGCTCTTTCATTAATTTCTGCAACAACATTAGCAGCAATTCCTGCTTGTTTTTGGGCTTCCTGCACGACAATCGCGCGGTTTGTTTTCTCTACTGAAGCAATAATCGTTTCTATATCCAGCGGACTTACTGTTCGTAAATCGATCACTTCTGCTGAAAAGCCCTCTTTTTCAAGTTCGTCAGCAGCTTTTAAAGATTCATGCACCATTGCCCCGTAAGTGATGATCGAAATATCTTTCCCTTCACGTTTTATATCCGCTTTGCCGATCGGAATTGTATATTCTTCTTCCGGAACTTCATCACGGAAGGAACGATAAAGCTTCATATGCTCCAAGAAAATGACCGGATCATTATCCCGAATTGCTGAAATAAGCAACCCTTTTGCATCATAAGGGGTGGAAGGAATAACGACTTTTAAACCAGGCTGCTGCGCCATCAAGCCTTCCAAGCTGTCCCCGTGAAGCTCAGGGGTATGAACGCCGCCGCCGAAAGGAGAACGAATGGTGATCGGAGCATGCCAGCGACCCCCGGAGCGATAACGCAAACGCGCCATTTGTCCAGAAATGGAATCCATAACCTCATAAACAAAACCGAAGAATTGAATTTCAGCTACCGGACGAAAGCCTTGTGTGCTTAAACCGATTGCTAAGCCGCCAATTCCTGATTCTGCCAGAGGTGTATCAAAAACTCGGTCTGGGCCGAATTCTTTTTGAAGTCCTTCTGTTGCACGGAACACACCGCCGTTTACACCAACATCTTCCCCAAATACTAACACATTTTCGTCGTTTTTCAGTTCCGTACGCAACGCATCAGTGATTGCTTGAATCATTGTCATTTGCGCCATGCTCACTTCGACTCCTTCTCTTTATAAATTTCATATTGTTCTTTTAGGTTATAAGGCCAGCTTCCTTCTTCAAACATAATGTTGATTAAGTCTGTCACTTTTTGTTTTGGAGTTTCATCCGCTTTTTTGATTGCTTCTTTTATATCTTCTTTCGCCTTTTCGATAACTTCGTTTTCTTCTTCCTCGCTCCACAATCCTTTTGCTTGAAGGAAGTTTCTGAAACGAACAAGCGGATCTTTTGCCTCCCACTCGTCATCAAGCTCTTTTGCCCGATATCTCGTTGGATCGTCTCCAGCCATTGTATGCGGACCGTAGCGGTAGCATAATGTTTCAATTAATGTCGGACCTTCGCCGTTTATTGCCCGTTCACGCGCTTCCTTCACAGCTGCATATACAGCAAGAGGATCCATTCCATCTACTTGTATACCCGGAATTCCAGCTGCAACTGCTTTTTGTGCAAGTGTTTCAGCGGAAGTTTGCACTTCTACAGGTGTTGAAATTGCAAACCGGTTGTTTTGAACGATGAAAATAGCAGGTGCTTTAAATGCCCCAGCAAAGTTTATTCCTTCGTAAAAGTCGCCTTGAGACGTTCCTCCATCACCTGTATACGTAACAGCAACTGCTTTTTTGCCGCGTTTTTTCAAGCCTAATGCCACTCCTGCAGCTTGCACATATTGGGCGCCGATAATAATTTGCGGTGAAAAAGCGTTTACGTCTTCAGGTATTTGGTTTCCATGAAAATGCCCGCGGGAATATAAAAATGCTTGATACAAAGGCAATCCATGCCAAACTAACTGCGGTATATCACGATAGCCCGGGAGAATGAAATCCTCTTTTTCCAAGGCAAAATGAGAAGCAATTTGCGATGCCTCCTGTCCGGCAGTCGGTGCGTAAAAACCTAAACGACCTTGACGATTTAAAGAAATTGAGCGCTGGTCCAACACTCTGGTGAATACCATTCGTCTCATTAATTCCTTTAATTCTTCATCAGAAAGGGAAGGCATCGCATCTTCATTCACGACTTCGCCTTTTTCGTTTAAAATTTGGAACGTTTGGAATTCCTTGCGAATCGCATCAAATTGCTTTTCGCTGTCAACGACAACATTTTTCGCCTTTTTTGCCATTCAACACACCTCTTCGTTTCATTTTCTCAGCCTTTAAATTCATCCATAAAACTAGATTACCCCAAATTGTTCATGGAGACACACATAACGGAGCTTTTATTGCCAAAATCGTCAAGTACATTGCAAGATTGTTTGACAAACTGTATTAATTTTTTTATTAAAAATAGTAATACACATTTAATTCACTTCATAGTGTACACTCTTTTTTCACATGCGTCAATTAATTTGTTTATATTTAAAACAACATATAAAACGTTTTCAAAATTATTGGAAATATTTTTATTTTTAAATCTGTACTAATACAACAGATAATTCTGTATCACTATTACAGATACAGATTGGAGCAAATCATTTATTCGGGGAGCGTGTTGTTTTACCTAATAAAATGAAGAATTTATATAAATAAGGAAGTCTTCTAGGCAAACGTCTATACCTTTATTTTGCTTCATCATACGATGATATAGACATTTGACCTAAATAAGGCGATACAAAGTCCTTATGTGGAGGTGAAAGAGATGCATTATTATTCCAATCCGTCTTATCATTACCCATCATACGGATATTTTCCAGTTTCAAACTGGACATTTGTATTGATCGCTGTGCTTTTTATTTTGCTCATTATTGTTGGGGCTGCCTGCTTAAACTATTAATTGTTGATTGTCCGATTTTCGGGCAAGTCTTTTTTGTTTCTTTTAAAAGATTTATGTATAATGAAATTTGTTGATATAGGTTCAGGAGTGATTAGCAATGATTACAATGGAAGATATTATTAAGGAAGGACATCCAACTCTTCGTCAAGTTGCCAAGGAAGTGGAATTGCCCGCTTCTGAAGAGGAGAAAAAAATTTTAGCGGAGATGCTTCAATACTTAAAAAACAGTCAAGATCCAGAGATTGCAGAAAAATATGGATTGCGGCCTGGGATCGGTCTTGCCGCCCCGCAAATTAATGTATCAAAACGAATGATTGCCGTCCATGTGACGGATGAAAAAGGAAAATTATATTCGTACGGCCTGTTTAATCCAAAAATTGTAAGCCATTCAGTGGAACAAAGTTATTTAACAAGCGGTGAAGGATGCCTTTCCGTTGACAGAGAGGTTCCAGGATATGTTCCGCGTTATGCACGCATCCGCGTCAAAGGGGTTGACCTTGAAGGCAATGAAGTCGACCTTCGTTTAAAAGGTCTTGTCGCTATTGTGTTTCAGCATGAAATAGATCATTTAAACGGCATTATGTTTTATGATCGGATCAATAAAGAGAATCCTTTTAAAGAACCGGAAAATGCAACTCCAATTGACAGATGAAGCCAGAAGTTAGCGCCCGGCATCCAAGCCGCGGAATATTTTGAAGCAAAACGAAAATCCATGCAAAAAATCCCGAATAGTTCTTTCGGGATTTTTTGTTCATAAAGAGAAACTTTTTGTGCACACTACCATTTGAAATCGCCTTTGCAAGGCATTTTTTTTAAGTTTAGCTTCGGGATTTATATCAACTGCAATTGCTTTGCAGCATAAAATATTCCATCTTCATCAACAGGCTTTGTAACAAAATCAGCTACTTTTTTCACATGCGAAACAGCATTACCCATAGCAACGCCTGTTCCAGCAAACGAGATCATTTCTATATCATTCAAACCGTCTCCAAAAGCAACCACATCTTGACGGCTAACGCCAAGCATATCCATTATCTTTTTGATCCCTTCTGCTTTCGACCCTTTTTTTGGAACAACATCAGTTGAAAGCTGGTGCCAGCGGACAAATTTTATCTCTTCAGAAATATTGAACTGTTCTTCTTCTCCTTCTTTGCAAAACAAAAGCGCTTGGTAAATATGTTTTTCTTGAAAATAATCAGGTCTGCACTCAGGATGCGAGAGGTGCAAAGATTTCAAACTTTCATGAATAAACGGATGATCTTCCACATTTGCTTTCATATCTTCTTCACTCAAAAATACAAGCGGGTAATCAGTATTTTCAGTCGCTTCGATTAATTGCTCCAACGCATCGACCTTCAAAGGATTTTCATAAATGACTTCTCCTTCATGCACAACATACTGTCCGTTATAGCTGACATAAGAATGGATTCCGAGCTCTTCTCTTAGCTTTTTAAACATAAAAGGGCCGCGGCCGGTTGAGATGGCGACGTGATGTCCGGCTTTTTTCAAACGGGAGACCGCGTCAAGAGTAGATTCCGGCAAACGTTTATCATGATCCAATAAAGTACCGTCTATATCAAAAAAAATAAATTTTTTCCCCATGTTCAATCTCCTTTTCTCTTTCGTGAAAATCTTATTTATACTAAACAAAACGGTATAGTATGCAAACGCTTTATGTCAATAGAGCTTTTCCACGTTTAGCCATAAAAAAAATAAAAAAATAGCATATAATATTAGTAAATACAATCGGACTCGACTTTGACATCTTAATGAAGGAGGAGTTGATATGTTAAAACGTTTGAAGAAAAAAATTAAAAAACAGTGGAAGCAATTGCTTCGCAGAAAATCGATTGCTTAAAGAAACCGGGCGGCTTTAGCCCGGTTTTCGTTATTTTCAATGAAGGTTGGATTTGCCATCAGAATCGACTATAATAATAAAAGCTAGTTTAACATGGAAAGTAAGGAGAGATTACGCAAATGATGTTTAAAGTTTTTTATCAAGAAAACCCGAATGAACCGCCTGTTCGGGAAAGAACGAAAACATTTTTCGTTGAAGCGGAATCAGAAAGAGAAGTTCGTGAAAAATTAAAAGGCCGCTCCATAAACATAGAATATATTCAACCGATCAGCGGCCCGTTTTATGAATTTGAAAAACAAAGCGAAAATTTTTCTGTATTGGAGAAATGATAGTATATGAAATTTGTAAAAAGAGACCAAGTAGCAGCATTCGCCCTCGGCGGATTGGGCGAAATCGGAAAAAATACGTACGGTGTGCAATTTCAAGATGAAATCATTTTAATTGATGCTGGAATTAAGTTTCCAGAAGACGAACTTCTAGGGATTGACTATGTGATTCCGGACTATACGTACTTAGTAAAAAACCAAGAAAAAATTAAAGGCTTGTTCATCACACATGGCCATGAAGATCATATAGGCGGTATACCTTATTTGCTGCGGGAAATTAATGTACCAATCTACGGCGGTAAACTGGCAATCGGACTGATTCGCAATAAGCTTGAAGAGCATGGACTTTTAAGACAAGCTAAACTAAACATCATCCAAGAGGATGATGTGATTCGGTTCAGAAAAACTGCCGTAACTTTTTTCCGTACAACTCACAGCATTCCAGATTCATATGGAATTGTTGTCAAAACTCCCGCAGGAAATATCGTTCATACAGGAGATTTTAAGTTTGATTTTACTCCAGTCGGGGAACCTGCAAATTTAACTAAAATGGCGGAAATCGGCAAAGAAGGTGTGCTCTGTCTTTTATCGGACAGCACAAACAGCGAAATTCCTGAATTTACAATGTCTGAAAGACGGGTCGGCGAAAGCATTCACGACATTTTCCGAAAAGTAAGCGGCCGCATCATTTTTGCAACATTTGCATCCAATATTCATCGACTTCAGCAAGTAACAGAAGCAGCTGTTAAAAACAATCGAAAAATAGCTGTTTTTGGAAGAAGTATGGAAGCAGCTATCCAAATTGGTCAAGAACTCGGGTACATTCGCTGCCCGAAAGATACGTTTGTTGATGCAAATGAAATAAACCGTCTGCCCGCTCATCGGGTCGTGATTTTATGTACAGGAAGCCAAGGCGAACCAATGGCCGCTCTGTCCCGAATTGCAAATGGAACTCATCGGCAAATCCAAATTATTCCCGGCGATACGGTCGTTTTCTCATCATCGCCCATCCCAGGGAACACTTTATCGGTTTCAAGAACGATCAATCTGCTTTTCCGCGCCGGTGCGGAAGTAATTCACGGGTCGTTAAATGACATCCACACATCTGGCCACGGCGGACAGGAAGAGCAAAAATTAATGCTGCGGTTAATGAAGCCAAAATATTTTATGCCGATTCATGGAGAATATAGAATGCAGATCATGCATATGAAACTAGCTGTCGATTGCGGAGTTCCAAAGGAAAACTGTTTTATTATGGATAACGGAGATGTGCTGGCGATGAACGACCGCGAAGCATCCATTGCCGGTAAAATTCCGTCCGGATCCGTTTATATTGACGGAAGCGGAATTGGCGACATTGGAAACATTGTGTTAAGAGACCGAAAAATTTTATCTGAAGAAGGACTCGTAATCGTTGTCGTCAGCATCAATATGAAAGAGTTCAAAATTGCTGCAGGACCTGACATTATATCGCGCGGCTTCGTTTATATGAGAGAATCCGGCGATTTAATTAAAGATGCCCAAGAACTGATTACTAAGCACTTAAATAAAGTATTGGAAAGAAGAACTACGCAGTGGTCGGAAATCAAAAATGAAATAGCCGATACACTCGCTCCGTTTTTATATGAAAAAACGAAACGCCGACCGATGATCTTGCCAATTATAATGGAAATTTAAGTAATAACTTGTGATCGATCCCTCTTGTGTTGACAGTGGAACATACTGTTTAACATAAGAGGGATTTATTTTTTGCAAAAATGTCCAGTTGTTATTTTGTCGGCTCATAACACGAAGCATCCGGCCGCTCTTGCTTTTTTAGGTAGATGGTTTTAAAGCGGGCAGCCGTCAGCTAAAAGTTCTTATAAAAAACGAAAAAGTGAGTGCTTGCAGAGAAGAAAGACGGAGATCAAAGTCTGAAATAAATACTTTGGGTTCCAAGTAATAAAAATAGGCATAGCAAAACAAGCCATCCATCGATGACTTTATTGGAAATATTTGGTTGATTGATCATCAAGTTGTAACTGCCGTCACTCGAAAACCTTGACTTTTAGCTAATAAAATCGCTTGTTCTACCGTGATCTCACGGTTTACTGGAAGAACGTCTGATTTTTTATATAATTCTGGATTATACGGCTCTTTCTTTTTGAGAATGTTGTATATAGCTGTTAACAGCATTCGGGCAATTGCAATAATTGCTCGTTTGTGACCACGACGTTTTTTAAGTTTTAAGTAGCGGTTTCGAATTTCGGGATGCTTTTCACTTTTGACCACAGCAGTTGCACACTGTACCAAAAGAGGCTTGATGTAGCAGCCAGCTCTCGAAATTCTTACTGACTTTTTCTTGCCGGCACTCTCGTTATTCGTGGGTGTTAGTCCTGCCCAGGAACATAAATGCTTAGCTGTCGGAAACACGTCCATATTAACACCTATTTCCGAAACCACGGCAATGGCGGAAAAAATGTTCTTAAAGGACGGAACAGTTAAGATTAAGTTGATTTCTTCTGTGTAGGACTCGGCAAGAGAAAGGATAATTTTTTCAAGATCTGCTTTACGAGATTGAAGATCTTCATAGTGCTGTTTAATGACCTTTAATTTATCAGCCTGTTCCGGTGTAATATATCCGTCTATGGCGAGTTCCAAATCAGAAAGTTTCTTCTTCATGGAACCGTGAATTAAAGGTTCTATGTCAAAAGTGGTATCCAAGGGATTCCCTAAAATCTTGTCAATAATGTTCATGGAGCTTTTACCGAAGGTATCCGAAACAACATTTCCAAGTTGAATATTAGATACAGTTAAACAGTTCTGAAGACGATTCTTCTCACTCGACATAAAATTAGTCAATTTAAAACGATAACGCATAAGGTCACGAAGCTGTCTGATAGCCAGCGGTGGCATAAAGCTTCCAGCTACTAGATCATGCTTAAATAAATCGGCAATCCATTTGGCATCTTTTTTATCAGTTTTTTTACCACGGATAGCCTTAACATATTTTGGATGTGCAAGAGTAATGTTACAGGAATCCTCTAGAACATTAAACACGGGAATCCAGTATTTCCCGGTAGATTCCATACAAACATCCTTACAGTTATTTTCACAAAGCCATTGTGACAGCTCTTTCAATCCTTTTGTATAGGTAGAAAAGCGATGGCGTTTGTAAGTAGTGACACCTTTGTTGGTAGAAGCAATACAGGCAACAACAAAGGTTTTGTGGACATCAATCCCACAGCATATTGGATAAACAATCTTTAATCCCATAGGGATAACTCCTTTCACGTTATTAAAGGGATAGACAGCATTGACTGATTGCCCAGCAATAAACGAGTAGTTGTTTATACAAAGATAAGTCTGCGTGCTCGAAGTCACACTTATTTGTGCTTGGAAAGGCAATCTACACATATAAACATGCGGTCACCCTGCAACCAGAGTGGCCCACTCACCTCCGCGTGATTTGTAGTTGACTGTTATCCCTATGACTTTAGAATAATAAAAATAACGCCGGTGGCACAATTGTTTCATTACGTTTTGTGCCTTGAGCGAAGCGAAAGGAATGGGTATAAACATGTAAATGAAAAATACCGAAAAGTTTTATGGTTAATTTTTTCGATATACAAGTGTTTAATAGAAGAGCAGAAAGACATTTTATGTACGTTTGTGCCATCATATAAATTTATACGCAATCATTTGAAAAACATTTGATGAAAAAATTCGACTTGGATAATGTCATAATCAGAATTTTTCAGGAGCAGGTGCTGCAAGTGGCAGCAGTAAAGGGAGATAATAAAGAAATCAATTTGTAGTTAAAGAAGACATGTATTCGATTGCCAGAAAAAACAACGACATTCTTGCAATAAGCAAGGATTTTGAGCCGGCAAACAAAAAAAGAATGAGAAGAACTGTCTTTAGGCATTCTAGACAGCTGCTTCTCATTCAATTACCATGTAAGCTTCAAATGATTGTTTTTACTTGACTGGATAAGTTCAGTTCATTCTTCAGTAGATTTTGATTTTGCCCATGCGGATGAAACATTTAAAGCTCCGAAAGAATGTATATAAGTTTTCATTATTCTCCTAGCACTTTCTTTTCAAACCGATCAATATCGACGTCAGCTCCGATGACAATTAAAATATCTCCTGCCTTGATTACTTCTGTAGCTTGCGGCGATACGATAATTTCGTTATTTCGTTTAATCGCAACAATATTGATTCCGTATTTCGCACGAATATCGAGCTCGATGAGAGAATGGCCGGCAATGTTGCGGTTAGCAGCAATTTCAACAATGCTGTGCTCTTCCGACAGCTCAAGATAGTCCAACACATTGTTCGAAAGAAGATTATGGGCAAGCCGCCGCCCCATATCCCGTTCAGGGTGAACAACTGTATCTGCTCCTATTTTTGACAAAACCTTTTCATGATAGTCGTTTTGAGCCTTCACCGTTATATGCTTAACTCCTAGTTCTTTCAACATAATGGTTGTCAAAATGCTCGCTTGAATATTGTCGCCGATGGCTACGATCACATGATCAAAATTTCTGATTCCCAAGCTTTTTAATACGGCTTCATCCGTTGTATCCGCTACAACAGCATGTGAAACAATATTGGCAAATTCGTTTACTCGATCCTCATCCACATCAATGGCAAGCACCTCTGCTCCTTCTTCCGATAACGTTCGGCAAATGCTTCCGCCGAACCGCCCCAACCCGATTACGGCAAACTCCTTTTTCATCAATACTCCCCCATTACAACTTGAATGACATTATTCTTGTATTTCTTGGCCAAAATCAATCGCTTGTTTCAACTTTTGCTGCATAAACCCTATTCCTTTGCAATCGGAAAGAGGATAATGAAAAGCTGTCTTATTTGTAAACACTTGTTCTATATATGGACGGAATTTCTTTCCTCCCAAAAGAACAATATCATCTACATCTAACAAATTTTTTTCAACCGCTTGTTCCTTCAATTGGTTGATTGTCATTAATTCAGGATGCTTTTTCATGCTAAAGGAAACATTGTAAGGACCAGGCACAAAATCATTTGGCCGCAAAAAGCCATGCTTGGCAGACAAAATCACCCATTCATCGAAAAATTTTTTAGCATACGCCTGGCAAAGGCGGTGAAAAACTCCTATATACGCTTTTTCTGCGGAAACAGCACCTGCACTGGGCTCTTTATCCCATACTTTTTTTGTTCCGCAAGGTATGACACAAATCCTTCTCATTTAACATTTCACCTGTTCAATCGATTATTCAATTCATTCAAAAATTGTAAAATATCGTTATGAAAAACAAAATCAGCCCATTCATCGAAGTCTGTTTGTTCTTGGTTGACAATCACTAATACCGCTCCCATCCTTTTTGCCAAAAACGGTATTTCGTTCGCTGGCCGAACTGTTAAAGATGAACCAAGCACGATCATAACGTCTGCTTTTTCACTTTCAAGCTCCGCATCTCTAAAAGCATCTTCCGAAAGCAGCTCTCCGAACAGTGTAATGGAAGGACGAATAAAGCCCCCGCAGCCGCAATAATATTGATTTTTCAAGTATACATCATTTAGAAAGCGTTGGCCGCAATTGTGGCAGTGAAACGTTTGAAGTGTTCCATGAAGTTCAATAACGTTTTTGCTTCCTGCTAAGAGATGGAACCCATCAATGTTTTGAGTAATAATCGATTGAATCTTCCCTTCCTTTTCCCATTTTGCCAGCAAGTAGTGTCCTTCATTCGGAGATTTGCTTTTATATAATTGAAGGCGTTCTTTATAAAATTGAATAAATTCATCACGGTTTGTCTCCATCGCTTCAATGCTTGCCAATTTACTCGGATCCTTTTTGCGCCACAAACCAGTTTTTGAACGATAATCCGGAATTCCGCTGGCAGTGGACATTCCTGCGCCAGTAAATACAACAGCATGTTTAGATTGTTGCAAAAGATCAGCGATTTCGGATATCAAAGCCATCTTTTTTCATCCTTTTTTATTAATTGTGAAAACAATTATTTTAACCTGAACTTACCATTTTTTTATAAATGAAATCAATAAATTCGTCAACAATTTCTTTGCGGAACCGTTCAGTCCGAGACAATATCGATAAATGCCGTTTAATTTCCACATCTTTTATTTTCAATTCATGTAAGTAGCCGTATTTCAGTTCTCTTGACACCGTAATCCTCGGCAAAAAGCCGATTCCCAGCCCGGATTCTATAGCAGCTTTTACAGCCTGCGTGCTTCCTAGCTCCATATAATAATTTATTTTATCTAACACCCCATATTTTTTTAAAGTATTTTCGATAATGAGACGGGTTCCTGAATTTTTTTCTCTCCAGATCATTTTTTCTTTTGCCAGCTCTTCAATGTCAATTTGTTTTTTCTCCTTCAAAGGATGCTCTCTTCCGCATACTAAAATAAGCTCGTCATCGACAAGCTTTTTTACATGAAAAATGCTGTTTTCTACAACTCCTTCTACAAATCCGATATCAATTTTGCGGTCAACAAGCCGATCAATAATGCCCGGAGTATTAGAAATCGCTAATGAAAGCTTTACATCTGGCACTTCTTTTTTAAATTTTCCGAGCAGACTAGGCAAAAGATATTCCCCAATTGTCAACGTCGCTCCGACACTTAGTGTAAAATCTTTGTGTCCGGTTATTTCCTTTACTGCTTCTTTTGATTGTTGAATTTCTTCCACAATATTTTTGGCAATCGGATATAACATTTTGCCGGCTTTTGTCAAAGTCATTTTTCCGTTCGAACGGTCAAACAATGGGGTTCCATAATAATCCTCTAGTTGATGGATTTTTCTCGTAACAGCCGGCTGGGACACATAGACAAGCTTTGCAGCACGGCTGATGCTCCCTTCCTCAACAACAAGACAAAACATTTTTAAACTTTCCAAATCCAATTCGGAATCACTTCCTTACAATTTAAACACTTAAAAACAACTTCATGCTAACACCTATCAGCAAAAAAGACAACATTTGCAAAATCCATTTTCCAGGCACTTTTGTTGATAAGATAGCTCCCAGTTGAGAGCCGATCATCACTCCTATTCCGCCCCACAAGCAGGCCGTCCAATTAACATTCCCTAATGCAATTTGATTCAGCGCACCAACAAGTGAATAGATCGATAATGCAAAAAGAGAAATCGCAGTTGCGTCGTGAGGACGAATCTTCAATAAATAAATTAAAATGGGGACGAGCAACCATCCGCCGCCAATTCCAAAAAAATTCGATAAAGTTCCCAACAAAAGTCCGATGATGAATAAAAAAACAGCTTTTAAACGGTTTCTGCCCTCATTGAAAAAACCTGCTTTCATACTATGTTCCGGCTCTTCCGGAGCTTTTTTTAAAAGCAAAAACATCCCGAGCATGAATAAAGCAGCGGCAAATATCCAATAAAAAAAGTCGGGTGAAATAATTCCCAACAGCCAAGTGCCGATAAACGTTCCCGGGATGGAGCCGAAGATGATCGGCCAACTGATAGAAAAATGAACACGCTTTTGCCGTATATAATTCATCGACCCTGATATGGAATTGAGAAAAACCACAACAAGACCCGTACCAGCTGCAATTTCAGGAGGCAATTTCAACAGCAATAAGAGAGCAGGAACAAACACAAATCCTCCTCCTGCTCCCACCATTACCCCATAAGCGCCTGACAAAAGTCCAAGAGCGAGCAGCAAAACCATTTCCACCATTCAAGTTCACCTCTTTAATATCCTAATTAAAGGGTACCAGTGAGAAGGATTGGTGTGAAATGCTTATTCAACATGGGGTATAACAAAATGTTATAGTTTGTGATATTTTTGTTTTTAGTGCTTCTAGCCTTGCCCATTTAGAAAATGTTATATATAATTAAATCGAAATCATTACGATTTAATACAGCGGGGTACTCATATATTTTGAAAGGAGTTCAAATCGATGAAAAAAGTCTTTTTTGCATTTTTAATGGCAATGCTTGCAATCTTTCCTATCGGCTGCGGCCAAAATAACAACAATGCTTCCGAAACGAACAATCATAATGAGGACAAAAACAATCAAAAAGAAATTGAAATTTATACAACAATCTATCCACTGACAGATTTCACTAAAAAAATCGGCGGTAAATACGTTCACGTCGAGAGTGTTTACCCACCGAATGTAGAAGCCCACACGTATGAACCTACATTAAAAACTTTGGAAGCAATCGCGAAAGCGGATTTATTTATCTATACTGGAGCTGGTATAGAAGGATTTGCCGATAAGGCAGAAAAAACGCTGAAAGACGGCAATGTCAAAATTGTAAAAGCAGCTGAAGGAATCCCATTATTAAGTGCGTCCGAAGATGAACATGACCATGAAAGTGGAGAAGAAGAGCATTCACATCATGAAGAAGATTCAGATCATGAAGAAGAACATGAGAACCAAAACGAAGAGGAACACGATCATGCACATGGAGATGTTGACCCTCATGTATGGCTTGATCCAAATAGGGCCATTACTCTTGCGGAAAACATCAAGAACGCTTTAACGGAAGCGGCTCCTGATCAAAAAGAATATTTTGAACAAAATTTCGCTCAACTTAAACAAGATCTTGAAGAACTGGATCAATCATTTCAAGAAACAATTAAAAAATCGAAAACAAAATATATTCTTGTGGCTCATGCTGCTTATGGTTATTGGGAAGACCGCTACGATATTGAACAAATTCCAATATCGGGATTATCTCCAACAGATGAGCCTAGTCAAAAGCAGCTTGTCAAAATCATTGAACTATCGAAAAAACATCATTTAAAACATGTGATCTTTGAACAAAATGTATCTGAAAAGGTAGCAAAAATCATCCAACAAGAAATTGGTGCCAAATCATTAACGCTACATAATTTAGAAAGTGTTTCGGAAACAGATTTAAAAAACAACGAAGACTACTTCAGCATTATGAAACGCAATCTTGAAACGTTATCTGAAGCTTTAAATTAAATACTATTTGCACGCTTTTAGGGGGCTGTCCAATGAGTCTTTTTTGGCTTATGGATGCCCCCTTTCATGCTTTAGAAAACGTTCATATATCGATGTTTATGAGTTTTTTGTTTTCAATGGAAATTTGACCTTCTAGACAGACCTTTATATATAATAAGTCGACATAATAAAACTACTGTAAACTGTTAAACATTTTTATTTCATATTTTTGTAAAATCAAGTAAAATATTTAGACATACGAATAAATATGAGAGGAGAAACCACAATGGAAGCAGCTGTTCAAAAACAGAATACGGGGCAAATTACATTATACAGAATATTATTTATTATCGGATTTGTTCATCTTCTAAACGATTCGATTCAAGCTGTTATTCCAGCAGTTTTCCCTATATTGGAAAAATCAATGAATCTTACATATATGCAGCTTGGATTCATTACATTCAGCCTTCAGCTAACGGCATCTTTGCTTCAGCCTGCTGTCGGGTTTTATACAGATAAAAAGCCGATGCCTTATTTGCTGCCCATCGGGCTTACGTGTACGTTTTTCGGCATGCTGGGACTTGCTTTTGCACCTAATTATTGGATTGTTTTAGTTTCGGTATTTTTCGTCGGAATCGGTTCAGCCGTTTTTCATCCGGAAGGTTCAAGAGTGGTGCATTTAGCAGCGGGAGAACGAAAAGGGCTCGCCCAATCCATTTTTCAAGTTGGAGGTAATGCTGGACAATCTCTTGCTCCCATTATGACAGCTCTTATTTTCGTCCCTATGGGACAATTTGGCGCGATTTGGTTTACTTTAATTGCCGGCATGGCCGTCATCGTCCTTCTATACATTGCAAATTGGTATAAGGAAAAGCTCGACAACCACCGAAAAAAAACAAGCGCAAAAAAAGCCGTTGTGCAAGTTCCTGCCGCTCGAAAAAAGCAAGTGAAAATTGGACTTATGCTGCTCATCTTCTTAGTTTTTGCTCGTTCATGGTATCATGCAGCAATCACTAATTTTTACCCTTTTTATTTAATTCATGAACATGGACTTTCCATCAGCAAAACACAGCTATATATTTTTATATTTTTAGCAGCAGGTGCAATCGGAACATTTTTAGGAGGGCCGCTTTCAGATCGTTTCGGAAGACGGAATATCATTGCTTTCTCAATGCTTGGATCAGCTCCGCTGGCGGTCATTTTGCCTTATGTGAATGAATTTTGGGCAGTTCCAATAATGCTCATTAACGGCTTTATTATTTTGTCAAGCTTTTCTGTAGTTGTCGTATACGCACAAGAGCTGATGCCTGGAAAAATAGGAACTGCATCAGGCTTAATGGTCGGTCTTGCCTTCGGTTTAGGCGCTTTAGGATCAGTCGTGCTCGGCGCTCTCGCGGACTTATTCGGCTTAAAGCCAGTTATGATCGCGTGCGGCTTTCTTCCATTTATCGGCATGCTCTCCATGCTTTTACCTTCCGATCAAAAGCTGAAAGAATGGGCATCTTAACATTTTTACAAGACAGCATCTACTTTTCATTTGATGTGAAACAAAAGCCAAAGTTGTTTTGACAATAAAAAAAAATTGAATGAAGTTAAAGCCAATGAACAATTTTTGTTCAAATGTAATAAATGAAAGCTTTTATTTGTACTAAGAAACGAATGAACACAGAAAAATAATAAAAGGCGTTTTTCGGCTGTCCATCAACTTTTCAGCCTGAGAAAACGCCTTTTGTGTTCTTTTATTCTTGAAAAGCACGGTCACCGAAAATTTTTAACGTTATATCATCTGCTGGAGGATTATGAAGACCGCATCTGACATCCCGATAGTAGCGCTCCAATGGGAATTCTTTTCTTAAGCTTTGTCCGCCTGCAATTCGCATGGCTAGGTCAACGACTTTGATCGCACTGTTTGTGGCAACATATTTTACGGCAGCCAGCTCATGCCCCATTTGTTCGTGTAAATGCGGCTGTTCATCCCATTTTTTCGCCACACTGTACATAAAATGCCGTGCGCTTGTAAGCTCCAGATCCATTTCAGCTGTTTTTCGCCGCACTTCCGCAAGTTCTGAAATTGGATGAGAAAGACTGGCAGGTTGATACTCTTTTGCATATTTGACAGCAAAGTTTCTTGCGGCGATAGCGACCCCGAGGTAGCAGGCAGGAATATGTAAAAGCCATCCTTTCGGAGTGGAAGGACTGAATGTAGCTTGTCTGATCGAAACGAGAGCGTCTTTTTCGACCTTTACGTTGTGCAGTAATAAATCGTCGCTTCTTGTCGCGCGCATGCCGATTGTATCCCATGTTTCTTTTATGGAAAGCCCCTCTGCTCCTTTTGGGACTAAATATTCGCCAACCTCACCTGTTTCTTCAATTGTTGCGGTTACAATAAAATAATCTAGAATCGGGGCCAGTGATGTGAACGATTTATGGCCATTAATAATCCAGCTGTTTCCTTCTTTTCTTGCCGTTGTTTTTGGTTTTCCGCCTCTTGCAGGACTTCCGGCAGCCGGTTCTGATGCACAGCTATTGATTAATTTTCCTTCAGCGACAATTTCTTCGCAAATGCGCTCAAACGTGCGTTCATCCCATTTTTTTGATTCGGATAAATCCATTACGATTCCATTATGCCACCCTAACGATAAACCTGTTGCGCCATCTCCTTCTGCAATTTTTTCTTGCACAAGCAGAAATTCATATAAAGAAATTTCATTTCCTCCATATTTTTTTGGCACAGTTAATTTCAGAAATCCTTCCGTTTTTAAATCTGAAAAGTTTTCAAATGGAAACGAAGATTCCTGATCATTTTTCGCGGCTCGCTCCGCGAACTTCTCCGCAAGTTTTTCGGCTTTTTCTCTTAATTCTCGATGCGATTTGTTGACAATAACCATTTCATCTAAAAAATTCATATTCTTCACACACCTGTTTCTTTTTCTTTCTTTTCTATCTCTATTGTAGCTCTATTATTCATTTTCGTTAAGCAATCCAATTGGTTTTATTTTAATTTTTTTGGTAAAATACAGAAAAAAATATGTAGGAAATAAAGGAGAATGATGATGACAACTTTCAAACAGCAGCTTGAAAAATATGCAGAACTTGCCGTCAAGGTCGGAGTCAATGTTCAAAAAGGACAAGAATTGTTCATTTCTGCAAGCATAGATGCAAAAGAACTCGTCCGATTTATTGCGGAAAAAGCTTATGAGGTTGGTGCAAGGAATATTCATATCGACTGGCAAGATGATGTTTTAACAAGATTAAAATATGAAAAGGCTCCTGATGACGTGTTTTTAGAATATCCTGAATGGAAGTCTCTCGAAAGAACTGCCCTAGCAGAAAGAAATGCAGCTTTTATTTCTATTGTGTCCCAAAGCCCTGATTTATTAAAAGGCATTCAGCCTGAGAGAATCGCTAATTTCCAGAAAGCGTCTGGAACGGCTTTAAATACGTTTCGCAGATACATACAATCGGATAAAGTCAGCTGGACGGTTATCGCTGCCGCAAGCGAAGAATGGGCGGAGAAAGTTTTTCCAAATGAAGAAAAATCGCTTCGAGTTGAAAAATTATGGAATGCTATTTTTCAAGCAACACGCATTAATGAGGAAGATCCGGTTTCTGCATGGAAAAAACATAATGAAAGTCTTCATCAAAAAGTCGATTATTTAAATGCGAAAAAATATAGAAAGCTCCATTATCAAGCTCCTGGAACGGATTTAACTATTGAACTGCCTGAAAAGCACCTATGGGTGGGAGCAGGAAGCGTTAATGAAAAAGGCGTTTCTTTCATGGCAAACATGCCTACAGAAGAAGTGTTCACAGCTCCGAAAAAAGATGGGGTAAATGGTTATGTGACTAGCACAAAACCGTTAAGCTACGGCGGAAATTTAATCGAAAATTTTGTCATCACATTTGAACGAGGACGCATTACAAATGTAACAGCCGAAAAAGGCGAAGAAATTTTGAAGCAATTAGTCGAAACAGATGAAGGCTCTCATTATTTAGGTGAAATTGCTTTAGTACCTCATAACTCACCGATCTCAAAGTCAAATCTTTTATTTTATAACACGTTGTTTGACGAAAATGCTTCAAACCATTTAGCGATCGGCAGCGCCTATGCATTTTGCTTAGAAGGCGGAAAAACGATGACAGAGGATGAATTGAAACAGCATGGTCTCAACACGAGCATTACACATGTTGATTTTATGATCGGAAGTGCAGAAATGGACATCGACGGCATTCTTCCGGACGGCACACGTGAACCAATCTTCCGAAAAGGAAATTGGGCGTTTTAAAAAAGGGGCGGCTGATCGTTTCTCATGAAAGCCTTGCTTAAATATTGCACAACACTTATCTGAAACTGTATCGTACATCCTTAACGTTTGTTTCAGGCACGTCAGTAAAAGCTCTATATTTCTCGTTTTGCTTATTTGCTGCATCAACATCATCATAGTATTTGTCTTCTTTGAATCGAATCGTACTTTATCATGCTAATGGGCGGTCATTTGACTTTGCCCTTTTCATTCTTATTCAAAGAAAAAAACAGCCAAACTTTATAATGATCCACTATGCGAAAAGGAGAACGTAAAAAATGGAATTGTCCATCATTTTAAGTTTTCTTGCAGCTTCTATTTTATTAACCGTTGCACCAGGACCCGATAATTTATTTGTCATTGCACAAAGCATGTCTTACGGCTTTCGAGCGGGGTTCATCACTTCTCTCGGACTTTGTACCGGACTTATCGGACATACTTTAATCGCATCACTCGGACTGTCAGCCATACTCTATCAATCTACTGTTATTTTTACAGCTATTAAATCTGTCGGTGCGATCTATCTGTTATATTTAGCATGGGAATCTTATAAGGAAGGGAAATCAGCAGTTTCCGGTAAAATAGCAAATGTAAAAAGTCTTTCACTCTTTTCTTTATATAAAAGAGGCATCTTGATGAACCTGTTAAATCCGAAGGTGTCATTGTTCTTTTTAGCTTTCTTGCCGCAGTTTGTATCAACAAACAGCGTCCATGTTCAGCTCGACATGTTTGTACTAGGTCTTATTTTCATTGTACAGGCATTGGTATTGTTTTCCTTATTTTCAGCATTAGCCGGCAAAATAAAAATTCTGTTTCAATCTAAAAAAACAGTTTCTGCTATTCATTACGGCAAATCTATTTTATTTGCAGTTCTTGGTGGAAAGCTGCTTTTTACAAAAATTTAGTAGATACAATGAGGGGGAACGTCAGGAGCGAAATTTTTTTCGCTCCAGTTTTTTTACTCTGCCCCCTACTTCATTTGTTTAGAAGATGAATGTCCGAATCAACATCATTACTTTCCCGCGCATATCTTTCTTAAGGCAGTAAGATCGATTTTTTCAACATGTTTTAAAGCCGTCCAAACTCATTCTTTTTACAGCTTCTTTTGTCTGCTATAATTCTACGTTTATTAATCTATTTGTCCTCCTACATAACTGAATTCTTCCTATCATCCTTCTCCCAAAAACAAAATCGTCAAGCTGAATAATCATCATTCCAATCATTTGAAGGTGTTTATTCATTTTAACCTTCTAATTCGCATATATTTGTACAAATGAGAGGTGAACATGGTGAACGCAGAAAAAACTAAGCCGGCTCTACAAATAAAAACATTTTTTGAACATCGTTTGCAGCGGTTTCTTCAGCATCTTTTTTTATCGATCATTTGCGGATATATTTTATACTACTTAGTTAATTAAATGCAGAATAAACGCAGCGAATTCATAACAAAGAGACTTCACATTTTTAGTACGTGAAGTCCGAAACTGCCCATAATAAACAAACGATGACGAAAGCAAAAGCGCTGCAATCGGTATTTCCAGGGCTTTCCGGAAAGCCAAATCCTCAATATATCAACGTTTCTAAAACAATAATGAGGGCTTCTATTATGCGAAAAAACGAATTAAAGATACCCCTAAAAAAACATGCCTTGGCTCGCAAGCTTCTTTGAAGACGGAGTTAAAAAATTCAAATTATAGAGTAGGGTAACCTCTTTCAAGGCTACCCCCTCATCAAACCGTACGTGCCCTATTAAGGCATACGGCTTACCAATGTGTTACAATTAATACGTCGCTAACCTTTGCGCATATTGCATTTTACGGACACGGTCAGGAGTGTAAAACTCTTGACCCTCTTCTTTCGCTCTTTGTTTACGTCTTTCGAGTTCTTTTCGTTGTTTTTCTTTCATACGTTGAATGTAATTTTCTAAAGTAAATCCATAAATTTTATGATAGTAATACCAATATGCTGGTATTAAACCTATCCTCGCAAAGAATTCATTATTCCATTTTGTTTTCATAAGATGTCCTTTTCTTTGATTTGGATGACTGTGTATCATGGCAACTCTTAACCTTTTTCGTATGTAACCATCTATCGCTAATAACTCTTTTCCAAATGCTTGAAAGAAGCAAGAACTTTTAAATCCAAATTGTGCATTTGCCTTAATTGCTTCATAGATCGTCAGAAAATAGTTTACCTTGCCTCGAATGATTGGATTAACCTGCCCAAGCCATTTCTCTTTGCTGAGTGTGAGTGTTTTCCTTGTCTTTGCTTTTATTTTCTGACGAAAATCTTTCCAAGTTGCATCTTTTGGTTTAGCGATATAGTATGGTTTACCATCCTTTTTGCGTTTTCGCCAATGTTCAAATGTAAACCCTATGAAGTCAAAATCGTCATTATTGAAATCTACAAATTTCGTTTTCTCCGATGAGAGTTCAAGACCGAGTTCCGCTAGTTTCTCTTTCGTGACTTCTGCAGCTTTCTTGATGTCTTCCTCTGTTTTAGCAAACACCAGGAAATCGTCTGCGTATCTGACAAATCGAAAATTGTGCTCAGCCCACATCCAATCAAGCTCATTTAGATAGATATTGGCAAGTAGTGGAGAAATGACACCCCCTTGGGGTGTTCCTGAAGCTGTTGCATGGTATTTTCCTTCCTCCATGTATCCAGCTTTTAACCATTTCCAAATCATGTCTAATACCGTTCCATCCGCAATGTATTTGTTTAACACTCTCATTAAGTTCTTATGCGGAATATTGTCGAAGAAGCCTTTGATATCTGCATCATAAATGTAGTTATATCCTTGTTCGATATTAGCCATGATTATTTGTAGGACGCGCTTCGCGCCTAGATTTGGTCTATAACCACATGACCATTTATGGAAAAAGCCATTTTCGAATTTCGGTTGTAGCACATCTACTAGAGCTTGTTGGACAATTCGGTCTTCAATGTTAGGGATTCCTAAAGGTCTAAGTTTGCCGTTCTTCTTTGGAATGTAATGTCTTCTTACTGGGGAAGGTTTATATTCTTTTCTTCTTAACTTTTGTAAAAGTGAGTTTAGATTCTCATCTAAGTTATATCGATAGCTGTCTATCGTTTCACCATCGATACCGCCAGACCCACCGTTCGCTTCTACCTTATCCCAGGCTGCTTTTAATTTCCTGTCAAAGAGAATTTGTCCATAAATACTATGCCATTTTAAAGTTAACGCACGGTTCATTGCATATTCCACACCTTTCATTGTGTACATTCAGTTCGTTTTTACCGCAGTATCGTTTCCTGTTCGCATTACACACCTTTACAGATGTAGAGCCACAAGGTCGTTCCCCTTCCGTTCATACTTGGTTTGGTCCAAATACTACTTCCGTACTATGGGAACGTCTGACTTCTCCATTCACATTCATCATTTCGGATTGCCCTTATAGATGGATGTCCCTAAGGTAGAATGGAGACCTCACGGGGTCATCGTACCTTCCTTATAAGCATACCCAGCACCATCACTTGATAAGCCATCTCTATTCAGCTGATTTATCGAACAGAGACCACTACTCTCAGTAGAGGACTTCCCATTATTTCCGCATGGTCGTCAACTTACCCTGCCGCTGTGCTTCACGCTTATGCATTTGGGTCTGCCTAACCGACTACGGGTCTCTCGACTTTCCGCATCTCCTTCAGACACCACCTCACGATGATGCCCTAGATTAGTCTTCACTGGTTGTATCAGCACTCCAGTGGAAGGACTTTCACCTTCGAGAAAAAATGAGTCTTCCAGGTTATTCAGAGCCGTGTTTACCATAGGTATCGTGCTCCAGCCTTTAACGACTCATTCAGTGTAGAATCCCTACACAAAGTACGACTGCCCGTCGCACGAAAAAGACCGCACAATTTCATTAATAAATTGTGCGGTCTTCATCATTTTAACAGCTCGATCCATAAGTAAAAAAGATTACTCAGTCTTCTCCTGTTTCTTTTTAAATGTTCGATAGACGAAGAAAAATATAATAAGCGCCAATAAAACAATTGGTAAATTCCCTACAACGAGCACAACAATCCAAGATGCCGCCTGAACAATCCAATGAATGCTTGTCAAAAATTGTTCTTTCGTTTTTTCCCACGTATTAAAATCCTTTGAAAAATTTTCATGAGATTTTATTTCTGTTAATTGCAGTTCAACTGTTGCATAATCTGTTCTATTTTCAATATATTTGATTCTGCCCTTTAATTGTTCAATTTCTTCTTGGACAGCTGCCAAATCTTTCGAAATTTTCAACAAGTCTTCTGTTTTCTCAGCCGACTCCATAAATTTAAGAAGCCGAGCTTCAACCGCTTGCTTCGATTTCAATCGAGAGTTTAAATCGACATATTCTTCTGTTTGATCTTCACCAGTCATTTGCTCCGATTTGACTGATTTGCTTGCCTTTTTCACTTCCTCTATAAATCGTTGAAGTTCATTTTGAGGAATGCGGAACGTTACATATGCCTCGATCTTTCCATTCTGTTCCACTGCATTTGATTGAATGATATAGCCCCCTCTGCTTTCGGCCTTCTTTGTTAAGTTTGCAATCGTTTCATCATAGCTTACCACTTCTGCCGTTATATTCGCAGTGTACATAACTTTTCGTTCGTTTGAGTATGTGCTGGCAGCTGATTTCGCTTCAACTGTTTCCATTTCTCCTTTTTTTTCAATTTTTTTCTCTATCATGGTCTGATCCATTTTAGCACTTTCTACGGATGATTTTTGTTCTGAATTGCTGCAGGCGGCCAAGAAGAGCAGCAACAAACCAATCAAGACTTTCTTCATTTTCATCATCTCCAGTTAATGACAGTTTATGGATTAGACGAAATAATGAAGCAAAGGGATCTTAAATAGATGAATAAAATGTGTGCAAACAAATGAAAGTGTGCTACTATAATAAACGTACTTGCGCTTGAAACCTTTCGCTTTTACCATTCGTCTAACATAAGGAAATTCTACTCTTCTAAAAAAATCATTTTCATAAAGTTGGTGGGCTTCATGGATTCTAACAAAAAGGCGCAATCGCGGTTTGATTATCAATTAGCATTTATTATATTTCTACTATTTTGCGCGAGCTGCGTGGCCATTTACGGAGCGCAAACGACTTCAGGACAATATGCTGTGGATTTTATTTTTAGGCAAATTGCCTTCTATGCAGCCGGCTGTCTTATTGCCGGTGTTGTCATGATGTTCGATTCAGAACAAATTCAAAAAATGACATGGTATTTATACGGTTTTGGAATTTTTCTTCTATTTTTGCTAATGATTGCTCCCGAAAAAATCGCAGAAGAAAGAAATGGCGCCAAAGCATGGTTTACTCTTCCCGGTTTTTCGTTTCAGCCTTCAGAAATCATGAAAGTTTTCTTAATCATTGCGTTGAGCCATATTATTTGCAAGCATCATCAAAAGTATTTGCATCGAACTATTCAAACCGATCTCATTTTGTTATGTAAAATGGGTGTGACGACAGCAGTACCGGTATTGTTCGTTATACTGCAGCCTGACTTTGGGACTGCGCTTGTCATGTTTGCCATTTTAGCCGGCCTTATTCTTGTTTCAGGCATATCTTGGCGGATTCTTACATTAGGGTTCCTCATCGTAACCCTCTTTGCTGCAACAATTTTTTATCTTGTATTGCGAATGCCTGAAGTTCTTGCCAAATATTTAGGTGCCCAGCAATATCAGTTCGGCCGGATTTATGCATGGTTAAATCCCGAAGGATATAAAAGCGATGAAGGCTATCATTTGCTCAATTCTCTAAAAGCTATCGGATCTGGACAAATTTTCGGAAAAGGGGTTGGGCATGGACAAGTATATATCCCTGAAAACCACACCGACTTTATATTCAGTGTGATTGGGGAGCAATTTGGATTTATCGGCACTAGTATTGTCATTAGTTTATTTTTCTTATTAATCTATCACATCATTAAAGTGTCAATTGAAACAACTGAACCGTTTAACAGCTATCTTTGTACTGGTGTCATCAGCTTGTTTGTCTTCCATGTATTTCAAAATGTCGGCATGACGATTGGCCTTCTGCCGATCACAGGTATACCGCTTCCTTTTATCAGCTATGGAGGAAGCTCCCTTATTGGCAGCATGATGGCGATCGGATTGATTTTCAGTATCCGATGGCACCATCGTGTATCTATGTTTTCAAAATAGAGTAGGGTAACCTCTTTCAAGGCTACCCCCTCATCAAACCGTACGTGCCCTATTAAGGCATACGGCTTACCAATGTGTTACAATTAATACGTCGCTAACCTTTGCGCATATTGCATTTTACGGACACGGTCAGGAGTGTAAAACTCTTGACCCTCTTCTTTCGCTCTTTGTTTACGTCTTTCGAGTTCTTTTCGTTGTTTTTCTTTCATACGTTGAATGTAATTTTCTAAAGTAAATCCATAAATTTTATGATAGTAATACCAATATGCTGGTATTAAACCTATCCTCGCAAAGAATTCATTATTCCATTTTGTTTTCATAAGATGTCCTTTTCTTTGATTTGGATGACTGTGTATCATGGCAACTCTTAACCTTTTTCGTATGTAACCATCTATCGCTAATAACTCTTTTCCAAATGCTTGAAAGAAGCAAGAACTTTTAAATCCAAATTGTGCATTTGCCTTAATTGCTTCATAGATCGTCAGAAAATAGTTTACCTTGCCTCGAATGATTGGATTAACCTGCCCAAGCCATTTCTCTTTGCTGAGTGTGAGTGTTTTCCTTGTCTTTGCTTTTATTTTCTGACGAAAATCTTTCCAAGTTGCATCTTTTGGTTTAGCGATATAGTATGGTTTACCATCCTTTTTGCGTTTTCGCCAATGTTCAAATGTAAACCCTATGAAGTCAAAATCGTCATTATTGAAATCTACAAATTTCGTTTTCTCCGATGAGAGTTCAAGACCGAGTTCCGCTAGTTTCTCTTTCGTGACTTCTGCAGCTTTCTTGATGTCTTCCTCTGTTTTAGCAAACACCAGGAAATCGTCTGCGTATCTGACAAATCGAAAATTGTGCTCAGCCCACATCCAATCAAGCTCATTTAGATAGATATTGGCAAGTAGTGGAGAAATGACACCCCCTTGGGGTGTTCCTGAAGCTGTTGCATGGTATTTTCCTTCCTCCATGTATCCAGCTTTTAACCATTTCCAAATCATGTCTAATACCGTTCCATCCGCAATGTATTTGTTTAACACTCTCATTAAGTTCTTATGCGGAATATTGTCGAAGAAGCCTTTGATATCTGCATCATAAATGTAGTTATATCCTTGTTCGATATTAGCCATGATTATTTGTAGGACGCGCTTCGCGCCTAGATTTGGTCTATAACCACATGACCATTTATGGAAAAAGCCATTTTCGAATTTCGGTTGTAGCACATCTACTAGAGCTTGTTGGACAATTCGGTCTTCAATGTTAGGGATTCCTAAAGGTCTAAGTTTGCCGTTCTTCTTTGGAATGTAATGTCTTCTTACTGGGGAAGGTTTATATTCTTTTCTTCTTAACTTTTGTAAAAGTGAGTTTAGATTCTCATCTAAGTTATATCGATAGCTGTCTATCGTTTCACCATCGATACCGCCAGACCCACCGTTCGCTTCTACCTTATCCCAGGCTGCTTTTAATTTCCTGTCAAAGAGAATTTGTCCATAAATACTATGCCATTTTAAAGTTAACGCACGGTTCATTGCATATTCCACACCTTTCATTGTGTACATTCAGTTCGTTTTTACCGCAGTATCGTTTCCTGTTCGCATTACACACCTTTACAGATGTAGAGCCACAAGGTCGTTCCCCTTCCGTTCATACTTGGTTTGGTCCAAATACTACTTCCGTACTATGGGAACGTCTGACTTCTCCATTCACATTCATCATTTCGGATTGCCCTTATAGATGGATGTCCCTAAGGTAGAATGGAGACCTCACGGGGTCATCGTACCTTCCTTATAAGCATACCCAGCACCATCACTTGATAAGCCATCTCTATTCAGCTGATTTATCGAACAGAGACCACTACTCTCAGTAGAGGACTTCCCATTATTTCCGCATGGTCGTCAACTTACCCTGCCGCTGTGCTTCACGCTTATGCATTTGGGTCTGCCTAACCGACTACGGGTCTCTCGACTTTCCGCATCTCCTTCAGACACCACCTCACGATGATGCCCTAGATTAGTCTTCACTGGTTGTATCAGCACTCCAGTGGAAGGACTTTCACCTTCGAGAAAAAATGAGTCTTCCAGGTTATTCAGAGCCGTGTTTACCATAGGTATCGTGCTCCAGCCTTTAACGACTCATTCAGTGTAGAATCCCTACACAAAGTACGACTGCCCGTCGCACAGAATAGGTGTCCAATAAAGTTGGACACCTTTTTTGTTTTGTTTAAAAAACAGATTGTATTAGCATGAATTTTTCTCGCCTATGGAAGGCAGAGCCAGCAGCTTTCTGTATCACTCATATCTTAACGATTCGATTGGATCCAATCTTGCCGCCTTGTTTGCCGGCAATAGTCCAAAGAGAATCCCAATAAACATTGAGAATAAAAGTCCGCCGACGACAACCTGCCATGATACTAATGATGGCCAACCGGCAAAAATGGAAATGATGGATGCAATTCCTGCACCTAATAAAATCCCTAAAGTTCCCCCAATTAATGTTAATGTCATCGATTCAATTAAAAATTGCAGCAAAATTTGTCTCCTTGTTGCACCAAGAGCTTTGCGGATGCCGATTTCTCTCGTTCTCTCGGTGACGGAGACGAGCATGATGTTCATGACACCGATGCCGCCAACTACGAGGGAAATTCCGGCTATGCTTCCGATAATCATGGTCATAATACGGGTAATTTGGCCGATGGATTCTGCAATTTCTTCAAAATTCACCACTTGATACGAATCTTCTGTTTGATGCATGTCGTTTAGCAATTGCTCAGCTTTTTCCCCTGCAGCTTTGATTTCGTCTGCACTAACTGCTTCAAGCGTTACTTGCGTATAATTCGTTTGACCGAAAGCATTTCGATAAGCCGTCCATGGAGTGTAAATTTCCGACATGCCAAAGGCAAAAATTCCTGTCGGTTTTTCAAGTATGCCGATAATTTCGAACGGCTGATTCGATACCCAAACGACCTCGCCAATCGGATTATGTTTTTTAAATAAATCTTCTGCTAGTTGGTCGCTAATAATCGCAACACGTCTGCCGCCTAAAAAATCCGCTTCCGTAAACAGTCGGCCTTTATGAATGTTTAATTGATTGACATCCATATATGCAGCATTGATCCCATAGACCGTGGCATCGATTGTTTCTTCTTTATACCTTATTTGGTAAGAACTTGTCGTGGAAGCAACAACCTGTTTAACTTCAGGGATCTCTTTCAACGCTTCAACATCTTCTTGGGTAAACGGATCCACTAACATTGCGTTCGGATTTGCTTTCAACTCTTCTTCACTTGGTTGATAATACACTTCTATCGTATTGCTGCTGCCTGCAATTTGGGCTTTTAAGGCTTGTTCGCCCCCTTGGCCGATTGCTACAACTAAAATAACAGATCCGACACCGATAATTATTCCTAGCATTGTCAGAATTGAACGGAGCTTATGGGCAAGAATGGAGGAAAACGCCATCCGAAAATTTTCCATCAAATTCATAATGTGCTCCCCCGTCCCAAATCTTCTTGTAAAATTTCTCCATCTCTTACTACAATCGTACGCTTAGCAAATTGAGCCACTTCATGTTCATGCGTTACGACAATGATGGTTGTCCCTTCTTTATTTAGCATTGTAAATTGTTCCATAATTGCTTCGCTTGTTTTCGTATCCAATGCACCAGTCGGTTCATCTGCCAAAATGAGCTTTGGATTATTCACAATGGCTCGAGCTATTGCCACCCGTTGTTTTTGGCCTCCCGATAATTCGTTTGGCATATGCTGGATTCTATCGCCGAGTCCAACCTTTATTAAAGCCTGCTTAGCGAGTTCATCCCGCTGTTTTTTTCCAATGCCGGCGTAAATCATTGGCAGCTCTACATTTTTTAAGGCGCTCAACCGCGGCAGAAGATGAAACTGCTGAAAAACAAAACCGATTTTCTTGTTGCGTATTTTGGCCAATTCTTGATCATCAAGAGACGATATATCCTTCCCTTCAAAATAGTAAGCACCTGATGTCGGGCGGTCCAAACAGCCAATAATATTCATGAGAGTTGATTTGCCGGAACCGGACGGCCCCATAATGGCCACAAAATCCCCCTGCCGGATTTCTAAATTGATGTTTTTGAGCACATCCATTGTTTCTTTACCGTTTCTATAAGATTTCGTCACATCTTCCAGCTTGATCATTTGATTGTCACTTCCACGCCTGCTTTGATTTCATCAGATGGTTCACGAACAATTTCATCATCTTTTGTTAAACCGCTCGTCACCTCAATATATTCATCGGTTGAAGTACCGGTTTTAATTTCTTTTCTTGTTATTTTTCCGTTTTTCACTACATAAACATATTGTTGATCATCATCTTGTTGAACAGCGGTAAGAGGAATGACATTCGCTTTTTTTCTTTCCGTTTCAATTTCCATAATCAATTTAAAGCCAGGCTTCACAGGGATGTTCTGATCTTGGACAAGAACTTCCACTGGATACTGGACAGCCTCGTTTCCTATTTCCGCCGCCATCTCCCCGCCTTGTTGAGGCAAAATGCCAATTTTCAATACTTTTCCTTTCCATTTTGCATCAGGCACCACATCAGATTTTAAAACTACAGGCTGACCTTCTTTAATTTTTAAAGAATCGTATTCAGAAATGACCCCTTCCACTTTCATTTTGTTCAAACTGCCAATATGTATGAGCGGCTTCACATTTTCGCCCATTGCTACTGCTGCGTCTTCATCTACGGTAATCACAATTCCATCAACTTCGCTTTTCACTTCAAGTTCTAAAATCTTCTTTTCTACTGTTTCCAGTTGAATCTTCTGTTGTTTAAGCTCAAGATTCGTCATTTTCTTATCCATTTGCAGTTGATTTTTTTCATTTTCTATTTGCTTTTCTGCTTCTTCTTTACCTACTTGTTTTTTCAATTCTTCTTCTTTTTTCTTCAGATCATCCAACTGCTCATTGATTTGATCTAGTTTGATATAGCTTTGTTCAATCGAAAGCTTGGCCTGTTCCTTTTCAAGCTCTAATTGTTCGTTTTCATAAATGACGAGAGGTGCTCCTTTTTTTATTTTGTCCCCTTCTTTGACAAGGATTTTTTTGATCTTTCCTCTTTCAGCATCATAATAAATTTTTTGTTCATTCATTAATTGAAGAGTACCGGGAATCATAACATTCCCGGTAATTTCTTTTTGCTCCAATTTGACTGTTTCTACAGTCGGATTTTCCTTCGATGCAGCACGAAAAATACTGATCCCAACAAATAAAGCGATGATAACTGCTACTCCTACACCGATCAAAACTTTCTTTCTCATACTATTACTATGCCCCCACTAATGATTGTGTTGCTCCAGATAATGTCAATAGCAGACTGCCAAGAATGAATAAAACGATTGAAATAGTCCATGATGCACCTTTTGACAGTTGACCTACATGATGAAGCCCAAAAGCGGTCAATATTGTTCCCCAAATTCCAAAAATTTCGATAGATGACAAAAATGATCCAAGCGCCCCTTCAGCTCCTACAATACTGTTTAAACTAGTAAATACTTGATTAGTGATGTCTCCTCCACCGACAAAATATAAAATAATCGCATTTAACAGTGTTCCTATTGATGTAACAAGAGAAATAAAAACGGTCATTGAAAACATTTGTTTAAAACGAATTTGTTTTCCGGCAATTTTTACAATGGCAAAAAGGATGAGTGCCGAAATCAATAGTGTAATAAGTCCGCCAATGATACCAGACACAAGTGCACCGACTGCTGTAAATGCGCCGACGTAAGCTGCTCCTTCTGCACCTAATTCCTCTTCCACGATGCTATAGTCGACTGATAACACTGAAAGGTAAGCTGCCAAAGATGAAATAATAATGACAACAATTAATGGAAGCAATACTTTTGGCTGTTGTTTGATCCGCTCAAGCGTCTCAATCGGACTTGTCACAATCCCTAACAACGACGGTTTATCCACTTTTTCATTTGAATGCTGAATGTTCAGTTGCTCACTCATTAAAGTCATCTCCTCCATTATAATGATTATTTTCAATTTATTTTACGAGATTGATAAGAATGAAGTTTCACATTTTTTGAATTTCTTACAAATATTTCGAAAAACTTCCCTTAACATGATGAAAAGACCGCAGAAATACATTCTACGGTCTTTTACAGGTTATTAACTCTTTAGTTATCATTTTGTCCGCATGTTGTTTAGCTCTAATTTGCTCCTGCTTGCCGCGTTTGCTTAAAACGGAGCTTGGGTTTGCTGCGCTGATTGCTGGTTTTGCTGGCGCACTTCATTGACGTTTGTTTGGCTCGCTTGTCCGCTTAACGGATTGAAGCTGAAGCCGGATGATTGCTGCGATTGATACTGGTTCGGTATTTGCTGTGCTGATTGCTGATTTTGCTGGCGCACTTCATTGACGTTCGTTTGGCTCGCTTGTCCGCTTAACGGATTAAAGCTGAAGCCGGATGATTGCTGCGATTGATACTGGTTCGGTATTTGCTGCGCTGATTGCTGGTTTTGCTGGCGCACTTCATTGACGTTCGTTTGGCTCGCTTGTCCGCTTAACGGATTGAAGCTGAAGCCGGATGATTGCTGCGCTTGATACTGATTCGGTATTTGCTGTGCTGATTGTTGATTTTGCTGGCGCACTTCATTGACGTTCGTTTGGCTTGCTTGTCCGCTTAACGGATTAAAGCTGAAGCCGGATGATTGCTGCGATTGATACTGATTCGGTATTTGCTGTGCTGATTGTTGATTTTGCTGGCGCACTTCATTGACGTTCATTTGGCTTGCTTGTCCGCTTAACGGATTGAAGCTGAAGCCGGATGATTGCTGACTTTGATATTGATTTTGCGGTTGTTGAGCTTGGTATACTGCTTGATACTGGTTTTTCGGTTGATAATTTTGCAGCTGCTGTGCTTGACTATGAAGCGACTGAGCCAAATTTTCAATTTGCTGCAAATTTTGCACCGCATTTTGTTCCTTTTGTCCAAATGCTTGTGTCTGTTGTGCTGTAAATTGATTTGAGCTAAACGCTTGATTAGCGTTTTGCTGTTCTTGCTGTTTCAGTATTTTGGCAATTTGTTGAATCTGCTGCAATGCTTGCTGCGCTTGATTTACATACGATTGAATGCGTTGCGGCACTCTTTTTCCCTCCTTATCATTTAAATTCATTTTATTTTTTTGTAATCACCTAATTTTTATTCAAAAAAAAATGTGCTTTACATCACAATTCACCATTTTTTCACAATCAAGATTCCTAGGTTCTGGTAAAATATTGGTATATAGATGGTTTCCTTCTTGAAAGGAGGTTTTATAATGGTCAAACAAGTGGCGGATCCATTCTTAACCGATCCATTGAGTGCTTTGCATGAATATTTCGACGGAATCATAAACGTGAGGGAAGGGACGTATCTTTTTCAAGAAGGCATGGAGGTTCATGAATTATATTGCATCCAATCCGGCTTGGTGCAAATAAGCAAAACAACTTCAGATGGAAGAGAATTGGCGCTAAAGATCTGCAAAAAAGGCGACCTTATTGGTGAATTTTCTTTTTTTTCAAATGATCCGAAGCACATATTTAACGCAAAAGTTTTGGAAAACAGTTCTATTTATTTCATAAAAAAAGAACGATTAGAATGCAAACTGTTTGAAAATCCGAATCTTAGCCTTTCGTTCCTAAAATGGATGAGCGAGCAATATCAAATTACTCAAACAAAATTCCGCGATTTGATTTTAAACGGGAAGAAAGGTGCCTTATACTCCACACTCATACGAATGGCGAACACCTATGGAGTAGAAACTGAAAATGGCATTCTCATCAATATCGACATGACCAATCAGGAGCTTGCGAATTTTTGCGGAGCAACTAGAGAAAGCATCAATCGAATGTTGAGCAATTTGCGGAAAAAAGGCGTAATTTCTTTTCAAAATAAAAAAATCACCATTCACGATCTTCAATATTTAAAAGATGACATCAATTGTGAAAATTGCCCCGTTTCCTACTGCCGAATTGATTAAATTGTAAAAACATCTTATATGCGCCTTGTCTTTCAGAGATGGAGCCGGAACTTTAAACTGGCAAATCGCCAGTTTTCTTTAGGCTCTCTGTCAATTGTGGTGGTGTAAATATTTCCAATACTCTCCCTTTGGAAGGAATGTAGGTTAACCTACATTCCTTCTGATAAGTTGACGCCACAAGATCTTTTTTCGTAATCGCTCAAAGCTTTTGTTGCCATAAGACATTCGTTTGATTACTTTGGTTGTATTATTTACACCTTCAATATATCCGTTGTTAAATGGATACATGAAGGATTGTAAAATCTCTTGTTTCCACCTATTAAATGTTTGTACAACTTTTTTAAATGCTTCGTTTCCAGATTCCTCAACTCTCGTCATCCACGCTTCTAGACCTGTTTTGCAATTTTCCATTGTACTTGTTTTAAACCAGACATCCAGTTCATTCTTTAACTCATAGGCTTCTCTCAAGTCCGAATGGAATGCCAAGAGTTCTTCTACTTGCTCTTTCTCTTTTGGATTGAGCTTAAATGGGGATCGTATGGTTAATAAACGGAACTTCTTTTGTTGTTTTTTTGTACCAATTTCGAGCATTGTCCTCAAAACCTTCGTAATAATCCGCAAACGCTTTCAAATGTGCTGTGAAAGAAGCTTTATAATCAGGGGTGCGCCCCATAAAGCCATAGCTCAGCTTGGCCCATTGTGCAATCGCATCTCTTGCTTCTAAAAGATCTTGAGCATTTTTTGGTTCTTTAAAAAATTTGTGAGTTTGATAGCCTTCTTCAGTAGTCGTCGTTAAAATTTTTCCCATCTGTTCATCATGAAGAGCATCATACATTCTTGCTATGGAGCGAGCAGAGTTTTCGTAGGCAGAATGTGTTGTAACATCATCAATCTTTTCTCCATTTAAATAAACAACCCTGTTATCTCTTAAACTTTCTAAATATTCCTTACCATTCATCATCTTTTATCACCTTCCTAAATGAAAATATAATGAACTGGTATTTCCTCTACGGTTCTATCATATAATTGATTTGAATTTTCAGACAATGACAGCGTTTGTTTAAAAATCATTGAAAACTAAACAATTGTTGTTGAAAATACACAAAAAAGACTGCCTCATTGCCAAACACCAGCATTGCGTCAAAATGGCAACAAGCTGGCGATTTGAGCGTGAGACAGTCTTCTCAAATAATATTCATACATATCTTGGCTTCGATCGCTTCCGGTGAATAGTCTCCAGGCGTCTTTTAATATAATGCTCATACATATCCCTGTCTAATGTACTGAAATGTTGTAATCACATTTCCCGCTGATCTTTCAATGACCTAGCAATGTGAACTTTCTTAATCCCTTGTGCTATCTGGGCATTGCTCTTTATTCCAACATGTTTGCGGCACCGCCGATAAGATCAGCGTTTCTTCTGCGCTGTCAGAAGCCGAATCGTCAGCAATCGGATCAAGTCACCGATCAGAAAGTGCTCTTTAAACTGCAAACGAACGACTCCCCGTTTTCAGGATTGTCCTTTCACATAAAAACCCCAGTCCGAGGCAGACTTTTTCAAAGCATCGTATTAAATGCATCGTTTTTTACTGTCTGCCTGTCGGGGATAATAGTATCGTACATCTTCATTATAAGTTCAATGTATTTATAACTTCCTTTACATCTGTTGTCGGCTGTTGGCAGGCAAAGTTTTCACATATATAAATAGTCGTTTCATTATTGATCATGCGATAATTTTTCGCAAATTCCGCAATTTGTGCAAATTGATTTGGATCTTCAGCAACTAACACTGAAAGTTCCATTGTATACGCCTGTTGAATACGATTCAATAATCTTTTCCTATTGCTGCAATCTTTCGGACCAATAATGACAACCTCTTTTTGCGGCAGCTGTTCCATCAAAAGGCTTTGCAAGAAAAACGTATGACCGCTTGGGTATTGCTCCACTTCTTCTTTAAAAATAGAATACATTTGCTGAACGCTTTCGTGTAAATCCAAATTGCCGGTCAGCCTGCTCAATTTCAAAAGCGCGAAGGCCGCAACGCTGTTTCCTGAAGGGAGCGCACCATCATAAATTTCCTTCTCCTTGACAAGCATTGCTTCACTGTCATGACCTGTGAAGAAAAATCCGCCATTTTCTTGATCCCAAAAAAGATCAATCATTTTGTCAGCAAGTTGTTTACCTTTATGCAAATAAGTTAAATCAAATGTCGCTTCATACATTTCGATATAGGCCCAAAGAAGGTATGCATAATCATCAATGAATGCCTGTTGTTTTACTTCGCCATCGCGATAGCGCACCATAACTCTTCCGTCTACAATTAAATGATTTTCAATAAAATCCAGCGCCTTTTTTGCCATTTCGATATATGCTTCCTGATCAAAAACAGCTCCTGCTTTTGCTAGTGCAGCAATCATGAGAGCATTCCACGCGGTCAGCACTTTATCATCAACATGTGGAAACGGTCTTTCAATTCGTTTTTCAAAAAGCTTTTGTCTCGCCTGCTCCAATTGCTCTTTCAGCTCTTCCAGCCCCATTTGATAGGTAATTGCCGCTTTTTCTTCATTCGTATGAATAAGATTCGGGATATTTTTTCCTTCAAAGTTCCCTTCTTCAGTTATATCGTACATATGACAAAACTGTTCGCCTAATTCCTGCCCGAGAATCTCTACCACTTCCTGTTTTGTCCATACGTAAAATTTCCCTTCCTCCCCCTCAGAATCTGCATCAATGGCAGAATAAAAAGACCCTGATTCATTCCGCATATCCCGTCGGACAAATTCAATGATTTGTTCTGCAATTGTTTTAAATTGAGGGTTTTGGGTCACTTGATAGGCCTCGGAGAATGTATAAAGCAAAAGGGCATTATCGTACAGCATTTTTTCAAAATGTGGAACGAGCCACATGGCATCTGTCGAATATCTGGCAAATCCGAAGCCGATATGATCCCAAATCCCTCCCTTTGCCATTTGCACAAGCGTTTTATTCACAAAATAAAGAGCATTTTCATGTTTAGTCCATTCGTAATATTTCATTAAAAACATGAGCATATGAGGAATGGGGAACTTCGGTGCCTGACCAAACCCTCCATAAATTGTGTCAAAATTGCTTGAAAGCTGATGAAACGTTTCATGAAGAACGCTTTGCTTCAGCTCACCTTTCTTATTTCGACTGGCATTTTTATTTAAAACTTCCGTTATGCGTGCTGCTGTCTTTTCAATTTTTTCATGCTCTTTTTGATAAATTTCCGAAAGCTGCTGCAACACATCGATAAATCCCGGACGGCCAAAACGGCTTTGCTTAGGAAAATAAGTGCCTGCATAAAAAGGTTTTTGATCCGGTGTGATAAATACATTGAGCGGCCATCCGCCTTGCCCCGTAAGAATCTGGCATACCCTCATATATATGGAATCAATATCTGGACGCTCCTCACGATCTACTTTTATGGCGACAAACCGTTCATTTAATATCTTTGCAACTTCTTCATCTTCAAAGCTTTCATGAGCCATGACATGACACCAGTGACATGTAGATATAAGCATCCTCACTTTCATCTTCATCTATTGACCCCGAAGGGTCAGGAATAGCCAATAGACACGAACACTGGCTTACCTTCCCTTTTGGCTCTTTGGAAAGCTTCAGGTCCCCACGGAAACCAATTAACTGGATTATGCGCATGTTGTAAAAGGTAAGGTGATTTTTCATGAATTAATCGATTCGTGTATTTTTTTTCATGTACTGACATCTCTCAACACTTCCTTTTGAATTTTTTTCATTATTTCATTATTGGTTCAAACTAAAAGGAATATTACCATACTTACTTCTAAATTTCACCTGAGAATATTCTGAAAATAATAACTTTTAATCAAGAACTTAGAATATCAAAAAAGCGCTGGTATCATCTTTGAAATTATTCAGAGGTGATACAAAGATGATTAATTTAACCAAAAAGCAAGAAAAGACTATAACATCAAAGTCTGGATACAAAATAAAAATCATTTCTAATAAACCAACTTTAAGTTCTATTAAAAATTTTTCTCTGGCTTTAAGTGCCTATTTAGAAAAGGAAAGTGATAAAAACCATGTGTGGAGAAAAAATTATTACTCAGCTTTCGCAGTCCAAAATCTTGTTTAAATGCTTGATGTAAATGGTTTTGGGAAGTACAAAATGATATTAGGTCAATAAAGTAGACACAAAAATTTATAGATTTTTTTTCGCAGCTACCGCGCTATCGCTTGGTGGCCTTTTAAAAGTAATTACGACGTTGTCCTAATTATTTTTAAAAGGTAAATTTTCGGGGCTAACTATTCTATTAATATGTTCATTAAGCTCCCTTTTTATAGTACATACGTTCGTATTCAGATGGTGAAAAATACTCTGTCGCGGAGTGAATACGTTTATTATTGTAAAATATTTCTATATACTCAAATATGCTCTTTTTTGCTTCCTCCCTTGTTTTATAACGAGTCTGATAGATTAGTTCTTTTTTTATTATCCCATGAAATGATTCAATACAAGCGTTGTCATAACAATTTCCTTTGCGGCTCATGCTACATTTCATTCCGTATTCCATTAGCTTAGCTTGATAGTCATTTGAAGCATATTGACTCCCTCGATCAGAATGATGGAGGATAGAACCCTGTGGTTGTTGACGCTGATAGGCTTGCTTTAATGCACTTAACACTAGCTCCTTTTTCATGGAACAGTCTATATGCCAGCCGACTATTTTCCTTGAATACAAATCCATTATACTAGCTAGATAAAGCCAACCTTCATCCGTTGGAATGTAGGTGATATCAGCTACCCATACTTCATTTGGTTTCGTAACAGTAAAATGTTGGTTTAAGACATTTTCGTGGACCGGATGGTTTATAATTATCCCCTTCTTGAAGGATGGCATTAATGTTTAATTCTTTTGATACCACTTGGCGTAAGCAACCTGCGTTCGGATCTGTTTTAAAGTTAATTTTTGTCGGGACTCCTGCTCTTACTTCTATATTTTGAGGTTCGTATCCAGTAGGATTGACTTCAATCGTAGCAATCTGAAAACCTTCATTTCCTTCCGAAGTCGTTTGAACCTCCGTTGTTGAAGGTTGAGATTGATTAGAGAAGGCATTTCCTTGGTTTTGGACAAATAGCAATACACCAACCACCAGAATTCCAGCAATGAGTGTTAAAGCACTTCCAATGAATCCTCCCATAACCGTTTATTAAAATGTAACTATTTACACTAGCGTTGCATTAATTTAATTCGAAAATTCCGAATTGAAAAAAGTCCATAAAAAAATCCTTTATAATGGATGGTACAGGTGGTCCCTGTCCAAATCCAATATAAAGGATGAAGCCTATGGACAAGGATACACTATTTTCTTCATTTGGTAAATGGGTCACTCCTCTCAATTCTGTTAAATTTACACAAAGAATTGAAGAGATGAAACAAGATAAATATACGAAAAAATTAACCACAAAAGCGTATTTACTTTTGTTTTTGCATGCTCAACTTCAACAACGAGAAGGACTGCGCGCCATCGCCGATGATGCGTTACTGGATGATTTTCAGCGAGAATTAGGATTGACATCTATTAGTGCTTCACAACTTTCTCGAAAACATCGCCAAGTAAAACCCGAATTGCTCGCAGAAATCTTTCTGGATTTAGTGAATCAAATCCGCCAGATGTCCACGAATTCCTCCAGTCAGGTGAGTGGCTTAAAAATCGTGGATTCTACGACCATTTCACTGAATCTGAAAAAATATCAATGGGCTACGTTTCGCAAAACGAAGTCGGGAATTAAGGTTCATTTACGACTGGTGTTTGTCAATGAAGATACGGTTTATCCGGAAAAAATGGTCATGACCCCAGCAGGGAACAATGATCGAACACAAATGGAACAACTGATCGACGAAACAGATGCCATGTACGTGTTTGATCGTGGTTATGTAGACTACGAAAAGTTCGATTATTCCTGTGATAAAGGCCTCTTTTTCGCCTCCCGTCTGAAAAAGAATGCCTATGTTCGATTTCTTGAATCGTTCTCTGTCCCATCCAATTCCTCTATTTTATCTGATTCGATGGTGGTCATTGGGACACCACAAAAACGAACGGAAAATGTCTTTCGATTAATCGAAACATTCGATTCGGACGGGAATCGAATTCGAATCATTACGAACCGATTCGACCTAAGATCCAGAAGAACTTGGTGATATCTATCGTTCTCGATGGGCCATTGAACTATTTTTTAAGTGGATTAAGCAACGTTTAACACTCAAACATCTTTATGGAACGAGTCCAGAAGCTGTAGAAAATCAGGTTTACTTAGCTCTGATTTCTTACTGTTTACTCATTCTTATTCAACTTGAAATGAAATCGAAACATTCTCTCACCCAGATTTATCGTTGGCTTTGCGTTTTTCTTTGGAAACCAAGTACCGTGTGGGTGGAACGAATTCAACGAGAATGAGTGAAAAAAGTCGGCGAAGCGCAGTAGCCATGTAACAATAAAACAAATACATTTATTACCAAATGGATAGTGATCACCTTTAGTTGGTTACTGCCTTGTTTTTCGTTTATTATAAAATATTTTATTCAGAAAATTCTGCATAAAATGTTTTTATTTTTTATGCAACGCTACTGAACTATTTATCATCATAAACAAAATTTTTGATGAAATTGTGAAGAGGACATAAAAATTTTGAGGTTAGTAAAAACACAGGAAGTAATTTCTTTATACTCCGCTGCTAAACCATAAATCTAAAAAATAGTAAATTAAAACATAATACACAGGACAAGGAAAAGTTTTTGTTCAGTTTATTTTGTTTAGATTAGCAAGAGGTTTTTCGCTACAAATTTTTATTAATGAGGTACAAAGGGTTAAAAGAGGCTATCGATCTTTTTTCGATAGCCTAAAAAACAGTTTAATCTAATCTTTATACCTAGCCGTCAAATCTTTTCTAGTTCGTCTGTATAATATAAGAACTGTGCTTGTAATCACTAAAACAACAGATAAAACTTGAGCCATTCTTAAATTATCCGTTAGCATTAAACTATCTGTTCTCATTCCTTCAATAAAGAATCTACCAATCGAATACCATATAACATAAGTCAAGAATACTTCTCCACGTTTTAAGTTTAAACGTTGGAATATCAATAAAATCAGAAACCCTATAAAGTTCCATAGAGACTCATACAAAAATGTTGGATGATAATAACTTCCTTCAATGTACATTTGATTAATGATAAAATCAGGAAGCTGAAGGCTTTCTAAAAACTCTCTTGATACAGGTCCCCCATGTGCTTCCTGATTCATGAAGTTTCCCCAACGTCCAATCGCTTGCCCGAGTATAATGCTTGGTGCTGCGATATCTGCCAATTTCCAAAAGCTCAAATTCTTTTTCTTCGCAAAAACAACTGTTGTTACAATAGCACCTATTAAAGCCCCATGAATGGCAATTCCGCCTTTCCATATAGCTATAATCTCATCGGGGTGTTGCGAATAATACGACCAATTAAAGATGACATAATAAATTCTGGCACATATCAAAGCTATAGGGACAGCCCATAATACAAGATCGGTAAATACTTCTTTTTGTAATCCCCTTTTTACTGCTTCATTAGTAGCAATATATAATCCTAATAAGAGTCCTGTACCAATAATAATTCCGTACCAATGAATACTTAAAGGTCCTAATTCCAGCGCAATTGGATTTAAAGGTTTAATGGTTTCCATTTGCTAAAGTCTCCTTTCTGACCTTTTTTCCATGAATTTTCTTCTAATATAGCAGCTAATATAGCTAGTCTTGATTTCGTTATTTCTGCTGGTATGCCCATCGTTCTAAGACGATTTACGATTTGAAGAACTCGCTTTTCCTTATTCATTTTATTCTAACCTCATTTGGCAGTTTAAAGTTATTTACCGATATCTTGAGTTTAGCAGCTAAATGATTTCATTCTTGTACTTCTTCTGTTAGTGAAGACGTTTCAAAAGTAAAGTTCTTGATTTGATTTATATTCTCTTTAATGCTTGTGATTGAAACAAATATTGTCCGTGTTTAACGCCACCTCTTGCAAATAGACCCTCATTTCATTTGTAACTTTTACAATTTGTTAAAATACAGAAGTAGTTTCTGCAATTAGATGGATGCCGATTGCGACTTCTTTCTGTCCTTCCACAATAGAATTAACTGTTTGACTAACATCATAGATGATTTCATTAAAAATTACAGAATCCGTACTCCTGACTCTTGCCGTTTCAATTTTTGGTTCTTACAGTTTTCATATCCTCTCCTAAATCAATTATTCTAACAACTAGATAAATGTATCTTAATAAATAAATTTGTAGAAAATATGTAGAAAAAGTAACAAAATAATAAAAATAACTCATATTTTATACTCAATCGGCTCATCTTCATGTTAAGAAACGGTAATACTAATCATACTAATTATGGTAACAATTCCAAAAAATAGAAAAGCACACAAAACTAAATTTTTAGAAGCTTGGGTGCAAATAAGAAAGGCAGACAATCGCAAATCAGTCAAATTAGATTGATAGCGACTGCTTATCTACATTTGTAAAATCGTATTTCTTTTCCATGTATACTTGATGCCAAATCATAAAAACAAGGACGGTCCAGATTTTCCGGCTATGGTCTGCTTTATTTCTGCAATGTTCGTCTAGTAAACGATACAATACATCTTTATTAAATAAATGATCGGTTTCGCTTTCTTTTATCATATTTTTCGCCCAGTCGTGCATTTCATTTTTTAACCAATGACGAATTGGCACCGGAAATCCTAGTTTTTTGCGATTTAAAACATGATCTGGAACAATTCCTTCTGCTGCTTTTCGTAAAATATATTTCGTCGTGCTGTTTGCCGTTTTCATTTCTGGAACGATTTTTGCCGCTACTTCAAATACCTTTTTATCTAAAAATGGAACCCGCAACTCTAATGAATGGGCCATCGTCATTTTGTCCGCTTTTAATAAAATATCGCCTCGCAGCCATGTATGAATGTCAATATATTGCATCCGGTTTACAGGAGGATAATGAGTTGTTTCTCTATAAAAAGGAGCTGTAATATTTGTATGTTCTAATTCCCTCTTATATCCTTTTAGCAGCTCTTGTTTTTCTGTCTCGCTATACATTTTCGCATTGCCGATATATCGTTCTTCCATTGGTGTCGTACCGCGCTCAATAAAGCTTTTTCCTTTTATTCCTTCCGGGAGTAGTCCTGCAATCACTCTCAAAGCTGATTTAACCGCACTTGGCATTCGTTCAAAAAGTTCCAATGACTGCGGCTCACGATAAATATTATAACCCCCAAACAGCTCGTCTGCTCCTTCACCGGAAAGAACGACCGTTACATGCTTTCTTGCTTCCCGGGCAACAAAATAAAGCGGCACTGCAGCAGGATCGGCAAGTGGATCATCCATATGCCACATAATTTTCGGCAATTCCTCCATATATTCCTCTGGTGAAATGACATAGCTAATATTCTCAACGCCCAGCTTCTCCGCTGTTTCCTTTGCCACATCAATTTCACTAAAGCCTTCCCGCTCAAAACCGACAGAAAACGTCTTGAGATGAGGATTGAATTGTTTCGCAATTGCTGCAATGAAGGATGAATCAATTCCTCCTGATAAAAACGAACCTACCGGCACATCGCTGCGCATATGCACTTGCACGGAATCGAACAGCGCGTTGCGAATTTCTTTGACAAGTTCATCTTCTGATTTGATGATAGGTTGGAATTTGGCTTTCCAGTAGCGATGAATGGTTAATTTTTCACCGATTTTTTTCTTTATATAGTGACCCGGCTCCAACTTTCGAATGCCAACAGACATCGTCATTGGCTCAGGTACATATTGAAATGTCAAATAATGCTGCAGTGAATCATAATCTAGTAAATCATTTTCAAGCGCGAGCAAAATACTTTTCTTTTCGGAAGCAAAAAACGTACGGTCTCCCTGTTCCATGTAGAAAAATGGTTTTATGCCAAACGGGTCACGTGCCGCAAAAATGGTTTTCTCTTGTTTGTCCCAGATGACGAAAGCAAACATACCCCGAAGCTTTTCTACAGCTTTTTCTTTTTCCGCACTATAAAGAGCAATAATGACTTCGGTATCGGAATGAGTAGTAAATTTATATCCCTTTGCAAGCAATTCTTCTCGCAATTCCACATAGTTGTAGATTTCCCCATTAAATATGATCCAATATCGCTCATTTTCATAGGACAATGGCTGATGCCCTGCCTCAAGATCAATAATACTCAAGCGTCGAAATCCAAAATTCACGTATTCATCAAAAAAATAACCATCATCGTCAGGACCGCGATGAGTAATGATATTATTCATTTCTTGAAACGTTTCTTTCCATTTTTCATCAATGATTCTTGGATGATCATGAATGCAACCAATAAAACCGCACATTATGTTGTTATTCCTCCACTTTATCAAATTTAATTTTATAAATTGTATCAAGGTTTGAGCTAGCAAAATATTATATTTTAAAACTGTACTTGAGCAAATTTACTAACATAAATTTACAAATAAACATAAAAAGGGACATGAACCGATTTCTTGGTTAGAATAGATGTGCTACCAAACTACCCAAACAAGGAGGTTCATGTCTCTCGTATGGATAGATTAGCACATCATCAAGAAATCTACAATACATTATCTTCTCTCGGATTAAAACTTTATTATTCCAAGTCTGTGATGAACCATCTCGTCCACATCATAGATGGAATGCTCACAAAAGGATGTTCTGGTACTCTGACGGATCTCCATCAGTTGAGTTACCATCCGAAACACCGAACGACGTTGAGTCATTTTTTGCACAAAGGCGTTTGGGACGAAAACCGACTTCTTCAAGCCGCACAACAATCCGTTTGTAAGCAGATTCATCGATTAGCGAAACAAACGAATGAGCCGGTTTTCCTGATGATTGATGATACGATTTGCCAAAAGACAAAGCCCTCGTTACAGGCTAAGTCTCCTATTGAAGGGTGTGATCATCATTTTTCACACACCGAAGGCAAATTCGTATGGGGGCATCAAGTAGTCTGGATGATGATTCGTTGTGCTCATCGTGCGTTCCCTTATGCCTTTGCACGTTACGATAAGACATCAGGAATTAGTAAAATCGCTCTCGCACGCCAAATGATCCAATCGCTCCATGGGTGGAACCATCGTGTCTATGTTCTGTTTGATTCTTGGTATACATCGAAATCGCTCATTGAAACGTGCCTAACGAAAGGATGGTATGTCATCGCAGCATTGAAAACCAACCGCATCCTGTATCCACAAGGAATTCGTCAATCCGCCAAAGAATTTGCCCGTTACATCGATGTTTCCGATACCCACCTCGTGACCGTGGGAGGGGAAACGTATCGAGTGTATCGCTACGAAGGGGCATTGAACGACATTCCAAATGCGGTGGTATTGTTTTGTTGGAAAACCGATCAACCGATGACGAGCGAGCATTTGCGTTGTTTTTTGAGTACAGACACGGAACTGAGCGATCAGGCTATTCTTGAATACTATGCTAAACGCTGGTCGATCGAAAGCTACTTTCGGCAAACGAAAGAAACATTAGGTTTCGATCGATATCGAATCCGACATGAGCGAGCCATTAAACGATATTGGGTCATCGTACAATTTACGTATATCTATTGCATGACAGAACATTCAAGTGATTTTTCAACCGGTCTTGCGAGTGTGAGATCGAGAAAAATTCACAATCTCATTGAGTTTATTTATTACGAAGCCCAACGAGGAGTGCCACTAGATTCCATTAAAAAACAGTTACGAGTGGCATAAGGGTATCTTTGTTTGCTTTTTAAAGATGGTAATAAATGTAATGAAATTTACTCATCTACAGTTAAAACTTAATAAACTATAGGTTCCTGTAAATGAACTTTTAATATAAATTATTCCTCCTGAAAATCTGTTGCGATATTCTCATTCCTCTAACATATTAAAACAATAAAATATGGAGAAATTATGGATTTTTAGAGATTGTTACAATAATTACATGATAAGAATCATCTCCATTGTTTCTGCAAATTTAGTTGATAATATAAAAACAGCAAGTTTAACAAAGGAGTTGCAACTATCATGTTAGGGATTATACTTTTTTTAGCCTTTATGATTGTTTCACTTTCTATTTTTCTTTTACGAAAGCCAACCAATGAGAAGTTATATAAACTAGCACTAGGATCCTATATCGCTTTTTTCTTATTGTTTTTAACTCTATTTGTCTATCCTGAAAACAAAATTTGGCAAAAAACAACCCCCACCTATCCTGAAAACAAAATTTGGCAAAAAACAACCCCCACCTAGCCTTTGGAATATAATTTCCAAAGGAAGGTATTAAAGTTTATATATGGTTTAATTCCCTTATGCACCCACTTTTTCTAACTTCACTTCGTACCCTAACCCCTCTAATTTCTTCACCGTTTGACGCACGATCTTTGCTTCCCGTTGACGATCCCAATAGTCTGCCCCTAATTCTTTATACGGTTCCTTCCGAGTTAACAGGTAATAGATGATTTCTAATATCGTTCGTCCAACTGCCATACTCGCTCGATTCGCCCCTCTTCTTGCGGCTATGCGGTGATATTTCGCGGATAAATACGTATCCTTCTTTCTCGCGGCGGCACGGGCACATTCTACTAAACACGCTCTCAGCTTCTTGTTCCCTTTCCTCGTTCGGCTTGATAACCGTTTCCCCGCACTCTCGTAGTTTCCTGGTGCCATGCCTGCCCACGATGCCAGATGGCTCGCTGATGCAAAGCGACTCATATCGGTTCCGATTTCCGCCAAAATTTGTTCCGCACTTTTCCGCCCGACTCCCGGAATCGTATCTAAGAGCTCCAGCGCTTCTTCAAAAGGGCGCGTTCTCTCCTCGATCTCCTGATCTAATCGCGCAATCGCTTCATCTAGGTATTCCACATGCCGCCATTGTTCGGCTAACATCATCCGTTGATGAGGGCCGATTACCCCGTGTAATGCGCGCTGGAGTTCTTCCACTTTTTGTTTCAATTTCCCTTTTGCGAGCTGAGCGATGACCATCGGATCGTTTTTCCCTTCGATCAACGCACGAATCATTTTTCGTGCCGATGCCCCATTGATATCGGAAACAACGGACGACAACTTGATGTTCGCTCCTTCCAATACTTTTTGAATCCGATTCAATTCCCGCGCTCTTTCTTCGATCAAACTGCGACGATATCGAACGAGTTCTCGCAGTTCTCGTTGGGCTCGGTCCGGAATATAACTTCCTTTCAACAATCCATGGCGAAGCAAGTTGGCGATCCACTCGGCATCCTTCATATCCGTCTTCCGTCCAGGAACTGCTTTAATATGCCGGGCATTGACGACAAGCGTTTCGATTTGTTCGAGTTCGAGCAAATTGTACAACGGTTTCCAGTACACGCTTGTCGATTCCATCGCCACGTGCGTCACCCCTTTTTCTTTCAACCAGTTCACAAACTCCAGCAATTCATCGGTCATGGTACCGAATGTTCGTATTTCTTTTCCTTCAGGGGTGATGGTACAAGCGGTAATGGATTTTTTATGCACGTCTACTCCACAACAACGTTCATATAATACCTTCATCGCTTTCCCTCCCTGCTTCATTTCATCTTCAGCTGGTGCAGTAGCCTATGACGAAGCATTCTATCCTGCGTGCTTCCCAACTCGGGAGCGACATTCCGTGGTGCACCAGGCTACTGGGGTCCGTCTATCTTTCGGACTCTTGCGTACCATAGATGCATCGACCTCATGACCCCAGCTGCAAGGAGTTATTTCGACAATATTCGTTTTCATCCTTCCGATGGTGCCGAATTTTTTTCGGCATGGGGGTCTATTATGTAAATTCTGAAAACATGGTCGATGCTATAAAAAATCTAGTACAGAAAACATCATATAAAAATAAAGTTGAAGAGAGAAATCCGTCATCTAGACATTCATGTAAACGAGCACACTATTTCAGCTCATCAATTTCAAATTAATCCGGCTTATCATCTGAAATAATGTGCTTATTTTTCCACTTTATTTCAGAATGTGCAAAAATCAGTTCAAAATATTTCAGTGAATTTTAGAGAAAAGAAAACCCCTCTAAAAAGGGGCATCTAAACGTATATAATCCTGAATGTTAATTCGAACTTTATATATCTCATTAGGATGAAGGATAAACTTCACATCTTGATCTAAAGTAATAAACCAATCCAAATCTTTTTCCAAGAATGCTTTAAAATATCTATTTTGGATTCGCAGTTCAAAATGATATCCCTGCGCAATCCAATAAGCCTGTTGCCCAATCCAAACTCTCCATTCCAACTCATCATGGTTATAAACTAGAATCCCTCGCTTCATAACCCACTATCCTCTATGGCCAATCGGACGACTTCCTCATCGATTTGTTCTTTCTTTAATTGAAAACCAAATAACAAGCTGTTAATCGTTAATGTATTAATGACTCTGGGCCAACCTTGAGAACGTAATGCAATAGCTTCCAATGCTGATTCAGTAAATATCGGCATTTTCGCCCCTGCTATTTTTAGGTGGTGATTGATATATAAAATAATCTCCTCTTTCGGCAAAGGCTGGATTTCATACTTCAGAATGAGACGTTGAGCTAGCGGCCGGTGATGATTCATTGTTAGTCGAGTCTTAAGATGTGTCAATCCTGCCAAAATCAAGATAAACGGATTGGTCGAATCCATTTGAAAATTAAACAATAAGGCGATATCCTGCAAAAATGCATCCTTTGCCATATGCATTTCATCTAGAATAAATACAGGCGTCATTTTTCTCTCTCCAGCCATTCGTTCAATTCCTTGCTGAATCTGCCGAAAAAGGTCTACTTTACGAAACTTTGGCTCCTCCCCTAAACCATAGGCTAATCCACGATAGAAATCCATGACACCGCCTGTAGATAGCGGAAAATAAATGACATGATATAATGACGGATTCAACGTTTCCTTAAATGCTCTTAACGTAAATGTCTTGCCGACACCTGGATCACCAGTAAGAAGACCCATTCCTTTTGATTTCTGTAAATACGTTAAAGCATTTAATGCCCCTTTATAATCAGTCGATAAAAAAGCATCTTGTGGTCGCAAATCCTTTGAAAATGGTTCCCGAGCTAAGGAGTAGAAGGATTTATACACGATTGTTCTCCTCCTTCCTCTCTTCTTCAGCCAGTTGGGTAACAGAAAAAGGAGACCGAACTCGTTTAACATGGGCGTTATCTGTCATGGATACCGGTTTGGCTTCAGCCACTTTCTTGTCATCTTTAAAGATATAAACCCCGGTATCGTCAATTCTTACATCCACTGAATAGCCAATAAAATCTGCCGGGACCTCATAGAGCTGCTTGTTTAAACTGATCGTTCCATCCGCCTTCACTTTCCGTTGTTCTCTCTTCATAAAGATGGAATCGAGAATGGATGTGTCTTCTAAAAACGTGATACTCTCTAATTGAGAATGAAATACTTCATGTGGGGTTTTTCCATCTAATGATGCATGCTCCCTTCGATGATAGTCCTCCTCTAACCATCTCCAGAATCGTTCATTTAATTCTTCTAAGGACTCCACGGGTTCTGCTTTTAACAGCGGATAAAAACGTGTTTGAACCGTTTTAAAAAACCGTTCAATTTTGCCCTTACTTTGAGGGTCATAAGGCTGTGTGTGCGTGAGTGTAATCCCGAGTTGGGCACATGCATACTGCAGAGTTTCAGACCGATAGATTTTTCCGTTATCCGCATAAATGATGGCCGGTTTTCCTCTTCGAATAAGAGCTTCTTTTGTAACAATTCGTAAACCATCGAAGCCTTCTGATGTGAAAAATTGTGCGAATGGAACCAGCCTCGAACAATCATCAATATAAGCAATTAAAAAGGTCTTTTTTACTTTTCCTTTTATTTTGATATAGGGCCCATGAGATAAATCAGCTTGCCATAATATATTCACTTTTTCGTGGGCAAACCGTTTTCTTTCAGGAATTGCACTTAAAATTTTTCCTGAAAGGTTGTGTTTTTTTAATAAACGGTTTATAGTAGAGTATGAGATTTGGTTTCGGTTAATTTCTCCTTGCCGGATGAGTTGTTCATAAAAAACACTCACTGGCATATGGAGAAATTTTTTTCTTATGTCTAAAATATGGTCCTGGTCATCTGGGGATAATCTCCTCGAATTACCTCGATCTGCACGCTTCTTTGGCTTTAAAGCATCAAATCCATTTCGACGATAATTGAGAAGCCACTCTTTTACTGTTTTCACAGCTATTTTCCGTTCTCCATAATAGGGGATAGAGTGGACTTTTCCCTCTAATTCCTCAAAGTATTGCTTGGAATCAACCTGACCATTTAACAAAGGGGCGATGATTCCGTAACGAAATAAAGCTACTTGTTCTCTTTCTTTTTCAGTCATTGATTTATCCTCCTTTTTTTACTAAGAAGGACGACCGGTCATCCATAATCTCATTCTACCTTTTTCTCCATTTTTTGAACACGCAAAAGGTATGTGGGACTAAAAATATTTTTTATCCCCAAAAATATGGCAGAATTAATTTGCCATAAAGTAAGAGGAAAAATGACCCCACGACCTTCGTAAGAAGAGGGATTCTCCAAAATCGCGAATCATTTTCATATATTTTATGGCCTCTTTTTTCATATCTTTGGACAAACCCATTTCCTCCCCTAAATCCACAAAAAAGCTATGAATCCATCTTAATTTTTTTTGATACCGCCTCCAGTAAAAAGCAAGTAACTGTCGGCTTCCTTTAGACTTTTTCTTCTCTAAAAACTGTTCAATTCTCTTTAATATGATTTCTAGACTATGTTGAAAATAAGGGATTAGGAAGTCTGGAATAATAGAAAAAGTTTTTTTACAAGACAAGCAAATAATCCTACAAATAGGAATTTTAACTTCTTTTTCCTCCGCTATTGTATTTCTCCAATAATAGCCATGCCTATGTAGATTGCCCGAAGCCACACAGTTACAATTTGGACACTTGTCAAAAGTTGGAAATTTATTCTTTTTTCCATTTATGGCATATTCCTCAAGACTGATGCCAAAATCATGTAAAATAATCATAAAAAATACTCCCCCGTTCCAATATGCCAAAAATTTAGCACATTTTATGGGTAGAGTATATATCTAAATCTGGAGGAATTTGAAAATTTCACTAAGATTTCGGACGATATATCATGGAAATTTACAACATTCAAAAGAACAAGTCCCGGTTAAATCAGCTCTCATTGATGCCCCCCTTCTCTCGCAACTTCCAGAACTACCAAGGGGGGTGCGAGGTAACAAGTCTGGCAATGCTTTTGAATCACGCGGGAATCAAAGTAGACAAGATGACACTAGCGAAGCAAATAAAGAAAAACCCAACTCCTTATCGAATACATAATGGAAAAGTATTTTATGGACATCCAAATGAAGGGTTTGTTGGTGACATGTATACAATAAAGAAACCGGGATATGGTGTCTATCATAAACCTATAAAAGAATTAGCCGAGATTTATTTACCAAACCAAATCGTTGATTTAACAGGACAATCATTTGAAGAAATATATAAGTATTTGTCTGAAGGTACCCCAGTTTGGGTTATTACCAACACAACCTTTCGTGTACTTCCTCCGTCTGAATTTATTGAATGGCAGACCCCGCAAGGCCCTATAAAAATAACATACCGGGAGCATTCCGTGTTAATCACCGGATATGATGAGAAATATATTTATTTTAATGACCCATTGACAGGTACGAAAAATAAAAAAGCACCTAAGTCTGAATTTATTCAAGCTTGGATACAAATGGGCAAACAAGCTATTACCTATAACCACAATTAACCGGTTATAGGTAGTGGCTTATCTTTTTTATGTCAAACAATAATTTAATCTTCGAACTTCTTCGTTTGAAAAAAATTTTAATATAATAATTTTTTCTCCACAAATTTTGCACATTTATTCTTTATGATGATATCAGTAATAATCCAAATTACATGTTTACGGAGGGATATATGCATGAAGAAATTATTGCTTGGAACCGTTTTAGCGGGAGTTGTTGCGATTGGTGCAGCTTGCTCAAATAATTCTTCGATGCAAGGACACGATATGTCAAACATGAATACGAAGGAGGAAAAAACATCCAAATCCTCTGAAGTAAGTGAGCAACTGCCTTTGGCAACAAACACAGAAGTCTTATCCGGTAAAGAGATTAATCTTACTGCTAAGGAAGCATTATTACAAATAAATGATCAAGTCAAACTTCCGGTCTACACGTACAATGGATCGGTACCCGGTGCGCAAATCCGCGTAAAGCAAGGGGATAATGTGAAAATTGTTTTAAAAAATGAATTGCCAGAACCGATCACGATTCACTGGCACGGCTACCCTGTTCCAAATAACCAAGATGGAGTACCGGGTGTCACGATGGACGCCATTAAACCGGGTGAAACGTTTACGTATGAATTTACAGCAACCGTGCCGGGAACGTATTGGTATCATTCCCATCAAAAAAGCGCCGAGCAAGTGGACAAGGGATTATACGGTACATTAATCGTAGAACCGAAAAATGAAGAAAAAGTCGATCGAGATTATACACTTGTGTTAGATGAATGGATGAGCAATCCGGATGAAGGAAATATGGATATGAGCGGCATGGATCATAGTAATATGAATAATGGAAATAGCTCTGATAATCAACAAATGGATATGAGCAGCATGGGCCATGATATGATGAATATGTACGATATTTTCACGATTAACGGGAAAAGCGGTTCCGCTGTCAAACCTTTAAAAGTGAAGAAAGGCGAAAAGGTGCGGCTTCGCCTTGTAAACGCAGGATACATGTCCCACAAACTTCACCTGCATGGTCATGAGTTTAAAATTGTCGCAACTGACGGGCAGCCGTTAAAAGATCCGCAACCAATCAAAGATGAACTTTTAAATATTGCTCCGGGTGAACGTTATGATATTGAATTTATCGCGAATAACCCGGGTGAATGGTTATTAGAATGTCATGGTGATATGGAAGGTGCCGATGGCATGAAAGTGAAAATTCAATACGAAGACCAGACAAACAATACGGACAAAGCGAACGCAAAAGAAAATCTCCCTGTTGTGGATATGACAAAATACGGAAAACATGAATTAGGTCAATTTACATTAGACCAAAAATATGATGTAGAGTACACAATGGATTTAGGAACAGCCATGGGCAAAGATGGCATGGTCTACACGATTAATGGGAAAACGTATCCTGAAACAGCACCCGTAAATGTGAAGAAAGGAGATCTAGTAAAAGTAAAATTGGTGAACAATTCACCAAAAGATTTACATCCTATGCATTTACACGGACACTTCTTCCAAGTATTAAGTAAAAATGGTAAACCGATTACAGGCGCCCCATTGATTAAGGATACCTTGAATTTAAAACCGGGTGAAGAATATGTAGTCGCATTTAAAGCAGATAATCCGGGAAATTGGATGTTCCATTGCCATGACTTGCACCATGCTTCAGCCGGAATGGTCACAGAAGTAAAATATACCGATTACAAATCGGACTATACCCCAGATCCGAATGACACAACGAATAAAGGTGAATAACAGCTTATCGTAGTAAATAAAAGAGGCTGAGTTCAAAAGGTTAACACCCTTTTGAGACAGCCTCTTTTGTTTTTATTTCCAGTTTATTATTTTTTAGTTAGAAAAAAATAAAAATGAATTTAAATCAAAAGGAGTGATTATATATGACAACGGTTATTGATTCATCATTTCAACAATTTCAAACGTGTATTGATGCTTGTAACAAATGTGTGCAAGCATGTGAAGAATGTCTGACTTCATGTTTAAAAGCAGCTGACGTACAGGCTAGAACACATTGTATCAACATTTTAAGGGATTGTGCAGATATTTGTGCCATGGCGGCTCAATGGATGTCTCGCGGAAGCATGTATGCGAAGGAGTTTTGCCAACTTTGCGCGACAATTTGCGATGCTTGTGCCGCTGAATGTGCAAAATTCCAAGATACACACTGTCAGGAATGTGCCAATTTATGCCGTCAGTGTGCTGAAGAATGCCGTAAAATGTCATCATAATACTATTTGAGGGTGTCTCAAAAGTGATCACTTTTGAGACACCCTCTCTCTTTCATGTTACTTCACATTATATCCTTGCTCTTCAATCGCTTCTTTCAGTTTTTCTACGCTTACTTTTGTTTCATCATAATCTACATCGACTGTACCTTCTTGCAAATGTACTTCGACGCGGCTGACGCCATCCAACGTTTGAAGTGCATTTGTCACCGCCGCTTTGCAATGTCCGCATGTCATTCCTTGTACTTGTAATGTAATCGTCATCATCCATTCCTCCTTAAATGTTTATATTTTCACGCGTTTCAAACGAAGCGCGTTTGTCACAACCGATACAGAGCTAAATGCCATCGCTGCCCCAGCGATCCATGGTTGTAATAACCCAGCTGCAGCGACTGGAATGCCAACGCTATTATAAAATAATGCCCAAAATAAGTTTTGCCGAATGTTTTTCATTGTTTTGCGGCTTAACTCAATCGCTTTCGGAATATGGGCTAAATCCCCACCGACCAAGGTAACATCGGCCGTTTCGATCGCGACATCCGCTCCTGTGCCAATCGCCATCCCAATATCCGCTTTCGCAAGAGCTGGAGCGTCATTAATTCCATCACCGACCATCGCGACTCGTTTCCCTTGTTTTTGCAATTCCTCGACGATTTTCGCTTTGTCTTCCGGCAGCACCTCTGCATAGACATGATCAATGTGCACTTGGTTTGCGATCGCTTCCGCTGTCCGTTTATTGTCTCCCGTTACCATGTACACTTCGATACCCATTTGTTTTAATGTTTGAATCGCTTCTTTGGAGCTTTCTTTTACTGTATCCGCGACAGCAATGATGCCGGCAAGCTGTCCATCGATCGCAATGAGCATGACTGTTTTTCCTTGTTTTTCAAGCTCTACCATTTTATCTTCATGCACAGAAATCTCTACAGAGCGCTCCTTCATCAATTTTCGCGTTCCAATAAGGATGCTTTTTCCGTCAATGACAGCTTCAATTCCGTGGCCGGTAATGGCAGAGAAATGCTCCAATGGCTTAATAGAAATTGCTTGTTTCTTCCCGTATTCAACAATCGCATGAGCCAACGGATGTTCCGAAGCGCTCTCGGCTGAAACGGCATAGTCAAGCATGTTTTCTTGGAATTGTAACACATCTGTCACTTCCGGTTTTCCTTTTGTCACTGTTCCTGTTTTATCCAGTAATACGGCATTGATTTTATGCGTTCCCTCTAGGTACTCACCTCCTTTAAAGAGAATTCCTTGTTCTGCCCCTTTGCCTGTACCGACCATAATCGATGTCGGCGTGGCAAGACCGAGCGCACAAGGACACGCAATGACAAGAACGGCGATGGCCACTTCAAGCGCTTTTGCCAAATCACCCGGCGCAACAAAGAAGTACCATATAATGAATGCAACGACAGCAATTCCGACAACAATCGGTACGAAAATGCCGGAAATGGTATCCGCCATCCGCTGAATCGGGGCTTTCGACCCTTGCGCCTCTTCTACGATTTTAATGATATTGGCAAGTGCGGTATCTTTCCCAACCTTTTCTGCCCGAATGGTGAGTACACCATTTTTATTAATGGTTGCTCCAATGACAGAATCGCCTTCCTTCTTATCAACCGGAATGGATTCACCGGTAATCATTGATTCATCCACGGAGGATACTCCGGCGATGACCGTTCCGTCTACCGGGATTTTTTCTCCTGGCTTGACGAGAATGGTATCACCAATCACTACTTCCTCGAGCGGAACTTTTATTTCTTCCCCATCGCGGATGACAGTAGCTTCTTTTGCCTGCAGGCTCAACAGTTTAGAGATGGCTTCTGTTGTTCTTCCTTTCGCTACTGATTCAAAGTATTTTCCGACAAGTACAAGCGTAATCAGCACAGCACTCGTTTCAAAATACAATCTTGGCATATATTCGGGATTTCCTAATGTTTTGAAAGCTTCGTACAAGCTGTAAAAGTAAGCTGCCGATGTTCCAAGCGCCACTAGTACATCCATGTTCGCACTCTTGTTTCGTAATGCCCGGTACGCCCCGACATAGAAGGGACCGCCGATGTAGAACTGAACGGGTGTAGCCAAAAGAAGCTGGAACCACGGATTCATCAACATGTGCGGCATCGGTAAGCCTATATCAAACGGCATATGAGCAATCATCGTATAAAGCAAAGGCAGTGATAAGATAATAGAAATGGCAAGCTGCCGTTGTTTTTGTTTAAGCAGCTCTTCTCTCCGGCCAGCATCGTCTTGTTCTTCGTTTCGTATCTGCCCCTTGTACCCAAGCTTTTTGATTTTCTCTAAAATATCTTCTACAGATGCAATGCCTTCATTGTATTCTACAACGGCACTGTTTGTCGCCAAGTTTACAGTAGCGCTCGTAACACCTTCCATACGATTTAACCCTTTTTCAATCCGTGTCGCACATGCCGCGCATGTCATCCCTTCAATATCTAGCGTCACTTTTTCTGTCGCGACACCATACCCCAAATTCTCAATTTTCGTTTCGATATCGGCGATCGCTTGCTTCGATGGATCATATTTAATCGTTGCTTTTTCCATTGCCAAATTGACATTGGCTTCTACTCCATCCATCTTATTTAATACTTTCTCAATCCGATTGGCACACGCGGCACATGTCATGCCGGTCACTCTAAGTGTGACATGCTTTTGTTCACTCATAATGCTTCCCACTCCTTTCACTTTGAGAACTGTTTAATGACATCCATTAATTCGCGAATGGATTCTTCTCCGCTTCCTTCGCGAATCGCTTTCGACACACAATGGCCAACATGACGTTCTAGCAAGTTCAATCCTACTTTATTTAACGCTGCCGTGATCGCTGAAATTTGCACTAAAATATCAATACAATAACGATTGTCCTCCACCATTTTTTGCACACCGCGCACTTGTCCTTCAATGCGCTTCAAGCGCTTGATAATGCTTTCGATTTCCTGTTCCGTTCGTGGAACCATTTTTTTATCCATATTATGATCTTCACAATGGTTCATAAAACATCACCTCTTCAATTACATTATACCGGTAATGGGTATAAAGCGCAACTAGGATATCTCACAAATCATGTTCGCCAACAATCCATAATAAACACTAAGTAGGAAAAATCCAATTTTCCACAAAAAATTCACAATTTTATTTTACAGTATCGTTATCAAGATTGAAGAGAGAGGATCGATCAATATGAACGATATCAATGTATTTCTAGCTTTCGGAGCGGGATTACTGTCTTTTATATCCCCTTGTTGTTTACCGCTATATCCAGCTTTTTTATCTTACATTACTGGGGTATCCGTTGATGAAATAAAGAAAGAAAATGGGATGCTTCAAAAACGCGCAATACTCCATACATTCTTTTTCTTGCTCGGTTTTTCCGTCATCTTCATCGCTATTGGTTTTGGGACTTCTGTAATAGGAAAATTATTCGTTAATTACCAAGATTTAATCAGACAAATTAGCGCCTTGTTCATTATCTTTTTTGGTCTCGTCATTTTAGGTGTATTTTCACCTTCCTTTATGATGAAAGATAAACGGTTAGTTTTCCGCAACAAGCCTTCCGGTTATTTTGGCTCTATTTTAATTGGAATAGGATTTGCAGCGGGCTGGACTCCCTGCACAGGTCCAATTCTTGTATCAGTGATCGCGTTAGCCGCTACCAAACCGAGTGCAGCCATGTTGTACATGTTCGCATATGTATTAGGGTTTGCCGTACCTTTTTTCATCATGTCATTTTTTATCAGCAAGTTGAATTGGATAAAAAGATACAACGCTGCCATCGTCAAAGTCGGAGGAGTTCTTATGATTATTATGGGAATTATGCTGTTCTTTGATTGGATGACAAAGATCATTATCTTTTTTACAGGTTTGTTTGGTGGGTTCACAGGTTTTTAACGTAATTTCCGAAAGAAGTCTCCCACCTCAAGGAACGTGAAGGGCACAGCCCAGTGAGTAGGCGGGAGATGAACTTCGGTTGGCGTCAGCCAAAACGCATGATAGAATAAATGTATATCATGTTCTTTGTGAACTGGATATTAGGGGGTTGCATGGAGAAAATCCAATGCGAAAACCAAGCAAAGCCTTCCATGCGTAAAATATCCAAGGCACGAAAGAACTCCGAATCATCGGATGCCTAGGGTTGGAACGACCCGAAGTAACGCTCAGGGAGACGAAATGTTGCTTTCGTCGTGGAGCTGAGAAGCTCCCACTTCAAGCGTTAGCTAAGTGGTGAGTAGTTCACTATACTCCCGAAATCCCCTTGAGTGAATAGTAACAATTTTTGTTATTATCCACTCAGGAGGGATCGTTATTTAATTTTTATTGAATATTCGAGATCATGCGATCCATCGTTTCATAAGACATAGGACCTATATACTTATCTCTAATAACCCCATTTTTATCGATGATATACGAAGTGGGGATCGTTATTGCACCGTATAGATTTCCAATTTCCCCTTGCTCATCAAGCACAACTTTAAATGTCACTCCCTTATTTTTCACAAAATCGTTCACCGCATCAGGACCTCGTTCGCTATTCGTTAAGTTGACTGCCAAAATTTCTACATTGTTATTTTTATTGTTTTCGTAGAACTTTTGCATTTCTGGCATTTCAGCTCTGCAAGGCGGACACCAAGTAGCCCAAAAATTCAATATCACCGTTTTTCCACGCAAATCAGACAATTTTATTTTATCCCCTGTAATTGAAAGTAATTCAAAATCCGGGGCAAATTCTCCTTTATTCGTTCCGATTTTTTCCGAATCCAATGAAGTAGACACGGCCGGCTTTGGTTTGATCTTTCCTGCTTCCTGTTGATTGTTAAAAATAGAAGCTACAGCAATACTTACCATCATCACACCTAAAGCGAGTTGATTGATTGCATTTCTCCGTCCTTTATTCCCTTCCTCAAGAACCGCTTCTCTTTCTCGCCTCTCTAACCAATATGAAATACATATAAAAACGATAACGAGAGAGCCATACAACCACACTTCTTTTGATATGATTCCTGTATTTACAAAATTTTTTTTATACAGGGCTAGTTCGAATTGGATGAGGTGGAACCATATAAGAAAGTGCAATAAAGTTTTTTGAATTTTGACTCGTGATGCTACTATAAAAAAACAAATCGCTACTATTGCTTGCAAAATGATGAAATAATTTTCTGAATTTTCCATTACCTGGATCCATGCAAAAGTACTAAAATAGCCAAAATATACTGGAACCATTGCCCGCGTATAAGAAGCCACAGGAATATTCTGCTTTTTCACGTATAACCAAGTATAGATGGTGATAAAAACAATCGCCATACTAATGCCAACATATCCCCCGTTAAAATAAAGGATTGTCATCGGATTTTGTAAAACTGAATTCGGATGTAAAACGACATAACTAAATTTCCAAATGAGTACACCGTTAATAAAACTGTTCAAAATTAAATCCATGATGTTTCGTTCTATTTTTAATATCTTAATGCCATAATAAAACATAACATAGCTAATCAGTAAGCCGCTTACGAGCAAAAGATTTTCGCCTTGAACTACAATATTGCCGAATTGCAATACGCATCCCTCCAAAATTTTATGTAGTTGGCTTATTATAAAAAAAATATGAATTTATTATGGAGATAAAAAGAAGTTGTTGACAATGCAATCAACAACTTCCTTCATCTATACGAAATGAAAAAAAAGGGGGGAGCAATAGTAAATCGCATCTCCTGTATACAATATAACGACTACAATTTTTTGGATAGCTGTTCAAATTCGTCTAAAGAAATCTCTCCTTTGGCTAATCGTACTTTCAAGATTTCCATCGGAGAAAGTTCTTCTTTACGATCATTGATAAAGCGATATAAGAGATAAAAACCAACGGTGATTAATACAACCCAAAATAACATGATCCCAACCATCATAAAAGAACCTCCAAACATTCCCATTGAGTTTTCCTCCTTTTCCTAACTTTAAAACCAATAAGTGATAGTGTCTAATATACCAAGTAAAACCATCACGATTCCGGCTGTTTTCTGAACAATCCCCCCTACTTGTCTTCCTTTTTTCATTACAGTGCCGCTAAATCCTAAGTACCAAAGGACAAAGATAAAGAAAATAACAGGTACAGAAGTTCCAACGGCAAAGATGCTCGGTAATAGTACCCCATAAGACGTTGAATAGACGAGAGGCATGAGAGTGACAAAAAACAGCACAAACATCGTTGGACAAAAAGCTAATGAAAAGCCAAATCCCATGAAAAACGAACCGATTTTTCCTTTTCGCCATCTCTCAGGCACTTTGAACAAGGTAACGTTCCAATACATTTTAAAAAGCCCTAACAAATATAAGCCTACAAGAATGAGAATGGGACCAATAAGCTTTCTTAACCACGGAAAATACAATGTTAGCGTACTTTGAATCTCTTTCCCCATCAGCCAAACGATGAAACCTAAACCGGAAAAAGCAATAATTTTACCAAAAATAAATAGGAACAACTCTTTCCACGCAATTCCTTTTTGCAAGGACTGATTACTGTATAAAGTGATCGCTCCAAAATTACTAGTGAGTTGACACGGAGCCATCGCTCCCACGATGCCAAGAAGAAAGGCTGACAAAATAGGAATCTCTGTCATGCTATTTGCCATATTAAGAAACGGTTGACTTAGAAAGTTACTTATTTGACTCAAGAACGAATACATCCTTCTTCTCACCTTCTTCTCTATCTGATGTCTATATTGTAGCAATGAATTTTGCAGAAATTGTGGAGTGGTATATTTTAATAGAGTAGGGTAACCTCTTTCAAGGCTACCCCCTCATCAAACCGTACGTGCCCTATTAAGGCATACGGCTTACCAATGTGTTACAATTAATACGTCGCTAACCTTTGCGCATATTGCATTTTACGGACACGGTCAGGAGTGTAAAACTCTTGACCCTCTTCTTTCGCTCTTTGTTTACGTCTTTCGAGTTCTTTTCGTTGTTTTTCTTTCATACGTTGAATGTAATTTTCTAAAGTAAATCCATAAATTTTATGATAGTAATACCAATATGCTGGTATTAAACCTATCCTCGCAAAGAATTCATTATTCCATTTTGTTTTCATAAGATGTCCTTTTCTTTGATTTGGATGACTGTGTATCATGGCAACTCTTAACCTTTTTCGTATGTAACCATCTATCGCTAATAACTCTTTTCCAAATGCTTGAAAGAAGCAAGAACTTTTAAATCCAAATTGTGCATTTGCCTTAATTGCTTCATAGATCGTCAGAAAATAGTTTACCTTGCCTCGAATGATTGGATTAACCTGCCCAAGCCATTTCTCTTTGCTGAGTGTGAGTGTTTTCCTTGTCTTTGCTTTTATTTTCTGACGAAAATCTTTCCAAGTTGCATCTTTTGGTTTAGCGATATAGTATGGTTTACCATCCTTTTTGCGTTTTCGCCAATGTTCAAATGTAAACCCTATGAAGTCAAAATCGTCATTATTGAAATCTACAAATTTCGTTTTCTCCGATGAGAGTTCAAGACCGAGTTCCGCTAGTTTCTCTTTCGTGACTTCTGCAGCTTTCTTGATGTCTTCCTCTGTTTTAGCAAACACCAGGAAATCGTCTGCGTATCTGACAAATCGAAAATTGTGCTCAGCCCACATCCAATCAAGCTCATTTAGATAGATATTGGCAAGTAGTGGAGAAATGACACCCCCTTGGGGTGTTCCTGAAGCTGTTGCATGGTATTTTCCTTCCTCCATGTATCCAGCTTTTAACCATTTCCAAATCATGTCTAATACCGTTCCATCCGCAATGTATTTGTTTAACACTCTCATTAAGTTCTTATGCGGAATATTGTCGAAGAAGCCTTTGATATCTGCATCATAAATGTAGTTATATCCTTGTTCGATATTAGCCATGATTATTTGTAGGACGCGCTTCGCGCCTAGATTTGGTCTATAACCACATGACCATTTATGGAAAAAGCCATTTTCGAATTTCGGTTGTAGCACATCTACTAGAGCTTGTTGGACAATTCGGTCTTCAATGTTAGGGATTCCTAAAGGTCTAAGTTTGCCGTTCTTCTTTGGAATGTAATGTCTTCTTACTGGGGAAGGTTTATATTCTTTTCTTCTTAACTTTTGTAAAAGTGAGTTTAGATTCTCATCTAAGTTATATCGATAGCTGTCTATCGTTTCACCATCGATACCGCCAGACCCACCGTTCGCTTCTACCTTATCCCAGGCTGCTTTTAATTTCCTGTCAAAGAGAATTTGTCCATAAATACTATGCCATTTTAAAGTTAACGCACGGTTCATTGCATATTCCACACCTTTCATTGTGTACATTCAGTTCGTTTTTACCGCAGTATCGTTTCCTGTTCGCATTACACACCTTTACAGATGTAGAGCCACAAGGTCGTTCCCCTTCCGTTCATACTTGGTTTGGTCCAAATACTACTTCCGTACTATGGGAACGTCTGACTTCTCCATTCACATTCATCATTTCGGATTGCCCTTATAGATGGATGTCCCTAAGGTAGAATGGAGACCTCACGGGGTCATCGTACCTTCCTTATAAGCATACCCAGCACCATCACTTGATAAGCCATCTCTATTCAGCTGATTTATCGAACAGAGACCACTACTCTCAGTAGAGGACTTCCCATTATTTCCGCATGGTCGTCAACTTACCCTGCCGCTGTGCTTCACGCTTATGCATTTGGGTCTGCCTAACCGACTACGGGTCTCTCGACTTTCCGCATCTCCTTCAGACACCACCTCACGATGATGCCCTAGATTAGTCTTCACTGGTTGTATCAGCACTCCAGTGGAAGGACTTTCACCTTCGAGAAAAAAAATGAGTCTTCCAGGTTATTCAGAGCCGTGTTTACCATAGGTATCGTGCTCCAGCCTTTAACGACTCATTCAGTGTAGAATCCCTACACAAAGTACGACTGCCCGTCGCACAGCAAAAAGACATGCCTCCGCATGTCTTTTATTAAAAATTTATTTTCCCTTTCGATGCTATCCTTGTCCAGCTTTCACCGTTATTTTTTGTCATGAAAATATCCCCATTCATGGTGGCGATCACAATTTCCTTCTCATTTTTCGGATTAGAGGCCATATACATGATATGGTCTTTTTCATCGAGCGTAGGAACAGAAAGAACTTCCTCTTGTTTTGTGTCTAATGATTGTTTGATTAGGATAGGTTTATCGTTCTCTACAGCTGCAAATACAATGAATTTTTCTTGGAACGCAAACGTCGTCGTATTGATTTTTCGAGTAAACCGTTCAAACGTATTCCCATTATCTCTTGAAACAAAAATTCCTTCCGATGTACTAATTCCGACCATATTTTCGTCCGTTGGGTGGGCAGCAATCGTTCCCGCTGCAGTTTGCGGCAGGCCGTTCAATTGACTTGGCGACCACGTTTTGCCGTCGTCTTTACTGTAAAATACCCCTTGTCCGAGCGTTTTATTTTCTTCTTGGTTCACAACATAAATGGTATGGCTTTTATAGCCAACTGTCATATAATGAAAATCAGATTCTTTATAAAATCCTAAATTCATCAATGTTTGTCCATTATCAAAACTTTTCACAAGACCAAGTGGATTTCCTAAAGATGAACCTTCTTCCGGATGCCCTGATGAATAAAAGCCGTCGTCTGTAGCCGAAAAGCCCATATAATCATGCTTATTAGAAATCGTTTCATACCACTTATTATTTTGGTAAACAAGTAAACCTTCATGTGTAGCAAAGTAAATCGCATTTTGGTTGCCTGCATAACCGATTCCATGTAAATGTTCGAACTTTCCTTCTTTCTTTTCTTTAAAGAAAGGATTATTGGCAACAGATACATTCGATTTTGCTTGTTCTTTGCTTGTAATAAAGGCCTGCTCTTTTTCGTTGGATGATGAACAAGCGCTTAGAAGAAGAATGGATGATGTAATGATGATTGCTTTCGTCATTTTTGTCATGGTCGACTCTCCTTTGTATAATGTAGATTTCGCACATTTTATAACAGAAAGATTTGCAAAATGTATGGAATTGCAAACCCCTTTTTCATTCGTTTAAGCCTTTTTTCGAGTGATTTTCTTCCAAGTAAATATAAATAAAAAAAACAGATAGAAGTGTCGATATCACTTTCCCTTGCCATGTCCAATTCATCACTTGATAAACCGAATATGCCTCTAACAAAAGTGCTGGCAGCTTTCCAAGCGAGCTGGCAATGATAAAGATCAGTAAGGAGGTGTGTCCGATCGCTGCCACAAACGTCACAAGTCCCGACGGAACAAAAGGAAGAAGACGCAAAGACAAAATAAGCGAAAAGGCTTCTACCCCTTCTGCCTCAAGCAAACGTTTCACTTTCGGATAGGAAAACCATTTCGTTTCCGAAAGTTTGTGAAATCCTTTTCGATATAAAACGAAAGAAACAATCGCCCCAACAGCTTCCCCTACAAACGATAAAAAGGTGCCTTTCCAAAAACCGAATACCGCCAAGTTAGCTGCAGTGAGAAATACGCTCGGTACAACGCCTAAAATACTGATCACAATATTGATCGCAATACGAATGAGATAAGCAACGCTTTCATATGTATGAAACAATGTAATGAGCTTCTCTTCCATTTCTTTTTACCTTATCCCCCCATTTATATCCTACACCCCAAACGGTTTGCAGAAATTGATCGATCGGAAAACCGGCTTGGCGGAGCTTCTCGCGAATATTTTTGACATGCGAATCGATTGTCCGTTCTTCTGTATTGGCGTTATACCCCCATAATGTCACGATGAGTTGCTCTCGGCTAAATACCCTGTTTGGATTTTTGAGAAAAAGTCCTAAAATCGCAAACTCTTTTGGCGTGAGAAAAATATCGTGCCCAGCATATTGGACTTTATGCTGCGCTTCATCCCAAACTAAGCCGTTAAACTCCAGTTTCGCTTGTTTTCCTACAGAACGGCGCAATACCGCTTCGATCCGAGCGAGCAGCTCAGATTCGTCAAATGGTTTTGTAATATAATCATCTGCTCCGATTTTCAACCCTTGGACAACATCTGTCGTTTCTCCTCTTGCTGTTACCATAATAATTGGGACATTCGAAAACTCTCGTATTTGTTTGCACATTTCCCATCCGTCCATCTCTGGCATCATCACATCAAGCAAAACGAGGTCCGCTTTATTGTTTTCCAAATAGCGGATCGCCGCTACCCCTGACTCGCATTTCACACAACGGTACCCTTTCGGTGCAAGATACAGCTCTAATAAATCCAACATTCGTTTTTCGTCATCAACCAATAAAACCGTGTACACCTTCATCCCCTCCTGGCAATGTAATGATCATGTTTGTCCCTTTTCCGAATTGGCTCGTTGCGTAAATCGAACCGCCGTGCGCTTCGACAATTTCTTTCACAATCGCCAAGCCTAATCCCGTCCCTCCGCCTGTTCTCGATCTTGATTTATCCACCCTGTAAAATCGTTCAAAAATATGCGGCAAATCTGCTTCAGGAATTCCTATTCCTTCGTCGGAAATCATGATCATCACGTTCTTTTTCTCCATTCTTACATCAATGGAAACGGTAGAACCTTGATGAGAATATTTTAACGCATTGTCCAAAAGATTCATCATCACTTGCTCAAAACGCTGTCGATCAATATGGACAGTAATGTCTTCATCACAGCGGTAGACAAGCGACATATTTTTCGCCTGAAACGCGGGATACATTTTCACGTATACTTTTTTTAAAAAAAGGCACAGTGGAGTTGGCTCTTTCTCGATTTGAAACGAATGTTGATCCATTTTCGCAAGCTCAAACAAGTCTTTCACTAATTTTTGCATATGCTCTGCTTCCTCATAAATAATGGACAAATATTTTGCTCTTTCTTCCTCCTCGAGCGTTGGCCTTCTTGCAATGTCCGCATATCCTTTGACATACGTGAGCGGAGTACGAAGTTCATGAGAAATACTAGCGAGAAATTCGTTTCTTTCTTTTTTTAAGTATTCTAAATCCTTTGCCAATGTTTGAATCGCTTTTCCTAACTGTGCCAACTCATCTTCTCCTTTTACTTGCAGGCGGACAGAAAAGTCCCCCTTGCTCAGTTTTTCGGTCGCTTGTTTCATCCGAATGAGCGGAATCGTAATGACTCTTGATAAAAAAGCAATCGTCATAATGGTCAAAAAGACGGAAAGAATGCCCACGACTAGAAAATGATGTTTTAGCCTATCAATCATGTTTTGAATGGAAGCCGTATGCTGAAACATGTACACATACCCTTTGATCTTGCCGTCAATCCGAATCGGGCTTACTGTCGAAATATACGACTCTCTTTGCCAATTTTTTTGCACAATCATTCCGCCATAGGGAATGTTTTTATTTGATTTTTTTATTACTCTTTTAGCAAATGGTAAAATATGATCTGAAAAATATAGTATCTTCCCCTTGTCATTGGTAATAACGACGTCGGTCTCCGCTTCCGACTCCATCATGGTGACATGTTCTAACGTAGAAGGGTGATAGTTTTTTTCCAATACATCACGGTGATTGTTCCCTCTCGCTAACAGCTGCTGAAATTCTTCATTAATTCTAGCGTTAACGAGTGTCACATATAACGACGCAAATAAAACCGTTTCGATTCCTAACACAAAGACAAAAAATAATAGCCCTAACTTAAACGAAATTTTTCGCACTTTTGTCCCTTCCTTTATAAGAGCTCATTATTGCTTTTATGTAGAGCGCTTTTTATTTTACAACATAAATTTGCAGAATCGATGGATTTTACAGTGAAAAATACACACGAATATTGCCTTGCAAATATCATACAACAATAGGCGGAATCGAGTAGGAGGGAGCGATTAACTCCCGTCCTCTCACACCACCGTACGTACGGTTCCGTATACGGCGGTTCAATTAAGATGATTGACGCAAGTCTTTATAACTTCCGTGAATAGCTGTTCTCTTTATGCCAGTGGTCACTCCACCCTCCAAGAGGTCTCCCACGGGATTCACCGCTTCCTTCCTCAAGTGAGGTACTACGTTTTCTGTGTTCATCATGACTCACTGAATGCCAAGGGCTATTCTCTCTTAATTGTTCGGTCCTTCTTAGTTGTTCTAGACCAACTAATACTATGACCTCTGCTGACTTCTGACTGTTCAGCTATCTATCACTAGATAGGTTACCAAGGTTACTTGGCGTGCCAGCCAGACCTCCCCGGGTAAGTACATGCACTTTCACACCATCTATCCGCCTCATTTACTCGATATGACCTTCGACAGAAAGAGCTTTGTTTTGTTATGCAAACTCACTCAATCATACCTAGCCTTATATGAGGTTCGTGTTCCTCGGACCGGTGTTTTGCCTCCAGCTTCCTTCAGATTCCGCGTCACCACGGACACCCTTTCGTTGAGCTAACCTCTACTTCTGTCTTCGGGGTTCGGGACTTACACCCTATAGTTCATGTACATGCCGGGCGCACCGAAAAAAACACTGTAGTTTTAAGCCTACAGTGTTTCAATAACTGATCTTTACACCATATATCCTTGTTTCATCATTTATTGATTCGTTTTGCTATTATTCATCATATGTTCCATCATTTGATCCATATTTTTAGTATTTCGACACTGTTCATACATTTTTTGTAATTGTTCCTCTGATAAATTTGGATGCATTTGTTTCATCATTGGCAACATTTCTTTCCAATCATTATTATCATTTTTATTTGCTGCAAAAACAGCTGTAGCTAATACAAAAGCTGAAACAAGGACGAACAAACCTGAAATAAGTTTTTTCATTTTCAACACCTCCATCCTTTTCTGGTTTTAGAATAAAGGAAAAGTATGGAGAAAGTGTTCATAAACATTTACAAATTTTTGTCGCGAATTATCATTAGTAATTAGATATTTTCAAAAATCGATTAGAATTTCTAATGGCCTAATGGCTCTGTCATCATAATCATACTTTGTTGCTTACATGTTTCTTAAACAACATGAATCATTACAAATTAGCTTGTAGAAGTTGTATGTGATGATATGCGAATAATTCAAGAACCTTTGATGTTAGTTGAATGCCATATGTTTGCATCATCATATTAACACCACAAGTTTCAAAAATCGAGTAGGAGGGAGCGATTAACCCCCGACCTCTCACACCACCGTACGTACGGTTCCGTATACGGCGGTTCAATTAAGATGATTGACGCAAGTCTTTATAACTTCCGTGAATAGCTGTTCTCTTTATGCCAGTGGTCACTCCACCCTCCAAGAGGTCTCCCACGGGATTCACCGCTTCCTTCCTCAAGTGAGGTACTACGTTTTCTGTGTTCATCATGACTCACTGAATGCCAAGGGCTATTCTCTCTTAATTGTTCGGTCCTTCTTAGTTGTTCTAGACCAACTAATACTATGACCTCTGCTGACTTCTGACTGTTCAGCTATCTATCACTAGATAGGTTACCAAGGTTACTTGGCGTGCCAGCCAGACCTCCCCGGGTAAGTACATGCACTTTCACACCATCTATCCGCCTCATTTACTCGATATGACCTTCGACAGAAAGAGCTTTGTTTTGTTATGCAAACTCACTCAATCATACCTAGCCTTATATGAGGTTCGTGTTCCTCGGACCGGTGTTTTGCCTCCAGCTTCCTTCAGATTCCGCGTCACCACGGACACCCTTTCGTTGAGCTAACCTCTACTTCTGTCTTCGGGGTTCGGGACTTACACCCTATAGTTCATGTACATGCCGGGCGCACCATAAAAAAAACAGCTTGCTCGGCTTGCAAGCTGTTTTGCGTATATATATAAGTTGCAATAAAGAATTTCTGATTGTTCGTTTCTGTTTTACCTCCATACAAGTCGACTTTGATATAACGTGGCGAGTGATCGGCTGGATGGAAAATAAAATTTCAACTTATATAGATTTACGTGCTTCTAATGCCCTGCATGTCCTTCTCCGGTTGCGGGAATAATTTCGAGCTTTTCATCGATGATTCCTTGTGTTTGATAAGAGATGGAACGGAATGTACCAGATAAAAATGCGTGGTTATACGGTCCCACTGTTGGATCATCCGTAAAAGTTGGTTTTAAACGGGCTAAAAATTCGTATACGTCCTTTGTTAATGTCCCATTCTCTAGCCATATTAAAGGTGCGTGCTTTCCTAGATGAGAAAATGGCGCAGCTGCAATCGCTAATTCAGGGGTTTTCGTTGAAATAAATGATACGCCATGCCCCGGATTATTTAGCCCCCAGCCAAATTTTGTTTTTTCATCTTTATAAGTAGCAAAAGAAACGGATTGTTGCACCGGTGTATCGCCTGCGATTCGGACAACGGTGCCAAATGATTTTAGTTCGTTTTCCACTTCTTTAGAGATTACTGATTCGGGACCTAAAAGGTATATATTTGCTTTTCCTTTTCTTTGCTGTAACGCCTCTTTCGTTGGTTGCGGAATGTCATTTGCCGTAACATACAACAACGGTTCTTCCATGTGGGCAATCCAATTGGCAGCTATAAGAGTGTACAATTTTGCCTTATCTTCCAAAGAACCAATCATCACGCTTTGCGGGGTCTTGCCGGCAATGTCGCTGTAAAATTGGTCAATTTCTTTCGCAAACGCAGCCGGATCTGTTTCACTAATTTGTTTCAGCTTAAAATTCTTTAATTTATCTAGTTCACTTTTCCCAATATTTCCCATCACCATAATTTGCGTACCGTCAGCTGTGCCTAAAGGCTGAAGGCGGTTTATTTCCTTTAAGACGGCATCCGGTATTTTTTGATCTTTTGTAAATAAAACAGGGCCGTTGCTCGGATGATGAATTAAGTCTACACTTGCCAATGCGATTTGCCAACTTTCAACGGGCACTAAAATAATTCCGCCGGGCTGGTTTTCTTTATGGGTGGCAGGCCAAACCGTTTGTGAAACCATGACGGATAACTCAATAGGATCATCCGTGTTGATACGAGTAACGTTTTTCGTCGCTGTTACGATCATGTTTTGGCTTGCTAAACGGTTGAATGAGTTTGGCGGCTTCGCGAACTCCATTTCATTTGTTTTGTTATCTTTGTCTTTATCATTGGCGGACATATCCATATTTGCACCATCCATTTCTTTCGAATCATGATCCATCTGATTATGGTCATTGTTTTGATTGTTACATCCGGTAATGATAAAGATAGGTAGCACAGCTACTAGGACTCCCCTAAGTAATTTACTGATCATGTGTAATCCTCCCTGAAAGAATCTTTTCTTTATTGTATTTATCCCCATTTGTTATTACTTTTAAACTTTTCCCAAATTCCATAAAAAAAAAGCCTAATAAAAGGCTTTTTATCAAAAACCTGAATCCGTGATGAATTGAAATCGACTTTGATTTTGTTGTAATTTTGATGGATTGATAATCCATAAAACCCCTTTTATGCTTATGACCTATGTCATCTCTATTTCCGAAAATGGAACAAATCTCTTTTTTAGGTATACGAACCAAAAAAATAGACAAAAAAGCACAGGGAGTGACGTTGGACATCAGTGCCCGAACATTCGTTCGTTATCTTGCCTCTCTCCATTTCTGATAGACGTTCAGTAGGGGCTCGCTATAGCCACTCCTTCGCGTCAGTTTCATCCAGATCTGTCGTGATCGACGGACGAGTCGCCCTGCCATCGTGATCACCGTCTGAATAATCGTCTTGATGCGGCGGCGTTTCACTTTGTGGTGCAACGGATGTCTCGGATCGCTTAATAGATCTTGTCCAATCAGACGAAGAAGATTGTAAACGAAGGCTCCCATGACCAACACGAGCGCATTCGTTTTCATCTTCCCAGATGGAAGCCGCTCTAAATCTAAGTCGCTCTTCAGTTCGCTATGAAACTGTTCGCATGTCGCATGGTCATGATACAACGCGAGCACATCGCTCATTCGAACATGCTCGTATCCTTTGAGCCGCACCCAATAGCTTTCCACTTCATAATCAGGAACGAGCATCAGCTGTCCATTGCGTTCCATCGTCCGTTCCGTCACTTGGGTGACTTGAACGTACGTATACGTGTTTCCATCGATCGCTGCCTTCTGTGGAAGGCATAGCTCATAGGTTTGTACTCCTTCGCTTTGTCCATCATCGACACGTTTGCCCTTTTGCGAAGCGATCTGGAACCAAAGCGCTTTCGATTCTCGGCGTAAGTTTCGCTTGATGACAAAGTCCACGTCTTCCTTTAGGCATACGTGCACATTCGCTTCTGCATCGTTTCCTGCATCCATGCGAACAAGCAGACGAGATGAAGTCAGTTGACGAGCTCGACGGATAGCGGTGACTAAAAACGAGGGCATGTTGTCTTGCACATGTTGTTTCCCTGGACGCAACTCGGCATGAACGAGATACCCTTCCTTCCCTGCATACGCAAACAACGGTGTAAAACCGTCAAATCCTTTATACGTTCGACTGACTCCTTCTTTTTTCGTATCGGAGTTGTCAAATGGGGAACCATCTATATCAAGGGGAAGCCATGTCGTCTTTCCTTTGGTCCAACAAGGGGACAAAGTGGCATGTCGTTGAATCAACAGACGTATGGACTCCTCCCAAAGAATCGTTTCGGTCATCGGAAGACAAGCGAGCTGATCGAGTCGTTGTCGCAAGGTTGGAGAGGAAGGCACGTGCTGAATCCCCATCGATGCCGAAAAGATATCGTCCTGACGATACGCTTCGATATGATCGAAATCCGTTTTTCCTGTGGCAAGCAAGCCAATCATCGAGCGAATGACATCGCTATGGGAAATGTGCACTTCTCGACGAACCGTTGGAAGCCGAAGTGCGTTTACCCGTTTATCCAGTTTCGTTCGATGGAGTAAGTAGCCAACGAGAGCAAGCCCAGCACTTGGGGTAATCGCTTCATCTGTCAATACAAACCGAATCGGGAAATCTTTCATCACATCACCTACTTGATGAAGAATCGTCAACGTCGTTTTCCCTTATCGTATCAACGGTTTGCGACCATTGTAAAGATGTTTTGTCACGGATTCAGGGACGTCATCAAAATAACAAAATCTGCTAACTCTCCATGTCTCTTATAATCATGGGCTCCGTGCCATGGTCCTCTTTGTTCATCACTCGTTTTTGGGGCCAATGCAGTTGAAACCGTAAAGCCAGCTTTGCGAACCTGCGGCAAAATCGTTTCGAGAAAGCCGTTATACAGCTCACGATCCTTTTCCCGAATATGTTCAAAGTCGATATTTAAAGCTTTATATCCTTTTGCTTTCATCGTCTGAATAACGCCATTGATCAAACTTTTAGAGGCTGTTTTATCTGTAAAGATCCGATGAGCAATATCCGGTGAAAAGTTTCCTTCTGTAAAATTGGTGATGACCATCATCGGAATCGCACCGGATTTTTTAGCAGCTGCGAGTGCTTCACTGTCTTCAATTGGAACAAGACTTCCATCGGCGTTCACTCGGTAACTGAAAAAAGCTACATATGATAAATGCTGGCTGACACCTTGTAAGTCAGAAACGGATTGCTGCGGAGTGATCGGCTCAAGAAATCCAATTGAGTTAATAGGTCTTTTGTCGCGGGCCGTCTGATCAGGGTTTACCTTTTGGATTCGTTTTGCTGGAGATTGGCTATGCTGTATCCTAATGAGCGAGCTATCTCCTTCATTCTGAGTTGTCGTTCCTTGCTGTTGATCATAAGAAGCGCCCTGCTTTTTATCATTTCCATTTCCGCATCCAGAAAGAGCGAGCGAAAGGCAGAGCAAAATGACAAATTTTCTCTTCACAACATCTCCTCTTGTTTTTTCTTATACTTCCTAAACAAAAGGATGAATATTCCCGAGTTTTTCACTTCTGTCCATAGATTCAGCAAATATGCGCTGGAAAAAGTATTTAAAAAAAGACTGTCGCAAAATACATAGAAATTTTTCATCTGCTGTTGACCTTTTTTACAGTTCCATTTTGCTGCGTGTTTTTCCGTACATTTTTTTCATCAGCTGCTTCGAATTTTTTTATTTACATCCTGAGCTCCAGAAGTTGCAATTTTTTTGTAGTCCTTCTACATACCGTTTGGAGTTACTTCAAAATTTTTAGAACGAATGTTGTTGATGCCTATCCATACATTTTTTCAAAAAAGACTGGTCAAATTTAACAAAATGTTATATAGTGTGTATATAGATATATACAGTAAAACAGTTCACTTGGAGGAGATCAATATGAACGATTGGAAGGAAGCGTTTTGGCTAGCAAAGTTTGAATTAAAAAAATTGAAATTAGGTTTTGTATTGCTTGCCTTGATGGCCATCATGTTTTCGATGTTTTTCGCCACTGTCATTCCGAAAAATATGGAAAGAAGCACCGTTATGCTAGATATTTTTTTCTTTATTGTATTTGGTTTTGGAACTGCATGGATCAAACCGAAAGAATTTAATCATCAAAAAATAGGCGGCGACTTTTGGGCATCCCCTTTTTTTATTACACTTAGGCAGCTGCCGATCCAAAAGGATGTGCTCATTAAGAGCAGATTTATTATTTTTTTCGCTTTTGCCGTTCCTTACTATTTAGGGGTATCCATTCTTACTTATGCGTTTTCCCCTGATCTTAGAGCAGCGTTGGACTTAAAGGAATATTTCGCATTTATCATGATTTGGATTGGTATCGGCATTCATTTAGGAGCTTCGTTTCCAGCTAGTGATGTCGGCTACCGGCTTTCGACGGTGAGGTTTGCCCTTTATATATTCGCTTTATTCTTTGGATTCATGTTTATCTTTACGATATTTAACATTTTATATGGAAACGGCTTTGTGCCCTTGACGATGCTCATCGCTGAAAAATGGTCTCTAGTAAGTATTATTGCGTCAGTTTTTTTCGCTGCTATAGGCGTGCTCTACTCGCAAAAATATATGTCCAAAAAAATTGAAAAAATGGATTATTTATTTTAAGAAGGAGGAAGTTGAATGGAGCTTCCTATTCAGATTGCAAAAGATTCTCCGGAGCCTATTTATTATCAATTGGAAGAACAAATTAAAGCGCTGATTGCAAGCGGTCAGCTTCCTGCTGGTTCGCCGCTGCCTTCGATCCGCACCCTTTCAAAAGACCTTGAAATTAGTGTGATTACGACTAGACGAGCCTACCAAAATCTTGAATATGAAGGGTTTATCCAGACAACACAAGGGAAAGGAACGTTTGTAGCTGACATAGACGATGCTAAGAAAGAAAAAGTAAAGACAGAAACGGTGTACAAAGCTATTCAAACCGCGGTACAAACGGCGCTCCGCCATGACTATACATTTGCAGAGATTGAGCAAATCTTTCAACAAGTAATGGTTGAATTGCGAGAAAAGGAGGGTTCTTAATGCAGCCTTGGTTAGAAATCATGCAGTTAAGAAAAACGATCGATGATTTTCAATTAGGGCCAATTGATCTTTCGTTTGAGCCTGGAACGATTCATGCACTCATTGGGAAAAACGGAGCTGGTAAAAGTACATTAATGAAAATGCTGATGAATCTTGTGAAAAAAGATGAGGGGCAGATCCGCTTATTTGGTCAATCAATACAAAATCGTGATGAAAGCTGGAAGCAGCACATCTCGTACCTGCCGCAGACATTGATTGGATGCAATTCCTTTAACGGATTGGAATTGATGAAGCTCACTTCCCATTGGTATTCAACATGGGATCAGAAATATTTCGACCAGCTTGTACAAATGTTCGATATCCCTTTAAGAAAGCTATATCGAAATTTATCACAAGGTGTTCAAAAGAAATTAAGCATCGCCTTAACTTTAGCCTGCGATACCGACATTTTGATTCTTGATGAACCAACCGCTCATATGGATATCCCTTCAAAACAAATGCTGATGGATATTCTCGTAGAATGGATGGAAAGAAGCGAAAAGCTGATGATCATTGCCAGCCATCAAACAGATGATATTCGAAAGCTTGCTGATTATCTAATTGTACTGAAAAACGGACAATTGCTTGGAAAATTTGAAAAAGAAGAATTAGCCAGCAGATATAAACGTTACTTTTTGCAGCGGCCTCTGCCAAATAAACCGATACCGGGTGAAGTTGGAAGAAAAGGAAAGCAAATTGTCATCACTCAACAACAAGAAAATACAGAACAGTATTTAATAGAGCATCAATACGATTGGATCAAAGCAGAATCATTAGAGTTGGAAGAGATTATCACGATTATGCTCAATCAACCAATTTATCAGAAAGGAACATAAATATGAACGAAACGGTTTTAACAGTCGAAAAATTAGGAAAATCATTCAAACATCAGCCGATTATCCAAAATATATCGTTTGAAGTGAAAAAAGGGGAAATTATGGCGGTATTAGGACCGAACGGGGCTGGAAAATCAACGATCATTCGAAACATTATGGGGATTATGTATCCAGATGAAGGAAGCATTACATTCCACAATAGCCAAAAAAATATAATCCCGCGCCATAAAATTGGCTATTTGCCGGAAGAACGCGGTTTATATAAAAATGTCAAAGTAATGGATATTCTCCTTTATTTAGCAGATTTAAAAAACTACCCATTAAAAAAAGCAAAAGAGCGGGCTAAAGTCTATTTAAAAAAATTTGGCTTAGAAGGAAAAGAACAGTCATCAATTGATGAACTATCAAAAGGAATGGGACAAAAAGTACAGTTTATCGCTTCGATCCTGCATGAGCCTGAACTGCTCATCTTAGACGAACCGTTTTCCGGATTAGACCCTGTGAGCCAGGAGTTATTTAAAAAAGAAATAAGAAGCTTAGCTAATAAAGGCACAGCGATTCTTCTATCTTCCCATCAAATGAATATAGTAGAAGAGATGTGTGACAGATTATTTATGATCCATCGCGGCCGCAAGGTGGTTTATGGATCGATAGAGGAAGTAAAGAAAACATATGCGAATTTCAAATGTGTCATCCGCGGAAAAAATGACCGCGCCGTACTAGAACAAATTTCTGGCGTTCAACGAATAGAACAAAATGAAGATGTATCAACTCTTTATTTAACAAAAGACATTCAACCTGCCAAATGGTTAAAAAACCTTCCGGAATATATGATAATTCAAGAATTATCGCTTGACCGCATTTCCCTGCATGAAATCTTTATTGATGTTGCCACAGATCAAAATTTATTACAGGAAGCTGGTGAAAATTATGAGTAATACTATAAAAATAGCAAAATGGGAAATAAAGCGGAATTTAAAAAACAAATCATTTATCATCAGCTTGTTTATAACGCCTATTCTCTTTTTAGCTTTTTTCCTGCTCGGAAATCTTGCCAATTCAGATGAGGATCAAAGTGTAACAACTGTTTATGTCAATGATAAGCTGAATATTTTGCCAGCCTTGCAGGAAGCAGTACAGCTTCACAACCTTCCATTCAAGCTTCAGAAAACTGGCATCGCGGAAGATAAGATAGAAGATTTGCTAAAAAATAGAGAGAATACAGCCTATTTGTTTATCGGTGAACAGTCATTAACGGATGGCGTTGTCCCTGTTTACACAAGCGATGTGATTAGCCCGATGTTTGCCAATCAAATTCAGCTGCTGGCAGAGCCGTTAAAAGCTTTGCAGTTGGAGCAGCTTGGTTTATCGAAAAATCAATTAGCAGCCATTTCGAAAGGAATCGTCTTTGAACAATCGACCGTTAGTGAAATCTCAAAAACTGAAGGCGGAGGAGGAGAAACGGAAAAAATTTTAGAACGCATTGTACCAGGGGCCTTTGCCAGCATCATTTTACTATCCATTGTTTTTAGCGGCATGATGATTTTTCAAAGCGCCTCGCAGGAAAAGAAAGATAAAATTGCGGAAATCATTCTTTCATCGGTCACGCCAAAAGACCTCATGCAAGGTAAAATTATTGGTTATTTCCTATTAGGAATGTTACAAGTTGTTGTATTTTTCATTTTTATCATTCCAATCGTTTTATGGAAAATTGATGTTCCGATATTTCACTATTTGTTCGTTCCTCATCTTTTTCTTTTCATCGGGATTGCCCTTTTAGGCTACTTGCTGTTTTCGTCAATTTTTGTCGGCATCGGCGCCACAATGGCAGATATATATACCGCCGGCAACTTTCAAGGATTAGTTATCCTGCTGCCATTTTTGTCATTTGTTTTTGTCGGACCTGTGCTGACAGATCCAAGCGGGCTATGGGCGCAAATCGGCACCTATCTTCCATTCACATCACCCGCTGTTTTGATTCTTCGTTTGTCGATATTAGAGGAATGGCCATGGGCGGAAATTGTCATATCACTTGCAATCTTAATAATAAGTGTTTGGATCTTTATGAAACTAGCTGGAAAAATATTCGAAGTCGGCATCTTAATGTACGGAAAAAATGCCACGCCAAAAGAAATATGGTCTTGGATCAGACAATGATCAAAATAAAAAAATCGGCTAAACGCCGATTTTTTTATGGTTTGGTGAAGATGAATAACATTTGCAAGCTGCGTAGTTATGATCGGTCTTTATTCCCAAAATACCGGTTCGCCTTCGATATGGCAAGGCTTGGGCTGATAGATGTCTTCTTTTGTTTTAAGATAGTGATGAATTCTTTCTACATTGGCTGTAAAAGCATTGCTTGCGATATCGCATCCTAAAAAGCGGCAGTTGTTTTTTATGGCTGCAATAGCTGACGATCCGCTCCCTAAAAACGGGTCGCAAACCGTAAACCCCTCTTCGGCACTTGCATAAATCATCGCTTGGAACAGCTCAACCGGTTTTTGAGTCGGATATTTCGAATGGTGAATTCGTTTAAACCTCCATACATCCGGAAAAGACCGGTTTCTAATTTTGCGGTTGTTTCCGTTCGTAGCAAAAATAATATATTCGTGCCTTCTTCTAAAATAATGCCCCATTCCCATATTGATTTTATCCCAAGTGATGATGTTTTTTACGTCAAAGTACTCTCTCATTAAATGCCCTAAGCTTAATAAAGAAAAAGAATCAAACATGATGTAAATGTGCCCTGTATCTTTTTTCAGCACCCTCTTGCACTCTTGTAAAAAGAGATGATAGTTCTCTTCACTGTCTTCAAATTCCGCAAACCATTTCCCGTTTTCCGTTCCCTTTTGCTTATATTCACCGACGATTCTGCCCTTCCCGAGCTTCAGCTTGTTATTCATTCCAGAATAAGCAGGGTCTGTTACAATCAAGTCGATGCTTTCATCTTTTAAAGACTTTAAAAAGGATATGCAATCATTTAGTTCAATTTTTACTTCGAGATTGTTTCCATATTTAAACGTTCTCACAGATGCAGTTTCTGTATCCATATCCAAACACCCTTTTAAAAATAAACGAGATAACTATTTTATCATACTATAGAAGAACGTACATTCTCAACCGATTTAGCTCGTATCTAGCATTTGGCGCAGCGACTTTCAGTGGATTGTTGTCTTGCCTATTTATTTTAATTTTCGTATTTGGGCATTATCTCGTGCGGATTATCTGATTATCTTATGACCTTCTCCGCATAATCCTCTGGGGACGTTATTTCCTTCTTGATCTCTGTCCAGTTTGCTCGTCCAATCAAAGTTTTCCAACCTACAGCCAAGGTATTTATCATGCACTCCAAAGCTCTCCGGTTTTTTTGTTATTTTGAAACATTTTCAGCACTCACTTTCAGATGTATGTTGCTCAATTGGCTACAGTCCTAAACTGAAGAATAACTTTCCCGGTGTTTCATTCTGTTTCATGAGGATTCAACCATTAAGCCCCTATTTATTCCATATTTAATGACTTCGTCAACGAAGAAAAAAAATAACGGAAATTGGACCAGTATTGCGGAATATAAAATTTCATTTTGCTGTTTGTTTTTGACGAAAAGCAGCAGCTGGAAATCAACGTAAGTTGTTAAGGTTTGATGAAAGATTTAGTCCGCGAAACAGCTTGTTGCAATCGTTGGTGTTTTCGCTTCCCTATATATTTCTACTAAAACCTTTCTTTTGGCTGTAACTTCTCCTAATTTATTTCCAGGGTTGAATATACCGATGTGAGAACCTCTTCAAATGATAAAAGCCTGTAGAATTCCAATAATGAATTCTGCAGGCTTTGCCCTAGCTGGATACTTTCCGTAAACCCTTCTCCAATATATTTAAATATGAAACAACGGATAGCATAAATCCCCGCTTTTTATGAATTCGTCGTTACCAACCGATTGCCGCACCGTCTCCTCTTGGATCAACCCCGCCATGTAAAAAGCTTTGGTCATCAATTAATATGGCGTTGGCATGACCCATTATTTTATCAATCTCATCAACAACTTTTACAAGATGGCCCGCTTTGATCATCGATTCGATCACGTCTTGCGGGATGCGGCCTTCCATCTTCAATTCTTCTGTCTCTTCTCCCCATGTTCTTCCCCACACGAACCTTGGCTCATATATTGCTTCTGCAGGGCTCATTTGATAATCAATCATTCTTGTAATGATAGCTGTTTGTGTTTGCGGCTGTCCTTCTCCTCCTTGTGTTCCGTATAAAATATACGGCTTTCCATCTTTAAAAGCCATTGCAGGCATCAGCGTGTGGAACGTTCTTTTTCTCGGCGCCAAGCAATTGACATGCGAACGATCAAGAGAAAAGAACGATCCTCTGTTTTGCATTAAAATCCCTGTGTCACCAGCAACAACACATGAACCGAATTCAAAATAAAGACTTTGGATAAAGGAAACCGCATTTCCCTCTTCATCCACGACAGCCGCATGAGCAGTGTCGTTCCCAACAGGCTGCGTCTTTACTTCGCTTGCTTTTGTCAGACTGATCGAATCGGCCAGCTCTTTCGCATATGTTTTGCTTAACAATTTATCAAGCGGAATCTGGTAGAATTCGGGGTCTGTCAATACTTGGTTGCGATCTTGAAAACTTTTTTTCAACGATTCTGTTAATAGATGATAATATTCAAAAGAACCGTGCGGAATGGCTTTAAAATCAAAGTTTTCTAAAATATTTAACGCCATTATCCCGACAAAGCCTTGTGAATTGGGCGGAACTTGATATATTGTATAACCGCGGTATGTTCCGCTCAGCGGTTCGACCCAATCTCCTTGATGATCCGCAAAATCATCTTCTATTAAAAGCCCCCCTTTTTCTTGAAGGCTCGATACAATGCGTTTTGTTAACCCGCCTTTGTAAAAATAATCTCTTCCCTTTTCTGCCAATTCTTTCAAAGTATTTGCCAGTTGTTTCTGGATAAATTTTTCATTCAGGTTCGGAATCCGATGATCAGGCAGGAAAATTGATGATGTTTCCGGAAATTCTCGCAGAATTTGAACATTTTTTTGCGTGTTGACATATTGATCCTTTGAAAAAGGGAATCCATTTTCCGCATATTCAATAGCTGGCTCTAAAACTTCCGCCAATGAAAGTCTTCCATATTCTTTTATGATGGCATCCCAACTGTCAACCATACCCGGCACGGTGATAACACTTTGAATGCCGCGAAAAGGAATGGCGGACAAACCTTCGTATTTTTCAAGCGTGGCGTTATAGCCGGAACGGCCGCTGCCGTTATACGCACGAACTTTTTGATCCTTCCTGCTGTAAAACAGCCAAAAAGAATCTCCCCCGATCCCTGTCATGTGCGGATAAACGACCGCTAAGCAGGCGCTGACCGCTACCGCTGCATCGAAAGCATTTCCCCCTTTTTGCAGTATGCGGCAGCCAGCTGCCGATGCTAAATAATGGGGACTGACAACCATATTTTTGGTTCCGATCATTGATTGGCTCATATTGCTTGTTCCTCCCTCGGTTTATTGTTTTGAACGAAATCGGACATGCGTTTTGAACTTTCAGTAAACAGAAATAAGACTGCACCGATGATTAGCAAAACACCTGACAAATAAAAACCGATTTCAAGCTTGCCGGTGATATCGGCAAAATAGCCTGTAATATAAGGGGCAAAAATGGAAGAAAGCATTCCGCTGAAATTGAAAAAACCATACACTTTGGAATACATGGATGACGGCGTAATTTCAGCCATATAAGATATTAATACGGGATCGAGCGCCAGTTTTCCTAGCAGCCCGTAAAAAACTAATCCTGCTATCAGCAACGAATAATTTTCCGCATAAGGGATGACAAATTGGCAAACAGCTCCAGCAACAGCTAAAAAAATGATCAACGGCTTTTTATTTTTTACTTTATCTGAAACATAGCCGAAGAAAATAGCCCCCGGAATCGAAGCCCATGGCACTAAAGAAGATATGATCCCTGTTTGCGAACCGTCTACCCCTTTTACCGTCTGCAAATAATAAGGCAGCCAAGTCAGCATTCCGAAAAATCCATATAAAGAGCAGAAGATGAGAATGTAGACGAAAAGATGATTTTTTGTAAACAGCCGTTTTAAGCTTTGGCCATCTTGAACATTGGAAACTTCTTGTTTTTTTTCATGGCTGGATTGATCGCGAACACACAATCCTATCAAGATGGCAACAATAATAGTTGGAATGGCAAATAGATAAAATGAAAATTGCCATCCTTTGTTTAAGGTGTACGTGAAGTAGCTTGCAGCAATAAAACCAAGAGAAATGCCGAAAGCCATTCCGCTGTTGATCACTGCCGAACCAAGGCCTCTGTATTTTTTAGGGATAATGTTGGAAGAAATTCCGTATTGCGAACCGTAATAGGTTCCTTCTCCAATACCCGTTAAAGCACGCATCAACAAAAACAAAGCAAAAGAAGATGCCAATCCGCTCAAAAAAGTGGTAATGCCAAATAATGTGTAGCCAATTACTAAAACTTTCACCCTTCCAAAACGATCAGCCAAAAAACCTGTTGGAATTTGCATGATCGAATAGGCAATGAAAAACACAGTGGACATTAAACCTAATTGAGCATTGTTTAAATTCCATTGCTCACCTATTTCTCCCATCACTGGTGACAAAATAGTCCGGTCTGCATACATAAATACCCATCCTAGAAAAAATAAGAAAATAACGATAGCTGGATGTGTGCGTTTCATTTTCTTCACCTCTGGCAAGCTTTTTTAAAAAATTTGATTCCATTATAGAAAGCTGCCGAGGAAAGTTCCTTGAATTTGTAAATTTTTTTAACAAAGTTTTTTTCGTTTCGTAAACAAATAAATATTTTCATTTTTTTATAGAAATCATAAAACATATTTTGTATACTAAAAGAAATTATAATTATAAAATTAACTACATAACGAAATAAAGGGTGGTATGAATGGCATTCGAATACAACATTCCGAATTTAGACATAGACCATATTGATAAACAAATTTTAGAGAAGCTGCATGAAAACAGCCGGATATCGTATACGGATTTAGGAAAAGAAATTGGTTTGTCTCGGGTTGCTGTTCAAGCGAGAATAAACAACTTAATCGAGAAAGGAATTATCGAAAAATTTACGACGGTGATCAATCCAACCAAAATCGGCATGCATGTTTCCGCCTTTTTTAATGTCGAAGTAGAACCGCAGTATTTGGAGGAAGTGGCACAAAAATTGGCGGAGGAACATGCTGTTACAAGCTTGTATCATATGACCGGGCCAAGCAAGCTGCACATGCATGGAATCTTTAAAAATAATCAAGAAATGGAAAAATTTTTAACTAAAAAATTATATCCTATGCGCGGCGTCGTCAGTGTTGACTGTCAAATTCTCATTAAACGATACAAGAGCCGCATGGGAATGAAATTATAATGGATGAGGGGGAGGAACATGCAAACATCTTATAAAAATCTTATCATGGCCATGGTGAGAACCGGAATTTTTGGATTCGGAGGCGGTCCTTCCGTCATTCCGTTATTCCGTTATGAGGCCGTTTCCAGATACCATTGGGTAAAAGATGAAGAATTTGCTGAAATATTGGCCATTGCCAATACCTTGCCCGGACCGATCGCGACAAAAATGGCCGCTTACTTAGGATATAAACAAAAAGGGGCATTAGGCGCTATTATTTGCGTTGCGGCACATATTTTGCCTACTTGTTTAGCCATGATTTTATTGTTCAAAATGGTCACGGCTTTAAGCGGTTCACCTGTGATCAACGGTATGATTGCTGCTGTTATGCCGGTGATTGCCGCCATGCTCGGGAAGATGGCTTACGAATTTTCTTCAAAGGCCATGAAAGGATTGGGAAAATGGCTGGGCGTCCTCTTGATGATTGTCTCGTTTTGTCTGCTGCAGGTGATTTCGATTCATCCTGCCATTGTGATTCTGCTGTTTTTAACATACGGAGCTTTCCATTTAAAACGGAAGCGCCAAAGCAAGGAGATGTCGGCATGAAAATTTGGATCAGTTTATTCATCGGGTTCTTTTTGGCCAACATCCTCGGTTATGGAGGAGGACCCGCTTCCATTCCGCTCATGTATGAGGAAATTGTCAATCATTACAAATGGCTGACAAATGCTGAATTTTCCAATATGCTCGCACTGGGAAATGCTTTGCCGGGGCCAATTGCAACGAAGATTGCGGCATACGTCGGTTTTGATGTGTACGGCTGGTGGGGCGCTTTCATCGCCTTGTTTGCAACTGTATTTCCATCAGCTTTCGCTTTGATTCTGTTGTTAAAACTGATTCAGCGCCACCGGGAATCTTTAGTTGTGAAAGGAATGGCCTTGCTTGTCCAGCCTGTTATTGCGGTCATGATGCTGCTTTTAACTTGGGAAATGATGAAAGACTCCGCCCATTCGCTCGGGATAATCCAATCACTTATCATTGCTGCTGTATCGTTCTTTGCATTAGAAAAATGGAAAGTGCACCCCGCCATTCTTATTATGTTATCCTTTGTTTATGGAGGAGTTGTTCTGCCCAATTTTTAAAATCGGTCTGTTTGGAGCACCAGAGAAACTGTGATTCTCAGCTTTTCGCAATACCTGAGAAAATTTTTCTGTCAAGAAATGCACCAACTATCTTGCTTTGTTTCAATTAGAGTCGTATAATCTCTTTTTAAAAATACGAATGATTTTCTCGTATAAGTTTGGAAATACGGTCCAAACGTTTCTACCAAACTACCGTAAATAGTTTGACTACGAGAGACGATACACAACTCTCCCTGTCAAACTCAACGCGCGAGTTTACTACAGAAGGGAAAAGTGAGAATGGACAAAAACATGTTAAAGAAAAGAATCCAAGTGGCTAGCAAACAAATTCCGGCAGACATTGTGATTAAAAATGGAAAAATTGCCGATGTTTTCAATTTAGAAATTTTGCATGGAGACATCGCCATTGCGGACGGAGTGATTGCTGGAATCGGAGAATATGATGGGGTAAACATCATTGATGCCGAGAATAAATTCATCGTTCCAGGTTTCATCGACTCTCATGTCCATATTGAATCTTCGATGGTGACACCGAAGGAGTTCTCCAAAGCAGTTCTGCCCCACGGTGTGACAACCGTTATTATAGATCCGCATGAAATTGCGAATGTCGCCGGGACGAAAGGTATATCTTTTATGCTGGAGGATTCAGAAGGCTTAGATTTAGATGTGTATTGCATGCTGCCTTCCTGCGTTCCGGCGACTTCGTTTGAAAATGCCGGCGCTGTGTTAAATGATGATGAACTTGCACCTTTTTACAAGCATCCTCGGGTGCTCGGGCTTGCGGAAGTGATGGATTTCCCAGGTGTTCAAAATTTAGATGACCGCATCATTGACAAGCTTTTAACGGCATCAGCATATAAGATCGACGGACACGGCGCAGGTCTTGGCATTGAAGGAGTCAATGTTTACAGAGCGGCCGGCATTCAAACAGATCATGAATGTGTGACAAAAGAGCAAGCAAAAGACCGCCTTGCTCGCGGAATGTACGTCATGATCCGTCAAGGATCTGCTGCAAAAAATTTGCCAGAACTAATCGGCGTGGTCAATGAAAAAAATAGCCACCGCTGTCTATTTTGTACGGATGACAAGCATTTAGACGACTTAATTGCCGAGGGAAGCATTGACTACAATATTCGTCTTGCCGTCGAGCATGGACTTGATCCTCTCATAGCGATTCAAATGGCGACGATTAATGCCGCCCAATGTTTCGGACTATCGCAAAAAGGAGCGATCGCACCTGGATATAGAGCAGATCTTGTCATAGTAGATAACTTCAAAGCTTTTACGATTGAAAAAGTTTTGAAAGCCGGAAAAGTGATAGCGGAAAACGGTCAATATATAGGATCTATAGATCAACCAAAACCTTCCGTTTTATCAAGAAATTATGTCAATCTAAACATAAACGAGGTTACAAAAGAACGGTTGGCCATTCACGTAAAAAATAACCAAAAAGCGCATGTAATAGAAATTATTCCGAATCAAATTGAAACGGTTAAAAGAATGATGGAAGTTCCGAGCGACGGTGTTTGCTTCATCCCTTCCATTGAAAAAGATTTGGCAAAACTGGCTGTACTCGAACGCCATAAAAATACTGGAAACATTGGCCTTGCCATTGTAAAAGGATTAGGCTTAATCGGCGGTGCAGTCGCCACAACCGTCGCCCACGATTCCCATAATGTGATCGTTGCCGGCACAAACGATGAGGATATGATCTGCTCCATTCAAGAGATGAAGAGAATCGGCGGTGGGCTAGTAGTTGTGAATGATGGAAAAACGCTCGCCTCTTTGCCGCTTGTGATCGGCGGATTGATGTCAGATCAAGCATATCCAATCGTCGCCCATCAACTCGATGAATTGAACAGCAGCTTGCACAAAGTGAGCAAACATCGGCATTTCAATCTCTTCCTCACGCTCTCTTTTTTAAGTTTGCCTGTCATTCCAGAGCTCAAAATTACTGATTTAGGATTATTTGACGTCACAACGTTTCAGCACATAGAAGTTGCAGCCGAGCACGGCGTTTAAATATCGTGTAAAAAATGATTGTATGGGCTGCAAAACACATAAAAAAAGAAAACTCCGGCAAGGGAGATTGGCTCATCTGCCGGAGTTTCATTTGCCTTTTTTCGCTTAGAGTTTAAATTCTTTAAGCCTGCTAAAGCTTTCCAATACGTGTCAGAAATGATTCATTCATAAATTCACAGGAGATGTTTTTTTACACGCTTGCCCGATAGCTTAACCGTTTTTTCCGCCGGACTTTATCCCGTTCTAAAATCCTTTGCTCGATCAATAGAATTCACCTTTTTGCCAGTTCGCTCCGGTCAAAATCAAACAAATTATACAGCTTGTATGCCATCATGAGCTCAAAGCGCATATATGCATGATTTAAATCAACATTGAGTATTTCTTCAACACGTTCAATGCGATATTCAAGTGTACTGCGGTGTATAAATAATTCTTTCGAAGCTTCGCGGTAAATCAAAAGGATTTGTGCAGCGCTTCGGTCATGCTCATACGATTAAATTCGGCAGGTTGTTTTCCTTCAACATTGTCAATGATATTTTGAATGGTGCTATGACATGATCCGATCACTTAAAAGTTTTCCTTCACCAACATCAACTAACATCCTTGTTGCCTGCTTTGTGTGTGCAAAATTTCGTCATGTTTTTTTATCCATAAATGCAGATTTTCCCCAAAAGACCATATACACGCTTCTTGCAGCTCCGCATCATTTCAGCTGCCCATCTATTCGAGAAAAACAGGGTGCCTTTTAAATCGCATCATTTTTTTGAAAACCGTTCTCCTTCTCAAGAGGAAAGACGTCCCTTATATCGTAACTTATGGTGCGGCGGAAAATGCGGCTTTCTTCACGTCATCCGCTTCACATATAATCCACTTTTTTCCGTTTTTACCCTGCTTTTATTTTTTCATAAGCTTCATCATATTTTTTCGCCAGTTCGAAATCAAGCTTTGTGAGTCCTTTCGCTCTCTGAGACGAAATTTTTACCGTGATGAACTTATAGTCAATAGAAATGAATTACTTCTTCAGAAATGTCCGAAATTTGCCGCACGAATTCGATTTCTTGCAAATCGTCTTGAAAGAGGTACTTTCTTGCAATCCATCGCTCTTCAAGAAGATTCCAATCTTTCATATCTTGTAAAAGAGATTGCACTTCTTCATCTGTTAACCGCATGACCGTTTCCTCCCGGATTTTTATAAAAAAACAGACAGCTAAAATCACAGTGCAAAAAAGATTGCCATATGAATATAAAGAGGCGAACAAACATATCAGATTTCCGTTTATTTTCTTAGAAAAAAGATTTGCTTTGAAACCGTTCCATTTCCCGATAAATACACTCGATGTCCACATGCTTCCGGAGACAATCGGCAAGCCGGTCAAATGCTTCTTCACGAATGTTTTTCATTGATGGCCGCTCATAAATCGCCGGAAGACCTTTTCTTTTTCTTATCAAATTCAAAAATGCCGTCCGAAACTCATCGTTATGAAATATGCCATGAAAATACGTTCCAATTAGGAGGCTGTCTTGGCTTATGCAGCCGTCAACTCCTTCTTCCGTCGTAATAAATGGCGATACGTCCCCTTCATAAGAAGTTGTTCCCATATGAATTTCATAGCCTTCCACCGGCACATTACAATCAGCAAAGTGGGCCATCCCTGTTGTAAGAGTCGTCCTTTTCTCTTTCATCATGGCGGTGCGAATCGGGAAAAAACCGAATCCGTTTGCGCTCCCTATCGATGTTTCTACGTGATAAGGGTCTGAAATCTCCCTTCCGAGCATTTGATAACCGCCGCATATGCCGACAATGACTGATTTTTTCGCTAGATAAAGCTTTTCTATCGCATCCGCAAAGCCGGATTTTCGCAAAAGCAATAAGTCCTCAATTGTATTTTTTGTTCCCGGCAAAATGACAACATCCGGTTCTCTGAGTTCATTTGCCTCCTTTACATAGCGAACATGGCAATCCTTTTCATATAGAAACGGGTCAACATCGGTAAAGTTCGAAATGTGAGGAACATGAATAACAGCAATATCAATCTCGCTAGTTTTCTCATTTGTACGTGGAAACGTATCTAATATGACGGCGTCTTCCGCCTCAATGTTTAAATTAGAAATATATGGTACGACCCCTAAAACCGGTTTGCCCGTATACTCTTCAAACCAGCGAAGTCCCGGCTCCAGCAAGGAAATATCCCCGCGAAACTTGTTAATCACTACCCCAATTACGCGATCGCGATCTTCAGGCTCAAGCAGCTGCAATGTTCCTACTAAACTCGCAAATACACCGCCTCTGTCAATGTCGCCGACAAGAATGACAGGAGCGTTTGTTAACCGGGCAATGCGCATATTGACAAGCTCGCGATCATTTAAGTTAATTTCCGCAGGGCTCCCCGCTCCTTCTATAACGATTCGCTCATATGTACTTGCCAAATGATGATACGCTTCTTTAATCACCTGCAAACCAAGTTCAAAAAATTCCTGCCGATACGCTGCTGCCTTATAATTTTGATACGGCTTACCGTTCACAACAATTTGTGAAGTGTGATCGCTCACAGGCTTGATCAAAATCGGGTTCATATCCGCCGTTGCGACCGTTCTTGCCGCCTCCGCCTGCACTCCTTGGGCGCGGCCGATTTCCTTGCCGTCAACGGTAATATACGAATTGAGTGACATATTTTGTGATTTAAACGGCGCCGTCCGATATCCGTCCTGCGCAAAAATTCGGCAAAAACCTGTCGCAATCACGCTTTTCCCCGCATCGGAATGCGTACCTTGAATCATGATGGGCAATGCTTTATTCATCTGTTTTTCTCCTCTCACAAGCATTCACAAATGTTTCGCAAACTCCGGGTATGAAGCACCGCCGTATGAAAAGGCGGGCCAATAAATCAGGACCGCATGTAAATCATTTATCCTCGAAAAATAAACACGGTGGCTATTTTTTTCATTGATCACGCCGATCAATTCAGGCAAATTTTTGGCAGCAGATCTTTGACGAATCATCACGTACATTCCACGGGAAAGTCGGTCTCTTACTTGCTTTTTTGTCGCACATTTTTAACTCGCCTACATAATGCCAATTTCCCGACATTGCTTGCCGTTCCAACAATGATGATTCTTTTCCAACATTTTTACACGGTAACTTTTTGGTTGGATTCTACTGTTTCAACAACGATGATTTATTTCCAACTCATTCATGCTCCCTTTTCAAAAATTGATGATGACTGAAGTATTATAACATCCTTCATTTTCCGCTAGTATCATGATGCACGAGATGATCAAAAATAATTGCTATGTTGGAACAGATTCTATTTTTACATTTTCTTCTTTTAATTTTTCAAGATTTTCTACCGGCGGTCTAAATATAATGTCCGCATCTCCTGATTGAAGCGCCATTTTCCGCGCATTGGCATCCTCGTTGAAAGCAAATGTTGCTTTTTCAAGCTTTGCTTTGCCATCCCAATACTTTTCAAATCGTTCGACTTCAGCTCTACCCCAGGCTCAAAAGAAGAAATTTTAAATGGCCCCGTACCGATTGGCCTTTTATCAATATCTTTTTCATCAACATCGACAATCGCTGTATTTGGATGTACGAGTTCTGAAGGAAATTGCGGGAATACTTCTTCCGTTTGAATCGTTAACAATTGACCATCGGCTTTCATTTTGCTGATTTTTAATGTCGCTTGAACAGATTGTTCGGTCCTTCTTAGTAGTTCTAAACCAACTAATACTATGACTTCTGCTGACTTCTGACGGTTCAGCTACTTATCACTAAGTAGGTTATGAAGCGCATTTCACCTATCCGCCAGACCTCCCCGGGTAAGTACATGCACTTTCACACCATCTATCCGCCTCATTTACTCGATATGACCTTCGACAGAAAGAGCTTTGTTTTGTTTGGCAAACTCACTCAATCATACCTAGCCTTATATGAGGTTCGTGTTCCTCGGACCGGTGTTTTGCCTCCAGCTTCCTTCAGATTCCGCGTCACCACGGACACCCTTTCGTTGAGCTAACCTCTACTTCTGTCTTCGCGGTTCGGGACTTACACCCTATAGTTCATGTACATGCCGGGCGCACCAAAAAAAGGGGTCAGACCCTAGATCCGAACCCTTAAAAGAAATTTGCTGCTCGTATTAGTCTTTTATTCTTTTACTTCTTTCTTTAAGAAACCGACCATAAGAGCTGTTACAAATGAACCAATTAAAATAGCAAGCACATATAACCATGGACTGCCGCTTATAATCGGGATGACAAATATGCCTCCGTGCGGTGCTGACAAACCAATTCCAAATACCATCGTTAACGCACCGGCAATTGCGGAACCTACGATAATCGATGGAATTACACGTCCTGGATCAGCTGAGGCAAAAGGAATGGCTCCTTCTGTTATAAAGGTTGCCCCCATAATATAGCACGTTTTTCCTGCTTCTCGTTCTGCTTTTGTAAACTTCTTTTTAAACAAAGTTGTTGCAATGGCTAGTCCTAATGGAGGAACCATACCGCCAGCCATAATCGCAGCATGCGGGGCGTAGTTTCCTGCATCAATCATCGCTAAACCGAATGTAAAGGCTGCTTTGTTGATCGGACCTCCCATATCTACAGCCATCATTCCCCCTAAAATCAAACCTAAAAGAACTAAGTTCCCAGTTCCTAAGCCTTCCAGCCAAGCTTTCAATCCATCGTTAATCGCTTTAACAGGATCATTCACCACATACATCATAATAAAACCTGTAATTAAAATACCGAATAAAGGATATAGTAAAACTGGCTTAATCCCTTCTAATGATTGCGGCAGAACTTGAAAGATTCGTTTTAAAAGAACGACTAAATATCCGGCTAAGAAACCGGCAATTAATCCACCAAGAAAACCGGCCTCCCCATTTGCTGCCAAAAATCCTCCGACCATTCCCGGAGCAAATCCCGGACGATCCGCAATACTCATGGCAATAAATCCTGCTAAAACAGGAATCATTAATTTAAAGGCATTTCCACTGCCAATAGTCATCAATGCTTCAGCAATCGGATGGTAAGATGGATCGTTCGGATCGAACGCTTTAATCCCAAAAATAAATGAAATGGCAATCAAGATACCGCCGCCAACGACAAATGGCAGCATGTTTGAAACCCCATTCATGAGGTGCTTATAAAATCCTTTTCGTTCTCCCCGTTGAAACGCTGAATTTGTTTCTTTTCCCGAAGCTTTGTAAATAGGTGCGTCTTTCTTTAATGCTCGTTCAATCAACTCTTTTGGTTGGCGAATGGCTTGTGCAACAGGGACTTCAATGACATGTTTGCCGTCGAAACGGTCCATTTCCACTTGCTTATCTGCAGCCACAATGATTGCGTCTGCCTCTTCGATCTCTTCTGGCATCAGCTTATTTTTGACACCGCTTGAACCATTCGTTTCAACCTTAATGTCAACGCCTAACTCTTTCGCTTTTGTCTTCAAAGCATCCGCTGCCATATACGTATGGGCAATACCAGTCGGACAAGCAGTAACGGCTAAAATTTTTCCTTTTTTAGAATCGGTCTGCTCGCTCTCTTCTTCATTTTCCTTTTCTTTTTCATTGATAATTTCAATGATTTCCTCAGCAGAATTGGCTGATTCAATTTTTTTACGAAACTCTTGATCCATTAACAATGTCGATAAACGGGAAAGTGTTTCTAGATGAGCATTGTGGACGCCTTCACTAGCTGCAATCATGAAAAATAAATGGCTGGGCTTACCATCTAAAGACTCAAAGTCAATGCCTGCTTTTGAACGACCGAATGCGATCGCAGACTGTTTAACTGCATTCGTTTTAGCATGCGGAATCGCTATCCCTTCGCCAATTCCAGTCGTACTTTGAGATTCACGAGCAAGGATGGCCTCCTTAAACGCTTCTTTATCGTGAAGCTTCCCTGCCCTCGCAAGCGTTTCTATTAATTCATTAAGTACTTCCATTTTGGTAGCAGACTGTAAATCTAATATAATCGTCTCTTTCGTTAATAAATCCGTGATTTTCATTATACAATCCTCCTTACCGATAAATTTCCAAGCGAATATTTGGAAGAAGCTGTTCCACGCTTTCCTTTGTACATAAATCTTCTGAAAATGCTGTTGCACTTCCGGCACTGACGCCGTGTTGGAATGCTTTGATCGCGTCATGGTTTTGAATATAGGAGGCTAAGAAACCGGCAACAGTTGAATCCCCAGCTCCTACTGTATTTTTCACGTTACCTTTTGGGACTTTGGCCAATACGGTATGATCAGCATTAATCAATACTGCTCCGTTTCCTCCCATGGTAACGATTACATTCCTTGCTCCTTCACTTTGCAGCTTCTTTCCGTACTTTATTGCATCTTCTACCGTCTCAATGTTTACATGAAACAACTCTCCTAATTCGTGATGGTTCGGTTTTATTAAAAAAGGTCTCATAGGTATCAACCGTTTTAGACTCGGTCCTGATGTATCAACGACAAACGGTATTTCCCTTTCCTGACAAATCGATGCTATCGTCTCGTAAAAATTTTCAGGAACTGTTGGAGGCAAACTGCCAGCAAGCACTAAAACATCATCTTTATTCAAAGAAGAAATTTTTGCTAATAGCTTTTCCTGCTTTTCTTTTGAGATGGCAGGTCCATTCCCGTTAATTTCCGTTTCTTGATCTCCTTTCAGCTTTATATTGATCCGGGTAGGCTCTTCCACCTCAGTGAAATCGATGGCAATATTTTCACTAATTAATGCATTCTTAAGAAAATCTCCTGTAAAACCGCCTGCAAAACCTAATACAACACTATCGATACCAAGGCGTTTCAATACGCGGGACACATTGATCCCTTTTCCTCCCGGGAAGTAAAGTGTTTCTTCCGCTCGGTTCAATTCTCCTATTTTTAAGTGATTAATACGGACGTGATAATCAATCGATGGATTTAAGGTAACCGTATAAATCATGATTATTTCACAACCTTTACTGCGGTTTTGGCTGAAAATTCTTCTAAGATTTCTTGATCAATTTCATCTGTAATAATGACGGCATCATTTAAATCTGTAATTTTTGAAAAGGTAAATTCATTAAATTTTGTATGATCAGCCAGAACAAATGACTTTTGTGAGAGATTCATTGCGAGGCTTTTCACAGCCGCTTCTTCTGGATCAGGAGTTGTATAACCAAACTCAAGGTGGATGCCGTTAACACCCATAAAGGCCTTATCAAAACGATACGATTGCAGCCCCTCTTGAGCTCCCTTACCGATGAGAGCTCTTGTGGTCTTTTTCACATAACCACCCGTTAAATAGGTTTCGATATTTTGTTCAAGCAGTTCTTCCAAATGGGTTAATCCATTTGTTACTACTTTTATTTTTTGAGCAGAAATGTACGGGATCATTTGAAAGGTGGTTGTACCCGCATCAAGATATATACAATCACCATCTTGAATGAGACTCGCTGCATATTGAGCGATCATCCGCTTTTCTTCTAAATTCTTTGTCGATTTTTCGGAGATGCTCAGCTCTTCACTTCTTTGTTGAAATAAGGAAGCTCCGCCATGAACTCTCTTTAACTTTTTTTCTTTTTCTAATTGGCTTAAATCTCTTCGAATCGTAGATTCTGACGAAGAGGTTGCCTCCACCAATTCTTGAATTTTGACGACTCCCTTTTGTTCCAACAGCTCTAAAATGATCCGGTGTCTCTCTGGTGTTAGCAACCTTATCAACTCCCATCTGGATGTTTTCTCTTTCTCTAATTTCATTATAGTGTAAGCACTTTCGAAAATCTATCATTTTTTATCAAAAACATTCAAAAATGGTCGTTTTATGACAAAAATCAGTCACAAACGATCATATGACAAGTCCATTTAATCCAAAACGAGAAAAAAAGGAATCTTCTACATCATGTTCGCCAATAAAATAACCCTTTCTCCTACAGACATCTGTCAAGGAGAAAGGGGAGTCAGTCAAGACTTTGTGGAAATTTTTTTGGTTCGCTGAAAATAGATGTAAGTCATAGGTTAGCGAACCTTTTTTTTGAATTTCATCCGTAAGCGCTTTTGGACTCTCATCCCTTGCCATGACGTTGGAAGCAGACCCGTCCTTTGAAATACTCCCGGCATGCAGTAATCCATGGAGCGCCGTCCCCGTTGATGACAAGAAGATCCCGACACGGATCATAGGCATATTCGTTCATCAAAAATTCCTCGAAGCCTTCCCACACCTCCCTCTTGCCCTCATGGACGTAATGGCGCTGATTCACGAATTCGATCCGTGAGCCGTTGCGCTTCCACCCTTCGTGAACGGTCAGGATTTTGTCTTCCTTGGCCCGTTTTCCCTTCCCTTGGCGAGAGACAAACAGTCCATCGACCTCCACAAACAGCACCCGTCCATATCGCTGGTCCACCGGGCAGTGCAGCGGAACTTCAGCCTCGAGCACCAACTGGCGGATCGCCTCATGGCTCATCACCGGATACCCGACCATCTGGGCAAGCGTATGAGCCGCTTTGCGATAGGAAGAGCACTCCACAGCCAATCCCATCGCCGTTTCTTCTAGAAAAGGGCTGATTGACTGCGATCCATCAAATCTAGACTCCTCCTTGAATCTCATCCTAAAACATTTCAAAAGTTCTGCGGACATGTTCGGACGCAGGAGTCTGCGGCACTTCCATCGTCCGGATCGTCAGTTTGCGCAGCACCGGGGCGAGCATTTGCTTCGTTTCTTTTTTCATGCGGATTTCCCTCGGTATTTTCCCGAGCCGCAGAAGCATGTCCAAAAAGCTTTTTTGCACGCGCATCGCCACATTCTCGATCGGAAGCAAATCGTTATGGATGATAAACCCAGTGTTCACATCCACCGCCAGTACAAATATCGGAAAATACGGGCGCTCCCCGCGCTTCTCTTGAACCGGCCGGTTGATATACCCCGCGTCAAATTCGATGCTGCCATGGTATACTTGTCCAATATTTTTCACCATTTCAATCAACTTCGGATCGACAAGCAGTTCATACGTCGGCGCTTTTTCCTCGACTTCCAGCTTGGCAAGCGGAATGAGATCATCGCGCCAAACGACATTCCCATCCTTCTTTTCACCGATGCGGGCAAACATCTTTTCATCCTGCGGAAACACTGAAAGCGAAAGTTCTCCTTCCCCAGCGCGCCGCGCGACATCCAACGCCTGATCAAGCGCCACTGTCGCCAACTTCGCCTCCTCTTCAGAAATCGTCCACGGATAGTACCCTGGGTCAAAGCTGCGAAACTGCGGCCACTGCTTTTTGCCGCGGAATGTCATGCCTAGGGAGCGGAGGAGCTCATAGTCTTCCTTGCTTAATTCATTTCGGTCAGCAAAGGAAATGAGCACCGCCCGCTGTGTATAAACAGGATCTTGTTCGGGATATGGCTGTTTGAATAAATGCTGCAGACTTTTGTATCCTTGCTCCCCGATATATACGACCATGCCACGCTCTTGGCCAAGCGCGCCAATGACGGAACAATATAAGCGCTCGTTCGTTTCCGGATCGATGACAAGGAAAATTTCATCATCATCCATCCATTGCCACGGCGCTAACCGGTTAAACGCCACCGCTTTTTCCAACAGTGCCCGCCATACGTTGCCTTGTGTGGCCTGCGCTCCCTTCTCCATCTCTTTTCGCGCTTTCTTTTGGATTTCCTTGCCAACTTTTTTGCTCAGTGGAGCCAGTTTTGCATTGACCATTGCTGTCAATTCCTTTGTCTCGATCGCCTCTGGATTCCACCCTTCGCCCATGCTGTCTTCTTCAGGCGCAACACGCACCGCCTTGAGGCAAACTGGATAGACGAGATCTGGCTGCGGCTTCACTATTTTTTCAAGCACGATCTCATGTTCCCAATCGTCGCCGAAGTCATAAATATACAAGCAGCGGTCTCCCTCCTGCACAAGCCAATCGAAAAGCCGCTCCTTATGCTCTTCATAGTCCGCATTGCTCCATCTATCACCGACATCATTGCCGATTTCGATGCGCAGCTTCGTCGTTCCGCGCATCTTCGTGATGTAAAACGTATGCAAATGCCGGTCTTCCCAGTCAAACGCTTTTTGCAGCACGCGATGAAGCTCGGCAAACGTCATATCGCCTGGCACCAATAACCGCCGCCATACCGGCGGGCGAATACCTTTTAACTGCACCTTTAGTTGATAAATCAATCTATTTACCTCCATATCATCGAGAAATTTTCCTTCTTTTCATTCTATCATTTATTTATCACCATTGCTAAGAAGATGGCAAAATGGTACAAAATACGATTGCAAAAAATGATTAACACAATAGATCTTTTCGTCACACAATTCGCACCCAAATTGCGGAACTAAACGAGTGAACGAACCGTTTAACCGGCTGGAAACAAAATAAAGCCAGCTTGCGCATTGAGCTAACGGAAACTTCACTTCAACAAAATCGCCCGACACGAGCGAAAAATCCGCAAGTTATACAGACATCTCCTATTTTAAGAATCTCTCCCATCTACGCTACACTTAGGGTGGGAGATTCCTGCTCTGTCATCTCTATTATCTGCCACCTACTCGATTTATTTGTTGAATCGGAAACCTTCTTGTCTATATTTTCGATAAAAACACGGCCCGCAATAGTATTCATGCGTCTGCACGTACGTCCACGTAAACTGCGGGTCGACGACATACACATCGTGCTCGCGCCGCAAATCTTCCGCCCGCAAATTTTCGGCGTTGACAAGCATATACGCCTCTTCCCTTTCTTGATAAAACAAATAACAAACGAATCGGTTCTCCTCATGAAACGCGCGCATCGCCTCTTTTCCTTCAAGACAAGGCAATTTTTCGTAACTGAATACATGCCACAAAAACTGGTCGAAATCAATCGACTGTTTCTCCTGCGGACTAATGGCATCCGTAAACGCTCGTTCCCAACGCCTGCGAAATTCTTTTCCTTTTCCCTTCCATTCTTCGACTATGATTCCTTGATTTTCCAATCTTTTTCGTATGTTCATTTCCATCTCCCTACTCCCAAGGAAATATATCGCTCGCGCGGCAAAAAATCCGATACGAAACGCCTTGTTTGCGGCGCCGCGCCGCTTTGTTTCCTATCCTTGTCGTTTCAATGATATCATCCCAAAACGGAATGCGCGCGCGCAGCCGCTCAAACATCTTCCGAACGGCGGCATCGGTAACGTCTCTGCCAAAAAACGATTGAAACAATGTTTCGCGGACGTCTTCCCCTGTCATCGGCCGCTCGCTATGCAGAATTGTCGCAAGCGCATAAAACGATTGGTATTCGAGCTTCACCAACTCGCCTGCGTAACGAACGACAAAACCGTCTTGTTCGCTGAGGCAAAGCATCACCTCATGCAGCGAAAACCGCTCCTGCTCGGAAAAATACGTTTCCTCTGTTACAATTTCGTCGCTTTCCAGTGTAATAATGCGATAAAGCGCGCGGTGAAAATCTTCAATGCGATGGAGAAAAATCGCTTGGCGATAGCGCTCGACCGTTTCTTCATCATACGGTCTTGTTTCCATCTTTTCCATTTGCTTTAATGCGTTCAACGCGAGAAAAATGCCGCAATTGACAAGGATCATATGGCTTAACATCGCCTGCGTGTCATTGAGAGGCTCATCCATTGATCCCGAAAGCGCCTGATGAAAATGGCACGCCGCTTCGGCATATCTTCCTTCGTTATAATGCGCCAACCGATAATTCGCAACGGAATGGCTTGGCTTTCGCTTTAACGCCTTTTGTAAATACATTTTCGCCTGCTTCGGATCAGGATTGCTCGACATTTTGAAATACTCGCCAAACCGAACGTACAGATGAATCAACTCATTTTCGATTTCTTCCCGCCGTTTTCGATCTTTTTCTTTTTTCCACTCCGCAAGCAAGCGGCGTTCTTCTTGATGCGGAAAAAACTCGTACTCTTCCACTCCACACTCCCTCCCTTTGTGACGGGGTGTCACACACTGATTTGTACAGTTGTATTGTAACGAATTGGAAAGGAGATGGGTAGTATGGAAAAATGGACAAAACTCATGATTCGGCACGGATTTCATCCGGAAGATGAGGAAACAGGAATTACATCACAATGGCTTGCACAAACATTCGCAACGCTCATCCAACAACGCCAGCACCTTGACGCCATTTCCGAAACGGACTGGATGGAAGCGCTCCAACAAACCGCCAAACAGATGGTTTTTCGTAATGACATTCCAGGAAGAGAAACGCTGGTCGACCCGACGAAAAACGAGCTTCCTCTCATTCAAATCGATCCGTACGTCCGCGGCATCGTCCGCTGGCTGAACATGATGCATATTTACACCATCTACAGCTGCGACGGAGAGGGAGTTCGCCCGGCAACGATTTATTTTCTCGAAGACTTATCCGCCCAGCAGCTCGCCATCATCCGGGCTTGCACCCCGCAGCAAATTCGAATCAAAGCGGAAAAAAGAAAAGCAACCTTATTCTATCAGAGCGGACACATCGATGACCTTTTAACAATGGCCGAACGGTTATACAACGTCTGGCGGAATCCAGAGCTGCTAATGACGTATCGCTTAGAAACATTCAAACATCGCCTATACTCCCTTCTTTCCATAAACGGAAAAAGCGGCAGAGAAGCGATGATTCGGCAAATGCTCTATCGAAAGCTCCAACAAAAAACAGATTGGCGCGAAATCGACGATTACGGAAACTTGCTTGCCGCAGTTTATTGCGGAAACGGCCCGACGATTCTGCTTTCCGCCCATATGGATACGGTTCGCCCGTTTTCACCGAAACGTACGATTATCGAAAGCGGAACCGTACTAAGCAGCTCGCGCGGCATCTTAGGCGCCGACGACCGCGCGGGAATCGCTGTCATTTTGGAAATCATTGATTTCATTCGCCATTCCCGCTTCCAAGGAACACTGAAAATCGCCTTTACCGTCGAGGAAGAAATCGGCTGCCTCGGCTCGCGTAACATCGACCCAACATTTTTGCAAGACGTCGATGCCGCGATTGTCGTAGACCGCCGCGGAACGCGCGATATCGTCACTTCTTACGCTGGCATCGTGCCGTTTTGCACCGATGAATACGGCCGCATTTTCGAAACAGCCGGAGCGCTCGCCGGCATGCCCGACTGGAAAATGACCCATGGCTTACAAAATAAATCTTCAGTAAAAACTAAATATCGATAAAGGATATTTGGTTTTTATAAAACGATATACATTTGTATAAATTCATTTCAATAAAATGTTAACCATTCATATAATTAAAAGAATGCTTTATTAACTTTACAAGCAAATCTTTATGCTCATTAATATCATTCTTAGTCAATCGGATTCGATATGTTCTGTCCCTTTTGCTGTACTCTAATACATCTAAGCCAGATTCCTCAATCCATTCATCAATTTCTTGCAATCGTTCTGACTTCGGTTGAAAAATTATGTTTTGCTTCCGCGGCTTAAATGTCACAAAATTATTAGCTACGCCGTTTTGCTCTAAGCCTATGTAAAACTTATTGTATTTAAGCCTAATATTATTGTTAATATGTTCATGTATTAAACTTAACAGTTCATCTGCAAGTGCAACAGTTTCTGGAGTCGCTTTTTCTTCCCAAAATTTCCGGTCTGTTGGAGTTTGAAACTCTTCATCTTCTTCATACATAGGAAGAGCTGTTTCATCTAAGACAGTAATAAACTGAAGACCGATTTTATCTTCTATCTGTACTGCATTCATTTGAATAGCAATTATAGGAATATTTCCATTGAAGAGACTTATTACGTTTAAAAACCTGCTTGTAATATCTTCAGCAATAATAACTGCCACATGTTCAAATTGAGGAGACCTTTTCCTCTCAATATCCCAATACTCTATCGTTCTTATAATGTGACTTTCGTCCGTTTTTCCCAATTGTAGTTCCACTTCATATCGACGATTATTATCATCTTGAAACAAAAAATCAAGTCGCCCTGCCCTAGGCTGTTTCCGCTCCATGTCTTTCAATTCAATCTCGCCCAATCCGAGTATGGATGGGTCCTCAGCAATTTTTTGTTGTACCCATTTTTCATTTATTTGAGGGTGGTCTTTTAAAGAAATTTTTTCCAACTTAATGTATTCCATAACTACCTCCTTGATTTATATAGGTTACTTTAATTTCCGAATTACAAAGTGGTGCTAAATTGATTACTATTTGCATTACCTTGATTACTAACCAAACACTTAGCAACGGAGAAGATGACTTACTCATGGTGTATCACCTCAATGACACTATATGCGTGTGTCATTGAAGGACTGCCCTTTAAATTTTACTTATAACTACGTACCAACATTTTTTAGGACGGTTTCTTTGTTTGCAAATACTACGCATAGCATCTACAATATGTAGCATCATATCACTCTTCTGGTTTAAATAGAATTTTCTCTGCTGTCTGCTTTATTGTTTGAGCATTTTGCATATTTTTTGACCCAAGAGCCATAAGGATTTCAAAGACATAAAAAAGGACTTCACCCCTAAAATGTAGAATTTTTGAAGTGACGAAACCACAAAAATTCAAAAGGAGGAAGTCACTTTGTATATTCTACAAGAAAGTCTATTTTCCTTTGAAGAATTGCAAAAATTAGAGTCAAAAGAGAAATTACCTATCTTTTTTAGCTCGCTTGATTTACGCCCTTATGCTAAACAGTTGAGAAGTTCTTCACCCCGAGGGGCTGACGGTCATTCCAGAGAAGGGATTCTAAGGGCTCTCATCGCTGCCCCACTCGAAGGCATCGACACCTTTACCGCCCTTCATCATCGATTGGATAAAGACCTTCGTTTCCGTTATCAATGCGGTTTATCGATTGATCGCCCCGCACCGTCTATCTCCACTCTCAGCCGGTTTTTTGCGGCACTTACCAAAAAAAAGCTGGCTGAAAAGATCTTCCTTGACTTGGTACAGTTAGCTCAGGAGGAAGGAATAATTGACGGCAGCCACCAGGCCATCGACAGTGCCGCCATTGATGCCTATGAAAAGAAACAGCCCAAAAAGCGTAGTGAACAAACGGGTAATGCCAATTGGGGCGCAAAATATGATTCCTTCGGCAATAAAATTACCTGGTTTGGCTATAAGATGCATCTTTCAGTCGATACCGCAAGCGAACTGCCAATGGCCATAAAAGTAACCCCTGCCCATGTGAACGATGGAGAAGTCGCACCAGAATTAATCGAGCAAGTGGCAGAGCGTACCAAATCCAAAATTGAATTTCTGATCATGGATGGCGGATATGACCAACTAAAAAACTATGAATCAGCCAAAAACATTGGAGCGCAAGCCATTATCCCACTCAATTTGCGCAACGAAAAAGAGCCTCCTGAAGGGATTTCTTCCAATGGAACTCCGCGTTGTTCCATGGGTTATGAAATGACTTATTGGGGAGCTGATAAGGACCAGCTCAAGTTCAGATGTCCTCACGCAACCGGCAAAGTGGATTGCCCATTAGGAATGGCAGCCTGTTCATCTTCCAACTATGGAATGGTGGTAAAAGTCGACATCAAAAAGGATGTGCGCCGATATTCCAATCCGCACCGTGATACAAAACGTTGGAAAGAGCTTTACAACGAGAGGACAAGAGTAGAACGCTGTAATTCAAGAATGAAAAGCTACCTTACGGCGAACTCCCTACATGTATGGGGAATTGAAAAAGTAAAGACCCATATTTACCTGAACGCTATTGTATTACTTGTTTCAGCGCTAGCGATGGCAAAGGAAAATAAAGGGAAGAAAGCCGCTTAAAAAAAATTCAATGTGAAAAATTCTGTAGGTATGCCCGAAAACAAGATTATTGTAATATTTTGTAAAATAACATACTGGTAGCTATTTGTCGAGTGCTTTATTTTTTATACTTTTATCCACTAGCGTTGCATTAATTTAATTCGAAAATTCCGAATTGAAAAAAGTCCATAAAAAAATCCTTTATAATGGATGGTACAGGTGGTCCCTGTCCAAATCCAATATAAAGGATGAAGCCTATGGACAAGGATACACTATTTTCTTCATTTGGTAAATGGGTCACTCCTCTCAATTCTGTTAAATTTACACAAAGAATTGAAGAGATGAAACAAGATAAATATACGAAAAAATTAACCACAAAAGCGTATTTACTTTTGTTTTTGCATGCTCAACTTCAACAACGAGAAGGACTGCGCGCCATCGCCGATGATGCGTTACTGGATGATTTTCAGCGAGAATTAGGATTGACATCTATTAGTGCTTCACAACTTTCTCGAAAACATCGCCAAGTAAAACCCGAATTGCTCGCAGAAATCTTTCTGGATTTAGTGAATCAAATCCGCCAGATGTCCACGAATTCCTCCAGTCAGGTGAGTGGCTTAAAAATCGTGGATTCTACGACCATTTCACTGAATCTGAAAAAATATCAATGGGCTACGTTTCGCAAAACGAAGTCGGGAATTAAGGTTCATTTACGACTGGTGTTTGTCAATGAAGATACGGTTTATCCGGAAAAAATGGTCATGACCCCAGCAGGGAACAATGATCGAACACAAATGGAACAACTGATCGACGAAACAGATGCCATGTACGTGTTTGATCGTGGTTATGTAGACTACGAAAAGTTCGATTATTCCTGTGATAAAGGCCTCTTTTTCGCCTCCCGTCTGAAAAAGAATGCCTATGTTCGATTTCTTGAATCGTTCTCTGTCCCATCCAATTCCTCTATTTTATCTGATTCGATGGTGGTCATTGGGACACCACAAAAACGAACGGAAAATGTCTTTCGATTAATCGAAACATTCGATTCGGACGGGAATCGAATTCGAATCATTACGAACCGATTCGACCTAAGATCCAGAAGAACTTGGTGATATCTATCGTTCTCGATGGGCCATTGAACTATTTTTTAAGTGGATTAAGCAACGTTTAACACTCAAACATCTTTATGGAACGAGTCCAGAAGCTGTAGAAAATCAGGTTTACTTAGCTCTGATTTCTTACTGTTTACTCATTCTTATTCAACTTGAAATGAAATCGAAACATTCTCTCACCCAGATTTATCGTTGGCTTTGCGTTTTTCTTTGGAAACCAAGTACCGTGTGGGTGGAACGAATTCAACGAGAATGAGTGAAAAAAGTCGGCGAAGCGCAGTAGCCATGTAACAATAAAACAAATACATTTATTACCAAATGGATAGTGATCACCTTTAGTTGGTTACTGCCTTGTTTTTCGTTTATTATAAAATATTTTATTCAGAAAATTCTGCATAAAATGTTTTTATTTTTTATGCAACGCTACTGACTCGAAAGGGATTTCATTTTAAAACTAAATCCCATCGCAGATGGACGAAATACATGGCGATGAATAAGCATTTCATCCATCGCTTCATCTTCTAATAATTGTTTTGTTTCAATATGATTTTCTTCTTCATTAATAACATCAAAAGTGGAACCGAATGGAACAAGCTTCCCAGTTAGATAAAGGGCCATTGGTGCTTTTCTACGACCGAGAGTTTCATTTTCTTCAAATGGACCAACGAGAAATTTCTCTAATTCTGAAAGAATCGTTGAACGCATTTGAACATATTCATTCACATCTATATGAGTCTTATAAGACTGTAAGTTTTCCCCCTTCTTAAGTCTTACTTTTTGGTTTTCAACAACAAAAATATCATTGTATTCTTCCACAAAGCGCTTAATGGTTTTATCAGTCCAAAAACTTCCTATATTTTTAGCATCTTTAAAATCTAATTCTTTATTTTCCTGTAAGTATTCTAGTAACTTCTTTGCTCCTGGCTTCATCGAATCCCTCCACATATAGTAAAAAATGCCTAAAATTATCGTATCGAAAACATAAGAAAAATGTTGTCGAATCGTGTCGGTATAAATAAAAACAGAAGCGTGTATTAGCTTCTGTTCTCATAAACAATTATTTATTCTTTCTCTCAAAATACACATGCAACCTGTACTCACAAATCTCCTTCGTCCATTGGTATAAAATCTCTTCGTCTTCCGGTCCGATGGAAAATGTTAAAGAAAACACATTGTTGTCAAAGGAAAGAAGTCCGTTTGAACTCCCGCTCCATTTCGTCATCGGCATTCTAGCGATAAGTTTGCTTACTTTTTCTTCATCGTAAACCCATAGCCGTTTTGTTTCCTTGTCTGAAAAATCAATGCGCTTCCGGTATTCTTTCTCGGTTAGATAGCGATGGAAAAATGGTGCTGCCTCTTGCGGCGTAATCGGCAAATGCCATCGTGAAGAACCCCGTTGAAGCATCGCCTGTAAAACAACCATTTTGTAGCTTTTTGTCATCGGAGTGCGTTCTACTTCCACTAACCATGATTCATACTTTGAGAAAATTTCTTTCTCTCGTTCTGACAGCTCCCCAGCCCAATAAAGAAATCCGATATACGATTTAAACTCTGATTTATATTCAGACGCCTCACTTCTTCCATAGAGATGAAGCTGCAAGTATGTCGGGCGATAACCGAGTTCCTGTTTTAGTTGTTGATAGTCAAATAATAGTTTCTCACGACGCGGCTGGCGTTTTTTCCGCATTTCCTCTAATAGATTAATTGCTCGTACATCGAGGTGAATCGAACAATTTTTTGGAACAGTTGGGATCAGTGACGCTTTTTTCTTTTTACCTTCCCCACGTTCCGTATCAAACAACGCTAATTTCACGTCTGCATTGCGATAGTTTCCGATTAAATCGATAATGACGCAATAATCCTTTCCTTCATACAACCGAAGTCCGCGGCCCACTTGCTGGGTAAACACGGTAAGCGACTCCGTCGGCCGGACAAACAGCAACGTATCCACCGATGGAATATCGACGCCTTCATTAAATAAGTCCACCGTGAAAATGGCATCTAATTCTCCTTTTTCCAGCATTGCAATTGCCCTGTCGCGAGGAATGTCTGTCTGTTTAGAGTGAAGGCTGACCGTTCGATAATTTCGTTTTCGAAAATATTCCGATAAAAAGTCGGCTTGCTTGATCGATGAACAAAATACAAGCGTTCTTGTTTTCTTATATTTCTCCCATGCTTTTAAAATCTTGTCCGCCATTTCTTCCCTTAGCTGCACTTGAAGCAGTTCTGCCTCATCATAGCGGTTGCCGAGCCATTTGATCTTGGAATAATCCGTATCGTCGTAAACACCGTAATAACGGAATGGGGCAAGCCATCCGCGCTGAACCGCTTCGATAAAATCAATTTTGTACGCCACGTTGCCATCGCAAATGGCATATACATCTTTATTATCTTTGCGATCTGGCGTTGCCGTAATCCCAAGTAAAAATTTTGGCTGAAAATAATTCAGTACTCGCTGATACGAACGAGCGGCAGCATGATGAAATTCGTCAATCACAATCAAGTCAAAGGCATCTTTGGCGAATGCTTCTAAATGTTTTTTCATGCTTAACGTAAAAATCGAAGCAAAGATTATATCAGCTTTTTTTTCTTTCACGTTTCCGTCATAAATGCCAAACGTTTTGTTAGGCATGACGCGTTGAAACGATTTTTTCGCCTGACGAAGAATTTCTTCACGATGTGCGATAAACAGCGCTTTTTGAAAATTGCGGGCAAAAAATGCGGCTAAATACGTTTTCCCAAGTCCTGTCGCCATGACAACCATCGCCTTGTCGTAGCCTTCTTCGTAAGCCGCTTCCAGCCGCTCGAGCGCTTCCACTTGGGCAAAGCGCGGCTGAATCGTTTCGTATGTGACCGTTGCTGGATCGTAAATTACGTCATGATCACGTTCATTGATTTCCGTCTCCGCTTTATCTACTGGAAGCATTAATTCAACTTCTTCCGATTCCGCCCACGTTCGCGCAAGATTCGGATGCCGTTGGTGATAGTCATGATACTGCTTTTCATAGTCCTTTAACGTCTCTTCGTTCACTTGTACTGTTTCATCAGCGTAAAACAGCTTCAAAAACTCTTCCATTGACTCTGCAAATACGTTTTCATCGACAGTTTTATCCAACCTGATGTTCCATTCGATTCCCTCTGTCAGCGCCGATTTCGATAAGTTGGATGAGCCGACAATAAAATAGCCGCTCGTTGTATTTTCAAATAAATATGCTTTTGGGTGAAAAGATACTCCCCTGCTTCGCCATAATCGTACCTCGATGTCCGGATGAATAGAGATCAGCTCACGAAGCGCTTCCGGCTGGGTGACAAAGAGATAATCGCCAGCGCAAATTTTAATATCCGCCCCTCGTTCCGCCGCTTTTTTCAATGTTTCTTTCAGCAGGCGGACACCCGATTTCATCACGAACGAGGTCAATATGTATATGGTTGACGATGTTTCGATATGTTCCTGTATCTTTTCGATAAGATTGCGTTGAATTAATTCGACCTTACTCATCGTGTACCTCGACTAAAAAGATTTTTTCTTTAAATCCTCCCCGCTTCTCTGCTTTTTCCGCTCGAATTTGTTCAACGCGTTCGATCGACGATCCGTGGCATTCGGCAAGAGCATGAATAATTTCCAGCACATCCGCCAATTCTTCCAGCGCTGTTTCATTATCACTCGCATTCATATATTCTTCTAATTCTTCAAATGCTTTTTTTCGCAGCTCTTTGCGATATTCGTCATCTTCCAATATTCTCGTTGTAAATGTCTTTCCCGTTTGTTCAATAATTTGCGGAATTTTATCACGGACAAGTTTGTTGTATACTGGCATTCTATCCTCTCCTATTTTTATTTTCTCTTTACATATTCTACAAGATTTTTCCCTTGTTTGAAATGTGCACTTTTCTGCCCGAGTCAAAGGATTACCAAGCTGCTTAAGCAAGTCGTGAAGCAACTTCTCTAAATATTCGTAACTTTTTCTTCCGTTTCCAAAATTCCATACCGTTCTTTTCAATTTCCTGCCCTGCGTGTTCGGTGCCAAGGCAATCCCGAACCGAATAATCTTAAGGGTACCAATAATACGGCCAGTATAAATGTAATGGTCGGTCCGATTGACCAAGCGAGTTGGGTTGCTCCCACTCTGAATGCCTGTTTATCCTTTTCAGAAATTCGATCAAAACAGAAAAGCAGATGAAAAGAAACTGTCGTTTACTCTTTTTTTCGGGACTTTTCAGACAGCTCTTACCATGTTAATATGTTTTGGTTTTTATTGACATGGAGTTTTAAGTTAGTTCAAAAAACAGATAGTCGAATAAAAAGCTGCTGCAGAACATGTTATAATATGATATTCATGTACAAATATGAACAATAAAGGTGGGATTCGTTATGAGATTTGGTATTATAGGAACAAACTGGATTACCGACCATTTTATAAAAGCTGCAAGCGCACACCCGGAATTTTCTCTCGGCGCTGTTTATTCGAGAACAATGGAAAAAGCAAAAATGTTTGCCGAAAAATATCAGATAAAACACGTGTACACCAACCTTGAAGAAATGTTTCAAAGCGGCAATATTGACGCCGTTTATATTGCATCCCCCAACAAATTCCATGCCGAACAAAGTATTTTGGCCATGAAAAATAGAATTCACGTTCTTTGCGAAAAGCCGGCAGTAACGTCCGTGCAAGAAATGGATGAGGTCATTCAAACAGCCAAAACTTACAATACCATGTTTATGGAAGCGATGAAATCAACCGTTACACCGACCTTTTTAAATTTAAAAAAACATCTTGACGAAATCGCTCCGATCAGACGATTTGTTTTCCATTACAATCAATATTCTTCACGATATGATAAATATAAAGAAGGAATTATTGAAAACGCCTTTAAACCGGAATTAGGAAACGGTTCGAAAATGGATTTGGGTGTATACTGCTTAGCACCGATTGTTCATCTAGTCGGCGAACCAAAATCCATAGTAAAAAATCACTATTACTTATCCACCGGTGCAGACGGTCAAGGGAGTATGATTTTACATTATGATAATTTTGAAGCAGTCGTCATGTATTCCAAAATAACAGACTCCTTTTTCCCTAGTGAGATCCAAGGAGAAAAAGGTGTTATTGAAATTGACAAAATCAGTGATCCGAAGAAAGTTGTCATCAAATATCGAAACGGTGAAATAAAAGATTTAACCGTGGAACATAAATTTGAAACGATGTATTATGAAGTAGAAGAATTTATAAACTGCGTGAAAAACGACAAAATTGAATCCGATATAAATAGTCATGAACGGACAAAACAAGTTGTGAAGCTGTTGACGATGTAGTGAAATTCCTAACGCCAGTGGAAAAATGCTAATGAAATGAATCGCAATCGACTTAGACGGCACAATTTTAACAAATGATCATATGATTAGCGAACGAAACCGTGAAGCAATTGTAAATGCACAAACAAAGACAAAGCCTCTTTACCCATTTAAAGGCAGAAGAGGCTTTCTATTTTTCTCTCCGCTATTTTCTTTTCCGCACGTTCAATCATTGTTGGCACGGCTCTTTTGAAACATAAATAATTGGCAATTTAGCTGTATGATAAATAATGGCCTCCAAACTTCTCTCTTTCGTATTTCTTGCAATTCCTCATAGTGAAGATAAAAACGGATACGGGCATCACGTCATTATTGGTCATGGAGACTTGCAATTCCTTATAGTGAAGATAAAAACCCCAAAAAAGTGTTATATACGCATTTCATTTTTTATGCTTGATTGATTATTTTCAGGGAAACTTTGCCAATCCTTTGATTTGCATCGGTTGAACAGAGATTTTGGCACGATTGGGGGGCGCCGACAGTTGGCATATTCAAATCACTGGGACCGTCTTCTGTAAAATAACCACCATCTCGGAATATGAACTGATTTTTGCCGCGATTGACGGAGAAAAATATTGGAAAAAATGGCTTGACTTAAACATCCAATTCGGTAGAATAGAAAAAATATTGAATCTTTAAAATTTTGAAGTTAGGAGACTAAACTAAAATGATGTTACGATTTCACTATGCTTGGGTTATTTTATTTGTCACGTTTTTATCTCTTTTAGCCGTTCAAGGTGTTCGTCTTTCTTTCGGGGCTTTTGTTGAACCTTGGGAAAGGGAATTTTCAATGGACAGAGGGACGGTATCGCTAATTTCGACATTAAGCTTTATCGTTTATGGACTTTCCCAACCATTTATAGGAAGGTTAGTTGATAAATTTGGGCCTCGTATAATCCTTTCTGTCAGTACTTTTTTGGTGGCAGTTAGTATTCTATTAACAGCTTTTGTCCATCATCCATGACAATTGTTTATTCTATATGCCATATTTGTATCACTTGGGGTTGGCGGAGCGTCAAACGTGGCTGCAACAGTAGTCGTTACAAACTGGTTTAATGAAAGACAAGGATTTGCTTTAGGGATTGTCGAAGCAGGGTTTGGTGCCGGACAAATGCTGTTGGTATCAGGATCTCTATTATTAATTCAATGGTTGAATTGGAAAGCAACGGTCATCATCTTGGGATGTTTTTTAATGATTGTTGTGTTTCCAATTGTCCTGTTAATTTTACGAAACCATCCTAATGAAAAAGGTATGTTGCCAATTGGCGGAATGGATCAAGAAGAAAGCACAACTGAACAGCCAAGTAAATTCAATGATTTTTCAATTTGGGATGCTTTCGTAAAAAACAATTTTGGTTCTTGATTTTACCATTTAGCGTTTGCGGTTTTACCACTACAGGTTTAATGGATACACATCTTATCCCTTATGCCCAGTTGTGTGGAGCTCCAACAAGTGCGACTAGTGCAGCAGTAACTATATTGGCCGCTTTTAATATTGTAGGAATACTATTTTCTGGTGTGTTAGCAGATCGCTGGAGCAGTCGAAAAATGCTCATCTGTCTATATGTTATACGGGCATTATCGTTGTTTATTCTATTCTATAGCTATAACCCTCTGCTTTTAATTGTTTTCGCTATCGTTTTTGGATTGGTTGATTTTTCCACTGTTGCTCCTACGCAATTGTTCACGCAATACTTTAAACAACACTCTGTTGGTTTTATCATTGGTTGGCTATCTTTCAGCCACCAAATTGGATCAGCACTAGGAGCCTATGTGCCGGGTTTACTATACAGTTACCACAGGAATTATAATGTTGCTTTTTATTTTTCAATAATCATATTAGTCATTTCAGCAATCCTCACTTTCTTTCTTCCTGAATTTTCTAAAGAAAAGGTAACGATTTAGGAGAAGGCATCTATGCGTTTTTTTGGAGACCTCGAAACCTGTTGTCACTCGGCAAAAAAGCTGAACAAATTCGTAAGACTGACCTATTCATTTATTTATTGGGCCAACCTCAATATTCGCAGATCCCCTGTTCACATTTTTATTTACCTAACCAAACTTCCTGTTTCGGTTTTCCGACAAGTCCTTTAAGGCTGCAGATAACGTGCTAAAAAAATTTTGAAAACTTTTCACGGAACATGATTGCAAAATGGAGGATACGGAAAACGTTCAAAAAAAAGCTGTCCAGAAAGTCAAAATCCATTGAAAACGAAACATTATAAACATTGATATATCAACGTTTCTAAAACATTAAAGGGGCGTTTATAAGCCGGAAAATCGACTTATTAGACAGCCCCCTTACCCTTTCCATCATAACTTCAGCCATTGGCCAAGAGGCTTGGAAGCCCGTATGCGCCCGTTGTCAAATACCAATTTCCCCCGTTGAAATGTCGCAAGGATTTTGCAAGGAAATGTATGATTGACATATAAACTATGCTTGTGTTTTTGAAGCAAACTGTTTTTCTCGACTGTGAAGGAATCTTTTAAACTTATAATCACAAAATCTGCGTCTTTTCCTTTTGCAATTTCCCCTTTTTTCCCGTCCAATCCAAATCGTTTGGCGGGTCTAGCAGATGTCCAATGAATCAGCTTCGGAAAAGGAATGCGATAGCGAACCGCTAGTTCGATCATCGCCATCAATGTAAATTGTCCCCCGCTGATTCCTCCCCAAACATTGAAAAAATTCGTTTCATCTTCTTTCAAGCTCCATGGCGACGGGGAATGGTCGGATGCGACAAAGTCAATCTGATCTTTTAAAAACAAATCAACCAATTTTTTTTGGTCGCTTAATTCGCGCAATGGGGGAGCGCATTTTGCAACCGCTCCAAGCTTTTTCGTATGTTCATGGTCAAACAAAAGATAATGCGGGCACGTTTCCAATGTGACATCAAGTCCTCTTTTCTTCGCTTGCTGGATTTCTTCAACGGCTTCTGCACTGCTGATATGAACGAAATGCAAAGAACAGCCGGTCTGTTCCGCAAATGTAATGGCTTTTCTGACAGCTAGCCATTCCGCAGCAATCGGTCTTGATTGTAAATAATCGTCCGGACCGAATTTTTCTTGCCGCTCTTTTTCTCTCTGCAAAAATTGCACCATTGCGCCGTCTTCTGCATGAAGAGCCAAAATTTTACGCAAGCCGGCGATCGTTTTCATTCCATTCAAGAGCGTATTATCATCAACCGCTGCGAACTCTTTATTGCCGCTCGGAGACATGAAAGCTTTAAATCCGACAACTCCTTTTTCCGCAAGAGGCGCTAAATCATTTTTATTGCCCGGAACAAGCCCGCCCCACAATCCAAAGTCAACGAATGACTTTTCCTCGCCTATTTTTCCTTTTTGTTGAAGAGCTTCAAGATCAGTTGTAGAAGGGACACCGTTGAGCGGCATATCAAAAAACGTTGTACAGCCGCCCGCTGCAAGCATAGATGAACCTGTTGAAAAGCCTTCCCAATCCTCTCTGCCCGGTTCATTGAAATGAACATGGACATCAATCAATCCGGGAAAAACGTATTGGCCTTCCGCATCCCAAACGACATCGGCTTCCCCGTCAATGTCATCGCCAATTTCAACAACAATGCCGTCTTTAACAGCTAAATTTGTTTTTTTCACTTCGTCATGAAACACAACGCTGCCGTTTTTGATAAGAGAATCATATTTCACTCGAACCATCTCCATTTCTTATCATTAAAAAAATGGCATCAGCTGAATTTTATATAGATCAATGGACTGAACGCTTTCTCTTCCGTCTGAATGAATTTATCAATTTCTCAACCGATTGCAAAAATGAATGATGATCAAAATTTTGCGCCATTGACACAATTTATCGATGAACTACACTAGAAAAAGCTGACTCCTTTCTTTGTTTTCCATACATACTCAGCGCTGCTTGTGCTCCTTCACCTCTGTTTATGCGAACACCGTGATAGATGAGAACTGCCTCCAATGCTGTCAGCAGCTTGAGAATATTTTCTTTGCGGCAGCTGTAGCCCATTGTACCGATCCTCCAGATTTTTCCGTGGAGCGGGCCAAACGAGCTGGCAATTTCAATCCCGAATTCATCCAGCAGCATGCGGCGCACGGATTCTCCATCGACGCCCTGCGGAATGTTGACGCATGTGACGGTCGGCAGTTTAAAGCGTTTATCGCCGAACAATGTGAGTCCCATTGCTTCCAGCCCGGCCATTAATGCCCGTTCATGGAGACGGTGGCGTGCAAATCGATTATCCAATCCTTCCTCCATAATAAGCCTCAAGCCTTCACGCAATGCGTAAAGCATTGATGTAGCTTCCGTATGATGATTTAATCGCCGCGGGCTCCAATAATCTTGAAGCTGGCTTAAATCAAAATAGTTGCTAATAATTGTTTGACCTGAGGCCATTTGCTGATCCAATTCCGTCCGAATTCCTCTTTCTACTTTTTTACGCGACAAAACGATTTTTTCAATTCTGTCATTATATGTGATGGGAGCCATCCCTGATGGAACCGATAAGCACTTTTGCGTCCCGCCGATCACGCCGTCAAGCTGCCATTCGTCGACATTCACGTCCGTTCCTCCAATTGTCGCAACCGCATCGACTACAAGAATTACATCCATCTCCCGGCAAGCTTTCCCGATCTCCTCAAGCGGCTGCATGCACCCCGTTGAGGTTTCTCCATGGACGATCGCGACTATTTTCGGCTGAACCTTCTTTATTTCTCTAATTACTTCCTCCGGGTCAAACACCGTTCCCCATTCACGCTCAATTGTAGTGACATCAGCCCCGTAACGTTCGCATATTTCGGTTAATAAATAGCCGAACCGGCCATATATTGGGATCAGCACTTTGTCGCCCTGTTCGATAATGCTCGCCAGCATCGCTTCAATGCCCGATCTGGAGGTTCCATCGATAGGGAACGCCCATTTGTTGTCCGTACGAAATAAATAGCGAAGCATTTCCATTACTTCATTCATGATCGAAGTAAATGCAGGATCAAATTGGCCTAAAATCGGCGTACTCATCGCCTGCAAAACTCTCGGATCGACTTCAACAGGCCCCGGTGTCATGATCGTTCTATTAGGTGTCTGTAGAGGCAGAAATTTCATTTCGTCCACAATCCTTTCTTTTAATATGCCAATCTATATAAATAATCGATTAAAAACTTAACGCCGCTTTCTAAATGAGCAGCTGCGGTATATTCCTTCGGCGAGTGGCTGATTCCGTTATGACTCGGGACAAAAAAAAGCGCAGTCGGACAATAGGTTCCGAACATTTGCGAATCATGTCCCGCTCCGCTAACCAAGATTTCATGAGACAGATTTTGCTCTTCTGCAATTTCTTTTGACAGCCTCAGCAATTGTTGATCCATTTTGACCGGCTTGACGTTCAGCCATTCATTTAACAAAATATCGACATTGTATTGTGCGCTCACATTTTTAAAATGACGTGAAAATGTTGAACAAAATTGCTCCAATAGTTCTTCCTCGTGATGACGGATATCGATCGTAAAAACGACTTCACCTGCAATCACATTCGGAACGTTAGGTTCAACCTTTATTTTGCCAACGGTCACTCTTAGTTGGTCGCACACCTGTTTGGCTTGTTTCATTAAATAGGTAATCAGTTCAGAGGCAATGGCCACCGCATCTTTCCGGCAGGGCATCGGGGTTGTTCCTGCGTGGTTGCTTTCACCGACAACCTTTACTTGATAGCGGCGCTGTCCAACAATGTCGCTGACAATGCCCAACGATTTTTTCTTTTTTTCTAACACAGAGCCCTGTTCGATGTGCAGCTCAATAAAGCATTGAATATCGTTTCGAAATGGCTGGCGAAATCTTTCCTGTCCAAAACCGCATTCATTCATTGCTTGCACAAACGAAATCCCTTTAGAATCAACAATTTTTTGTATATGTTTAAAAGAGCGCCTCCCCGTTACAGAGCCTGACCCCCAAAATGTAAGCGGAAACCGGCTGCCCTCCTCTTCACATAAGGATACGACCTCAATCGTTTTTTTTGGTGTTCCAAAACGCTTTAATAAATAATGAGTCGCCAACAAGCCGGCAATAATGCCGTATGCGCCGTCATATTTTCCTCCTTCAATAACCGTATCGATATGCGAACCAGTTAAGATTGTTTTGGAGGATGGAGATGATCCTTCTGCTCGGCCGAACAAGTTGCCGACGTCATCAAAATATGGAGCTAATCCGCATTCCTCCATTTTCTCCTTCAACGCTTCCTGCGCTGACAGCCATTGTTCGCTATATAACAGCCGGGTAACTCCGCCTTTTTCCGTTTTACCGAATGTTGCAAGCCATTCGATCAGCCTTTCAACTTCCTCTTCAAGCTGAATGGGCCCAAGTAAATGAACTGTCATGTCTCTTCCCTCTTTTCTATTCAAAATAAGCAAATATCCTTGTTACATTTTGTTCCATAAAATGTGAATTTACTTTATTTTATCGTTATTCTTTTTCATATACATTGGCAATTTTGATATAAATTTCACCATCTTTTGTGCATGTTCACTAAAATTTGAAGACAAAGGGGCTGAAAAAATGAAAATTTCCGAAATATTAAAAATTCCCGTTATGAAAAATGCCAAGCTCATCGCCGGCCATAACGGAAAAGATCGAGAAGTTTTCAGCGTCAATATGATGGATGCACCGGATATCATCGATTTCCTGAAACCGAATGAACTGCTTGTAACAACTGCCTTTCATTTAAAAGACAATCCGAATGATCTGCTCGCACTCATCAAAAATATGGCGGATCAGCAATGTGCAGGGTTGGCAATTAAAATGAAGCGATTTTTGGAAGAAATTCCGGAGGCTTGCCTGAAGTATGCAAATGAAAAAAATTTCCCAATTATTGAATTGCCGATTGAGGTTACGTTAGGAGAGGTTGTGAACCAGACATTAAGCTATATATTGGACAAACGGACAAACGAATTGCTCAATGCGATTGAAATCCATCAGCAATTTACAAACCATATTTTAAGAGGAAAAGGGCTCGTCTCATTACTGGAAAATTTGGCAAACTTGATCGGCTGTCCAATTTTACTGTTGGATCAGCACTTTCAAATGATTGCTTCTTCATCTTCCGTTTCATCGAGTCTGCCGGAAATCGAGGAAATGTACACAGACGGATTTCGCTTTTTCTTACAGCCAAGCTCTTACACTTGTTTTTCCATTATTTCTAGTAAACGAACTGTTTCCGTTTTTCCCATTTACACTCATGAAAGCAACAGCGGATGTTTAATTGTTTTTGATGCCATTCCTTTTCACAGTCCTTCGCTTGTGTTGACGATCGAACAAGCGACAAATGTCATTTCATTTGAATTGATGAAAAAAAATGCTCTTAAACAACATAAACGAAAAGTTCAAAATGAATTTTTTATCAATTTTACAGATGGCGCCTTTCAATCAAAAGAAGAGATTGTCATTAAAGCAAAAGAATTTAAAATTCGCAATGATCAATCGTATTTTTGTGCAGCAGGAAAATTGGATGAAAGAAAAAAATCTTTAACGTTTACACAATTCCATAAAGAAAATGAACGGATTTTTGAATTTATGGAAAAAGAAGCTGATGCGTTCCCAAATCCTGTTCATTTTTTTGTGAAGGGGAACGTAGGCATTTTGCTCTTCCCGATTCAAAAATCATGGCTGGAGCTTCATTCTTCCATCATGCCGTTTTTAAAGGAATTGCAAGCGAAAATTAGAAGCAGGTTCCAACGGACTGTCTCATTCGGCGTCGGCAGTCTTTGCCAACAATTTTTAGATGTAAAAAAAGGCTATAAAGAAGCGTTGGAAGTGCTGGAAGAAGAACAGTATTCCGGAAATCAAGAATTCATTCAAATTCATAAGAAAAAAGATATTTATACGCTATTGAAAATGATTCCAAAAGAAGAGCTGATTGATTTTTACGAACAGATTTTGACAAACCTTTCAGACCCGGCAGACACTGAAAAACAGGCTCTGCTGCAAACGCTGTTTTTATTTTTGGAAAATCATTGTCAAATTTCTGAAACAGCCAAAAAACTTTTCGTTCATCGCAATACGGTGATCTATCGATTAGAAAAATGCGAGGAGCTCATCGGAAAAAGCTTAAAGGATCCAGAAGCCACTATTAGCCTCCGCTTGGCATTCCGCATAAAAAATTTGCTTCAATTATAAAAAAATTGAGGCAAGAGCTTTAGTAAATGAAAATGTAATTTGTCTATAAAGCTTTAGATACATTAACTAAATTTTGCAAAAACGATTATGTAATTCAACCAATGACTTCACTACATCGTTCTTTTATTATGAAAAACAAATAACATCTAGTGTTAGATTTTTTTACATAAGAGGAGGAGAGGTCACTTGACAAACCAAAATGGAGGAACTCATTTTTTTCACTTGGTTGCAGCATGTACTGGCGATGTATGCAGGCGCCATTGTTGTTCCTCTTGTTGTCGGAGGAGCGTTAAACCTTTCGACGCAGGAGCTGTCATATCTAGTTGCGATTGATTTATTGACATGCGGAATCGCCACCCTGCTGCAGGCGTTCAAAACAAAATATTTCGGCATTGGTTTACCTGTCATATTAGGTGCTTCATTTGTTGCTGTTACACCGATGATCGGGATCGGAAAAGAGTACGGCATCAATGCAATCTATGGATCGATCATTGCCGCAGGAATATTCATTATTCTTTTTGCTCCGCTCTTTGGCAAAATAACAAGATTATTGTTCCCGCCGGTCGTGACAGGTACAGTTGTCACCCTTATAGGACTGTCCTTAATACCGGTCGGGATTAAAAACATGGCGGGCGGTGCAGGAAGTCCGAAATTTGGCGATCCGGAAAATTTGCTCCTTTCATTTGGGGTTTTTCTTTTGATTTTGTTTATGAATCGATTTTTCACAGGCTTTTTTCGGGCAATCTCTGTGCTTATCGGGATTATCGCGGGTACGGTCACCGCGGCTTTTATGGGAGAGGTTGATGTGAAAGAAGTAATGCAAGCTTCATGGATTCATTCTCCGAAATTTTTGTATTTCGGTACACCTACTTTTGAGCTTGTGCCGATCTTTACAATGACATTAGTGGGCATTGTCATCATGATTGAATCGACTGGCGCCTTTTTAGCCCTAAGCAAAATTTGCGGAAAAGATCTTAACGACCAAGATCTTGCGCGCGGATATCGTGCCGAAGGATTGGCTTTCATCATCGGCGGTTGTTTGAACGCTTTCCCGTACAACACGTTTGCTCAAAACGTCGGACTTGTGCAGCTGACAAATATAAAAACGAGAAGTGTTGCGATCGTTGCCGGCTTTATACTTGTCACCCTTGGATTTATTCCGAAAATTGCTGCTTTTGCCACGATGATCCCAACATCTGTATTAGGGGGAGCAATGGTGATCATGTTTGGCATGGTCGTTGCTTCAGGCATTAAAATGTTAAGCACTGTTGATTTTCAACAGCAAAGCAATTTGTTAGTAATTGCCTGCTCCATTTCCCTCGGATTGGGTTCCACAGTTGTTCCTGATTTGTTTGCACAGCTGCCGCCTATGCTGCGAATTCTTTTTAGTGATGGGATTATAACAGGCAGTCTTACAGCCATCTTTTTAAACTTATTTTTTCACCATTTCTCACTGAAAAAATCTTCTGCTGCCGAACAGTTAAAACCGACAACGATCAAATTTTAAAAACGAAAGGAGAAAGCCGAATGGACATAGAACAAGTTAACCAACTCAGTGCGGCTGAATTTATTGAGAAGCTAGGCGGGATATTTGAAGATTCAACATGGGTGGCAGAAAAAGCAGAAAAATTCCGCCCGTTTTCTTCCGTGCAATCGCTTTTTTCCAAAATTGCTGAGATCGTGGATCAAGCTGACGAACACGAAAAATTGGCGCTTATTCGCAATCACCCTGCTTTAGGCGCAAGAACAAAAATGACCCGATTTTCGCAAACAGAACAACAAAAAGCGGGGCTGCAAAAACTGACAGATGAAGAATTCGATCGATTGTTAAAATTAAACGAAACGTATATGGAAAAATTTCAATTCCCGTTTATTTTGGCTGTGCGCGGCAAAACAAAGCAGGAAATATTTGCATCGATTGAACAGCGAATCAAAAACAATGCGGAAGCAGAGATAGAGCAAGCAATAGCAGAAATTAAAAAAATTGCCTATTTTCGACTGAAGGATATAGTGAAAGAAGAGAGAAACCTATGCTGACACGTACATTCCATTTTGATAGAACAAATTGACTTTCGTTATTTTTGATCTTTTGCACAGTACGAAGCCATATTCTTTTTAAGCTCCATAAATGGCGGTACAGCTGAATCTGCTGAGAAATAATAACAAAAGAAATTACACGCTGGTTAAATAGTGAAAGAAAGCCGTGATTCAAATGCCATGCCCCGTCAGACAAGCGCTTCCAAAGTAACAAAACGGGCTTCCAAAATGAAAAACGAGACAAATAAAAAGGTCAATAAGGAGATGGAGTATGAAAGGATTAACAACACATATTTTAGATTTAACTCACGGTACGCCTGCACAAAACGTCAAAATCGAGCTGTTTTCTATTACAGATCAAAACGAAACGGAAAAACAGCTGCTCAAAACCGCATTCACAAACGAAAACGGTCGGGTTGACGAACCGCTCATCACTGTGCAGCAATTAACACCGGGAACTTATGAACTTCTGTTTTACATTGGAGATTATTTTAAAAACAAAGGTTTATCCTTGAAGGAACCGCTGTTTCTTAATCACGTCGTCGTCCGCTTCGGCATTTCTGATGCAAATACCCATTACCATGTTCCATTGCTTATTTCACCGTGGGGGTATCAAGTGTATCGGGGAAGTTAATCGGATACAAATACTTTCTTCAACAACGTCATGAAAAAACGGGGCCTCCCAAAAGTCAGTTACGCTGACTTTTGGGAGGCTCCCTTTATTTAAAAAAACAAAAAAAATCGTCTAGTTGGTAGAATGGAATCCGTCAAGGAAAGCACTTGACCGCTTCCATCTACCAACTTAGTGGTCTGCAAGCTGACGAAGGAGCTACTCTAGATTGAGTATCAATCTCGCTAACTTATTTCCGGAATTGTGTGAACATCACAGAATATGGTGATGAGACAAAGAAAATAACTTTCTTAAAGGGATTGTCCAAAAGTTGAACTGTCCCCTGTCAAGCAGACAGTGGAAATCATAAATTGCTTTAAACGGCTTGAGCTCTAAATTCTAATGGGCTTAAGCCGTTTAATTTTTCTTGATCGCGTTTGTTATTATAAAACTCTTAATCGCTTGTTGTAACGCTTTAAACGTTTCATATCGTTTCAGATCATACCTTTCACACGTTCAGGTTGCCCAAAAAGATTCCATTGGGGCGTTTTCCATGCAGCGTCCCACTCTTGACATACTATGTGTTCGCTTTGCTTCGATTATTCGCTTCTTAAGCCCATGAGATGTACTATAAATCAAAAGTTGTTTATGTTCTTTTAAACTTGTGATAGATTAAGTCCTGAATGTTGTGTAAAAAAGCAGCGGTGATGTGATTTGCCAGGAATCTAGGGCAGGGTTGGACTTGACCCTTGCGATAGCGTGATCAACTGTTTGAAACACAAGTTGATGATTGTTCGAATGCCCTAATACATAACTATACAGATCTAGAATTGCACTCAAATACGCTTTTTTACCGTTTCCTATCTTGAATTCCGTGACATCCGTCAGCCATTTTTCATTTGGCTTACTTGCTAAAAAATTTGCGATTTAATACATTCTCAGCCACATGCACCGCTGATGATGAAACGTAACGGTTCTTTTTACAACGAATTACAGATTGAATACCGGTTGTTTTCATCAGGCATATATTCGTTTATGGGTCACTTATTTTCGATGTATGACGAATTTCACTCGGCGATAGCCATAAATTTTTAACGCTGCAGACAAGGAAACAAGCCGAAAAACGCTAAAATCTATAATTTCTTTCAACTGATCATGTTAAAAAAAATCGCCGAACTGCTCCGCCTTCTTAACATTTGCTGTCTAAGCGAGAAGTTTCTTTTTCAGCAAGCTTTTGAACTGCTCTAATAATACCGGAGTAGCCTGTGCATCGGCAAAGATTTCCTGATAAACCGTCAACTATTTGCTGACTAGTTGGATTCGGATATTGATCCAAAATCGCTTTGACAGCCATAATCATTCCTGGGGTGCAATATCCGCATTGGAAACCTCCCTCTTCCAAAAACGCCTGCTGAATCGGATGAAGCCCTTTTTCCGCAAGTCCTTCAATTGTAACAATTTCTTTTTCATTTGCTTGATAAGCTCTGACTAAGCAGGCATTCACTAGCCTGCCGTTCATGATGACAGAACAGGCGCCGCAGCGGCCAATTCCGCAGGAAATCTTTGTGCCAGTCAGATGCAGCTGCTCTCTTAAAATGTCAACTAGCCGTGCGGCCGGATGAATCTCAAGCTCTTTCTTTTTGCCATTCACAAAAATCGACATGCGCATTCGTTCTTCAGACGGTAATTTTATGCTTGCGCTCATTTGCTTGTCAGCCATTTGCTCATCTCCGTTTCCATCATCTTATTGACGATTTCTTCCCTTGATACCGGCAGCTTATTCACCCAGATGCCAGTCGCATCATAAATGGCCGTTGCGATGGCAGGGGCAACAGCAACCGTGCCAATTTCCCCGACGCCTCTTGGCCCATATTCATCCTCTTCGCACAACTCCTCGATTGCGGTGATGTCAATCGAAAGGGGAACATCTTTTATCGTCGGAATTAAATACGTATCAAAGTTTTCCGTTACATATGTTCCGTTTTCCATCAGCGCTTCTTCCGTTAATGTATAGCCTAACGCCATCACGGATCCGCCTTCAATTTGTCCCAAATATCCTTGCGGAAAAATAACAGGACCAGCGGCAACGGCTTGCTCTAATTGTTTTACACGAACAAATCCAGTTGCCAGATCCACTTCCACCTTAACAGCACAAGCTGCAAACGAATATAAAAAATGTCCGCCTGGTATGGAGCAAGGGGTTGTCGGAAAGTCAAATCGAGTTTCAATGATCAGCGGCTTGTCTATCGTTTGTTCCGCCAGTTCTTTGTATGAAATCAGCAGCTCATCTTGGTGCCAAACACCTTTTTCGCCTATTTTTAATTGACTGACGGGAACATCCGTACATTGCGAGGCTCTTTCCACCAGGCTGTTTTGAAACGGAGCTTTCATCCGTTGAATGGCTTGCCAAACCATGCTCGTACCCCTTGAAGCAGTGGATGAGCCTGAACGCGGGACTTTGTCCGTATCGCCGATGACAATGTATAAATCCTCTCGGGAGCAGCCTATTGCTTGAATGGCAATTTGTTCAATCACTGCGAGCAAGCCTTGGCCAAATTCTTCAAACCCAAAAGCAATTTCGATTTTTCCTTCCTCGTTCAATGAAATTCTCCCTCCAGCCGGATCTAAACGTCCATAGCCCAGCCCTCCGCCGTGCATGGTGATTGCCACTCCGACGCCTGTCTTAATCAAGCCGTTATGATCTTGTTTTCGGCAGCTGTTCAATAGTTTCGATTGGCTGATCTGTTTTAAAACTTGTTGAGCGCCGTCAGTTGGGGCGATTTTTTGCCCGACAGGACCGGGATCATGTGCCTGGCGCAGATTTTTTTTTCTGAGTTCAAGCGGACACATTCCAAGCTTGACCGCCAAGCGATCGATTTGCCCTTCCAGTGCGAAGGTTACTTGGTTTCCTCCAAAGCCTCTAAATTCACCGGCAACGCCGTTATTCGTAAAAACCGAATAGCCTTCAACTTGAATATTTGGGATCATGTATGGGCCTATCGCATGTTCAACCGCAAAATCCAATACTGCGGGGCCTAACGTTGCATATGCGCCGGTATCCGCTATAATTCGCACTTGATGGGCGATGATTTTGCCGTTTTTTTTCGCACCTGTTTTCATTTTAATTTTCATCGGATGCCTTTTGATTCCTGACCGCACCGATTCCCTTCTCGTTTGATGAATTTTTACAGGAAATCCCGTTTTCAGCGCCAATAAGGCTCCGTACGGCTGGATGTTTAATTCGTCTTTTCCGCCAAAAGAGCCGCCAAGCGGGCTTGAGACGACGCGGATGTCTTCTTCCGGCATATTTAAAATGCGGGCTAATTGATAGCGGTCTTTATATCCATGCTGAGTGCCGGCATACACCGTCAAAGTGCCGTCTTTTTCCGGAACAAACACTCCGCCCTCTGTTTCCATGTACGCATGCATTTGCCTTGGAAGTTGATACGTTTCCTCCACAATACAGTCGCATGATTGAAATGCTTCTTCCACATTGCCGCTTTGATAAGATGCTTGGTGTAGGATATTCCCGTTCGGATGGAGCTGCGGAGAAGAAGGGAGCATAGCCTGTTCCGGATCATCAACAACCGGCAGCGGCTCATATTCCACTTCGATCAGCTGAAGCGCCGCTTCGGCGATTTCCTCTGTTTCCGCAGCAACAGCCGCGACAGCATCGCCGACAAAACGAACTTTATCTTTGCATAAAACAGGCTGATCAGGAAAGATTAAGCCAAACCCGTTTAAACCTAAAACATCCTTGCTTGTAATGACAGCCCGAACTCCCGGCAATTCCTCCGCTTTTTCCGTTGAGATCGAAACGATATTGGCATGCGGATATTCGCTTCGCAAAATTTTTGCAAACAGCATATTCGGAAACGAAAGATCTGTTAAAAACTTTAAATGTCCAGTTACTTTTTCTACTCCGTCCGGTCTGATGCACACTTGTTTCAATCTCAATCCCTTCCCTTCTTCATAATCCAAATTGAAAAAGCTCGTATTTGAATATATTAATCTTTCTCCTCTAATTTTTTTAATTCTGCTATGACTATGTTGGCGGCGACCCGCCTGCGGTAATCCGCTGAAAAAAAAGCATCGCCGACAGGTTGAAATTCAGAAAAGAGCGCCTCATGCACCTTTTTTAGCAAAGCGGACTCAACCTTGCGTCCGGCCAGCAATTGCTCCGTTATTCTTAATCGCCTTGGACGATTCTCGCCTCCGCCTGCTGCCAACCGCGCAAAGTCAATTGTTCCGTTGTCATTTTGGCCGATTATCCCTGCAATGGTGACGACAGAGCCTGAAAACGCCTCTCTCCTCCCAATTTTTTGATAAAAATGGACATATGATGGCGGACCTGAAATTTCCGGCACCACTATTTCCGTTATAAGATCATCCTTGAATTCTTCATTCAACCAATGATCTAAATCGATTTTTTTTATGTCGTCCCCATCAAAACAACCGATTTTCGCTTCCATCACTAACAGGGCGGGGATGGCATCACCAATTGTTGAGGCGACGTTTCCTCCGATCGTTCCAAGATTGCGCACGGCTGGTGCAGCAATGGTCTTGACAGCTTTGGTCAATAAAGGCCATTTCGCTTTTATAATGGGATGGCGGAGGCAGTCAGCCAATCGGATAAGCGCCCCCAAGTGAAGAAAGTTTTGGCCGCCATCTTCTTTTTCATATATCGCTTCTAAAATTTTTATGTTCTCAAGGCTGATTAAATGAGATGGCTGCGGTGCTCCTTTTTCCCATTTTGTTTGCCATAATGTTCCGCCGGCTATAAAGTGTGATTCTAATTGCAATAGCTGCCGCAATCGCCATGCTTCTCTTAAATCTGTTGGCATCCATATTTTTGAGGACAATGTTTTCAACTTCATCCCCTTCCTTTGATAGTAAAATAACGTGCTTTTGCAACCATATTGCGATAAGAAACGGAAATGGCTTGTTGACGTCCGCATTTGACCGATTGTGCACCATTATCGCCTGTCCGCTTCCTTAAATAGGGATAACAAAATCGGCGGACTCGGCAAGCGATCCAGCTTGGCAGCATCCTCATCAAACAACTTATTGCTGCGTATCAAGTTTCGTATTGAAAAATGAGATCGTTGATGATTTCCAGTTGAATAAACGGCTGTTTGGTGCAATTGCACCGCTTGCTCTGCTATCGACTTTTCCAAGCCGACTGTAAAAGAACTCTAAAAAGGGGCTTGACAAGTTTAGATACAGCGTCGGTACATAACCATCGGTTCGTCTATTGGTCAAGTGAACTTTGGCATTCCGATTAGCACCTGGCTTTTTGTGAAATGTGATTGCGGCTTCATTATGCACGCACCTTATGAGGAGATCGAAGCTTTTTCAATTGAATTAATTCTGCTAAAATGCTGATCGCGATTTCTTCAGGGCCTTCTGCCCCAATAGACAAGCCGACAGGTGAATGAACGTTTCGGGGAATTTCCTGGTCTCCCAGCAAGCGTTTTGTCCGTTCTTTTGAACCGATGACCCCGATATATCGCAGGTTTTGCTGCAACAACAGCTTTAAAAGCTCTTGATCCTGTTGAAATTGGTGTGTCAGCAGAACAACAAAATCGCGGGGGGAAAAAGATATTTTCGTTGCCGCTTCCCGCGGGAAAGCGATGATAAGCTGATCGGCATCAGGAAAACGCCATCTATTGCACAACGCTTCTCTCCAATCACTAACGATAACCGAAAAACCGGTCCGTGAAGCGAAATGCGACAGTGGTACAGCATCCGAACCGGCACCGAAAATAATCAATCTCGGTTTAGGCTCAAATCGCTGAACATAAACATATGAGGACAGTTCATTGACCCAAACTAATCCGCTTTTCTCTTGCTCAGCTATGGCATCGATTTGTTTCGGCACCGCACCAGCCCATTCCCCGAACGTTTCCGTGTCTTCTGTAAAAAATAAATAATTGATTACGGAAAAATTTTTGCCGAGTTGTTTTACGATGAAAACGTCCTTGCCGTTTTGAAGCAAATCATGCATCCGGGATAAATGCTTTCGCAAACGGTCATCGATGCACTCCAACAGGATGCGTATGACGCCGTTGCAGCCGGCGCCTTTTCCCCACGACAAGTCATCTTCGCTTTTCAAGTCATATACGATACATTGCGACTCGCCCTCAAGCAAAAGCTTCGCCCTTTCTTGCAGGTCATTTTCAAGGCAACCGCCGCTTATTACGCCGATTGTTTCCCCATCCTCCTGAATCAGCATTGCTGCTCCTTCTTTTCGGTAAGCGGAGCCTTCCACATCAATAATAGTGGCTAGCACAGCTTTTTTTGGCTCAGTTGTTGCAATCTTTAAAATTTCATGGATATAGTCCATAACAATTCCCCTTCTTATGAAAGAAAAGTAATGAGAATGATTGTTTTGTTCAAACGCAATCATCAGCTGTTTCTTTCTCTTTGCATGCACAATGCGTTGGCAATATACGCCACGTTTCTCCCCAGGCGACCGGCCATTTTTAATTCGTCATCAGACGGCTTTCGCGAACCATCAGGGCCGGCTAAAACTGTTGGTCCATACGGAGTTCCGCCAATGGGGGCGTCCGTTAAATATTCCGGATTTTGAGTATAAGGTAATCCGATAATGATCATTCCGAAATGGAGAAGCGGTACGATGGATGTTAAGATGGCCGCTTCATGCCCGGAATGAATGGAACCAGCGCTTGTAAAGATGCCCGCGGGCTTTCCCTCCAGTACGCCTTCCACACAAAGGTCGCCGATAGTTTCTAAAAAATATTTAACTTGGGACGGCATCGATCCAAAATACGTCGGAAATCCCCATATCACTCCATCTGCCCAGTGGAAATCTTCTATTTCCGCTGTTTTAAATATTTTCTGCTTTTCGCTTTCACGCTCATAATTTTCTTTTCTTTTTCCAATTTGAAATGTTGCGGAAATTCCGTTTTTATCAATCATCAACGGATTTTCTCTAATAGCCGGAATTAAACGATCAGTAAATTCGGGAATTTTTACACATCGTACATCTGTTTTCTCAATCGCCTTTGCTCCTTCGCAAACTGATTGCGCCATTTGTCTTATATGTCCGAAAGCACTATAAAAAACAACTAAAATATTTGCCATAAAGCTTTCTGCTCCTAACCTTTTAAAATTACAAATAAAAACCGATTTGAATATTTCTATATCAGTATTGGGACAGAATCAAAGCCTTTTAAATTACATATAAAAAACGGTTTCCATCGGATTGGTGTGAAGCAAAACTCTGCCCTTCTTTATCACATAGCGGCAATGGGGCTGAAGGCGAATCAAATCTATAGCATGATCAACCGGGAACGTAATGATATTTGCTTCATTTCCTACCTTTATTCCGTAATCGTTGATTTGCAGAGCTTTAGCTCCGTTTATCGATATCATGTTAATCAATTCCTCCAATTCCTTCATTCCCGTTAAATGACCTGCATGAGCAGCCATATGTGCAGCCTGCAATATATTCCCGTTACCTAACGGATAAAACGGGGTCATGATATCGTCATGGGCGATGCAAACATTGATATTTTTTTGCAGCATCTCTTTTATTCTCGTAATCCCTCGCCCTTTAGGATAGGAATCATATCTTCCTTGCATTGCCGTGTTGATCAGAGGACAAGCTACAATATGAATTTTGGAACTCGCAATCAAATCTAATAATTTGGCAGCATAATTATCCGGATAATAGGCCATTGCACACGCATGACTTGCAGTCACTTTGTCCTCCAGTCCTGATGAAATCGCCAATGATGCAACTGTTTCAATAAACCTCGATTGCGGATCATCGATTTCGTCACAAAAGAAATGAAGAAATAGGCCGTATTTTTCAGCCAAAGAAAAGCAGAATCGAATGGATTCGATCCCTTCCTCCCTCGTTCTTTCCAAGTGAGGAACAGCACTGACCCCGTCAGCGCCCAGCTTGATTGCTTCAAGCATCCGTTCCTGATTTTCCGGACATGAGAATAAACCATTTTGAGGAAAAGCAATGATTTGCAAATGGATGATATCCTGCAAGTCTGATTTCAGCTTCAGCAATGTTTTGAAAGCAACGAGACGTTCATCGGAAATATCTGCGATCGCTCTTACATATAAAACACCGAATTTCATTAACTGATTCAGCGCCTTCCTGGCTCGCTCGTAGACATCTTCCATCGTCAAAGTTTGCTTCCGTTCGTTCCATAATAAAATTCCTTCTAATATCGAGCCGCTTTGATTCCAGCTCGGCTCTCCGGCAGTAAATGCCGTATCAAGATGAATATGTGGTTCGACAAATGGCGGCATGGCTAAATCTCCACAGCCGTCTATCACTGCTTTTCCTTGCAGGGGATAAGGGGAAATTTCAGCAATGATCCCGTTTTGAATCCCGATAAAATGATGCCTTTCTTGATTGGGCAGTCTGATATTTTCTAATACAAGGTCATACATATTGTAAATTCCTTTCAAATTTTGCATATTGGCTTTCCGTCTCGTGCTGATACATCAACAACTGGCGATCGTTCCAATGTTCAGCTTTTTTAGATTGATAGAGCAGTTTTCCGTTTCGAAACACATATCTTTCAACAGGCAGATTCGTAAAGATGTCTTCTACTGATCTAGCTTTTAATAGAACGAAGCTTGCCTTCGTTCCGCATCTTACACCGTAATTTTTTAAATTTAATAATTTTGCCGGATATTCGGTAATCATCCGAATAATTTGTTTTAGGCCTTCACCGCTTCCTAAATGGGCAACATATGCAGTTAGCAAACCGATTTGCAGTAAATCCGCCTTCCCGAATGGATGAAATGGATCATGAACATTATCGGAAGCAGCCGCAAGCGTTGCCCCGCTTTGCAAAATTTCATGAATTCTTGTGACGCCGCGGCGGACAATCCCTTGATCAAATCGACCTTGCAAGTACATATTGGCACCCGGCAGCGTCACCGCTCCAATTTGTGCCGCCGCCATCCGTTCAATTAAAGAAAGAGCTTTTTCTTGTTCCATTGGCGCCAAAGAGCAAAGGTGGCCGGCTACAACTCGATTGTGAAATTGCCGCTCCATTGTTTTTTGGATAATATAATCCAGTGTGCATACGTTCGGATCATCACTTTCATCTACATGCAAATCAATCGGTTTGTCGTACTTTTCTGCCAACGAAAACAAACCGTCAATTTGCTTCTCATGGTTTTCAGCTAAATGAGGAGCTCCGCCAATTCCATCAGCCCCCATTTTGATCGCTTGTTCAATCCATTCCAGCTCTCGTTTTGAATCGTCGTCAGGCAGTAAAAACATTGGAATGACTTGAATCGTAATGTATTGTTTTAATTTTTCTTTTACGTTTAAAACAGCTGTCAACGCCCGGAACACGACGTCTTCCCCTAAAGGCAATTCAAAATTGACATGTGTGCGAATGGCTGTTGTACCATGGCTTAGTGCATTCAGTGCAGTTTTCATCGCCCGATACTCAATTTCTTCCACCGTAAAATGGGGAGATTGCTTCCGGTAATTTATTACTGCTTCTTGAAGCGTCCCGCTTGCGTTCGGAACTTTCCTGAGAGAATAGGCTTTATCTAAATGCATATGAGCATCAACAAAGCCGGGCAGCAACACATATCCTTGACAATCAATGAATGAATCGGAGGATGAGTTAAGGGCATCTAAAGTTTTAAAGTCTTCGCGCTGAAGATAAGAAGGCTGCTTTGTGATTTTTTCATATCGATCATCGTTAATGATGATTTCAAAGAGAGAACCAGGATCTTCAAGCGGCAGACAAACATTCAGCAAATGCAGTTGACTCATAGCTTTCTCCCCTTTTTGTCCAACTTGCTCCGAGGCGCATTTTTAATTTTTCGCCAAAAATTCGTTCGTGTAGGCATTGGCGATATCTTCTTTCTTTTTAATTAAACCTAGTTCATAGAGTTGATTTTGCAAGGTGTTCCACCGTTCTTGAGACATATAGCCGAAGCCGTGATCTTTCGCATCGTGCCCGAAAATTAAGTTCAGCTGCTGTTCAGCCCCATATTCGAGCGCCTCCATTGATAAATCAGGATTATATTCATGTATAAAAGGATTTACTTCATCCGAATGATCTTTATAATACTTCCACCCTTTCGTTGTCGCTTCCATAAACCGTTTGACGAGATCAGGTTTTTCTTTGACCATTTTTTCGGTTGTAAATATTACATTGCCATAAGGCTGGTAGCCGGAATCGTGTATGAGCAAATATTTCGTTTCGATTCCTCGCTGCTTTAAGGCGAAAGGCTCCGCCGTAATGTAGCATTGGGTAACTGACTCTTTATTCTCTATAAATGGAGTCAGCTGTCCGCTATATGCCATTTCTTTCACATCGTCGAGCTGATAAGCCTTTTTTATATATGCCCAGTACCCTGTTCCAGGTGCCGTGTACACCGTTCGCCCATTCAAATCGGAAAAATCTTTAATATTTTGATCAGCATGGTACAACAACGCCTGCGGATTCACTTGAAAAATGGCTCCGATCGCCACAATGGGTATTCCTTTATCGCGAGCTAATAAAATATCGTCAGCTTGAGTGATTCCAAAATCGGCTTCCCCAGATGCCACTATTTGAATGGGGGAAACTTGCGGCCCGCCTGGCTCTATTGTCATATCAATGCCTGCTTCTTTATAAAAGCCTTTCATCAAAGCTGCATAGTTGCCTCCATGTTCCGGTTCGGCAAACCAGTTCGTGACTTGCTTCACTTTTTCCAATTTTTCTGAGTCCTCTTTGACTTCTTCGTTATTAGTTGAAGCTGATTGGCTGCCGCATCCAGCTAAAAGAACGAGCAGAAATAAAATGAAGATTTTTGTATATCCCTTCCCTTTTGCCTGCATACGAATCCTCCTACTATTTTTGATATTTTTCTAGTTACATTTCTGCTTCATGCCAAGAACCTAGTGCCGATAATAAGAACTTTTTTCGGTATATTTCAGCCGTTTCAATTCATTTTCCCATCGTTACACTTGTGCATAAGAGGTGACGTCCGCTATTTTTCCTGGATTCAGCAAATGAAACGGATCATTTTTTTGCTTGATTTTTATGATTTCATCCATTCGTAAACTCCAACCACCGAATCCCAACAAATAAGTATGCGGATCATGCACTTTAGCTCCTATATTCAGGAAAAATTGTATGATTTCATACAGCCGTTTCTCGCTTGTAAAGCGAACGACCGGCAAGGCCGTTGGAATAATTGTTCCGTTTCTTTTTATAAATTCAAAATGAAGAAGGACTTCTTCACCAAATTCCTTTTTTAACAAATGGACTTGATGATAAAGGTGTTGAATATCAAACTCAACTTGTAAGTAAGTAATATTGTCTTCATTTTTGCAGGCCCACAGCGTGGAGTGGTTCCAAGTAAAATCCGAAAGGCGGACCCCTTTTCGATACTGCTTGGCAGGAATGGTATGTGCCAATATTCCTTTATGTTCGGAAACGAGTTCGACAAATTCACTTTTTGCTTTTTCATCGACCTCAATCATCGTTAACGTTTTTTCAGGCAAAATATATTGTTTTAAAGGAGCGAAATGCTTTGTCAAAGCTCCTTCACATACTGATAAGAGCCTTTTTTTCATAGTTTCTATGCCCGAAAATTGATGGGCGAAATTTATCGCTTCATCTAAATGGTCATGAAAAACCATTGCTTGCATCCAATCTGTTTTCTCCTCGATTGGCAATTGCAGCTCTGTCATGACACCTAAAGTTCCGTAATTGTGAATATATTGCTCGAGTTTATCGCCTGAAACAACAATTTTTCTCGGCTTTTCCTCAATTGTGTAAACGGAAGCGCTGTGCACATTGCCGTCCCACAAATTGCCCCATGTAATGGAGCCGATTCCTCCCGATCCTCCCGCCACAAAACCGCCAATCGTTGCTTGAATATATGTGCTCGGCATAATTCGCAGCTCTTTTCCGCTTCGCTCTAATATCCGTTCAAGTTTGCCGATTCTTATTCCCGCCTGTACCGTTACAGCGTTTTCGCCGATTTCAAGTACTTGATGAAACCTCGTCATGTCGATCACAATACCGCCTTGAAGAGGTACGGCCTGACCATAATTTCCTGTTCCAGCACCTCTGACCGTAATCGGAATTTTTCTTTTTACGGCGAATGATATTAACGAAACTAATTCCTCTTCTGACTCCGGAAAGGCGATGCAATCGGCCAGTTTATCCTTTAGCTTTTGTGCGAGAATGGGTGAATACCAATAATAATCTTTAGAAAATTTTCCTCTTGAAGCTGCATCGAACAGAACTTTTTCCTTCCCTAAAAACTGCTGTATTTCTTGTTTCCAAGCCATGCTTCCACACCTCCAAAGTTTTCTTTATGTTTGAAACAATTGATCATCCATTCTATGTCAAAGGACTGTACTGCTTTTCGGAAGAAATGTTGATGAGATCATCCATTTCGAATTCCGCCATTTCCCGCAAAACAACCGCCAGCTTTTCACCCAAACGGTTGGCGATGATTTCTCCCGTTTCTTTTGAAGCTTTTTTTGCATTTCCTAAAACCCCGGATTTCGAAATATCTTCCATCCTCCAAGCAACATAATGGCTGCCTTTTAATTGAAGATGCTGTGCGCTCTCCGGAAACTGGATGAACTCATCGGGACAAAGCTCTTTTTTCACCCAATCGGTTTTGAAGGAAAGAATGAAGGATGTTTCGATTTCTCCCCCGTGGATTCCGTATGCAGCCTCTTTTTCCTCAATGAGATCCTCTGAGACATTGAAGTCATAGCTGTTCAATCGGAAAGTCATCAAACCTGTTTCAATGCGGATATCGCGGGCAACGGAATTGAGTAAATCATGGTTTCCTCCATGTGAATTAAATAAGACGAATTTTCTAAATCCGCTTTTTTTCAGACTTGCGGCAATATCCTTGATCATTGCCTCTAAAGTGCTCCCTGATAATGAGATGGTTCCTGCATATCCGAGATGTTCGATGCTTTTGCTGTACGCAATTGGAGGCAAAATCCAAATATTATCTTCTTCTTTTAAATGTTTGCAAGCTGAATGCAAAATCCCCTCCGCTATTAAAGAATCAGTAAATACCGGTAAATGAGGCCCATGTTGTTCAACTGCGCCAACCGGCAAAATGATTAAAGCATTTTGCTTTGGCAATTCAGCAATTTCCTTACTCGTTAATCTTGCAAAAAATTTCTGTTCAAATGCTTCTCCCAGGTAGCGAAATTCCATGCCGTTTCCCCTCCGAACAAATGATTACTTTTGTGAAAAAAGAAAAGCCGCAGGAAAAGAAAAACAATAAGTTTTTTCTTTCCTACGGCTTGTTTCCATCCCGTAAACAGGATCAAAACAATACCGAATAATCTATGGATAACCTAAAGGACGGAAAACGTCCTTCAAGCTAACTCATTTTTTTTAAGAATAATTGTCATGCATGCTGAGCCAGTGGAAGGATCATAATCTTTTAAAACCGAAAAAACGTTTAGTCCGACAATTGTTTCCATTTTATATTTAAATCGCTTTTTAAATTCATCAATTAATAACGAATCTGCCCACATTGTCAAAGCTCCATCTACTTTTTCAAGAATTTGCAAAGCAGGATCCCGTTTATGCAACCCGAAAATTAAAATTTTTTCATCCGTTACTTCAACTCGCAGTTGAATCACACCTGTTTGAAAAATTTCTTTATTTACTTCGTTGTAAATTCTCGCAATATCTTTTTTTAATGATTGCCTCTGTTCTGTCAAAAGGCTTTTGTCTTTCAAAAAACCACCTCTTTTCTTAAAAATGATTTTACAATTTTTCAAAATGTTTGATTATTTCTTTGTTAAGTTTTTTTCCACATTTTTTTATTTTTGTCATAAATTCTTACACATTTATTGAATTTACCTGCATACATTCTTAAAATGAATTTCAATACTTATAGCAAGGAGAAAGGAATATGAAGAGCCTGTTGATCAAAAACGCACAAATTATTACGATGAATCATGCGGATGAAATTTTCACGGGAGATATTTTCATCGAAAATGGCATCATAAGCAACATAGGGAAAAATCTTGCATGTGACGCCGATCAAATCATCAATGCAGAAAATCGGACCGTCATTCCGGGCTTCATTCAAACCCATGTTCACCTATGTCAGACACTTTTCCGCTCACGGGCGGATGACTTAGAATTGTTAGATTGGCTGAAAAAACGAATTTGGCCATTGGAAGCAGCACATGATGAGGAATCGATCTATTATTCTGCATTGCTCGGCATTGGAGAATTGATTGAAAGCGGGACCACAACGATTGTCGATATGGAAACCGTTCACCATACAGAAGCAGCGTTTCAAGCGATTGCAGGAAGCGGAATCAGAGCTTTATCAGGCAAGGTGATGATGGATCGTGGCGACGATGTGCCAATGGAGCTTCGCGAAAAAACAGCTGATTCTCTCCAAGAAAGCGTTGATTTGCTTGAAAAATGGCATATGTTTGCAAACGGAAGAATTCAATATGCCTTTTCTCCCCGATTTGTCCTTTCATGTACAGAAGAACTGTTAAAAGAAGTTCAACGGCTTTCTGAAATATATCAAGTAAAAGTTCATACTCATGCAGCGGAAAATCAGGAAGAAATCATGCTGGTTGAACAGCAGACAGGGATGCGAAATATCGAATATCTTGACTATCTTGGACTTGCCAATAAACGATTGATTTTGGCGCACTGCATCTGGCTGGATGAAAAAGAAAAGAAAATCATTAAAGACAGAGGAGTAAATGTTAGCCATTGCCCCGGGTCTAATTTAAAATTAGCTTCAGGAATTGCGGATATTCCCGGGCTGATGGAAATGGGAGTTTCGTTAAGCTTAGGCGCAGACGGAGCGCCTTGCAACAATAATTTAAATATGTTTCAGGAAATGAAGCTTGCTGCCCTCATCCAAAAGCCGAAGCACGGCCCTTCCGCAATGAAAGCAAAAGAGGTATTTAAAATGGCGACCATCGGCGGGGCAAAAGCGGTCGGATTGGAAAAAGAGATTGGCAGTATTGAAATCGGCAAAAAGGCAGATTTAGTGATTCTAAATTTACATCATTTTCATACTTTCCCTTCCTTTGAGGCTGATCCGATTTCGCGGATCGTTTATTCTGCTTCAAGGGATAATGTAGAAACAACCATTATAAATGGGGAGATTATAATGGAAAACAAAAAAATAAAAACACTCGACAAAGAAATTGTTTTAAGAGAAGCAGACCGCTCGATCAAAAGAATGCTCAAAAAAGAAAAAGCAGTTTTCCACTGAAATCCGAAAAAGGGACTGTCTTAGAAAGTCAAAATCCATTGAAAACGAAACATCATAAACATTGATATATCAACATTTCTAAACCATTAAAGGGGCGTCTATAAGCCGGAAAATCGACTTATTAGACAGCCCCACTCTCCCTATAACAATCTATTATGATTGTTTTGCAAAAGCTTCGCATAATATCGGCCATGAAAATTTTCCACCTCGATGCCTGCTTCAAAAAAGTCTGACAATCGTTCACTTGAAAGCAGCTCTTCTGTTCTTCCCTCAGCAAAAACCTTTCCTTCCTTTAATAACAGGGAATTGGTGAAGCAAGGTAAAATTTCTTCAACATGATGCGTCACGTACAGGATCGTTGGCGCATTGGGCCTTTTGGCAATTGTTTCAATCAGCCCTAAAAGCTCTTCTCTCGCCAATAGATCAAGACCATTGCACGGCTCATCTAAAATAAGGAGCTTCGGCTGAGGCATAAGCGCCCGCAAAATCAGCACTTTTTGCTTTTCCCCTTGGGAAAGGCTGTCATATGTACGCCCACTTAGTTTTTCCACCCCGAATAGCGTCATCAAAGACCGCATCTCTTCTAAATCGTGTTCATCCGGTGTTTCATATAAGCCGATTGACGCGAATTTTCCGCTCAAAATAACTTCTTCAACAAGATCATGTCCGTAAATTTTTTCTTGGAGCGATGAGCTGACAAGACCGATTTTTTTCCGAACCTCGCGAAAATCTGCCTTGCCAAAAGTAAATCCAATGACGGAAACCGTTCCTTTTGAAGGAAACAAATAGCCGTTTAACAAATTGAGCAATGCTGTTTTCCCCGCTCCATTTCTTCCTAAAATACACCAATGCTCGCCTTCATCAACATTCCAATTTATATTCTCCAAAATATATTTTTTGTTGCGAATGAGCGAAACATTTTCAAGTGCAATCACCATACGCTTGCTCCTCTCCATACGTTACATTATAATTATTATTCCAAAAATTTCTGTTGAAGGAAAGAGAGGATCATTGAAAAATCTGATTTTTCCATCAAAAGTGTTTCCTTCTTTCTTCAGATTGGTTTAGTTCCATTAGGTATTTATGCGAGTGAAACATTTGTAAGATAAAACCGTAGAAATAATCAAAATGTTTTGTAAAGCGTAAGGGGGAAGCATTGTGTCAACAGATACGATCGTTTTTTTAATCACTATGGGGTTCACACTTATTATACACGGGGGCCTGACGTATTTAGTCGTAAAGAAGCAGGATTACAGCTTAATATCGGGCTTCTACAACAGACCGGAAGAAGAACAGCAGCGATTAATTGAAAACGGTTATCCGCAGGCAATTGGTAGATTGCTGCTTTATACGTTCATCATTTTGTTCATTTCGGTCATTTTAGCACTTTTTCAAATCCCATATGGATTTGAAATAGGCATGCTGCTGTTTCTCATCGTACTGCTCGGCGGTTCGATCTATGTACAAAAATATGAACTAAAGCATAAACGGAAAAAATATTATTGGATTACCGGAATTATTGCGGCTATTGTGATCACATTCGTTATCGTTTTAGGCTATTTGGGACTTGAGGAGCATGATGTGATCATAAATGACCGTCAGTTAAAGGTAACGGGTTTATATGGGGTGGAATGGCCGATTGATGAGATTGACCGTGTGAAGCTGTTGGATGAACTTCCCGATGTCGTTGCCAAAAGTAATGGCTTTGCGGCTTTTAATCGTTTGAAAGGATCTTTTCGGCTAAAAGAGCCGTACGGTGGAGGAGGAAAATTGTTTGTTTACAAAGGGCGTGCACCGTATGTATATATCGAAAAAGATGATGATTATATCATTTTGAATCAAAAAGACGGGAGCGAAACGCAAAAGCTGTATGACCAATTACTGGAAAAGATAAGCGAATGATAATTGTGCACATGGAACCCTGATCTACAAATATATAACGGAAACTTTTCAGTGGTCGCCCGTAAGAGATATTTCAGACTTGAATTCTTCCCATATATGAAATATGTCGTGTATTTTTTTATGTTTAGTAGAAGTACGGACGTATTCATTGAATACTTCGTTGCCAAAGAGGATTTCTTCGTTGGGGGACATGACAAAATAGGGAAAGGGGATTTGAAATTGAACGGCTGAGCTCATCTAACCACCTCTATCTCACAGTTTCGCGGATTTTTTAGGTTGGCGATTTTTCGCCTCTTTACATATATTTGATTTACGAACCAGTTTCTACAAAAAATGTGGATGATTATTAAAAGAATACAATACTTTAATGATTTAGTAAATAATCCCAATACACATGAAAAAACCCATTTGGATGGAGTGATCCAAACGAGGTTTTAAGCAATTAATCGATTTATATAAACAATCCGTCTTTAAAGCCGATTTCATAAATATAAAAGATGCCGTATAATATACTAATTGCTCCGGCAAGCGAGCAAATGAACGGAACATATTTTTTGACTTTGCTTCCGAGAATAAACGGCAGGCCGAGAATGGTTGTAAAACAAAACATGCCGATGATCGTCCCGACTCCGAAAATGCAGATGTATAAAAACGCTTGAAAATAGCTTTCAACAGTTGTCATCGTTAACAGCACCATTGCCGCGCTTCCTGCCAAACCGTGAATAAAACCGATGATCAATGATTTAATATTTGTATATTCCGTTTCATCGTTTCGCGCCAGTTTGTGCCTGCCATCGCGAAGACTTAAAATTCCTAAAATCACTAACATAATCCCGACGAATAATTCCAATGTCAATGAAACCTTCTCCGGAATAGCTGTTTTTAATCCGATCACGATCATCCCGATCAACAAAAGGGTAGCGGTGTGTCCAATTCCCCAATATATTCCTGTTAAACTGGATTTCTTTAAAGTTTTTGTCCTGCTGGCAATTGTGGACACAGCAATCACATGATCCGGTTCAGTTGCATGTTTCATCCCGAGAATCAATCCGAAAAAAAGCACGGATAAAAAATTGACTGACACATTTTTCACCTCTTCTATTTATCTCTTTAATATTTTCGTAATAGGATTGGAGGTTCTTTTAATAGATAAGCTCTCGCCAATCGGTGAACTTCCAAAAACAGCCCCTCAATGTGATCGGTATGGTTTCCTAAAATTCTAATCATAAAGGCAGATGGCAAAAATCTTGAAATGCCGATCCGTCCATCAAACGGTCCTCCCTGCAACTGGCATGAAATCTTTTCCATTAATTTATCATCCACTTCGTCAGAAATAACGAGGAACGAACCGTAATGTGTATAGCCTTCCATATTCAATAATTGATCAATTCCCTGATCCCCTTGTTGATAAAAATGATCGAACAAAATCAATCGATTTTCCTTATAAACTTTTAATTTCAGCCGAATTGCATCGAAACAGAACGGCTGCCCGGTTTCAGACCAGCCCGGCGTAATAATTTCTTTGTACAAAAAGGCTGCACCCTTTTCCATATGGACGATGGTTTCCTGCTCAAAGCGGGCCTGTTCATAAACGATCAGCGGATCTGACAAATATTCCAGCACGCTGTCTTTTTGCAATGTAAACAAGAATTTCTGCTTGACAGGCTTTTTCGGTGTTTTATAAATTTTCGTTGAAGATTGGGACGTCACCGCAAGCTTTGCCTTTTCACCTAAGGAAATTTCTTGTGCGTATTCATCCCCGTCTACACATCCGCCGCCGACATGAATCACATACACGATTGGAATCGACGATTCCGTATAGACCGGCTTTGTCATTTTCAAAGCTCCTTGAAAAAAGTGATCCGTAATTACGGTCCGCTCCCCTTTTTGCTCCGCGCGAATCTGCAAAATTCCTTCCATTTCTACAACCCTGCCAGCAGCGCATTTCGCTTGATCCAATCGATCACATTTTCTAAACCAATTTCTTCCTTTAAATTAGTAAAAAAGAACGGCCGCTCCCCCCGCATCATTTTCGTATCTTGTTCCATGATTTCAAGACTTGCACCGACATAAGGAGCGAGGTCGATTTTATTGATGATAAACAAATCAGACTTAATCATCCCTTGTCCCCCTTTTCTTGGGATTTTTTCCCCTTGGGCAACATCAATGATATAAATGGAGAAATCGACTAATTCCGGGCTGAAGGTTGCCGCTAAGTTATCTCCGCCGCTTTCAACAAAAATCATATCTAAATCCTCGTGTCTTTCTTTTAACTCATCAATCGCCGCAAAATTCATCGATGCATCCTCACGAATGGCCGTATGGGGACAGCCGCCTGTTTCGACGCCGATAATCCGATCCTCCGGAAGAACGCTGTTTTTTATTAAAAATAAGGCATCCTCTTTTGTATAAATATCATTAGTGACAACGGCAACACTGAATTCCTTTGACAAATAGCGAGTCAATTTTTCCACTAGCAGCGTTTTGCCGGCTCCTACCGGCCCTCCAATTCCGATTCGTATAGGTTCCATTATGACTGATTCGGGATTAGCCCCAAATCTTTCCCCCCTTATCTTTTGATCAAGCTTTGCAGTTTTTTTTGAAAAGAAGCAGATCGCTTCTTTCGCTTTCCAGCCTTTTCGCTTCAGCCAAGCAAGCAGAGAGTTTGTAAAAATAATGAAACTCTGAAAACAGTCTGTTAAGACATAAAAAGTCTTACATGCAATTGCTCATGCCTCATTTGTGCAATTTCAAGGCCAGGTGATTGCGCACCTAAATCGTCGATCGATAGTTTGCCAATTTTTAAAACAGCTCTCCTCACATCCTCCTGCAAATCTTTTAATAGCAGCTGCCCTTCTTTTTGACCGATCGGAATGCCGCGGACTCCGTTTTGTACAAGCGTTTGAATAGTGGAATACAAATACGTTACAAGCGTTGTTTTTTCATCCGCTCCTATTTTTATCCCGACAATGGCAAAAACGAGAGCCGCATGTCCGTAAAGCTCCTTCGCTTTTATTTTTTGAGCATATTGTTGCAGTGTTGAATGAGGGTAAATATTTAAACAAAGCTTCAGCATTTGCTCGCCAATTCTTCGGTTCCCTTCTTTCGTTTCTTTAGCCATTGAGCTGGCGTAAAGAATCTCATCCAGCTTCCAAAGCTCCTCTTGTTTCCCTTCTTTTTCAAATTGATATGCAAGCCGGCAAGCCAGTCCGTCCGTATAGACGAGCTGCTTGTCAATGTACGTTTTTAAAAAACTTTTAAATGTACTTGCATCTTTTATTTTCTGCTCAACAATATATGTTTCGAATCCGAACGAGTGGGAGAAGGCTCCGGAAGGAAAGTTTGAATCGCTTATCTGCAATAAAGGCAGCCAATCAATCATGGTGATGATGTCCGACATATCGAAAAGGTTGTTTTATTTTTCGTTTCTCCCGTTTGCAAGCAATGTTCAGCTCGTTTGCAAGTTGTTCTACAAGATGATCGTATTGCACGATCATTTCATTTCCTTCAAACTGAGCCGGCAAATGTCTGTTGCCGATTTGATGTGCAATTTCTCCCATCTCTTTCAGCGTAGCCGGACAAATGACAAGGACATCTTCAGGCAGGACAGAAATAATGATCATATTGTTTTCATCTTCATATAAAATGTCACCATCTGCCAGCTTCTTTTCCTCCTTTAAACGAATCCCTATTTCGTTCCCGTGGTCTGTTTTCACTCGTTGAATTCTTTTGAGCAGATCATCGCTTCTTAAATAGACGCGCTCCACATGTTTTTCCTTTACTGCTTTTGCATAAATATTTCCAAGTGTTTCTTTAATAATCATCCGTCTTCACCTCAAAACAGAAAATATCTTTGCGCCATCGGAACAACTTCAACCGGCTGACAATTGATCAATTCACCGTCCACCTTTACCTCATACGTTTGTGGATCGACTTCGATAGAAGGAGTTTCACCATTAAAAACCATGTCCTTTTTCGTCAATGTACGAACTCCTTTGACGGTTTTCACGATTTTTTGCAACTTTAACTTTTCGGGAATGCCGGCTTTTATTGCTGCTTTTGACAAAAATGTGATCGATGTTTGTGAGACAGCTTTGCCAAATGATCCGAACATCGGACGGTAATAAACAGGCTGCGGAGTTGGAATGGATGCATTTGGGTCTCCCATCAAACTATAGGCAATCATTCCGCCCTTGATGATCATTTCCGGCTTCACCCCAAAAAAGGCCGGATTCCAAACAACTAAATCCGCCAATTTGCCGACTTCTACAGAGCCGACATATTCAGATATTCCGTGGGCAATCGCAGGATTGATCGTATATTTTGCCACATATCTTTTCACTCTGAAATTGTCATGATCTTGGCCGTCTCCCTTTAAGGAGCCCCGCTGCTTTTTCATTTTATCTGCGGTTTGCCATGTCCGCGTAATCACTTCGCCGACCCTTCCCATCGCTTGCGAGTCGGAACTGATCATGCTGAATACGCCAAGGTCATGAAGAATATCTTCCGCCGCAATCGTTTCTTTGCGAATGCGGGAATCGGCGAAGGCGATATCTTCAGGAATAGCCGGATCCAAATGATGGCAAACCATCAGCATATCTAAATGTTCCTCGAGCGTGTTGACTGTAAACGGTCTTGTCGGATTTGTCGAAGAAGGCAAAACGTTTGGCAGGCTGGCCATTTTCATAATGTCCGGGGCGTGTCCCCCGCCTGCGCCTTCTGTATGGTATGTATGAATGACCCGGTCTTTAATCGCTGCAATGGTGTCTTCTACAAAACCGGCTTCATTTAACGTATCTGTATGGATGGCAACTTGCACATCATACTCGTCAGCTACGGATAAACACTGATCGATCGCCGCCGGTGTTGAACCCCAGTCCTCATGCAGTTTTAAACCAACTGCACCTGCTTTGATTTGCTCCTCTAACGCTTTTTTTCCGGATGAATTTCCTTTCCCTAAAAAGCCGAAATTCATAGGAAAATGTTCAACTGACTCCAGCATTCTATAAATATTCCATTCACCCGGTGTACAAGTCGTTGCATTTGTCCCTGTTGCAGGCCCCGTTCCTCCTCCTATCATTGTTGTAATTCCAGATGTCAAAGCTGTTTCAATTTGCTGAGGGCATATAAAATGAATATGGGTATCGATTCCGCCTGCCGTAACAATCATTCCTTCTGCCGCAACGATTTCGGTTGAAGCTCCGATTACCATTGTGACGCCATCCATTAATAATGGATTTCCCGCCTTTCCGATCGCGGCAATTTTCCCATCCTTTATGCCGATATCCGCTTTATAAATACCTGAATAATCAATAATAATGGCGTTTGTGAGAACAAGATCCATCACGTCTTTCCTTTCGGCAAATGGATGCTGTCCCATTCCGTCGCGAATCACTTTCCCACCGCCGAATTTTACTTCATCTCCGTATACGGTAAAATCTTTTTCGATTTGAATGAAGAGTTCCGTATCAGCCAATCTAATGCTGTCTCCAGTTGTCGGGCCGAACATATCGGCATATTGTTTGCGCGGCATTTGAAAACTCATTTGTCCGCCTCCTTTGTCAACGGTCCGTTCGTCAAATTATTTAGACCGTACACTTCTTTTTTTCCCGAAAATTCAACGAGCTCTACGATTTTCGCATCGCCCGGCTCAAACCTTACCGCCGTTCCGGACGGAATGTTTAAATGCCTGCCGAACGCCAGCTGCCGGTCAAATTCGAGCGCCCTGTTTACTTCAAAAAAATGAAAATGCGAACCGACTTGTACTGGACGGTCCCCTCTATTGACAACATTGAGCTTGATCGCCTCTTTCCCTTTATTGCAAACAATCGGAGCTGATTTTAATCGATATTCCCCTGGAATCATTTTTTCACCTCTTTCACCGGATCGGATCATGGACGGTTACAAGCTTCGTTCCGTCTGGAAATGTTGCCTCCACCTGGATATTTTCGATCATTTCCGGAACGCCTTCCATCACATCATCTCTAGTTAAAATTTTTGTGCCATATTGCATCAACTCCGAAACCGTCCGTCCTTCCCTTGCGCCCTCCATAATCTCATATGTGATGATGGCCACTGCTTCCGCATAGTTCAGCTTCAAGCCTTTTCTCTGCCTTCTGCGCGCTAAATCTGCAGCAACAACGACCATCAATTTTTCCTGCTCTCGGGCCGTCAGCTTCATAACACCCTTCCTTTCTAACAGACAATCAAAAATAACACGATTTTCTTACATTCCATTTCCCTCAATGGGTTGAAGATAAAATGTGTTTTTATGTTATTTTTTATTACAAATATAATTCACATCATGTGAAACACCAAGTGTTATGTCATATTTTTTAACATAGAAAATTTAAAAAAATTTTTCTAGGGGGAGGAGGAAGTTTTAAATTAAACTACTAAATATTGTTGAATGTCTTCAATATTTGTGTTTTTTACTACACCCTTTGATACAACAGTTCTTTTGTCCAAAATATAGTATTCATCAGAACAGGCAAATGCTGAATCTATGCTGTGCTCAACTAAAACGACGCCAATTCCTTTTTTGGACGCAATTTTTACAATGACCTCCTGTATTTGCTCTACTATAGATGGTTGAATACCTTCCATCGGTTCGTCCAGCAATAATAGCTCGGGCTGCCCGGCAAGAGCCCTCGCAATGGCCAATTGCTGCTGCTGCCCGCCGCTTAAATCTCCTCCTTTTCTCTTCAACATTTCCTTTAAAACAGGAAAAAGCTCGAAAATTTCCTCTAAAACAAGCGTTTTTTCTATCTTTTTCGAAACAGCTTCAAAGCCTAAAATGAGATTTTCTTCTACAGTCAGCGAAGAGAAAATCTCCCTGCCTTGGGGAACATATCCGATTCCTTTTTTTGCCCTCCTTTCCGGAAGCTCATGTGTAATTTCCTGATCATTCCAATAAATAGTCCCGTCCATCGGCTTTAACAATCCAATAATCGTTTTGATCAATGTTGTTTTTCCCGCCCCGTTTCTTCCAAGAATGGAAACGACCTTTCCTTTTTCAACTTCAAGATGGACATTATTCAACACCATCGTTTCATCATATCCTGCTTTCAAACTAGATATTTTTAGCACACCTTTGCCTCCCTTCCTAAATAAACCTCTGCAACAAGCTCATTTTGCTGCACTTCCTCCATGGAACCTTCACACAAAATTTTCCCTTCATGCATAACTGTTACCTGTTCAGCAAAATTCCGAACAAAATCCATATCATGTTCAACAATCAGCACTGCGCAATTCTCAGCTATTTCTTGAATAAACAAGCCGGTTTTTTCCCTTTCCGCCCCAGTCATGCCGGCAATCGGTTCATCAAGAAGTAAAACTTCCGGTTTTTGCAGCAGCTGCATGCCGATTTCAAGCCATTGTTTCTGGCCGTGGGACAGCAAGCCTGCTGGGTCATAAGCTCGATCTAAAAGATCGGTTCTCTCAAGCATTGCCGTAATTTCGTCTTTTTCATCCGCGGTTAATTTCGCCTTCATAACGGAAACAAGATTTCTATTTTGTTTGATCGATAACTCCATGTTTTCAAATACGGTTAATTCAGTAAAAACGGACGGATTTTGAAATTTTCTAGCGATTCCATGCCGAACGATTTCGTGTTCTCTCCGCTTTGTCAAATCTACTCCTTGAAACATCACTTTTCCATCTGCTGCTTTTGTTTTGCCGCAGATGACATCAAGAAGAGTCGTTTTGCCCGCACCATTCGGACCAATTAAAAAACGAATTTCTCCGTGATGAACATCTAAATTGACACCTTGAAGCGCTTTAAAGCCGTCAAAATCAACAATAATATCATGACACGACAGAATCGGATTCACCTTTTTTCACACCTTTTTCAAAAAATTTCGCAATACGCTTTGGAAAAGCTTCGAACAACCCGGCAATTCCTTTCGGGAAAAAAACAACGATCAAAATGAATAGAATGCCTAAGCAGAAAAGCCAAACATCCGGATATGTTTCACTGAAAAAGCTTTTGGCTCCGTTTGTTAAAATTGCTCCGATTATGGCGCCGAATAACGAATGACGGCCGCCGATGGCTACCCATAAAACCATTTCAATTGAAGGGATTATATCCATCATCGAAGGAGAAATGAGACCGACCTGCAAAACAAACAACGCGCCAGCTATTCCGGCAAACGAAGCAGATAAACTGTAAATAAACACTTTAAAAACAGCCGGATCAAATCCTAAAAACCGAAGGCGGTTTTCGCCGTCCCGAATGGCAATTAATACATGGCCAAGTCTGCTTTTGGTAATCCAAACAGATAACATAAAAATGGCAAACAAAGCGAAAACGGTAATAGCATATAAAACAATTTGTACCATTGGTGAGGATAAAGAAAACCCAAAAACGGTGCTAAAATTGGTTAGTCCGTTTGTACCGCCTGTCAAATCCTGTTTGGCAATTAAAAGTGTGACGACGACAACAACGACTGCCTGTGACAAAAGAGAAAAATAGACGCCTTTGATCCGGTTTTTAAACGTAAGCATGCCCAAAACCGCTGCCAGCATAGCTGGTATGAAAATTGCTGCCATTATGGAAAAGAAAGGATTAAAGAAGGGCTTCCAAAACCACGGAAGCTCCTGCACTCCGTTCCATTCCATAAAATCCGGCAACGCTCCTTTTGAAGCCTCCAATTTTAAATACATCGCCATGCAATAAGCTCCAATCCCAAAATACACGCCGTGACCTAAGCTTAATATCCCGGTGTACCCCCAAATAAGACAGATTCCTACTGCAATGATCGCATAGCAAAGAAATTTTCCGAGCAACGCTAAGCGGAATTCGGTTAAATAAAACGGGGCCAGAAGTAAAATCAGGAAAAATAACAGATAAATCATTTGTTTTCTGCGCATAATCCGTCCTCCTAATCCAATGCCCTTGTGCGATAAGAGAAAATACCTAACGGTTTCCACTGCAAAAATAAAATGATCACTGCAAATACAATGACTTTTGCCATCGTGGCGCCGAAGGAATATTCAACAACAGTGCTAAGCATTCCAATGCCAAATGCGCCGATAATCGTCCCTTTCAATCCGCCAATTCCTCCTAAAATGACAACCATAAACGCATCGACAATATAGTACGTTCCAATTGTAGGGCCGATCGGTCCTAATAAAGTTAAGCTACAGCCAGCGATTCCGGCTAATCCAGCTCCGAGAGCAAAGCCTAGAGAATCTATTTTTCTTGTAAAAATCCCTAAACAGGAGGCCATATTTCTATTCATCGTGACCGCTCTTATTCTCAAACCGGTAGACGTTTTGTTTAAATAATAATAAAGCAAAGCGATACAAACGATTGACAGAGATAAAATCAACAACCTTTTATAAGGCAATGTAATGCCAAATATTTGCCAGCCTCCATCCATCCAAGCAGGTGCAACAACCGCAACATTCGGAGCGCCAAATATGGATCTGGCAATCTGCTGTAAAATCAAACTAATTCCCCAAGTGGCCAAAAGACTGTCTGTTGGTCGATTATATAGAAAACGAATGATTCCTTTTTCAAGCAGATAACCGATAAATGAAGCAACGAGAAATGAAATCGGTATAGCAATAAAGTAGTAATAATTAAACAAGCTTTCCGGCAAATATTTAGAAAAAATGAGCTGCATTACATAGGTTGCATACGCACCGACCATAATTAATTCACCGTGGGCCATGTTGATGACATTCATTAAGCCAAACGTTATAGCTAAGCCAAGGGCGATCAATAACATGATCGACCCAAGGCTCAACCCGTTAAACAGTTGACTGATGAAAATTGACAAGCTGTTCACTCCTATCAATTTAGATTATTCATTATTTTTAGATAATTTTTCCGCCCAAGAATAGCTTTTTAAATACGGATCCGGCTTTACCGGCTCACCAGAATTCCAAATTTCTTTAAATTGGCCGTCCGGTTGAATTTCGCCGATTCTTACTGTTTTCCACAGATGCTGATTCTCGCCTTCTATTTTTACCGTGCCGCCCGGAGCTTTGTACTCGATTCCCTTCGCAGCTTCCTTGACCTTTTCAACCTCAAAAGATCCCGCTTTTTTTACTGCTTCTGCCCATAAATGAACAGCTATGTAAGCCGCCTCAATCGGATCATCCGTTACACGCTCTTCACCATAAGCTTCTTTATATTTTTCAACAAACGCTTTGTTTTCTGGTGTATCCGTTGTCTGGAAATAATTCCATACCGCTAAGTGGCCTGCTAATACTTCCCCGCCGATTCCTCGAATTTCTTCTTCAGCAATGCTAACCGACATCACAGTAACATCCTTCGATGTGATTCCGGCATCCTTCAATTGTTTGAAAAAGGCGACATTGCTGTCTCCATTTAATGTATTAAAGACTACGTCAGGTTTCACTTTTTTCATTTTATTGATGACCGTGCTGTAATCAGTATGTCCTAAAGGTGTATATTCTTCGACAACTACTTCTCCGCCTTCAGCTTTTAATTGTGCTTTAATAATACTGTTTGCCGTGCGCGGAAACACATAATCCGAGCCAATTAAAAAAAACTTCTTCCCTTTATTGTTTAACAGCCAGCTGACAGCAGGCACAATTTGTTGATTGGTGGTCGCCCCCGTATAAAAAATGTTCGGAGAAGATTCCATTCCTTCATATTGAACGGGGTACCAAAGCAAGCCTTTATTTTGTTCGACTACCGGCAGCATGGCCTTTCTGCTTGCGGAAGTCCAGCCGCCAAAAATCGTCGCTACCTTATCCTGTTGCAGTAATTTCTTTGCTTTCTCAGCAAAAGTCGGCCAGTCAGATGCGCCGTCTTCAATAACCGGTTCAATTTTCTTTCCTAAAAGCCCGCCTGAGTTGTTAATTTCTTCAATCGCCATTAATTCTGCGTCCTTTAAAGAAACTTCACTGATCGCCATCGTGCCGCTTAATGAATGGAGAATACCGACTTTCACAACATCCGTTTCATTTTGTTCGCTATTCTGTCCATCGCTTGATTCCTTTTCCTCTAAAGCAGAAGACATGGCACATCCACTTGCGAAAATTACAGAGAAAATCGTTAGAAATAAAAAAATTTTTTTCATTATTGTCCCCCTTTTTAACACTTTATGTAATTTTATATAACAAAAATACCGATTCCCTTTCCTTCATACAACAAATACGGAAAAAATGTTAACATGATTTTTCAAAAAAAATACCTCTAGGTGTTTCCCCTAGAGGCTCTTTTTCATCAAACAAACTCATTCACTTTTTGCTTCAAAATGGTTTACTTCTTGTTCCTTTTCAGAAAAAAATTGTTTGACACTGTCCATCGTTTCCTAAGTTGGGACAATCACTTTACTTGGATGCTTTCGGGACTATTCAATCATTTAAATCTACCATGCAGCGATTATGAAAAAGCATTTTGCAGCCGTCTGCCATTTATTCAATATACCTTACATCTGTAACCGGGAAAAACGGAAGCATCTGAGCTGCATAGTAGCTTAACAAAATAGCGATTATAAAATAAAGGACAAAGCAAAGATCGTATTTGGAAAACCCGATTTCGTAGTAAAACGTTCTTTTTGTGTCATTCGAAAATCTTTTCGCCTCCATCGCTACAGCAATTCTGTGCGCTCTGCGAATGCTTTGCGATAGCAGCGGAATCGAGTATGCTTTCAATTTATGAAAAAAATTCGCTAAGCCTTTTCTTTGTTCAACACCTCTTACAATCATCGCTTGCCGTATTGTTTGAAACTCTTCGATCATAATAGGGATTAAACGAATGCCTGCCATAAAGCTGTAAGCATATTTAGGCTTTAACTTTAATTGCTGCATTAACGAATAAAATAAAAAAACCGGTCTTGTCGTTAACGAAAACATTAACCCAAGCAGAGCGAAGATAAGGGCACGAAATCCTAAATGAAGACCGCGATAAAAGCTTTCTTCTGTAATATGGATCAGCCCCCATTTCCACCATGTTGTCTCACCTTTTCCAAAAAAGATCATGGAGGTAGCAGTCGACACAAAAATAAGCACGAATGGAATCAGCAATAAAAGTATGCGCTTCATCGGATGACCGGTAAAAAAAGCAAATAAAAGAAAGGCGGAAACTGTGTAGTTAATTAAAAAATTAATGTTGTGAATAAACAGAACACTAATAAATAAAACGATCAGAAACAATAGCTTTAAGCTCGGGTTGATTTTATGCAGCCATGTTTCTTTTATGTCAAAATCCATTGTAGATCCTCCTATATCTGAACATACATCTGCTCATCCTCACAAGAATGAATTTCGTCCTCTACAAGCTTCCCGCCTTCGATCCGCCAAACTCTTGTCGCCATATGCTTTGCTATTTGTTCATCATGTGTCACCATCAAAATGGTAGACCCTTGTTTGCGATAATGTTCTAAAAGCTCCAGAAGCTGAAATGTATTGGATGAGTCTTGCCCAAAAGTCGGTTCATCTAAAAGCATGATCGGCTGTTTTTTAATGATTGAAGCGGCAACACTCAATCTTCTTTTTTGTCCCATTGAAAGCTGATACGGGTGTTGATGCCGGTGCTTCTGTAAATGAAATAATTCGAGCATTTCTTCTACTTTTGTTCGAATTTCTTCTTCTTTCATCCGTTCAATCCTCAACGAATAAGCAATTTCATCGTAAACTGAATTGGTGACAAATTGAAATTCCGGATTTTGAAAAACGAACGACAGCATGTTGGAAAGCTTTTTTATTTTCTTTGCTTCTTTTTCTAACAGCAAATAAGTGCCGGTCGTTTGTATAAACTGCATCAATGAATGTAACAAAGTGCTCTTTCCGGCGCCGTTTTTCCCCACTATCGCAATCCATTCACCTGCATGAACCTTTCCATACGGTACATCGATTTTGACTTCCTTCTTTCGATATCCTTTAAATTGCTCAAGCTCAATCACGACCTGTTCTTTTAAAGAGGTTTTTTTGTAATACCCCTGCTTATCACGAAGATAATCCTCCCATACACCGGGATACCAAATGCCGTCTTCGCGAATTTCTTTCCGATACCGAGAAAAAATTTGTTCTTTCGGACCGTCTGCGACGATTTGTCCTTTTTGATTAAATAAAAGTATGCGGTCGACAAAGTCAAGAACATGATCAATTTTATGTTCAACGATGATAACTGTTTTATCTTGAGCTGCTTGTTTCATCGTGTCCCATACCGCTTTTGTCCCTTCCGGATCCAGCATTGCAGTCGGCTCGTCCAAAAATAACACGTCTGGATGCAATGCTAAAACAGTGGCGATCGCCAGCCGTTGCTTCATCCCGCCTGACAATGATTGAATGCTGATATGAAGATCATCAAAATGAAGGCCGACCATTTCCAGGTAAACTCGCATTTTTTCATGCATTTGTTCTCTTTGCACTTGCAAATTTTCCAAAACAAAAGCCATTTCTTCATCTACATACGGCATGCAAAATTGCGTGTCAGGATCTTGAAACACATATCCCCAAGATGACGGAGTCAAGATTTTTTCTGCTTTCATCGGCACTTCAATAGATTTTGGAATTAAACCGCTTAGCACTTGCAAAAACGTCGATTTCCCACAGCCGGAAGGACCAAAAAGCAAGACTTTTTCTCCCTTATAGAAAGAAGAGGATACATCCTTAAAAAGCAAGGATTCCTCTCCAGGATATTTTAATCGTAAATTTTTCACTTCGCATACTAGATCCATGTTTGCCACCTCTAGTTCAGTGCGTCATAATCTTCATGCGACGCAGGTCTTACTAAATTAGTCACTCCTGTTGCTTCCAAAGATTTCACTAGATAATAGGCAAACGCGCCGGCAATAATGATTGAGCCAATCAATCGAGCTCCAATGAATAATAGCAAGTTCCAAAATACTAAGTCATCTATATAGCCTTTATAAAGATCCATAATTAGCGAACCAGCTGCTGAAGCGGCTGCAGCCAGCATGACAACACCGATATTAAACTTTTTATATCGAAAAATCGCAAAAATGATCTCTGCAAATAGTCCTTGGACGATTCCGTAAAGAAGAACCTCTATGCCGAATTCAGAGCCGGTTATAAATTCTGCAGATGCCGCTGCTGTTTCCGCTATCAGCGCTACTCCAGGCTTGCGAATAATAAGAAAGGCGACCGTCGCAGCAATAAACCACATACCGTATATGAGCTGGTCGACATGCAGCCCGATCGGCTTGACCGCATAGTAAAGCGGTCCCCATAGTTTATAAACAATTCCAAAAACGATCGAAATAACAATTGTTACTATATAAATTGAAATAAAGGTTTTCTCCCGTTCCACGGCGAATAAATACAAAGAGAAAATAGGGGAACGGAGAGAAAACTATGATGCCAAATCACAAAGACGAGATCGAAAAGTTGTCCACTGCCATGAAAGAAGCAAAAAGTAAACGAGCATATGAACGCTACCAAGCGATTTATCTTCATTTGCAGGGATATACCAAAGGAGAAATCGCAACGATTATTGGTCGATCCAAGAAAACTATTTATAACTATATTCATGCCTACGCCCAGCGCGGTCTTGATGGACTGGAGATGAAATACTCACCTGGCGCCCCACGTCGATTGACCCCTGAGCAGGAAAAAGAGCTGGCTTTGATCATTGAACATCAGCTCCCCGTAGATGTGGGATTCGAAGCAAAATATAATTGGACGCTTGCGATAATCGCTGAACTCATTCAACAAAAGTGGGGGCCAACATACACGCTTCGCGGAACAAGTGACATTCTGCATCGGTTAGGGCTAAGCTATACGAAACCGACCTATACACTAGCCAATGCCGATGAAGAGAAACAAAAAGAATTCGTCGAAATCACCTTCCCTGAAGTAAAAAAAAACTGGTAGATGGGAACATCGCCCATGTCCTCTTTCAAGATGAGTCGATGATTCGTGATTACCAAGCGATTCAAAAAACATGGTTTGTCAAAGGAAAACAACGAATCATTCCGACGTTTGGAAAACATCAAGGGCTGAAGCTGATTGGCACGTTGAACTACGAAACAGGGGAAGTGTTTTGCATCGAAGAAGAACGCTATGACGCGGAAACATTTCTTCGATTTCTTCAACTTGTGTTAGAACGCTATCCCACAGGCAAAATAGTGATGATTTTAGATAACGCTCGAATTCACCATGCCAAACTCATTCAGCCATTTTTAAAAGAACACGAAGATCGGTTAGAGCTCGTCTTTTTGCCACCATACAGTCCGCAATTGAACTTGATTGAAGGGCTATGGAAATGGCTGAAATCAGACGTGATTTACAACGTGTTCTATTCGAGTGTGCAAGAAATTAGAAAGAATGTCCAAGCCTTTATTCAGCGAATCAACCAGAAACCAGAACAAACGATCGATCGTTTGTGTGTTCAGTTGTAAATCTTTAATTCAACTTATATAGAATGTCTGTCAGTTTTAATCCTTTCATTATGATCAAACTCCTTTATTGACTGATTTTTGGTTCCACTTCCCATTTTTCTAAACGGTAAGCCATTTCCCAAAACGCTAATTCATATTGACTGCTGATGATAAAATGCTCTTCCATTCTTTTTAGATCGGCTTCTATCGTTTGTTGTGCGATTTCATCCAGCCTGTCAATTTGTTCTTCGACAAGCTGCTTAAACCAATCGCCCCCATAAGCCGCAATCCATTGTTGATAAATCGGTTCTTTTGGCTTCGCATCTTTTAATTTTTCGCCAATTTCGTAATATAGCCAATAGCACGGAAGTATTGCAGCAATAATATCGCCTAAGTGACCGTTGATCGCCGCGCGATATAAATGGGAAGTATAGGCGTACGCCGTTGGGGCCGGCTTAAAATTCGCCTTCTCCTCCTCTGTGATTCCCAGCTGTTTGGCAAATGTTTCATGAAGAGATAATTCCGCTTCAAATGTTCCTTGTGCATGCTGAGCCATTCGCGATGTCGTATATAAATCGTTTGCTTTTGCCGCTCCATACGATTGCACTTTTGCAAAATGGCTTAAATAATACGAATCTTGTAAAACGTAATAACGAAAACATTCAAGCGGCAAACTCCCATCGGCAATACCTTTTACAAATGGATGATCGAAGCTGGCCTGCCATATCGGATCTGCTTTTGTTCGAATTTTTTCAGTAAATTTCATGTTCATTCTCTCCTATATTAAGAATTGATTTCGATTGGCCACATTTCTTTTCGTTCAGACATTTCCCAAAACATATATTCGTATTTGCTCGTTGTGACAAAAATATCTTCCAGCCATTTCAATTCTTCTTCCCGTTTTCCTTCTGCAAGCTCATTCATTAAATCTTTCAGCCATTTTGCCAATTCACCGAATTCTGTTGATGCGTACATTTTTACCCACTCGCCGTAAAACTCATGTTCACTGGCACCAGGAATCTCATGTAAGCGTGTGCCGATTTCATAATAGCTCCATGTACATGGAAGGACTGCGGCAACCAGTTCTGCCAATGATCCTCGCTGCGACACATTTAACATATAGCTCGTATATGCAACGGTTGTAGCAGCAGGCTGAACTTGTTCTAATTTTTCCTTCTCTATTCCTATTCTTTCAGCGTATTGACGATGCAAATCCATTTCCACTTTTAACGTCGAATGTAGAAGATCAGCAAAAACTGTCATTGTTTGAAGATTGTGAGCCTTTAAGCTTCCAAGGGCAAACAGGCGGCAGTATTCGATTAAATAAAGATAATCCTGCTCCATAAAAAAGCGAAATTTGTCGATATCCAGCGTCCCATTGCCGATTCCTTGAACAAACGGATGATGGTAACTCGCTTCCCAAATCGGTTTTGCAGTTTTATACAATCGGTCTGTAAACATTTGAATTACCCCTTTCGCAGCTTTTGTAATTGTCATCGTTTTTTCTGATACCAATCAAATAAAAACGCGATCAGCGATTTTGTAAATGTTTTTAATTGGGGGATGGACAGCTTTTCATTCACCGAGTGTGCATCTTCAAGCGTGCCCGGTCCATATAAAACGACGGGAATTCCCGCTTCACTCAGCCAGCCGCCGTCTGTCACAGTAGGGGACATCGTCAGCTTTGCTTCCTCATTAAATGCCAGTTTATGTGCTTTTTGTAATGTTTTCACTCCGAGTGAATGTTCGTCATATGAAAAAGCTGGGAAAATTTCTCCTCGATCTTCAATCATCGATGTGCCGCCCCATTTAAATTTCGGAGGATATTTCCGAAGCCATGGATCAGCCATTGCAACATGATGGATATGTTCTTCAATTTCCCGGATCACCTCTACATAATGCTCTTCCGGGTAATAGTGAACGGTAATCCAAAGGGAACATTTATCGGCCACAAAAGCGGCGTGCCTTCCACCTTCAATCACTGCAGGATTAATTGTGGCAGAACCAGGCGGAAAGCCTTTGCTCGTTTTCATCACTGCCCAATGCTGTTCAAGCTCTCGCAGTCCTTCAATAATTTTCATCATTTTTTCAATCGCGCTTGCCCCAAAAAGCTTCCCGCCGGCATGAATCATTTGTCTTCTCGTGCCATCGTGAAATGTCTCGGGGCTTTCAATCGTAATCCAGCCCGTGATCACCCCGCCTTGCCCTTGTATTTCACAGTTGCTTGAATCGACAACGATGGCAAAATCAGCTCGATATCCCCGGTCGCAGCACGATTTTGTTCCTGCTTCGCCTACTTCTTCACCGACGACGGACTGAAAAATGATATCCCCTCCCGGCTCAATGCCGTTTTCTTGCAGCAGCTTTAATGCAAACAGACTGGCAGCCATTCCCCCTTTCATATCCGCTACACCGCGTCCGTATATGTAATCCCCTTTAACCGTTGCCTCAAAAGGAGGCGTTAGCCATTCTTCTCCCTCTTCGATTGAAGCGACATCAATATGCCCGTTAATAATTAAACTGTGGTAATATTCTGGATCTTTTCCTTTTTTCGTTCCTACTACGACTGGATCTTGTTCATATAAATCCCATTGATCAATGGAAAAGCCGATGTCTTCCAAATATGAGGCGACATACTTTTGAGCCTCTTTTGCATTTCTTGCCGGAGGGCTCGGCGTTTCAAACGATACGAGTGTTTTTAGAAGATTCAGAAGTTCTTCTTCCCTTTCATCAATTTGCTGAAATAGCGTTTGTAACACGTTGTCTCCCCTTTCTTAACATTTTGTTTTGAAAAATGGTTTGCCAACCAGTCTTGTAATGCAAAAAGCCCGTTCCCAATATAAGGGAACGGGCAAGTATATACAAAACCCATAGACAGGTTTCGATATTACTGCACCACTTCCCTACGCTAGTATGATCTAGATCAGGTTCAAAGGGTCAAGGCACACGCCTTTCTCAGCCTTTCGGCTCCCCTAGTGGTATGTTAATATTATGAAATTTTCATTTAATTTCATTAAATCATAAAATATAGAAAAATACAAGCTAACGGTTAATTGATCCTTTTTGCTGTCTTTAATAATTCACGATAACCAATTCGAGTAAATTGCAAATGTTGATCAATATAATTAGCCTTTTTCAAATGCTCGATGGATTGTTCAGAAAAACTGCCGCTAATTTCCTGAAACCTTTGATTAATTTCCACTAACGAATGATTTAATATAAAATCCGCATCAAGCAGCAGGACAATCCGCTCGATCTCAGGATCTCTTTTTAAAATCAAGTTGGCAATCCGGCCTTTCATGAATGCCAGCTCTTGTTGAAGCTTTGAAGCTTCATCCTCTTTTTCTCTAATTTTGGCTCGGTACTTTTGTTTTTCTTCCTCTTCGATACCGGCTTTTGTTAATAGCTCCTCCAACAATTGCGTTTTATCAAGCTCCAGTTTATTTAATTGCTGTTCTTTTCGCGCCATTTCTGTTTCATCAGGCAGCTTTTCGGTTTGAATAGGCTCTTTTCGTTCTTCTTTCATCTTTATCATATAGTCTATTTTCCGATAGACAAGGAAGGCGAGAACAACTAAACATCCATTTAATAGCAGAGATATAAAACGCACGACGACGTCGTTAAACGCAAGCAAATAAAATAGGAAAAGGATAACGATGACAGCCAAAAGCACCTTTAATAGATTCATAATGGAAAAAGTTTGTGATTGTTTTGCCATCCACCTATGCTCCTTTTTGTTCAAACTAGCATCATTTATTATAGCATGTTGTGATTTGGAATGTGAATCATTTCTTTAGGATTGAGAGCTGGAAAAAGGATGTCAGATGAATGGTAAATGGAGATGCTTATCTTTTGAAAGCTTCGAAGCAATAAAAACAAGTCCTTTCAAAGCCGGAAAGGTATTTCTAAAATGAAAAACCACCTGCAATGTTTTGCAGATGGTTGAATCATTCAGCGTTTTCTGTTTCCGCTAACACCCGATTAACACGTTTTTCCAGCATTTTCATTCCGCTTCCTCCTGCTTGGAAGTGGCGAAGAATGCCGTTTTTGTCAAAAACATAATATGCAGGTACATATTGATTTTCAAAAGCATCGGTTAATTTATGTTCGTTGTCAACAAAGATCGGTTGCGTAATCCCGTGTTCTTCCGCTACTTTTTTAATATCATCAATATCTAAATCCTTTTCGGAGCGAGGCATATGAACAGCTACTACGTTCAGTTTATCTTTATATTGATCGCGGAACTCATTTACTTTCGGCATTGCTTCTTTACACAAATGGCAGCTGATTGACCAAAAATGGATTAATGTTGGTTTTTCACCGATTAATTGCTCTTTCGTTACTTCGCCATTCAGCCAAGTTGTTGCTCCGACTAATTCAGGCATTGGCTCACGTAATTTCATTTCCGCTTCCTCCTTGAAGAATGAATATCAAAAAAATAATCGTTTGAAAAAAGGCCTAACGTACTGCTAGGCCCTTTGAATGAAAAGCTTCATTATACTTTAAGCGTTTCTTGACCAGGCTTCCAGTTTGCTGGGCAAAGTCCGCCAGTTTGAAGCGCTTGAAGTACACGCAATGTTTCATCAACATCGCGGCCAATGTTGTTATGGAATACTGTTTGATATTGAAGTTCGCCTTCTGGATTGATGATGAACAATCCGCGAAGAGCAACTCCTTCTTCTTCGATTAAAACGCCGTAGTCTCTTGATACTTGATGATTTGTATCTGCTGCAAGCGGATATTTAATATCGCCTAAACCGTTCTCTTCGCGAGGAGTTTTAATCCAAGCTAAGTGTGTGTGAATTGTGTCAGTTGATACACCAATCACTTCTGCATCAAGATCTTCAAATTCTTCATAACGGTCAGAAATAGCTGTGATTTCAGTTGGACAAACGAAAGTGAAGTCCATTGGATAAAAGAAAAGAACTGTCCATTTTCCTTGTTTCATGATTTCTTCCAAGCTTACTTTACCAAACTCTTTGTTTGGCAAAACGGCATCCATTTCAAAACGTGGAGCTTGTTTACCAACCAAACGCTCTGCCATTATGTAACCCTCCATTTTAAAATTTTATTTTAAAGGAAACTTTTTGATCGTTTCCTTCAAAAACAAATGAGAATGAATTGAGTATTTTCTCAATATCCTTCCTCCGATTACTATTATATATAACAACAAAATTTTAGTCAATTTTAAGTAATAATTAATTTAAATAATCTGTTTTACATTTTCATTGCGGTGAAGAGAACAATAATACTATTTCCAATTTTCGCCGCTATCATTAAAAAAATGTAACAATCATTGAAAATTCCTTTTTCTATGCTAAACTTTCAACTGTACATTCAGTTTAACACGATCCCGTCAAATAACCAAATGATTGGCTTGAAAAGAAAGGGGAAATGGTTTTGAACTTTTTTGAATCTATTGATTGGGCTGATCTGGCTTTAAAATCAGGAGAAGTTTTGGCCAAGCTTATTGGAATTTACATTGCATATATTATCGTCAAATCAATCGGCAATAAAATTATTCACAAAATGTTTGAGGGGCTTGAGAATCGGAAGGAAATTTCCACCACGCGGGCTAAAACGCTGCAAACATTAGTTTTGAATTTCTTTCATTATGCCCTGTTTTTCATTTTTATTGTTACCGTTTTTCAAGTGTTTGGCTACAATGTCACAGCGCTTTTAGCCGGGGCTGGGGTTGTTGGTCTTGCGATCGGCTTTGGAGCTCAAGGGCTCGTCAGCGATGTTGTGACAGGATTTTTCCTTCTCCTAGAAAAACAACTTGATGTTGGAGATTATGTCACTACAGGCAATTATTCAGGCATTGTGGAAGCTGTCGGTTTACGAACAACGCAAATCCGAGGCTTTGATGGCACATTGCATTATGTTCCAAACAGGCAGATTGTCGGCCTTTCCAATCATTCTAGAGGAAATATGCAAGCCCTTGTGGATATCAGCATATCGTATAATGAAGACTTAAATCGGGTCATGTCCATTCTTCAAGAAGCTTGCGACCAATTTGCAAAAGAAACTGAAGAGGTTGTGGAAGGTCCGGACGTTTTAGGCGTGCAAAATTTCGGCACGTCTGATGTGATTATCCGCATCATCGCCAAAACGAAAAACATGGAGCAGTGGGCTGTTGAAAGAAAGCTCCGGAAACGGCTGAAAGAAGTGCTTGATGAAAACGGCATCGAAATTCCGTTCCCTCATCAAGTGATGATTCATAAGAACGAGCATCAAAAGGAAAGAGGATGATCTCTCATCCCCTTTCCTTTTTAATTATGACTTCGTGTTTGTATAGAACGTATTTCTAATTTTTTTCTCTTGCTTTATGCAGGAGGCTATGAATCTTCTATTTATTGCCTTTCCATTCAAAATATTGACAAATAAGATCGACCGCTTTAAAGATTGCTTGTTCATTTGGTGAAAGCTTCGCATGATGAAGGCCGTAAGGAGAATCAACTCCAAGCCAAAACATAAATCCCGGAATTTTCGCCAGCATATAGCCGAAATCTTCCCCAGTCATCGCTTCTTTGCATACGTGGAGTTGAACTTCTGTTTCATTCTGGACAAACTCCATAAATTCTTTTGATAACGCTTCATCATTCCACACTTGATAATACATCGAACCCCAGTCAATTTCTGCTTTGCATTGGTAGCCGATTTCTATACCTTTGACCATGTCTTCAATCCGCTTTTTCACTTTTTCCATCGATTCGACAGAAAATGTGCGAATCGTTCCTTCCAATCTGGCATGATCGGCAATTATATTTTGTATCGTGCCGCTTGCAATTTTTCCAATGGTAATTACAGCACTTTCCAAAGGATCTATATTGCGGCTAACGATGGATTGCAGTTGGGTGACAAGGGCGCAAGCAGCGACGACCATATCATGTGTCGTGTGCGGAAAAGCGGCATGGCCTCCCTTCCCGGTTAAATCGATAAACAACTCGGACGTATTGGCAAAAAGTAGTCCAGGCTTCATTCCGATAGTTCCAACCGGAAGCTCCGGAGCAATGTGAAGCGCAGTGATCATATCCGGCATCCATTGTTGCATAATCTCGCTGTTTAGCATCGGCTCTGCACCGCCAGGCCCTTCTTCTGCCGGCTGAAAGATGAATAGCAGATCATCTTGAATCGGATGATAGGCGAAATGAGTTAAAACCCCCAAAGCGATCGTCATATGAAAGTCGTGACCGCAAGCATGCATCAAGCCTGGATGTTCTGATTGAAATGAAAGCCCCGTTTTTTCTTCAATCGGCAATCCATCAATATCTGTCCGGTAGGCTATCATTTTTCGAGGATTTGTTCCATGGACCTTCACGAAAATACCTGTTCTCCATGTTTTCACTTCAAGCCTTTCGTTCGGCAGCGAATGAATATAATCTAATAAATATTTTTGTGTTTTATGTTCTTGAAATCCGAGTTCAGGTATTTTATGCAAATCACGGCGAATGGCAATAAGCGCATCCTTATTCATATGAGTCCCCTCCTAAAGGATAAGCGTGGACGCTGTCCACGCTTCGAATTTAGAGCTGCCGCAATTCTTGCTTAATTTCAATTTTCGCTTTCGTTTTTTCGTCAATATCTTTAATTTTTTTCGCAGGAACACCTGCAACAACTGTGTACGGTTCAACATCTTCCACTACAACAGCACCAGCTGCAACAACCGCGCCTTTTCCTACCCTTACACCTTCTAAAATGACGGCGTTTGCTCCGATCAAAACATCATCTTCGATTACGACAGGTTTTGCAGAAGGCGGCTCAATTACACCAGCTAAAACCGCTCCGGCACCAATGTGGCAGTTTTTACCAACCGTTGCGCGGCCGCCCAATGTTGCATTCATGTCAATCATCGTTCCTTCACCAATGACGGCTCCGATATTGATCACTGCCCCCATCATGATAACCGCATTATCTCCGATTTCCACTTGATCACGGATGATTGCACCTGGTTCAATTCTCGCTTTTACGCCTTTTAAATCAAGAAGCGGGATCGCTGAGTTCCGGCGGTCATTTTCAACAACATAGTCTTCAATTTTATCTTTGTTTTCTGCTAGTGCTTGTTCAATTTCAGACCATTCTCCAAAGATGATGCCTGTGTTTCCAGTAATAAATGTTTTGGACTGTTCTCCAAAGTTGATTCCTTCTAATTGACCTTTTACATAAACTTTTACAGGAGTCGTTTTTTTACTGTTTTGTATAAATGAAATAATTTCGTTTGCATCCATCATTTTCATCGCAATACTCCTCTCTGTTTTTCTGTACCCCCATTACTGTATCAAAGAAAAGAATCAATTGACAAGCAAATTTATCATTCATTAATAAATTGATGGACGATTTCCATAAACGCCTGCACTTGTTTAAGCTTTAACGATGATTCATGCCCGATCAACCAAGTATCCCTTTTAATCGGCTTTCCTTCATGATCAATGAGCGGCAGTCGAAAGATCGAACCATCCTTTTCATCAATGCTGACAGAAGGCAAAATCGCAAAGCCGATACCATGATACGCCATTTGCTTGCACGTCTCGATCTGATCAACGACAATTGTCCTTTTTGGCGGGTTTTTAAATTGCCTGTGCCACCATTCTTGTATTTCTTGATAGTATGTAGAATCACTTTTAAATTGAATAAAGGGCCGCTCTGTGTGTACTAAATCATCGATGCTTTGAATTTCTGTGTCAACTAAATACAAAGTATCTTCCAGCAAATGCTGTTTAAACCCTTTCCAATCAGGGTTTCCGCGTATGATTCCGATATGAATATCATCTTCATATAAACATTTTAATATTTCGCTTGACCACCCGGTTATAAGTGAAATTTCCGCCTGAGGGTATTTTTGTACATATTTTTTCAAAACTTTTGGAAGCCAGTGCTGGCCGATTATAGATGCCACTGCAAGCTTTAACGTCCCGTACACTTCTCCTTCCAAAACAGAGATTTCCTCTCTTACCTTCTCTTCCTTTTCAATCATTTCTTTTGCAAACTGGACAACTTTTTCTCCTGCCGGTGTAAGAGTCAATCCCTTTTGTGAGCGCAAAAAAATTTTAAATCCCCATGCTTTTTCGATCGACTGAAGACGCTGCGACAAAGCAGGCTGGGAAACAAAAAGTCGGTCAGCCGCTTTTCTCATATTTTTTTCTTCAGACAAAGTCACAAGGATTTGCAATTCCGAAATTTGCATCGCTAAACCCTTTCCTTAGTGGATTCAATAGTTCAAAAACATTATAAAATATTTTTGCTTCTCCGTCATAACAAGTTTAGCAAAAAACATTCATTTTAATTCTCTCTTCGGAAGAAAGAAAATAAAAAGAACGCTCAAAATTGCTAATAAAAAGACGACGAAATAAACATGGTGAAGAGCAATGCTCAAACCAGACTCAAGAACCTCTTTTATAGGACCGGAAAGATCTGATTCTGGATTCAATAGGTTGTTGGCCGAATCAATGTTTAAGTTTTTTCCAGCACTATGCTCCTCCAAATATGTTTGCAGCTTGCTGTTTAAAATCCCGCCGAGCAAAGCGGCGCCTACGGTGTTGCCGAGATTTCGCATAAACATATTGGTGGCGGTGGCAATCCCGCGTTCTTTCCAATCAACTGCCGATTGAATCGATACAATGAACGAGGTCGATGTCAGCCCCATTCCGACGCCGAGTAAAAAAGAGCCGATCATAGCATGAACAGGTCCGTCATCTGCTGAAAGCATAACAAAGACAAGACTGCCGGCCAATAAAAAAATGCCTCCTAAAATTGATGTGGCACGAAAGCCGGCTTTTAAATAAATCCTCCCCGCTACTGTTGAAGCAATCGGCCATCCGATTGACATCGTTGTCAGCGTGAATCCAGCCACCATTGCCGATTTTCCCATAACACCTTGCACAAATGTCGGCAAAAAGGTGGAAATGCCCATAAGCATCATCCCGGTCGTCAAGGACGTTACATTCGCAAGCAAAATGGAGCGATTTTTCCAAAGCGAAAGCGGCATCATCGGATCATCGGCCCGATTTTCCTGAAAAATAAACAATATAAAGAAGCAGCATGCAACAGCTAATAACGCCGCAACCTCCCAGGAAGTCCAAGACCAGCGGACTCCTCCTTCGACAAGGACGATCATCAACAAGCTGATCGCAATAAGCATGAACATGGCGCCTGCATAATCAATGCTCGACTTTTTCTTATCAATGCGTTCATTCAAAAACAGACCGATTCCTGCCATTGATAAAATGCCTAAAGGAACATTCACCCAAAATACAAACTTCCAGCTTATGTACTCAACGAACAAGCCACCTAAAACGGGACCGATTATTGCAGAAAATCCCCATACACTGGACAAATATCCTTGTATTTTGGCTCTTTCTTCTACAGTATAAATATCGCCGACAATTGTTGTGGCGACTGGCATCACAGCTCCGGCTCCAATCCCTTGTATAAAACGGTATATAATTAAAGTTTCCATCGAATCGGCGAGACCGCAAAGCACAGAGCCAATTAAAAAAATAATGATGCCAAAAGCAAAAATCGGTTTTCTTCCAAACAAATCCGCCAATTTACCATATATTAAAATCGTTACGGAATTCATTAGTAAATAGGAAGAAAAAATCCAGCTATATTTTGAAAAACCGCCAATTTCTGCGACAATGGCAGGCATTGCTGTGGAAACGATCGTTGCCTCAACTGCAGCCATAAACATCGCCAGCATGACGGCAGCTAAAACGAACGGACGCTTTGTTTCTTTATGGTCTAGTTTTCCCCTATCTTTGTCAATAAGCGCCTCTTTCATCACGATCACCTCATTTGAAAATCACTTTCAATCGTTTGTAAGCATGGATTCATTTTGCCATAGCATTCGCATTCGTTCAATTGCTTTCCCAAAAAAACAATATCTATATTTTCATTATTTGAAGGTTGGATGGATTCGAAACTATTGAGCCAATATGAAATAAAAACGCCGGCAAGGGCGTTTTTATTTGGGAAACCTGGAATTTAATATCATTAGTTGTTTATGGAGCTTTTTTAAGATGACCCTTCTTGTAAAAATCCCCTCTAAAACACCGTCCTCATTCGTTATACATACAAACGTATGATTAATAACGAGCTTCAGCGCCTTCATCCAATCATCCGATACATTCAATCTGGAAACATCTTTGTTCATTACTTCTTCTACTTTCATATTTTGCAAACGCTCAAATTCGATTCGTTCCAATCCTAAAATTGAATCCATGATCAAATTCGTCGTAATCAGCCCGTGCAAGCGATATTGAGCATCCAAAACCGGAACAGCTGTATAGCCTGTTTTCGTCAACACTAATAATGCATGCTCTAAGTTATTTCCCATTTGGACATGAGCCACTTTGTCTGCAGGTATCATCAAATCTTTAATCGAAATATTTGTAAATTCTTCAGAAAAAACTTTTGTCATTCGTTTCTTCCTCTCACTTTGACATTTCATTTTAATCATAACATATGATCTGGAAAATGTGTTCCATTTACCAAAAAGAAACTTCCTATTTTATGATATCATTATGTAAGCGTTTTATCACGCGATAAACTTACATTTCTGCGAAAAGCGATGCTCTTGCAAAGAGCATCGTTCAGATGCCTCTCATACTCAAAAACTGGTCCTCACAAGGATACAGGTTACGTATGCGAACGGATTTTGTCATAAAGCTCCACTAATTTTTTGTATGTACATAAATCAAACTCTTTTTTTCCGCATTCAATATCATTGATTTCGCTCACAACCAATTCAATCGCAAAATGGTTGCGAAACAAAATTGCGACAAGCAATTGCTTTTCTTCTAGAGACAATACCGGTTGAACAGCTCGCATCGTTATTCATCCTCCAGTGCCTTCATTTTAAAAAACATCCTAACCATAACATATAATGAGCAGCTTTAAAATTATGTCGAAATTTGCTTACATCATGAAAAATAATATTCCTTTTTTCGCAGCTTTCAATTACAAGAAGCTGGAAATCGAATCAGAAGCCCGAAGCTGGAGCATGTGCAGATTGTTTTTTGTTTAATTAACCAAGTCGATTAAATGACATCACCGTTCGAACCGCTGCATTCAGTTCCTCTGGCTCCGGCAATTGTGTTTATTTACACTGATTCTAAATGATAGATACGTTTCTTCGCCAATAAAGTGTTGGAACTGATGCGAGGGCTTCTCCCCTTTGAAACCGTATGCTCTCTCTGTTATATGAAAAGATTTGATTGAAATGAAATGGGAAACATGGACCCATTGCTCAATAAATCACATGAACTTAAGAGCATCTTTGAGGCGGAAGCGAACAATGAAGCCAGCCAACCTTTCTCAAAAATAGTTGAGCTAGAGCAAAAGAACATGTAGAGCTGTATTTCCGTTCATTCTGTACGTCAGACAGCTCGAATTAGGACAAAGAGTTGAAAGATGCTAATCAATGCGTCATTAGGTGGGAAAAATGTTCAATTTTAAATCATCACGGTTGAAGCTCTTGTAGACAAAAATACTCTTTATAAAAGGCTGCACATAAAACAAAGAAGAAAAAGAAGCTGTCATTACCTTCAGTAAAATGTTCGATCAACTGCCAAACTTCTTGAATTCTGCTAAAAAATGAGCATTTAAAGAGAGTCTATGAGGCAAACTTTTTCACACTGACAAAGGCAGGAACGGCGGAGGGAGATTTCAGCCCTCCTGACGCCCAATTTTTATTAAATAAGGCATCAATTTGTCTTACTTCCAGCCAGATGTATTACGGAGTATCATGTAAGCAAATAGATGCCGTCTAGCTAAAAAAGGATGAACAGCCAGCCGACACATAGGAGTAATGGAAGATTTCTAAATTACTATCAGCTATTTTATTCCTGTCCTCATTCTTTTCTAAACGAAATGTGCCTCGATTATGATGATTTTTTCAATAAAATATAGATAAAGTAGGGCGCCCCGATTAAAGCTGTCATAATGCCCGCTGGGATGCCGTCGGGAAGTGCGATGTTTCGCCCGATTGTATCGGCCAGTAGTAGAAGCCACCCTCCCAACAAAATCGCAATCGGAAGATAAAGTTGATTGCGGGGACCAATCAGTGACCGTGCTAAATGGGGTGCCAAAAGACCGATAAACGCTACACCTCCCGTTACAGAAACCGCAGCTGCGGCAAGCCCGACAGCAGCCAATAGAAGCGTAATTCGCTCCCTCTCAATCTTCAAGCCAACCCCGACAGCAGTAGGATCGTTTAAACTTAATAAATTTAATTGTTGAGCTCTGAAAGCAATAAACGAAATCAAAATGACAATCCAAGGTAAAATTGCCAAAATAAACGGCCAATCTGCCCCCCAAACGTTCCCTGCCAGCCATTTGGCGATAAAATCAACTTTTTGCCGTTCTGCAGAAGAAATAATGACGATCATGGTTCCTGATAAAGCCATGGCGAAGCCGACACCGATAAGGACTAATCGAACGGGGTTTAAACCGGCATTTCGATCATAAGAAAAAACGTAAATAGCCCCTGCCGTTAAAAGAGCGCCGATAAAAGCTGCGACTGGCAGTAAATACACAAATGAGCCGACATCAGTTGGAAAAAATAAAAAGAACACTGCAATAGCTACTCCTGCTCCGGCATTAATCCCAATGATCCCCGGCTCAGCCAAATCGTTTCTAGTAATATCTTGAAAGATCGCCCCGGAAACCGCCAAAGCCATTCCTGCCAATAAGGTCACAATGATCCGCGGCAAGCGGACGGAAAATAAAACGAACTCCTCTTTAAACGTCCCGTGGCCGAGAATAGTTGGAAGCAAGCGATTCATCGAGACGGAGGAGGTGCCTAATCCCATTCCGATGATGGCCGTTGCAGCAATTAAAAGAATCAGAACAAGTATGATCAGCCGCTGCTTTTTTACAATTGCCGGATGTATGATCATGTGATAGCTTTCCCCCTTTTTTGCACAATGAACAGGAAGAAAGGCAAACCTAAAAAGGAAACAATGGCCGCCACCGGTGTTTCGTAAGGAGCATTAATCGTTCTGGCAAGCGTATCAGCGATTAATAAAAAGCAGGCGCCGAATATCGCAGACATTGGGAGAATATAACGATAATCGGCCCCTACGACCGAACGGACGATATGCGGAACCATTAAACCGATAAATGCCATATTCCCAACAAGGGCTACAGATGCACCAGTAAGCAATATAATGATGATAAACAGCACCATTTTTATTTGTGCCGTTTTTTGTCCTAACCCGACTGCCACTTCTTCATTTAAACTTACAATGGTCAGCTGCCTTGAGAAAAAAAGAGAAATGGTGATCCCAACGAGAGCAATCGGTATGAGGATCTTGAGCTGTTTCCATGTTGCACCGACAAGTCCTCCAGCTGTCCACATCGAAACATTTTTGTAAATATTAAAATATAAGCTGATTCCTTCCGCGACGGCAAAAAGAAAAGCAGACACAGCAGCCCCCGCTAAAACGATTTGAAAAGGAGAAATCCTTCCTTTTTTTACCGCACCGATTCCAAAAACTAAAAAGGCGCCAGCTGCTGCTCCAATAAAGCACACAATGGTCATACTAAAGTAATTTGCGTTTGGAAAAAGGGCAATTGTCAAAGCGAGTGCAGCATTTGCTCCGGCTGTCAGCCCTAATAATCCTGGATCTGCTAATGGATTGCGAGTCAATCCTTGCATGATTGCTCCGGCTACTGATAAAGAAGCGCCGACAAAAATAGCACCGACTTCGCGCGGAAGACGAATTTCCCGAATCATATCAATCGTCTTACCAGCCGCATCTGTCGTTAGCACAAGCCAAACATCTTTTACACTAGTGTCTGCCGCTCCAAACACCATCGCTAAAAAAAACGAACCAATCAGCAAAATGACTGCGAATATGAATTTAAAGAAAAATGAAGCGGAATCGTTTTTTAGCATACATCTCATCTCTTCTATTTTTCTATTTTATAGATGGAAAGAAGAGAAATTCATGCCTGCTGAATTTCTCTTCTTCTAATTACTTATTTTTTTCCAAGAAATTTTTCTCGAAAGAATTCAAGCTGATATTCCAATGTCAGTCGATCATTGAAATAAAATTCATTAGCATTTACTTCAAACACGCGATTGTTTTTGACAGCCGGTATGTTTTTATAAGTATCTGTTTCTTGGAAAGAGTTATCAGCATCCGAATACTTGCTGACAATTAAATAATCCCCTGCAAAATCCGGAAGCACTTCAGTCGATAAAGCATAATAACCTTGTTTTAAAGCTTTTTCTTCCACTTTTTTAGGCATTTTTAGCTTCATGGCTTGGTATAAAATTTCTGTTCCTCTTCCCCAGTTGTTCCCAAACACATATAATTGCTTATCAAAACTTTCAATGACTGAAACAGTTGCATCTTCCCCAATTTTCGCGCGAATTTCTTCTCCTGTTTCTTCAGCTCTTTTTTTGAAATCCTCGACCCACTCTCTTGCTTCTTTTTCCTTATTTAAAAGCTTGCCGATTTCTATATGCTGTGTTAAATAATCGACTTTTCCATAAGTAAACGTAACAGTAGGCGCTATCTTTTTCAGTTTATCTACATTTTTAATCGTCGATAATCCGATGATTAAATCCGGATTTAGTTCAATGATTTTTTCTAAATCTTCATCAGATACTTCTGCAACATCTTTCAATTTGTCTTTCCAGCGTGGATTCATTTTTGACCATGAATCAACACCAACGAGATTTACTCCTAAAGACATCACATCTCCGGCAAATGACGAGAGAACAACGACTCTTTTAGGATTAGCCGGGACTTCAACAGGACCGTTTTCCGATTGATATGTAATCGTTTCAGGTTTTTCTTCTTTCTTTTCAGCGCTGTCTTCCTTTTTATTACCACAAGCGCTAACTATGAGAACCAACAAGAACAGAATTGGAATAAGACGTTTTTTCATGATTTTCTTCTCCTTTTATTAGATTGTACGTGATGCATATTGGTTTATCTGTTCGGGGATCCCGTCCTATTACAGCATCAATTTGAAATACTTCTTTCAGCACGTTGCAGTCGATTACTTCGTCACTCGTCCCGGCTTTGATAATTTGTCCGTCTTTCAATGCTATAATATAATCGGCAAAACGAGCTGCTTGATTGATATCATGAAGCACCATGACGATTGTCCGCCCCTGCTCTTTGTTTAACTGCTGTAGAAGCTCTAGTACTTCAAGCTGATGCGCCATATCTAAATAAGTGGTCGGTTCATCCAAAAAGATGATGTCCGTTTCTTGAGCAAGCGCCATCGCTATCCAGACACGCTGTCTTTGACCGCCTGACAGCGCATTGACTGGCTGGTGTTTAAAATCGGCCGTTTTCGTAACTTCTAAAGCCCAGTTTATGACCTCAAGATCTTTTTTTGTTAATCTGCCGAAGCCTTTTTGATATGGGTAGCGGCCGTAAGATACAAGCTCTCCAACGGTAAGGCCGGCTGGACTTTCTGGTGATTGAGGAAGTATGGCCATTTTTTTCGCCAGTTCTTTCGTATCCTGCTTTAAAATACTCTCGCCATCAAGAATAATTCGACCGGATTGGTGCGGAATAATCCGAGTTATCGCTTTCAACAAAGTGGATTTTCCACAGCCGTTGGAACCGATTATCGTTGTAATTTTTTTATCTGGAATTTCAATTTTCATATCTTTCACAATCAGTCGATTGCCATAGGAAATTTGTAAACGATCTGTGTATAGGCGGATCATGGAAAACCTCCAATTTATTCTAAATTGATAATGATTATCATTTTCTTATACAAATATAATATAATACCACCCTTTCTCCTTGTCAATTATCAATTTTTTTAAGAGAATCGAGTAGGAGGGAGCGATTAACTCCCGTCCTCTCACACCACCGTACGTACGGTTCCGTATACGGCGGTTCAATTAAGATAATTGACGCAAGTCTTTATAACTTCCGTGAATAGCTGTTCTCTTTATGCCAGTGGTCACTCCACCCTCCAAGAGATCTCCCACGGGATTCACCGCTTCCTCCCTCAAGTGAGGTACTACGTTTTCTGTGTTCATCATGACTCACTGAATGCCAAGGGCTATTCTCTCTTAATTGTTCGGTCCTTCTTAGTAGTTCTAAACCAACTAATACTATGACCTCTGCTGACTTCTGACGGTTCAGCTACTTATCACTAAGTAGGTTATGAAGCGTATTTCACCTATCCGCCAGACCTCCCCGGGTAAGAGTGTAATCTTTCCTTCCATCCATCTGCTTCATTTACTCTGTATCACCTTCGGCAGAAAGGGCTTTGTTTTGTCTTGCAAACTCACCCAGTGATACCTAGCCTCATATGAAGTTCGTGTTCCGAGAGACCTTAAAGTTTGCCGCTCGCTTCCTTCAGATTCCGCGTCACCACGGACACCCTTGCGTTAAGCTAACTGCTACTTCTGCCTTCGGGGTTCGGGACTTACACCCTATAGTTCATGTACATGCCGGGCGCACCAAGAAGAAACCCGGCCTCCAAAGCCGGGTTTCTCGTCCGAATGTGTAACAAAGGGGGAGCGGGGGTTTAGCCGCGATGTTTCACTTCAAGACGTCTGTGAACTACTTCGTCTTACATTTATAATGATAATGATTATCAATATCGATGTCAACACTTTTTATAAAAAAATTTTTCAAAACAAAATTTCCTTTAATAGAAAAAACCATAACGCGAAGTTATGGCTACCAAGTAGTTGAAAAGCTAATATAAAAAATATAAAAAAGCGCAAATGCAATCAGCACGATATAAGCAATAAAAATCGGATTTCGAATATACGGGCGCTTTTCAACTTTTTCGCTTACTTCTGTATCATACTCGCTTTGCCTTTTTTCCATCTGGCTGCCCACTTGTAACGTATAAAACAGGCCAACAAGCAAAACTAACAAAAAAACACCGCCGAAGATCAAATTCGTAAATTGCATAAAAACCCCCCTTTTTCTCTATTATTTGAGAAAAAAGGGGGGTTTATTCAAAGGAGACCGTCTTGTTCATATAAATAAGAATATGGAATATCGATAAACAAATAATGATCGTCATCAAGCGGATAGGAAAACGTGCGGATCGTCTCCCCTGTTTCGATATCACTATACAAATCACTTAAAAACCCTTTTTTGTTGACGCGCATGCGAATAATATTTTCTAAAAAGTACGGGCGCCAGCTCCAATTTTTCATATAATATTCTTTTTGAAAAATCCATCGGTCTTCTTTTCGGAAAATATTTCCTGACTTTTGAAACCCGTTTTCATCACAAATATAAATACGAAAGCTCATGTCGCCAAGCTCTTCTGCTAAATGGGTAATTAATTCGTCAAATTGGCTGACAGCTTTTTTATATTTGTTCACTAGTTGTGACACCCGCTGATGAAACTGGTCGGAATATGAATAAAGTGTTTCAAGCTTTTTCTTTTCAAATTGAATGAAATGGTTGAATTCCTGCTGCAGTCTTTCTTTTAGAACACATCGATCAATAAATTCTCTTTCCGGATAATGAAGATAATATCCTTGATAATATCTTCCGCCATTTTTCCACGCATATTGCAATTGAAAGTTTGCCTCGATGTCTTCATATAAAAGCGTCGCACCGATTTTGCGCGCAAGTAGTGAAATCGAAAATAAAACATCGAAATACGATTGGCTGGGTGAAGCTAATTTTAATGGCTGCAAATCGATTTTCAAAATATCAGGAGATAATAACCCAATGCGGTCCAAATTGCTCGATTCTTTCCCAATATTGTCAATCGCAATTTTGATTCCGTAAGTCCGGTAATAAGTGAGCAAATGATGGAGCTGTTCGATATCTCCTAAATAATTGTGTTCCGTAATTTCCAGAACAATCCGGTTTAAATCAAGCCCTTTCTCTTTTTCTTCCAGCAGCAAATTTAAAAAGCTTTCGCCGTGATCGATCATAAGCAGATTTGGATCCCTGTTTATAAAAATGAAAAGATCATCATCCAGTTCTTTCATTTCCTCCAATGCTTTTTTGACGACTGTATCATCTACTTCCATTCGGTATTCTTCAGGGATCGAATCATCATGGAAAAAAAAGCCTAAGCTTTTGTATTCCCCTTCCATATGAATTCTGCCTAAAATTTCGTAGCCAATCACCTTTTGTTCATCTGCGCTAAAAATCGCCTGATAATAAGGCACAATTTTTTCGGTATTAGTTATGACATCTAGTGGGTCCATGGGCATCTCTCCGCTTCTTGTACTCTCATATGATACATGATTATAACATTATTTGGAACATTAGAAAATGTTGAAGAACCTTTTTTGCGCATTTGCTACATTCCCATTTTTACATAATTGGAAAGAGGCCCATCCTGGATGCAACGGTTGGCCTCTCAATTGATTTTATGTTTTGCGCCCGCTTCCACAATCAACAAAGTAGTTTGTTTTTTCAATGACCATACAAGCAGAAAACCGAGCAATAAAAGAACAGAGAGCAGAAACATTCCGTTTGCATGAAAAATAGCCGAAAATCATCGGACCGAAGGAAAACAAAGAAATTAGAGTGTTCTGGCTAAAATACCGATAGAGATATACAGGAATGAACGAAAAACAATTAACGGCATTAATCTCAACAATTTACAATCTGTTTGAACGAGTTTCATCAAGGCTTCAGCACTGCTGCTTTTGATCTACGACTTTGCAAATGAAGTGATTGCTTTCATAAGTATGACGGGTCCAGATAAAACTATTCATCAAAATGACTTTTTTCTACACGGAGAAAATCGTCTAAGCAGAAAATATATTCAAAAAGATGGAGTTTTTCTCTTGCTGATTCGAATAGGGGATTTTGAGGTGTCCTCTAAAATTATTTGAATTAGTTATTCAACATAAACGAATTTACTTTTTCTTTTTATCAATTTCAAAACTAGACTGTTGATTTTTATTGGTTTTAAATGAATCAGTATCATCATTTCATTAATAATCATTGACTCATTATTATTTTTTTCCATATCTTTTCATTCAATAGGTTTTATGAAAATATTTATCATTACCAATACCTTCTCTTTGCAAATTTTTTATTTTACTGTAGTTGAGCAATTTTAATTACAATAATTACCATGTAAAAGAGACAAACAGGGTACCCCTTATGCCACGTGGAGCTGTTTTTTCACGGTATCAATGGGAATATTTTGTTTCGCTGCACGGTAAATGAACTCCACGAGGCTATGTCCTTTTCTCTTGCGCAGAAGATCGAGCCCATCAGAAAAATCGCTGTTCGACTCGAACATGCTGTACACGTAAGCAAGCTGCACCAAGATCCAGTAGCGTTTCACCGCCCGACGTTGACGAACGCGGTACCCATCGAGCTTCAGCTGGTCTTTCGCTTGTCGAAAAAAGCATTCGATCGACCAACGCTGGGCATAGTAGCGCAAGATCTCTTCATCGCTTAGCTCCCGGTCGGTGCTCAAGACGCAGTGAAGATGTTCAGGTGTCATCGGCTGATCGGCTTTCCAAGCCAACAACACAACGGCATCATCGAGACCTTTCAGCGATCCCTCGTAGCGATACACGCGATAACGCTCTTCTCCCACCGTGACGAGATGAGTGTCGTTCGGTTCGATATAGCGGGCAAACTGTTTGGCTTGGATGGCGATGCCTTTTGGATAAAGAACCCGATTCGTCTTGAGCATTGCGATTACGTGGAATCCCTTTTTCAGACAAGCTTCCACGAGCTTTTGCGATGGATACCAAGAGTCCATCAGCACATAAACAGGACGGTGTACATCCAAAGAAGAAAGCATCTCGATCGCGAGTTCCCCCTTGCTTTTCCCAGCCGCCTTGTCGTAGAGGCGGAACGCAAAGGGAAAAGCCTGGGTCATCGTATGAACCATGAGCCAAACGAGAGAATGTCCCCAGATCGACTTTTTCTCTGTGTGAGAATAGTGCCAATCACACCCTTGAATGGCGTGCGTTGCCTGTGACGAAGGCTTGGTTTTTTGGCAAATCGTATCATCGATCGAAACAAAAAGGGGTTGATTCTCCTGTTTGGCGATGCGTTCGACACGACGAAGCATCCACTGTTGAAGTTTGCGAAGCAGCGTCTCTTCATCCCAAGGGCTTTTCGTGAAAAAATGGCTGAGTGTCGTTCGATGATTGGGGTGAAAGCTCCAATGATGAAGATCGGTCAACGTTCCAGAAAAGCCTTTCGTGATCATCGCATCCACGATATGAACGAGATGCTTCATGACAGGTTTTGAAAAATAAAGTGCCAACCCCAACATCGTGAAAAACTTGTGGATTCCTTGATGATGTGCTAATCTATTCATGAGACATGAACCTCCTTGTGAATAATTTTGGTGACACATCTATTCTAATCAAGGAATCGGGTTCATGTCTCTTTTTTTGTTTGGTTGTAAATTTATGTTAGCGAATTTGCTCATCTACAGATTTTATTTTTTGCTCTATCCTGAAAACAAAATTTGGCAAAAAACAACCCCCACCTAGCCTTTGGAATATAATTTCCAAAGGAAGGTATTAAAGTTTATATATGGTTTAATTCCCTTATGCACCCACTTTTTCTAACTTCACTTCGTACCCTAACCCCTCTAATTTCTTCACCGTTTGACGCACGATCTTTGCTTCCCGTTGACGATCCCAATAGTCTGCCCCTAATTCTTTATACGGTTCCTTCCGAGTTAACAGGTAATAGATGATTTCTAATATCGTTCGTCCAACTGCCATACTCGCTCGATTCGCCCCTCTTCTTGCGGCTATGCGGTGATATTTCGCGGATAAATACGTATCCTTCTTTCTCGCGGCGGCACGGGCACATTCTACTAAACACGCTCTCAGCTTCTTGTTCCCTTTCCTCGTTCGGCTTGATAACCGTTTCCCCGCACTCTCGTAGTTTCCTGGTGCCATGCCTGCCCACGATGCCAGATGGCTCGCTGATGCAAAGCGACTCATATCGGTTCCGATTTCCGCCAAAATTTGTTCCGCACTTTTCCGCCCGACTCCCGGAATCGTATCTAAGAGCTCCAGCGCTTCTTCAAAAGGGCGCGTTCTCTCCTCGATCTCCTGATCTAATCGCGCAATCGCTTCATCTAGGTATTCCACATGCCGCCATTGTTCGGCTAACATCATCCGTTGATGAGGGCCGATTACCCCGTGTAATGCGCGCTGGAGTTCTTCCACTTTTTGTTTCAATTTCCCTTTTGCGAGCTGAGCGATGACCATCGGATCGTTTTTCCCTTCGATCAACGCACGAATCATTTTTCGTGCCGATGCCCCATTGATATCGGAAACAACGGACGACAACTTGATGTTCGCTCCTTCCAATACTTTTTGAATCCGATTCAATTCCCGCGCTCTTTCTTCGATCAAACTGCGACGATATCGAACGAGTTCTCGCAGTTCTCGTTGGGCTCGGTCCGGAATATAACTTCCTTTCAACAATCCATGGCGAAGCAAGTTGGCGATCCACTCGGCATCCTTCATATCCGTCTTCCGTCCAGGAACTGCTTTAATATGCCGGGCATTGACGACAAGCGTTTCGATTTGTTCGAGTTCGAGCAAATTGTACAACGGTTTCCAGTACACGCTTGTCGATTCCATCGCCACGTGCGTCACCCCTTTTTCTTTCAACCAGTTCACAAACTCCAGCAATTCATCGGTCATGGTACCGAATGTTCGTATTTCTTTTCCTTCAGGGGTGATGGTACAAGCGGTAATGGATTTTTTATGCACGTCTACTCCACAACAACGTTCATATAATACCTTCATCGCTTTCCCTCCCTGCTTCATTTCATCTTCAGCTGGTGCAGTAGCCTATGACGAAGCATTCTATCCTGCGTGCTTCCCAACTCGGGAGCGACATTCCGTGGTGCACCAGGCTACTGGGGTCCGTCTATCTTTCGGACTCTTGCGTACCATAGATGCATCGACCTCATGACCCCAGCTGCAAGGAGTTATTTCGACAATATTCGTTTTCATCCTTCCGATGGTGCCGAATTTTTTTCGGCATGGGGGTCTATCTTTCAAATTTCTATCTTTCAAATTTCTGTTATTAATAAATCTTCTTGCATCATTTCCTCTTACAATAGGTTTTTCCCTTAAAGTGACACCATTTTAATCCTCCTTCCTTAATAGCAATTTTACTAGAAATTTAAATCATTACATAGCTGCCCTTTATGTTTTATGAAAATTACACCATTCATTTCTCAATTCCTAAAGACTTTCTCGCTCCAGCAGAAGAGTTAAACCTTTTTCATCATATTTTCCAAATGATTGTTTTAATGTTGTCCATAGATGATAACAAAATAGTTAATCAGAAAAAACGTGCATGTGAAGATTTGTCAAAAAACATTAAACAAGATGTTGAAAGTTTTATGTTATAATTTTTTCGATTGCTATAAAAACTGAAATGGTTGGTAAGAATGAATAAGTTGACAAGAAGACAATTTTTAAAGCATTTTTTCTGGACGGCTGCGTGCAGTTTATTCGCGAGCAGCGGTTTATACATCTACTCAAGATATATTGAACCGAGAAGACTAGAAATAAAAAAAATAAATATTTCTCATCCAAAAATACCAAAAGGTTTTGATGGTTTGAAAATTGTTCAATTCAGCGACACACATCTAAATAACGACTTTACAATTGCAAATCTGGAACGGATCGTCAATCAAATCAATCGTCTAAACCCGGATATAATTGTTTTTACTGGTGATTTAATCGATGAGCCGAACAGTTATCCCGCTGTGCATCAGATTGCCCCGATTTTAAAACGCCTCCGTGCCGACTTCGGGAAATTTGCAATTTATGGAAATCATGATCACGGCGGATACGGCACTGATGTTTATCGCAATATATTACAAAATGCAGAGTTTCATTTACTGCAAAATGAAAAAAAAGAGATACAGCTGATTGACGGAAGCAAATTGATTGTCGCCGGCCTTGATGATGTCATGCTTGGAAGACCTGATTTTCATCAAACAATGGGCAATATTGACAAAAACTATTTTACTATTCTTTTAGCCCATGAACCTGATACAGTGCTTCAAGCAAAAAATTACAATGTTGATCTCCAATTATCTGGACACAGCCATGGAGGACAAGTAAAAATCCCTTTTATAGGTCCGCTTTACACGCCTCCTTATGCAAAATCCTTTTCGGAGGGCTTTTATACTGTTGATCATACGAAGCTTTATGTCAATCGCGGGTTGGGCACAACTAGACTGCCCTTTCGTTTTTTGGCAGTTCCAGAAATCACCTTGTTTACATTATATTCCAAATAATCCTCTCTTTTAACCGGCTTAAAAGTACTTGGCTTTCCGTTTCTCTAACCAAAATATGAAAAAAAGATGTTCATATTGAATTAGGTAAATTATAATAGCTACTGTAAGTGTCAGTTAAGGGGAGTCGCAATGGATATTTTTAAAAACCGCAATTTTGTCAAATTGTTTTTTGCAGCGCTTGCTTCACAAATGGGTTCAACAGTTGGCAATATGGCGTTTGCTTTTTATTTGTTGGAGCATTTTAGCAGCAAACCTTATTACGCAACTATTGCTGAGCTGATGTATTCTTTGCCGACTGTATTTGTTTTTGTCATTGTCGGTGTAGTAGCAGACCGCTTCGATCGAAAAAAGGTGGCAGAGAACTGCGACTGGATTCGTGCAATTATGACTGCATGTTTGTTTTTCGCCTTATTTACAAATTCGATTCCGCTCATTTTTTTCATCTTGTTTTTGCGGAGTGCTGTCACGAAATTTTTTTATCCAGCCGAGTCTAGTTTAGTACAAGCTATTTTGCGAAAAGATCAATATGCGCAAGCTTCAGGTTTGAATCAAATACTTTTCAGCATTTTTTTAGTGTTTGGTGTCGGATTAGGGGCATTGGCTTATCGAACAGTTGGAATTCATGGGGCCGTATTGGTTGATTTAATAAGCTTCGTTCTTTCCGCCTTGCTCATTCGCTCGTGTAAAATCCCTAAATCAGCAAGGCTACCAAACGGTCGAGTGTCATGGAAAGGTTTACATATATCATCCGCTGTTTCCGACTTTTTGGAAGGTATTCGGTACATTTTACATAATCGGCTTCTAACGCTCATTATTTTTGGATTTTTCATTTTCGGCTTTGTTCAAGGAAGTTTTGCCGTTCTTCCGTTATTTACAATGAAATATGATCTGGCACCGAATTCTTATGAAATGTATTCATCTTTATTTGCCATTTTTCTCGGTGCGGGTCTTTTAGTCGGCAGCACAGTTTCAACATTTTTTGCTAAAAAAATAAAACCGTTTCCAATGTTTGTTACACCGATATTTTTGACAAGCATTTTTGTTTTTCTCCTTGGTTTTGTGGATGAAGTAGAATTTTACTTGTCGATTATTTTTTTGATCGGCATGTGCATCGGTCCTGTGAACGTAGCAATTGGCGGTTGGATTCCGAATATCGTTCATCCAAAGCTAATGGGACGTGTCAGCGGATGGATCGACCCGTTAATGATGTTTGCGCAGTCTGCTACGCTTTTATGTATTGCACTATTGTTTCCAAACATCATTCGAAACATCGATTTATTTTATTACGGTATGGCTCTTATCATTCTTTTCGTCTTTTTCTTTTATATGATCTTGATGCCGAAATATTTAAAAGAAAAACGGCATCGGCTAGGTAAAAACACAATCAAATCGGTTTTATAACAAAAATGTGTTTGACAGTCAGACTTATACTCCCAATCATGTGGATCATAGTGGATGAGAATTCATCCTACAACCGCATTGATTGGGAGTTTTTTTGTGATAATTCGTTTGAAGGAAAGGGATAATAATAAACTTTACCGAAGAAATTCATCATTAGTTTTTGCTTCTACCCTCAAGAAAACTTCGACTAAACGTATAACAAGCAAAAAAGGGAGTGTCTAATAAGTCGTTTTTACGGCTTATTGACGCCCCCATGAATGTTTTAGAAACGTTGATATATCGGTGTTTATGATTTTTTGTTTTCAATGGCGATTTGACTTTCTGGACAGCCCCCTATCATGTTCCGAAAGAAATTCGAATCTTTTACAGAATGTGAAATAAATAAATAATAAATGAATGAAATCAGCGCCGCAGCCATAAATTATAAAAGATGACCCCGGCTCCATACCGAGATCATCTCTTAACCGTTTAATCCCCTGATCAAACTGCCCACTCGACTCCCATTTTAATTATGCCGAGCATGGTCAATGGTTTGCTCTAGTATTTTTTTTACATGCTCATCATCATGTGAATAGTAAACGGTCGTTCCTTCCCTTCTAAATTTGACTAAACGCAAATTTTTGAGAAACCTCAATTGATGGGAAACGGTTGATTGCAAAAGCTCAAGCTCGGCAGCTATTTCATTCACAGAACATTCTTGTTTTTCCGCAAGTAAATGTAAAATCCGAATTCTAGTCGGATCCGATAACGCTTTAAACGTTTGCGACACGATAAAAAGCGTTTCTTCGTCGATATCTAGAAATTCCTCTTTTCCGCTCATGACCCACCCTGCTTTCTAAAATATTTCATAATAACTATTATAGGCATAATTAATAGACTGTAAAAACTGGTTGCATTTTCTATTCATGAAAGTATAATGTAAATAAAGATTACGGAAAATAATGAAAAAGGAGAGACATCATGGACGATATCAGTCATTATAAGCTACGGGATGAGACGCCGGAAAATATAGCACGAGCCATCTATGTTGTCAATCGGCATGCAAAAACAGCGCCAAATCCTAAATATTTATATTATTTAAAAAAGAAGGCGCTGCAAAAACTGATTACTGAAGGAAAAGCAACAAAGAAAGGACTGCATTACTCAAAAAATCCAAAATTAAGCAAACAGCAGTCAGATGTTCTGGTGTCGGCAGGAAATTATTATTTTCATATGCCTCCTACAAAAGAAGACTTCCAAAACCTTCCTCACTTAGGTTCCTTAAATAATTCATACCGAAACCCGAAAACAAATCTATCATTGTCAAAGGCAAAAAATTTATTGGAGTATTATATCGGTATGGATAAAGCGAATCGACCGCTTTCTTCTCCCAAACGGTTCCATCGTCATACATATCAAAAACCGGTGTTTAAACGATTAGGCGAACGGTATGATTGAGTAAAAAGAGAGGCTTATTCAGCCTCGTCTTTTGATTCATCATCTTCTTCATTTTTAAATAACAATTCATCGATTTGCTCAATCAAGTGATGGACCTCAGGTTTGCTAATTTGGGCATTTGCACCTACCTGTTGTCCTTTATGTTTTAAATCATTCGTAATCAATGAGGAAAAAATCACAACCGGAATATGATCCAGCTCTGGATTTTCCTTAATTCGCTTCGTCAAATGCAATCCGTCAAGCTGCGGCATTTCGATGTCCGTAATGACTAAATCAACACGCTCCTTAACCGGTTCGCCTTCATTTACAATATTCTCTAAATAGTCCAGTGCATCCTTGCCGTTTTCAAAAAACTCAATCTGTTGAAATCCCGCCTCCGTCAATGTGTCGTTCAACAATCTGCGCAACAGCGGAGAATCCTCGGCAACGACAATTTTTTTATCAGATCTGTCCCTCTTTTCCAGTTTTTTCGCTTTTTCCTGCTGGATTCCGGACTCAGGATTAATTTCAACAACGATTTTTTCAAAATCAAGCATTAAAATCATTTCGTCTCCCATTTTGACAACGCCGGTAATTTGAGTTTCCAATCCTTGATACATTTCAGAAGGCTTTTCAATTTGCGACCAAGACACACGATGAATTTGGGTTACTTGATGGACGCGAAACACAACTTTTTGTTTGTTAAATTCCGTTACAATCAGCTTATCTTTTTCGCTGGGCTCGCAATTCGGATCGCCGATCGCCTTCGGTACGTTAACTACCGGGAGCACTTCTCCTCTTAATTCAATAATTCCTTCAACGTATGGATGGACGTGAGGCACGCTCGTTACAGGAAGAGGCTGAATGATTTCTTTTACTTTCATCACATTTATACCGAATTTATTCGAGCCGACGAGAAACTCTACAAATTCCAACTCGTTCGTACCGCTTTCAAGCAAAATTCCCTTTTCGTTCATATCTTTCTTCCTTCCGTCTAATATTTGCGAACGTTTCTTCTTCATTTTTTTATATCGGTTTTATTCTTTGTTCATTTAATACTTCTTTCGCTACAAATCGATGGGAAATAAGTCTGAACAGCGTTACTCACAAAAATGTAAATGATACATTTCATTTCGACAAAGACGACTTGATTTCCTTTTTTTATAAAAAACTTTTATGTAGGTCAAACACCTTAAAAGTGAAGTTGCATATGTTATGGTGAACAACTGAAAAGTGAAAGGAGCATGAACGTGTATCCATTCTATCGACAAATCCTCCCGGGAGTTCAACAGCCAGAATTTTTTCCGGGCTTTCCAGGGATGGGTGGAGGATTTCCTTCGTTTCCTCCTACGGGGACTGGTCCCGGTTTCCCTCCATTCGGCCCTCCTGGAATCGGCGGAAGTCCGAGTGACGGTTTTGGACAGCAGCAAGGACCGCCTTCAGGACCGCCTCCAAGTTTTATTCCTCAAGAATCACCCGGAGTCGGAACATTTGCAGTTGATCCCGGAGGCATTAGAAGATGTTTACATCGTTTTACATTTATCCGATTAACAAACGGCAGAAGCTTCTGGTATTTCCCTGTGTTTGTAGGACAAAGATCCATTGCCGGGTGGCGCTGGAGACCTCGTCAAAATCGATGGGAATATTTCGGCATTGATTTAAACAGAATCTCTTCCTTCTCATGTTTTTAAGGATAGCACTCGGGGCAGTCTAATAAGTCGTTTTTGGCTTATGGACTCCCCTTTACTATTTTAGAAACGTTGATATATTGTTTTCAACCGATTGGACTTTTTAAACATCCGCATGCTAGTCACCTATTAAACCGGTATTTTTATCGGGATCAACAGGGTTGTAAATGGATTGAAAAGCAAGATCTACAGCTGATTTAGCCGTTTTAGCGAACTGAATTTCGACTGTTCTCCGCTCATCTAAATAACAGCCTTCAAAGGCGATTTGCTTCACGGTGTTCGACCATCCTCCTGAATTTTCAACGATGATGACACGTTTTTTGTTCATATATGCGGCAGACAATTCTCCAAGCGTTCCATTTCCTCCTCCAATCATAATGATGGCATCTGCGGAATGAACAAGCAAAACGCTTCTGTAATCAAAACCTAATCCAGTATTAATCGGAATATCAATAAATTCGTTTGCTGCCTGTTTGTCGTCTCCAGCCAAAATACCTACGACAAGGCCATTTGCTTGTTTGGCCCCTCGTGAAACTGCCTCCATCACTCCGCTTCCGCCGCCTGTCAAAAGAACAGCTCCTCTTTTAGCAATTTCTGAACCGATTTCTTCAGCCAGGAGGCGGACATGTTCCGGAATCAAGCCGGATTGACCAATTACTGCAATTCTCTCCATCATAAGCCTCCATTTCAAATTTTTTGCTGTTTTATATTATAGAACGAAGCTTGTGAACAGCTTGTATTGCTGTCACTGTTTAGCCTTTTATAAAAAGAGTTCCTTTTGATTGTTTACCTTACAAAAGAATTTGAGGGGGCGCATACTGAATTTTTCTTACTCTCGCCTTTGTTTTCCTTTTTAGCTTCTATGTATGCTTGTCAAGTCTTTCAAAGACGCTTTATCGATAAATTGAAAGAGCAATTTTCCGCCTTTCATTGTTAAATTTTGCACTCTTCAAGTTTCTTTTTTATAATGTGCAAAAACTTACCCATCCTATTTTTTACGAAGCTGTCCGCATTTTTTGACCGCTACAATTTTGGACCTTTATGAAACCGGAACCAACCCATTTTATAAAAAATATAAAGCATTCCTGTTCCGATGAGAGCCATGACTCCTAATACAATATAATAGCCATACTTCATTTTCAGCTCGGGCATATATTCAAAATTCATTCCATAAATTCCTGCGATAAACGTAAGAGGCATAAAAATAGACGAAATAACCGTCAATGTCATCATAATCGTATTCATCCGGTTTGAGTTGTAAGATAAATAGCTGTCCCTTATATCAGCCGCAAGCTCCCGATTTGCCTCCGTCATCTCGACAAGCTTGAGCAAATGGTCATAAACATCATAAAAATACAAATCTTCCTCCTTCATTTCGTTCAGCCTGTTGGACGAGATGATCCGGTACATCAAATCCCGCATCGGAATGATTGTTCTTCTTATTTTTGATAATTGAGACCTGATGGAAAAAAGCTCTTTCATTAACTCATTGATCGATTTGTTTTTATTGTTTTCCTCAATTTGATTTAATAAATCTTCCAAATGGTACACGGGCGGAAAGAAATCATCAACGAGCTTATCAGTCAATTGATGCATGATTTTCATAGGCCCTTTTTTTAAAGAATCGTCTTTTTTGATTCGCAGCCAAATGTTGTTTAGATCTCGAATGGCATTTTTGTGAAATGTGACGATTCCTTTTTCGTTTACAAATAAGTCAAGCTCTTCCGGTTCAAGCGTCTGTTGATGAATTCCGTGCAACACAACAAACATATAAGAGTCATAAAAATCTATTTTCGGCCGTTCAACATTTTCGACACAATCCTCAATGGACAAAGGATGAAAATGAAAAAATTTCCCTAGCAATCTAATTTCATCTTCCGTCGCCTTGTAAAAATCGACCCAGTACCAAAGAACTTCCTTTTTTCGAATCTCTTTTAATGCCACATCATATTTAGCTTCCAAATCAGTTGTAATGACTAATGTTCGTATCATAGACATCACACTTTCTAATTTTTTTTGGACATAAATTTAGTTTACCAATAAAAGCTTGGGACAAACATGATAAAATATAAAACGACACTTATTAAAGCAGGTGATTTGTATGGAACATTTGATTAACCAAAATGTAAAAAACATTGCGATTTCCGGCATTCGAGCTTTTTTAAACATCGTTTCCAACTATGACGATGTCGTTTCGCTAACGATTGGTCAGCCTGACTTCCCAACGCCTTCACATATAAAAGAAGCGGCAAAACAGGCAATTGATAACAACTATACAACGTATACGCATAATGCTGGATTGATCGATGTAAGAGAAGCAGCATGCCAATTTGTACATAAAAAATATCATCTCTCCTATGATCCTGGTTCGGAAGTGATTGTTACAATCGGGGCCAGCCAGGCGATTGATATAGCGCTTCGAACGATTTTGGAGCCCGGGACGGAGGTAATGCTGCCAGGTCCTGTTTATCCGGGGTATGAGCCAATTATTCAATTGTGCGGAGCAATACCCGTTTATGTTGATACGACAAAAAACAAATTTAAATTAACTGCGGATTTGATTAAACAAAATATAACAGAAAAAACCCGATGCATAATTTTGCCTTACCCGTCCAATCCGACAGGCGTTACATTCACTGCAGAGGAGCTGATAGAGATTGCCGATGCCGTTCGCGGGAAGGATATTTTTATTTTAGCGGATGAAATTTACAGTGAATTAACGTATGATGCACCTCATACCTCGATCGCTTCTTTTTTGCGGGAGCAGACGATCGTCGTCAATGGACTTTCCAAATCGCATAGCATGACTGGATGGCGGATCGGATTTCTTTTTGCGCCGAAAGATATCACAAAACATATGTTAAAAGTGCATCAATATAATGTTTCATGCGCTTCGTCGATCTCTCAAAAAGCTGCTTACAACGCTTTAACGGAAGGGTTTCATGATGGTCAAATAATGAAAAAAGAATATGAAAAAAGATTGGAGTACGTATACGGTCGTCTCGTTGCAATGGGATTTGAGGTTGTTAAACCAAGCGGAGCCTTTTATTTGTTTCCTTCGATTCAATCATTTGGACAAAGCTCTTTTGATTTTGCTTTGGAGCTGGTTGAGAAGGCTGGTGTAGCGGTCGTCCCGGGGAGCGCTTTTTCCAAATTTGGAGAAGGGTTTATCCGCATCTCTTACGCTTACTCGACAAAAGAGCTGGAAAAAGCTTTGGACAGGCTTGAGCATTTTGTGCAACTGAAAAGAAAATAGAAGGGGGTGTCTAATAAGTCGTTTTTACGGCTTATTGACGCCCCTATTAATGTTTTAGAAACGTTGATATATCGGTGTTTATAATTTTTTATTTTCAATGGCGATTTGACTTTCTGGACATTCCCTTTGTTTTGGCAACTTAATTGTGAAAACGGTGCCTTTTTCGCTGCTCGACACATCGATCGTGCCTTTATGATTTTCAACAATTTTATATGTGATCATTAATCCTAGACCTGTTCCTTTTTCTTTTGTCGTTAAAAAAGGCTCCCCTAATCTTTCTAGCAGCTCTTTCGGTATCCCCTCTCCTTCATCTTTTATTTCAATAATAATGGAAAAATTTTCTGATTTAGTAGAAATTGTCACTGTTCCTCCATTTGGCATTGCTTCAATTGCATTCTTAATGAGATTAATAAAAACTTGCTTCAATTGGTTTTTATCGCAAACAACTTCTTGATTCTCATCAGAAAATTTTTTCTCAATCACAATATTTCTTAATATTGCTTCCGTTTCCAGCAGTGTAACAACTTCGCGTAAAATTGTTTTGACATTTGCTTTTTCAAAAACCGTTTCTTGCGGTTTCGCAAGCATCAGCAATTCACTCAAAATCATTTCAATTCGATTCAGCTCTGAAAAAATGATTTCAAAATATTGATTATCTTTTTCGATTTCACCATGCATCAGCTGTAAAAAACCTTTTATTGCTGTTAACGGATTGCGTATTTCGTGGGCGATACCTGCTGCCAGCTGCCCTGCAACAGAAAGCTTTTCAGAGCGAATCATCAATTCTTCCGCATGTTTATGTTCAGACAAATCTCGTAAAATTATTTGAACCGCCGGTTCGCCAGAATATGTTGTCGGAATGCAAACCATTTCGGTATGGACAATTTTTTTCGAATATGTATACCAGCTTTGCTTGGTCACGATTGTTTCCGTTCTTCCGTTCGTTATGTCATCTAATTGATCTTTGACATGCTGATGATATTCCGGGTGTAAAAAATGATAGATGCTTTTGCCCAATACGTCCGGATAATCTTGCGCACCGAAAAGCTTGATCCCCGACTCATTCATAAAAACCCATTTATCATTATGAATCACTGCAATTGTATCGATGGAATTTTGAATCAGCCTTTGATACTTTTCCCTGCTTTGCTGCAAAATGCTTTGGTATATTTTTTTGGATGAAATATCGGTAATGACAAGCAGTTCTGCTTGTTCGCCTTTATATGATATAAGCACGCTCTTCAACTCAACATAGATCTTGTTCCCGTCCAAAGATGTCCAAATTTGTTCTAAAATTCCGCTATCAATTCCTTTGTGAAGATTTTCAATCGTTTCATGGACAGATTCGTGAAACATTTTGTCAATAAATTGGAAAACCATTTTTCCAACAATATCTTCACTGCTAGTCGCCACAAGCAGCTTAACAGCAGCCGTATTAGCATATTGAACTTTCCCTTTTTTTGAAATTATGAGCGGGCACGGAAGCTCGTGCACAAAATCAAGAGCACCGTCAGCACGTATCGGATTTACTTCTTTGGGAACTTCATCTATCTTGTCATCCGCCAAAGTGACAGCAAACTTTAAGACAAATTCTCTTTGATCCTTGTTCAAATGATTGTATATAACATCAACTGACGTTTTCATCCAAATATAGGATCCATTTTTTTGCAAAAAACGGAAGGAACAAGGAAAGATATCATCTCCATGATATAAAAAGCTTTCAAATATATTTATATCTTCTACATGCAAGTATTCTGAAAGATTGGAACCGATTAGTTCTTTTTGTTTATATCCGAGCACTTTCAAACAATTTGAGGAGATGTATTCAAAATAGCCTTCATTAGAAATAACCGAATAAATGATTTCTGTTTGATTGTGCACACCCTTTTGTATTTGTTGACTCATCCCTGTCCCCCCTATTACTACCCTTTCCAGAAAGAAAAAGTCTATCTTGCTCATTGACCTGCTACTTTTTGTCCACCTAAAATTTTAATATAGTTTTACAAAATAAACATCTAAAAATGTGTCAATCTTACTATATAAACTGAAATAAAGGTTTTCTCCCGTTCCACGGCGAATAAATACAAAGAGAAAATAGGGGAACGGAGAGAAAATATGATGCCAAATCACAAAGACGAGATCGAAAAGTTGTCCACTGCCATGAAAGAAGCAAAAAGTAAACGAGCATATGAACGCTACCAAGCGATTTATCTTCATTTGCAGGGATATACCAAAGGAGAAATCGCAACGATTATTGGTCGATCCAAGAAAACTATTTATAACTATATTCATGCCTACGCCCAGCGCGGTCTTGATGGACTGGAGATGAAATACTCACCTGGCGCCCCACGTCGATTGACCCCTGAGCAGGAAAAAGAGCTGGCTTTGATCATTGAACATCAGCTCCCCGTAGATGTGGGATTCGAAGCAAAATATAATTGGACGCTTGCGATAATCGCTGAACTCATTCAACAAAAGTGGGGGCCAACATACACGCTTCGCGGAACAAGTGACATTCTGCATCGGTTAGGGCTAAGCTATACGAAACCGACCTATACACTAGCCAATGCCGATGAAGAGAAACAAAAAGAATTCGTCGAAATCACCTTCCCTGAAGTAAAAAAAAACTGGTAGATGGGAACATCGCCCATGTCCTCTTTCAAGATGAGTCGATGATTCGTGATTACCAAGCGATTCAAAAAACATGGTTTGTCAAAGGAAAACAACGAATCATTCCGACGTTTGGAAAACATCAAGGGCTGAAGCTGATTGGCACGTTGAACTACGAAACAGGGGAAGTGTTTTGCATCGAAGAAGAACGCTATGACGCGGAAACATTTCTTCGATTTCTTCAACTTGTGTTAGAACGCTATCCCACAGGCAAAATAGTGATGATTTTAGATAACGCTCGAATTCACCATGCCAAACTCATTCAGCCATTTTTAAAAGAACACGAAGATCGGTTAGAGCTCGTCTTTTTGCCACCATACAGTCCGCAATTGAACTTGATTGAAGGGCTATGGAAATGGCTGAAATCAGACGTGATTTACAACGTGTTCTATTCGAGTGTGCAAGAAATTAGAAAGAATGTCCAAGCCTTTATTCAGCGAATCAACCAGAAACCAGAACAAACGATCGATCGTTTGTGTGTTCAGTTGTAAATCTTTAATTCAACTTATATATTTAAAATGTTTTTTCGACTTTTTCCACTGCATTTCCTTCCCTATAAAAAATATGTATGTATCAACATTTTAAAAAATACTGGCCAAAAAAGGGCTAGTTTTTTTTGTCTTATGCGGATTTTTCGGTTATTTTGCGGTTTTTGCGGCATGTGCGAATTTCGAACCGTTTATCGAAAAATCTTTATGCGAATGCGGCATCGTTCAATTTATATGAATGGTTTTCGATAACTAATAGAAAAGCCATCGCTCGTTAAAAAGCGACGGCCCTTCTATATAATTTATTTTTTATTGCTCGTCATCATTTGATTTTGCATTGGAATTTCCGGCGTATTCTTTCTGTAAATCGATGTATGCTTTTACAATATCTCTCGCTATACGTTTATTCACATCTTCGCTTCCGGTTCTTTTTGTCCAAGGGACGACAACACTGAAAGCAACCTGCGGATCTTTAGCAGGATAATAGCCGATAAATGTTAAATTATAAACGTCTGTCCCCCAGTATTGGCGCTTCGTACCATAATAAGTCGTTTCCGCTGTTCCGGTTTTGCCCGCAACATTTAATCCATGTAACTGAGCGTAAGCTGTTCCGCGTCGAGTATTCGTCACTAGATAAAAGCCTTGTTGGACGCGTTGAATATCCTCTTCCGTATTGTTTATTCGGTTTAACACTTTTACCGGCATTTCTTGAGCAATCGGTCCGAGCCCATCGTCAGTCGGTTCAAGAATTTCTGTTACAAGCCGCGGCTTGACACGGTATCCGCCATTTGCAATCGTTGAAACATATTGGGCCATTTGCAGCGGTGTGTACGTATCAAACTGACCAATGGCAAGGTCAAGCAATTTCCCTCTGTCAATTCCAGGATCAGATTGCTGCCCTGCAGACTCCTGCGGGAGATCAATCCCTGTCGGAACCCCTAAACCAAATTGGGCATAGTAATTCCGCATCTTTTGAAAATCTTCGTCTTTAGCTGGAAAACTTCTTCCCGGATAATATTGTATACCAGCAATTTTCATAGCGATATGGAACATATAAACGTTTGAACTTCTTTGCAACGCTGTTAGGTCAGATACAGCCCCCATATTTTGATAAGAAGATTTTTCCGGAGTCCCTTTTAAACGAATTGGTGCGTCATAAAAGACGGTTCCGTGTCTCAGACCAAATTGATATCCTGCTAAAACTGTCGCACCTTTAACGGTAGAACCCATTTCATATTGCGTCCCAAATGCACCGTAATCAAAGTTCAACATCTCTCCGGAATCGTACATTCGTCCGACCATCGCCAAAACGTCTCCTTTATACGGATCCATCATGACAACGAAAGCGCGGTCAACTAAATAATTTCCACGTCCTCTTGCTGCTTTGATCTGCTGATCAACAATTTTTTCAATTCTTTTTTGCAGTTCGATATCGATGGAAAGTTTTAAATCGAATCCTCTTCTGCCGTCATCAATTTCCTTTTGTGAAATCGTATTTCCATCTTTATCAGATATATATTGAACTTTTGCTTTTCTTGGGTTTAGATAATCCTCATATTGCTGCTCCAAATAGCTTTTTCCAACTCGTTCATTTCGGGCATAGCCTCGAGCTACAAAAAATGATTTATTGTCTTCTGGTATCCCTTCTTTTGGAGATGAGATTTTCCCTAAAATCGTTTTAAATACGTCATCATAAGGGTACACCCTTTCCCAATCTGTGATGACATCGACACCCGGAAGATTTTCCAGCTGTTCCGCAACCCTTGAAACTTCTTCTTGGCTTAAGTTCGTTGCGACAATCTGCGGCTCATACGCATATCCGGATGAAAATTTCGTATATAAAGCGGCAAGCTCCAATTCTTTTGGATCCTTCTCGATTTTTTTAATTTCTTCTTCCGGAACCCGTTCAACCTGAAGTGGATATGTTTCCTTAGGTTCTAATTTTTTCTCTTTTTCCGTCAATAAGTTTTCTGCCTTTTTTGGATTTTTGGCTATCCAATAATCCCGCAAATCTCTTTCTCTTAGAAAAGATGTGTCGAGATCAATCAGCTGTGCTAATTTTTTTGCTGTTTCCAGCTTGTCTTTCGTTTTGGTCGTCTTCTCCACCGTATAGGTCACAGCAGGAACATTTTTGTTGTCTACAACGATTCTCCCGTTTCGGTCAAACATTTTTCCTCTTGGTGCAGGATATTGCGCAACATTCACTTCTGTCCGGCTGACTTCTTTCGCATATTCTTCACCCTGAACAATTTGAACGATGCCAAGGCGGACGACAAGTGCGGCAAATAAAAGAAAAACGATAAAAAAGAAAAAATTGATACGAAAAATTCTCGCTTTCCTTTGCCGTTTTGTCTCAGAAGGAGTTGTTTCCGCTTCTTTTTTCACGAAGGAATCTTCCTTTCTTTTCTAATATACATCATGTTTCAGTCGACTCATGAACTTGTAAATATATTGTAACATACATTACAAAGTTTTGTTTTCTATACAGATTGTCAACCCCTAATTCTTATCAATTTATAGACATTTTGCTTAATTTTGTCACTTCTTGAAGGAAGTATATCATATATTCCCTCGGTTGGAACCCTATAATTTCAACAATTACATGATAATGTTTATAAACTTAAAATCTATTATTTGTCAATGGAAGAAATAGATAAAAATATGACAAAAAACGCATGTTATGATAGTTTCGTAAATTACATGAACAAATTTCAAGGAGGTAGAAAACGCATGAAGAAATCTATTATTGCTTCTATTGCAGCAGCTGCCGCCATTTTCACTGCAGGCGCCAGCACAAATGCCAATGCAGCTGAAATTCAAAACCAACCAGTTCAAATCAAAAGCTACGTACAAACTTTCGGACCTTATCATATAAACGAAGATCAATTGAAACAGCTCATTCAATCAGCTGATTCAAAAGAATTGCAAAATCTATTAAACAACTGTTTACAAAATCCAAGCATAGAAGCAAATAATGCTATAAAAGAAGCAATTAAAAGAAACACAAACCAGCCTGCGAACAAGCAAGCTGTGAAAAAACCAGCCCAAACTACTCAAAAAACAACTCAGCCAGCACCATCTGCCAATGACAAAGCAACCAACAACCAAACGCCAAAACAATCACAAACCGCTTCATCCGTAAATGCATATGAGAAAAAGGTAGTTGAACTAACAAATGTTGAGCGGCAAAAACAAGGTTTGAAGCCTCTTGTTTTAGATGAAGCTTTAAGCAAGGTAGCTCGTGAAAAATCTTTAGATATGCAAAGAAACAAATATTTTTCCCACACAAGCCCGACTTACGGATCTCCGTTTGACATGATGAAAAAGTTCGGCATTTCCTTCAGAACAGCAGGGGAAAATATTGCAATGGGGCAGCGTACTCCTGAAGAAGTTGTTAATGCTTGGATGAACAGCTCTGGCCACAGACAAAACATTTTAAATCCTAACTTTACTCATATCGGCGTTGGTTACGTAAAAAATGGAAATTACTGGACACAAATGTTTATTGGAAAATAATAGATCGGACAGTTCACTCATTTCAACTGTTCAAAAAGTGTGGGGGATATGCCCCCACACTTTTTTTGAAAATTAATTGCTGAGAAAAAGAAGAAGCTGACTAAAATTGTGTGACTTGAAAGAATGATGTGCGTTTTTATTTTTTCCACAGCTTATATAATGCATGTATTCCGCTATTTTCTTCTCCCATTTCAGCCAGTTTTTCATACAAGCTTCTCGCAAGCTCAAGCCCTGGTACGTCTAATTCCATTCTTCTTGCTTCCTCTAAAGCAATGTCCATATCTTTTATAAAGTGCTTGACATAAAATCCAGGCTCAAATTGATTCGAAAGCATTCTGGGCGCATAGTTCGACAAAGACCAGCTTCCAGCTGCCCCGGAGGAAATGCTTTTCAACACCTTATCTGGATCCAGCCCCGCCCGAACAGCGTAGGCAAGCGATTCACAAACACTAATGATGCCGGCAGCAATCGCAATTTGGTTGCACATTTTTGTATGCTGCCCCGCACCGGCTTTTCCTTGATAAACAATATTTTTTCCCATTTTCTCAAAAATTTCAAAACATTCATCGAACGTCTCTTGATCTCCTCCGACCATAATCGATAACGTTCCATTTTTTGCGCCGACATCTCCTCCTGAAACAGGCGCATCTAAAAAGGAAATGCCTTTTTCCTTTGATTTTTCGTATATTTTTTCGGCAAGCGATGGTTTTGTCGTTGTCATGTCAATACATATAGCTCCTGGATAGGCATTGGCTAAAATTCCATTTTCACTAAAATAAACTTCTTCAACATCTTTCGGGAAACCAACCATCGTGATAATAACATTCGCATCTTTTGCGAGATCTTTGATCGATTCTTTCCAAGCAGCACCTTGATTGATCAAATCTTCGGCCTTTTCTTTTGTCCGGGTATAAACCGCAAGCGGATAACCCGCTTCAAGCAAATGACGTGCCATGCTTTTTCCCATTACTCCAAGCCCAATAAAACCGATTGTTTTTTTTGACATATTGTACACCCTTTCCCCATTTCAGTGTATACGGCTTAGTAATGAAGCTGTTCTGCTATGAAACGCTTGCATTTCAGCTTTCAGTGCACACCCGATTAAATGGACTTTACTAAACCGCCGTCAATCAAAAAGGTTTGTCCAGTCATATATGTATTCAAGTCAGACAGAAGAAACAGCACATAGTTCGCAAATTCATTCGGTTCTCCGTAGCGATTGAGAGGAATCGCTTCCAAATATTTGTTCTTGATCTCTTCTTTCGGAATACCGAGCTTCGCTGCATTCCATTCTTCCAATTGATCAATCCGTTCTGTTGCAATTCTGCCGGGTGACGCCGTGTTAATTAAAATATTGTACTTTGCAAATTCTGTTGCTAACGTTTTCGTCAGCCCCACAATTCCTAAGCGAAACGTGTTGGATAAAATTAAACCCGGGATCGGCTCCTTCACGGAAGAAGAGGCAATATTTACGATTTTCCCTCCTCTTTGTTTCATATGCGGAAGAATCTCGCGAATGGTACGGATATAGCTGAGCAAGTTTAATTCAAAAGCATTTTGCCAATCTTCATCAGTCATTTGCTCAAACCCTCCTGCAGGGGGACCGCCAGCGTTGTTAACGAGTAAATCAATTTTGCCAAACTCTTTTATTGTCTGTTTAACTAGCCTGCTAATTTCCTCTTTTGAAGTAATGTCTGTTTTAATAAAGGCTGCTTTTCCTTTTCCAAGCGCATTTAATTGATTTGCCACGTCTTTTAGCTTTTCTTCATTTCGGCTTGTGATCATCACGTCGGCTCCTTCTTCCACAAGCCTTGTTGCAATCGCTTTACCTAATCCTTGACTTGATGCCAAAACAAGTGCTGTTTTACCTTTGAAACCGAAATCCATTGACATTCCATCCTTTCACCTTTTCTTTCATCTTATCATGATCTTATCAAAATGTGGGAACTTTCGTTTTACTCCCATTCTGAATTTTTAAACGGCATAGAGCTTCTTCTGTTTGCTCAACACTGTCAAAGGCGGCTTGCGAAGGAGCGTTTAAGCTTGTCTTCTTTCTCTCGAAGTAGTATGTCCAAAATTCAAATCTCAAAGGGAGCTTTAACCCATGCTTTTTCTTGACATCAACTGTTATGGTTTTCTTACCTGCCTGCTCATCTAGGTGAATTGCATTAAATCAAAAATGAAGAAGGGGCTGTCCAGAAAGTCAAATCCTTATTGAAAAACAAAAAATCATAAACATCGATATATCAACGTTTCTAAAACATAAAAGGGAGCCTGTCATAAGCCGAAAAAACGACTTATTAGACAGCCCCCTGCATATTTTTTATAACTTAAAGCGTTCTACTAAGCCTTTTAAACGGTTGCTTTCTTCGCTTAACGATTCCGCTTTTTCCGCAACCATTGAGAATGCTTTGACCTGCTCGTTCGTTGTTGCACTGACTTCTTCCGCAGAGGCAGCTAGCTGCTGGGTTACTGCAGAAATATTTTCAATCGATTCGACGACTGTTTCTTTTTGCTCATTCATCCGATCGATCGCATTTAATGTTGATTTAATGCCATTAAGCAAATCTTCCATTTTAATTGCAATTTCATGAAACGCATTGCCCGTCACTTGAACAGCTTTGTTTTGTTCTTCATGAATTTTCTTCGAACGCCTCATTGCATCGTAGGCATTTTTCGTTTCAATTTGGATTCCTTCAATCATATTTTTAATGTTTTCTGTCGCTTTTGCCGATTGTTCAGCAAGGTTTCTTACTTCCTCAGCGACAACTGCAAATCCTTTACCTGATTCACCTGCTCTTGCTGCTTCAATACTTGCATTTAAAGCGAGCAAGTTCGTCTGATCTGAAATTTTGGAAATGGTCGACACGATATCAGAAATTTTTTCAACTCGATCTACAAGATTTTGTAGTACGGATTGGACCATCTCAGATTCTTTGTCAGCCTCATTTGATTTTATTTGAAGCTCATTTAGCTTTTCTAAACCATTATAGCTGGCATTTTGTGATTCGTAAGATAAATTTTCGACATTTTTTACATCATTGTTTACTTGTTGAATACAATCTTCTAATTGTTTGATTTGTCCGTTTATAATTTCCGTACTGTTTGCCTGCTCACCTGAGCCTTTTGCAATTTCCTCAATTGCAACGGAAATTTCCTCACTTGACGCAGTAGCTTCTTCCGAAACCACGTTTAATGTTTGAGCAGATTGCTGCAGCTCCTTCACGGATCCGTCCAGATCGAGGAGAATTTGTCGGATGTTATCGGTCATCTTCGTAAAGCTATTAGCCAATTTCCCGATTTCATCTTTATTTTTCACTGTTAATGTTCCGGATAAATCCCCTTCAGCCATTTTGTCGGCGTTTTTAGCCAAAAGCAAAATCGGCTTTGAAATGCTTCTCGAAACAAAACTAGTGATGAAAAATGCCACAATCAATGCAGCAATAATAATGGAAACGTTAATGCTCCGGATTGTGCGGGCTGTTTGCTCCAGATTTGCATCCGAATAAACTACACCGATTTTCCAATTTAGTTCCGTGATCGTTTCAAAAATAATGGTTGAATCTTTTCCATTTTCTTTTATAGAAGCTATACCTTGATTTTGGTTTTTAATCGGTGCCATAAGACCGTTGTTTTTATATAAATTTTTTCCGGTCATTTTCGGATGAGCGATGGCAACTCCATTTCTATCAAGCAGGAATGTATACCCTCCAAAGCCAGCTTCCACTTGCTTAACAAATTCATTAAACGTTGTTAAATTAATATCAATTCCAATAACGCCAAGCAACACCCCATCCTTTGTAATGGCCTTTGAGGCGGTAACAACATATTCTCCTTTTTCCGCATCACGATAAGGCTCTGACCACGAAACAAAGTTTGGTCTTGTTACAGCGCTTTTATACCAAGGGCGTGAATTAATTATAAAATCTTCCTTTAAGTTTAACTCAGGTTCTGCAGCAACAAGAGTCTTAGTGTTGGCTACATAGACAGACCGGACCAATTGATTAGCGCTTAAAAACGATTGAAACGTTTCCTTTACGGACTGTAAAGATTGATCGTCATTTTTTTCAAGCAGCTGTGCGATTTCCGGTTCATTGCTGAAAAGCAGCAAAATTCTTTCATATTCCTGCATCTGTAAAAGCAGGTTCTTTTTCGCTTGCTTAACAATCGATTGCCCCGTATGAAACGCATCTGATTTAATGTTCTTTTGAACAAAATAATCAGACGTGAAAAAAACAACCAAAAGTGAAAAAATTAACAATGTGGTGATGAGCGCTGTCAATTTCCACTGAAGCTTTTTAAACATTTGTTCCATCTCCTACATAAATCTTTATTTAATAAAAATAATTAAGAAAACTTATACGTTTTCTAATGTATATATCGGCAATCTGATTTATCTTTTTACAAAATGAAACTAATTATCTTTTTCATATTTCCAATTGGCTTTGTTTTTGGGAGCGATCTTACATAAAAAAAAGCATAGGCTGCATGTGTTTCTTCTTAAAAAAAAGATACCACCGTAGCGGTGCCGGCTGTGAAAAAGAAAAAAAGTTTTAGCAAATTGGAGGAAAGTAACAAGAAGAGATTCGGATATCGAGGGCTTCAAATTTTTGCATTTGCAAACTTATCCTAATTTATATCGTGATACCCCGTCGTTTTAGTTGCTCAAACTACAAAAAGCTTTTTATGAACTGCAGCTGCTGTGTTTTGCTTTCTATCGTTTGCATCAAATTAGCTATACGCTCGCTGCAAATCATTTTTATATTTTGATGGACTTTATCGGGATAATAAAGCGGATGTAAAAATCAAAAAATGCTGATGATCTGCGTTTTTCATACTCCATTTTACTTAGAGCCGAAATTCTTTTATATTCACCTTCCGTAAATAAATCGGTTCTTGCATCAATCGAGTAGGAGGGAGCGATTAACTCCCGTCCTCTCACACCACCGTACGTACGGTTCCGTATACGGCGGTTCAATTAAGATAATTGACGCAAGTCTTTATAACTTCCGTGAATAGCTGTTCTCTTTATGCCAGTGGTCACTCCACCCTCCAAGAGGTCTCCCACGGGATTCACCGCTTCCTTCCTCAAGTGAGGTACTACGTTTTCTGTGTTCATCATGACTCACTGAATGCCAAGGGCTATTCTCTCTTAATTGTTCGGTCCTTCTTAGTTGTTCTAGACCAACTAATACTATGACCTCTGCTGACTTCTGACTGTTCAGCTATCTATCACTAGATAGGTTACCAAGGTTACTTGGCGTGCCAGCCAGACCTCCCCGGGTAAGAGTGTAATCTTTCCTTCCATCCATCTGCTTCATTTACTCTGTATCACCTTCGGCAGAAAGAGCTTTGTTTTGTCTTGCAAACTCACCCAGTGATACCTAGCCTCATATGAAGCTCGTGTTCCGAGAGACCTTAAAGTTTGCCTCCAGCTTCCTTCAGATTCCGCGTCACCACGGACACCCTTGCGTTAAGCTAACTGCTACTTCTGCCTTCGCAGCTCGGGACTTTCACCCTATAGATTACACCCATGCCGGGCGCACAAAAAGGAGCCGATTCAGATTAAACTGATCGGCTCCGTACCTTTTATATTTGGAACGTTTTTTTAACAAAAGAAACGACTTCTTCCGTTGTTTGCATAGAAAGAACTTTTTCTTTAAAGCTTTCTGCTTCCTGTTTTGAAAGCTTTTTAATTTGTGAACGCGCAGGCAAAATAGATGTTGCGCTCATGGAAAATTCATCTAATCCAAGTCCAAGCAGAAGCGGTATAGCAATCGGGTCTCCTGCCATTTCTCCGCACATTCCAACCCATTTTCCTTCCTTATGAGCTGCATCGATCACAATGGAAATTAATCGAAGGATGGCCGGATTATACGGTTGATACAAATATGAAACCCGTTCATTCATCCGGTCTGCTGCCATTGTATATTGAATTAAATCATTTGTTCCAATGCTGAAGAAATCAACCACTTTGGCAAATTGATCCGCCATAACAGCAGTTGATGGAATTTCAACCATTATTCCAACTTCGATATCATCAGCTACTTCAATACCTGCTTGAACAAGTTTTTCTTTTTCTTCGAGCAGAATAGCTTTCGCTTGATGGAATTCATCGATTGTCGCAATCATTGGAAACATGATTTTTAAGTTTCCATATTTGCTTGCGCGAAGCAGCGCTTTAAGCTGTGTCCGAAAAATATCTTGCTTTTCTAAACAAAGGCGGATGGCGCGGAATCCAAGAAAAGGATTCAGCTCCTTTGGAAGATTCAAGTAAGGAAGCTCTTTGTCCCCGCCGATATCCAATGTACGGACAACAACAGGTTTTCCTTCCATTCTCTCAAGAACTGTTTTATATGCCTCAAATTGTTCTTCTTCTGTAGGCATTTGGTCTCGTCCCATGTATAAAAATTCCGTTCGGTAGAGACCTATTCCTTCACCGCCGTTGTCAAGAACACCTTGTACGTCATTAGGCGTGCCAATATTAGCGGCAAGCTCGACACGATGTCCATCCTTCGACAACGTCGGTTCGTCTTTTAATTTAGCCCATTCCGCTTTTTGCTCTTCATATTTTTCTTTTTTCTTTTCATATTCGGCAATACAATCTTCACTTGGATTTATGATTACTTGTCCTTCAATCCCATCAACAATGACTAAAGCACCGTTTTCAATTTTGGCGGTAGCTTCCTTTGTTCCGACAACAGCAGGGATTTCCATAGAACGAGCCATGATCGCAGAATGGGATGTTCTTCCTCCAATATCAGTTGTAAATGCTTTAACAAAATTTTTGTTTAATTGCGCAGTATCAGAGGGTGTTAAATCTTCTGCAACAATAATGACTTCTTCATTAATTAAACTTGGATTTGGGATTTGAACGCCTAATAAATGGGCTATAACCCTTTTCGTGACATCCCGAATATCCGCTGCTCGTTCACGCATATACTCATTTTCCATCGCTTCGAACATCGCAATAAATTGATCAGCTGTTTCCCTCATCGCAAATTCAGCGTTTACAGCTTCGTTTTCGATTTTCTCTTTGACTGGATTTAACAGCTCAGGATCGTTCAAAACGAGCAAATGCGCTTCAAAAATCGCTGCTTTATCCGCACCAAGCCTTTCTTCTGTGCTGTTTTTAATTACCTCGAGCTCTGCTTTGGCGCTTTCGACAGATTGTTCAAAACGCTCAATTTCTGCTCGAATATTTTGTATTTCTTTTTTTGATACGGTTAAATCCGGTTCTTCTAGACGGTATGCCTTCGCAATAGCGATACCGTTTGATGCTGCAATCCCAGATAGCTGTATCATTATTCGCCTAACCCTTCTTTTTTGATTGTCTCTTCAATCGCTTGCAGTGCATCATTTTCATCAGCACCTGATGCTGTAACTTTAATGGTTGCTCCTTTTGGAATACCTAATGACATAACTCCCATAATAGATTTTAAGTTTACTGTTTTTCCATTGTATTCCAAATTAATGTCGGCTTCAAATTTGCTTGCCGTTTGCACTAATATAGTCGCAGGTCTTGCGTGAATTCCAGTGTCAGCGGTAATGTTGAATGTTTTTTCAGCCATTTGCATCAATTCCTTTCTGCTATTTTCTTTAAAAATTTTATCAGTGCATGTCGAGTTGTGCAAGCTGATAATCAATTATTTGTGAAACCAGCCTTGTCCGATTTAAACAAGGCCGGTTTACTAACTGCTACCGAATGGCAATAATGTTTTCTTCGCCCTTGTTTACTTTGCCTACTTTTTTCAATTCAATTGCTTCACCTTCTTTTAAATTAGTGAAGACAATCGGCGTCATAATAGAAGGAGAATGATTTTTAACATATTCAAGATCCACTTCAAGAAGTTTGTCACCCAATTTTACAGTATCGCCTTCTGAAACGAAAATGTCAAATCCTTTTCCTTTCAATTTTACTGTATCAATACCAAAATGGATCAATATTTCATGGCCAGAATCAGACTGCAAGCTAATAGCATGTTTCGTTGGAAATACATTTAACACTTTACCGTTAACAGGAGAGACGACGATACCTTCTTCAGGTACAATAGCAATCCCATCTCCCATCATTTTTCCAGAGAATACTTGATCCGGTACTTCTGTAATCGGATGAAGAGTACCTGTCATAGGCGATGAAAATGTTAAGCTTTCGCTTTGTAATTCTTCCGGCATAACATTTTCCACTTGTTCTTTAACTTCCTGCTCTGGAGAATGAACTTTTTCTGCTCTTGGAGTTCTTCCATTCATGATGTCTTGTATTTGAGTTTTTAAATTGTCCGATTTAGGGCCAAAAATTGCCTGGATGTTGTTGCCCACTTCTAAAACACCTGAAGCGCCGAGCTTTTTCAAGCGTTCTTTATCAACTTTCTTTTGATCATGAACAGATACGCGCAGCCTTGTGATACATGCATCAAGGTGCTGAATATTTTCATTTCCGCCAAGCGCCTCTAAAATGTTATATGGAAGATCTCCGGCTTTTTCGCTCTCCTGCTCATCATCAGACGTTTCAACACTTGCATCTTCCCGTCCAGGAGTTTTCAGGTTGAATTTTCGGATGGCAAATCGGAAACCGAAATAGTAAATGACCGCAAATACAAGCCCAACTGGGATAACGAGCCACCAAGCTGTTCGATTCGGAAGGACGCCAAATAATATAAAGTCGATCACTCCGCCTGAAAAAGTCATTCCAATTTTAACATGTAAAATATGCATGACCATAAAGGATAGTCCTGCAAATATCGCATGAATCGCAAACAAAAGCGGTGCTACAAACAAAAAGCTGAATTCAATCGGTTCTGTAATTCCTGTTAAAAACGATGTTAACGCGGCAGAACCCATAATCCCTGCGACCACTTTTTTATTCTCGGGTTTGGCTTCGTGATAAATAGCGAGTGCTGCGGCAGGGAGACCGAACATCATAAACGGAAATTTACCTGTCATAAACGTTCCAGCTGTTAATTCCACACCGTCCTTGATTTGGGCAAAGAAAATGGCCTGATCGCCGCGAACAACGTGCCCTGCTTCGTTTACATAAGAACCAAATTCATACCAAAAAGGAGCATAGAAAATATGATGTAATCCAAACGGAATCAATGAACGTTCAATCACACCGAAAATAAAAGCGGCGAGCGTTTTGTTCGTCTCAAGTATTCCTTGAGAAAACTGGTTTAATGCCCCTTGGATCGGCGGCCAAATAAAGTACATCGCAATCCCTAATAGAACAGCGGACGCAGCTGTCACAATTGGAACAAACCGCTTCCCGGCAAAAAATCCTAAATATTGCGGAAGCTCAATTTTATAATATTTGTTGTACATATAAGCAGCTATGATACCTACTATGATCCCGCCAAACACACCTGTTTGCAAAGTCTCAATTCCGAGAACGTTTGCAAACGCTGGATCAGAACTAATATCTTTAGGCATTTGACCCAAACCTGTTAAAATACCGCTCATTGTAACATTCATAATTAAGTAGCCGATGACTGCTGCAATCCCTGCAACTCCATCGCCGTTTGCAAGACCGATCGCAACGCCGACTGCAAATAACAACGGCAGGTTGGAGAATACAATTTGCCCAGCTTGCTCCATGACGCTTGCGATAAGCACGATCCAGTCGTTCGTTAAAGCAGGAATTCTATCTGTTAAATCCGGATTTTGCATAGCATTACCAAATGCAAGCAAAATACCTGCTGCAGGAAGAAGTGCTACCGGCAGCATAAGCGCGCGTCCTATTTTTTGTAAAACACCGAAAATTGATTTAAACATAACATGACCTCCTTATAATTATCATTTGACAAATGCAGCAAGAATAATCGATGTTTAGAAAAAACAAAAAAGGCATGGTGAAACAAGGCGTCAACTGTACGAAAACAAATCCCTATACAGTACACCTTGCTCACTCATGCCTGATCGAATCAGTAACACGTGCGCAAAATTTATTCTTTTTTTGCTATTCGATATAAATGCATCGTTAAATAAACAGCTTCTGCTTCATCAATTTGTTTTTTCAATACTTGCTGCATCATTTTAATCATTTTCCATGCAACATTATAGCATAGAGGATATTTTTTTTTCAACAATAAAGCTAATTCTTCTGGTTCTTCCGTTTTTTCCTCTTTGAGAACCCTTTCAATTGTTGCCTGAAGATGCCTTACAAGCCGCAAATAATTAAAGCTTTCTTTATCAAGCTGGATGTTTAAGGAATCTTCTGCAACTTCGATTAACTGACTAATAAGCTGAGAATGGCGGTTCACTTCAGAAATTGATTTATGCGTTATGGCGCTGTGAATGTGGAGAGCGATGAAACCGATCTCACCTTTTGGCAGCTTGATTTTCAGCTTATCTTCAATAATGGACACCACTTCACTAGCAATATTATATTCTTTCGGATAAAGCACTTCAGTCTCTGATAAAAAAGGGTTTTTGATGTCCATCCCCTGCTCGATCCTCTTAATTGCGAACGTAATATGGTCTGTTAAAGCTATATGAATATGTTCATTCAGAGGAAGTCCGACTTTCTTTGAAATGTGGACAATACAGTCTGAAACAACTTCTATCATCTTCTCGTTTGTATAAGGAAGAAGTTTTTTATATTGTTCCTGTTCTTGTTCGTTTTTCAGCACAAATATCTTTTCAACTGTTTCGTTGGAAATCAGCTCCCCCCTTTTTTTTCCGAAACCGATTCCTTTTCCAATCAAGACGACTTCCTGAAAGGTGTCGTGGTCAGCTATTAATACATTATTATTCAACACCTTTTTTACTTTAAAGGACCCCATGTTTAAAAAGACGCTCCTTTACCAGAAATCTATACAATCGTACAAAAAAAGAACGGGGAGGTCAATGCATTTTGCACTCAGCAAAAGCAAAAAAAATTTACAATCGAACACCTAAGACTGGTGGTGAGGCATCTAAAATGGAAATAGAAAATTTAGTTTTTTTCACCTTTCTCGGCAGTTCATACTTTCCTTTCCAAAAATGAAGAGTCCGTTTTTTTCAACTGTCGCCTTTTAAAGGTTCTATATGCACATGTACGTTCGTAATATTAAATTCTTCCGTCAGCCTTCTTTCCACTTCATCACAAATCGCATGGCTTTCAACGACATTTAAATTAGAATGAACTTTAATGACAACATCAACATATACGGTGCTTCCGACATATCTGGCTTTAATATCTTCAAGCGATTGAACCCCGGGTATATTGTTAATTGTTTCTTTATATTTGTCTAACTCCTTCTCTGAAAATCCGTCCGTTAAGGAATGAACCGCTTCTTTGAAGATATCCCAAGCAGTTTTGCAAATAAGCACTCCGATGATCATCGCAACAACTGTGTCCATCCATGCGATATGAAATTGCGCCGCCAAAATCCCTAGGAATGTTCCGACACTAACATATGCATCGGATCGATTGTCCATAGCTGCTGCCGTGAGCGCTTGACTTTTTATTTTTTTCGCAAGTCTTACATTAGATAAATAAACGGAAAACATGACGATTGCAGAGCCGATAGCCGTCCATGCCGCGATCAAATCAGGTGATTCTGTTTTCGGGTTTATGATTGATTTTGCTCCTTCAGTAAGAACTTCAAAACCGACCATGACCATAATCAATGATGCAATTAAAGACGCAATGGTTTCTGCCCGAAAATGTCCATAGTGATGATCTTGGTCAGGAGGACGCTGCGATATTTTTAATCCAACTAAAACCGCGATCGAAGCAATTACATCAGTCCCGTTGTTCAGTCCGTCAGCCATTAAAGCTTCCGAATGAAAAAAATATCCGACCGCTATCTTTACAACGGTCAACAAAATATAGGCTGCAATGCTGATCCATGCTCCCCGTTCACCCATTTTTAAATTTTGATAAACTTCCACCTTCCACTAACTCCATTCGTTTAGTCTGCCATTTATACTATCAAAAAAACATGTAAAGGTCTATACATACAGATTATTTCCTTGTTACAAAAGGTTTAATATCAAAAGGTTTTTCTGAAATCAAAGCGAACATTCCAATATGGAGATTAGTAAAACAAGGAAAAATATAAATTATTTCATTTTTTTACATTACATTAAAAAAATATAGCAACCAAACTTTTTACAGTTTGATTGCTATCAATCGAGAGAGATTAATTTTCTTTTTGTGTCAAATAAACCGGGATCATTTGAATCGAATGGTTTAGGTCATCAAGCTTGCCTTCAATCCGGTGAAGCAAATAGAGTGTCACAACAATAGGAAAACCGACATCGCTGATAAACGACAGCCAATCGTGCAAACCAATCCCTCCCTTTATGGCATCTGAAATCCGGCCTGTTCCCGAACCGGAAACAGGCCGCTTCCGTCAGCTCATCGTATATTCTGTCACCGTTTGCTCAATAATTCTGGCTCCTTTTTTTGAAACGAGCGAACCACCAGAAGAAGTAAAAACATTTGATTGAATGATTGTTTCCATAGCTTGACCAATTTGCTCTGCTGTTAATGAATCCTTAGGTTCATCAACATTAATTCTGACTGTCTTTCCTTCCGTATTGGCAAAAAGAAGATCGAGCGATTTAGACATTTTTTCACCCCCAGATTACTTATGCATTAATTTGATGCGTATCGTTTCGTTCCACTTTGGCAAGCGGCATTTTTTGAAGACTGGCAATTGCTTGGGCTGCTCTAAGCAAATCATCTGCACTAGCTGACGTTTTAATATTGCTGTAATTTTTATAGCGATACAGCGGCTTGCCGGAATGATCAAAACCTTCTTCAAAAACAAGACGCAATTGGGATTTGACCGGTTGAACCTCAGCCATTTGCTCGCACCTCCTTTCACCTTCTTTATATAAAGAAATGAAAAAAAAGGGGCAGCAAATATGTAAAAAAGGTGAAAAAAAGAAATGAAAACAGAGCCCTGTCGTTGCAGACAACAACGGCTGTTGATGCCGTTTTGATCATTTCCAATAAACGGAATCTCTTTGGTTTCGTCAATATTTTATTTGGATAAAACTAAATGTTAGGGTAATGAATTTCATCAAAATTAAAAAAGCATTTACGAAGTGCTCTCTTATTATGAAAGTGGTCAAACCCCATTAAAAAGGAGACTTCGTAAATGCAAAACTATTGTGTATCACAAAACGGAACGGATGAAAAAATAAAAGAGCGGTGTCCGCTCTTTTTAAATAGAAAGCTGTTTTGACAACGTATATAATTCTCCGATTGGTTCGCTCTTTTCTTTCAATATCTCTTCAATATCATGATCAACGATTTGGTTTTTCTGTATTCCGACTGCTCTTCCGCCTTTTCCTTCTAACAGAAGCTCAACTGCTCTCGCTCCCATTCTGGAAGCAAGAACTCTATCAAATCCAGTTGGAGAGCCGCCGCGCTGAATATGTCCTAATACCGATACTCGCGTCTCAATGCCGTATTTTTCCTTTAAAATATCGGCAAGTTTTGATGCGCTCATAACTCCTTCAGCTAACGCAATAATAGAATGTTTTTTCCCGCGTTCAACACCATGCTCCAACCGCTTGACAATATCATCTAAGTCAAACGATCTTTCAGGGATTAAGATCGTTTCAGCGCCTCCAGCTACTCCTGTCCAAAGCGCTATATCACCAGCATGCCGCCCCATCACTTCGATTATAAAAATCCGCTCATGGGATTGCGCTGTGTCCCTAATTTGGTCCATTGCCCTTACAACCGTATTTAGAGCTGTATCAAATCCGATCGTGAAATCTGTTCCTGGAATATCGTTATCGATCGTTCCAGGCAATCCAATGCAAGGGAAGCCTTTTTCCGTCAGCTTCAAAGCCCCTCGGTATGATCCGTCTCCGCCAATTACAACAAGACCTTCAATTTCAAATGATTTTAATTGTTGAATCGCAAGAAGCTGTCCTTCTTCTGTTTTAAATTGTTCAGAGCGCGACGATTGGAGAATCGTGCCGCCGCGGTGAATAATGTCCCCTACAGAGCCAAGCTCTAATTTTTTTATGTCACCGTTAATTAATCCTTGATATCCATGGTATACTCCATAAACTTCCAACCCATGAAATATCCCTTTTCTTACAACTGCACGTATTCCAGCATTCATCCCCGGAGAATCTCCGCCAGACGTTAATACAGCTATTCGTTTCATTCTATCACCTCATTATGCAGTTCAATAATTGCTGCCATCTCATGTTTTATAAAATGTATTATATCAAAAAATTTTCCCGCTTAAATGATTTTCTCGTTATTCAGCTTTTCGAAATCCGGCTTCTTTTGCTTCCTCCTCTGTACAAAACATCATTTCTGGTTTTGTTATATAATAGTGCCTGCTGCCAGGCATATGGTATATTTTTTCACCTTTTGAATTAATGTTTCCTTTTATGTCGCAGCCCTCTTTTTTGTCGTCTTGTCCAATCTTATCATTAAATCCATCGTCTGTGACATAGTTTTCTATACTCCAGATTCCGATTTCTTTGTGCTGGGCTTTTTTTTGAACATCCAAAAAACGGTCTACATATTTTGTATTTGGCTGATGAACGTATGCGACGCGGGCTAGCCCGTTTTCAAGCAGCATTTCATTAAACATTTGTCCGTTTATATATAAATAAACAAGTAATCTTCCATACTTGTCACGTTCTCTAACGCCAAGCTCTAATTCAACTTTTTTGTCTGACAGCATTTCTTTTGCAAAATTGCTTGCTTCGATTGCAAATGGCTGCACAGGCTTCGTTGGGTGTACAGATTCAGGAGTATCGACAAGAAGAAGTCGGATTGTTTCTTTTTTATTGTTGACGATGACTTTCATCGTATCACCATCGACGACATCAATTACTTTGGCTTCCAACCGATTGTTTACGGCTGAATCATCTTTTTGCCAAAGCTCCCATCCGAAAAATAATGCAAGCAAACCAAAAAATAAAACAATCCATTTTCTCCACATGATGTTCTTCCTCTCTATTGTGTCCATTCAATGAAATATCATTTTAAGCGAAAAGAACATTCATATCAATAAGAAATGTGGAGGATTTTTCACCTTCAAAGTTATTTTAAATGTTGTTTACCCGTGGTGCTAGTTGAGCGCTAGCGCTCAACTAGCCCGAGTGTTACAAGCGAATACACCAACAAGATGCCATCTAGTGCCACTTCAAATCCTGAAATCGTATTCGCACGAATGTCTGTCATACGATACTGGTCAATAAGGACGGAGAACACCGTTTCGATTACTTTCCGTTTTTGTTTGAGCCATGTCTCCCATGACTCCGATGGGCGGTGTTTCTGGTTTTTGCGAGATGGAGTCCAAAAAGCGATTTGGTACGCCTCATACAACTTTTTTTGCAATTCACTACTGATGAATCCTTTGTCACCCAAGTTATAGGGGTGAGGAATTTGAGTCATGACGGTTTCAGCTGCAGTTCGATCGTGACAGGACGCCTCGGTTACCACGTATCCCATAGGTAGCCCTTGGTCTGTCACTTGAAGATGAAACTTAAACCCATAGTACCACTGCTTTTTCGATGCACAAAATCCAATGTCAGCGATGCCTTGAAATCGTTTGACACGGTACATTCTTGCGGCATGGCACAACTCGATTGGCATGCTATCTACGACCGCATAGGCATGGTGTTGCCCACGTTTCGCCAGTTCATGACGAATCCATTTGATCGCAAAGCGCAGCGCTCGGCAACGGCGATTGTATCGAGAACGTTCGAGAAAACGTCCATCCGTGAACAAGTTCCCAGTAACAAAGCGATGCCATGCACGTTCGGAAGAGAAGCCAAGCAACTTTCCTAACAGATGAATGGCAATGATCACTGCGTCTTCTTGTTTCGCCAAATGACGATTGCGGCGTTGAAGATAGCATTGAATGTGTGACAGCTGGGCAGAAACAAAAAAGAAAATGGCTGCATATTGTTTTTGAATTTTCGCTTTGTCTGTTGTAAAATGAAAGTGCTCTTGCATGGGGATTCTCCTTTCGAATGTTTGGTCGCACTTTCATTCTACAGGAGATCCGCAGGCAAGGGCTATTTTATGCTTACTCGATTTTATCTAGCACCACGGGTGTTGTTTACATTTTTCTCGGAATATTTTATAAATAAAACCATTCTAGTATAATAATAATGGTAAAGCAATCGGGGGAGTTAAGGAGTGTATTTTTTGTGACATTTATCAAAAGAAATATCGTCCCGATCCTCTGCTTGGCGGCATTTTCGTCACCCATAATCGGCATGATGTTAATTGATGTGTATTATTACAGTTCGGTAATCGGGTGGGTGGTTGGATTCATTTTTATTGTAGCTGCATACATAATTGTAACGAAACGACCCGATGACTCTGAACCAAATGACTTTTTAAAAGAAAATAAAAGGCGGATCATATAGCTTAATCCGCCTTGTTATTCTTCTTATTTATGATCTTAATAGCCGCAATCCATTTAAAATGACAAGTATGGTGCTTCCTTCGTGGCCAATGACTCCGAACGGCAAGTCAATGACTTGAAGGAAATTAGCACATATGAGAAGGGCGACGACCGATAGAGAAAAGGCAATATTTTGTTTCACAATTTTGTTCATTTTTTGCGACAATTCGATCGCTTTGATCAATTTCGTTAAATCGTTTTTCATTAATACAACATCTGCTGTTTCCAAAGCAACATCCGTTCCCTCCCCCATTGCTATACCGACAGATGCTGTTTTTAAAGCTGGTGCGTCATTGATACCGTCGCCGATCATCGCCGTTACGCCGAATTGTTTATTCAACTGCTTTATTCGGTCAACTTTGCTTTCAGGCAGACATTCACCGTGAAATTCATCAACGGATGCCTCTTTAGCAATGGCTTCAGCTGACGCTTTCGTATCGCCCGTCAGCATCACCGTATAGATGCCTTTGCTTTTCAATTCATCCATCAAATTTTTCATATCAGGTCTAAGTACATCTTTTAAAGCGATGCTTGCGGCAATTCCTTTTTCGTCTTTAACATAAACAACCGTTTTCCCTTGTTTGTATAATTTCTTGGAAACAGAGTTTTGAAATTGTTCAGCCTCTTCTTTTCCGACAAACGCAGCTTTCCCAACGAATATTTTCTGCCCGTTCCAAGAAGCAGAAACTCCAAACCCTGAATGTTCATCCACTGATACCCATTCATCTTTCAGTCCTTTTACATTTTCCTGAATATAAGCTGTAATAGCTTTGGCAAGAGGATGGGAGGATTGCCGCTCAATATTGTAAACTGCTTGTAATAGCTCTGTTTTTTCGACGTCTGGGCGTACGATTATGTCCGTGACGATCGGCTCGCCTTTTGTCAAAGTTCCCGTTTTATCAAACGCGACCGCCCGAATTTTATTAAGACGCTCTAAATGTACGCCCCCTTTAAACAAAATGCCGTTTCTTGCCCCGTTAGAAATAGCGGATAACGTCGCCGGCATGATCGAGGCGACGAGCGCGCACGGGGAAGCCACTACCATAAACACCATCGATCTGTAAAAAGCTTCCTGAAAGCTCCAGCCTAATAAAAATGGAGGAGCAATCATCAAAACAGCCACTGCAATAAGCACACCTTTTACATACGTTCCTTCAAATTTTTCAATAAATTGCTGGGACGGAGATTTTTCAGATTGGGCGTTTTGCACCAGTTCAATAATTTTTTGAAAAAGCGTTTCCGATGCTTTTTTCGTTACGCGAACGGTGATCGATCCATTTACGTTTACAGTCCCTGCATACACTTCACTTCCAGGCTCTTTCTCAACCGGGATGGATTCGCCCGTTATAGCTGATTCATCCACTGTCGTATGACCATTTATGAGCTGGCCATCCACCGGAATGCGGTCCCCGGGCTTCACAATGATCAAATCTCCAATCGATAAAGTGGAAACATGCACTTTTTCTTCCCGTCCATCTACTAAAAGCAGCGCTTCTTCAGGCTGCAATTCCATCAATGAAGAGATCTCCTTGTTTGTTTTGTTCATTGTATACGTTTCTAATGCGCCGCTTAGGGCAAAAATAAAAATTAAAATCGCTCCTTCAAGCCAATAGCCGATGATTGCCGAACCGATAGCAGCAAAAACCATCAGCAGCTCTACATTCAACTTGCCTTCGCGGATCGTTTCTTCAATTCCCTCTTTAGCTTTGGCAAATCCCCCTATAACGAATGCGAAAATAAATAAAATCGTTGATATGATGTTGAAATCATCTCTGCTAAGCAGCCAAGCGAAAAAAATGAGAACACCTGACACAATGGCCGCAATCATTTCAACATGCTGTTTCAACCCTTGAAATAATCCCGTATTATGAAACATCTTTGCTTCCATTCTCATTTACAACCTCCTAACTGAGAATAAAATTCAGCTTCACTTCTATTGAATTCCATATGCTATTCTTGGTGACTAGTAAAAAAACTATTAAAATATCAACATCTATATGTATATTATATATCAACAATTATTTTTTTCAAGTAATAATTATATTAATTTTAAATTAATAATTAATATTAATAATTATTATCATTCTCAATCACGGTTTTTACAGATCAAAAACGCAGGCTGGAAAATCGGTCGATTCATATGTTAAGCATTAAAATTCTATTTTTTAAAAAAGGAAGGGGCTGTCTAATAAGTCGTTTTTACGGCTTATTGACGCCCCCTTTAATGTTTTAGAAACGTTGATATATCGATGTTTATGATTTTTTGTTTTCAATAGGGATTTCACTTTATGGACAGCCTCTACAAATCGGTTAAACGTTTTAATTGTTCGGTTGTTACGGGACCAATGATTTTTTTAAACACCTGTCCTTGTTCATCGATTATAAAAGTAGTGGGAATGACCATAACCTTGTATAATTTCATGACTTCGCCTTTTTCATCAAAAAGCACAGGAAAATCAAATCCGCTCTTTGATAAAAAAGACTTTACTTCTTCTTTTCCCCCTTCTTCTGAAGTAATGTTAATTCCTAAAAACGCGACGTGCTCAGAATCCGCTTGTTCATAAAAACGTTGAAGCTCAGGCAATTCTTCCTTACATGGAGGGCACCACGTCGTCCAAAAATTGATCACGACCTTTTTCCCTTTAAAATCCGAAAGTTTTACCATCTTGCCGTCAGTTGTTGGCAAAACAAAATTGTTAGCGGGCACTTTCGAATTTTCTTTCGTTATTATTTCTTTCATGGTTGTTTTGCTCGGTGCATTTTCTTGTTTCAAATCGCTCTCTTGACATCCTAAAAACACACATGATATAAGCAGAAAATGAAAAAGCAAGGCAGCTGTTTTTTTCAAAACGCTTCCCCCTTCATGAGAGCACTATTTTTTTCCATTCAATGATGGAAAAATGATGACTTTCGCTATTTCATACTTTATTGCTGCGATAGATCACAGTAGAGACAACCTGGAAAATCTTAATGAACACGTTTTTCCTTCAGCGACCAATAGCCAATGCCGATTTTTTGGCATATTGTCATATAATGCATTAACAATTGCAGCAATCCTCCTGCATTGAGCCCGATAATAACTCCTGACATTTGCCATTCTGGCTGCGATCCAAGCAAAAAGATGACGACAAACGAGATAAAATGTGCCCAAACCGTATGAAACAAAGCATCCTTTATTAAATTCAGACCGATCAAATACGCTTGCAGCGGAATGATCAAAAAGTGGGTAAAAAAGTACGGCCATAAAAGCTTTAAAAAAAGTGTTGCAGTAGTTCCGTTGACAAACAAACTTGTAAGCGGCTCAGCAAAAGCAAACATAATCACAATCGCAGGTATTCCGTAAAGCATTGTCATTCCGAGCGATTGCTGCAAAAGCTTCTTTAAAAGTTCCTGGTTTCCTTTAGCAAACGCTTCTGATACAGTTGGGATCAAAATCGTTAACAGTGCATGGGCGATAAACGCGGGAAAAAAGCCGATCGTCATCGCAACTCCGGAAAGCAGACCGAACTGTTCTGTTGCTCCAACCTCCGAAACACCTGCTGCCATTAATGCATATTTGATTAAAAACGGCTGAATCGCATGTGTCATAGAATGAAAAATGCGCAAAATTGTCGTCGGAACAGAGACACGAAATAAACTCCGCCGGATCAAAGCTGTTTTGGATGAAGCGAGCGTGCTTTTTTTTAGTTCTTGCGCCTGATAGACATAAACGGTAAGCAAATAAAGAACAATAACGGCTTCGCTTGCAATAAATGAGCTTAACCCTGCAATGACAGACATTTCAGGAGAAAATTCAAACAGGTTGAACAGCAAAATGAGCAGAATAAGCTGAACAAGCTTGCGGAACCCATTTGCAAATGCAATTTTCCCCATTTGCTGCGTGCCCATTAAATAGCCTCTTGCAATAGAGGAAAAAGAAATCATCGGAACAAGCAGTACAAATAAAACCGTAACGGAAGGATGATAGCTTTTTAGCGGCGGAAGAGCAGGAAACAGCAAAAAAACAATTAAGCTGAAGCAAATGCTGATCCACAAAGTTAGGCGAAAAGCATATTTCAACATTGGCCAATGGTACGACTTTTCAGTTTCCGCCACATATTTTGAAATAGATATCGGCAATTCAAAGCTTGCTAACACGATAATGAAAAACATAATAGGCATGATCGACATATAGTGGCCGATGCCTTCTTCACCAAGTTCCCGCGTCAATACCATGTTAATCATAAAATCAAAGCATTCCCCTAGAAACGAAGCAACGATTAAAAGCAGAGCTCCCTTAAAAAATGTTTTCATTTTTCCTCCCTCTTTTCTTATTTCATGCATATGAGACAAGTTCAAAAACATGACAGAAGATCGGAAGAGGGAGGAAAATTTTTAGTCAGCCTTTGTTATTTCGGTTTCTCGTTTCATTGGCAAAACGAAGCAATCAAATATTTAGAATTATTGCACCACACCAGTTTCAGTAATTTTTACATCCGCATGCACATCGACTTCCATCTTGGAATAAATATCCCTCCAATTTTTCACTTTTCTTAAACCTCTCGCATGGCTTAAAATTTCTTCTCCTAATCCAACCGGATCAATGTTTTTCTCTTTAAACATATCGATCATCTCCATACTGTTCTTCACAATTTCCTTTTCAAACGCTTTTTCAGCTTTTTTTAAGATTTCCGGACGAACAGTCCCTTCCGAATATTCGCGTAGATACCCTTCAATTTCCAGCTCTATCGTTAAATGGAACGGATTTTTTTCATCGATGTTCGATCTTCTTTTCGAACGGATGCTTTCTATAGATGCTTTATTTCCATCATCTATTGTGATCGTATGAATTCCTTTAACATATCGATCGGAAAGAAGCTTAAAATAAAAAAGCTGATCATTTTCGATTTCGCCAACCATTTTGTCCTTTTGAAACAAGGCAAGTCCAGTTATTTTGACATGGTCGTTTTTCTTTTCTAATAAAGGTAAAGAAGGGTCTTTTCCTTTCATGCGAAAGTTGCGCAAATATGTGTGTAAATTGATAATCGGCAAATTTTCCCGGTGCATATTATGCTCCACTAAATTGCGAAAGTACGTGGCAGTCCCCTGTTGTCCATATTTTCCTTCCAGCAAATTTTTCGCTTCACCTTTGCAGACCGCTAAAATAACCTTTGAACCGACGCTTGCATCTCGTTCAAGCGAGTCGACATATTTTTCAATTCCCTGTTTTGCTACGTCTTCACTGTAAAGAGCAAATTGCAATTTTCCATAAACTAGAGGGGCTGGCGACTCCTTTTGCAAATCGGAAATCAGATCCCTGCTTAAATCTGATTCGACCGTCATCACCTTGCTGTCGACCGGCTGCTCCTTTTTATATTCAGGAGCAACAATGGTTCCTTTAATTTTATTGCCTTCGCCGACATCGTATCCAATAACCATCACTAAATTGACATCATCAATAATTTCTTTATCCAGACATCCATAAAGCATCAGCATGAACAACATAATGAAGGAGAGAATTTTCCACATGTTTATGTTCTCCTTTTCCATAAATCCCGTGCAAACGTAATGAGGTATAAAACCGGAATATAGCAAAATACAATACCAAGAGCATACGTATTGATGATCTTATTTAATAATTGAATATCTTCTTTATCAACAATGACATTGACTATAAAAAACATGACGACCAGAACAGAAATGATTGCCTTCTTTTCTGTTATTCCAAAAATTTCTGTTATACCTCTTTTGGCGCTCCACAACATGACGCAAATATTCGGCAAGATGACGAGAGACCAGGAAGCAATGCCGATATATTCGAATCTTTCAACAAAAGGAAGTTCAACAATTTTCCACATCGCTAGCGTCGCCCATTTATTGCGCAATATTTCTTCTTCCGCAGAATAATAAACGACCGAAACAATCATGATGATGATATATGAACAGGTTGTAAATAAATTTCCAATATGAGCCCATTTTTGGGATTTGTCAATATTTTTGACAAAGGGGTAATACAAAAAAAGAGTTTCAAAACCAATAACAGTTATGACCATCTGCATCGTTCCCATGAAAATTTCCTGAGGTGAATGATCCATAATTGGCAAGAGGTGCTGAAGATCTGCAAAACGAGTCGGGAAAATTAAAAATGTAAGAAAAATCTAAAGCGGCAGAACCACTCCAAAAAAAGCAAATCCGGTTACTACCCGAAATCCACCGTTAAAAATGTAATAAAGCAATCCCATAAAAATCGCGGTATAAATCCAAATATTTAAATCTTCAAACATCCACACCTTCAAAATTTCAATATATCCTATTAATATGGCGCAGCTTACAAGAAAAAAATAGATGATCCAAACAATGTTCAATCCCTTGCCGACCCATTTTCCAAACAAATCGTGCTGCAGTGTCATTAAGCTTCCGCTTGAACGTTTCAAAATTTGATAGATCATCCAAATGTACAGATGAACAATTAGACCGATCAAAATAACTGAAATCCATGAATCATGTCCCGCATACTTGACGACATTTTTTTGAAAACCTAATACACCGATGCCGAATTGAGTGCTGTGCACTAAATAAAAAACGAGCGGTGCGGAAACTTTATGACGTTCTGCTATTTGCGCCAAGTTGGATTCCTCCTCTTCCGCTGTTATTCATCAATATCTTTATTTTCCCTCGATTTCTCTTCATCCATTCGCTTCGGCTGCTCCGTCCGCAGCTGTTTCGGACGTTCATTCATCATTGAAAACGGCATACGCAGGAATGCATCCTTTAAATCGGTAATTCTCGGAGGATAGATTGGCTCCAAAAAAGGACGTCCGAGAGAAGTTAATCGTAAAAGATGGGTCGCTAAAAAACAAAAGCATAAAACGATTCCTAAAAGACCGTACATTTCGGCAAACATGAGAAAAGGAAAACGCAAAAGCCTGATCGTATTGCCCATTTTATAGACAGGTGTTGTAAATGATGCTAATGCAGCAAGAGCTACAATGATGAGCAAAATATTGCTTGTTAAACCTGCTTCCACACTGGCTGTTCCGATTACAATCCCCCCGACGATGCCGATCGTTTGTCCAACCTTTGTCGGCAGCCGGGCGCCCGCCTCACGCAGCAATTCGATCGTTCCTTCCAAAAACAGCGCCTCTAAAAAAGGCGGAACTGGGACCTCCCTTCTGGATGTGACAAAATTGTTTAGTAAATCAGTTGGAATTAACTCATAATGATAATTTAATACAGCTACATAAATCGGTGTTGCCAATATGGAAAAGGAGACAGCAAACAGGCGGATAATACGGAAAAAGGAAGACAAAATCCAATTTAAAAAATAATCTTCAAACGATGCGAAAAATTCGACAAGAGTTGTCGGACCGATTAATACATGGGGAGAGCCGTCCACAATGACCGCTATTTTCCCTTCCGCCAAAATGGAAACTACACGGTCCGGTCTTTCCGTATCCAACAGCTGAGGAAAGGGAGAATTATGATTGTCAGAGATCATTTCCGTAATGTACGAACTATCATTCACTTGATCAATTTGGATATTAGAAATTCTTTGCCAAACCGTAAATACATTTTCCTCATCCGCTATGCCTTCTATATAGATGATCGCTATTCTCGTTTGCGACAGCCTGCCAATTTTTAAAGTCCGAATGCGCAGCTCTTCAATCGGCAATCGTTTTCGAATTAAATTAATATTGGATTCAATGGACTCAACAAACGCCTCTTTCGGACCGATGACCGTAAATTCCACTTCCGGGAGTGTAACTTCTCTAGCTTTGTTTAATTTTGCATTAACGAGCAAGCACGGAGATCCATATTCGCTTAGCGAAATCATAACAAAGCCTTCCAACAGCTTTTCCTTCATTAAATCCGTATCAATGGTTAAAAAAATATCTTTAACCGGTAAAATGTTTTTTAGTTCTTCTAATGACTGCCAATATTTTGAGTGAATCGGCTTTAAAATGTTTTCATTTAATATATTTACATCCACTAACGTTTCAAAATATGAAATCCAATATTTGATATGGCTTGTATTGACGTCATATTGAATAAAATCAGTAGAACTGCGGAAGACAGCAAACAATTTTTCAATTGAATCTTTTCTTTTCCAATTTTGCTTATACATTCGGCTCATTCATCCCACCTCTTTCCATTATTTTTTCAAGTCATCTTTTTATTTATTCAATTAAATTTCTTCTATAGAAATAATGAGAAAAATGGTGAAAACGGAGGAGGCTGAAACGAAATAATTGCATTTTCCTATATAGAAAATTGAATTTCCCAGACAATTGGACGCGTATCATCTTAATCATGATGATTCGCTCAAATGATTTACACCGTTTACGATTGTATTACCGCGGAAAAAAAAAAGAGCGCGCTCTTTGAAAGGATGCGCACACGTGGAAAAGAATCAATCATTTGAGGAGATGCTAACTGCTTTTCGCCCTTTAATTTTTCACATTATGAAAACTTTAAATATTTATACAGACCAAGACGAGTTTTTTCAAATAGCAGCGATCGCCCTCTGGAAAGCAAGCATCAATTATGACGAACAGAAAGGACGGTTTGCCACTTATGCTTATGCAACGATAAAAGGCTCGCTCATGACAGAATTAAGGAAAAAACAAACATATAAAGAAAGGCATGTTCTTCATGCGAATGACATAATAGCTGCTAAATTGGAATTTTTTCCATATACAGACATTGAAGCAAGAGATTTATATGAACGGATTGCCCCCGCTTTATCAGATGCTCAACGAATTTGGTTTACCATGTATTTTTTTGAAGGAAAAACTCAGAAGGAAATTGCAGAGGAGCTAAATGTCACAGTCAATAAAGTAAAAAATTGGAGAAAAGGAGCATTAAAAAAATTGAAGAAATATGCCGTAAAGGCACGGGAAGAACAGTGAACAGTCTTTAATAGCAGTTTTTAAGAGGAAGATGTGCCAAAAATTAAGAAGCTGACATCGGTCAGCTTCTTGGATCTTTTGTATATCGGTAAACAATGCTGCCACCGCGTTTTGCTGTTCCATGAAAATGTTTAAAATCTTCCCTTTCGATCAGCACTTTGCGAAACACCATAAAATCTTCCTTTGATACACAATATTCTTCCAGTTCTCCATCACGAAGCTTGTTTAAAATGTCTTGTATCTCTTGATTTGTCAACTCGACCATCTCCTTTTCTATGAAAAACAGTCTACCGAGCAATGGAAACTTTTTACCTATTTTTTTGCGATTGTCCAAAAAAACTTTACAATTCTAAAGAAATCATGCAAAATATTTGAAAATCCATAAAAAAGGAGAGAACAAATGAAAATTGCTGAAGTTGGAGATGTTATTGAATTTAAAGACGGTCTCAAAGGAATTGTCGAAAAAGTAAATGAAAATTCCGTCATCGTCGATCTTACGTACATGGAAAACTTTCGGGAAATGGATCTGGAACAAAAAACAGTAGTTAATCATAAAAACTATAAAATTGTCGAAAAGTAAAACGGAGAATTGAATGCTCCGTTTTACTTTTTCTTATATTAAAGAGTTTAGTGCCATTTCAAGAATTTTTTACAATTAACGCAAGTTTCGGCAGGTTCTTTTATCAAAAAAACGCCTCAAGCGACTTGCTTTATCGGTTGTCCACTTTTTCCGGGTACAAATCATGGTTCATCATACGATACTCCGCCATTTTCTCGTATTTTGTTCCAGGACGTCCCCAATTGACATAAGGATCAATAGAAATACCGCCGCGCGGCGTAAATTTTCCCCATACTTCGATGTAGCGGGGCTCCATGATCTTGATTAAATCATTCATGATAATATTAACACAATCTTCATGGAAATCGCCGTGGTTGCGGAAGCTGAACAAATAAAGCTTCAGCGACTTGCTTTCCACACATTTTTTGTCTGGAATATAGCTGATATAAATGGTCGCGAAGTCCGGTTGTCCGGTGATTGGCCTCTGTTTTTCACAAACAGGTGGACTATATCATATTCTTATTCAACTGCGATATTGAATAAGAACCCTTGCGCTTCCACCAAGATAATATATGCTGTCATCTTGGTGTACTCTACTCTCTTCCTCCAACACTACTCTTACTCGCTTCATGCTGGAGTGATTTCGATAGTCTCTGCACCTTCCTCAAATTTAAGAAGAAGATTCCCTTAAATTTGAGGCTTGGCTCAGGGTTGGAAAGATAATGGGAATAAGAGACAAGAACATGTTTTTCTTTTATTCGATCACAATTGCCATTTTCGCTTTTTACTCCATTATCCTCTTCCCCTGAATTCACAAGGTTTATCCGACAGTGTCGCCACTGAAGTGTGCCCTTATTGACACAAGCTGGTAAACTCCGGACAATTGAACTTCACGAAATAATCGCGGTCTGGATGTTTATTATCGAATACTTCCAACACTTCTGGGCTGTATTCAAATAAATATTTTGTATTTTTGTTGCCTAACAGCGTCAGATCTTTCAATTCATCATCTTTTCTTCCAGCCATCTTTTTTCATCCTTTCCTATTCATTTACACTCCGCGCTTGTTTCCCCAAACAAGTGCATGAAGCTGCGGCAAAACTCGAGCATCGTTCATTTCTTTTGATTGAACAGTCAATTCGATCAGCCATTCTAATTTTTCTAAAAGTTGATTTCTCAGGAGGTGATCATTTTGTTCGTTTACTTGATCATTTCCAGGCTGCAAATAAAATGAAATATTTGGATAGCGAAGGTGGACGTTTTTCGCGTAATCAAAATCTTCCTCATTAAAAACAACAACTTTTAGACTAACATTGTCTTTCCGTCCGCCATCGATCAGCCGCTTCATAATGTCATCAAGCACAGTAAAGTTCGTTTTCATCCCTGAACTAGGAGGCTTGGGAGATAGAGTTAAATCATCGATTAGTAAAAACCAATCTTGATAACGGCTTCCCTGTGTCTCCAATGCAGTGCGAAATCCTTGCTCCCTTAAAAGGATAATCAATTCATCCAATCCTCTAATCAATGCCGGATTTCCGCCCGAAATGGTGACGTGATTGAAGCGATCGCCGCCAAGCTCAATAAGATCGTCCAAAATTTCCGCTGCTGTCATTTGTTTAATTTCATCTTTTGCTGAACCGTTCCACGTAAAAGCTGAATCACACCAGCTGCATGAATAGTCGCAACCGGCCGTTCGGACAAACATTGTTTTTTGTCCGATCACCATTCCTTCCCCTTGAATGGTCGGTCCAAAAATCTCGATGACCGGTATTTTTTTCATTATTTCATCTCCCTTTTCGGACGGTACACAACATAGCTTGTCGGCGTTTCTCTGACAAACACCTGCAAGCATTTCGGTTTATTCGGGAGTACATTTAAATGATCCTGGACAATTTCCCAAATTTTCCGCGCAACCACTTCTGTCGTTGGAAAGTCTTCGCTGTTTTGACCATTGAATACATCCGTATGGTCATTGAGCAGCGTATGGTCAAATCGATCATGAACCCATTTTTTTAAATGCTGAAAATTCACAAGGAATCCTGAATCATCAAGCTGATCACCGCAAATAGTGAGATTGACGAAATACGTGTGACCATGTACACGGGCGCATTTCCCCGCTTTTTCATGCGGGATGTAGTGTGCAGCAGATATTTGCATATCTTTATTCAGCTCATAACTATAACTATGAAAAACTTGCGGATAAAATTGATGAAGCATCACGTATTAGCTCCTTTTTCAGCCAAATATTGTTCCAATCCCCTTTTTCTCAATAAGCAAGCAGGACATTCGCCGCATCCGTCGCCAATAATACCGTTATAGCACGTCAACGTTTTTTCGCGAATGATATCGAACACCCCTAACTCATCGGCAAACTTCCACGTTTCCGCTTTATTGATCCACATAAGCGGCGTGTGAATCACAAAATCCTCTTCCATCGCTAAATTAATCGTTACATTGCAGGATTTTACGAACACGTCCCGGCAGTCAGGATAGCCGCTGAAATCCGTTTCACATACACCTGTCACAATATGTTTCGCTCCCAGTTGTTTCGCCAAAATGGCGGCAAATGTCAAAAAAACTAAATTCCTCCCCGGAACAAAAGTGTTGGGAAGCTCTCCTTCCTTTTGTTCAATTTCCATATTTGAACGTGTTAATGCATTCGGCGCCATTTGATTTAATAAGGACATGTCCAGCACATAATGAGGTATGCCGGCTTCGTTCGCAATGTTTTTCGCTGCTTCAATTTCCTGTGCATGCCGCTGATTATAATGAAACGTGACAGCGGTCACCTCATCAAATTGTTTCTTCGCCCAAAACAAACAAGTTGTACTGTCTTGTCCTCCGCTAAACACAACGACCGCTTTCTTATTATCCATTTGAAAACGCTCCTTTCTGAAAAAAAGAAAGCCATTCACACTGCCTAGCTTAAACAGAAACTGATGCTTCTTTTTCTGCTACAGTGGCGGAAGCAAGCTGTTCAGAAGCCTTTCGAAATCATCATAAATCTATTCAACTTCTAAACCTTTCGCAAACATTGAAAAAACTATATCCCAAGGATATAGTTTTCCTTAGTTTTTTATAGAGGGTGTGCTAGAACCTCTCCCGTTTTTTTCGAAACGGATTTTTATTCAAGTTGTATCTTATTATATCATACAGAATTGTTTATGCAAACGGCATGCTCCAACTGGAGTCACTCAAGACTTTGTGGGCAACTTTTTTAATCCCTATTTTTTGATAGCGAAATCACTTTTTTCAGGGTACTCTTTTGGTAAAAAAATCTTCTTTTTTTAAAAAGCAGGATTGAGCCGAGCGTTTGTGGGCAATTTTGTATCCTCTAAATGTAGTCCATGATCATTCTACCAGGAGCAGCCGCACTTTCTCATATTACTGCCACACTTTCCCTTTCATTTAATGAGCAATCAGAGTTCTCATTAAATGAAGGCGCTAATTTTTGCCTACAATAATTTTACTTATACCTCCGCATCATGCCTTTTCCAAGCCTCTGTAGCGTGAGGTCGTTAATTCCTGAATATACTCTTTTAGTTCCGGCATTTCTTTTTTTCTAGCTAATTGAATGGCAAGGTCAATATCATATGGAACACGTATGTGCTGAATCGAAAAAGGAGCCCTTTTCTCCGAGTTGAACATGCCTTCCAAAATGCAGTAGGATGCTTCGGGCAGGTCCAGCGGATTACCGACACTGCCTGCATTAAAAAGCGTTTTGCCGGATAAATGCTGTATAAAGGCATTATGAACATCACCGTATCCGACAACATCCGGCTCCTTCGTTCCCAAACCGGTTTCAACGCTGTTTTCAAACATGGACAATCTTTTTTCAATCGAATCCCAAGGCTGTACCCTTATCCAGACGCTGAAAGGGGATGCATGAAAAAGCCGCAGCCGGCGGCCGCTCATATAAAAATCAATGGAAAACGGGAGGCTACGCAAATATTCTATGTCTTTTTGCGACAACTGATTTTGATGCCAGCGAACGACATCGTTTACATCTTCCCTTGTAATCAGCTCGTCCCAGTTTCCTTTTAAAACAAAATCGCAGGAGCTGCGGATGATATCGATCGCTTCTTTTGATTCAGGTCCTTTTCCGACAAGATCCCCTAAACAAAAAATTCGATCTACATTTCGCAAGCTTATATCTTTCAATACAGACGACAACGCCGGAATATTCCCATGTATATCAGAAATGACCGCGATTTTATCCAAATAAACTCCTCCTTCATTTCCCTACTATTTTATCATGATTTGTTATCGTCTGGAATTTTTTTGAACATTAATAATATGAAAAAGGCAATGCTCATATACCCGAACAGCGGATAAAGCGTGGAAATGAGCTTTCCGTATCCTATCAGGCTGACTAAATAACATAATAATAGGATGAAAATGACACCAGCGATTTTTGCCAAAGGCTTTTCCGATGATAATTGCCGTTCCAAACCATACAGATTGCCGATCAACGATGAAAATATTTCTCCAAAAATAACAAGGATGTATATGTAATAAAAGCCTGAAAACAGCTGCTTGACAATTTCAGCCATTGGGATTTCAAAAAGCCCGGCGTCCGGCAAATGCAGAAGGGAGAAATAGCTGGAAAATAAAATGAAGCTTAATCCGAGACCGCCTACAACTCCGCCCAATTTAATGGCGCTTTCATCCTTTATTTCGTTTGCGAGCGGAACAAGTACAGCCTGAGCAAGAGAGAGATTAAAAGAAACATATAAAAAGCTTGATTTGACTGGTTGAAACACTCCATCCAACGATAAATCGATAAAATCACCCCTTATGATGGCTTCAATGGAGATGATCAGGCTAAACAAAATAAAAAGCGGAACAACCAATAGATTGACGGAAGACAGCCCTTTGACTCCAAACGAAATCACAGCAATGGAAAGCACAATCGTTAAAAAAATTCCAAATTGCTTTGAAAGCGACAGTTGCTCTTCAAAAATCGCCCCCGCCCCCGACAGCATGACCGATGTGATGCCAATCAGCATCATAAACATCAAGCCGTTGACTACATAAGCTGACAACGTCCCAAACAAAAATTGGTTCAACTGCAAATACGAAGATGCATTAATTCGTCTTCCGATCAACATCATTTTCGTTCCCAGCCAAACAAATAAAACGGCAGAACAAATAATTCCAACAATTCCTCCGGCGCCGTATTTTGAAAAAAACTCAACGATCTCTTTTCCCGTTGCAAACCCTGCACCGATGACAGTGCCGATATAGACAGAAGCTATTTGAAGTGCCAATACCCATTTATTGCTCATGTTTCACCCACCTTACTTTATCAACAATATATGGACAAGAAGGGAAAAAAAGACGAAAAAAATTTATAAAAAAGACTTGAAAGTCAAAAAAGGTCAAAGTATAATAAAGTCAGAAAAGGTCAAACAGTGAATCTAACTATTGAATGATTGAGATTGTCTCTTTGATTCCAAAAGGTCAAAGAAAGTCAAAGAAGTTTCTTCTTTTAGTCAAAGTTAATCAAAGTCAAAAAGGAGGAATGCTATATGTTGTGTGAAAATTGCCAAACAAGAAAAGCCAATGTTTTATTAAATGTACAAATCAATCACAACAAACAAGAAATGCGTCTCTGTCAAGAATGCTATCAACAATATAAACAAAAAATCCCAAGTGGTTTTTACGGATTCAGCGGTTTCGATGAATTATTTCAATCATTTATGCCAAACTCTTTTGAGAGCTTTGACCAAGCTGTTCAAGCACAACCGAAATCAGGGGGCGGAAAACAGAACGGCTTCCTCGATCAATTCGGCCGAAATTTAACGGATGCTGCAAAAGCTGGGTTGATTGATCCTGTCATCGGCCGCGATGATGAGGTAAGACGAGTGATTGAAATTTTAAATCGACGCAACAAAAATAACCCGGTTTTAATCGGAGAACCAGGCGTAGGGAAAACAGCTATTGTGGAAGGACTAGCCTTAAAAATTTCTCAAGGAGACGTTCCGCAAAAATTAAAAAATAAAGAAGTTTATTTGCTGGATGTTTCATCACTTGTCGCCAACACGGGAATTCGCGGACAATTTGAACAGCGGATGAAGCAGCTAATTCAAGAATTGCAAGCCCGGAAAAACATCATCCTGTTTATCGATGAAATTCATCTTTTAGTCGGCGCCGGTTCTGCGGAAGGTTCTATGGATGCCGGCAACATATTAAAGCCAGCGCTCGCCCGCGGTGAGCTTCAAGTTGTCGGAGCAACAACTCTAAAAGAATACCGGCAAATCGAAAAAGATACAGCCCTTGAACGACGCTTCCAGCCGGTTATTGTGAAAGAACCTTCCATTGAAGAAGCGATCAGCATTTTAAAAGGAATTCAAGAAAAATATGAACAATACCATCAAGTCAAATATTCAGAAGATGCGATTAAAGCTTGCGTCACACTATCTCATCGATATATTCAAGACCGCTTTTTGCCTGACAAAGCCATCGATTTAATGGATGAAGCTGGTTCAAGATTAAACTTAAAAGCCGAGCCGGCTAATGAAGCAGACATCCACGAGCGGCTTAAACAAATTGCCCATGAAAAAGAAAAAGCGCTAAAGGAAGAACGATACGAACTTGCAGCTAAGCTTCGCGACGAAGAAGCTGCCCTTGAAAAGCAGCTTGAACAAGGAAAGGACAAACAGCAAGCAATCGTTCAAGTAGAAGACATTCAAAAAATCATCGAAGAAAAAACCGGCATACCAGTCGGCAAGCTGCAAGAGGATGAGCAAGCAAAAATGAAACATTTAGAAGAAAACTTGGCGAAAAAAATTATCGGCCAAGAGGATGCTGTCCGGAAAGTGGCAAAAGCCATTCGCCGCAGCCGCGCTGGATTGAAAGCAAAAAACCGACCAATCGGATCCTTCCTGTTCGTCGGCCCGACTGGCGTTGGAAAAACGGAATTGTCGAAAACATTAGCTTTGGAGCTGTTCGGTTCAAAAGATGCCATGATTCGCTTGGATATGAGTGAATATATGGAAAAACATTCTGTTTCAAAATTAATCGGCTCGCCTCCAGGCTATGTCGGACATGAAGAAGCAGGACAATTAACGGAAAAGGTTCGTCGCAACCCTTACTGCATTATCCTGCTGGATGAAATTGAAAAAGCTCATCCAGATGTACAGCACATTTTCTTGCAAATATTAGAAGACGGACGCTTGACAGACAGCCAAGGCCGCACCGTCAGCTTCAAAGATACGGTCATTATTATGACCTCTAACGCTGGAGCAGGTGCAAAACAAGTTCACGTCGGTTTTAACAGCACGGTGGAAAAAGAATCAAGCATCCTTGAATCTCTCGGTTCATTCTTTAAGCCTGAATTTTTAAACCGTTTCGATGCCATTATTGAATTTAAACCGCTTGATAAAGAAGATTATTTGAAAATAGTTGATTTGATGCTTGAAGAAGTTCGGAACACGTTGAAAGAACAAAACATTTCATTGGACGTAACAGAAAAAGCAAAAGAAAAATTGGTAGAAATCGGCTATCATCCATCGTTCGGCGCTCGTCCGCTTCGCCGCGTCATTCAAGAACATATTGAAGACAAAATTGCAGACATCCTGTTGGACGGTGAAGTGCACAATCATTTAATCGCCGACGTAGAAAATGAAGAAATTGTTATTCGTTCATAACAGCTGCCCTAACAGTCCATTAGGGCAGTTTTTTTATTTGGGAGCAGCATCGCAAAAATCGATTCCGATGAATGTGTCGTTTATTTTTTTATCAAATATAAAATTTTCGTCTTTCTTTGTCGATATAATAATTGAATATAGAAAGAAGAAGGATTTGATGAACATGGACAAAACATCTATTATCGGCATTTTTTTAGGAATTATGGCAATTATTGTCGGCATGGTTTTAAAAGGTGTCAGTATTTCCGTTTTAATCAATCCGGCAGCTATCGTCATTATTATCATCGGAACGATTGCTGCGGTCGTTATTGCCTTTCCGACAAATGAAATTAAAAGAATACCGAAATTATTCCGCGTCTTATTTAAAGACACACAAACTTATACGATTCAAGAGTTGATTGTCCTTTTCTCTGAATGGGCGCAAATCGCAAGGAAAGAAGGATTGTTGGCGCTGGAAGCTAAGCTTCAGGAAATAGATGACCCATTTTTAAAGACCGGTTTAAGCATGGCTGTGGACGGTCAGTCTGCCGAGTTCATCCGAGATGTTATGACAGAAGAAATCAATGCAATGGAAGAGCGGCATGAAGCAGGCGCCGCCATTTTTTCTCAGGCCGGCACGTATGCTCCGACTCTTGGCGTATTAGGAGCTGTATTAGGTTTGATTGCCGCACTAGCCAATTTGGAAAATATTGAGGAGCTCGGACAATCGATCAGCGCCGCGTTCGTTGCTACTTTGCTCGGAATTTTTACAGGATATGTTTTATGGCACCCGTTTGCGAACAAACTGAAACGGAAGTCTCAGCAGGAGGTGCTCGTCCGCCAGGTGATGATCGAAGGCATTCTATCCATTTTAGAAGGACAGGCACCGCGGACGATTCAGCAAAAATTGGCATTTTATCTTCCTGAAAAAGAGCGGGCAAAGATTTCTGATGAAGGAAGTGTTGCGTCCGATGCGTAGCAGAAAAAAAAACCGCAATGATCATCATACAGATGAAAGCTGGCTTATTCCCTATGCCGATATTTTAACCCTTTTGCTTGCGCTCTTTATCGTTCTATTTGCTCTCAGTTCCATAGATGCCCAAAAATTTGAACGTTTAGCAAGAGCTTTCAATTCCAATTTTGACGGAGGCATAAGCGTTTTAGAATATCCGAGCCCTCTACCACAACAAGAAATGGAAAACATCGAAGAAAACAAGCAAAATGGAAAAGTGCAAAATGAGCCTCATGACAATGATGAATCGGGAAACAGCGATCAAGAGGAATTAGCGGAAGTTCAAAATCGGTTTAATCAATACATTGAAGAAAACAACTTGAAAAACAATATTAAAACATCACTAAACGAAGAGGGTTTGTTAATCACGATTCGGGACGATATATTGTTTGATTCGGGCAGCGCCAAAGTGAGAAAAAAAGATGAAATTTTGGCTACTGACATTGCCAAAATGCTCGCCATGGACAGTACCCGCAACGTGGTTATCAGCGGACATACAGACAATGTACCGATTCATAATTCAAACTTTGATTCAAACTGGCATTTAAGTGTTATGAGAGCCGTAAATGTGATGAAAATTATTTTAGAAAACAAAAATCTCGACCCAAGCAAGTTCAGTGCGAAAGGATACGGCGAATACAAACCCGTTGCTTCCAATGATACAGCAGAAGGAAGACAAAAAAACAGACGGGTGGAAATTCTAATTCTTCCAAACAATAAAAAAGCGGAGCCGAATTAAGCCGGTTCCGCTTTCATTTTTCTTTCGCATGGTACCCTACTTTTTTTAATAGATTAATCGCTGTTTCCTTCTCATCTTCTGTCAAAATATTCACGATCGAATCAATCATCTCTTGATGAGAAGGAAAGATTTCTTCAATCCATTTTCTCCCCTTTTCCGTTATTGCCGCATATGTGACACGGCGGTCTTTAGGGCATGCTTTTCGAACTAACAGCCCTTTTTGCTCTAATTTATCAATAACATACGTAATGCTGCCGCTAGCTAAAAGAATTTTTCCGCCGATTTGTTGAAGTGGCTGATCTCCTTTATGATACAAAAGCTCTAAAACGGCAAATTCCGTTAAGTTTAATCCATATGATTGAATGTGCTTGCTAACTTGATCATTCATTGCGCGATAAGCACGTGAAAGAACGATAAAAAATTTTAGAGATTTTTCAATACTGCTGTTTTCCTTAGCCAACTTTCATCATTCCTTTAGTATTTCAATGTCTTGAATTATAATAGTGAAACTTCTCATTATTGTCAATCACTGCATAGAAAATTTCAGAATAAAAAAACTTTTTTTAACCCCGATCTTCTTTCAAAAGATCATGCTATAATAAAAAGGTTGATGAAAAAGAAGGAGTTTAAAGAAATGCTGGACTTAACACATCGCCATAAGGTTTTGCTTTACATTTTGATCGTAATCCTGCCCACTTTTCTGATTTCGTTTATCATATGGGAAAAACAAAAAAATATTCTCTTTTCGAAACATGAAAAAGAAGCCGTATATATGCTAGACATTCATCAAAGTCAAATTGACCGCTTAATCTCGGAAACAAAAACGAGAATGGAAACAATGGCGTTATTCATAGATCAAGAAAATAATCCAAACCAAATTCAAAGAGCTCTAAAAGAAACCCTACAACAAGAACCCCGCTTTACCGGCCTTTATATCGCAAATGCAGACGGAACAATAAAAATCGGCACTCAACCCGTTTCATTACATCATGACATCTCTTCGGAAAAATGTTTTCAATCTGCACTCGCAACAAAAAAGACTGCTATTTCAGAAGTTCACGATAAAAAGCTTATCACGATCTGCACCCCGATTGTAAATCAGCAAAAAGATGTAAATGGCGTTTTATACGCCACATTAAGCATAAACTATATACAAAATATTATGAATGTACTGAGCCCAGATTTATATATCGTGGTGAGCGACACGAAGAACAACTTTCTTTTCAGTGCAGGCGAAAAAGAAAAGGACGCTTCCGAAAAATCTGTTCAAACTGATATTACCCAGCTTCCATGGGTGCTGAAAGCGTCGATCGCTCCGGTCAAGCCGTTGGAAATCTCTCAAGTTGTTTTAACTTATGCCGCCATTGTATACATTTTTTTTAATATTATTTTTTTGTTGATCCAATATTATTTGCTGAAACGTAAAGCAAGATTGGAAGAAGAAAAAATTAAAGCGCAAAAGCTTGAACTGGTCGGTACTCTCGCTGCCAGCACAGCGCATGAAATCCGAAATCCTTTAACTGGAATTAGCGGTTTTATTCAACTGTTAAAGAAAAAATATCAGTCAGAAGAAGATCAGCATTATTTTTCCGTCATTGAAAAAGAGATCGACCGAATCAATGAAATTGTGAGCGAATTTCTCGTTCTCGGAAAACCAACCGCTCATAAACACAAACTGTACGACTTAAATCAGATTATCGACGAAGTCATGCCGATCATTAAATCGGAAATCAATCTCCATCGAACAAATTTTCAAGTTCATATGGATCGGCATAATCCTATTCGGATTTATTGTACAAAAAATCATATTAAACAAGCTTTGTTAAATTTAACGAAAAATGCTTTAGAAGCAATGGACATGAACGGATCTTTAGAATTGATTGTCAAAAAAGAAGCAAATCTTGCAGTTATCAAAGTGATCGATACAGGGAAGGGGATTCCTGAAAAAATGATGGAAAAAATTTTTGACCCATTTTTTACGATGAAAGACAGCGGCACCGGACTTGGACTGGCAATATGCAAACGCATTGTCGATATGTATGGCGGCACCATTGAGATTGAAAGCAAATTGAATGTCGGCACAACCGTGACGATAAAGCTGCCGCTATCAAATAAAAGCTGAAGCTCGATGTGATTCGTAACTAGGCGAAAAATAGCCTTCTTGTTCTAATGTAAGCCGCATCTAAAAATGCTTGATGATGCATTTGATGCAGGATTGGTAGAAACCGATGAAAGCGACGGTTTCTACCTTCTTTTATCTATTTTTGAATCAAAAACCGATTAGAGGATCGGGGCTAAAAAATACTGAGTCGTAGCCAATCATTTTCTTATGATGAATGATATCTTGACATGCGGCTTCCGCTTTTTCCTTTTCTTCCTTTTTGAGAACGTGTTTTTCCCATTATTTTTACTGCACCTTTATAAACGATATAAATGCTCAAAAAAGCGAAGAACAGAGCGAGAAATCCCCATAGTCCTTGCACTATATCTTCAAATTCCATATTTCCTCTATTCGTTATTTTTTGTTGAATCTCAATGGCAAACACTATGACAACTAGTACGGTCATTGTATAAATAAACGATATACATAAAATGCCGAATTTTGCTATATATTTAAATACCACATGTGTAATGAAAAAGATAACCATGCCGAAAATGCCGATGATCCAAAAATGCAGCTGTTTATCTGTTAATTGAAAACCAGCCATTTCTACTAAATGGATAATATTGTCATGAAAATCATTAATCAATTCAACAATGAACAAGAGCGCTTCTTTCATATAAAATCTCCTTCTATTGATAAAATAACAAATCTATTATAAAACATTATTATCAAAATTTATTTTTTCTGAAAAGGGGTACGATTTTATGTACGACGTATATATTGGGAGTTTTTTATCAGCAATGTCTACAAGTTTAGGGGCTGTCCCGATTCTTTTTTTGCAAAAAACGATTAAACATAGAGGAAGAGATTTATTATTAGCATTCAGCGCTGGAATTATGATGGCTGCTTCCATGAGGGGGTTGATACCTGAAGCATTAGCAAACGGAAATATAATGAAAATGTGCATCGGATTAATACTTGGAGTGCTTATATTAACAATTTTAGAGAAAAATATTCCTCACATTGAACTGGAGCATACAAAAGAAGGAATACAATTTGACGAAAAAGCATTGCTCATTATCTCGGCAATCACCTTACATAATCTCCCCGAGGGTCTATCTGTCGGAGTAAGTTATGCCTCAGAGAAACAAGATTTAGGTCATCTAATTGCTCTTGCAATCGGGCTGCAAAATGCACCAGAAGGCTTATTAGTTGCGCTTTTTTTAATCAATCAGAACATTTCCCGCATCAAAGCCTTTTTCATTGCAACGTTGACAGGAGCGATCGAGATTGTCACATCTCTAATAGGGTTTTATTTAACAACATTTGTTGAATCTTTAGTTTCTTACGGTCTTGCTTTTGCTGCAGGAGCAATGCTTTTTATCATTTATAAAGAATTGATTCCGGAAAGCCACGGCGATGGTCATGAATTGACTTCGACATATTCTTTTATTTTCGGAATTTTATTTATGGTTGTGCTGACTGAACTTTTTTAAGCTTGTCAAATATGTGTTTTCTTTATTTTTCAACCGTTGCAACAAAAGGATTTGTTAATGTCCATTTCATAGGGTGGAAAATCGATTGATTTTTCTCATCGCTGCTTACCATTTGCTGGTATTTGTTTAAAAGCTTGTCCAGTTCTTGGCTCAGCTCAATCGTCTCTTTGCTGTTCATACCGTTTACTTGAGCCATCTCAATCATTTTTTGCCTTTTTATTATGATTTCTATGAACAGCTTTTCTTTGCCCAGCTCTTCTTCCGTTGCCATTTCTCATATCCTCCTTCCAAATCTCGCGGTCTAAAGACACGCACTCGGTTATTATTACAGATTCTACTATTTTTGTAAATAGATTCGCAAATTTAGACAATATTTTTACACAAGTATTTGACAATCCTCTTTAATATTTACGTAAGGAGGATTGTCAAAACATTCATACAGTCATAAAAAGCTTATCCAAAAGCCTTTTTAAAAGAAAAAATTCGACTTCTTTTTTACTCGCTGACAACAGACCAAAGCTTATTGCCTCAATAACCGCTGCCGTTTTATAGGTCGAAGGACAATATTTGAGCAATGATAAGATGCTTGTTTTCTATTTAAAATATTGTCGGAAATTTCTTTCCTTTCATTAAGAAAAGCTGCGCTTATTTCTATCCTCACAATGACAAGCCTAAAAAACAGCGCAATTTTATCGGATTTTTACAGCTGTTCCAGTTGCTACAACCATCATCATCCCATCTCGTAATGTTTCAAAGTCAAGATCCACTCCAATCACAGCATTGGCTCCCAGATTTTTAGCTTTCGCTGTCATTTCTTCAATAGCTACTTCCCTTCCTTCTGAAAGCTTGCTTTCATATGCGCCGCTCCTGCCGCCGACAATATCCGTAATGCCTGCCAAAAAATCGCGGACAATGTTTGCCCCAAGAATGGTTGTACCGCTGACAATCCCCAAGTATTCTTCAATTTCCTTTCCTTGCAAAGAATTGGTTGTTGTAATAATCATGGATTTCCCTCCATTATTTATTTTTGTACTTTATTACGTTTGAAAAAACGTTTCGTTCCATTCCGATTCACAAATCATTCTACTTTTTCTCTAAATTGTAGTAAAATTGTAGTAAAAAGCGAAACCTTGCTTTCCGTTTGTTCGTAAATTTATTAAACAATGCTGACAGGGGTAGGATCATGAAATCGATATTCTTGTTTTTCATAAGAAGTTTTATTGCTGTTTGTTCGATGTCTGTTCTTTGGTTTGCCTTGTTTTTAGGATTTGACCAAGCTTTCATTCAATCGTCTTTGTATGCTGTTGCAGGCGGTATTATCGTCTATTATATCACCAAATGGCTGCAAAAAAGAAATTGGCTGAAGCAAAACGGATTGACAGCCAGTGAATACAAATATGTACAGGAAAATTTAAAAGAAGCAAGACAAAAAATTGCCCGACTGCAGCGCACCTTATTTAGAGCCCGATCGCTCGGAACGATTCAGCAGCTAGTCGAAGCAATCAGGCTTTCCAAACGTATATATCATGTCGTTGAAAAGGAGCCGAAACGCTTCTATCAAGGCGAATCATTCTTTTTCTATCATTTAGATTCTTGCGTGGAGCTTGCAGAAAAGTATACGTTTCTTTCCGCCCAGCCGATCCGCGATCAGAACGTTAAATCATCATTGGAAGAAACGAAACAGATGTTGAATCAAATTTGCGAATCATTGGAGAAAGATTTAATCACCGTTTTATCGAATGATATCGACCATCTTCAATTTGAATTAAATGTTGCGAAAAAACAAACAACGAAATGGAAAGATAGGTGATTACGTTGGAAGAAAAGAAAGAGTTGGATCTATTAGATGATCTATTAAAGGACCCATTTGGAGAAAAAGAAGATAAGCCCGCATCACCTTTAGCAGTCGGCGAAGAAGAACAGCCGAAAAAATTTATCGACATGCTCTCACAGGAGCATAAAGCAAAGGCTGCACAGCTGGCAGCTCAAATTGATTACAAAAACCGGCATTCGATCGTCCAATTTGGGGCTTCCGCTCAGCAAAAGCTCTCCAGTTTTTCCCACGAAATGCTGGACTATGTTCAAAAAAAGGATATCGGGCCTATAGGCGATATTTTAAAAGAGCTGATGAGCAAACTCGAACAAGTAAACCCGGAAGAATTAAAACCGGAAAAACGAAACTTCTTCTCTCGTCTTTTCAAGAAAATATCTAGTTCGATCAATGAAATTTTATCCAAATACCAAAAAATCGGGGCACAAATCGAACGCATTACAGTCCGGCTGGAAAATTCAAAAAAAGCGCTGATGTCCGATATTCAATTGCTCGATCGTTTATATGAGCATAATAAGGAATACTTTCACGCGCTAAACATTTACATCGCTGCTGGTGAATTAAAATTGGAGGAACTCCATACAAAAGTAATACCGGAATTGCAAAAAAAAGCGGAAACAACTGGAGATCAAATGGCGGTTCAAGAAGTAAACGACATGCTTCAATTTGCTGATCGGTTGGAAAAACGGATCCATGATTTAAAGCTATCTAGGCAAATTACAATCCAAACGGCTCCGCAAATCCGGATGATTCAAAATATGAATCAAACATTAGCGGAAAAAATCCAATCCTCCATTTTGACGTCTATTCCTTTATGGAAAAACCAAATTGCGATCGCTCTCACCTTATATCGGCAAAAAGGAGCACTGGAGGCCCAAAAACAAGTGACGAAAACGACGAACGAGCTGCTTTTGAAAAATGCAGAAATGCTGAAAGCAAACACAATTGAAACAGCCAGGGAAAATGAACGAGGCATCGTCGATATTGAAACGTTGAAAAAAACACAGGACGACCTAATTTCAACAATCGAAGAAACGCTCAGGATCCAACAGGAAGGACGTCTAAAAAGGCAGCAGGCTGAGCAAGAACTAATGCAGCTCGAGAAAGACTTAAAAACGAGACTATTGCAATTGAAACAAGAATAAAAAAGACAAACCGGGATGATTTTTATAGAGGAAAGATTTTACACATATACAGCTGTTGAGTGATTTCGTCCAAGCTTTTTTAAATGCTCATGCAGAACCGGCACGGCATTTACATCATATAAACAGCAAATTTTTTAAAAAACTCTGCGCAGGCATCGCAGAGTTTTTCATTTTGAAAGGTTCTATGATGCCCAATTTTTGCATTGCTCTAATTGCAGCAAAAAAGCTTTTTTATCCGTTTGATTGCCTGCATAGCCTATAAGCGCTCCGTTTTTGCCAATCACCCGATGGCAAGGAATTATGATCGGGATAGGATTCGCTTTATTGGCTTGGCCAACTGCCCGAACAGCTTTCGGATTTCCGATCCCATCTGCAACATATTGATAGCTTCTAGCTTCACCGTATGGAATGTTCATCAACTCTTTCCATACTTTTTGCTGAAATGAAGTGCCTTTTGGAAAAATGGGAAGGGAAAATATTTTTCGTTTCCTTTGAAAATATTCCTTAAGCTGTTTCGCTGCCTCTTCCAATAGATCCGTTTTATGTTCCACAACTTTTGAAGATGCCAGAAGCTCTGTAAGCTCCTGCTCGTCCATCAACAAAGAGACAATTCGATTCTTTTCCTCTATAATCCCGATCGTTCCAATAGGGCTGTTCATTGTATGCAAAAAGTACATCCTACACACCTTCTTGACCATTGATAGGGAGCGAAATATAAAATGTCGTTCCATCCCCTACTTTGCTTTTGACATCAATTTTCCCATTGTGCTCTTTAATAATTTTGTAGCTTACCATAAGACCTAGACCTGTTCCCCGCTCTTTCGTTGTATAAAACGGCTCCCCAAGCCGCTTCAGTTTATTTTTTGGAATGCCTGGCCCTTCATCTTGAATGGAAATTTGAACCCGGTGATCATCTTCTTTTGTGATCGAAACATAAATATTGCCTCCATTTGGCATCACTTCGATTGCATTTTTTACTATGTTAATAAAAACTTGTTTTAATTGATTGGGTTCGCAAAATATATCCGGCACTTCCCCATAGTCTAAATGAATTTGCACATTTACTAGAATAGCCTGTGCATTTAATAATTCTATCGTATCTTTCATGATTTTCACAATATTTTTTTGTTCAAATCGAACAGCTTGAGGCTTCGCCAAAATAAGAAATTCATCAATGATTGATTCAATTCGCTTCAGCTCAGAAGTAATGACATTGAAATACATGGAATAATCTTCTTTTATGCTTCCTTGCAAAAGCTGGATAAATCCTTTTAACGCTGTCATTGGATTGCGGATTTCATGGGCTATTCCGGCTGCCAATTCCCCAACAACATTGAGAGTGTCCGATTTTCTCAGCCGCTCTTCGATTTCTTTTCTTTCAGTGATATCGCGAAATATAACTAAATTCATATTTTCAATAATGTGGCGTTTAAATGAACATTCGAGAATTCTTTCCTGCTTATTTTTCACCGTAATCGCAAATTCTTTCGTCAACCCATCCATTTTCCAATCACTTTTAAAATGAATGGGAAAAAATCGGAATATGCAATCACGTCCAATTTGGTCTTGTGTTAATCCTAAAATTTGCATTGCAGCAGGATTGGCATCAACAATCACCCAATCATCATTAAACAGAAGAATGCCGTCCATCGCTCCGTTAAACACATTCCGAAATTTTTGTTCACTTTCACGCAATTCTTTTTCCATTCGTTTCCGGTCACTGATATTTCGCAATATGGTCATATGGGTTTTTTCCTTCGGGTTGTATTTTGATGTGAATTCGAGCTGCTTCTTTTGTCCGTTCGGCATGTAAAACATTAATTCTTCCCGGATGGCACCGGATTTTAAATATTTATCTTTCACCTGCAAAAACTTTGGATCATTTGCATTGATAAATCGCATTAAATTGCTTTTCAACAGTTCATCAAAGGGGAGTTCAAATATGCGACAAGCCCATTGATTCGCGCGTATAATATTTCCAAAATGATCCCAAATAAGGATGGCATCAAGAGCATTTTCAAAAATTTCTCTAAACCTTTCTTCACTCTTCAAAATTTGCTGTTCCATAAGCCTCTTCTCTGTAATATCGCGCAATATCGACATGTAAAATCCTTGTAAAATGTTTGACGTGGTCGTAAATTCAAAAATTTTTCGCGTTCCGTCTTTTAATCGGACAGGCATTTCTCCTTTCATTTTTCCTTTTTCAAACAATACTTCATAAAAATATTTTTTCATTTTCTCATCTTCGATAAAATCTGAAAATTTATAGTTTTTGAGTTCATCACTCGGAATGCAAAAGCTTGTACAAAATGATTGATTGGCATCTATAATAAATCCTTCGTAATCAAAAATGACAATGCCGTCAACAGCACGGTCAAATAAATCCGGAAACAGCTGTTCATTGATCGATCGTTCCAGTTCAAGAATTTTTTTCGAAGAAACATCCCGAAAAATAGCAAGATTGTATGTGCCGTAAATGTTCTCAATGATGCTGTATTCAACATATTTGATTCGGCCGTTTTCCAGTTTTAACATGAGTTCCGCATATTGCTGTTTTTCATGATCAGAAAAATTTTTTATAAATTCGTTTCCTGGCAGAGCTGCTACAAAATCATCTATTGACTTCTCTAGTATGACTTCTTTTTCCATTTCAAAAAGGCGGCATGCTGACTGATTTACTTGAAAAAACTTGCCGTGATGATCTAAAAGCACCATAGCATCTATTGATCGATCGAAAATTTCGTAATATTTTTTTAATTTTTCATTTTCTTGTTGCGCTTTTTTTAAACGCTTTGCCAACAAATCTTCTTCAATGGCTGCAATGTTTTGCTTCAAACTTCCCACCTCTCATTTTAACACTCTCAATATATTTACATTTTCTACAAATTACGTTAGAATCCTTCATGCACTGTCAATTTAGTCAATTCGATGTACCTTTCAGTACGACTGTTTACAAAATGTTGAATTTGTCTTATATTTTAAATCGAAACTTTTTTTGAAGGTGATAACATGAATGAGAGGAACAGCTACTTTGATAACGCCAAGTTTATATTAATTCTTCTTGTCGTGTTCGGCCATTTTATTCGATCGATGATTGAAGACAATTACATTATGATGAACATATACAAATTTATTTACACGTTTCATATGCCTGCGTTCATTTTAATTTCCGGCTTTTTTGCCAAAGGGTTTAACAAACAGGGATACGTTAAAAAAATAGCCAAAAAACTCATTTTGCCATATTTCATTTTTCATGGCATCTATACAGTTTATTATGTTTTGATTAAAGGCGACAATCTGCTCCATTCAATTGATCCTTTGAATCCGCACTGGTCCCTCTGGTTTTTAATAAGTTTGTTTTTCTGGAACGTCATGCTGATCCCGTTTTCCAAATTGAATAAATTGGTCGCTTTAGGACTTTCGCTCTTTATCGGTATTGCAGCTGGATATTTTGATTTCATCAGCAACTATTTGAGCTTGTCACGTACACTAGTCTTTTTTCCTATTTTTTTAATAGGTTTTTATTTAAAGAAAGAACATTTTGCCATGATGACGAAGCTGCCTGCAAGATCTTTAGGGGCAAGTGCTCTGTTGCTTACATTTGTGACGTATTTCTATTTGCCTTTTGAGTATGAGTGGCTGTTCGGTTCCATGCCTTATTCAGCTTTTGGCGAAACGGATATCTTTTCAGGGCTGGTGCGGCTCGGATTTTATTTTCTTACTTTGATTACGACGTTCGGATTTTTCTCGTTAATACCGAAAAAGCGTCAATTTTTCACTGAATGGGGCACAAGAACTTTTTACGTTTATTTATTGCACGGATTTATCATTCAATCGTTCAGAGACAGCGAACTTGAAAGCTGGCTTACAGAAATAGAAAGCATCACGGTATTCGCCATTGTTTCAATTGTCGTTACATTCTTGCTGTCGAGCCGCTTTGTCAAAACGATCGCACAGCCAATCATTGAACTTCGAGCGACAATGCTAAAAAAAATAGTAAAAGGCTTATAAGACCGGGGCTGACGCACACAGACAGTCACATCACATAAATAGAACGGCTTCTAATAGCTTTTCAGAAATAGGTCTTTTCTACAGTCCGAGATGCTGAAACAACAATCTAGAGTAGTTAGAGAAATAACTTCAAAGGCGTCGCAGTTCCTAAACTTTCTAACTTTAAAAACAAGTCATAAGTCAGAGGTCCTAGCGGGGTATGGAAAATTCGAACATTTGCCAAAAAAATCTGGCGAGGCCCCTCGATGGACTTCGCCAGATGTTCAATTTTTTAGTCAATCCATTCAGCAATCTTCAATAATGAGATAGGCTGTTTTAATTGGCCCATGTACGCCAACCACTAAGTTCATTTCAATATCCGCTGAATTGCTCGGTCCTGTAATAAAATTAATGCAGGAAGAAATCGTTTCGCCTTTTTCCACCATTTGATGAAATTTTCTGGCGGCCTGTGTCATTCTAGGGAGGATCGTGCTTTTCGGAATAATGGAAATATACGTTGTCGGCAAAAGGCTGACCGCCCTTCCTTTCCCTCCCCCATTCAACAAGACAACCGTTCCGGATTCAGCCAGTGTATAATCGCTGAACGTAATTCCGATATTTGCACTTTCCGCAATTTGAATATTTTCTTTTCCAAGCTCAGGATCCCATATATGCACGTCTGTTCCTTCGTTTGGCAATTCCTCCAATAAAAAAGGCATCAGCCCGAATGCTTCAAACCGATGATCGTCCCACGTCACAATCGGACCGCCTCCATAAAAAGCAATCGCCTCTTTCAGCGTATTTTTCAATGATTTGGAAGTCGTTCTGTATACATCGACATGAACATTTTTACATTGTTTTATAAATGCATCAACCAGTTCGTCGGAAGAATAACCAGCAAGTGTTTTTTCTTGAGGGTGAAATGACCAGCTGGGCCGTTCCACCCCTTCCTTCCGGGGATTTCGTCCTAACCTTTGAGCTATCGTCTGCAAAAACGAATCTCGATTTTGAATCGTTCCGTTCATGAACGATCACCACTTTCTTTTTTACGATTGTGAAACCATTCGCGAAAGCTGTTTTTTTCCGGTGCCGGGAAATCACGTATGGACGTCCAATTTTTCAAAGGACCTGGTCCATTGGAAATTTTCCCGTCTTTCGAAAACGGTTTGAGGGCTGCTGGCGCCAGTTTTGTTCCCCACTGATACAGTTTTTGATTCGATGCTCCTATTCCAAATGCCTTCATCGCCAGCTTCTCGCTTATTGGCGCTCGTCCTTCCCGCTCGACAATTACTTGCCGATGCTTATGGAGAAGTTCATGAAGCGGAATTTTTACGGGGCATGCTTCCGTACAAGCGGCACATAGTGTGGAAGCATAAGGCAACTCCTTAAAATCATCATAACCGCCAAAAAGCGGCGTCAATACAGCGCCAATCGGACCTGGGTAAATCGATCCGTACGAGTGGCCGCCTATATGCCGATATACAGGACAGACGTTAATGCACGCTGCACAACGAATGCATTGAAGAACAGGCTGGAATTCAGTTCCTAAAATTTTGCTTCGTCCGTTATCAACAATCACCAAATGGAATTCTTCCGGTCCGTCAACATCCTCTTTTTGTTTCGGACCAGTTAAAACCGTTATATAGCTCGTTAATTTTTGACCGACTGCACTCCTTGTCAAAAGACTGACAAGCACATCAAGTTCTTCGAATGTTGGAACTATTCTTTCCATCCCCATGACAGTTATTTGTGTTTTCGGAATGGTCGTCACCATGCGGGCATTTCCCTCATTTGTCACTAAACAAAACGATCCAGACTCGGCAATGGCAAAATTGCATCCTGTGATGCCGACATCCGCTGTTAAAAATTCCTCCCTAAGCATTTTTCTCGCATGGAGTGCAAGCTCCTCAGGCTTTTCTGTTTTCTCATACCCAAGTTTTCGCTGAAACACATCTCGAATTTGCTCCTTATTTTTATGCAGGGCTGGGGCTACAATGTGCGAAGGCGGATCATGATCATCAATCTGCAATATATATTCGCCTAGATCCGTTTCAATAACTTCACAGCCCGCTTCCTCCAAACATTGATTCATATGAATTTCTTCCGTCACCATCGATTTCGATTTGACAATTTTGCGAGCCTTTTTTTTCTTGATAACACTTTGGATGTAATCGTTCGCTTCCTCCGCTGTTTGAGCAAAAAAAACATGTCCGCCTCTTTTTGCAACATTTTCGCTTAACTGGTGTAAATAATAGTCCAAATTTTCCAATGTATGCTTTCTGATTTGTTCACCGAGCGATCTCCATTCTTCCCAATTGCCAAGCTCTTCAGCAGCTTCCAGACGTCTTTTTCTCAGCCTTTCTTGAGCATCTTGGACTGCATTTCTCATAAAATCGTTTTCAATATTTTTTTGCACCCTTTGATCAAACGGCTGATCCGAAATTTTCATTGCCATCCTGCTTTCCCCCCTCCATTATTCGATACTGTTTAACACTTCAGCAATGTGCATGACCTTCACTTGTTTATTTTTCCGGCTTATTCTCCCCCCGATATTCATTAAGCAGCCGCAGTCTGCCCCGATTAAATAGTCGGCATCGGTTTCCTCAATATGCCGGACTTTTTCATCAACCATTTGTTCAGATATTTGTTCCATTTTGACGGAAAACGTTCCGCCAAAGCCGCAGCAATCATATGCATTTGGAAGCGGAACCAATTCAAGCCCCTTCACGTTTGCCAGCAATTTAAATGGTGCCTCCTGAACTCCAAGAAGACGGGTCATATGACATGATGTATGATAGGTTGCTTTTCCTTTTAATGTTGCGCCCACATCTTCCAAATTTAAAACATCTACAATAAACTGTGTTAATTCATACGTCTTATTTGCAAGCTTTTGCGCCTTTTCTTTCCAAACCGGATCTTCATCAAAAATGTGCGGATATTCCTTAAACATCGTGGCACATGATCCGGAAGGTGTGACAACATAATCGGCATGTTCAAAGGTGAGAATCATATTTTTCATCGCTTCTTTTGCCGCTTGAACATATCCGCTGTTATAGGCAGGCTGTCCGCAGCAAATTTGGCTTTCCGGAAATTCTACTTCGCATCCAAGTCTTTCTAAAAGCTCAACTGTTGCTTTGCCTACTGAACCGTTAAATACATCCACTAAACATGTGACAAATAATGAAACTTTCAATTTTCTCCCCCTGTCTTGTGAAACAGTTTCAACTAAGATAACCCTTTTCTTTTCACTTTATCGCTTTTTTTATCTTTAGTCAACAGGTCATCTGATGACTAGAAAGGAATATGCTTACTTTATTCATAAAAAAAGCCGCCAGCATCTTTGAGATGTCAGCAGCTATCCTTTGTCGAAGCGGACCAAACGGGTTTCTCCCGAAAAATTTTTTATTACCGCAAAAAACAACAGTTCTTTTGTCAGTTCAAGTCAGAGGCGGCATGTGTAAAAACGCTTGCATCATATGTCAATTCCTAGTTAAAAAGACTCTGTTTTAGCCCCTGTTTTTATGTGAGTATTATGATGTTTTTTCAAAACCTTTTCAACATTTGTCAGGTGTGCGAGCATTAAATGCTGTGCTTCTTCCGCGTTTTGTTGTTCAATTGCTGTAAAGATGGCTTTATGCTCTTGAAAAATTCGTTCTGCGGTTACTTGCTCTGAATAAAGCCAAATTTTTCGTGTTTCCCGCATCGTTTCAACAATCATGTCAGCTACATTGTTCATTAAGCTTAATAAAATGGGGTTTTGCGTAGCGGCTGCGATCGCTTTATGAAACTTCCAATCCGCTTTTTCTCCTAATTCTTCATCGTTTATATGGATAAGCATTTCGTCAAGCGCAGCTTTCATATCATGGAGATTTTGCTCCGTCCGCTTTGCTGCAGCAGTAAATGCAGCACCGACTTCTAATATTTTTCTAACCTCTAATAAATGTTCAATATCTTTCATATTCATTAACGCCGCTGTCGAAAGAGAAAACGTGAATGACATGGGATCAAACTCTTTTACAAACGTTCCTTCCCCTTGTTTCATTTCAACAATCCCCATTGCTCTTAATGCGCTTAATGCTTCACGAATCGCTGCACGGCCGACTTGAAAATTTTCAGCAAGCTGATGAACGGATTCCAATTTTTCTCCAGGTTTTATTTCTCCTTTTTTAATCATATCTAAAAGGGCTTCCGCCACTTCTTCATAAAGCTTTCTCGGTTTGATTTGTTTATATTCCATTTGCTTCACCCCAAAGTTCAACTAAACAAAATGAAGTCCAAAATATCGGTACATTTATTTTACTGGAAAAGACTTATAAAAATCAAAGTGTTGGCGAAAAAATAACAGCGTCTAACCATAAACTTTTTCTTTTTTGACAACTTTTTTGGATGGAATCATAGACCTGTGTCTCCGAAATCGCGCAAATGACTGAATGAAACTTCATCATAAAAAAAGAGAAATTTGTCTAAACTCTTAAACAATGCTTCATCCGTTACGAACGTCTAATATGTAACTCACTTTTACTGTACCAGTTAAAATGACAAAAACACTCGACGAATATGCTTTATAGCTGTAGACTTGTTAAGGTGATTGATAGAAACGGAAAAGAACGCGTACGAAAAACTTATCAAAAGGGTGAATCCCTGCTTCTTCTTATTTGAAAAGAATATGTTACAATAATGTAGAAAATCGCTACTTCTCAATATCCATTATGAAAAAGGTGTGGAAATATGAACATCATTGTCAGTTCATTAAATGCCAAATACATTCATATGAACTTGGCTATACGTTATTTAAAAGCATATGCCGAGCCAGAATTTCAAGTTCAAATGGCAGAATATACGATAAAAGATCCCGCGATGAACATTGTAACAGATTTGTTTCGAAAAAAACCGGACATAATCGGTTTTAGCTGTTACATATGGAACATTGCAGAAACAATCAAAGTGGCGAAAATACTGAAAAAAATAATGCCGGAAACCATCATTGTCTTTGGTGGGCCTGAAGTATCCTATGATACGAAAGAATGGCTTGAAAAAATCCCAGAGATTGATTTTATTATCGTAGGAGAAGGGGAAGAAACGTTTAAGCAGTTTTTGCGGGAAGCACATGGAAACCAAGAATGGGAAAACGTGAGCGGTTTAGCTTTTCGAAAAGACGGAGCAGTCATTGTAAATCCGCAGAGGAACAAAATTGATCTGCGAATGATGCCGTCGCCTTTTCGATTTGAAGAAGATGTGCCACATCTTAGCAAACGGATTGTTTATATTGAAACGAGCCGCGGCTGCCCCTTCAACTGCCAATTTTGCTTATCTTCCATTGAGGTTGGGGTTCGTTATTTTGATCGGGAGAAAATCAAGGAAGATATTCGCTATTTAATGAAAAACGGTGCGAAAACAATTAAATTTGTCGACCGAACGTTTAACATCAGCCGGAAATATGCGATGGACATGTTTCAATTTTTAATTGATGAACATGTTCCGGGCGTCGTGTTCCAGTTCGAAATAACTGGCGACATTATGCGCCCGGAAGTGATTCAGTTTTTAAATGACAACGCACCGAAAGGACTTTTCCGATTTGAGATCGGCGTTCAATCAACAAACGATTTCACAAACGAATTAGTGAAACGTAAGCAAAACTTCGCAAAACTGTCCAGAACGGTGACGATGATCAAACAAGGTGGAAAAATAGATCAGCACCTTGATTTAATTGCCGGACTTCCTGAAGAAGACTACAACTCTTTTCGAAAAACTTTTAACGATGTGTTTGCATTAAGACCTGAAGAACTGCAGCTTGGTTTTTTAAAAATGCTCAGAGGGACTGGTCTTAGAATTGGAGCTAATCATTTTGGCTACGTGTATATGGATGAACCGCCATACGAAATTTTAAGCAACAACGTTCTCTCTTTTGAAGATATTCTCAAAATTAAACAGGTGGAAGATGTTCTTGAGAAATTTTGGAACGACCATCGAATGGACGCGACAGTGGAATATTTAGTAGAAGAAGTGTTTGAGACGCCTTTTGATTTCTTTCAAGAATTTGGCGCCTACTGGGATGAACGCGGATGGGCAAGAATTGGTCATCAGCTCGAAGATTTGTTTCGAAGATTATTTTCGTTTATTCAAGAACGCAAACGAGAACATTTGCCAACTGTTGAAGGGTTTCTGAAATACGATTATTTGCGCAATCAGAAGCAAAAGCCGCGAAAGCCATGGTGGGATGAAAAGCTTAAAAAACAGGAGCAATCAGCAATCTATCAATTTATCCTGTCCAACCCTGAAATGCTTGGAAAAACCTTTTTAAATCTGTCTCTTTCGGAAAAAGATTTATATAAGCATACGGTTTTAGAAATTCTTCCATTTAATCCTGAGCTGTATTTGCAAAAAAAGATATTAGTAAAAGAGCCGGCAATTTTGTTAGTTTATTACAACTATAGCGATCACCAGCCGCATATGTTTTCTTTTCCGTATACTGCGCTGAAAAAGGTGAGGGAAGCTTAACATCCCTCACCTTTTGTTTTTGTTTTTCTTTTGTTTTCTTCTAAAATATCGTAAATTTTCGCAGCATTAAAATCTCCCAGTTCATTGCCAAATTCCAAATCTTGTTCCACATCTTTTTTGTTCTTTACGTTTTTATTATGTTCCATGTGCTTTCCCCTTTTTTGAATTTCGGTTAGCCCCTTTCATCGGGTCTTCATCTGTATAGGATGCTGAAAATTCTTTTTCAGGAAGGCTTTCTGTCGGTGTTTTGCTCGTTTTTTCTGCTTGATTATATGCTTGTTTCCTCTTCAATCTGCATCCTCCTTTCTTTTTTATCTTTTTCAGAAACAAACCATTTATTCAGCTGTTTCTATAAAAGATGGAAAAAGGGATGTGCTTCCATATGGATGCCCGATCGTCAATGCTTAAGTTTTTTCTTGCTCCGCAAGGGTATTTTGTGCTTCTTTTTAACGGGTTAAGCGGCAATTTTGATGCTTTATACTTCAAGCTATTCGGCAATTTTGAACCGTTTTCTGTTTTGCAGCTAAAAAAAGTGATGATTTAGCACTTTGTTTGCATAAAAAAAGAACCGCTCTTATTTGGCGTAATTTCGGAAAACTGCCAAACAATGAAAGAAGCGATTCATGACATCACTGAAATTCGTTTATTCTATTCATCTTCGCAATGGATGGTTGACCTTTTTTACTTTCTATATAAGTTGAATTAAAGATTTACAACTGAACACACAAACGATCGATCGTTTGTTCTGGTTTCTGGTTGATTCGCTGAATAAAGGCTTGGACATTCTTTCTAATTTCTTGCACACTCGAATAGAACACGTTGTAAATCACGTCTGATTTCAGCCATTTCCATAGCCCTTCAATCAAGTTCAATTGCGGACTGTATGGTGGCAAAAAGACGAGCTCTAACCGATCTTCGTGTTCTTTTAAAAATGGCTGAATGAGTTTGGCATGGTGAATTCGAGCGTTATCTAAAATCATCACTATTTTGCCTGTGGGATAGCGTTCTAACACAAGTTGAAGAAATCGAAGAAATGTTTCCGCGTCATAGCGTTCTTCTTCGATGCAAAACACTTCCCCTGTTTCGTAGTTCAACGTGCCAATCAGCTTCAGCCCTTGATGTTTTCCAAACGTCGGAATGATTCGTTGTTTTCCTTTGACAAACCATGTTTTTTGAATCGCTTGGTAATCACGAATCATCGACTCATCTTGAAAGAGGACATGGGCGATGTTCCCATCTACCAGTTTTTTTTTACTTCAGGGAAGGTGATTTCGACGAATTCTTTTTGTTTCTCTTCATCGGCATTGGCTAGTGTATAGGTCGGTTTCGTATAGCTTAGCCCTAACCGATGCAGAATGTCACTTGTTCCGCGAAGCGTGTATGTTGGCCCCCACTTTTGTTGAATGAGTTCAGCGATTATCGCAAGCGTCCAATTATATTTTGCTTCGAATCCCACATCTACGGGGAGCTGATGTTCAATGATCAAAGCCAGCTCTTTTTCCTGCTCAGGGGTCAATCGACGTGGGGCGCCAGGTGAGTATTTCATCTCCAGTCCATCAAGACCGCGCTGGGCGTAGGCATGAATATAGTTATAAATAGTTTTCTTGGATCGACCAATAATCGTTGCGATTTCTCCTTTGGTATATCCCTGCAAATGAAGATAAATCGCTTGGTAGCGTTCATATGCTCGTTTACTTTTTGCTTCTTTCATGGCAGTGGACAACTTTTCGATCTCGTCTTTGTGATTTGGCATCATAGTTTTCTCTCCGTTCCCCTATTTTCTCTTTGTATTTATTCGCCGTGGAACGGGAGAAAACCTTTATTTCAATTTATATAGCTTTGAAAATATTTTTTACTTTCGAAACCACGTAATGGCTTCCTCCGCGATCTTCAACACGTTCAATCATCATCGTTATTAAAAGATCTTTTTTATCCGCATCAACAGCAACAAACCAACCGTTTTCCTGACCTTTTTCTCCTTTTGCCGCTTTCAGCTCTGCCGTTCCTGTTTTTCCAGCCAGCTTCAATCCTGGAGTTCGAGGTTTATACGCCGTTCCGTTCGGATCCTCCACCACTTGAATCAAATCTTGAAAAATCAAATTCGCATGTTCCTTTGAAACAACATGGCTTTTCCAATTGGTTGGTGTCTTCTCTTCTTCTTTTATTAATACGGGCTTAATCATGTTTCCGCCATTGATAAATACTGTAAAGGTGTATGATAAATGAAAAGGAGTGATTTGAATTTGTCCCTGTCCATATCCAGAATCGGCTAAAAGCACTTCATTATCCATACCGTTATTTGCAATTTTCGATGTTTCAACAGGAAACGGAAAATCAATTTTTTCATTAAATGCAAAGGACTCTAGTCCTTTTATAAATTTTTCGGCTCCAATATTTAAAGCAGCCTGGGCGAAGTAAATATTATCTGAATAGGCAAGAGCAGCGCGCAAATCAACTTGTGTTGCAGGGGATGGAACCCGCTTAATATAATAATTGCCCCAGCTCCCGTCTTTTTGCCAAGTATCTTTTGGAATGGAAATCTTTTTATTCGGATCAATCGTTCCGGTATTGAGCCCAATCGCTGCTGTGAGCGGCTTTAAAACAGAACCAGGTGTATACAAATTTTTGAACTTAGCCATAAACGGTTTATTCGGATCATCTTTTTTCTTCTTGTATTCCGTCAGAAAATCGTTCGGATCATAGGACGGCGCACTGACCATAGCCAGAGTTTCTCCGGTTTTTGGATTGATTGCGACACTTGCACCGGAATCAGTTGATAATTCTTTGTAAATATTTTGCTGAAGATCAGCATCAATTGTAAGGTAAATATCGTTTCCGTTCTCAGCTTCTTTTTTGGCGATCACTTCATCTGTTCCTTTTACTTTGATGATCCAACCTGTCGTTCCGTGCAGCTCATCTTCAAAAACTTGCTCCAATCCAGCTGCGCCAATTTGCTCAGAAGAGCTGTACCCTTTTTCCTCATATTTCTCAAGCTCTTCTTTATACATTGACCGCAAATAGCCAGTCAAGTGGGCAGCGCTCTCGCCAAAAGGATACATTCTTCCCGTTACATTTTTTTTCTTAACGGAAGGAATGGCTAAAAGTTTGTTGACAAGCTCTGTATCAGCCGGATTTACGATTTTCAGCGGGACGAATGAGTCCTCCTTCACCCAGCCTTGGGATAATTTTTTCTCAATTTCCTCCTTGGAAACTTCAAGAAGCTTCGCTGTTTGTTCCAAAATGGTTTCTTTTTGCTCCTTCATTTCTCCCGGTACTACACCGATTTCAAACAACAGGCCATTGATGGCAAGTCCTTTTCCATTTCGGTCAAAAATCTCCCCTCTTTCCGGCACGATCGGCTGGATGGAAATTTCTTCTCCCTCATCAAGCTGAGGAAAAATAAAGGAAGGATTCCATTCAATTCGCCAATCGTTTCCATTATCGGTTTCTTCTTTTTTTAAAACGGCTTTGTTTTCAAAGCTTATTTTCCCCGCTAATGTTTCCATTGAAACAGCAAATGGGAATGTAATATTTCCGTTTTTATCAGGCTTTATTTCTTCTTTCGGTTTCTTGAAGTCGATTTTCAGCTGTTTCACACCTGAATCTTGATATATTTTTTCATAGCGGGAAACAAATTCGTCTTTTTTGATATTTTTTTTCACATTGGCAGTCAATTGGTCATACATTTCCGAAAAATTTTGGTCTCTCCAATTGGCAACAAAGTCTGCAAAACGATCCTCCGGCTTTGGATCTTTAGAACATCCCGAAAAAAGCACCAGCACGACAAAAACACTAAAAAAAAGCTTTCGAATCCGCACAAAAATTCCCCCTCTCCCCTATGATTTTATGACAATCCCTTTTTTATCCAATAATTACCCGCTCTTTCGGATAATGATAATTGGCTTCCTTCCTCTGTTTTCCAATTAAAAAGATAAACGATAAAATGCCGATCCGACCAATAAACATCATGATCATGATTATGATTTTTCCGATCGGACTAAGTTCAGGTGTAATGCCAAGTGAAAGCCCTGTTGTTCCAAAGGCTGAACAAACTTCAAAGATAATTTCCATTAACGTAAACCGTTCTGTTGCAGATAATATGACAATCGAAGTTAAGCACAAAATAACAGAAACTGTCATAACGGCAATTGATTTTTTTATATCATCTGGGTGTATTTCCCGTTTAAATACTTTCACCGTGCTGGAGCCTTTCGCAAAATGAAAGGCAACTAGCAAAATGACTGCAACGGTAGTCGTTCTGACACCGCCACCCACAGAGCTTGGCGAAGCACCTATAAACATAAATATGGACATAATCAGCAAAGTCGTCTCGCTGAACATGCTGACATCCATTGTATAAAGCCCTGTGCTCCTTGTGGTAGCTGATTGAAACAGAGCATAGAAGAAAGATTCGAGAAAACTTTTATCAGATAAATAATTGCCTGATTCTATTAGATAGATCAGGATTGTTCCAATAACGACCAATGCGAAAAATGTCACAGTTGTCAATTTTGTGTACAAAGAAAACCGGTATGTCCTTTTTGTTCCAATTGTCAAAATAAAGTTTTTTGTCTCAATCAAAACTGGAAATCCGATAGCTCCCAGCGTCATTAAAATAATATGAACCATTTGGACAAAATAATCATGTGCAAAAGGTACGAGCGACGAACCGCTTATATCAAAGCCGGCATTCGTTGTGGCGCTGATGGCAGAAAACATGCCATGCAAATAAGCTTCCTTCCATTCCGGAAAATATTTTAAATAATATGTGCCTAATATGATGGTGCCGATCAGTTCAATAATCAAAATCATCAACATAATTTGCCTCATTAAATTTACAATGCCGGACAAATTCAATTGATTTTGATCAACCATGATCAACTGACGTTCCCTTAAGCCTATTTTTTTGCCTAAAACGAACCAAAACAATGTGCCCAACGTCATGATGCCGATGCCGCCAATTTGGAGAACAATCATTAAAATAAAAATCCCCGGAACGGTAAACGTATCAATGATTGAAACAGTTGTCAGCCCTGTTACACTTACTGCACTAACAGCAGTAAACAATGCATCCAAAAACGTCCATTCGGCATCCGGTTTGTGAACAAACGGCAAACTGAGCAAAATGACCGCAACAGTGATAGCTAAAAAATAAAAAATAGCAAGCATCTGAGCTGGTGATAGTGAAACTAATCGATTACGAATATTTACTAGCATCCTTGTTCAATCCTTTTTTTTACTGCTCATACTATCATAAAGAAAGTACAAGTTTTTTTAAAGAGGTTTTTCCAATTTTGATCATCGAAACTGAAAATTTGTTATTGTGTCAATTTCTACAAATTCATACTCAAGAAACATTTATCTGAACTTATTAATTCCATATAAAAAGCTTGTTTTTTTTATATCTTTTTATTAAAAATAAGGGTAGGCTGTTTAATAAAGGGGGATGTTATGGGAAAAATTCAATTGCGTCGTTCCGTTATGGTTCAATTATTACTATCTTTAAAAGGAATACACGAATTATCCCCTGAAGAAGTGATGAAACAACAATTGCCCTCTGATCAAACAAACCAAATACCTGGCTTCATCAAAAAATTGAGCAAACAAAGAGACAAAGGGGAGCTTGGACTGTCAACGAATGAAATCGTCATCTTAGGAAATTTTTGCGAACTAACTTCCTTGAAATCAACTTCCGTTCAAAATTGGGTCAAGCGTGATATAAAAGAAATCATCGGTCCTCCTGAACTTGGAAAAAAATACTCGGTCGAACAAGCTGCTTTATTGTTAATTGTAAAAGATTTAAAAACCATATTCGACTTTGAAACTGTCCGTTCCTTATTGATGAAAGTTTTTAATACGATTTCCGACCGGAATGATGATTTAATCAGTCCGTTAATGTTTTATAAATTATATACAGATGTGTTGGAACAAGTAAAAAATGTCGAGATCGACAACAATCGGCAGTTTGAAAAAAAACTTTTCGTACAAACAAAAAGGCTTCTTCAAAAGCAAAATTCTTTATCGGAAGCTCAAATCGACAGCATTTGCCATGTGACGGTTGCTGCCGTATTGGCTGTTTTAACGTATCATTTTCAAACAAGGGCAAAAGCGTTCATTGATAAAGAAAGCGAATCGACAAAAAATGAATAATAACTAACTTTTAGATCGGGAATTGCGGTTGTGCAATTCCCGAACGTTATTTTCGGGCTTGACTACTTTTAGCCGAACCTTTTATGTAAAATTCGAGCGCCCTCATGTCTTCAAGTAATTCCTTTTTCATTCGTTCAAAAGCTGTATAACGCTCGTATGTAAAATCCATTTTTTCTTCTATCATCTTGACCATTTCATGAAAATGGTTTGAAATTCTTTGTAAGCTATTTTCCATCATGTTAAGATAAACATCATTTTTTTGATGATTCAAATAAGTCCCCTCCTTATAGCAGCCAATACCTATATAATAACAAAGAAACAGCAAAGGGCAACATTTTAAGGGAGCGTGAAATCACATAGAAAAGTTAAGAAATGTGGCAAGAAAGACAAGAAAAGAGGGATTTCTAATTTTACAATTGCAGTTATCGCAGCACAAGATAGAAATGGCAATATGATTTCTCGAAAAACAGGAACAGGGCGTGTTCAAACTGAAGAAATTGAACTGTGATAGGTGAGTTTATTTACCCTTCCGCTTTGCTATGCACTGATACAGCAACGAATTATAAGAATCTTGCCAAATTGAAGGGGGTGTTGGTCAATGAAAGCCAAAAGCAACGTGTTAAGGTAGGAATTTATCTTATTCAACACGTTAACAATTTCCACAATCGCTTGAAAGGTTGGGTGGAAAGGTTATAAAGGGTTGGAACTCGTTATTTGGATCACTGCCTTTATTAGTTCCGTTGATTAATAAAGAAAGGATTTAACATTTGATAAACGTGTTATTTCAGCTTGTCAAAAATCAAATTATACAACTAAGAAATGCATAATAAAAGACCTCAAAGCACTCTCCTTACTTTAAGAATATTGATGCGGCTATAAAACCTATTATGATCGCAAGGATAAGTATTCCAGTACCCTTCCAACCTAAACTACCTACTAAATCAGCAAGGTTTCCAGTTTCAGCTCTATTAAACGCATCGTTTATATTTCCAGTTGGGTTTCGTATTAATTCTTCTCGTCTTAGTCTTTCTCTTCTTCTTCCAGGTGTTTCTTTGTCTTCGCTCATTATCACACCACCATTTTTTGTAATACTAACATATGTTCTTTATACTCTTTACATAAATCTTACCTTAAGGTTTATAACATAATTTTAACACATTTAGGTATTTTAACAAATTTTCATATAAAAAATCTTTTAGAGAACAGCCTTTACTAAAAATAAACAATTGAAATGATCAAAACTAAAGGCGCTCCGGACCATGTAAAAATGATAAAAGGGGGTGTCTAATAAGTCGTTTTTACGGCTTATTGACGCCCCCCATTAATGTGTTAGATATATCGGTGTTTATGATTTTTTGTTTTCAATGGCGATTTGACTTTCTGTACAGCCCCTCTTAAAATAGATCATTCCACACCTTTTGTCCATTCTGCCACTTTACCTTGATTTGCTTCGACCCAATCTTCTGCTGCTTTAGCAGGATCACTGCCTTCTGAAATTTCCAACATGACTTGTTCAATATCTTCAGCAGTCCATGAGAATTGATCCAAAATTTTATATGCTTTCGGCATATCTTCTTTTAATCCCTTTCGAACGAATGTGGATATATGTTCTTCTTTCCCAAAGGAGCCTTTCGGATCTTCCAAAAATTTTAAGTCATATGCAGCAAATTTCCAATGCGGGGACCAGCCTGTAACGACAATTGGTTCTTCATTTTTATAAGCTTCCCCTAAAGCCGTTGCCATAGCTCCGCTTGAAGATGTTTGGACTTGCCAGCCTTTTAGGCTTTCATATGTTTTAACAGCGTTTTCCGCTGATTTTACAACGCCCGCTCCAGGTTCAATGCCTGTAATCGTTTTGTTTAATTTGCCAGCATATTGATCGAGCTCTTCAATTGATTGAATGTCCATATATTTCGGAACGACGAGCCCGATTTTCGCACCCTCCAAGTTTGGACCTAAATCCTCCAGCTGATCTTTATATTCTTCATATAAATCTCCGTGAGTAGCCGGCAGCCAGGCGGCAACCATGCCGTCTGCCTCACCTTTTGCAACAGATTCCCACATAACAGCATTATCAACAGGTGTAATGTCCACATCGAATCCTTGATCCTCTAAAACTTTTTTGATGACATGGGCGGAGGCGACTTCCGTATCCCATTCCACGTAAACCAATTTTATTTTTCCTTCATCTGCCGCCCCCCCTTGAGATCCCCCGTTTGATCCGCAGCCAGCCACTAAAAGCGACAAGGAAATTCCGGCAACAAGTCCTAGGCGTTTCCAAATTCGTTTAAACATAAATATCAAAACTCCTTTTTAATTTTTCAATTCGAAAAGAGACCAACTTGCTATACATGATCATGCTTCTTGTTCATGCTTTGAGTGAAGCGGTCGATAATGATGGCTAATATGACAATACCGATACCTGCAACAAATCCGGGACCAATTTGAGCGCGCTGCAAAGCGGATAACACGTTTCTTCCAAGACCCGGCGCTCCAATCATCGAGGCAATGACAACCATTGATAATGCCAGCATGACGGTTTGATTGATTCCGGCCATAATTGTAGCTCTCGCCATCGGCAGTTCTACTTTAAATAGTTTTTGAACTGCTGTGCTACCGAATGCATCAGAAGCTTCAATCAATTCTTTCGGCACCTGGCGAATTCCTAAATTCGTAAAACGAACGGTAGGAGGTGTCGCGAAAATTAATGATGCAAACACTCCCGGCACCATGCCGATGCCAAAAAAAGCAACGGCAGGTATTAAGTAGACAAATGCAGGCATCGTTTGCATAAAATCCAAGATAGGAGTAATCATTGCTTCCGCTGTTCTGCTTTTAGACATTAAAATACCTATTGGAATACCGATGATGACGGATAATAAACTTGCAATCAAAACTAAAGTAAATGTACTTATTAAATGATCCCAAAGCTCTTGGTTGTAAATAAACCAAAGGCCGACGATGGAAAATGCCGGCAGCCCAAACTTTTTTCCGCTTATAAAAAAGGCAATAATGGCAATGATCAATATGACTAGAACAGGCGGCACAGCCCCCAACAAATCCGCCACATATTCCATTAAATCCTCAAAATATTTTTTTAACGGATCAAACAAAAACGAAAAAGAATTTGTCACCCAGTCCGTAAATTGTTTGATCTTTTCCGCAACTGGAATTTTCGGAACAAAATCCAACACATTATTCAGCACTGTTTGTGCTCACCTCGCTTTCACCTGCAAGAGCCGCGATGACTGACCCGCGAACGATGATCCCTATTAATTTTTCCTTTTCGACCACTGCTACTGGTATCGGCGAGTCGTGGATGACCGTAAAAATATCATACATTGGTGTGTCCTTTTCAACCTTCGGAACATTTGTCCGCAATATTTCTTCAATATCACGAACACCTTTTTTTCTTGCTTCTGATGCATCATCAGCTGTTACATAACCTTTTAGATTTCGTTTGCTGTCAACAACGAAAATGGTGGATATCCCTTCTTCTCTCATTCTTTCCAATGCAACACGCGGTCCATGCTTTTCAATATTGATCGTTTCGGGCCGTTTCATAATATGCTGCGCCGTCAAAATTTTCGATCTGTCTACATCTTCAACGAATTTTTCGACATAGTCGTTTGCCGGATTCATTAAAATCTCTTCGGGCGTACCGATTTGCACAATCGCTCCGTCTTTCATTAAGGCAATCCGGTCTCCAAGCCGCAAAGCCTCATCTAAATCATGTGTAATAAATATAATGGTTTTCTTCATCGTCCCTTGAAGATCGAGCAATTCATCCTGCATTTCTTTTCGGATAAGCGGATCCAAGGCCGAAAAGGCCTCATCCATTAACAGCACTTCAGGATCATTTGCCAATGCTCTCGCAAGTCCTACGCGCTGCTGCATTCCGCCTGACAGCTGATTAGGCTTTTGCTCCAAATATTGTCCTAATCCGACCATTTCAAGCGCTTTGATTGCCTTCTCCCTTCGTTCTTCTTTTGGGATCTTTTGAATTTCAAGTCCGAATTCTGCATTTTCTAAAACCGTTCGGTGCGGAAATAGGGCAAATCGTTGAAAAACCATGCTGATTTTTTTTCTCCGCACCTCTCGCAATGATTTTTTATCCATTTTTGATAAATTGTCCCCGTCGATAAAAATGCTTCCTTTAGTCGGTTCAATCAACCGGTTGAGCAATCTTATCAATGTGGATTTGCCGCTTCCAGACAACCCCATAATGACGAAAATTTCTCCAGCCTCAACGGAAAAGGAAGCGCGATTCACTCCCACTGTATGTCCGGTTTTTTGTAAAATTTCATGCTTTGAAAATCCTTCATCTAATAGCTTCAATGCTTGAGCGGGGTTTTTACCAAAAATTTTTGTTAAATTTTTTACCTCAATGATCGGCATTTTTTCACCCCTTTTTATAAAATTCAATATTTTCAAAATAATACGCCGATAACATTTTCATACTAAGCTTTAATAGCTCATAATAAAAATATGTAAACCCGAACAATTCGTTTCTTTATAAGTATAACTAATTTTTCTTGATGGATACAAACGCGGTATATAGTTGATATCTCTTATATTTAATGGTCAGCTTGTACTGAATAGTTTTTTTATATAGTTTTCTTACATTTCCTTTTATATGCTGGTAAATTCATACCAATATCAACATTTTACGGTCAACTACACCGTTTATTTTTAACCAACAAGTTCCACACATCAGATCACTTCTTTTTTGCAAACTATGCGTAAACAGGCAAAAAGGAGTTGAATTCGAATGGCAAGGCGAAATCAATTAATTGTTCCAGGAGTTGAACAAGCTCTTGAACAATTTAAAATGGAAATCGCACAAGAGTTTGGTGTCCACCTTGGTTCAAATACTACCTCCCGCGCAAACGGATCTGTTGGCGGAGAAATGACAAAGCGTTTAATTGCACAAGCTCAGGCTGATTTTAGCGGAAAACAGCCTTAAAATAGACTTTTGTAAATAATACAAACATTTTATCCTTTCCCATGTTCCGTCCAAATGCTTCATTATTCATATTGTTTAGGGTAAAATGATGTTGGATGATGTTTCATAAGTTTTATTTGTTCATGTTCCGATTGCATAACGGCATGAAATGGAACATTTTTTAGGAGGAATAGAACATGGGAATTGGTTGGACAGAATTTATTTTAATCATTTTCGTTGCACTTTTGCTTTTTGGACCGAGCAAGCTTCCGGAGCTTGGAAAAGCAGCAGGAAAAACGCTGCGGGAATTCAAGCTGGCTACAAAAGGAATTCTTGACGAAGAAGAAAAAAATGAAAAAAAATAATTGGTTCAACCGTAAAATCGGCAAATTGCCGATTTTTTTCTTTTTTCGAAATTTGTATGAACCGGTTTTCGAGTATGCAACTTACATTTTTTAACACAAATCATTCTGATCCTTTCGCAAAAAATAAAGAGAAAGAAAAGGTAACTTACGGAAAGGCGGAATGAATATGCATACGATGTGGAAAGGTTCCATATCCTTCGGGCTCGTCAACATCCCGGTCAAACTGTTTTCTGCTACAGAAGACAAAGATATGAAATTTCGTCAGCTTCACAAAAAATGCCATACCCCAATTCAATACGCAAAACGTTGTCCAAACTGCGACGAAGAAGTTGGCAACGATGACATTGTGAAAGGGTTCGAATATGTACAAGGCAAATTCATCATTTTAGCAGATGAGGAATTAGCAGCTCTGAAGGAAGAAAATGAAGACAAAACGGTTGAAATCGTCGATTTCGTGAATTTGCCGGAAATTGATCCGATTTATTTTAACCGGTCATATTATATCGGTCCAGGCGAAAACGGACAAAAAGTGTATGCATTGCTTCGTGAAGCATTGAAACAATCAGGGAAGATTGGAATTGGAAAAATTTCAATGCGCTCTAAACAACAATTGGCTGTCATCCGGACATATGAGGACGTCATTTTAATGGAAACGATTCATTATCCAGATGAAGTGCGAAACGCCCGTGACGTTCCCGGGGTTCCTCAAAATACCAATATTGAAAAAAAAGAGCTGGACGCTGCCATGCTGCTTATCGATCAGCTGACAACAACGTTCCAACCGGAGAAATATCAAGATGAATACCGTTTACGGATTCAAGAAAAAATTGAAGAAAAAGTGCAGCAAAACGAAACAAAAACGGCTGAACCGTCTCCAAAAAAGAACGTGGTCGATTTAATGAGTGCGCTTGAGGCAAGCATCGAACGCTCAAAATCATTAAATAAAAAGGGAGAAGAAAAAAGCGGAGCAGCAGGTAAAAAAACGAAAACGACCCGCAAAAAAGCTTAGCTTTGCCGGACAATAAAGCGGGCGGCCGACAGCAAATCCGGAAAATGAAAATCAGCTATTTTTTCTTGATGGTGGCTGCCTACTAATATCGTTTTAGCTCCTGCAGCCTTTCCGGCAGCGATATCCACTTCACGATCACCAATCATATAACTGTTCTCTATATTGATGTTATATTTCTTTGCCAAATCAACAATCATCTTCGGCTCCGGCTTACGACAGGCGCAGCCTTCTTTCGGTGCGTGGGGACAATAGGCAACCTCTTTAATCGTTCCGCCTTTTTTTTCAATTTCACGAACCATTTTTTCATGGATTTTGTGGAGCATTTTTTCTGACATGTATCCTAATCCGATTCCGCCCTGATTTGTGACAACGAAAACGTCAAAATTGGATCTGTTCAAAAGCGCAACAGCTTCAGCTGCTCCTTTTAGCAAATAAAAATCTTCAGGCTTATTTACGAAACGGACACGATTGGTCATCACTTCATTTACAACGCCGTCTCTGTCTAAAAAAACTGCATTTTTCACAAATCTATCCTCCAATCTTTAAGGGTGAACACTATGCAACCGATGATGCCGACATTATCTTTCCATATTCCGGAAGGGGAGCAATGGCTATATGAGCCAAAATATGATGGTTTTCGCACGATATTGCAAGCGGACGAAGACCGTATTTCTCTCATGAGCCGAAATGGAAACGATTTATCCCCATCGTTCCCGGAAATTAAACATTTTATCGAAAAACAAATAGAAAAATGGCGTCCTTTTTTTCCGCTTGTTTTGGACGGAGAGCTTGTTATGCTCAAAACAGCTTTTTCCGCTGATGTTGCCTCTTTAAAAAGAAAATGGAAAAGAAAAAGCGATGAAACGACCGAAGCATATAAGCTTCTCGTTTTCGATATACTTTTGCTGCAAGGAGAGGATATAACAAAAAAACCCCTTTCCAGCCGAAAAGAACTACTATCCTCCGTATTTCAACAACTCGGTTTACCGTTGCATGTTAGTCCAGAGAATCCGGTCCCGATCCAAATGATTCAAGCATATCATCAGTTTTCCCAATTATGGGAAAAAATTGTCCAGCATGAAGGAGAAGGCGTTGTTTGCAAACATATGTTAAGCACATATGAGAACAAGAAAAGAACATCACAATGGCTGAAAATCAAAAACTTTAAAGAAGCGCTCTTTTTTGTCACTGGATTTGATTCAAACAACGGCTACATACATATTTCTGTTCATCATAAAGGAGCAATTGTGCAAGCCGGCGTTTTTTCTCACGGTATGCCTGACAACCAAAAACAAGCGTTGTTGGAGATTATAAAAAAGAAAGGAAAAAAGGAAAACCATCTATATACTATAGAGCCGGCCATTTGCATGAAAGTACGGTTTCTTTCCATTGACAGCGGCAGTTTAAGAGAACCTTCTTTCCATTCCTTTGCATTGGAACATGATTGGAGAGACTGCACTTTTTTGCAGCTGAAAATGGCTGAAGCCAATGTCAAAGATGTGGCTGTCACACATATTGAAAAACCTCTTTGGCCGAAACATGATATACAAAAACAAGATTTTTTGCTTTATTTATTGGAAATTTCCGATTATATGCTTCCATTTTTAAAAGACCGCCCCTTAACGGTGATCCGCTATCCGCACGGTTTGTTGGGAGAAGCATTTTTTCAAAAAAATTGTCCTGATTATGCCCCGGAATTTATTCAGACAAAAACAATCGACGGGATTCATTATATCATTTGCAATGACAAAAAAACGCTAATGTGGCTTGGCAACCAGCTCGCAATTGAATTTCATATCCCCTTTAATACGTGGAAGGAAAAACAGCCGGCAGAAATTGTATTTGATTTAGATCCGCCGTCGAAAAACGAATTTCATTTGGCTATCTATGCTGCAAACAAGCTGAAGGAATGTTTAGATCGGTTTGAGATTGCCTCCTTTCCAAAGCTTTCCGGAAACAAAGGAATTCAAGTTCATATTCCGATCGGCACCAACATTTTCTCATATGAGGAAACGAGGCGGTTTACGTCTTTTTTCGCTAATTATTTAGCCGAACAGCATCCGAACGAATTTACGATTGAACGCTTGAAGAAAAACCGGGGCAGCCGCCTTTATATTGACTTTTTACAGCATGCAGAGGGAAAAACGATCATTTCACCTTATTCCGTCAGAGGAGTCGAAAATGGAACGGTTGCCGCTCCGCTTCATTGGAATGAAGTCAATGAACAGCTTGACGCTGAATCTTTTACAATGGACTACTGCATCAACAGGGTAAAATCAGGTATTTGTCCAATGAAACATTATTTTTCCATCGATCAGCATGAAAAAATTAAAGCCATCGTCGAGCATTTATTATGAAAACCGCCCATACAACTTGAGCTTCTTCAGCATAGTTTATAACTGAAATAAAACATTTCACAAGGAGGTTTTCATATGTCTGGAGTATCTGGAGGATACGGCGGAGGCTTTGCGTTAATCGTCGTTCTGTTCATTCTTCTCATTATTGTCGGTGCATCTTGGTGGGGATGGTAAATATTACATTTGGGCTTTTTCAAAAAAGCCAGAGCTAATTCGTTCGTTGAAACCGGCAAAATTGCCGGTTTCACCTGTTAAAAGCAGAATATTTTTTTAAGAGCAATCAATCGAAATCCAACGATCAAGATTTTCAAATGAACAATTGCTTTTTCTTTTCAGGCCAATTTTGCAAAAGTTGGAATGCTTCATCAGATGAAACAGGCTTGCTGAAATAAAAACCTTGCATTTGAAAACAATGGTGGCGATTCAGAAAAAATACTTGTTCTTTTTTTTCGACGCCTTCCGCTACGATGGAAAGCTTCAAATTTTGCGCTAGAGCAATGATCGTTTTTACAACGACATTATGGTCGTGCTCTAAATAAATGTTTTGAATAAAAGAACGGTCAATTTTAATTTTATCTAGCTTCAGCTTCGTTAAATAGCTGAGCGAACTATAGCCTGTTCCGAAATCATCGATGCTCAGACCTATATTTAATTTCTTTAACCTGCGGATGATTTCCAAAAACCATTCAAAATTGTACATTGGGACGGTTTCGGTAAATTCAAGCTCAAAGCATTCAGGCGGAATTTCATACATCGTCAAGTAATCCGTAATCATTTTCACAACATCATGCTGGTAAAATTGTTTAATAGATAAATTGACACTGATTTTCAAGTCACGGAAGCCCTTATCTCTCCATTCCTTTAATTGCTGGCAAGCTTTTTCCATGCTCCATTTGCCGATTTCTACGATAAGCCCTGTATCTTCCGCAATCGGTATAAATTCTGAAGGGGGAATCATCCCAAGCTCTTTATGTTTCCATCTGAGCAGCACTTCAAAGCCGGTAATTTTTTTTTCTTTTGTATCGACGATCGGTTGATAATATAAACATAATTCTCTTTTTTTCACAGCTTTGTAAAGCTCATTTTCTATAAAAATTCTTCTTTCGATCGATTTGCTGTTATGATTATTAAATTGGGCAATGCGCTCGTTTTTTTCTTTCCCCATTTTGATAGCAATTTCACTATTTTTAATTAAAGTTTTCGGCGTTCTTCCATGAACCGGGTAAAACACGATGCCAATGCTATAATCGTAATAAATTTCCAAATCGTTGATGACAAGTATATCTTCCAGCTTATTGATACGATGCACAATATCACGAATCATCTCATCTTTATTTCCAACATTGTAAACAATAACTAAAAACTCGTCATTTGACAGACGACCTATAAAGTATGTATCGGGAAAAATATTTCTTAACTGCCTTGCAAATGACTTAATCACTTCGTTACTAATATCTTTCCCAAAAATTTCGTTTATGTATTTATAGCGGTTAATTTGAAACTTCACAACTGCAGCAGGATTTTTTTCTGTTTGGCATAAATACTCTAGACGGTTGAAAGTAGCTTGTTCATTTGGCAGCTTTGTCAAATCGTCAAATTGCGTTAAATATTGAATCTTCTCATCCGCTTCCTTTACTTTTGAAATATCTCTTATAATCAGCGCATAACCATAAAAAAAATTATTGCTATATAAAGGAAGGCATAAGATGGACGAAGGCGTTTCCTCAACAACTGCCTCAAAAGTTGCAGGTTCGCCGGTTATCCTCACCTGTTCAAAAAGATGCTGAATCTCTTTTCTGGATGAAGTATGAAAAAAATGATAAATCGAACCTTTCTTTTGCAAAAAATGCGCAGCCATTCGGTTGCCTTCCTTGACCAATCCGCTTGGATCACAAAAAACGATCATATCAGGGTGAAATTGAAAAATGAGGTCATAAAATTGTTGAAAAAGGCGATCCATTATTTTAACACTTCCTCAACTATGGGTTCTCATTTTTTATATCGGTATAAACATAGCTTTATTCAATAATTACATAGAATTTCATTCATAAAAATTATCGAAACAGCACACTATTGCTGGAGTCTGCAGCTTTTTTTAACAGTTCGATCAATTGCACTTGTTCTTCTTCGGATAGGCCGGAAAAAACTCTCGCCATCCTTAAGGCGCGGATCGGATATATTTCATCAAAATATTGGCGCCCCTTCTCCGATAAATTTGCATAAACTGACCGTTTATCTTTCGGATTTTTTTCCCGATAAATCCATCCGTTTTTTTCAAGCTTGTCAATAACATAAGTTACATTACCGCTGACAAGTAATAGTTTTGACCCGATTTGCTGAAGTTTTTGCGGACCCTTTATGTACAGAAGTTCCAATACAGCATATTCGGTTGGATTCAAACCATGCTCCTTGCTGTCTCGATTGGCGTGATCCGAAACGTTTTTATACGCTTTTGCAAGCGTATGAAATAAGTTTAAAGCCCTCTCCATTTCTTCTTGAGTATAGGAAAAAAACATTTCCAATCCCCTTTTCCATTTTTTATTTTATAATGCTCATTTTAATGAAAAAAACAGTTTATGTAAACGCTGTCATTTTAGAAGTTCGCTCTATAATGACAGACAGTTTCATTCTTTTTCTTTAAAAAAAGCGTGCGGGCAAGCACGCTTTCCAGTCCATTCATCCTTTTATTTTGTCATACGGTTCGTAAAAATTGATTATTGAACTTGAAACCTTTTCACTAAAGATTGCAAATCTCCAGCTAGATTTGACATGGATTCGGCATGTGAAGCAATGGTTGCCGCAGATTCATTTGCCGTTGCTGCTGAAGCTGATGTTTGTTCAATACCTGCAGCCGCCTCTTCCGATATCGATGCGATGTTGGAAATCGAATCATTAATCGATTCGCTCGTTGATAACATGTCAGTTAAATCATTTTTAGCATTGTTGATTCTTTCGGAAATTTCTTTAATCGTTTCTTTAATTTGTTGAAATGCTGCACTCGTTTCGTTCATTGATCCCATTCCCGATTCTACTTGTTGAAATCCTAATTCAAAGCTTTTCGTCACTTTATTCGTCTCGCCATGGACTTCTTCCACAATTTTTTGAATATCCACAACGGAATTGGAAACTTGTTCAGCCAATTTTCTGACCTCATCTGCTACTACTGCAAATCCTTTTCCATGTTCCCCCGCTCGAGCCGCTTCAATCGCTGCATTTAAGGCGAGCAAATTGGTTTGATCAGCTATGGATTGAATAACTTCAACGAGTTTGGAAATTTGTTTTGAGCGTTCATCAAGTTTTTTAATTTTTTTCATATTGCTTTGCATGCCTGTAAATATATAATCAAAAAGTTTTTTCGATTGATCCATCAGCTTGCTGCCATTTTCCGTCAACTCGAGCACTTCTCTCGATTTATCAAACATCTCTTTTCCATTTCTGTGTATTTGATAAATCTTTTCCATGTACATCCCCATTGCTTCAGAAAGCTCTGATGCAGAATTAGCTTGTGATTCGGCACCAACCGACAGCTCTTGCATCGTCGCAGCTATTTGGTTGCCCCCTTCTTTTAGCTCTTTAGAGGAAGAAAGCAAATCGCTGCTTTGTTTTGACATAGTATCTGAAGCATGATATATGTCTTGCACGATCTTTCGAAGCTGATTCCCCATTTCGTTGACAGATTCCATCAATTCGCCGATTTCATCCTTCGACTTTATTGATAACGGTTCCAACATTAGATTTCCCTTTGATATTTGCTCCATTTGGCCGGCGATTTTGATCAAAGGATTCGTAATGGAACGAGCCATTTTAAAGGACATGATGAAACCGATTAAAAGTATGGAGGCCAAAACGGCTAATATGATGATGATAGATAGATTGCTAAGCTGAATCATATTATTTCCGCTTTTGATTACATCGTTTTGCCGATCTGACATCACTTTTTCAAATTCTTGAATAATCGTTTCCCCAAGCGGTTGTACACTTTCTTTCATTTGCTTTAAAGCATCATTCTTTTTCCCCATATCATAGTCAAATAAAACCTCGTGTCGGACAAGCAATTCCCATTGGTGGCATTTCGCAACTAAATCCTTCATTTGCTGTGAAGAATTCAATTCCAATAACTGCTTTTGAATCTCGCTGCTCTGTTTTGCCAATTCTTCGTATTTTTGACGAATGTCTCGATCTCCGTATAGAAGAAACTGGTTGATTAATGAAATGCGTTCTGCGATATTGTATCTCATTTTCTCGTTTTGGATCAGTCCTTCTACATCTTCCTTCATGATGCTTTCCGTATGATTTGTTAAATTTTTTATTACCCCAAAATTAATAACGGCCATTAAACATGTTAGCAGCATTAATATTCCAAAGCTTCTGAGCAGCCTTCTTCTCAATCCACCTTGCTTTTTGGAAATAGTGATCCCTGTCACTGTTTTATTCTTTTTCATATGATCTACGATCCCCTTCCCAAACCCCTTTTTTATTTATATCGGTGCAAATTTTATCATTTTTATAGAATAGTAAAATAGAACCAGTTTCATATTCAATGCTTCTAACAACTAGCTTTTAGGAGGTATGGGATCCGTTTAAGTGACATCAATAACTTTTTTCCAAAATTTGTTTGTCTATTGTTTATCCTACCAAAGAAGAAACAACGCGACTCTTTTCTATTTCCCTTTTTACAACAAACCAGTATTATCTTACGACTAATTTTGAATTTGCAAGCATTATTGGGGACGAGAGGATGACAGCAGTGTTGCTTGACCGCCTCACTCACCGTTCACACAATCCCTTTTTTAATTTGTGTGAAATCGCAGACATAAAATCGCCATATGTTTTCAATAAATGAACCGACCATTTTAAGGTCATGATTTATGCAATTGGAACGGAGGCATGAACTTGCTATTTTCAAAGAAAAAGCCACTCATTCATCAGAAAAAAAGTACCGGATCTCTATAAATGTCTTATCTTTTCCAACAAAAAAAACCGCCTGCAGACAAAAAATCCAATTTGTCTGCAGGCGTGGACAATTTTGATTAAGTTATTTAGTCCCAAAAAACTCTTCATATAACGCTTGTACGGCTTTCTTTTCATCCGTTCCTTTTACGCCAAACATCATGCTCACTTCTGATGACCCTTGATTGATCATTTCAAGGTTCACACCGCTGTTTGCAAGCGCTGTTGCAGCTCTGGCCATCGTTCCGACATTTTTCCGCATTCCTTCGCCAACAATCATAATTACCGCTAAATCATAAGCAACTTCTATATTATCGACTTCCAGTTCCTTTTTGATCCGCTCTACAACTTTCCGTTCTGTTTCCGAATCAAACTGATCCTGGCGCAAAATGACAGAAATGTCATCAATTCCAGAAGGTGTATGTTCATATGACAGCCCAAAATCTTCTAAAATTTGCAACAATCTTCGGCCAAAACCGATTTCTCTGTTCATTAAATATTTATTGACATAAATGCTGCAAAAACCGGTATCACTAGCGATACCCACGACAGGGCCGTTAGAATCTGTTCGTTCATGTACAATTTTTGTACCAGGAGCCGATGGATTATTGGTGTTTTTAATATTTACCGGGATTCCTGCACGGAATGCCGGAATAAGTGCTTCGTCATGAAATACTGCAAAGCCAGCGTAAGATAACTCACGCATTTCTTTATATGTAAGCTCCCGAATTTCTTTTGGATTTTCAACAAAATTTGGATTTACAGAATAGACCGCATCTACGTCCGTAAAGTTTTCATATATTTCCGCTCCGACCCCGTTGGCCAAAATAGAACCGGTTATATCGGAACCGCCACGTGAAAAGGTGACGAGCTTTCCGTCTTTTGAATAGCCGAAAAATCCAGGAAAAATCAGAATTCCTGAGCGATCACGAAGCTTTTTTAAATTTTCATAGGCTTCCGGAAGCACTTGTGCATTGCCTGGTTCATCGCTCACAATAAGCCCTGCTTCTTTAGGATTCACATAATGGGCTTCAACTCCGCGCGATTGAAAATACACAGTGATCAGTTTTGCATTATTATCTTCACCGCTGGCCTTCACCGCATCCATAAAACGAGCAGGATTTGATTTGTCCCCATGTAAAATTTCTTGCAAATCAGCAGAAATTCGATCAATAATATCATTAGATAATCCTAATTCTTTAGCAATTTCAACATATCTGTTCACAACAGCTTCATATGTTTCCTTTACGCTGCCATTGTTCAAATATTCTTCCCCGCACTTTATTAATAAGTCGGTCACTTTCACATCTTCTTTAAATCTTTTGCCAGGAGCCGAAACAACGACAATTTTTCTTTTCGGATCAGATGTGACGATGTCGAACACTTTTTTAATTTGTTGTCCTGATGCAACGGACGTTCCACCAAATTTTACAACTTTCATATTTACTACAACCCCTACCAATAATTTTAGCAATATTTTATAAAATTCCATATAAATCTTATTATCTCTTTTCATGCTGATTGTTGCAATAGTTTTTTCAGTGCCTAAATGTTCATTACAGTAAAACTCTCGTTCTTAATTAGTTGCGTTCACGGTGCGTTTCCTCATCAACAACCTTCTTCTATGACTTGAAGAAGAATCAAGTCTTTCATATCTTCTAGTATATCACCCAAGAAGAAAAATTAGATCATGTTTCAATCGTTTCACCAGATCCTTTATGGTTGAAATACGCTGTTTTAGCGCTCAAAGAATACATCTCGCCGTACAGCTTTGTTTGGTTGGAACATTTTCCGATATTTTTTGCAGCGAAAACCTGTATCTTTGTCAATGATAAAACGCTGAACAGGTTACATCTCGGATGTTGAAAATTGTTATCGTTCGATGGTTAATGGCTACTGCTTTTTTCGACAACTGGGGACGTGCTCCCTTTTACGCTCTAGAAACCTTAAAAGATGAGTGACGACTGGGCCTCGGGTAAACGGTGTTCTTATCCATATGCTTTACAATCTCTTTTGGATTCCTAAATTGATGATGGAATTGCCATTTCAAAATGATTGATTCAAACAAAGAATGATTTTTTTCTAGCAGCCAAAGCCGATAATGATTATAATAATGATTATTGATCAAAAAAGGGAATACGAATCGTATCAGTCGTTTTATCATTTTCGAACTTTAATTCCTTGTCATGTACCTGTTAGAGAGGTGAAACATCATGAATCAATCAAAAGGCAGTATCGAGGCTGAAATCAGCAAAGCATTAACAAAATGGGAAAAAGATTTTCTTGGACGCGGATCTGTGTCCGTCAAAACGGATATTTTGCGGGATATGATTATTGTATCGCTGCAAGGTATTCTAACCCCAGCGGAATATGCCCTCTGTGAGTCTAAAGAAGGGATGTTGTCTGTGAAACAAATCCGCTCCAGTTTAGTCGAATCCGGGGTTGAAGAGCTGAAAGAGATGATTTTTCAAATTACAGAAGAGAAAGTAAAAAGTTTCCATACGGACCTTAGTACTCAAACCGGGGAGCGAATTATGGTGTTTAAATTGTTTCAAAATTTGGAAAAGAAACTCCTTAAATAAACATAAACGCTTTTTCTATAAATCTCTAAAAAAATACGTGCAATCTTGAAAACGATGATGTATAATGAAAACAACTTTTTTTGAAAAAATACGAGAGAATTGCCAAAGTCGGCAGACCTTCAAAAAACCTACGGAATCTATTAGTAGGTTCGTTGAAGGTAAACCGACAATGGGAAAACTGAAACGGGAGATCTAAGCCAATCGAAATTGGTTTAAGGTAAACCGGCTATCGTCATTTTTAGGCAAAAGACAGTCATTTTCTTGAGAAAGGCTGTTTTGCTTAGAATGACATAGCCGGTTTTTTCTTTCAAAAAGGTCACACAAGAGGAGGAACCTGATTTGCAAGAAATGTTGGTTTTCGGATGGCTGGCAGCATTGATGATCGTGCTCATAAGCGCATTGATTTATCTGCATCCTCGTGTGCCCGACTGGTATGTACATGTTCACGTTGGCCTGCTTCTTTTGCCGATTGCTTCGGCATTCTTCGGGTGGATTTATTCTGGCGCGGAAATAAAAGCCGGACCATGGCGGTTCGACACAATTAGCTGGATGATGGCGGTCTATATTTCAACACTCGGCTTTATCATCCAGCGGTTTTCCATTCGATATTTGCATGGGGATCGAGTCTACCGGCTATATTTTCTATTCTTGACATGGACAACCGGCTCTGCCGCAAGCACTTGGATGACTGATGATCTACGCCTGTTTAGCATTTTCTGGGCTATGCCTCTTTTCGGTCTTGTCTTTTTGACGGCTTTAAAAAAAGAATGGCGGCCGGCAAAAGCTGAAGCGGTGCAAATGGGAACAATGTTTTTTGTTTCTTCCCTTGCGGTATGTGCAGTGTCTGTCTGGCTGTTTCATGCGACTGGAGAGTGGAAGTTATCGGGCGCTTTATCAACGGATAAGTTGTCTCATCTTAAATGGTGGGAGACAGCCGGAATAAGCTTGCTGCTTATTTTGGCGGCCATCATTCCTGCCGGGCAATGGCCTTTCCACCGTTGGCTGCTTGAATCTGCGGCAACGCCGACGCCGGTTTCGGCTGTGATGCACGCTGGTCTTGTCAATGCCGGAGGACTTTTGCTTTGGCATTTCTCACCGTTGTTTACGGACACAGTCACACACGCTCTCCTTCTTCTAATCGCGTTTATTTCCGTCATGATCGGTACCGGCGTCAGTTTCGTTCAAGTAGATTATAAACGTCAACTAGTCGCCTCAACGATGGCACAAATGGGTATGATGCTTATTCAATGTGCATTAGGCGCTTACGAGGCGGCAGTCATTCATCTTATTTTGCACGGCTTTTTTAAAGCGACTTTATTTTTACAGTCCGGTTCGGCTGTTCCCCGTCCGGGACATTCGGCACAAACATTGGTGCACAAAAAAGGACATAGGTTTGTCGGCACGATGCTTGGCTTGGCACTTGGATTCGGCTTCTGGTCCGTTTCGCCGGAAGAGCCGGCGCGCCTATTGAGCGCTTTGCTTCTTGGTTCGTCCATGACGATTGCATGGAGCAGATTTGCGCTTTTCAGAGAAGGCCGATGGCTTGGGTTGGCACTAGCAGCGATACTTGCATTTATTTCAGAAGAAGTGCGCAGCGGACTAATGACCATGCTGCATAAAGTAGAGGCTTCTCACTTTGCGCCTCCGCTTGCCCTTGAATGGTTTGCTTTCATTCTGTTTATTGTTTTCTCATTGGCGTTAACACAGTTCTTTAAACACCGTTCTACCGGTGTTGCTGCCCGATTTTATATGCGGCTTGTCCATTTTAGTGAGCCTAGTCTGCCTGCAGTTGAACGGCACCCCTATTACTTACATGCATATTTGAAGGAGGAGAAGACTCATGAGTAAAACAGTGATTTCACTTGAACGTCCTGAAGAGCAAAGTAAACGAAATAAGAAAGATGTGTCCCGCTCTATTCTTCAGCTCGTGGAACAGGCATGCGATGCAATTGCTCCTCTTTGGCCGATTTCAACATTCATTGCACGGCATCCGTGGATGGAACTTGAACATATGCCGTTTACCGAAGTAGCTGAGCATTTTCAACAAAACCTGCATGTTCACCTGTATCCGACAATACCGGTTGTACGCAAAGCTCTCGCTAGAGGCGAAATCGATTCCTCCTTCGTTGAAAAACAGCTGGAGAACTGGCTTTCCGAGCAGTCTCTGCCCGTTCATCGCCACAAAGCGGAACAGTTGTGCCGTGCACTTTTGTGGAACGAAACCGTACCGCATGAATGGTTAGATTCATCAGAACTGAACGAGCTGGCGGCGGAAATAGCCGAGTGGATCGGTTCCACAAATGCAGCGGTGGTGAAACCGATTAGCGCCCGTATGAAAAAGCTAGACGAACGGCTTGATCAACAAATGATCAAATGGTGCAAACTATATTTGGATGAAAATCAGGCTGCATGGGCAATGCCATTCCGGGAACAGGGATTTTATCCTGCTTGGCAAAAACTTATCCAAAACGATCCGGCTCTTTCAAAAAAAGAGAGAAAACGCCTAGCTGACTGGCCGGAAGATGCGGAAACAGCACTGTTGTTTTCACTGTCGCTGCTTAATATAGAGGATGAAAAGGCAAAAGACTATTTAGAATCTCATCTTCTTGCACTGCCGGGATGGGCCGGGATGTTAAAATGGCGTTCGCAGCAAAGTGAAGAAGGCTACCAACTGTTAGTTGATTATTTAGCCATTCGTCTTTCGTTAGAATGGGCATTTGCCGCCCCTTACTTGCCGCTGGAACAGGAGAAAAAGGCTGACGTTTCAAGTTTACTTCCCCTTTTGGCCGCCTGGATTCATTGGGGGGGAATGTCTGTAGATGAGTGGAAACAATTGTCGAAGGATGAAATGACATCCTATTTATTGTTTGCCGACCGGTTTTGGCGGATCAATCGTCATCACCTTTGGCTCGAGGCATGGGAAGAGACGTACGAATCCCGGGTGCAAGAAAAAATTGCATCCCGACCATACATTGAACAAAAAGAGCAGGCCGCCGTCCAGCTTCTTTTCTGCATTGATGTCCGTTCCGAGCCTTTTCGCCGTCATTTAGAGGAATCCGGTCCATTTGAAACGTACGGTTGCGCAGGATTTTTCGGTTTGCCGATCCGAACACGTGAACTTGACAGCGACCATACCCATCCTTCTTGTCCTGCGATCATTGAGCCGCAGCATGAAATTTACGAATCAGCACAAGATGATGCTGCAAAATACCGTCGTCGGCTGAATGTATTTCAGTTCATCGGGGGCACCTTTAAAAAAATGAAAAAACATGCATTAGCGAGTTTATTGCTTCCAGAAATGAGCGGCCCATGGCTTGGTTTGCATACAATCGCCAGAAGCATTGCCCCTAGATGGGCGGGCCATTTTCTCCAGCAAGCTGAAAAAACTGCTGAACGGAAGCCACCAACAAACTTGTCATTGCATTATGAAAAATCTTGTTCATCATCCGGTTTACCCATCGGGTTTACAACGGAAGAACAAGTTCAGTACGTAAAACAATTGTTAACAAATATCGGGTTAACATCGTCTTTTGCCCCCCTTGTCGTTATCTGCGGTCACGAAAGTATGACAACGAATAACCCGTATGCCTCCTCCCTTGATTGCGGGGCGTGCGGCGGAACAGCCGGAGCTTTTAATGCCCGCGTGTTTGCAAGCCTTTGTAACTTGCAGGAAGTTAGAGAAGGCCTGATGAAGGAAGGGATCTTCATTCCAGATGAGACCGTATTTGTGGCAGCGGAACATATCACAACAGTCGACGAACTCTGCTTTCTCGATTTGCCAACCTTATCGAAAAAGGCAGAGCAGTCACTCCATTTACTAAAAGGAAAGCTAGAAGAAGTGAGACAGAAAGCAAACGCCGAACGGCTGGCGAATCTCCCTTGCACTGGCAAGTCGAAAAATCCGGTAACAGAGGCGAGCCGCCGTTCCGTCGATTGGAGCGAAATCCGTCCTGAATGGGGATTGGCTGGAAACGCAGCCTTTATTATCGGCCGCAGGACGCTTACAAAACATTGCCATTTAGACGGGAAAGTGTTTTTACACAGCTATGACTGGCGAAAAGACCAATCCGGCGAAGCACTTGAAAATATCATCTCCGGTCCAGCTACGGTCGGGCAATGGATCAATTTGCAATATTACGCATCAACCGTTGCACCGCATTATTACGGAAGCGGCAGCAAAACTACGCAGACGGTTACAGGTGGATTCGGGGTGATGCAAGGAAATGGGAGCGACTTGCTTTCCGGTCTTCCGTGGCAGTCGGTTGCTTCTTCCGACGGGGAGCTGTTCCATTCCCCCCTTCGTTTACTCTTGATCATTGAAGCACCGCGTTTTTATATCGAGCGGCTGCTCCGGGACAATCCCTTTTTCCGTCAAAAAGTGAAAAACGGATGGCTCCGTCTTTCTTCCATTGAACCTGAAACAGGGGCTTGGTTAAAATGGAAGTTTGATAGGATTCATGGCGAGTTTTATACCGAGCCAATTTGAAGTGACCCTTGTGGAGTAGCAAGAATAAAAAGCTATTGAAGCAGTATTAAACCGTTGATTGTTGTTAAGTGGACATATTTGTCGTACAGGAGAACCCTGATCGAAAAAAGTACAGATTGGAACACTCTTCCTTAAATTCTCCGGAGAAGTTTTCTATATTTTTCTAAAACAATCTTGGGTTCATTTTGCAGTTATATTGACTTGATGAACCCGTGATCACTATGTAAGAGGAAGCCGTCTACTCTCCATTCTTTTTTGTAAATGTCAAAGCAAAACATGACGTTTTCAAAAAGTTGTGAAGTGAAAATCAGGCTGTCGGATTGTTTCCCGACAGCCTTTACTGTTGTTTGGAATCTTTATTCATTCGCCGCTTAAGTTGAAGTTGATAACCACGTTAATGACTAATAAAGAACAAATGGCTTGTATGGAAGAGCTTGTTTCTGAAAATCTCTTCTGCAAAAACAAGATTTTCTTTTATATATAAAAAGAATAGTAAAGAATCTCTGCCACAATGATAGCGGTGGATCTTAATTTGATCTTATTGTTTTTTTATTGTCCTTCAAAAAAGAAAATCTTTAGTACCATCTTCGTTATTTCATGATTCTCTTTCAGCAATTTCAACCGTTTTAACATGAAACCCGTCCATGTCTAAAATTTTAAACGAATATTGGTCATAATCAATTTCATCTCCGACTTTCGCATCCATCTTTTGGGTTAAAATCCATCCGCCGATAGTATCAACATCGGACTCTTTAATCTGGAGGCCAAAAATATCATTGACTTCTTCTATCAAAACTTTTCCATCGACAACCGTTTTCGAATCAGTAATTTTCTTAATTTGCGGCGTTTCATCCGCATCGAATTCATCGCGAATTTCCCCGACAATTTCCTCCAAAATATCTTCGACTGTCACTAGACCAGCCGTCCCGCCGTATTCGTCAATTAAAATGGCCATATGAATGCGTTCCATTTGCATTTTAACCAATAGGTCATGGATCGGAATGGTTTCAATGACATGTATGACTGGCCGCACATATTCGCCCACCGTTTTTTCTCCTTGGATACCTTTGACATAGTCGGTGAGCACTTCCTTCATGTTTACGATTCCGATCATATTATCTTTATCGCCGTTAAATACAGGATAGCGCGTATAATGCTCCTCCATGACAATCTCAATGCAGTCTTTTAATTTCATGTCTTTGTCAAAAGCAACAATTTCTGTTCTTGGAACCATGATTTCTTTTGCAATGCGGTTGTCAAACTCAAAAATGTTGTTGACATATTTATATTCAGATTGGTTTATTTCACCGCTCTTATAGCTTTCGGACAAAATAATGCGAAGCTCCTCCTCTGAGTGGGCAATGTCATGCTCCTTAGCTGGTTGTAATCCAAATAATCCTGTCAGCAATCGAGCGGATCCATTTAACGTTTTGATAAACGGTTTCATGATTTTGTCAAAAAGAATGAGCGGGCGGGCAAACCTTAATGTAATTTTTTCCGCCATTTGAATCGCGAAAGTTTTTGGCGCTAATTCCCCAACAACTACATGCAAAAATGTAACTACTGAAAACGCTACAACAAAGGATAATAAGGCTGTTACCGATTCAGGCAGGTTGAAGTATTCAAAAACTGGATGCAATAAATGTTCGACCGTCGGTTCGCCAATCCAGCCTAATCCTAATGCAGTAATCGTAATCCCTAGCTGACAAGCTGATAAATATTCGTCTAAATTGGATATAACCTTTTTAGCTGCAATCGCTTGTTTATTTCCTTCCGAAATGAGCTGATCAATTCTAGAAGTACGGACTTTCACGATTGCGAATTCAGAAGCAACAAAAAATGCTGTAAGAGCAATTAAAAGCGCCACAAGCACTAAATTCAATATTTCCAAATATTCTCCTTACTGGTTAAAATCAGTAAGGAATACACCTCCTGTAATCTTACTTTTATTTAGTATTTTCTTAAAAGCGAATATGATTAATAATAAATTGCCAGCAGCGCCCTCACCAAATTGGCACTTTGCTTAGACAACTTTTCCCTTATGATGGTGTGCTGTTCCCTGTTCATATGATCCATCAGTTGCTGCATGTCTTTTATTTCTTTTTCAAGATTTTGCATAAGTTGGGCAATATGGTCGACATGCATTTCCAAACTTTTATTTGATAGTTTTTTTGATTGCAACATATCAATGATATCTTTAATTTCATAAAGCGGACAGTTCATCTTTTTATACCGCTTCACCATTTCAATCGCTTCAACCGCCTCTTCATCATACAGGCGATAATTGGAATCAGAGCGCCGCGGGTGCAATAAGCCGATCTTTGTATAATAATCGATCGTTCGCTTTGATACGTTCGTTCTCTCGGCTAACTCTCCAATTCTAAAATACTTCCCAATACATTCACCCCTGCTGATAGAATTATTTTTAATTTACAAAAAATTAACCGTACAGTCAACGTTTTAGTTTTGGAAAACAAGCAAAAAGCTTTTCATTTATGTCTAACTTACTTTCACAGTTTGATTTTTAGTTCAAGGCCTATTTAGGAACTGTTTCAAAAATAAATTTCATTTTGTAAAAAAATTGGTTAGCAAAATGAAAGTCACTTTCTCCTTTTGGCAAAATACAGGAAACAAGTTAATAGTTTGGGCTCATGATTTTCGAACCCTTATTTTGTATTAAGTTGGAAAAAATGCCCGCCTGCCGCTTTGGCAATGTCTTCGGTTCGGTCTGGATGAAACGAGATTAAAAAACATGTGGCAGGTCCGGCCGATTTTGTCATATCAATTTCTGTTGAAGTGATTTGGCAATAATCTAACTTGTTTTCTTCACAAAGCTTTTTCCATTCATATTGAACTCCTTTTGAGCCGATCGGAACGATTTCAAACACATACGGCAATTCCAATAGTTTTTTTATGATTGGCAGAGGCCCGATTTCATGTTTTTTTTCGATTACTTCGCCTCCGCACAGCGGTTTTCCGATGCAGGCAAATTTCGCGTGGCTTGGCGTTTTCCGAACCTTGATGTCTGCTCTTCTCACCTTCCCGATGACCATGATCGCAAAAGCGGACTGAACCATCTTGAAATTGCTTTCTGTGCTTCCGGTTATGGGAATCGGTTCGCACTTAAGTTCCGAGAAAAGGGTTTGACAGCCTTTTTGCAAATGAGACCATTCTTCTTCACCGATGAGGTTTTGCATGACGATAGCAAGAGGCTTTGCCCCCACTGTTAAACATTCGGATAAAGCTACTCTTAAACCATAATAAGCGACCGTTTCATAATCAACTTTGACGTAATCGAACAATTTTTGTCCCACACCGCCGGAATTGTCAGCGGCAATCACAAGATCTTCATCATTTGATATCGGAATCATGATAACGTCTCTCATGGCGGTGAACCCCTTTTTGTTTTTCTAAAATAGGAACAAGTTTTATGGTTACGATATGACCAATCATTAAATTGATAGCTGTACCGATGATCAATCCCGGCAGCAACCCGAAATAAAAGCCTTTCCCGATCAGAAAGGAAAAAGGAACTGCAGCTAAAAAACCATTGGCGATAAAAAAGAAAACGGCTGCTGCGTATTTGTTTTTTCTGTAAATCACCCCAAATGCCCAAACAAGCAAAAACATTTCGACTGCAATCATTGCATGAAGCGCTCCTAACGGAAAACCAGCGAGATAGCTGGACATGATATGGCCAAAGAAAGCCGCAACAGCTCCCGCAACCGGCCCTAATAGAACAGCGGCTACAAGGGCTGGAAATGAATCAAGCGCAACACTTGAAATATATGCGGGAATTTTTATAAATGCCCCGACAACGGAAAAGGCAATAAACATTATCAAATACGCATATTGTTTCATTCTGTTCCCTCTTTCTTTTTAATTGCGCAATCTTCCCATTAATATAACGAATGAAAGAAGTTTAACCGTACGTTTATTTTAATCTTTCACTGATTCCATACCAAATCATATCGACGCGTCCTGCTTTCGCAATCAATTGTTGGAGGCAGCTCCCGCATGCATCCCGCCACTTGCGTTCCAATGGGTCAATTGGAACAACGCCTTTTGTCATATCATTGGCAATAATAATGACTGTTCCTCTCTTTTTTACTTCCCACTCATGCCAGCTGAAAATCATCTTTTCCCATTTTTTTTGCCAGTCCGACGATTGATCGATCAGATGAAAAATATATTGTTCAATTCCTTCAATGACCGTTATTTTTTGAAAATGCTCCGTCTCATAAATTTCAGACACTTTGGTTTTCTTTACGTAGCCGCAAAACCATTTGCAAGCGCCGGATTGCAGCCGGTAATGCTCTTTCACCCATTTTCTTTTTCCGTTGAACGCTCCGCCGACAACAACATGCACCGCTTTCCCCTCCTTACATCTGTTCGCTTTCCTGTCAATGAACAATACGCTCCATGATCCAAGCGCCATTGCCAATATGATGATCCTTCGGGTCCATACCGATAAAGGATCTCACGAATGACGCCGCCATGAGTGATCATTGCAATGTGGGAAATGGTTTCATCAAAAAAATAGGTGACCGTCTTTTCCCACCCTCTTTTGACCCTTTCTGAAAATGTTGGATACGATTCTCCGTTTGGCACTTCATGATGCAGCATATCGCGAAGCCAGCTTTGATAGCGGGCATCTCCTTTCAGTTCGGAATAGGTTTTCTGTTCCCAATCGCCGAAATTCATTTCCCTAAGTTCTTTTAAGGCAACGAATTTTTGTTTTGGGTAAATGATGCCGGCCGTTTCTGCAGCGCGTTGCAAATCGCTTGCTATTACCAGATCAGGAGCTTTTGGATAATGGCTTTTTTCCAAAGCTTTTTTTCCTTCTTCACACAGCGCTTCATCCGTCCAGCCGATATAGCGTTTTTGTCTATTTGCTTCTGTCAACCCATGACGTATAAGAGTAACAACCACGTTACCATCCATAAAACTGTCTCACTCCCTTCAATCACTGCTCCAAAGGAATCTCCTGTTAAGCCGCCGAACGATTGAAGGAAAAACCGGCGGGCGTACATATAAAGAAAAATAGACGATAAAGCCATCAAAAGATAAACGGCAGGTAAACCCGGGATCATGGGGACGGCGATGAAAAAACATAACAAATAACCGATCAGAACGGCGAAATCTTTTTTGGCAAGCGTTTTAGCAAACAAGTACCCAAGCCCTTCCCGTTTCGCCATTCCCGGACCATCAATCATTAGAGCGCAAACGATGAGACGGGAAAAAAACGGAATGAACATAGCAAACCAAAAATTGTCGATTGCGCCGATGATTTCCGCCATAAACAAAAAGCGAAAAGCTGACAAAAACAGCAGCGCCAACACCCCAAACGTTCCCACTCTGGGATCTTCCATAATCTTCAGCCTTTTTTCCTTGTCGCGAAAAGAAAAATAGGCATCCGCTGTATCTGTAAAACCGTCAAGATGAATGCCGCCCGTTATCGCCACAAAATAGAATAAAAGAAAAAGAGCGCAAGCCCAATTGGACAGCGTTGTCCAAGATTTTGCCATATACATGATCAAACTCCCTGTCAAACCGATGAAAAACCCGATCATCGGCAAACTTAACACCGCGAATTTGATCCGTTTCTCATCTATTGGGATCTCCCTATGAATCGGAATGATCGTGAAAAACTGGAGCGCAAGAAAAAAACCTTCCATTATTTGTCTGGCTGTTCTCATCTCATTTCCCCCACGATTGGATGATGTTGAGCAAATCGTCCATATGGATATGGTTTTGGACATGTCGGGCAATCTGTTCATACTCTTTTGTTTTTTCCTTCTTCAACCATTTTACTTGTTTTTTCAAGGCCTTTCCGTTTTCGAATTCTGTTGAGCCATTCCGTACGGAATTCATAATTGAAAAAATTGTGATGAAAATACGTGCCAATCACCCTTCTAGAGTCAATTACCGCGCCATCCGTCCCGTCCGAAAGCTTCATAAAAGGCCGCACTGCTTGCGAAACAATCGGTTCGGTTACGCCTAAATGAATTTCATACCCTTCCACGAAAAACTGGGGAAAACCTGATTGCGGATGAATAACCCCTTTGTTCCGCACCGTTTTTTTCTCATGATAAAATGTTGTGTCCACTGGGAGGATGCTGAATCCTTCTGCATAACGTCCTTTCACCCCTGTATCCGACCCCTGTATCCGATCCGGCTTTATCATACAAGTATCTTGAAAGCATTTGATAACCGCCACAAATACCGATGATCGTTCCGCCCGTTTCGTTGTATGGTTTAATCTTTTGAGCCAAGCCGCTATTTTTCAATTGTTGCAGATCGTGAATCGTGCTTCTCGTTCCCGGAATCAAGAGGGCATCCGGTTCGCCGAATTCATCCGGGCCGGACACAAGTCGGATGGAAACATCTTCTTCAAATAAAAACGGCTCAACGTCCGTATAATTGGATATATAGGGGAGCTTTACCACCGCAATGTCAATTTCTCTCCTGTTTTGGTTGGCAAATCGTTCGGTGAGCGACAAAGAATCTTCGCCTTCGATCATATGTCCGGAAACATAAGAGACCACCCCTAATACTTTGATGCCCGTCCGTTCCTCCAGCCATGGCACACCGGGTTGAAACAAGCTGAGATCTCCTCGGAATTTGTTGATGATAATCCCCTTTACCCGGCTACGTTCTTCTTCGGAAAAAAGTTCAAGCGTCCCGATAATGCTGGCAGACACGCCGCCCCGATCGATATCTGCCACCAGTATCACCGGAACGTCGGCCAGTTCGGCCACTTTCATGTTGACAAGTTCCCTGTCTTTCAAGTTGATTTCAACAGGACTTCCTGCCCCTTCCATCACGAGAAAATCATATTGTTCCGACAGCTTTTCCAGTGAAAGCTGAATCGCTTCCAGCCCTTTTAGATAAAATTTTTCGCGGTAAGCTTGACCGCCTAATGTTTCATAGCTTTTGCCAAGTAAGACGATTTCCGAAGTGCAATCGCTTTTCGGTTTCAATAAAATCAGGTTCATATAGACGGAGGCCGCCGTGCCGGCGGCTTCTGCCTGAATTCCTTGAGCCCTGCCGATCTTCCTTCCATCCAATGTGACATATGAGTTGTTTGACATATTTTGTGATTTAAACGGAGCAACCTTGTAGCCAAGTTGGTGAAAAATAGCACAAAATGCCGTGGCAATGAAACTTTTGCCAACATCAGAAGCCGTTCCCTGAATCATGATCCCTTTCATTGTAGTTCTCCCTTCATAGCAACTGGAATGCCGAATTCCATTCTGACCGCCAAATCCGCACGTTCAACGATTTGTTGATGGAGATGGCCGAGAAGGCGAACATATTGGAACACTGCATTTGACCGCGCTGGAAATTCCCAGTTGACCTCATTGGAGACGATGCAAAATAGCTCGCAGCTTTTTTGCAGCTCAGATAGATCACGGATGATTTTTTCCAACACATATTGGCGAAAAGAAGCGGCCTGCCATCGTTCACCATGTTGTTCATGAAAAAAAAGTTCGTTCGTCAACAACGTTGTTAAACAGTCCAGCAGCACAAAATCATTTTTTTGCAGTTTTTTCGACAACTTGCCGACATCATTCGTCTGTTCAATTGCCAGCCATTTTTCTTTGCCTTGGGCTCTTTTTAGCTGGTGTTGCAATATTCGTTTTGTCATTTCTTCGTCTGATGGAAAAGAGGTTGCAATATAAACAAGGCGGTTGGCCTGATTCTTTTTAACCGTCAAATAATGTTCGGCCCACGAACTTTTCCCGCTTCTCACCCCGCCGGTCACAAAGATCAACACTTGTCCTTCCACTCCTTAAGCGCTGAAAGAAGCCGGTCGTTTTCTTCTTTTCTCTTAACCGCCAAACGAATGTATTTGCCGGAAAGCCCGTTGAAATTGTATGTATGTCTAGGCACTATACCTCTTTCCAATAAAAAGCGGATCAAAGGCAGCATATCTTTTTTTGGCTGCTCTCTTAACAAATAAAAATTGACAGAGCTGTCCGCCACCACAAAACCAAGTTCATGGAGATGTTCAAACATTCGCTTCCGTTCTTGAGAGATCATTCTTTTTGTTTTTTTAACATAGTCTTCGTCCTTTAATGCTTCTATTCCCGCCCTCTGTCCAATGGCGTTGACGCTCCAATGCACCTGAAATTTTTTTAGTCTCCGGATGACCGTTTCATCGGCAAGCAAAAAGCCGAGTCTTAAACCTGCAATGGCATACATTTTGGTCAAAGAACGCAAAATGATTACATTGGAAAAAGATGATAAACAATTCAGAATTGATACGTTTTCCAAGGCGAAATCATAGAATGCTTCGTCCAGAACGACAAACGCATGCTTCTTTTTGGCATCACGAATGATTTCCAATAATGTTTCCCGGTTAAATACTTTGCCTGTCGGATTGTTGGGGTGGCAGAGGAAAACCGCTTTTTTCCCGGAAAGAGCCGTTTTTAGCTCCTCAACGTTCAACTCCCAATTGTCTTCCTCTTTTAAAACATAGGATGAAATCCTCTTTGAGAACGGTTCGCATGCTTTTCGGTATTCTGAAAATGCCGGTTCCACGATCAATACGTCTTCATTTTGCAGCAAGGCGGCTGCAATGATAAAAATAAGTTCTGCGGCACCGTTTCCGATTAATATATTTTCAGGCGAAACATTTTCCTTTCCGGCAATTACCGCTCGCAATTCCCTTATATCAGGGTCTGGATAATCGGCAACAAACGGAAAAAAGTGATCCCAGTTTTTGCGGATGCATTCAGGCGGGCCGAAAGGATTGATGTTGACGCTGAAATCGATGATGTTTTCCGGCATCCGGATGTTCAATGATTTATAAAGATAAGATGGATTGGCTCCATGTGATGGCAGCATCGAAGCATACACCTCCGATCATGAAAAATAGCAAGAAAAACCTGTCTGTTTTTTTCATAATATCAATGGCCTCTGGAATATGTTTTGCTTCTAGAGAATAAACCCCGTCTCCCAATTTAGGGCGATTAGAAATTTTCCCTTGATAACGGTTGATTCCCCCTAATGATACACCCAGCAAAGCAGCCATGGCGCTTTCAAGAAATCCGCTGTTGGGGCTGGGGTGTTTGCGTGCATCCCTTTTCAGAATGGAAAAGCATTCCCGCTTTTGAATCCCTTTTACCGGATGATTGACAAGTACCATGATGAAAGCTGTCAGACGGCTCGGAAGGTAATTCAACAAATCGTCCAGCTTGGCGGAAGCAAACCCGAATTCAGCGAACTTCTCGTTTTGATAGCCTACCATCGAATCCGCAGTATTGACGACCCTGTACAAAACCGCAAAAGGAGCTCCGCCGAACAGCGCCCAAAAAAGCGGTGCGGTAATGCCATCGCTCGTATTTTCCGCTACCGTTTCCACCGTTCCCCGAACGATTTCCGATTCTGGCAAATCTGCCGTATCGCGGCCGACAATCCATGACAGCTTTTCTCTTGCCGAAACGAGATTTTTTTGGCAAAGCGGTTCATAAACTGCCAAAGCTGCTTCCCGCAAACTTTTTTCCGCTATCATAAAAGAAATGATCACCGCTTCCGCAAAAATGCCCGCTGCTGGGTGAAGCCTAGAGAAAAATGACACAATTGAAAAAGCGGCCAGCATAAAAAATAAACCGACCAGCATGATCATCGCCATACCTTTTTCTTTCTTAAAGCGCCCTTTGTTGAGGCGCCGTTCGCAAAACGCAATAGACCAGCCAAACAAGCGGACGGGATGGGGGGCATTTTTCGGATCCCCGATGATTTGATCGATTACAAACGCCAGCATGATCGCAATTACATGTTCTGTCATGTCCTTCCCCTTCTTTTTTTATTTAGCTGAATCGCTTGAATTGTACTCTCATATACCCCCCTGCCGATCAATCTTCCAAGTGTTGTGATCGTGCCAGCGTGCTGATGAAAAATGCCCTTTTGCGTGGCAGCCACCAATATGCTGTCTGTGGAAGTGCCTGTTGCAATCGTATTGGAGACAGGATCCAACACTTTTTCATCAGCCAGCGCCTTCGTTTTGGCTTCTGTTGCCGTCATCACACTTTCAATAAATGCTTGATCAGATAACCGTCCGTTTATCAAAATCCATGTATTGATCGTCCCTGAAGCTATGCCATTCCGTTTTATACTATTTGCTGCATCCACTGCATTGGAAAGTCCTGCTGTCACAACAATGACAACGGAGACTCCTTCTGCTTCAAGCTCGCTGACTACCCCATCTTCCAAACAAGCCGCTGTCATCATGGCGACTGTTGCATGTTGATCAAACCCGTTTTTCTGCAGAAAATCGGCCATTTCCGAACGGCTGTCTTGACAATTGTAGCTTTTATCGACATGACGGTTGACAAAAGTGCTGTGCCAGCCAAATCCTCCGCCAATAATGGCAGATGAAAGGGTTTTGAGCGGCGATGCCGCTTTTAAATAGATGAGTTCCTTCGTCTGAACAATGTCCTTTTTTGTCACTTTATATGTTTCTTCCTGTTTCTGTTCGGGTATAAGCAGCATTTGCGGGCGGGCAAGCTCCGGATGTGATTGTTTGACAATCGAAACACCATACACCTGTTCAATCGTTTTTTCGTTCATCACGACAGATGGATTATCAACGGCAACCGCTTTTCCATCTTTTAATAACAGCAGTTTGTCACAATAAAGGCTTGCTAAATTCAAATCATGAAAAATTGAGACAACCGTTAATCCATTTGATTGTGTCCAATTTTTCAACTGATCAAGCATGATTTTTTGATGGGAAATATCAAGATGGTTCGTGGGTTCATCTAATAAAAGCAAAACGGGGTTTTGTGCAAGAGCCTGCGCTAAAAAAACCCTCTGTTTTTCCCCGCCGCTTAATTCATTGATCGCTTTATTTTTTAAGTGGGAAATATTCGTCTGCTCCATGGTCTTTTGGATGATTTGTTCATCTTCTCCCGTCAACCGCTTGAAGAAACCCGTTTGAAAAGGATAACGGCCGAGCGCCACTGTCTCCCAAACGGTATAATCAAACATTTGCGTTGGGATTTGCGGCAATGAAGCGATGTTTTGCGCCAATTTTTTCGGAGAATAAGCAGAAAGAGGTTTGCCGGCAAGCTCGATCGTCCCGCTTTTAACCGGAAGAATCCCGCTGATCATTTTTAATAGTGTCGTCTTTCCACTCCCGTTTGGCCCCAAAATGCCAAATATTTCCCCTTTTTTTACTGAGAAGGAAAGGTTTTCGATAATCTTTCGCCCTTCATAGCCTCCCGAAATGTTCTTGACTTGCAGCATGTTACCCTCTTCTTTCCATTCTTTGTTTCATTAAAATAAAGGCAAAGCTGGGAGCGCCGATCAAAGCCGTGATCACACCGATCGGAAGTTCTGTCGGCGACACGATCGTTCTTGAAACGAGATCCGCCAAAATTAAAAAAGCGGCGCCAAAAATGGCGGACAGAGGAAGAAGATGCCGGTAATCATTTCCCCAAAGCAGCCTGTTTACATGTGGGATGACAAGACCGACAAACCCGATTGTTCCGCTGATGGCAACGGCTGCACCAGCTAAACAAGAGGACGATGCTAAAATAAACAGCTTTCTCCTTTTTACATGGACCCCAAGTTGCTTCGCCTTTTCTTCGCCAAAGGACAGAGCGTTTAATTCTGTTCCGTTTACAAAAATCAAAATGGACCCGATTAAAAAAAACGGCAAAAGCATCAAAACGTATCCCCAGCCGCGCATCGCAACGCTTCCTAACAGCCAGTTGACAATTTGTCGCAATTCTTCTCCTGTCAGGGCAATCATCAACGAAATGAAAGCACTTAAAAAGGAACTTAAAATAATTCCGGTCAGCACAATGGTTTCAATCCTCATCGTTTTTTCAATGAAATTGGCGAACAAAATCACAGCCAAAATCGTTAAAAAACCCATAAAAATGCTGACAACCGGCAAAGTGAATGAGCCGAAAAAAGGAATTTGAATGCCGAAAAAAAGAACAAGTACAGCACCTAAAGAAGAACCTGATGAAACACCGAGCGTATAAGGATCTGCCAAAGGGTTTTGCAAAAGCCCTTGATAACAAGCCCCCGCCATTGCAAGCGAGGCTCCGACAAGTCCGGCTAAAACGACACGAGGAAGTCGAATATCAAGCACAATGCTTTTCATGCTTTCATCAATGTCCGGCGCCAAACCGGTATGAAACAGTTGATTGAAAATTATTTGGAAAATATCCTTAAACGTGATGTGAAACGTTCCGATAGAAATTCCTAAAAAGACGGAAAAAATAAGAAAACAAGCGGTCGCCGTATAGGCGACCACATGTTTATTTTTTGTAGACATCCGGATAAATTGCTTTCGCAAGTTCTTCTACTCCTTCAACCAATCTTGGGCCTGGGCGGCTCACCAAGTCGGAATGCACATCGTAAACCCGTTTATTTTTCACCGCTGATACATTTTCCCATCCTTTTCGTGCCAACACCTGGTCAACAGCTTTATCGACGTAATAGCCGTATGTCGTCACAATGACGTCTGGGTTCAGTTTTACAACGGCTTCTTCCGTCATTTGCGGCCAGCCTTCTTGATCGCCCGCTGCATTTTTTGCTCCAATGATCGTTAGCATTTCATCCATAAACGTTCCTTTTCCCGTCGTATAGATTTGTGGTGCGGGATTCACTTCGACAAAAACAGACACTTTTTGATCATCCGGAATCGTTTTTCCTTTTTCTTGAATATCCGCCAGTTTCGTTTTCATCTCAGCCACAATATCTTCGGCTTTGTCACTTGTCCCTGTAATTTTGCCGATTGTTTGGATGGAGTCATACACTTTATCAAATGATTGGGCATCTTCTACTACAAAAACATTTATTCCTGCATCTTTCAGCTGCTTCAGCCCTTCCTGCGAGTTATGGGCGCTGGAAGCATGCGCTAAAACAAGATCCGGTTTTAAAGAAATAATTTTTTCAACATTAAATTCCATCCCGCCAACCTTTTCTTTGTTTTGAACATCTTCCGGATAGTTGTCATTATCACTTACACCGACAATTTGTTCACCCAACCCTAAAGCATAGGCAATTTCAGTATTGCTTGGAATTAGCGAAACAATCCGCTCCGGTTTTTCCTTGATTGTTACATCTTCACCTAATGCGTCCTTCACTGTAACTGGGAATAATTTGGATGTTTGTTCGCTCGCGTTGCTGTTATTTTCTTTTTGTTCTGCATTATTCGTTTGTCCGCAGCCAACTAGAAGTCCAATTAAAAGCAATAACGATAAAAACAGTGCAGAAAACTTTTTCATGACGTTCCTCCTCCAATAAAAAAACATCTTCTTTTTTTGATAAGAAGATGTCTGAAAACAAGCATATCGCTTTGTTCTGTTTTCAAACACCTCCCTATCCTCGTAGGGTTTTTAGGCGTGATCAAACAGGCAGGTCTCCTGGCTCATGGTCATCGCTCCCTGAACCTTCCCGTAGACACAGTGGCATTTTCAGGTTGCTCCCATTCACAGTGGCGGGACCGCGTTGGATTTTCACCAAACTTCCCTTTTAAGCTGGCAGCTATGTGCCGGCACCTGTTTGCTTTTGAATGAAATTGTCGACGAATGTAATTATACATCATTCAAATCCGTTCTGGTAGAAGAAATGTGAAAATGCTATGTCAAGTTTTATATTGGACTTTTTATAAGGTTTTCAATTCAACCGTGTTGATTTGAACCGATTACCGTAAAAATGAATAAAATTTTAATGGATGGGTAATTGATTTTAGGAACGAAGGAGGATCCATAAGTGACAGTCGTTCTTTTAGACCCAGGCCACGGTGGAAGTGATCCTGGTGCAACATTTAGAAGCTATGAAGAAGAAGACTTTACGCTGACTATTGCCTTAATAGCCAGAGACCATTTGCTAGAAAACTTTCAAGTAGATGTCGTGATGACACGAACGAACGATCGCACTGTCAGTTTAGAAGAAAGAACGAGTTTGGCAAACAGACTAAATGTCGATTTTTTCTGCTCCATCCATGTCAATTCAGGGGGCGGAACAGGATTTGAAAGCTATATTTACAACCGCGGTGCATCTAATAAAACGATTCAATACCGTTCCATCATTCATAATCATATTATGAGCGTAATCGGGCCAAAATATAACGTACAGGACCGCGGAAAAAAAAGCGCCAATTTTTTTGTGTTGAGAGAAACGAAAATGCCCGCGGTTCTTTTGGAAACATTATTTATCGATAATCCTAACGATATCAAATTGTTAACCTCTTCTGCTTTTATAAGTGATTTTGCCGCCAGTGTGGCGGAAGGAATAGGAAAAGCCCTTAATTTAAAGAGAAAGGCAAGCACAACAAAAAAGCCGTCGACAAAACCGTCGGCTCCTGTTTCAAACAACACGCTTTACAAAGTGATTGCCGGTTCCTTCAAAGAGCGTAAAAATGCAGAACAACGCGTAAAGGAACTGAAGGGAAAAAACGTGGACAGTTTTATTTCACCTGCTAATGTTAACGGCACAAGTTTTTACCGTGTTCAAGCAGGGGCTTTTCAACATTTGGAAAATGCGAAGGAGCAACTGGCAAAACTTGTGCAGCTGGGCTATAAAGATGCTTTTATTTTAACTCCCGAAGAGCAGCGAGCAAATCCGCCAAGGCAAAATCAACTAGCCAGCTTGCTGTCTACATCAGAGCCGCAAGCATCCGCTACAGAAGACATTTCTATTTTAGGAGAACCGCTTTTATCAGGAACATTGTTGGATCAGTTCGTAAAAAATACGAATCCAGATGCACCTCAACTGGGTGATTTATATATCCAATTAAGCAAACTATACGGAATACGCGGTGATATCGCTTACGCACAAGCCATTCATGAGACGAACTATTTTCGCTTCACCGGGGTTGTCGACCGCAGCCAAAACAATTTTGCCGGAATTGGAGCGACAGGCCCGAATGTCCGAGGAGCAAGCTTCTCCACACCAAGAGAAGGAGTTCTCGCTCATTTGCAGCACTTGTTTGCTTATGCGACAACAAAGCCTCTTCCAAGTGATGAGCCGCTTGTAGATCCAAGATTTCATTATGTGAAGCGCGGATCAGCTACCACTTGGAAAGAATTAAATGGAAAGTGGGCAGTTCCTGGAGATCGTTACGGAGAAATGATTTTATCGATTTACCGTTCCAACCTTCAATTCGCTGTTCAACAGCTTTCCTCCATGATTGCGGAATTAAACAAACATGTATGATCATTTTTTTAATCTATTTTCCAATTAACGTGAATAAAATTGAAAATCATTATCAATAATAAAAGAGAGCCGAAATGGAATTCGGCCCTCTCCATTATTTAGAAAGTTTCCGGTTCAAAAGTTTTGCAATCCGTTTCCTTTTGATCTTTGGCGGTTTTCCCCGAATGGCTGACAACATAAATGGAATCAGCTGAACATCTATTTCCATCCGCCCAATATTTGCAGTTGTTTACTTCACATAAAACGTCTTGTGCCATCGCATGTCACCTCCCAATTATAGAATTGCCATCGGAAGGTGTTTTGATACGACACAAATAGTTTTTGACAATGACAATTTTTTAAAAATATGCATCACATGGAAAAAAAGTATGACGGGATGAAAAATATTTTAATCCAGCGTCCTTGCTTGATTCGATTTTTTTCATAAGGAACGGTTGTGCTGGAATAAAAAATAAAGAAGCTGCTGATAAGCAGCAGCTTCCTTATTTCGCAAAGACGTGATCGCCTATCACAATTGTTGTGTTTTTAGTTCGAACCCATTGGTCGTCCGTCTTTTTCGGATTATAAAAATACAGGGAGCCTTGACCTAAACCGTGGAATGCCAAAGCTTCATTTACTGCTCTTTTGGATTCCTCACTTGCAGGCTTGTTAATCTCTCCATTTGCTACAGGAGTAAATTGGCGATCTTGATAAATAACCTCTGTAATTGTATCAGGATATAAAGGGCTGTCTACGCGATTTAGTACAACAGTGGCAACCGCAACTTTTCCTTCGTATGGTTCTCCTTTTGCTTCTGCTTCTACTAATCTAGCCAATAAATCTTTTTCACTTGCTGAGATCGTTGGCGGGATCGTCAACTCTTCTCCAACATATAGTTCATCAGTTGTTTTATTGTTAACGGATTTTAGTTTTTGAACTGAAACCCCGTATTTTAGACCAATTTTCCAGAGTGTATCTCCTTCTTTCACCGAATAGGCAGCGCTTGCCTCACTTCCTTGTCCGGTGAAAACAATGGCAGCAAGAGCAATAAATGAGGAGAAGATGAATTTTTTTATTTTCTTCATAAATCCTACCTCCTTTTTTTCGCTCTCTATTACCCTAACATCTTCTAATCTAGAATTCATTAAAAAATCTTTTCATATTATTCATAAATATTCCAGCAAAGGTTCGGCGTTTACTTATGTCTTTTGGAAACATTTTGCTGAATACACTGTACTTTGTTCTTTTAGAAACTCCCTGCACAAGAGATATTTTTCCATAACAATTTCCCATTGGTATAAAGTTTTACATATTTTGGACTTACACCTATATTCGAGTTTTAAATCATAAAAAAAGACAAGACAAATGAATGTCCTGTCTTTTTTGAAATTAATTTTTCAATATATCATGATCGACGTACCGTTCGCCATTCAGCTCGCTGATGACATTGATGGCCACTTTTGCACCGTCACCTGCGGTAATGATTGTATGTACACTTACGCCAGCAGCTGTACCTGCTGCCCAAATTCCGTCAATATTTGTTTTTCCATTTGAATCCACATCGAATATTGTTTTGATGCGAGGCTCTGTTCCGTCTTTTGTTTTTAATCCAATTTTCTCGGCTAAATCCGTCAATACTCCTGTCGCTAAAATGACATGCTTCGCTTCATACGAACCGCCATCGGTTTTGACGACGTGTCCATCCTGTTTTGTTTCAATTGTTTCCACTTGCTCGTTTTTTATTTCTGCTCCAAACTTTTCCGCCTGTTTTTTCCCAATATCGATTAAATCAGGACCTGTAATTTCTAAAACACCATAGTGGTTTTCGATCCATGCCCTTTTCGTCATTGATTTATCGTGATCTAAAACTAATGTTTTCTTTCCAGCCTTCGCCGTAAACAACGCAGCACTTGCCCCCGCAGGACCGGCACCAACAATAATCACATCGTACATCTAAACTCCTCCTTTGCAAAAAATGTTTATAATTTTATTGTAAGCGCAATCGAAAAAAAATGTAAAGAAACTTGCTTACCAATTCTGAACATTAAAAAATTCATATATAATCTCCCTTCTCCAACTGAACATAAAACCTTTTGTAGGCTGGAGGTCCCGAAGTAAAAACCGCTTATCCCCAACTGATCTATTTTAAGAATACAGTAAAAAACGCTATTAAAATTCGCTATGCGGCTTCCGACACCCCAATGTGCAATGTTCCACAAAACTGCTACATAAGTTCGCCGGAGGAAGAAGTCTGAAATAAATACTTTGGGTTCCAAGTAATAAAAATAGGCATAGCAAAACAAGCCATCCATCGATGACTTTATTGGAAATATTTGGTTGATTGATCATCAAGTTGTAACTGCCGTCACTCGAAAACCTTGACTTTTAGCTAATAAAAGAGCTTGTTCTACCGTGATTTCACGGTTTACTGGAAGAACATCAGCTTTTTTATATAAATTCGGATTATATGGTTCTTTCTTTTTGAGAATGTTGTAGATAGCTGTTAAAAGCATACGTGCAATGGCAATAATTGCTCGTTTGTGACCACGACGTTTTTTAAGTTTCAAATAGCGGTTTCGAATTTCGGGATGTTTTTCACTTTTGACTACAGCGGTGGCACACTGTACCAAAAGAGGCTTGATGTAGCAGCCTGCTCTCGAAATTCTTACTGACTTTTTCTTGCCGGCACTCTCGTTATTTGTGGGTGTAAGTCCTGCCCAGGAACATAAATGCTTAGCTGTCGGAAACACGTCCATATTGACACCTATTTCTGAAACCACGGCAATGGCGGAAAAGATGTTCTTAAAGGACGGAACAGTTAAGATCAAGTTCATTTCCTCTGTGTAGGACGCGGCAAGGGAAAGAATGATTTTTTCAAGGTCAGCTTTACGAGATTGAAGGTCTTCATAGTGCTGTTTCATCACCTTTAATTTTTCAGCCTGCTCCGGTGTAATAAATCCGTCAATGGCTAACTCCAATTCAGGCAGTTTACTCTTCATGGAGCCGTGGATTAAAGGTTCAATATCAAAAGAAGTGTCTAAAGGGTTCTTAAGGAGCTTTTCAATGATGTTCATAGAGCTTTTGCCGAAGGTATCTGAAACAACATTTCCAAGCTGGATGTTAGACACGGTTAAACTGTTTTGAAGACGGTTCTTCTCACTTGACATAAAATTAGTCAGTTTAAAACGATAGCGCATAAGGTCACGCAGCTGTCTAATCTCAAGTGGTGGCATAAAGCTTCCAGCCACAAGGTCATGCTTAAATAAATCAGCAATCCATTTGGCGTCTTTTTTATCTGTTTTCTTGCCACGGATCGCCTTGACGTACTTAGGGTGTGCAAGAGTGATGTTGCAGGAAGCTTCAAGTACATTAAACACAGGAATCCAGTATTTCCCGGTAGATTCCATACAGACATCCTTACAGTTATTTTCACAAAGCCATTGTGACAGCTCATTCAATCCTTTTGTATAGGTAGAAAAGCGATGGCGTTTGTAAGTTGTAACTCCTTTGATTGTTGAGGCAATACAGGCAACAACAAAGGTTTTGTGGACATCGATTCCACAACAGATAGGGTATACAATTTTTAAGGCCATAGGGAATGATCCTTTCAGAGAATTATAGGGATAGACAGCATTGACTGATTGCCCAGCAATAAACGAGTAGTTGTTTATACAAAGATAAGTCTGCGTGCTCGAAGTCACACTTATTTGTGCTTGGAAAGGCAATCTACACATATAAACATGCGGTCACCCTGCAACCAGAGTGGCCCACTCACCTCCGCGTGATTTGTAGTTGACTGTTATCCCTATGACTTTAGAATAATAAAAATAACGCCGGTGGCACAATTGTTTCATTACGTTTTGTGCCTTGAGCGAAGCGAAAGGAATGGATATAAACATAAAAGTCAGTATAAGACACTCCTTTGGCGATTGGCATTACAAACGAAACTTAGTCGTAATCCATATTATGCAAATTCAGGTGAATTTTTTCAGCAGACTGAACCATATATTAAAGAAAGAGCGTCTAAATATATTAGTTGGAAACTTCTAGAATGGAATAAATCATCATTTACTTAAAAAAATAGGGAAGCTTTCGTTTAGCAACAAAAAATTTATTTATGAAATGAACATTACAACGGCTCTGCTAGCAGCAACTCGACCATTCAACATCTTGAATATTTGATAAATATTTTACGCATTCTCTCGGCTTCTTTATTCACCACTAGATCGTCACGAAACAGGTTGAGATAAAGGGTTCGAACGACAACTAACATTTAAAATAGATCCATACCTCTTTACGAAGCTTTCAAAAAAGTTTGGTGAAGCGCATATCCAAACCGAAGCAATGAATGAAATGACAAGAAGATAAAGAAACATCAAGTACATGATTCAAGCTCAAGAAAACGAACTGAAACAATATATTTATGATGATATTTCGAATTTCACAAGGATCGTAGAAATGGATGGATATAAAAGCCAATTTTAAAAAAATTTATTAAAAATGGAAAACAGCTTTGACATCTTTTCATCCTGATAGTACTCTATATTCGTTGACATTTTACATACGGCATTTATTTAAAGAAGGCAGTGAACATTAGTGAAATCGTTTGTATGGAAAATAAGCGGCATCGTTTTCATTTCGATCATTTTCATTTTTTTAATGTCTTTTTATTACAAAACATTAAGGGTACAGTCTGTCCCAGCAAATGGAAGCAAACAAATAGAAAAATCGCAATATGATGGAGTTGACTTAATTTCAGATATTGAGGATAAAAAAGAATTCCATTCCGCCATACACTATCCGAGATTTCAAAGCAGCAAACTGAATGCATCCATCCAGTCTTACGTCAAAGAAGAGAAAAGACGGTTTCACGAACAAATTCAATCCCAAAAATGGCGCTTGTTTAAAGATCCGTCGAATTTTTCTCTGACTTTTCGCCTCTATCCGGTCACAGACAGCGTCTATTCTTTTGTTTTTACTTCGGAAAGCCATTCAGATGGGGAAAAAGAAAGTAAAGACTTTAAAATCTTCATAGTCGATTTGGCAGCAGAACGTTTTATAAACAGCCAAGACATTCTTGAAATCGATGAAAAAACAAAAGAAAAGCTGCATGTTCAATTGACGGACCAGTTTCTTCAATCAAAAAAATATAAAAAAAGCTTTAGCAAAAAGAAGCTTAACAAGTGGCTCAATCACCCATATAACGATTTTTCCAATATTTATTTGACAAACAAATTCATTGTTTTCAAGTTTCATAGCAATGAAGTAACAGAAGGTGCTGAAAGTCCTGAAATTTCCATTCCTTTAACGAAAGGAAAAGAGTTATTGACAGAGGAGTGGCGGAAGCGATTATGGATGGAAGAAAACAAACCAAAAAAAGCAGAACCATTGCCGAAAAAACCTCCTATCCAAAAAGACGAGCCGATCAAAAGCAAAAAAATAGTTGCTCTAACATTTGATGACGGACCTCACCCAAAATATACAACAGAAATTTTGGATTTATTAAAATCGTATCATGCAAAAGCCACTTTTTTTGTGATTGGTCAAAGAGTTAATTTTTATCCTAATATTGTAAAAAGAATAGGTTCGGAAGGACATGAAATTTGCAACCACAGCTTTAGCCATAAAGATTTTACAACTTTAAAAAAAGAGAAAATACTTGAAGAAATAAATATGACCGATCAAGAAATTTTCAAGGCATCGGGCTTAAAAGCGAATTGCGTCCGCCCTCCATATGGGGCTGTTAATCAAAAGGTCAGATCAGCTATTGAAAAGCCTATCATTCTATGGACTGTAGATACATTAGATTGGAAAACGGATGACCCAAAAAAAGTACTTAAAATCGTTCAAGCCAAGACAAAAAACGGTTCCATCATTTTAATGCACGATATTCATTCATCCACAGTAGAGGCATTGAAGCTAATCTTGCCATATTTAAAACAACAAGGTTATGAGTTTGTAACTGTATCAGAGATATCAAAAAAATGAAATCCTCGTCACATGCAGTTGGCGACCGAAATATGAAATGCATACAATGCCTATTCTTATAGTGTTGAATGCGATCCGCTTCCCAAATCTATGGAAACGTTCAACAGAAATTTTGAAAGCTGAAACGTTTGATGCCTATTTTAATGAAAAACATACTAAGATTAGTAGCACAGACCACGGCCATGGTCTGTGCTACTATTTTTTTATAGTAGAAGTGGAGAATAGGTCGTGACAGCCCCAGAACCTTGAGTTCGTATGAAAAACTGGCCTACTTCACTGCCCTTATAAGAATCAGTTTCAGTATGTTGGATCCTTGAGATCGTGTATAAGAAAAGGGAATCGATAAGGTGAAGTGAAGACTTCTACATAAAAATCAGGAGGAATGTATATGAAAAGCGTCATTGCTTTTGATGTCAGTATGGGAAAAAGTTATATGGTGATTTATAACGCTGCACGTTCTTGTATTTTTGAGGGGGAAATTTTGCATAATCGCCCCCATTTTGAACAGCTAAATAAACGAATCATCGATTTAGTACAAAAAGATGGACAAGTTCCAGCCATTGTATTTGAAGCAACAGGCGTGTATTCCCGACCATTAGAGCGCTTTATGAATGATCACGGTTTTCCGTACTGTCTGTTAAATCCCCTTGAATCAAAGATTCAAACGGCTACTATGCGCATTCATAAAACCGATAAAAGTGATGCCCACCGTTTGGCCCAAACTCACTTTACAACCGAACGGCGCATAAAAAAACCGCAGGACCACTACTTCGACCAAATGCGTGCGCTTTCCCGATACTATCATGAATTAGACGAAGAATTAGCGATGCTTCGAAGTAGAATGCACACTTTACTACAACTGACTTTCCCAGAAATGGAATCGCTGTTCACACAAAAATCCGATAAGCACTGTACGAATGCCATATGCTTCTACTTGTTTAGCTTTGTTTTCCCAGTCATATACAGTCTTACCTAAAACCCGTGGTGCTAGATAAACTTGATCAAGCATAAAAATAGCCCTTGCCTGGCGGATCTCCTTAAAATGAAAGTGCGACCTACCATTCGAAAGGAGAATCCCCATGCAAGAGCACTTTCATTTTACTACAGATCGGACCAAGATTCAAAAGCAATATGCCGCCATTTTCTTTTTTGTCTCCGCTCAACTGTCATTGATTCAGACGCATCTTCAACGCCGCAACCGCCATTTGGTAAAGCAAGAAGATGACGTGATCATAGCGATTCACATTTTGGGGAAGCTGCTTGGCTTTTCTTCCGAACGGGCATGGCATCGCTTTGTCACCGGAAATTTGTTCACAAACGGGCAGTTTCTCGAACGTTCCCGATACAATCGCCGTTGCCGGGCGCTGCGCTGGGCGATGAAATGGATCCGCCATGAACTGGCGAAACGCGGCCAACATCATGCCTATGCCGTGGTCGATAGCTTGCCGTTAGAGTTGTGCCATGCTGCGAGAATGCATCGTGTCAAACGGTTTCAAGGGATCGCCGACATCGGGTATTGCGCTTCAAAAAAGCAATGGTACTACGGGTTGAAACTGCACCTTCAAGTGACCGATCAAGGTTTGCCAATGGGATATGTGGTGACGGAAGCATCCTGCCACGATCGAATCGCAGCCGAAAGCGTGATGACCCAAATTCCTCATCCCTATAACCTCGGGGACAAAGGGTTCATTAGCCGTGACTTGCAAAAAAGGCTGTACGAAGAATACCAAATGGCGCTTTGGACTCCGTCTCGAAAAAACCAGAAACATCGCCCGTCCGAGGCATGGGAGAAGTGGATCCAACAAAAACGCAAAGTGATCGAGACGGTGTTCTCGGTTCTGGTTGACCAATACCGGATCACAGAGATTCGAGCGAATTCCATGATCGGATTTGAAGTAGCGCTCGACGGCATATTGTTAGCCTATTCGCTGGTCACACTAGGGCTAGTTGAGTTCTAACGCTCAACTAGCACCACGGGTACCTAAAAAATCATTTGATGTTTCTAACGAAGCTTCCGTATATACATCATTTATTGATGGTGGATAAATACCGATTGCACTTGCATTGATAAATATGGCTGGTTTTTTAGGCAATAGTGAGATTATTCGTATTAACTCATCTGTTGCTACCATCCGACTGTTATAAATTTTTTTCTTATGGTTCGTATTCCATCTTCCATCGTTTATTGAAACCCCTGCTAAATTAATAAATACATTGGCATCTCTTATTTCATTTTCAGGAGAAATCCCTTCTTCAAGCCATTGTATATAATAAACATTCCCTGAAGTTTTTTTGCCTTCCTAGTTAAGATAATAATTTTATGTCCTTCATTAAGAAGGAGCTCAGGCAATTTCTGTCCGATAAATCCTGAACCACCAGCAATAACGATCTTCATTTTATTCCTCCCTCTATAAATGTTCTTTTCAAAATTATTTAAATAATTTAAAGTAAAAAAATCTAATTCTCTTACTTTTTATGGAAATATTTAAATCTAATTATAGCCTGTTTCCTTAATCATCAAGATTTTAAGACATATATATGGTATTATTAGGATAAAAATAAAAATTATTTATTTTAAGGAGGTAAAATCATGGTATTAGAGACCATCCCTATTTTATCCGTATTATTGATTGGATTTGCCACTTTTCTTATCCTGAGTGGAAGAAAGAAAAGAAAAGATTCGCTTCCTTTGTTATTTCTTATTTTAAATGGGGTATTGCTTGTAGCAATGCTAACCTTTTTTGTTAACTACCTCAGGAACACCAATATCTTTTCTAATACTCCAGCTTGGTTTTTCTGGTCTTTAATCATTCTAGGTCTTGTAATCGAGATATTCTGTCTATACAAAAAATATGTTCCTGGTCAGATCATTGCTTCTGCAACTCATTTATTCGTCGTGTTTCCAACAATCTTTTCAATTGGAATCATCTTGTTACTATTAGCTGTAATTGAGTTAATCATAGCAATTATCAATCTAAAAAAAAGAAACTATGGATTAGCAAGTTAAATGGAAATAAATAACAATCATCTTTAGAGGAGATCAAGTGGAAAGCTATCGAGATGAAACAAGCAGGGTATACCAACCGAGAAATTATGGAGACGTTAGGGATTAAAAATAAGACGCAGATGACATGGATGAGATGGTATAAACATGGCGAAACTCATCGGTTTTCTCAGCCTGTAGGGAAGCAATATGTATGGGGGAAAGGGGCACAGGAATTAAATGAAATGGAACAGTTCAAAATGCAAAACCGTCAGCTAGAAGCACAATTGGAAACCTTAAAAAAGTACAAGGAACTAGAGAGGAGATGGTGCCAGAAGTAGTGGTCCAAGTTGTAAGAGAGTTAAAAGACAGATATCCTGTTATCCTTATCTGTTCTTGTTTAGGAATTCCAAGATCGACATATTATCGATGGGAAAAGAAATGGGAAGAGTTCATGATGGAATCAGAGTTAGAACGGTTGATTCAAGAAATTTGTGTAAAGAATCATTATCGTTATGGTCATCGCAAGGTAAGAGAAGTCCTACGGCTTAAATATGGAATCAAGTTGAATCGCAAAACCGTACAAAAAATCATGCAAAAACGGAATCTTCAATGCCGTGTGGAGAAAAAACGTCAAAATTGGATCAATGGAGAAAGTAAAATCATCGTACCGAATCGTTTAAACCGTGATTTTACGGCTTCTCAACCAAATGAAAAGTGGGTAACGGATATCACTTATTTGCCGTTTGGTACCTCGATGCTTTACTTGTCAACCATTATGGATTTATACAATCATGAGATTATTGCCTATCAAATCAGCGACCGACAGGATGTTCAGCTAGTGTTAAAGACACTAGAAATGGCCGTAAAAGAGCGACAACCAAAACAAGTGTTACTCCATAGCGATAATTCGAATTCAGGCCAAATTAAACTACCTGTCTCCTATTGAGTTCAGGAAACAGGCAGCATAGGTGTTTTTTCTGTGTCTCAAATAGGTGGGTCAGTCCAACCGTGACATTGATATTAACAAGGCGATTTTTTTACCTGACAAGAGGTTAATTTTCTTAAATTAGAGCAGTACTATAACTTAACCAACTTGAACATCCACCACTTGCATAGGTTGAAACATTACCGGATGCACTTCCATTGTAATAAACAGTTATGTTATTCGTATTGTAATATACATAGGTAGTCGGTTGACCTACGCAAAATGCACTATTACGCATAGTTGATTTGGTTTTTGCCTGTGCATTTCTGCCACCAACAAAAGCATGTGAAAGATTGTGGCTGCTTTCACTCCATCCAGTTGCTGTAAGCCATTCTCTTCTATCTCTTGCAGTGTAGGAAGTTACGGAACTACCATTATAATTAAATGTCATCTCGGTTTCTACTTTATTAACTTGAAGATTAATAGGATCGACCCATTTAGTTCTATAAAATCTAGTTTTACTTGCCATTATCTCTATACTAGAATTTTCATCTAGGGTTATGTGTTCAGATTCAGACGTAGCCGTTGTTACTCCCTCTTGTTCAGCAAAATCATCAACATCATCTGAAATTCCTATTTTAATTAAAATTTTGTTTTCTTTTTTATTATAGGCATATGGAGTAGCAACAACAGCTCTATCTTCCTCAGCGGTTTTAGTTATAGTGTAGTCATACTTATATGTTTTATACTCGTCAACATATTCACCTTGAACTTCGTAATATCGAACCTCTTCTTTAATTTCACTTAGTAGGGTTTTATTACTTTCTACAAATTCTCCATCAAATTCATCGACACTATGTATTTCTTTAACATTACCTTCAATCCAAAATGATTCATTTGCGGCATTACTAGAACTTGGAAATGAAAATGCTAGTCCAAAAATTAGAGAAAGAAATAAAAAACTACCAAATAATTTCTTCATTGTATCAAATCCCCCTTTTATGATTTATTTTCCAAAAAAATATTAACCTGAATCCGTGACAAAACATCTTTACAATGGTCGCAAACCGTTGATACGATAAGGGAAAACGACGTTGACGATTCTTCATCAAGTAGGTGATGTGATGAAAGATTTCCCGATTCGGTTTGTATTGACAGATGAAGCGATTACCCCAAGTGCTGGGCTTGCTCTCGTTGGCTACTTACTCCATCGAACGAAACTGGATAAACGGGTAAACGCACTTCGGCTTCCAACGGTTCGTCGAGAAGTGCACATTTCCCATAGCGATGTCATTCGCTCGATGATTGGCTTGCTTGCCACAGGAAAAACGGATTTCGATCATATCGAAGCGTATCGTCAGGACGATATCTTTTCGGCATCGATGGGGATTCAGCACGTGCCTTCCTCTCCAACCTTGCGACAACGACTCGATCAGCTCGCTTGTCTTCCGATGACCGAAACGATTCTTTGGGAGGAGTCCATACGTCTGTTGATTCAACGACATGCCACTTTGTCCCCTTGTTGGACCAAAGGAAAGACGACATGGCTTCCCCTTGATATAGATGGTTCCCCATTTGACAACTCCGATACGAAAAAAGAAGGAGTCAGTCGAACGTATAAAGGATTTGACGGTTTTACACCGTTGTTTGCGTATGCAGGGAAGGAAGGGTATCTCGTTCATGCCGAGTTGCGTCCAGGGAAACAACATGTGCAAGACAACATGCCCTCGTTTTTAGTCACCGCTATCCGTCGAGCTCGTCAACTGACTTCATCTCGTCTGCTTGTTCGCATGGATGCAGGAAACGATGCAGAAGCGAATGTGCACGTATGCCTAAAGGAAGACGTGGACTTTGTCATCAAGCGAAACTTACGCCGAGAATCGAAAGCGCTTTGGTTCCAGATCGCTTCGCAAAAGGGCAAACGTGTCGATGATGGACAAAGCGAAGGAGTACAAACCTATGAGCTATGCCTTCCACAGAAGGCAGCGATCGATGGAAACACGTATACGTACGTTCAAGTCACCCAAGTGACGGAACGGACGATGGAACGCAATGGACAGCTGATGCTCGTTCCTGATTATGAAGTGGAAAGCTATTGGGTGCGGCTCAAAGGATACGAGCATGTTCGAATGAGCGATGTGCTCGCGTTGTATCATGACCATGCGACATGCGAACAGTTTCATAGCGAACTGAAGAGCGACTTAGATTTAGAGCGGCTTCCATCTGGGAAGATGAAAACGAATGCGCTCGTGTTGGTCATGGGAGCCTTCGTTTACAATCTTCTTCGTCTGATTGGACAAGATCTATTAAGCGATCCGAGACATCCGTTGCACCACAAAGTGAAACGCCGCCGCATCAAGACGATTATTCAGACGGTGATCACGATGGCAGGGCGACTCGTCCGTCGATCACGACAGATCTGGATGAAACTGACGCGAAGGAGTGGCTATAGCGAGCCCCTACTGAACGTCTATCAGAAATGGAGAGAGGCAAGATAACGAACGAATGTTCGGGCACTGATGTCCAACGTCACTCCCTGTGCTTTTTTGTCTATTTTTTTGGTTCGTATACCTAAAAAAGAGATTTGTTCCATTTTCGGAAATAGAGATGACATAGGTCATAAGCATAAAAAGGGTTTTATGGATTATCAATCCATCAAAATTACAACAAAATCAAAGTCGATTTCAATTCATCACGGATTCAGGATTAATATGAAAAGGAGGATTTTGTAAACTATTATTTTTAAAAAAAAAAAAATAAATTCACTTTTTTCTCATTTTTTTTGAAAATTAATCTTCCAATCCAAACTATTCCTCCGCCAAGAATTAGCAGAAATAAAATTTAAACAACTTGGAAAATAATATCTCCTACAAACATAGGTAGATTCTCCTTTCACAGATGAGAATGATCATTTTCAAATTAAAACCTACTTGGGATCGCATAGTTTCGGTTGATGAAAGGAATAAAGTTATTAAAATTTGTCATGCAGATTATTTAAGAACTGGTGAAAGTAAATAGTCAAGTTTAGAGGAAAGTTTGTAAATTCAATTACAGCTTTCCTCTTTTTACTTGTCTACTTCCATTTTTTTATATAAATCATTTTAATGGTCTGTTCTATTGAAAATTGGGCTCAGTAGTCCTGCAATTTTTTACTATATAAGAAATTGGCATTATTAATTTTTAAATTTACTTATGTTTTGCTATTTCTAATGCTTGTTTATGAAATTCTTCTTCGGTAATTTCGCCTTTCAAAACCTTTCGTATTAAAGCTTCTTGTTCAGGCGTTAAATATAACCCTTCTATGGCATTGGTAGCTTTTACATATTTCCAGGCCTCTTCACAAATTTCGCACATCTCATCATTACCTACCTTTCAAGTTCTATGTTTTTATACCGTTGCTTGGATCCCCTTTTTCGTTTGGTTTGTTGCTGCTGGCGTTTTCGTTCCTAGGTCATTTCAATTGCGGCTTGCTCAATTCCTTTTAGGACTGCATCTGATAAGCCTAGTCCTTTTTCAAAAGATTCGATTTGTCCTTTAAATTCAGGAACTCTCGCTTCCATTTTGCCGAGCTGATCCACTTGTTTTTCAAAGTCCGTTCTTCCAGAAACGCCTTCATTCTCCATGTAGAATTTATAACGGTCACGGGCAGCAACGGCATCTTCATACTCTTGTTTGATGGACTTGGAGAAAAGCATCTTCCCTTTTAGGAACGGGTTATGCTCCAATGGCTTGCTGCTTTTCGTAATCACTTAGATAACCTTCTGCGCGCTCTAAACGTGACCGGTTCTGATCCACACGGTGAATTTCCCCTTGTAGAATGAATATCAAATATTAATCAGTATTCCTGGTATAGGGAAAAATACAGCCGTTCGTTTGATTGGAGAAATAGGCGACATGACACGCTTCGAAAATCATAAGCAACTCAATGCCTATGCAGGAATGTGATATAAGGCGTTTTCAATCAGGCACATTGTTTTACAAAGATAAAATCAATAAGCGTGGCAACAGTCATCTGCGCAAAATCCTTTATTTTACGATTCAAAATATGATCCGCCAACGACGCTTTGGACACAATCATTTTGTAGAATACTACGACAAATTAAAAACGCAACCCTATAACAAATGTCATAAAGTTGCGTCCATCGCATGTGTGAATAAGTTATTGAAGTGCCTTTTCCACCTTATTACACACAATTTAACGTACAATTACGAAATCGCTTCAGTATCTTCGTAATTGTGTAGGAAAAGTATAACATAATGGGGCTAGCGAAAAAAAGCAAAAGTCGTTAGGTCTATTTGGCATGCGAAAATATTTTTTTGGCGGAAGGGGTACCCCTTCCGCCAAAAAAAGATTAATGATCTCAAATAATTATTGATAAACCTCTTGACTAATCGTAAGAAAAATGATCTGTCCTGCTAAAGAAGCTTTGCAGCGGAAATGTGTGAAAAGGAAAAGGGATTTTAAAGCGATTCCCATAAAAAGATGTTCCAGTATTTTAACGTTTGCACTCATTTTTGGCCATAAAAGCAGGGATCCAAAAAGGTCAGCATTTTGGGTCCCTTTCTTTTGTCAAGTCGTAACAGCTGTTGCCGGTTGAGGTACACAATAGAGCAATTGATTTGCTTTTCCTTGCAGAAAGTTGATTGCTTATAAACCAGACGTCGTTGCTCTAAGTTTTTCATTTAATGCACAAATACGTTTATATGGCTATTATTCATGGGCAGTGCATGCCGCAAACCGCCTTTCTTGCTGCAGCAATTGTAAAGTATTCCCAAAACAGCTTCTGCTGTAATTTAAGGCATATTGTTATTCCCTGCAGTGCCCATCCCCTCTTCATTTCATCCTATCCAGTAATGATCAAAAGCTTTGAACAATTTCTCCCTTTCACTTTATAGTAAACAAAAAAAGCCCATTTTAGCTCGTATGTAAATTAAAATGGACAAATTTCTTATTTTTATTTAATGATTAAGACTGGACAGTGAGCCTCTTGGGCTACTTTTCGGCTGACGCTTCCCAACAACGTTGCTTTAAGCGCGCCTTTTCCTGCACTCCCCATTACAATGATGGAATAGTCATGTTCTTTTGCATAATCCGTAATAATTGTTGCTGGCTCTCCTTGGAAAATATGTGTTTCATGCGGGACGTTGCTTTCAGTAAGGAATTCAATCGCTGGTTTTAAAATCGCTTCGTTCTCTTCATCAATTAATTTGGAAATATCAACAAAATAATACTGCTCTGTAAATCTTAAATTATTGACATGCAAAATCGTGATTTTTTCAGACCCAACTGTTTTGGCAAGTTTTACAGCATGCTCAAGCGCGCGTGTAGAATGGGCAGATCCATCCATAGGAACTAATATTTTTTTGTACATCCTCATCCCCTCCAAAAGAACTATTTTTTCTTTATTTCCATTTTATCAAAATTTTTCTAAAATTTAAGTAGAGATTTGTCAAAATTTCGATTTTCACCACTTTGTCACTTTTAAATTCATTTTAAAATGATAAAATATACAATGAGAAAATTTATGTTAGGAGGAAAAAAATGGACTCCATCCAAAACTATGAACAGCCTCACAACAAAAAAAATTACACCGGCATTGTTGTGACACTGTCAGTGATTATAAATGCCGTTATTTTACTGTTATTTTTCTCTCCTCTCGGATATCGAGGCGAAGTCCATTTTGATTTGACGATTTTCCCAAGACTTAATGCGATTTTTAACAGCTTTACGTTCGTCTTTCTGCTCGCTGCTCTTTATGCAATTAAAAAGAAAAATATCAAAGTACACCGGAACTTTATCATCGCAGCGTTTACAACGACCACCTTATTTTGTATTTCTTATTTAACCTATCATTTTTTGCAATCTGAACCGACCCGTTATGGCGGCGAAGGATTTATGAAAACATTTTATTTATTTATTCTTACTTCCCATAGTATATTAGCAGCCGTCATTGTTCCGCTTGCATTGTTTGCCTTTTTCTGGGGAATGTCAAGACAGGTAGAAAAACACCGGAAAATTGTTCGCTGGGCGATGCCGATTTGGCTATACGTCTCATTTACTGGTGTTCTTGTATACATCTTGATTTCTCCTTATTATTAAAAAAAGAAGGTTGACCGAGCTGTCCGGTCAACCTTCTTTTTCGTTTAGAAACTCTTTCATTAAATAATCTTTTTTTTTCGATCATCGTTTAACTTTCTTTGCCGTTCAAGCCATTCTCCTGTTTGTTGAAACAATTCGGTTGAATGACAAATAGACGAAAATGTATGGTTTCCGCCGATAATGAGTGATTTTTCAACGCTGTTAGCCCTTTTTTTGAAGCTTTTTTCATACAGGCAAGCATAAGAAGGAGAAATGACTTCATCTTCTGTTCCGTGGGCAACGAATACGTCACCTGTAAACGATTTTGCCTCTTGTAAAGGAGTGTACTGTTCAAGCGAGCGGAAAAATGTTTTCGTTAAGGAATAGCCTTCATAATCAACATATTGGCTTGATTCTGCTTCTTCTAAGCCTTCCTTTCCAACTATGGCGGCTATATCTTCAAATGGCCGACCGACCGCTCCCCAAATCGCCAAATTCTTCACGCGGTCATCCCGTACAGCTGTGAGTGTCGCCACTGCTCCTCCTAAACTATGGCCAAGCAAATATAATTCATGTTTGTCGATGAAAGGAAGCTTTTCAACAAAATCGATAACATGAATCGTTTGTTCAATAAAGCGGTCGAGGCCGTAAGTTCCGTAAATACCGCTGCTTTCGCCGCAGCCTTCGTAATCAAACCGCAAAACGGCAAAGCCGAGCGAAGCAAAATGATCAGCTGCTTTGACAAACAATCGGTTGACACCTATTCGGCTTCCTACAAAACCGTGGCAAATAACAACAACTGGAAATTTTTTGTTGTTGGTTAGAGCTTTCGGTATATGCAATGTGGCAGCTAACGATGCCTGTTGGCTCGGAATATAGTACATTTTTTCCATAAAATTAACCACCTTTAATCGTTCGTTTTTTTTATTATAATGTTTATAATTCCGATAAGTCAAGTATGTTTTTAGGTATTTAAACTCAAAAAAAAAGCAATCTTAACAGTTTGCTTTTGCACCTATTTCGGTAAATGATTGAGAAAATTTTGATACGCAAATCCTTTCACTTCGTCCTCATTATAATATTTCAACAGTTCATTGATCAAGTTTTGTGTTTTTGCCGCATTTTCCAATCCTATTACTTTTTGCTCAATTCCGTCAAAATCAGAGCCAAGTCCGATTTGTTTCACTCCGCCTAGCATGCAAAAATGGTCGATATGTTTGATTACATCTTTGATTGCTGCCTGATCATTAGTTGTTAAAAATTGGGGGGCGTACACGATGTGAATGGTACCGCCTTTTTGAAACATTGCCCTTGCCTGTTCATCGGTTAAATTGCGCTGATGATCACATAAGGCGCGGGCGTTTGAATGGGTCGCAATCGGATAATCCGCAAGCTCGATTACATCCCAAAACGCACGCTCGCATAAATGGGAGACATCAGTGAAAACGCGATGCTCATTGTTTGCTTTTATGATTTCCTTGCCAAATGCTGTTACACCAGCGCCTCGTTCTTCAAGTGCTCCATCAGCTGCCAGATTGGCATAATTCCATGTCAATCCAACTGATCGAACTCCCAGCTGATAAAGAAGTCGAAGTTTGTAGAGATCTCCGCCAATCGCATCAACACCTTCGAGAGTCAGCATCGCCCCAATTTCATGTTCCTCAAGCTTATAAAAATCAGACCAATCCTTTATTTGCTTCATTTCCGGATTGTTTCCAAGCACTTCTGTAAAAAACAGATCGATTTGTTCAAGCGCCGCTTGGAATTTGTATTCAGTTTTTATTTTTTGATCGATAAAAACGGCAAAGCATTGAACCTTAATTTTACCTTTGATCAATCTTTGTTTATTCGTATCCAAATACGAGGCGTTAGCAAACTTCAGCTTTCCTTTAGCATTCGCCAGCTTCATCAGCGCATCACAATGAAGATCAATAATATTCATGTTTTCCCCCTGTTTTTTATGATAAAAAAAAGCCTGGCAGGAAAGATTTCTTGCAGGCTTTTACAATCAATAAGCTCGTTATTCGTTTGCGATGTTTTCTTGGAATTTTTGATAAAGTGTTGTCGCGATCTCACCCGGTTTTCCCGTGCCAATTTTTTGCCCGTCTACGGTCACGATTGGTAAAATTTCAGAAGTTGTGCTCGTAATGAAGACTTCATCGCTTTCAAGTACATCCTCTTTCGTAAACTTTTCTTCTACTAATGTTAAACCTTCTGTTTCAATGATCGATTTTACCGCCATTCTTGTAATTCCTGACAATATATGCTTTGATAGCGGCGTCGTATAAATTGTTCCGTTTTTGACGATGAATACGTTGGAGCTCGACCCTTCCGTCACATATTCATCACGGACTAAAATCGCTTCATAGCTTCCTTTTTCATGGGCGGTTTGTTTAGCTAAAATATTCGGCAATAAGTTAAGCGATTTAATATAGCAATTGGCCCACCGCTCATCGTCATGGAATATAGCAGAAACGCCGTTCTCCCGCAAATGATGGGGCAATTGCTTTGCAGGTCTTACGGTCATCGTTGTTGAAACAGAAACATCTGGAAACAAATGATTTCGAACGGCCACTCCGCGCGTAATTTGCAAATAGACGTCGCAATCTGTTAATGCTGATTTTTCAATTGCTTCTTTTATCAGCTGTTCATATTGCTCCAATGTTTGATCGAGTTTTAATTTAATCGCTTCAGCACTTGTCTGTAACCGCTCTAAATGCTCGCGCAGCATAAACGGCTTTTTGTTATAAACGCGGATCACCTCATACACTCCGTCGCCAAACTGGTGTCCTCTTTCATCAATCGGGATCACCGGTTCATTGAGGTCAACAAAGCGACCATTTACATAACCGATTGACATTTTCATATCCCCCTAATTTCCATAATATCTACCAACCATTGTAACATATTTATATGAATGGAGGCTTGATCAAAATCAAAAAAGTGCAATGCCTGCACATTTATGATATAAATATCATAAAACATATATGGAAAGGTGGGATTTCCATGGACGGCATCCCTCGTCCTCTAGTTAGAACGAATCAATGGACAATTGTTTTGTCTGTTTTGATCACTTGGATCACAAACGAGCCGCTTTTTCTTCTTATTCCGCTTATTGCTGGCTTGATTGGACTCATTTTTGGTATCAATCCGATTATGGCGGCCGCTAAAACGTTTTTACGAAAACCACATTCGTCCTATCATTTAGAAGACAGATCTGATCAGCAATTCAATCAAATCATTGCCTGCACATGCTTGCTGCTAGCTTTTATCGGATTTTCTTTTCATATTGATGTTTTAGGATATATTTTTTCGATTTTAGTTTTTTCAGCGGCTTTCATTGCGATTTTAGGATTTTGCATCGGCTGCTTTATCCGGTTCCAATGGAAGCAGTATCAATATCGAAAAGCGAAAAATTCATAAGCTTCTCCCCTGATTTTAAAAATCTGGGAAAAGACGTAAAAAAGGGGCAAGAGCACCCGAACTTTACATCGCATCTTTCAACGACACTTTCAGCGTGCGTCTTGCCCTGTGAAGCCTAGTTTTAACTGTTCCTTTCGAAAGCTTTAGCTGTTGAGCTAATTCCTGTTCTTTTAAATCATAATACAATTTCAATTCTAAAATTTCGCGGTATTTCGGTTTTAGTTTCCGAATTTCTTGAGAAATGGTCTCTTTCAGCCATTCATATTCTGCTGTTTGTTCCACATTGCCCCCTTGACTGATCAATAATTCATCAAGGGGGCACGGCGTTTTCTGTTCCTTCCGAAGAAAATCTATCGCAGTTCTCGCTGCTACTGTACCGAGCCAACCAGAGATTTTTTCCATATCCTCAATTTGTTCAGCCTTTTGATAAAATTTCAAAAATGTTTCCTGCAATACATCTTCTGCCAAATGTACATCTTTCGTTATGGAAAAAGCAATCCGGTACACTTTTTTATAAAACATACAATAGATGTCTTGAAAGCTCTCTTGAGCGGATATTATATCATCCATAATTATCCAATCCTTTTTTATTTTTTTGCCTGTTTCTTGATCGATTCAGCTATTTCTGGATGAGCAAAGCTGCCAACCTCATAATTTCCATTTTTATAAACAATGAACATAATATTTTTTCCTGAAGTCGATTCTGTTTCATCTTGCAAGCATTGCTCAATCAACTGTTTATCTACAATTTTGACCGTTTGCGGATCTTGTTCAATTTCTTTTAGCATATTTTTATAATCCAAATCGTGATTGATGTTATTCTCCGTTATGAGTACATATTGGACATCATCAGCTGTCACTCTTACGTTTTTAACCGTTCCGTTATTCTTCATCCATTCATCGAACTCTTTAAAGCTTTTTTTCCATGGAATGAATAATTGCTTATTATTTTTTAAAATGATTTCAATTTCTCCCCAGTCTTTTCTTTCATCGGTCATATCTTCATATGTAAGATTCGTGATGTCATTTTTTAATGCTTTTAATGCTTTTGCTAGTTGATCAGAATTATTGGCAATATCCACTTTTTCAACATAGTAGTTTGGATAGTTAGAATGAAATACTATTTGTTCAACATCTTGATCGTTTACGTCTAGAACTTCATAGGTTGCTTTTTTATATTCCTTCGATTCATAAATCTCCTTCAAATATCGTTCGAACGATTTCCGATCAACTTCATATTGGCGGATCGATTTGCTTCCATTTTTTAAATAATAGACGATAAACAACGATTCAGGTTCGGAAACATCTTTGGATCTATTTTCGGCAACGATTTCTGTATGCAGCTTTTGAATTGCTTCGATTATTTCCGGTTCCTGGTAGATAAACTTATTAATCATCTCGTCCTCGTAATACCAATAATTGCTGAAAAATACCGATTGTATTTCTGCAACTCTCGGAACCTTTTTCTCATATCCTCCCGCACCAGAACCGGTCAAAATGAATACGAGTATCACTGCAATAAAATAAATAAACAATCCTTTGAAATTAGGCTTGATTCGCCACGTCTGCTGCAAGATCATTTCAGCTATAAAATAACCGATGAGTGTACCAACTACATATCCGGTACAAATCCATAATAAGCTTCCGCTATAGTCAATAATGCCAAAATACATCCCACCGAGCAGCATCGTACAAAAAGTGGCGCCATATTTAAAAACTGGTTTAAGCTTCCAGTAAATAACGGCTTGTGACACATATTCGACTGGCCGCCGTGTGTACAGAAGCAAGGAAATACAGCAAAACAAGGCTGCTAGCAATAAATAAACGGCGATTTCCCACCAAGAGAAAGGCTGGAATTCGAGGGAAATCAGCCTCGTAAGCGGTGAAAAAAATTCGATCCAAAGATTATTATTCAAATAATAGCCGCTCGGAAATCCAAACAAAATGTATTGCAAATTGTACACTATAAGTTGATAAACCCCGAAAGGAAACAATAAAATAATCAATGTCAATATGGCTTGAATCGTGCTAATTCCTGTCAGCATGGCAGAGAAGGTGCCGATAGAAAACAATAATAGCGTATAGGCTAAATAAGTACAAAACCATCTAACAAGGTTCAAATCACGAAAATAGCTCGACAAATCAAACACCTGTATAAAAACGGCCAATATTAGAGAAGTAATCATGACAGGTACGATTAAAAACACAACACCCGTCAGCCAATGATGCCAAAAAAGCATTTTCCGATTAATCGGAAGACTATGAAGAAAATCGCTGGATTGCTTTACATGCAGGAACCGAAACAAAAAAATGGACATAAGCACAGGTATCACGATTAACATGAATAATTGAAGTTCTTGTGCAATGGAAAACAAACTTTCATATATGTTCTCTTCATTATAATTCTCTCTCCCGGAAAACAACACCGCAATTTCCATCGGTACTGATAGAATTAGACCGATCAAAAACGCTAGTCCTACCCAACCGACAGAACGGAAATTTTGAATTAACAGCTCTTTTTTAAATAAGGATGTTTTCGATTGCATATCCTTTTTCCCCCATTTCATAAATAAAAATTTCCTCCAATGTAAGCGGGAGCAAATCGAATAAAAGAGGCTTAAAGCTTTTTATATAGCTGGAAAATTCATCAGCATTTCCTTTTACAATGAATAAATGCACGCTGCCTCTTTGTTCCTGATAGACAATTTGAAGCTGCTGCAGCATTTCCGAAGGAACGCTTCCTTGAAAGGCAATTTGCACTTTGTGTATATTCGACTTTAGGTCATCCAAATTCCGTTTTATTAGCAGTTCACCTTTATGCAAAATGCCGATATGGTCGCTTATATCCTCTACTTCCTGCAAGTTGTGGGAAGAGACGATCACAGTCATTTCTCTCGCTGCCACATCTTGGATGATTATATTTTTCATTTTTTTCCTCATGACCGGATCTAAACCGTCAAACGGCTCGTCTAAAATGAGCAGTTCAGGCATTGCGGAAAAAGCGAGCCAAAATGCCACTTGACGCTGAACTCCTTTTGACAGGCGATAAATTTTTTGCTTAAGATCTAGATCAAATACATCCTGCAATGTTTGAAATCGTTCTCTGCTGAAGGATGGATATATGTTTTCATAAAAATTCGCCATCTGTTTGATCGTATAATGAGGGAAAAAATAAGGAATATCTGTAAGGAATATGAATCTTTGCTTAATGTCTTCATTTTCAAATACAGGTTTTTTATCAATTAAAATGTCTCCCCTATCTTGTTTATACAAACCTGCGATCAGCTTCAACAGCGTCGTTTTTCCAGCGCCGTTTGAACCTAGAAGCCCGAAGATGGTTCCTTTTTCAATTTGTAAATCGATGTTAGATAACACAGTCGCATTTTGAAATGTTTTATATACCTTTTTGACTTCAATCATCTCTTTTTCCCCCTTGATGATCTTTGATAATTTCCTCCATGATCTGCAGGAGCTCATCAGATTGCATCCCTAAAAATAATGCTTGTTGTGCTAATTTTTGCAAATTTTCTTTAACCATTTTCAGCTCTTCCTGATTAGATGCCTCAATTTTCTCCGAAACAAAATTTCCTTTTCCCTGAATCGAGTAAATATATCCGATCCTCTCCAGCTCACGGTAAGCTTTTTGAATTGTATTTGGATTCACCGTCAATTGCTGCGCAAGCACTCTGACGGAGGGAAGTTGTTCTCCCCCTTTCAGCACTCCGCTTACAATCATCTCTTTTATTTGATCGACAAGCTGTTCATAGATCGGTTTTCGGCTTCGAAAATCTATATCAAGCATTTTCCCGCAGCCCCCACATCTGTATTAACTGTATTATAATTCTTAATACAGATAAATCATACTTTATTATAAAAAAAATGACAATACTTTCTGGAAAAATTTTTTTGCGTCAAAAAAGCACAGTTTTTTACGCTGTGAAAGACTGTTGTCCTTTTTCAAAGTTTGATTTATATGATTGTGCTATTTAAAACAGTGAGTACATCTCTTCTAAACTATTTTCTGTCTGTTTGTAACTGGCAGATGTTCAAAACTTTTATTTGTTTGCCAACCAATGGACAGACGATGAGAAGCACCGCCATCAACCGAAAAATTGGATTATAGTTTTCAAGCTTTTCCCAGGAAATTTTTTCTTTTGAAACGAACCGTAAGATAATGATGAACTGAGTTTTCCGCATCTGCTATTTTTTAAACGATTCTTCCTGCCGATTTTCAAATGTTGGAACAAACGATAAGTACATCTTTTCCAAACTGTACCGACATTCCCAGAATGTTTCTTGTCCATTTTCGTCCATCCAGCCTGCTTCCCGATTGATTAAAGTGCACCAGAAAAGGAGTTTACTATATAAAAAAATAGTAGGAGATTCAGCATGTATTTATCCTTGTTGCTCTCAAATGAGGCTTCAACAATGTGAAACCCGAAAAAAACATATTAAGATTAGTAGCACAGACCACGACCAATGTCTGTGCTGCTATTTTTTTAGTAGAAGTGGAGAAAAGGTCGTGACAGCCTAAAGAACGATAGGTTCGCATTGAAATAACTGGCCTACTTCACGGACCTTATAAGATCAGGTTTAATATGTTGAATCCATGAGATCGTGGATAAGAAAAAGGAATCGTTAACGCCAACGACGCATTGGAAACAATCATTTTGTAGAATATTACGACAAATTCAAAACGCAACCTTATAACAAATGTCATAAAGTTGCGTCCATCGCTTGTGTGAATAAGTTATTGAAGTGTCTCTTCCATCTTAATACACACATTTTAACGTACAATTACGAAATCGCATCAGCAACTTCGCAATTTTCAGGAAAAATATAACATATTTGATGAACGCAAAGATTATGATGATGAAGCCGGTAGCCCAAATAAACTTTAATGTCGGCACAGTTTGTTCCCATAAGTTCACATTACGGCCTACGACAGTCCAAAAAGGGCTGTAGCTACCATCTTCTAGGGTCCTTTGATAAGTCTCAATCCAATAAAAGCGATAATTGAAAAGGTTGACTTTTTCCGAGTATACTTCCGATTTCTCCTGTTTCATGAATAATGGGGGAATCAATTGATTTAAATTGGCTGGATTTATGACCGCTTTCCGCAATGCATTCTGTTCCTCGTTATTCGGATTACCTAAATTATTTGGAATGATCTCTGCCGTTTGGTCATAATAGGGTAAACCTTTTTTATTTTCATAATTCGTTTCATACACAATTACGTCGCCAGGAACACCACTACTTCTACTTAACTCTCCATTTTTGTTAAACTCATCTGCATACATTCTATGTACGTAGATTGTTTTAGGAATCATCATTTCATTATCCAACCAAAAACCCTCTACATAAACCGCATATCCTGATAAGTCCCCAACTTTTTCAGCCTTTGGTGCAGCATATAAATAATCTTCAATCTCTTGACTTTCTTCATCACTAAACCAGTCTTCAGGATTAATATAAGCGTAATCGGTGTAATAATTATTTCCAACCACTTGTGAAGTATAGCTGGCAGTCCAATAAGGGTTGGTATTATATACTAGTTCGTAATCTCCCGTAAAAAAAGCCAATTCTGTATCTGGTTCCAAATATAATGTATTAACCAATTCTTTTCTTACTTTGGTGATATCTATAATTTGATTGTTACTAACATAGTCTTTAATGATTCTTTCTATACTGGTGCTTAAATATAAACCGTCCGTTTGAAGGTCCATCATGGCGATTTTCTTTTGCTTGGATAAAAAAAATGTGCTAAACGCCAACATTAATATTAGATAGATAGCTAGTAACAAACTAAAGATACGTAAATAGATTTTTCTCTTTGGATGATCCCTTTTCATTCATTCACCTCAAGCTTGTATCAGTATCCTTTTTTGAATACGGTTTTGATTTGGGATGAAGCACTGCCTAAAGCTTTTCGTAATTTTTTTACATGGTTGTCCACTACCCGTTCATTGCCTTCAAAATCATATCCCCAAATCCGGACAAGCAACGTCTCCCTGCTAACGACTTTACCAGGATGGTCCATCAAAATTTTTAAAATGGCAAATTCTTTTGGTGCAAGCATTACCTCTTCATGATTGACAAACACCGTATATCGGTAAGGATCTAATGTAATGCTTCCCGCCTTCATAATTTCATGCCGCACCATTCCCTTTGCTCGCTTCAATAAAGCATTGGTTTTGGCATACAGTTCAGCCAACGAAAAGGGCTTTGTGACATAGTCGTCGCATCCTAGCTGGTAGCCGTATAAACGGTCATTCTCCGCTTCCCTTGACGTTAGAAAGATAATGGGAACATCGCTCGACTTTCGAAGTTCCCGGCAAAGGGTAAATCCATCCAACTCCGGCAGCATCACATCAAGAAGCACCAAATCATAATCGTCGCTATACAATTTTTGTAAGCCTTCCTCTCCATCTTTCGCTGCATTTACGATAAACGTCCCGTTGCTTTTTTCGGTGAAATAATCTGTTATAATTTCTCGTATTTCCTCGTCATCTTCTACTAAAAGCAGATTGAAAGCCATCTCCATCCCTCCAATACCAAGGTAACATACAAATTTATCCTTTTTGTATCCTTCTGAAAATAAAAAACCCCCGCATTTGGAAAACAGCCAAAATACGAGGGTTCTCCCAAAACTATTTCTTTGCTCCACATCAACCTTCCAATGTTTTAACCATAATGTAATCCGTTTGCTCCTCATCGCCCAAATAAAAGACATGGGAGCCAGTTTTAACAAATCCCATTTTCTCATAGAAACCAATGGCATTTTCATTCTTTTCCCAAACCCCAAGCCAAATTTTTTTCTTATTTAATGCCTTTGCAATTTCAACAGCTTTATTAAACAAACATTTGCCGAGTCCATATTTTTGAAAGGTTTGTCGAATATAAATGCGTTCAATTTCCAGGTATTCTTTGCCCATCTTTTCCGTTTGTGCATCATCCACATTGACCTTCAAATACCCCACCACTTCCTTATCAACGATTACAAAATAAAATTGTGAGTGCTTATTGGCTAGTTCCTTTTCAAGCTGTTCCAAATTGAAAGCTTTTTCCAAATAGGTTTCATATTTTCTGGGGAGTTTTGGTCTTTAAAAGATTCATAAAAGGTTTCCCTGCCGACCTTTTGCAATGTTTTGATATCTTCAAGGGTGCATCTTTTTATTTCAATGGCCACACAAAATCTCTCCTTGCCGCTAATAATTTCGTTTATTCCCTTTTTTGACGTATTCCCAATCTTTTTCTACATTTTTTCTTACTCGCTAAAAGATGGAATAATGATTCCACTTCTGTTTCAGAAAGTCCTTTTAAAGCCACGGCATTGGAATAGTCATGTTCTCTTTTAAGCAATGGATAAATGTTTTTTCCCTTTTCGGTTGGGTATAATTTTTTAATTCGCACCAAATTAAGTTGTAAACGCACTAATGGAAACTTCATCCGCACGAAATAAGGTTGTAAACGCACTAATGGAAACTCCATCCGCACGAAATTAGGTTGTAAACGCACTAAAAGAAGCAGCTTCCGAACCAAATATAAATGCAAACAAAAAACTTCCTATGTTTAACAGATGCGAGAATCTGTCTACCATTAGGAAGTACTGCATATTTTATTGATTCGCATATACGGCTCTCTTTTGAATTAACTCCTCATAGGCTTGATGATATTCTTCGTATAATCGATCCACCAGCTGCTCTGTAGAAGTAATTTCTTTGATAACCCCAATTCCTTGGCCGCTTCCCCAAATGTCTTTCCAGGCTTTTTTGCCGGCTTCTTTAAAGTTCATGGCTGAAGGGTCGCTTTCTTTCAAATTATTCGGGTCCAAGCCGGCGTTAATGATGGAGCCTTTCAAATAGTTCCCATGTACACCTGTAAAGAGATTGCTGTAAACAATATCTTCTGCAGAACTATCCACAATCATTTGCTTGTATTCCTCCGCCGCCCGGGCTTCATGGGTTGCAATGAATGGAGAACCAATATATGCAAAGTCGGCTCCGATTGTTTGTGCAGCTAAAATAGAGTGTCCGCGTGCAATCGCTCCCGATAAAGCTAATGGACCATCAAACCATTCCCGAATTTCTTGTACAAGAGCAAACGGGCTTTGGGTTCCAGCATGTCCACCAGCTCCTGCCGCCACTGCCACCAGTCCATCTGCCCCTTTTTGAATGGCTTTTTTGGCAAAGGTATTATTAATGACATCATGGAATACAAAACCGCCATAACTATGGGCAGCCTCATATACCTCTTCCCGTGCACCAAGGGACGTAATAATAATAGGAACTTTATACTTAACGCAAAGTTCCATATCCTTTTCTAAACGGTCATTCGTTTTATGAACGATTTGATTAATGGCAAAAGGTGCAGCAGGCTTATCCGGATTTTTGGCATTGTAACTGGCGAGTTCTTCCGTAATTTCCGCAAGCCATTCATCCAATTGACTAGATGGTCTTGCATTCAATGCCGGCATAGAACCCACAATTCCTGCTTTACACTGGGCAATCACTAGCTTTGGTGTACTAATAATAAACATCGGTGCCCCAATCACGGGAAGACGCAAATTTTGCAACACTTTAGGAACATTTCCCATCCAAACCCCTCCTTGTTTAACTATATTATACATACTATACTTTACTGAATCTATATTATTTTCAGTAAATATAGTTAAGGCGATTCATCTCCCACTTACTTCGCTTCGTTGAAGTGGGAGTCTTCTCGCCTAATGAAGATAAACAAATGCGTGCAATGACGAGATATTATGATGAATTAAGTAGTGAAATGACGCATTTATATAGTCGTTTACATGCGATTCTACAATTGAGTTTTCCTGAGTTAGAAAAGCTATTCAGTAAACGTTCTGCTTTATTTTTGAATGTCGTTCAATTATACTCTCATCCGGATCATGTGTTAGTTTGTTCAAAAACAGTGATTCGTAATCGTTTAAAAGCCAACACAAGAAAAAACTTATCATTGGCACGTGCTGAAGAAAAAGGGATCGCTTTAATCGAAGCAGCAAAAGAAGCGTATCCAGCAATTTCAAAAGATGATATTCGCTGTGAACAAGTGCGGGATTATGCCAAACGGATTGCAGACTTGAAGGAGAAAAGAGATCAACTTGTCCAAAAGATGGTTAAATTATCGACACACATTTTTACGTACAATTACGAAATCGCATCAGCAACTTCGCAATTTTCAGGAAAAATATAACATATTTGATCTAGTGAAAAAAACAAAAATCGTTAGATCTATTAGGCATGCGTAAATTTATTTAGGAGGAAGGGGTACCACTGCCTCCTAAATAAATCCACTGAAACAAATAGTTACGAAAAACTCTTGACTAATTGTAAGAAGGGGCTCTCCGTTGAGTTCCTAAAATGAAGGATTTTGGAGAAATACTGCTGTGAAGGACAAAAATAATCGAATAAAATTTGTAAATGGCCTTCATAGAGGCAATGAGGTCCAACAAGAAGCAATTGTATATGCTGAAAACCGAATTCAGAAAGAGAGCATAAGAAAAGTCCTTCATAAGACTTCTGAAGGATATAAACAAGATTGGAAAAATGGCCTGTCCGATAAGTTCCTAAAATGAAGGGGCTTCAAAAAGTCAGTTAACTCTGACTTTTTGGGCTGCCCCCCCTGGAGGAAACGGCTCAGCTCTCTTTTTCTAGTTTTACTTCGCGATTTGATCTTTTATTGGTTCCGCTTTAAGCAGCATTTCATTTTTCTTAACATCATACAAACCAAATGGAATAAGACGAAGACCGGGCAAGAAATCACAAGTTAAAAACAATAGCGTATATAAAATGTCATGGAATAGGAATCCTCTTTGCTGCACGGCTGCTAACAGCTCATCATGATATCGAACAGCTTGATCAAATGATGAATCGTCCGTCATCATGCCGGTAAATGGAAGAGGTATTTCAACCACAATGTCCTCGCCATCAACAATGACGATTCCTCCTCCTAGTTCATGCACTCTTTTAGCCGCCTGGGCCATCGCTTTTGGATTTCTTCCGATCACAAGCAATTCTGTTGTAGTATTGTAAGTTGACGCCATCCCATCTAGATGAACGGCAAATCGTTCTAATATCGCTTTCGACACCCACTTTCCGTTCCGGTCAATTAACGATGCATACAATAAGCCTTCTTCACCGGAAATATCTGCGAATCCCTCTGCTTCTGGAAGCTTAACATCTTTTCGCTGCGTAATGACATTGCTTTTAAAATAAGCGACCGGAACAGTTTGTTCAGTACTTGAATATGGGTAACGGTACAAGTTTAAATCGTCCAAAAGTTGCTTCGAAAACGCAAATGGCTCCCGGACAACATATTGATTCCAATTTAGTTTTGGTGTCGACACAAGCAAATTTCCTTGCTCGGCTACGACTTCACCTCTTGAAATGACGATATCCGGCCGAAAATATTTCAAATCTGGAAGAAGTAAAATGTCTGCCAATTTTCCTGGAGCAATCCCGCCGATATAATCATCTAAGCGCAAATAAACGGCTGCATTGATCGTAGCCATTTGCAACGCGTTTATGACCGGCACTCCTAATTCTACAGCTCTTCTGATCAATCCATCGACAAAGCCTTCTTTTTCGATAAACCCAGGGTGCGGACCGTCGGTTGTCATCGTAATTCGATGTGTACTGACTTTCCCTTCTGTAATCATTTTTATAACTTCAGGGAAATCAGGGCGAAGCGAGCTGTTGCGTAAAGTCGTCCACATTCCCAACCGCAGCCTGTCCAGCGCCTCTTTTGCCGTTATTGCTTCATGACAAGCACTGACTCCGCTCGCAGCAATGGAAATCAATTTTTCATATGAACAGCCCGCTGTATGACCGTCCACGACTTTCCCTTTCTGTTTTGCCACTTCAATTGTATCAAGCAAAAAGGAATCAGCCTGATACAAAAGCGGCCATCTTGTGACCTCCGCTGTTCCGACAACTTCTTCTAATTCTAAAAGCTCTTGGACATCCTTTTGATTAAACCATTCCCTTTCTCCTTTGAAATCCGCTTGCGAGACAAGCCGGACAAGCCAAAGAAAATTGCCCGGAAGGTCTTTCAAGTCTTTGACCATTTTTTTAAATCCAGCAGCTCCCATATGCAAATAAAAAAACAAATTGTCATTTACCGTTGTCGTTGTTCCAAGGGGAAGAACTTTCCTAGTCATACTAACAGGATTGTAGATGACCCACGGATGTGCATGCGGTTCAATAAAACCTGGTGAAACATACATCCCTTCTGCATCAATAATTTTTGTATGTTCATCGGAAAGGACATCCCGTTCGCCGACATATGCAATGGAGTCTTGATAAACAGCGACATTTTGCTTCAACAATTCTCCTGAATAGACGTTGATCACCGTACCATTTTTGATAATTAAATCTGCGGGCCTCCGTCCTTGAGCCACTTCAATTAATTCCGATCTTGACGCTTTTTGTCTCAACAGTTTCACTCCTACTCTTTTAAAAAATGTTATGAAGAAGCCGTAGGTCATCAATCGGATGTCAAATTTTTCAGAAGGTTGATTAACTTTATGATGAAGGAAGATCAAACATATGTCTACCGTTTGATCTTCCTTGCATGAAATTATCGCAATTCTGTTTGCAAATCTTCTTTTAATTTTTTCTGAAGTTCTACTTTTTTAATTTTTCCGCTCGGCGTCATTGGCAGCTCATCGACAAAAACAACTTTATCCGGTATTTTGTAGTCAGCAATTTTTCCTTTTAAATAATTTTTCATCGATTCTTCCGTTTCCAAAGCTCCGTCTTTTAATTTTACCGCCGCACATGAAATCTCTCCTAAAACAGTGTCAGGCAGCCCGATAATGGCTACTTCTACTACATTCGGATGCTTATAAAGAATTTCTTCAATTTCTCGAGGATAAATGTTGTAGCCGCCGCGGATGATCATTTCCTTCTTCCGTCCAACGATGCGGACATAACCTTGTTCATCAAGCGTCACTAAGTCACCTGTATAAAGCCAGCCATCTTGATCAATGGCTTCTTTCGTTTTTTCAGGCATGTTAAAGTAGCCTTTCATGACATTTAACCCGCGCACAGCAAGTTCGCCAATTTCTCCAGTCGGTACAGTTTGGCGATTCACATCAACAACTTTAATTTCAACTCCTGGAATCGTTCTGCCAACCGTTTCTGAACGAATGATGTCACTGTCTGTAAAGCTTGTAATTGTCACAACTGGAGATGTTTCCGTTTGACCATAGGAAATAGTTATATTGCATCCCATCTCATTTCTAATTTTTTTCACGACTTCGACAGGGCATGGTGCTGCCGCAATAATACCTGTTCTTAACGAAGATAAGTCATAGGATTTGAATTGAGGGTGATTTAATTCCAATATAAACATTGTCGGAACTCCATGGTGTATCGTAATCTTTTCTTGTTCAATCATTTTTAATACAGCTTCCGCTTTAAATTGCTCCATAAACACCATTTTGGCACAGGCAGTCACAGCTGCCAGTATGCTTGGAACCATGCCAAACACGTGAAAGACAGGAACGACCACTAAAAATACGTCATTTTCGTCGCATTGAAGCGCCTCCACTGTACATGCGGCATTATGGACAAAATTTAAATGCGTGAGCATGGCACCTTTCGGAAGTCCTGTTGTTCCTGAAGTATATAAAATGGAAAACACATCTTCTTTCGGATCGATGGACACTTCCGGCGGCAGCTTCGACTGTCCTATTTTTCAGCAAATCTTCAAAGGAATGGTGACCATCTTCTTGAAACCGCACCGTAAACACCATTTCTAAAGCGCTTTCATTACTTTCCATTAAAGATTTTACCGTATGGAAATGGCCATGCTCTTCTACCACAAAAATTGCTTTTGCACCAGAATTGGCCACTATATAAGACAATTCTTCAACACGATATCGCGTATTGCATGGAACTAATATGGCGCCTATTTTTGCAATTGCAAAATATATGGCAAGAAACTCATGCCAGTTCGGCAGGCATGCAATGATGCGGTCTCCTTTCCCTATACCGAGCTGGTGGAAAGCGGAGGCGATGGAATCGGACATTTGTTTGATATCTTTGTAAGTTAAACGTTTATAGCCATCGTAAATGAATTCTTTATCAGGATAGCGCTTATATGCTTTTTCAAACACATCATGAATGGATACGTTAAGATCCACGCTACTCTCCTCCATTACATTTTTTCAATGTTCATTTATGCGCTGAGCCATGGATTGATCTGAGCCCGTTCACCAAACCCGTCTTCTTGAAGCAATTTTTTCACCTCTTCAGGTATGGGCACTGCAAATTTTTTTCCGTTTTCTTCTTTCACCCACCCCCTGAGCTCATATCCGTGCCCGGTTCTTGTATCTTCACGATATACTTCATGCTTTAGTTTTATTGTTTTCCGGTTCACTTCCATTACTTCTGTTTTAATTGTGATAATGTCGTCATAATATAACGGCTGCTCAAACGTACAGCGGACATCAAGCAGCGGAAGAATGATGCTGTATTCTTTGATGAGTTTAGCCGGAGCAAGGCCGATACTTCTAAAAAATTGATGCCCTGCAATATCAAACCATTTAAAATAATTCGGATAGTATACAATGCCGGCTGCATCCGTATCTCCAAAGTTCACCCTGAGCTGAAATTCGTTTCTTTTCAAATGTACGTACTCCTTTCAATGCTATGTCTTAAACTATTGAGCTGAATTCGATTTTAATAATTCCCGAAGTTTAAAACGCTGAATTTTTCCTGTTGCTGTTTTCGGAAGTTCGTCAATAAATTCTATAATTCGCGGGTATTTGTAGTGGGCCAGCTGCTGCTTCACGAAGTTTTTTAATTCATCTTCCATTTCTTTGGAGGGCGTTCTATCTTTTAAAACAACATATGCTTTTGGAATGACAAGATTATTTTCATTTTGCACGCTGACAACTGCAGCTTCCAGTACATTTTCATGTTGAAGAAGGCAATTTTCGACTTCTACAGGCGATACCCAAATCCCGCCAACCTTCAGCATATCGTCGGAGCGCCCGCAATACCAAAAATATCCTTCTTCGTCTTTATAATATTTGTCACCTGTATGAAGCCATTCTCCGACAAATTTTTTCTTGTTTTGCTCATGAAGGTTCCAATATCCATGTGCGATGCTGTCTCCGCGAATCAACAAATCTCCCATTTCATTTGGAGGCAATTCCCTGCCCATTTCGTCGACAATTTTTGCTTCATAACCAGGAACGACTTTTCCAGAGCTTCCTGCCTTTACATCTCCAATCCGATTGGATAAAAATATGTGGAGAGCCTCTGTTGAACCAATTCCGTCTAAAATATCGACATTGTACATTTCTTTCCATTTGCGGTAAAATGCTTTCGGAAGCGCTTCTCCAGCTGATACACAAACTCTGAGCGAGCTCAAATCGAATTGTTTTCCCGTTCGCGACACATAATCAATCATCGCTCCATATAAAGTCGGAACCCCAAAGAAAATGGTCGGTTTGTACGTTTCAATCGCCTGAAACATTGCTTCCGGAGTTGCGCGTTCTTTCACTAATACAGTTGAAGCTCCTGCTCCTAAAGGAAAGTACATTCCTCCGCCAAGGCCATAGGCGAAAAACAGTTTAGATGCGGACAAGCATCGGTCTTCTTCACTTATATGCAATATTTTTTTCGCATATGTGCTGAAAGCATATTCCATATCATGCTGCAAATGGATGACGCCTTTTGGATTACCGGTGCTTCCGGAGCTGAACAGCCAAAAGGCCTGATCGTCCTTGTTCGTCATGGCTGCATCAAGCTTTTTGCTTGCCCTATTCATCAGTTGGAGGAAATTTAAATGTGTGCCTGATTGTTCGCTTTCACTGTCCGGAATGATAATGATATCCTTCAAAAAGCAAAACCGTTCTTTGTAAACTTCAATCTTTTCCCAAATATCTTCATGGATGATTAAGCCCTTTGCCCGGCTGTTGTTTAAAAAATATTCATAATCGGATGGCTTCATCATGGTGTTGACGGGAATGGGGACAGCACCAATTTTTATGGCGCCAAAAAATGAATAAATAAATTCGGGTGTATCGTGGCAAACCATTAAAAGGCGGTCTTCCAATTTATAACCGAGCTCACGGAGCATGTTGCCTGTTTGATTGACTTTCTCCTGCAATTCATTATAGTGTATGCGCTCATCGCGATAACAAATGGCTATTTTATCGCCCAAACCTTTCTCTACACTTTCATCAATGAACCGCACTGCCGCATTGTAAAGCAAACCTAATCCGCGGAGATCCATTTTTTCACCATCCTATATATCAATTTTTTGAATAGATGAAGCGGCATTGAAGCCGCCTGAAGAAGATATATATTCAGGAGGCTTGACAATATATATGAAAAGCTAACGTTTATATCCCTTTCCAATTTGGTTTTCTCTTTTCTAAAAATGCGCTTAATCCTTCTTTTGCATCCTCGGAGCGGAACAACAAGTTTTGCAGCTCTCCTTCGTAGCGGATGGCTACGTTCAATGGCATTTCCTTCCCGTTCATGATCGACAGCTTGATGTTGGAAACCGCATAGCTTGCGCTTTCAGCTATCCTTCTCGCATACTCGAGCGTCCGCTCTCTCGTTTCCGCCTGCGGGAACACTTTGTTGACGAGACCAATGTCCAGCGCTTCCTGCGGTGTCAGCGTTTCCCCTGTAATATTCATATCCAGCGCTCTCGAATACCCGATCAACCGCGCGAGCCGCTGCGTTCCTCCCGTTCCAGCCAGCACCCCAAGCGATACTTCCGGCAAGCCGATTTTTCCTGCTTCATCTCCCATGAATCGCAGATCGCAGCCTAGCGCCATTTCCAATCCTCCGCCGACTGTATGCCCTTCCAAACAGGCGATATATACTTGCGGCGAACGGGCGATTTTATCCAGCGTTTCATTACAGAACAGGCAAAACTGTGTTTTATAACGCGGATCCGCTGCTTTTAAGAAATTGATATCCGCTCCTGCCGAGAAAAATTTCGGCACATCGCTCATCAGCACGACCACTTTTATGTTTGGATCGAAGCGAAGCTCATCGATCACTGCGTTGAATTCTTGGTAAAACTCCAGTCCATAGGCATTCGTTTTATTGATGTGAAGATGGATTTCCGCCACTCCGCTGTTTTTGACCACCGTTAAATTTTTGTTAGCAGTTGTTTCAACTGTCATCATTATTCTCCTTCCATTGTTCATTTATTATTTGAAAAATCAGGTTTGCGTTTTTCTTGAAAAGCCGCCAATCCTTCTAAACGATCCGGATGATAAATCGTTTTTTGATAACAATCCCATTCCGCTATCAGACCCTTTTCCATTAGTTCTCGAGCAAAACTGTCGACAGCCTGCTTCGCTAAACGGACAGAATAAATTGAATTTTCCGAAATTTTTTCCGCTATGTTAAGCGCTTTCAATTCTGCCTCGCCAGCTTCACAAATATATTCGACAAGTCCTATTTCATAAGCTTTTTCGCCATTTATTTTTTCAGCTGTAAAAATAAGCTGCTTGGCCCTGCCGATTCCTACTAATTGCGCCAGCCGTTGAGTGCCGCCGGCTCCCGGGATTATTCCCCAAGAAACTTCCGTCAACCCGATGAGCGCCCCTTTTTCCATGACACGAATGTCACAGGCAAGAGCAAGTTCACATCCCCCTCCAAGAGCCAATCCTTTTACAGCCGCAATCGTCGGCATTGGCAAAGATGAGATATTTGTAAATGTTTTCCTGAGCAATGCGACATATTCTTCCACTTCTCGTTCGCTCATGGACTGCCTTTCTTTTAAATCCGCCCCTGCACAAAACGCTTTGCTTTCACCTCCCGTAAAAATAACTGCGCTTACATTCGAATGATCTTTTATCGTGTTTATCGCATAAGAAAGATCTTTTACTAAAAATTTGCTTAATGCGTTGGCACGTTTTGCGTTATTTAATTGAATGATAGCCACTTTGTTTTGAATTTCTAAAAGAACGCCTGATTCTGACATGAGCATCACTCACTTTGCTTGAACAAGCTGTTCCGCATTTAATTGCTGCAGCCGTTTTTCAAATTTTTCCGTGAACGAGGGAGTTTCCGGGAAATAACCTTCCTTTTTCAATTCTTCACTTTTTTCAACTTTTGCAAGCCAAGCCTTTGCTTCCTCGGCAGCCTCCCTTAATGCTTCTTGAAATCTGTAGGGGACAGCTCCTTGATCAAGAAGAAGTTGTTTTGCCCAATTTTCTGCATAGATGATATGATCGTGTTGTTCGCGGACAAGCTTTTGAATCCGTGAAGCAACCTTGGAATGACTTGTTTTTAACACCGTTTGAAAGACGATATCGATTGCGGCATTGATTGCATATAGTGAAGCAATGAGAGAAATCCAGTTTTGAACGTTTACAGCTGTTTGAAAAGCTTTTCCTGTTTGTGCTTGAATGTCAGGCTTCTTGCCTTTTACCCCTTTTAAATCAAAACACCAATTGTACAAAAGTCTTGCATGCCCCAGTTCTCCTTGAGCCATAGCTATAGCAGACAAGGTCGCTTCCAAATTTGGACCGCTTACACCAACTTCCACTAAACGGTCGCCAAGCACATATTTGTTATCCGCTATTGTCTCCAGCAATTCAATCAAAGAATGCGTTCCTTGTTCCATTACGCTCACAATGCTTCAGCTCCTTTCTCTGAAAATAGCCAATCAGGTTTTTTCACCCAATTCAGCTTGTTTCGTTCCACGACAACCATTTCGGTCCAATCCTCTTCGTCGTACGTAAACGTTGCATACACTTTTGCCAGCTCGCTGTTTTCTGCTTCTACCGTGCCTATATGCATTAAGTTGTCTCCCCGATTAATGCGGGCAAAAATATCATAGGTTATTTTTTCTGCGATCATTTTGCACTTACACCCCAATACTTTAATTTTTCCCTTCCCTCTGGGCTAAGACGGTCGACCGTCCATGGAGGATCCCATACGACATTTATGTGTACTTCCTTTACTTCTTCTTCTGCAAGAAGCCGATTTTTTATATCGCTTTCAATCCATTCCATGCAGGCGCAGGAAACGGCTGTGTATGTCATCGTCACATGCACTTCCCCGTCATTCATTTGAATGTCGTAAATGAGCCCCATATCGACAACGCTTATTGGGAATTCAGGATCCATCACCTCTTTCAGCGCCTCCCAATATTTTTTCGTATCCACAGCTTGTTTTTGCATCATACCACCTCTTTTCTCAGCTGTTCTAATTCTTTTGCCCCTTTTTGAATTCTTCCTACAAACCTTTCATTTTGCGGCCCTCTTTGTTTAAATCGTTTAATGACGTTTTCCCATGTGTCCGGCTGGTCGAACAGCCATTTTTTATTGACTGGATCAAATTTACAAGGGAATGGGACATCGAGCACATATTTTCCTTGTTCTTCATCATAATGAGCTGGAACTTTTACTCCAATTGATTCACAGAATGGAACTGCTGTCGACAGCCATTTTTGACGGAGCTCATCGTTTGTTCTTCCTTTTAAGCGGTATTCAAGCTGTGCGGATCTGGATTTTAAACGGTCTTCTACACCAAAAAATTCAAGCGCCATTAAAAACATCCAATCAACCGCTTTTTGAACTTCCTCTTGCAATTTCGGATCATTCATGGCTGTTCTCATAATGATTTCACCATTTCTAAGATGGAACAATTCTTCTTTATCAACTTTCACTAATGCGCGTTTCCATGGCCCGTAAGATGTATGCTCAAACGCATCCCCAAGCAGTGTGTAGCCGGCGCGGTCAAAGAACGCATTAAACACTCCAAGCTCAATCCAATTTGACAGTTCAAAGTCAAAGGCATAAGGGTTTTTCCATTTATTTGGGGCTCGATTGTACAATAATTCGTCTGTATCTTCGCCCAAATCTTTCAGTAGCCTGAAAGCAATATGTGCATGACCGATTTCATCCTGCATAATGGCGAGTGCTGTAATTTTGTTATTTAAAGTGGGCGCTTGATCATAAACAGTAAGGAGCGGCGGCACACTTAACAATTCTGTATCTCCGACAATAATCAACGTCTGTTTTAATGCCTTTAAATATTCCTCATTCATGTCACCGACGCCTTCAACAATAAAACCGTTTTGAATTTTTTCTTTTAAAAGGGCTGCCTGATCCATTTTTTCACCTCTTTTATATTACGTTTTTATTTATTTCGTCTGTTTAACATAATATTATTTTACAACCGCCTCTTTTGTCAAGAAAAAATAGAAAAATCAAATTTTTTTGTTAATTTAAAAAATAAAAGGTTTTTCTCCTTTCTTTCGTTCTTGTCGTTTTTACGACCGCAAAAAAAGCGCATAGCTTTTTGCTATGCACTTATCCATTATTATTTATTTTGTTTATAAAAGACAATATCGTTACGATTCTCTTTTTTAATTTGCCCTGTGAAAACTAAATACTCCAAGTGCGACAAAGTTTCTGCGATCGCAAACCGCCATTGATGCGAATTCAAGCTTTTGTGCTGGAATAAATCTTGGGCAATGTCATAGGCGGTACGGCCATCCTTCGCAAGTCGAAATATTTGATCCAAGCGCTTTTGATGATGCTGGATGATTTCTGATATTCTGTCGTCAACTCGTTCGATCAATGCCCCATGGGCAGGAAGCGCCAGGTCTACCTTCAATTGCTGTATTTTTTCAAGCGAAGATATGTAGTTTCCAAGCGGATTTTTGCTTGAACCGGGCCATATGCTAATGTTCGGAGTAATTTTATCCAAAATATGATCGGCTGCAAGCAGCAGTCTTTCTTTTCTTTGATAAAAGCAAATGTGTCCATCGCTGTGACCAGGTGTCGGTATAACTTCCCATTTTCTTTCGCCTAGAATGACCTCGTCATCCTCTAGAATCGTCAATTCCGGAAACGTTACATGCTTTGCCAAACTTCTCATACTTTCTTCAATTTCATCCGCAAGATCTTCCGGTGTACCGTTTTTTCTGCACATTTCACCAATTTGCTCCGCCTGGCTGCTGTTTTTTCCCCAAACACGCTGCGCCATGGCAAAATCTTCTTTGCTTATATAAGCTTTTGCTCCTGTTCTTTCCTGCATCCACCCTGCCAATCCGAAGTGATCAGGATGAAAATGAGTGAAATAAATCGAATGAATCTGTTCATAACGAACATTCATTTGTTTCAATACTTGCTTCCAAGCTTCAATCGCTTCGGTATTATGAAATCCAGCATCAACAAGGCTCCATCCGTCTGCATCGCGCACCATATAACAATAGATGTATTTCATCGGAAAAGGGATTGGAACCGGAATGCGATATATATTTTTCCCGATTTGTTCAATATTGACCACCATTATGCACCTACTTGCTTTTATTTTAAACAATGTCCATAAAAGGGTTGATCGCTCTGTCCCGATTCGCTTCCAATTCACAATCGGGAGCTTTTTCAAATAAAGTTTCAAAATATCGAATAGCAGGTACAGACAAAAGCTGATGTACATTGAAAAACAGCTCTCTAGCTTTTAAGCCGCTCCAGTCAGCAGGCAGCAGGTCGTTCGGAAACCCCGGGTCGATAAAGAAAAAGCTGCGATATTCATGAACAAGCTTCGTTCTCTCAATAAAACATTCTTGATCTGATAATTCATTATTCCAAATGCGTTCCTTAAAATCATCATACTTTTGCCGGTATTGATCAATGAATGATTCATACTCTTTGGCAATTTCGTCAAAATTCCATCCTCTATGAATCAACTCATGATTATCATGGGATACTACTGAACTGGAAGTAAATAAAATCACATACGGCTCGAGATGGTAATCTTTTATAAACTCCATCACCCGATCTTCAATAGGGTTTGGACTTGCCCACGTACCGTGCGAAATCAAGCCGAATCCCATGAGGCTCAGCTCTTTTCGAATTTGATTGCGAAGCTCCCTTTTTTCTTCCGGGACCGAATAGGTCAAAATTCTCCAATTCCCATCCCATTTGTAATTTCTCATTGAATAAACGCGGGCAAACCCGTCCATCATCGTTCTCTTCCCTTTATTTGTAAGAGAATAATAGCTTTTATTGCCAATTTTGCGAACTTTAAAAAAGCCTTGCTGAACCATTCTTAACGTGGCTCCCCGTATCGAAGATTCAGAAATGCCGAAATGGGACATCATTTGAATTAAGCTGCCAATCCAAACTTCTGTGCTGTAATGCTGAATGTACTCACCGAATAGTGTAAACATTAATGATCTTGGCTTCATTTTCTTACACCCGTCTTTTTCCTGAATTTTGCTTTTATTTTTATTATGCTGGATGGAATTCCATTTTTACAAGTTTTTTCTTCAAGATAGACCCCCATGCCGAAAAAAATTCGGCACCATCGGAAGGATGAAAACGAATATTGTCGAAATAACTCCTTGCAGCTGGGGTCATGAGGTCGATGCATCTATGGTACGCAAGAGTCCGAAAGATAGACGGACCCCAGTAGCCTGGTGCACCACGGAATGTCGCTCCCGAGTTGGGAAGCACGCAGGATAGAATGCTTCGTCATAGGCTACTGCACCAGCTGAAGATGAAATGAAGCAGGGAGGGAAAGCGATGAAGGTATTATATGAACGTTGTTGTGGAGTAGACGTGCATAAAAAATCCATTACCGCTTGTACCATCACCCCTGAAGGAAAAGAAATACGAACATTCGGTACCATGACCGATGAATTGCTGGAGTTTGTGAACTGGTTGAAAGAAAAAGGGGTGACGCACGTGGCGATGGAATCGACAAGCGTGTACTGGAAACCGTTGTACAATTTGCTCGAACTCGAACAAATCGAAACGCTTGTCGTCAATGCCCGGCATATTAAAGCAGTTCCTGGACGGAAGACGGATATGAAGGATGCCGAGTGGATCGCCAACTTGCTTCGCCATGGATTGTTGAAAGGAAGTTATATTCCGGACCGAGCCCAACGAGAACTGCGAGAACTCGTTCGATATCGTCGCAGTTTGATCGAAGAAAGAGCGCGGGAATTGAATCGGATTCAAAAAGTATTGGAAGGAGCGAACATCAAGTTGTCGTCCGTTGTTTCCGATATCAATGGGGCATCGGCACGAAAAATGATTCGTGCGTTGATCGAAGGGAAAAACGATCCGATGGTCATCGCTCAGCTCGCAAAAGGGAAATTGAAACAAAAAGTGGAAGAACTCCAGCGCGCATTACACGGGGTAATCGGCCCTCATCAACGGATGATGTTAGCCGAACAATGGCGGCATGTGGAATACCTAGATGAAGCGATTGCGCGATTAGATCAGGAGATCGAGGAGAGAACGCGCCCTTTTGAAGAAGCGCTGGAGCTCTTAGATACGATTCCGGGAGTCGGGCGGAAAAGTGCGGAACAAATTTTGGCGGAAATCGGAACCGATATGAGTCGCTTTGCATCAGCGAGCCATCTGGCATCGTGGGCAGGCATGGCACCAGGAAACTACGAGAGTGCGGGGAAACGGTTATCAAGCCGAACGAGGAAAGGGAACAAGAAGCTGAGAGCGTGTTTAGTAGAATGTGCCCGTGCCGCCGCGAGAAAGAAGGATACGTATTTATCCGCGAAATATCACCGCATAGCCGCAAGAAGAGGGGCGAATCGAGCGAGTATGGCAGTTGGACGAACGATATTAGAAATCATCTATTACCTGTTAACTCGGAAGGAACCGTATAAAGAATTAGGGGCAGACTATTGGGATCGTCAACGGGAAGCAAAGATCGTGCGTCAAACGGTGAAGAAATTAGAGGGGTTAGGGTACGAAGTGAAGTTAGAAAAAGTGGGTGCATAAGGGAATTAAACCATATATAAACTTTAATACCTTCCTTTGGAAATTATATTCCAAAGGCTAGGTGGGGGTTGTTTTTTGCCAAATTTTGTTTTCAGGATAGGGAGCCTTTTAATCTATTTTTTTATAAGTCTGAAGCTGTTTAAATCGACTCTGCCGATCAGAAAAAAACTGCCTCCTCCTTGAGGAAGGCATATGACTTGTCTTTAAATATCCGCATTATTTTCTGGATGAAAAAATACCGGCCGTTTATGGCCGATATGTTGCGTCCTTCTTTTTTATATCCCTTTCCAATTTGGTTTTCTCTTTTCTAAAAATGCGCTCAATCCTTCTTTTGCATCCTCGGAGCGGAACAACAAGTTTTGCAGCTCTCCTTCGTAGCGGATGGCTACGTTCAATGGCATTTCCTTCCCGTTCATGATCGACAGCTTGATGTTGGAAACCGCATAGCTTGCGCTTTCAGCTATCTTTCTCGCATACTCGAGCGTCCGCTCTCTCGTTTCCGCCTGCGGGAACACTTTGTTGACGAGACCAATGTCCAGCGCTTCCTGCGGTGTCAGCGTTTCCCCAGTTATGTTCATATCCAGCGCTCTCGAATACCCGATCAACCGCGCGAGCCGCTGCGTTCCTCCCGTTCCAGCCAGCACCCCAAGCGATACTTCCGGCAAGCCGATTTTTCCTGCTTCATCTCCCATGAATCGCAGATCGCAGCCTAGCGCCATTTCCAATCCTCCGCCGACTGTATGCCCTTCCAAACAGGCGATATATACTTGCGGCGAACGGGCGATTTTATCCAGCGTTTCATTACAGAACAGGCAAAACTGTGTTTTATAACGCGGATCCGCTGCTTTTAAGAAATTGATATCCGCTCCTGCCGAGAAAAATTTCGGCACATCACTCATCAGCACGACCACTTTTATGTTTGGATCGAAGCGAAGCTCATCGATCGCTGCGTTGAATTCTTGGTAAAACTCCAGTCCATAGGCATTCGTTTTATTGATGTGAAGATGGATTTCCGCCACTCCGCTGTTTTTGACCACCGTTAAATTTTTCTTTTCTATTGCTACTGTATCTGACATTGCAATTCCTCCTTTATTTATACGTTTAATATTTTATCGTTTCATAAACATAATATACTAAATATTCTAATAATTCAATAGAAATTATATTTTTTTTAAACGATCTTTTTTTATACATATAATTAGAGTCCAAAGAGATTTAATGGTTTGCTGCCGATATAAGAAACGACGCTTTTCGTTTCCGTGTACAAATTCAATGTTTCCAATGCCAGCTCCCGGCCAAATCCCGATTGCTTATAGCCTCCAAAAGGTGTTCCAGGAAATGCAGAAATTGGCGAATTCACCATAACAATGCCTGCCTTTATTTGTGCCGCAACACGGTGTGCCTTTCCATGATCGTTCGTCCATATAGCCGAACCTAATCCAAAAATGGAATCATTTGCTTGTCGGATCACATCTTGCTCGTCGCTGAATTTCATAACAACTACGACAGGCCCGAAAATTTCCTCTTGTGCAACTCTCATATCATTTGTGACATCCCCGATAACCGTCGGCAAATACCAATACCCTTTTTCATACTCTCCGCCTTCCGGTATTTTGCCGCCATATAAAATTTTTCCGCCCTCTTCCAACGCTAATTTCACGTAATGATCAATTGTTTGCTGATGACTTTTGGAAATGACGGCCCCCATATGCACGCCTTCATCAAACGGATTTCCTACTCGTATACGGGAAGCTTTTTCGATAAATTTTTCCATAAATTCATCATAAATGTTTTCATGAACAAACAAGCGGGATCTTGCTTCACAAGATTGTCCTGTGTTGTAAAAAATTCCATAAAGCGAACCGTTTACGGCTCCTTCCAGATCACAATCGTCAAAGACGATGTTCGGTGATTTTCCTCCTAATTCCAAAGTTACCCGTTTTAACGTTTCAGAAGCGCGCTTCATAATGTCCTTTCCGGTTTCCGTTTCGCCTGTAAACGCAACTTTGTCGATTCCAGGATGCTCCGTCATATATGGTCCGATTTCAGACCCGCTGCCTGTAATGACGTTCAGGACTCCTGCCGGAACACCTGCTTCATGGCATATTTCCGCAAGCATATAGGCTGTAATTGGAGTGTAGCTAGCAGGCTTCAAGACAACAGTGCAGCCGGCAGCCAATGCAGGCGCCACCTTCCAAGCGGCCATCATAAGCGGATAATTCCAAGGAATAATTTGACCGCATACCCCGACCGGCTCTTTAAGAGTATAGTTAAAAAAGCCGTTTGGAACTTGATTGACATCACCTTGGAGAGTTAAGCATGCAGCGGCATAAAATTCAAAATCTTCAATCGCCTGCATAATTTGACCCTTGGCAGCAGCAACGGTCTTTCCGCTGTTTAATACTTCAACGCGAACCAATTCTTCAAATCGCTCTCTCATCATTTCCGCTATACGGTTTAACAGGCGAGCTCTTTTCGCTGCCGTCATTCTCGGCCATTTGCCCGACTCAAATGCAGCACGGGCTGCCTCCACCGCTTTGTCAACGTCTTTCTTTGTTGCTTTGGCTACCGTTGCTATGACTTCGCCGGTTGCAGGATTATGCGTTTCGAATACTTCTCCGTTTGAGCTGTCTACATATTGTCCATTAATAAAAAGCTGATAGTGTTTTTTCATATTTTTCATTCCTTTCTATATTTTTTCGACAATCGTGGCGATTCCTTGCCCGACGCCTATGCACATCGTCGCGAGTCCATATCTAACGTCTCTTCTTTTCATTTCATGAACGAGAGTGGTAACAATTCTCGCCCCGCTGCAGCCAAGAGGATGACCTAAAGCAATTGCTCCACCGTTGACATTCACCTTTTCCATATCAAATCCCAGCTCCTTAATGCAGGCAATGGATTGGGATGCGAATGCTTCATTAATCTCGATTAAATCCAGTTGGCTGATAGATAAACCAGTTCTTTGCAGCACTTTTTTCGTTGCTGGAATCGGGCCAATCCCCATATAAGATGGATTCACCCCAGCGACAGCGGAGCCGACAATCCGTGCCAGCGGCTTAAAGCCAAGTCTTTCTGCTATCGATCTCTCCATGATTAAAAGTGCGGAAGCGCCGTCATTGATTCCAGAGGAATTTCCAGCGGTCACTGTTCCGTCTTGAACAAAAGCAGGCTTTAATTTATTCAGCTTTTCCAAAGTCGTATCAGGCCTCGGATGCTCATCTCTATCTACTATCGTTTCTTCCCCTTTTTTCCCTGTTATTGTCACCGGAACAATTTCATCTTGAAAACGCCCTTCTTGTATCGCTTTTCCGGCTTTTTTATGGCTTTCCAACGCAAATTCATCTTGCTCCTGCCTCGAAATTTGATAGCGCGCAGCTACATTTTCAGCCGTCTCGCCAAGACTGATCGGCGGATACATTTCCGCTAATTTATCATTGACAAGCCGCCAGCCGAGAGTTGTATCATAAAAAGTTGGCGTGTCCCTCATTCCAGAAAGCTGCGGCTTCATCATGACATATGGAGCTCTTGTCATGCTTTCGGTTCCGCCTGCAATATAGACGTCTCCCAATCCGCCTTGAATCGCCAGCGCTGCTTGATTAATTGCTTCCAGACCCGATCCGCATAAACGGTTGACGGTCACGCCTGGAACCGTTTCAGGCAAACCCGCAAGAAGCACGGCCATTCTTGCCACATTGCGATTATCTTCTCCGGCTTGATTAGCGCAGCCAAAAATTACATCCTCCACATCGGAAGGATCAATCGGATTTCGCTTGAGCAGCTCTCTTACGACGTGAGCTGCCAAATCGTCCGGGCGGACCTCTCTTAATGCCCCGTTGAACCTGCCGATCGGGGTTCGGACAGCATCAACAATCACAGCTTCTTTCATTTTCTTACCCCCATTTTGACCGTTTTTTCAGGCATTTTGATTCATTTTGAACCTTTCCCGAAGTTACCATCATCAACCGGAATTTTTAATCATATTGATAAAAGCCTCTTCCCGTTTTCTTTCCGAACCATTTGGCATACACCATCTTTTTGATAAATGGAGCAGGCCGGTAGCGGTCCTCCCCTGTTTCTTTAAACAGTCCGGCTAAAACAGCATAAACATCATCAATACCGATATGATCCGCCCAGCGAAGGGGGCCCATCGGGTAATTCGTTCCTTTCATCATTGCTTTGTCTATGTCCTCTGCACTTGCAACACCTTCTGTTAAAGCAAAAGCAGCTTCATTAATAATTAATGATAAAATTCTAGGAAATACTAATCCTACACCGTCTTCCACTACTTCGACCTCTTTTCCAACTTCTTCAAAAAACTGCTTAGCTTTCTCAACATTTTCTTTTTCGGTTTGCAAAGCCGGTGCAAGTTCGACAAGTTCACAATCTTCCCAAGGGAAAAATGCGGCAAATCCGACTAATCGTTCAGGATGTTGGAGCCAAGAAGCGGTTTCTGTTGCTGTTACACCAAGACATGTAGACAAAATGACCGTTTCCTTTGGCAATGTTTTTTCGATTTCGACCAATAGTTTTTTCTTTTGGTCGATGTCGAGATTTGTCGTTTCGATCACAATATCAAAATTTGAATGAACAGCCGATTGATCTTCGAGCTGATGGCCAGTTTCGCGCAATTGCGCTATGATCGAATCGGCTAAAGAGCCTTCTCCAGCTACTTTTACAGTGAATGATTTAGTTTTCATAGCGATAATATCCTTCACCGGCCTTTCTGCCAAGCTTACCTGACTGAACCATGCGCTGCTGCAAATAATGCGGACGAAATCTTTCCTCTCCGAAAAAACTATTGTAGACGGTTTCCGTTGTGGAAAAATTCACATCAATACCAATTAAATCTTGCAGTTCAAAAGGACCCATTTTAAAACGTCCAGCCTTTTTCATGATTCTGTCAATCTGTTCGGGCTTCGCCAAACGTTCACCTGCAATTTTCAATGCTTCATTGTAAAAAGGACGGGCAATTCTGTTTACAATAAATCCCGGTGTGTCTTCGCAAACAACCGGATCTTTATGAAGAGAAAAGACAAATTGTGCAAGCTTTTTCAACGTGTCCTCAGATGTTTTCACCCCTCTTACGACTTCTACTAAAGGCATTAGCGGAACCGGATTAAAAAAATGAAGACCTGCCACTCTTTCCCCTGTTTTGGTAACGCTTGCAATTTCAGTGACAGAAAACGATGATGTGTTGGTGGTTAAAATGGTTTGTTCTGGACAATGTTCATCCAGCGCTTGGAAAATGCCTTTTTTAATATTGATTTTTTCCGGAACTGCTTCAATCACAAGATCACACGCTTTCATCAGCGATAAATCGGTGCAAGTCTCAATTCGTGATATTGAATCTTGAAACGTTTGTTCCTCCATTTTTCCCTTTTCTACTAATCTGTTAAGGCGTTTTTTAATTTGAGTAAATGCTTTCTGAACGATCGCATCATTTAAATCATAAAGCAATACACGAAATCCATGCTGCACACACGTTTGGGCAATGCCAGAGCCCATCGTTCCGCTTCCTACAACTCCAACCGTTTGGATCGTCAAACAGACTACACCCCCTTGTTCAAATCATTTTGCCATCTTATAAATTCAAAAACGCTTTTACATTGGTTGCAGTAATATTGAGAAACGAGCTGAGCAGTGCCGAAAACAGCTATTTTCTTAACATTTGTAGAATCGCAAAAGGAACAATGCACCACATATTTGTCGGACACCGGTGTCACCTCTCTGTTATATTACGTTTTTTTTACTATCGTTTATTTAACAAAATATTAATAAAAACAACATGTTCTGTCAACGAAAAAATTAAAATGTTATTTATTTTCTGGAAATTAAAATAAAAACCCGGTTTCTCCTTAGAGATACCGGCTATAATCAACATATGTAACATTTATTCATTTTTACCTATAAATGAAACGAGAGAATTTTACAGCGAGGGGGGTTTTGACGACAGCTAAACCGCGGCAGTTTTCTTTCTAGTTTCATACTGCTATGAGCGCTGGTTTCGGGAAACGGTAATATGCAGAGGATGTCCACAAGTCCATAAAATAAAAGTAGAGAAAAACAGTCGTTTTCCTCTACTTCTTTCGATATGAAAGCAGCTGAAGGCTGCCTGCTGCTTTTCAGTGTGAAGTGGGCTTATGCCGCAATCCCTGCAAAATTTTTATCTGGCGATACGATCTTAAGCTTGGCTTGCTCGAATCGCTTGTTCCAGATCGTAAATAATGTCATCAACCGATTCCGTACCGACTGATAACCGGACAAGACCAGGTGTAACACCTGTTGCCAGCTGCTCTTCGCTCGTTAATTGCTGATGAGTCGTGCTGGCAGGATGAATAATCAACGATTTCGAATCGCCGATGTTGGCAAGGTTTGAAAATAATTGAACCGAATCGATCAGTTTTCTTCCTGCATCAACGCCGCCTTTAATTTCGAATGTCAGAATGGCTCCCTGACCTTTCGGCAAATATTTTTGTGCAAGTTCGAATGAAGGGTGATTTTTCAAGCCTGGATAGCTGACAGATTCGACCGCTTCATGCTCAAGTAAATAATTCGCAACTGCAAGCGCATTTTCACTGTGGCGCTGCATTCGCAAATGAAGCGTTTCAAGCCCTTGCAAGAATAAAAATGAATTGAATGGAGAAAGTGAAGCTCCAAGGTCTCTCAACAGCTGAATGCGCGCTTTCGTAATATAAGCAGCTTCACCAATGTCATCAGCATAAACGAGACCATGATAGCTTGGGTCCGGCTCGGTGAACTCAGGGAATTTGCCGCTTCCTTTCCAATCAAACTTGCCGCTGTCGACAATGACGCCTCCGATTGAATTTCCGTGTCCTCCAATAAATTTCGTAGCCGAATGAACAACTATATCTGCGCCGAATTCAATCGGACGGAGCAAGTAAGGGCTTGGAATTGTATTGTCAACGATAAGCGGAATTGAATGTTTATGAGCGATTGCTGCCACCGCTTCAATATCAAGCACATCCCCTCTTGGGTTTCCGATCGTCTCGGCAAATATTGCTTTTGTTTTTTCAGTAATCGCTGCTTCAAGATTTTGCGGATCCGTCGTATCGGCAAATTTTACCGTGATGCCAAACTTCGGCAAAGTATGTGTGAACAAATTATAGGTTCCGCCATATAAGCTAAATGAAGAAACAATTTCATCGCCGCTTCCAGCAATATTCAAAATCGAATAAAAAACAGCAGCTTGTCCAGATGAAAGCGCCAGCGCCCCAATTCCGCCTTCAAGCGCAGCTACACGCTTTTCAAATACATCAGTCGTTGGATTCATGATCCTTGTGTAAATATTTCCTTCTTTCTTTAAACTGAATAAATCTGCCCCATGCTGACTGTCTTCAAATACATACGAAGTCGTTTGGTAGATCGGAACAGCTCTCGACAAAGTCGTCGGATCAGGCACCTGTCCTGCATGTACAGCTAGCGTTTCGGGCTGAAGTTTTCTTTCGTTTGACATAGTTTATTTCTCCCTTCAATTCTAAACTTATATATTCGTAAAATTAAACATACTAAAATAATAGGTTTAATTATATATAAATAAAATGTACTGCTTGTTCAGCCGGATGTCAATTACTTATCAAAACTTTCAAAAATTTTTTAGACTTCTTCAGTATAGCATAAAATCTCAATTGGAAGATAAACTTTTTGGATATCATTTCATGTAATGGAATGCTTTATAAGTAACCTTTCCTCGTATTTTCATTTGATAATAATTTTCCAATCTACTTATTCTTTTTTAAAGGGAATGCAGGATGAGTAAAAGGAATAAAGAATATACTGAGAGCAGTCCGAAAATGAAATTTCTTAAATTGATGCAATAAAAAAACAGTTTGCCATCATTAAGCAAATGGCGAGGAACTTCATTTTTCTCTTCAGACTTTTTAAGAGGATTTTTCTCGCATCCCGGACAAATTTTTTATCCTTTCACACTTCATCTATTGCTAGTTTATATTTTCATTGACAAAGTCTTAGTAGTTTTTTGAAAATATAGAAAAAATTTTGTTGAAGTGGTAAAATAAGATGAAGTATGCCTATCAGTTGAAGGATGGTTTTAGCAATGACAGAAAATAAAAAACATGCACAAATTCAGTCTTTGCTTGTAGGATTCTCAATTATTGACCTGATTGCCAAAAACGGCAGTCCGATGAAATTTAACGACATTCATCATTATACTAATATAGCAAAAAGCAATTTATATAAATATTTAAATACCCTTACAAATCTCGGTGTCCTTCATCGGGATAAAGGAAGCGGCTTATACTCTTTAGGGAGCACGCTCATTCAATATGGAATGGCAGCTGTCAATCAAGAGGACCTCATTGGCAAAATCACGCCATTTTTGCATGAAATTAATGCCAAATCGAAAGAAACGACTCTCCTTGCCGTATGGACAACAAACGGCCCAATGATCGTCAAAATGATCCATAGTCATTTAGGGCTTAACTTAGGCGGACAGGTCGGAACAATCCTTCCGATCTCCTCGGCAGCCGGAAAACTTTTTGCGGCATTTAAAAACGATCCAAGTGTAAACGTTTGGAAGGAATCGGAGTTGTCAAAGCTAAGCAAACAGGCGAAAGACGAGCTAATGACAGAGTTTCAGCTTATTGCTGATCAAAAAATATCGTTTGCGCAGGAAGCTTTAGCGCCAAGCATCGCTTCTGCCGCCATTCCGATTTTTAATTTTGAGCGGGAAATTTTAGGGTCTATTATTGTTGTCGGCTTTGAAAAATCGATTCCAGACACTATCGAACATGAACTAAGCGAATATTTGCTTATAAAAGGAAAAGAAATTTCCGCCGTTTTCGGATGGAAAGAAGAATAAAAACATCCATGAGTAATTTTACTCCCCACCCATGCATGAAAATCCATCTCGGTTTCTTTTTTTCATGCCATGACTGGGCTTAATTCATATTTGGCGGCTATTTCATTGACGGTTTGCTCTTCACGCAACACCTCAAGAACCACCTTAGCTTTAAATTCTGCGGTATATCGGTTTCTTTTTTTCATGGTATCATTATAACTTATTTATCACGCTCATGTGTCTCACCTTATGGGAGCATTATAATCCACCGCTAGAGGATGGATTAAAGAAGCATTACAAAAAGCCAAAGTTTCTGATTTTAAAATAAATGATAGTGAAAAGTTATCATTTAGATTCGAAGTCAACTTAGGGAAAAAGATTGGAACTAAAGGTGAAACAAAAATAAGAATAGTGATAGGATATGATGGTAAGATATGGACAGCATTTCCAGTAAAATAACTTTTGAATACAATTTTGTAGTTGATAATGGAATTATTTCAAATAAAGATAAACGTGATGTTCCTACCATATTAGCGGTAGAAGCTACACTTACAATAAAAATCAATAATGAGTTATACTTTGAAACAGAACTTGCTATTTTAGAATTCTATAAAGCATTATACGAATGGAAAAACAGAGTCACAGATGAACATATTCCAGAATTCCATTATTATACGATTGAATATGACGATTATGAAGATGGTGCTATTCTGTCTTTAATTCCATTTTCAAATAAAGCAAGAGTGAAATCTATTTGGGCAGAGCAAGATTTGTACAATGTTTTTGATTTAGACTATATCGTAAGGGAATTTATTCAATTAGAGCAAAATCTAAAACGAGATATAGAAAATTACTTTGGAATCGAATTGAAAAAATTCATAAAACATATCCCTTTGATGAAAGGTCCTTATTCGGATGATTATTAGCAATAAAAGAGAGACTTGAATTAAACAAGTCTCTCTTGCTCTTTTCAAGAAAATATTAATATTAATAACTCAGCTTTCGCAGTCCAAAATCTTGTTTAAATGCTTGATGTAAATGGTTTTGGGAAGTACAAAATTATCATTTGACATTTTTTAAAACATAAAGAAAGACACCTATTCTTTTGGTAAAATATTGGTGACGAAAACAAATCCAAAAGAAAGGTGCCACCATTATGATAACGAATAAAGACTACTTTGCGCAATTACCAAAAGAAATTAAACAAGGATTTTCCGAATTAAATATTGGATATCATTTAAGAAAAGCGAATATTACGAAACTTTCCGGGTATTCTTGTCTTACTGTTTTCAAACTGATTTTTCTTTTAGTCTTCCAATATAAGAACTGGTTTCGTGCTTTTATGAGTAAACGATCTCAGGATCTGCCCGGAAAGGATACAGTCTATCGCTTTTTAAATACACCAACCTATCATTGGAGAAAGTTTCTGCTTTCATTAAGCAGTGAAATGATCCGTCTGCTTCAACCATTAACTTCAAAAGATCGTGTCACAGCTTTTGTGATTGATGATTCTGTCTTTTCAAGAAACCGTAGTAAGTCGGTTGAACTGTTGGCTAAGGTTTTTGATCACTCTACCCATCAGTACTTGAAAGGGTTTCAAATGCTTACCCTTGGCTGGACCGATAGTTTTACTTTTATTCCCGTTGATTTTGCTCTTCTAAGTTCACCGAAAAAGGAAAATCGCCTGCAAGAAATCAATACCAATATTGATAAACGAACATCTGGCTATAAGCGTCGCCAGGAAGCTCTGAAATCAAAACCGGACGTGGCTTCAGCTTTACTTGATCATGCGCTTGAAAAAGGGATTATAGCTGACTATGTTCTCATGGATTCCTGGTTTACACAAGCGCCTTTAATTGAGAAGATTACGAACAAAGGGTTATTTGTCATTGGCATGGTGAAGCAATTAAAGCAGCGATACGTTTACAATGGTGAACGTTTCACACTGAATCAACTTTACAAATTGGCAAAACCTCACATGGGTAAAAAAGACATTCTCGGATCCGTTTATGCTACTTTAGACAATGGAATTCCAGTAAAAATTCTATTTGTACGAAACCGTAATAAACGGAGCGAATGGCTTGCCATTCTCAGCACAGATACAACATTAGAAAATGAAGAGATCATTCGTATTTACGGCATGCGTTGGGACATTGAAGTCTTCTTCAAATGCAATAAATCCCTTTTAAATTTAGAGAAAGAATTCCAGGGACGTTCCTACGACATGTTAATTAGCCATACAACCATTGTTTTTACACGATATATTCTCATTGCTTGGCAAATGCGAAAAGAGGAGGATCCTAAGACGATTGGCAACCTTTTTTACATCCTTTGCGAAGATGTAAAAGACATAGATTTTATTACTGCCCTTCAATCACTTATTGACCTTTTCCAAACTTTGGCGGAAGCCGAGGTTTCTTTGAACATGGACATCTTTAAAAATCAAATGAATAAATGGTTGGCCACTATACCTAATTATATCAAGCAATGCTTAAATATTTCTGTGTGCGAAAGTTGAGTTAATAATTAATGAATTTTTCGGTTTGGTTTTTTAACTTCATTTCTTTTGCTAATTAATCCTGTCCCGCAACAGAACCAGCAAGTTTCTAATTGAAATCCTAATATTCCTGTTCCATCACAAGCTTTACATCATTCTTTATTATCTTCTGTCATATGTTTTCCTCTCCTTCTACCGAAAAATGTTTCAATGCAAACCGTTTAATATACCGCCCGTCTTTTTCTTTGTAACCAAAGAAGTCATCCACTTCCCTCGCCCAAACTTTATCTGTTCCATAATTAGCTTCGGATTGGTAAATGACATGCGGTAAATCAGAGTCGATAAGCCAAACACCATTATGAAAATATAGCGGTATGTCCCTATCGTTTTCATAATAACGAGCTGTTCCTTTAGGTACTAAACAACTCTGGTCTTCAACTTCGTTTAAAGGTAAAGCAATGCATTTGAACTGATAATCGTTTCCTTTATAATGTGTGTAAATATCGTTTCGAATCATATGAAGTCTCCTTTCTACACTATCTCTTGTTCTATCAAGCAAGGTGAATTTGTCGTATTCAGCGGAAAGAGCGGCAGCGGAAAAACGACACTTTTAAATATAATAGGAGGAATTGAAAAGGTAGATGCAGGGAAAGTATTTATCGACGGCTTAGATCTTTCGAAAAACGATGATATTCTTAAGGCATATAGAGAGAAGCTCGGATTTCTTTTTCAAAACTTTGCATTAGTAGAAAATAAGACTGTTGAAGAAAACATTCTGATGATCGACAAGAAATATAGAAACAATACCACTGTTTCAGCAGCATTAGAAAAAGTTGGATTGAATGGTTACGAAAAAAGAAAAATATATACTTTGTCCGGTGGAGAACAGCAAAGAGTAGCCATTGCGCGTCTGTTTATGAAAAAATGCAGTATTATATTGGCAGATGAACCGACAGGAAGCTTGGATAAATATAACGCCAATCTAGTGATGGAACATGTAAAAGAACTTAATAGATTAGGAAAGACCATTATATTGGTTACACATGATGAGGAATTAAAAAAGATGGGAGATGTTATCATTGAATTATAAAAAAAATTGTTGTCATATTTTCTTTATATTTCGGCATTCACACTTATGCCAATGGCCAATTGGTGAAAACATATGCGAAAGGATTCGAACAAAACCCATTAGGTGATTATGCGAAAAACGAATCAGATATGGTTCTTACAGTATATGAAGCTCCCCTTTCCCAGACATATACCAATTTATCAGTAAGTAATAGCAAAGATAAAGTGGATTTAATTGTTTTGACCCCTCTTTATATGGTCTTATTGTAAAAGATGATGAAAATATCGCAACTTAATCAAATTGAAGTAAATGACAGATGATGAAAAATATAAACATATTCTTCAAAAAAAGCAAAATGCTATTAACGAAATAAAATCCGTGGCAAAAAAAGAATGGGGTTTAAACTTTTAAAATGAAAAAGAGAACTAGCTCACAAAACATGAACTAGCACCTATTAAAAGAACCCTTATGCGTTTTTGTTCAGAAAATAAGATCTGCTGGTGCAAACATCGGGGCAGCTTTTTAAAAAAGGTTTCTCAGACTTTTATTGATCTTTTGTGAGTTCTCCTCACGTTTGACCGAAGCATGTCGTTTAAAACAGGCAGACAGCCTTTGTTCGTTGTCTGCCTTGATACATGCTTAATTTTCAGATAAGGATGCTGCTTCTGCTCTGACAAGCCCTTTTGAAATTTTTCCGGACGGAGTGGTCGGCAGTTCATCTTTAATCACTAAATATTCTGGAAACTTATACTTTGCAAATCCTTTTTCCTGCAAATATTCTTTAATTTCCTCCAGATCAATCGTTTCATTTTCTCGCAAAGAGACGAAGGCGCAGCCCCGTTCGCCTAGACGAGGATCCGGAACACTGACGATTGCCACTTGTTTGATTTTCGGATGCATTTGCAATGCTTCTTCAATTTCTGAAGCATGATATTTTAATCCGCCGCGGTTAATCGTATCTTTCGTCCGTCCGACGAAATGAAGGTACCCTTTTTCATCAAGCCAGCCTTGATCCCCTGTTAAAAAATAGCCGTCTTCCGTAAACGACTGGGCGGTTACTTGCGGATTTTTATAATATTCAATAAATAAGCTTTCTCCTTTAAAAGCGATTTCTCCTATCTCGCCCGTCGGAAGCGGTTTGTGCCGCTCATCTACAATGATGACTTCCCCGACCGGAGCCGGTCTGCCAACTGTTTCCCAAGTTAATGAAGCTTCATCGCCCGGACGAGTAAAGGTTCCTGCACAAATTTCGCTCATGCCCCACTGAGCAGCTACATCGCAGTTTAATGTAGCCCTAAGATCTTGAACCATTTTCGCCGGTATTTTTGTTCCCCCAGTTAAGATAAGCCGAGGATTTAAACCGCTTACATTTTGCTGTTCGCACTGTCTTAATAAGTCAATTAAATGTGCGGGTGCAGCAGTCAAAAAAGATACTTGTTCTTTTTTCAATAAGTCGATAATTTCATTTGATTTATATTCTCGATAAAGTAAATGCTTCGCTCCATATCGAAGGCTAATGATAATCATCGGCAGTGAAAACATGTGGCATAATGGAGTTAAACATAAAATGGTATCATTGTCCGTTATTTGATACTCCTTGCCATTTAGCAGATGGCACGGAACAAATGTCCGGAATGTATGAAGAACTCCTTTAGGATTGGACTCAGTACCTGATGTAAATAATATGATGCACGGATCATCAAAAGCCGGTAAGTTTTCATGTATGTCTTGATCAGAAACGGAATCAGGCTCTGATTCAAGCAAAGCTGTGATACTTATGCTGCGGTCATTCTTCTTTTCCCCTGCCACCAAAACATGCTGTAAATGAGGAAGCTGAGCCTTCAATTCATGAGCAAGTTGTTCATGATTGAATCCCTTCCAATTGTCAATTGTTACAAACGCTTTCGCTTCACAATGTGAAAGCATATATTGCAGCTCTTTTTTCCGGTAGTTTGGACTGAGCGGATTAAACACTAACCCAATTCTCGATGCAGCAAGATGTACGACAACAAATTCCCAGCAATTGGGCAGCTGTGCAGAGATGGCATCACCTTTCTTCAAACCTAGCTGTATAAAATGCCTCGCCAATCTTAATGACAATTGATTCAAATCTTCAAAAGTATAGAAATTGTCCCCTTCTGCAAAAGCAACACGGTCTTTAAATTTTTTTGCCGATTCCTCAATCAATTCATGAATCAGCACATTTTCAGTCATCCGGTTTGCTGCCATTCAAATCCCTCCCATCAAAAAGTAGACGGAAAACCGCCTTCTTACATACATGGCGGTTTTCCGATTGAGTTTGTCAACAACAACCTTTGCCTTCAGCTTAAAATTAAGACAAAAGGATGTTTTTGACATGTTCAGGAACAGGCACTGCTTTTGGCCGATCTTCTGCGACAGATGTCCATGCTCTCACTTCATGGCCTTCTGCTACAACTAGATCCCCTTTTTTAAACGTATGCTTGATTTTGAAAACTTTGTTGTTAACTTCTACTACTTCAGAATGGACAGCTACCTCATCATCATAAAGAAGAGGTGATTTAAACTGGCAAAATGCTTCCAAAAGCGGTGTAATGATCTTTTCATCCGATTGCAGCTTCGCCACAGGAAAGCCTGCGGAGCGCAACAATTCATGCGAGGCTTGATCCATCCACCGGTAAAAATTCGGGTAAAACACGATGCCAGCAGCGTCTGTATCTCCCCACACTACTCTAAACGTATAAATATTTTTCATGTTTATACCCATTCCTTTCGCTTCGCTCAAGGCACAAAACGTAATGAAACAATTGTGCCACCGGCGTTATTTTTATTATTCTAAAGTCATAGGGATAACAGTCAACTACAAATCACGCGGAGGTGAGTGGGCCACTCTGGTTGCAGGGTGACCGCATGTTTATATGTGTAGATTGCCTTTCCAAGCACAAATAAGTGTGACTTCGAGCACGCAGACTTATCTTTGTATAAACAACTACTCGTTTATTGCTGGGCAATCAGTCAATGCTGTCTATCCCTTTAATAACGTGAAAGGAGTTATCCCTATGGGATTAAAGATTGTTTATCCAATATGCTGTGGGATTGATGTCCACAAAACCTTTGTTGTTGCCTGTATTGCTTCTACCAACAAAGGTGTCACTACTTACAAACGCCATCGCTTTTCTACCTATACAAAAGGATTGAAAGAGCTGTCACAATGGCTTTGTGAAAATAACTGTAAGGATGTTTGTATGGAATCTACCGGGAAATACTGGATTCCTGTGTTTAATGTACTTGAAGCTTCCTGCAACATCACTCTTGCACACCCTAAGTACGTCAAGGCGATCCGTGGCAAGAAAACAGATAAAAAAGACGCCAAATGGATTGCTGATTTATTTAAGCATGACCTTGTGGCTGGAAGCTTTATGCCACCACTTGAGATTAGACAGCTGCGTGACCTTATGCGCTATCGTTTTAAACTGACTAATTTTATGTCAAGTGAGAAGAACCGTCTTCAAAACAGTTTAACCGTGTCTAACATCCAGCTTGGAAATGTTGTTTCAGATACCTTCGGCAAAAGCTCTATGAACATCATTGAAAAGCTCCTTAAGAACCCTTTAGACACTTCTTTTGATATTGAACCTTTAATCCACGGCTCCATGAAGAGTAAACTGCCTGAATTGGAGTTAGCCATTGACGGATTTATTACACCGGAGCAGGCTGAAAAATTAAAGGTGATGAAACAGCACTATGAAGACCTTCAATCTCGTAAAGCTGACCTTGAAAAAATCATTCTTTCCCTTGCCGCGTCCTACACAGAGGAAATGAACTTGATCTTAACTGTTCCGTCCTTTAAGAACATCTTTTCCGCCATTGCCGTGGTTTCGGAAATAGGTGTTAATATGGACGTGTTTCCGACAGCTAAGCATTTATGTTCCTGGGCAGGACTTACACCCACAAATAACGAGAGTGCCGGCAAGAAAAAGTCAGTAAGAATTTCGAGAGCAGGCTGCTACATCAAGCCTCTTTTGGTACAGTGTGCCACCGCTGTAGTCAAAAGTGAAAAACATCCCGAAATTCGAAACCGCTATTTGAAACTCAAAAAGCGCAGGGGTCACAAACGAGCAATTATTGCCATTGCACGTATGCTTTTAACAGCTATCTACAACATTCTCAAAAAGAAAGAACCATATAATCCGAATTTATATAAAAAAGCTGATGTTCTTCCAGTAAACCGTGAAATCACGGTAGAACAAGCTCTTTTATTAGCTAAATCCCAAGGGTTTCGTATAATTACTGTTGCAACCTAACCTTTATATCCAAATATTTCCATCAAGGTCATCGATCGATGGCTTATTTTACTATGCCCTCTATTTCAGTGGTCGCCCGTAAGAGATATTTCAGACTTCCACCTTCTAATTCTCATCTGCAAATTTCACGTTTACGGAAAATTCCCCCACACTTCCAACTTGAATGCGGACGACATCTCCATCACGGATCGGTCCGACACCTTCAGGAGTTCCGGTTGCGATAATATCCCCAGGGTTTAATGTCGAATAAGTCGATGCGACTTCCAAACATTTATAGCAATCATAAATTAAATGCTTCGTGCTTCCGTCCTGGCGCAATTCTTCATTGACCCAGAGCTTCAATGAAAGATCATTTGGATTTTCAATCTCATCAGCCGTCACGATCCATGGACCGATCGGTGTGAATGTATCAAATGATTTTCTCCATGTTCTCTCTTCATTTCCCCGGATGGAAATGTCCAATAAGGCGAAATAGCCGAAAATATAATCTTTTGCATCTTCATATTTAACATTTTTCGCTTTTTTGCCGATGACATATCCGAGTTCTGCTTCATGATCTGTTCTTCTGTCTTTAAATGGAAGCAAAATCGGATCGGACGGACCTGAAACAGATGACGGAGCTTTTAAGAACAGCGCAAGTTCTTCAATCGTTCTCGGAGCGTTGTTAAATTGTTTGTTCATCTCCTCTTGGTGTTTTTTATAGTTAACAGGAGCAGCCCATATTTTGCTTGGTGAAGGGACAGGCGCTCTAAAAACCACTTCTTCAAGATCGTACTGTTTTCCTTCTTGAGCTGCCTTTTCCAGTGTATCTTTTAATGAATCAAAATTTTCCATCAGCCTTACTAATGATTCATGCGGATTTGTTTGATCCCAGTCAGCGGTAGTTGTTACATCTGAAACTTTTTGGCCTGCTACGATTCCTAATCGATTATCATTAAAAATGGCAATTTTCATAGGCACACTCCTCACTTAAATCGCTTCTGTACAATTTTTAATCTATTTACGGGCCTGGAGTAAATACTTTTTCAATTTTTTGATGTCCTTCCGGATGGGCCTCTTCATATTCTAATCCAAGAATGTCCATAACCGGCTTATCATTGAATGAGAACAAATAGGCGTCCTCCGATCCTTCATTGACATGCTCATGCCAGCTCCACGGCGGCAGAATGAAGAAGTCTCCTCTTTCCCATTCAAATTTTTGTCCGTTAATGACTGTAGATCCTTTTCCTTCAAGAACATGGTAAATGGCGCTGTGCACATGGCGATGCGCTTTCGTATGCTGGTTCGGCAGCAATCTTTGCATCATCGAACCGATTCTTTCATCTGCCGATCCTCCTGTTGTCGGATTGATGTATTCAATCGCATAACCATCATACGGATCTTCGTTTTCCTTTGGCGATTTACTCATTTGCTCTAAAACATATTTGGCGCGCTCCCATTTGTAGCCAATAATAGGAGAAGGATACCCAGGCTTTTCTTTTTTGCCTTTCGGAACGAACGCACCTTTTGCAAATTTTTCAGTTGAATAATTTTCAGGCGGCTGTTCAGGGTAAAATCCATTTTCATAAGGTTCGAAGAAAGAAGCAGCCAAATTTTTCACAAGTCCTACATCCAAACCGTCCAGCCAAATCATCGGTTCAGTTCCTTCATGTTTATGTTCATGCCATGTCCATGCAGGAGTAAGAATCATATCTCCCCGTTCCATGTACACTTTTTCCCCATTCACAGCTGTATAAGCTCCAGAACCTTCAATAATAAAACGGATCGCTCCTTGAGAATGGTGGTGCGAAGGAGCAAATTCCCCCGGCAGCAATAGCTGGATTCCGGCATACAACGTATGTGTCCCATATCCGACTAATCCATGTTTTAATAGATTAGGATTTTGCAAATAAACAACGCGCCGCTCAGCATCTTTTCCAGGTTCTAAAATTTCTCCCGCCTTCATAACATAATCGCGGATCGTTTTCCACTTCCATAAATATGGCTCCACATCATGAACAGGCTCTTTTGTCACCATGTGTCCTAAATCATACCATAGCGGACCTAAATAACTATTTTTCATCCCATCGTAATATTCTTTTAATTCTGTGTCCGTGATGACTTCTTTTTTGCTCATAGGAAACCCTCCCGAAAAATAAAATTGATCCAAAACTAATGATCATGTATGCGTTTCCATCAATCCTAAAAAAAATTTTTATTTGTTCCTGATATAGGGAACTTAATTACTTAATTCGATATTAAAAAAGAAAATTAATATTGTCAATAGTCAGAATTTATTTTCTAAAAACCGGGCGGATACCTCACTCAGCAGTGCGCGTGCATTCTTTCCTCATTTCAATTCATCTGCTTAATAATTGTCTTTTCGCGCTAAAAAAAAAGCTTACAGAAAGTTTCGTTCTATTAAACTTTCATGCAAGCCTCATTTGTTTTGATTATAATCTTCGCTAAAATTCTGATACTCCAGTTTTTTCTTCTCCATTGAATGGTTACACCGAACTTTCCGCCTACAGCGTAGGATCAACTGGCATAGCAGCAGCATCATAGTTTCATAACTGTTGAATATTTCTCAATACTTCGTGCAAAAAATATTTTGGATCATTGTATATAACCTGAATTACCAATTGATCGACCTCGTGAAATATGAACCAATAAAAGGAGGACGCAATGCTTTACTGCCGGACAATGTATTTTTTATTAACTTTTTTAAACTATTCACGTACTTTCCACTTAATGAAGATAAATTGTAACAATTCCACGGTTTTTCTCTATGTTAGGTCAACTTCCGTAATCGGATAACGAATCTTCTGCCGTTTTTTTAAAACTTATTTGTTTTTCCTCTCTTTTCCGCTCACATTCACCCGCTGATTTCGAAAACTTATTTTCCTAGCTCCTGTTTCATTGAAAGATTTCCAATGGCATGGAAGTCGATTCCTTCATTCTGGGAAATATTAAATCCCAAAATATCGAATATTTTGTTTTGAAATAGAATATGTTCCATTTTGAATACTATATAAATTGAAATAAAGGTTTTCTCCCGTTCCACGGCGAATAAATACAAAGAGAAAATAGGGGAACGGAGAGAAAACTATGATGCCAAATCACAAAGACGAGATCGAAAAGTTGTCCACTGCCATGAAAGAAGCAAAAAGTAAACGAGCATATGAACGCTACCAAGCGATTTATCTTCATTTGCAGGGATATACCAAAGGAGAAATCGCAACGATTATTGGTCGATCCAAGAAAACTATTTATAACTATATTCATGCCTACGCCCAGCGCGGTCTTGATGGACTGGAGATGAAATACTCACCTGGCGCCCCACGTCGATTGACCCCTGAGCAGGAAAAAGAGCTGGCTTTGATCATTGAACATCAGCTCCCCGTAGATGTGGGATTCGAAGCAAAATATAATTGGACGCTTGCGATAATCGCTGAACTCATTCAACAAAAGTGGGGGCCAACATACACGCTTCGCGGAACAAGTGACATTCTGCATCGGTTAGGGCTAAGCTATACGAAACCGACCTATACACTAGCCAATGCCGATGAAGAGAAACAAAAAGAATTCGTCGAAATCACCTTCCCTGAAGTAAAAAAAAACTGGTAGATGGGAACATCGCCCATGTCCTCTTTCAAGATGAGTCGATGATTCGTGATTACCAAGCGATTCAAAAAACATGGTTTGTCAAAGGAAAACAACGAATCATTCCGACGTTTGGAAAACATCAAGGGCTGAAGCTGATTGGCACGTTGAACTACGAAACAGGGGAAGTGTTTTGCATCGAAGAAGAACGCTATGACGCGGAAACATTTCTTCGATTTCTTCAACTTGTGTTAGAACGCTATCCCACAGGCAAAATAGTGATGATTTTAGATAACGCTCGAATTCACCATGCCAAACTCATTCAGCCATTTTTAAAAGAACACGAAGATCGGTTAGAGCTCGTCTTTTTGCCACCATACAGTCCGCAATTGAACTTGATTGAAGGGCTATGGAAATGGCTGAAATCAGACGTGATTTACAACGTGTTCTATTCGAGTGTGCAAGAAATTAGAAAGAATGTCCAAGCCTTTATTCAGCGAATCAACCAGAAACCAGAACAAACGATCGATCGTTTGTGTGTTCAGTTGTAAATCTTTAATTCAACTTATATAGAATCAAAATGAACACATGTTAATGAAATTTATTATTTAAATAGTGAATATTTTAATAGAAAGCGGTGAAAAACAATGGATAGCCTTCGTTTCACCGCTTTCTTCATACCATGTGCAGCCCTGAAGAGTAAAAATTCTTCGAGATAATTCCACCTAAACTTTGCCAAATATGTGATAATAAGGGTATGTAAAAAACCTAATATATTGGCATTTGGGGGGGATTTTTTTATGGTAACGAGGAAGGAAAAGCGTGAAAAGGAAAAAGAGGTAAATTATTTATTCGAGTTGCTAAAAACACAAAATCACTTTTTTAAAAATTTAAACAAATTGCTCAAAACTATTGATGATCCAAGGCACCAAAGCTATATTACCTATGACACGGAAGTCCTTTTGATGATGGTTATTTTGAAAAATGCATGCAACTTAAAAAGTATGCGCGAAATGACAAACGAATTTAATAAGGAAGAGTGCATTAAAAATTTGGGGAAATTGTTGGGGAATGAAGATTTGGAAGAACTGCCCCATTATGACACAATCAATGATTTTTTGGCACGAGTGAACCCGGCAGAACTTGAAAGGATCCGAATCGATATGATCAAGAAATTATTCAAAAAGAGGTGTTTTGAATCCTATCGTATCAATGGGAAATACTGGGGTATTGCCATAGATGGGACCGGTATTTTTACTTTTGACAAAAAACATTGTGAACACTGCCTGAAACGGGAGCGCAAATACATAGACAAGGAAACGGGTGAAGAAAAAATAAAGACCATCTACATGCATCATGTCTTGGAAGCCAAGTTAATTGTGGGAAATATGGTACTAAGTGTGGCCTCCGAGTTTATTGAAAATGAATCAGAGGACGTGGAAAAGCAAGATTGTGAGTTGAATGCTTTTTATCGACTGACTGCTAGACTGAAAGACACCTTTAAAAAACTGCCTATCTGTCTGATTGCCGATAGTCTTTATGCCTGCGAAAATGTATTTAAACAATGCAAGGCGAATAATTGGAACTACTTATTCCGTTTTAAGGAAGATCGTATTAAAAGCATCACCGATGAGTTTCAAGCGTTAAAAAATATGGAAGAGGAGGAAGGCAAGAAAGCCAATGTGGTAAAGATACGTGAAAGCGAACAGCGAGGGGAAATCACCTGGGTGAACGATATTGATTACAGAGGCTTTGGGGTGAATGTTTTCGAATGCGAATTAGAAGATGAAAAAAGAAAACAAAAATTTACCTTTATCACAGATATCCTGAATCCGTGATGAATTGAAATCGACTTTGATTTTGTTGTAATTTTGATGGATTGATAATCCATAAAACCCTTTTTATGCTTATGACCTATGTCATCTCTATTTCCGAAAATGGAACAAATCTCTTTTTTAGGTATACGAACCAAAAAAATAGACAAAAAAGCACAGGGAGTGACGTTGGACATCAGTGCCCGAACATTCGTTCGTTATCTTGCCTCTCTCCATTTCTGATAGACGTTCAGTAGGGGCTCGCTATAGCCACTCCTTCGCGTCAGTTTCATCCAGATCTGTCGTGATCGACGGACGAGTCGCCCTGCCATCGTGATCACCGTCTGAATAATCGTCTTGATGCGGCGGCGTTTCACTTTGTGGTGCAACGGATGTCTCGGATCGCTTAATAGATCTTGTCCAATCAGACGAAGAAGATTGTAAACGAAGGCTCCCATGACCAACACGAGCGCATTCGTTTTCATCTTCCCAGATGGAAGCCGCTCTAAATCTAAGTCGCTCTTCAGTTCGCTATGAAACTGTTCGCATGTCGCATGGTCATGATACAACGCGAGCACATCGCTCATTCGAACATGCTCGTATCCTTTGAGCCGCACCCAATAGCTTTCCACTTCATAATCAGGAACGAGCATCAGCTGTCCATTGCGTTCCATCGTCCGTTCCGTCACTTGGGTGACTTGAACGTACGTATACGTGTTTCCATCGATCGCTGCCTTCTGTGGAAGGCATAGCTCATAGGTTTGTACTCCTTCGCTTTGTCCATCATCGACACGTTTGCCCTTTTGCGAAGCGATCTGGAACCAAAGCGCTTTCGATTCTCGGCGTAAGTTTCGCTTGATGACAAAGTCCACGTCTTCCTTTAGGCATACGTGCACATTCGCTTCTGCATCGTTTCCTGCATCCATGCGAACAAGCAGACGAGATGAAGTCAGTTGACGAGCTCGACGGATAGCGGTGACTAAAAACGAGGGCATGTTGTCTTGCACATGTTGTTTCCCTGGACGCAACTCGGCATGAACGAGATACCCTTCCTTCCCTGCATACGCAAACAACGGTGTAAAACCGTCAAATCCTTTATACGTTCGACTGACTCCTTCTTTTTTCGTATCGGAGTTGTCAAATGGGGAACCATCTATATCAAGGGGAAGCCATGTCGTCTTTCCTTTGGTCCAACAAGGGGACAAAGTGGCATGTCGTTGAATCAACAGACGTATGGACTCCTCCCAAAGAATCGTTTCGGTCATCGGAAGACAAGCGAGCTGATCGAGTCGTTGTCGCAAGGTTGGAGAGGAAGGCACGTGCTGAATCCCCATCGATGCCGAAAAGATATCGTCCTGACGATACGCTTCGATATGATCGAAATCCGTTTTTCCTGTGGCAAGCAAGCCAATCATCGAGCGAATGACATCGCTATGGGAAATGTGCACTTCTCGACGAACCGTTGGAAGCCGAAGTGCGTTTACCCGTTTATCCAGTTTCGTTCGATGGAGTAAGTAGCCAACGAGAGCAAGCCCAGCACTTGGGGTAATCGCTTCATCTGTCAATACAAACCGAATCGGGAAATCTTTCATCACATCACCTACTTGATGAAGAATCGTCAACGTCGTTTTCCCTTATCGTATCAACGGTTTGCGACCATTGTAAAGATGTTTTGTCACGGATTCAGGAGATATAAAAATCACAAAAAACAATGCAAAGAAACTGATGAACGCTGGCAGAAGCCGCTGGAGAATAGAGAATGAGGGGTTTAACAGACAAAAAAACCTGCGCTACCACATTGAACACGCAAGCAGCCAAGATTACAATGCCATGAAAAATCACTACCTATTAACCCAAATTACAGAGATTATCATGGTGTTACATGAGCATGGGTCAAAAATATTGAGAAGCATGAAGAAAACGATAAAAGAAATATCCTCGCGATTGTTAGAAGCCTTCCGTGGGCAAACACTAACAGACGAGGATATCGCACAACTGGGAAAACCTATGCAAATTAGGTTTACCTAGCGAATTAATTGTACCAAAGGATGTGATGTTTGGCAAAGAAAAAAAGTTATCCACAACAAACAAAAATAAGTTATCCACATTTTTTAAAAAAATAAGCAAAATTGGTTCTTTTTGACCCTTTTTGTAAATAAATTTAACTGGAAAATTTTACCAACTGCGGATAAGTCGTAATTGCATAATACTACCGAAAATTGATAAATTTACTCCTCATAGCTGTACCATGTGCACGATTCTTTTATTTTTTTAAAAAAAGGTGTACAATTAGTTTGTTGTTTAAAAAGTCTGAAAAAATGATTTTTTTCAAAGAAGGGACAAATATGGAAGAAGCAAAATTATGGACGAAAAATTTTTTTAGTATTTCAATTTGTAATTTTTTTCTTTTTATGAACTATTATTATTTGCTGGTCACCTTGCCGATCTTTGTCATTCAAGATTTAAAAAGCAGCGAAGCTGAGGCTGGCTTAATAGCAATGGTTTATTTATTTGCTGCGATCGTGACTCGCCCGTTCGTCGACCAATTTATGGAGAAGCTTGGAAAACAAAAAATGCTGATTATTTCCTTGGTCATTTTCTTGATCGCCTCTATTTCTTATTTATTTGTCAGTTCAATTGTCTTATTATTGATCATTCGTTTTCTTCATGGAATCGGTTTCGGGATCGCGACTACCGCAACAGGGGCGATTGTGGCAGATATCGTGCCGGAATCGAAAAAAGGGGAAGGAATGGGATATTTTATTTTATCTTCCAATGTCGCCATGGTGATTGGACCATTTTTAGGGCTTACCTCGTTAGATCATTGGGGTTCTTTTGTCATGCTCGTCATTGCCCTTATTTGTTCCGTTGGGGCGCTTTTGACCGGGGGAATAGTTAACCTGCATGAAATGAAGCCAAAACTAAATAAAAGAGAACTTTTCAAAGTGAATTTCAGCTTTGAAAAACTTGTAGAAGTATCAGCATTCCGCATTGCGTTGATTGCTGCCTTTTTAGCTTTTGCTTATTCGACTGTATTATCGTTCGTCTCCGTTTTTGCGGAAAAAATGAATCTTGGCGCCGGTTCGAATTTATTCTTCGTCGTGTATGCAATCGTTTTGCTCATTTCCCGGCCGTTTACCGGAAGGTGGTTTGACCGATACGGCGCAAATGTCATTGTTATCCCATGTATCGTTTCATTTGCCTTTGGATTATTTATATTGAGCATGGCAAATACGTCCTTCATATATTTGTTAAGTGCAGTATTTATCGGTCTTGGATGGGGAACCTTGTTTCCAAGCTTCCAAACAATGGCTATACAAATTGTCCCTCCACAGAGAAGAGCGGCTTCTCTCAGCACCTTTTTATCGATCTTCGACATCGGCATCGGCCTCGGATCGTTTTTAACTGGAGCAATTGTTGTCTTTACTGGATTTACATCTTTATATTTTTACACTTCGCTTTATGTGTTGGTAGGTTTAGTTTTATATTGCCTCTTTGTACAGCATCGTTTTGCCAGAAAGCCGAAAAGTTTGGAGCACGATCGAAAATCTTCTCTTCAACAATAGCCCCCTTTAAGCAATGGGGGCTTTATCATTGCTTTAATCCTATTTACTCCGAGGTTTTATCTAGTTGAATTAATCATCATCAGTGCTTTTTGGGGGTTATTGTTAGAAATATTGCAGCTAACCAGACTCACTATTTTGCAGCAAAATTTTCTGATGACGCCTCCTGTTCGATATATTGTTTAACTAATTTATAGCAATCATCGATATGTTTATTTCCTAAATATTTCATCGTTGCAAAGCTGATCCCGGCCGAAACCCCTATTCCAATGAGAGGAATAAGTTTGCTCGTCTGTTTTGCCGCCATCCGGGTTGCAGCTTTTTTCACCAAGCTCAGCACCAATTTTTTGCCAATTGTTCTTCCGATGAGTTCATTTCCTAATGAAGTTGCCAGTACGATAATGAGCTCTTTTGTTTTCGCATCCAATTGATCAACTTGCTCTTTTGATAAACCAAACTTTTGATTAATTTCATTTAGCAGATCTTTCACAAGTGCAGCATCCACCGTCACATCAATACCCGGAATTGGAACAGCTGCAGCAATAGCAGAAACAGATGAACGTCTATTCACTAATTTACGGCATTCTTCCCGAATTTGATCCAATTGTTCGATCGTTTTTGGCAGCATTAAAAAAACCTCCGTTCCTAAATCATTTCTTCTGTCATCGCTTCAATGACTGCGGGCTATGTAAAAAGAAGGCGACAAATTTAATCACCAGCCAATTCAAAGGGAAACGGCAATAAGAACGTTGCAGCCGCAAATATTTTTGAAATCTTTACTTTCTCCCTTTAAAGCTCCTGCTAAAACTTGCGATTAGAAATAGTTTTTGCTTTTTCTCCATTAAATACCCCAATCGTGAAAAAAATCTTTTCTCCGCCTCCTTATAGGAAGAGTATACCATGTTTATAGGCGTTCAGAAATAAAGTCATCGACAAAAAAACCGGAGAAACGAATGAAAGGATGAAGTTAAAAAACTAATAAGCGCTCACAAAAAATTCTTTGTGAACTCAAGATCGTTGAAAATTCCGATTGATCAACACGCTGAACAATGGAACAGCAGCAAGTTTTGCCTCATTAAATTTTACAATGGGATCAAAAGGTGTGATTGCTTTATATTTTTTCATCGATTCATGCATTTCTATTAGAGGAAAAGCGTAATTTAACTTTAGCTATTAGCAAATGTGGATCTTAGTAGATTTTGTGATTAACCTTTTATAAATAACAAATAAACGGAAAGCTGACTTAATTAAAGATACAAGAAAATAAACTCTTTTTTGCAAAAAGAAAAAAGCAGGAGTTCATCCTGCTTTAGCTATTGAATCATCTTCTACATAGCAGGGAAAATTTTACAATCTTAACATTACAATTTTAGAGATATGTCAAAAATACTATAAAAATTGATGAAACGTAATTTCAGGGCGGCTGCCAATTCGGATGTTCACTCCTGTTTGTCCAAGACCTTCACTTATATAAAACGGCCGCTCGTTATGGTAATGAAGTCCTTTAATAATGTTCATTCTTGGAAGCTTGCCTTTGTAAAAAAGATGGTATGGCTTTGGCAAATTGATTTGTCCGCCGTGGAAATGACCGGACAGCAAGTAATCAAACGGAATGTTTTCCATTTCAAGAATAACGCTTGGATCATGGGTCAGCACTAATCGCATTCCTTCTTCTACTCCGTGAAAAGCTTTTTGAACATTACTGCGGTTTGTCGTGTAATCATCAATGCCAATAATATTCAAGCATTCTTCTTCAAGCTGAATGGTCACGTGCTCATTTTGTAGTGTTTTTATCCCGTAATGCTGCAGCATTTTTTTCAAAGTTTCAAAGTCTTCTTCCTTTAAAACATAATCGTGATTGCCGAACACAGCATACGTGCCGTACGTTGGATTTGTTTTTCTCAATACTTCCAAGTATGCGGAAAGTTTTGGGATGCTTCTCTTCCGGTCGAGAAAATCACCTGTCAGTGCAATAAGATCAATTGGTTCTGCTGAAATCAGCTCAGCTAATTCCTTTGGGCTGATCGATAAGTTTTCTAGGTGTAAATCAGATAGTTGGAGTATTTTTATATTCTTTGCAGAAGCTTTCCTATCGGGGCAGCGAACTGTGATTTTCTTAACAGCTACATCCTTTGTATTTTTATTTCCTTTTATTAAAAAGAATATGAAAAGTCCAAGAAAAAATAATATAACAAAAAATAGCATAACCAAACTCCTCTCTCCCCAAAGTATAACGAACTTTCTCAAACGATCCTAGTGGGAGTTAAAGGAATTTGAAAAAAACTCTTAGCTGCAAAAAAGCTCAAACTATTAACAAACCTGCCTTCCGCCTCTGCCGGAAAGACAGGTTTGCCTTTCTTAATTATTTTGCGCATGTCCATACGTTAAAAGCTAAAACAAGCATTCATTTTCATATCTGCGAAATCCATCCGCTGCATGCCTTGCTGCACTTTTGCATCAGTCAATCGGTTCTTTGTGCTTCTTTATCTATAAATCGTGCACCTTTCAGCCAGCTAAGTTTTTCCGGTTGTGGCGCTGAACTCTGCAAATTGTTCAAGCTTTGACAAATCGCTGGATGTGCCCTGGATTTTTAAGAAACCATAATTTTACAAATGTCATTCGTAAACTCAACAGGATCTTGGACTGGCAGGCCTTCAATTAGCAAAGCCTGATTATATAAAATGTTTGTGAACAGCTTCAGCTTCTCTTGATCGTTTTCATACGCTGCTTTTAGCGTTTGAAAGACTTCGTGATCTGTATTAATTTCAAGCACTTTCTCCGCTTTAATGTTTTGGCTGTTCGGCATAGCATTTAATACTTTTTCCATTTCAATAGTGATTTCGCCGTCTGTTGATAAACAAACAGGATGTGTTTTTAACCGTTTTGATGCTCGCACATCCTTTACTTTATCACCTAAAATGCTTTTCATTTGTTCGAACAGCTCTTTATGTTCTTTTTCAGTTTCTTTTTTGTTTTCTTCTTCGCTAATTCCTAAGTCGCCGCTGGAGACTGATTTAAATTCTTTCTCTTTATATGTCATTAACATTTTGATCGCAAATTCATCGATATCCTCTGTCAAATACAAAATTTCATAGCCTTTATCTGCAACCAGCTCGGTTTGCGGTAGCTTTTCAATTCGTTCATACGAATCGCCCGTTGCATAATAAATATATTTTTGCTCCTCAGGCATTCTTGATACATATTCTTGTAAGGTGACAAGTTTTTTCTCCTTTGAAGAGTAGAACATAAGCAAGTCTTGCAATGTTTCTTTATTTGCGCCGAAATCGCTGTAAACGCCATACTTTAATTGTCTGCCAAATGCTTCATAAAACTTTTCATATTTTTCTCTTTCATTTTTTAATAGGTTTTCTAGTTCGCGTTTAATTTTGTTTTGAATGTTTTTCGCAATGATTTTCAATTGCTTGTCATGCTGGAGCATCTCTCTTGAAATATTTAACGATAGGTCCTCAGAATCAACCATTCCTTTAACGAAGCTGAAGTAGTCAGGCAGTAAATCCGGGCACTTGTTCATAATTAACACGCCGTTGGAATACAGTTCAAGCCCTTTTTCATATTCTGCTGTATAGTAATTAAATGGCGTTTTTTCCGGAATATATAAAATCGCCTGATAGCGAACCGTCCCATCTACGCTAATATGAATATGTTTTAACGGTTTATCAAAGCCATAATGCTTTTCGGCATAAAAGTTTTCATAATCTTCATCTGTCAGTTCACTTTTATTTTTCCGCCAAATCGGAACCATGCTGTTGATTGTTTGTTCTTCAACAACCTCTTCAAATACGTTCTCGTTCTCATTTTTCGGTTTTTGTACTTTGACATCCATTTTGATCGGATAGCGGATGAAGTCGGAATATTTTTTAATGATTTGTTTTAACCGATATTCATCAAGAAATTCGTCATAGTTGTCATCTTCAGTATTCTCTTTGATTTTTAGTATGATCTCCGTTCCGACCTCTTCCTTCTCATATGGTTCGATTGTAAAACCATCAGCGCCTTTTGATTCCCATTTATATGCTTGATCGCTGCCCAGCGCTTTACTGATGACAGTGACAACATCCGCAACCATAAAGGCGGCATAAAAGCCAACGCCGAACTGTCCAATAATGTCATAGCCGTCTTTTAATTCGTTTTCTTTTTTAAAGGCGAGCGACCCGCTCTTAGCAATCGTACCAAGATTTTCTTCCAATTCCTCTTTTGTCATGCCTATGCCTGTATCAACGATTGTGAGCGTTCGCTTTTCTTTATCTGGAATAACTTTTATGTAGTATTGATCCTTTTGAAAGGTTAACGAATCATCAGTCAGTGCTTTGTAATAAATTTTATCGATCGCATCGCTTGCATTTGAAATTAACTCCCTCAAAAAAACTTCCTTTTTTGTATAAATGGAGTTGATCATCATTTCTAATAACCTTTTCGACTCGGCTTGAAACTCTTTTTTTTCCATGACCGCCTCTCCTTTCTAAAAAGCGTATGTGCAAAATTAAGATAAAAATTAGCACTCTAATCAATCGAGTGCTAATCATCATTTTTTTAATAACAAATATTTAATTTTATGTCAACTCCGAATGATTGACCGCTTTGCACTTTTCTTGAGTTTTTCTTTACGAACGATAGGCAACAGTCGTTTTCGAATGAGAAGGGCTTTGTCTTTCCACATAATGGTTACAAATTTCTTTACCAATCAGGATGTTTTTTGCACAAAAGCATTCCCTCGCAATTTTCAAGCTTCACTTTTATTGCCAATCCTTTAAGATTTCCCCATTCCTCTTAAAAAATGAAGAAGCATAGTAATCGATCGGTTGATGTCAGGATCTTTTAAAGCCGATAGCAATTGGAAAATAGAAGTTGTTTCTTCTTTATTGACGCTTGCCGCAGCTTCTTGTATTCCAGCATTCATTCTTGTCGTCATTACCTGCAGCTTTTCGAGATCGATTGTTCCCAGCAGCATCAACAGATTGACGATATTTTTTAAAACATCAATGTTCGGTTTTCTGCTGACTTCCTTAACCACGTTTTCTAGTACTTGATCTTTCCGCGCTAAAAGGGCATTGGCGATTTCCAGAACACCTGCATCGTGAAGCTTCCGTAAACATGCTATGCCTTCTAAAACTGCCTCTTTATTGTCTGCTAACGCTTGCTCGATTTCTAATAAATTTTGCTTTCTTTTTTCTTCTTGTGACACTTCGATTTTTTTGATGGTTGTAATTGGTTTAGCCATGTATTTTCACCTTGCTTCCGGGAAACGTGTAGTCGCTGCGCTCCCATTTCTTCTCTACTTTGACCCCAATTTGCGGATTTCTTTTTCCGTTTCGATGGTTGTTTGGACGAATTGGGGAGTCTCCTTTTTCCTTCAATACGACCATTTTGACGGCAATTTCTTTATATGCCGGTGTGTTCGTATCGCGGTCAGCATGATTGCCTGTTAAACGATTAATAGCCAATTCGCCCGTATCATTCAATGGGATAAAGATTTCATGCTTTTGCACGCGATCCGTTATGTGAACAGGGCCTTTTACAGAGCCGTATTTAGAAATAAGCTTGACAATGGCTCCTTCTTGAATACGGCGTTCTTCAGCCAATTCTTTCGAAATTTCTATAAAAGCGTTCGGGGTTTTCCGGCTGATTCCTTGTGATTTATACGTCATGTTCCCTTCATGGAAATGCTCTAGCAAGCGCCCGTTGTTCACGTGAAGATCATACTCTTCATCTACATCATATAAATAATCGACTTGAAGCGGATAAAGCTGTGCCTTTCCATCGGCAAACGGGAATTGATCTTCATAAAGAAGCGGCGAGTCGGTTCCATCTTTCTCAACAGGCCATTGCAAGCTTGAAAATCCTTCTAAACGGTCATAGGAAACACCGGCAAAAAGCGGTGCGAGCGACGCCGCTTCTTCCATAATTTCTCCAGGGTGCTGATAATCCCAATTGAAGCCCAGCGCTTTCGCCAGCATACAATAAATTTGCCAATCAGGCTTCGAATCTCCAAGAGGCGGCAATGCTTCATACAATCGCTGAATCCGGCGTTCTGTATTGGTAAAAGTTCCTTCTTTTTCTAAGCTTGGACTGGCCGGCAGCACAACATCTGCATATTGGGCCGTTTTTGTTAAAAATAAGTCCTGCACAACGAAAAATTCCAGCTTTTCAAAAGCGGCGCCGACTTGATTGATATTGGCATCGACAATCCCCATATCTTCGCCAGTCACATATAATGCCTTCAAAGCGCCTTCATGAATCGCTTTAACCATTTGATGATTGTCTTTTCCCGGATTTTTAGGCAATGTCACGCCCCAAGCTTTTTCATAACGGCTGCGGACTTTTTCATCCGCTACCTTTTCATATCCCGGGAAAAAGTTCGGCATGCTTCCAAAGTCGCTGCACCCTTGAACATTGTTATGGCCGCGCAGCGGATAGGCTCCAGTGCCCGGTTTGCCGTAATTGCCTGTCACTAATAACAAATTGGAAATGGCAGTACTCGTATCACTTCCACGCTGCTGTTGAGTGACTCCCATCGCCCAGCAAATGACCATTGTTTTAGATTGATGAATCGTTTCAGCAACCTTGATCAGCGTGTCCTTGGAAATTCCCGTCACTTCTTCCGCATATTCCAACGTAAACGGCTCTAAGCTACTTTTATATTGTTCAAAGCCGTTCACTCGTTCTTTGATAAACTCTTCATCATGCCAATTTTGGTCAATGATGTATTTCGTTACAGCTGACAGCCAAACAAGATCCGTTCCCGGCTTTGGCCTGATAAACATATCGGCCCGCTCCGCCATTTCATGCTTTCTTAAGTCAAACACGAGCAGCTTTTGTCCATAAAGTTTTTGCGCTCGTTTGATTTTTGATGCCAAAACCGGATGCGATTCCCCTGTATTGGCGCCAATAATGATGACAAGATCAGAGGAAGCTATGTCAGAAAAAGATCCTGAATCACCGCCATAGCCGACAGTGCGAAATAGTCCGACCGTTGCTGGAGATTGACAATATCTTGAGCAATTATCAACATTATTCGTTCCTATCACTTGACGGGCAAATTTTTGCAGCAAATACGATTCTTCATTCGTTGCTTTGGAAGAAGCTATAAATCCTAAAGCATCAGGGCCATGTGCATCTTTTATTTCTTTAAACCGTTTTGCAACATATCGAATCGCCTCATCCCATTCAACTTCTTTAAAATGGTCGCCTTCCCGGATCAGCGGTTTTGTCAGCCGTTCTTCACTATTGACATAATCCCAGCCGAACTTTCCTTTTACACAAGTGGAAATTCCGTTTGCCGGCGATTCCGGTGTTGGTTCAACTTTTAAAACTTTTCTGTCTTTTGTCCATATATAAAATGAACAGCCAACTCCGCAGTATGTGCAAACTGTTTTCGTTTTCTTGATCCTTTCCTTGCGCAGCTCAGCTTCTGTATCTGAGATGGCCATTAGCGAACCGTATCCTGTTTCCACTTCCTTCGTCAAATTAATCATCGATCGTAATGTACCAGGTTCTACATTTGTTAAAAAGCCGGCTTCCCCTAACATTGATTTTTCCATTAAGGCATTGCACGGACATACAGTTACACATTGGCCGCAATTTACGCAGCTGGACTGATCAATCGGCACATCGTTGTCCCAGATCACACGAGGCTGCTCTCTGCTCCAATCAATCGTCAATGTTTCATTTACTTGAACATCTTGGCACACCTCTACACAGCGTCCGCATAATATGCATTGATTTGGGTCATATCGATAAAATGATCCTGAATAATCCACTTCATACGGTTTTGGTTGGAACGGAATGCTTTGATGTTCAATGCCTAAAGCTTTAACCGTATTATGAATTGTACAATCTCCATTGTTTTTATCGCAAACTGTGCAATATAATTCATGATTTTTTAAAATTTGATCCATCGCTAATTTTTGAGATTCTTTTACTTTAGAAGTCTCTGTTTCAACAACGAGTCCTTCTTGGACTTTGTAGCTGCAGGCTCGTACAAGCTCCCCGTTCACTTCCACCATACAAGTATCACATGTTTGAATTGCGCCCAAGCTTTCATGATAACAAACGTGCGGTACATCCATTTCATGTTCGAGCAAAGCCTGCAGAAGATATTGATTTTCCCTTGCGGTTATTTCTCCCCCGTTGACCGTAATCGTTACATTTCCCACGATACGTTCCCCCTGTTATTTTGTTATTCTGTTGCTATGTGTATAAATGTTCATTTTATTTTCCCGTATAAACCCAACAGTCGTAATGTTTAAATCTTCTGCCAATTGAAGTGCCAAATTTGTTGGAGCCGATTTTGATAGAAGTATACCGCATCCAATTTTCGAAACCTTCAGCACTACCTCTGAGGAAATCCGCCCGCTGAAAGCGATGATTTTATCATTTAAAGAAATGCTTTCGTTTAGACAGAAGCCATATAATTTATCTAAAGCATTATGTCGTCCAATGTCAGAAAATGTCTTAATCAATCCCTCTTTTGAACATAATGCCGCATGATGAATGCCTCCAGTACGCTTAAAAGCCGATGAAGCTTCATGTAACATTTCCATTAACTGAAAGCATTGTGCGGCAGAAATCGTCATGCTGCTCAAAATCGTTTTCGCTGTTTTCACATCATTATAAAAATAAAACTGTCGGCTTTTTCCGCAGCAGGAGCCGATAAAGCGTTTGGAAACAAACTCTTTCTTATCCCCTATCGGCTGATGCAAATGAACATAGGCAAACCCCTTATCCTCATCAATTTGAAGCGCTTTCACATCTGCTTTTATGCGGATCATCCCTTCTGAAGCTAAAAAGCCTAAAACAAGCTCCTCTACATGGGACGGCGAGCATACTAATGTGGCGAATTCCTCATTGTTCACAAAAATTGTTAACGGATACTCTATCGCAATTTCATCTATCACCACTTTCTTGTTTTGATGATCAATTTTGATTATTTCTCTTTTACAAATAATTTCTTTTTCCATAATGGGAACCTTCCTTTTTAATCACACCTCTAAAATAAAATATTCGACAGAAGCAGAAAAAATCCTTTTCTTCTTTTTTCTCTATTTGTCCATACAAGGAAACTGTTTCACTGGAAAAACCTAAGCTGGGTCAGGCTGGGAAAAATGAGGGGAGAAATATATATCTTTCAAGCGACATCGACTGATTTTGGCAGACTGCTTGTTCGAAAAAATCATCCAGTGATCATTGTCTTTTATCGTGCCAAACAGCTGGGGAAGAGCAACTGAAAAACTGTAACCCCTCTGCTTTTTCATCTATCCATCTAATAAGCTATTCGGTCATTCCTTAACCAAAATCTACCGTTTGCATTTATTAGCAAATTTTTCACATTCTCTGCTGCCATTTTTCAATGCACGGAATATTTAACTGCTTGCACTTGTGTACGATCGGAGCGCATACCGCCAGAACCGGCGCGATATCCATAAGAACAGCCCGGCAAGTACAACGGATAGGATTGTTGTCATCCCGTTCCATTTTCCAAGCAAAGACAACGCCGGCGTGCTTGTAATAAAGGCAGCTGGCAAAATGTATGTGAGCACGATGCGAAGCCAGCCTCTATACATTCCGATTGGAAACCGTGTTGTTTCAAAAAATGAATTAAAAACAAACGATAGATCATCGATACGAATAACCCAAAAGGAGGTGGTCATCAGCATCATCCACAGCGCGTAAATCAGGACAAGCGAAGATCCGATACTAATGAAAAACATCACTGCATCCATTATTGTCGGCATATAATGTTTTTGTATTAACGCATAGATGATCAAGCCGATGCCAAGAAGCACATCAATTAAGCGCCAAAACACTAAATGGCGGAAGCTGACATAAAACATGCTGTCGACCGGCTTTGTCAATACATAATCAAACGTCCCCATGCGAATATGCTGCAGCAGACGGGACATGTTGGGCCGCAGGGCAAAATCAATCAATCCTTGCAGCGTATTGAATATACCAAGAAGCAGCAGAACATCCGCATATTTCCAACCGCCGAGGTTATCTGTTTGATAAAAAAATACTTGAATTGTCAAAATAGCCATCCCAATGCCAAACAAACTCGACAGGAAATTCCCTAAAAATTCGCTGCGATATTCGAGCTCCTCCACTAAACAAGTCCGAAAAAATTCACAAAAAATGCGCCAATGTCTTTTCACATTATCCCCCCACAGCTTGGTTTTTCCTTAGACCAGCCTTCCAAAGCAACAATACTGCAAGCATAAAAAACATGCTCCAAACTGCAGCCCATCCAAATCCGTACACAATATCCATCCCTTGGACGCTTCCGGTCAAAATTTCGATTGGAAACCCGACCATATATCGAAAAGGCAAATAAAAGCTGATCGTTTTCAAAAACGGCGGCAGGAGCGACATCGGGGCAATGCGGCCCGACAAAAAGAGAGACACCGCTTCAAACATGCCATACAAAGCCGTCACTTTTGTCACCCAAAAACCTAACAGACCAAATGTGTAGCTGAATAAAAAACGAATGACCGCTGCCAATAAAAGCGCACAAAAGAATAACAGCCACTGCGCCGCACCTATTTGATCCAGCCGCAGCGCCGGAATAAAGACCGCCAAGAGGCCCCATGCCGGAATTAAAATGACGAAAAATAACGCTTTATACACAATATTTTCAGCAATGGCCCAATGTATCGGGTGAAACGGACGGACAATTTGATAAGAAAAGGTTCCCTCCCTTATTTCCCGCTCCAATTCCCAAACGTCCCAAGCGCTTGTCATGCGTTCAACAAAAATCAATGCCGCAAAGTAAAAAATAAACGCATTCTCCTGATCAGGATCAATATTCATCCAGACCATCATCGTGATCAGCGGCTGAACCATGGCTCCTGTCATCCACACGATCGTCGCCAGCCGGTAGGCAAACATCTCCACATATTTCATGCGAAGGAGAACAGAGTATTTACGAAACATGTGCATCCTCCTGAAACGCGAGCGTTATCACTTCTTCCATCGGCGGATCTTCTATATTTAAATCGCGAACATCAAACTGCTGCAAAAATCGGGAGGATACCTCGTGAATGCGTTCCCTTGGCACACGAAGCGTTACTTTACCCTCTTTTGCATCGACTAATTCGCCGTATGCATCCCATGAAATATCGGGAATGGACGAAAGCTGAACCTCTAGCAATTTATACGGCGTCAATTTTTCCGTCAACATGTCCAATTCACCATCATACAACAGCTTCCCATGATTAATAATGAGCACCCGATCGCACAGCGCTGTCACATCGCCCATGTAATGCGATGTCAACAATACTGTCGTTCGGTGCTCGCGGTTATATTGTCCTATAAAGCGGCGGACTTTTTCCTGCGTATGGACATCCAAGCCGATCGTCGGTTCATCCAAAAATAAAACCTTCGGCCGATGCAAAAGCGCGGCTGCTAATTCGCATTTCATCCGCTGTCCGAGAGACAAACTCCGCGTTGGTTTCGTCAAGAGCTCTTCTAACTCCAATAGTTCGACAAGCTCATCCAACGTTTGCCGAAACGCACGGTCTTCTATTTCGTATATCGCTTTATTGACGAGAAACGTTTCCATCGGCGGAATATCCCATATGAGCTGGCTTTTCTGTCCCATGACTAAACTCATGATCTTCTTAAATTCCGCTTTTTGTTCAAACGGTACATATCCGGCAACTTGAATGCTGCCGGAGCTTGGATAAAGCAAACCGGCCAGCATTTTAATTGTCGTTGTTTTCCCCGCTCCGTTCGGCCCTAAAAATGCGACAATTTCTCCCGAAGGAATGGTAAATGAAATGTCTCGCACCGCTTCCACAGTACGAATTTCCCTCTTAAACAAACTGCGTACAGCACCCGTCCACCCTGCTTGCCGAACGTGAACTCGAAATTGCTTGTACAAATGCTCTACATGAATTGACATAGTGCCTCCCTCTGTTTCTTCGAACACCATGGGATTACGCCATTGAAACAATCATTGTTAAATCGACTCAATTAATTCTAATCGAAAATCACCAACCTGATTTTTTTTGTACAAATTCGTCACAGAAGTGGAATAATTTTGTATCGTCCCCCTAAAGTTCAGGTCTCTTTCAGGAACTGACACATCAAACGTTTGCTGATACAGCAGCGTCGTAATATCATGATATTCATCGCTTCTCACCTTAAAAGCAAAACGAATTTTATGTAATGGCTCACCGTTTGGTTGATGAACCACTTCCTCTTCATACTCCTCTACTTGTATCTCTACACCATTCAATATTACTTTCTTCACCATACGATCCATCCCTCCTTGGCAGCTGTTTATAAAAAATCATAGCACGAACGCTTCCTGCCCACAAACTAGCATGCTTATGAATATACAGCATAAATTCGAAGCTGTTTTGACTCTATTTACCCAGATGAACAGCAGCTAAAAACCCGTGCGATTTAGAACGGACTATGTAACATTTTTGATTTTATATAGTCAAGATGAATGCAGCCGTTTTTTATTTGCCAAAAAATATACATTTAGAGGCGGCAGCAACAATCCGTTCGATTACGGATTCAAACGTTCTGCCAATTTCGCAGCCAAACATAAACAGAATCTGATTGGCTGCTTTCAGGCTTTTTAAGCAAGGGAAAACATGGATTTTTTTCACAGGACTTAACCCAATATTTTCTTAACCCGGCAGATAATCCGATATGATTTGAAAATCATGTATATTCTTTAAATATTTGTACAAACATTATGTTGAGCAATGCTGATTTTTTCAGATTTTGTAGATGGTACAGGCTGCTTAAAATGCTATAATATGGTATAAACTAAGCAAAATAGCCAATGTTCACATATTGTTCATTCTCTCTATATACATTTGTCAAAGAGAATTGACAAAAAGCACATTTTTATAAAGTAAAATGAAATTATATTGTATTGGTTCATCCTGATCATATACTCATGACCGGTTTCAAAGATTTATCCCATTCAAAAGGAGGAAATAAAATTGTTATTTGAAGACCCCGTATTCAGCAGTCGAATGCTGACTATCCTTACACTTTCTTTTCACGCTATTTACGCAACCATTGGGGTAGGCGTTCCGTTGATGATCATGATTGCCCAGTGGGTTGGGATCAAAAAAAATGACGAACATTATCTTTTAATGGCTAGACGTTGGGCGCGGGGGTATGTCATCACCGTAGCTGTCGGCGTTGTAACAGGAACTGCGATTGGACTCCAGCTGTCATTGCTCTGGCCGAATTTTATGGAACTTGCCGGAAATGTGATCGCATTGCCACTTTTTATGGAAGTATTTGCTTTTTTCTTTGAAGCAATCTTTCTCGGAATTTATATGTACACTTGGGAACGATTTAAAAATCAGCGGAAGCACCTGCTCTTTCTGATTCCTGTCTCCCTTGGCGCCACCTTTTCTGCCTTTTTTATTACCATCGTCAACTCTTTTATGAATGCGCCACAAGGGTTTGACATTGTAAATGGTGAACTCATCAATGTCAATCCGCTGGGTGCGATTTTTAATCCGGCCATGCCGACAAAAGTCGCACACGTAGTCGCAACCGCCTTTATGACAGCCGCCTTTACGCTGGCATCTATTGCAGCATTCCAATTATTAAAAGGCTCCAACCATGTTTATCATAAAAAAGCCTTGTTTTTAACTATGAAAATAGGACTGATTTTCTCCATTGCAACAGCTGTTATCGGAGATTTTTCCGGCAAATATTTAGCTGAGTACCAGCCAGAGAAATTGGCGGCAGCGGAATGGCATTTTGAAACAGAAGGAAATGCTCCTCTAGTCATGTTTGGTATTTTAGATGACGAACAAAACATTAAATATGCACTTAAATTCCCATATTTGCTCAGTATTTTGGCGCATGGAGATCCAAATGCAGAAGTTATCGGACTAGACCAATTTTCAAATTTTGAATCTCCTCCGCTTTATATTCATTATTTTTTTGATATTATGGTATCCATTGGCGTTTTCATGATTTTATTAGCACTTATCTATTGGATTGGAGTGAAGCGCGGATGGGCTTTCATCAACCAAAAATGGTTCCGCATGCTCATTGTGCTCGGAGGGCCTCTATCTTTTATCGCGATTGAGGCTGGCTGGTGGTTGACTGAATTTGGCCGCCAGCCTTGGATCCTTCGCGGAATTATGACAACGGGTGAAGCAGCAACTTCAAGCGGCCATGTAGGTCTTATGCTCATTCTTTTTGCCATTTTGTATTTGATTTTAGGAATCGGCACGATTGTGATTCTTCGCCGGTTGTTTAAAAATAATCCGGTGGAAAGAGAGCTTGAAAATCGATTAGGCGGTGAGCAGTCATGAGCTTGGAGATTATTGGGATATCCGTCCTTTGGATCTTTTTGTTCGGCTATGTGATCGTTGGATCCATTGATTACGGCGCTGGATTCTTTAATGCTTACAGCATTTTGAGTGGCAAGCAGCATATATTGTCCAAAATTATTCAACGCTACCTGTCTCCCGTTTGGGAGGTAACCAATGTATTTTTCGTTTTCTTCTTTGTTGGGATTGTCGGTTTTTTCCCAAAAACCGCATTTTATTATGGGACAACTCTCCTTGTTCCGGGAAGCATTGCGATTATTTTGCTTGCCATTCGCGGGTCTTATTACGCATTTGAAACGTATTCATCAAAAGGACATAAAGGGTATGCCTTTATGTATGGATTGTCTGGGTTATTGATCCCTGCATCATTATCTGTCGTCTTAGCCATTTCTGAAGGCGGGTTTGTCTCGATGGTGGATGAGCATCCAGTTTTAAACTACGTAGCATTATTTAAAAGCCCATTATCTTGGAGCATCGTCGTTTTAAGTATTACGGCCGTCCTTTATATTTCAGCTGTTTTTCTTACATGGTACGCGAATCAAACTGGTGATACAGACGCAACGAATTTAATGAGAAAATATGCTCTTTTCTGGGCATTTCCTTTAATCATAACAGCTTGCGGCATCATTTATGAACTGAGCTATCACAACCAAGAGCATTTTGAACGCATCCTTAATTTATGGTGGATGTTCGCTTTATCGTTTCTTTTATATGTCGGGACTGTCTGGCTCATTTGGAAAAGAAAAAATTATGGATTGGCATTCGGATTGTTAGTAGGTCAATTTCTGTTAGCTTTCTTTGGATATGGAATCTCCCATTATCCGTACTTGCTTTATCCATATTTGTCCATTTATGACAGTTTTACAAACGAAGCTATGGCCATTTCCCTGATCATCGTTTTTATTTTAGGATTAGCCCTTTTGCTCCCTTCCCTTTATTTACTAATAAAACTGTTTCTGTTCGATAAAGATTATGTGAAAGGGCAAAACGCAAAATAAGGAGTGTGGAACGATGAAGACTTTTTTAATTACGTTTGCCCCCTTTCTCGTGCTATTCGCTGCTGCAGCTTTATCATTTTGGACAGCAGTGAAAGATGACCTCATATCCAAAAGAGGATAAAAATTGAAGCAAGCTTAGAAATCAATCGAAAAAAGCCGACAGTTTGCTCCATGTCGGCTTTTTTTAATTTGCTGTAAAGACACTTTGTTCAATTTGCTTCATTTGATAAAAGTATCCTTTTTTGTTCATCAATTCTTTGTAGGTTCCCGCTTCTACAACAGCTCCTTCGTCCATAACGATAATTTGATCCATGTTTTCCAGTCCGGCCAGACGATGACTGACAAGGATGACGGTATCATTTTTAGCAGCTTCAAACAGATGATGATAAATAGACTGTTCCGTTAAAGCATCCAAAAATGATGTCGGTTCATCAAGTATCCATAGCGGAGCTTTTTTCAACAATACCCTAGCGATCGCCAGTCTTTGCTTTTCCCCGCCTGATAAATTTCCTCCTCTTTCTAACAACGGATCGGCCAAAGAAAGATAGTCAAGCTTCACCTTTTTCAGCACATCTTCCAAGTCTTCGTCATCCACTACATCTTTAGCAATCATTAGGTTATCGCGAACGGTACCGTAGAAAAAGTGGTTGTCCTGCAAAATAACGTTCGCATTTTTCCAAAGGCTTTCTTCATCTAATTGATCGACCGGGATGCCGTTGATCCGAATCACCCCTTGATAGTTTTTATAAATTTTTAATAAAAGGGCCAGCAAGGTCGATTTGCCCGAACCACTAGGTCCGACAATGGCTGTTTTCGATCCTGCCGGAAATGTAATTGAAACATTTTTTAAAATTTCACCAAATAAATGAAAGGTGACATTCTCCATGACAATTGATGGAGCTTGTTGACCGGGAAGCTCCTTCATTTCTTTCTCATCAGACGTTTTTACAGAAGAGTCTTGATGCGTGGCGTCTGATAGTCTTGCAGCAGCTTGACGGCTGTCCTCTAAATAACTTGGAAAAGCAGCCATCGGTGCCGCATGTTCAAAAACAGTTAATGAAATCATTACAAGCATGGCAAGAAAAATACCATCTAATTGACCGCCTGCAACGAAATAGACGCCAAGCAAAAGAATAATCCAAGAGACAATTAAAGATACAAACGTATTGACAGATTGACTGAAGAGGTTATGGATTGCTTCACGTTCCTGTTCTTTCAAATAAGCATCGGAGCGTTGGGTAAGCTTCTCTTGTTTATGCTCAAGCTGTTGATAAATTTTTAAATCGCGAAACCCATAAAAAAACTCCGTAACTTCTGTCGATAAATTCCCGCGGCTTTGCCGAACATGACGCTCTACTTTTTTTAGTCTGAAAGCAAAGTAAGCCGGAATTAGGACAGTGGTGAAAATCAAACCGATACATAACACCAAGGCAATATAAAAGGAAAAGAACGAAGTGAAAAAAATGGTCCATAAAAATATGAGAGTGGATACGATCGGCGGATAAAAAACACGCAAAAAGAAGTTTTGCAGCGTTTCCACATCGCCGACAATTCTGGAGAGGAGATCTCCGCTCCGATATTTAAGAAAAATCGCGGGCACCAATGGCTCCAGCTTTTCAAAAAAAGAAACTCGCAACCGGCTTAATATATTGAATGTGGCGCGATGAGAAAAATAACGCTCCCCGTAACGGCTGCCGGCACTGATAAACCCTAACAGTTTTATACACGCTATGAAAACAGTCAGCGTGTAAATCGGCGGTGCAAGAGCTGCTTTAGAAATCAAATAGCCGCTTGAAGCAAACAAACTCACTGTCGCGATTCCTGTTATAAATCCGAAGAGAATGGACAAAAAAAGATCTTTCTTTTCTGTTAATGTCAGCTTTGTAATAAATAGCAAATCTTTCATTTTGCCATGCCTCCTTGTTGGAGCGTTGTCATTTTCCTGTACGCTTCAACTGATTTCAGCAATTCTTTATGTGTTCCGGATGCGATGAGTTCTCCATTTTCCAAAAAAAGAATTTTATCCGCATTTATAATGGTATGAAGCCGATGAGCGACGGTAATGACGGTGGAAGATTGAGCTAATTCCTTTATGGAATCCTGCAAAATTTGTTCTGTTTGAAGATCCAGTCCGGTCGTCGGCTCATCAAACAATATAATGGATGGTTTTTTCAAAAACGCTCGTGCCAGTGCAATTCGTTGTTTTTCCCCTCCGGAAATTCCCCTTCCTCCTTCTCCAATAGGTGTATCAAAACCATTTTCAAGTGATTGGACAAGCTTTAAAATCCCTGCCTTTTCGGCTGCTTGTTCGATTTCCTCTCTCGTTGCATCGAGTTTTCCTCCCAATGCGATATTTTCCGCAATCGTTCCAGAAAAAAGATACGGATTTTGCGAAATATAGCTGATTTCATCGAACCAGCTCTTTTCGTTCAAAGCAGACCGCCGAATTCCGTTCATATAAATTTCCCCTTCAGTAAGCGGAACAAGACCTGCAATCACATGTAATAAAGTCGATTTCCCAGCGCCGCTCTTTCCGACAATTGCCACTTGCTCAAACGGACGGATTTCAGCATTTATATTTTTTAAGGCAAACCTATCTCCCTCGTAACGAAATCCCGCTCCTTCTATACGAATGGTCGGCGGTCCTTCACCTTTTGGCAAAACTGCCTTCCCCCATTTTACTGGCTTTCCGATTGCGTTTAGCTCCTCTTCAATCTTTCTTGCCGCCCCCATACTTCCCCTGCCTGCATGAAAGGCGCTTCCTAAATCTTTCAGTGCATTATAAAACTCAGGAGCTAGAATCAGCATGAAAAACGCGGTAAAAAAAGAAATGTTTTGAAAAATAATTAAGCGAATCGCCACATCAAGAGCAATCAATCCCATACTAAGCATGGAAATGAACTCCAGCATAAAAGAAGAGGTAAAAGCAATTTTCAATACTTCCATCGTCGCATCACGAAAGCCATAGCTGCTTTTTCTGATCGCTTCTTTCTGCTGTTTCGCACGGTTGAACAGCTTAAGGGTTGTCAGCCCTTGCAAAGTGTCAAGAAAATGTCCCGATAAAGCGGTCATTTTCTCCATTTGCTCCTCCGATTTCTTTTTCGTTTTGTAGCCAATGATGATCATGAATATCGGTATAAATGGCGCTGTGATCACCATGATTAATCCAGTAAATGGATGGCTAGCAAACACAACGAAAAGAATGAGAAGAGGTATGATCGACGTTTGAACTGCCTTTGGAATATAAATGCTAAAGTAGCTGTCGATTTCATCTACCGCATCCAGCAATACACTTGCTTTTTGTCCTGTTTTCCCTTGCAGCGATACTTGCAGCGGGTTGCTTGAAAATTTATTTAATAAAGATTGGCGAAGATCTTTTTTCACTTTGGACGCTATTTTAATTCCTGTTAAACCGCTGAAATAATGGGATGCAGTTCTGGCCAACAGAACAATGAACAAACCTAAAAGCAACTGAAAAACATCAGCAAAAGACTGTTTCTGTAAAAAAATGCGATCGACAATCGCCGCAAAAAAATAAGCTTGTCCAATAATGGCAGCACCAGAGATGAAAGCAAGCACGATTAGCAACATCAATTTTGTTTTCTGCTTAAAAGCCAATTTTTTTAGCTGAACCATCCTTTCATGCCTCCCAAAAAAACACGTCCATAGATACGTTTGATGAAACTTGAAGAAACTCTTTTAACATGGCAGCCCAAACGTTTTACAGTTCGCAAATACTTTCAAACAAGTATACATGATAAAATATATTCAAGTAAAACAACGGCCTCACCATTTTTTTAAAGTCTTCTATTCTTAGTTTACAGCATTGTAATAGTTGAATAACATGCTTAGATGAAAGAAAAATTTTTATTCGTTTATATAGAAAAGATATCAAATCGTGAAACTAATTTGATTTTCTATCGTATATAACATTGAAACTGAGTTCACAAAAATACAAATACTTTCATATAGGGGGAAGTCGAAATTGAAAAAATTATTAGCAGCTTTGTTTACTTTCGCGCTTATTTTTTCACCTGTTGGAAATGTTGTTTTTCAAGATCATCCAACGATAGTAGAGGCGAAGTCATACAAATCAGGGAAAAAAAGCTTCAATTTGAATAAAAATACTACAACGAACAGTTCGAATTTCCAAGATAAAAAGGCAAACACTCCAAAAAATCAATCTGCCGCCTCCAAAGGCACATTCTCATCAGGAGGATTTTTCAAAGGCCTTATGTTAGGAGGGCTTGCCGGATTATTATTTGGCGGACTGCTAGCAAACATGGGTATATTCGGTTCAATTTTAGGTTTATTCATTAATTTGCTGGCAATCGTTATTCTCATCTCGATCATTCGCAAAATTTTCGTCCTGATCAAACATAAAAAAGAAAAAGAGGCTGCAAATCCATGGAAAAGCTGATCATTCCGGAGCAAGATATTATTAACGCCATCTGCGTGTACATTTCCCGAAAAAAACAAATAAAGCCGGAAGAAGTTGTAGTGGAGCTGATGTATGACGACGATTACGGCTTTTCTGCCGAAGCGTATGTAAACGACCGAAAGCAAGTACTTATTACCGCAAACATCATCGAAGCTCTGCGTCTTTGGCTCGATGAATTTTTAAACGAAGACCCGTACGCTGGGATTGAACTTGTGTTGGATGATGAAGAAGGAATTATTGCCATCGTCAAAGGAAGATAAACGAACAATCCTTAAAAATAATCAGCACAAATTCGGCTGACTATGGATTGCGCTGGAACATTATGAAAATGTTTCGGCGCTTTTTCATGTTTCCAATTAAAATCCACTCTGAATCAAAAAAAAAACTCTATTTTATTGATTTTTTAAAATGCGATGAATCTCTTTAATCTCTACCCCGTATTCAACTGAACGTGCTGACAATTCCTCAATCACACGCTGCTGACGTGCTACAAATTGTTCTAAATTCTCATAAGTTTTATGGATTCCTGTAATTTTTCGTTCGATATTTTCCATTTTTACTTCTAATCGGGATTGTCCTTCTTTTAGTTCTTTCAGCTCTTCCTTCATATATTTTTGCTCAACTGCTAAACGAGACTGACCTTCCTTTAGCTCTTTCAGCTCTTCCTTCATACCTTTTTGCTCAACTGCTAAACGAGACTGACCTTCCTTTAGCTCTTTCAGCTCCTTCTTCATATCTTTTTGCTCAACTGCTAAACGAAACTGACCTTCCTTTAGCTCTTTCAGCTCTTCCTTCATACCTTTTTGCTCAACTGCTAAACGAGACTGACCTTCCTTTAGCCCTTTCAGCTCTTCCTTCATACCTTTTTGCTCAACTGCTAAACGAGACTGACCTTCCTTTAGCCCTTTCAGCTCTTCCTTCATACCTTTTTGCTCAACTGCTAAACGAGACTGACCTTCCTTTAGCTCTTTCAGCTCTTCCTTCATACCTTTTTGCTCAACTGTTAAACGAGATTGTCCTTCTTTTAGTTCTTTCATCCCTACTTTTAGCTCTTTCAACTCTTCTTTTACACCTTGTTGTTCGGCTGCTAAACGGGATTGTCCTTCTTTCATTTCTTTTAGCTCTGATAATATTAATTTTAACGCTTCTTCCATCATATGAAACCTCCATCATGATTCATTTATAATATCCTCTAAACGTTTCTACATAAAATAATAGAACAAATGTTTGGTTTTGTGAAGAAAAAGTTTCGTTTTAACTTCTTCTTTTATAATGATTATAATACACTTTTCTCTGACAGAAAGGTCTTAATACCACCTTTTTTCCTCGATTAATCTTTATTAGGAAATTTTCGAAAGCACCGATAAAAAAATTTCACATTTTCTCAGATCATTCATTTTTTTCCCTTTTGAATACTAAGTTTGACTTTTCCCCATTCCGATACATCAGCTCCTCCAGGTTTTGTTTGATTTTTTCTTGTAGTTTGTTCGATTCTTCAAATTGTTCGAGCAACCGTTTCGTTAGTTCGGCTATTTTTTGCTCAAAAGGAATGTCTTCTTCTTCTTCTGCCTCTGTTCCGACGTACATGCTTGGTGTCAGTTTGTAGTCGTTTTGTTGTACTTCTTCAAGTTTTGCAATTTTACAGAAACCTTCAATATTTTCGCAGCTTTTTGCATGTTCATATTTAAATGCTCGATAAACTGATGCGATTTTATCAATTTCTTCTTTAGACAATGCTTTTTGCTTGCGGCTGACGGGCTTTCCCATTTTTCGGGCATCGATAAACAAAATTTTGTTTCTTCGAGCACGGTAACCGTTTTTTCCATCGCGGTTTTTGCTTAAAAAGAACAAACAGCACGGTATGCCTGTTGTGAAAAACAGTTTTTCCGGCAATTGGACAACGCAATCGATGTACCCTTCATCCACCAATATTTTCCGCACTTCCTTTTCTTCCTTAACATTCGTTGTCATTGCGCCATTTGCCATCACAAACCCTGCTGATCCTGCATCATTTAAATGGTATAAGAAATGCTGCATCCACATATAGTTTGCATTGCTGTTTGTAACAGGCCCGATCAAGCGTGGATCGCTTTTCGATATTCTGTCCGCCCCCCAATCTTTTTGATTAAACGGCGGGTTGGCAATCACATAATCAGCTTTTAATTCAGGAAATTGATCGTTCAACAGCGAATCTCCCAGCCGTATTTCCGCATTGATGCCATGAAGCAATACGTTCATTTTTCCAAGACGTACTGTCGTGACGACATTTTCCTGTCCGTAAAATAAAAGAGACTTTTTATTCGGCGCATACCTCCCGCTTTGAATAAACATTCCACCGCTTCCACACGCTGGATCAAACACGATACCTCTTTTTGGTTCAAGCATCTCCACCAGCAATTCCACAATACAGGATGGGGTAAAAAACTCGCCGCCTCTGTTCCCTTCTGACGAAGCAAATGAACTAATAAAATACTCATAAGTACGACCGAGTATATCTATGCTGTCTTCCGAGCTGCCACTAAACACATCACGTGAAAAAATTTCAATTAATCCAGCAACATTTTCTACCGGCAAGTTCAAGCCTTGATAAATTTGCGGCAGCACCCCTGTCAATTCTGGGTTTTCTTCCTCGATTCGCTTCATCGCATTATCGAGAATTTCTTTAATATTCGGCTGTTTAGCATTTTTCATTATATAGTGCCAGCTTGCTTCCTTCGGGACGACAAACACATTTTTATCTCTATATTGATGAGAATCTGAAACGAAACCTTGCTGCATTTCTTCATTTTCCGCAAAAATTTGCTCCAACTCATTGCAGCTCTGTTCATATTTATTCGAAAGATAGCGCAAAAAAATAAGCGGCAGTACATAATGTTTATAGTCAGCTGGAGCCACGCTTCCGCGCATTTTATTAGCTGCTTCAAATAATTCTTTTTGGAAATCAATCTCTGCTTTAACCGCCATGGTTTTCCCCCTCTAAATCTTGCTGTCGATTCATTGTATTTTAAAAATATTTTAGCATAATCTGTCTTCCTCTTTTTCAAAACAAAAGAGCGGCCGCATGCTTTGGCCGCAATAAGAAACAAAATAAATTTTCGAATTTCCACAATATGAACTGTCGATTGATATCCTCTTCCTGCAAACTTTTGGGCATTTATGTTCTTCATCAATTCTGAATTTGGTTGAAAAAATAATACCCTTTCTACATATGCTGCTTTAATCAAGAAAAACGTGCCAGTGCTTTTTGCTGAAGGCATAAAAAAATTTCATTGACAAAATTTTTAAACTTTCACTGCATCCATACAGCAGCTTTCTTTTCCAATCTTCTCGATCATTTACGCGCTCACCATTTTATAACTAGATCGTAACCCGGGCTGAAAGAAAGATGCTTTACAGTCCTACAATTTTTTGCATTTTCACATTTTTTTAAGAAACGCACCGTCCCTATCATCTTAATAGTTTCAGAAATAATTGGATGCTAAAATAAATTCCAAACGATAAAAAAATAGGTTACCTGTCATGTTTCCCTTTAAAAAATGAAGGAAAAGTAAAATCTCCTTTATTATTTTCCATACATGAGGATGTAACAAATTGACCCTTGAAGAACCGTCACGGTTCAGCTTTTTATACTTGTTTGTTGTCTCCAATAATTTACGTAAAGCATATTCAAACTCTTCGTGCGATAATTGCTTAGTAGCCAATAAATAGTAAAGAACGTCAAATGCAATGGGTATCGTATCAACTTGAATATTTACATCAACATTTACATCTGAATTCCCGCTCGAATCAATGGAAGATTTATTTGATTGAGGGATTTGGGTAGAAGCATTCCGTAACCAAGAGAACTCTCCTTTATCTAAATGTTCCATAACATTCTCACCCTATATTATAGGCGGGACAAAAAAGACATCTCACCCACATTTAATTATGCTCAATTAATCTCTTTGCTCTTGGTTTTGATCTTGATCAGATTCTGCTTTCGACCGAACTTTTGCATCAGAATCGGAATCAACATGAATAGTTTTGGGGAATAGTAGGTGTAGGGTTGGAGTTGCTCTTCGTTGATGTCGATTACTTCTCTTGATGAGCGAAAGCGCAGTAGCTGAGAGTAAGCGTACAAAAAGGGAGCGCTGAAAATAGTGTGCTTTAAGCAATGTCGAGAAAAACTTGACACATACATAAAAAACTGCCCTCAAAAATTCTAAAGAGGGCAGTTGAATATTCAATACATCCGCTAAAACCTTCTTAAAAGAATCACAACCATTCTTTATAGGGCATATCCAAATAGAATGAAATGTCTTCCCTCATTCAGGAACAGTTAAACTAGTTGGACATTATTTTGTAAAACCAATTGAGAAGGTTAATGAAAAGCATGTAGCTGCTCTTTGAAAAGAAATAAGAAGGGCTCTTCGATGCTTTAACTTATTTCCAATGGCGACGAAATGGCTGGTACAGATAAAGCCCTCAACAATTCCTAGGAAGCCGCTCGTAAAACTGCGGAGAATTATTTTAAAGAAAGTTGATTTTAGCTGAAAAAATGAACTATTACCCAAGTCAACTTTCCGGAGGACAACAACAGCGCGTGGCAATTGCACAAGAGCTTGCTATGGAACCAAAAGCGATGTTATATGATGAATCGACATCTGCCTTTGATCCCGAATTACATCTTGCAATCTGCGGATAAAAAACAATCATGAATTTTCATTCACAACCCTGGCATGAAAATGGATATTTCTTTCCCATAATGTAGATAACACAAACAGTTAACAATACGTAGGCTTTTATGGTGGATGATACCCTGAATAAAAAACTGTTTGAGTGGATTTGGTGAACAACCCATTGTTAGCTCATTCATTTGGAATGATGACTACGTACAGAAAAATGCTTATATTTCAAATTCACTCGCTGTTTGTGAATCTACTTTATGGGAGGGATTATATTGGATGTACTGATGACACGTTGTGCAGGATTAGATGTACATGCTGAAACAATTGTTGCTTGTGTCATGATTGGCGAACAGGACGATGAATTATTCATTGAAACAGAAACTTTCCCCACTTTAACAAAGGATCTCTTTCGTTTACTAAAGTGGTTGGAAAACCATGGCATTACGCACATTGCGATGGAAAGTACTGGGATTTATTGGAAACCTGTTTATAACATTTTGGAGGATTACTTTGATATTACATTAGCGAATGCTCAAAGAATCAAGAATGTCCCTGGAAGAAAAACAGATGTTTCGGATGCAGAGTGGATTGCGAAGTTATTGCGTTATGGACTGATTGAAAAAAGTTTTGTTCCACCAGAAGATATACGAAACCTTCGTGATTTAACTCGGCTTCGTAAAAAATGGATCGGCCATTTGACTTCAGAAAAAAATAGGATTCTGAAAGTATTAGAATGCTCAAATGTTAAACTAAATTCAGTTATTTCAGATGTGTTTGGTGTTTCTGGAAGAAAACTTCTATCCAAATTAATTCAAAATGGATATGTTGATTCCATTGATGTAGAAAATAGTATTCACGGAAGAATGAAGCACAAAAAACAAATGATTACAGACTCTTTATTCGGTACTTTAAACGATCATCAAATCTTTCTAATCAAACAATCTTGGCAACACATCGTTTATTTAGAATCATTAATCAGCCAAATCGAGGAAAGAATAGATGAAATTCTGAAGAATTATAAAGAAGAAGTGGAGTTATTACTAACGATTCCGGGTATTAAAAAGGATTCCGCAGCAATTATTATTGCAGAGATTGGGGTGAACATGGAACAATTTCCTACCTCTCAACACTTAGCGTCTTGGGCCGGAGTTGCTCCAGGAAATCATGAAAGTGCAGGAAAACGAAAGTCAACTAAAACGACTAAAGGGAATCCTCATATCAAAACTGTACTGTGCGAAGTAGCATGGGCAATCTCTAAAAGTAGGAATCGTTGGTTAGCTGCTAAATATTGGTCGATTGCTGCAAGAAGAGGAAAGAAAAAAGCACTCGTTGCCATATCGCATCGAATGCTTCGAATCATTTACTCTATGCTAATTAATAAGGAGCCTTATAAAGAACCTTTAATTAATTAGTATAACCAAAGAAGAATAAGTTTAAACAAAGTTACCTTCCATTAGGTAGCTCTGCTTTCTTATTGTCTTTTTTAGGTTATTTATATATTACCCTCAATAGATTGAAGCTATTCATGGGCTAAGTGGAATTAAATTATTTTCACAGAAAAAAGCCGCCTTAAAGTCATTCTAAAATGACCGTTTAAGACAGCTCGTCGAAAAAATTTTCGTTTACCAATAGTACGGATAACCGCCATAAAATCCTCCGTAATACGGCGGATAAAACGGATATGGCCGCGGTCCTACCAGTGCACTACCTAAAAAGCCGCCGAGCAAGCCGCCAAAAAACGGTGCACCGAAGAAAAAGGGGTTCCGCCCTCCGAAGAAAAAGGGTCTCCTTCCGAAAAATTGACGTTCCGGGTACATTTTCCATACCTCCCGTTGTAACAATTTACATCTCAATATTTTTTATGCATTCGCCACGGCTTTTGTATGGGCATATGTTGGATATCCGGCAAACGTCAAGATTTATTTTAAATAGATGGAAGAAAGAATCCCTCCGCTCTCAGCATTCTAAAGAAGCCTCTATGAAGATACGTCATGATTTTTGGGTTCCACAAAATGCCCGTTTCCGGGAGAAAAATGCTTTTGGATAATAGACAGGCGTTATTCCCAGTCTGGAAGCGAACAACGGATATGAAAAGCACCGTGCGGTTTTCCCGCTCCGCTAATGAATCAAAAACGTTGGGACAGCGACAAAACACACCAGCATTCCCTCTCCATAAGCGAATTAGGGAAAAATCTTGGGGCATCTCGTCTTCCCTGTCAGCTAAATTTTTCTTACGATAAAATTGTCCGAAACGAACTTCCCATCCATAGCAAAACACCCTTGAGGAAAGGCGGTTGCTGCCTTAAGCCCTTTTTATTGCCTGGCGTCGAATAAATAGGGTAAGATAAATCTAACATCGGTATGAACGAACAGTAATCAAAGGAGGGGCCAACGGATGGAAATCGGCATTTACACATTTGGAGAACGGACGGTTGATCCGGAAACCGGTCAATTGATCAGCCCGGGGGAACGGCTGCAAAACTTGATGGAGGAAATTGAACTAGCCGATCAAGTCGGACTGGATGTGTTCGGCATTGGTGAACATCATCGTCCCGACTACACCGTATCGGCTCCAGCGGTAGTGCTTGCCGCTGCCGGGACCCGCACCAAACGCATTCGGTTGACCAGTGCAGTAAACGTCTTAAGCTCTGACGATCCGGTGAGGGTGTTTCAACAATTTGCCACCTTGGACCTGCTCACTCAAGGCCGCGCTGAAATCATGGTCGGCCGCGGTTCGTTTATCGAATCCTTTCCCCTTTTTGGCTACGACCTGAAAGATTATGACGAGCTTTTTGAAGAAAAGCTTGATCTGCTGCTCAAACTGCGGGAATCCGAACGGGTCACATGGGCGGGAAAGCATCGTCCGTCGCTGGACAATCTAGGGATCTATCCGCGGCCCCTGCAAAATCCGCTTCCGGTTTGGATAGCCGTTGGAGGAACCCCGGAGTCGGCCGTCCGTGCAGGCATGCTCGGTCTTCCGATGGCACTGGGCATCATCGGTGGTCTGCCCGAACGGTTCGCGCCCTTTGCTCAATTACACCGGGAGGCAGCGCAAAAGGCGGGGCACGAAACGCCGCACCTCAGTATCAATTCACATGGTTTTCTCGCCGATTCGTCGCAGGAAGCAGCTGACATTGCATTTCCAGCGTTTAAAACGATGATGGATCGGCTGGGACGGGAACGCGGTTGGCCGCCATTGACCCGGGAGCAGTTCGAGTTCTCTCTTTCCTTACGGGGCGCCAATTTTGTCGGCAGCCCTGAGCAGGTGATCGAAAAAATCTTGTTCCAGCATGAAATTTTCGGCCACGATCGATTCCTTCTGCAATTGACCGTCGGCACGCTGCCGCACAAAAAAGTGTTGCGTGCCATCGAACTGCTGGGTACTAAAGTGGCACCGGCCGTCAAGCGGGAAATTGCCCGCACAAATCGGAAACCGTAACCGGTATCCGCTAAAAGAAGCTAGCAGCAACGAAAAGGTTTCGGCTGGGCAACAACGGGTGCTGAATCAATTTAATCGATGGACCTTTTCATACTTGTTTCCGCAAGGATCCTGAAAATAAACCGCATAATAAGTCGGGCTGATCGGGAACTGCCAGGGACCGCTGTCGATGGTGCCCCCATATCGAACAACAAGCTCTGCAATCCGGTCCACCTCCTCCCGGTCATGCGCCCAAAACCCGATCAAATTCTCGTTTGGCTTATGATTGGGATCTTCCGTGATAGTGAAATTTTGAGGATAATCACTCTATTAAATGATCAAACCTTTTTCTTTCCATCAGACAAAATGAACGAACGGATGCTCTGCATTTCTGCCATCACCAACCTCAAGGGACAAAGAGTCCAAGTAGGAATCGTAGCCCCTTCAAACTTCACAAAATATACAGAATCAGGATTATCGAGATAGACTTATAACTCATGACAAAGAGAACCGATAGAAATCCTTGCCCCTGCAAACTTCGTAAAAACAAATCAGAATCATCGAAATAGACTTATAGCATACGACATAGAGAACCAATGGAAATCCTCACTCCAACTAACTTCGTAAAATAAACCGAATCAGGATTATCGAAATAGACATGTAACTCACCACAAAAAGGGCAAGTGGCAATCGGCTCCCCTGTAAACTTCGTAAAACCGGATCAGGTTTATCTAGAAGATCTATAACTTACGATTTTGAAAGACTTCCATCGATTTGTCGCTTTCAGCTATATTTTCAGTAAAGCTCCCCGTTTCAATACCTCCACCGATTTCAATATGGATCGGCAATCTGATGTTGAGCCCTCTCCTTCAAAAAATTTTATGAATTGCTCACCTACATTTTAACAGAAAATTCAGAATATTAAACCGTTGTTTTGGAGTATTTTTTCCTCAATTTAAGAACTTACCCCAGATCCCCTGTCCTTATGTGAATGTAACAAAAACTGTTTAAGAGGACAAAAAATCTCTATCATATATAAAAAAAACACGAAGCATCATAGGTTTATCTAGTTTAGGGAAAGAGAAAATAACTTTTTCATGAGTTGAACAACAGGGGCAAACTATTAAAAAGCTAAAAAGAGGAGTTGACTTGTAAAAATTTTGATTGCACGGCCTTATCTATGATAGGCGCGACAAAATGATAGGAGGCATTCACCTTGTTTAGCAGCACAGGCATAAGATTTGATTTACATTTTTGATGCAATTATAATGGTGAATGGTGGGCAAGAATGGCCGAAATACATAATAAACAGTCATTCCTCAATCCAGTCTTCAATTGCGGCCGCCTTCGTTTATTTTTGGCTTCGCCACCTAGATGATGTTATTTATTCAAAAAATCTTTAGAAAAAAAGGAGAAATGTTTATGTCAATTGCGGTTACTGGTGCTACTGGTCAACTCGGTGGGCTTGTGATTCAACATTTGCTCAAAAAAGTTCCCGCCAGTCAAATCATTGCCATCGTGCGTAATGTTGAAAAAGCCTCTACTCTTGCCGATCAAGGCGTGGAAGTTCGCCATGGCGACTATAATCAACCGGAATCTCTTCAAAAGGCTTTTGCAGGTGTCTCCAAGCTGCTCTTTATCTCAGGTCCGCATTATGATAATACGCTTCTTATCGTTCAACATGCAAATGTCGTAAAAGCTGCCAGAGATGCGGGAGTCAAACATATTGCTTACACAGGGTATGCCTTTGCTGAGGAGTCATTAATTCCCCTTGCATACGTTGATTTAGCAACGGAATATGCCATCCGTACGACCAATATCCCGTATACTTTCCTGCGTAATGCCTTATATACGGACTTTTTTGTAAATGAGTGGCTGCGCGCATCCATAGAGTCTGGAGCAATTGTTACGAATGCGGGAAGCGGGATCGTTAATTCAGTAACACGCAATGAACTTGCTTTGGCTGCCGCAACGGTTCTTACAGAGGAAGGGCATGAAAACAAAACGTATAACCTTGTTTCCAATCAACCGTGGACCTTTGACGATCTTGCCCAAATTCTCTCCGAGGTTTCCGGCAAAAAAGTCGTGCATCAGCCTGTCTCATTCGAAGAAGAGAAAAATTTCCTCGTAAACGCTGGTGTCCCTGAGCCGTTTGCTGAAATTACGGCAGCGATCTATGACGCGATTTCCAAAGGAGAAGCGTCCAAAACATCAGATGATCTGCAAAAACTGATCGGATCCTTGACCCCTCTGAAGGAAACCGTAAAACAAGCCCTGAAAATATAAGAATTGACCAAATGACATAAAATGAAAAAACAGAACATCCAATGGCTGCAAACTCGTGACCTGCTTTATCTTAGTTCGGTAGCAAAAAAACAAGAGATGTCAAGAGTGACATAGCTTAAACTTTTAGGAATCAAGCTCAATTAAAAACTCGGGACGGACATTCCGTTTCGAGTTTTTAATTGAACAGGATAAAGATGGTTGCAAGTATAATCATATTTGACTTAGTGTTAACAGAAGATGTTGTGATTAGGTATTTCAATATAATTCAGATTTCGAAGTCAGTGAATCTTTACTTCACCAATTGCTAAATGCGGAATGAAGAGGAAAAAGATCGGAATTTTAAACAGAATTTTCTGAATATAAATCAAAAAAAGAGTCGGATGATGCACAGTGGCACGAATTCTTTTTTGAATCACAGACACCTATCCTTTATTTTGGACCGGAACGGTACATTTCTAATTTGTCTAGGTCTAGAACAAGTCCAGCGTCTAGCAATATATCTAATCCTAACAAACCGTTAATCCCTTCATAGTCCATCCCACTAAAATCAATCTCATACTCTCTCAGTTGAAAAGAACCTAATTTAATAGAGTCCAATTTCTTCGTAAATGCGTGCTCTTTTCCTCCGATTCCGTAATAAGTAACAATATGATCGCCCATCTCTACTCGTAAATTAATATCCTCTACTACATTTTGAGAAATCAGTGTTTTGACAGCACCAGTATCAATGACCATATTATCAATCAACTTAGACCTTCCTTGATAAACAATTTCTATCGATGTAAACAACAACCCATCACGATATTCAATCTGCATAACGAAAATTTCCCCTCAGACCAATCGTTCCACGAACTTTTAAGACAATCTCCTTGTGACTAGTGTGATAAACAAGCTGATCCCCTTTTGATTGCAGTAACTCACGAGTTGCATCCTCATCCGAAACCGTTTCAATGACAGCCACCTCTTCAATAATCTCCTGATCACCCTGTAAATGAGACTTCAATACCTGTAATTTCACAAATTGGTTCGGATACAGTGAACGCACTTCCTGCCATTCCATCTCCATCACCTCAACTTGTTCTTTTAATTGATTATATCACTACCCGAAAACTGAAAAAAGAATAGGCACCTCTGATGCAATATGCATCACTAGCGGAAAGATAAAAATTCATTTCGCCGAATGTTTTACATTTATGCATTTAACGATCGTACATACTACTTGTAGGATTCGATGTTGGTCAAAGAGTCGGAGTATATTGATAAAACCAGCGTTCTGCTGTTGTGTAAGCGAGTTATAACAAGCGAGCGACTTCTTGAATCGTTTTTCCGATACGTAACTGGGCGACCCACAATATTGAAACGATTCCGTTGCGATACTGTGAGACGGAAGACCCGGATAGGAAACAGTAACTGTAAGGAAACAGGCTTGGCAGCGATGTCTTTCTATGGAAAGCTCAACCCAGTATAGCCATGAATCCATTGTTTTCGTTTCGATGACATGTTAGTTGTCCGTCCGAAGCAAGTCGGGCAGATCGGACAATGAGGAGGGGAAGTTCAAAAATCCAGCGTTCTCCCTATTTTCGTTCTCCTTGAATAAGAAAGCCTGTAAATTATATGCAAAAGAAGTTTGATTTATCAAGGTTTTTTAGCTGTTGAAAATTAACTCCGTTCATTAAATTTAACTTAAAAAAATAATTACGTTAGCAAATGTGTTAGCAAGAAAGTAAGTATGTGGTCTGTTGTAGTTAATATGCGTAGTACAAATAACAGAATGACGAAGACAATGTTGAATGAGTGTACTATCCCGCTTCACAACTTTGCGCAATGAAAAAAGAGGGGCTGTCCAGAAAGTCAAATCCCTATTGATAACAAAAAATCATAAACATCGATATATCAACGTTTCTAAAACATAAAAGGGGGGCCGTCAATAAGCCAAAAAACGACTTATTAGACAGCCCCTCCTACATAAATATTTTATTTAGATTTTAACACTTCCTTTAACAACTCAATCGCATGTTCATCGGTTGGATCGTTCGTACCGAGCTCGCCACGGAAGGCTTTATATAAAATCGAATTTTTTAGTGAAATCAATTCCGCTTCCAATTGTTCAATTAAAGTTTGTTCTTCAATTAAATTATTTAACATTTTATCTAAAATTTTAACTATTCTTTTCCACTCATTCTTTGGTGGAAGCGGGAAAGGGAGATCATTCATTTTTTTTGGTGATACCCTTGGAAGATTAATACCATTACTATTTGAAACTGCATAATCTATAGTCGATGGAAGTCCCAAATAGTAGTCTAAAAGTTGATTAAGATATTTATGTTCAGTCCTTAATACAAGTATATCCGTAGAAGCTACACCATCGAAATCAACAACTGCATGCTTATTCAAATAAGGACGAAGCTTTCCATATAATACATCTCCCTTTTTAAAAACAACCTTTTTACTCTTAATGTCTTTAGCTAACTCAGTATGAGATATACCTCCACCTTTTATTAAATGCTCTAAACCTACATAGGTTTCATTTCCAACTGGTAGTACCTGTTCTTTAATTTGTTCAAAAATAGCACCTGTTTTTACCCACACCCAATTCTTTGGCACTTCATATGGTTGCTCTTCTTTTGGAATAAGATCTTTTTCTTTTATGTCATTTGATGTTTCTAGCATACTCTTCTCGTTAGGATCGTTTGTACCTAATTGTCCCTTAAACGCCTTATCTAAAATCGCTGCCCATTGAAGCTCAAAAGATTCTTTTACTTCTTCAATCAACCGCTTTGCTTCATCAATTTTAGCAAAAAGTCGCTCGATTTTCTCAGCAATGCGTTTTTGTTCGTATTTTGGAGGCAATGGGAAAATAAATTTTTTTACATTATTAACGGAAAGATTTGGTTGTGCTGAACCATTGTCATGAATTTCTATCATCGATTTTCCTAATCCGCTTATCAGATAGAAATATAAATAACTATTGTTTACATCATTATTTGGTCTCAGAATAACAAGTGATGAAGCAATTGCGCCTTTATCGATACCTCTAACTATAGCTGCCTTACCTAAAGTTCCTCTTAAACAATATAAAACATCATTATTGATGACTTTCCCACTTCGCAATGAATCATACTTCTCATTTGAAATATAATTCATTTTTTCCATGTTTATATTTCCACTTTCTAGATGCCCTGCATTTATAAAAGGGATTCCATGTTGAACGAAATCTTTTTTTGATGGGTAACCTTTTCCCCTATCACCATTAATAAAATCGACAACATTTCCTAATCTTGTCCACACCCAATTCTTCGGGAGTGGATACGGTTGCTCTTCTTCCGGCACTAATGCTTCTTCTAGTAGTTCTTCCATCAATTTTTGTTTCTTTTTGCTCATTTTTCAAGCACCTCAGATGTTTCTGCCACTTTCAGAATTTCTTTAGAAGTCGCTTGGTAGCTATTAGGTTGTTCGACAGCTTTTAACTCGGCAATGACTTCGTTTAGTAACGAAATCGCTAGTTCTAATTTTTCCACCGCTTCTTCTGCAGATTCGATTGGGTCTGGCAAGTTTTCGTAGACGGACAAGGATTCATCAGCAATTAGACCAATATCCAAGCTGTCGCCTTTTTTCGCAATTTCTTCACGTGTGAACACATTCCAGCGCTCGTCTTTGACTTGGCTGCGATCTTCTGCCGTATAAGCCTTGATAAATCCTTCAAAATGTTCTTTCGTTAGCGGATTCCGTTTGCCGAAGGAAGGCATATTCGTGCGTAAATCGTACACCCATACTTCTTTTGTGTTGCCGACATCTGTTGTCCCGCGGGTGAAGAATAAAACGTTCGTTTTCACTCCTTGGGCATAGAAGATGCCAGTTGGCAAGCGTAAAATTGTATGTAAATTACACTTATCCATTAAGTCGCGGCGAATGTCGGCTCCTACCCCGCCTTCAAACAAGACGTTATCTGGAAGGACAACCGCGGCGCGAGCTTTGCCGTTTGCCTTGAGAGCGCGGTAAATATGCTGCAAGAAATTCAGCTGTTTGTTCGATGTTGTAAAGGTGAAGTCAGTTCGTGTTGCCCGCTCGCCGCCTTTTTTTGTTCCAAAAGGCGGATTCGTTAAAATCACATCAAAATTTTTCAAACTTTCACCTAGTGAAGAGAGGGTATCGCCTAACAAGATTTCCCCATGAATATCATGAAGCAACGCATTCATGACCGCTAAGCGATGCGTATCTCTGACAAGCTCCACTCCTGAGAAAGCTTTATATTTTTGGAACTCTATTTCTTCTTGTGACAAATCAAAATAATCATCCGTTTGCTCACGAATATGACGATCCGCCGCAATCATAAAACCGAAAGTTCCAGCAGCCGGGTCATGGCAGCGTTCTCCCGGCTGTGGGTTCACAAGTTCGACAATAACATCAATAAGGACGCGAGGCGTAAAATATTGCCCCGCACCTGATTTGACTTCACTCGCGTTTTTTTCTAACAGCCCTTCGTATAAATCCCCTAATCCTTCTTGCTTCGCATTGTACCAATCTAAGTTATTGATGGATTGAATAATTTTTTCCAAATTCTTTGGTTCTCTAATATTAGATGTCGCATCTGTATAAATTTGTTTTAATAATTCATTTTCCTCTTTTCCTAAATCAAGCAACAGCTGTTGATAATGCTCTTTCAGTTCAATTCCGTCTTTTTCTACTAACGAATCCCAACGATATTTTTCAGGAATCATATATTCTTGACCGGTTTCTTTCATCATTTTTAAGAACAGCAAATACGTTAGCTCTGTCACATACTGGTGATACGTAATGCCGTCATCACGAAGCACGTTACATAAATTCCATAGTTTTTGGACGATTTCTCTGTTGTTCATCTACGCTTGCTCCTTCTTTTGGTGATAGTTATACAAATTATCATTAATTTCGCGAACAATTTGTGCTAATTGTCCATCGAAAATTTGATTTAATTGTTTAAAGCCTCCACGGCTCTTAAAAGGTTCATATTCAAAAGCCTTTTCAGGGTCCGGATGAAGAACATATTCTTGCAGCAACTGCTTTTCAATACGTTCCAGCCATTTCTTTTGCACAGGCGGCCACGCTTTCATTTGGTAAATTTTCTTCATGGCGTGTTTAATTCGTTCTTCATGACTAATAAGCGGATCGCCTAAAGCCTGCTGGCGGATGAAAGCGATGATGTCCGCTGCGATGTCTTCATTTTTCGCCTCGCGCCAAGCTGCTTGTAATTTTTTCTCGGAAAAACCTTTCTGGTCCAATTCAAGCAATAATTTTTTTAACTCTTCTCTCGTTAATTCAGTTGGACGTTGACATACAATCATTAGCGCAGGGATTTTGTTCATATTGTTTCGGATAAACTCTCCAAATGATTGTAAATAATCATCCGGTTTTTCAGCATTTCCATATCCGCGTTTAACTTCAATAAGTTCATCTTCATGCGTGGAAATATATTGTTTATTTTCCCGATAGCGATTTTCATCCATATAACGGAACATCGATTTATACTCTTTTAACTGTCCAGTTAATTCAACAGGATTCAAGTTTTTTACCCAATCTATAAATTCATCAACTGTTTTTCCACCAGATAATACTTTAAAGTCTTGGTGCTGCTTATCTGACCATTGGCGTTTTTTTCGTTGGATTTTGGCAATAATTTGTTCTTGTTGATGCTGAAGGTGTTCTTCTTTTTCTAAACCTTCTAATTCTTCTACTAATTGAGTCAGTGAAATATTTGGTCGAGTGACAACAGGCTTCATGCTTGTATATGGTTTTAAAGACTCATAGATTCCAACCGCATCGAAAATATTAAAGTGATCTTTTCGGATTTCTTCACATCTTCTCGTTGCTCGGCCTAGCATTTGCTCATAAAGAATCCGAGAGCGAACGCGGCGCAAGAAGACGAGATTTGTAATTGCTGGAACATCGACACCTGTCGTTAGCAAATCCACCGTCACAACAATAGTTGGATATTTTTCATTTTTAAAGCGTCGAATCGCACCTGATGGATCTTTAATAGAGCCTGTAATTTTCATAATCGCATTGTCTTCGACTTCACCGTATACTTTTTCAAATTCTTCTTTTAAAAGACGTACGACTAAGTCTGCGTGATCATCTGCCGCTGCAAATATCAATGTTTTGCCTTCATCGTCAGGAGAAATATAATTCGTCAACTCTCGTATAATAACACGATTAAAGCTTTCTGTGATAACTTTTGTATTAAAATGTGCAACCTCAATATTCACTTCATCTTCAAGGTATTCTTGTGAAATTGTGCCGGAAACCGTATCATATACGTCGACTGTTTCACCTTTGGCCCAAGTGATTCCTTCCTTTTTTAATACCGTTTCAAATTGATACGGTGGTTCATGGTCGACTAAATATCCATCGACGACTGCTTCACGATAAGAATAAGTGAAAACCGGCGGTCCAAAAATTTCTGTAGTATGCAGCGCAGGAGTTGCTGTTAAACCAATGCGAACGGCATCAAAGTAATCAAGTACTTTTCGATATTTGCTTACATAATCATTGTGATCTCTTATTTCAATTTCTATGTCATTCATCTCTTTATCTAGTGTATAGCCTCGATGGGCTTCATCGACAATAATGCAATCATATTGATCAATCGATGGAATGTCTTCTGTTTTCTCGTTGTAGAAAATGCGTTTTAACATTCCTTGTACGGTAGCGATATGTACTTTTGTTTCATCATCTGGTTTTTGATCGTATAACGATTGTAAGCTATAAATTTCAGTGAACGTATGGAAATTTTCCAGCTTACTTTCTTTAAAAGCGCTTTCCGCTTGTTCTCCAAGAGCTTTTCGGTCGACAAGGAATAATATACGATTAAAACGCTTTGCTTTGATCAATCGATAAATGAGACCAATCGCCATTCTTGTTTTCCCTGTTCCGGTTGCCATGGCGATTAAAATGCTGCGTTTTTTCTCTTCCAATGCTTTTTCGACCGCTTGAATAGCTTTGACTTGATAGTCTCGTAATTTAAGATAATCAAATTTTTCATCACGCAAAAATTGCTCCGAACGTTCCGTATCTTTTTCTAATAGATTTTTCAGTCCTTGAGGAGTGTACCATCCTTGAAGTGGTCGCGGGTGATTCGTTGATTTCCGCGCATCTAAAAACCAAATGCCTGACTTTTGTTCTAGCTGTTTTAAAAAGGGGCGGCCATTGGTTGCGAACAAAAATGGAACATAGTAATCTCCCCATGGTTCATGGATCACTTCATGACCATGCCGAACAATAAGCTTTGCATATTCTTTTGCTTGCTCAATGTCAGATGGGATATCTTTACTAGCACGTTTCGCTTCAATGATCCCTACTAGCTCGTTGCCAATAAATAAAGCATAATCAGCGTAACCATGTTTTAAAGGCCACTCCGCAATCGCCATGTTTTTTCCTTTTTCCGGACGAACTCCTTTTGAGAAACGCAGCTTTTCTGAATCAGCCTCCCAGCCAGCATCTCGCAATTGCTGATCAATGAGAATGCGGGTTTCGGCCTCTGTCAATTCAAAGTTGGCGACTGCCCGTTGTGAATATTCACGTCGTTTTTGTTTCTCTTCATTGCTAATATATAGCTGTTCCTTTCGGATCTTCTCAAGCTCTGTTTCCAAATGAGCAAGCTTTTCTTCGTATGACTTAACTACATGGTTCAATTCATCTTCTGATATAGATGTTTGCGGTGTCGGTTCGATATATTCTGGAGCTTGAAATGACCAATCGCCATACACTTCCATAAACCAAACCGCAATTCGAAACGCCATATGCAATAAAGCTTTTGCCTCATTTACTTCACCATAGCTCGGATTATGTACCGCTTGATTCCCCTTCAAACGAATGACCGTAAATAAGTCATATATTTCTTTCGGCAGAATTTGCTCATAAAAAAGAATTCTCAGACGCTCCTGTTGATCAGTTCTACGTTCTTCCTTTATTTCTTCTAACGCTAAAATATATTTTGTTATAGTTTCAGCAAATTTTCTAAGCTCACTTATCGCCACATTTGGATTTTGATAGACATTTCGTTCAGCTGTTTCCCCAACACGGGCGAGAACTTCCCATTTTTCTTCTAAAAAGCGAAAATTTTGCGACATATACACACCTCACCCATAAGAACATGTATATAGTGCTATTTTATCATAAATTTTACAATATATATCATTTCCAGTCATACATCTATTTAATAGAGTTAAGTCCGTACAATTGTGTAAAAATGGATGGGTCTAAAAATACTAGCCAATTTCAAATCCGATCCTTTCAGATGCTTGAGCTTGTAAAATCTGGTTTATTTTAACCGCGAATTTTTTGAATTTCCTTGAAAGAGTTGATGCAAAATTTCTAAATCTAGATTAATCTTGTTTTGGTACTTTCAAATCTTTTCTCCATTAGAGTTTGGCGGTCCAACTTAATTTCAACTGAGTGTTTTTATTTCCTTTGGTACATTTGCTTTTGCTGGCATTGGTATTGAATTGTAACTTATTAAACATATATGATAACTTCTTACAATCATCGCATTTATAGAAACCATCCAAAATTTCTTTCAATTAATAAACCCCTCTAGCTTTATATAAGTATAGGAAGAGCTTCCACGGCAATATTAGAGCAGCTGCAAAATAATTCGCTTTTCTTTCCATTTCAACATAGGAATTATGGACCACTTGCACCAAAATGAGCAAGCTCATCATATATAGACATCGGGTTAATTTAAAACCAACAAGAAGCTTAAAACCTCAAATAATGAAATATGATCATATAAACTCGAAAAGTAAGTACGTCTATCCAAACGTGTATTTTCTTTACTATGTAACCACCTGTCCCCATTCGCACATTGTTAGCAAATCGAATGGGAACAGACTCGCAAATCATGTTTCCAGCCTAATCCCACATGTGGCGACAAATATCTTCATAAAGCTTCTTCAGGATTTCTTCTTGATACCCAGCTTTTTTTATTTCCCGCATTTTCTCTTTGATCGGCTGCAATTCTTCGATCGTAACAGTTTCTAGTTTCGCTACTCGGTCATCCGACAACAAAACTTCTGGAGATGACGCTAAGTAATCTTCTAATTGGAAATGCCATAAATGAATATGCTCCTGATTCCGCTCCTTTAATCGCTGCGCCATTTTTAGTCCTTCAGGATCAAAATCTCCAGAATAATATATTTGACAACCTTCTTGGATGATTAAGTCTATTAACATCAGTGACGCTAGTTTAAATTGCCCATTTGTGCAAATCAGCGGCGGGAAAGCGTCAGGAAATAAATCCAACAAAGCGGAAAATACGCCTGAGTTCTCAACGACAAATACGGTCTGCCCCTTAGCAGGATATGCACGTTTTAACTTCAATATTTCCCGCAATGGCACATTGAGTACTGTATTGGTTTTTACAGCAGAAGCAAACACAGAATGAATTCCCTGTTCCGTTTCTGTCAAAATTCCCGCACATGTCACAAAGTTTAAAATATCTTCCCGTAAAATGCCAAATGATTGCAGGAGCTCATTGACTTCCTCGACTGAGGATAAGTCATAGTCTTGATCAGAGTAAAATTGAAGTGCATGAAGAAATACTTTTCCTTGAAACGTATGTAAGTCAAATGCGTGCGGATCTTTTAGCACTTTTTGTGAAAAAATTGAAAGACGTTCATAATCACCTTTTTTCGGCAAATGTTGAAGCGCAGTGCACACATTCTTTAAAACAGTCTCCAAATGTTCCCGATCTTGCGAATAGGCGATATGAATAAAGCGGTTTTGGGGAGCTGATTCAGTTATAAAAGAGAGAAGCCTTGCTTGTTCGGGATATTGATGAATAAGGTTTTGAAAAAATTCTTCTTTTTTCTTCCGATCTGTTTCCCTCTTCTCTTGATTGGTTGTAATGTCTTCACCAAAATAATTCTCAAGTAACGTAACGAGCGGTATACCGGCAAAGCGCGTTTTCTCTAATTGTTCGGCAAACATTTTTAATGAAACCGAAGGAGTAGATTCTTGATGAAAATCCTTCCCAAAAAACGCCCCGAGCGCTTCTTTTTCTTCAAATGAAAAACCGTCTAATTTGACCGTTCCGCCGATTCTCCCAAGTGATTGATATTTCTTTTTCATCAGCAGAAAAAGGCGGTGAAAGCCGGGTTCACCGCGAAAAAACTCAACAGCATCCGCTACTTTTTGTTCCAACATGAACCATCCTTCCTATATGGATGATGTAAAAGTAAATTCTTCATCCAGATTTGACGCAAGTCGTTTCACTTTTCCATCCCAATGATAACGAATAACCGTAACGTACGGTGCATTTTTCGGACGAACTAGCTCGCAAATAGAAAGCGATGGTACCGTGTCGTAGTCTCCCCAAAGCGCCTGAGAGTTCATGATATAGTTAAAACCAAGCTCTTCGACTAAAGCAAACATATCACGAATGTTATTTTCATCAACGCCGGCAAACGCTTCATCTAACGAAATAATATATGGAGCATCCTCTGCAGCCTCTTGATATCGTGAATATGCCGCGGCAAAAAGAGGAATATACATCGCCATCGCCTTTTCTCCGCCGCTAAATTTATAAAACTTTTGGTTCGTTAATTCCCGCTTTGGTTCATTTGTTTTTTGGTAATAAAGCGTAAACGAGAACCACTTTCGGTAATCGAGCACTTCTTTAATGACTTGGTGAAGCGTATTGCCCTGCCCACTTTCTTCAAGCATTTCTCTCGCTCGGTTGATTTTTGAGCGGAAATGCATCGTAACCCGCTGCAAATCTTCTTCCTTTAGCAGCCGCGAATTCATTCGCAACAATTCGACTAAATCTTTCGTGTCCATTTCTTCTTCGGTTTCCGCGGTCTTCGGCTTCCATTGAATTGAAAACGTCAGACCTGAAGAAGTATCACGTTTTTCCATTAATGCGTTCATATCTTTAACCCAGCGTTCGGCACGCTGTATACGGCTTCGCAATATTCGCCCGATCGTTTTCAAAATAATATCTTCATACAATTCGCGATCCTGTTCGTTAATATATTCTTTTTGCAGCAATATATCTTTTTCAATCTCTTCTAACACAAAATATGGTGTGACGCGTTGACCTTTATAATCAAGCAAAATGATGATACGTCCTGCTTTTTCCTTCCAATCGTTCGCTTTTAGCTCCGATTCCTCATCTAATGAAAGCTCGACGAACGGATTTTGTTTGTTCCAATCGGCAGGTTCCTGTGTCGGACGATATTCGATTAAATTCGGTTGTTCTTGGAAAAATATTCGGTTTAATCGTTCGGTGACAGAAAGTCGTGTATTCTCTTTTAATACAGAACCATATTTCTTGGAAATGTCTATTGCTTTGTCCAAAAGCGAGCCTGTTTCATTTTCGTCAACAAACACTAGCCCTCGTTCCAATTCTTTGGCAAATATCTCTTCCCATGCTTGGACAAGAACCTTTGCAAATTCCAGTTTTCTCTCTAAACTGCTTAATTTGTTTTCCATGTTTGAAAGCTGATTCCCGATGTCTGCTTGCTTCTTAATTTTCTCAGGAATTTCCGTTGTTAAAAACGTTAATCGTTCTCGAATCTGTTGAATCTCTTGGCGAATATGTTCCGCTCCCATTTTCGTTAACATCGATTCGATATGCTCAAGTTCAAGTGATACCCGCTGTTGTTGATCGAGAAGAACATTGATTTCGCCTTTCGCTTCGTCTATTTCGTTTTGTAATGTTTCAAGCTGATCATTTAGATTTTTGATCATTTCATCGGTGTGCACAATGTTTCCATGCGTAATTTGTACGTCATTTAACTCTTTTAAATATGATTTCATATAAGACAAAGCATCTTCATACCCTTTTTTTGAAAACTTAAGGTCCAGTCCTTCTGTCTTGTTGCGCAAAGTATTTTTCACTTGCTGCCATTCTCGAGCGATTTGTCCGAGTTTTTCATTTTTCCTTACTGTTTCTTGTTCTTTGCTTGCTGCCAGGAGTTTCGTTTGCTCCCACTGGTCATAGGCATATTTGACATTTTTGTCAGTTGGAAACAATTGAAACCCTTCCGTAATGTGGCGGATTCGTTCATCAATGGCTACCAGCTGCTCTCGTTTTTCTCTGAGTTGAGTGTTTAAAAGCTGTAATTCTTCCTCAAATTGCTGAATTTTCTCAAGACGCAGCCGTTTCCGTGCGGCTCTTCCAATATACTTTGCCTTTTCCCTTTCAGGGGCATGTCCTTTTAAAAGTCCTAGTGAATATTGTCCGGCTTCGTTAATGACAAAATATTCGTTACCTTGCTGTTCGTCCGATACGATAATACTGCGCAATACCGCTTCGATTCGTTCCTTAGTAACACCTGAGTCATTCTCTACATCAGGTTTTAAATAATCCTCTAGCGTGTGTGCCATCATTGCCGGGTTTGGCATGATTACTCGATCATATTGGATATCTAAATCCGCTTCCACAATTAAAGCGTCGAGCAATCCAGCATGATTTAATGTAGATTCGATCCGTTCCCGCAACTCTTCAGAAACGTGCTCCTGAAACTCCACCGCCGCATATAACGGAACAAAAGGTATTCCTTTTTCTTTTAGCGACGCCCTTGTTTGCACCGTTTGCATGTCTCGTTCTGGTTCTGGATCTTTTTGTTCCTTCCAATAGCGTAATTTTTCTTCCGTTTCACGAAATTCATTTTCTATCAATTTCATTTCATGTTGTTTTTTAATTTTTTCCGCTTTCCACGATTCTAAAGATTGATAATATTGATTCGTAAACGGTTGTTTCACCTCTTCGAAATGATAGCGCTCATAAAGCTCATTCAACCTTTGTAAAAATACTTGAAATGCTTCGTCATCCACCTTTATATCCGGATACATTTTGCTCCATTCAAACACGCTTTCCTGCAAACGGGATTTTTCGTCTTCAACCAGTTCATACCATTTTTTCTCTTCATTTTTTAGTTGGTCTAATTCCCTATTTAATTCGCCGAGCTCTTTATACGTTTCTTCATAACGTAATTGAATTTCATCATGTTCTTTCCAAAGTCCGTTAATTTGCTCCAGTCGATCAAAATGTGCATTAGCTTCCCGCTTCCATACGGTAAAATCAAATTCATATTCTCGGTTCCGCTGAAAATCTTCTTCGTTGATTGTATGCTCGGAAAAAGAGCTTTCTAACGCATCGTTCCGCATCATTTCTAACTGTTCTGTTAGCTTTTTCAATAACTGTTCGAAACGTTCTTCATACATGTTTAAGTTTTGTTCAATTTTCCGTTCTTGCTCTCGTTTTTCATCTATAAATCTTTCTTTCTTTTTGAGCTCTTTGTTTATATTCTGCAGTTTTTCCGCTGTTTCATTACGCTTTTCTTCTGCCTGAAACACTTCATGATTGGATAAATCAAGTTCCCGTTTACGCAGCACTTCTTGTTCAATCGATAATTGTTGAGTCTCTTCTTTCAATGTCGCAAGTGTTTCCTCATATTCACGATGTTGTGCGACAAACTGTTTCTTTTCTTCAGCTAACTTTTTAAAGCTTTTTTCCGATTTTACATATTCATTCGCTTTCTCAGCCAACATATACTCATTGTAAGTCGAATAATGCTGGCAAAGATGCTTTAGAGCCTTCTCGTCTTTTTCAAGCTGTTCTAATTGTTGTTTTGCTTGATCCATATTTTCTATCGTTTCTGACAAGTGTCGCAGCTCTTCATCTGTAAGTGCTGGCAGCGAGCTTTCTAATATTTCGTAGATCACAGTTGGCTTAAAATCTTTTGAAAGCTTCGGACTGCGTAATTGAATGAGTAATTCAATCAATTCGTGGAACGCATCAAGCGACTCAAATCGAAAAATATGTTTATTCACTAACTCCATATATTCACGTTGCGAATCAACAACCGTACCGCCTTCACCAATAACAGTGATCAACTCCCGTTTCGTTAAAGGAATTTTTTGCGTCTTCCCGTCTGTCTTTTCTTCTTTATATAAACGCAAGTCTTTGCCGATGCGCCGATTGTCAAAAACGACAAATCCCCAAAAATCCATATTTTTCTGCCGTTTTGCCCGTAAGCCGATACCCGTTGTGATATATTGTTCAGAGTTTTTTCGCTTATATTCTAAAAATAAATAGCCTGTTCGTTCGTCCCTGTCGACGAGTTCTTTTTCCCCAAGCAAGTAATCTTCCATTCTTCTAGCTCGGGAACCGAACGGATCGAGGCGATCAGGACTCTTTTTTCCATCAAGCAGAACCGGAAGAAAACTTTGCATCGTCACCGATTTGCCGGAGCCGTTGCTTCCACGCAATAGAAGTTTTCCGTCTGCGAAATGAAAAAATTCTTCATCATAATACCAAAAATTTAACACTCCCGCTCGATATAACTCCCATTTACTCGTCATCTTCATTCGTTCCTTTCATTAGAAAATCATCAGGATATGTTCCGACTAATCGACCTAAAAGGGGGTAGAGAATAATCATCCCAGTCTCCGCTTCACGTTCTGCCATTTTCCACTCCTTTAATGCACTCAATACTTCATCAGAAAGCTGAGAGATTGTCATGTCGCGGTATGTTTTACTCCATCCTTCGGAAAATTCGTCACGGCATTTTTTTAACAGACCTAAAAAATCATTTGGTGTTAAGCGGATTTGTCCATATTCATCAGGCATGTGAACATCAAGATGCTGGCGAATCATTTTGGAAAAATGAAGAATAATCTCCGAAGTACCTTTTTGATCTGGAAACAGCGTATAGCGGCTTTGACGTTCCGGTAAAGTTAAAAGTGCCGCATTTTTAAAAAGTTCATAGTGATAATCAGTATGTTTTTCAATATCTTCCCGCAAGCGATGGCGAAAGTTTCTTAAATAATAAAAGTCAGGATCGTCTTTTTGTCTTCGATAAATGGCTGGCGATAAAAATAGTTGCCGATATATCCGATGGCGGCGATAGTCTTGCGGGGACGCTTTCCATTCTTCTTCTAAAATCTCCTCTATCGTTTCATATTGAAACAAGTCTTTCGGATATGATCTCATAAAATAGCGGGATACAACGGGAACTTCATAGAGTGCTTCATGGTCTTCTTTATTTGCAAACCCTTCAAGATCCCCATCGACGCGTTTTACGATACCAATTTGCTCCGACGTCCTCAGCACCCGAATGAGCGACTTCCGATGTTGATAATTCGTCCAATCGATTGGCAGTTCCCCGGGATACATCGCTTGAATCTCTTCACATAAATCGGACAGAAGAAATTTCTCATCGACGGCTTTGCTCTCTAAATATGCTAATAAGCAGCAAAACAAGGCATAATCTAATATATCTTGAAAATCTTGAATACCCATCCACGATTCTGGCTCAGCCGGGATTTTCTCGAGCTTTGCAAAATAGCGGTGAATGATTAGCCGATATCCAAACTTTTCTTGCAAGTAACGTTTCAATACTTTTTCACGTTCTCTAATCTTTTGATAAAGCTCTGGTTCCTCTTCCCGGACAATCCAGAAGTTTTCAAACAGGGCTGTCATGGCTTCTTTCGCTTTTTCATCAAACCCTTGCTCCGTCTTTTCCAATGTTACATCTCTCCCTTTTCGAGGACATAAAGTTCATAATTCGGCATCGTAAGTGTACCGTCAGAGGCTTTCAATTGAATCGAGGAAGAATCCTTTTGCAAGATTTTCACTTTCCACCCGTTTTCCGTTTTTACGACTCCGTCTTGTTTTGTCATTGATTTTGCTATCCAGCTTAACAATGTTTTTCGAATGTGCGGTTCGATCACCGGCAACTCTCGTAATACGATTTTATTGTCTTGAATGAGGTTCTCTAACTCTTCTTTCTCACGTTTTTTCTCCAGTAAAAATTTCTCCTTCATCTCCTGTTTCTCTTTTTCATGTGTTTCGATCGCTTCCGGCTTTTTCTTTTCACGGTAATGGCGAACGCGAGGCTTTACCGTCCATTCTGTCGGCTCTTCTTCCCAAATATCACGATAAAAGTTTTCTGTTGCATCGTTCTCTGTTATGAGATGCTTTGTATGGAAACAGCCGAAAACAACAGAGGATAGTCGGTGGGCATCTACTAAACTCGGAAGCTCGGAAAACCACTTTGCTAAATGGAGAAAATCTTTCTTGCGGCTGCGGAAATTGTGATGACGTTCCCCCAGCCTTTGCACGACCCGAGTCATGCGGCGAATGGCTTCATTCGTTTGGTGCTGAAGAAAATACAATTCACTTTCACGTCCTTCTCTGCCTAAAAACCATTCTTTTAGACCTCTCCACTTTTCGAATAAATCTTCTTCAAGTTGTTCTTTCGTCACTTCCATTTCTTCTAATCGAGGAATCGTCATTTGATAATCAGCAACAATTGCGACTAGTTTGTGAACATCATCTTCTCTGATATCTTCCAACAACTTTTCAATTTTTAACGATGTTTTCTGTAAGGCAACGATGAAATCGCGTAAATATGTCGTAAATTTTTCTTTATATACAAGAAAGGCTTCCGACATCATTCGTTCTTCCGTGTTCTCACTGTTAAGGTAAGCGATGTAATCCGCAGAATTTTGAATGATTTTTTTGAAATAATCGAATGTTTCTTCCCAAATTTGATTAATCTCTTCTCGTTTTTCTTGAAAATCGTTTTGTATAATATTTTCTATTCGAACGAGTGAAGAGTATAAACGGTCAAAACGCGTTTTTTCTAAAGATCCTCCGAATGAATCACCTAGCTTCTCTAACGTGCGGATCATCCTCTCAATTTCAACCGTGTAAGGACTGCATTGATAACGAAACCGTTTCTTTTTAAATTCTTCGATTGTGCGAATATTCACCGTCTCTTGCCGAGCAATTAAGTTTTTCCATTTGACAAGCTGATCTAAATCCTGCTGGAGATCGTCTTCCGTATAGTTCTGAAACTCCTCATGTTCTTTTAAAAATGCAAATACTTCTTCAGGAAACAAATATTGCCGCATTCGTTCATGCTGCATATAAAAATATCGTAAAATCGCCCGATAGCGATAAGCATTGTCCGTTGCCAAATACTTTGCCTCAGAAATCGGCTTCAGCCATGAAGAATCCATTATGCATCACCTTATAAATTATGTTTTTATTTCTATTGTAATAGATTTGCAGAGAGATTGAGACAAGATTTTGATGGGGATTTTTTTGCTGTTTTGATTTTTTGGGTATATTTCGTTTTTACGATCTGTTTTGTAAGCGTTCGCCAACCATCTCATCCTGTTTGTATGTGCCTCTTTTGTTTTTTTAAATCCTTTCAACACTTTTAATGCTTGTAAATCGGTGTTCCTGCCGTTTTCCGAAATACTCCCGGCAAGCGGTGATCCACGCGGTTCTATCTCCATTCAGAAAACCAGTCCATCATCGGGTCATAGCTGTATTCTTCCATCATAAACCTTTCAAGCCCTACCTACACCGGCTCATTTCGTCTGATGCACATAGCGACGTTTGTTTACCAAGGGCACTCGTGATCGATGTACTCCAACACCTGTTGAAGCAGTTCCCCGAAGGTTTCTTGAATCATCGAAAATAATTCCATTTCGATCTCTTTTAATGTTTGCTCACCTCTCTTTTCTCCTTGTGTTTGGTTTGTGCACTTATCACAATACAGGAAGAGAGTCCTTTTTGCATTTATTTTGCCTTTCCCCCTACTATTTAAGAGAAACTCCTGCTTCTAACGGAAGGATCTTATCTTTCTCCAACAAACATTTTACTCATACAGAGCGAAGATGCATATGAATGCTAATTTAATAAATGTACAATTTTGATTCTCGCATGAATACTGAACTTGAGGGAAAAGAGGATGCATGCGAAATGAACAATCACAAAAGAGATGAAGAGACCAAAACACTTTTTCTTCTTTTGCTCTTCCTCTTTGGCCACAGTGATCATTTTGCGTGTCCCCATGGATTCCTTTAGAAACCGCATAAGAAGTTCATCCCTTTCCTTTATGTATTTCTGTTGTTGATCTAACCTCATCATGAGTACTTTAGCAGATCGTTTTGTTTGGCACCATCACTTTTAACGTTTGTATATTATCGTTATAACGATCTAATTCCCGTTTTGTCTTCATTTCGCAAACTGCTACGTTTGATTGTCGAACACATGCCATTACTGCTTCTGCCGCTTGTTTCTGGCGTCATATCGCTGCTCTGTTTTATCTCCATAAAACGCTTCAAGAGAATATAATGTCTTTTCTAAATAGCCTCGCTCCCACCCGCGTCTTGCTTGGAGAATGAGAGCATACTTTCTTAAAGCAGATTCCTTCATTCTTAACTAGGTACACACGTCTCTCGGTTCAATCAATATTAGTCCTTCGTCTATATCACTAGTCAAAACACCGATACATTCTGTTATAACACTGTTATATAATCATTCTATTGATGTTTCGGCATACCTGCAAACGACAAAATGATGGGAATGTATAGCGAAAAAATATTGAAGCTTTAACAAACTTTAAGATCATGACGTGATACAATCATGAGTGTAACGGTATAAAACAAAGGGAAAGGGAGAAGAAGATGGAATCAGATGCAGTAAAACGTGAGCGATTACGTTTAAAAAAAGCTGACAAAAAAGCTAAACTAGACGAATGGTATCCCAATAAGATCACATTAGCTAATGAATGGATTGAGAATGAGCAAACGCAAATGAAACGACTGATCGTTCAAGGGGCCATTTTCACTTGCGAACTCGGGGAAAATATCGGCACAGAGCAAAACGGAGAACGACCGGTGCTTGTCCTTTCTAATAACAGAATTAACCGTACATCCGGTAATGTTAAGATAGCTCCGCTGACTACAAAGTTAAAAACCAAAATTATAACAGATCGGAAAGGAAAAACAAAGGTATCGCCAAAACTTGCGACACATTATTTTCTCAAAAAGGAAGTCTATCCGTTTTTAACGCAGACTTCCGCCGTAAAGGTGGAAGAATTAACGACAGTCAACAAAGTAAGGCTAAAGCAACATATCGGCAATATATACAAGGATGATTTAAATAAGATTATGAACCGTGTAAAATGGGTATTTAATCTGTAACGTATTTACAACGTATTGACAGTGTATTGATCATGTATTGACATTTCCCAAGGTTTTTTCTATACTTAGAATACAAAATAAGTTGTCTGTCTCGTCACAGACCATTTCACACGTGAAAAAACGTGGATTCGTTTGTGTTTTCCAACGGAGAGGAGCCTAAATGGTTCCTCTCCTTGCATAATATCAGCAAAAAGCTCATAACTTAATGATAAGTTGCCTGCCGCGTCGCAGGCCATTTCACCCCGTCAGCGGGGGATTTCATGTTTTTTTGCCCCAGTACTTAGGTGCTGGGGGTTAATGTATTTATTGGAGAAGATTTCTCTCGAAGAAAATCTACATAAAGGTCTGCGATGTTGAATGATTCCGCATCAAAGCGGCTGAATGACTTGTGTAATTCAACATAATTAATGTACGTGTTCACTTACAAGGGGTAGAAAAGAGCATCCGTTGATTTTGCTGCCAGCTGCCTAATAAATAGAAAAAGGTATTTTTGCCCAGCAGATCAACGAACAAGAACAATACAAAGGGCAATAAGTTAAAATTTCTTTGTTATATACAAGAAAGACTTCTAACATCATTCGTTTTTCCGTTTTCTTTCCTGTTAAGGTAAGCGATATCATTCGCACAATTTGAAATCATCGAACGTTTACTCTCAAATTTGATTCATCACTTCCAGTTTTTGTTCATAATCAGTTTTTCAAATATTTCTATTCAAACGATTAAAGAATAGAAGCCGTCAATACACATCTTCTAAAGCCCCTCCAAGTGAATCTCCCGCTTCTCAACGTGTGAAGCATCTGTTCAATTTCTTTATACCTTCCTATGGTATAATGAAGTAAGTTTTTTGATCATGAAAGGAGACGAAATGAATTTTGCAGACAAACCATGATTTATTTTCCATAGAAGATGTCGAGCAATTTATTAATAGTCATCATTTGGCATTTATATATATATCCAAAACAAATTGCAGTGTTTGTCATGCTTTGCTGCCAAAGGTGGAAAAAGTGCTGGCTGAGTTTCCAAAAATTCAAATGGGCTTTATCAATGCGGATGATATTCCGAACATAGCCGGTCACTTATCCATATTTACCGCACCTGTTTTAATTTTATATGTCGATGGAAAAGAGGTTTTGCGAGAAGCGCGGTTTGTTCATGTTGAACAATTTAAGGAGAAAGTGAAGAAAATTTATTTTTTAGCAGAGCAATCGTAACTTGTTTGCGGGTGAAGGCACCTTTTGGCTGAGATGTTTCACAGAGGCGGAATGCTAACTAATGTATTCCATGAGCGGAGTCTTCTACACATAGGGGCTGTCTAATAAGTCGATTTTCCGGCTTATAGACGCCCCTTTAATATTTTAGAAACGTTGATATATCAATGATTATGATGTTTCATTCTGGACAGCCCAAAAAATATTCTTGTTCTAAAAGGGAATGAATCTGCTTAAAGTTAGACTGGATCATCAAACGAAAGCAAACTTGCCAACGCCGCAAGCAAAATCTCCAATGACGAAAATGAAGTCTGGAATAAAAAGAAACGTTTAGTTATTTCATTCATGAAAAATCTATATGTTCTCACAACCGTAAAATCTATCTTGATGGCGGTTGAAATAACGGAATGCATGCGCGGTACATTCCGTTTCTTTTCTTCATTTTATGTTGAATTTAACTTAAAATCAGACACAGATGCTTCCGAAGGTCTGAGACACTTGAGTAGAAGCTACTTCAAACAAGTCCGTTTCTTAGAGAAAGTCCTCCCCCATAATCATCTGAACAAAAAACTGCAGCTTAGCAATTAACCATTCACATTAAGTTTCAAAATTACATCAAATATAGTGCTTGTTCGTTATTTCGCTGCTTCTAACAATAGATCCACAATATGAACAGCTTTTACATCCTTTAATCCTTCTCTTTCAATTCCTAGCTTCATTTGCATGAAACATCCTGGATTAGCTGTTACTATTGTAGTGGCACTGGTTTTTTTCATTTTTTCCATTTTCTGATCTAAAATTTCCATGGATGTTTTCGGTTCGACAATGTTATAAATGCCTGCAGAGCCACAGCAGCTATCGGCATTTTCCATTTCTGTGAATGTTACTCCTTTAATTGAACGAAGCAATTCTCTAGGAGCTTTTGACGTTTTCATGACGTTTCTCAGGTGACAGGAATCTTGATATGTGACGACTTGTTCAGGAAGTGAAAGGCGAAATTGTTTGTGAAAATCAAGCTCATATAAAATGGACGTAATGTCTTTTATTTTTGCAACAAATTTTTCAGCGCGCTCTGACCATTGCGGATCATCTTTTAATAAGTGATCATATTCAATCAAGAAAGCGCCGCAGCCACCTGCGTTTGTTATAATATAATCTACTTCGTTTTTTCCAAACGCTTCAATATTTTGTTTTGCTAATTCTTTCGCTAGTTCTTTTTCTCCGCTATGACCGTGCAAAGCTCCGCAGCATGCTTGTGTTTTAGGAATAACAATTTCACACCCGGCTTTTTGCAATAATTGAATGGTTGCATGATTTGTTTCGAGAAACAACGTGTCCATTAAACATCCGGAAAAGAAAGCAACAGTTGCTTTTTTCTCTCCTTTTGGCGGGAAATATTCAGATCGCTGTTTCAGTGTCTTTCTCTCAGGAACATCAGGCAATATCTTTTCCATTTCCCGGAGATGATATGGAAACAGTTTCATAAATCCTATTTTACGTGCCGCTTTTTGAAGTCCAGATTTTTGATAAAATCCAACTAAGCTAGTTATGTTGATTAAATTACTTTTTTTAGGAAATAGTTGTTTAAAAACCACATTTCGAACTGCCCGCACAGGTAAAGAATGCTTTTTATTTTGGTTCATTATGTCTCTTGCTTCTTCTAATAAATGTCCATAATTCACACCTGATGGACAAACCGGCTCACACGCACGACATCCTAAACACAAGTTTAAAGACTTTTCAAATTCATCATCCGGTTGAAGGACCCCATCATAAACTGCCTTCATTAAGGCAATTCTTCCTCTTGGTGATTGGCTTTCTTTATATCCAGACACAATGTAAGTTGGACAAGATGGCAAACAAAAACCGCATCTCATACAATTTAACAGCTCATCTTCGTCCATGCGTTCCTTGAAATCTCTTTGGATATTTTGCTTTTCTGATTCTGTCATCATTTTGAGATCACCACTCGTTTTCGTGTATCCTTTGCAAATAATTTCCCAGGATTCATAATATTGTTTGGATCCAATGCAGCTTTGATCGACTTCATCACATCGATGCCAGATTTCCCTAGCTTCCATTCTAAATAAGGCGCTTTCATGGCTCCTACTCCATGTTCTCCAGTAATTGTTCCTCCCAGTTCAATGGCCTTTGCAAATATTTCAGCAAAAGCTTTTTCCACCCGTTCCATCTCATCTTTCTTCCGAATATCTGTCGTGCAGGTAGGATGAAGGTTTCCGTCTCCCGCATGACCAAACGTGCATATTTTTACGTTATGTTTTGCGGCTATTTCATTAATGGCTTTGACCATTTTGGCAATTTCTGATCTTGGAACAGTCGCATCTTCTAAAATGGTAGTTGGTGCCAGTCTGGCTAATGCGGACAAAGCGGTGCGTCTCGCTGTTCGTAAAGCTTCAGCTTCTTCTTCTGACTGGGCAATTTGTACAGATACGGCGTTTTCACTCCTGCATATTTCTTCCATGACCTTCATATCTTTACTCACATTTTCAGGCGTTCCATCTTGTTCAATCAGTAATACGGCTTGAACGTCTGTTGGCAGTCCGATTTGTGAATAGTCCTCCACTACTTTTAGCGTCGGCTGATCTAAAAACTCTAAAGTTGCCGGAATTACTTTATTGGCAATAATTTTCGATACGGAACGCGCAGCAGCTTCTAAATCTTGAAATAAAGCAAGCATTGTCTTTTTTGATTCAGGCAGTGGGATCAGCTTTAATGTCGCTTCTGTAATCACTCCTAACGTTCCTTCAGAACCTATAAATAAGCGTGTTAAATCATACCCTGCCACATCTTTCGCTAGCTTTCCTCCTGTTCGAACAATTTCCCCATTAGGAAGAACCGCCTCTAGCCCCAGCACATAATCACGAGTTACTCCATATTTCAGTCCTCTTAATCCTCCAGAATTTTCGTTAATATTTCCCCCAATTGTAGATATTTTCATTGAGCTTGGGTCTGGTGGATAAAACAAACCTTTTTGTTCCACCGCATGGATTAAATCAAGTGTGATAACTCCCGGTTGACATGTGACGGTTAAGTTTTCCTCATCGATCTCTAAAATTTTGTTCATATGTTTAAATAGAAGAACGATTCCTCCTTCAACAGGACAAGTGCCGGCGCATAAGTTCGTACCAGAGCCCCGCGGAACAATCGGTATTTTATTTTTATTACATAATTGCAATATTTTAGATACTTCCTCTGTATTTCTAGGCGAAACGACCGCATCCGGAATCGATTGAAAATTTGGAGTCGCATCATACGAATATACTAACCTTTCAACTTCCGAATCTTCAAAATTTTCTTCTCCTACAATATTTATGAATTCCCTCTTTATATCAGGAGCAATCATTCAAACCCCTCACTTTTATTCTTTTCGTTTTATTATAAAGAATGAGAGTCATATTATCTATGTATGATGATATAATTAACATAGCAAAAATGCCTTTTTTATTGTCTTTTTAACCAAAAGGGTGGTGATACAGATGCAATTATCCCCAAAGCTGGCTGCTAAAATTATTTCAGAGGTTCAGGACGTAGTCAAAGAGGATATCATATTAGTTGATATTAATGGGATCATCATATCCTCCACTGATGAGAGTCGGATCGGCTCTTTTCATGAAGGAGCTACGATTGTTATTAAGTCCAAACAAAAGCTTTACATTGATCAAATCAAAGCACAAGTGCTGAAAGGCGTCAAAGCAGGAATCAATATGCCCATTATGTTTCATAAGAAGGTAATTGGAGTGATCGGAATAACTGGCGAACCGAAACAAGTGGAGCCTTATGCGGACTTAATTAGAAGAATGACAGAGCTCATTATACAAGAAGCATATTATACTGAAAGAAACGAATGGGAAATAAGAGGAATAGAATCGTATCTTTATGAATGGATCAATGCTTCATCTGTGGATAAAGATTTTTTAGAGCGCGGGTTTATGTTAGGCATTCCTGTGTATGACACTCATGTTTGCACACTCATGGAATTGGAGATACACACATTAAATAATTACGATATTCATCGAATTCAAAAAGAAATCATAGAATTGTTTTATTCTATCTTCGGGAAAGAAAAACATTTTATTGTTCGATGGGGGCAAGAGCGCTTTTTAGTATTAAAAAAGATGGATGCTTCTTATAAACAAAATTATTTTTACAGTCAGTTAAACGATTTAAAAAAAAGATTCGAAAACAGATACAAAAGCACTTTAGCTATTGGCATAGGAAAAACAGCTTGCAAACACATGATCAATAAATCTTTTAAAGAAGCACAAAAAGCATTAAAGGTAGCGCGAAAAAATAAAGGCATTGTATTTTATGAGGATCTTATATTAGAAATCATCTTGGAAGATATCCCATCAGAGATGCAAAAAGATTTTTTGAAGCAAACCATTCATATGATGGAAAAAGATCAAATTCTAATCGAAACGTTACAACACTATATGAACAATAATCAATCGATCAAAAAAACAGCAGAGGAAATGAATATCCATATTAATACACTGCACTACCGTTTAAATAAAATCGAAGAGCTGACAGGAATTAACCCTAAAACAACAGAAGGAATTGTCATATTTTATATATCGTTACTGTTATTAAATTCTTTAAACCGTTAAGTCCGTATAATTTGATCGAAACGGGAGTGAATGAAAAAAGACAATCGGCAAATGTTGTTCGGGGAGACGACCGTAAGGAAAAATTTGGGATTGCTGCCATACACCAAGCATTAATTCCATAGTGTCTTTTAATGGGCAATTTCCTTTTAGACAAGTAATTAAGAACTGCTCTAAATGTGGAGAACGTCTGGACACATGTTTGACATTCCAATGATTTTCTCTAACTGTCTCATTTGAACGTCACTCAAAATCATCCTCATTGGATTTCCTCCGCTTACATCTTGGATTCGATGATAAACGTATTTTTCCTGATGAAACAAAAAATCCCGAATATCGAACTTTTTTCAAGTATCCGATATTCGGGTTGCATTTTCAAATACATCAGCCCTTTTATGTTTTAAACAGCAGACTTTTCTCTTACATTCAACAATTTAAAGAATTCTCTCATGAATCCCGGTAAATCCGGCCAAGCGTGGCCCGATACAATGTTACCATCCACATGAAGCATTTTTTCCACATAAGTAGCGCCTGCTGCTTCCACTTCTGGTCTACAAGCAGTGTAAGCTGTCATCTCTCTTCCTTTGATATATTCTCTTACAGTTGTTAAGACTAATTGTCCATGACAGATCACCCCAAGAGGTTTATTTTCTTTTAAAAAGTGAGCAGCAATTTCCTGAACCTTTGGATTCATACGAATATATTCAGGCGCACGCCCTCCTGGGATAATTAATCCATCATAGTCGGCAGGATTAATCTCATCTACTGATGCATGAGATTCGATTTTATATGCCCATTTTTCTGTAAAAGTCTCCATTTCAGGAAGGAAATCATGGACAACCGTCTGGAGCTTCTTTTTAACAGGTGAGGCAATTGTACAATTAATATTTTCTTCAATACAACGATAATAAGGATAAAACACTTCTAATGCTTCAGCAGCATCGCCAGTAATAATAAGAACATTTTTACTCATCTTACATCACCTTTCCTTTTATTATGAAATTATTTGTACGCTGTAAAAATTATGAATCATTTTGCCAAACTGCCTTCATAAGCAGCAGACAAATTATATCGTGCCTCCAACAATCCCCGGCAATAATGCGCATTAAACTCCATGCTCAACCTTGTCAGCTTGGCGCCTTTCAAGTAATCTGAAAACTCTTCTTCAGTCAATGGTTTCCCTTCTGGAGTTGTTATGGCAAATGTACTTGAGTGGTGGAATACTTTTTTCTTCTCCAAATATTTTTCTCTTAACAGCCTCCCTTCTTCAGGCAGGGACAGTTCATTCAGTTCTTGTAGAGATAAAGACGTAATTTCTTTCTTTGACATTCCTATTTTTAGTAGATATTTCATCAGTTTCTCTTGCCTTGCATAGTAGGCTTTTATATCAAAAGTTTTGCGCAATTCTTCAAGATCTCCGTCAGATACATTATGGAAGACTTCGCGAAACGATTTTCCTGCTGATGCTCCGTGATTAATTTCATCGGATGCGCAATGATCGAGTAAATGAACTTGAACCGTTTTTACCCATTCAATCTCAGATACATATTTCCTTATATCTTCAGCCATGATGTAGGCAAAGTTAGGAGAGCACCAATAAGTTGGAAGGCGAAAGACTACTTTAACATGATTATCCTTAACGATGACTTGATCGATAAATCCCAACTCTGTTAACGGCTGATCCAGTTCAGGATCATACACTTTTTCAAGCATGCTATATACTTGCTTTTCTTTATCCATTACCTCGCTTTCACCTCCCTTTTAAGTTTTTTCATCAACTATTCTCTATTCGTCACGCTATACGTTTGGATAATTGACAATTTTTTAATTTTTCTTTTTGTTTTTCGATATCAATGTTATATAATCTCGCTGCATTTCCTGCTAAAATATTTTTTTTCACTTCCAAATCAAATGTAACTCCAGTTTCTTCTTGTATATCCTCTGGAAGCTCATATTCAAGAAACTTTTCAATGATCCACTTCGGTTCCCATATAGCATAATCACTTCCAAAAATGATTCGGTCTTCATCAAGCCAATACAACAATTCACTTATAATGTGAGCAAAATAACGAGGTCGAGTATGAATTAAAGCAATGGCAACTGACAAACCTGCATAGACATTTTTCTCTTGTGTAGCAATCCAACAAAAATCTTCTAATCTTGGAAGTCCTACGTGTTCGACAATAAAGTTCAGTTCAGGGAAACAACTTGCTGCATCATCAACATCTGCTACGTCAAATGCATCCCGATTTAAAGGAGTGATCGTTGGACCCTTATGAATATGAATATTTCTTATCCCCAGCTCTTGGCATTTTTCAAGATATCTTTTTGACCAGTCATCAGATAGTTTATAGCCCTTTGAATTACCGTACCAATCAGCTGTATATAACTTGACACCTTGCCAGTTGTATTTTTCTTTATTTTCTTCTAATTTTTCTAAACCTCGTTCACCATGTCGGGGATCGAATGTTCCATTGCAAATAAAACGATTAGGGTACTTTTTTGAAAGTTCCTCATTTGCATCAAAATTACCAAAACCATTTTTATAAAACTCTTTTAGAAGAACTGGTTGGAAAATCGCCATATCCACATATCCTTCCATAAACACGTCATTCACAAGTTTTTCTGGAGAATACTTTACGAACTCATCTTTCGGCCACCAATATTCTTTCGGACTTAGATTTTTGTGATAATCATAAAAACAACTAATAAATTGTTCTCCGTGGATATTCAATTGATTCTCCTTGCTTCCATCCCATAAGGCAATGTGTGCATCAATAATAAAAATTTCTTCACCATTAGATGCTTTAAACAATTTCATTCCCCCTCACATGAGATTAATTAAATAATTGAAATCGCTATCATTTTTTACGAATATTCATTGATGTTTATCAGGTAATAATACATTATTTTCTTTTTATTCAGAAAATTTTAATCAAATTATACTTGGTTCATCCTCAATTTGATATATTCACTTAAACAAAAAAATAACCATTTCTCCAGCAATTTTTTGGGTGATTAAACAAATTTTTTATAATCAAAAACAGACAGCGAAACAGCGTTTAAATCTAATGCACCAAATCCTTGTCCTGTGAACGATGGCGTAATAAATCTCATCTCCTTCGGCTATTGCATAAACGGTGACCCAATACGGTCACGCTCTAAAATTCCGAAATTTTTCATTCCTAATTGTTTTAATAATATCCCCATTCCAATCCCGGCAGGACCCGCTCCTACGATTAGAATAAAAGGGTTCATCTCTTTTCCACTCCTTGAAAATAGTAAAAACTATACCATCTAAAACGGAATTTGTGAATGGATAATCTTTTTTCCATTTATAAAAGCATTGTGCACATCGATTTCAAGCTTCCAGAAATTGTTCATGATGTGTATTGTACGTTTGTTTTGTAGAAGACCTTTCTCTGAAGTACTTTTTGGCAGCTATGTTTGCGTTCTGCTTTTACGTATATCTTTTAATATTCGGCTTGCGGCATTCTAAATCAATACTCCCACAGTTTATTTTGCATTTACGAAAAAAATATGTTTAAATATTATATAAATCGTAATGATTACGATTTATATAAATTGGTTTTCAATTATCTCGAACCGATCTGAGGTCAAAGAAAAACTTTAATTGTTGAAAGGAAGATGACAATGGATAAAAAAATACCTGTGACCGTTTTAAGCGGCTACTTAGGAGCAGGGAAAACTACCATTCTGAATCATATTTTACAAAATCGCCAAGGGCTCAAGGTAGCCGTTATTGTGAACGATATGAGCGAGGTCAATATTGATGCTGAATTAGTCAAACAAGGCGGAGAGCTTTCAAGAACTGAGGAGAAGCTAGTCGAAATGTCAAACGGATGTATTTGCTGTACATTAAGGGAAGATCTATTAATTGAAGTAGAAAGGCTCGCTAAACAAGGAAATATCGATTATATCATTATTGAATCGACTGGAATTAGTGAGCCAATCCCAGTTGCTCAAACTTTTTCATATATTGATGAAGAACTAGGAATCGATCTGACGCGCTTTTGTCGATTGGATACGATGGTGACGGTTGTAGATGCCAATCGATTCTGGAAGGATTACCAGTCAGGTGATCGGCTATTAGATAGAAAGCAAGCGTTAAGTGAAGACGATACTCGTGAAATCGCAGACCTTCTTATTGACCAAATTGAATTTTGCGATGTGCTCATCTTGAATAAGTGTGACTTGGTGTCTGAAGAAGAATTGGCAAAGCTGGAAAAGGTATTAAAAACATTGCAGCCAAAAGCGAAACTTATTCGTACTGTCAAAGGTGAGATTGATCCTCGAGAGATTTTAAACACTGGACTATTCAATTTTGAGGAAGCAAGCTCTTCAGCTGGATGGATCAAGGAGTTAGAGCAAGGGCATGATCAGCATACACCGGAAACTGAAGAATATGGAATTTCTTCCTTTGTTTATTCAAGACGTTTGCCTTTCCATTCCGAGCGCTTTTACAATTGGCTTCACTCCATGCCCGAAAATATTGTAAGGGCAAAGGGAATTGCATGGTGCGCAACTAGAAATAACCTTGCCCTTTTGATGTCACAGGCAGGACCTTCTGTTAGTATTGAACCGATCTCTTATTGGGTCGCTTCTTTACCGAAAGAAGAGCAGCAGCAAATTTTAAAAGAAAACCCTCATTTGCTGGACGAGTGGGATGATCAGTTCGGAGATCGGCAAACAGAATTGGTATTTATTGGAATAGATTTACGCCCTGAAGAAATTATAAAGGAATTGGATAAATGTTTACTAACCGACGCTGAGTTTGATCAAGACTGGTCTACTCTTCCAGATCCATTCCCTTGGAATTTACAAAAAGTGTAACTGGAGGAAGGAAAGAAGGAATGATTTTATCTGGAAAAACTATTCTTGAGAAAATACAACATAAAGAATTGGTCATTGATCCCTTAACAAAAGAGCAAATTCAACCTGCTTCAGTAGATTTGCGCTGTTTAGTGCAAAATAAAAGTACAGAGTTCTGCAACAAAAAAGTGCAGAGCTTCATGGCATAAAAAAAGGCTTGCCAGCTCCTAAAATACCCTCTACTGTTTAAGGTTGTGAAGAACAAAACAGTGGAGGTAATGAAAGGATGCTAGCAATGCATGAAATTCATCATATCAACATTTGCGTGAAAAGAAAGGGTTATCGCTTTCCGAAATATAAATAAAAAACTACTTCATTTATAAATTTGTATTAGTTGTTTGTTAATGTTCTAACAGACTAACAAATTCTTCTTGTTTTTCACTGATTACACGATTTAAAACTAATACCTTTAATCATTGATTGTTTTGTGGAATGTAACCTTTTTACCAAGTTCAACCGTATCTACTTTCCAGCCATAGTCCATCCATCCTTTTGCTTGACTATTGCCGTAGTGATTTGCCCACCATTCTCTATATTTTGTTGCAGAAGGCGGTAATTTGAATCCGAGAATGCTCTCAATTTCGTCAATAGTGATTGTAATAGTTGATACATCTTGTTTGTTGAGGTATGCCCCTAATGGTTGATATATAGTCATTTTTAACCTCTCCTCTCCATTTTTTTACTTTATCCTATAATATACAGCTTCAAGGTGACAAGTAAATGAATATTGGGGGTATAGAAAAAACAATAAAATCTAGAGATAACGATATAACGAAGAATTGAAGGATTAGAACTACATCTCGTTGAATTAGGTTACAGGAAATGTTTGTTGAAAAATCAAACTAGGCAATGTGAAAAAAGAGGTGGTGAACCATGTCAGTTCATTTGATTACCAATGATTTATTAGATCAATTTAATGAGTTGCTGGAGATGACCGAAGCGAAGCTCAATATTGTTTCTCCTTTTATTGGTATGCAGACTGCTTCTAGGTTGGCGGACTGGCTCATTCAAAATCCTAATGTAAAATGTAACATAATCACCCGATTTTATCGGGAAGAATTCATTGAAAATGTCAGTAGTGTCTTTGGTCTTGAAAAGTTACTGCACGCTGGGGCAAAAATATATGCTTTGATAGATTTACATTCTAAACTGTATGTGTTTGATTCTCATTCTGCCATCATTGGTTCGGCAAACTTTACTCACGGAGGTTTTGTATCAAACCATGAGATTGCTGTTTTACTGAGCAATGAGCCAGAAATTGCATCCAAATGTATAGAATACTTTGATGATTTATTATCAAGGATTGAAAATGCAGGGGGAGGTTTAGTTACACAAGAATGGATTGATGAGGAAAAAGAGGCAATTCGTAAAATAGCTCCTAATAGAAAGGATAAATCCGTTACTTACTCGAACGAAGCAAAAAAGGGCGTGAAGCTTTCTAAGATTGTTAAACCAGATTCTTTTGAAGAGTTTATCCAAAGTACGCCAAAGATTAGCTTAACACATGAAGAAGTTTGGCTGAAATTTGAAGGGACTGGGGAAGACCGCATTCCTAATCATTTGAATTACCAAGAAATGAAGGGTGTGCGGAAAAGAGATCTTAATCGAACATTTTTTCCAACAAGACCAAGTGGTATCAAAAAAGGTGATTTGTTATTTTTGACTATTGTTAGCTACGATGAAAATAATCAACCAACTCCGATGATTGTTGGATATGCTCGAACAGATGGTTATAATCATGACAATGTTGCTGTTGCCAGTGAAATAAAAGAAGAACCTTGGAAAGAAAGGTTTCCATACTATGTAGAGTTTACAGATGGTAAAGCTATCAAGGCTCCAATTAAGAATGGCATTCGTTTAATTGACTTATATGCTAGTCTTGGAAAAGCAACGTATCCTTCATTACAACAAAAGTCAAATGTTAGCTTAAAAACATTACACAGTATGCATTTTAGAAGGTCACACATTCGTATTACAAGTGAAGCAAGGGACTATCTGATTAAAGAGCTAGATAAGTTGTTTACTAGATATGGGTATATTCAGCTCGGATAAGTATCAATAGTAAAGGGCGATAAGCAAATAGAGACTTATCGCCCCGTTAGAAGTGATAATCATTTATCAGTTACATAAGTTCTTGCCGAATAAAAGTAATTTTTGTGTTAGTTAATTCATCTATTAGGGGTATCCCAAACAGTTGAATATCTTGATTGTCTAAAAATTCAAGGAACTCCTTTATCTCATCCTGTTCTTTAATTAGATAACTCTTATTCAAAACAGCAATTCCAAAGAAATATCCTTTGGAGATTTTGAATTCGGCTGCGGATAGGAAAGCCTTGCTTCTCCTTTCTGAAAGAACCAAGCTGACATAACATAATACTGATTTGCGCCTTGGAAATCATTTTCTTGTGATGGATGAGCACACCAATGCTCATCTATCATTAGAGGCGAAAGCGAAATATAAAGAAGTAGTGGCTGAAAACGAGAAAATTGTCATTCCCCCCTTCTCTTTCTTGCTTGCTACTACTATAGAAACCATCGAGCTGCCGGAAAATCTTACTGCTTTCGTAGAAGGAAGAAGCTCGATCGGCCGCTTAGGGCTATTTATTCAAAATGCCGGTTGGGTTGACCCGGGATTTAAAGGACAAATCACGTTGGAACTGTTTAACGCGAATCGCCTACCGATCGAATTAACGATAGGAAGAAGAATTTGTCAGATTATCATTTCTAAAGTTGATCAAGAAGCAGAACCATACAGCGAAAAATATTTATTTCAAAAAGAAAAGCCGAATTTTTCAAGACGATGATGTCACGCAATAATGAGGAATTTTCAATAATAAATGATATGACAGGAAGGACGAACATTGGCTAAAAAATCAAAAATAGCGAAAGAAAGAAAAAGACAAGAATTCGTTGTTAAATATGCTGAGCTAAGACGAGAGCTAAAGTAGAAAGAGGACTATGAAGCACTTCAAAAGCTCCCCCCTATCCGTCTAAAAAATCGTTGTGAAATTACCGGAAGGCCAAGGGGCTATCTCCGTAAAAATGCTTCAATGACAAAATCGGTCTTTCGATGATTGCTGTTATAGTTGGCAAAGTTCCCTTCATTAACCTCCTTCTTTTTTAATATGTTAACCAAACAGAATTTTAGGTTGACATTTCTATCATTCTTCTTGCATAATAAAAAACAAATATTGTATTAGGAGGAAAAGTCTGAAATATCTCTTACGGGCGACCACTGAAATAGAGGGCATAGTAAAATAAGCCATCGATCGATGACTTTATTGGAAATATTTGGTTGATTGATCATCAAGTTGTAACTGCCGTCACTCGAAAACCTTGACTTTTAGCTAATAAAATCGCTTGTTCTACCGTGATCTCACGGTTTACTGGAAGAACGTCTGATTTTTTATATAATTCTGGATTATACGGCTCTTTCTTTTTGAGAATGTTGTATATAGCTGTTAACAGCATACGTGCAATGGCAATAATTGCTCGTTTGTGACCACGACGTTTTTTAAGTTTTAAGTAGCGGTTTCGAATTTCGGGATGCTTTTCACTTTTGACCACAGCAGTTGCACACTGTACCAAAAGAGGCTTGATGTAGCAGCCAGCTCTCGAAATTCTTACTGACTTTTTCTTGCCGGCACTCTCGTTATTCGTGGGTGTTAGTCCTGCCCAGGAACATAAATGCTTAGCTGTCGGAAACACGTCCATATTAACACCTATTTCCGAAACCACGGCAATGGCGGAAAAGATGTTCTTAAAGGACGGAACAGTTAAGATTAAGTTGATTTCTTCTGTGTAGGACTCGGCAAGAGAAAGGATAATTTTTTCAAGATCTGCTTTACGAGATTGAAGATCTTCATAGTGCTGTTTAATGACCTTTAATTTATCAGCCTGTTCCGGTGTAATATATCCGTCTATGGCGAGTTCCAAATCAGAAAGTTTCTTCTTCATGGAACCGTGAATTAAAGGTTCTATGTCAAAAGTGGTATCCAAGGGATTCCCTAAAATCTTGTCAATAATGTTCATGGAGCTTTTACCGAAGGTATCCGAAACAACATTTCCAAGTTGAATATTAGATACAGTTAAACAGTTCTGAAGACGATTCTTCTCACTCGACATAAAATTAGTCAATTTAAAACGATAACGCATAAGGTCACGAAGCTGTCTGATAGCCAGCGGTGGCATAAAGCTTCCAGCTACTAGATCATGCTTAAATAAATCGGCAATCCATTTGGCATCTTTTTTATCAGTTTTTTTACCACGGATAGCCTTAACATATTTTGGATGTGCAAGAGTAATGTTACAGGAATCCTCTAGAACATTAAACACGGGAATCCAGTATTTCCCGGTAGATTCCATACAAACATCCTTACAGTTATTTTCACAAAGCCATTGTGACAGCTCTTTCAATCCTTTTGTATAGGTAGAAAAGCGATGGCGTTTGTAAGTAGTGACACCTTTGTTGGTAGAAGCAATACAGGCAACAACAAAGGTTTTGTGGACATCAATCCCACAGCATATTGGATAAACAATCTTTAATCCCATAGGGATAACTCCTTTCACGTTATTAAAGGGATAGACAGCATTGACTGATTGCCCAGCAATAAACGAGTAGTTGTTTATACAAAGATAAGTCTGCGTGCTCGAAGTCACACTTATTTGTGCTTGGAAAGGCAATCTACACATATAAACATGCGGTCACCCTGCAACCAGAGTGGCCCACTCACCTCCGCGTGATTTGTAGTTGACTGTTATCCCTATGACTTTAGAATAATAAAAATAACGCCGGTGGCACAATTGTTTCATTACGTTTTGTGCCTTGAGCGAAGCGAAAGGAATGGATATAAACATGAAAATCAAGTCGATGGTGTTAATTGCTCTTTTTGCGGCGTTAACGGCGATTGGTGGGTTTATTAAAATCCCTATTCCATATGTCCCATTTACGCTGCAAATTGTATCTGTTTATTTAGCTGGGTGTTTGTTAGGCCCGAAACTCGGAATGTTAAGCCAGCTTGTTTACGTTTTGATCGGACTGGCAGGTGCGCCTGTTTTTGCGGAAGGAGGAGGTCCAAGTTACATTTTTAAACCTACATTTGGTTATTTACTAGGTTTTGTGTTAGGAGCATACGTCAATGGCTGGTTGATTAAGAGATTTCAATTGGTAAAAACATTTTCTATTTTCCTCGCTAATTTCGCCTGCCTTCTTGTAGTGTATCTTCTTGGCTGTCTTTGGTTATATGGAGCAATGAAATTTATTTTCGATAAGTCGTTAACGATTGCTCAAACATTATTATTTGGTTTTGTGATTCCTATACCGGGAGATATTTTCTTATGTATCCTATGTTCCATCATCGCAGCGCAGATTCTTCCACGGACGAACTTTTTGATTCATAAACAAGGAGTTGCATCTTAATGGGAAAAGCGATTTTTATCACAGGGACCGGAACAGAAATTGGCAAAACGATTGTCACTTCCATTCTATTTCTGGTATTGAAAGAAATGGGAGTGAAAACAAAAATATTTAAACCCATTCAAACAGGTGTATTAGAAGAGAGCGATTCTTTTGCCGATCAATATTGGTATGAAGAAGTGATCGGAGAAGAAAAAGGCTCTACGGGGATGTATTATATGGAGCCTGCTGTTTCCCCTCATTTAGCTTCAGAGATCACAAATACTACGATTCTGCCAAATGAAATAAAAAATAAAATTTTAGAATTAAAAAATCAATACGATGTTGTTCTAGTAGAAGGAGCAGGCGGACTCGCGGTTCCGCTCATTGAACATTCTAACGGATTTTATATGACAAAAGATTTAATTCAAGAATGTGAATTGCCAACAATTCTCGTGTCTTTGGCTGGATTAGGGGCTATACACCATACACTCACAACTGTAAATTATGCCGAAATGCACGACATTAAAATCCTCGGGCTTATATTTAACCATTTTGACCAATACAATATGATTCATATTGATAATGTACGGACTATACATAAGATGTTGAATCTTCCTATCATCGCTAAATTGCCAACAATGGACTCGTTGTCTAAAGACAGTCTTACTCAATTAGCCAAAACATTGATATCCAAGCAAGAACTTAAGAATGTATTGTCAGGGGGATTAGAAATTGAAGTATAGCTACGAACAGTTAGAACAACTTGATAAACAATATGTATGGCATCCTTTTACCCAAATGCAGTCTTATATCGAAGAAAAGCCGCTCATCATTGAAAAAGGAAAGGGAAGCTACCTTTATGATGTCGAAGGAAAAAAATATTTAGACGGTTATGCATCTTTATGGGTAAATGTTCACGGACACAGTGACCCTGAATTAAACGAAGTGCTTCATGAACAAATTGAAAAAATCTCTCATTCTACGCTTTTAGGGTCCGCGAATGTTCCTTCCATTTTATTAGCAAAAAAACTAGTGGAAATTTGGGCAGGAAATTTATCAAAAGTATTTTATTCCGATACAGGGGCTGCTGCCGTTGAAATTGCATTGAAGATGGCATATCAGTACTGGCAAAACATTGACCCTGTCCGCTACAAGGATAAAAACAAATTTATCTCATTTAAAGAAGCTTATCACGGGGATACCATTGGTGCTGTAAGTGTTGGCGGAATGGATTTATTCCATCGAATCTTTAGGCCGCTATTGTTTGAACGAATTGAAGTACCTTCCCCATATGTATATAGAATGGACGAATATGGCGATGAAAAGGAAATTGTGAATTATTGTTTAACAAAGCTTGAGGAAACGCTTGAACAGCATCATTCAGAAGTCGCGGGTATGATTGTCGAACCGCTCGTTCAAGGAGCGGCGGGTATCATTGTACATCCGAAAGGGTTTTTAAAAGGTATTGAAAAGCTTTGCCGCAAATACAATATTTTGCTTATTTGCGATGAAGTGGCTGTTGGATTCGGCAGAACCGGAACATTATTTGCCTGCGAACAAGAAGATGTCCAGCCTGATATTGTTTGCTTAGCCAAAGGCATCACAGGAGGATATTTACCGCTTGCGGCAACATTGACAACAGAAGAAATTTATTCTGCATTTTTAGGAGATGTTCATGAAAATAAAACCTTTTTCCATGGTCATACATATACGGGAAATCAATTATCTTGTTCTGTTGCGTTAAAAAATATTGAGTTGATCGAAAAGAGAAACTTAGTTTCGGATGTCCAACGAAAAGCCCATGCGTTGGCAGGTAAATTGCAAAAGCTTTATGAACTGCCGATCGTCGGTGATATTCGTCAAAAAGGACTCATGATTGGCATCGAAATCGTCAAGGATAAGAAAACAAAAGAAATATTCGACCGCTCGGAGCAGATTGAGCATAAAATTATTTTAGAAGCTAGAAAGCGCGGTCTCATTATCCGACCATTAGGTCCTGTCATCACGTTTATCCCTGTTTTGGCGATGACCGATGATGAGCTAAAGACCGCTGTTGATATTATTTTTGATTCGATTGCGGAAATGGTAAGCATCAAGCAGTTTTAAGATGAAGGTACTGTATCGCTGCAAGGGGATGTCTAATAAGTCGATTTTTCGGCTTATAGACGCCCCTTTAATGTTTTAGAAACGTTGATATATCAATGCTTATGATGTTTCGTTTTCAGTGGATTTTGACTTTCTGGACATCCCCTTCTTACCTCTAGTCAAGTATTTTTTAGTAAAACTATTTGTTTCAGTGGATTTATTTAGGAGGAAGGGGTACCTCTTCCTCCTAAATAAATTTACGCATGCCAAATAGACCCAACGATTTTTGCTTTTTTCGCAAGGTCAAATATGTTATCCTTTTCCTACACAATTACGAAGTTGCTGATGCGATTTCGTAATTGTAGGCGACTATGTAATATTTCCCCCTCATAAATACAAATCTGAGCAGAATTATAAATAACCATATAGCTCTTTCCCATACTAACATCAAAGGCAATGACACTTTGCATAAACCTTCCTCCATTATTTGTAGAAGCCTTTATATAACCTTAATGATTCCCTTTTCTTATCCACGATCTCATGGATCCAACTATTAAATCTGATTCTTATAAGATCCGTGAAGTAGGCCAGTTTTTCATTGCGAACCTATCGTTCTTTAGGCTGTCACGACCTTTTCTCCACTCCTACTAAAAAAATAGCAGCACAGACCTTGACCGTGGTCTGTGCTACTAATTTTAATATGTTTTTATTTACATGAAATGAAGTTAAGGATTTCTTCTTTTGTCGGTAAGGATGAAATGGCACCTTTTCCTGTTGTTGTGATCGCACCGCTTGCATTGGCAAAGGTGAGGATTTCTTGATGGTGCTTATTTAATACATCTATTAAGTTATCATGGTTTACTTCTTTTTCGAGTAGTTTATATAAAAAGCCACCGATAAAGGCATCTCCTGCACCTGTAGTATCCTGAACCTCAACTTTGAAACCAGTTGATTCATATTTGGCATTCTTCGTGTAAAGGTCGGCTCCATTAGCTCCTTTTGTGTAAATAACGGCTTTTACATCACCTGTGAATAAGTTTTCAATCGCCTCTTTTTCATTAGTGATTCCTGTGATAAACGCTAATTCTTCATCGGAAATTTTGATGATATGTGCTTTCGGAATAAATTCTAAAATCGTTTGTCGACAATCCTCTGCACTGTTCCATAGTGGAAGGCGAACGTTTGGATCAAAGCTAATGATTCCCCCATTTTCTTTAACAAGTCGAATTGCTTTTTCATGGGCTTTTTTCATTGGGCTTTCGACTAGATCGACGGAGCAAAAATGTAAAATATCTCCTTTAGCAAACCAACTTTCTTCAATTTCATCTTCTGAAAGCAAAAGATCTGCAGAAGGATTGCGATAGAAGGAAAAATCACGTTCACCATCATCGCGCAGCGAAACAAATGCTAATCCTGTATTCGCTTCCTTTGTTCGCTTTATTTTATCTGTTTTCACACCGATTTTTTGTAACTCTTCAATTAAAAAGTCACTAAAGGCATCCATTCCAAGCTTTGTGATCATTGCAGATTCTGCCCCAAATCTCGCAACAGCTGCTGCAACGTTTGCTGGGGCTCCCCCAGGTGCACGTTTAAAAGATTGAACATCCTTTAATGCTTTGCCTTTTTGCATTGGAATAAAATCAATTAACACTTCACCAATTGAAAATAAGCGCCCCATTGTCTACACCTCCCTTTTAATTCATAGTGGATAAGTTATATTTCGTTGTGTCTAATGTAACTTTTCCGTTTCGTGCAAAGAAGCGAATATCTGTGCTTTCAGGTCTTGGAAAAATTCGGCTCGTAAATACTTCAACGCCGTCATTGATAAAAATTTCGACAGAAGACGTATCAACAAACAGATGAAGCTTTAACGTATCCCCTTCAACGCTGCACGTTCTTGTTGTTCCATATTCTTTAGCTGGAACCTCGCCTGAATGAGTACGGTCTAAGGTCACTTTTTGTTCCTTTCTGTTATAGGAGATGACCGTTTTTTCATCATTACATGACCGGAATTCAATCCCGACTTCATCTGCTTCCATGTTCGTAAATTCACAAATAAGTTCATACGTCGTCCCAGTGAATCCTGCATACATTTTTTTCTCATCATCGAGAATATCTTTCACATTTACCGAATCTTGTCGCAATGCTTCTAGTTCTTTTACAGGACACTGAATAAGCTTTCCATTTTGAACGGTCAACTCTCTCGGTAATGTTAGACAATGAGCCCACCCATCCTTATCAGTTGGATACTCGATTTCGGGAAGACCCATCCACCCGACTAAAAGGCGACGTCCCTTATGGTCAATTGTCGTTTGTGGTGCATAAAAGTCAAATCCACGGTCTAACTCAACAAACTCACCGTGTTCAAAAACTTTTGTCTTTAAATCTAGTGTGTTCCCTAAAAGATAACCAGATTGATAGATATTTTGAAATTGATCTCCCTTTGGCTCTAACCCTTGTGGTGAGAAGATCAGTACACCTTTTCCATCTAGTTCAAAATAATCGGGACATTCCCACATAAATCCAAATTCCTTTAAGTTTGTTTGAACCTCACCTTCAAATGTCCAATTTTTTAAATCAGGTGATGAATAAAGAACAATACAACCTGTTTTGTTTTCCCTCTGTGCCCCGATGACAGCATAAAAAGTGTCATTTTCCTTCCAAACTTTCGGATCGCGATAATGATCGGTATAACCTTTTGGAACTTCTTTAATAACCGGCTCTTGTAATTTTTCAATACGTCCATTTTCATTCATTACCGCTAAGCATTGATATGGATGACGAACCCAATTTTCATCTCTTGTATTTCCTGTATACATTAAATGGAGCTTACCGTCATGACAAATAGCACTACCTGAATAAGCTCCGTGAGAATCAAAATAATCGTTCGGCTTAATACCAATTCCGACATTTTGCCAATTGACAAGATCTTTTGATTTTGTGTGATACCAATATTTTAATCCATGAACAGGACCTAGCGGAAACCATTGATAAAACAAGTGATATTCTCCGTTAAAATAAGAAAAACCATTTGGATCATTTAAAAGTCCCGTTACTGGTTGAATATGAAATTTCTGACGCCAAATGCTTTTGTTGACTTTTTCTTTTAATGCATTCAATTCTTCTTTTGTCGCTTCTTCGATTCGGCGATACCGTTGTTTTCTTGTCCATTCCATCTTTAAACCTCAAACTCCTTCACGATGTAAACACAGGGCCTGACCTCTTTTTAAGGATCAGACCCCAATATTTAATTTATTAAGATGCTTTTTCTGCTACTTGTTCTTTTTTCGCTGCACGTTTCGCTAAAATGATGGTTGTTACGAATGCAACGATGAATGAAATAACCATTCCAATTACGTATGGAGCTATGGAATCTGGACGAATTGAAATAATACCTGGTAAACCGGCTGCTCCAAGCGCAACAGCTTTTACTTTAAAGATCGTAATAAATGCGGATGATATAGCTGCACCTGTAATAGCACCAATAAATGGATAACGAAGTTTCAAGTTTACACCAAACATAGAAGGCTCTGTAATTCCTAAAAGAGCCGAAATACCAGCTGCGGATGCAATACCTTTAATTTTCTTATCATTAATAATCATAAAAACAGCTAATGTTGCTGCACCTTGAGCTACGTTTGACATAGCCGCAACAGGGAAAATAAACGAACCACCTGTTTTAGCAAATTCTGCTAACAATTGTGTTTCAACTGCAATAAAGCTATGATGCATACCTGTAATAACGATTGGGGCATAAACTAAACCGAATAACGCACCACCAATGAGTCCCGTAGTATCATATAACCAAACAAGTCCGTCTGTTAATAAGTTACCTGCAGAACGAGTAATCGGTCCTACTGCTGTAAACGTTAAAATGCCTGTAATAAAAATCGTTAATAATGGCGTTAATAAGTTATCAAGTGCAGACGGAATATATTTGCGTAAGAATTGTTCTGTTTTCGCTAAAATAAAGGATGATGCTAATACAGGTAATACAGTCCCTTGATAACCGACTTTTTCAATTTCAAATCCGAAAATACTCCAAACTGGAATTTCACCGTTCGCTAAGGCGCTACCATAACCCCAACCATTTAATAAATCAGGGTGAACCATTAACATACCTAAAGTAGCTCCTAAGTACGGGTTACCACCAAAGCGCTGTGTAGCGGAGAAACCAATTAAAATTGGTAAAAAGACAAATGCCGCATTGGCAAATGTATTAATAAGTGCTGCTAAGTCCGCTATTTCTGGATATGCATCAATGAGGGACTTACCTTCAATAAATAGATCCTTTGCCGTTAATACGTTATTAATTCCCATTAAAAGACCGCCAGCAACAATGGCAGGAATAATCGGAACGAAAATATCAGAAAGTAGCTTCACTAAACGTTGAATTGGATTTAATTTTTTCGCTCCAGCATCTTTCACATCTTTTGTAGACATTTCTTGAAGTCCAGTTAATTTGGTCAATTCTTGATAAACTTTGTTAACTGTACCTGACCCTAAAATAATTTGGAACTGTCCACCCGTTGAAAAAGTTCCTTTTACATCGTCCATTTTGTCAAGCGCTTCTTGATTTATTTTACTTTCATCATTTAAAACTAGACGTAAACGTGTCGCACAGTGAGCTGCAGCAGAAATATTATCTTTTCCACCAAGAGCTTCTAAAATTTCTTTTGCGATTTGATCGTATTTCATAGCTTCCTCCCCCATTTATTTAGTGGAACCGGTTCCATTTTTCGCGATTTAGGAACCGGTTCCTAACTTTATTAAATGGAACCGGTTCCAGTCTGATTATAAGTCATTAGGAATGATGCTGTCAACGCTTTCTCGTTCAATAATTTCATATTTTGATAATGTTCTTTTTGGAACTGACTCCTCATTGACAAGCTTTACAATGTTTTGCGCTGCCATCTTTCCAGCCTCTTTAAAAAACAGTTTTACTGTTGTTAGCCCTGGGTGAATAATTTCCGTCACATCATATCCTCCAAAACCCGTAATAGAAACATCCTTTGGAATGCTCAATCCTTTTAATTGTGCTGCCCTTAAAGCACCAAGAGCAATATTATCCGTTGCACACACAATGCAAGTCGGCTGAAATCCTTCTAGCATTTCTGTTACTCTTTGTTGAGCAGCAAACATATTAAAACCTGTTTCAAAATAACGAACCTCACATCCTTCCGCTTCTGCTATTGCCCTTTTAAAACCTTCCTTTCTTCTTACTCCAACTGCTACATCCTTTTCGGTAACACCTAAGTAAGCAATTTTTCGATGCCCTTTCTCTAATACATATTTTCCAATTGCATAGCCTGCTTCCAAATCATTATGAATCAGACTATGTACATCCGGATGTTCTTGACCAACAAGAAGAATCGGGATGTTCACCTTTTCAAATGCCTCTAAATGTACTTGTGTAATTTGAGTAGCAAGTAAAATAATTCCCGCAACTTTTTGACTAGCCAGGCTATAAATCGTTTCAATTTCACGTTCAATTTGCTGATTCGTATTGGATATTAATAATTGAAAATTCAACTCTTTTAATTGTTCATCAATCCCAATTAAAGTATGCGATGCTGCATAGGAATCTAATCGCGGAACAATCGTTCCAATAAAATATGTTTTCTTAGCCTTTAAACTTTGTGCAAAAGGATTAGGTGTATATCCTGTTTCTTTAATGGCAAGTTCAATTTTTCTTTTTGTTGCTTCACTAACAGATCCACCATTTAAGTAGCGAGATACAGTGCTTTTGGAAACTCCCGAAATTTTTGCTATATCTGCGATTGTTTTATTCATTCCTAGTCCACCTCAAAAATGAGTTCTCTTTTTTTATTATAATATTAAACCCATTTTTAATGCATGGGGTAACAAAATAAGCATTCGAGATTTAAAATCCTGTGCTCCGAATCGAGTAGGAGGGAGCGATTAACTCCCGTCCTCTCACACCACCGTACGTACGGTTCCGTATACGGCGGTTCAATTAAGATAATTGACGCAAGTCTTTATAACTTCCGTGAATAGCTGTTCTCTTTATGCCAGTGGTCACTCCACCCTCCAAGAGGTCTCCCACGGGATTCACCGCTTCCTTCCTCAAGTGAGGTACTACGTTTTCTGTGTTCATCATGACTCACTGAATGCCAAGGGCTATTCTCTCTTAATTGTTCGGTCCTTCTTAGTTGTTCTAGACCAACTAATACTATGACCTCTGCTGACTTCTGACGGTTCAGCTACTTATCACTAAGTAGGTTATGAAGAGTACTTCACATATCCGCCAGACCTCCCCGGGTAAGTACATGCACTTTCACACCATCTATCCGCCTCATTTACTCGATATGACCTTCGACAGAAAGAGCTTTGTTTTGTTATGCAAACTCACTCAATCATACCTAGCCTTATATGAGGTTCGTGTTCCTCGGACCGGTGTTTTGCCTCCAGCTTCCTTCAGATTCCGCGTCACCACGGACACCCTTTCGTTGAGCTAACCTCTACTTCTGTCTTCGGGGTTCGGGACTTACACCCTATAGTTCATGTACATGCCGGGCGCACATAGAAAGGCTATCGGTGGTTTTCCGTTCCGATAGCCTAAAACATGACGTTTAACTTTATAACCTAGTCACCAAATCTTTTTATGCGGATAAACGAGATGCCTACGAAGAATAGAAAATAGGTCCTCTCTTCGAGTACATGAATTCTTTTATCTCCTTTACATTTGCATTACCTTTCTACTTCGCTTCATCTCCATCTTTTTATATGCTAACACCGAAGTAAACAAGAATACACATGTAATCAACGAACCTAGCGGCAACATGGCTACGATATGATCAGGAAAGACAAACGGGAGCAGTGGAAAGGCGTACACAGCCGGGACACGGATGCCAACAATACGTAACAGAATAAGCATTAAAATCATATCTAACAGGGTGGCCAATATCCACGAATCAATAGCAAAGTACAACAGCGTTCCGACAGTCGCAGATATGGTCAATACAAGCCCTTGTTTAAAAGCCATTTTTCCGTTGTACATCGGCTTCTGAAGTGACTCATACACAACAACGAGAATCGGCGGGATCACTGCCAGTGGGTAGCCAGCGAGCCAGCTAAACCCATCCACACGAAAATCAGCACTAAGAATACCAGCATGTACTTGTACTGTATCTTCACTTTCTTTTCAAGTCCTTTATTCAATCCAAATTTGAGAACTCCAAGCATCAATATAAAGGTAAAAATAAAAACGGATATAATAAATGACCATTCATTTGCATTTGTCACCACTGGCAGTAAGCCCGTTGCAATGGACGGTCCCAAATTTGATTGAATGATACGTAAAAAGAGCATTAAAAGTATAAGGGTAAGGCTTACTTTTCCTAAATAAGAAATGTGTAGTTGATTCACTGCGAAACCGATCACTGCCGTGATGGACGGCGCAAGAAAAATTTTCGATGGTTGCCTGATCCATCCTGCTTCTCGGTACACCCACATGGCAATCGCCATTGCCGCAACTTCCGGCAAAATAATTTCGTGATCTTTCAACATCACCGAAGCCGTAATCATCGCGATAATGAATGTAATGCTAATGATATATGAAATCATCGTTACTTTCTTTGAAACAGTTGAATCCATGTTTATATACTCCTTTTGTTCATATGATTTCCATCATACTGTTTCGATTCTAATAGAAATCGACAATGATGCTAATGAAAATGTTTTAATTTGGAGTGTTTATCAAGTAAACGTCTCTCCAATCAGTTGGAGAGCTTCTGTTCCCATAAAAAATTCCCTTCCAATTTTCCATCTTCCCTCCTTGTCCTTGATTGGGGAATTTGATGGTACATTCTATTCTAACCAAGGAATCGGTTCGTATCTCTTTTTCTGCTTCATTGTAAATTTGCTCAAGTACAGTTAGAATAATCAAAAATCCTATATGTTTATGAAAAGGAGCTTTAACTAGCACAACAAGATAATTTTTTAACATCTTTATCAAATGTTAAGGCAACCAATTTCAATCCCTCTGCCATCGTTAAATATGGTGCAAGGCATTCCCGCAAATCTTCCACCGTTAGACCAAATTTTACAGCTAATGTGGCTGCATAAATCACATCACCAGCATTTTCGGCAACAATATGAACACCTAGCACTTTTAATGTTTTTGCATCAGCAACAAGTTTAAATACACCTGTCGTTTCGCGATTCACAAGCGCTCTTGGAACTGCATCAAGTGGTAAAACAGAAGTTCTCACCTCGTATCCTCTTTCTTTAGCTTGCTCCTCAGTTAATCCTACCGTAGCAATCGATGGACTAGTAAATATAACAGCCGGAACAGTATCAAGATTTACTTTTCTCTCCAAGCCATCGATTGCATTATCGGCAGCAATTCCACCTTGGTATGCAGCAACATAAACAAATTGCGGTCCCATTGTTACATCTCCGGCAGCATAAATTCTAGGATTGGAGGTTCGTAAATAGTCATCAACTTTAACTTCACCGCGAGAACCCACTTCTACGTTTGCAGCTTGAAGATTTAGTGCTTCCGTATTTGGCTTGCGCCCCGTAGCTACAAGTAGCTGCTCAGCTTCAATGATTTTCTTTTCACCATGAACAGTAACATGAATTTGTTTCATATCTCCATTCTGTTCTACACGCTCAAATGTAGCACCGGTAATAACATGAATGCCTTGTTCTGTTAATGCTTTTTCTACAGCTTCTGAAATTTCAGGATCATATTCTTTAAGAATTCTTTGGCTACGCTGCATTAACGTTACTTCCACTCCTAAATGGTGAAAGAGCTGACCTAACTCCAATCCGATGTATCCTGAACCAATAACAGCAAGACTTTTTGGCAGTTCTTTAAGCTCTAACAAAGAAGTGCTTGTTAAGTAGTCAACATCTTTTAATCCCGGAATATTAGGAATCAATGGGGAAGCTCCTGTTGCGATTAAAAAGCGTTTAGCTGTTATTTTATTCCCGTTTACTTCTATTGTTTTTTCATTGACAAATTTTGCTTCTCCCTGTATTAGTTCAAACCCATATTCATCAATTAAATCAACATACTTTTGCTGACGTAATTCTCTCACCAGTTCATCTTTTTGTTCCATTAGTTTTTTCAAATCTACCGAACCAGCTGAAGTATTTAAACCAAGGAATGGATTGTTTTTTGCTAAATGATTGATTTCTCCAGAACGTAGCAGTGTTTTTGATGGAACACATCCAATGTTTACACAAGTCCCACCGATGGTACCACGCTCAATCATCGCCACTTTTGCCCCATATTCCACTGCTTTAATAGCAGCAGAAAAAGCTCCTCCCCCAGAACCAATGACAATAAAGTCATAATCATAATCACCTTCATCATCACCAACAACGGAGCTTTTTTGTTGATGAATAACTTCAGCTTCACCTGCCTTATAATTAACCTTATTCACAGCTTCTTTGGCTTTCTCGATACCTATATGTTCTGGCAATTCGAAAACAGCTTCTCCACGGCGAAAATTTACATCTACATTTTTAGCTCCTATGCTGTTTAGAGCTGTTTCAACGTGCCTTTCACACCCAGTACATGTCATACCTTCCACTTGTAAACGATATTTACGAATTGACAAATGAAACACCTCCTATTGTTTAACACCATATCCTAATTCTAAGACGGTATTTTTTTAAGTTTTTACATCTGTTTTTGAAGCATCAAACACAACTTTAGCTGTTCCTTGGGAACCTTCTGTAATGGTTACTTCCACTGTTTTTACACCTTCTACACGTTCAAGAGCACTTTTGACAACACAGGACAACTTGAACAATCCATTTCAGTAATGGTAAAGGTAGCACTTTTAGTATTATTTCCATTCGCTGTAGTTTCTACATTATTTTCGTTACTACAAGTCGTAATAATGTAACAAGTGTTCCGATCACTATAAATGTCTTATTTTTCATTGATATCTCATTTCTTTAATCATCAATCAGAGATTCAATAATTGGACATTCATGTAGTTGCTCTTCATTCGGACAGCTTTCTTTTAATTTATTCAACATATTTTCGATACGCTTTAAATCTTTAATTCGTTGTTGAACCTCACCTATTTTTTGAGAAACAAAGCTATACATATCCGCACATCGAACCTCATCCTTATCAACAACACCAAGTAATTTATGAATTTCACTTAGAGAAAACCCTAGTTCCTGCATACGTTTAATAAAACCAATGCGCTTCACAGTCTCTTCCGAGTACATTCGATACCCTGAATCTGTTCGTGAAGTTTCTTTGATTAAGCCTTTTCTCTCGTAATATCTAATGGTTTCTTTATTAACGTTACATTTGTCAGCCAGTTCACCAATACGATATTTCATCTTATCACCCCTAGATAAAGTATAAACCCTGTACCATAGTACAGGGTCAAATGAATTTCGAAGTTTTTATAGCTTATTAAAATCTACTTTCGTTAATTTATGTTTAAACAACTTTTTTGTCCTCATTACTTTGGTCTATTAGCAATTCAACTTTTTAACAACATTGATTTAAGCCTAATAAGACGAATTGAACGCCTTTTCCCGTTTCTTCCACATCAAGTGTAACTCTCTCGATGATAGAAGCCACTTTCTCATCCATCGCTACCCGAATACCATTAATAATCTCCAACCGATCTGTGGTTTGCAGAATAAAGACAAACTCCTTCTTTACCGTGTTTCTTTAAAATATCTTGTAGTGCTTGTTTCGCTTGATCAGTAATCACCATATTTCTCTTCCCCTTTTCTTAATCGATCGTTAGTCGCTATGCTTTTGGAAACAAACGTTTTAATGTTTCTTTCGTTTCGATGTATCAAGGTTGGTTAACAAGTTGGTAAATTCATTGAAAGCAGCAATTTCTACTGTACAAGCCCCCGACAATTGTTCCTCCATTGAGGCAACAACAGAATCCGGTAACTTTTTGCGATAGGGACCCACAACTTTTTCTCGATAGGCTTTGATTGTTGCTTCCGGATCTAGATTGCAAGCAAACAAATTTTGTTTCAGTTCGTTTGTTAACTCCATTTCAAATCCTTATTTATTTGATAAGTAAAAAAGACTAACGACTCGAGTCGTTAGCTAACACTGTTTCGTCAACTGAATTCAGGATTTGTTCTAATTTGGTTCGGATCGCGTTTTTAAGCATGGATCTTAAATTTTTTTATACTTCTTCTTAGTCAATGGACAAATATATTCTCCATCATCAATAACCTCGTTTTTTAACTCTCCATCTTCATTGAAAAACAACGTATATATTTCGTTGATTAGTTTATTTTCTTGCTGTATGTAGTTTATTGTTTCACTTTTGTATCCCTTGATCACTTTTTCGAAAATCATTTTAAAATCTTCAATAGACATCTCTTTCTTTAATTTGCACTCCATTGTTTTTAGTGTTTCATTACTACTTTCTTGTTGATTTTTCTTTATTAATTCTTGATACATCTCATCCATTTGCTCATATAAACCCATTAAAAAAGCATTTTCTTCTTCCAGCTTTTGAATTTTAACCGTTAACTCAGTGATTTGCTCGTAAACCAAGTTCAACTCATCCTGCATATTAATGAGTTGATTTTCTAATTGATTCTTCTCCTCCATGAGCTGTTTCATTAATTCTTCCGAGTGAGTGCTATCACCTTTAACTTCTTCAGAATCCAATTTATTATGCTTTTCACGATGGTCATTCGCCAACATTGAAAAAGAGTTTTCTACATACCATTCATAAACTCCCATTACTTCAGGCAAACCTGGTCTCTGTTCTTCAATAAACTCGAATAAATCATCGTGATAAATTCGCCAACCCTCCTTTCGATTTGCCGAACGTTCTGCTTTAATCTTTCCTTCTCTGATCCAACGAGTAACCATTTGAATTGAGTCAGTAATGTAATATTCCTGAAGTATTTTTAGTGCTTGGTGAACATTATATACTTCCATCTCCTTCTCCCCCGCTCAAAATTATTTAAAATAAAAATATGTTGGTAATGTTATACCTATGACATTACCTAAGTAATTTTAGGAAAATAAGAAATGCTTGACTTTAAGCGCCAAGCATTTTTATTAAAATCCCATTTAATTAATTAAGATCTCTAAAATTTAGGTCATTTGTTTTGTTAGTTTTGACTGTTTTTAATCAGGGCTTTGTTAAATTTCAATGTTGATTTTTAAACCACACAAAAAGACCGAAATAAATTCGGTCTTTTTGTGTGTCTTCTTCAACTATTGCATTATTCTTTCACATTTAGCAATCGCATGCTGTTTAATGTTACGATTAATGTTGCTCCCATATCCGCAAATATCGCTAACCATAACGTTAACCAACCAGGCACAATTAACAGTAATGACAATGCCTTAATCCCTAAAGAGAAAGTAATGTTTTGCTTAATAATCGCTAAAGCTTTGCGGCTCAATTTAATCGTATATGGCAATTTGCTTAAATCATCAGACATTAAGGCAATATCGGCTGTTTCTAGGGCTGTATCGGTTCCAGCACCACCCATTGCCACACCAACGGTTGAAGCTGCAAGAGCTGGTGCATCGTTCACACCATCTCCAACCATCGCAACACTTCGATACTTGTCGCGAAGCTCTTTGATGAAATTCAGTTTATCTTCTGGAAGTAAATCGGCTTTAATATCGGAAACACCGACTTGTTTTCCGATGGCTTCGGCTGTTCTTTGGTTATCTCCCGTCAGCATCACCGTTTTTTCAATACCGACTTGATGAAGTTTTCGAATAACCTCTTTGGATGATTCTCTTATTTCGTCTGCCACGGCAATTAACGCCAGAATTTCTTTTTCCGTCCCTAATACCATGACCGTTTTCCCTTGTATTTGAAGGGTTGTAATTTGTTCTTTTATTTCTGATTGGATGCCATTTGGAAGAAGTTCTTCAAAAAGACCTGGACTTCCGACATAATACATTGCGTTATTTACTTTGGCTTTGACCCCTTTACCTGTAATGGATTGGAATTCTTCAACCGATACATCATTAAAATTCAATCCATCTTCTTCTGCTTTTCTTATAATGGCGGAAGCAAGTGGATGTTGTGAGCCTTTTTCAATGGCTGCTGTAATGGTCATTAGTTCATTTTCATTGCCATTATAAGTGACCACATCGGTGACGGAAGGAATACCTTTTGTTAATGTTCCTGTTTTATCAAAAGCAATCACTTTTAAGTTTCCTGCTTCCTCTAAATAAATACCACCTTTAATTAACACACCGTTTTTCGCTGCATTTCCAATGGCAGTTACAATCGAAACAGGCGTGGAAATAACCAACGCACACGGACAACCAACCACTAATACAGCTAGACCTCGATAAATCCATTCGCTCCAATCAGCACCCATAAATAATGGAGGAATAACGGCTAGTAAAAGAGCAAAAATGATAATGGCTGGTGTATAGTATTTGGCAAAACGATCTACAAACGCTTGAGAAGGTGCTCGTTCTGCTTGAGCTTCTTCCACTAAATGGATGATTTTCGAAAGAGTTGTATCTTCCACTCGTTTTGTCACTTTTACTTCCAATAACCCTTCTTCATTCAATGTTCCTGCAAAGACTTCATCACCGACTGTTTTGGTTACTGGAACACTTTCTCCCGTAATGGCAGCCTGATTTAGCGTAGATGTACCCTTGATGACGATTCCATCCATCGCTAATTTCTGACCAGGCTTTACGATCATAATATCTCCGACTTGAATATCGTCAACAGGGACCATCATTTCTTCATTTCCGCGACGAATTAATGCTTCTTTTGGAGCAATATCCATCAACGATTCAATGGATTGACGAGCTTTATCCATGGAATAACGCTCTAAGGCTTCGCTAATGGCGAATAGAATAACAACCGTTGCACCTTCTCCCCATTCACCAATCGCTGCAGCTCCTAAAATCGCCACTGTCATCAGCGTATTCATATCAAAATTCAATCGAACTAGGTTTTTGAAACCTTTTATAAATAACGAATATCCACCGATTAAAATTGCTGCAGCATATCCAATTGTCGCAAAGATATGCTCTTCTCCGTATTGCTTCCCTAAAAACCAACTGATCACAAGCAAAACGGCGGAAATATACACTTTAATGTTCTCTTTTTGCTTCCAAAAAGGTTCACGCTTGACTGATTTTTCTTTATCTTCCCGAACCTTTAAGTTTTCAAAAGCTCCTGCTTTTTCTAATTCTTCGATGGTTGTTGTACCCCAAACGGTAATTTTAGATGCTCCAAAGTTTACTTTAGCATCTTGAACATCTGGCAATGATTTTACATTATTTTCAAACTTTGCCGCACAGTTTGCACAAGTAAATCCTTGAACACGGTAGGTTTTCGCTTCTGATTTAGATAATTTTGCTTGTTGTTCAGACACGGACTTTCACCTCTTTCTCATGTACTAACGCAATCATGATTAACTGCTTAATATGGTCATCATCCAGCGAATAAAATGCTAGCTTTCCTTCTTTTCGATACTTTACAATCCCTTGTTTATAAAGAGTCCGTAAATGATGGGAAGTGGTTGCAACAGAAGCCCCAATGATATTGGCAATATCACATACACATACCTCTTTATCTTGGCAAAGTGAATAGACAATTTTTGCCCTATTTTCATCTGCCAGTGCTTTAAACAACAGGACAACACTGGATATATCTTCTTTTTGCAATTCCCCTTGTATTCGATTGACTTTTTCTTCGTCATAACAATAAATTTCACATGTATCTTTCTTACTCATTCATTATCCCCCTTTCATATTCAAATTTCCGTTTGAATATATTATACCCCATTTCTTTTATTATTCAAATATTTATTTGAATTAAAAACAAAAAAAGAATGGAATTTAAAAAAATCAACCCAATATTTACCGTGCGATTCATTTAATTAGCTACATCAAAAAATTCTATTAGATAAAAATCGAGTAGGAGGGGGTGACTAACCATACCCGTCAAGTTAGCGGTATAAAATTTTTTAGGATGATACGCATGTTCGAAAAATCAATCAAAGGATGAAGAGAAAACCAAATGCTGGGCATGCCAAATAACCCTCAAGAAGAGGGTTATTTGGCATTTATATCCATGACCCACACTACCATATCCCCAATTTCTTTAAAAGATCCGATACCGTTTCCTCTCCTTTCCTTCGGTCTTTCCTCGCGTGTTTCCTTAACAGAGATAGGAGAGATGGAAGGGCGGTTTCCATCGCTTGGGGATGCAAAAGAAACCGATGCCAATACGATTGGAGGATATTAAGCGCTTTCCATTCACTGATCTCGATTCCCTCCCGTTGATGCCAATACCTTCGGGCTTGGAACAGAAGAGTCTGCGTGACTAAAATGGCAATCAATGTCCCATATAAGTGGCATTCGAATCGTTCCTTCTTCATCTTTTTGACACGGTCAAGATCAAATAAGGATTTCCAGCCCTTAAATAACAGCTCCACTTGCCAGCGCAGCGAATACAGCTCATAAACTTGTTGCGCATCAAACGATTCTTGTGGTAAATTGGTCAGTAAGATGTGATATTTCTTTTGTTCAAGGGTTTGGCGTGACAGCGCCTTCCCTTTCTTTTTTTCCTTTTTCCGCACGTACGCCAGCCGTTTTTCCCATTCTTCCGCCGTGAGACGGCGAAAAATCAGACGCGGAACATACAGGCGTTGGTGTCCGATATACACGTGTTCCACTTCCACGGCTTCCCCCTCGCCCAATCGATTTCCTATCGATTCCCAATCCCATTCGTGCCACTCCCCGTCCTGTTTGATATAGACTTTGATATCGGAACGCAACCGGGTAATATAATAAGCACCTCGAGCATCGATCTCCGCCAGCGTGGCGAGTGAAAAAAACCCCAGATCCCGAATGCAAAGGTCATTCGGTAAAATCGTGTGCTGGGTATGATAAGCAAAACGGGCATCGGAATCATTGGCCTGTTGGACGCACAGCTGAAGACAGGTTCCCGATAACAGCTCATACTCAAATTGGATTTTGGCGCCAGATGAAACCGAACCTTGATAGTCCTCACCATAGTCGGCCGGAAGTAAAAAACTGGTAGAGTCTAAGATCCGCAGACGGGTGAAACAAGCGCGATACGTCTCGGTGATGGAAGAGAGTGCCGGACGTTGATGCATCAGGAGAGTAAAAAAGACCTCTTTTAAAAACGCCACGGCACGAGGCGTAAACCGCTGATTCAGTCCTTCATTCGAGAGAGAGCAATCATGCCAGAGCGCCAAATCGGCACACAACCGCTGAAGCGACTGACAGGCGAGCGATCCGTCTCCCCAAGCACATAGCGTCAGAAAGGCTTCCGCTGTTAATGAACGCTGCCGCTGAATGAATCCGACTTTCCGTGCCAGACGGGTCAGTTCTTCAGAGGAGAAGAGTTGACGAATCGTTTTTATCCATGCCTTCATCTTTTTTGCCATCAAAAAATAATCCTTTCCAACGATGATTTTCGTTAGAAAGGATACCATGTTTTTGGCGCTGAAAAAAGATCAAATTCTTAACTTGATGGCTATGGGGTGACTAACCCCCGACCTTTCACACCACCGTACGTACCGTTCGGTATACGGCGGTTCAATTAAGTATGACGTAGTGCTTGATATCTTTCGAATAGACTTCTTAACCCTCGACGCTTCCAATAGGAGTTGTCGAGGGTTTTGTGTAGAATGGGACTGCAGGCAATCCGCCAATATTTCTTGCGTGTATTGCCCCATTCGAATGCTTTATGGCTTGGAACCCCTAATCCTCTGAGTTTCCGAATTCTTGTTTTCGGGGTTTTCCATTCTTTCCACAAACACATCCGAAGCCTTCGTCTAATCCATTCATCAAATTCTTTGAACTTACTTGGTGTTTCTGCCAAGGCAAAATATCCACACCATCCCATTAAATACTTGTTCAGTTTCTCAATCCTTTTCTCCATTGGACACGGTTTCGACCTTGATGTAATTTCACGGATCTTGTTCTTCAAACGTTTCACACTTTCGTTCGCAATCCGTACCTTTGGAGTCTTATTGAGTGTGAAGCTGAAACCGAGAAACTTCCGTTTCCAAGGACGGTCTACCGCCGATTTCTCTTTATTTACCTTGAGCTTTAACTCCTTCTCGATAAAGTTCGTAATGGAATTCATGACACGAATTCCTGCTTTCTTTGTTTTCACGTAGATGTTACAGTCATCCGCATACCGAACAAACTTATGTCCACGTTTCTCAAGCTCCTTATCCAATTCATGAAGCATGATGTTTGATAAAAGTGGACTAAGCGGGCCGCCTTGAGGCGTTCCCATGTCCGTTTCCATTACCACTCCATTGATCATCACGCCTGATTGAAGATACCGGCGAATTACCTTCAGTAGAATTTGATCTTTGATCGTTTTCGCCAAGATCCCCATCAGTTTGTCGTGATTCACCTTGTCAAAGAATTTCTCTAGGTCTATATCGACTACCCAACGATATCCTTCTTTGATATAACCCTTTGCTTCCCTAACCGCATCATGTCCCCTTCTGCCTGGGCGGAAACCATAGCTATGGTTCGAGAAGGTCGGATCAAAAATTTTCGTCAACACTTGGGCAATCGCTTGTTGGATGAAACGATCCGTCACGGTAGGGATCCCTAGAAGCCTTACTCCACCGTTCGGTTTCGGGATTTCGACCCGACGGACGGGTAAGGGCTTGTAGGTTCCTTCTCTCAACGACTGTCGAATGGAGTCCCAATTTTCGTAGAGGTGTTTTCGTAGGTCTTTTACGGACATGCCATCTACTCCGTGACTTCCTTTATTCTGTTCGACTCGTTTCAGTGCCGCCAGGAGATTTTCCCGTGACAAAATCATTTCCATCAACATTGATATCCTCTCCACGTGAACGAATTCTTCTATTTGTGCCATCTTCTGCTCCACCCTCTTGAAGTCCCCCGTGGGATTCACCACTTCCTCCTTCAAGTAAGTCCTATCGGATTGTCTGCTTCCACACAGAAGATGAACGCCTAGCGATTCGTTCTCCTTAATTGTTCAGTCCTTCCTCTTCCATCTCGAGCTTGAAAGAGTACTATGACCTCTGCTGACTTCTGACGGTTCAGCTACTTATCACTAAGTAGGTTATGAAGCGTACTTCACATATCCGCCAGACCTCCCCGGGTAAGTACATGCACTTTCACACCATCTATCCGCCTCATTTACTCGATATGACCTTCGACAGAAAGAGCTTTGTTTTGTTTTGCAAACTCACTCAATCATACCTAGCCTTATATGAGGTTCGTGTTCCTCGGACCGGTGTTTTGCCTCCAGCTTCCTTCAGATTCCGCGTCACCACGGACACCCTTGCGTTAAGCTAACTGCTACTTCTGCCTTCGCAGCTCGGGACTTTCACCCTATAGATTACACCCATGCCGGGCGAACCCATAAAAAATCCCTTGAAGCCTTGTGGCTCAAGGGATTCCGCTCGATGATTCCGACTGGTCTCAAACCAGCAACCTCCACCCTGTCAAGGTGGCGCTCTCACTAAAGAAGATGGAGATTTACTACCTTCCGAATTTGAAAAAGACTTTAACATTGATTACTACAATGAAGATTTTAGAGAAATAGAATTCTATGATGAGCCATCGATTGATTGCCGTGTTCTACTTGAAGGCTTTTCTTATGATGAGGAGAAAATTCAAAATTTATAGAGTTTTGCGGTGATCGTTTAAATCAAGAAGCGAACTCAGTTCTTTTACTTTAAACTTTCAATATAATGGAAATGTCAATGAAAAAATCAGTTTAGATTTCTAGGAGCCGTGCAATATAAGTAATTATAAACACCTTGAATGAGTGTTCGACACTCTTTCAAGGTCAGCTTGTCAACAAAGTCTACAAGCTGAGTGGAGAAAAACAATTCGTTTTTCTCCACTGGCTTCATTTTAAGGACTTATCGGACATCCCCGGGTGATGAGTACGCCGCGCAAAATCAACAAACCGAAATTTATCGAGCCGATGTCTCGATTCGGTATACTGAAACAAGCTCGCATCTTCTAAGTAGACAAAATTTTTCACCACTACTACATGCTCGTAGCCGTTTAAATCCATATATTTTTGATCCTCAGCTGTCACTCGGTCGACAAACATTTCTTTTTTCGCAAAGCTAATGCGAAGCTTTAATTCATTTTCGACATATTCATAAATCGAATTTTCACAAATGCCGCGCGTCAATGTTGGAACGAATTTTTGGCAAAGAAAGTCCTTGTCTAAAATAATTTTCTCTTCTTCTATTTCCCTAGCACGAATCACTTTCCAAACTTTCTCCTTATTTTCGGTTTCCAATTGTCTTTTAATATATTCATCAGGCTCGATCAATTCCAGTTCATGTACGATCGTTCTTGCCGGCTTGTTCATTTTTTGCGCCAATTCTTTAAAGCTGACAAGTCCAGAGACAGGAAAATCATATTTTCCTACATCTAACACAATCGAACCTTTTCCTTTTATTTTTTGAATATAGCCATGCTCTGATAAAAGATTGAGCGCTTTGCGAATCGTCTCACGCGATGTTTGATACCGCTGGGACAATTCATTTTCAGAAGGCAGCTTTTCGTTCGGCTGAAAAATGCCTTTGCGAATATGAAGCAAAAGGTCGTTGTAAATCGCCATAAATTTATTTTCCTTCATAGTCATCACCGAATTGAATAGTATCATTTTGTTAAATGATACACAATCGCTTCATATGGACGCAACATGATTTCTTGTACATGTTCAGAAGAGTCATTATAGTTGGAAAGCAGGATACGGCTTGTATATCCGTTTATATCAAGCTCATTCGGCAAAACAAATTCTGTTTGGCCGCCAAAAAAGTTGGCCACTACTAGAAGCTTTTCACCATCTCCATTGCGCACATAAGCAAAAATTTGCGGATGATCCTCTAACAATAGCTGATAGTTTCCTGTTGTAATAATGTCATAGTTCTTTCGCAATTCAATCAAACGTTTGTAATGGTAAAAAATCGATGTTGGATCCTCTAATGCTTTTTTCACATTAATCTCTTTAAAATTCGGCGCGACATGAATCCAAGGAGTCCCAGTTGTGAATCCGGCATGCGGACTGTCGTCCCATTGCATAGGTGTCCGTGAATTATCGCGCGATTTACATTTTAAAATTTCAAGCACCTCTGCTTCTGTTTTTCCTTGCTCAAGCAAAATTTTATACATATTTAATGTTTCCACATCTCGGTATTCTTCAATTCGCTCAAACTTCGGGTTGGTCATGCCAATTTCTTCACCTTGGTAAATATATGGTGTTCCTTGCATCATATGAATAACTGTTGCCAGCATCTTCGCCGATTCTTTATGATATGCTCCATCATTGCCATAGCGCGACACAATTCTCGGTTGGTCATGGTTGCACCAGAAGAGCGCATTCCAGCCTCCGCCTTTATTCATCTCCACTTGCCAAGTAGATAAAATTCGTTTTAGAGCCAGAAAATCGAATGGAGCTGCCACCCATTTTTCACCATTTGGGTAGTCTACCTTTAAATGGTGGAAGTTAAACGTCATATTCAATTCGTTCCGTGCTGGATTAGTATATTGAATGCAATGGTCAATGGTGGTCGATGACATCTCACCGACTGTCATAATATCATATTTAGAAAATACTTCCCTATTCATTTCCTGCAAAAACTCATGGATGCGCGGACCGTCTGTATAAAATCGGCGGCCGTCACCCAATGGCAGGGATTCGTCATCATCGAGAAAACGTTGATCTTTCGAAATCAAATTAATGACATCTAAGCGAAAGCCATCAATTCCCTTTTGAAACCAAAAATGCATCATTTCATAAATCGTTTTGCGTAGCTCTTCATTTTCCCAATTTAAGTCCGCCTGAGTTACATCAAACAAGTGCAGATAATATTGTCCCGTTTGCTCATCATACTCCCAAGCCGATCCGCCAAATTTGGATTTCCAGTTTGTTGGGGCACTGCCGTCTGGTTTGGCATCCTTCCAAATATAAAAATGGCGGTAGCGGTTTTCTTTTGACGAACGAGCCTGCTGAAACCACTCATGATCGGTCGAGGTATGGTTTACGACCATGTCCATTATCACTTTGATACCGCGCCGATGGGCTTCAGCAAGCAAACGCTCGAAATCCTCCATTGTTCCATAATCTTGATGAATGCTAAAATAATCACTAATATCATAGCCATTATCTCGCTGCGGCGAAGCATAAATAGGCGTCAGCCAAATGACGTCAATCCCTAATGTCTTTAAATAGTCTAATTTCTCGATAATCCCTTGCAAATCTCCTATTCCATTTCCCGTCGTGTCTTTAAAACTTTTCGGATAAATTTGATAAACAACGGCTTTTTTCCACCATGGCTGCTTCAATGAATATCACCTCGTTTATAATTTTGAGACTATCGGGAAAAACGATACCATTGGCGGTCATTCACCAATGGTATGAATCTTTGATTATTCATATTTATTATTTAGAACACAGTTCTATTAATTATGATCTTTGCGAATTTTTCCTAACACAAATGTTAGAGCAAACGGCAGCACAATCGCGATCGCCATTCCAATGAAAAACGGCGCCCATTTTTGCTGAACGATTGATAAAAACCCAGGAAGACCGCCAACACCAATAGAAAATGCGATCACTTTATTAAGCGTAATGAACATTCCGCCAATTGCTGCTCCTATCATCGCAGAAATAAATGGATAACGGTAGCGTAAATTCACTCCAAACATGGCCGGTTCCGTGATACCCAAATAAGCTGAAACGGCAGATGTGAATGACAGCCCTTTCAGTTTTTCATCTTTTGCTAAAAACATCATGGCTAACGCCGCCGAACCTTGAGCGATATTAGAAAGAACGAGAATCGGCCATAAAAATGTTCCGCCAGTGTTGGTGATCAGCTGCAAATCAACCGGCAAGAACGTATGATGCATCCCCGTGACAACAAGAGGGGCATATATCGCTCCATATAGAAGCCCGCCAATTGCTGGAACATTATGAAACACTGAAACAAATACACTTGTAATCCCGTTGCCGATTGCAAATGTAATCGGTCCGATCGCAATAAACGCTAAAAAACCGGTAAATAGCAGCGAAAGCGGAGCGACTAACAGCAACTGAAACGCATCGGGAATTCGTTTGCGCCAAAACAGCTCTGTTTTCGCCAGCACGTACGATGCCACTAGCACAGGCAATACTTGACCCTGATATCCTACCTTTTGAACATCCAATCCGAACAAATTCCATACAGGAATGTTTCCTTCTTCTTTCGCTGCTCCCCAGCCCCATGCGTTTAACAAATCTGGGTGAACAAGCATTAAGCCTAGCACAATACCAAGCAATGGACTGCCGCCGAATTTCGTTACCGCTGACCAACCGATTAAACCTGGCAGAAAGACGAACGCCGTATTGGCAATTAAGTTAATAATGCTGGCAAGATCGGCCCACTCTTTATGCACTTCCACAAATGATTTGCCTTCATAAAAAATATCTTGGCCTGTCAGGATATTATTAATTCCCATCAACAAACCTGCTGTCACAATCGCCGGCAAAATCGGAATAAAAATATCAGCTAATGTTTTAATCGCACGCTGAAGCGGGTTTAGCTTCGCTTCCGCTGCATCTTTAATCTCTTGCTTTGTCGCGCGGTCAATCCCCGTCAACTCCACCATTTCGTTGTACACTTTATCGACAAGCCCTTGTCCAATCACGACTTGAAATTGACCGTTTGCCGAAAAGGAGCCTTTGACGAGATCAATGCTTTCCAAAGCCTCTTTATCTACTTTTCCCTCATCCTTTAATGCAAATCTTAACCGGGTAACACAATGTGTTGCCGCTACAATATTCTCTTTTCCTCCAACAGACTCAACAATCTTTTCAACTGATTGTTTGCTGATATTCATGATGATCCCCCCCGTAATCGTTTACAAAACAAGTGTTATTTTGCTACGACAACCATAAATGAATCCGTTCCTGCCTGCACGCTTTCGAGCGACTTCTTTTCGAGTGATTGAACGGCATCCATATTGGTGATGACAATCGGTGTGATCGTGCTTGCTGCTTTTTCTTTGATCAATGCAAGATCGAATGTCAGTAAACTGTCTCCCGCCTTGACTTTGTCACCGACCTTCACATGTCCAACAAATCCTTCACCGTTCATCATAACGGTGTCTAAACCGATGTGGATCAATAGCTCCAGTCCCGTCTCAGAACGAATACCAATCGCATGCTTCGTATGGAAAAATTGAATAACTTCCCCATTGACCGGCGAAACGACAATTCCGTCTGCAGGATCAATAGCCACTCCATCCCCCATGAGCTTTTGGGAAAATGCTGGATCAGGAACTTGTTCGATCTCGACTATTTTTCCGGTTAAAGGTGCTAAGAGCGTTTCCTCTTTTTTTCGAAACCATTTTTTTAACATTGTGAACTCTCCTTTTAACCGCTTTCAAAACTTGTATATACAAGATGCTTTTATTTTAACCTGTATATACAAGTTCGTCAATAAAAAAGTGGCTCGGTTACATGATAGCCACTGAAAAAGTACTATATTTATTGGAGCCATTCTCAAAAAGAGAATGCATCCCCCCTATTTGAAATTCCATTACAGAGATACCCTATTTATCTTACATTACAAAAAATTCTTGTCGGCACCATCTTCCTCAACTTTTTTTGTAGCTTTATTTCTTCCATTCACTAGAAACAGAAATAATATTGGTACGATGATGATTGCTCCAATTATACTCCACAATATATCTGTTCCGCTTATGACTTGTTCTTTCAGCAATCGATAGTAGGTATATGAAGAATAGGGTAGCACTAGAAAGATGGAAGTGATTACACCAGGAGTGTATTTCCTTAGATAGAGTGCTTGCCCTAAATGTGTGAACACATGGGCAAAAAAGATAAACAGTAACATTAAAAAAATATAGTAAAAAGAGAAAATGACGGCTAAACATGTTGCTGTTGTAATGGTATGGAAAATCCAAAATACATCGTTCGCAAATTGAACAGTTGTCATCTGAAAGCTGCTATAAAAATATTTTCGTATTGATTTAGGTAAAACCGCAAGAACTTGTTCTTTGTTCTGTTTGGTCCACTTCTCTACCGTAAGAATCTCTTCGAAATCATGAAACATAAACAAAATGGGAAATAACCAAAGCACGCTAATCAAATGAAGTTGAGAATCCAACCAATCTAATACCATCTCAATCACCGCTTTTCGAACGATTTTGAATTCCGCTCAAAAACATCTGTCCTACTTTACTTTTTCTCCTGTTAATAAATATCGATGTACCAATCGTTCTATAATAGCAGCGATGGCCTCTGCTGCCACCCTGTGTCAATTTTTTCTTTTACAATTCCGAATCGCTTGTTATTGAACATATCAATCTTATTCGAATCTGATCACTGTCTCCTTGTCTGATTTGTTTTTTCTAAAAAAGTAAACAATTTGATAAACATGTTGGTTACAAAAGTTTTGACATCCGATAGCGATAGTTCAACAGATTTTTCCAACATCCCTTAGTTTTATTAACTGTTGATCAAAATTTTGAAATATTTGTTGAAAGATATCTTCCTTACTTTTGAAACGCAGCTTGTGTTAAGCTTTCGTTTACAACAAATTCGCTTCTTTTGGTACTTTGAAAACCTTTTTTCGTAAAAAGCTCTTCTGGCATAGAAATAACTTTCTCTTACTCACTTCGCCTTTTTTTACAGCCAACAAGAGCCCCCTTTTTTATAACTAACTAATTAGTTAGTTATAATTATAGGAAAAATTTGCTTTGTTGTAAATAGGTTTTCAAAACAGTGAAGAATGGAAAGTACCGAAAGTAAAAAGCCTGAGGCGCTTAAAGCTAATGTCAGTCTTTACTTTCGCTGATAGAAAAAATTATTGCATTTATAATAAAAATTAATCAATAAGGTGAAAGCATAACGAGGCTGCCGCAATGGCCGTTAAACCGATGAGACAGCCGCTGTTTTTTGAATGGGGATTTATCCTTTGTTGCGCCTTTTTTCTCACACTGTAGACAGCACAAGCCAGATCCTATTCCGGGGATTATGTGTTAAAACAAGGATAGTATTAATTGGATATTAATAGGAACGAATAAAGCTAAATAGAAAACGGCGAAGAAGTTTGACATTATTTTGAAGAAAACAGGGAGGCGAAAAGCTAATTTCAGACATCATTTTGTTTTTATCTAACGGTTTTGTCCAAAAAAAAACACTTAATAGATCAGTGCGGTTAATATATGTTTAAAATATTTTTGACTCGCTTGATTTCTTTCTTATTTTCAAACAACTCTTCCACAAGAATTTTTTGACCGTTTGCTACATCAGTGAGCTGTTTGTCCATCTCCTCGATCTTTTGTTCAACTTGGTCGAGCCGCTCATTGATTTCGACCAATTGCTGCTTCGTTTGTTCAAACTGCTGATCGGTTTGTTCAAATCGTTGGTCAATTTGTTCAAACCGCCGATCAATCTGCTCAAACCGTTGGTCAATTTGTGCAAACCGTTGGTTAATTTGTTCAAACCGGTTATTCGTTTCTTCTGAATGGTTTTTTAGCTGCTCAGCCAGTTCTTTAATCGCTTGTAAAATCATTTCATTTGTAATTTCAGCCATCAGTATGCTCCTTTCTTCATTATAAATATAACTATTATTATACCATATTGCGGTCATTTCGATATAATTCACATCAACTTTCATATAGTCACATGGTAATTGGAGTATGATGTTTAAAAACACTTTAGGCAATGTCTCTCTCAAATAGAGAAAGTTCGACACTCTCTACATTCGCAAGAGCGGTTATAGATACTTTTTGTTGATCTATTAAGAATCTATCACATTATTTCAGAATAATTTTCGCTGATTTTTCCATTTTCGGTTTTTCGAACGATTGTCTTTTGTTGCGTTTCATAATTTAACAACGATGTTTCGCTTATTGATCATTTAATACGATCAAATGATTATTTGTAATCTTTAACCATACTTCTTTTTGCGCAAGTTCAGAAGATGTTGAGTAGAGATTTTTTCATAACGTACTTTGTGTTTCTATCCCTTTTTTGCTCTTACTAATCGGTAGAGATCAAACGATGTCCTCGTTAACAGTCCGAATGTCTTTTCGTCTTCCTCAAAAAAATAGAAATTTTGGAAAAACTTTCTTTCGTTTTTGAAAGGCATCGCTTAAATAGATCCAACCTACTTTCTCATTAATTTCGAAGGAGCAGTTGAGAGATTGAATAGATTTCTGAACTGTTTTCGATCCTCAATTTCCTTATATTATTAGAAAATATTCATTCCTCTTTCATATATCTCTCTTCTCGTAATCGTAAACGACAGCTTCTCTCATTGACACTATAGTTATATGCCGGGATTTTTTTTCAGGCGATACGGGGGTACCGGTTCTGACGTCCTTTTGATGAAAAATCGGGATTATTGAATTAAGATGAGAAGCTAAAAACTTTACACACAAATATTCTCCATAAAACTCCTCTCTATCATCAAGATTACGCAAAAACCCTTTTATCATCAGCTTTAACAATACGCCCTTTTTCACCAAAGGGGCTCCTCATGATCGACAAACGAATATAAAAATGGCAGCAATATCATACCCAAAACTGACAACAACAAAAATATCAACATAGTAAACTTGAATGGAAGCCCAAATACCTGTAATGCAAAACATATGACCAATGGTACAAAAGTTGCTATACCCATTTTTTGTCTTGATTTCATTGTTGGATACATTTTTGTTCCACACTTAGGGACTTTATTTCTTGGCTAAATTTGAACGAAGCACAAAATATGTTTCTCCAACTAAATGGATGGTTACATTTACAACATTTTGGCAATCCCATTGAAACTACCCCTTTTTACTTTATTTTACCATATGATATATATTTCTCTATGATTGATAACAACAATCTTTTAGAGAATAGCTTTTATTTTACACTGATGTAACCTGTTACAAATCCATGGAGTGTATCATGTTTTCATGAGTGAAATGTTTGGATATTATGTGTGAAAATAAAGGCAGAAATTACACTTATTATCGGCATATAATAAATAATAAGTGTATGTATTAAGATGAAAAAGAGGAATATTGCAAATAATCAAGAATGATCAATGCCGATCTTTAGGTGAAAAGAGTAATAATAGCATGAAAAAGATATTTTTTATGAGTCAAAAGGATTTGTTAAAAAGAAGGATTAAGCAAATATTATCGAAAGTTCGAACATAATAATTAGGATCAAACGCGGACTTTACTGTTAAGCTGAATTTAAAATTAATGGGATCGATATGTTTCTCGTTGCAATGAATAAGTTCGGAACATGAAAAATATGATAAAGTAGAGTAAATATTTATGGATAAAATCAATTAACCTCCTTCTTTTTGGACGTTTTAAAGAAGGAGGTCTAAAAGCAATCGTACGATAGGCTTGTTCAAAACAGATCTTTTTCCTATCCTGTATGTTGTTTTTAAAGGCTGTTTTCGTAAGATTTGCTGCTTTGCGACTATCTAGAACAATCAAAAAGAAATAGTAAAACAATAATCTTTTAGGCAGAACCTAAACGATTTTTAGAAAGCGATTTTAATTTGTGTCATTTTGAAATTGAACACCTTAAAATGTTTCAGAAATGGCATGATCCATTTTCTCAGGAAGATCAAAATTATCCTCATGTTCTTTTTGAAAATGATGAGGTTCGATTAACAAGGAAACCAACACTCCTCCAACTAATGCCCAAAACGGTGAACTAATATTAAAAAAACTAATATCCGACATACCAATGATTAATGCGAAAAACGCTCCAACTTGAAATTTAGTTTCAGAAAAAGCACTTTGTAAAGAGTTCACCAGTACGCTAATCATTGCTAGACCAGCAATAGTACCAACGAGTACAGATGGTAGAGCCGTTACAAACGGTACGACGATGCCGGCAAGTAATCCAAATAAACTGAATAAAATACCGTTTACCACAACAGATGCATAACGTCCTTCCTTATTTTTCCCAGCTTCCTCTGAAGCACAAATGGCCGTCATCGGACCGGCAATATTTGCATTATGTCCTCCAAAGAAAGAAGTGACCATCCCACCAATTCCGCTTATTATTGTCATAACATTGACAGGCGGCTTGTATCCTTGAGCCATTAATACACCGGTTGCTTGAGCATTTTCTGCTCCGATAACTAAGAAAGCAAGCGGAATTGAAACAGATACTATTGCCTCAAGACTAAATGAAGGTATTAAAATTTGTGGAAGAATAAAACTACTTTGCTGATCTTGAATTTGAAATTCGTTCATGATTACTACTAAAATAACAGAAACAATGAAAGATGTTAAAATTGGCGGTATGACTTTAATAAATCGTACTGATAGCAAGTATACGAGAACTGCTACCCCTGCGATCAATGGGGCTTTTTCAATAGATGTAATCATTCCGGTTCCAAACCGGATCATGGCCCCAACAATCATCCCCATTACGATCGGAACGGGTATCCAGTTCATTATCTTTCCGATTGTACGAGTAATTCCTAGTAGTAAGACAATGACACCAGCCACAAAATAAGCACCCGCCATTTCATTTAAAGAAAACTGTGATAATGCACCTGCAACAAGTACTGCACCTGGAATAGAGTAAGCTCCTGCAATCGGCTGGCGATATTTTAAAGCCAAATAAATCCCCAACAATCCACCAAAGAAATAAACAGCAAAGAGCCACGAGATCGTCTGCTCATGTGTTAAACCACCGTCTGCTGCTCCACCAATAATAATTAAAGCTGGACCAGTACATCCGAAAATAGCGGCAAGTGTACCAGCGCTCACTGTGTTAATATTTAAATGTTTCGTAAATCCTTTTCGTTCGGTATTCATAATATACCTCCTTTTTATTATGAATTTTCTGAAAATGAACTATTTTTTATATGCTCCCTCAACTATAGTTGGGGAGCACGAATAATTCGTATTTCAATATTATTTTCCTGTGAAATTCGGCTTTCTTTTTTGGACAAATGCTTCGACGCCTTCTTTGAAATCTTCTGTAGTGCGAAGCAATCCATAGGCTTTTCCTTCTATTTCAATTCCTGCACTAAGCGGTGTTTCATCGGCTGCATTGAGCACTTGTTTACATACTTTTAATGCAAGCGGAGAGAAGTTTACAAGCTCTTCAACGAGTGAATCGACAGCGCTTTCTAGTTCTTCCTTTGGAACAACCTTTGTAATAAGGCCCCATTGATACGCTTCCTCAGCAGGAATTCTTCTTGCACGCATAATCATGTCTTTTGCGCGAGTTAATCCTACTGCTTTGGCCACCCTTTGTGTTCCGCCGCTTCCCGGAATCATACCAAGATTCATCTCAGGCAGTGCTAATAATGTGTCGTCTGCTGCAATTCGAAAATCACATGCCATAGCAATTTCAAAACCGACTCCAAACGTATAGCCTTGAAGCTGAGCAATGACAGGCTTTGGAGAACGTTCTGGTGCTGCAACGTTTACAGCAAGATGTGATAATTCTTCTTGGTGCACTTCCAAAAATTCAGGGATATTCCCTCCTGCACTAAATGCCTTATCTCCTTCACCTTTAATAATAATGACGCGAACATCATCGTCTTTATTTAACTCATCAAAAATTTCTGGAAATTGCGAGCGAGCTAGCATGCTAATATAATTCATTTTTTCTGGACGGTCGAAAACAATCGTTGCCGTCTTTTTTTCCGGATTTTTTTCAACTCGAATGTGATCATATTGTTTTACTGCTTCCATGTTTTGGTTCCCCTTTCTTTTTTGAAAAAATTAAACGATTTTTTCACTTTCATTTATATATAGTTCAAATTCTCCCGTTTTGAGTTTACGACGGAGAATTTTCCCAACAGGGCTTTTCGGTACTTCTTGAATAAATACATATTTTCTTGGACGTTTAAAGTTTGAAAGTTTTGTATTATTTTTACAATAATCGTCAAGTTCCTGTATGGTAAGTGACGGATCTTTTGGTACGACATAGGAAGAAACAACTTGGCCCCAGCGCTCATCTTCTTCACCAATTACAGCAACTTCATGCACTTTCGGATGCTTGGCTAAAACATCTTCTACTTCAAGAGGATGTATATTTTCTCCGCCGGAAATAATCATATCATCGACACGTCCGACGACATATAAATCTCCATCCTCATCTAATTTGCCAAGGTCTCCAGTAAAATACCATCCATCCCGAATGGCTTTTTTTGTAGCATCTGGTCTATTCCAGTAGCCTTTAAAGCTTTCTGGTGATTCAATATTGACAATGATTTCTCCCAGTTCTCCTTTTTCCACTACATCCTCTGGAGTTGCATTGCCATCAGGATCTGCCTTAACAATGCGGATATTTTGATGAAAGCCTGGCTTACCAGCACATCCTGGCTTTTCCATCACATTTGGATTGATCGTAAATGTATAAATTTCAGTGCTGCCAAAATGGTTCACAAACACTTCAGGCTTTAACATCTCAATACATTTTTCTGTTAAAGCTGTTGTCATGGAAGCGCCCGCATAACCGATTTTTTTCAACTTAGACAAATCGTAATTAGGAAATTCAGCGTGATTTAACATATCGTGATATAACGTAGGTACTAAGTAAAGGCATGTAATTTCTTCACGTTCTATTAATTCCAACGCTTCCTTTGCATCAAAATCAGGTAGAACAACATATTTACCATTTAAAAACATAATAGATAGAAGGGAGCGCATTCCCATCGTATGATAAAGCGGCATTGTCCCTAATGTACTTTCCCCGTCTTGATATTGATTTTGGATAATATGGGCTAGCGCTGCGCTATATTCATTTTTGTGCGTTCGCGGAACTCCTTTTGGTTTTCCTGTTGTTCCGGACGTATAAAGCATGAGGGCGACATCGTTATCATCTATAGTAGGTTTTTCCAAGCTGCCAGGACTTCTTTCAACAAGTTCATTATAGTAGATATCAGCACCTTCCACTTCGCCAAGACCAATCAGTATTGGCTTTTGCTGAAGATTTGCTTTCAAAACGGATTCTTGGCTTGCGCTTTCGTATATGACAGCAGCAGCCTCTGCATCATTGACACAATACTCAACTTCTTTCACCGAAAGGCGAAAATTAATTGGAGTGTAAACGGCTCCAATTTTTTGCAGAGCCCAATAAATCACCGTATTTTCAAGACGATTTTTTAAAAGGATCATAACGCGGTCATGCTGTTTAATGCCGATTTTTTGAAGGGAGGCAGCAACTTTTTCCACTTCGTTATGAAATTGCCGGTACGTATACCTTCTGTCTCCTTCTACGACAGCAAGTCGATTTGGATGACGCTCAACAGCAAATTCAAAAAGAGTTACAAGGTTCATATCATCATCACCTTTCCACCCGAGCATGATTACTATTTTCTTCAACTGTTTTTTGAATTGCTTCTATAATTCCAACATAACCCGTGCATCGGCATAAATGTCCTGAAAGCATTTCTTTAATTTCCTGAACAGAAGGATTCGGGTTGTTTTGCAAATAGTCAGTTGCTGACATTAAGATACCAGGTGTACAGAATCCACACTGAAGGCCGTGACATTCAATGAAGTTTTTTTGTAATGGAGTTAATTGACCGTCTTCTCCCAAACCTTCTACTGTTGTGATCTCCTGTCCATCCACTTGAACAGCAAATATGAGGCAGCTTCGAACAGCTGAACCATTTAAATGGATCGTGCAAGCACCGCACACACCATGTTCACAGCCGACATGCGTGCCAGTGAGACCGCACGTTTCTCGTAAAAAATCACTTAACAGCAATCTTGACTCAACTTGTTCTTTATACTTTTTCCCGTTGATCGTCACTTCAATTTCATGAACGCTCATTGGCTTCACCCCTCGCTCGTTCGTAGGCTGATTTCACCGTACGCACTGCCAATTTTTTCGAAAGATGTCTTCTATATTCAGCAGTTGCGTGTATATCTGACTCTGGATCTACCATTTCATCCACTATATCCTCGACTTTTTGGAGAAGGGAGTCAGATAAAACCTCTCCTTTCATCCATTCGTTTGCCCCTTCTATTAACAATGGCGTTGCTTCAACACCGCCTAACACAAGTCTTACATTTGAAATGCGATCTAAATGATCAATCGTTAATTGACAAGCAGAGGCAACGAGTGCAAAATCACCGTGACGACGAGAAATTTCAAAAAATGAATATCCATTTCTTTCTTGTTCTATAGGAATGTGAATTTCCGTCAGCATCTCATTTGGCATTATGTCAGTTGTTAAATAAGTAATAAAGAAATCCTCGACGTTTACTTCTCGCACCTCTTCTTTAGAAGCAATATGAAGGGTCCCTCCGAGCGCCATCAATGAAAGAGGAATTTCAGCTGTTGGGTCAGCATGAACAAGACTTCCTCCAAATGTTCCACGATTTCTCGTTTGAACGTGCCCAATAAAGGGAACCGCTTCACTTAGAAGCCCTAAATGCTTCTGAACTACATCTGATCTTTCAACTTCCGCCTGCCTCGTTAACGCACCAATTTTAACTTTGTCACTATCAAACTCAATAAATTGCAAATCATGAAGCTGATTAATGTCAATTAAACATTCTGGCGATGATAGTCTCATGTTCATTATTGGTACAAGACTTTGACCACCGGCAATGATTTTCCCGTCAAATCCTGCTTCTTCTAAAAGTGTTAAAGCTTCATCAACTGTTTTCGGGGAATAATAATCAAATTTTACGGGTTTCATATACTCCCCTCCTCGTTTAGTATTTTTAGAATCCTCTTTAGAGAGAGGCATTTTCCAGTTAGACTCTTTGATAACTTTTTCAGATAGTGTTGCTAACTGGCACTATCTGAAAAAGTTCCATTTTAGGGGTAGACTTTTCGTGATGCCCCTAGATAGTGGTATTAAGGATCATTGGGAGAAATCCTTATAAAGTCTGTTTTCCCAGCTCTTGTTCGAGCTTCTAACCCGCAATCTTGTTCCCTCTGGCCACCAATGCTGAATGTGACAGCTTCCAGACAGCATGGATTAAAGCAAGTTCTCGTGATTGATCAACAAGTGGGCTGGGGACATCCCGAATAGTCCTTTCCACAGATCCTTACATGAAAGGGGTTATTTTCAGGAAAAGGGCAAAAATCGCTTTACTGATGCTAAATGTAGCAAACTCCATTCAAAAGGCAGCCAGATTTTCTTATCGGTGCAGAAGACTCAATCGACCTTTTCATTTCGTCCACTCACAGTATGATCTAGCAGTTCAAAGGATTTGGAATTTCCAATTCCTTTGATTTTTGTGCTTGACTTGTATTTTCTCTATTTAAATAGATTGTTCGCTTTTCGCTAGTTCTTTATTAAACTTTTTAAAGAAGTCCTGAATGATTAATTTAGCTACACCATTTAGCATTCTTTGCCCAACCATTGCCACTTTACCGCCAACTTCCGCATCATACGTATAGTTCAATTCCGTCTTGTTATCGTCAATTGGAATAAGATCAACAACACCTGTTGCTTCAACACTTCCTGGTCCGCCTTCCCCTTTTACAATGAGCTTATAATGGTTCGGTTTTTGAACATCAGCAATTTCAATGGTTGATTCATATTTCCCTTTCACAGCAGCAATTCCAATAGATACTTCCGCTTCATATTTGTTTTCATCGACAGGCTCTAATTTTTTACAGCCCATAATGCAATTTTTTAATGCCAGTGGGTCAAGCAGCACTTCCCATGCCTTTTCAATTCCTGCATTTAATGTTACGCTCCCTTTTCCGTTCATGATGAAACCTCCTGTTTTTTAGACTGATTCAACATGTTCCATACTTTATTTGGCGTTATAGGTAATGAATCAATCGTCACACCATATGGCTTCAACGCATCATTTACTGCATTTGCAATGACAACTGGTGCACTCATTGTATTTCCTTCCCCAAGACCTTTAGCGCCTAATGGTGTAATTGGTGATGGCGTCTCAATATGTTTAATCGTTACATTTGGTACTTCAGGTGCTGTTGGACATAAATAATCCATAAATGATCCAGTTAAAAACTGACCTTTTTCATCGTAGACGAGTTCTTCATACATGGCACCGCCAAGCCCATGGACAAGACCTCCTAGTATTTGTCCATCGACAATAAGCGGATTTAACAGTTTTCCAGCATCGTGGACCGTGAAATAATCAAGAATGTGAATGTCACCCGTCTCTGGATCAATTTCTACTGTCACTAAATCAGCAACAAATCCATACGTAACCGATGAATTAATAAGGTCCTGGTCATCCGGTGGTTCAGCCTGGGCAGTATAATAGGCTGTTTCATAAATTCCAGGCTCCATCCCTTCTGGTAAAGAAAGTGGATTCCAATGGGCTGATCCAACAACCCTTTTTATAGAAATAGATTTAGATGGATCGGTTTTGGAAACGATCTTACCGTTTTCGATCGTTAAATCTTCTTCCTTCACTTTTAAAAAATGTGCGGCAATTTTTATGAGTTTATTTTTTACCTTATGAGCTGCGTAGTACACAGCGCTTGATCCGAGTGACGCAAACCGGCTGGAATAGCTTCCGGAAGCAATAGACCAGGCACTTGTAGCTGTATCAAGTTCAGCTACAACATTAATTTTGTCATGCGGAATTCCGAGAATTTCCGATACGATTTGGCTAGCGACCGTTTCATGCCCTTGTCCGGATGGTGTTGTACTAATGCGCACATTCACATTTCCCATCGGATCCATCGAAATCGTCGCCGCTTCTGAACAACCTGATTTCGGCAATCCTGCTTTTCTTTCCTCTGGGGTTAAGGCGATCGTAATGTAACCCATATTTGAACCAGATGGTTCAACGATCACAGCAAGACCAACACCTAGAAGCTTTCCTTTCTTGCGTGCTTCAGCTTGTTTTTTTCGGAATTCATCATATTTTCCGACTTTTAACAGCAGGTCAAACGCTTTTTCATAGTCGCCGCTATCATACACTCCACCAGATGCCGTTTTGTATGGAAATTGTTCTTTTTTAATTAAATTTCGTTTAATCACTTCAGTTGGCTCTAATTTTAATTCATCCGCAATCATTTGCATGATCCGTTCAAGAGGGAAATACGTTTCTTGTCCCCCATATCCGCGTATAAGCCCTGTCGGCAATTTATTCGTCATAACGGCATACGCATCAATCATTAAGTTTGGAATATCATAGGCACCTGTTGTATTAGCATGGTTCCGGTACAAACATGCCGGCTCTGGTGCCCGAATATATGCACCTACGTTATCCATCATTTTCATTTTTAATCCGAGTATTTTCCCATCATCTTTTACAGCCGCTTCTATATATGTGACGCGATCCGTACAGCTTGAACTAGCTGCTAAATGCTCCTGCCTGTCCTCGATCCATTTCACTGGACAGCCTACGAGACGGCTTACAACGGAACAAAGAACGATATACGGGAATATTCCTGCCTTAATTCCATAACTGCCGCCAATATCCTTTGGTATGATAATTCGCAACCGATTGCTTGGAATTTTTAATGCACCTGCCATAATCGAATGAAGCACAAACGGTCCGTGAAAGTTTGCGTGAACCGTATAACTATCAGAGCTATGATCGTATTGTGCAATAATGCCGTATGTTTCAACTGGCGTCGCAGAATATTTCGGAAATTGAAAACGATGCTTGATGATTTTGTCAGCTTTCTCAAAAGCCTTCTCTACATCTCCATAATGAAAAGTTCGATGATTAGCGATATTTGAACCAACATTTTCATGTAAAATAGGTGCTCCTTTTTCGAGCGCACGTTCAATATCTACAATTGGTTCAAGATTTTCATATTTCACCTTAATTTTTTCTAACGCATCCTCCGCAATATATCGGTTTTTTGCCACGACAACTGCTACTGGCTCACCTACAAAACGAACTTTATCAATAGCAATTGGATAATAGTGTACTGGAGCACTGACGCCAACACTAAAAGGATTTAATAGAGGATGTACATCCTTACCTGTTACAACACCCTTTACTCCAGGAATTTCTAAGGCTTCCGAATAATCGATAGACACAATTTTGGCATGCGGATAAGGGCTCCTTAAAATGGCCACATGACCAGTATTCGGCGGGGTACCGATGTCATCAATATATTTTCCCTGACCAGTCAATAATCTAGCATCTTCAACACGCGTCACTCTTTTCCCAATCACTTTACTCATTTAACTTACCTCCTTCCGAAGAAATCTCTCATAATTTTGTGGTGACTCAATAACTTGAGGATATTACGATCGCAGCAAAACAAATATCATTACGAATTTTTGCCCTTTTGGCTCATCCCTTTAAAGAACTGGATGACCTTTTTAATTCGATATTTTGCTTGAACAATAAACAGGTTCCTATTTCTTTCATAGCATTGAATCACAGCACAATAACGCAACTACGGTGTCAGTCTTGTCAGATACATTTTTTAATCTTATTTTTAGCAATGTAATCAGTATTGATTGGTAATATCTCCTAAAACCAATCGGTTTACTTATTTCATAGAAACTTCAGGTCCGAGTTAAGACAGCAGCAATACCGCTTAACTGAGATTTTTTACTTTCATCCACGGTATTTTGGTCAATACCTTTCCAATAGATGGTATTAATAGATTGTGTTTGACCATCCACTTTGAAAAAACTGCAGCTGATATCACTCAACAAAATATGTTTTTTCACCTTTATGACTGATGTATCTTTTTTTAGGAATAAGCCATTGCCGCCAGCTCTGATAATTTCTTTCCTGTTCCGCCTCTGTACACCGTCATAATTTCAGCCAAAATACTAAAGGCAATTTCTTCCGGTGTTTTCGCTCCAATATCAAGACCGATAGGACTATGAATTTGCTGAATAGAAGGATGAGCCTTCAGAGTTTGGCTGCTTTCAATTAATTGGGCAGTTCTTTTTTTCGGACCTAATAGACCAATGTAAGCCGCATTTGAATGAATGATGGATTCTAATATTTCTTGATCGTGTAAAAAATTGTGTGTCATTATAATGACATATGTGTTTTCATTAAACGAAACGTCAGGAACAGACCCTTTAGGATAAACTTGGATAAAATCAGCATCAGGAAAATTATTTTCATTGCAATGAGTAGGACGATGGTCAAGAACAGTCACAATCCATTTCAAGCTTTTCGCCATTTTGACAAGCGGAATGGCATCAGGACCTGCGCCAAAAATCTTTAAGTGTGGTGGTGGACTTAATGATTCATAATATACGTACAATTCTTTTTCACCACCTAAATAAACCATTTCATTTTTTAAATTGTTTTTCCGATCTTGATAATCATGAGCAATTTCAGAAACGGTAATAAGTGAGTCGTCATTACTTTGCAAAGGGTCTAGGATCCACATTTTTCCTTGAAGATTTTCATCTTTCGCATTCACGATCGTGACAGCGTGTAATTGTTTTTGGAGGGATTGAGAAAAATATTGATCAATCACTTCTGTCCTTTCAGGCTGCTTTTTTGGCAGATATGGTTGTAAAAATATGTTCATTTTCCCATTACAGCCGACACCAAGTCCCCAAACAATATCCTCTTCTCCGTAAAAATCATAGTGGAGAACTGCCGGCTTACCCGTTTCGAGCACTTTTACAGCATGTTCTACAATATCTGCTTCGACGCAGCCTCCGCTTAAAAGACCTGTTAGCTTTCGATCTTCTGATATGAAGCATTTTGCCCCTGTCTTTTGGTAGGTAGATCCTTTTGTAGAAATAATGGTTCCAATAACACCTGATAACCCTTCCTTTTTGCAGCGTTCCAATTCCTTTTTAATCGTAATCACGACTTCACCTCCTATTCTTTAAAATGAAACTGCTCCCGATACTCTCTTGGCGTCTTCCCAGCCATTTTTTTAAAAGCGGTTGCAAAATAGCTTGCATTTGAAAAACCGGTATTGTTAGCGATAATTTCAATCGGAAGACTCGAAACTCTAAGCAGCGTTTTAGCTTTTTGAACTCTAACAAACGTTAAATATTCCACAAATGTCATACCAACTTCTTCTTTAAACAATCGGCTGAAATAAGATGGACTTAAATATACTTGATTTGCCACTTCTTTTAAAGTAAGAGCATAACCATAATTCATTTGAATAAACTGAATGGCACTTTCGATCGGATTTTTTAAGTCAGAGGAAAAATGACTTTTACCATTGATGGTTTGATTAATTTCTTTATTTAATCCTTGGGGCAAAATCCGCTCAAATGTATCAAGCAGTTCATTTTTGGAAAGCGGTTTCAACAAATAAGCTGAAAAACCTGAGTTGATCGCTTCCTGAACAAACTCGAACATTTTTAACTGAGTCACAACAATCACGGGCAAATCTGGATACAGCTCTAACGCTGATCTCCCTAATTTAATACCGTCTATATCTGGCAAGGAGATATCCACAATGAGTATAGTCGGTCGATTTTGCTTTAAAAGGATCATACCTCGTTGAGATGTACTTGCTTCATAAATGGAAAGAAAGCTGAATTTACTATCTTCAATAATTGACTTTACATCCTTCCGAGCAGATTTATCATTATCAACAATTAATACATCAGCCAATTGCTCCCCTCCTTGCTTCTATATATTAGATAAAAATGTATTTTAATGGTTTAAAAATTTTGCGATTTCAATTTTGATTTTTTCTCTTTTGAATTTTCTAAAAAAAATAAAAAAAACAATCAGCATTTCATCACCAAACGCCGATTGTTTATCCTCCTATATATGACATCTCAATTTTATTTTTGTTCAACATACCTTTGTTTTCTGTACGTTCAACAGAATATTGATCTTTACGATTTTGCCAAACACGTTCAATAGCCATTTTGATTTCTTCTGGACTTTTTCCTGAACGAATGAAATCCCGTAAATCAAATCCTTCGTGGGCATATAAACAAGTGTACAGCTTTCCGTCTGATGAAATACGCGCCCTCGTACAGCTTGAACAAAATGGTTCTGATACTGATGTAATAAATCCGATTTCTGAACCTGTGTCTTGATGACGATATCTCTTGGCTACCTCTCCAAAGTAGTTTTCATCAATTGGTTCAATGGAATAAACAGAACTAATCATCTTTACAATATCTTTTTTTATCAATACATCTTTCATATTCCAGCCGTTTGTATTGCCTACATCCATAAATTCAATAAATCTTAATGGAATCCCCTTGTTTTTAAAATATTCCGTCATCGGCAAAATTTGGTGATCATTTACTCCTTTTTGTACAACCATATTTACTTTAACCGAAAATCCGATCGATACAGCATAATCAATATTTGCCAAGACCGTTTTTGCTGATATATTTCGTCCATTTAGACGGCGAAACGTATCGTCATCAATTGCATCAAGGCTGATGTTCAATCGGCGAAGACCTGCTTCATACAATTTTGAGCCATACTTTTTTAAATACACGCCGTTTGTTGTCAAACCAATATCATGAATTCCTTCAATTTTTGAAAGCATGGCAATTAGTTTATATACATCCTTTCGAAGAAGCGGTTCGCCTCCAGTCAGCTTAATTTTCTTCACGCCAAGCTCAACAAAAATTTTCGTGAGCCGGACAATTTCTTCAAACGTCAACAAGTGATCCTTCGGAAGGAATTGATAATCATCTCCGAATATCTCTTTCGGCATACAATACGTGCACCGGAAATTGCATCGGTCGGTTACAGAAATACGCAAATCGCGCAAAGGGCGGTGCCTCTGATCCAAGACTTGGTCTTTTTTCATTTTTTATCACATTCCTTTATAAGGATTTTCAAAAATGATCGATATTATAAATGTTATCCTATCAAATTATTAAAACGATTTCAAAAATATTGCATGAAAGGCAAAAGGACACTCCTGTTTTTCGTTTTTCTTTCCTATCATTTTGTATAACAAAGAGGACTCCTTACAGATTATTTAGATAAAACGAAAAAATAACTACTGTTGCACTTTGTCGTCAATCAGAAACAAAAACCGCCCGGTAATCCGGTTGGTCGTTTCGCATAATTTATAATTCTCAACATTTGTGCTTCTATTAAAAGCACTTCCTTTTATCAATTTAGATTCTAAGACCAGAAAGAGCTTATCAATGATTAAAAACTACAGCAAGTAAAAAAACTTGCATATTGAGGCTTGACATATTTTTATAACAACATTACAATAGGTATTGTCAAAAAAACGCATTAGAAATTCATCTGTTTTGTTAATATGATTCCGTAGCTCAGCAGGGAGAGCGCCACCTTGACAGGGTGGAGGTCGCTGGTTCGAGCCCAGTCGGAATCATCATTAAAAACCTTAGTATGACGTGGTTCTTGTGAAATACAAGAATCGCGTTTTCTTTTTCTCTTCTTTTTTGCCGACTTTTTGACGGCGAAACATTAAAATATCAGGTTTATTCAACAGACAATTTAACTTGTAATTTTTTTAAATGTAAATTTTGTTTACGCCTTTTATATCATTCAAATTTTCCATTTTAACAATTTTAGTTATATTCACCTTTTTTGACTGTACAATATGTTTTTACGCTAAATAAAGTTAGGTACAGCGAGCTAATTGGCGACAACAATAATTAGCAACACAAAGTTTTATTTAATCTTCTTATCAATTGTTTTTAACAAATTACGTTTCTCCTTGTTTTAAAATATGCAAACTAGTTTTTTTACTTAAACTTTTTGATTCCTCCATTCACCAACAGTGGCGTTTGAAAAATTAAATTTTGGGATGACCAGATTTCAACAAAATTAAAAATGTACAGACCTTTGTCTGTTTAGGCCGATCCAAGCCTTTTGGGTCGGCTTCTTTTTTCGGCATGAAAAAATCGGATGAGACTTTAGTTCAATTAGACTAGAAAATTTAATTTTCTATAAAAAAAAATAAAATTTTCTAAATTAAATCTTGTAAATTTTTCCTACCACGCTGTATAATCAATTTGATCTATTCAGTACTCGGAGGGATTTTGATGAAATTACGTAAGCTATTGTTTTCGATAGTGTTTGCATTTTCTTTTTTGCTGATGCCGTTTCACGAAACAACAAGCGCTCAGGCAAAAAATATGTATGTTCATTTTATTAATGTCGGACAAGGAGACGCAATTTACATAAAAGCTCCGAATGGAGAAGATATTCTCATTGATGGCGGAAATAACAGTTATGGAGATGACGTTGTTAATTATTTGAAAAAGCAAAAAGTGGATGATATCGAAATAATGATTGCAACTCATCCGGACGCAGATCATATTGGCGGTCTGGACACTGTCCTATCTGCTTTTCGAGTAGAGCAAGTGTATGCGCCAAAAGTCAGCCATACGACGGAAAGCTACAAAGACTTTTTAAATGCTGTTAAGCGTGAAGGCAAAAAAATAAAGACCGCTCAAGCAAATGTTGCTTTGCCGATCAAAGGAGTTACCGCAAAATTCGTTGGGCCTGTCAAAGCATATCCAAAAAGCGACTTAAACAACTGGAGTGCTGTTTTAAAGCTTACTTACGGTAAAAAATCATTTCTTTTCACTGGTGATGCGGAACTTAAAGCAGAATCGGATATGATTAAAGCTAAACAATATTTGCGAGCTGACGTCCTAAAAGTAGGACACCATGGCGCCAAAACATCTACAGGCACAGCGCTGTTAAACTCAGTAAAACCGACATATGCCGTCATTTCCGTCGGCAAGAACTCATACGGCCATCCTACTCAAGATGTGATCAATCGGCTGAAAGCATACAAAATAAACACTTTTAGAACGAATAAACAAGGCCATATTGTGGCAACAACGAACGGCTCCAATCTTTCCTTTAATGTAAAAGCGGCATCGTCCGGTGCAGCAAGCAAACCAACTAGCTACAAATTAACAGCAAGTGTCGATAACAAAACTCCAAAGCAAAACTCAACAATAAAACTGAATGTAAAAGGGCTGCCAAATGGAACAAAATATAAAGCTGTTTTTAAATATAAAAGCAAAAACACCACTTATACCGGTACTATTGGCAAGCCATTGTCGGTAAAAATCGGCCGTGCTGCAAAAGGTTATACTGTTAAAATCGATGTATCAGCCACTTATAAAAACAAAACTTATAAAGCACAAACATCTTTCACTCCTAGATAAGGTGGGACATTATGAAATTTATTATTGATCGATTTGAAAATGACATCGCAGTCTGCGAAGATGAAAACGGCAAAATAATCGAAATTTTAAAAAGCCAGTTGCCTAAAAACGCAGAAACGGGAGATGTAATTATTCAGAAAAATAACCGTTATTATGTCGATAAACAAGAAACAAGCAAACGAAGACAAGAAATTGAAGAGTTAATGGACGAATTGTTTGAAGATTAATCGTTTTTTCAATTAAGATTTCAAGCAAATATGATCGAAGTGGATGTGTCAAATGATGCTTCCACTTCATTATTTTTTGCCGTTTTAGAATCGCGCCTATAGAGCTGATCATTCATTTTTTCCTCTTTGCTTGGCTTTTTATAGATTTAAATTTTCGTTTTCTATCGGATTTCATTTTGCCGTCTAGGTTGAAATGCCACTCCATTTCCCACCTATTCGTGACATAAAGCGGTTTTTTTAAACAACATTTTGAATTTTGCAGCACAAAAATAAATCGGACTCACAATGTTCGTACCGAAAAGGGACGATCTTACTGGATTGATAGAAAGTTTGTATACTCAACAATTGGAAAAAATCATGCTATAAAACAATCGTTATAACCAACAAACTCGCATTTCAAATCATGCAGTCTAAAACGGAAAAATAAGTTTTCTGCAGGCTCTTTTTCTGTGAAAATCAATTAACCATGGCTGAAGCGGTATACCCCACAATCAAATTGGATACCCTATTAACGACCAAAAAAAGGCAATAGGAAAGCAGAGCTACCTTATTTTTAGGTATCTCGTATATTTCTGAACCTTTTTGGTTATACTAATTTATTTACTGCTCTCGAAACGGTTCTTTTCGAGAAATGATGCAGTAAATGATGGTAAGCATTCGGTGCGCGATCGCAACGAGTGCTTTTTTCTTTCCCCTGCGTGCCGCCAATGACCAATATTTCGCTGCCAAACGTTGATTCCTACATCGAGACAAAGCCCAAGCCGCCTCACATAACGCCGACTTGATATGCGGATTCCCCTTCGTCGTTCGGGTACTTTTTCGTTTTCCAGCACTTTCATGATTTCCCGGCGCGACTCCCGCCCATGAAGCGAGGTGTTGAGACGTTGGAAATTGTCCCATATCGACTCCGATTTCAGCGATAATCACGGCAGCGGTTTCCTTCTTGACCCCCGGTATGGTCACAAGAAGCTCCATCTCTTGTTTGTATACTTGTAAGAGTTGGTCGATTCGTTCTTCGATGTCTCGAAGTAAACTTTCCAACGATTCGATGTGCTTCCACGATTGGCGAATCATGAACAGTTGATGGTTGGTCAATGTACCAAAGAGAGAATCCTGAATTTGTTGTTTTTTCCTCTTCATACTCCTGTGAATGCAAGCATCGACTTCGGTTTCTTCGATGTATCCCTGTTTCATTAAACGTTCCAGTAGCTTTCGCCCAGATACACCAAATACATCCGAAATCACGGAACTTAACTTGATATTGGAACATTCCAACACTTTTTGAATGCGGTTTTTCTCCGCGGTTAACTGCCCGATCCATTTTTTGCGCAAGCGAGTTAAATCCCGTCATTCTCGAATGCTTTCAGGAGGTACGAAACTCTTCTCGATCAATCCGTAACGCAACAATTTGGCGATCCATTCTGCATCGGAAACATCGGTTTTTCTCCCCGGTACATTTTTGATTCGCTGAGCGTTGGCAAGTGTAATGTCAAAGTAATCTTCCAAAATATTGAACACAGGTTTCCAGTAAACGCCCGTACTCTCCATCGCAACCGCGATCTTCTAACCATTTCAGAAGACGAAACAAGTCTTTCGTGAAAGTAGGAAATGTTTCAACTTCCTTTTGAACGTGTTCTTCCTCTCCAAGAAGAGCACAAACGACAATTGTTTCGGCATGGATATCTAATCCTGCACAACGATGATAAAGAACATCCATGATTCTTACTCCTTCCATCGATAAATTCGCAAACAGGGAGTCCATTTGCACGTTAGGCATTTTTCTGTTCGTAGTCACCTTTTCACACGAAAAGGGCTGACAATGGGTGGAACACCAAATGGACTCAAACAGTTTTTATTACAGGGTCGAACCACCATTAAAGAGAACGTCTTTCAAAACTGTTTGCGTTCATATCCATTATGGGAAGGAATGATGGATTTTCATGTATGAGTGGGGAGTAAAATTACTCATGGATGTTTTTATTTATGATATAAAACTGTCCCGCTATCAACCGCTTACACACGAGCAGCCGTTCCCCAAAAGATTTTTAGAAGCTTGCTGTATTTTCAATTTTGTTTGCCCCTTTTTCATTTTTACAAGCAATTCAGCCTGTCAAAAAACCAGTTTTATTTTTCGCATAACAAAACAAGCTGAGTCATATCATCCTTTTGGAGAACGTCTTCTGCAAATTTATGGATCGATTCCAACACATCTCTTTCAAGTTCCCCGACATTTTATCCTGATTTTGTTCGTTCCAATGTGAATTGCTCTCCGCGTTTATTCTGCGTCTCAATGATTCCGCCTGTAAGAAGACTGAATCATGTTCTAATCATTGGATCGATTCTTCATAACAACCTGTCTTCTTTATATGCTTTCACCTTTCACTTTTTGATCAGCTCCGTATTTCCATATATATTGAAACGCATATAATGCGATGAAAATGATGAGACCTGTTATGTCTGAAAAACGTTCTGGATAAATCAGCAACAGCCCGGCCACGACCGCAGCAATTCGTTCAATCAAATGCATGTTTCTCATCCAATATCCGATCATCCCGGCTCCAATTGCGATCATTCCGCAAAACGCCGTAAAGACTACCCATAAAATTTCAAGCCATGTCGTATCAATCATTAACATTTGCGGAGACAAAACGAAAATATACGGAATGATAAAGGCGGCGATTGCCAATTTTGAAGAGTGAATTCCCGTTCGGATCGGTTCTCCTCCTGATACACCGGCTGCGGCAAAGGCTGCAAGGGCTACTGGCGGTGTAATGTCGGCAATAATCCCGAAATAGAACACAAATAAATGTGCAGACAGATCAGGTACTCCTAACAAAATAATCGCTGGTGCAGCAATCGTTGAGGTAATAACATAGTTCGCTGTAGTCGGTGAACCCATTCCAAGAATCAACGAAGCTATCATCGTCAGCATTAATGTCGGAATGAGATTGCCCCCGGCGATATCAAGCAACCCGTTAGCAAGCTTCAAACCAAGCCCGGTTTTCGTCACAACGCCGACAATAATTCCGGCAGCGGCTGTTGCTGCCGCAACCCCTAACGCTGTACGGGCGCCGTCGACGAGCGCTAATACAATATCCTTAAATCTCATCCGATTCTCGCGATTTAAAAATCCAGCGACAATCGAAATACATATCGAATAAATGGCAGCATGTGTAACGGTCACTCCTGACATTAGCAAAATAATAATGACAACGATCGGGGCTAACAAATGCAGTTTTTTCAAAATTTCTTTCCGATTCGGCATTTCTTCTTTTGACAAGCCTCTTAAACCGATTCGCTTTGCTTCAAAATGAGTCATGATCCAAATCCCTGCAAAATATAGAATAGCCGGAATAGCTGCCGCTTTGGCAATGTCCCAATACGTAATGCCGTTTCCGATAAATTCAACCATTAAAAACGCAGCTGCCCCCATTATCGGCGGCATTAACTGACCGCCTGTAGATGAAGAAGCCTCCACCGCTCCTGCAAAATCTTTGTCATATCCAAGTTTTTTCATCATAGGAATGGTGAAAGCTCCAGAAGTCACAACATTGGCAACGGAACTTCCGCTGATCGTTCCTTGCAAAGCGCTGGAGAAAATAGCGACTTTTGCCGGTCCGCCAATCCTTCTCCCGGCAATCGCAACGGCCAAATCATTGAAATATTGGCCGATACCCGTTTTAATTAAAAATGCCCCAAAAAGAAGGAACAAGAAAATAAAGGTTGATGACACTCCAAGCGGGGTTCCGAGTATTCCTTCCGTCGTAAAAAACATCGTTTGCACAATCCGATCAAAACTAAGTCCGCTGTGTTGAAGGAAATCCGGCATATAAGGACCGAAATAAGCGTACGCTAAAAAAAGAAGAGCGATGATGGTGATCGGCAAACCCACTGCACGGCGCGTTGCCTCTAAAACTAGCAAAATAGCGATGATGCCAATATAAAAATCCGTTTCTGTAAGCATCCCTACTCTCATGACAATATCGTTAATAAACAGCGGCCAATACGCCCCCACGACAACGCTCAAAAGCGCAAGAACGATATCATACCACGCCACTTGAAATTTATATTCCTTTTTCTTTTTGCGGTTGGCTGGGAATAACAGGAAGATTAAGGCTAAAGCAAACCCAAGATGGACGGAGCGTTGGATTTGTGCTGTAAAAACACCGAAAATTGCTGTATATACCTGAAACAGGGAGAAGGCCAACAATCCGGCAAAAACAATGCCTCCCAAAACGCCTTTTAGTTTTCTCGTACCCGCTTCAGGGTCGTATTTTTCAATTAAAGCTTGCTGTTCTTCTTCCGAAATTACTTCAAATTTTTCTTTGCTCACTGATTTCAACTCCTTTCAGCCTTTCCCAATAGCTCAGCTTAGCAGGTTTTATTCTAACCCATGTACCGGGTCTAATATAATTCGACAACTTGTAAACGTTTTCTTTATAAATGACCCGGTGATCTGCTCTAACTAGTCCAACCCGCAAATCAATATACGGAAACCGCCGATTCATATTTTTAATCAAATATTTCCCATCTTTTTCTACAAATTTTTCATTTCCTTCGACATTGGAAGGCATGCCGATAGCAAAATTTTCAAACTGTAGCTCTGTTTGCACAATTTCCTTATTGCGTAATTCATATGTCTCCACGACATCGGTCAGATGAATGGAATGGGTGTATTGTATTTGAAAAGAGTTGTCATCTTGGATAGGCAAAAAAGCCAACAATTCTTCACGGTCTTCTTGATAAAAAGCGATGGTTTCGGTAAAAGGAAAGAAAAGCAAAAAGGCAATGGTTGCGATGAGAAGGAGAAAACCAATGATAAACACTTGCCGCCATGACCTCATGAAACCCCCACCAAATAAAAAGAAATGAAAAGGATAGACCGAACAATTCGGTCTATCGTCGCACTTTATTTTTGAACTCCTTTTTCAGAAAAATATTTTTCAGCGCCGGGGTGCAACGGCAGATCGCCAATGCCGTCAAGCGCCGTCTCCGCCTTGATTAGTTTGCCTTTTGCGTGGGTGATTTTATCCGTATTCTCAAAAATCGCTTTTGTGATGGCGTAGACATCATCTTCTGGCATGTCATCACGAACAACTAGCATTGCTTTTACGGCAACAGTTTTCACATCTTCAGAAATTTTATAAGTGCCTTTTGGAACTGTATCCTCTGCATAGTAAGGATATTTTTCCATTAATTCTTGAATCTTGTCGTCGGCAATCGGGATTACTTTAACTTCTTTTTGTGCGGATAAAGATTCAACTGCTGCTGTCGGTGTTCCCGCTGTGATAAACGCTGCATCAATACTGCCGGATTGAATGCCGTCTGTTGATTCATCAAAAGACAGATTTTGGGCTTTGATATCGTTAAAGCTTAAGCCGTGTATTTCCAAAATTTGCTGGGCGTTGGCATTCACTCCTGAACCAGGAGCACCGACAGAAACGGTTTTTCCTTTCAGGTCTTCAACGGAATTGATTCCGCTGTCCTTCGTCGTAATGATTTGGATAGTTTCTGGATAAAGTGTTCCAATTGCTTTCACATTTTCTACTTTATTGTCTTTAAACATTAACTCCCCGTTTAATGCATATGACGCAATGTCAGTTTGCGAGAAGGCAATATCTGCTTCACCGTTTTTAAGTGCTTGCATATTTTCAGCTGAAGCGCCAGAAGATTGGGCATTTGCATTATAATCTGTCTCGTCTGAAATAATTTGCGCCATCGAACCGCCAAGCGGATAATATGTACCACCCGTTCCTCCAGTCAAAAGGCTTAGTGTTTTATTGTCTCCGCCTTCGCTGCTCTTTTCTCCTTCACTCCCGCCGCCTTGATTTCCGCCGCTATTGTTGTTTCCACAAGCAGATAGAATCAACACAAAAGCGAGGAGAATGGCAAAGAACAAACCGCTACCCCTCTTGCTCATACATAACATCCCCCTTTAAAAATTCTTTTTTATATAACACATTAACTATAATATCACAAATATATAAAATAATGTCAAATAATTGTCAATTTTCCTTACAAAAAAAAGAAACAGGGGACTTTCCCCTGTTCTTATGAGTGATTTTCATGGAAATCATTGCTTATGCAAGAATTTTGTCCAGTCCATGCTGCAAATCGCGTCTCAAGTCCTCAAAGCTTTCCAAACCGACGCTTAAGCGAAGCAATCCGTCCGTAATCCCTCTTTTTTCTCTTTCTTCTTTCGGCATTGCTGCGTGGGACATTTTAGCTGGATACGACAAGATCGATTCAACTGCACCAAGGCTGACTGCGAAAACAGGCAGTTGAACATGATCAGCAAGAATCTTGACCGCTTTTTCATCTTCTAGTTCAAACGATAAAACCGCTCCACCGTTGACACTTTGCCGCAAATGAATATCTGACCCTGGGTGATCGTGAAGACCCGGATAGTACACTTTTTTAATGGCAGGGTGCTTTTTCAAAAATTCTGCTAATTGAGAAGCTGTTTTGACGGATTGATCCAGCCGCACATGAAGTGTTTTTAACCCTCTTAATACAAGCCAGCAATCATGCGGGCCGAGAACAGCGCCGAAGGCATTTTGAAGCTTGTAAAGCTCTTCGCCAAGCTTTTCATCTTTCACAACTGCCAGTCCTGCCAAACAGTCGCTATGACCTGCCAAAAATTTTGTTGCACTATGTAAAACAATATCGGCCCCTAAATCGAGAGGCCTTTGCAAAGCCGGAGTCATAAATGTATTATCAACAAATGTTAAACAGCTGTTTTCTTTTGCAAGCTGCACAATTGCTCGAATGTCCGTCACTTTTAACAGCGGATTCGAGGGCGTTTCAATGTAAATCACTTTTGTGTTCGGACGTATATTTGCTTTTACGGCATCAAGGTCCGTCATATCGACAAACGTATATTCAATGCCAAAGCGCGATAAGACATCGGCAACAATCCGGTATGTTCCGCCGTACACATCTTCAGTGACAAGAACGTGATCTCCCGAAGACAGTAGCAGAAAAGCTGTTGAAATGGCGGCCATTCCTGAAGCAAAAGCAAACCCTCTGGCGCCTCCCTCCAGTTCGGCAATCGCCTCTTCCAACGCTTTTCGTGTTGGATTTCCTGAACGGCTGTAGTCAAATTCAGGAGATTCATCCAATGTTTGCTGATGAAACGTTGACGCTTGCTGAATCGCCACGCTGACAGCACCGGTTGTCGGGTCAACCTTATGTTTATTATGAATCAATTTTGTTTGAAAGCTCCATTGGTCATGCATTTAGTAAATCTCCTTTCGCAGCTGCTTGCAATGCCTGCTTGAGATCTTCCTTCAAATCCTCCACGCTTTCAATCCCTACAGAAAAACGGAGAAGCCGGTTACATACACCGTTTTGAATTCGGATTTCTTCCGGAATGTCCGCATGTGTTTGGGTAGCTGGATACGTTATAAAGCTTTCTACCCCTCCAAGGCTTTCCGCAAAACAGATTAATTTCAGATTCTGCAAAAACGGGTTGACCCATTCTTCTTTTTTCACACGGAAGGAAAGCATTCCGCCTCTGCCAGGATATAATACATCATCAATTTCAGGAAGCTCTTTTAAATATGCCGCCAGCTCCCTTGCATTTTCCTGATGTTTGGCCATTCTCAATGATAAAGTTTTCATTCCTCTAAGCAGCAGCCACGAATCAAAAGGAGATAATACCGCACCAATTGCATTTTGATGCATGGCTAATTTTTCGCAAATTTCTTTCCCTTTTGCACAGACCAGGCCGGCAAGGACATCGTTGTGACCGCCTAAATATTTCGTTGCGCTGTGAATCACGATATGCGCTCCTTCTTCAATCGGACGCTGCAAAACAGGCGTGTAGAACGTATTGTCAACGATCAGCAGCAAATTGTGCTTCCGGGCCAATTCCGCCAACGAGGAAATCGATGTTTCCTGCATAAGCGGATTAGTGGGCGTTTCTAGAAAAATCGCTTTAGTATTTTCGTTTATTAATGATTCCGTATATTCGCGAGACGTAAAATCGTCATAGTGGAAGGTAAGACCGTATTTGCGCCACTCTTCTTCAAACAAGCGGTATGTCCCGCCATATAAATCTTTTGAAACGATCAGTTCATCTCCACTTTTAAATAAAGCCATAATCGTCTGAATCGCTGCCATTCCGGAAGAAAATGCAAATCCTTGATCGGCTCCCTCCAATTTGGCTATGGCGTCCTCGACAAGCTCTCTCGTTGGATTTTTTGTCCGAGTGTAATCATAACCTGTTGATTCGCCTATTCCTTTATGCCGGTAGGCAGTGGACAAATAAATGGGGGCGCTTACTGTTCCTGTAAGAGCTTCACTTCGATTTCCTAATTGGGCCAAAACTGTTTCAATATTCATCTTTGACTTTCCTCCCTTTTTTAGTTAGTAAAAATGTGCTGCTTTCATTGCCTGTAGAGGAGGCTTTAAAAATAAAACGCCCTCTTCATAAGAAGAAGGCGTTTATTGTTTGGCTCCTTCTTATCTTCCAAGCATATCTTACGGCAAAATGCTTGCTGGATTTAGCACCTTGGTACAAAGGTTATCATGCCGCCGTCCTTGTACCGGTTGCTGAGACTTCTTCGGGCCAGTTCCCTCCGCCTCTCTCGATAAGAATTCCGATATGAACTTTTGATAGGTATAACTTTACCTCAGTTTTTAAAAAAATTCAAGACGTTTCCTGCCAACAATTCCGATAACTTTGATTTATTTTCAGTAAAACTAAAGAAAAATAAGAACATTCTTTAAATAATCCGTCGATTCTGGAAATGTTTTTTGCGAAAGCCAAAAGGGAAATTTTTTTGTATGGATCACCTTTGATCCTCCATCATTTCAATGAAAGTGGTTTTATTTTCCCCTGAGGCTTCCCAAATTTTAATAGATTTTAAAATGCAAATATTCAATTCGAAAGCTGTCGTATTTTTAAGAAAAATTGTGAACGAGGTGATCTTCTTTTGAGGAATTGGAAAATTTTAAGAGAATTTAATAAACAGAGAATGAAACGATTGAATTAGCAAACTAATCGTTTGATAAATTTTTCGCCAACTTCAGTCAAATGAACCCGTATTCCATAAAGCAGCTGAACAGAAAACGAAGATGCGATATTTGTTTTGCAGGTGAAGCTGGGAAGCAAAAAAGATGAACATAAACGTGCCGTTGGAAAATTTGCTGAACATTCTTTACTGATGCGCCTTCTCTTTTTTATCAATATTATGGAAAGGAAAGACTGTTTATGATGCTGTATATAATCGACAGCATTCGAACCAATAATTTTCATGACGAGCAAATGATGGGGCAAATCAAAATTATGTGAGAAAACGCTTTCTAAAAATTGGAACATCATCAAAACAATGTGTACGGAATTTATTATGATTATGAAAGCGACTACAGAGGAGATTATTTAATTAAGCATTGCAATTGAAGAAAATAATGGGGAAGCTTTTAATTGAAATCCCGAGAAACATGAAAATAAAGTTTTTCAAGTAGATACAACGGACGAACAAAGCATGTTTAAAACTTGGAGTAAGATTTGGAAGCAAGAAGAAACTGGTTTAATAGAGCGTGCTTGAAAAATACAGCCTAAAGCCCAAATGGAGAAATTGAAATTCATATAGGCGCTGTCTAATAAGTCGATTTTCCGGCTTATAGACGCCCCTTTAATGTTTTAGAAATGTTGATTCGTTTTCAATGGATTTTGACTTTCTGGACAGCTCCAAACAATGTGAAAAAACGGGAGCTTATTCGAGCGATTTGAATAAAATGCTCTCACAACAACAGAATCCCAATATACAGGCATAATCATAAACAACTTTTGGGATAATCCTTTTTTAACAACTGCTTCATCTTGAACATCAACAAAATAACCCCCTATCCAGAAGCCGCATAATATCAAACAGCTTCTATATAGGGGGGTTATTGCTTAATTCAAAAAGCTTGTATCTACAAGACCTTTAAGATCCGGTTTTTCTTTTAAAAATTTCAAGTCATAAGAAGAGTTAGAAAAGTCTTGAAGAACTTTTTCATCCACTTCGGTTGTATAGCGGACACGTTCCCAAGCGCTGTCGATAATTTCTGGGTCAAGCTCTTGATTGGTTATATCTTTAATCGATTGAATGGCAATATCGCGTGCTTCCTCTTTGTTTTTATTGATGAAGTCGACTGCTTTTTTATGAGCTTTGACGATATTTTGAACTAAATCTTTATTTTCTTTAATAAATTTGTTGCTTGTCACTAAAACAGTGTTCGGGAGTGTAGTGCCATAGGCGATGTCTTTCGTATCGACAATCACTTTCGCTCCGTCTTTTATTAATAATGAAGCCCAAGGCTCAGGCACAGCGGCTAAATCCACTTTTCCCGATTCAAAGAAAGCTTGATATTGTGCCGGGTTTCCAGTTGTATGCTTTAATGTGCCGCCGATTCTTGATGAAGCAATGTCGTAATCTTGCAAATACGTTTCAAATTGGACATCGTGAGTGCAGCCGACACCAGGAGTAATGAATGTTTTATTATGAATATCATCTAAGCTTTCGATTCCGCTTTTTTTGCTTGCTACGACGACAGTACCCCCAGATGACGCACCAGCAATAATTTTCACGTCTGCACCATTAGAATAGTTATTCATGACAGGAGCTGGACCGACAAGCCCGGCGTCAATTTCGCCGGTTTTCAACGCTGTCATAAAAGCACCGCCATCCGGAAAAGTTTTATATTCAATCTCTACCTGATCCCCTAGTGCTTCTTCATAGTAGCCCTTTTCCTTCGCAATCATCGCCGGAACATGGTCAATATTTGGGAAATAGCCGATGACTACTTTATTTTTTCCGCTTTTCTCTTTTCCTGATGCCTCATTCCCTCCGCCGGCTCCGCAGGCAGATAAAATCCCAATTAACAACAAGGTGATAAATGATAGCAGCAAACCTTTTCTCTTCATAATCTCAACTTCCTCCCTTTATTGTTCAAGCAATCCCCATTTTTTCATCACTTTCTTTTCAATTCTGCTGAAAAAAACTAAATCTACTAAAATTCCAATTAAGGCAATGATAAATATAATGCCCATCACTAACGCCATATCGCCAAAATCTGATGCGAATTTTAACGTATAGCCTAAACCCGGGCCGGTGCTTAGCAGCTCGCTACCCATCAGGCCTCTCCACCCAAACGCCCAAGCAAGCCTTGCACCAGTTACTGCATGCGGAATGGCTGCAGGAAAAATCACATGAGTAAACAGTGAAAATCCGCTGTAATCCATTGTCCTTGCCGCATTTGTATATATTGGAGGAACGCTTTTAATGCCTGTCCGCATATTCAATGTCATCACAAGCGTTCCACCGAGCACAACAATAAAAATGATCGCTTTTTCATTTAAACCGAACCAGATGATGGCTAGAGGCAGCCATACGATGCTCGGTACGCTTTGCAACGGCAAAATTAAAGAGCCAATGGTATCATCCATTACTTTCGATTTTGCCAAAATAACCCCTAGCACCGTTCCAAGAATTAGAGCAATCACAAGCCCGATTGCCAGCCGCTGAAAACTTGCCAGCAAATCATAAACAAGAGTTAGATCAGCAAAACCGTTCCACAATGCCTGAAAAATATCGCTCGGAGCCGGAAAGACGACAGCCTTAATATTTAACAGCTTGACGATTGCTTCCCATATACCCAATGCGGCTGCATAAAAAATGATTCGTTTAACGACCTGCTGCATAACTTTCTTCCTCTTTCACTACTTTATCAATTTCTGACTTCAACAGCTTTTGAATGCGCTCTTCATATTCAGCAAGCTGCTTTCTAAATTCATCACGTGGTCTCGGAAAAGAAACTTCAATCTCATCAATAATTCTCCCAGGCCTTGTACCCATGACGATAATACGATCCGATAATTTTAACGACTCTTGGATGCTGTGCGTAACAAATAGAATTGTTTTTTTCGTATCGATCCAAATTTTTTCCAACACTTCGTGCAGACGTGATCTCGTCTGCTCATCCAACGCTCCGAACGGCTCATCCATTAAGAGCACCTCAGGATCCATCGCCAAAGCTCTTGCGATCGATACGCGCTGCTGCATGCCGCCGGAAAGCTCGTGCGGAGAATGCTTGGCATATTGGCTTAATTGAACCATGGCCAAATATTCGTACGCCTTTTTTTTCGCTTCTTCCTTCGGCATTTTTTTCTTCAGCGGAAACATGACATTTTCCTCAACTGTCAGCCATGGAAAAAGGGCTGCCTGTTGGAACACTACTCCCCGGTCGCTTCCAGGTCCCTTTACTTCCTTCCCGTTTACCAACACTTTTCCCGATGTGGGAGCTGTTAACCCGGCAACGATCGATAATAACGTCGACTTTCCGCAGCCGGAAGGACCAAGAATAGAAACAAACTCTCCTTTCTGCACAGTCAAATCAATTTGGTCAAGAACCGTTTGGGAGACGCCATGGTGTTGAAATGTTTTTGAAATTTGCTCAATTTGGACAGACAAAGTGATTCCCCCAGTATATGATCATTCTTACCTATCTTATCGGATTAGTCGTTATCATTATAATATAAGCATTTTTTATTTTGTCAACCTTTTTATTTGTTGGAGACTTGTCAAAAGAGTGATAAAATAATGAGAAGTCCAGCCTAACTGGTAATTAGTCAATTTTGGAGGAATTGGTATGGCCCAAAAAGTCGCACCTATAAAAGAAGAAACGTTTTTTAGCGAAGAGCTGGGGGAAGAAGTTTCTTTGCTCATGTATTTGCCGACTTCCTTTTCTCCATTATCTCATCATCATCTTCTCATCGCCCAAGATGGTGGAGACTACTTTAAACTGGGAAGGATCGCGCGTTTTGTTGAGGAATTAACAGAGCAGCAAACGATTGAAGATTTGATCGTCGTCGGCATTCCTTATAAAGACATTCAAGATCGAAGAAGAAAATATCATCCCGATGGAAGCCAGTTCAACAGCTATATCCGATTTTTAGCTCATGAATTAATTCCTGTTTTAGAAGAACGTTTTCCACTTTTGCCATTAGGAAGAGGCCGTGCGCTTATCGGTGATTCTCTGGCTGCAACCGTTTCACTTATGGCAGCGCTTCATTATCCGCATACATTTGGAAAAGTGATTATGCAATCACCATATGTGGATGAAAAGGTGTTAGAAGCGATCGATGCTTTTTCACAGCCTTCTTTATTATCTATTTATCATCAAATCGGGAAACAGGAAACGAGCGTAAAAACGACCGATGGGAAAATAATAGATTTTTACACAATCAATCAAAAACTTCATGAACGAATGGAACATAAAGGATTCGAATGCATTTATGAAGAATTTGACGGCGATCACCGCTGGACATATTGGCAGCCGCTGCTGAAAGACATATTAAAAAAAATGTTTGCTGTATCATGAAAATTGATTCTTTAAGTTGTTATAATAAAGAATACGAGTAAATATCAAGGAGGCCAAAAAAATGAAGTACGGAATTGTGTTATTTCCTTCAAAAAAGTTGCAAGACATTGCCAACTCATATAGAAAACGTTACGATCCGCATTATGCGCTTGTCCCTCCTCATTTAACATTGAAGGCTCCGTTTGAAGCTGACGAAAAAGAAATTGGCGATATTGTGAAAGAACTTAGGAAAATTGCGAAACAAGTGAAGCCTTTTAAACTCTCTGTCTACAAATTCAGTTCATTTGCTCCTGTCAATAACGTTATTTATTTAAAAGTTGAACCAAATCCGGAATTAACAAAATTGCATGAGCTTCTCCATCAAGGAAAATTTAAAGAGAAGCCTGAATACGCTTTCGTACCTCACATTACAATTGGACAAAATTTATCGGATGATGAACATTCTGACGTTCTCGGCCGTTTAAAAATGTTAAAAATTCAACATGAGGAAACGATTGACCGATTCCATATTTTGTATCAATTAGAAAACGGCTCATGGACTGTTTATGAAACATTCCTGCTTGGAGAAGGACGAGATTGATGAAGGCAGTCAAAGCTATTAATGAAAAACAACGAAATGATGCTTTTTATGTTAGAAAAAAAGTGTTTGTAGAGGAGCAAAACGTTCCAATTGAAATTGAGCTCGATGAATATGAAGACTTTGCCGAGCATGTCGTGCTTTATGACGATCATCAGCCTGTTGGAGCTGGCAGATTTCGTGTCATTGGCAACACCGGAAAGCTTGAGAGAATTTGTGTTCTGCCACAATACCGCGGAAAAGGAGCGGGAAATATCATTTTGGAAACACTTGAAAAACTCGCGGCCGAAAAAGGATTAAAGAAAATAAAATTGAACGCCCAAGTACAAGTAGAAAATTTTTATAAAAAGCATGGATATCAAACCGTTTCCGATATTTTTATGGATGCGGGCATTCCCCATGTCACGATGGAAAAAACGTTACATCCACATTCATAAATAAAGACAACCAAACGAGGCCGCGGATTGCGGTCTTTCATTTGGAATGGTCAGTAAGCGTGTTAAAGAGGTTAAAAATCTCCCTGTATTACATTCAGATCAATTCGAATGTTTCTCCATTTTCTCCACCGCACGACTTCCCATAGTTTTTTAAAAGAATGTACATGAATTTCGGCAGTTGGGACAACCTAACCATTACCGATCTTAGCAAAGGTGATGGAAATGGAATTTGTAGCAATTGCCACTGAACTGGTCTTCGGTTTCTTTGCCCTTTTTCTATTGACAAAAATACTAGGTAAAACACAAATTACGCAAATCACGACGTTCGATTTTATCTCTGCGCTCGTTTTAGGTGAGCTAGTTGGCAATGCTGTATATGATGTAAAAATGGGCGTTGAAAAAATATTATTTACGGTCGTGATATGGGGAATGCTAATCTATTTATTGGAATTCATCACACAAAAATGGAGAAGAACCCGCGGAATACTGGAAGGAGCTCCGTCAATGGTCATCCACAAAGGAAAAATTATTCGTGATCAGCTGAAAAAAAACAAGCTTGATATGAACCAGCTTCAACTTTTACTAAGAGCAAAAGGAGCTTTTTCGATCCGCGAAGTGGAATACGCAGTTCTTGAAACGGACGGCACAATCAGCGTATTGAAAAAATCGGAATTCGATAAGCCGACCCGAAACGATTTAAATATTTTATCTTCGCCAGCTACCATCCCCTACACAATTATTGTTGACGGAGAAGTGGTTAGTGAAAATTTAAAAGAAGCAGGTTTTGATGAAAAATGGCTTCAGCAGCAGCTTCTCGCTTACAGTGTGGAAGACGCGAAAGATGTTTTTTACGCGGAATGGGATCAAAACAACGGATTATTTGTCCAAAAATATTAGCTTGTTTCTAAACATATTCATGAAATCTTTTTTTGCTATATTTGCGCTTATTTGCGAATAAATCTTGCTTTCGCTGGAAATGCAAATATTTTTCATCCATCATAACATTGTTTCGCTGTTTGACTTTCGCATAATCTTCCTTTGGCTGAACAGTTCTGTTGACATATTCATAAAAGGCAGGAGTCTGAACGGAAAAAAATATACCCCATGTTTCTCTCTCCTTTCTTGATTTGCAAAAAATTATTTTCTAAATCGATCTGTCATTCTTTTTTTACCCGTTTTTCTAAAAATTGAAACATCATGTAAAAACATCAGCGGGAGCACACCCGCTGACGCGCTATTTTTTCTTATTATCCAACATATTGGCGATGGTGTTAAAATCCATATTCTCTTTTCCGTTTACAATCGCATTGACAATTTTATTTTCTAATTCTCTTGAAACCGGCCGATTCGCCAATTGCGCAACCCGCTTGATCACTTTTCTGACAGTTGCTTCATCATTGAAATTGGCATTTTGCAAAGAATTGGCCAGTTCGAGTACATCCTTCATATTGACGCCGGTTTTTTTCTCAATATTTTTAAAAATATGATCCATTCTGAAATTCGTCCCCTCCTAAATTGTCGAAATGACCTGTATAACAGGCCTTAATATTTTATGAAAATGAAATGAAAACGTGATGAAGAAAAAGTACAGTCCGCCTTCTAAAAGGCGGACATCCATCCGTGACCAGCACTCACCATTAGTATTGTAAAAGACTTACAGATTAGTATTTAAAACAGGAACAACCAACGATAATCAACAAGATGAATAAAACGACGATTAGCACAAAGCTGTTATTATGAAAACCGCCGCTATAAGGATAGCTGTATCCACCATATCCGCAACCAAAGCCCATTTTTCTGCACCTCCTCCTTTATTCATCACTATACTGTATGAAGCAATTCCTCATTTGGAGTGGACACATAAGATGGGCAAGTGCGGATTTTTTAGGTGGGGTTTCAACCTGTTTTGATTCCCTTTTCATTTCCCTATCAAATTTGTTTTTCAATCTTTTCGATCTCTTTTTCAAATTTTGCCGCCGTTTTTTCAAGGTCTAAAAGCTCCCTGTCTTTTTTCATCATCCAGCTTGAACATTTTTGCTGCATTTTGTCATGTTCTTTGTACATACCTTCGATCCATTTGACGAATTCCTTTTCGAGCTTGTTCGTATATCCAATTTTAAAATCCTTTTTTCCCACAGCCGCAGCCACCAGAAGTCGTTGAATTGTAAATTTTTATTCCGGAAGGATGATGCATTTTCTTTTTCATCATCTTCTTTTTGATCGCATTTTCTTTCGTCGATGAACTGGAAAAAATTTTTATGTTTTCTTTCAAGAGGTTTCTCCCCTTTCCCTCAAAATAAGAACCTTATTCATCGTATGAAGAATAAGGTTAATCTGTGTTCTTTCTAATCGTTTTTGACCACATCGTCCATCATCCAAAAATGAAATTCCTTTTGGTTGTTCTGTTCGTTTTTTTCCTTCACAAAATATTCCTTCCGTTCCTGAGGTTCAACTGTTCCTTGAATGGCTTGCGTTTCCTTTAAAATTCGGAAAAACCAATCTTCCTGTTTTTGTTCGTCCTCCTTTTTTTCATTTTCATCCAGATGGTGATTTTTTTCAGCTAATTTTCTTTTTAACACTTCGATTTTTTCTAAAAGCTTTTTTCGTTCCTCCCACTTTAAATTTCGATCATTGCTCTGGCGGTGCTTTTCGATCGTTTCTTTTAGCTTTTCGTTTTCTTTGATTGCTTTTTCAAGCTCCCGCTCTTTTTCCTGCAATAATATTTCCAATTCTATCGATTCTTTTGCCTTTTCTTTATAAAACGCAAGCTCCGCTCTCATCCGTTGCAAAAATTCTTTATTGATTTGCGCCATCTATCTCACCTCTCACTGTAAATGTATGAGCTCAAATAAAAAATGTTGACAGAAGCCTACTAAAAAGATACAAATAGCTTTTTAAATGAATTTTTAAAACGGGGCAAAACCATTCTTTTAATGGAAAGAGAATTTTTTAAAAAATTAAATTTTCCGCTCCTGTCACTGCACATTTAACCAGTTTGCTCATAATATACAGTAGTCCGACACCTAAGAAGGTTTTGGAAATCAGAATGATTAGGAGGTAACAGCATGAGCCATTTGGGACATGATACAGAGAGATTATGTATTCGCGTTCCGAAAGTTTATGACTGGGTGAACCGTCAAATTGATCTTCCTCAGTTAAGCTTTAGAAAATTATCATCCATCGGTTTTAATTTCGATGGAATAGCAGGGACGTCGGAAGATCCGTTTTCACTGTTTGAAGATGGACTTTTAAATGTCAATTGCTACTTATCAGACAGCTTGGGAAATCCTGTTGATCCAAATTCACCAAATTCTATAACGGTGACAGAAATCGTTCAGCCGCAAGGTCGTCAATCGGTAGTCGTTCATTTACCAAAAGGAGGAAAAATTACCCTTCAAAAAGTAAAAGTTCTCATCAGAGGGTATATTGTCGTTGCGATCTCCGATTTGCAAGGTACTGTCACTAGTGTGTCAGATGCTATTCCATTTGCAACGGTTCAAACTTTCTTCCTATGCGCGCCGCCCGGCACAACATTAAACAGCCACGTTTCCTATTTTGAAACTGACGCTAACTTGATTTGGGATAATAAATCATTCAGCCAATTAGACATTTCTATCACGATCTGTCTAGATGTGCAAATGGAAGCCCAAGTGAAGCTTGAGGTAGAAGGAAAATTTTGCAGACCTCGTCGGGAACTTCCTTCATCTCTTACATGCGCAAACCCGCAAATTCCGCCGCAATGTCCGGAAATTTTTCCAAACGACGATTACGCCTTGGAGGAATAAATTAATTGCAAAAGGGGACGCTCTCCCCTTTTTGTTTTTCCTCTCATTTTTCCGGGAAAGTGTTAAATGAAGGAAACATACATATGTATAGAAAAACTGCTCTTTCAAAGCTGGCGGTAGCGGCGCTTGTGAGTTTTCATCCTTTTATAGGAAATTGGGCTGTTTTGAAATCGCTTATCGCCAAATTCCGTACGTCATGGTCATTAATGATCTGAGGTTTTATCATTTATACTATTTTCCTGTTAAATCGTTAAATAAAAATTCTTCTGTTTGGAGGAAATGGCAACAAACTGTTTTCCACTTATATTTTTTTATTTATCCGAGGAGGAGATTCAATGAACAAAATAAAACGGAACAAACAGGATTATTTACAGCTTCAGCAGCAGCTTATCCACTATAAATCCGAAATTTCGAAATACAAAAATGAATTGGCAAGCATGCAAAATAAGCTGCTGCAGGAACAGGAAAAAACGGAATATTACAAAGCAGTCATCCGAACCAGCGAGCAATATCGCATCGCAAAAGAACAATTTGAACATGAAATCCTTTCCGTTCAATCCCAATTAAAAGAAGCTGAGAAACATGTTGAAAAGATCAGCAATCAGCTTTCCATTGTTGAAGAGGAGCGAAACGACCTATTAAAACTGCTGAAAGCAGCTGTCACTGGTTTATTAAAGGAAAAGCAAGCCGCTGACAAAAAGATTCAAGACCTTTTGTTTGAAATAAAGGAAAAAGAACGATTGATCACCGAATCGAAAAAAGAGCAGCTTCGGATCGATTTATTAACTGCTGAACGAAATGAACTTTTAGATGTCTCTCAATTTTTATTCCAATCGCTTTACGAAAAAAATGTCCAACGACAAGAGAATGAATCTGTCCAAAATGAAAAAAACGTTTCCATAAATGATCCGATTCGCGCTCAATTTTCGTATTCGATTGTTCTTCCTCGTGAAAGCGATGATCCGGTAACGATTCTTGGCAATGCTGTGATGGAAAACATCACAGAACAACCTTTGCATTATCCTGTATTATGCATTCACATTCATCCTCATCAGCATGTTCAATTCAGCGGAAAAATCATCACAACCAAAAATCAAAACGAAAATGATTTCATCTATAATACTCATTCTTCCTTAGAATGGGAGTATTTACACCCGGAATGGCGAAAGCAAATTCAAGAAAAAGGGGAATACTGGCTGAAACCTAGTGAAAAATTATCGATCGAACCAAATGAAAAAATCTCTTTTGAAGGTTTTCACATTACTTTCCCATTCGATGTTTTCGATGAAGCGCTGGTGATTGAAGGGTTTGTATATTGCCAGGAGAAAAAAGAAGGCATTCCGTTTGAAAACAAAATTATTATCAATTAACAGACGGTCAAGTTCATGAAAGTTCTTTATATTCCTTTCGGTTATAAAAGAACTTTCATTTTTTGACCGTTTCTTTTTTCACGACTTTAACAATCTGTCCTTTCCACACAATCATTCGAAATTGGCTGCTTACCTTTCAGCGATAGGCGGCAAAATTCATTACAGGGTGCTAGTCAGAATAAGAACTTTGCCGCCAGAGAAACTTTTTGACGCCGAAACTGCTTGCAAAGAAATGCAGGCGCCATGTCAGTCTCAAAAAATCAATGAAATTGAGATGAACGGATCGCATTCGTAAAAAATTTAGGTTTTCTACACCTTTTCCGTTTTTTTGAATCGTCTATTGTTAAAGCTTCGGCTTAAGGGACATGCTCCACAGTGGTGTTTGAAATCAGCAAGAAATTATTAAAGCTTCCGACTGTAAATGTGTATTCATCGCGTTCATAAATGGGGTCAAATTTCTCCTTTTCGTTCCTGACAAAACGGCAACTTTCATCCCCTTTCCCTTTCTTAACACCCAATTCCGAGAGTGAGCCGATTCCGCTTGAAGATCATTTTAAGCTATAAAGGTTCATAGGTTCTATATCGTCCTGTTCGTTTCTGACCAAAATGAACCCCTTTTATTTCCTTACACCCAATTCCCAGAGTGAGCCGATTCCGCTTGAAGATCATTTTAAGCTATAAAGGTTCATAGGTTCTATATCGTCCTGTTCGTTTCTGACCAAAATGAACCCCTTTTATTTCCTTACACCCAATTCCCAGAGTGAGCCTATTCCGCTTGAAGATCATTTTAAGCTGTAAATTGTTCATGGTTCAATATTCGTTCCTGACGAAATGAACGCTTTTCATGTCTTTAACAAACCATTCCCTTAGTTTATTCAATTCGTGCTTGAGGGACATTGTAAATGGCGACAATCAATCAAGTAAATGTTCAATAATTCCTGCCAAGCCTGAGATCGCTAAAATAACTGTAATCGGATAGAAAATGACGTTTATATATTCATTTCCAAAAAATAAAATGGCGGCACACCATATTCCTGTGCACCAATAGCAGCTTAAAAGCTCACCGATCCACAATCGAAGCCCTTTTCCTTTCGGTCTGAAAAAAGAAACGGTTTCACCTGTCTCCGCTTTTTCCTCCACAATTGTTATAAATGGAGCGCGCAAAAAAGAAGCGATTTTATCAAACACTATAATTCTCGTTAATCGAAAAGTTGCCAATGCAATGAGAGCAAATGAAAACCAATGCCATTCCATCGGAATCAATACTCCTTTCGTTCCCCAACATAGTGAGAAGACTTGTATCGTTCAAATAAAAAACCCGGCATAACCGAGTTCTCCATTTTAATTCCCTAACACTTTTATGTCTAAAATACTTTTCGATTTTATTTTCAAAGGTTCATTTTGATCAAATGTACGGATTTGAACGACATCGTTTTCCTTTGACAAAATAATTCCTTTGTATGTTTTCTCTACTGTTTTAATTTCACATACGTTTTTATACACATGCTCCGGAAGACTTGAAAAGAAATCAATCTTTTCATGAACCGTCATATTTGCCAATTCTCTTCTTCTTTTATAAATCTCTTCTTTCGTCCATGTACTCTTTACCGCTTGCTTAGAATTATTTGCAATTTTTTTTAATAGCGTCGACTGCATGGTCACTTCAGGCTTTTTTATATTCGGCTGGACAATATACATCAAAGGTTCTAATTTTTCTTTTTTAATCAAGTTTGATCGCCACCCTCAAATATGATTTCTCTCATTATTTTATGACACGATAGAATGAAATCATGACGGAAATCTAACTTTTTCTTATGACAAAAGAGCATTTGAAAATCGCTGCACATTGAGACAAAAAGTCGTAACAGAACATCAACAATAAATCCAAGCTTCACGGCTTGAAATAGTGGCACCTTGAAGCTGACAGCAAAATTTCATTTTATCCTGCCATAAAAAAAGATTAATCTTGTGCGAGTAACGCACACAGATTAATCTTTTTCAGCTAACTTAATAACCTAAAATATGAAAACCTGAATCAACATGAATCGTTTCCCCTGTAATGCCGCGGGAAAGATCGCTGAACAGGAACAACGCCGTGTCTCCAACTTCTTCTTGTGTTGTGGTTCGGCGCAGCGGAGCACGTTCTTCTATTTCCTTCAGAATTGAATTAAAATCACTGATACCTTTTGCCGAAAGCGTACGAATCGGACCAGCGGAAATGGCATTGACGCGAATATTTTCTTTACCTAGATCGTTCGCCAAATATTTCACGCTAGCATCCAATGACGCTTTCGCAACTCCCATTACGTTGTAGTTTTGAACGACTCGCTCACCGCCCAAGTAAGTTAATGTAACAATGCTTCCGCCTTCTGTCATCAAAGGACGGGCTGTTTTCGCAACCGCCGTTAAAGAATAAGAACTGATGTTGTGGGCCAACAGGAAGCCGTCTCTTGTTGTGTTCAAATATTCACCGCTCAGCTCTTCCTTATTCGCAAAGGCGATACAATGAGCGATACCGTGAATCACACCAACCTCGCTTTTAATTTTTTCAAAACACTGCTCGATTTCTTCATCCTTTGTTACATCACAAGGCAGCACGAGATAATCTTCCCGTCCTAACGAATCTACAAGCTCTCGAACCGATTTCTCCATTCTTTCGCCCACATATGTAAAGATCAATCTTGCTCCTGCTTCATGCAAAGAGCGGGCAATTCCCCAAGCAATGCTTCGCTTGTTTGCAACACCCATGACCACAATGTTTCGGCCTTCCAAATTCAATTTCATGGAAAATCCTCCTAAACATTATTACAAGTTATTAATACCTGATCATAATTATAAAGGACAAAAGAGAAAAAAGCCAGAACATATATGTCCGGCTTATGTTATTTCGAAGCAGCTAAATTTCTTTTATATGCCCAATGATTGGTAGGACCGTGGCCGCCTCCAATGCCTAGCGCATTTTCTACAGCAAGATGGATGAACTCTTTTGCGGTTTTTACGGCTTCGATAACGTCTTTACCTTTGGCGAGCTCAGCTGTCAGCGCAGCAGAAAAAGTGCAGCCTGTTCCGTGCGTATGCTTTGTGTTTACATAGTTGCCTTTAAATTCATAAAAATCATGCCCGTCAAACAACAAATCAATGATTTCGCTGCCCGACGGCTGATGTCCTCCCTTTATGATCACATGCTTTGCTCCCATTTGGCAAATTTTTTTCGCAGCTTCTTTCCGATCATCAAACGATTTTATCTCGATGCCCGTGATCGCTTCCGCTTCCGGGATGTTCGGCGTCACAATAAACGAAAGCGGAATTAAGTCGTTGATGAGCGCGTTGATGGCAGACTCTTCAAGTAATGGATGTCCGCCTTTTGCAATCATTACTGGATCAACGACAATTTTTTCCCATCCATGCTTTTGAACTTTATTTGAGACGATTTGGATGATTTCTTGATTAAAAAGCATTCCTGTTTTGACCGCATCTGGCGATAAATCTTCAGCAATTGCATCAAGCTGACTGATCACCCCTTCAATCGGAACAGGGTAGACGCCATGAACACCTAATGTGTTTTGAGACGTAACGGCCGTGATCACGCTCATTCCGTATACATCCAACTCCTGAAAAGTTTTCAAATCTGCCTGAATTCCCGCGCCTCCTCCTGAATCGGACCCGGCAATCGTCAACGCTTTTCCAATGGTCATAAATACACCTCCATTTAAGCTCCGAAGTAACGTTGATAAATAGCTTTTGCTTTCTCTTCTTCCTTAGTGCCGTGAATTAATGCTCTTCCGTCTTGAAAAAGCACGACGCGGAAATCATCCGCCTGAAAGGAAATTAAATAAGCATTTCCTTTTAAGTCTTTCACGATCGGGCGCAAACGATTGGTAATTTCTGATAGCGAAATCTTCTGTTTTTGCTGCGGACGTATTTGTACGGTATTCCTTCCGCACAAAACCGCTGTTTTTAATCCATTTTCAACCGACAAATATGGATATGTCGGGTGATGTCCGCACGATGGGCAGTCGGCCTTTTTTAACTTGGTCATGTCCACTGCAGAATGCTCCCTTGTCCAAACATCAAATGAAACTAACTGCTTGGACACCTCTCCGCTGACTAAATATTTCAGTGCCTCTGCTGTTTGATAAGAGGCGACGATTTGCACCGCCGGGCTGATCACGCCAACTGTATCGCACGTCATTCCGTCAGACGGAATCGCTTGGAGCATACAATGGAGGCATGGTGTTTGTTTCGGAATGATGGAAACGGTCATTCCATAACTTCTCACTACTGCCCCATAGATCCAAGGTATTTCGTGCTTCATCGCTAAATCATTGATGAAAAATCTCGTTTCAAAATTGTCAGTTCCATCGATGATAAGGTCTACATCCTTTACATGTTCAATAAAATCAATTGAGAAATCGCCCACAATCGCTTCAATCGAAATGTTCGAATTGATTTCCTGCAAATGTTTTTTGGCAGCAACCGCTTTTGGCAGCTTTTGTTTCGCATCCTCTTCCGTATACAGCTGTTGACGCCCGAGATTGCTCCAATCGACATAATCACGGTCAATGATGGTTATTTTACCGATTCCAGCACGGGCTAACATTTCAGCGCTTGCGCAGCCGAGTGCTCCAGCTCCAACAATGAGCACATGGCTTTTCAGCAATTTTTTTTGTCCCTCTTCTCCAATAGGAGAAAACAAGATTTGGCGAGAATATCGTTCCATTATGTTGTTAACATTCCTTCCGTTGGACTGCTTGCTTGTGCATACCGTTTTTTCGGGATGCGTCCTGCTTCATATCCAAGTCTGCCTGCTTCAATCGCCAGTTTCATTGCCTTCGCCATTTTCACAGGATCCTTTGCACCGGAAACAGCTGTATTTAATAAGATTCCATCTGCTCCCATCTCCATGGCGAGTGCGCAATCTGCCGGCGAACCGATTCCGGCATCAACAATGACTGGAATATTTGCTTGCTCAATAATAAATGATAAATTGAGAGGATTGACAATTCCTTGGCCTGATCCGATCGGAGATGCTCCCGGCATGATGGCATGAACCCCTAATTCTTCAAGCTTCTTCGCCAGAACAACATCGTCAGAAGTGTATGGAAGAACAATAAACCCTTCTTCCAATAACATCTCTGATGCTTTCAATGTTTCAATCGGATCAGGGAGAAGCGTTTTATCATCTCCAATTACTTCCACCTTAATCATATCACATAATCCTGATGCCTTCGCAAGCTTGGCGATTCTGACTGCTTCCTCCGCAGTTTTTGCCCCAGCCGTGTTCGGCAGAAGCGTATATTTTGATAAATCCAACATCTCCAAAAAATTTGGCTGTGAAGGCTCGTAAATATTCATTCTTCTGACGGCAAATGTCAAAATTTCAGCACCTGAGGCTTCCACCGCTTCTTTTTGTATCTCAAAAGACGGATATTTTCCAGTTCCTAACATTAATCTCGACTGAAATGTTTTATCACCTATTTTTAACATGAATCATCATCCCCCTCCAACAAAATGGACAATTTCAATTTGATCACCATCATGTAATGTCTGGATACTGTATTGTTCTTTTGAAACAATTTCACCATTTCGTTCAATGACAACAATTCTTTCCTGTAATTGAAAAAAGTTCAGCAAATCTTCTATGTTCCGAACACTATTCTCCACTTCCATCTGCTGGCCGTTAATGCGAAGTTTCACTGTTTCATCACCCCCCTTTCGCATCAGAAAGCAATCGGTTTAAAGAAAAGCTATGAACATAACGCTCATATTGATTCGTTTTCAAAATCATGTCTTTTACGATCAAGCTTGTAATCGGCGCTAGAAGAATGCCGTTTCGATAATGGCCGGTCGCAAAAAAGATTCCCTCATGCTCCGGGTGCTCGGCAAAATACGGCCAGCCGTCAGCTGTTTGCGGCCTGAGCGACGACCAAGCACTAACGACCGGTTCAGACCCGATTTCTGGCATAATTTTCTGAACCTTTATCATTAATTCGGATACTCCTTTGACTGTCGGATGCGTATCCCAGTCGTTTTCATAAGAAGTTGCTCCAATAATAACGGTGCCGTCTTTTTTCGGTACGATATAACAGTGCTCGTAAAACACTGTTTTGTTGATCACCAGTTTTTTCGGTTTTACGGCTAAGCATTCTCCTTTAACGGGCTTCATTGGATTTCTCAGCCCCAGCTTTTCAAAGAAAAAGCCACTCCAAACTCCGCTTGAAACGACGACTTTTCCACATATAAAAACTCCTTGGGAAGTGACAAGCTTGAATGCTTTTCCCTCTTTAATCACGTCGAAAACAGGACATTGTTCAAAAATAGATGCACCATATTTTCTAGCGCCTTTCGCATATGCGCAGCAAACAGATGAACCTTTCACTTGGCCGTCATGCTTAAGCCAAAGAGCTCCCGCAATGTCTTCAGAAACATGTGGCTCATTTGCCAGTACGTTTTCCCTTGAATGCCATTCTAGTTCATTCTCATCTGCAAGCGATTGCAGAAAGCGGCCTTCTTCCTCAGTAAATGCAAGCCGATACATGCCTTCCTGCACAAGCTCAATATCCACACCAGATTGCTCCAATAATTCTTTTGCAAGGCTCGGATATAAATTTCGGCTCTCTAAGCATAGCTCAAAAAATATGTCTCTTTTTTCATTTTCAGAATGGGCACCCAGCATTCCTGCTGCAGCGGATGTCGCTTTACCTCCGATTTCGCCGCTTTCAAACACGGCGGTCTTCAGCCCTGCTTTTGATAGCTCATAGGCGATCCCTTGGCCGATGACCCCTCCCCCGATGATTCCAACATCAAAAACGTTCATTTTAAAAAGTTTCTCCTTTCCTGAAAAGTTTGGCAGCGCTCTCTGGATCTTTTGAAGAAAAGATATAGGACATAACGGCAATACCGCTTGCTTTTTTTTCTAAAACTTTTTGCATATTATCAGGCGTGATCCCACCAATGGCGATAATGGGAATATTGACGTGTCCAACAATTTTTCCGAGCAAATCTGTTCCCTTTGCCGGAAGTCCTTTTTTACTGTTCGTTTCAAAAACGTTTCCGAAAAAACAATAGTCTGCTCCGTCTTTTTCTGCTTTTACCGCTTCATCTAATGAATGGACGCTGACGCCTGCTTTTATTTGCGGAAAAGCGCTTTTCACTTTTTTTACCGGCAGGCCGGTTCCCGGAAGATGAACATTTTGAATGCCTGTTAGGAGCGCAACATCGAGCCGATCGTTGATAACAAGCTGTTCTCTCCTTATCCCGTTTGCCAAAAGCTGTTCTACGAGATGAATGATCTCACATGGTCTTTTATTTTTTTCTCGTATATGAACGTAATCAACATGATCTGATATGGACAAAATTATGCGTATTAGCTCGTTAACTGTTTTTGTTCCGTCTGTTACGGCATGAAGCTCCAACATTGTACATTCCTTTCATGAGAAAGACGCTCACACTCGTCTTTCAAGGTTCAAAACTGGAAAGCAGCTGTCCAAGGGTGAGACTGGAAACAATAAAAAACCACCTTCCTTGCTGGAAAGTGGTAATGGAATATCAGACACATGTTTCAAATTCCCACTTCCCTACGCTGGCATCATCCAGATCAGGTTCAAAGGGTCTTAAAGTCAACACTTTAATCTCAGCCTTTCCAAAGGCTCCCCTAGTGGATGCTTATTAAATTTTCATACTAATTTCATGCTATCACAATTTGTTTTGTTTGCAAATATTATTTGCTAAATTCCAGCTCATCTTTTAACTCATTTACATATTTGCGGGAACCCGTTACAATCAAGCGGTCCCCTTTTTTCAATTCGGTATCGCCGTGAGGTACAATGGAATCTTCACCTCGAAAAATCCGGACAAAGATACAATCTCCCGTAAACGGAAAGTATCGAAGCTTCATTCCATCATATTTTCGGTTATTCATATTAATTTGATAAAGAGAGTTGTCTTGGTTTGTTAAGATCCGCATAACGCCAGGCGATTCGATCAAAGCCCTGAGCAGCGTTTTTGTTGACAGCATGACGGAAAATACGCTGATCCCCTTTTCTTTTAATGCTTGATCCAACTCCGGGGAAGAAATGGAGGCGATGACCTGTTCTACGCCGCATTCTTTTGCATATGTCGCAATTTCCGCATTTCTTTCTTCATCCCCAGTAGCCACTATTACTATATCAGCTTCCATTATGTGGTGTTCATTCAATGATTCTATCGAATAGTCTTTCAATACTTCAATTTTAAACACCGATTGAGCAGTCCCGTTTTCAATTTTGTCTTGCTGTGTATGATATACGGTTGCTTCATACAAATTTTTATCCAATTCCCTTGTGACTGGAAGGGTCATTTGATTTGCACCAATAAAAGCAATTTTCTTTTTTGGCTGCACCGCCATTTTTTTAGGGAATAATTTTTTAAATCCTATCGGCGTGATAATGCTTGTTAACACGGCAACTACTATTAATGCGTCAGCCATTTGCTTATCAATCAGTTCGATTCGCTGTCCAATTTCCGCTGCCGCAATAACTAATGATAAAGTGGCAGTCAACAAGAACGCCGCCGCAATCGTTGTTTTCGTATCATACCATTTTCTCAGCACAAAAACGGGAATAAACTTTGAGATCAAGAGGGCGAGAAATAACAAAGTAATTAACAAAAGAAGGTTCGGATCTTTGATCAATTCCCATAAATCCAATTCCACCCCTACCATGACAAAAAAGATCGGGATTAAAAAACCGTATCCAAACGAATCTAGCTTTTGCACCAAGTCTGAATTAGGCGATAAAAGCGAGACTAAAACTCCCGCAAGGAAGGCGCCTAAAATATTTTCTGCCCCAAGCGTTTCCGATAAACTGACAAGCACTATTATTAACGTAAAAACCGCCCTTGTTCCAATTTGGACCGTTCCTTTTGACATCGATTTAATAAAGGATCGACTTTTAAACCTTTTGCCAATGAAGTAAAGCAGTACGCCTGCTGCAAACAAAAGAAGCAGAAACCACGTATTGCTTTCTCCTTCGCTGTTTAAGGAGACAAAAACCGCCAGCAAAATCATGGTGACAAGGTCGGCTATGACAGCCACCAGCAAAATAATTTGGCCGATGTTTGTTTTCATAATTTGCTCGTCTTTCAACGTCGGCACTACTACTCCTATAGAAATCGTTGAAATCACTAACGTCATGAAAAAGGCATTGCGGATAAATCCCATCCACAGTAACAAATACGATAAAAGTAATGAAACAACGAAAATGCCAAGAAAAACAATTGACGCAACCAAAAAAGTATGAGGAGCTTTTTTTCCGTTGGGCAGCTTTTCTTCTTTTTTCTTCCCTTTGGAGAAAATGGTGAAATCAATCTCAAGCCCGCTTAAAAACATGAGAAATATAAATCCCAGCGTTGAGAGAGTTGCCAGCCATACATCTTCCTGCACTAAATTAAATCCCGTTTTCCCGATGATTAATCCGACAATAATTTCCGCAACGACGACAGGAATGAATGTCAGTTTGAACCGATGCAGCAAAATCGGGGTTAAAAAAGCGCCGACCAGCACGATGACAAGAGAGGTTATTGCATGTGATTCCATATTGATCCTCCTTTAGCTAATTTTGTTAGAGCAAATAGTTCATAAATAATGTCGCCATGCCAAAATAAATCAAAATGCTGATTATATCATTAATCGTTGTAATAAATGGACCGGAGGCCACAGCCGGGTCAATGCGAAGCCTGTGCATGACAAGAGGAACAAACGCCCCGGCAATTGTCGCAACAGTCAGCGTTGACAATATGGAAAGACCCACTAGCAGTCCTAAGAAAAATTTCTGTTTCCAAATAAAAATTGTCAGTGCAACAACGATTCCGCATACTGTTCCGGTTATCAAGCCGGTTCCAGCTTCTTTGAGAATAATTTTCCACACGCGTTCGGAAGTACCTTCGCCTGTTGCAATTCTTCTTACGGCAACAGCGAGAGCTTGTGTTCCTGTATTTCCAGCCATCCCTGCAATTAATGGTATAAAGAGCGCTAAAGTTGCCACTTTGTTCAACGTTTCTTCAAACTGGCCGATTAGTCCCGCGGTGAACATTCCTAAAAATAGGAGAATAATAAGCCATGGCAATCTTTTTTTGGCAGCAGAAACAGCATTCGGATCATATGAATCTACATCCGAGACAGCGGCCAGTTTCGAATAATCGTCAGAAGCCTCTTCGTCCAGCACATCAATAATATCATCAACAGTTATAATTCCAACAAGACGATGTTGAAAATCAACAACTGGAAGAGCCAAAAAATTGTAGTCCTTCATCTTTCTTGCTACTTCTTCCTGATCATCCGCCACAGATACCGAGTAGACTTTCTTTTTCATAATGTCAGCAATCAAAGTATCGTCTTCATGAACAATTAAATCTCTTAACGACAGGACGCCAACAAGATGTTTCTCTTCGTCAATCACATATAAATAATATATTGTTTCCGCATCAGGAGCTTCTTTCCGCAACAAGTCCATCGTTGACTGCACCGTATAATTGGCATTAATGGCAACGAACTCGGTTGTCATAATACTTCCTGCGGTAAATTGTTCATAATCAAGAAGCTCGCTTATGCTTTTGGCAGCTTGAGCGTCCATGATGGTTAAATAGCTGGAAATTTTCTCTTTTGTCAGCTCACTTAATACATCTGCCGCATCATCGGCGTACATGTATTCCATCATTTTGGCGACAAATGCCGGATGCATTTCCTCAAGCAGCGATTTGTAGCGGTTTTTATCATCCCTTATATTTTCAAAAACATTCGCCATTTCTTCCGGAGATAGAATTTGATATAAAAGCATTCTATCCGGCTGGTCAAGTTTTAGAAAAAATTTTGCCTGATCATATGGATGTAGCTCAAAAAACAGCGAACGGAATTCCTCTACATTGTTCTTTCTCAGCTTGTCAATCATCAACTGTCTGTATTCCGGTGCATCTGTTTTAGGCTGCATAAAATCTCCTCCTTTCCGGAAAAATATCGAAAAGTTTTGTGTTTTACTATATTAACAAATCTATCGGATTTTGTCGTACATTTTTTCATAACAAAAGCATGCACTTACAGGCGCGCATGCTTTATTATTTTTTCCATATCAGGAGGAAGCTTGCAAGTATACGTCAAATTTTTATGCAAAACGGGATGATAGAAGGACAGCGACTGACTGTGGAGGGCATGGCGGTCAATTTCTTCTTTTTGTCCACCATAAAGCGAATCTCCTAAAAGCGGATGACCTATATAGGACATATGTAGACGAATTTGATGAGTTCTACCAGTTACAGGCTTTACCTCAACAACCGTTTTGTCAGAAAAGCGGCTTATGACCCGAAAATGCGTAATAGCTTTTTTCCCATCCTCCCTGACAGTTCTCTCGATGATGCTATCGTCCTTTCTTGCAATTGGCGCATCGATGGTGCCTTCGTCTTCGCTGATCCTTCCATGGACAATTGCGATGTATGTCCGTTTTACCGCTCCTTTTTGCTGTTCTTTTGAAAAAAGAAAATGGCTGTAGCGATGTTTGGCTACAAGAAGCAGCCCGGATGTATCCCGGTCAAGCCGATTGACGATATGCACCGTAAGATTTTGCCGCTGTTGATCATAATAGTGTAAAAGCCCGTTCGCAAGACTTCCTGACGGATGCTCTCTAGACGGAATGGTGGACAAAAACGCCGGTTTATTTACAATAAGGCAATAATCGTCTTCATAAACAATGTCCAATGGTATGTTCTCTGGAATGAGCGACTGGCTTCTCTTTTCTTCCGGAAAATGGACGGTTACTTGATCGCCTTCTTGTAAGACGTATCGGACATTTTTTTCGTTCCCGTTAACGACAATTTTTCCACCGTTAAATTTAATATCTGTTAAAGCGGATTTAGAAATATGATGCTCCCGCAAAAATTCTCTAAGCAGCCAGCCATGATGTTCTTTTTTGATGTCCCAATGAAGCTGAAATGTCCCCATGTTTTTTCTTTCCTTTATCTGTCGCCAATAAACGAGTCCCGGACCCGCTTCCAAAATGGGAAAGGCCGAAATCTCGCAAACCTTACCTTTTCCTGTGCGACCCGGCATTGGATGGACCTGACGTTTTTGTGAAGAAGTGTTAAATGATCGATTGTAATTTGAAAATCAACATCATTGACAGGCTTTAGCATACACGTATGGTGGTCAGGCAAAATTAATGGCGAGCCGATTGTCCGGAACACCCTGTTGTTTATGGAAGCCATTTCTGTTAATTGAATAGCCCGCAGTGAAGGATGAATGAGAGCACCGCCAAGCGCTTTATTGTAGGCGGTGCTTCCTGTCGGTGTTGAAATACACAACCCATCTCCTCGAAATGTTTCAAAGAGAAGCCCTTTAATTTCTATATTCATGACGAGAGTCCCTTCAATGCTTTTCACTGTGCATTCATTTAGCGCAAGGTAGGAGGCTTCACTCCCGCCATTATGCCGGACCACCACTTCAAGCAATGGATATTCAACGATCTGAAACGGTGTTTTAGCAATTGCAATCACCATTTTTTCAATTTCATTCGGGAGCCAGTCGGCATAAAATCCTAAATGCCCCGTATGAACTCCTATAAACGCTGTTTTATCCAATCGTTTATTATATCGATGAAATGCATAAAGCAATGTTCCGTCTCCCCCGACGGAAATCACGATATCCGGCTGATCTTCATCATATTGAAACTCGAAATCGAGCAAATAGGTTCTGATTTTTTGCGCCAAAGCATTAGATGTTTCATCACCTTTTGATGTGATCGAAAACTTCATTTAAGAATCATTCTCCTTTTTTATGTTGTTTCTGTTTTGCGTGAAAATATCGCGTGCGCTTCTTGAATTTCTCCCCGTATTTGCGACATTTCCTCGTCCAGCCGGTAAGCTGCTTCAGCTGCGCGCTGCAAGCGGATTTTAATCTGTTCAGGTATGTTCCCGCTATATTTGTAATTTAAAGAATGCTCAATCGTCGCCCAAAAATTCATGGCAAGCGTACGAATTTGAATTTCAACCAAAACCTTTTTCAATCCCTCGAACGATTGAACCGGGTAGCGGGCCACAACATGGTAAGAGCGGTAGCCGCTTTCTTTATTTCGGGTTATGTAGTCTCTTTCCTCCACGATTTCCAAATCATGCCGATCTCTTAGCATTTGAACAACCAATTGAATGTCGCCGACAAATTGGCACATCATTCGGAGACCGGCAATGTCCTGCATTTCTTCTTCTATTTTATCAAGTGGAATTTGTTTTCGCTTCGCTTTATCTAAAATGCTCGGCACAGGTTTTACCCTGCCTGTCACGAACTCAATTGGAGAATGCTCTCCTCTTAGTTCAAATTGGGAACGAATCCCTTTTAATTTGACCTTTAATTCTTCCACTGCCTGCTTATATGGCGCTAAAAATTGCTCCCATTCCTTGTAGTTCATAAAGCCCTCCTCCTAATAAAACACGCTTTCGACCATTTTTTCCATCTCCTCGCCGTAATTTGCGTTTCCCTTTATATTTTCAAGCAAAAACTCGAGCTCCTCGTGAAATTGGGTAAGCAAAATTTCTTTTTCTCCCACTTTAGCATAAACAGGAAGCTCTTCATTTTTGGCTTCTTTTAAATGTGGCCAAATATCCGATGATAAATCTATGTAAAGAAAGTCTTCGCCATTATCCAATATGTATATAAAAGAAAATTGGTCTGAATCTACCAGCATCTGTCCTTTTGCTGCGAGATTCCCTGCATCATGGACATGCTCCGTTTCGAGCAGCAATTTGCCTTCCGTTTTGCTAACCGCCAGCACTTTAATTCTTTTTTTCATGCTGTTCACCCTTCCAATCAAACATTTCAAGTTCATCTCATGTATATTTTATTGTATCATATTCATAACTACATTACCTTATTTTGATATTAATCATAGAGAGGAATGCCCGATGGTTCAAGAGCTTGAGATAGAATTTAAAAACCTGCTTACAAAAGAAGAATTCCACCGCTTAGCTGATTTTTTTCAATTGACCGAAAAAGATTTTGCCGAGCAGGAAAACTATTATTTTGACACAAAATGTTTTACGTTGAAAAATCATGGCGCCGCTTTAAGAATTCGTAAAAAGAAGGATCAATATGTTTTGACATTAAAGGAGCCTTATCATGTCGGATTGCTGGAAACACACCAGTTTTTAACCGATCAAGAAGCAGTTTCAGCCATTCACGAGTCGGTCTTTCCGAAGGAGGGATCAGTGGTCGAAAAAATCAAACAGCTTGAAATCAAGCCCGAAAGCCTTCTTTGTTTCGGTTCGCTCATTACAAGCCGGGCAACAAAAAAATATAAAAATGGTGAAATTGTTCTCGATCATAGCCGATATGAAAATAGAGAGGATTTTGAAATCGAATTTGAGGCAGAGGATGAAAAGGAAGGAAAGCAGCAATTTTTGGAGATTTTAAACAAACACAACATCCCGATCCGTCAAACAGAAAATAAGATAAAGCGGTTTTATTCCGCAAAATTTTCAAAGGAGAATTTGTGATGAATACAAACTATAATTTCAATGTTCTGTTTGAGCTTGAAGTCCTTCGTCTTTTGTCAGGCCAATCCGATGGGCCGCAAACAAAAGATGCAGCAATTTCGCTGAACTTTCAGGATGTTTTAAATGCCTTCATCGAACAAGATGTACAATCTGAAACGGCCAAAGAGAATATTTCACTGTCTTCCTCCCAATCTGCCAAAAAAACAAATGAACAGAAACAGGTCTCCGCTAATCTTAATGAAATCATTCAGCAGATGGCTCAAAAATACGGCGTCGATGCCAAATTAATCAAAGCTGTGATTCAACAGGAGTCAAGCTTCAAGGCAAATGCCGTCAGTCCTAAAGGAGCTGTCGGCTATATGCAGCTTATGCCTTCTACAGCAAAAGCGCTCGGTGTAAAAAATCCGTTTGATCCTGTGCAAAATATCGAGGGCGGCACAAAATATTTAAAACAGCTTTTAAACCGATATAACGGTATTGTAAAATTGGCGCTGGCTGCATACAACGCCGGTCCGGGAAATGTCGACAAATATGGAGGCATCCCTCCATTTAAAGAAACGCAAAACTATGTAAATAAAATTACTCAAAGATATTTTGCGTAAAAAGGTGCAAACAAACAGCACCTTTTTCTTTTTCATTAAAAGTAGTTGGGAATATTTGTTATCCAATCGATTTCGGCTAATCTTCGATCGCTGCGCTTCAAGCCGCAAGTCCTTCTATGTTCATGTCACAGCAAGCACAACATATTTGCGGAAATAGCTCCCGCTTTCGCTATTTATCCTTTTGTTTGCATTGCCTCAGCCAACTCCTTCAAAGCGATTCGTTTGAGATAAATAAGTTATGTTGATAAAATAAATGTAACATCATTATTAACGAATGATTCCAAAGGAGCTATCACCATGACAAAACCACCCTTAACTCCATATGACGCGATTGGAGAAAAGAAACTTCACGCTCTAATCGATGCTTTTTATAAAAATGTTAAAAAACATCCTCTTTTAAAACCTATTTTCCCCGAGGATTTAACGGAAACTGCCAGAAAGCAGAAACAATTTATGACACAGTTTTTAGGTGGTCCGCCACTTTACACAAAAGAACACGGACATCCGATGCTCAGAGCCCGCCATCTTCCATTCCCGATTACGCCGAGGAGAGCAGAAGCATGGCTCTCATGTATGCGAAAAGCAATGGACGAGGTCGGACTTGACGGGGAAATACGAGAGTTTTTCTACGATCGGCTTGTGGTGACCGCCCATCACATGATTAATTCGAAAGACGAAGATCAGGAGGAGTATTCAGTTGAAACCTGACAAAAAAGACGAAGTGAATGCTGCTCACTTCTTTTCTCATTGTCACAGCCATCCTAAAAAGCCGATCGAGATTTATATGTTTATTGATCCGCTATGCCCTGAATGCTGGGCCCTTGAACCGTTTATCAAAAAACTGCAAATCGAATACGGCAGGCTTTTCTCATTGCGCCATATTGTTTGCGGAAAGCTTGCTAATTTAAACTTAACAAAACGGCGGAAACCGAAAACAATTGCCCAATCATGGGAGAAGATAGCGAGCAGAACCGGCATGTCATGTGACGGCAACCTTTGGCTTGAAAACCCTATATCATCACCCTACAGAGCTTCCCTTGCTTTAAAAGCAGCGGAGCTTCAAGGGAGAAAAGCGGGCATCCGTTTCTTGCGGCACTTACAGGAAGTTGTTTTTTTAGAAAAGCAAAATGTCTCTGATCAAAACGTTCTCATACAAATTGCTAAAAATGTCGGCCTTGATGTCAATGAATTTGAGAGGGACTTATATTCCGAAAGTGCAAGAAAAGCACTTCAATGCGATTATAAAATTACAGAAGAAATGGACGTGCATGAAATTCCTTCCCTTGTCTTTTTTCATTGCCGTGAAGAGAAGGAAGGATTAAAAATTACCGGATTATATCCTTATGAAACATATGTTGATATTCTTTGCGAGCTTGTCGGAGATAAACCGAAGCCGTCTCAAGTGCCGCCAATAGAGATTTTTTTAAAGCATTATAAATTTGTCGCAACAAAAGAGATTTCCGTTGTGTATAACATGACTGATGAAGAAACGGAACGTAAAATGAAAAGACTGCTTTTAAAGCAACTAGTTGAGCGGGTGCCTGTAAAATATGGAACTTTTTGGCGCTATATCGGGCAGTGAGATTGAGGGGTTTAATTCAACGAAACGTTCCCCATCGGCTTCTATGCTGATGGGGAACGTTTTTAATCAAAAATGTAAGCGCTTTATCTTTATTAAACAATTAAAAAAAGAAACCACAAACGGTTGTTTGTGGTTTCTTTTTTTTCTTATGACAACAAAGGGGATGGGAGAAATTTTTCACGGTCAAACAAAGGGGTAAATGTTTGTTTGTGATCAATTTCACTTTTTTAATATAACAAATTCCTTTTTCAGTTTGCAAGAGGGGAAAACAACAATTCACAAATTTGTCACAAAACATGAAGAACGGGCAAGCTGCATACAATATACAAAATCTTTTTCCTCGTTTTAGAAATGTGTAGGAGGGAAAAATCGTGAAAACATTTTGGCTCATAATCAGCCTGCTGCTCGTCATCTTCGCTTTTTTTTATAATCTGTTAGGATTGATGAATCTCGCACCGATTTTCGTTTCTGCCCCCCTGCTTTTTATTTCTCTTTTCATATCGTTTCTTCTGTTTAACCATCGAAAAACATTCCGCGGATTTTAAGATAAAAAAGAGGACGGGATGATGAACCGCACGCATCTCAATTAGTAGAGATACAACTGACAATTGGAGGTGCAGTTTTTATATGACCGAAAAATCGAGTAGGAGGGGGTGACTAACGGGTGACTAACCCCCGACCTCTCACACCACCATACGTACGGTTCCGTATACGGTGGTTCAATTAAGATAATTGACGCAAGTCTTTATAACTTCCGTGAATAGCTGTTCTCTTTATGCCAGTGGTCACTCCACCCTCCAAGAGGTCTCCCACGGGATTCACCGCTTCCTTCCTCAAGTGAGGTACTACGTTTTCTGTGTTCATCATGACTCACTGAATGCCAAGGGCTATTCTCTCTTAATTGTTCGGTCCTTCTTAGTAGTTCTAAACCAACTAATACTATGACCTCTGCTGACTTCTGACGGTTCAGCTACTTATCACTAAGTAGGTTATGAAGCGTATTTCACCTATCCGCCAGACCTCCCCGGGTAAGTACATGCACTTTCACACCATCTATCCGCCTCATTTACTCGATATGACCTTCGACAGAAAGAGCTTTGTTTTGTTTGGCAAACTCACTCAATCATACCTAGCCTTATATGAGGTTCGTGTTCCTCGGACCGGTGTTTTGCCTCCAGCTTCCTTCAGATTCCGCGTCACCACGGACACCCTTTCGTTGAGCTAACCTCTACTTCTGTCTTCGGGGTTCGGGACTTACACCCTATAGTTCATGTACATGCCGGGCGCACCAAAAAGGCATGAGTCCAGTTCCAGATCGAACTCATGCCACTAATTTTTTGGATTCAGATGATGCTCCTGTTTTCTTTCACTTTACTTTAACAGCAGCTCCTCCATCTCCGTCAGCTTTTCTTCAAATACTTTGCATGCATCTTCAATCGGCTTGGTTGATGTCATATCGACCCCTGCTTTTTTCAGCACATTAATCGGATAATCAGAGCTTCCCGCTTTCAAGAAATTAATGTACCTTTCAACGGCAGTTTCTCCTTCCGATAAAATCTGCTTGCTTAAGGCGCTTGCAGCACTAAAGCCTGTTGCGTATTGATAAACGTAAAAATTGTAATAAAAATGCGGAATTCTTGCCCATTCTAAGCCAATTTCTTCATCGACCACAATGTTGTCACCAAAATATTTTTTGTTTAACTCATAATACGTTTGCGTCAAAAATTCCGGTGTGAGCGGCTCTCCGTTTTGCGCCATCAAATGGATATAATGTTCAAACTCAGCAAACATCGTTTGCCGGAATACCGTTCCTCTAAACCCTTCAAGGAAATGATTCAGCAAGTATAAACGTTTCTTTTCATCATCGATCGTGTTGAGCAAATATTCATTTAACAAGTTTTCATTGCATGTAGAAGCCACTTCCGCGACAAAAATAGAATAATCTCCGTACGGATACGGCTGTGTTTTTCTTGTATAGTAGCTGTGCACCGAATGGCCAAGCTCGTGAACAAGTGTGAATAAATTGTTCACATTATCTTGCCAATTCAGCAAAATATATGGATTTGTTCCATAGGCGCCAGAGGAGTAAGCTCCGCTTCGTTTCCCTTTATTTTCCTTAACGTCAATCCATCTGTTTTCAAAGCCTTCTTGTAAAATGCCGACATATTCTTCACCTAATGGAGCAAGCCCCTTCAATACGATGTCTTTCGCTTCTTCATACGTGATTTTCATATCGACGTTTTGTACAAGCGGCGTATAAAGATCATACATATGAAGTTCATCAAGCTTCAGCGCTTTTTTCCGCAAATCGACATAACGATGGAGCAGCGGCAAATGTTCATTGATCGTTTTCACTAAATTGTCGTAGACTTCCTCGGGAATGTTGTTGGCGCTTAGTGCAGCCTGGCGGGCATTCTCATATTTCCGCACCTTCGCATAAAAATTATTTTTCTTAACAGCTCCGCTTAATGTGCTGGCAAACGTATTTTTAAATTTTCCATATGTTGCGTATAATGCTTGGAACGCATCGCGACGGACTCGTCTATTTTCACTCTCCAAAAACTGGATATAACGGCCGTGAGTGATTTCCACTTCTTCTCCATTTTCATCCTTAATTGCTGGAAATTCCAAGTCCGCATTATTTAATTTTCCAAACGTATTGGAGGCAGTGCTCAGGGCTTCCGCAGCTTGAGCTAAAATAGCCTCTTGCTCCGCATCGAGCACGTGCGGTCTTTGCCGGTTGATTTCGTCCAAGGCATGTGCATAAAGCTTCAATTGATCATTTTCTTTCAAAAATTGCTGAAGCTTTTCTTCTTCAATGGATAGTATTTCCGGAACGATATAGGATGAGAGGCTGGAAGCTTGTGTATAAAGATTTGCTGCCCGGTCATTCAATCCTTGATAAAAAGAATTAGTTGTATCTTGATCGTAGCGCATATGGGCATATGTATAAAGCTTTCCAAGCCTCTCCATCACGGAATCTTGATAAGAGAGCGCCTCATATAACAGATCGGAGGATTGACCTAATTTTCCTCTATATTCACCGATTTTTGGAATTAGCTGCTTTACTTCTTCAAATTCTTTTTCCCATTCATCATCAGAAGCAAAAATATCTTCTAGCCGCCAAGTATACTCAACAGGGATTTCTTCCCGTTTTGGCAGCCTTTTGACAGCTGTTTCATTGCCCATTCTCGATTTCCCCCTTTAAAAAAATCAGTCTGTTTCCATCATATTGAAATTTTTTTCAAAACGCAATAAATCACTATGCTTATATTATTCTACAGCAGAAAAAAACATACCTTCCTTGTCCAAATAATGTCCAAGACGTTGTTCACGCTTTTCCATCGACTCCAAATGAAAAGGAGATGATGTTTTTCGAAACGAATATGGACCGATTGGCTGCAAAAATTTTAAATGGGAAAGAGTCGTTAAATATTCAATAATCGGCTTTTTTAAATCCGTTTTTACGCTACAGCTTCTTTCTTTCATCCCTATTTTCTTAAGGTGCCAAACTAGCTTTTCTGCGTGAAATACTTCATCGGCTCGCAATGTTTCAATAAATAATAAAACTGAGCATTGCCAAATATAGACCGCCTCATCAACCATATAACCGCTTTTTAAAGGGATAAAAACTTCAACTGGCAGCTGCGATAAAGATAAGCCAACTGTTTCGTAAACCTTTTTTTGCAGCTTTCGCTCTTCGTTCGTCTTTTGAAACAGCGGCTTTAAGCGATATTGACTTATTTTCTTCAGCCAATGCTTCCATAAACCGTTTGCCGTCAGGCTCTTTCCTTGCAAACAATCTCGAAAGAAAAACGACTCTGGAGAGATCATAGCAGATGCGGCAAAAATATTCTGTTTAGAAAACGGAATCAGATGGGAAAAAAAGATGAAGGTTTTCTTATCTGAGCAATAATTGATGATAAAAGGATGATCGTTTTGCGGGGAATGAAGAAACTGGCAATGAAAAGGAGTCAGTCGATATTGATGTTCACCGACTTGCTTCATTTGTTTCCAGCCTAATATCCAAATCGGTTTAATTCGTTCTTTTTTGTAGCCATTTGTCCGTTTTATCACCTGATCAGGGGGAATATTAGAGCATTGGTATTCAATCGCATACCGTTTATGCTGAAAAGATACAAACAGATCCGCTCGTTGTGCAATAGAAGGTATAAATTTTTCCACTTCCGCAGCTAACCGCTGCCTTTTCAACCAAACATACAATTGCTTTTTTCCGTTCAAATGGTACGTGCTTTCCGCTTCCGAATCAGCCTGACAAGAGGCCGTTAAGTGGGCAAAATGAGGAATTTTGATTTTGCCTATTTTTAATTTTACCGGCTCCTTGCAAGCCGGACAAAAAAAGGATTGCTCTTCTTTCAGTTTTAGAAGCCTTTCTGTCGACCAGTACGGGGCGGCGACATTTACTTTTTCGCCGTTTCGCAAAAGGGCAACAAGCATATAAATCATCACTTCCTTTCACAAATAGAAACATTCGACAAAAGGGAAAAAAATCCTTTCAAAAGCAGCGTTTTTCATAAGTTTTAAAAGATGCCAGAAACACTTCATGGAAAAATATACTTTTTTCAAAAACGCATGCTTGCCGCTAAAGAGGCGGAAGTTAGATGTTGCTTCATTCGTTTCAATAAAGGTTCGCCATTTTACATCGTGACGGCCGGCAATTCACCCGTGGTGTTGTGAAATCCGCTCAAATAGAGCTTTATCCTAAAAAAAAAACACCGCTGTATCAAAAACGGTGTTTTATAATAAAGGAGACAAAAGCCGCGACGTTGATTCAAACAGCTTTATATATAGCGGACGTTTTTTGAATTGTTCAAGGTCGATGACACTTGAATTTTCAATGTCTCGAATATAATCCTCTACAAGCGTTTCAATGCTGTCCGTTCGGTATAAAAAAGCATTTACTTCAAAATTCAAATGAAAACTTCTCATATCCATATTCGCCGTACCGATCGATGCCAGTTCGCCATCAACAATAATGATTTTGCTGTGCATAAACCCTTTTTCATATTCGTACACTTTAACCCCGGCTTCTAAAAGCTCCGGAAAATAAGATCGCGACGCATAAAATACAATCCGTTTGTCAGGCCTTTTCGGAACGAGGAGACGAACGTCAATGCCGCTCAGCGCAGCAATCTTTAAAGCGGATTTTATATCCTCGTCAGGAATAAAATACGGAGAGGCGATCCATATCGAATTTTTTGCGGAAACGATCATCGAAAAGAACAAGCTTTTAATGACCTCCCACTTATTATCAGGACCGCCGGCGATTAGCTGAACGCCTCCTTCTTTATCGTCCATTTGAAAATGAGGCAGCAAATATCGATCGGTAAGCAGCTTCTGCCCAGTCATATAATACCAATCCTGTAAAAAAATAAGATTGAGCGTCCGTACTCCTTCCCCTTCGAGCATCATATGCGTATCCCGCCAAAAGCCGAAATACGGATTTCTTCCCAAATATTCATCTCCTATATTTAAACCTCCGACAAAGCCGACTTTTCCGTCAATCACAATAATTTTACGATGATTGCGAAAGTTAATATTGTTAGACAAAAACGGAAGCTTTACAGGTAAAAATGGAACCATTTCCACCCCGGCATCAAGAAGCTCCTTCCTGTATTTTTTGGACAGCTTCCAGCTGCCGACTGCATCGTATAAAAATCGAACCTCTACACCGTTTTTCGCTTTTTCGATCAACAGCTTTTTTAATTTTTGCCCAATTACATCATGCCGAACAATATAGTATTCAAGATGAATATGATCTTCCGCCTTTTGAAGCTCTCGAAAAATATGGTCAAATGTTTCAATGCCGTTCGTCAGCACCTTTGTATTTGTCCGAAAAGAAATCGGACTGCGGCCAAGCTTATGGGCGAGCTTAAATAAAAGGCGCTGGTGATTTCTCATGAATTTAATTTTATCTTCATAAGTATGAAAGCTGGTTTCAAATTTGGCATAAGCTTGCTCATCTATTAAAGCTTTTTTCTTAAATAGACGATGCTTCCGGACATTTCTTCCAAAAAATATATAAAAAAAGAAGCCTATTAATGGAAATCCTCCTAAAACAACAAGCCAAGTAAGCGTTTGAGTTGGGTGGCGGTTTTCCAAGAAAATAACAAAACCGATAAAAATGATGGATAACGTGAACAAAATGGAAACGGCTCCTAAAAACCATTCCTCCCAGATGTTCTTAGTTAAATACAAGATGATAGCTAGACCAATGGCAAAAACGATTACTTGCAGAAATTTTCTCATAAGCTTCCTCCAGGCAATCGATATTTCTTATCTCTCGATTGGGACATATCTCATTTGATCTGAGATATTAAGCGTTCCTTAAGTAAAAAAGACCGATTTCGAACATGAAATCGGCAATTTAAGAAAAGTGCGTTTCGATTTGTTCCAAGGCATTGTCCTTCATAATCAGCTTTCCGTATTCTTCAAGACGGTGAATTGTCATCCTTGATTCCTGACCGTATTCAAGCATAATGCTGAGCAAATTTTCAATTTGTTCATCGTCTTTATCCGAAAATTCAACGAATAAATAATATTTTTGTTCAAATACATATAAGCTATTCAAAAATCCGTCCAAACGATGGGATGCTAACGAAATAACGTCTTCAAAGTCCTGAAACTTTATGACAAATTGCAGTTGCGCCGTTTCATCTTTTTCATCTGAGGAAGATCGTTCAGACATATTAAAATGTCTGTCCAACAAAGATTCTATATTCTCATCAACCGGGATTTCTCTTAATTTTTCATCGACTACCGGAAGCTCCAGCTTTTGTCCGTCTTTTGACAGCTGTGCTTTTGTGACAATGACTTCAAGCCCTTTGTCATTGGCATGAACTTGAATCCATAACGGACCTTCAAGCGGAAAGTCTTCTTCATCATTAATTTCATCCATCATTTCCCAAAACAGCTCTTCGCTTCTTTCTCTGTTATACCAGATTTCTTCTCGGTCAAATCCTCGTTCTTCTATGTCAACATATGAAATATAAAATTTTACTGTGTTTTCATTAATGCGTTCGATTTCCATTTGAACAACCTTCCCTTCTTTTTAAATTTTTGGAAGGGACAATAAACCCCCGAATTCGTTGCACTTTTCTTTCCTAATTTAAAAAATTTCCAAATTTTCATCGCGAGCACCAAGTTGTTCAATTCTAATTCTATTGTATGATAAATCACTTCATAAAGAAATAAAAAAAGCCTTGATTTTGAAAAAAACCGTTATTTACCTATTAAGCATAAAATATTTCGTTTTTCATATATATTGTACGAGCCATAATTTGAAAAGAGGTTGACTGATGGATGAACAATTTTTCACATCTTTATTCCTTATCATTGGCATTGACCTCATATTAGGAGGAGATAATGCCATTGTCATTGCGCTGGCATGCCGCAATTTGCCGGAAAATCAGCGGAGGAAAGGAATTTTATTTGGAACAATGCTCGCGATACTCAGCCGAATTTTGTTGACATTACTAGCTGTCCATTTATTGAACATTCCTTTTTTACAGTTTTTTGGCGGATTATTTTTAATGTATATTGCCTTTTTATTATTGACAGGAAATGAAGGTGAGCATACTTCCGTGAAAAGCCACCGCTCATTGTGGAAAGCCATCCAAACGATTGTTTTGGCTGACATTTTTATGGGATTTGACAATGTCATTGCGGTTGCTGGAGCAGCTGGAGGAAATATCTTTCTTGTCATAACAGGTCTTCTTATATCCATTCCGATCATTATTTGGGGAAGCAGATTTATCATGTCTGCCATGTCCCGATTTCCTTTGCTCATTTACGGGGGCGGAGGAATATTAGCTTATACAGCAGGTAAAATGATGGCAACGGATGAAAAAATGACCCCTCTGTTGAAAACTGAAGCTGTTGCACAAACTCTCCCTTATTTCACAGCTTGTCTCATCCTTTTCTTTGCCCTTCTGTACAATATAACAAAAAAATAACAGCCTTCCGCAATCTATTTTGCTTTGCGTACGGAAGGCATCATTCCCTTTTAATTTGCCATTCTCTGAGCTTCTCTCAGCTGGTAGGTGCGAATTTTTCTTGGCAGAAAGCGTCGTATTTCATCCTCGTTATAACCGACTTGAAGACGTTTTTCATCAATCAAAATCGGGCGGCGCAAAATTCCAGGGTTTTTCCGGATAATATCATACAGCTCCTGCAAAGGAAGCGATTCAACATCAACCTTCAATTTTTGAAAAACCTTTGAACGAGTGGAAATAATTTCATCTGTTCCGTCTTCTGTCATACGAAGAATTTCTTTAATTTCTTCGATCGTTAAAGGCTCGGAAAAAATGTTCCGCTCTCTATATTCAATCTGATGCTTTTCCAACCAAGATTTTGCTTTTCTACAAGATGTGCAGCTCGGAGATGTATACAATATTACCATGCCAATCACTCTCCTTTTCGAGAAAAATATAGGTGTATATATAAAAACTATGCCAATCTCACATTAAAATAAATTTAAAAAAGTAATTTATATTGATTATTATACTATAAAAAAGCAACTTCGCCTATATGTTTTTATTTCTCAAATTATAACAAAAATGTTACAACAGGTGAATGATGATCATTTTCAAGGCCATTTTCTCAATTAACACCTCTTTTCTTTCTCTACTCTTCTTTTCCCTTTTTTTGGTTCGATTAAACGTGAAAAAGAAATTTTTTCAGAAAGACGCTGAGAAGTTGCAAAGAATACACAATTTTTTTATAATCATTCGTAAATGAATACATAGGCAATGAGAAAGAGAAGTACATGCCGAAAACAGTTTTCAGAGAGTTTGTGGCTGGTGGAAACAAACACTGTCCGGTATGGAAATGGACTTTTGAGCTCTCAGCTGAAATCAGTAAGCTGCGGCGTTTTTGTCTTGCGTTAAAAGACGAAAAGTGATTTCACATGAAAGTTTGTGAAATAATTAGGGTGGCACCGCGGTCCATTCGTCCCTATACGGACGGATGGGCTTTTTTATATATAAAAATCAGGAGGAGTTTGCACATGAAAACGATCTTTTCAGGAATTCAGCCTAGCGGCACGTTAACACTCGGAAACTATATCGGAGCAATGAGACAATTTGTAGAGCTCCAGCATGAATATAAATGCTATTTTTGCATTGTCGATCAGCATGCCATAACTGTTCCGCAAGACAGACTTCAATTAAGAAAAAACATTAAGAGCCTTGCTGCATTATATTTAGCAGTCGGCATCGATCCGGAAAAATCCACCCTTTTCATTCAATCGGAGGTGCCCGCTCACGCGCAGGCAGGATGGATGCTTCAATGCGTTTCTTATATTGGCGAACTTGAAAGAATGACACAATTTAAAGATAAATCTAAAGGGAAAGAAGCTGTTTCAGCAGGACTGTTAACTTATCCGCCTTTAATGGCCGCCGATATTCTTTTGTACAACACGGACCTTGTTCCAGTCGGCGAGGATCAAAAACAACATTTGGAATTGACAAGGGATTTAGCCGAAAGATTCAACAAAAAATATGCAGACATTTTTAAAATTCCAGAAGTCCGCATTCCAAAAGTCGGTGCTCGGATTATGTCGCTTCAAGATCCGACGAAAAAAATGAGCAAATCCGATGCGAATGAAAAATCGTTTATTTCCCTGCTCGATGATCCAAAAAAAATTGAAAAGAAAATTAAAAGCGCTGTGACTGATTCAGACGGAGTGGTTCGTTATGATAAAGAGAACAAACCAGGCATCTCCAACCTTTTATCTATTTATTCAATTTTAGCTGGCGTGTCAATTGCCGACCTGGAAACAAAATACGAAGGAAAAGGCTATGGTGAATTTAAAGCGGATTTGACAGAAGTCGTCATTAACACTTTAAAGCCGATTCAGGAAAAATATTATGAGCTCATTGATTCTGATGAACTTGATGACATTTTAGACAGAGGCCGGGAGGAAGCAAACAAAGTAGCATCCAAAATGTTGAAAAAAATGGAGAATGCAATGGGATTGGGAAGAAAAAAACGAAAATAAAAGCGCTAGCGAACGAATGACGATTGATGATGGAGCTGATTAAACAAAACAAATATACTAGCTTAAAAAAATATGTTCGATAAAAAGAGGGCGGCTGATATAGTGCCCTCTTCCTTAATTTACTTTCGGTTCTTGCTCCATTTCCCAAAGCTTTTCAAAGAAAGGCTGCCCTTTTATTAATCGTTCGCATAATTGTTCATGCTTTTGAGACCATCCGACAATCGCTTCCTCATAAAGCATAGTCCAAATTTCCTCAAAACCGAGTGATTGAATTTGACCATACATGTACGGATTCCATTCCGTATACCAATATTTCATTTCCGCCGTATTTTTTGTCGATTGCAATTGATCAAGAGCCATAAACAAAAGCTGTTTCAGCTGTCTTTCTTTGCGGGTTAATCCGTGCATATATTCAGGTGCAAGGGATAAAAGATGATAATCTTTTTTGTCTTTGTCATTTGTTTGTGAGAACTCGTATGATTCCGGCTCTAAATCCTTCACCATGTCATATACAATCTGCTCTTGTCTTGGGATAAGCCGGCTTTTGCGAATTGGCGTCGTATATCCGATCGTATCTACTGCTAAAATGCCGTTGCCATCCGAAACAACAAAGCAATAATCTAGCTTAATTCTCTCATGGTTTTTCCGGGCGTATGCCTTCTGGTAAACATCCTTTAAAAGTTTTTCAGGCAGTTCTTTTAAGTCATTTTCAATATAATCATAAAGTTCTTTACTCACTTTAATCAGCGGTACTTGGTCTAACAGTTCAACCTTATCATCCTTTCTCCATTCATGAAAATGACAAACATTATAACCATTTTCTTCTCCTTCAAACCAGTTTACCCAAACATCGTACAAATTCAGCATAATTAGCCCCCTTACTACAAGACTGTTTGTCATCATTATGGTCAGTGGAGAAGGTTTTTATTCCAAATTTTTCATTGCCCAAAAAACTTTTCATCATTACGTATTCCACTTTTGATCAATGCGGATTTCAGGCCTGTCAGCTTTCAGAAAAGGACCATTCATGCACTTTATAAAAGTAATTTTTCGGATGAAAAATATAGCCGTTTAACCGTTCAGGCAACGCCCGAAATTCCTTCGGATAATATAAAACTGTATATGGCTGTTCATCCTCGATAATTTGAAATATCTCCTTGTAAATTTGTTTTCGTTCGCTTTCGTCCATTATTTTTCTAGATTTAGACAACAGCAGGTCGGCCTGTTCGTTTTCCCACCAAACAAAGTTCAATCCATATTCTCTCTGACTGGAATGGAAAATATCAAAATGATTCGGAAATTTAGATAACGACCATTCTAAAATCAACGCATCGTAATCCCAATTCGGCGGTGAAATTTGCTTAATTAAATCTTCCCATTCCCAAAACTCCGTTTTCACGTCAATTCCGATCTCTTTCAATTGTTTTTGCACAAGCAACGCAACTTTTTCTCGAACAATATTTCCTTTGTTCGTTTTTAGCGTAAACGAGAAATCTTTTCCTTCTCGATCCAGTATGCCGTCACTGTCCGTATCTTCCCATCCCGCTTCTTTCAGCAGCTTTTTTGCTTCTCTCCGGTTATACTTTAATGTTTGAATTTCGTCGGTAAAAATAGAAGCAATAGGCGTTTCTGGAATATGTGCTTCCTTTCCTTGTCTGTGCAAAATCTTGCGAACGATAGCTTTGCGGTTGATCGCCATCGTCAAGGCTTGCCTTACTTTTTTATCTTGAAAAAGTTCGTTTTTTTCATTCCAGCCGATAAACACATAAGAATGGGAAATGTTCGATTGAACGTCCAATCCTCTTAACCTTTTTATTTTTTTTACATTGGTTAGTTCTATTTCAGGGGCGTAATGAACCTCGCCGTTTTTCAGCTGTTCGTAAAGAGCTTCCTGGTTATGAACAATTTTATACTTGATTGATTTGATTCGAGGCTTCCCTAAAAAATAATGTTCATTTGCGGCCAGCTCTACGAATCCATTCTTTTCCCATTTTACGAACCGAAAAGGCCCAGTGCCCACAGGCTGTGATGTATTAAACTTATGCTCCTTTAATTTTGCAACCTGTACATTTTTCAACAAATGCTTCGGCAATATGCCGTATGATAATGTGACTGGAAGAAAGGAGGCGTCTTTTTCTCTTAAACGGAATTTCACTGTATACTTATCAAGCTTTTCAATGCTTTCAATCATTTCAAAGTCTGAACTTCTTTCGCCATTATAATCAGGGCTTAAAGGAATGCTGTAAGTAAAAACAACATCATCCGCCGTTAATTCTTTTCCGTCATGAAATTTGACCCCGCGCCGAATAGTGACCGTATATTCAAGTCCATTCTCTGATTGCTGAATCTTTTCAGCCAGATGCGGTTTCGGCCGCAGCTGCTCATCAACTGTCACCAGTCCATCAAAAAGCATCCCTTCTAACTGCGAGCTTGATTCATCTAGAGAATACAAAGGATTAAAAAGCTGCGGCGATTCAGTTGAACCGATTATAAATGTTTCCGGAACAATCAGCGGATCGAGCTCTTCCTCTTTTATCTCCTTAACCGTTGGTTGCGGCTTTCTATTATAATCCAGACTTGAGCAGCCATGTAGAAGCAATAAAAACAAGAGAATCGATATATACAGCCATGGTCGTTTTAATCGTGCCAAATCCATTCCCCCATCATTGGAAGTTTCGTTCTATTTTTTATTCATATTCACAGTCTGTCCAAATTATTAATAAATCGAGTAGGAGGGGGAGATTAATCCCCGTCCTCTCACACCACCGTACGTACGGTTCCGTATACGGCGGTTCCATTAAGATAATTGACGCAAGTCTTTATAACTTCCGTGAATAGCTGTTCTCTTTATGCCAGTGGTCACTCCACCCTCCAAGAGGTCTCCCACGGGATTCACCGCTTCCTCCCTCAAGTGAGGTACTACGTTTCCTGTGTTCATCATGACTCACTGAATGCCAAGGGCTATTCTCTCTTAATTGTTCGGTCCTTCTTAGTTGTTCTAGACCAACTAATACTATGACCTCTGCTGACTTCTGACGGTTCAGCTACTTATCACTAAGTAGGTTATGAAGAGTACTTCACATATCCGCCAGACCTCCCCGGGTAAGAGTGTAATCTTTCCTTCCATCTATCCTGAAAACAAAATTTGGCAAAAAACAACCCCCACCTAGCCTTTGGAATATAATTTCCAAAGGAAGGTATTAAAGTTTATATATGGTTTAATTCCCTTATGCACCCACTTTTTCTAACTTCACTTCGTACCCTAACCCCTCTAATTTCTTCACCGTTTGACGCACGATCTTTGCTTCCCGTTGACGATCCCAATAGTCTGCCCCTAATTCTTTATACGGTTCCTTCCGAGTTAACAGGTAATAGATGATTTCTAATATCGTTCGTCCAACTGCCATACTCGCTCGATTCGCCCCTCTTCTTGCGGCTATGCGGTGATATTTCGCGGATAAATACGTATCCTTCTTTCTCGCGGCGGCACGGGCACATTCTACTAAACACGCTCTCAGCTTCTTGTTCCCTTTCCTCGTTCGGCTTGATAACCGTTTCCCCGCACTCTCGTAGTTTCCTGGTGCCATGCCTGCCCACGATGCCAGATGGCTCGCTGATGCAAAGCGACTCATATCGGTTCCGATTTCCGCCAAAATTTGTTCCGCACTTTTCCGCCCGACTCCCGGAATCGTATCTAAGAGCTCCAGCGCTTCTTCAAAAGGGCGCGTTCTCTCCTCGATCTCCTGATCTAATCGCGCAATCGCTTCATCTAGGTATTCCACATGCCGCCATTGTTCGGCTAACATCATCCGTTGATGAGGGCCGATTACCCCGTGTAATGCGCGCTGGAGTTCTTCCACTTTTTGTTTCAATTTCCCTTTTGCGAGCTGAGCGATGACCATCGGATCGTTTTTCCCTTCGATCAACGCACGAATCATTTTTCGTGCCGATGCCCCATTGATATCGGAAACAACGGACGACAACTTGATGTTCGCTCCTTCCAATACTTTTTGAATCCGATTCAATTCCCGCGCTCTTTCTTCGATCAAACTGCGACGATATCGAACGAGTTCTCGCAGTTCTCGTTGGGCTCGGTCCGGAATATAACTTCCTTTCAACAATCCATGGCGAAGCAAGTTGGCGATCCACTCGGCATCCTTCATATCCGTCTTCCGTCCAGGAACTGCTTTAATATGCCGGGCATTGACGACAAGCGTTTCGATTTGTTCGAGTTCGAGCAAATTGTACAACGGTTTCCAGTACACGCTTGTCGATTCCATCGCCACGTGCGTCACCCCTTTTTCTTTCAACCAGTTCACAAACTCCAGCAATTCATCGGTCATGGTACCGAATGTTCGTATTTCTTTTCCTTCAGGGGTGATGGTACAAGCGGTAATGGATTTTTTATGCACGTCTACTCCACAACAACGTTCATATAATACCTTCATCGCTTTCCCTCCCTGCTTCATTTCATCTTCAGCTGGTGCAGTAGCCTATGACGAAGCATTCTATCCTGCGTGCTTCCCAACTCGGGAGCGACATTCCGTGGTGCACCAGGCTACTGGGGTCCGTCTATCTTTCGGACTCTTGCGTACCATAGATGCATCGACCTCATGACCCCAGCTGCAAGGAGTTATTTCGACAATATTCGTTTTCATCCTTCCGATGGTGCCGAATTTTTTTCGGCATGGGGGTCTATCTGCTTCATTTACTCTATATCACCTTTGGCAGAAAGGACTTTGTTTTGTTATGCAAACTCATCCAATGATACCTAGCCTCATATGAAGTTCGTGTTCCGAGAGACCTTAAAGTTCGCCGCTCGCTTCCTTCAGATTCCGCGTCACCACGGACACCCTTGCGTTAAGCTAACCACTACTTCTGCCTTCGCAGCTCGGGACTTTCACCCTATAGATTACACCCATGCCGGGCGCACACATATAGAAACAAAGGAGCCTATTCCTTTGTTTCATAGCTTTCCACGAATTGTTCGGCAGGCAAATAAAAGCTTTCTTTTGTTGAAAACGGTTTTTGTTTATAAAACGTTTGTACGATATCATATCCAATTGCGTATCCAAGCATGGTCGGATAAAAGCCTTTTCCGAACAAAAGCTGATCGAATAACGGATGGTCCCATTTTATGTCTTGATTCGGAACAATTAAATTTTTCCACCAGCTGTATAGTTGTCTCTTCGAATATTTTTTCACCCAATTTGTTACATGCTGCTCACCTATCGTTCTGTAAACCGTATGCTCCGCCAAACCTTCCAAAATAATCGCATCAAGAAGCGTATAGTCTTTTTCGTGCTTCGGATTTTTCCTAAGCCTGCAAATATGATGATATTCGTGAATCAATAGCGCAATGAGCTCATCATTTTTTACATCCGGCGATAAAAATAAAAACATTTTATCCTGAAAAGACAACCCCGAACGACCTTTAAAATCTCTCCCAAAAAAACTTTTTCGCTCTTCAACAGGAAAAATAAAAATAGGGACATCTGGACCGTTCCATCTTTTCTTTAACTTCAAAAAAATGTTATTTGCTTTTGTCCAAATTTTCGAATCATCAGCCTTAACAAGCCAATGTTCATAGCCAGTTCGAAGCATGCCGTATTGTGACAGGTAGTGATGGATTTCCTCCGCTTGTAAATGGTGAAAATATTTCTCTAGCTTTTCACAAAGTTCGATTGGATTCCGGCTTTTCTTCAACCAGTTTTTTGTGTCAATAACTCCCAAATCTTCGCACCTCCTTTTCTACACTATTCATTAGAAAAGAAAGATGTTTGAATTTTTTTTAAAAAGAAAACCGCTACTGCCTGTTTAGGCAATAACGGTTTCATATGATCCTTAATTTCCTATATGTTGACATCAGGCTTCTTCAAATTTCTTGAAAACGAGCGTGGCGTTATGTCCTCCGAAACCAAGGGAATTGCTGAGCGCCGCCCGAACTGTTTTTTGTTTAGCCTGATTAACAGCATAATCCAAGTCACAGTCAGGATCAGGTGTTTCATAATTCATTGTCGGAGGAATTATATTTTCTTTCACTGCTAAAATGGTGAAAATGGCTTCAACTCCTCCTGCTGCTCCAAGCAGATGACCTGTCATCGATTTTGTCGAGCTGACGGTTAATTGATAAGCATGGCTGCCAAAAACTTCTTTAATCGCCGATGTTTCAAATTTATCATTATATTCGGTGCTTGTTCCATGGGCATTAATATAATCGATATCTTCCGGTTTTAAGCCTGCATCTTGAATTGCCATTTTCATTGCACGTGCTCCGCCTTCTCCGCCAGGAGCCGGTTGTGTAATGTGATAGGCATCGCCTGTTGATCCATAGCCGACGATTTCTGCATAAATGTTTGCTCCTCGTTTTAAAGCATGTTCCAGCTCTTCAAGAACAAGTATTCCTGCACCTTCTCCCATGACAAAGCCATCGCGGTTTTTGTCAAAAGGACGGCTAGCAGTTTTCGGATCAGGATTTGTCGACAACGCTTTTGCTGCACTGAAACCTGCAAAAGCCATCTTGGTCAGCGGCGCTTCTGTTCCGCCCGTAATCATCACATCGGCATCGCCACGTTGAATTACTTTAAAGGCATCGCCGATTGAATTTGATCCTGTTGCACAGGCAGTGACTGTACATGAATTTGGACCTTTCGCGCCGATCGCTATGGACACCTGTCCGGCTGCCATATCAGGAATCATCATCGGAACAAAGAAAGGACTTACACGTCTCGGACCTTTTTCCAGAAAAGTTTCGAATTGCTGTTCATACGTCTCCATTCCGCCTATGCCTGAACCGATCCAAACGCCTACCCGTTCACGGTTTTCATTATTTATTTTTAAACCTGAATCTTCAAGCGCCATCAACGAGGCGGCTAATGCAAATTGTGTGAAGCGGTCCATTTTCCTCGCTTCTTTCCGATCCATAAAATCTTCAGGTTTAAAATCGTTTATTTCAGCGGAAACTTTGACAGGAAATATGTCTTTATCGACTCTCGTCAATTCTCCAATGCCTGATACACCTTTCAAAGCATTTTCCCAGCTTGTTTTCGCATCCAATCCAATCGGTGTCACAGCACCGATGCCTGTTACAACTACTCTACGTTTTTCCATATCATTACACCTCGCCTTTTTCGGTTTGTATGACGGAAAAAAAGCATTTTTATTTCTGATTGAATGATTTTACTGTCCCCATCTTAATGCAATGGCTCCCCATGTTAAACCTCCGCCGAAGCCGACCATCACAATAAGATCACCATCTTTTATTTTACCAGCTTTTACTTCTTCGTATAAAGAAATTGGGATTGATGCTGCGGAAGTATTCCCGTACTTGTGAATCGTCTTGGACATTTTCTCCTCCGGCAATTCAAGCCGTTGTCTGGCGGCTTCCATAATGCGGATATTTGCTTGATGCGGAATGAGAAAGTCAACATCTTCTTTCGTTAATCCCGCTTTTTCCAATACATTAATGCTTGATTCTCCCATCTGCCGCACAGCAAATTTAAATACTTCACGCCCGTTCATCACAATATGACCTTTTTCATATAAATGCTTGCCGCCGCTTCCGTCCGCTCCTAGCTCAAATGAGAGAATCCCTCTGTCATCACTTACCTCTCCTAAAACAACCGCCCCGGCACCATCCCCAAATAAAACACTTGTTGAACGGTCATTCCAATCCGTAATTTTCGAAAGCTTTTCGGCTCCAACGACAAGAATTTTTTTATAAGCTCCTGTTTGTATAAACTGTCCTGCCGTTGCCATCGCATAAATAAAACCTGAACATGCGGCGCTTATGTCCAAAGCAGCAGCCCGTTTTGCACCAAGTCTTTCCTGCAGAACACAGGCAACTGACGGAAAGGATTGATCAGGTGTTACGGTCGCAACTATAATCAGATCGATTTCTTCCGGTGAAATTTTTGCATCTTCAATGGCCTCTAATGCCGCTCTTGCGCTCAAATCCGATGTTTTCATATCATCTGAAGCAATTCTCCGCTCTTCAATGCCGGTTCTTGTTCGAATCCATTCATCAGACGTATCCATGATTTTTTCTAAATCATAGTTAGTCACAACTTTTTCCGGTATATAACGGCCTATCCCGATGATCCCAGCTCTCATGAAGAACATCTCCTTCACAAAAAATTATTATCAAATGTTATGACTTGGTACTAATTTTATATTATTTTTCTACTTATAGCAATATGCTTCATAACAGTTAACTACAGGTTTTCTTGTTTTTGACTGATAGATTGAGCTAATCGTCTATTCCTTACTCAGTTTTGTTTCATAAAATAGGATGCAAAGGAAAAAAGAACGGAAGGTGAAACGGGAATGAGTGATGAAAACGTAAACGAGCGGCAGGAAGATGAAAAAGAGAAAGCAGAAGCACCAGAACCCGATTTTTTTACCCAATTTATGTTCGGCCGGCAGCTTCCGGTTCATTCTGAAAAAACTTCCGAAAAAAACAAGCAAGACGAGCAATCAGACTATCAAAAAATTTTTGAGCAAGTCGATGATATTGTGACAAAATTATCTGAGCTGAAGCCAATTATTAAAGAAATAAAGCCGTTCGTCAATCAAATTAAAAAACTATTTAAAAATTAAGGGGATGAATTCAACCATCCCCCAAAATTTTTATTTTATTTATTTCACCATATATAAATTGAAATAAAGGTTTTCTCCCGTTCCACGGCGAATAAATACAAAGAGAAAATAGGGGAACGGAGAGAAAACTATGATGCCAAATCACAAAGACGAGATCGAAAAGTTGTCCACTGCCATGAAAGAAGCAAAAAGTAAACGAGCATATGAACGCTACCAAGCGATTTATCTTCATTTGCAGGGATATACCAAAGGAGAAATCGCAACGATTATTGGTCGATCCAAGAAAACTATTTATAACTATATTCATGCCTACGCCCAGCGCGGTCTTGATGGACTGGAGATGAAATACTCACCTGGCGCCCCACGTCGATTGACCCCTGAGCAGGAAAAAGAGCTGGCTTTGATCATTGAACATCAGCTCCCCGTAGATGTGGGATTCGAAGCAAAATATAATTGGACGCTTGCGATAATCGCTGAACTCATTCAACAAAAGTGGGGGCCAACATACACGCTTCGCGGAACAAGTGACATTCTGCATCGGTTAGGGCTAAGCTATACGAAACCGACCTATACACTAGCCAATGCCGATGAAGAGAAACAAAAAGAATTCGTCGAAATCACCTTCCCTGAAGTAAAAAAAAACTGGTAGATGGGAACATCGCCCATGTCCTCTTTCAAGATGAGTCGATGATTCGTGATTACCAAGCGATTCAAAAAACATGGTTTGTCAAAGGAAAACAACGAATCATTCCGACGTTTGGAAAACATCAAGGGCTGAAGCTGATTGGCACGTTGAACTACGAAACAGGGGAAGTGTTTTGCATCGAAGAAGAACGCTATGACGCGGAAACATTTCTTCGATTTCTTCAACTTGTGTTAGAACGCTATCCCACAGGCAAAATAGTGATGATTTTAGATAACGCTCGAATTCACCATGCCAAACTCATTCAGCCATTTTTAAAAGAACACGAAGATCGGTTAGAGCTCGTCTTTTTGCCACCATACAGTCCGCAATTGAACTTGATTGAAGGGCTATGGAAATGGCTGAAATCAGACGTGATTTACAACGTGTTCTATTCGAGTGTGCAAGAAATTAGAAAGAATGTCCAAGCCTTTATTCAGCGAATCAACCAGAAACCAGAACAAACGATCGATCGTTTGTGTGTTTAGTTGTAAATCTTTAATTCAACTTATATAGCATTATTCGTTAGGCAATTTCCCTGTTTTCTTATATTCTTCCACATATTTTAAAACTTTATTTTTAAATTCTTTATCTACTAGAGGGCTGAACTTCCCTAAATCAATCACACCATCTTGAAAATCAAAATATAAATTCCCGCTTTCCAGTTCGCCTTTTATAAATTTTTTTGCGACTAATAAATACAACTCATCCACATGCTGTACTGTGCTTGTTAAAACCGTTTGTTCGCCCAAATCACTTTGATCTGAAACAAAGCCAATTGAATATATTCCTTTTTCCTTCACTTTTTCGATCACTGGCACGTTGTATCTGTCGCCTGCCGGATAAACAACATCTACATTTTCTGCGACAAGCTTATCGAGCTTCTCAAGCGCCAAGTCAACATGATCAAACCCTTGGACATATTCAATGTGAATGGTTACGTTTGGATTTTCAAATTGCGCCCCTTGATAAAACCCCTCCACTTCAGGCTGCCACTCAAAAGCGGCAATAATTCCGATTTCGTTTGTTTTTGTCATATGTGCTGCCACCATTCCTGCGAAAAAGCCCATGGCATGCGCCTCAAAATTTAAACTTGTGGCATTCGGGCCTTTTGCATCACCATTAAAAAAAACGAAATGAATATCTGGATATTGATCCAGCAAATCTCTAAAAAAACCCTCATATTCGTGACCGTGCCCGATAATTAAATTAACTCCCTTTCCGTGAAATTCTTCGACCGCCTCCCTCACCGCCGCTTCGGAATTCATTCCTTCTTTATAAAAAACATCTACATTCAGCTCAGACTGAATTTTTAACAGCCCTTTATACCCTTTTGTCCCCCAAACTTGATCATTAATCGTTTCAGGAACGAGCAAACCCACCTTTTTCAGTTTTCCTTTTTCTGATGCTTGTCCGCAGCCAACGAGAAATAATAAAATAAAAATGATCACAAACATTTTTTTATACATACCAAGCAACTCCTTTAAACCAGTGAACTGCATCATCATTGAAATGGTGAGGTTTCTCAATAATCGAAATGATTACATATCGATCTCAGCTAAGTTCAAAACGATCTTTTGAATTTACGGTCAATTTGATTGTCACGAAATATAGCTTATGAGGCGTTTCTCTAGGAAGCTTCCTCTTTAACACGATGTATATTTAGTACTAAAATTTTCACGTTTCACTTCATTCCTCTTTTATTTTGCTATACGCCGTCAATGAAGTAAAGAAATTTTATAGTTAGGTATAAAGTCTGCGTGTATTTTGCAGGAAAAAATCTTTTAATTCTTGCAAACTCTTTTCAATGTTTTCGACCGTCTTTGGAACAACTAAATGATGTTCGCTTTTCGATATAGGCTTGTAAATGTAATGAAAAATGTCAAAAAAGCTCATCACCTTCTTAATGCGCTCTTTGTCGTCGGAAATCAAGTAAATTGTTTTTTTCGCAAACAAATCTTCGTCAAATTCTGTTAACACCGGAACTATTTCATCAATATGAAGAATGTCTCGAATGACAATTTTTTCATTCGCATTCGTCTTGGAACGGCTGATGCCTGTACATTCCAACAAACTGTTCGAAATCCAATGGCCTATCGGCTGCCAAGGTCCGAAAACGGTTGGAAGATAAACAAATAAATAAGGGAAAGTCCATTTTTGTCCTATTTGCTGCATCCAGCTGTCAATTTCTTCATCCCTATATTCCAGCGGATTTTCTCCTTCAAGAGAAAATAAAAAAATAATCGGAGTCTGCTTGAGGGATGCGATTTCGACCGTTTTTTCCAATCGGTGTTTTTCAGCTTCATCGTCTATCGTTTGATGATCTGTTTGACAATAATAAATCAAATCATATTGCTTTTTGGAAGCATCCTCTATCCAACTGTCTTCTTCCAATAAATGAAAATGTGCGTTCCGCCCGAGCCACATCATTTCTTCTTCGCATATTTTTTTTTGCAACGGATTTTTAGGAACGATTACCACTCCATCGACTAGTAATCCTTCCTCTACCAGTTTTGAACATATATGAAAGCCTTCAAATTGATGAGCCCCAACAATTAAAATATGTTTACACTGCTTTAAGGCAGTTGACATTTTGAAAACCTCCCTCTATAAATGTTGATATATCAACGGTTGTAGCCGTTTCAGGGGTGTCAAAAAAATATTTTTCGACAAAGTTTCTAACATTATTTCTTAAATATGTGTATATCTTACATTGATGGGGTACGCTTCGCGGCCACTACTGGTTAAATTTGGTTGTAGTGCGGGGAAGCGTATGGGATGCACCGTGGATCTCTGCATCGCTGATGATGACGAACCCTCCCATGTCTCTTGGCATCCTTGTGCCTACATTCCTTCGTTCGGTCTAGTCATCAGGCAGAGGCCGGCTAAGCTCCTTTAGGGACTCAAGGTCGAATGGATGATATCGCGCCAGCTTCTCCGTGTCATCCTTGTTGTCTAGAGAATCACAAGGCATGCAGGCATCAAGCCGCCGTTTCGAGACCAAAGATGTCCTGCATCATTCGCTTCGCATCGAACGCCTGGTGCTTCGTACACACAGCGTGCAGTACCTTCAGTCATTTCCCGCATAACACCACAATGGATTGCTTCTTGCGCAACGGATTATCGGGCCGTGTCGTGTAATATTCATGTAACTGTCGAAACGCTTCGTTGTGGCGGATCATCGGCATCATCACGCGGAAGAGGAGGGCGCGCAACCGCCTTCTTCCACGCTTCGAGATCCGTTTTTGCCCTTTGTGTTGGCCGGAGGAATGCTCCCGCAGTGTCAGGCCCGCAAGTTTCAATAATTGGCGCGGATCCTGATAGTGGGAAAAACTCCCGATTTCCGATAACAGTTCCACGATAGTCGCATCCCCTAAGCCCGGAACGGTCTTCAGCCATTCGTATTCGACGGAGGTCTGAACGAGTTCAATCAGCTGTTCTGTCAATGCCTCGATCTCTTTTTCCAGCTGGCGATATCGGCGGACAAGTGTGGCGATTTCGATACGGGCCATCTGTTGTCCTTCCGTTACGCCAATGGAATGTTGGACCAATTCCATCAACTTCTTCGCTTTCGGTTTTTGTGGCGATTGTAATCCCTCGCTTTGGCGGTAAAGGGTGAGAACCTCTTCGATCTCTTTCCCTGCTAAATCCGACGGAAACGGCGTCTGTTCCAGCACAGCGAGCGCCATTTTCCCAAACGACGGAAAGACTTGCGTAAATTCCGGAAATTACCTATCGAGCCAGCGAATCATCTGATTTCGAACCGCCCCCTGCTCTTCCACGAGTTTGGATCGAAACGTCGCCCCTGTGCGCAGTTCGGCCTCCACCCCTTTCAGAATGCGCGGATAGCTGAATCGGCCGTCTTTCACTAACCGGGCAATGACGAGCGCGTCTTTCGCATCATGCTTGGTTGGAAGATTGTCATCCAGCTCTTTGGAGCGCTTCACGTGCATCGGGTTTGTCATGACGAGAGGAATGCCCTTCTCGTCAAGAAAGTAAGCGAGATTGAGCCAATAATGTCCCGTTGGCTCGATGCCAACGATCACTTCCGTTTTTTCAAATTCCTCCATCGCTTTCACGATGCACTGGTACAACCATTCCAATCCTTCTCTCGATTGCAGAACGGGAAACGGCTTTTTTAACACCCTCCCTCGCTCATCCACAAAGCAGGCATAATGCTTCTTTTTCGCGATATCCATGCCAACGACGAGCGTTTGATCGGTGACTTGATTAATCTTCTTGTTTGAGATAGAATTCATGTATAGTCCTCCTTGGTATCCAAATTAGGGGTCAATTCGTGCGATTGACACCCCCGAATCATACCAAGAGGGCTTTTTTTATTCAAGTCCCCGAAAAAACTTCTAACAGGAATGCTCCTTTATGAAAAAACTATTATTGTATCGTATGCGAAAAAAGAAGAGATTAGTCCAATGCCCTTTTCAAACAAAAAGGGGGCAGCCTGCTCACTTATTGAGCATTTTCGCCCAGTCCTCAATTCCTTTTCTATAAGATTCTTTCATGCTCTTTGTAAAAACTTCTTATCATATCATGGATCCGATTTATATTTTCCTGGAAATAAAATGTGAATTGAATTGGAGCTTTCAGCTGCTTTCTCCATTCCTCATATTTTTTTCCATGAATTTTATAGGAATAGCTTCCCCCGTTCATTTTCTGCCAGATGCCTACAGGTATTTTTGATACAAAGTCTTGTATACGGACAAAGGGATAATGGGTGACAGCTTTTTCATCTAATTGGTAAGCTTTTGATAGTTCTTTTATCATTTGTTTGTAAAAAAATTTATTCTTTTTCTCTTCCGCTATTTGGGCTTTTATGTCCAAACAAGGATTGATCATCACCGATGAACGGATGGAATTTGGCATCTCTTCCATCAACTGCAGCGCAACGAGTGCTCCTATACCTTCAGACAGTATATGGATTTTTTTATTTAAAATTTCTTGTTTCATGACAAGATGATAAAGCTGTTTTGCCAACAAAACGGCGTGAGAGCTGCCCCAATGGCGTCCGTAAAGATTGGAATGAAACAATGTATATCCGCAGCTTTTTAACGTATTGATCAGCTGACGCCGCCCGTAATGCTCCAACCAGTAGCTTGAACCATTTTCAACAAAATGGGTTCGATCGCCAATGATCAAGATGCCGAATCCGTTCGGCTTTTCCGGAAGATGAATGACATTCCACTCGTTTTCAATTTGAAAAAATCTTTCCGAAACACCTTCCATTTGCCCACCACCTTTCCATCGATGACCTTTTATAATGTATGTACGAAATGTCAAAAAGGCTCGCAAAAAAATCGCGAAACAACCGTTTTCATGAAAAATGTTGTATGATAATATAAGTAAAGACAGGAATAAACGAGGTGAAGATAATGAGATATTTCGCAACATTTTTTTGGACGTTTTTGCTTGTCAACATGGCCAGCTATGTTGTTTCTTCCATGACAGGCTCTGCATTCCATTTTTCAACAGCAATTATAATCTCTGTTGTTTTTACCGTACTTCTCTTTATAATTGGGGAGTTAATTCCGGCTGAACCTTCAGAAGAGCATTAAGAATTTGTCGAAATTGGCGAATTGCCAATTTCTTTTTATTTAAAACGAAAATCAGCGATTAGATGCCTGCTGCTATCGGCGAAGCCTCACTTGTTACGCCATAATATAGACAAATTCAAAAAAAGGGGATAGTCTAATAAGTCATTTTTGGGCTTAAGACATCCCCTGTGATTTTTTGTTTTCAATGGAGATTTGTCTTTGGACAGACCCTTACCAGTTAACATATACGTCAGTATAATTAAGATTTCAGCCTAGCAAATTTACATGAAGCTGTTACGTATACGTCAGCACAACTAAGATTGGCGGAAAAACTTATAAAGCACTACACTTTTCCAATTATAGTTTTCTAGTCTTTTAGGCAGAATCAGGCTTGCTTAGCTGTGCAATCTCCCCATGAAACTAGCCTGATAGGAATATCGCCCTGTTTTTAGTCTCCGAATCAGATTCCCCGCCACCAGGACACAGTTTCCTATGTCTACATGGTCCGCACAAAAAAAAGAACCCTCCTCGATTGAGAAGGGTTTTAATATCCATTTATAGCTATTCTAATTTTGCTGCTCCGCTCTTCTCATGAGCATGCAAATCCGTTTTTATAACAATTTCTTCATTTTCTACCCCTAACAGAACTTGGTCACGATCATGAACGGTTCCAGCAATAACCGCTTTCGCAAGTTTTGTCTCTACATGCTTTTGAATAAACCGTTTCAGCGGCCGTGCGCCAAATACAGGATCAAATCCTCTTTTTGCAATGAATTCCTTCGCTTCATCTGTAATCTTTAGTGTAAGTTGTTTATGGGATAGGCGCGCTTGAAGCTCTTTTAAAAGTTTTTCTACTATTCCTTTTACTTCGTTCATTGTTAAAGGCTTGAACAGGATCGTGTCATCAATCCGGTTTAAAAATTCTGGCCGGAAATGCATGGAAAGCTCATCAAGAACTTTCTTTTTCGCTTCATCTGTTATTTCCCCCTGATCATTTAAACCGGAGAGCAAATGCTGAGAACCGATGTTGGATGTCATAATGATCACTGTATTTTTAAAATCAACTGTTCTTCCTTTCGAATCGGTCACCCTGCCGTCATCAAGCATTTGCAGCAATATGTTAAACACTTCTGGGTGAGCCTTTTCGATTTCGTCCAGTAATATAACCGAGTACGGATGTCTCCGAACTTTTTCCGTCAGCTGTCCTCCTTCTTCATATCCGACATAACCCGGAGGTGCGCCGATCAGCCTTGAGACAGAATGTTTTTCCATATACTCCGACATATCAATGCGGACTATTTCGTCCTCGCTGTCAAAAAGCGCTTCTGCCAATGCTTTCGCCAGCTCCGTTTTCCCGACCCCTGTCGGACCTAAAAAGAGGAAGGAGCCGATCGGCCTGTTCGGATCTTTTATGCCTGCCCGCGCACGCAAAACTGCATCCGATACTAATTCAACTGCATCGTCTTGCCCGATGACCCTTTCTTTTAATATTTGTTCAAGCTTCAGAAGCTTTTCTCTTTCCCCTTGTACAAGCTTTGCTACCGGAATGCCAGTCCATCTTGACACAATACCGGCAATTTCCTCTTCTGTTACTTCCTCGCGAAGCATCTTGTTTTCCTCTTTCTGCTTCATTTCTTCTTCCAGTTGTTTGATTTGTTTTTCCAGCGCCGGAATTTTTCCATGGCGCAGCTCAGCCGCTTTGTTTAAATCGTATTCATTTTCAGCATCAGCTAAATCTCTGCGTGCTTTTTCCAGCTCTTCCCTCAAGCTTCTAAGCTGTTGAATACCTTCGACTTCAAGCTGCCATTTCGCCTTCATTTCATTTGCTTTCTCTTTTAAATTTGCAAGTTCCTTTTGCAACTCTTCCAATCTGATTCGGCTGATGTCATCCGTTTCTTTTTTCAATGCAGCCTCTTCAATTTCAAGCTGCATAATCCTTCTCGTCACTTCATCAAGTTCTGTCGGCATTGAATCTATTTCCGTGCGGATCATCGCGCATGCTTCATCGATTAAATCAATCGCTTTATCAGGCAGGAAGCGTTCTGTAATATAGCGGTGCGAGAGCTCACTCGCAGCTACAATCGCCGAATCATGAATTTTGACTCCATGATGGATTTCAAACCGTTCTTTTAGTCCTCGTAAAATAGAAATCGTGTCTTCCACAGACGGTTCGCTCACAAGCACCTGTTGAAAACGCCGCTCAAGCGCCGGATCTTTTTCAATATACTTGCGATGTTCATCAAGTGTCGTTGCTCCTATGCAGTGCAGCTCACCTCTCGCAAGCATCGGCTTTAACATGTTGCCGGCATCCATTGCTCCTTCTGTTTTGCCGGCCCCGACTATTGTGTGCAATTCATCAATAAATAAAATAATCCGTCCATCGCTCTTTTTAATTTCTTGCAAAACAGCTTTTAATCTTTCTTCAAATTCTCCGCGAAACTTGGCTCCCGCAATGAGCGAGCTCATATCTAAAGCAAATATTGTTTTATCTTTTAATCCCTCCGGTACATCTTTTCGTACAATCCGATGGGCTAATCCTTCCACGATCGCTGTTTTTCCAACCCCTGGTTCACCGATTAACACCGGGTTGTTTTTCGTTTTTCTTGATAAAATTCGGATCACGCGCCGAATTTCTTGATCACGGCCAATGACAGGGTCAATTTTTCCTTCTTTCACCTCTTTAACTAAATCACGGCCGTATTTCTCCAATACTTCATAAGTGCTTTCTGGATTAGGTGATGTCACCCGAGCATTCCCCCTTATTTCCTTTAACACTTTCAATATGGCAGCTTTTGTTAAGTGATATTGCTGAAAAAGCTCTCTCACTTCTTTTGAGCTCGATTCGGAAAATGCCAATATAATATGTTCAACTGATAAATAATCATCTTGAAAATCTTTCCTTATTTCGTCCGCTTTTGCAAAAGCTTCTGAAAGAGTACGGGAAATATAAATATTTACCTCACCGTTTCCGTGAACAGATACTTTCGGCTTTTTTTGTAAATACTCGTTGATCGCTGCCTCAATTTGTTGTACAGGACATTTAAGCTTTTCTAAAATTCTTGGAAAAATCCCGTCAGACTGCCGCAGAAAAGCAAGTAAAATATGAAATTCATCCACTTCTTGATGTTCATGTTCTTTTGCGATTTTTTGAGCTTCTACCAGACCTTTTTGCAGCTTCTCCGTGAATTGATTTACATCCATACCGAAACGCCCCTATTTTGACTTTTTTTGACCTTTAATTTTATTATAACTTCTTTATAAATCAAGTAAAGCCATTCGTTTTCAGAATGGCTTAGCGTTGTTCGAAATATTACGGCTTGCGCTTATAGGTCCAAACCCGATTATGGTTGGATGTTTCGGGGAATCGATCTCCTGCTTTGAGTTCAACCTTTTTGGGATCGACCACCATCGATCCGGTCTCGCCGACTTCGATGTAGATTCCGTTGTTAGGTGCTTTTTGACCAGGCCTGAATTGACGATTTTGACCCATGAATCATCCCTCCTTGGACATTATTGTTGGCTATCAGAAGATTTTTCATGTATAGACAGAAACACCTTTGATAATTTTCATTATGTGATGTACTTCGAAACTTTACTCAACGCCCAAAATCGAACTCACTGCATATGGCATCCTTTTGAAAAAATCGTTTAAGCGTGCAAGCACCGAATGCTGGGTCAAAAGCTCTTTTTACTGTTTCTGTGAGAATCATTATTTACAATTATTCCCAAAATTGTCTCACCTGTCGTTCTTTTTTGTCTGGATATATATGCAGTAGAGTAAAACCTTTCGCCCCGGTTTCAAAAGAAAAAAAGCAGGAGATCATCCTGCTTTATCAACGAAAGATCTTGTTAAGCCATAATTTCTTTTAAAATTGCTTTTTGCGCATGAAGGCGGTTTTCGGCCTGCAAAAATACCGCTGATTGGCTTCCGTCCATCACTTCATCTGTCACTTCCAAGCCGCGCGCAGCCGGCAGGCAGTGAAGGAAGCTTGCATCTCGTTTTGCTTTTGCCAGCAAGGATTGATTTACTTGAAACGGTTTAAATGCTTTCATTCTTGCTTCTGTTTCTTCTTCCTGTCCCATGCTGACCCAAACGTCCGTATAAATAATATCAGCATCCTGAACCGCTTCGTCTGGATTATGAATTAATTCGACTTTCCCGCCCGTTTCGCCAGCAATTTCTTTCGCCTGTTTCAAAATGCTTTCATTTGGCTCATAGCCTTCTGGGGCTGCGATCGTAAAATGAGCGCCAACTTTTGCGCAGCCAACCATAAGGGAGTGGGCGACATTGTTGCCGTCGCCAACATAAACGACTTTTACGCCTGAAAATTTGCCTTTCAGCTCATAAATTGTCAATAAATCAGCTAACGCTTGGCAAGGATGGTACAAGTCGCACAAACCATTGATGACAGGGACAGTTGCATATTCGGCAAGCTCTTTGACCCGATTATGGTCAGTTGTGCGGAGAAGAATGGCATCCACATATCGCGACAATACTCTCGCTGTATCAGCGATTGTCTCACCGCGCCCGAGCTGAAGCTCTTTTGAAGAAAGGGCAAGCGCATGTCCCCCTAATTGCAGCATTCCTACTTCAAAGGAGACACGAGTTCGAGTGGATGATTTTTCGAAAATCATCGCCAGCGTTTTCCCATGAAGGACGTTTGATAGCGGATTTTGCTTTAATTTCAATGCTTCCTCGAGCAAATATTGAATTTCTTCTGATGTAAAATCAAGCAGCTTTAAAACGTTACGACCTTTAAGTGTGCTCATAAACTCATTTCGACTCCTTTATCTGACAGTTCATGTAAAGAAATAGGCGTGTATTTGCTAACTGTTAGTGCACTTAAAAATGCCTGAAATGATGCTTCTTCCGTCAATACCATAATTCCTCGTTCAAGCGCTTTTTGTCGTCTTGCCTTTGCCTGATCGTTTTCTTCCGGATTATAATAAAGCACCGCTTCTTTTTTCTCAAGCCAACTTTCAAAATTATCCGTTACCGGTTTTATATAATCGAGTACATCATCTTTCTTATCTCCATCCACAAAAATACCGTCCGAATGAATTGGAAATAAATGATCGAATACCTTCCGCATCGCTTCCTCCACAGATTTGCCGACACACATTCCTTCGCCCGTCGATTTCATTTCCGGACCTAGTTTCATATCGACATCTGAATGGGCGTGCGTTGAAAATACCGGATATTTAATAGCCACATATTCATGGGCTGCTATTTGAGGATGTAAGTCAGTTAACATTTTTCCGGTTAAAATGGTTGTCGCAAGATCTACTAACGGCACTCCGGCAACTTTGCTGACGATCGGCACAGTCCGGCTCGCACGCGGATTCACTTCCAGCACATAAACGTCCTGACCATCAATTAAAAATTGAATGTTCATAATGCCTTTATATTGCAAATGTTGAACCATTCTTTCCGCATAGTCGGTCATTTTTTCTTTTATTTCTTTTGACAACGACACAGCTGGAAAAATCGCATAACTATCGCCAGAATGAACACCAGCGGGCTCGATATGCTCCATAAATCCCGGAATAAACACATTTTTCCCGTCAGCTATTAAATCAACCTCCGCTTCCTGACCAAAAAGGAATTCATCTAAAAGAAGAGGAAAATGATTTTCGTCCGTCTGCTCCACTAACGAAAGCAGCTCTTCTTGATTTTTTACCTTCACCATGCCTTTTCCGCCAATAACATATGAAGGTCTTAACAGGATCGGATACCGCAGCTTTTTCGCTTCCGATATCGCCTCCTCTTTTGTATGTGCCATTGCTCCTTGAATGTGCGGGATATTCGTTTCGTCTAATAGCTGATAAAATCTTTCTCGATCCTCCAATATGTCCAGAAGCTCAGAAGTTGTACCAAGCAGCTTCACGCCTGCTTTTTCAAGCTTCTCCGCTAAGTTGATCGCCGTCTGGCCGCCAAATTGGACGAGCGTTACGTCAATGTTTTCATTTTCAACAACATTTAATATATGCTCGACTGTTAACGGCTCAAAATATAATCGATCCGCTGTTTCATAATCAGTGCTGACCGTCTCAGGATTATTGTTGATCATGATCGCGTCATATCCAAGCTTTTGCAATGTTTGAATGCAGTGAACAGCACTGTAGTCAAACTCAACTCCCTGTCCGATGCGAATCGGGCCGGAACCAATGACAAGCGCCTTCTTCTTTCCTCTTGTGGAGACAGCTTCGTTTTCACCGAAAACGTACGTAGAATAGAAATAATTTGTTCTCGCTTCAAATTCTGCGGCACATGTATCAACCATTTTGAATATGGCCTTAATCCCCCACTCTTTGCGGAGCTTTCGGATTTCTTTTTCTTCTGTCTTTTGCCAATATGAAATCGAACGGTCGGAAAAGCCGAAAAATTTCAGTTCTTTTAAAAGGCTTGGAGACAGCTTTTCTTTTTTCGCTTTTCCTTCAAGTTCAATTAGATGGTTGAAAACATGCAAGAAATAATAGTCAATTTTTGTCTGGCTGTGAAGCTCATCTATAGAAACTCCTCTTCTTAACAGCTCCATTAAGATGAAAAAGCGTTCATCATCTGCATGCTGGAGGCGGTTAATAAGAGCTGACGTATCTTCTTTCACAAGCTTAGGCAAATAAATGCCGATATTATTTAATTCCAACGATTCCACAGCTTTTTGCAGAGCGGCTTCCATCGTCCGTTCGATCGCCATCACTTCGCCGGTTGCTTTCATCTTTGTTCCAAGCTTCCGATCTGCTTTTGTAAATTTATCAAACGGCCAGCGCGGAAATTTGACAACTACATAGTCAAGTGCAGGTTCAAAGCTGGCATATGTCGACATCGTTAACGGGTTCTTCAGCTCCGCTAATGAGTAGCCAACAGCTAGCTTTGCAGCCATTCTGGCAATTGGGTAACCAGTCGCTTTCGAAGCAAGTGCGGAAGAGCGACTTACCCTAGGGTTGACCTCAATCACGTAATATTGCTTGCTTTCAGGGTCAAGTGCAAACTGAATGTTGCAGCCCCCGACTACCTTTAATGCATCGATAATTTTCAAAGCCGCCTGCCGGAGCATTTGATATTCTTCATCTGTTAATGTTTGAGATGGGGCAACAACGATCGAATCCCCAGTATGAATTCCGACTGGATCAATGTTTTCCATATTGCAGACGGTAATACAAGTACCTTTTGCATCGCGCATCACTTCATATTCAATTTCCTTAAATCCGGCAATACTTCTTTCCACAAGCACTTGATTGATTGGGCTCATTTTAAGTCCATTTGTGACAATGGAAATAAACTCTTCTCGGTTGTAGGCGATGCCTCCGCCTTTGCCGCCAAGCGTATAAGCCGGACGAATGATAATCGGAAAACCAATTTCATCAGCAAACTGAAGGGCGGACGGAACATCCTCCACAATTTTGCTTTCCGGGATCGGCTCGTTCAAATCAATCATCAGCTTTCGAAATAGCTCCCGGTCCTCCCCTTTTTGAATCGATTCGATCGAGGTTCCGAGCAGTTTCAAGCCGTATTTTTGCAAAATCCCTGCCTGATCAAGCTCCACAGCTAGATTTAAAGCCGTCTGCCCCCCCAATGTTGCCAAAATGCCGTCTGGACGTTCTTTTGCAATTATTTTTTCAATGCTTTCCACCGTAAGCGGCTCTGAATAGACCGCATCGGCAATTTTCGTATCGGTCATAATCGTTGCAGGATTGTTGTTAACAAGTACAACTTCAAATCCTTCTTCTTTTAACGCCAAGCATCCCTGTGTCCCAGAATAGTCAAATTCCGCCGCTTGGCCGATAATGATCGGACCTGAACCGATCACTAGTATTTTGTTTAATGATGTATCTTTAGGCATAGACTTTTTCTCTCCCTGCTGCTACATATGTGTCTAAAAATTCATCAAAAATAAAACTAGCATCTTCCGGTCCTGGATGGGCTTCCGGATGAAATTGAACAGACATGACTTTCAATTTTTCATGCTCAAGCCCTTCAACTGAGCCGTCATTGACATTTGTATATCGCAATTTAAGAGGTGTTTTTTCCAAGCTTTTTTTATCCACCACATAGCTGTGGTTTTGTGATGTAATAAATACGTTTCCTGTTTTTTGATCAATTACCGGATGGTTTGCTCCGCGGTGCCCGAATCTGAGCTTTGTTGTATTCCCGCCAAACGACAGGGCAATCAGCTGATTCCCTAAACAAATCCCGAGCGTCGGATATTGCTTCATCAATTGGTTTAATGTAGAAAAATAATTTTTCATTTGCTTTGGATCGCCCGGCCCGTTCGACAGCACGATGCCATGCGGCTTGATTTCAAACACTTTTTCCATTTGATGAAACGGAACGACTGAAACTTTACAGCCTCTTTTCAGCAAAGAATTCAAAATCGATTTTTTAAATCCAAAATCAATTAGTGCAATGTGTGTCGGACCATTGCCAAACGTTTCGATTTCGCTTGCAGAAACATCGCGAATCGGAAAATCGGAGAGCTTATCCTGAGAGTCGTATTGTTTGTCTTTTGAAATGACCGCATGCAATGTCCCTTTTGATCGGATTTGTTTGACAACAGCTCTCGTGTCAACATTTGTTAAATAAGGAATATTCCATTTTTGTAAATAGTCTTTTAATGAACGGTTCGCTTTATAATGGGAATAGTGTTCAGTCAGCTGAAAAAGGATGACCCCTTTCACCTGCGGCTTTTTGCTTTCAAAATCTTGATCATTGATACCGTAATTGCCAATAAGCGGATACGTAAAAACGACGATTTGATCTTTGTAGGAAGGATCTGTCAACACCTCTTGATATCCTGTCATTCCTGTATAAAAAACGAGTTCTCCTTTAACAGGAGACACGATTTCATCCATCTTGCCTTCAAAAACTGTTCCATCTTCTAATACAAGATAACCTTGCATATTGAACACCTCTTTGATGTATATTTATACAACAATTTGCAAGAAAATTCTTATCTTTTAGGAAGAGAAGATCTTTTCTTTTTTCAAAACAGAAGCAATAATGCCCAGTCCTAAATCAATTTCTTCATTCGAAACAGTGAGCGGAGGAAGAAGCCGTAACACATTGGATCCAGCTGAAAGTGCTAGAAGTCCTTCTTCTCTTAAAGAAGCAAGCACTTTATTGACCTCAATATCCAGCTCAATTCCAAGCAGCAATCCTTTACCCCGCACTTTTTTTACAGTAGGCACATCTCTCAAGAGTTCTGATAGACCTTCGAACAGCCGCTGACCTTTTTCCTGAACGCTTTGCAAAAAGCTTGGCTGAAAAACAGTTTCCAAAGTCGCTTTCGCAGCTGCCATAGCCAAATAATTCCCGCCGAACGTTGAACCGTGTGTTCCCGGTGAAAAACTTTCGATCAATTCTTGTTTTCCGATCATGGCTCCGACAGGAAATCCGCTTCCCAATCCTTTGGCGACAGTGATAATATCCGGAGAAATGCCGTAATGCTGGTAGCCGAATGCTTTTCCGGTGCGTCCGATTCCAGTTTGCACCTCATCGACGATGAATAATGCGCCGATCTCCCTGCACTTTTCTTCTACTGCCTGTAAAAATTCCTTCGTTGCAGGAATAACTCCTCCCTCGCCCTGAACCACTTCCAGCATAAAAGCAGCTATATCCTCATCATGAATGTTTTTCACCGCAGCTGCATCATTGTAAGGGAGATATTCGAACGTAGGAATGAGAGGACCGAACCCTTTATGTACTTTTTCTTGAGCAGTAGCCGTCATAGTCGCAAATGTTCTGCCGTGAAAAGACTGGTAAAATGTAATGATTTTATGTTTGCCGGTATGTTTTCTAGCCAGTTTAATGGCGGCTTCATTCGCTTCGGCGCCGCTGTTCGCAAAAAATACGGCATCTCCGCTTGAATGCTCCACCAATTGCTTGGCAACCTCTTCTTGAAGGGGGATATGAAAAAGATTAGAAGTATGCCATACCTTTTGCAGCTGTTCAGTGATGGCATCCGCCACTTGCTTCGGACAATGACCTAGGTTGCATACAGCAATTCCGGAAATAAAATCTAAATATTTTTTTCCGTTTGCATCATATGCATAGCTTCCTTCTGCTTTTTCAATTGCCACATCCCACTTCGCATAGGTTGGAAATAAATAACTCATTTGACCACGACCTCTCGTTTTTTCGTAATTTTCGTTCCGATCATTTTCCCTTCCTTAAAAATACGGTCGTTGCCGCTCACAATCATCACATGCTCAAGCTGATCAGAAAGCGCATCTAAAGCCGCCTGTACTTTCGGAATCATCCCGCCGTAAATAACCTTCTGTTCAATGAGTTTTTCGATCATCGTTTCCGTCGCTTCTTCAATAAGCTTGCCATCATATAAAATTCCCGGAACATTCGTCACAAACAGCAGCTGTTCCGCATTTATTTTTTCAGCAATTGCACTAGCAGCCAGATCTGCGTTGATATTTAATTTTTGCCCATCCGCCGTTATGCCGATCGGGGCAATGACTGGAACATAGTCAAGAATTAGCAGCGAACGCAATAGTTCATCATTAATCTGCTCGACTTTGCCGACAAAGCCAAGATTTTCTTCATCTAAAAATGACGAGACAATTAGCTGACCATCAGTACCTGAAAGACCGATCGCTTTCACACTTTTTTGTGTCAACAGAGCCGTGAGCTGTTTGTTAATTTTTCCTGAAAGAACCATTTCTGCAATTTCAAGCACTTCTTTTGTCGTTTTACGCATGCCGTTGTAAAACTCGCTTTTTACATTTAATTTTGTCAACATATTGTTAATGTCCGGTCCTCCACCGTGGACGATAATGACCCGTTTCGTAGTTAACAGTTCTTTTATGCTGTCTAAAAAGCTTTCTGACAGCTGTTCCAGCATGCTGCCGCCAAGCTTAATGACAACAATCGGTTTATCATGTCCGGTAACTTGCATTGATTTTGACATACTCATATGTTAAATCACATCCCCATGCTTTTCCTTGTGCTTCACCATTATTTAACATTACCTTGATTTCTACGATTTCCTGATCCAAATATTGGATCGCTTCTTGTTCCGAAAATGAAACTGGCAATCCGTTTTTAAATAATAAGATATGGCCGAGATACACTTCCATTTGATTCGGATCGAATTCCGCTCCGCTGTAGCCGGCGGCGCACAAGATTCTTCCCCAGTTCGCATCTTTTCCATATATTGCAGTTTTGACGAGGGAGGATCCGACAATCGTCTTGGCAATGATGTTCGCTTCCTGCTTTGATTTAGCCCCATTAACAGAAACTTCAATCAATTTTGTCGCACCTTCACCGTCTCTGGCAATTTGCTTTGCTAAATCTTCGCTTACTTTTCTCAACGCCTCTTTAAAAACAGGCCAATCTGGATGCTCTTCCGTCAGCATTGAGTGTTCAGCTTTTCCGTTTGCTAAAACAAGCACCATATCATTTGTTGATGTATCGCCGTCAACGGTTATTTGATTAAACGTTTCATCGATAACTTCCCAGAAAGCTTGCTGCAGCGATTTTTCATCGATATTCGCATCTGTCGTCAAAAACCCGAGCATTGTCGCCATGTTGGGATGAATCATCCCCGATCCTTTTGCTGCTCCACCGATGGTCACCTGTTTTCCCTCGATTTCAAATTGATAACAGGCAGTCTTTTCACACGTATCTGTTGTCAAAATAGCCTCGGCAAAGCTTTTGGCTCCTGCTGATGAACGTTCATATTCAATATTGTTGATCCCCTCTTGGACTTTTTCCATGTTTAAATATTCGCCAATTACTCCTGTTGAAGCGACAGCCACAAGATGATCTGCAATTCCAAGCTTTTCAGCCGTCCATTTCCGCATTGCGTATGCATCGCTTAAACCTTTTTCGCCTGTACAGGCATTGGCGTTGCCGCTGTTGACAATCACCGCTTGAATTTTGTTTTCCTTTGCAATGCTCTCTTTTGTCACAAAAATTGGGGCAGCTTGCACAACGTTTTGTGTGTAAACAGCTGCAGCTGTTGCTGAAACGTCACTATAAATGATGCCGATGTCTTTTTTATGAGTGTAGCGGATGTGCGCTTCATAGCCGCCTGCATAAAAGCCTTTCGGTGTTGTAATTGAACCGTTGTCTATTTTTCTTATTTTGGTTGTCACTAGAAGTCCTCCTTGATGTTATGGATATACTGGCAAAAAGTTTAGTCCTTCATTTTCTTGGAATCCTGACATAATGTTGAAATTTTGCACTGCCTGCCCTGCAGCGCCTTTCATCAAATTGTCAATGACAGATACGACTGTCAACCGACTTGTTCTTTGATCAAATGCAAGACCGATATCGCAATAATTCGAGCCGTACACTTCCTTTGTGCTTGGGAACGTTCCGTTTGTACGCACTCTCACAAATGGTGAATGTTTATAAAATGATTCATATAAATCTACTAATTTTGAAGTATTCCATTCTTCTAATAATTCAATATACATTGTCGCCATAATCCCTCTTGTCATCGGCACTAAGTGGGTGCTGAACGAAATGAAGCCGACTTTCTCGTCCCACTTATGAAGCTCCTGTTCAATTTCCGGTATATGCTGATGCTGATGTACTTTATAAATTTTGAAATTATCTTGTATTTCAACAAAGCTTGTAGCAAGCGAAGCGTTTCGACCTGCACCTGAAACACCCGATTTTGCATCAACAATGATCGAGTTCTCTTTGACGATTTTTTCCCGCACAAGCGGTGCTAGGCCAAGCAAGGTTGCAGTTGGATAGCATCCAGGATTCGCCAAAATTTTAGCGTTCTTAATATCCTCACGATACAGCTCTGTCAAGCCGTATACCGCTTCCTGCAAAAGCATTTCAGGCGCTGGTGCTTTTTTATACCATTTTTCATAATCATCACTATTTTTTAACCTTAAATCGCCTGATAAGTCGATGATTTTCAATTGATCGTCAAGCAATTCCGTCGTCAGTGAAGCAGATATTCCCGACGGCGTCGCAAGAAAAACAACATCATTTTCTTCTTTTATTTGATCCGGCTCTAACGGTTTTAGTTCATTTTCTTTTATATGGGATAAATGCGGATATTCGTCAATATAGCTCTTTTTTTCTGCTGAAGATGTATATAAATGAATGTTTTCGACATACCGATGATTGGCTAAAATTCGATAAAGTTCCACACCGCCATATCCTGTTGCCCCGATAATTCCTATATTCAACCTCAATCACCTTCAATTCATTCCGTTAAATTAGTTACCATTATAATACTGTATAAAAATAAAATCAATTGTATATTTATAATTTTTCTGTTCAAAAACAAGGATTCTTAATGTAGTAGAGAGCAGGGAATCCCTTGCAAATTATTCAGATATGCCATGCTGAAGAAAAAATGCAAATTATGTTTCGGGATAAAAGCTCCATTATGGTGAGAGATAAACAAAAGAAGCGATAAAGACGAAAATAAAAACATAATGACACTTGCAGTCAAATTGATAAAACATTTGCATAATAAAAAAGACTGGCCTTTTCCGCCAGTCTGCACAAGTTTTTATTGAATACCTAAGGCAATTTTTGCGTATCTGGACATGCGGTCCTTCGTCCAAGGTGGATTCCAAACGATGTTGACATCGACATCTTTGATTTCTGGAATTCCGTCAAGCGCAGCTTTTACTTGTTGAACAATTGTTCCAGCAAGGGGGCATCCCATTGCCGTCAATGTCATAGTTACTTTGAGGACTCCTTCATCGTTCAGTTCCAAATCATATATTAATCCTAAATTGACAATGTCAATGCCGAGTTCTGGGTCAATAACCTGTTCAAGAGCACCCATTATATTTTCCTTCAGCGCTTCATCCATTTCGATCCACTCCTCTTATATTCGTTAATATCATTATATCGAAGTTTATGTCACATTAAAAATTTTCTACCTCAAATGCCGTACAAACCATTCAACCGTTTCTAGCACCCCTTTTCGAGACACCTTATGCCCTGCATCCTTTTCCGCAATAAATGCCAAATGTTCCGGATTGTCAGCATACAACGGCTTTATCTCTTCATAAAATTGATAAGTAGGAGCGAATGGTACAACTTGATCCTTCATCCCGTGCCAAAACAAAAGGGGGCGGTTGCATAACGCTTCTTTATGTACGGATAAATCATACTCATACAACGCATCAAATTGCTGCTGAATTTCTTCTTCAGACAACGGAAAGGTATAGCCTGCTTTTTGATAGGAGTCCACAAGATATTTGAAAAATTTTTGATAATGTGGGCTGCCCATTAAACTGACAGCAGCTTTGATCCACGGATATTGGGTGAGCGCTCCAAGTGTAGCAACACCGCCCATGGAAGTTCCCGCTACCCCTATATTTTTCCCATCAATCAATTCTTTTTCAAAAAAATAATTTTTTATTTTTTCGAGCTCTTTAACAGAACTGATAACAATATTCCAAAAATTTAAATTTAAGTCAGCCTCTGAAAGATTCTCATCCCTCTCTCCGTGAAATTTCGCATCAGGCAATACTACTCGCAAACCTTTTTCCGCCAAAAGATAGGCAATGTGCAAATTATGCTCTTTTGCGCTCGTAAATCCATGGATAAACACAACAAGCGGCAGCTCATCTTTTATAAAATCTTCTTTGCATACATGCAGTACAGGGATATTGTCCGCCATCGTATGCTCAACAATGACCTTCAATTAGGATGCTCCTTTCATTATTTTTTTGCTAAAATTAGTTTAACATATGGACAAAAAAGATGGAAAAAAGATACACTAAATAAAAACAAAAAATGAGGAGAGATTATGGCCAAAAAACATTTAATCGCATTGGATTTAGACGGCACATTGCTGAAAGATGACAAAACGATTTCTCCTTTTACAAAAAATGTTTTGCAAAAAGCACAAGAAGAAGGGCATATCATATGCATTTCAACAGGAAGGCCGTTCCGCTCGAGCAAAATGTATTACGAAGAATTAAATTTAAAAACCCCGATTGTCAATTTTAACGGAGCCTTTGTCCATCATCCGCTGGATGAATCCTGGGGATTTCATCATACAACCCTTGATGTATCTGTTGTAAAAGAGATTGTAGAAATCGCCGAACAGCATCAAGTCCATAACATTTTAGCAGAAGTGCTTGATCATGTTTATTTTCATTACCATAATGAACAATGGTTGGATATTTTCAGTATAGGAAATCCGAAAATTGAAATCGGCAACTTAAAAGCTGTTTTAAATCGCGATGTCACAAGCATGTTAATCCATTCAGACGAAGAAAATGTCAAGCGGATTCGCCATTATTTAAATGAAGTTCATGCGGAAGTTGTAGACCACAGAAGCTGGGCTCACCCGTGGCATGTTATTGAAATTATCCGAGCAGGCATTAATAAAGCAGTCGGATTGCAAAAAATCGCCGAATTTTACAATATCCCTCGAGAGCAAATTATCGCTTTTGGCGACGAAGACAATGATTTGGAAATGATCGAATATGCGGGATTAGGCGTTGCAATGGGAAACGGAATTGAGCCGCTCAAAGAGATTGCTGATGAAATTACGCTGACAAATGAAGAAGACGGAGTTGCAAAATTTTTAAAGGAATTGCTGTCCCTTTAATCTTTGCAAAAGTCCAAAAGTTCGATGATCTTTTTACACCTCACAACAATTGACAAGGATTTAGATGTTTAAAAAGGGATATCCTATAATTGACGAACTCATTTCGTCAATGATCAAAAGGGGGATTCCAACTTGGGCAAACGGAATAAATCGAAACGATTCATTGAGCAAGGAAAAGGTGCTGTCAAAAAACATGATGAAAAGTTTCCATACCGTATGACGTTTGCCGAATCAGAAGCAAGAGCCAATAACGAAGCAAGCTTCGAAGGATAATGCCCTTCCGTTCATTTTCGAATCCTTTTAAGAGCTGTTTTTATAATGAACAGATCGAATTTGAACAGACCAATCTTTGTACAGCATCTGCATCGAGAAAAAATCGAGCAGGCATAACACCATCCAGAATGCCGATTGTACGGCACATTTTGAACAAGGAATAAATATGAAATGGACGAAACGAGCTCCTCTTGTTTCGTCCATTTTTTCTTGTGCGCCCGGCATGGGTGTAATCTATAGGGTGAAAGTCCCGAGCTGCGAAGGCAGAAGTAGCAGTTAGCTTAACGCAAGGGTGTCCGTGGTGACGCGGAATCTGAAGGAAGCGAGCGGCAAACTTTAAGGTCTCTCGGAACACGAACTTCATATGAGGCTAGGTATCACTGGGTGAGTTTGCAAGACAAAACAAAGCCCTTTCTGCCGAAGGTGATACAGAGTAAATGAAGCAGATGGATGGAAGGAAAGATTACACTCTTACCCGGGGAGGTCTGGCTGGCACGCCAAGTAACCTTGGTAACCTATCTAGTGATAGATAGCTGAACAGTCAGAAGTCAGCAGAGGTCATAGTATTAGTTGGTTTAGAACTACTAAGAAGGACCGAACAATTAAGAGAGAATAGCCCTTGGCATTCAGTGAGTCATGATGAACACAGAAAACGTAGTACCTCACTTGAGGAAGGAAGCGGTGAATCCCGTGGGAGACCTCTTGGAGGGTGGAGTGACCACTGGCATAAAGAGAACAGCTATTCACGGAAGTTATAAAGACTTGCGTCAATTATCTTAATGGAACCGCCGTATACGGAACCGTACGTACGGTGGTGTGAGAGGACGGGAGTTAATCGCTCCCTCCTACTCGATTTTTTGTCCTTCTTTTTTAAATTTTCAGTTTGCACAAAATGTATTGTTTTCTATTTGTGATCAAGATAGACTATATGTAAATGAAAAAAAGTAGGTGTGATTAATGAATATTCACATTATCGCTGATAGTGCTTGTGATCTGCCTGTCTCTTTTTTAAACGATCAAGGCGTTTCTTTCATCCCTCTTCGTGTCCACCTTGGCGAGAAGGACTATGAGGATCAATTGACAATCAAACCAAAAGAAGTTTACGACTATATGAGAGCTGGAAACGTTGCTAAAACATCACAAGCATCACCGGAAACAATCACCAATCAATTTGAAAAGCTGGCGAAAGACAATCAGCCGGCGCTGTATATTGCCTTTTCTTCCGAATTGTCCGGTACATATCAAACTGCCGTTATGGTTCAGCAGCAATTGCTTGAAAAATATCCGAATTGGAAACTGCAAATTATCGATTCGAAATGTGCTTCACTTGGGTATGGACTTGCTGTCCGCTACACCATTCAATTAGCAAAACAAGGACTTGATTTAGAACAAATGGCAAATGCAGTAAAAGAGTATTGCAGTCATATGGAGCACATTTTTACAGTTGATCGCCTGGAATATTTGGCTCGCGGCGGGAGAATCAGCAAAACATCTGCGTTTGTTGGCGGACTGCTAAATATCAAGCCGCTTTTGCATGTCGAAGAAGGAAAGCTGATCCCGCTGGAAAAAATCCGCGGGAAAAAGAAGCTTTACCGGAGAATTCTTGAGCTGATGGAAGAGCGTGGAGACAGATTGAGTGAACAGACAATCGCCATCAGCCATGGTGATGATGAAGAAGCAGCTCTCGAATTAAAACAATTAATTGAAGAAACGTTTCATCCAAAAGAAATTATCATCCATACGATCGGTGCTGTCATTGGTGCACACTCTGGCCCCGGCACCCTTGCTGTATTTTTTCTAAATAAACATATTCAAGAAGCTTCATGGAAATCATAAGTATATAACAGTATGGAAAGGAGCTTCCTGAATGTCCAAAACAAGCGATAATGATAAAAAAGCTGTAGACAACAATGCAAAACGACACGAAAAAAATCTATTGAAGGAAAAAAATCGAGAGCTTGGAAAACGGCAATACTCAAAGAAAACGGATCATTTATAATGCCCGCCTGTCGGGCTTTTTCTTTTTTTGAAATATCTCTAAAGGCGAGTCTTCCACCTCTTCTATCCGGACGTTCTGAAAGATAAAGACGCTTTCTTATCTTACAGTATGCATCTTTTCTCTAGCTTTTGTTTTCATTTTGTCTAATAAAACATGGGCGGGGCAATAACTTTCAATTTGATTAGGCCATTCATTTCATTAAAAAACAGAGAAATCCAAAACGTTTCCATATTCGAAAGCGGAGGTCATTTTTTTATATGTAAGAGGAAATGACAAACATGTGGGAATCTATCCTTTATTGATGTAAGATATTGTAAAATAAGTATACAAGAGGTGGCACAATGAAGAAACATGAAATTTCCGTGTATCTTACAAAAGAGATGGAGCCGGAATATGTCATTTCCCTTGTCCATGAAGCGATCAAATTTAACAGCTACATTTTATTCCAAACAAAAAAGCTCCAATTAAATGCGAAAAGCGTTTTAAGCATGCTCGGTTTTTCCGCCTTTTTAGAAGGTCATGTAGTCATCAGCGCTGAAGGAGAAGATTCGCTCGAAGCAGTAAAAAACTTACAAGACTTTCTTTCCCCTAAATGTTCTAAAGCGACATCATTAGCTTAATTGCATTTAAGCAGCTATTAATTTCCTTGCCGTTGCTTTAAGTAACGGTTTTTTCATTTAATTTGCGAGGAACCCCTAAAAGAGTTGTTCAACTGAACGACATTCACTATAATGAATGTAAATAACGTTATTGGAGGTAAAAAGTTGGCTAAGGAGAATTCATTTGACATCGTCTCAAAAGTGGATATTGCCGAAGTGAACAATTCCATTCAAATGGCGAAAAAAGAAATTGTAAACAGATATGATTTCAAAGGATCTAAAAGCGATATATCCCTAGAAAAAGATGAGCTTGTGCTAATCTCTGACGATGAATATAAGCTGAATCAACTAAAAGATGTATTAGTAAGCAAAATGATTAAACGCGGTGTCGCAACCAAGAATATTCAGTACGGGAAAATCGAAAAGGCTTCAGGAGGCACTGTCAGACAAAAAGCCAAACTTGTCAACGGAATTGACAAAGAAAACGGGAAAAAGATCAATGCGCTGATCAAAAATACCGGGCTAAAAGTAAAAAGCCAAATTCAAGACGACCAAGTCCGGGTAAGCGGCAAAAGCAAGGACGATTTGCAAAAAGTGATTGCAGCTGTGAAAAGCGCCGACTTGCCGATCGACGTACAATTTATTAATTTTCGCTAGCTTTGCCCTGTTCACAAAATTGAAATTTTATATTGATTATTTTGATAAAATTCGTTAAATTAGGATTAATCCGTTGTTTTAAAATTTCATACGGTAAAGCGTTCTTATCAAGAGAAGCGGAGGGACTGGCCCGATGAACCTTCAGCAACCGGATTACCCAAAAACTTTGGGTACCAAGGTGCTAAATCCAGCGATGCGTAAATTTGCGCTCGGAAGATAAGAAGAAGGGGAAAATGTTCAAGAAAAAGTCTTCTTCTTAGAAGGCTTTTCTTTTTTATATAGGTGTTCGCCTCCTTGCAGGCGCCTATTTCATTTGATTGGAGGACTTTTTATGGGGCTTTTACAAGATTTACAAAATCATATATTAATTGCCGACGGAGCAATGGGGACTCTACTATACTCATTCGGAATAGACAGATGCTTTGATGAGCTAAACGTTTCAAAACCGGAAGAAATAGAACGGATTCATTCAGCCTATTTAGACGCAGGCGCAACTGTTATTCAAACAAATACATACGGCGCCAATCGCATAAAGCTTGCCAGATATGGGCTGGAAGATGATATAAAGATCATCAACCAAAAAGGGGTTGAACTTGCAAAGAGGGCGTTACAAAAAGCGGAAAACAAAGGGTATGTCATCGGAACAATCGGCGGCATCCGTTCGTTTCAAAAAAGCGCCTTCACGCTATCTGACATTGCCGAAAATTTTCGTGAGCAGCTTCATGTCCTTTTATCCGAAAACGTAGATGGCATTATTTTAGAAACCTATTACGACTTGGAAGAACTGAAAACCGTTTTGCAAATAGCTAGAAAAGAAACGGATTTGCCCATTATCACAAATGTTTCTTTGCACGAACAAGGCGTCTTTCAAAATGGAACAAGATTGGCAGACGGTTTGAAAATGCTTGAAGAACTTGGTGCAGATATTGTCGGCCTCAATTGCCGTTTAGGCCCTTATCATATGCTGCAATCGCTGGAAGAAGTGCCGCTGTTTGAACATGCCTTTTTATCCGCTTTTCCAAACGGCAGCCTGCCAAGGTATGAAAACGGAAGATTAGTTTATGAATCAGATGAACACTATTTTTATGAAGCGGCTCTTCAATTCCGAAAACAAGGTGTCCGGCTTCTCGGCGGATGCTGCGGAACCGCGCCGAAACATATTCGGGCAATGGCTGAAGCAGTATCAAACCTACCTCCTGTCACAGAGAAAGAAGTTAAAGAACGAAATGTTCCAATTCATGTTTTACCTACGAAAGAAAGTCAAGAAACTCCTCTCCCAGATATTGCAAAAAACAGACGCTCAGTGATTGTAGAATTGGACCCGCCGAAAACGCTCGGCTTGGAAAAATTTTTAACAGGAGCAAAAGCGTTGAAAAAAGCGGGGATTGATGCAATTACGCTTGCGGATAATTCCCTTGCTACACCAAGAATCAGCAATGTTGCTTGCGCAAATATTGTGAAAAGCCGTTTCCAGCTTCGCCCGCTCGTTCATTTAACATGTCGTGACAGAAATTTAATCGGCATTCAATCCCATTTAATGGGGCTGCATACGCTTGGCCTGCACGATATTTTAGCGGTCACCGGCGACCCGTCCAAAATCGGTGATTTTCCGGGTGCAACCTCTGTCTATGATTTATCATCGTTTGATTTAATCAGCTTAATTAAGCAATTTAATGAAGGTTTGTCATACTCCGGAAAATCACTTGGTCAAAAAACAAACTTTACTGTAGCCGCCGCCTTCAATCCGAACGTAAGACATCTTGATCGCGCAGTTCAGAGACTTGAGAAAAAAATCAGCTGCGGAGCCGATTATTTTATTACGCAGCCGCTCTACTCGGAGAAGCTGATCGAAGAAGTATATGAAGCAACAAAACATCTGAATGTTCCGATATATCTCGGGATTATGCCGTTAATAAGCAGCCGCAATGCTGAATTTATTCATAACGAAGTGCCAGGCATTAAATTGTCCGATTCGATTCGCGAACAGATGCAAAAAGCAGGCAATGATAAAGAAAAGGGAAAACGAGAAGGACTTGCCATTGCAAAATCGCTTATTGACGCAGCATTTGACCTGTTTAACGGCATTTACTTAATCACTCCGTTTTTGCATTATGAGATGACAGTCGAGCTGACGGAATACATTCATGAAAAAGAAAAGGCAAAACGAGAAAGGAAGATTTCCCATGTATAACATAAAGGAACAGCTGGAGAAAAAAATTTTAATACTAGACGGAGCCATGGGAACAATGATTCAAGCTGCAGAATTATCTGCGAAAGATTTTGGCGGTGAAGAATATGAAGGATGCAACGAATATTTAAACATCACTTCCCCTGAAACGATTGTCCGTATTCATGAAGCGTACCTTGAAGCAGGCGCTGATATTATCGAAACAAATACGTTTGGCGGTACAAGCATCGTCCTCGAGGAATATAACTTGGGGCACCTTGCTTTTGAAATAAATAAAAAAGCAGCGGAGATTGCAAAGCGCGCTGCAGAAAAATATTCAACACCGGATTGGCCTCGTTTTGTGGCAGGATCAATGGGGCCAACGACTAAAACGCTCTCCGTTACAGGCGGCGTCACATTCCAACAATTGGCAGAAGCTTATCAAGTTCAAGCGGAAGGACTGTTAGAGGGGGGCGTTGATGTACTTCTACTTGAGACAAGCCAAGATATGCTCAATGTGAAAGCAGGTTACTTAGGAATTCAACAAGCTTTTCAAAAGCTCAAGAAAGAAGTGCCGATCATTCTGTCCGGAACGATAGAACCGATGGGAACAACTCTTGCCGGTCAAGATATTGAAGCGTTTTACATTTCAGCTGAACATATGAATCCAATTGCCGTCGGCTTAAACTGTGCGACAGGTCCTGAATTCATGACCGATCACATCCGCACATTGTCTGAAATCGCCAATACCGCTGTCAGCTGTTATCCGAATGCCGGACTGCCTGATGAAGAAGGTCGCTACCATGAATCACCGGAATCTTTAGCCAAAAAAATCAGAGGGTTTGCAGAAAGAGGCTGGCTTAATATGGTCGGCGGCTGCTGCGGAACAACTCCCGAACATATTCGCGCAATAAGGGAGGCAATGGAAGGCTTAACACCGCGAAAAATCGTCAAAAAGCAAAATCAACATACGGTATCAGGCATCGAGCCCCTTCGCTATGATGAATCAATGCGCCCGCTGTTTGTCGGTGAACGCACAAACGTCATCGGTTCGCGTAAATTCAAGCGTCTCATTGCGGAAGGAAAATTTGAAGAAGCAGCGGAGATCGCCCGCGCTCAAGTGAAAAACGGCGCCCACGTCATCGATGTCTGTCTCGCCGATCCGGACCGAAACGAGCTTGAAGATATGGAAAACTTCATCCGCGAGGTTGTAAAAAAAGTAAAAGCGCCGCTTGTCATTGACTCAACCGACGCCAATGTCATCAGAAAAGCGCTCGAATACTCACAAGGGAAAGCGATCATCAACTCGATCAATTTAGAGGACGGCTTAGAACGGTTTGAAGAAGTTCTCCCGCTTGTGAAACAATTCGGTGCGGCTGTTGTCGTCGGAACAATCGATGAAGACGGAATGGCTCTGACTGCGGAGCGAAAGCTGGAGATTGCCAAGCGGTCTTATGACATTTTAGTCAATCAACACGGTATAAGTCCAAGCGACATTATTTTTGACCCGCTTGTCTTCCCTGTCGGCACAGGTGATGAGCAATATATCGGATCTGCCCAAGAAACGATCGAAGGGATCCGTTTAATTAAAGAACATCTTCCCGGCTGTTTAACTATTCTCGGGATCAGCAATGTTTCTTTCGGGCTTCCGCCGGTCGGCAGAGAAATATTAAACGCCGTTTTTTTATACCATTGCACACAGGCAGGGCTCGATTATGCGATCGTCAATACGGAAAAATTAGAGCGGTACGCTTCGATCCCTGAGGAAGAGCGGAAGTTGGCAGAAAACTTATTATTTGAAACAAATGATCAGACGCTCGCACAATTTACGAACTTTTACCGCGACAAAAAGAAAGAGGAAAAAAAGCCGAAAACGGAATTAACCTTGGAGGAACGGCTCGCACAATACGTTGTGGAAGGAACAAAGCAAGGATTAATCGAAGACTTGCAGCTGGCACTAGAAAAATATGATGATCCTCTCGATATCATCAACGGGCCGTTAATGAAAGGAATGGAAATTGTCGGCGAACTGTTTAACGACAATCAGCTGATTGTTGCTGAAGTGCTTCAAAGTGCGGAAGTGATGAAAGCATCTGTCGCCTTTTTAGAACCGTATATGGAAAAAAAAGATGACAGCGGCAAAGGAAAAGTCATTTTAGCTACAGTCAAGGGCGACGTCCATGACATCGGCAAAAATTTAGTTGACATTATTCTTTCCAACAACGGCTACCGCGTCGTTGATTTAGGCATTAAAGTTGCGCCGCAGCAGCTGATTGAAGCGGTCAATAATGAAAAGCCTGATATTATCGGTCTTTCCGGACTGCTCGTCAAATCAGCCCAGCAAATGGTGTTAACAGCACAAGACTTAAAAACAGCCAACATTTCGATTCCGATTTTAGTCGGCGGTGCTGCATTATCACGCAAATTTACCGATCAAAAAATATCACCGGAATATGACGGTCCTGTGTTATATGCGAAAGATGCAATGGACGGGCTGTCGCTTGCCAATAAGCTGAGAGAAAACCCGGATGCTTTCCTTGAGAAAAGAACGGTCGCAGTTGAGGAAAAACAGAATAGACAGAAAAGCAGCAAACCTGTTATGATCATTGAAAAAAAATCATCTGTGTCCAAACCGACCGTATATCATCCAGTTGACTGCAATCCACACATTATTCAAAACATTGATATTGCCCAAGTCGTCCCGTATGTGAACATGCAAATGCTTTTAGGACACCATCTCGGATTAAAAGGCAATGTCAAACAGATGCTTCTGGAAAAACAGGAAAAAGCGGTAGAACTAAAAAATGAAATAGATGAATTGCTGCGTTTAGGGAAAGAAAATGGCTGGTTCCGTCCATCTGCTATTTATCAATTTTTCCCGGCCTATCGCGAAGGAAACTCCATTCACATTTTAGATCCGGCTGCAAAAGATAAAATCATTGAGACGTTTACATTCCCTCGGCAGGAAAAGCCGCCGTTTTTATGCATTGCCGACTATGTAAGCGAACGGTCAGATGAAACACCGCATGATTATATCGCCCTGTTTGCCGTAACTGCTGGAAAAGACATTCGCAGCATCGCCATGCAGTTTAAAGAAAGCGGTGAATTTTTCCGGAGCCATGCGATTCAAGCATTGGCGCTGGAGCTGGCAGAAGGTCTTGCAGAGCGGACGCACCAGCTGATCCGCGACCGATGGGGCTTCCCGGATCCACTTGACTTCACAATGCAGGAACGGTTTGCAGCAAAATACCAAGGTCAGCGCTATTCATTTGGCTATCCGGCTTGTCCAGACTTAGAAGATCAAGCGAAGCTGTTTAAGCTGTTAAAGCCTGAAAAAATCGGCATCCAGCTGACGGAAGGCTTTATGATGGAACCGGAAGCATCCGTCTCTGCCTTCGTCGTCTCACATCCTGAAGCACGGTATTTCAATGTTCTGTAATTGATCTCACCTCTTTGAGGTGGGATTTTTTATAGTACTTTTTTAGGAACTTAACTGAATTTAAAATAGAATAGAAGCTAAGTTATAAAAAGAGCTGACCCTATGTTTTGGAGTCAGCTCCGTTCGCCTTTCTTAATTAGTCTTCCTTTTTTGAATGGAGACAAGTACTCCTCCTAAAATTAGAAGGATTGCCCCTAATGCAATGAGATTAAATGAAGAAGTAGCTGTGTTTGGTAATTTATTGATTTGAGATGAGCCTTCTTCACTTGTTTGATTGACGGTGTTGTCCTGATTTGTTCCAAAACTTGGATCTGTCTCGAAAACAGTGAATTTGCTAAAATGGTCTGTTTCAGCTGATACTTTGCCATCTTTATATTTCCCTTTTTGGACAAATTCCCATTGATGTTTGTTTTCATTAAAGTAGTAGACATTTAAGTTGTCAACGTTTTTCACTTTATTCGCGTCTACTTTGAAAAGAAGTGTTACCGGGTGATCAAATTGATGAATGATATTTTCGTATTGATCAAAGATTGTAAAATCATATACAGCACTGACTGCATTTTCAATATCTTTCAGGCGATTCAATTCAATGAATGCTCCACCGTTTGGGAGAATGGCTGATGGGATTTGCATTTCAACATCCTCATTCAAAATAAAAAGTTTTTGGCCATTTTTCTTTAACATTGCCACTTGTTTTGCCGTTAATTGGACGACTACTGATTTTTCTTTTCCTAAATCGATCCGGATAGGTTTTTTTGGATTAGCTTTTACAAATTCATTGTCATCGACTGTAGCTTTTCCATCATTCAAATGGACTTTTATGAAATTACTTTTTTGATTTTCATCGGAGCCATCATTTCCATTCTTGCTGCCATTGTTGTCCTCTTGTCCACCATCGTTATGGTTATCCTTGTCATTGCCGTCATTGTAGCCATTGCGACCGTCTTCATTATTGCCATTGTCATCTTGGCCGCCATTGTCGCCGGCATTGTCATATCGATCGTCGTCAATTGGTGATGGTGCAGCGATGATGCGGTTTTCTACCTTTGGCTCAATGGTTCCTCGTTTTCTAATATATTCGATAACTGCTTCATCAAGCGCTTGGTACTCTCCTGTAACTGGATAGTTGGAAAGAACGGTGTATTCGTCGCCTCCGGCAGCAAGGAAGTCATTCGTCGCTAACGTATAAGTTTTCTTCATGTCGATTGGCTTGCCGTTTATTTTTACGGAGTGGATGCGTTCTCCCGCAGGTTTACTAGCATCAATGGCGAATGTTATGCCCGCTACATGCGGAAATGCTCCGCTAACAGCAGGGAATGATTTCACACCGTTTTCCAATGCTTTTTTCAAGTCATCCCCAGTAATTTCTATTGTCTGAATGTAGTTTCCAAATGGCAGCACTGTAATGACATCACCTTTTGTAATAACGCCCTTTTCAATGGAGGCACGGATGCCGCCGCCATTCATTAATGCTGCATCTGCGCCAGTGATTTCCAACATGGCATCTGTAATTAAGTTCCCAAGATTCGTTTCGCCTGCACGGACTTGTTCGCGTTCACCATCTAATTTTACATTTGTATAACCTATTTCTTCTGCTAAAATAGCTTCCTGTGAATTCTCAATTTCGCTGATGACTTTTTCAATCGCCGGGTCTGGTTGAATATTGGCAGCTTCTTCTTTTGTTATACGGGATGCCTCTCTTTTGATTAACTGATTGTTTTCATCAAAGGTCAGTTCCACTACTCCAAGATTTTTTAAATATTCACCAGCGCTCACAATCAATGTGCCGCTATTTTCAATGTCATCAACTGTATGGCTATGTCCATCGACAATTAAATCAATGCCGGGAGCGCCCTGTGCAAGTTTTAAGCTTGTGTCTGTACTTGATTCATCTGTTCCTAAGTGCGTCAAGGCAATAATGACATCTGCGTCTTGCTGTTTTAGTTCTTTCACCATTTTATTCGCTGCCGCAACAGGGTCAGTGAATTTCAGTCCTTTTATATTTTTCGGATGTGTTTTGTAATGTGTTTCAGGTGTTGAAAGGCCAAAAATCCCGAATTTCACTCCGTCAATTTCTCGAATTGTATAAGGATCGAGCACTAATTCACCCGTGTCTTCATAAATGACGTTAGCGCTTAAAATGGGGAAATCAGCCATTTTTGCAAGTTCTAACAATCGGTTATATCCGTAATTAAAATCGTGGTTTCCGGCAGCCATGTTATCATAGCCAATGGCATTCATTATTTTTACGATACTGCTTCCTTTTTCCAAAGTGGCAAATGTTGTTCCGTGGAAAGTATCGCCGGCATCCAACAAAATTGTATGCTCATTTTCTCTCTCAAATTGTTTAACTAACGTTGAAAGTTTTGCAAATCCCATGCCATCAAATGCCCCTTCAAAAACACGGGCATGAGAGTCGTTTGTGTGTAATATGTTAATCGTTTTCAATGGCGTTAAATCAATTTGTGCCACGATCGGATCATGGTCGCTTGCACGCCCATCTTCTTCCATAAACGGTGAATTTATATGAACGATATCAATTTCTGCCGATTTTGCTAAACGGTTTGAAACTAAAATATGGTCAAGTACTTGAGAGTTTCCGCGATAGTTGTACGTCCAACGTTCTTCTTCAGGAAGTTTGTCCATTAAGTTTGTAAGCTCTGAACCTTTTAATGCTTCCAGCGGTTTGGAAAATTCAAAGTCATTCATATCACCGAGAACGATAACATTTGCTTGTTGATTTTTCGCCAAAATGTCTTTGACAAACCCGTTTACTTCCGTCATGAAACGAATTCGTTCCGTTTCACTTTTTAACACGGGCGGCTGGGTTTTCCCAAATAATGGTGAATCACCGCTTTTGGAATTAAAATGTGCTGCAATAACAATGACGTCCTCACCTTGAAACTCAAATTGTGCTGCAAGCGGTTTGCGAGTATCGACAAATTGATCTGGTGCAATACGTCCAGGATTTAAAGTTAACTGTCCATTTTCATAAGCGACAGCTTCTCTAGCTGTTCCCTTTTTCCCTTCCGTTAATTTTACCCGCTCTGGATTGAATAAAAATCCGACACGAATATTTCCTCCAGGTTGTCCACCATCTTGATTATTTTCGGGAGCGATATCTGTAAACTCATAAGTTGGACCGCCGAGTTCTTGAATTTTGCTAATTAGACGCTTATACGTTTCATCAGCGTTGGTCACACCGCTGTCAATCGGACCATCATTGTCCTGCACTTCAACTAACCCGATAATGTCTGGAGTTTTTAAATGATGAACAATCGAATCTGCAATTCTATGAACTTTCTTTTCATCTGTCAGCGCAGAAAAATTTTCAACATTATAGGTTGCAACCGTTAATTTATCTTCTGCTTTTTCAATTGTCGTTGTTTCTTGTTGTGAACGGCCATCTATTAATGGCGGAAGCGGTTCATTTATATCACGGTAAATTTTATATGTGCCGTAATCATAGCTTAAAACACCAGTAATTTTGCCGGAAAATGAATCGCCAACTTTTGCGGCAAAATTACGGCCAGCCTGTACATATAATATTTCTGGATTTTGATCATCTTTTGTTAATTTATAACCGCCAAAATTTGTTTTGACTTGTTCTGTCCCATTCTCCACAACAACAGCGACATCTCCATATTCCTGCGGACCGACAACGGTTGGGTTTTCGAGTTGAACGCGCATTCCTTCCAAGCTTTCATAAAAGTCAATCGCATCTTCTTCAGGATCAAATTGCTTAAATGAATCATTATCAATGATTTTATCCGGAATAATGCGTCCATTCACACCTAAAACAATTGGCTCCGGAAGTTTGTTCCCCTTTGATAATGTTTCAATATTTGTTGCCGCTATTTCTGTAAACGTTAAATCTGTCTCGTGTTTATCGGCATAACCGTTTAAGACAAATTCTTTCACTTCGCCATCTACAGAAATATGATCGCCGATGGACAGACCGTGATTTCTTTTGTAAATGAGAAGTCCTTCAGATGTTTTCGGATTACCATCATCGTTTTCTTCTTGAATATATACATTATGGCCATCAATGTAGGTGACAATTCCATCGACACCTTTGACATTTTTGCCGATATAGGGGGATGTATGACTTTCGCCTTGTATATCATGAATGTCTAATTGGTTTAAATCTTTACCAATTTGATAAGTAAACGTTGCGACATCGCTATTTTGCAATCCTGCTTTTATCGCAATTGCTTTAATGGTGATGTCCTCGGTAATTTCAATTGGTTTCGTGTATTCTAGAGATTTGGTGGAAGGTTCAGATCCGTCTATCGTATAATAAATTTTTGCCTCTTTCGTCGCCGTTGACAGTTCCACTTTTGTCCCTTTAGCTACTAACCCTGGCTTAGGTGCAGCTATGAGAGAAGATACTTTCCTGCTGTTTTCAATGATATCTGCTTCATTTCTCGGAATGAGTTTGTATTCTCCAAAACTATACTCGACGACGCCGATTATTTTTTCATAGTTTTTGTTAACTTCAACAAGGGGGGATTTAATAAAAAATGTACCATCTTTATCACGGGCAACCCGTTCTTCATATTGATTGACCGAATCGATCGTTACGTTATGAAGTTGAACCAATTCACCCTCAACTTCTTCCGTTAATTGCGAAGAGGAAATCGTTTGCGGCTGTGGTGCGCCAATGTTTGGCTTGATAATTTCCACTTGATCTGTTGTTGTATCAAGTTGTGCCATATCATAGTATTGATACGTTTTCCCAGTGGCTTTGATATGATCGCCAATTTGTACTTTATTGTCTAGATTAGCAGCTCTGACAATCATTCCGGCTGTATCATCTTGAATGTACACATTCGTTTTACCGCCGGCGACAAAAACAGCGGTGGCAATTCCTTCAATTGTTACCGTTTTTCCGTTTGTTTGACGAATATCACTGATTTTCTTTACTTCATCCGTTGGTGGTTCTTCTTGTGAACCGTCTAGACGGTGTTTGCCGATATGATTAAAACTATCTTTCGGAAGCTTTTCCCATTCTGCTAGATTAAATGTTGCCGATCCTTTTGTAATAGATGGAAGCCTAACAAGTGTTACATCTGCAGCAATCTCATCACTATTTCCTACTGTATGGAATACATCAACAATTTCGCCGTTTTTCTTTAAAACGAGAGCATCATTTCCATTAAAATTTGCGACTGCATCTTTTACATCAGCTTGTCCAAGTAATGCTTCGCTCGCATTAGGGTTAGCAATGACGAAAACATCGTTATCGTCTAGCGTTCCTTGCAAAGATAGCTGTCTTTCAACATTTGTTTTGCCATTACTGTAAAGTTCAATCACATAGCCGTTTAAATCTACTGATTGGCCTGTTCCATTAAAGATTTCAATCGCCTTGTTGCTTCCTGACCCTTCAACATACTCAGAAATAAACAATGATTCTGCCAAGCGAGTTTCAGCTCTTGCATGAAAGCTTACGTTTGTTAACACTGTTGTAAACGATAACAAAAAGACAGTGAAAACAATAAAAGCTCTTTTCAAACTGCTTAAAGGTTTCATCCTTTTTCCTCCAATTATTTTATTTTTTCCAAATCATGTTCTATTATAGGAAAGATATATTTAGAAATTTTTAATTTTTTGTAAAAAATGATAAAGAATGAATCTAATGTAGTAGATTTGGCAAAACGCAAAAAGGGAAGGAACAGAAAGAGGATCAATAGCGGTAATAGAAAAATCCGTCTTTTAGAGAGTATCGAACATCTATAAAATTTCATACAAATGGGAAAATTAGACCGCAGAGGACGATGGAGTATAACAGCTGTTATAAAATGCCTATATTTTATTGCAACATAATCTTGAAGATACGCTATCATTTTGCTAATTGGCTTAACTAAGTCAAAAGTCTCCTCTTTTTCATCTTAAAAACGGACCAGTAAACATTTTTTGAAATATAGAACATTACAAATTTTAATTATTTTATCATTCAACCTATTTTTCATTTTTTAAATTTTGCCCAAACCCTTTAGAAATGGGAAAAGGAATGGTTATAAAAAAATTTTTTTATTGGTTATTATTTCCGGAACTTTTCGTTTGTTACTGAAAGAACGTTTATTATTCCCCCGACTCCTCATACTAATTATATACTTTTATTTTTAGGAGGAGTTTCTATGGTTCAACCGCAAAATTTGATACACTCTTTGCCGCCTCAGCAGCAAAATGTGCAGCCGGGGATTGAATCGTTTATGAATCCAAGACCGGTCTTTGATGATCCTTCTTATCAAGGCAGCGGAAAGCTTAAAGGAAAGACAGCGATCATTACCGGCGGCGACAGCGGCATCGGGAGGGCGGTTGCGGTGCTGTTTGCCAAAGAAGGTGCCGATGTGGCCATCATTTACTTAAATGAGCATGAAGACGCAAAGGAAACGAAAGGCTATGTTGAACAACTCGGGCGCAAATGTCATTTAATAGCCGGCGATATCGGCGACGAAGCATTTTGCCAGCAAGCGGTGAAGAAAGCAAAAGATCAATTTGGAAAAGTGGATATTTTAGTAAACAATGCAGCCGAGCAGCATCCGCAGAAAGGAATTGAATTCATTACAGCAGAACAGCTGGAACGAACGTTTCGAACCAATATTTTTTCGTTCTTTTTCATGACAAAAGCAGTTCTTCCCTATATGCAGCAAGGAAGCGTCATCATTAATACGACGTCTGTCACAGCTTATCAAGGCAATGAGCAGCTCATTGATTATTCGGCAACAAAAGGCGCCATTGTGTCATTTACCCGTTCTCTTGCTTTATCATTGGCTCCTAAAGGCATTCGTGTCAACGGCGTCGCTCCGGGACCCATTTGGACACCGCTAATTCCCTCTACATTTGACAGCCAAGAAGTCGCTTCATTCGGTGCCGATACAAAGCTGAAGCGCCCGGGGCAGCCGGTTGAAGTTGCACCTGCTTATGTGTATTTAGCTAGCGGCGATTCTACTTATATGACAGGGCAAATTCTTCACGTAAACGGCGGCACGATTGTAAACGGATGATATTGATTCTTTGTATGGAAATTTTAAAAAGTTGAACGTTGATATTTCAGCATTTTTCTTATTATCAGGATTTAGTCCTGAATTTTTTGTAAAAAGGAAGCGGTTTGATTGGCCGGAGTCTAAGTTCGCTGAGCTGGAAGTGTGATTTTACATAATAATTATCAGAATGAGAAAGATTTTTAATTACGTGGGTAAATTGCGGAAAAAAAGAGAAGGGCTATTTTTTTCCCTTCTCTTTTATAATATTTCAATGGATAAAATTCAGAAAGAAACATCCAAAACATGTGTGCTTTGGGGGTTTGGCTATTTTATTTGTAAATAGCTTGCCGCTGACGAATCTTCAGCATCATTCCCATTGCTATCAGCAGCATGCCTATCAGCAGCCAGCGATACACGTACGTTGCTGTATCCGGAAGTGATGCCGAATCTTGATTCTCACTCACCTGTTCAAATTTCGTTCCATCCGTAGTTCCATCCGTACCAGAAGGATTATTTGTGCCGCCTGATCCGCTACCGTTGTTTCCATTATGATTTTCGTTTTCAGGATGATCTTCGTTACCCGAATAATCTTGATCTTTTTCTTGACCGCCGCTTTCGGAAGGTGTTTTATTGTCTTTGCTGCCACCTTCGGAAGGTGTTTTATCGTCTTGACCACCTTTATCCGTGTTGTCTTTTTCCGGATCATTTCCGCCTTCTCCCGGATCAGCCGGATTTGGAACAATTTCACCTTCTTTCGTTTGGAAAGACCAAATCGATGAGCGCGTTTTACCGCCAAATTGATCTTCCGCTTCCGTGTACCAATAATACACTTGGTTTGGCTCTAAATCATGCCACATGACAGAGGCCACTTCGCCGCTCGGAACGTTTTCGACTTTGCCGATCAAGCTGTCGGTATAGACGTTGACAACAAAAGAATCTGTTGCTACTTTTTTCTCTTGCGGTTGTAAATCGGTTTCAATGATAAATTCATCTTTTCCTGGATACTGTTCCGGATCGTAAAAATTGTAGTCGTCTAAATAAGGCGAATATGTTTTCACATAAATTTGGTTCGTATCTGTATTGAAATGCAGCAAACGGATGTAGCCTTGGCCGCCCTCTGGACCGCCTTGATAATCCGCAAGTATTTGATAAACTTTTCGATCAGGCGCTCCATCCCCGTCATCGTCAATCTCATCGACTAATGTCTCGCTGTCATGATAATGTCCGGATAATACCGCCATCACATTTTTGTTCGGTTTCACCACTTTTTCAAAAATTTGATTCCCAATCGGGCTGCGGTTTCCGCTGACAAGCAAATATTCATGGAATGCTAAAATTGCTTTCCGATCCGGATACTTTTCAAGAACCGAATTCATCCAGTCCAAATCTTCATCTGTAATGCCCCAGCCCATATACACCATGATGTAATCATTTCCGTTCGCCGAAATTAAATCATAATGACCGCGGTTATTTTTATAAGACCCTCCATAATAGTCACGACCTGCAAACCGATTTTCGCCGAAATATTGATAATAATTGTTGTAGTTTCCGTCTTTATGGCCGACATCGTGATTGCCGGCTAGAACTCCGTATCTGACTCCTGCATCATCAAGCACTTTCATGGCTTGATCAGCTACAGCCCATTGTTTATGATCATCAGCTTCATCGACTAGATCACCTGTATGAAATACATACTGAATATTGAGATTATCTTTTTGATCTCGAATCCATTCGACTTGTTTTTGATAAATGTGGGGATAGCTTTCCGAATAATATTGCGTATCGCTCATCCATACAAACGTATAATCATAATCTATAGTTTGCGCGATTTGGTCTTGAACGATCACGCTCACCTTTTGGTTTTTCACATAGTCTTTCGCAATTACGCTCCCTTTCAATTGAAATCTTTCTTCACCGGCAATTTGTGTAGCAACTTCCTTCCATTTATTTTCCGTATTGTTCCAGGCATACATCGTCACTTTTCGTCCCGGCAATGAAGAACCGTTCCAAATAAGTTCTATTTCATCATTTTCATCAACTTTTTGATCAACGGTAACGTTGAAGCGATGATACGGAAACTGCTCAGTTGATGTTGTTGCAAGCGCCTCGCCATCTGCGTTTTCCAACTTCCTGCGTTCATCTTTCGAAAGAACTTTTTCGCCTTCAACTTGAAATCCAGCAGGCGGTTCTGTATCAGATGCATTTTGCAAAATATCTACATGTTCTTCATCTGATGCTTTATACTGAAAAGCTTGAAAGAAAGATACATCAAGATCGTCCTTTGTCGGATCCGTCACTCTCACGGACAATTTAGCACTTAAAGCGTCCTCATCTGTATCGGAAAAATCAGGTAAGAGCGGGTGTTCATCCACTGTATAGAAAGTGACTTCGCTTTTTCCTTCATTGCCCGCTTCATCAACCGCTGTAATGACAAGTTGATGTTTGCCGGGTGCGAGCTGTGCTGATGAAGCGGCAAATGGAAGATCGATATATTGATCATCTAATTTGGCCGTGATCGACCTAATTTTACTCCATTTATCTTGGATTTCAGCATCAATCACGAAAGATCCTTTATATTTTTTTCCTTCCTCAATTGTTGGTTTAATGATTGGCTTTGAGTTATCGACAATAACTGTCGATTTCACTTCATTCCCCTTTTGGTCAACTGCTTTCACTTCATGCTCGCCATCTTCTTCATTTTCGCTATTCCATAAGTAACCGAGGGAAGTAAATTTTTCATCCGGAATATTGAACGTAAATTCGACAACCGGGCTTAATCCGGCACTGTCGCCGACGGAAATCTCCTGTTCGGGTTCTTGATGCTCACTGCTGTATAGAGCTGTGCCGTCAGATAAAACTAATCGCACATTTTTTACATAAAAATCATCTCGATTTTCTTCAGATGTTTCATCAAATGGACTGACCTTTGTGCCTGCCCTAATCGCAATTGATAAATCTTCCCCGATTTTCAGCCTTTCCGGCGAAACCGGAACCGTAATTGTTGTATATTGATTAATGGTGTCATCGAAAATCCGCAAAATGTCATTACCGATCGTCACACCGTTTTGAAAATAAAGATTCGTTTTCCGAACATCAAAGGCAAAATAAACGTCGGATTCAATTGTACGGAATGTGTTTGTTTGTTTTGTTCCGTCAATGTATAAGGAAAGCTCCTCAGGTGTAAGATCGCCTGTTGCCTTCACAACGGTTTCTTTGGAAACAATTTGCCCGTTTTCTACGTTTAACCGCAAGCCCTGCTTCTTATTTGCACTTTCAATTTGAACCGTAAAATGAGGAGACTCTTGGATATTCGTCCCATCGCCAGCGACAAAGTAATACTCAACTATATTTTTCCCAATTAATTCAGGCGAATAAATCGTATGTTCATATAATCTCGAATTATAGTTTTCTTCTAAATTCACTTTTTTAAATGGTTCTTGTAGTTTTGTCCGGTAGTATAAAGAAACGGTTTTGACTTCGATATTATCTTTTACTTCCGCTTTGATGAAAATATTATCCGTTTCCATGGCTTTTTCAGTATTTGTTAAATTTTCAATAGTTGGCGCCATTGAATCGGCTGGAACCGTTACTTTCCCTTTCGGAGTCTGTCCGTCTTTTACCGATCCGGGTGTTGCCGCCTCCACGCCGGCACTAATTTTTTGCATTATATTGCTTCCATCTGCAGGATATTTGTACAAAATCCCTTTGTCCGCTTTTGTATCATCAACATTTACTTGATCGTTGTAATGAGCAACAGAAATTTCTTTTCCGCTGTTTGTGGCAATTACCAATGATCTCGCACTGCTGTTGGCCATCCCGTTATTATAAATTTTCACAATGTTTTTGTTCTCTTCTAACGAAACACCGTAATGTTTGTTAAAATCTTCAACAGTCAACGAGGCATTCCCTTGATTGATGATCCAAAATACAAGCGTCCCACCTGAAGGAATTTGCAGTGATTGATCATCATCAGGAGGTCCCCAAATGAGATCGGATTCTGCACCTTCCTGTGGATAGCGATAGCGAATCTTATAATCTTTAAAGTCAATGGTTTGATTAGTATTATTATAAATTTCAATAAATTCATAACCGTCCAATCCGTTTATATTGGCGCTGTCCGGAACTACTTCAGTGATGAGAAGTTTTGGCACTTTTTGATAATCAACATTGGGAGCTTTAAGTTGAACATGGTATTCCTCGGTTTTAACCGTGTTTGTTCCATCTGATGCCTCTATGTAATATAGGAGTTCGCTTCCCCACATGTCTGCACTGGGAATCGCCGCCCTATATTCATTTTGATTTCCGTTTTCAGCCATTTGAACCGATTTGTATGCTTCATTTTCCGTCAATTTATAAAATAATGTGACATAACGGACTTGTTTATTATCTGTAACTGAAGCTTTTACGGTTAATGGTTCTTCGCTTTTCCATTCTGAAATCGGCTGATGCGTAATGACAGGAGCTTCCTTGTCATCAGGTTCTTCAATGATGACAGGTGTCTTCGGCACTTGCCCTTCGATGAATGCACCTGGATTAGCTTTTTCACTTAAGCCAATTTTTTTCATTTTCGTCTCTTCCGTAAATTGATAAATGATTCCTTTATCTCTTTCTACATCATCTGCTCCGTCATTATATGCTGCTGCAGATACTAATGAACCATCCTTTGAATAAACAGCTAATGCCCGGATGCCGCTGTTAGCCATTCCTTCAAATGGCAAGGCTTGGACTTCGCTTTCTTTCAAATCCGTTCCGTAAAATTGATTAAAATCATCCAATCCTAAAGATTGATTAGAACTATTTTTCACCCAGAGAATGAAAGTTTTTTGCGGAGCTATCACTTGATTGCCCGAAAATTGAAAAACTTGATCGGCTTTTGTTGTGCCCGGATATTGATAATGCAGTTCATAATTTCGCAATTCAATCGGCTTGTTGGAATTGTTGTAAAGCTCAATAAATTCATATCCGTCAGCACTTCCGACATTTGACGTGTCTGGAGCCAGTTCGGTGATTAAGATTTTCGGAACTTTTTGATAATCCGGTTCCGCATCTTGTTGAATAGCTACTGAAAAGGTTTCAGAAGAATTTATTGGAAGTCTTGTTGTTTCTGTCTCATTTTTCCCTTCAAACCAATAAGAAAAAGTATAAGACCATAAGTCGCTTTCTGGTACAGTTGCCGTAAAGGTTGTATCATTTATTTTCTCCATTTTCATGCTTTTCACAAGCATACCCGGAGCTGTACGATAAAACAATGTCAACTCTGCAAGGTCTTTTCCTTCCGCATCAATTTTAAGCGGCCGGCCTTTTTGAATGACTGCCGGTGGCTGATGAACAATTTCCAGTGGCAGTGTTACAGCTTGCTGTTCAAGTTGGGGGGTAGATTGTGAATTTGCTTCTGGTTCTTGTTTTGAAGTTTCGGGAACTGTATCAGTATCTTGCTGTTCTGGTTTTTGCTGCTTTTGTTCACTTTCATTAACCGGAAAAGATGGATGATCCCCTCCTTTTGCAGGTTCTTTCACTTCTTCATTTGCTGCATCAGGCTGTCTTTCATCACTTTTGTCCTGTTGAACTTCGTTTTGCTGAGAGTTGTTTTCTTCAACATTTGGCTCGCTGTCATTTTGATGAAGCGGTTGTTCTTGATTTGGTTTATCCGTTGATTTCGTTTGTTCCTCCATCTGCTGCTCGGCGTCTCCTGCAACTGTTGCTGTTGCATACGTATGTATCGGTGTTAACACGGAAACAAGAACAAGCAAAACAGCGGAAGCTCCAGCCAGCATAGAGCGTCTCTTTCTTTTTCTCAAATAAAACTCCTCCCTAAAATTTTCTAACCTCAATTATTGTAATATCGAAATATTTAGTTGATTTTAATTATTTGTAAATTTTCGTCTAATTTTAAAATAGAAAAATAGGAGAATTTCCATGATATAATTCTAGAAAAGTATATTTGAAAGGAGCATGTTTCGTGGCAAATCCATTCATCGGTTATATCGGTACATATACGAAAGGTGAAAGCAAAGGCATTTACAAATTTACATTGGACACTGAGAAAAAAGAGCTTAGTGAAGCTAAAGTAGCAGCAGAGCTTGACAATCCGACATATGTCGCGATTTCCAAAGACAATCAAAATTTATATTCGGTTGTTAAAGACGGAAATTCAGGGGGGCTTGCTGTTTTTTCCATTGACGAACAAACAGGCGATCTGCAAAGCATCAACCGACAAGTGACGGAAGGACCTTCTCCGTGCCACGTCAGCGTCAACAAAGCAAACCATTTCGTCGTCACCGCTAATTACCATCGCGGAACGATCGAGGCTTACTTTCTGAATGAAGACAAAAGCGCAAATCCAGCGGCAAGCGTTGCAGAACATACAGGTTCAGGCCCTAATCTTGAAAGGCAAGAAAAACCGCACGCTCACTATTCGGGGTTTACACCAGATGAAAATTATGTTGTAGCTGTTGATTTAGGAATTGACCAAATTATTACCTACTCTTGTGATCAAGGTGTTTTAAAGAAGGTGAGCAGCCTTTCTGTTAAACCTGGAAGCGGCCCTCGCCATATCGTCTTTCATCCAAACGGAAAATTCGCTTACGTGATGACGGAATTAAGCAATGAAGTGATCGTTCTTTCTTATAATGCAGATGAAGGAAGCTTTCAAGAGCTGCAATACATCCCAGCAATTCCGGAAGATTTCGCAGAAAACAGCCAAGGCAGCGCCATTCACATTTCTTCCGACGGCAAGTTCGTTTATGCTGCTAACCGCGGCCATGACAGCATTGCTGTTTTCAAGGTAGAAAATGATGGGGGCAAGCTTGAATTTGTTGAATGGACAAGCACCGGCGGCCATTGGCCTAGAGACTTTGTCCTCGATCCGACAGAAAGATTTGTGATCGCCACAAACCAAGAATCAAGCAACGCCGTCTTATTTGAACGCGATCCTGAAACCGGCAAATTGACACGCTTGCCATCAGAAATTTCCGTGCCTGATCCGGTTTGCGTGAAATTTCTTCATCAAGGCTAAAAAAATGTCTTTGCAATCTATTTTCACCTTTACGAAAAGAAGGCTCATCTTGTTTTAAAACAAGACGAGCCTTTCAAATTTTTATAAAACTGGCACCTTCCATCAGACTTTTAATTTAGGAGCCTACTGGTGTTGGTCAACTTCGATCACAGTGCGAATCCCTAGTGAACGAGTATAAAAACGGTGAAGTGCTGCTCAATCCGTTTGCCTCCAACTTATTAATTCAAATCTTATCGTCGTCCGATACAGAGCGTTTCAAACAATCTAGTTTTCCTCCAACTTATTAATCCAATTCCCGAGCTCGAAAGAAAAATCGTCATGGAAGCACCCTTCTTTTAAGCTGACCGCTTATGATCCATAGGACAACAAATGCTGCAAACCTTTATGACAACTTCATTCATGATTCCTATAGAAAAGAAACGGAAACAGCTTTCTACAAAGCTTGCAGTATTATAGTGAAGAAGCATAGCCTCCGTGTTTAAAATTAGAATAGCCGAATTGTCGCTCGGCTATTTCCACCTAGAGGCTATTTCCTGCTTAACAGGGGCAAAATCTCAACATGGTTTCGCTAATACTTGGATTATGTAAAAGATGACGAAGACGAAAAAGAGTACAAAATTTCAACAAGATTGCGCCAATATGCACCAATAATTTTGAAAAGCCGCAATCAGCTACACTGACAGATTGGGCAGTGACGAAAACTGTAAAAAGCTACTTAGCTTCCTTTTGCGCAATATTCCCGTTACGGACATTGGCGATGCCTTCTTTGCATACACCGTGCGGAAGCCAGGAGCAATTCGCACATAAGTAATCTAAGTCGTCAGGGACTACTTTTTGGGCCGTGAGCCCCATTAATTCCGATTTTAAGTAAATCCCATTTTCTTCAATGCCTAAATGGCGGATTACTTTTTGATCCATGGAAATCACATGCTCATTTGAATTCGGATCCGCTTGGCACGTCGATTCTCCATGGTGCGGACATGCCATGCACGCATCATCAAGTGCAGAGACGACTTGAATGGGAAAGTCTTGCTCTTCATCACGAATTTTTGTAACTACTTCCCACATCTTCTCTACAAACGATGGACTATATCCCATTCCGCGAAATCCGTGCACACATAATAAATGATGCCCCCGTAAGCGAAGCGGCTTCATACATTTCTCCTCCCCTTTTTCTATTACTCCCATCTTATGAGAAAAAGCACCAGCCTACAACATAAACGTGAAAAAACATTGCATCCTTTAAAATTAAAATACAAGCGTCACAACGAAAAAGCGAGCAAAAGCTTGTTCCAAATTCACAAGCTATTGATAAGAAGCCCTCTTTCCTAATCTGTTATCCATTGATCAATATTGTTTTACCCACTTTAAATGGAGCCGCTCCTTTTCCAGCGTCTTGATATGAGGAAGGGGCTTTTTTGCGTTCAAAAAGGAAGAATTAGGCTTCTTTTCCAACATCTCAATATGAAAAGGAAGATGTGATAGGCGAACTTTCCGCTCCGAAGCTTTCAGTTGAAAAATTCCTGTTTAAAGCCTATGTGTACATAGAAGCAGCTTAAAAATGGCAAATTAAGACGAGTTTGTCCTTTTTTTGCACCTTTAAGGGATCAGCTTTTTATTTTGCATTTTACGACGACTGTTTTCCCTTCCCTTTTTTATATGCGGCATATAAGAAAAGGATAAACAAAACTGGGACTCCGACCAAAATGGAAATAAAAGGGATGCTCGCACCTTTTTGTTCGTCCAGTTTAAAAATCTCCGCTGTTTCCCGCTCCAAAGTGATCGTGTATCCGTCCTTTGAACTTTTTATGCTTCCCCCTTTTAAATACCCTCTCAATTCGTGATTATCCGGCAAATATCGAAATCCGATCGTTACGCTTTTTGTTTGCGATGTGTTGTTAATGGCAATAATGGATGTTTCATCACCGCTTTTTAATTGATAAACGAGCATGCCGTCCTTTTCATACAACAAATGATATTGCCCTGTTCGGAGAGAAGGCAGGATTTTGCGAATGTCGGCTAAATTTGTTATGTACTCGACTATTTCGGTGCTCGTGCGAAAATCCATCATCCGATAATTGACTGCTCCATTTCCGCCATCCAATGCAATCTCCGTCCCGTAATAAACAAAAGGAACAGCCGGTAAAGTATATAAATACGTCAAGGCAAGTTTTAATCTTGTCACTGGAAACGCTTCATTCTCAACAGCTTTTCTTGTAAAACGAACGATATCCTCGTCATCTAAAAACGAAACGACAGGCAGATTGGATTGCGTAAACCCGTCCAATCCTGAAAGCGGTTCATCCACATTCGAAAATGATTTTTGCGCATTTTTCGCAAAATAGGTATTCATCACGGCATCGATTCCACTGTTTTGATATGTATTCGGATCACCCCCGCCAATATCTGCCACTAAAACGAAATCTTTTTTGACAGACTTAACTTCTTCAGCCATTTTTTTTAAAAATTGAGGTTCAGTTCGATTCGCGTCAATCAACCGATACCCGTCAATATCACTTTGTTTGATCCACCATTTAGCGACATCGATTATAAATGCTTGAACGTCGGGGCGAGAAACATCGAATGTCGTACTTCCTTCAACAAACCATTCTTTTTTAGCTGGATCAGACAGCCAAGGGTGGTTCGGTCCTGTTTCGAAAACAAAATCTATCATGACCTTTAGATCACGTTTATGTGCTTCCTTTGTCAGCTGTTTTAAATCCTGCATTGTTCCAAAATGCTCGTCCACTTTTTTAAAGTCTTTCACCCATTTCCCATGAAAGCCGTTTGCCTCATTTTGAAATATTGGTGATAAAGAAACGATTGTAAAGCCCATTCCTTTTATGTAATCCAGCTTTTTGATCACCCCTTGCAAGTCACCCCCAAGAAAATGTTCAAGACCGCCCTTTCTTTCGCCGTCATTGGCCGTCGTTCCATTGTAAAAGCGGTCAACTGCTACGTGATAAATTGACTCATCCTGCAAGTTTACAGCGCTAGCAGTCGCTGAAAAACAAAAAAGCAATGAAACACACAAAATGAAGATCAATCCTTTTTTCACTCGTCAAAATCCTCCTTATGTCAGCAAAATCCATGCTTGTCGCTTAATTCATCTAAGTTCGCCGCTTCAACTCTTCCGCAAAATCGGCAAGCGGTGTTGCATCTGTTTTGGTTTGCTGTCAATCTTCTCATCGAATGTATGTAATGTTTGATGGGATTTATCCCCTTTTCCGATGAGTTTTTCTTTATAAGCCTCGCGAATCACTCGCTGGCTTATCCCCGTTTCATTTGAAAGAGCCTTTATTCCTTCCATGCTAACTGAAAAATAAGTTTACATGTTTGAAATCATTGCGTTACCTACATCATTTTGCCTGGATTGCGCCACGATCAAACAGTTCGTCAACGTATTCAAAAAGTTAGGTCAGTTAATTTTTCATTCATGATCTTCTTGAACTATTCTCTTACAACATGAACCGTACCAGGCCAAATTCGGATCTTATTGTAAGCTTCTCTCCCTGCTTGATTCCTAGACATTAGAAAATTTTTGAAAACGTTCATCATTTTCATAAAAATCTTTTTTCTACCGATGAATCATTCAATTTCTACAAAATGTTAATATATCTCTCCCCTCCCGCTCCCCTTGCAGATCATTTTTGAATTTCATTATAAAAAACATTATAACATGCTGAACATGTTTGTCCTTCTTTATTATAAAAAGCAAGGGGGTGTCTACTAAGTCGTTTTTACGGCTTATTGACACCCCCATTAATGTGTTAGAAACGTTGATATATCGGTGTTTATGATTTTTTGTTTTCAATGGCGATTTGACTTTCTAAGACAGCCTCATTTTCCCTAAATTCATCAAATGATATTAATCCGGTACTTTTCAAACCAAATGTGAATTTGCCAAAGATAAGCTAACAGCTGCGGTCCCGTCATCAGCTGTCCGTACCATGGACGTTGAAAAGATGCACCGTCTGTCTCTACTAATTTATTTAATGCATTCCCATCGAAAAGCTCGTGCAATATGGAGTCTTTCATGGCCAATACGTTTTCAAGCTGTTCTTTTACAAGCTTCGTATATTTCGGATGATGTGTTTTCGGATACGGGCTTTTTTTCCTGTAGACAACCTCCTTCGGCAAAAGATCTTCTAAGCTTTTCCGTAATAGGCCTTTTTCCCGATCGCCATATCGTTTCCATTCCCACGGAATATTCCAGACGTATTCGACAAGCCGGTGATCTGCAAACGGAACGCGCACTTCAAGCGATGCCCCCATGCTCATGCGATCCTTTCGGTCAAGCAATGTTGTCATAAACCATATCATATTTAAGTAAAAAAGCTCCCGCCTTTTTCTTTCCGTTTCAGGTTCTCCATCTAAAACAGGTGTTTCTTCAATCGTTTTTTCATATTGCCTTAAAGCATATTCTTTTATATTCAGCTTTTTTTGCCAATCGTTCCGGAGCAGCTTGATCCGCTCATCTAATGAACGAATCCACGGAAATCCTTCTCTTGCCAATTCCTCATGACGATAAAACCACGGATATCCGCCGAAAATTTCGTCCGCACATTCTCCCGACAAGCTCACGACAAAGTCCTTATTAATTTGCCGGCAAAACCAAAGAAGTGAAGAATCGACGTCCGCCATCCCCGGAAGATCACGGACTTCAACTGCTTCCTGCAAATATGAGACAAGCTCTTCCTGTGTCATGATACATTCGTGATGAATGGTTTGAAAAGATTCCTTCATTAAATGAATCCAGTAGGCATCAGCATTCGGCTGAAACTCACTTTGTTGAAAATACTCAGAATTCCCTTCGTAATCAATTGAATAAGTATGAAGATGCCCCTTTCCTTCCTTTTCAAATGTCCTGGCGGCAATCGCTGTAATGGCGCTCGAATCCAATCCTCCCGATAAAAACGTGCATAGCGGAACATCGCTGACAAGCTGTCTTGTGACGGCATCTATTAGTAATTCACGCACTTTTTCGACCGTTTCTTCAAAAGAATCCTCATGCGGATGGCTTTTAACGTTCCAATACCTCCATATTTTTAAGCCATCTCGATTAAAACTTAGGGCATGGGCGGGTCTAAGCTCTTCGATTCCTTTAAAAACGCCTGAACCGGGAGATCTCGACGGCCCCAGCGCCATAATTTCTTGCAGCCCTTCCTGATCGAGCAAAGCATCTACTTCAGGATTGGCTAAAAGGGCTTTTATTTCAGAAGCGAACAGAAAATTACCGTTGTTTTCATAAAAAAAGAGCGGTTTAACGCCAAGACGGTCGCGTGCTATAAATAATTTTTCATCTGCTGAATCCCAAACGGCAAAAGCATAAATTCCGTTTAAATGGTGCACACATTCTTCTTTCCATTCCATGTATGAAGCTAAAAGAACTTCCGTATCTGAGTGGCCGCGAAACGTATAGCCTTTTTTCAATAATTCTTTGCGAATATCTTCCGTATTGTATAGCTCGCCGTTATAACAAATCGTGTAGGAATTATCTTCTTTTAGTTTTGTCATCGGCTGTCGACCGCATTCCGGGTCAATGACAACAAGTCTTTTATGCCCGAACAATACGTGCTTCTTTCCCCAAATATTTGTATCATCAGGCCCTCTTTTGCTTAACGTATCAATCATGTCTTCCATTATTTCAGTATTTTGGAAAAGTGATTGTTGAAAATTTACCCAGCCAGCAATTCCACACATATGCTTATCACCCCACTATCTATAACATGAAAGATGTAGCTATTGTATGCAAAAAAAGTTCAATGTTACCTGCCCATTTGTATAAAAAGAAAGCATTTTGTCTAAAACAATCAATAAAAAGTATTGAGGTGTTCATATTGTTTTCGGACATAAAAAATGATCTTCTCCATAAACAAAAAAGGAGTTTTCGGACCGCAACCGTTGAAATGCTTCAAGCAAAACCGATTTTGATCGATGATGAAGATGATGAACAGATTTCTCTTGATGATTTAAACGATCAGCACATTGAACTTTTGAAAAACGGCCGATGGGTTGATATTGGACATAATAAGGAAGAATACTTGCGGTCAGGCGGAAAAATTCGAATCAAGAAGACATTCCCCTATGCATTTCATTCTTTTTTAAATGAATTGAATGATGAAAGCTTTATAATGTTTGTACACCATTTAAATGCTTTATCCTTTTCCGTTTATGACATCATTTACTGCCACAATCAATTGTTGTATCACCATGGAAACAAACCGATGAAAGGCGCTTCTGTTTTTATATTTGATAATACGGATTCTCTTTGTGCAGTTCAGCATTTTTTCCATCGGGGAGACAAACAAAAAGACCTGTTTGAATTCACTGTAAGCACAGGGGAACGAAGCTTTGTCAGCTCTATTTCATAACTGCAATTCAAGGAAAAAACTTTTAGTTAAACAATCGGAGTAATGAAAGCTTTGCAATTGATAGGGGGAGTGCAGAGAAGAGTCATTTAAATTTTTTAAGGAGACACATAAAAAACAGCTGCAGCCTGATCATGCTGGATATTCAAAAAGATTCTATTCGTTCGAATTGTCACCCTGTGGCGAAGTATTTATTCAATGATGGGCAAAACAGACCGGCTGCCCAACATCAATGTAGACTGCGCTACCGAAAAATGTTTATAAAAACAAAAATATGAACCTAAAACATTAGGTATTAACAAAACGAAAACTAAGTTATATCATCATCCTCCTCTGCCATATTATAAACCTCCCCGTTCAAGTATTTTGATTTAAATACTCGTTTATTATTACCAGGAAATATTGTGCTATTATCTATCCCGAAAATTTAAGTCCATGAAAAAAGCACAAAAAATCCAGGGGGTGTTAACACCAGCAGATTGGTATTTGCTGGAATAAGTCATGTTTATGCACCTGATGGTTACTGTTTCGGTTAACTACGCTGTTTGATTTGACGGCTCTACCATGACCTTAAACCCTAGTGTTTCCAACTTCCGAATCGCTTGTCTGGCGACTTGATGGCGCTTGCGTTCTTCGTAGTAATGTGGACCAAGTTCGATGTAAGTCTGCTTCTTTTTGAGGAGATGGTAGACAATAGTCAGGATGCTATGAGCGACCGCAACCGCTGCACGATTGGCCCCCCGGCGTGCAGCAATACGGTGGTACTGGCTGGATAGATAGGTGTGTTTGGACCTAGCAGCGGCACGGGCGGCTTCCACCAGGGTGCTACGAAGCTTCTGGTTTCCCTTGCGGGTTTTCCCTGACTTTCGTTTTCCGGCACTTTCGTTATTCCCTGGGGCGACTCCTGCCCATGAACACAAGTGAGCTGCCGAAGGAAACTGTGTCATGTCAGGGCCAATCTCAGCCAAAATATGCTCCGCTGTGCGCCGACCAACGCCGGGGATCGTATCTAACCGCTCCAGGTCATCTTCAAAAGGGCGCATCCGCTCCTTGATTTCAGCATCCAGTTCTTCAATCAAGGCATCTAAGTGATCAATATGCTCAAGCTGGGTTTTAAGCATCAGGCGTTGATGAGGGCCGATGAGGCCCTTCAGGGCCTTTTTCAACTCCTCTTTCTTCCGTTTGAGACGGCGCTGAGCCAGTTCGGATAGCACATCGGGGTCAGTTTCACCATTAATTAAAGCCTCGATCATGGCTCGACCCGATTTGCCCAGCACATTGGTCGCCACCGAGGAGAGTTTGATGTTAGCCCCTTCCAGTACCTTCTGGATGCGGTTGATTTCGCGAGCCCGCTCTTCAATCAGGCTGCGACGATAACGGATGAGTTCCCTCAACTCCCGTTGCTGGCGGTCAGGGATGTAACTACCTTGTAGCAATCCATGGCGTAAGAGTCCAGCGATCCACTCGGCATCCTTTACATCTGTTTTGCGACCAGGCACATTTTTGATATGTTTGGCATTGACCACTAAAATCTTGATGTCTTCCATCTCCAACAGGTTATAAATTGGCTTCCAGTAGGAACCTGTACTTTCCATGGCCACGTGAGTGACGCCATGCGCCTTGATCCAGTCTACAAGCATAAGCAAGTCTTCAGTCATGGTAGAAAACGTGCGGATCTCTTGATGATCCGGAGTAATAATACAAGCGACGACGTTCTTCTTATGAACGTCTAATCCACAAACATGAGTATGGATAATGTCCATGTTCGTTCCCCCATGCCTAACATGTAATAAACACAGGCTGGCGGTGCAACGACCATACACGTCATTCTATCCCGCGTGCTTCCCCAGGGAGCAACAGTCTGTGGTGCACCAGGTCGTCGGGGTCTGTCTAATTAACGGGCTCATGGCACCAAGGTAAGACGACCTCGCTGGCCAGCCTAAGATTAAGTATACATGGACGAACTATTTTCATCATCTGCTGGTGCCGCTTTTGCGGCATGGGGGTCTATTGTAAATTTTGTCTTTGCAATTTGTTACAGCTTCTACTAAAGTAAAGCTGCTGAATAACTCGGTGATTGGGGAAATGGACTTGGACAGACTGTATGATCCGGCAAATGCTCAATGTCCTTCATATCAATAAAGGAAATTGGAACAGCGGATATAGGTAGAAGTAATGAAAAAACTTTAAGCGGGGAGTACCTAAATCAAAATGGCTAAAACTTTGGTATTCTATTAGTATAATGAGTTTTACCAATTAAACTATAAAAATAGTTATGCTTTCTATAAAAGGTGGAGTGGAATTTGTTAAGAAACAAAAGGTTATTACGAACAAATAAGCTTGAATTTTTTGAAATAAATATCTTGGACAATGATACGCTCGGTTACTTAGTTATCGTAGATACTAGAAGAGAAAGCCGTTTATCAGATTTTCCTGAATGAATAGGAGTAGAAACGGAAGAAAGCTTTATTCAAAATTTTAATCATATTAAAGTTGTTATTTTTCAATTACAAGACATAGATGAAAAATATTTAGAATATGAATATCTTTTTATCGAAGATTTATTAGGTTTAAAACCGGATTGTTCTTACCATGTTTCTGAATTTAAGATAGAAACAGCATTAGCATTTGATATGCCTGATCGTATGATCGACATCGTTAAATTTGTCAACAAATTATTATCGATGGCGAAAATGAATATCGAAATTGAAGTAACTAATCCAGAGTCGTTTAATTATTTATCACAGGAATAATGAAAAAGAAAATGCAATATCTTTTAGTTATTGAAGCGATAGTGCCATAATTCATTGCAGTAAACGTAAGCATCGCCTGCATTGAAACTTTTTCCAATCCGCAGAATTTCGTCCAACTTTTTGTCGATTAGCAAGGTTTCAATGAACTCATATCGAATTGTTATTCATAGCCTTAATAAAAAACGAGATAAGGAGAGTTTCATAATTTGAGGTGGTTATTAGCTATTCCATTTATTTTGCTTGGAGCTTTTTTATTTTCATTAACCATTGATGATATAAAATATAGGCCATATAATTCTAATAATTATAGGATTTGGATGTTTTTTTAAGGCTGGTTTTATTGTCAAATTCAAGAAAGAAAAATAATAGAGCCTTGCTAGTGTAGCAAGGCTGCGAAATACGCTCCTATATTTTTGCATCAACATATTTTTTAAAAAGTAAGAGGCAGTCTAAATCCAAGCAAAATGACGAGAATCAGCACAATCCAAAAGCCGATCCAAATGCCTTTGGACGATTCGTTTCTCTTCTTTTTACCCAAAACCATTTCCATAAGCCCGATCAAAACAATGGCAAGGAAAATTTTAGCGACATATTCCCCTACATAGTTGGCCATGCTGAACACATTATAGCGGAAAATTAATTCAAGTCCAGTTGCCAACACGATTAAATAAAAGATTCGCACAGCCATATGCAAACCTTTTGAAGGTTTGGCAAACGCAATGAAAAACAAAATCAGCAAAATGACCCATGATGTAATATGCAAATGTGTCATAAATGCCCTCCCCCATTTATACTTGCAAGTCCACATTCATCATATCAAATGATCAGCCAAAAACATAGCAATTACTATGATAAATAAAATGATTTCACTAAATTGACAAAGACGCACTAAAACGAAAGATTAAAGGGGCTCACTCTTGCCCGTCCTTTCGCTTTTAAATTTCCTTGACTTTATTTCTCAACGTGCCAATTCCTTCTACCGTAATTTCGACAGTGTCGCCAGGCTTTAATAATTTCGGCGGATTGAAGCCTTTTCCGACTCCCGCAGGTGTACCTGTTGCAATGATATCTCCCGGTTCAAGAGTCATGCCTTGAGAAATGATGGAAATGATCCGTTTAATCGGGAAAATCATTTGATTTGTATTGGCTTGCTGCCGAATTTCGCCATTAACTTTCGTCTCGATAGACAGATGCTGTGGATTCGAAACAGCCGATTTATGTACAATATACGGTCCCATCGGGCATGATGTATCCAAGCTTTTTCCTAAAAAATATTGTTTGTGGCGAGCTTGCAAATCTCTTGCTGTGACATCATTGATGATCGTATATCCAAAAACGTAGTCATAGGCTTCTTCTTCGCGAATTTGTTTTCCTTTTTTCCCAATGACAACTGCAAGTTCCCCTTCATAATCAAGTTCGTCGGTTAAATAAAGATGAGGATCAATTTCTCCTTCATGAGCAATAACGGAAGTTGAAGGTTTGGAAAACAGAATCAAATCGGAAGGAATATCACTTTCGCTTCCCATTTCCGCAACATGGTCACGGTAGTTTTTACCGACGCACATAATGTTTTTCTTCGGTCGTGGAATCGGTGCTTGGAGTTTAACAGCTGACAGCGGATAGACATATGTCTCCCTTTCTTTTTCCTTCGCAACCCATTCCTGTAATGCTTCAATATGGCGGACAAATTTTTCACCCATTTCAATGCACGCTTGCAGCAATGCAGGCGATATTTCCGATTCATAAAGCTTCAGTTCCGCTTTTTGAATATCAATAACCGAATCTTCGTTAAAAATTAGTCCGATAAACGTTCTGTCGTGAATATTTGCAGTGACAAGCTTCATGTTCTACCCCCAATTAAGATAAAGTTTTTTCGCATTATTTGCAGTTGTGCGCACAATATCTTCACGCGGCCTCTTTTTAATATTCGCCAATTTGCGGCAAATTTCCTTTAAAAATAACGGGGTTGTGTCAACATTTTTAAACGCTCCCCCATACCGCCAAGGGCCGTCCGTCTCAATAAGCAGCTGATCCATCGGAACTTGTTCAGCAAGCTGCTGATCGCGCAGGCGGTAGCAAACTTCCGGAGTCACAGAAATATAATAGTGTTGTTTACAAATTTCCTTCACTACAGATGATGCCGCTTTAAGCCAATGAAAATGCGCTTTTTTCACTTGATGTTTTTGCAAAAGATGTAAAACTTTTTCCGCATCTTCATGAACTGCATGCAAGGCAACTGGCAGTGAATGTTCAACGCTGATTTTCAAAAATTCCTTCAAGACATCTATATAAGTTTGTTCCGAATACTTTGCAAATAATCGCTCTTTTTCATAATACGGCAAACCTATTTCCCCGACAGCTGAAATCGCCCTCTCTGTTCGAATCAGCGTTAGAAGCTCTTCAAGCTCCCGTTCTTCAAGAATCTCCTGTTCAGGGTGAAAGCCGGCAGCTGCTATAATAAAATCTTCATGTTTCTGCTTCAATTCAAGCGTTTTATAGGCGGATGTTAAATCGGTTGAAACGGCCACAACATGAGTAATGCCCGCTTCCTGCCACTTTTTGATTTGCTCATCAATAGTTTTTGGATCGTATTGATCCAAATGAATATGAGAATCGATCATTCTTCATGACTCCCATCGGGCGGAATGAAGCCTTGCCTAGAAATGAACAGCTGATCTTTCGCAAACACATGTAAAAATAAGTCTTTCACATATTCGATGTTTTCAGGGGAAAACCATTCTTCTTCTCCAATTTGCGAAAAAAGCTTTGACAAACCGAGCGCCTGTGATCGTCTTCCGCCGCTTCCATCTCCTAAAAAGAAATCATCTAAACAGACTCGTTTCGTCGCATTCCGTAATAGATTCGTAAAATTAGGAGAAAAAGGCAGTACAGGAGAAACTGCCGCCTGTGACGGAATGTTCTCTTCATTTAGTTTTTTAAGCGCATTGATCCTAGCTTGAATCGGCGGCCCCTTTGGGGAAAAAATTTTGCGCACATCATCTCTGTCCGTTTCAATGGTAATGCTGACAAGCACCCGATCCCCCAATTTTTGAAAGATATCAATATCTCTAGTGACAAGCGGGCTTCTCGTCTGGACAAATAAAAAGTCCGGAGGCATTTCTGCTATCACTTCAAGGAGCCTTCTTGTTCGTAATTCCTTCGCTTCCAGCGGCTGGTAAGGGTCTGTTGAGGATGACATGAAAATCGTCACTTTCCCTTTCTTCTTGGCCCGCTTCAATTCGCCTAAAAATTGGTTTGGCTTTTCATCCTTTATTTCAACCCATGTTCCCCACTCTTTTTTCTTAAACAATGCGACTGGAAGCTTTTGTACATAACAATAATGGCAGCCGTATGAACAGCCGACATACGGATTTAAACTGTACGAATACCCTTGCAAATAGCCGTTTGTTTTCGTTAAAAACGAGTTTGGATTTTTACGGGTAATTTCCATTCATTACATCCTTTCCCGCAGCGAAAAGATTATCTCATTCAATGAAAAAAATTTTGAAAAGAAAAACGGCCTCAAGGTTCACAGACAGCCCGCTTGCAAACCGGCCATTACCGCTTCCGTGAAGATAAGGACAACTGTTCTCCACAAAAACAAATGGAGGGATAAACACCTCCATTTGTAAAAGGACAACTATTTGCGCTTGTCAATCGATATCGCATGGATCTTTCTTTTGAACATTCCGCTTCAGGGTCATTATAACTTATAAAGCATAAAATGACCACTTTCTTGCTTCGTTAATCTGAAAGAACAGCATCTTGCACATTTATTTTCTCGTTTATCAATCCTGCCTCTAAAAAAGTATCTGCAAGCTTCTGTTGGGCATCCACCACTTCAGGTGTGATGTCAAATACTCCATATTCTCTTCTTTCCAAAGTTTGCTTCCATACATCTTTCGAAATGCCAGTTTTCTGTGAAAAGTTTTCGGCAGCCCCTTGTTTGTCTGCTTGAATCTCTTTGTGAACCTTCTCTAGTTCACTGATCACTAAATTTCGAAGTTCACGATTTTCTTGAAAATAATCGCGTCTTCCTACAATAAATCCATATTGACGCGGGAGACCTTTTGCATCGGCAATGATTCTAGCACCTCCACTTTCTTCTGCGTCCGCAAGATATGGATCCCAAATCGCCCATGCATCGACATTGCCGCGTTCAAAAGCTCCTCTAGCATCTGAAGGCTGTAAATAGACAGGAGTAATATCATTCAAAGTCAGCCCTACACTCTCTAAAGCAGTAAGGAGCAAATAATGTGCGCTTGATCCTTTACCAAAAGCAATCTTCTTCCCTTTTAAATCTTCTATCTTTTGAATAGGTGAATCTTTTGGAACAACAATCGCCCGATATACTTCCGGTTCATAGGCAAGATAGGCTAATTCAGAATCTGAAACGGCTCCTGCAAGTACAGCAGGTGCTCCGCCTACATATCCTACATCAATTTTTCCTGCATTCAACGCCTCTAATAATGGCGGTCCTGATTGAAATTCATGCCATGTGACTTTAACTCCTTTTTCAGCCAAAATTTTTTCTAAGCTGCCTTTTTCCTTTAAGAAAAGCAAAATAGATGATTTTTGATAGCCAATTCTAAGTTCGTCTGGTAATGTCTCCTCTTCCGCTTTGGTATTTGATTTTTCCGCATTGGAAGTCTCATTTGCCTCCTCCTTGCTGCCGCAGCCTGAAATCCAAAGCACTAAAAGGAAAATCAAAAGCTTTTACGAGCAAGTAATGGACGTTTGAGCCTTTGTTGAGCGCAACCTTTTTACCTTTTAAATCCTGAACAGTGCGGATGGGTGAATCTTTTGGAACAAGAATAGCTTCTGAAAGAGGGCTTTCTGGCTCATGACCAATATAAACTAAATCAGTGCCTGCCGCTTGTGCAAAGATCGGCGGCGCTTCGCCAGTATGCCCGATATCAATGCTGCCGACATTTAATCCTTCCAAAAGCTGCGGACCTGCCGGAAATTGAATCCATTCGACAGAATATCCGTGACTTTTTAACGCTTTATCCAGCGTTCCTTGTTTCTTTAAGATGTTTAATGTCCCGTATTTTTGATATCCGATTCTAACTACCTTTTCCTCTTTATCTTTTGTTTCTTGAGATTCACCGGCGCTTTTCACATTCTTTTCTTCTCCTGAGCAGCCGGATATAACAGCAAATAAACTAACAATCATGATTAAAAGCAAGGCAAGCAAAGATTTTTGATTTTTTCTCCTCATTTTGCTACCCCATTTGTCCTTATAAAAACTATTAGTCAAATTTATTTACATTCTTTTTGAAATGCAGGCTTTTCAAGTGATAATGATCTTGGCGACATTATTTATTCATTCTACGGATGGAGAATCTGAAAAAAACTTTATTTTTTCCAAGTCAGCATAAAGAATCTCATCATTTTTCACGTTCAGTTGATTCGCCTGTTCAACACTCAAGTCCACTTCGATCAGATCATTCGTTTTCAATCTTTCCAATTCCAAACGGACAATCGCGCCATAAGATTGGATGCGGCGAACCTTTGCTTGAATTGATTTTTGATTATCATTATGTCGAGTTATTCGCACTTCATGAGGACGAATATACCCGATCATTTTTTTCGTTTGAATGTTTTCGTCAGGTGCAGCAAATAATGCTTCTCCGATATGTAGGCGACCATCGTTCACTTCAGCATGAAAAACGTTAACACGCCCTAGAAACTGATACACGAATTTCGTTTTTGGATGTTGATATACTTCATCCGGTGTTCCGACTTGCTCAATTTTTCCATTATTTAAGATTACCACTTGATCAGCAACCTCTAAGGCCTCTTCTTGGTCATGCGTGACAAAAACAGTTGTTACATGTAATTGTTCATGCAACTGCCGCAGCCATCGCCGCAATTCTTGACGAACTTTTGCATCAAGAGCTCCAAACGGTTCATCAAGCAGAAGCACGTTCGGCTCCACTGCTAACGCTCTAGCTAATGCAACTCTTTGCCTCTGTCCGCCTGATAATTGAGCCGGGTAACGGCGATCAAGACCATTTAATTGGACTAAATGAAGCAATTCATTTACTTTTCGTTGGACGTCTTGTTTGGACGGTCTGTCTTTTCGTGGACGCACTTTAAGTCCGAATGCAATATTCTCAAAAACGTTCATATGATGAAATAAAGCGTAATGTTGAAAAACAAAACCGACATTTCTTTCACGGACCGTTTTTGTCGTATAATCATGGTCGCCAAAATAGATGCTTCCGCTATCAGGCATTTCCAATCCGGCAATCAGCCGCAGCAACGTAGTTTTCCCTGAACCGGATGGACCTAACAAAGCGGTAATCTTCCCTGACGGTATTGTTAAATTTACTTCTTTTAATGCTTGAAATGAGCCATAATTTTTAGAAATTTGCTTCACATTGATATCCATGATGCACACTCCTTACCCTTTTCCATCAACTACACCCTTCCATTCAAGCACCCCTTTAACAATTAATGTAACGATCGCCAACATAGCTAAAAGGGAAGCGACTGCGAATGCAGCAGTAAATTGGTACTCATTATATAAAATTTCTACATGGAGCGGGATCGTATTTGTCATTCCTCGTATATGCCCTGACACAACAGAAACGGCTCCAAATTCACCCATTGCTCTCGCATTGCACAGGATGACGCCGTATAAAATTCCCCATTTGACGTTTGGAAGCGTCACGAATAAAAATGTTTTCCATCCGCTGGCACCTAAAGATAAAGCGGCTTCCTCCTGTTCACTCCCCTTTGCCTGCATGACCGGTATTAACTCGCGGGCTACAAACGGAAAAGTTACAAATAAAGTAGCCAAAATTATGCCTGGGACAGCAAAGATTATTTTCAATCCGAGCGAATCTAAAACCGGCGCTAACAAACCTTGTGCACCAAACAATAAAACAAAGCTTAAACCAGCGATAACGGGCGATACAGAAAACGGCAAATCAATAAGCGTGATGAGCCAGGTTTTCCCGGGAAACTGAAACTTTGTGATACACCATGCAGCAGCAATACCAAAAATAAAATTTAATGGCACCACTATTGCTGCGGTCAAAAGTGTAAGACGGATCGCTGATTGAGCATCCGGTTCTGTAACCGAAGCAAAATAAACATCTAAACCGTTTTTCAAAGCTTCTGTAAAAACAGTAATTAGCGGGATAATGAGAAAAAAACCAACAAATAATAGAGCCGTTCCTGTCAATATAAAACGAATCCACGCAGATTCTGTATGAACACCGACAAGAGGCTGTTTCTTCGTTTTTGTACCCATTTGAGGCATAACATCTCCTTAGTGACTTAATGAATAAAATATTTTCGACTCGTTCTCCATTGCAAATAATTTATAAGAAAAAGCAGGAAAAAAGAGATAATCAATACAATAGCGGCAATCGCTGTTGCCCCCTCATAATCGTACTGTTCCAATTTGGTGACGATCAAAAGAGGGGCGATCTCCGTTTTCATTGGCATGTTGCCGGAAATGAAAACGACTGATCCGTATTCGCCTAACGCCCGCGCAAATGCGAGCGAAAACCCGGTGAACATCGCAGGAACAAGTGATGGCAAAATCACTTTCCAAAACGTTTGCCAACGGTTTGCACCTAAAACAGCTGCCGCTTCTTCGTACTGCTGATCTAAATCATGCAAAATGGGCTGGATAGACCGCACAACAAACGGCAATCCGATAAACGTTAAAGCAATTACGACACCGAGCGGGGTATAAACAGCCTCAATACCGAAGCGGTCCAAATACTGTCCAATAACGCCTGTCGGAGCATAAACAGCTGTTAAAGAAATTCCCGCTACTGCAGTTGGGAGAGCAAACGGCAAATCGATTAATCCGTCGATAATTCTTTTCCCTGGGAAATCATATTTCACTAGCACCCAAGTAAGCAAAAGACCAAAAACTAAATTGATGGTAGCGGCAATAAATGAAGAAACAAAAGATAAACGAAGCGAGGCTGCCACCCTGTCAGTTGTGACGATTTGCCAAAATTGCTCCCAGCTGAGTGTTGAGGCTTTTAAAAAGATAACGGACAAGGGGATCAACACTATTAAACTAAGATAAGTTAGCGTAAAGCCCATCGTGAGTCCCCAACCTGGAATAATCCCTTTTCTGTGCTGTTGTTTTGTTTTGGCCACTTCCAATCCTCCATTCATCGGAACAAATCATTATTTCGGTTGATAAATTTGATCGAAAATACCGCCGTCGTCAAAATGTTTTTTCTGAGCCTCTCTCCAGCCCCCAAACAGTTCGTCAACTGTAAAGAGTTCCAATTGCGGGAATGTATCTTTATATTTTTCAGCGACTTTTGGCAATGTTGGACGATAATAATGCTTCGCTGCCAATTCCTGTCCTTCTTCCGTGTACAAATATTTCAAATACTCTTCAGCTACTTCGCGCGTTCCTTTCTTATCAACCACCTTGTCTACAACAGCAACAGGAGGTTCTGTTAAAATGCTTACAGAAGGCACAACAATCTCAAAGTGATCCTTTCCTAATTCATTGATGGCTAGAAAAGCTTCATTTTCCCAAGCAAGAAGAACATCACCGATTTTTCTTTCGACAAATGTTGTTGTAGCACCCCTTGCCCCGGAATCTAATACTGGAACATTTTTATATATTTTCGCAACAAATTCTTTTGCCTTCTCTTCATCGCCGCCATATTTTTTCAATGCGTATCCCCATGCAGCTAAATAATTCCAGCGCGCTCCACCCGATGTTTTTGGATTGGGGGTTATAATCGAAACATCAGATCTGACAAGATCGTCCCAATCTTTAATACCTTTCGGATTTCCTTTGCGTACTAGAAACACAATAGTGGACGTGTAAGGAGAACTGTTTTTATCCAATCTTTGTTGCCAATTTTTTTCGATCAATCCAGTATCTGCAATGGCGTCAATATCATAAGCCAGCGCTAACGTTACAACATCTGCCTCCAAACCATCGATAACAGACCGCGCCTGCTTGCCAGAACCGCCATGTGATTGTTTAATCGTAACGTCTTGACCAGTTTTTTCTTTCCAATAGCTTGCGAAAGCTTTATTAAAGTCTTGGTAAAGCTCCCGTGTAGGGTCATAAGAAACGTTTAATAACTCGACAGCCTTTTTATCTTCCTCTGAGCTGGAGCTAGCACTTTCATTTTTTGAACCACAAGCACTTAAAACAAGAGCTATACTTGTAATAACAGATAATAGAAAAAATAGTCCTTTTGACTTACGTTTATTTGTAATATTCATAAAATTCATCTCCCATTCCGCTATGTTTCGATGGCGGTGTTATAAATAAAAAAACTTCCTCAATCCGGGAATATTGAAAAAACATAGGGAGTCTTCGGTGGACCGATCGACGACCTCTTTATGATATTGTTTTATATGTTCACTTAGCCCCTTTGTTATGGCTATCCTTTCGTTCTAAAGGATAACGGAATTTTTCTAATTTTTCGATTTGTGTAATTCTTGAGTCATGTACAATAATTTGCACAGATCCGTATTCCAAATCTTCTAGTGAACGTATAATTCTTTCAATCCACTCCTGATCAATTTTCGTTTTTAACAAAGCTCTCTCCCCCCATTCCCGTTGTAATTCTTTTATTCAATAAATCATCTAAAGTTGTTTTTTCAAGAACGCGGGCAATTGTGTCACGTACAACCGTCCAAAGCGGCTTTAATAAACACTTATCTTCCAATGGACACGGCACATAAGCCGTCGTACTGGCACACCCCATTGGAGATAAAGGACCTTCAATTTGCCGGATAACCTCCCCTATGTTAATGTCAGTCGGCGATAAACGGAGCATATAGCCTCCTTGTATGCCCCTTTTACTGTGCACATACCCCAATTTTCTTAATTGGAGCAAGATTTGTTCCAAGTATTTGACCGTAACAAGCGTTTGTTTGGCGATTTCATTGATCGGACAGACTTTTCCCTGTTGCTGACCAAGTACAAGCAAAGCACGTAATGCATATTCACCTCTGCTTGAAACCTTCACCAAATGCCCCCTTCCTCTGAAAGTTTACTAGATTAATCTCGACTAAAACGGTAGGGATTTTCACGACAAAAACTTTTTGATAGTTTAAGAAAATAATATTGAGTTACATTTTAATCGTATTAATCCTATATGTCAAGTAAGAATAATAATTTTTTTGTACTTTTTTCCATTATTTTTCCTTGACAAATGAAAAACATTGTAAAACAAGAAGAGTCATCATGCTATTCGGGCAAAAAAATTTTTTTGTGCAATCATTTGATGGAGTTTTTCATGTAAACGGGCTAAAAGCACCACGAATTTTGCATAGTTATTTTGTGAAATATTGAGGATACAAAAATGCGACTCTAAACGTTTATCACAGTTTTCAAGACATAACATACACTAAAAATAGCTAAATAACTTTTAAGGTAAAGGAATGGAAAACGATGCCTGCAATTGTTGGTGCTATGAAGGTAAATAGCGTCGGGACGGCCAGTGTCGTTCATGTCGGAGACGTCGTAAACATTTCACCATACAGTGAAGTGAAAACATTCGCAGGGGCCGGTTCCTTCAATACAGGCGACGGTCTTTACGTATTTAATCAAAACAGCATTACGAATACGTTTGACAGTGATCTCGTTGATCAGCCGCAAGTGTTAAACGCTTAGAGGGTGGTTTTATGAATTTTTATATTCAACAATCGATTCACATACAATTTATACGTATCGGAACGATCGCCAATTCATCCGTATTTCAAATCGGCAGCGCCGGAATCATAAAACCGCTGTCGAATTTATACAACACAGGACAATTTACTGAACCGGCTCCCGCTCCATCCGGCCAGGGAAACGGAGTCATTGTGCCTCTCCGTCCACCAAGCATTTCATAGTGATTCACCTTTCATTTGGAAAAGAATATAAATATGGTAACGAATGCTGATAAAGGTGGGGAAAACATCATGAATTACACTGTGCAATCATTATTGCAATATATCCTAAAATTGGAACAATATCTCCATTCCCAAAGCAAAAGAATCGACCATCTGGAAAAAGGGTTTCTTTACCTTGAAGAACAAATGGAAGAGATCAAAAACAAACCTTATACAAATATTGAAAAAGTTGAGTACAAATTTGACCAATTGAAAATCGAAACGCTCGAAGGAGTCTTGAATATCGGCTTAAATCCTGCTGATCAGGAAGCAATTGAACAATTTTCCGTAAAAAATGAAGAACTAAACGTCGATGATGTTCATAGCGAATTAAAACAGCAAATATTCGAACAATGCGTTGAAAGCATTCATAGTTATTTACAAGAAGAATGTCCGAAAAAGATTGAAGACTTTGCTAAAAACTATGAATATGAATTAGATGAAACATATAAAGCTATCATCATAGAAGACATTAGAAAACAACTTGAAGGAAGGATTACTTATTATCTACAAAGACTCCGTCTCCATGAGCAAACAGATATAAAAGAAAAAATACAATGGATTGAAGAAAAGGTAAAAAAAGATATTGATCAATCGATCGATCATTTTTTTAAACATTTCCCCAATAAAAAGAAAGGCGACGAATTGTCATGAATTTTACCGTCATCAATAACGGCTTGCATGTGGGCATGGTGAGAATCATAGGGGTTTCAAGTTCATCAGTTTTTTTAATAGGGGATGCGGATAAAATCTTTCTTTCTTCCATTTTTGATACGCCACCTGAATCATTAATCATCGGTCCATTTGTTCCTTTGTCATTAGACTAATGTATTTGTTAAAAAGATTTGCGAACATAAGAGTGGCGTATATACACTCAGTAAAGATCTGTTCCGTATTCCAAATCGGTGACGCGAAAAAAATTACCCCTAAAACGAATGTTCTGGCAGTTCAGCGGGACTATGAAAAATTTAATACAAAGGAAGGGTCGTTTCGCTCCTATCAGCTTTTCCGCGAATCCATTCCTCAGCCTTCCTTTGACGAACAATTTTCCAGCGCATATTCAAACAATTCTCCGAACATATATGTCGATCACGTAAAAATTTTGGGCATCTCATCTTCAAGCATCGTGAACTTTGGATCAGCCGAAGAAATATGCGCAGAAGCACGAATAAAACATATTCGACAATTGTCTAAAAACGTTGATGGCGACGAAAAACAACGGTAATTTCAACAGGACAAAACATATTGATCCCTGAACAATAGATTTTCTCTACGCATGTGATTTATGAGACAACAAGGAAAAGGATGTTCCTCATGCCAGCGATTGTCGTCGGACCGATAAAAATTAATTCCGTTTCAGGAGGAGTTGTGAATTTCGGAGATTCCTTTTATTTATCTCCAAAATCAGCATCAAAATCCATCAGCGGCTCTGGAAGCAGCTGCACAGGCGATTTTCATATTAATAACAACGGTCTCAGCATAACAAACGGAATCGATCCGGACGTAAATGATCAAAACCAGACGGCAAATGCATAGCCGCCTGGTTCGTTAAAAAGACTTAGTGAAAAATAACGATTGGAATTATGTTATGATCCAGAAACACTATTTGCGAGCAGGACATTCAATTTGTTGTCCTGCTCAATAAAAAAAGCGCATTGTTTTGCATTTCAGATCAAAAGACTCTTTTTAGGAATGTGGATGTCCTCATGATGCACAAATAAAGTGAAACTATGAATCGGTTCAAAGAAGCTGAAAACCTGCATTAGTTTTTTCATGGACTGTTATACAGTTAGAAAGCATTCGCACTCACAACATTAACATACAATTCAGTTAATTTCGTAAAGTGATTTTCATCCCGTTGTAAAAGAGGAATTTGATATTTTATAAGACTCGCCTTTTCATAGTCTTATTTTTTTGACGGAAAACGTTTACTCACCCTATTTCAAAACGGGCTAAATTGCAGATGGTACCGTTCTCCTGTTTTTAAGCTTATTTGGAAATGCTGAAACGATTTGTGCATGATGCAGCAGGCGTCACCATCGAACCTGCTTTTTTCGCTTATTTGGAGAATGCTGAAACAGCATACATCTTGTCAAAACAATGAAAAACGGTTAAAAAGTACGGATGAGCACAGCAATCAAAACATACTAAGATTAGTAGGGGCTGTCTTAGAAAGTCAAAATCCATTGAAAACGAAACATCATAAACATTGATATATCAACATTTCTAAAACATTAACGGGGCGTCTATAAGCCGGAAAATCGACTTATTAGACAGCCCCGTCACGTTGAGCGGTTAAGATCCTTTAGAGAATGTAATACTTGCTGTTAACTGGTAACGGCATACTAGGTCAGAAATATCCTTGCTTCATGTAATTAAATCGTTTCGATTCGCACGGTCGTTCCATTTCCGGAAGGTTCAGCTGGCTCAATGATCAGCCGCTTAGGCAATCGTTCCCTTAGCTCCTGCACGTGACTGATTACGCCAACGGATAAATTTTGCGATTGCAGTTTTTCCAAAGCCGATACAACCGTATCGAGAAGCTCTGCATCAAGCGTTCCAAACCCTTCATCAAGGAAAAAAAACTGAAGCGGATATTTTCCGCGAAGCTGAATTTGGGTGGACAACGACAAAGCTAAGGCTAAAGAAGTTAAAAATGTTTCTCCGCCAGATAATGTCGAAACAGGTCGTTTTACTCCGCCATTTGCATCGTCACGCATGATAAAACCGCCTTCTGAATCGACTTCAATCGCATATCTTTGTCTTGTCAATTCCCCAAGCCGCTGTGAAGCATCAAAGCTTATTTGTTGAAGCTGTTCCTCAGCCATGTATTCGACAAAACTATTCCCTTTCAGGACGGCTTGAAGTTTTTCTAACCGATTAAGAAGAAGCTGCAACTCTTCTTTCTCTTTTTCTATTTCCACATATCGTTCATGTTTTTCCTTTAACAGCTGCAAATGCTTTGCCGCCGCGCCTCTTTGTTCCATTGCTTCGTTTACTTGCTTTCTAGCTTCTTCTAAGCATTTTTTCGTTTCTTCCCATGTTTCCTGCTTAAGAACAGCTCCGCCTAATTTTTCTTCCAGACGTTCAATTGCAGATGCTACATGCTCCATTTCTTTTTTATATTGATCCAGACTCGTTTGCATAGCCAGTTTTTCTTCTTCCTGCAAAACGGAATTTCTCACTTCATGCACATTTGCAAAAGGAGTCTGCTGTTTTCGGTCGTTCCAATTTTTTTCCGCTTTTTCAAGCTTGCTTATACAGCTTGTCAATTGCTGTTTGGCGGTATGGAGCTGACTTTCAGCTTTTTGATATTCATTTGCCGTTTTTTGGAAAATATCATAAGCTGCTTGTTCATCCCTTTTTAGCTGTTCAAGGGCAAGATCGATTCTCTTAAGTTCTGTTAAAAGGTTTTCCTTTGCAGCTCTTTGCGCTGTGAGCCTTTTCTGTTTATCGGCTATCAGTTCTGCCTGCCTCTCCATTTCTCCTTTTTTGGCAGCTAATTGAGTGGAAAGATTGAGTATTTCTTCCCTTAACCGCTCGATTTCCTGTTCTTTTTCTTGAATAAAGCTGACGCTTTTTTCAATTCGTTCGTGCAGCTGTTCAACGAGCGAGTCTTTTTTACTAATTTCCTTTACATACATCTCGATTTGATCCATATCGAGATCAGCAAACTCTAAATCCCACTTTCTTTTTTCTTCTTCCAGCTGCTCTATTACATTTTGCAATTGTAGCATGATTTCGGATAAGTCTTTTTCCCCAGCATCCAGCAACGGTTCTATTTGTGCTGTAATATGGTTGACTTCACGAATGTCTGCTATTGTTTTTCTTATTGCGTCTTTTATTTCTAAGTAATCTTGGTTCAAAGCTTTCCATTCGATTTTAAATTTGTCATATGCCAAAAGATCATGAGGCTTATCGTCCATCGTAATGATCGGCTCTTCGTTAGCCGACGCTATTTCTTTCACTCCGGCAAGGAATGACTGTTCCGCTTGTAAATCTTCAGACAGCTCCTGCAGCTTTTGCTTCAGCGAGGAATACAGCTGTTCGGTTTGATCACATTCTTTGAAAATTCGTTCTAGCTGCTGCGTTGTTTCTTCTAATTTTTTTAAACGTTCAATCGAAAAATGTCTGTTCGGGGCCGGATGATGTGTGGAGCCGCAGACAGGGCAAGGCTCCCCCTCCGTCAACTGCTCGGAAATCAAAGCTGCCGCCTGATTTGTTCTTTCTTCTTCAAGCTGACTTTTTGCAGCCTGTAAATCATCCTTTACTTTTTCTTTAAAAAATTCATGCTCCCGCATTTGGCTGCATAAACGATCATAAACTTTTTGTAATTGATTGAAATTACCTGCCAGGCGTTCGTTTAATTCACTCTTTTTGCGGGCGGACTCGTCAGCCTTTTCCCGCCATTCGTTAAGCTGGTCTTCTTTCTTTTGCTTTTTGCTTTTTAATTCATATTCGTCTTTCATAAGCTGCATGATTTTCAGCTTCTGTTGATATGCTTTTTGGATTTTTTCCCGGAATTCTCTTGAAACTGTTTCTTCTTTCGCCTGCTGTTTTAAAGCCTGCTGCTTCTCTAACGCCCTATTTAATAATTCGCTCGTCTTTTTCTCTGTATGCTGTTTTTCATGCAGCCTCGTTTTCAATGCTTCATAGTCTTCTTTCAGCTTTGCAAACGATGCTTCATCCTCTTTGATTTCTGCATCCAATGAGATAAGCTGTTTCAATAGTTCACGTTTTGTTAAAAGCTCCGGCTCTTCAACAGCTTTTTTGACACGAATCGCTTCAAAAGCTTCCTTTTTTTCTTTATAAAGGCTTGCTAGCTTTTTCTCTTCCTGCTGCCAATGCTCTGTTTCTTTTTCAAAACGGTCCTTTTCCGCTAAATGCTCGAGCACTGCTTCCGCATATGGTTTCAGCATCTCCGCTTGCTCCGCTTTTTTCAGCTTTTCTTCGATTTCTTGAAACCGCTCCTTTTCTTGCTCAAGCTCCTGTCGTTTTTTCTCATAAGTCGTTTTTTCCGTCTGCAAATTCCAGATTGTCTGAATCCGCTCAAATTCCTTTGCTGCCTCATCCAGCTGCTTTTCCCGTTCTTTCAGCACTGTATCGCAGCGTATAAACGTTTTTTCTGCCTCTAAAACGGCTTCTTTCGAGGCATCGCCAAGACCTGCTTGTTCCGCTGACAATTCAGCGAATTGCTGTCTTGATTCCAAAAGACGTTTTTTCAGCTTTTTATTTAATTGGTCGCCGAATCGTTCCAAGTTGAACAATCGTTCAAACATTTTCCTTCTTTCCGAGCCTTTTAAAGAAAGAAATTCAGCAAACTTCCCTTGCGGAAGGACAACAGCGCGGGTAAAATCCTCTATCGTCAGCCCTAAAAGCTCGTAAATCTTGTCATTTACATCATTTGTTTTATCTGCCAAAACGACCGTTTCTTCTCCTATTTCGAGAAGCCGGCACAGCCTTGTGTTGATCCTGACATTATCCACCCGCTTAAATGTTCGTTCAACAGTGTATCTTTTTTTTGATCGGCCATCTTCAAGCTCAAATGTAAAACTGACATATAATTGATCTTCCGCATGGTTCATTATCCCTTGCGTATTATTGGCCGCTCGCTCTACTTTTCCATAAAGCGCTAACGTAATGGCATCCAATATCGTTGATTTTCCGCTGCCAGTCGGACCAAATATTCCGAAGACACCGCCGTCGCATAGTGTTTCAAAATCGACCGTCTGCATCTTTCGATAGCTATTCAGTCCAGCTAAAGAAAGTTTTATCGGCTTCATGACTGTGCTCCTTCCTCTTTTAAGTCTTCAGAGAGCAATGTCATAAACAGTTCAATGAGCTCTGCCTCCGGCTCGGCGCCGCCAGTTTGTTTTTTGTAAAAACGTTTAAACATTTCATCAATCGGGAGATTTTCTCTTCTTTCTTGTTGGACCTTTTCGGCTTCTTTTTCAAAAATCGGCCGGATGTGAATAAAGCCGTCGTGCCATTTTCTCAACCGATGAATTTCTTCTAATGAAAGGCTGTCGGTCAAAAAAATTTCAAGATCAATCCATGCGTTTTTGTCTCTTCCTTCTTCAAGCCACTGGTGAACTTGAAGAAGACCGCCAGTTGCTTTCCATTTCACAAGTGGTTTTCCGCTCGACAAATAAATTTCGGAAACAACCGCGTTCTCGCCGGGTTTTGCATCGATCACTGTGACAGACTTCGTATAACCTGCCTCAGAAAAGCTATAGGCAAGCGGCGATCCGGAATATCTTGCCGGCACATTGGACTTTTTAACATTTTGCGGCCGGTGAAGATGCCCCAATGCGACATATTGCGCTTTTTCCGGGAGACTTGTGGCTCGAACTGTATACGCTCCGCCGACTTCAATCGGTCTCTCTGAATCTGTCGTGCTGCCTCCGGCTACATAAAGATGGCTCATGGCAATATTCACCGTATGAGGTTCAAACTCTCTGCTCATCATTGTAAACAAACCGCGAATTTTTTCATCGTAATGTTCTCTCAATAAGAGTTCATCATATTCGTTTGAAAGCAGTTCATTCAGCCTTGCTTCCGACGGATAAGCAAGCGCCGCCAGCTTCATTGTTTCATTTGTCCGCGGAACTTCAACCGTTAAAACATCGCCTCTCGGGTAGCCGATCAGCTCGATCGCTTGCTCCTTTGCCAGCGGAGCTGCTGCTTGCAATCGTTCCGGACTGTCATGATTTCCGGAAATGATGATAACACGTCTTTTTCCTCTATCAGAAAGTCTTGAAATACTTTCATAAAACAGCTTTTCTGCTCCTGCCGGAGGATTCACCGTATCAAAAACGTCTCCTGCCATCAAAATGACATCAATTTTCTCCTTTACAACAATTTCATACAGTTCATCAAGAAACTGTGCCTGCTCTTTTAGCCTGCTCCGACCTTCAAGCGTTTTTCCGAGATGCCAATCCGCCGTATGCAAGATTCTCAATTGCCTCACCTCTAAAATAGTCTGCAAATCTATAATTTTATGATGAGCCCTGTATCAAAAAAGAATAAATACCGATCATCGACTCGTCTTTTTAAGATTGACTCTACCGCCTTTGCATACAAGTCAATTTGAAATTCATATCGAGAAGCAAGCACCGGCTTTGCCTTTTCAATGGATGGAAAACGATCCTTTACCGCATCCGTTTTGTAATCTAACAGAACGAGCCCATCGTCATCTTCAAAAAGGCAGTCGATCACACCTTGAACGATGACCGTTTCAGTATTGAGAGAACTTCCTTTTTCGTAAATTTCGTTCGCCGGCACTGCCAAATTGAAAGGGATCTCGCGAAAAATTTTTTTTGCGCCTTTTAGGCGTCTACCTAGCGGTGATTCAAAAAATTGCACAATTCCTTCTACATTGACCGCTTCCACCTGCTCCTCCGTTAATATTTCTTTTTTCACGAGAGAATGCACGGTTTGTCGAATCGTTTGTTCCGTCAAGTCTTCACCCAATGGCAAATGCTGCATCACTGTGTGCATGGCCGTTCCTTTTTCTGCTGCTGTAAGAGATTTTGCCTGCATAAATTTCGGACGCTTGTACGAGGAATTCCCTTGTATTTTCTTCTTTATGGAAATGTCGCTGTATTCATCCGAAAATTGAAGTCTTCTTTTGATTTCCGTCACCGATTGCTTCGACCGGAGAGAGGCTGCATCTGAAAAAGGATAGCTCCAGGACAACTGATTTTGCACTTGGTTGGCGAAACTACTTGTTGACTGAACAGGAACGAAATTTCTCAAAGCGTCCATTTTTTCATCCATCATAACCGCTGCCTGCTCATTTTGCTCTTTTAATTTTTCTTCAGGAATCACATCAATTTGCAATTTCACCGGATAAGAGAAGATTTCATCCGCTGCTTCTCTTTCTTCTTCTCGTAAAATTGCCGCATCTTTATGACGGATGACAGCAGGACCGATCCAATCTAAATAACATACTGCCTTTAAACGATCGTAATCTGGAAGCAGCCATTCGCGGTGAGTGAATGATTGCTCCCATTCTTTAAACTTTTTTTCTCCGTCTTTCACTGTGCCGATTAAAAACAGCTTTTCCTTTGCTCTTGTCAAAGCCACATACAATACCCTAAGCTCTTCCGAAAGCATTTCCATCCTCAATTTCTTTTTTACAGCTACATAAGGAAGAGTAGGATACACAATCCGCTTTTTTTCATCTATAAACAGCGAGGCAAACCCTAATTCTTTATCGAGCAAATATTTTTTGGTCAAATCTTTCATATTAAATCGTTTAGATAAACCTGCACAGAAAACAATCGGAAATTCAAGCCCCTTGCTTGAATGAATCGTCATAATTCGGACAACATCTTCCTGTTCTCCTAAAGCTCTTGCTGCTCCTAAATCATCGCCCCGTTCCTGCATTCTTTCAATAAACCGCAGGAATCGGAACAATCCCCGAAAGGACGTTTCCTCATATTGCCTTGCTCTGTCATATAATGCCCTTAAATTGGCCTGCCGCTGCTTTCCGCCGGGCATTCCGCCTGCAAAATCAAAAAAGCGAGTATCACGATACAATTGCCAAATTAAATTCGAAACGGAGCTTTTTCTCGCCAAGTTCCGCCATTGATTGAGCCGGCTGACAAATTCGCTTACTTTTTGATAAAGCTCGCTATGATGGGCTTTTTCTTGCTGCAAAAATGATTCAAGTGCATCGAAATACGGACCGTTTTTCTTATAAAGACGGATGATGGCAAGTTCATTTCCGCTTAAGCCGACAATCGGCGAACGCAGCACAGAAGCGAGCGGAATATCTTGATAAGGATTGTCGATAATTTTTAAAAGCGAAAGCATAATGGCCACTTCTGTTGCTTCAAAATATCCTGTTGATAAATTCGCATACACCGGAATACCTTGCTGCTTAAACTCTTCCATGATTTGCGGCGCCCAAGGCATCGAACGAAGCAGGATCACAATATCTCTGTATGTGACAGGTCTCGTACGATCAAGTTTTCGGTCGTAAACAGGAAAGCCTTCCTGAATAAGCTCTTTTATTTTTTTCGCCATAAGGCGGGCTTCAAGCTGCACCGTTTCCAATTCTTCTTCATCAAATTCAATCATTATTTCTTCTTTTTCTGCTAATTCCTCCTTCCGGCGGTCTATTAGGAGGAGCTCTGTATTCATTCTACTGTTCTCTGGATAACGTGCGCCAAGCTTCAATTCTGCTGCCTCATCATAAACGACTTCGCCTACAGTCTCTCCCATCAATTGTTTGAAAAGAAAATTTGTGGCGTCCAAAACTTCTTTTCGGCTGCGGAAATTTTTGGCTAAATCGATGCGCAAGCCAGAATTCGTTCCGCTGGAGGTAAACCGTTTATATTTCGCCAAAAACAATAACGGTTCAGCCAGCCGGAAACGATAAATGGATTGTTTTACATCGCCGACCATAAATAGATTTCCTTCCGCTTCATGATCTTTTGACACCAGCTTTAAAATCGCTTCCTGCACCAAGTTGGATATGGATAGGTAAGCCTTTGAAGTTATCTCCAGCTTTTCCCCCCATTCACACCGTACGTGAGAGTTTCCCCTCATACGGCGTTCCATCAATCGGTTGTCATCTAAGCTACTATTTCATCGTTTCCAACCAATTTGCGAAGTTTGCTTCCTACGTTGGTTGTTATCAGTCAACGAATCACCACCATTCATGATAAAATGGTAGGTTTCGTTTCTCTTAGTCATACTCGAACCTGATAAGACGATGAATGTAGCTATGGCAACCGATTGACTAGTGGCTATCCCTCCATGATGTTTCCATCACTTCTTCGGTACTGTGCCACCGCTCTCACTGGCATAAAGATGAGTTATAGCTTTCCGCCTTTCCTCATCACCGTTTCATTGGTGGGTAAGACCTCCACGTTGCCAGCTTTCCACGTTCCGATGGTTCTATCTGTACATATGCACTTTTAGGTGAATCCTCTGGCCCTGCTGGCTGGACAGCGCCTGTAACGCTGTAAGGTGTTTCATAAAGACAATTCTTACTCCACCTCACCAGCACCACGAACCGTGGCGATACCATTTCTGGTACCTATACCTCTAGAGCCGTACATTCGGATTTTCGTCAGTTGGTTTTTGTGCACCAACATTCTCACCATGAGTGCTTTATAGACCCCCGGCCTATCCGCTACACCCTCCACCTCTGGAGAGCTTTCGTCAACCTTACTTGTTACGGCAGCGTTCAGCCGACTTCACCGAGCTTATAACCACAAGATGCTTACCCATCTTGTCGCTATTCGGAGTATTAGGGAGAGCCTTTCGAGGCGTTACCCTCTCATTCGACTCTTCGAACCATCAGTTCTCCTAGCTTCAAAGCTAGTGCCTAACCTTTTCAGTTAGGAACGTGTCGCACTATCTTGGTATTCATCCACTAATACTTCTTGAAATTGTCGTTTGAAAAACAAAGCAGCATCACTCGGAACAACATTTCCTTTCTCATCTTTTTCTGTTAATATTTGCAAACAATAATGCTCAAGATCCGAAAAATCGACAATTCCTTTTTCTTTTTTCATTGCTTCCAGCCGGACAGCAAATTTTTTCACCAAGTCGGCTAAACAAATCATTGTGCGCTTCATTTTTTTCAAATCGAGCAGTTGGTTTTGAATATCCCTGGAGAAAAGCTCATTTTTTAATTTCTCTATTTCCTTTGTCGCTTTCTTTCTCATTTCCGTCACTTCATCAATGAGCTCTTTTCGATATTCTTCTCCCCTGCATGCCTTGGCGCGTGTCGGTTGAAAAGCTCTCATTTGCTCGGCAAGCTCCTGCCACGATGAAGCGTTTATAATGTTTTCCACCTGTTTCATGTCATCGAGTAAATTTTCAGCCCTTGGAGAGGGTCCGCCCGGCAATTTCGTAATGTCGAGAGCTCTCGCTAACAAATCCTTTATTCCGGAAAGCTGTATCGCTATATCCTTCCGTAAATATTGAAAAAACGGCAAGTCCTCGTATGATTCAGCTTGTTCTATGTCATACATTTGCACCATTTCATCAAGCCATTTTTCCGGGAATGGATTAGATCTAGCAAATTCATAAATGGATCTAATAATTTTTTTGATTTCATCATCTGAGCGATCGCCTGTATATTTGTCAACTAATTCGAAAAATAGTTCATTATGCTCCATTCCGTATTCTTCTTCTAACAATTCATCCATGCAATCTTCCATTAACAGTTCCATTTCTGTTTCGTCCGCTATTCGAAACCCGGGATCAATATCAATTTTGTAATAAAATTTGCGAACAACTTGCAGGCAAAAAGAATGCAATGTTGATATTTGCGCTTTGTTTAAAAGGGTTAATTGGCGGCGCAGATGGAGGGAAGAAGGCTGGTTTCGCAAAGCCTTTGCCAGCGCTTCGCCAATTCTGCTGCGCATTTCTGCAGCCGCAGCGTTTGTAAACGTTACGATTAACAGCCGGTCCACATCTACAGGATGCTGATTGTCGGTCAGCTTGCGAATAATCCGCTCAACTAGAACGGCCGTTTTCCCTGATCCGGCAGCGGCCGCCACTAATATATCTTGTCCGTCGGCAACAATCGCTTTCCATTGTTCATCGGTCCATTGGCCTTTTTCTAACTTTTTCAGCTCATTCTTCATCTGAATCCACCTTCTCTCTTACCTTTTGCAGCACTTCTTCCCCTTTTAAGCTTTTCAATATGCGAAAACGGTTCGTTTCAATCGATTCATCAAATTGACAGACCGATTTAAAGGAACAAAAGGTGCAAGGCGTTTTCTCTTTCATTTTATATGGCGCAATGGAAATATTTCCGTCTGTTATTTCCGTACCGATCCGCTTAAATTCGCGCCGGATATACGAGCGTAATGCATGAAATTCATCCTCGCTGGCGATTTGAGAATTTGCATAAAATTCCCCGGTTTTCTTTATGCCGGCTTGAACGATTTTGGAATAGCCGCTTTCCAATTTTTGATCCATTAACCGCACCGTTTCTTCGTCTCCAAGCAGCAAGCCTTTCATTTTAAATTTCTTCAAAATTTCTTCTTCTATTTCATCATCCGTTAATAAATCTGGGGACTGTATGAACGGATCATGAATATGGAAATACAGCACCCCTGCTGGAGTCGCTTCTACGCCAAGCCAAGATTGAGAATTGGAAATAACAACATCCAAGTAAGTGAGCATCTGCAGCGCAATGCCGTAATACACTTCTGCCAAATTTAATGTTTTGTCGCTCGATTTAAAATCGACGATGCGAAGCAAAAGACCTTTCGAACTTTCCGCTTTATCCACTCGGTCTATCCTTCCGACGACCTCCAACGTACATCCGTTTTCAAGCTTAAATCGGAACGGGGGGAGCTTGCTTTTTTCATCAAATGATATTTCTAAACCAATTGGGACAAAACCGCTTGCTTTTGCATGTTCGCTTAAAACCTTTGATGCGCGGGCAACAATATTTTGAAGCTTGCGTTTAATATAATAGTGGCGGTTTGTGCTCATTAAAATTTCTTTTTGCAGCTTCGGTGCCAGCTGTTCGACTGCATCATGAGCAAGTCTTTCGCAATTCTCCTTTGTTAATTCGCGCCATTCTACTTTCATGCTTTGAAGCCGGTCTGCCATCAGCTTTAATGCCGCATGGAACAATTGGCCGATATCCGGCGCTTCCAATCTGTAATACTCCCGTTCTTTTAACTTTAAGCCGTGAGAAGCAAAGTGGGCAAAAGGACATGCCCGAAACCGCTCCATCCTTGAAACGCTTCCTTGTATTTTCCGTCCATATAATTTTCTGCTTACCTCTTCGGATAAAGGTCTTTCTGTATTTGAATAAAACAGGCTGGCAATCGCCTTTTTCGCTTTGCTGCTCCATTCTTGATCATATACAAAGTAATTGTAAACATCCCACCACAGCTCATGGAGAGGATACTGCTTTTTCCAATTTTGCAATTTTGAAGTTAAAACAGACAAAGAAACATTCGGACTGACAATAAAAGAAAGCTGTTCTTCCACCTCCTCACTTTCCGGTTCATTAAGAGAGATCATTTCCTTAGCATCTGGAAACATTTCTTTTAACCGTTTGACAATAATAGACGGCATGAGCGCTTTTCCTTCTTCATCCGCCAAAGAATACGATAAATACAGCTTTTGCTTAGCAGACGCGAGCGCTAAATAAATCAAAAAATTTTCATCCAGCAATTTTCTTCGAGCTGTCGGCGCAAGCTTCACTCCATTATGATATAGAAGCTCTCTTTCATCATCTGTTAAAACCCCGTCTTCCACCGGTTTTGCTGGAAGCACTCCGTCATTTGCTCCTGCAATAAATGCCGTCTTAATGCCATATAAACGTGACCGGTCAAGTGTTGCGACAATCACTTGGTCAATGGCCGGCGGAACGAGAGAAAATTTCATCGATTCCATTCCGGTTTCGACCATTTCCCTAAACAAACGAATGGAAATTTCCTGATCGCCCATAATTTCTACAAATTCATCCAATAGCTCTATCACAGCATTCCAAACTTGATCATGCTCCCTTGCTTCAATCAAGTTCCCTCCATTTTCCGCATCTAGACGAAGAAGCTCCAGCTTATCAGGCACTTTTGTTTGTTCTAAATACATATATAGCGCTTCGGCCATATCCCTGCCGGTTTTGGCGCGTTTCATCTTATTTTCCAATGCCTGCAGAGGCTCCACAATCAGCTTCCGTAATTGATTGATCCGTTTTTCTATTTCCTCTTCTTCATCTGTCTTTTTGTCGTTGCCATAGAATGAATGGTACTTCCTGTACGTCCAGCCGGCTTGATCCGTCCATTTTTTCCCTTGAATACCGTAGGCAAGCACATAATTTTCCAATTGATCCATTTCTTTTCTCATTTCGGCTTTATCGGCATCTAGCGGGTAAAGAAATTCTGTTTTAATCGTTCTGAAAACAGCTTCATACCGCCAGTTTCCGGTTATGACTTCCAAGCTCGAGCGGATAAATTCGATCAGCGGATGATATGTCATTGAGCTTTTTTCATCTATAAAAAAAGGAATCTCGTAATCTTGAAACAATTGCTCCAGCAAATCTCTGTAATCGGACATGTTTCTAATAAGCAGTGCAATCTCCCGAAATCGCACTCCCTCATCCCGAACGAGGCGGATAATTTCTCTAGCAATCCCTTCAATTTCGGCGCGTCTATTCACCGCTTGCATAAATACAATCGCGCTGTCTCCGTGAAAAGGTTCGGGAGTATGGGAAGAGTACATTTTTTCTAAATGAACAAGTGACGGCTCTTCAATAAAACGTTTCCGGTCAGTCATATATGCTACTTCATCAATGGAAATATTATTTCGTTCAGCCATTTTTTTCAGCAAAGAAAAGGTTTCAGCCGTCATGTAAAATAAATGAAGCTCGTCGGCAACGGCCTCTTCAGGCGGTTTATCCAATGTGAGAGCAATTGTTATAGAAGAAGCTGTTTTCACCATCGATTCAATTACTTGCAATTCTTGAGGCGTAAAATTGTGAAAGCCGTCGATATAAATTTCCGCCCCGTCCATGTAGCTTGATTCATAAATCTTCTCTGAAAGAAGCTGCAAATAATCCTCTGAATCTATGTATTTATCAGCAAATAATTTTTCCACGGAACGATAGATGCCCGCCAAATCTTTCAATTTATCGGAAAGAATTCGCTCTCTATGATCATGGCTTTCCGCTAATTTTTTTACTTGATCATCGAGCATATCTGGACTGATGATATATCTTTTCATTTCTGTAATCATCTGTTCGATATGCTCAATAAAGCCTTTTTTTTCACTGGCTTTGGAAAACACTTTAAATTCGTGCTTTTTTTCTTCGATAATTTTTCGAAGAAACATGTTCATGCCTGTTTGGGAAATAAAGGTACGGCTGATGCCTCCTTCCTCCTGCAGCACCCTCCACGCCAAACGGTTGAAGCTCAATACTTGCGCTCTAATGATTCCTCCTAATTCCGGAGTTTTCATCAGTTCATATTCCATTTGAAACGTCATTTGATCTGGAACAAGAAGCAAAATAGGTTTTCCATTATACGGATCTTCTTTTAATTTTTCCCTAATTTCGTTTAAGATTGCTGTCGTTTTTCCTGTGCCGGATGAACCGATCAAAAACTTAATACCCATGAAATCTCCCCCCTTCAGAAGGCATCCAAACGGAAAATGGGACAATTTTCTTGTCCCATTCTGATTTCGTGTTTATGAATACATTTATTTTACTGTAAATGGTTTTGAAAATCCATTGATTCGGACAATCCGAATTTCCAACTAATAGGAATCATCGTTTACGGTTTTACCTCTCCGATCACATTTTTTTCACGAACAAAGCCAAAATGCCGGCTGTCCCTGCTGTTTAACCGATTGTCGCCAATGACAAAAATACATTTTTCCGGCACCGCTTCTTTTCCAGTTATTTCTTTTAATGTAAAATTCCCTGTGATTGGATTTCCATATACTTTTTCTTTATTTTTCTTTAAAAATGGCTCCGGTACATATTTCCCATTCACATATAATTTGTCGTTTCGATATTCAATTTTTTCTCCTGGAAGGCCGATGACCCTTTTAACCAAAACTTTCTTTTCGCCGGGCATCTGAAACACGACAATGTCAAACCGTTCAATTTTATTAAACCGATTCGTCAATTTATTTATATAAAAATGATGCCCTTCTTTTAAGGTAGGCTGCATCGATACGCCATCAACAGTGTACGCGGCAAACGCTATATTTTTAATTAAAATGGTTGATAAAAGAGCTGAAGTGACGATTCCCGCAATAACTCGTTTTTTCCTCACGGCTCTTCACCTACTTTTTATCTTTTCGTTTAATTAACGAAACATTTAAACGCTGCTCAATCCTTTTTCCGATAAACCACATGAGCGCCATCACAACAAACACAATGATCAACCGGGCGGGCTCTTCAATCAGCTCCCGTAAATCATACCCTGATAAGCTAAGCATAAAAATCATCACGAGCTTCCCCGATAAAACAGCGAGCGCAAACTGCCACACATTGATTTTGGAAAGACCGGCTACTACATTTACAAGTGCAGAAGGCGTAAAAGGGAAACAGAGCATTAAAAATAAAGGAGCAAAGCCGTGCCGTTCGACCCAGTTCATCATTCGTCTTACTTTTTCATGTCTGCTTAAAAAATTTAAAAAACGCTTCCGGCCAAACTTTCGCACTAAAAAAAACACGAGCAATGCGCCTGCCGATGAACCGATCCACGAGTACAAAAAGCCGAACCAAAGTCCGAATGAATTAGCGTTCGCAATTACAAACAGAATAAGAGGCAAGAACGGAAAAAAAGCCTCAAGCATCGGAAGCAGAATCCCTGGAAGAGGTCCGAGCGCTCGGTATTCTTTAAAGAATCGTTCAACATCTTCTAATGTAATGGAATCGAAAAATGCAATGACATCCATATCTTAATGAACTCCTTACTTCAACATCTCCTTTTATTTTACACCTTTTGAGCATAAGTTGAAAAATTTTGCAGAAAAAAATTAATTGAAATGATTTATTTTCCTGTTTTATAATAAAAATAGAACATATGTTCCGTTTGAAGCGAGGTATTCCCTATGTCGAAAATACCAACCGACATTCGCCATTTGATTGAACAGTCGATCTACTTACCGATGACTGCTACGGTGCTGAGCAAAGACATGAATGTCGTAAAAAAAAGTCCATTCAAGCTGAAAGATCCTTATTTGCATCTAATCGAAGAGGCGTTAAAGCTTGTACAAAAAGATTTGGCAGAGGTTCGCAAAGAATTGCGCAGACAAAAGGTGAAAGTTTTAAAAGCCAAACAGGATGAAGCATTCACAACGTACACTTTCTACTATAACGGCTACGAAGAACACCACAGCTACTTCAACCCAAGAATCCGAAATAAAGTAAATGAACTAATTGAACATTATTTGTTTAAAACTGAAAAAAAATCTGGCATTCCAACCTCTTAGACTTTTTATCTTAGAAGAAAGACAACGGCCAAACCGTTCGCTGCAGAAGATAAGGGAACAGGACTATTTGTTTCGCCCGTTGAATGCCTGTCCCCTTATAACAGAAAAAATGAAATCTCCCCCATTTTCTAACACGGAAAAAAGCACGCAAATTGACAGCTTGCGTGCCGGAAGATAAAGCTTATCCATCTTCTTTTCTGAATTCGCGAACGAGCTGTTCATAAATATATGCATGCTGCTCCTTCGGAAAAAGGATTGTATTCATGCGGCGCTGCTCCTGCTCAATTCTTGAAGAGATAATCGTTCGAAGATGTGCCGTTTTATAAAATTGATGGGAAAAAGAAGATGGAGATATGTCAGCAACTATTTTCTGACCGTTACGGAATATGACTTCCGTACAATTCGAATCTGTTTTCATAAAGCGGGAAATGTGGGAATGGGAAAACCAGGCGCACTGATGCCTTGCGGGTGAATGAGTAGGAAAAAAATAAAGGGAATTGGCAGGATCAATGACAATCGGAAGCTTTTTTGTTATGCCAAGCAGCCCTTTTGATCCTTCAACTCTTCCTTTAAAGCTTGAACCATAATAACGGCAGCTTTGATCAATAACATAAACAGGTCGAATAGGTACTATGCGCTCTCCGCTAGTTTCCAAAATTTTAGCGTACAAGTGATGTTCTTTTCTAAAAGGCAAAATTGCCATTGTTTCCCCATTTACAATACATTTTTCTGCCTCAAACTGCTTCGTACTCACTAGAATTCTTACCTCCTAATTTTTTCTATATAATAGTTCTTTTTTACTGATTTCAATCTATCATAAAAATTCAAAAATTTCTATATTTTTTTTTAAAATTTTTAAATACAAAGCTTTAGATCAAGGCAAGATGTTATTGTTAATATAATTTTTCTAAAAATTACAAATTATAAGTTGATTTTTCCTTCTGAAATCCATATAATATAAAAAAGGCATCAGAGGTGATGGGTTATGGAAAACCGGAAATCTTATTCCGAACTGATGAAGACCCGTTCTGTGAAGGAAAATCCAGAAAACTTCATGATGGATGTATACATCCAAATGATTCTGGACGAAGCATGGTTCAATCATCGAAAAAAAATGCTGGAAGACAAAATTAATGATGCTCTGGACCGAAAAGATAGAGAAAAATTTATGGAGCTATCCAAAGAATATGCGAAATGGGTGCGTTAAATGATAAAAAAAAGCCAATCCCAGAGGATTGGCTCAATCTATGTGAAGGTAATGATTATGGCCAGTCAATTAAGTTGTGGTAAATTGTTCAGCTTCCGTAGACCCTTTTAAAGCGGTTGTAGAAGAAGTACCTCCAGTAATCACTTGGGCAACCTCATCAAAATAACCAGTTCCAACCTCCCTCTGATGCCGTGTTGCTGTATAACCATACTGTTCGCTTCTAAATTCGGCTTGCTGAAGTTCAGAGTAGGCAGCCATTCCATGATCTTTATACTTGCGTGCAAGTTCAAACATGCTGTAATTCAATGCATGGAATCCAGCTAAAGTAACGAATTGGAACTTGTAGCCGTAAGAAGCAATTTCCTTTTGGAAACGTGCGATAGTATCGTCATCAAGCTTTTTCTTCCAGTTAAAGGAAGGCGAGCAGTTATATGCCAATAACTTGCCTGGGAATTCTTTATGAATAGCCTCAGCAAACTTCCGTGCTTCTTCCAAATTAGGTTCAGATGTTTCACACCAAATCATGTCTGCGTATGGCGCATATGCCAAACCTCTAGCAATCGCTTGATCAAGACCAGCGCGAGTGCGGAAAAATCCTTCCTGTGTCCGTTCCCCAGTAATAAACTCTTTATCCCTGTCATCGATGTCGCTTGTGATCAAATCAGCCGCATTGGCGTCAGTGCGAGCAATGATAACAGTCGGAACATTCATCACATCAGCAGCCAGTCTTGCAGCAATCAAATTGCGAATAGCTGTTTGTGTCGGGAGCAAAACTTTTCCGCCTAAATGGCCGCATTTTTTCTCAGAAGACAATTGATCCTCGAAGTGAACAGCAGCTGCTCCTGCTTCAATCATCGCCTTCATCAATTCAAAAACGTTCAACTGACCGCCAAATCCAGCTTCAGCATCCGCAACAATTGGAACGAACCAATCGATTGAATGATCCCCTTCCATATGATGGATCTGATCTGCCCGCTGCAAAGCTTGATTAATCCGCTTTACGACATGCGGCACGCTGTTAGCAGGATACAAGCTTTGATCCGGATACATTTGCCCCGCAAGATTAGCATCTGCTGCCACTTGCCAGCCGCTTAAGTAAATTGCTTTTAATCCGGCTTTTACTTGTTGGACAGCTTGATTTCCTGTCAAAGCTCCGAGGGCATTTACGTATTCCTCAGTTTTCATTAGATTCCAAAATTTTTCTGCTCCTCTTCTGGCAAGAGTATATTCGATTTCAATGGAACCTCTAAGCTTCAACACATCTTCAGCCGAATAAGGGCGTGTAATCCCTTTCCAGCGTTCATCTTTCTCCCAGCTTTCTTGCAATTGTCTCGCTTTTTCTTGTAATGTCATCTTTTCTCTCCCCTTTTTTGAAATATTTTTTAATTTAATCTTTCATAGCCTGGAAGCGTCAGAAAATCTACGAATTCATCATTTCTCACAAGCTCATCAAACAATTTCGCCGCTTCATCAAAACGCCCTTTTTGATAGGCTTCTTCACCTAACTCTTGTTTTATTTTTTCCAGCTCTTCCTGCTTGATTTTTTCATAAAGCTCTATTGTAACCTTCCGTCCGTCTTCCAACACCCCCTTTGGATGACGAATCCATTGCCATACCTGTGCCCTTGAAATTTCTGCCGTTGCAGCATCCTCCATCAAATTGTGGATAGGAGCAGCTCCTCTTCCAGAAAGCCATGATGCAAGATAACGAATGCCGACATCAATGTTCGTTCTTAATCCTTGCTCTGTAATTGTTCCTTCCGGGACTTCAAGAAGCTGTTCTGCTGAAATCTCAACATCTAGCTGTTTATCAATCTGGTTAGGTTGTTTCATATATTGGTCAAAAATTTCTTTGGCAACCGGTACAAGCGCAGGATGTGCCACCCATGTGCCATCGTGTCCATCTTTCGCTTCCCGCTCTTTATCAGCGCGCACTTTTTGGAACGCCTCTTCATTTTTCACCGGATCATCTTTAACCGGAATTTGCGCTGCCATTCCTCCAATGGCATGAACGTTCCGGCGATGGCACGTTTTAATCGCGAGCAGAGAATACGCCCTCATAAACGGAACCGTCATCGTTACTTGCGCCCGATCAGGTAAAATGACGTTTTGATCGTTTCGGAATTTTTTCAGATAGCTAAAAATGTAATCCCATCTGCCGCAATTCAATCCAGCTGAATGCTCTTTCAGCTCGTATAATATTTCGTCCATTTCAAACGCGGCCAATATCGTTTCAATCAGAACGGTTGCTTTAATCGTCCCACGCTTTACCCCCAATTCATCTTGCGCGAAACAGAAAACATCGTTCCACCATCTGGCTTCTAAGTGGCTTTCCAGCTTCGGCAAATAAAAGTAAGGTCCGCTTCCTCTTTTGATCAGTTCTTTTGCATTGTGGAAGAAATATAGGCCAAAATCAAACAGACTGCCTGAAATCCGTTTTCCGTCCAATAGGACATGTTTTTCTTCTAGATGGAGTCCTCTCGGCCGCACGATCAGCGTTGCCGTTTCTTCATTCAGCTTATATACCTTTCCGTTTTCATTCACATATTCAATCGTTTTGTTGACCGCATCCCTTAAGTGAATTTGTCCTTCCACAATATTTTCCCAAGTCGGTGATGTGGCATCTTCAAAGTCCGCCATAAAAACTTTTGCGCCTGAATTTAAGGCATTGATAATCATTTTCCGGTCGACAGGTCCAGTAATTTCAACTCTGCGATCCTGCAAATCTTTTGGAACAGGCGGTATCGTCCAGTCCCCTTTTCGAATATGTTCCGTCTCCTTTAAAAACGACGGCTTCTCCCCTTCATTAATTCGCCTTTCCCGTTCTTTCCTCAGTTCAAGCAGCTCGATTCTTCTTGAACCAAATGTTTGTTCAAGCTTTTCGACGAACTGAAGGGCTTCGTTCGTTAAAATCTCCCTGTAAGAAGGCAGAAGAGTTCCCTTCACTTCCAGCCTAGATGCTGCACTAGCCTTCACGTTTCCTCACCTACCTTGTTATAAAACAGTTTTTAAATTACATTTTTAATATATAACAGATTAATACAGATTGGAAGACTTTTTTGAAAATTCGTTGTTTTCGTTTTCTTATCACATTCAATAAGTTTTTATTAACTTCCCTTTTTCGCTCGTACATCCGATCCATACCTCTATCTCAATCAGCACTTTTTGAAGACTTAAATAATTTTATGTTACTTTTTATAACATGATTTCGTTTTTCAAATTAAAATAATTGTAAAATTTAATAGATTTTACAAAAAAATAGTTGATTTTCAGTGAAAATAACCAATGACAGAATAGCTACCACAAATTATTATGTTATAAAAACGAACATAAAGTGTCACAAACAGAGGAGGAGAGATAAAAATTGGAAGCTGAAAAAGGTGTAAAAAATGCAGCTTTTATTAATCAAAAACCACAATTGGAGAATAAGAAATTAAGAATGCCTCATATTTATGTCATATTGTTTGTTTTAATAATTCTTGCTACAGCCGCTACTTATTTTGTACCTGCTGGCGTTTATGAACGTATTCCAGGACCTGAAGGAAGAACAACGATTGATCCAAACTCATTTGATTTTGTTGAAGCAGCACCTGTAAGTCCTGTTGAATTTATGATGGCAGTCCCAAAAGGATTAGTTGCAGCAAGTGATGTCGTTTTTTTCACTTTGATCATCGGCGGTACATTTGCCGTTATTCGAAAAACAGGACTTATAGAAATAGGAGTAGAGAAACTAGCAAAAACATTTGCTTCCAATGGTATTGTGTTAATTCCAGTTTTAATGACTGTATTCGCAATTATATGCAGTTTAATTGGAACGCAAGAACTGAGTTTAGTTTATATACCTGTAATTCTCCCCCTATTTATTGCTTTAGGATTTGATTCAATGGTGGCGGCGGCGGTTGCTTTAGTTGCAACTACTGCTGGTTTTATGACAGGCTTTCTTAACCCGATTAATACTGGTTTAGGTCAAAAAATTGCAGGACTTCCAATATACTCAGGTATAGAATTTCGCATAGCGGCTTTCGTTGTCTTTGTTTTAGCAGGAATGATTTACATTATGCAATATGCTAAAAAAGTTAAAAAGAATCCTGAAGCAAGCTTAGTATATAAAGACGATCATGCTAAAAGGAATATGTACTTCAATCAATCTGTATCCAAAAGGAATGAAATGAATAAAAAACAAAAAGCTGCTTCTTTTGCCTTGTTATCCTTTTTTGTCTTATTAGTGTACGGTGTTTTAACTCAAGGCTGGTTTATGTTAGAAATGGCTGGACTGTTCATTATAATGGGTGTGGTTGTAGGTCTGATCGCTGGATTAACATTAAACGATATTTGCGAAGCATTTAATGACGGTTTTCGTGAAGTTTTAGTTGGGGCAATCATTGTTGGTATTGCCAGAGCAGTATCAGTAGTTATGGAAGACGGACAAATAATGGACACCATTGTCCATACACTAGGAACGATAGTAGGCGAAATACCAGGAACATTTAGTGTCATCGGGATGTTTATTGTCCAAATGCTATTTAGCTTTTTAATTCCGTCAGGCAGCGGACAAGCATTAGTTACTATGCCGATTTTAGCTCCGCTTTCTGATTTAATCGGAGTTACGAGACAAACAGCTGTTTTGGCCTACCAATTTGGAGACGGGCTAGGCAACATATTATTTCCAACTTCAGGATATTTTATGGCTGCACTAGCACTAGCTGGAGTTTCATGGCAAAAATGGGTTCGCTTTTATGTACCATTATTTTTAATTTGGTTTGGATTATCTGTTATTTTCCTGATCACCGCTCATTTCATTCAGTGGAACGGTTGAATCATGATTTAAAATGAGTCAAAAATTAATAAATCATCATATAAAAAACACGCGGCAAACAAAATGTTTTCCGCGTGCTTTTTGAAATTTTATCGCATTTTTACTTAAAAAACGGCTCCCCTGGCTTTCGACTATCTTCCAATACAAGAATCCCTTTTTCCTTTGGTGCATTGGGCAGGTTTAATTCTTTTGCCGAACAGATCATGCCGCTCGAGGAAATGCCTCTTAGTTCAGCTTCTTTTATCACCATTCCGCTTGGCATAACCGCTCCTACCTTTGCAACAACAACTTTTTGTCCAGCCGCAACATTCGGTGCCCCGCAAACAATTTGAAGCACTTCATCCCCCACATCGACTTTGCATACACTTAATTTGTCAGCGTTCGGATGCTTTTCTTTTTCCAATACATGGCCAACGACAAATTTCGGTGATAAATCCGCCTCCAGCTTATCTGAAAAACCGTTTTGCGCAATTGTTTGATTGATCTTTTCCACCATTTCTGCCGTTACATCTAATTGGCCGTTTCCGTCAAGCGAAAAATAAGAAGTTGCCTGAAAAATGTTGAAGCCTGCTGTTTCATTAGTTTCAGCATCAAATATTTTTACAACATCTCCTTTTCTTTCAAACCGCTTCTGTTCATACGGTATATCTTTTAAAGAGATGATGAGTACATCGCCGATTCCTTCTTTATTGTAAAATACATTCATTGCTTGTCATCGTCTCCTTTCGTCAGTTTTCTGCGGTTTTTTGCCAAAATAAAGATCGGTTCGAGCTTTTTGTTTTCATAAATAAAGGATAAAGCCGTAATCGGCACCCTCCCATTTGTAAAAAAGCTCATCGTCAGCTGTGCCAGCACGTCATAACCCGTTTCATTTCGAATGTCGCCTATGATCAGCACGTCTTGATGAGGAACGCTGACAGCCATATCCCCTTGAACTTTTGATTCATATTCTTTTAAAATTGACTCATTTAAAATCCTGCTGGCATCGTAGCCGTCATTTGAATTAAAAAAATAAAAAACATTGCCTGCGACCTTATCTTCTTTTACTTTTGTCGGCAATGAACGCAAATTAAAGGCAGCCATTTCCTTCAATTGCTGGCGCGTCCAATTCTCCTTCTTCATCATCTGTTCATCAATTAGGCGATACGAATTTCCGAGATCAAGGGCATAATAAATGCGGGTCTCAGCAGTATGATCCTCAAAAATAAGAGGAACGCCATTCGACTCAACCGGAAAGGAAGTTGAGCGAATGACAGGATAAATCTGTTTTTCCTTGCCGCTTAATGCACCTTCATTTTTCATTGCTGAGAGAGACTCGGTTATGTAATAAACGAATTCATCAATCGCTTTTTCTTTTTTTTCGTTCCATTTTGAAATAATACCTGGCAAGGAGAGTGTCAGCCCTTTTTTCAATTCTGGATCTTCGATTCTTAACGTATCCTTTTTTCGATTAAATGAAAAGTGAAATGAGTAATCATTTAACTTCTCTTTTAACAATTCGACCATTTGTTCAGAATTCATAAGGCTGATCATCTCCTTTTTATTTTCTTTATATTAAAGATTTAAGCCATCTAAAAATTGCTGAACTTCCTCTTTTGTTTTCCGATCTTTGCTGACGAAGCGTCCGATCTCTTTTCCCTCGTTAAATGCGATAAAGCTTGGGATGCCAAAAACATTTAATTCTGCGCATAAATCGATATATTCATCCCGATCGACATAATAAAATGCGAACTGCGGATTCTCCTTTTCCAATTCAGGAAGATGCGGCTTAATAAACCCGCAATCTGGACACCAATCAGCCGAAAATACAAATAAAGCATTTTTTCCTTTCGTAAGCTCCCAAAAATGATCAACAGATTGAATGTTTTCCATCTCTAAAAGTCTCCTTTTATCTTTTTTCATTGGCATCGTAACAAATCTCAGCAAAAAAAGCTACTAACTCGCATGCCTAGCCGATCAAAGTTCATTTTTTTTGGAAAATTGATATTGTCCTATTAACAGCTTCACGATATGTGCAAACATTTCTTTCCGGTCGATAAAGCCGTTTGTAAAGATTCCAATTGCTCCTTCTCGATGTCTCACATTTCTTTTTTTCGCATATGCATCCATTACATCTCCAAGCTCCAAGCCTTTTTTCAACGGTTCAAGAAATTCATTCGGGAGCGGGATTCTCGCCCCATACCCGTCAAGTTAGCGGTATAAAATTTTTTAGGATGATACGCATGTTCGAAAAATCAATCAAAGGATGAAGAGAAAACCAAATGCTGGGCATGCCAAATAACCCTCAAGAAGAGGGTTATTTGGCATTTATATCCATGACCCACACTACCATATCCCCAATTTCTTTAAAAGATCCGATACCGTTTCCTCTCCTTTCCTTCGGTCTTTCCTCGCGTGTTTCCTTAACAGAGATAGGAGAGATGGAAGGGCGGTTTCCATCGCTTGGGGATGCAAAAGAAACCGATGCCAATACGATTGGAGGATATTAAGCGCTTTCCATTCACTGATCTCGATTCCCTCCCGTTGATGCCAATACCTTCGGGCTTGGAACAGAAGAGTCTGCGTGACTAAAATGGCAATCAATGTCCCATATAAGTGGCATTCGAATCGTTCCTTCTTCATCTTTTTGACACGGTCAAGATCAAATAAGGATTTCCAGCCCTTAAATAACAGCTCCACTTGCCAGCGCAGCGAATACAGCTCATAAACTTGTTGCGCATCAAACGATTCTTGTGGTAAATTGGTCAGTAAGATGTGATATTTCTTTTGTTCAAGGGTTTGGCGTGACAGCGCCTTCCCTTTCTTTTTTTCCTTTTTCCGCACATACGTCAGCCGTTTTTCCCATTCTTCCGCCGTGAGACGGCGAAAAATCAGACGCGGAACATACAGGCGTTGGTGTCCGATATACACGTGTTCCACTTCCACGGCTTCCCCCTCGCCCAATCGATTTCCTATCGATTCCCAATCCCATTCGTGCCACTCCCCGTCCTGTTTGATATAGACTTTGATATCGGAACGCAACCGGGTAATATAATAAGCACCTCGAGCATCGATCTCCGCCAGCGTGGCGAGTGAAAAAAACCCCAGATCCCGAATGCAAAGGTCATTCGGTAAAATCGTGTGCTGGGTATGATAAGCAAAACGGGCATCGGAATCATTGGCCTGTTGGACGCACAGCTGAAGACAGGTTCCCGATAACAGCTCATACTCAAATTGGATTTTGGCGCCAGATGAAACCGAACCTTGATAGTCCTCACCATAGTCGGCCGGAAGTAAAAAACTGGTAGAGTCTAAGATCCGCAGACGGGTGAAACAAGCGCGATACGTCTCGGTGATGGAAGAGAGTGCCGGACGTTGATGCATCAGGAGAGTAAAAAAGACCTCTTTTAAAAACGCCACGGCACGAGGCGTAAACCGCTGATTCAGTCCTTCATTCGAGAGAGAGCAATCATGCCAGAGCGCCAAATCGGCACACAACCGCTGAAGCGACTGACAGGCGAGCGATCCGTCTCCCCAAGCACATAGCGTCAGAAAGGCTTCCGCTGTTAATGAACGCTGCCGCTGAATGAATCCGACTTTCCGTGCCAGACGGGTCAGTTCTTCAGAGGAGAAGAGTTGACGAATCGTTTTTATCCATGCCTTCATCTTTTTTGCCATCAAAAAATAATCCTTTCCAACGATGATTTTCGTTAGAAAGGATACCATGTTTTTGGCGCTGAAAAAAGATCAAATTCTTAACTTGATGGCTATGGATTCTCGCCCCTCCAGCAATATATTCATTTCCATCTTTATCAATTAATGCACCCCAATTGCATAAAAACAATCCGCGAGATGTAACATCCACACCTCCCTCAAGACCAACCGAAAGATCCGGTTTAACTTTTTCAAAAACATTTTTTGCCCGATTTAATGCCCCCTGCAATGTTTCCTCATCGGAAAATGGCTGCGTTGAAACCCCGGATGGAACATCAACTGAGATGAATTCCATGTTCTTCTCTTCCAAAAGAGAAAAGGTCTCCTTCACCGCATTGATTTTCGCCGGGTTTTTCGATCCGATTGCGACATTCATTTTTTCCCTCCGGAATGTTTTATGTTAAACGTTTTGTTTAATCTTTTCAACAGTGGATCGATCGCAAGCTTTTATGAGCTTCACAAGCAATTCTTTTGCTGCTAAATAATCATCGACATGGATCATCGAAGCATGAGTATGAATATATCGGGCGCATATTCCGATTACCGCTGAAGGCACACCGCTGCCAGAAATATGTACTCGGCCTGCATCTGTTCCGCCTTGGGATGTAAAATATTGATATGGAATATTGTTTGTTTCAGCTGTGTCAAGAATAAATTCCCGCATTCCCCGATGAGTGACCATTGTCCGATCATAAATTCTCAGCAGAACACCTTTTCCAAGCTGACCAAATTCGTTTTTGTCCCCGCTCATGTCGTTGGCAGGACTCGCATCCAATGCAAAAAAGATGTCCGGCTTAATCAAATTGGCGGCCGTTTGCGCTCCCCTTAACCCTACTTCTTCTTGGACAGTCGCTCCAGAATACAAAACGTTTGGCAATGTTTCATCTTTCACTTCTTCCAACAGCTCAATGGCCAGCCCGCATCCATACCTGTTGTCCCAAGCTTTTGCCAAAATTTTTTTCGAATTAGCCATCGGCGTAAACGGGCAGACCGGAACAATTTGCTGTCCTGGCTTGATTCCTATGGCTTCCGCATCTGAGCGATTATCAGCACCGATATCAATCAGCATATTTTTAATCTCCATCGGCTTTTTCCGAACTTCCTCATTGAGCAAATGCGGAGGGATGGATGCGATCACGCCGATCACCGGACCGCGTTCAGTTATAATTTGCACGCGCTGCGCCAGCAAAACCTGACTCCACCATCCTCCCAGCGGTTGAAAGCGGATCATTCCATTTTCTGTAATAGATGTGACCATAAAGCCTACCTCGTCCATATGGCCTGCAATCATTATAGTTGGTCCATCCTCGCTGCCTTTTTTCACTCCAAAAATGCTGCCGAGTTTGTCTTGAACGATCTCATCTGCATATTTTTCTAGCTCTTTGCGCATAAATGAGCGAACAGCGTGTTCATTGCCTGATGCACCCGGCAGCTCTGTTAATGTTTTAAATAAATCCAACGTTTCGTTGTTCATGTTTATATCCATTCCTTTCGCTTCGCTCAAGGCACAAAACGTAATGAAACAATTGTGCCACCGGCGTTATTTTTATTATTCTAAAGTCATAGGGATAACAGTCAACTACAAATCACGCGGAGGTGAGTGGGCCACTCTGGTTGCAGGGTGACCGCATGTTTATATGTGTAGATTGCCTTTCCAAGCACAAATAAGTGTGACTTCGAGCACGCAGACTTATCTTTGTATAAACAACTACTCGTTTATTGCTGGGCAATCAGTCAATGCTGTCTATCCCTTTAATAACGTGAAAGGAGTTATCCCTATGGGATTAAAGATTGTTTATCCAATATGCTGTGGGATTGATGTCCACAAAACCTTTGTTGTTGCCTGTATTGCTTCTACCAACAAAGGTGTCACTACTTACAAACGCCATCGCTTTTCTACCTATACAAAAGGATTGAAAGAGCTGTCACAATGGCTTTGTGAAAATAACTGTAAGGATGTTTGTATGGAATCTACCGGGAAATACTGGATTCCCGTGTTTAATGTTCTAGAGGATTCCTGTAACATTACTCTTGCACATCCAAAATATGTTAAGGCTATCCGTGGTAAAAAAACTGATAAAAAAGATGCCAAATGGATTGCCGATTTATTTAAGCATGATCTAGTAGCTGGAAGCTTTATGCCACCACTTGAGATTAGACAGCTGCGTGACCTTATGCGCTATCGTTTTAAACTGACTAATTTTATGTCAAGTGAGAAGAACCGTCTTCAAAACAGTTTAACCGTGTCTAACATCCAGCTTGGAAATGTTGTTTCAGATACCTTCGGCAAAAGCTCTATGAACATCATTGAAAAGCTCCTTAAGAACCCTTTAGACACTTCTTTTGATATTGAACCTTTAATCCACGGCTCCATGAAGAGTAAACTGCCTGAATTGGAGTTAGCCATTGACGGATATATTACACCGGAGCAGGCTGATAAATTAAAGGTCATTAAACAGCACTATGAAGATCTTCAATCTCGTAAAGCAGATCTTGAAAAAATTATCCTTTCTCTTGCCGAGTCCTACACAGAAGAAATCAACTTAATCTTAACTGTTCCGTCCTTTAAGAACATTTTTTCCGCCATTGCCGTGGTTTCGGAAATAGGTGTTAATATGGACGTGTTTCCGACAGCTAAGCATTTATGTTCCTGGGCAGGACTAACACCCACGAATAACGAGAGTGCCGGCAAGAAAAAGTCAGTAAGAATTTCGAGAGCTGGCTGCTACATCAAGCCTCTTTTGGTACAGTGTGCAACTGCTGTGGTCAAAAGTGAAAAGCATCCCGAAATTCGAAACCGCTACTTAAAACTTAAAAAACGTCGTGGTCACAAACGAGCAATTATTGCAATTGCCCGAATGCTGTTAACAGCTATATACAACATTCTCAAAAAGAAAGAGCCGTATAATCCAGAATTATATAAAAAATCAGACGTTCTTCCAGTAAACCGTGAGATCACGGTAGAACAAGCGATTTTATTAGCTAAAAGTCAAGGTTTTCGAGTGACGGCAGTTACAACTTGATGATCAATCAACCAAATATTTCCAATAAAGTCATCGATGGATGGCTTGTTTTGCTATGCCTATTTTTATTACTTGGAACCCAAAGTATTTATTTCAGACTTATATCCCCTTCTTTAGCTTAATTTAGACCATCACGTACACAAAATATGTATAAACTTATTTTAGCGAATGATGAATGTATATTCCACAAATGTAACAAAACTGCGTTATACTAATAGTAAATTGTTTAAGGAGGGAGGGAAGATTGTGAAATGGAAAAATTTTCTGATCGGCTTTGCAGCAGGGATTGCCGTCGGATATGTATTAAAAAACGAATATAAAAAGCCGTTTCTTTCGCCGGAAAAAGCACTTGAATCGGTGAAAAAAGCTTTTAAACAAAAAGGCCCGATCAACGGATCCTGGATTTACACCATCCCGCAAGATTATGAAAAAAATGATATATCTTATAAAGTGTATGAGGCAGGAATCAGCCGTTTTTATAAAGGGAAAACTGAACAGTTTGAAGTAATTGTCGATGCATCGAGCGGAACCATTTTACATGTAAATCAGCTTTCCTCTTAACAAGAAACAGAGAAAACGAATTTCTTTGTCTCTTTGGGGAGTGAAAAAAATGGGGATTGTTAAAAAAGGTGTGACGATTTTACATTTTGATGAAACATACCATTATCAAAGAAAATTACAATCGTATTCTCACGAATGCATTGATTTCACTGATTTAGAAGGAACCCGGCTGTTTTGTGACGGACAATCGTTAAAAGTAATAAAAAGAAAGCTGTTGAGCCGCAAGCAAAAAGGAATTACGTTCATCGGCAGCGGCGATTATCACTATGTTACATATCTCCTGTTGAATGAAATAAAACTTCCGTTTACCCTTCTTCTATTTGACCATCATACAGACTTAGACGATTCTGCAATCGGGAGGAACATGCCAATTTCTTGCGGCTCATGGTTATCTTTTGCGCTAAAAGACAATCCTTTTTTAACAAAAGCCATTATCATCGGTCCAAAATGGACAGAAAAACAAGAAATAGAAAAAGTCAAGGTCATCCCGTATACACCTGAAAATCATCCGTATATTTTACAACAAATTCAACAAATACAAAATGATTTTGTTTATATTAGCATCGACAAAGATGTTTTAAAAAAAGGGGAGGCGGTGACAAACTGGGACCAAGGTACAATGAGTGCTGCGACATTGCTTTTTTATTTGCGGACAATATTAAATGAAAAAAAAGTGATCGGCCTCGATGTTTGCGGCGAGGCGCCGCGTAAAAGACTGGCTTTCTCTTTTCTCGAAGATCGAATGACGAATAAAAATGAAACGATAAATCTGAACATTTTAAAAATGTGCTTACGGAATCCTCACGTGTACGAAACAAACCAATTCGCCTAAAGTTTTTGCTTAAGCAAAAGACTGAAGAATGCAGAAGATTCATCCCTCGAAGATTCCATTTTTTATCAAAAAAAACATCCCGCACACTATCGTGCAGGGATGTTTGTCTTTACCGAATTTTCACTTTCGCAATTTCACTTCCGCCCTATAAATCTTTTGTCCTTTTTTGGAAAATTTCTCTTCGTATTCCGTCATTACATTGTCTGTAAAATCACTTTGGTGAAGATCTAAACTTACCCATTTCAATAAAAATCCGTATTCGGAAAAACTGACAAGCGAATATTCAAACAGCCTTTGATTATCCGTTTTAAAATGAATTTCACCTTCATCAGCTAAAATGCTCTCAAAAATGGAAAGAAAGGAATGATGTGTCAAACGCCGCTTCGCATGGCGTTTTTTTGGCCAAGGATCTGAAAAATTTAAATAGATTCGCTCAACCTCGCCTTTCACAAAAATTTCAGCTAACTGGCTCGCATTTACGTTCATAAGCTTTACATTCGGAAGTTCATCTTCTTTTAATTTTTTTAAAGCCGAGACGAGGACGCTTTCCTGAAGCTCAATGCCGATATAATTAATATGCGGATTTTGCTTCCCCATACCGACAATAAACTGTCCTTTGCCGGTGCCGACTTCTATATGAACGGGATGCTCATTCCCGAACAAATCGTTCCATTTCCCTTTCCATTCAAAAGGCTGCTGTATAACAAATTGGGGATGATTTCTTAAAAAATCTCCGGCCCAAGGCTTATTTCTTAAACGCATATTCCACCTCTGTTTATTTTTTTACTATGTCAAAAGAGCCGTATACTGAACGGCTCTTTATTGTATAGAAATCGAAATAATGTATATTCTAATCAATAAAGAAATGGGGTGAGAATGAATGCAATTGAATTATCGTGATCAACTGATGCTTCTGAAAGATATTTTATCTGAACATGAAAGTGAATGCTGCGGATCAGTAGCGGAATATGAGCAATTAGAGCGCCTCATTCGGTCATTAATGGCCAATACTGAAGTTAATGATCAGTTAAAGCAATCGCTTGAAACAATATATACTTATTGCCAAAACGGGAAAAATTCCAGCGATATAACCGATTTTATCGCCTCACATCAAGGGCAGTTGACTCAATGGCTTGAGGATATCAATGCCCTTTCCTAAGCAAAGCATTTAAAAATTCCAGCTGCTCCGCCATTTCTTTTTCATTGTTTTTCTTTCTCAAAAAAGAGATGGACAAAATGACTTGAGCTAACATATACCAATGCATGCGAACTTTTAAATCGTCCGTTAAATCAGCTCCGTATTTTTTCAGCCATTCATCCCATTCACTTTCAGGAATGTAAGTATATAACAGCATTCCTAAATCAATCGCCGGATCGGCAATCATTGCTCCATCCCAATCGATTAAATACAATTGGTTGTCCTCAGATAAAAGCCAGTTGTTATGATGAATATCACAATGGCAAACAACAGCTTCTTTATGCTGCACCTCTGTCACGTTTTGTTCCAAATAACATAGTGCTTGTCGAATAACCGGAAGCTCCAAAAGCTCCAAATCCGCTGCTTTTTTTACATTTTCGAGCAGCGTTTCAGGCGAGAGCGGCTCTTTTCCTAAACGTTTTAACATATCAAGTAGTTCATACGACCGATGGATTTTCTTTAGGAGCTCCGCAACGTGCTCGTTTTTCATATCTTTCGGTTTTAAACCGCGCCCGTTTAGCCAATGCTGCGCCGTAATCACATCACCGTTTTCCATTCTTTTCGTCCAAACGAGCTTAGGAACAATTCCTTCCGCTGACAAAACAGCTAAAAACGGCGAAGAATTGCGTTTTAAGAACAGTTTTTTTCCATTTTTTTCAGCATAAAAGGCTTCTCCTGTCGCTCCTCCTGCCGGAGATATTTCCCAATCGCTACCTAATACGTCTTCCAACCAATTCACCTTCAATTTCAAGCCCACATTTCGTTAGTAGATTCACCCTGCGCAATAAAAAAGACAGCTATTGAATTGAATGAGATGTTTCCAATAGCTATCCATAATAAATTTTATCTTCTAACAGTCTTTTTCGTCAAGAAAAAGTAAAAACATACCCTCATACTTCCATAAAGAACAACATGTAATCGAACATTTTCAAAAAATTCATTCATTAAATCGTTTTACCGCATTTGTTGCACATGATGCTAAAAGAGCCTTTACAGCTTTTAGTTGCATATTTTTAAAAGGAGAAGGCTGTCGCCGCATATTTTGAAACCAGTCGTCGTAGCTTCTCACATCAATTATTTCAATATCTGCCGGCAGCTCTGAAGCATGTATATATCCCGTTCTGTTTAATAATATTTTTCGAATTGGAAAGTCAACCTCCGCATTTGATAAAATCTGTTTTACTATATTTGCTGTCCGCTCCAATCCGATAATGGGAGATAATATTTTTTTCTCGCCTTGATCGTCCCGTTTCAGCCAAAATTTCTGTTTTGTACCGATTAATACGTTGTTTTCTTTATATTCTAATGCGGTAAGGCATACGACATCTGTTGGCCGAATGATGATAATTTCTCCTTGGACAGAGGCTTTTTTAATAAGAAAAATCGGATAATACATGACAAAATAAGTGTCAGGAAACCGCTGCAAAAAATATTTGAGCAGCGAATCCTTTTCAAAAGCTTCATCCATCAGGGAAATTTCCCGAATGGTAGAGCTTGCCCATACAAGCTGGGAGTTGAAAATCCGATCTAAAAACAATTGTTTTTCATTATCTAAGGTTGAATGAGCAAATTGGATACTCTCAAACCTTTTTTTAATTTCTTCCCACTGTTGTTTTTTCAAGCGGATAAATTGATTGGCATAACGATTTAGATCTATTTCATACCTTGATATATAATCCTCCATTTTAATCAACTGAGCCAAGATCGCGTCATCTCCTCTTTATCTCTACAAAAATAGCTGAACAACGTACGGGCAGATAATGGAAGCAAATATAGCGCTTAACGTCATCGAAATCGAACCGATTGCTCCTTCCAGACTGCCGTATTCTGCTGCCCTCGCTGTGCCAATTCCGTGGGAAGCTGTACCATATCCGATCCCAATAGCAATTGGATGATGTATGCGAAGTAATTTCAATAAATAAGGTCCAAACATCGCACCAAATATTCCTGCTATCATGACATAAACTGCAGCAAGGGTAGGATTACCTCCAATTATGTCTGTGATATCCATAGCTACCGGCGAAGTGACCGATTTGGGTGCAAGAGAAAGAATCAGTTCCTTATCTATTCCGAATAAAACAGCCATCATAATTCCTGAACACAGCCCGATAATCGTGCCGACGACAACGCTCAAAACAATTGATACAGCGTACTTTTTCAATGTTGATCGATGCTTGTACAGCGGGAATGCCAGCGCGACTACGGCAGGGCCTAGAAGCTCATCAATCCATTTTCCTCCATACATGTACGTATGATACGAAATATGAAATGTAATCAATAAACTAATGATGACAAATGTTGAAGTGGCAATCGGAACTAATAATGGAATATGGATTTTATTGTACAATTTAACCATTAGCCAATAAATCAGCACTGTAGCAAGTATCATTAAGATGGAGACTATTATTTTCATAAGCTTTGATCACTCCCATTCTGCCCAGCAGCCTGCTTTTTTTTGGCAGCGGTCATCTGGCTGACGAAAGATGAAATGGACATCACCAGCACCGTGCTAATAATGACAATGAATACTGTCAAGATACCTTTTGATTGGAACAGCGAAAAATATTCCATCACCCCAACTGTCGCAGGAATAAATAAAAGGGCAAGATGCTTGACTAAAAAAGAGCATCCGTCTTTCACTAATTTTTGAAAAGGCTCGTAATGCAAAAGAGCGAAAAGAATCAACATGCCTATAATGCTTCCTGGAATCATTAAATGAAACAATTTTTGAAGAAACGTGCCAATAACATAAATGACATACAACAAACCTATTTGCCATATCAAATTAAATATTTTCAATTTTTTTACCCCTTACTCCTCTCATTATCCTCCAAGAGGAATTTGTTTGATCGCTTCATATTTAGGCGTTTGGTCAATATTCGTTTGGAATAAAGTAACAGAACCTACATGAAAATGTTCGTTTAACAAATATGGGGCGCTTTTCTCCTCCAAGGAAAATGAAAGCTGTCCTTCCCATTTTCTGGCGACAGTAATATGAGGTCTAAACGGACGTTCATCTAAAGAGAAATCGAAAGCTTTGCACGTATTATAAACTTCATTTCGCAACTGGTATAATAACTCGTTTTCTTTCACGCCTACCCATAAAATTCGCGGATGTTCCCGTTTCCCAAAAATTCCTGCCTCTGAAAGTTCAAGTGAAAAAGACGGAATTTTCCGGCAGGGCTCAAGCAAGCTTTCTGACAGCAAAGCAAGCCTCTTTGCATCAACATTCCCTAAAAACACTAATGTTACATGATAGTCAAAAGGATGGACGTAACGCGAAAAGTGCCACCGATCTTGATTCGCTGATATCCATTTTGTAATACTTTTTGCCGTTTCAATCGGAACATCCAATGCAAGAAAATAATGTTTTTGCATTTTTTTCTATCCTCACTTTCGAACATATTGTAGCAAAAACTGCGCATTCTTTGTATATCCGAGTTTTTCTGTCCGTATAAATTTTGTATATCCGAGTTTTTCTGTCCGTATAAATTATGATATGATATGGATGGACTATATCAAAAGGAAGTGTTTTGAATGCGCGTAGTTCATAATATCGCTGATTTAATAGGAGAAACTCCATTAGTTAAATTAAACAGAATTAGCCCGAAAAACGGCGCAGATATTTATGTAAAGCTTGAGTATTTTAATCCTACCCGCAGCGTTAAGGACAGAGCTGCTTATAATATGATCGTAGAAGCTGAAAAACAAGGTTTGTTAAAACCGGGAGCTACAATTATTGAACCGACAAGCGGCAACACTGGCATTGGGCTCGCCATGAATGCGGCCGCCAAAGGATATCGGGCAATTATTGTCATGCCGGACACCATGACAGAAGAACGGATCAATTTGCTGAAAGCATACGGAGCTGAAGTTGTATTAACGCCTGGGGACGAGAAAATGCCCGGTGCGATTAAAAAGGCGCAAGAACTGGTAAAGGAAATACCGAACAGCTTCATACCGATGCAGTTTGAAAACCCTGCCAACCCAGATGCCCACCGGAAAACAACAGCTTTAGAAATTGTCGAAGCAATGAAAGAAATAGGAAAACCGCTTTCCGCTTTTGTTGCAACGTCTGGAACAGGAGGAACAATCACCGGCACGGGAGAAACGTTAAAAAAATATTTTCCTGAGATGACCATTCACGTTGTCGAGCCTGCTGGGTCACCTGTTTTATCCGGGGGCAGTCCTGGCAAGCATAAACTTGTCGGAACAAGTCCTGGCTTTATCCCTAAAACATTAAACACGAACATTTATGATGAAATACACAAAGTGAAGGACGATGAAGCGTACGAAATCACCCGCAGACTCGCCAAGGAAGAAGCTATATTAGTGGGACCTTCATCAGGTGCTGCATGTTTTGCCGCAATTCAAGTTGCAAAAAGATTATCTCCTGATGATGTTGTCGTGTGCATGACGGCTGATACAGGCGAACGCTATTTATCAAGCGATTTGTTCTTATTTGAATAACCGTTTATAATTGCCTTCTTGCTGTTTCTGTGAGATAATTGAATCCAATATGTAAAGTTTTCTAGGGTTCCGCAAGTGCCGTTCGCTTGGACTGGTCCGAGAGAAAACGCACAAATTGCTGTGTACACGGAAGGATAAAAGCCTGGGAGAATGACCTTATGGTTTCTCGCAGGCTTTTTTGATTGTGATGGAAAGGGGGAATTTGTCTATGAATTGGTTTTTAATCGTTGTTTCGGCGATTTTTGAAGTGGCGTGGGTCATCGGCTTAAAGCACTCAGACAATGTTTTGGAATGGATGCTAACCGTGATCTCTATTTGCATAAGTTTTCTGCTGCTTCTTTATTTAACTAAAAAATTGCCGACAGGAACGGTATATACAATATTTGTCGGACTCGGCACTTTAGGAACCATTTTATGTGAGATTATTTTATTCGACGCGCATTTCAGCCCGATGAAAATGGTATTTATTTTGTCGCTAATTTGCGGAATCATCGGGCTGAAATATCAAACAAGCAAATTGGAAGCAAAAGAAGGTGACAAATCTTGAGCTGGATATTTTTAATTATTGCAGGATGCTGCGAAGTCATCGGCGTAACAGGATTAACAAAAGTGAACACGTCGCCAAGCTTCTCATCCTTCTTTATGCTAATTGGCGGATTTATTTTAAGCTTATATTTTTTATCGCTTTCGATGAATGAAATTCCGATGAGCATTGCCTATGCAGTCTGGACAGGTATCGGCACTGTCGGCAGCACGCTCGTCGGCATGTATGTATTCGATGAACCGAAAGACAAATGGAGAATAACATTTATCGCCTTAATTATCGTTTCTGTTATTGGGCTGAAGCTAGTAGACTAAAGGACACTTATTTGGCTAATTCATAAATCGCTTGAGCGTAGATGGCTGTCGCTTTTAACAGGTCTTCGATATAAATGTATTCGTCTTTTTGATGGGCGATGTCTTCCCTTCCCGGAAACAACGGACCAAAGGCGATTCCTGCCTTGAGAGATCTGGCATAAGTGCCGCCGCCGATGGAGATGAGCTCCGCTTTTTGCCCTGTTTGCTCTTCATACACTTTTTTCAATGTTTGAATAAGCGGATGATTTTGTTCTACGTAATGGGGAGCTGAATCGGAAAAGTGAATAAGCTGGCAATCAGCTATTTTTTCTAGTTTTTCTTTAATCTCGCTCCCTTTTTTTGTGACAGGATAGCGGATATTAATGCTAACGGTTTTCTCTTTATCTTTTTCGTAATGAATAATTCCGACATTCACCGTTAACTCACCGCTTACTTCATCTTGTGTTGAGATATCCAGCTTTTTCCCTCTTGTATCTTGATAAAAATAACGATTAATCCAATCAACAAAGCCTTTTCCTTCGCCATCCAGCGGCAATGCTGACAAAAAATTCGCCAAATAAATTCCGGCATTTTTTCCGTTATCAGGCTCCATCGCATGAGCGGATATCCCTTCAAGCTCGGCGACTGCACCTTCTTCATTTTGATACATTCGACCTTTTAATTGTGATGCTGATAAAAATTGCTTAAAGCTTTTTTCAACCTCTGAGAAATTTTGGACATTTCCAAGCACCGCTTTCGCAAAATCAGGAACCATGTTAAACCGTCTGCCGGAAGAAAAGCTTTTTAACACATACTTTCCTGCTGCATGTTTATTCACGCTGTTCACCGAAAACACTGCATCGATTATCCCTTTTTCTGCATGAATAATTGGAAAATCAGCATCTGGCGCAAATCCGATGTCAGGCATTTCTTCATGCTTAAAGTAATGATCGACACAGCGCCAGTCACTTTCTTCATCAGTGCCAATGATCATTCTCACCCGCTTAGATAACGGAAGACCTAATTCTTTTACAATTTTCATGGCGTAGTATACTGCCATCGTCGGCCCTTTATCATCCAACGCACCGCGGGCATATATTTTCCCATCATGAATCGTTGCGCCGTAAGGATCAAATGACCAGCCGTCTCCTTCTGGCACGACATCAATATGGCAGAGGACGCCGACGATTTCCTTTCCTTTTCCCATTTCAATATGACCGGCATATCCGTCTAAATTTTTGACTTGAAACCCGTCTTTTTCCCCTTTTTGCAAAAGATGTTCTAACGCTTGCTTAATTCCTTTGCCAAACGGCGCTCCAATTTGTTTTGTTTTTTCATCGAGCACACTTTTGATTTGTAGAAATTTTTGTGTTTCTAAAATAATTTCTTCTTTTCTTTTTAACACTTCATCCATCCAGTTCATGATACGTTCGATCCTTTCTTTCTCTTATTATTTAAGTGTAACATAAAGATTCTCTTTTTTTTCAGCAAAAAAAATGTGGTTGTCTTCTTGCAAAAAAGTCAAAAAACGAATATTATATATATGTTTTTATAAAATGTTCGTATTTAATTGGAGGTATCATATGTTTAAACTAAAAGAACACGGAACAAATGTTAAAACTGAAATTATTGCCGGTTTAACCACCTTTTTAACAATGGTATATATCGTTGTTGTCAACCCAATTATCTTATCGGAAGCAGGCGTTCCGTTTGATCAAGTGTTTACAGCGACAGTTGTTGCCACGATCATCGGTACTTTATGGATGGCGCTTTCGGCAAATTATCCGATAGCGATCGCTCCAGGTATGGGAATGAACGCATATTTTGCCTATACAGTTGTTGGGGCGGAAAAAGTTAATTATGAAATTGCCTTTTCAGCAGTATTTCTTGCAGGCATCCTGTTTATTATTCTTTCGCTAACTCCGTTTCGTAAACAAATAATCGAGGCCATTCCAAACAATTTAAAAAATGGAATTACCGCCGGCATCGGCTTATTTATTGCGTTTATCGGATTAAGAATGACCGGGCTGATCACCGATCATCCGCAAAATTTAGTGACTCTTGGGGATCTGCATTCTCCTTCCGTCGTTCTCGCTCTTGTCGGCCTTGCTATAACTCTTATCTTAATGAGCTTGAATGTTCATGGTGCACTTTTTATCGGAATGATTTGTACCGGCATCATCGCATTTTTTACCGGACAATTATCGTTTGACCAAGGAATTGTTTCAATTCCAAAACTGCCGGAAGGCATTATAATCGCCAACCCGATTGATGCAATTGGGGATGTGATTCAACATGGTTTATTTGCAGTCGTCTTTTCCTTTTTATTAGTGACCATTTTTGACACAACTGGAACAATGATCGGCGTTGCCAAACAAGCAGGTTTAATGAAAGGGGATGAAATGCCGAACGCACGCAAAGCCCTTCTGGCTGACTCAATAGCAGCAACAGCAGGGGCTATGCTCGGAACAACTCCGACGAGTGCTTACATTGAGTCTTCTTCAGGAGTAGCTGCTGGCGGTAGAACTGGATTGACAACTTTAACCGTTGCCGTATTGTTTGGTGTTGCTGCATTTTTCAGTCCGATCGTTGCAGCTGTGTCCGGCATTTCAGCGATTACAGCACCTGCGTTAATTATAGTTGGAAGCTTAATGATGGGCTCAATTGCCGAAATTAATTGGAAAGAAATTGATGAAGCATTTCCAGCCTTTTTAGTCATTTTAAGCATGCCGCTTACATCAAGTATTGCAACTGGAATTGCGCTCGGATTTATCTCTTATCCTCTCATGAAAGTCATGAAAGGAAAATGGAAAGAGGTTCATCCATTTTTGTACATTTTCGCCGTACTATTTTTCATCCAGCTCTTTTTCCTGGGAGGTCATTAATTAAGAGGCTTTCCCAAAAGGAAAATCTATTAAAAATAAAAAATGGATATCGGGTTTTTGAAATTGGAGATGCCTCTCTAAGCTGATATGCACCCCTTAAGGTAGAGCAATCTGTTTTGCCTTAAGGGGAGTTTTTCTATGTATGTCATCCATTCTAAAGTGTCTTTCCATGTATTAAGATTGGACGCAGGCTGCACCTCTATATAGTTGGAACGAACTATTAAATTTGTGGAGCATTAATCATCATAAGGGTTTATCTAGAAATTCAAGTCCTATTAGGTCATAAACGTCGATAGGATTGTCAATAATCCTTACAAACGACTTTTTAGGCAGCCACAGTAAAATATCATCATGATCGTAACGGTATGAGGTGTAGGTGAACAAGAAAAGGAACGTCCATAAATTTGTAAGTGTGTAAGGGGATCAGAAGAGATAAATGACTTTATTACCGAATAAAGCATAATCTGAGATATTCTATTGAACGTTACACAAAATTCTTGACAGTACCTACCAGCTTTTTGAAGACCTTTAGATATTCCGCTTTCTGTTGTTTTTTCTGCTTTTTCCAGTCCATCGGCTATTTTTAATCGATATTTTTTTATTTTATTAGCTGCTGATTTGCTTAAAGGTGCGAGAGCTTTCTCAAGTACCCATCCACCTGCTCTTAATATTGATGCAAGAACTTTTAATTTAGCTTCTTCATCGACTGAATCTTTCACTACTTTAGATGTTGCTATTTTAGTTGTCTTACTATGAGTAGCTGCCGATGCTCCTATTGGTCCAATTCCTAAGATTAATATACTAAGACTTATTACTGCAGTAACACTTTCGATTTCATAATTTTCATTTTCTTCCCCCTTTCTTTTTAAAATTTTAAAAATTCTATATTATTTTTACCTGAAATTATAACATATAATACCAATAATGTAAATATTTTTCTAATAGCACAACATTAATACTGCCAATTCATCTCTTTATCCATATCCTCCTATCTCAATAAAAATCTATACTTATATCGTAACACGTATCGAGATTGTTCGAGAAAGTTTCACCATCTTAATAGGGCTTATCGTGTTCGTTCTTCTATGCCAAATGCACATTTTTCCTAGACAACAATGTTACATTTTATTTGTACTCTTACTGTAAATGTTATCTAAGTAGTAAAAAGAAATATATCATCATTGAAGTATTTTTATGCATAAGATTTCCAACATTTGTCAGATAAGTTCCTTTCATCTTTTTTATGATCATCAATTTTGACAGCAAAAATTTGCCTTTGCTCATACAACGTTTTTTATTTGTATCTGTATTGCTTAGACAAAGATAATTTGTGAATTTTTGAAAATCTAATCACCAATGGAACCTTTTTTACCAATTGAAGGAATCATCACTTCACTATTTGTCTATTCGACTGGGGTTAGTTCAAGCTGTTAAATCGGCCTATGAGAGGTAAGTATTGTAAATATTATGTGAATTTTATGAACACACTGGAAAGTTTACATGTAAATTGTGTATAATGGAATTGTACCACTTTAGGAGTTTGACATCTAATGCATGGACATTGAAGAGTATGTAGGTTTGTGATTTCGATGCATTAAATGATAGGGAGTGGTTTTTTGAAACCTTCAACAAACCGTATGCTAACCCGAATCAAATCCGTCTACATGTTCATTCATGAAAGGGGTACAGTAACAACTCAAGAGCTTGTCGATGAATTTGGTATTACCCCCAGAACGATTCAGAGGGATTTAAACGTGTTAGCATATAACGATTTAGTGCACAGTCCTGCAAGAGGAAAATGGGCAACAACTAACAAGAAGGTCAAGATGTCATCCTAGCTACTAAAAAAAGAAAATTTGGTTATTCGTTCACATACATATATGGGGCTGATCCAAAAGTTACATAACTTTTGGTCTCAGCCCCTTTTTGTCTGCTGTTGCAAGCAATTTCCACCTTTTTCGGCGCCAGTTTGTCCGCCTTTTTAAAAAACGGAAGTTCAATTTGAACGTTTTTCAAACTACAAAGGAAATTCGGCTGAATCGCCCGGCTGCCCTTGAATCGATCGCAGTTGTTCTAATTCTTCTTTTGTCAGTTCTCGATATTCCCCTGTTTGCAATGTTTGATCTAGTTCAAGCGTTCCCATTTGGATTCGTTTTAAATATTTCACTTTTTTTCCGACAGCAGAAAACATCCGCTTAATTTGATGGTATTTCCCCTCCGTTATGGTGACAAAAACTTCAGAAATGTCGTCTGCCTTAATAATTTCAAGCAAGGCAGGCTTTGTAACATAACCGTCATCAAGTTTTACACCTGCTTTGAACCGCTCGACATCTTCCTCTGCCACTAGACCAATAACTTCCGCAAAATATTTTTTAGGAACATTTTTCTTTGGCGATGTTAATTGATGGGCAAGCTGTCCGTCCGATGTTAACAGCAATAGCCCTTCGGTATCTTTGTCAAGCCTGCCGACAGGAAAAGGATTATAGCGAAGATCTTCCGGATCAAGCAAATCGACCACAGTCTTTTGGACGTTGTCTTCTGTAGCAGATAAAAAACCAGCTGGCTTGTTCATCATGAAATAAACATGTTCTTTGTACAACACCTGTTCACCGTGAATGATGATTTCTTGTTTATTCGGGTCGACATTTGTTTTCGGATCCGTCACCACTTCTCCATTAACATGGACGGCCCGTTCCTTTAGCAGCTTTTTTACTTCTTTCCTGCTGCCGTAGCCAGCGTGTGCTAATAGTTTATCAATACGCATATTATCTACCCCCTTTCCTTCCTCTTACTTAAAAATCTAGTTCCAAAAATAACTTTTAGGAATCCTGATTGCTTAGCCAGCCAAAAATACGAGCCTGCTCCTAATAATGCAGCAATTCCAACCATGATGGCGGCATTTGTTTTACTTGCATGATAATCAAAAAAGACAGTGAAGAGAGAGGAAAACGCTACAACGACAATTGACATACAGATGACCAAAATTCCCGTAAATATTGTTCTTTTCCAAAATCTTTTATACGAGTAGCCTGTATGACGGCGAATCATCATTAATCCGTATATGAGCGAGCCAAGAAACCCGATCGCAGTTGCCATAATCGAACCGTATGCACCAAACTGCGTGATAAGCCAGCTGTTTAAACAAATTTTTAGCAGAAGACCGAATGCAAGGCTAATGACAGCCAATTTTTGTTTATTAATCCCCTGCAAAATGGCGGCTGAAACAGTGAAATAAGAAAAAAGCAAAGCGATCGGTGCATAGGCAGCTAAAATGCTCGCACCTGTTTCATTGTCATTATAAAAAAACATGTAGATTGGTCCGGAAAGAATAATGATCCCAATGGATGCAGGGAGAACGAGAAACATTAATGTTTGAAACGCTTGGTCAATTTGTCTTCTAACAAACGGAAAGTTTTGATTCGTGAACGCATTTGTAATGGCCGGCACGAGCGTTAAGCCAAAAGCGGTTGCTAAAGAAACAGGAATCATGACAATTTTATTCACTAAAAAATTGACCATGGCATATAATTCTTGCGCTCTTTCGCCTTCTCCCGCCTGAATCATAGCTTTATTAAACGTAAAAGAATCGACAAATTGATATAAAGGAATAGCTAGTCCGACAAATACAAACGGACCGGCATACCTGAACACCTCGAGAAACATTTGCTTCGTAGAAATGCCGGAAGGTTCAATTTTGTTCTCCTGCATCGCCAATAAGGAATTTTTTCTTTTCATCCAATACAAAAAAAGGACGAACAGCCCGCCGATGGCGCCAACAAAGGCGGCAAATGTCGCATAACCCACCGCTGTAATGATATCGCCATGTAATACTTTTAAAATGATATAGCTGGAAACAAGCAAAAAAATGATGCGCACTAGCTGTTCTATTACTTGGGAAACGGACGTCGGGCCCATTGACTGATGCCCTTGAAAAAAACCTCGTATTAAACTCATGATCGGAACAACTATAAGCGCAAGGCTGACCATTCGTATAACATATGTGACATCCTCAACTGTCACACCTTGCAGCTCCTGTTGGCCAAGCTGGTGTTCCGCAAAGAAAGGCGCAGTCACAAATAAAATAAAACAAGTGAAAATTCCTCCAAGAAGCATAAACAGCATCCCAGATCGAAACATTCTGCGGCTTGTCTCGTAATCACCAATGGAATTATATTTTGCGACAAATTTTGAAATGGCCATAGGAAATCCCATTGTCGCAATGCTTAAAAAAATCGTATACGGAACATATCCATATTGATACAAAGCACTTCCCGTTTCTCCAACCAACGCGAAAAACGGAATGACATAAATCATTCCTAAAATCCTTGAAATATATGTACCTAATGTTAAAATAAACGTCCCTCTTAATAATTTATCCGACATCTTTTGCTCACCATTGTTTCTAACAAAAATTTTCAACTATAACATTTTACCACATTCACTAGGAACTAAGATATAGTCACCACTCATTGAATTCAAAAATTCATCTTTTTATAATGATATAAGACTAGGATGTAGACGAAACTAGGATCAATCTAAAAGTACGAATAAATTGGACAAGCAACATCAACTTCTTAAAGGTTGTGAGAATATGAATTATGATGTAGCAGTAATTGGAGGGGGACCATCTGGATTGATGGCCGCCATCGCCGCCGCTGAAAACGGAGCGAACGTGCTGTTAGTCGATAAAGGAGAAAAATTAGGAAGAAAGCTGGCGATCTCCGGTGGCGGACGGTGCAATGTAACAAATCGCCGGTCAATTGAAGAAATTATCAAAAATATTCCCGGCAACGGACGATTTTTGTATGGCGCTTTTTCGCAATTTAATAATGAAGACATTATACGCTTTTTCGAAAACCTTGGAGTTCGTTTAAAAGAGGAAGACCATGGCCGGATGTTTCCAGTATCAAACAGAGCTCAAGACGTAGTCAATGCGCTACTTTCCGAACTGAAAAGGCTGAACGTTACAATTAAAACAAATCATCCGGTTGAAAACATCGAATACAGTGAAAGCAAAGTAAAAGGAATCTGGTTGAAAAATAAAACCTTTATTCCTGCCAAAGCTGTTATCGTAGCTGTAGGAGGAAAATCTGTCCCTCATACCGGAAGTACTGGAGACGGATACGTGTGGGCAAAAAAAGCCGGTCATACTGTGACGGAATTATTTCCAACTGAAGTTCCGATTACTTCGAATGAACCGTTTATCCGAACAAAACAATTGCAAGGCCTGTCGTTAAGAGATGCGGCTTTAAGTGTGTTGAATCAAAAGGGCAGACCAATTATTACGCACAAAATGGATTTTATTTTTACCCATTTTGGCGTATCAGGTCCAGCTGCACTAAGATGCAGCCAATTTGTTGTAAAACAATTGAAAAAAGAAAAAACGGTGACGTTGTCAATTGACGCTTTTCCTACTGAAAATGAAGAAAATCTTTTTCAGCATATTTTGCTTAAATTGAAAGGCGAACCGAAAAAGGCTGTTAAAAATGTATTAAAAGGTTTCTTGCCTGAACGATATTTGCTATTTTTGCTGGAGGAATCCGAAATCGATCATTCGATGACATATTCCCAGCTTTCAAAAGATAAGCTGCGCCAATTTGTCCGCTTAGTGAAAGATTTCCGCTTCGAAGCAAACGGCACGCTCCCAATCGAAAAAGCGTTTGTGACCGGCGGAGGCGTTTCTATAAAGGAAATCGATCCAAAGACGATGGCCTCTAAACTAATGAACGGGCTTTATTTTTGCGGCGAAATATTGGATATTCACGGCTACACGGGCGGCTACAACATCACGGCTGCGCTCGTAACAGGACGGTTGGCTGGCTTGTACGCAAGCCGTTACGTAGAAAAGGGCGAACCGATAAGTTGAACTGCCTCCTGTCAAGTAGTCAGTGGAAATAATAAAAGTTGATCTAAGCGGTCTTGGCTCTATATTCCAAAGGACTGAGACCGTTTAATTTTTCTTGATAAAGATGGTAATTGTAAAATTGGATGTATTCGTCAATCGCATTCTTTAGCTCTTCAAATGTATCGTACTTATGTAAATAATATTTTCAACCCGTGGTGCTAGATAAAATCTCGAGACATAAAAACAGCCCTTGCATGAGGATCTCCTTTAAAATGAAAGTGCGAACAAACATTCAAAAGGAGAAGTTCCATGCAAGAGCACTTTCATTTTACAATAAACCAAGCAAAAATTCAAAAGCAATATACCGCGATCTTATTCGTTGTATCAGCACAACTGTCTTGTATTCAGATGTATTTGCAACGTCGAAATCGTCATTTGTTGAAGCAAGAGGATGAGGTTATCATCGCCATTCACGTTCTTGGAAAATTGCTGGGTTTTACTTCGGAACGGGCTTGGCATCGATTTGTCATTGGAAACCTGTTCACCAAGGAAAAGTTCCTAGAGCGCTCTCGATACAACCGTCGATGCCGTTCTTTGCGTTGGGCGATCAAATGGATTCGTCACCAACTCGCCAAACGTGGACAACATCACGCTTATACGGTAGTGGACAGCTTACCCATTGAACTCTGCCACCACGCACGAATGTATCGCGTCAAACGATTTCAAGGAATCGCAGATATTGGGTATTGTGCATCCAAAAAGATGGTTTACTATGGGTTTAAGCTTCATCTTCAGATTACCGACCAAGCGCTTCCGATGGGATATGTCCTGACCGAGGCATCCTGCCACGATCGGACAGCTGCGGAAACAGTGATGACTCAACTTCCTCATCCATATACACTTGGCGACAAAGGATATGTGAGCCAAGCCCTGCAAAAGAAGCTGTACGATGAATACAAGATCGCTTTTTGGACGCCTGCCCGAAAAAATCAACGTGTGGTGCAATCAAAAGAATGGAAACAATGGATGAAGCGAAAACGCAAAATCGTCGAAACCGCGTTCTCGGTTTTAGTGGATTCATTTCGGATCACGAAAATTCGCGCCAATTCGATCTCTGGATTTGAAACGGCGCTTGATGCCATTTTATTGGCCTATTCGCTCGTTGTTCTTGGGCTAGTTGAGCGTTGACGCTCAACTAGCACCATGGGTATTTTCACATTTACTGTTCCCCAAAAGGATGCCATTGGACCATTATTCTATACATCGTCCAACACGAGACATATTATGTGTTAACCCTACTTGATCAATCCTTCCTTTAAATCCATGTGAAGTAAATTGAAATCCTCGATCACTATATAGTAAATAATGTTTACCACAAATAGAAGGAATTTCTTTGACTAACGTGTAAAACACTAGCTTATTATTATTAGAATGCTAAAGACATCATTTCATCTTACTCTTATATTTTTAAATACAATAGTATAATATCAAAAAAATACATATTTAACATTTTTTGTCTCAAAATAGTATAATAATGGTATAATTTAATATGAAAAGAGGATAATTCTAATGAATGGTAACAAATCCGTATTATTAGCAGTGTTTAGTATTCCGATTTTTATGTTAATCACATCTTTTGATTTATCTATACAGACTGATAGAATAAATGCCCTAATTTTCCTTGGATACACATATCCGATATTTTTCCTTTTGTATTATTTAGTTAAGATTAAAAATTTTAAACCAATGTTAGTTCTATCAATAGGAATATTATTATGGACTGCATTCACTAGTTTTTTATTCAAAGATACCTTTATTACAATTGGTTTATTTATAATTTCCATCTTAGTTTTAGTGACAATAACAGTTATAACTAAAGAACCTAATTAATCCGTATTTAATGTCATGGTATTAAATGGAACGTTTTGGATATCATAGTATCAAATTGCATTTTTAAACCTTACCTTTTTAATTCAAAGCGCATAAATTGATGGGTCTGTCTAAAAAGTCAGGATAACTTACTCTTTTTTTAAAAAACACACAAAAAACGTCCTATCTAGTAAAATGTAAGGTGACAAGCCCAATTTTACAGAAAGGACGTTTTTTATGAACTGAGCAGCTGACTTTTAGGGCGCCTCTTTTTTTGCACAAATCGCTATCCCGTTGAACGGCCATGTGCGATCCGGTTTAGCTATTCGCTAGACCTGTTCGCATTCAAAAGCATTTCCAGCTGCTTATACCGTTCTTCATTTGAAGCTTCTAAAAAGCTCTTGTCTAATAATTGATGTAAAACAATCCTTTTTTGCTCTGGGTCGTTGATTTCTTCTAAGACACGTTTTCGACCTTCCTTTAAAAATTCAACATAGTCAGCAAAATGTTCATCAAACTGCTCTGCCAAATTATTTTTTAATTTTCTGGCGAGCCCCGGAACTTTCCCGCTCGTTGATACACTGATGATTAAATCGCCCCTTTTAAATGTTGCCGGCATAATGATATTGCTTTTTTCAGGTGCATCCACTACATTGATCAGCTGATGTGCTTCACATGACTGGTAGACCTGCTCATTAACTTCCCTTTCATTCGTTGCCGCAATGACTAGAAACGCACCGTTTACATCGTCTTTTTCAAACGTTTTTTGTTTCCACGATATTTTTTTTTCTTGATGCATTCGAAGAAGATGATCTGATAGATCGGGACTGACAACCGTTATATCAGCACATGCATCGAGCAAAGCTTTTATTTTTCTTTCCGCTACCTTCCCTCCACCGACAACGACTGTCTTTTTTCCTTTTATATTCAACATCGCACTGTAGTACATATGATCACCCTTTTTTGTCTTAGCGCTTACAATTTCTGGTTGATGCGAAGCGTTTTTTCCTTTCAAAAGGTTCTAGGATAACTTAAAAAAATTGGTCATCCTTTTTTTCGTGCGGTCGCTTCGGAACGGCATTGAAATCTTTTTTCCAATAAAAAAAGACCTAGATTCCCCATAAACAAGGATTTTCAAACGGGTCTAAAGCTTGCTTTAAATAGCTTTTTCATGAGTTAGTCCGTCTTCCATCCTGCAAAACGATGGCGATCATTTCAGTTTTATTCGACTTTCTCACATCAGGTACAATTTATAAAGTGTTTCCTATCTGGATCAGTGCTTATAAGCTTTCAAGATCCACTGGGCATAGCAACTACTTGGAGCGCATGCGAACATTGATGCATTGACGAAGATTCTCTAAAATTACAATCAACCAACGCTTCACGTTTAATTCTGTTTACATTCTTACTAAATATAATAGACTTTTCATTATTAATGTGAAAGTCTTCTTATTCTTTGTAAATAATCATCGCTGAAAAACAGTAAATTTGTTCACCTTTTTGATCGCATGTTACCGCTACATGATATTTTATGTCGATATATTTTTGAGTTGGAAGCGCAGTTAAAAAAGCGTTCACTTCCTCTTCTAAATCTTTTTCATGCTCTTCGTCAAAAATGGCGACTTTATAGCTCAATTTCTTCACACTCCCTTTATTTATCTCGTTGCTTCCAATATACTTTTATGCTTGTACAAATATGACACTTTTAATAAAGGGATGTCGGCAGTTTTTATGGGGATTTTGAGGGTATTACATGCGGTATGGTTTACTGTTTTTGCCACGCTAATCTTCCTTTATAAATAGAGTAGGGTAACCTCTTTCAAGGCTACCCCCTCATCAAACCGTACGTGCCCTATTAAGGCATACGGCTTACCAATGTGTTACAATTAATACGTCGCTAACCTTTGCGCATATTGCATTTTACGGACACGGTCAGGAGTGTAAAACTCTTGACCCTCTTCTTTCGCTCTTTGTTTACGTCTTTCGAGTTCTTTTCGTTGTTTTTCTTTCATACGTTGAATGTAATTTTCTAAAGTAAATCCATAAATTTTATGATAGTAATACCAATATGCTGGTATTAAACCTATCCTCGCAAAGAATTCATTATTCCATTTTGTTTTCATAAGATGTCCTTTTCTTTGATTTGGATGACTGTGTATCATGGCAACTCTTAACCTTTTTCGTATGTAACCATCTATCGCTAATAACTCTTTTCCAAATGCTTGAAAGAAGCAAGAACTTTTAAATCCAAATTGTGCATTTGCCTTAATTGCTTCATAGATCGTCAGAAAATAGTTTACCTTGCCTCGAATGATTGGATTAACCTGCCCAAGCCATTTCTCTTTGCTGAGTGTGAGTGTTTTCCTTGTCTTTGCTTTTATTTTCTGACGAAAATCTTTCCAAGTTGCATCTTTTGGTTTAGCGATATAGTATGGTTTACCATCCTTTTTGCGTTTTCGCCAATGTTCAAATGTAAACCCTATGAAGTCAAAATCGTCATTATTGAAATCTACAAATTTCGTTTTCTCCGATGAGAGTTCAAGACCGAGTTCCGCTAGTTTCTCTTTCGTGACTTCTGCAGCTTTCTTGATGTCTTCCTCTGTTTTAGCAAACACCAGGAAATCGTCTGCGTATCTGACAAATCGAAAATTGTGCTCAGCCCACATCCAATCAAGCTCATTTAGATAGATATTGGCAAGTAGTGGAGAAATGACACCCCCTTGGGGTGTTCCTGAAGCTGTTGCATGGTATTTTCCTTCCTCCATGTATCCAGCTTTTAACCATTTCCAAATCATGTCTAATACCGTTCCATCCGCAATGTATTTGTTTAACACTCTCATTAAGTTCTTATGCGGAATATTGTCGAAGAAGCCTTTGATATCTGCATCATAAATGTAGTTATATCCTTGTTCGATATTAGCCATGATTATTTGTAGGACGCGCTTCGCGCCTAGATTTGGTCTATAACCACATGACCATTTATGGAAAAAGCCATTTTCGAATTTCGGTTGTAGCACATCTACTAGAGCTTGTTGGACAATTCGGTCTTCAATGTTAGGGATTCCTAAAGGTCTAAGTTTGCCGTTCTTCTTTGGAATGTAATGTCTTCTTACTGGGGAAGGTTTATATTCTTTTCTTCTTAACTTTTGTAAAAGTGAGTTTAGATTCTCATCTAAGTTATATCGATAGCTGTCTATCGTTTCACCATCGATACCGCCAGACCCACCGTTCGCTTCTACCTTATCCCAGGCTGCTTTTAATTTCCTGTCAAAGAGAATTTGTCCATAAATACTATGCCATTTTAAAGTTAACGCACGGTTCATTGCATATTCCACACCTTTCATTGTGTACATTCAGTTCGTTTTTACCGCAGTATCGTTTCCTGTTCGCATTACACACCTTTACAGATGTAGAGCCACAAGGTCGTTCCCCTTCCGTTCATACTTGGTTTGGTCCAAATACTACTTCCGTACTATGGGAACGTCTGACTTCTCCATTCACATTCATCATTTCGGATTGCCCTTATAGATGGATGTCCCTAAGGTAGAATGGAGACCTCACGGGGTCATCGTACCTTCCTTATAAGCATACCCAGCACCATCACTTGATAAGCCATCTCTATTCAGCTGATTTATCGAACAGAGACCACTACTCTCAGTAGAGGACTTCCCATTATTTCCGCATGGTCGTCAACTTACCCTGCCGCTGTGCTTCACGCTTATGCATTTGGGTCTGCCTAACCGACTACGGGTCTCTCGACTTTCCGCATCTCCTTCAGACACCACCTCACGATGATGCCCTAGATTAGTCTTCACTGGTTGTATCAGCACTCCAGTGGAAGGACTTTCACCTTCGAGAAAAAAATGAGTCTTCCAGGTTATTCAGAGCCGTGTTTACCATAGGTATCGTGCTCCAGCCTTTAACGACTCATTCAGTGTAGAATCCCTACACAAAGTACGACTGCCCGTCGCACGGAAAAAACCGCGCCTACATAAGCGCGGTTTTTCCACTTATTTTTTTATCTCGCTCTTCGGTTTGGTTTCCCCTGTCCATTCGAGCATTCCGCCAACCATATTGATGACATTAAAACCAAGATCCTGTAAATATAAACAAACATTTTCACTTCTTCTTCCTGAGCGGCAGACGAAAATATATTCCTTTTCTTTATCAAATTCTTCAATGCGGTCAGGGATTTCTCCCATCGGAATATGTTTTGCTTGTGGAATCATGCCTTCTTCTACTTCTTCTTCCTCGCGGACATCAATAATGTCTAATGTTTCGCCGTTTTCAAGCTTCGTTTTGAGATCATTTGGTGTGATTTCTTTTACCATGAATGGCCATCCTTTCATTGATATTCAAGCTTAATTGGCTACGATGTTGACAAGCTTGCCAGGAACAGCAATCACTTTACGAACGGTTTTGCCTTCAAGCTGTTCTTTTATTTTTTCATCATCCATCGCGATTTTTTCCATTTCCTCTTTAGAAGCATCGTTTGGTACAAGCAGCTTTGCCCGCACTTTTCCGTTGATTTGAATGACAATTTCCACTTCATCTTCGACAAGCTTTGATTCATCCCATGCCGGCCACGATTCATAAGCAATCGTTTCAGAATGGCCGAGTTTTTCCCAAAGCTCTTCGCAAATATGCGGAGCAACCGGCGATAAAAGCTTTACAAAGCCTTCCATATATTCTTTCGGAAGAATTGTCGCTTTATAAGCTTCATTAATAAATACCATCAGTTGCGAAATAGCTGTGTTAAAATGCAGATTTTCATAATCCTCCGTTACCTTTTTCACTGTTTGGTGATAAATGCGTTCAAGCTCTTGAGACGGTTCATCGACGATTTTCGGATTCAACTCGCCATTTTCCATTACAAACAGCCGCCATACACGATCTAAAAATCTTCTTGCGCCGTCGAGTCCTTTTGTTGACCATGCAATGGATGCATCAAGCGGACCCATGAACATTTCATATAAACGGAGAGTATCCGCTCCGTGGCTTTCAACGATTTCATCAGGATTGACGACATTTCCTTTTGATTTGCTCATCTTTTCATTGTTTTCGCCGAGGATCATTCCTTGGTTAAACAATTTTTGGAACGGTTCTTTCGTCGGAACTACTCCGATATCGTATAAAAATTTATGCCAGAAACGGGCATACAGCAAGTGTAAAACAGCATGCTCAGCCCCGCCGATATAAATGTCCACAGGCAGCCATTTTTTCAATTTTTCAGGATCAGCTAATTGTTCTGAATTGTGCGGGTCAATATAGCGCAAATAGTACCAGCAGCTTCCCGCCCATTGAGGCATTGTGTTTGTTTCGCGCCGCCCTTTTTTGCCTGTTTTCGGGTCAACGACATTCACCCAATCCTCAATATTCGCTAAAGGTGACTCACCGGTTCCCGAAGGTCTAATTTCATCTGTTTCCGGAAGCACTAACGGCAGCTCCTCTTCAGGAACAGCTGTGATCGTGCCGTCTTCCCAATGGATGATCGGAATCGGTTCACCCCAATAACGTTGACGGCTGAACAACCAGTCTCGGAGACGGTATGTCACTTTTCTTTGTCCTTTTTTGTTTTCCTCCAGCCATTTGATCATCGCTTCAATTGCTTCTTCTTTATTCAATCCGTTCAAAAAGTCGGAATTTACATGCTCGCCGTCTCCTGTATAAGCTTCTTGTTCGAGGTTTCCTCCAGCGACAACCTCTTTAATCGGCAGGTCAAATTTTTTCGCAAATTCATAGTCCCGTTCATCGTGGGCAGGCACGGCCATGATCGCACCTGTACCATAGCTCATTAAAACATAATCGGCAATCCAAATCGGCAATCTTTCTCCATTGGCAGGATTTACAGCATAGGCTCCGGTAAACACGCCTGTTTTTTCCTTCGCCAAGTCCGTTCTTTCGAGATCGCTTTTACTTTTAATTTGATCTAAATAGGCTTCCACCGCTTCTTTTTGTTCCTCGGTTGTAATTTCTTTCACAAGCGGATGTTCAGGCGCAAGCACTGTATACGTAGCACCGAAAAGCGTATCTGGACGAGTAGTAAAAACAGTAAAGGTTTTATCAGTTCCATCGACTATAAAATGAATTTCCGCACCTTCCGACCGGCCGATCCAATTTCGCTGCATTTCCTTTATGCTTTCCGGCCAATCAAGCTCTTCTAAATCTTCCAGCAGCCTGTCAGCATATGCGGTAATTTTTAACACCCATTGTTTCATCGGACGGCGTTCAACAGGATGTCCTCCCCGTTCGCTTTTTCCGTCGATGACCTCTTCATTTGCAAGAACAGTTCCGAGTGCCGGGCACCAGTTGACGGGCACTTCATCAATGTAAGCAAGTCCTTTTTCATAAAGCTTTAAGAAAATCCATTGTGTCCATTTATAATATTCCGGATCAGTTGTATTTACTTCCCGATCCCAATCATAGGAAAATCCTAGTGATTGAATTTGTCTGCGAAAATTATCAATATTTTTTTTCGTAAATTCCGCAGGATCGTTGCCGGTATCTAAAGCATATTGCTCAGCCGGAAGTCCAAATGCATCCCATCCCATCGGATGGAGAACATTGTATCCTTGCATCCGTTTCATTCGCGCCAAAATGTCGGTTGCCGTATAACCTTCAGGATGTCCTACATGAAGACCAGCTCCCGAAGGATACGGAAACATATCCAATGCATAAAACTTCGGTTTATCGGAATCATCCTCTGTTTTAAATGTTTTGTTTTTTAGCCAATAATCTTGCCATTTTTTCTCAATCTCACGATGGTTGTAAGACATGTAAAAATCCTCCTTTGCTATATATATGTATAAGCGTCAAATAATAAAAAAACTCCCATCCCCACGACGAAGGGACGAGAGACAATTTCCCGCGGTACCACCCAAATTAGCGCAAATGCACTCACTCTGTTCCGTAACGTGGAAACACGTCGGGCATTAGTCTGTACCGGAATACATTTCACACCCGCAACTCAAAGGGGAGTTCGTGAATAAACAACGATTGACTTTCACCTTCCGTCAACTCTCTAGACGCCTTTATCCACTACTGATCCTTTTCACCGTTCTTGCTTTTTCATCCACTTATCATATTGTTATTTTAATGAATTTTATGAGTTCATGCAAGTCAATGTCGAAAAATTTGGATTTCAGTCTAATAATTAATAATTGACAGACCCTTTCAAGCTTGAATCAAGCAGCATTTCTGCTTCATTTAAAATGTCCTGCAAGATCGTGTCAGCAGCGTTTGGTCTATATAATTCAGCAATGCTCATTTTCATTTTTTCCATTTTTTCAGGGTGGTTAAATAAATCATTGACCGTCTCTTGAACTTTTTCAAGCTTATTGATGACAACCGCCGCCCCTTTTGCTGCAAACAAATCGGCATTCTCCCTTTCCTGCCCCGGAACAGGTTTATAGAGAATAAGCGGAACTTTTAATGCGGCCGCCTCGCTGAGAGTAATCCCTCCAGGCTTTGTTATCATGCAGGAACAAATGCGAAAGAGCTCGTCGATTCTTTCGACATAGCCAAAAACTTTTATTCGATCCGGGTGAATATACTGAAGCGGTTCAAGCTCATCTTTCAGCGATTGGTTATTTCCGCATACAACGACTATTTGCATGTCATCTCGTGTAAAAAATGATTCACACAAGTCTTTTACATTTTTTAAAACTCCATGAGCGCCTGTAGCAATTAACAAAGTTTTCTTGTTCGGATCCAAATTGTATTTTTTATATAAATCGATCGTTTCCATTTTTTCTTCAAACTGCGGCCGAATAGGAATTCCAGTTACTTTGACAAGCGCTGGATGGATGTTGAGCATTGTCAGTTTTTCCTTCACATCGTCGCACGAAACATAATATTTATCAATGTTTTTATGAACCCATACTCGGTGAAGACAAAAATCGGTCAGCACATTAAAAGTCGGGATGAACACGCCTGTCCGCGTGCGGTATTCTGGCACAACGGAAATAGGAAATGTATTAATAATGATGTCAGGATTTATCTCCCTTACTAGCTGATTCAACTTGCGGTGTCCAAGCTTCAAATACAAATTCATAATGCGTTTGTTAGACATTTTGTCCACACTATAATAAAATAACCGATAAAATTGCTTTCCGATAGAGAAACTTTTCAAATATAAATATCTTGTGATTTCTGCCATAATTGGATGAGACTCGCTGATTAAATCAGAAACTTTTACGTTGTTGATTCCCATTTTATGCAAAGACTGCTCCAATGTTTTAGCAACTTGGATATGACCGTTTCCGTAATTTGCCGTTAATATTAATATCTTTGGGTCTTTTAACATTTTATTCACCTCAACTTAAAGCAGCTCAACAATTAGAACGAACTAAAATCAAAATAGTTTCACTTTAAATGTATATTTCCATTTATAATTTTAGGAGAAAAAAATTAAAAATCCTTTATTATTTTATTACATTTACATTTCACTGGAAATTTTCGTTTTTTTTGTTGGTTGCAATAGCTAAAATGACAAATATATGGATTGGGATTTTTTAATGTCCAACAAAAAATAATTCTGCCCGTTTACTCGCATGGTTCATACAAGAATCTTACCGATACGCATTGGTTTAATTGAATTTATGCCGTTTTTCCGGGGATTTTTTACCTAGCTAATGGGCAGCCAAAACTGCATGAATAACACCGAGAAGAATAAGATATGCCCTCCGAACAAAGTTTTTCCTTTATCTTTTCTGAACCGTTTTAGCCAAACAAGCTGAAACTCACGCTGCAGAGGTTCAAATACTTTTTCTTTGCTAAACTTTATTTATGAAAAGCATTGGCAAATTCGTTATTCATGTCTTTCATCCATTGGTATATTTGTTCAAAGCTGATTCCTGCATAAAATGCGTCGATCATAATTTGCCGCAGCTCCTCTTTAATCATTTCAATTTTCTCTTCATCCAGCTTTTTCTGCACCATTTTCGATACAAATGTCCCCCGTCCTCTTAGCGTTTCAATCAAGCCTTCTCTTTCCAGCTCTTTATAAGCCTTTGAAACCGTGTTAGGATTAGCGATAATCATGGAAGACATCTCTCTTACAGAGGGCAGTTTATCGCCAGGCTTTAACACACCTTTGATACATAGTTCTTTCATTTTTTTTATGATCTGCTCATATATCGGAGTGGCACTTCTCGGGTCAATTTCAAACATCAAATACCCTTCTTTCTTACAAAAAGGACTCTTTTGTATTATGTGTACTACATTATATAGTACACATAATACAGAAAAGATGCAATCAACATTTCTGATTCCGCATATAAAGAACACTGAATGATTTCACTCGTTCGGGGGCTCTTGATCTTAGGGAAAAATTATGATGTACATAGTCGTATAGCAGCTTTTGCTAGAAGTTTGGCTGATGTTCAACAAACTGATCCCGATTTTGTTTGAAAATGTAATCGTTCATTCGCATTGAGCCGAGCTTTTATATCGGTAATTGCGCAATCTGTTGAAAGATATTTTTATTCTATATTTTCGTTTTTATTCCAAAAACCATTCTTTCCCTATGCAAATTTATATATAAGATCAAATCGGCTAAAGAATAAATGAAAAATCATAATTGCAATTAAAGGGCAAGCCTACAATCAGGCTTTGCCCTGGAATTTTAATGATCGAGCAAAATCATCTCATTTTGAAGGTGCTGCAGTTGAAGGCGCATGCGGTGAAGCTGCTCCCGCTGCTGGTCATTTGCGCTTAAACTGAGTTTTTCCACTTCTGCAAGCGCATCTTGAAGCTTTTGCTGTGCATTTGTATATTCTTCATCATTGTAATGCTCCTGTTTCAGTCCTTCAATATATTGCTCATTTGCATATTCCAATGCTTGCTGGCAATGTTGAATGCACTCTTCCACGGATTGTCTAGTAGCCAAACAAATCCCCTCCTTGATGAAGAATTTCTTCATCAACTGTATTTTTCGCTATTTCTGCAAGCTCCATCATGAAAAAAGCTGGTAAATTCTTATTTGAGATTGGTTTGGCAATCATGGTAAAATGTCTTGATAGTATATCGAAACAGGAGGAGTAGGAATTGGCGAACCACAATCCATTTCCGTATACGAATGACAACAAACGGTATCATACATGGAATTACCATTTACGAAATACATTTGGAGATAAAGTGTTTAAAGTTGCTTTAGACGGAGGATTTGACTGTCCAAACCGCGACGGTACGGTAGCACATGGCGGGTGTACGTTTTGCAGTGCCGCAGGGTCGGGCGATTTTGCCGGAAACAGAGCTGATGATCTTGTTACGCAATTTCACGACATTAAAAGCAAAATGCATGAGAAATGGAAAAACGGAAAGTATATTGCTTACTTTCAGGCATTTACAAACACTCATGCACCCGTGGAAGTTCTTCGTGAGAAATATGAAACGGTATTAGGTCTCGAAGGAGTTGTCGGTTTGTCCATTGCTACAAGGCCTGACTGTTTGCCTGACGATGTTGTTGATTATTTGGCGGAATTAAATGAGAGGACATATCTTTGGGTTGAATTAGGATTGCAAACCGTTCACCAGCGGACCGCTGATTTAATTAACCGTGCGCACGATTATGAATGTTATGTGGAAGGAGTTAACAAGCTCAGAAAGCACGGAATCCGAGTTTGCACACACATCATAAACGGTCTTCCGCTTGAAACGTACGATATGATGATGGAAACTGCAAAAGAAGTTGCTAAGCTGGATGTTCAAGGAATTAAAATTCATCTGCTCCATTTGTTAAAAGGTACACCGATGGTTAAGCAATATGAAAAAGGGATGGTGCGCTTTTTATCCTTTGATGAATATGTACAATTAGTTTGCGATCAACTAGAGGTACTGCCTCCCGAAATGATCGTTCATCGCATTACAGGCGACGGTCCAATCGATTTAATGATAGGGCCGATGTGGAGCGTTAACAAATGGGAAGTGCTGAATGCCATTGATGCCGAACTCGAAAAACGAAACAGCTACCAAGGGAAGTATTATACAAAAGATCGAGTGATGTCAAAATGAACCTCATTCGCATTCTTCCATTTGCAAAAAAATTGATGGCTTCCGCTGTCCAAAACGGCGATATCGTTATTGATGCAACAGTCGGGAACGGACATGATACCGTCTTTTTAGCACAACTCGTTGGCGAACAAGGTCATGTGTTTGGATATGATATTCAAAAACAAGCGCTTGAAGAGACAAAAAAACGGTTGAAGGAATCCGGTTTAATCGACCGTGTTACTTTGTTTCATTCCAGCCATGATGACATTTTCAATACGATTCCGAAAAAACATCACAATCATATCGCCGGTGCGATGTTTAATCTCGGTTATTTGCCCGGTGGCCAAAAAAACATTGTGACAAAACCAGAATCAACTATTGAAGCAGTAAAGCAGCTTTTATCCATACTAAGACCCGGTGGAATGATCGTGCTGGTCGTTTATCACGGCCATCCGGAAGGAAAACGTGAGAGAGATGAGCTTCTTAAATTTGCCGAACAAATCGATCAACATACTGCTCATGTACTTGAATACCGGTTTTTAAACCAAAAAAATTCCCCTCCGTTTATTGTAGCAATCGAAAAAGCAAAATAACCGGGAATAATATCCCGGCTAGCTTTATCCATCAAGAAGATTTAATCAAATTCCATTTTCGGAACGTTCGATATGCCCTAGCATTCACATAAAAGAAAACGGAGGTTGTTCCTCCTTTTTTTATTAATTTTTTAGCCAGCTTTCCTAAATCTTTATGTACTAATACTTTGTCATCAGATAAATAAATGCCGAGCAATCCGCGGTTAATTAATTTATGAAAATTTTCGTTCGGAATACCTTTTAAATTTTTGTCCGCTTCATGTACAAAATGAGCTAATCGTTCCATCATTTCTGATGTACTTTCATAAAAACTGCAAAAATTTAAATCGCCCTCCAATTGATCCTCCTCTTGATCAATAAAGTAATCCAATAAAATGTGAAGCCCTTGCACATATGGAAAGTAACCATCTTTAATTTTTTTGGCAATCGCTTCGTTAAAGCTGGGCTGAAATGCATAGGCGACTAAACAAAAAATGCCCAATGTCGATCCAGCGCAGGCAGAAAATTCATACCACCGCATATCCGGGAGGGAAGATTTATATTGTTCGAACCACTGTACTAGCCTTGGCACTCTTTCCTCTTCTATTACATGCTTATGTACTTGCAGTTCACAATAATATTCGCAAAGCTCCATCAAATAGCCAGCTATAACCGGATAGTTCTCCAATTGGCTCAGCATTCTTTGGCATGTCATGACAAGCTCTTTTAAATATCCGCCATCATCTTGGTCCTCACGAAATTGGTAGTAATTTTTTAATTCTGCATGAATCGACAGCGCATCCTTCATTGATTGGTGCAGCATGCGGAAATCTTCCGGATCAAAAGAAGTGCTTCTGTCGCATAAATTATCCAAGTAATCGCTAATCGTTTGATAAGCAACGATAAACTCTATACATTCCTCTATATGAGAGTTCGACAAAAGCGCTAAAATGCTTCCTCCTTCGCAATGAAATGCCTTCGTATTTATGCTTGCAAGCGCCTGCTTTCTCAATTCAGGATTCGGTATTTCCTCAGCCTTTTTTTTCCACCCATCTAAGTAATAATGGACGGTCGGAAGAATTTCCCTATAAACTCTTGACATAAGGCTGATAGGGTGTTCAGGTATACTCAAAGATCAACTCACCTCTTCATTGTAAAATCCAGTATTTATGTTAAATGGCTTTCTGTAAATCTCAATGCATCTTGAAAAACAAGTTCTCTTTCCGGTTCATTAAAAATTTCGTGATATAGTCCTTCCCATTCTTTATAGCTCTTTTCCGTGAGATTCAACTGACTATACCATTTTTGAACTGCTGATTTATCAACAATTTTGTCTTCTCCTCCCTGCATGACGAAAAGAGGGACATCTGGAAACTGCGGGAGCTGCTGAAATGCTAGTTCAATAGCATGAAGAAGCTCTCTGTACCAGCGCACAGAAACTTTTCTTACGTAAAGGGAGTCGTTTCTGGTTATGTCTTGAATTTCCTTATTTCTCGTTGCCATCTCAACTGTCAAACCGGAATCAAAGCGTACCCTAGGCGCGAAAATATTTAATCCTTTTGCCAAAAGATCGAGCGCTTTACTCGGTTTTTGCAAAATTCCTAAACATGGCGAAGATAAAATGACCCCGTTTAACGGAATTTTATTTCTCTCAAGCGTACGTATGGCTATTAAACCGCCCATGCTATGCCCCAGCAAAAAAAGCGGCAATTGGAAAGATTGAGCCTCCCTGATCCAACGGTCAACTTCATCAATATATTCATCAAACGATTGGACATGTCCCCGTCTGGAGGATGAATTTCCTTGTCCTGGCAAATCCCCCATGACAACATGGTATCCGTTTGTTTGCCACTTTTTTATCAGCCATTTGTAACGTCCATGATGTTCTAAAGCTCCATGAATGATGACAATCGCAGCTTTAGGACTAGAACTTACCCATTTCCACATAATTAACTCCTTTCCGAACATGACGGAAAATTTGTTATAATATGAAAAAAAGAAAAGGATGGTTCCCATGGTTATTTATCCATATAAAGACAAAAAACCTATAATTAGCGATTCGGCTTATATAGCTGATTTTGTCACAATCACCGGCGATGTTCAAATAGGAGATGAATCAAGCATTTGGTTTCAGACGGTTATTCGCGGTGACGTCGCCCCAACTATTATTGGAAATCGGGTCAATATTCAAGACCAATGCTGTCTGCACCAGAGCCCAAATAAACCGTTAATTATTGAAGATGATGTAACCGTCGGCCATCAAGTTCTGCTCCACAGTGCGATTGTGCGGAAAGGAGCTCTAATTGGAATGGGTTCGATTATTCTGGATGGAGCAGAAATCGGAAAAGGCGCTTTTGTCGGTGCAGGCAGTCTTGTCCCGCCAGGCAAAAAGATACCTGAGAAAACTTTAGCATTCGGAAGACCCGCCAAAGTGATTAGAGAATTAACAGAAGAAGATCTTCAAGATATGGAGCGCATCCGTCGCGAGTATATCGAAAAAGCTCAATATTATAAAAATATTGCTCGTATGAACAACATATAAATTGCTTATAAAAACATTTTAAAACTTTCTCTTTCAAATGTCATTCTTTACCGGGCAGCTTCATGCATTTTTAAAATTTTGTAAAATTTTTATTAGATTTGTTGAAGTTTACATAAATATGAGAGAAAATTTTTTATAAGAATTTTTGCTTTTTGAAAAGAGGAACTTTAACATGGGCAGACTGCTGAATCAGCTTTACCAATTTGAGTGCAAGTTGTTCAAACTGATTAATTCGCATTTTGAACGAAAAGGACTGAATGTTTATTTTCGGTATGTTACTCATTTAGGAGGGGCTGTTTTTTCAATTGCAACATGTTTAATGCTGATGTTATTTTTTAATGAACCTGTAAAAACTGTTGCCTTGGCAAGTTCAGCTGCACTTTTTTTCAGTCATATTCCGGTTTTCATTGTGAAAAGAATTTATCCACGCAGACGGCCTTATCTTACATTATTTGAAACAAAAGTGTTAGAAAATCCGTTAACTGACCATTCATTTCCTTCTGGACATACGACAGCTGTATTTTCAGTGGCTACACCATTTTTGCTCTTTTTTCCAGCCTTAACATGGATTTTGCTTCCTCTCACATTCAGTGTGGCACTATCAAGAATTTTTCTTGGCCTACACTACCCTTCAGATGTGCTGGCGGGAATAGTTCTAGGAGCTTCAGCTGGCACCATCTGTTTTGTCGCATTCGGACCATAAAAGCAAAAAGGTGTCTAATGCATGCATCGCATTGGACACCTTTTTTATTTTACAAATATTGATGAGCTTGTTCGCGCAAAGCTTCCGCTTTATCTGTGCGTTCCCATGGCAAATCTAGATCGTTGCGTCCGAAATGACCGTAAGCAGCTGTCTGTTTGTAAATCGGGCGGCGCAAGTCAAGCATTTTTATAATGCCAGCTGGGCGCAAATCAAAGTTATTGCGAATTAATTCAACTAAAACATCTTCGCTTACTTTGCCAGTACCGAACGTATCAACAGAAATAGAGACAGGTTTCGCTACACCAATTGCATAGGCCAGCTGAACCTCACATTTGTCTGCAAGTCCGGCTGCGACAATATTTTTCGCTACATAACGAGCCGCATAAGCTGCAGATCGGTCTACCTTCGTCGGATCTTTTCCTGAGAAAGCTCCTCCGCCATGGCGCGCATAGCCTCCGTAAGTATCGACAATGATTTTTCGTCCCGTTAATCCTGCATCTCCTTGTGGTCCGCCAATAACGAAACGTCCGGTAGGATTGATGAAATATTTTGTTTCTTCATCGATCAGTTCTTTTGGCACAACCGGATCAATTACTTTTTCTTTAATATCCTGCTTAATTTGTTCTAAAGTTGCCTCCGGATGGTGTTGAGTCGATATGACAATTGTGTCAATTCTAACCGGCTGTTCATTTTCATCATATTCTACCGTAACTTGCGTCTTTCCGTCCGGACGCAAATAAGGAATTTCTTCGCTTTTTCTAACTTCTGTAAGCCGGCGTGAAAGCTTATGGGCAATGGAAATCGGGAGAGGCATTAATTCCTTCGTTTCATTGCATGCAAAACCGAACATTAACCCTTGATCTCCAGCGCCAATCGCTTCAATTTCTTCATCAGTCATTTGTCCTTCTCGCGCTTCTAAAGCTTTATCCACCCCTGCAGCGATATCGGGTGATTGCTCATCAATTGATGTTAAAACAGCACAAGTTTCAGCATCAAAACCGTATTTAGCTCTCGTATAGCCGATCTCTTTGACCGTTTCTCGCACAATTTTTGGTATATCCACATACGTGCTTGTCGTAATTTCTCCACTGACTAATACAAGTCCGGTGGTGACAGATGTTTCGCAAGCTACACGTGCGTTCGGATCTTTTTCTAAAATGGCATCTAAAATCGCATCTGAAATTTGGTCGCAAATTTTGTCCGGATGCCCCTCCGTTACGGATTCAGATGTAAACAGACGGCGCTTTTTTGTCATTTACTGCTTCCTCCTCAAACTTAAAATGATGTTTATGGAGTGCTACACTCCTTGTCATTGACACGGAACTCATTCCCTCACCACTATTGTAAACATATCAAAATTTCGTACGATAAGAAAAACTTGGCTAAACGAGATTTCTCTTATACATAGAAAAAACCTTCCCTGCCAGAGGAAAGGTTGTTATAAACATCATTGCCTTTCACTCTTATCGTTCAAGGATATAACCTTGCATCAGGTTAGCACCATTGCTCGTCTATGAATATGGAATTCTTTCGCACCATGTTGTATGTCCATAGAATACCGGGATTTTGAAAGCCATATTCTACTGTCTTCTTTCAACGAGCCGGTTGCTGGGCTTCATAGGGCCTGTCCCTCCGCCAACTCGGGATAAGAGTATCCGTTCAAATGTATATCATACAGGAGCAAAAAAGTACTTGTCAACAATAAAAAAAGCTTCTCTGTAATTTTCCAAATCGTCTGATATCCATTATTTCAGGATCAGCTGATCAATCATGATTCGTATGATGCCCAAAAATGAAGGCAAAATATGTAGTAAAAACATTATTTTCAGAAATTGATAAATAGGATGGACTATTTCCACAAATGTGTTATACTATTTCTATAAAACCATTTCAAATATGCAAAAAAAGGATGGTATGTATATGAATATTGTAGATGTATCAAATGAATTAGCTTCGTTGATTAGCGGACCAAATGCATATCATAATTTACCAGTCGCACGGCTTGTAGAAAAAGTTTTAGCTAGGAAAGAAGGTTTTTTAACAAATACAGGTGCAGTTTCGGTTACAACAGGCAAATATACCGGCCGGTCACCAGAAGATAAATTCATCGTTGAAGAAGATTCTGTCAAGCATTTAATTGATTGGGGACCCGTCAACAAGCCAATTTCATCAGAAGTTTTTGAAAAACTGTACTTAAAAGTCATACAATATTTAAAAAATAGAGATGAAATTTATGTTTTTAACGGATTTGCCGGAGCTGACAAAAAATATCGTCTTCCAATTCAAGTGGTCAATGAATTGGCTTGGCAAAATTTATTTGCTCACCAACTGTTTATCCGTCCGAAAAGCCAAGACGATTTAAAGGAGCATAAAAATCCGTTTACGATTGTTTCCGCTCCTTCCTTTAAAGCAGATCCAGCTGTGGATGGAACGAACTCAGAAGCATTTATCATTATTTCTTTTGAAAAGAGAATAATCCTGATCGGCGGAACTGAATATGCAGGCGAGATGAAAAAGTCTATCTTTTCCGTCATGAACTTCCTGCTTCCAGAAAGAGATATATTTTCAATGCACTGCTCCGCCAATGTCGGTCAAGAAGGCGATGTCGCGCTCTTTTTCGGTTTATCGGGAACAGGCAAAACAACACTTTCCGCCGATCCAAAACGCCGGTTAATTGGTGATGATGAACACGGCTGGTCTTCATCTGGTATTTTTAATATTGAGGGTGGCTGTTATGCAAAATGCATCGGTTTGTCTGAAGAAAAAGAACCTCAAATTTATAACGCGATTCGATTCGGTTCCGTTTTGGAAAACGTTGTGGTTGATGAATCGACACGAATTCCTGATTATGACAACTCCTTATTAACAGAAAACACCCGTGCGGCTTATCCAATTGAAGCGATTGACAATATTGCTAAACCGAGCATTGCGGGTCACCCTAACACTATTATTTTTTTAACAGCTGATGCGTTCGGTGTTCTGCCGCCAATAAGCAAATTAACGAAAGAACAGGCTATGTATCATTTCTTAAGCGGTTATACGAGCAAGCTTGCTGGAACGGAAAGGGGTATTACTTCCCCTAAAACAACGTTCTCCACATGCTTTGGAGCACCATTTCTTCCGCTTCCAGCTACAAGATACTCTGAAATGCTCGGAAGAAAAATCGAAGAACATGATGTGAAAGTATTTTTAGTCAATACAGGGTGGACCGGCGGAGAATACGGAGTAGGAAAACGAATTAAACTTGCTTATACAAGAGCCATGGTTCAGGCAGCATTGGAAGGCGAACTCGATGAGGTGGAAACTGTAAAAGACCCTATTTTCGGGCTGGCGATTCCTGCTCATGTTCCAGGAGTGCCTGATGAAGTTTTACAGCCTATTAAAACATGGAGTGATAAAAACGCTTATGAACAAAAAGCGTATGAATTAGCAAAAGCATTCAAAGAGAACTTCAAAAAATTCTCGAACGTTCCGAAGGAAATTGAAGAACTTGGCGGTCCAATCATATAAAAAAATTACTTACTTTCGGCTATCGGCTTTTTGTCCGATAGCCTTTTTTTATATTGGGTTGGCAAACAAACCGTTATATACAGATTTTTAGACGAAAACCCCTTTTTCAACGAGCTTTTATGAAAAAGGGGTTACGCGATTTTTTATGATAAGACAAATGGAAGCCGTACTCGATAAAATTAAGAAAATTCCTTTTCCTTCCACAATCCGTTCAACAAATGAACGGAAATATGATGACGGTTAATTGGTTGAGTACAATGAAGTGAGATTATAAGTAAGCACGGTTTTGTTATCAGCCCATTCCAATTTAATAATTTCAGCTGTTCCTGTAGGATCGCTTGTCAACGTTTTTCGAACTTCCAAAGGAATATTCATAGGATAAAGGCGATAGCCATCTTTGACAACCTGAAATACGTTTTCCTCTATCCGCTTTTCCTTCCCTTTTGTAATAATCATCGTATTTAATTCAAGCGGCATGCCCATTTCTCCAATCCCCTTTCATTTGATCGATCATTTTTTAGTATGTATCATATGAAAAATATAATGGTCAATTTTTCATCCATTTTATCATTCGTTCTAAAACCATCCGGTTATGCCGTGGCGGAAAATGATGACTAAAATGTTGGAAATACCAGCTGTCCACTTGCTTTCCCAATTCTTTCAGCCTTCTTTCCAATCGATATGCATGTTCAATTGACACGTTTTCATCTTTTCCCCCATGAATGATTAAAACGGGTGCTTGCATTTTTTCAAGGTAATACAACGGTGTCCGCCATTTATAGCGGTCAGGATATTTCTTCGGTGTCCCTCCAATAACTCTTTTCATCATCCTTCTTAAGTCCTTTCTCTCCTCATAAGTTAAAAACATATCAGACACCCCGCCCCAGCTTACAACAGATCGAACATTTGAGCATATAATCCCAGTAAGCAAGGCCATGACTCCTCCCCTTGAAAAGCCAAAAACGTGAATACGATCCGGATTCACTTGCGGATGTTTCATCAACAAATAGAATGCATTGACCGCATCAAAACGATCATTCCCCGCAAAATCTTCATTCCCTTCTCCTCCTAAATTTCCTCGATAAAAGGGAGCCATCACGATAAAGCCTTTTGATGCAAATTGTATAATTCTTCCTGCTCGGACCATACCAACATTTTTAATCCCTCCGCGCAAATATAAAAAGCCATCATAAACACCTTCTTGAACAGGCTCTGCTAACAGACCTTTCACTTTTAGTCCTTCAGAAATATATGTCACGATGGAAAGCTTAATCGAAGGGTTCGGTGATGGGAAAATTTGTTTGTCAACTATTTCTCCGTTTCTCAGCATCTTTTCAACCTCCATTTTTAGGTAGGCAATCACACATTATATTTTTTTTTCATACTTTATCCTAGATAAATATATTTAAACATTTTTCCTTTAATATGAACATCATTAGGGAGGATTTCACATGAAAAAAAGGCTTGCTTCCATCGTATTGGTGATCCTTTTCATCATACCTCTTTCAGCCTGCGGCGGAGGAGTGGAAAAAATTCGGCTGGCGGAAGTCACTCATTCTGTTTTTTACGCACCATTATACGTAGCCATTGAAAAAGAATTTTTCAAAGAAGAAGGACTTGACGTAGAATTAAAAACTACTTGGGGCGGAGATAAAACAATGACCGCCATTTTATCAAACGGCGCTGATATCGGTCTTGTCGGTTCGGAAACGTCCATTTACGTATATGCCCAAGAAGCAAATGACCCAGTCATTAACTTCGCCCAGCTGACCGAAACGGACGGCACTTTCCTTGTCTCCAGAGCCAAGTTGGATGATTTTCAATGGGAAGATTTAAAAGGAAGCACTTTTTTAGGACAGCGTAAAGGCGGCATGCCGCAAATGGTAGGGGAATTTGTGCTGAAAAAGCATAACATCGATCCGCATCAAGATTTAACCCTTATCCAAAACATCGACTTTGCGAATATTGCAAATGCTTTTGCTTCCGGTACAGGCGAATATGTTCAGTTGTTTGAGCCAACCGCAAGTATTTTTGAAAAAGAAGGAAAAGGTCACATTATCGCATCCTTCGGCAAGGAATCGGGCAAAGTTCCTTATACAACATTTATGGCAAAAGAAAGCTATATTAAGAAAAATGATAAAACGGTGAAAAAATTCACAAAAGCGCTCTACAAAGCGCAAAAATGGGTGGAAGAACATGACGCCGAAACAATTGCCGAAACGATAGCGCCGCAATTTAAAGATACGCCGATCGATATTTTAATATCTTCCATTGACCGTTATAAAAGCCAAGGATCCTATGCAAAAACCCCGCTGTTAGATGAGGACGAATGGAACAATTTGCAAAAAATTATGGAAGAAGCAGGAGAACTGCCGGAGAAAATTGATTATGAACTATTAGTCAACACGTCCATAGCAAACGAAGTGGCAAAATAATGTTGTTTCAAAAGGAGTACATTTATCGACAAGGGGGGGAGGAGATTGTCATTTTTAACGATCGATCATGTCAGCCATACTTATTTTACAAAAAAATCGGCAACGACTGCTTTGGAGGATATCCATTTGGAAGTAGAGGAAGGGGAATTTATATCCTTTCTAGGTCCTAGCGGCTGCGGCAAAACAACGCTGCTTTCCATCATTGCCGGTATCATGAAACCGACAGAAGGGCAAGTTATTTTGAACGGAAAGCAAATATCTTCCGCAACACCGTCTGTCGGTTATATGCTGCAACAAGATTATTTATTTCCATGGAAAACGATAGAGGAAAATATTTTAATTGGATTAAAATTATTGAACAAACTGAATGAAAATGAGAAAAAGCGGACATTTCAGCTTCTGCACCAAATGGGTCTCGAAAATGTAGAAAAGCTATATCCGAATCAATTATCAGGCGGAATGAGACAAAGAGCCGCTTTAGTTCGCACTCTTTCTACAGATCCGAAAATGCTGCTATTGGATGAACCTTTTTCCGCCCTCGATTATCAAACGAAATTAAAGCTTGAAGACTTAGTCTTTCAAACATTAAAGGATTTTAAAAAAACAGCCATTCTAGTCACGCATGATATTGGGGAAGCAATCGCCATGAGCGATCGGATTGTCCTGCTATCCAAAAGGCCTGGCAAAATTGCCAAAATATTTACTGTCCCAAAAGAATTGCGGGATACATCCCCGTTTAAAACAAGGCAGCATCCAACGTATACTTCACTTTTTGACTTAATCTGGAAGGAGTTAGATCAGCTTGAAACAAACAACAACAATTGATCTCCTCCATAAACAATATTTGCAAAGATTGAATAAGGAAAAGAAATGGATTACCTTTTATCAAATCTTAATTTTTATTTCTTTTTTTCTCATATGGGAGGTGTCATCCAGCCAAAAATGGATAGACCCGCTCATATTCAGTTCGCCGACAAAAATTTTTCACTTATTTGTTGAAAAACTGCAGGACGGTACATTACTTGCCAATTTGAACGTGACGCTTTTTGAAACGGTCTTGGGGTTTATTTTGGGGACATTATTCGGGACATTACTTGCTGCTCTATTATGGTGGTTTCCAAGGCTGTCTAAAATATTAGATCCGTATTTAGTGGTTTTAAACGCAATGCCGAAAGTAGCTCTTGGGCCGATTTTCATCGTTGTACTTGGGCCTGGATTTACCTCAATTATCGCGATGGGAACAATCATTTCGGTTATTATTACTACAATTGTAGTCTATACTTCCTTTAAAGAAGTGGATCCGAATTATATAAAAGTGCTGCAAACATTTGGGGCAGGCAAAAAGCACGTGTTCAGAGAGGCGATCCTGCCGTCATCTTTTCCAACCATTATTTCTACTTTGAAAGTCAATGTCGGGTTATCCTGGGTGGGTGTGATCGTCGGAGAATTTCTCGTTTCAGCTAAAGGATTAGGCTATATGATTATTTACGGGTTCCAAGTTTTTAATTTTACCCTTGTGCTGTTAAGCCTAGTTATCATTGCCATCTTTGCAACGATCATGTACAAAATTGTCGAACTAATTGAAAAAACATTAATCAAAAGCCAATAAGAGGCTGTTTTAGAAAGTCAAATCGCCATTGAAAACATAAAATCATAAACACCGATATATCAACGTTTCTAACACATTCATGGGGGCGTCCATAAGCCGTAAAAACGACTTATTAGACACCCCCTTAAACAATTTCTAAACCGACTTTCAGGAATTTAAAAGCTATTTTATGTAATCGGCATAAATTTTGTCCAAGCTGCGTTTTAGAACATCATCTTTCATAATAAAGCTAAAGCGATGATCGTCCTCAATTTTTTCAGGCAAGTCCGCAAGCAGGACTGGACCTAACGTTTCAAAATACGTGCTCTGTTTTTCGAGCCTCTCAATTTCCGCATAATAAATATTTTTCACAATCGTTTTCTCTTTTCCTATAACCTTATATTGCCCAATATATACGATATCTTGGACAATTCCTCCCGTTTCTTCCCTCACTTCCCGGACAGCAGCTTCAACCGGCTTTTCGCCGTTCTCGACTTTTCCTCCTGGAAACTCGTAGCCCCGGTCTTCATGTAAAGTTAAAAGCCATTTGTTTTCATATCGGCAGATGACCCAGACATGCTTCGGGTAAACAGAAAAAGGGTGTTGACGGAAAGACAGGTATACATCATTGCCGTAAAAATCTTTAAAATAAAACATAATCAATCCCTCTACTCCCATTTATCTGTTTTCATCATAACATATGGAAAAGAGGATTGTATAACTTATTCTTGATTATGCATAAGACCCATTGAAGCAATATGTTTTCTAGCTTCTTCGTCGCCATGCTTATAAATGAATTCATATACTTTTTTTGTTAAAGCATCAATCGCATCATTTTCCTTGTCATAATGATACTGTATATACGGAACATGCGCCCGGAAGAAATTTTGCCAGCTGGTAGAATGAATCTGATCGAAATACTCCCGTAACTCCGTAATTTCCTCATCATTGGCAGAAATTTGAAAATCCCACGGAGATGCTTCTCTGCTTTGGGAAATTTCACCGCTAGCTACTGATATATAATAGGTTTTTCTTGGATTTTCGGACATTTATATCCCCCTCCTCTTTTTAAGTATTGCCTTATCAAAGAAAAATATTTATAAAAAAAGGCTGCCTAACGCAGCCAAAAGAGGAAGGATATAATTATTTTCCAAGGAATGACTTTAACATCCAGTTATGTTTTTCAAGATTCACTTTCATATCGAGAAGCATGTCACCAGTTGCTTCGTCATTCACTTCTTCAGCAACTTTGATTCCTTTGTCCAAATCTTGAATGATGGCGGAAAAGTCGTCAACAACTGCCTGCACCATTTGTTCTGCAGTTTCAACGCCTTCTGCTTCTTTAATAGAGGAGATTTCTAGGCTTTCTCTAATCGTAGCAACAGGTTTAGCGCCCAAAGCTAAAAGTCTTTCCGCTAATTCGTCAATATAACCTGCAGCTTCATTGTACAGCTCTTCAAACTTTTCATGGAGAACGAAAAATTGGTCTCCTTTTACATTCCAATGAAAGTTATGTAATTTTACATAAAGTACCGTCCAATCCGCAATTTGTTTATTTACGATTTGGAATAATTCTTGTTTAGACATAATCCCATCTCCTTATTATTTAATCTTTTAGTTATACAGTACCCCTTTTTTGCACTCTTAAAACTATAAAAAAAGTTGCATCATTGCGTGTAGCTGTTAGCTGAACACTTTTTCCAAATCCTCTTTACTATGCTTTAGCCAATATTCCATGAGCTTTTTGGCGCCTTCTAAATCATGAAGCTTCGCTTGGCCGCATTGCAGTTCGTTTGCGGCAGGCACTTCTGTCTGCTCTACAGCATCTTTCATTGTCTCTTCCAATAAATCAATGATTTCTTTTACGGTCGGTTCCCCGCTAACGACTAAATAAAAGCCTGTTTGACACCCCATTGGAGAAATATCAATGATATCAAAGTGATCATATTTTTCCGCATATTTACGAATTGTAAATGCCAGAAGATGCTCCAATGTGTGAATAGCATCCGGTTTCATTGCCTGCTTATTCGGCTGGCAGAAGCGGATATCAAATTTGTTAACTACTCCATCCGTGCCGACTTTATGTACTCCGCAATGTCTGACATACGGTGCTTGCACTTTTGTATGATCCAGTTCAAAACTCTCCACTGAAGGCATTCCCATCACTCCTTACATTTTCTTAGTTTCCATTTTAACACAAAATTTTCACTAGCGTCGCATTAAAATAATTTAACACCTTCAAATAAACCGAATTTTCTGAAATATAATCCAAACACAAAAAAAGCCTTTATAATGGTTGGGTGGTAGTAAACCATCCAAATCCAATACAAAGGACAAAAGCATGGATAAGTTTACACGAAAAACATCATTTGAACAATGGTTTTCACCGATTAATCGTCCATTATTTGACGACCTAGTGAAAACACATCAATTAAATCACTATACCAAGAAGCTTTATATGGCTTCATTTATGAAACTGCTTTTGTATGCCCAACTCCATGAAACCGAGAGTTTACGGGCGTTGAGTGACGCTGTCTTTTTAGAAGAATTACAACGAGCAACGGGATTGGAGTCGATTAGTTTTTCACAGTTAGGGAGACGAATCAATACCATCCCAACTGAGTTCTTTCAAACGATTTTTCTCGATTTAGTGGCACAAATTCATCGGAAAACCAATTTCCAAACAAGAAGAAAAGTGACAACGCCTTTGAAAATCATTGATTCGAGTACATTACCGCTTAATTTGACCAATCATAAGTGGGCAGAGTTTCGAAAAACAAAATCAGGAGTAAAGCTTCACTTACGACTTGTTTTTATGGAAAAAGGACTCTCCTATCCAGATAAAGCCGTACTCACGAATGCCAACGAACATGATCGTGGTCAACTAGAAGTATTCGTGGATGACAAAGAATGCATGTACGTGTTTGATCGTGGTTACTTGGATTATGGGCGCTTTGATCAAATGACGGAAGATGGCTATTTCTTTGTGACCCGTTTGCGTAAAAACGCTGTTGTCCGAGTGTTAGAATCCTTTTCGTTACCAGAAGATTCACCCGTATTCTCTGATGAAATGGTTGTCATTGGAACACCACAAAATCGTTCTGAAAACGTGTTTCGCTTACTCAAATTGCATGATACAAAAGGAAATGAGCTTCATTTACTGACAAATCGGTTTGACATTGACGCAGATGAAATTGCAGAAATCTACCAATCACGTTGGGCAATCGAACTTTTTTTCAAATGGATGAAACAACATCTGAACATTAAAAAGTTTTTTGGTCACAGTGAACAAGCTGTACATAATCAAGTGTACGTAGCCATGATAGTGTACTGTCTGAATGTTTTAGCTCAGTTGAACACGAATAGCGAACGCAGTTACTTACAAATTAGTCGCTATTTGAAGGCTTCTTTGTGGAAATCCGCTCACATTTGGTTACGAAAAATCGAAGGAAACGGCGTCCCATAAAGGTTTGCCAGTCGTTGTTGCACAAGTCATAGGTTATAGTAAAAAAATGGATGTTTACTACCCTCGCTTAGGTGTTTTCGTTTTTTCTCTAAAGTCCAGAAAAAATAAAACTGAAAATTCAGACATTATTTATGCGACGGTAGTGCAAAATTTTATAACATACATTTATGTTAAAATGTTGTCAAGATTCCAGAAAAAAGAGGTGCTTGCTGTGAAATCTGTCTTGATCGCCCTTATCCGTTTTTATCAAATCTTTATCTCCCCGTTAAAGCCGCCTTCATGCCGCTTTTACCCAACATGCTCTGAATACGGGCTTGAAGCAGTGAAAAGATTCGGAGCTGTCAAAGGCGGCTTTCTGACAGTAAAACGAATCTTGAAATGCCACCCGTTTCACCCGGGAGGATTTGACCCTGTCCCGGAAATTGAAAAAGATATAAATAAAAAAACGAGTGAATAAATGAAAAATAATGCAAAATACTACAATTATCAAATCAAGCTAAAGGGGAGCAAAAGATATGGAAAATATGATCGCTCAATTTAAACATGAAGTGAATAATGCAACAGAAGAGACGTTCCATTCTTCTGTTTGTTCTTTTTTAAATTTGTGGAACTACGAATACGGCTCGTTCGAACATTTGCCAAACGAAATCCACCACTTATTGCATATTAGCCAATATGATATTTTAACTGTCGATCATGAATAGCCAGAAACTACAGCCATTCTTTTAGTTTTCTCCTGAGCAGTTTTTTAGATGCATTTCGTGGCAGAGATTCAACAAATGTAAATCCTTTTGGAACTTTGTATTTTGCCAGCTTTTTCAAACAAAATTGCCTTAATTCTTCTTCAGACACCTCTTCGCTTCGGACGACAAAAGCATGGGGAACTTTTCCCCATTTTTTATTTTCTTTTCCTACCACTCCTACATCTTTTACGGAAGGATGCGACAAAATAACTGCTTCAACCTCCGCCGGATAAATGTTTTCTCCTCCCGAAACAATTAAATCGGATCGACGGTCCAATACATATAAAAATCCTTCTTCATCCAGATAGCCTAAATCTCCAGTATAAAACCAGCCGTCACGTATAGCTTCGTTTGTTGCGTCTGGACGATGTAAATACCCCGGTGTAACATTCGGTCCTTTTACTACAATTTCTCCCTCTTCATTAGGGGAGCAGTCCCTGCCGTCTGCTACGATCCGAATTTGAGCTGGAAACAACGGTTTTCCCGCAGATCCGAGTTTTGAAAAGCAAAATTCAGGGGCTAATGTGGCAATTTGCGAACACGTTTCCGTCATCCCATATGTTTGAAAAACGGGAATTTCTTTTTCACGGCATTGTTCAAGAATCGGCCGCGGGGCAGGACCTCCTCCTAAAAGCATGCATCGAAACGATTTCGGATACGTGTCACTTCCTAATTCCTGCAGCATGTCATTCAGCATGGCCGTAACGACGGAAGCAATCGTAACTCCTTCATTTTTGATCGCTCTGTTTGCTTCTTTCGCTGAAAATGAAGAATGGAGAACAATTCCGATTCCATAGATGACGCTGCGCATCAAAATTGACAGTCCGCTTATATGAAAAAGAGGAACTGCCAAAAGCCAGCAATCGCCGTCCTTCAGTCCAAGATTCAGCACAGAACCGATCGCACTCCACCAATGATTCCCAAATGTTTGCTGAACTCCTTTCGGTTTTCCTGTTGTTCCAGACGTATACATAATCGTTGCCACGTCATCTAAAATAAAGCTGTCATCTAATGCTGCTTCCTTTTCATCACAAAGCTTCAACTCTGATAATGTAATAACTTTTTTACCGGGAAAATGAACCGATAATTCATCATCACAGATAACGCATTTTATATTCGCATCATTTATTTGCCATAATAATTCTTCAGCTGTTAGTCTAGTATTCAAAAGAACATTGACCACACCGAGATACATTAAAGCATGAATATTAATGACCATTTCTAAGCTGTTTTTCATTAAAAGCCCGACTGTATCTCCACGCTTGATATCTATTTGATGCAGCTGTCTTGCTCTTTTTTCAACAAGCTGATGCAAGTCCAAAAATGAATAATTTTTCCCCTCATAACGAATAGCCAATCGGTCCGGAGTCAAAAAAGCTCGCTGTTTAAGCCAATTCGGTGTTTCATTTCGATTTGCACTCATGTCTTAACACCTCGATTATTGCACAATAAAGCAGCTCGATGCATCGCCATCAAGCTGCTTGTTCTTTTTAAGGGAAACGCGGGAATTGTTTGAAATCAGGTTTTCTTTTCTCTTTAAATGCATCTCGTCCTTCTTTCGCTTCATCTGTTGTATAATACAATAATGTCGCATCCCCCGCAAATTGTTGGAGACCGGCGAGACCATCTGTATCTGCATTAAATGCAGCTTTCAAGAAGCGAATAGCAGTTGGGCTTTTTTCCAAAATTTCTTCACACCATTTGACAGTTTCCTCTTCAAGCTGCTCTAATGGGACAACTTTGTTGACTAAGCCCATCTCATAAGCTTCCTGCGCATTATATTGACGGCATAAATACCATATTTCACGAGCTCTTTTCGTACCAACAAGCCGGGCAAGCAGTCCCACTCCATATCCCGCATCAAAGCTTCCAACTTTTGGGCCTGTTTGTCCGAAAATTGCATTCTCTGATGCGATCGTTAAATCACACACGACATGCAGAACATGTCCTCCTCCAATTGCATATCCGTTCACCATTGCAATAACCGGTTTTGGAATCACCCGGATAAGTCGTTGCAAATCCAAAACGTTTAATCTAGGAATTTTATCATCCCCGACGTATCCGCCATGCCCCCGCACTTTTTGATCTCCGCCTGAGCAAAACGCTTTATCACCAGCACCTGTCAAAATAATTACACCAATTTTATCATCGTCCCGCGCATAGGAAAAAGCATCGATCATTTCCGCGACCGTTTTTGGTGTGAATGCATTATGTACATGAGGACGATTCATCGTAATTTTTGCTATCCCATTGTACGTTTCATAAATGATTTCATCATATTCTCGTTCTTTTACCCAAGGAAATCCCATTTTTATCCTCCTTTAATATGTAGAAAAATGTTGGAGAAACTCATCTACTATTTTACCAAAAAATTTTGACTGTTCCACATGAACTGCATGTCCGGCTTGCGGCACGACCTTTAATTCAGAGCAAGGAATCAATTGGTTCATTTCTTTCATAATTTTGCAAAACTTAAGATCCCTTTCACCACAAATTAATAATGTAGGGATGTTGAAATTTTTTAATGCTCCCCACCATGAAGGTTGAACGCCAGTTCCCATTCCTTTTAAACTGTTTGCCAATCCAATTGCATTATTTTTCAGCCGATCCTTTCTTATTTTGTCCTTGACGGCAGGCGGGAGAGACTTTTGCGTTAAAAACAAAGGGATATTTTCCCAATGTTGGACAAATGCCGCAACCCCTTCGTCCAAAATCATTTGGGCAAGTCGTTCGTCCTGCAGCCTTCTCGTCTCTCGTTCCTTTTCAGTTTTTAATCCAGGAGAACTGCTTTCCAATATTAAAGTCTTCACAAATTCCGGCTGTCTCATTGCAAAGCTCAATGCCAATCTTCCGCCCATTGAATATCCGAGCACATGCGCTTTTCGAATATTGAATGAAAGCAATATTTCTTTTAAATCTTCAACTGCTTCTTCCATCCGATATCTTTCAGGATTTTCAGGCGAATCTGTTTGACCATGGCCGATGATGTCGATAAGTACTAGCTGGTATTTTTTTAAACTATTTTTCAAAAATCCCCAGGTTTCTCCGCTTCCTGTAAAACCATGAAGGAGAACAAGTGGCTCCCCCTTTCCGAACGTTTCAGCCCAATAATTCACATTTCGAACGGCCAATTTTCCCATCATAACATCCTTTCTATTTCCCAGGAAACAGAACGAAGCCATTTTCTCTGTTCGTTGACTCGTGTATGTCGATTGGTCGGGATTTCAATAATATTTAATCCATCTCTATTCATGCAAAATTGAAACTCGGTTCTGAATTCTTCCCAAGTGGAAATTTTTTTATAATGTGCACTATATAAGCTGGCTGCATATTGAAAATCTAAATTGGTCGGGGTGCCAAACAATTGTTCAAAATGCGTCTTTTCATCCGCCTGCGGCAAAAATGAAAAAATGCCGCCGCCGTTATTATTAATTAATAAAACAGTTAAGTTCAATTTATTTTGTTTTGCAGCAAGGAGTCCATTTAAATCATGATAAAATGATAAATCCCCTATGATTAAAATAGTTTTTTCATGACTAGCTGCAGAAACCCCAAGGGCTGTCGAAACGACTCCGTCAATTCCATTCGCTCCCCGGTTGGCATAAACCATAATATTTTTATCACTGTTATGGAAAAACGTGTCGACATCTCGAATCGGCATGCTGTTTCCTACAAATACATTGCAGCGATCCGGGAGCAATTTTTGCAATTCGACATATACCGTTCCTTCAAATAAAGAATCTTCCTCAATGACCGGCGTTGACAAATACTCTCGAAAGAGATTGTTTACTTGTTTCCATTTTTTGCACCAGGATGTTTCCTGTTTATCTTTACATTTTTTGATCAGCATTTCACATAAATAGGCTTCATCACTGTGAACATGTTCTGCTGATAAAGTAGGATCGCGATAACCGCCATCACCATCAACCACAATTTGCTTTATTTCAGGATGGTCTCTTAACAATAGAAACAGCGGTTTTGAGACGGGCATTGCACCAAAACGAAGGACGACATCAGGTTTCAGATAAGCTTTCTTTTCCATCGTTTTTAAAATGGAATCATAACAATCAATAATATAATGTTTAGAATGTTCGCCAAAGCGTAAATTGGACAACGGATCCGCTAATATCGGGAATTTCAATTTCTCTGCTAATGCCAAAACTTGTTCACGAAACTCTTTGTTATGTAATTCCCCGCATACAATAAGTCCTTTCTCGCTTGAATCGATTTCATCCACAATCCGTTCAATTTGCTCATGTTCGACCAGCTTTTTTGTTTCCACCACTGGCTCAATATGAAGAGACTTCTGCAATGGATGGATTTTCGATAGATCGGGCAAAAGCGGCTCTCGGAAAGGTAAGTTGATATGGACTGGTCCTTTCGGATTTTCATTTGCAGTTTGGACCGCCCGTTGAGCGATATTTTTTATATATAACAGCATCGTTTGACTGCTTTCAGGAAGAGCGCAATCAACAAACCATTTCACATAGTTCGAATACAGATGAATTTGATTAATTGCTTGTGGAGCTCCAATATCCCGCAGCTCATGAGGTCTGTCTGCCGTTAAAATCACAAGAGGGATGCGTGAATAATGGGCTTCTATGATAGCTGGATAATAGTTTGCTGCAGCTGTTCCTGATGTACAAAGCAAAGCAATTGGTTTTCTTTGTTTTTTAGCCAATCCAAGAGCAAAAAAACCTGCAGATCGTTCATCAATATTAATATAGGTATGTATTTTCGGATGCTCTGCAAATGTGATCGCAAGCGGGGTAGATCGTGAACCTGGGCTAATCACAACTTCAGAAATACCTTTTGCAATTAATCCATTTACAAATGCAATGACATAGTCAGATAGATTTTTATTTTTCATTCAGTTTTCCCCCTAATGCATGCTGCATAGGTCCAAATTTGATTTCTGTCTCCCTGTATTCCTCTTCCGGCTTCGAATCTCCAACAATCCCGCATCCTGCGTACAAATAAGCTTTTTGCTCATCCAGCAGACCTGAACGGATCGCAACGACAAATTCTCCGTTGTCCTGATCATCCATCCATCCAACCGGAGCAGCATACCAGCCTCTCTCTAAAGGTTCTTCATTGCGAATAAATGCTAGAGCAGCATCTTTCGGATAGCCACCAAGCGCAGGGGTCGGATGCAATTTTTCTACAAAATCAATCAGCGTAAAACCTTTTTTTACGGTTCCTTCAACAGGTGTATACAAATGTTGAATATTCGGCGTTTTTAAAATCGTTGGATTGTTTTGTAGTTGCACTTCTTGGCAATATTCACGGAACACTTTTTCGATCGCTTTGACAACAATTTGATGTTCATGAATGTTTTTTGTATCTGAAAGCAGCATCTGAGCGTATTCTTCGTCTGCCTCCACTGTTTTTCCTCTTTTAATTGATCCTGCTACACATGCAGACTGGACCTTTTGGTCTCTCTTGCTTACAAGCCGCTCAGGAGTTGCGCCAACGAACGTTTTTCCTTCATTTTCAACAACAAATAAATAACAATTAGGCTGATGTTCATTTAACATTGATAAAACATAATGTATATCAATCGATCCCTCAAACTCCAGCAGCATTTCCCTTGCCAATACGACTTTCTCAAAACGGTTTTGTTTTATTTGTTCTGTTGCTTTTTCAACAGCTGCCATCCACTCTTTTTTATGAAACAAACTTTCTTTTTTGATGGTAAAATTCAAAAAAGAATTTGTGTCTTCATTTTTTTTCTTTAAGGTGTATTCATATGTATTGAAATGATTTATAATTTCATTTATATCATCAGTTGATTGAATTAACCTATTTATAGTAGCAAGTGTGTGACGGCCAATTTTTGTAATCATGAAAGAAGGTAAAGTGAATCGTGCTTCATGAAACGGTTTCCATTTTGAAGAATTCGCATTTTTTAAAGGGTCAAAAGAAAAACCCCCAAAAAGAAGCGGACCCGTTCCAATCGGATGGGCGCCTTCAATTTGTATATGCTCTTTCCAATCTTTCCACTTTGAATAAATGTCAAAAAAACGGTTGGAAAATTTTTTGTCTGTCGTCAATTCGAGCTCAACACCAATTCCACAAAGGATAAATGTACGATCAGGTGTCGCCCAATAAAATCTTTTCCCTGCATAAGCCGATTGAAAGCTTGAGAAAATCTGGAGCGGATCTTTCTCCTTGATTTCAAATACATAACTTAAAATGATTGGATGGGAATATTTTTTGGCATGATTGACAGCATTCGCAACTTTATCCCTCAATGTATCTGAACATGGAATTGAAACCAAAGATGATCCCTCCATAACCGAAAAATAGCTTATATTAAGATACACCTGTTCAAAATTTATGTCAACTATATTATAGAATGACGCAATGCAAAACAACAAGCAAACAAACTGCTCAGCTCTTTGATGGGGCTTGAGCATTTATTCCAATGAAAAACAATTGACACTCTTTCGACATTTTTCTAGACTAGGTTGTGGGGAATAGCTTTCGTTTTCAGAATGAAATAAAGGAGAGAACATATTATGCATCCTAAAACGGAGTCACATAATGTACCCATTATAAAAGCTGAACGAGGGTTTCGGGCTTGGTGGATGCTTTTAAGACCCCATACATTAACTGCAGCATTTGTCCCCGTGATTGTCGGAACTCTTTTGGCACTGCAAGTAGGACCCATTCATATTGGACTTTTTCTTACGATGCTTACTGCCTCGTTGTTAATTCAAACAGCCACAAACTTATTTAATGAATATTTCGATTATAAACGAGGTCTTGATACAGAAGAATCTGTCGGAATTGGAGGAGCAATTGTCCGAAATGGCTTCAAGCCCCAAACCGTTTTAAATTTAGCAATCACATGTATTGTTGTCTCTATCCTATTGGGAATTTACATCTGTCTCCAGTCAAGCTGGTGGTTGGCATTAGTCGGTTCAATTTGTATGGCAGTAGGATACTTATATACTGGAGGTCCATATCCAATCGCTTACACGCCGTTTGGCGAGCTAGCTTCAGGTTTATTTATGGGAGTCGTTATTATCCTTATTTCCTTTTTTATTCAGACAGGTTATCTAACTTCAACAGCTTTTATTCATTCGATCCCGATTGCGATCACGATCGGCGCCATCATGCTTGCGAATAACATAAGAGACTTAGACGGCGATAAGGAAAACGGAAGAAAAACATTAGCAATTTTGCTTGGCCGCCAGAATGCAATTCGATTTTTAGCAATTATGTTTATTGTTTCTTACTGTCTCATTTTTATTATGATCATTTTTGATTATTCCACATGGTGGTCTATTCTTGCTTTTCTTAGCATTCCAAAAGCTATTCAGGCGGTGAAGCGATTTGTCGGCAAAACAAAGCCTATTGAAATGATGCCGGCCATGAAAGCAACATCGCAAACAAACACTTTATTAGGCTTTTTGCTTGCTGCAGGTTTGCTCATAAGCACCATCATATCTCAGTAACACGATAGTATGTTTACTATCGTGTTTTTTTATTAAGCTTTACTGTGAAATTTGTTCTGTATCATCCACTCGCAATTTCAATATGCTGAGCAAATGTTTTTTCCTGAAAAAACATCTCGATAGGTCACAGCCTCTTTATCGGATAGCCAGCCTGTTTCTCAGCCGAATGATGTTATGTTAGCCTTTCAAGTGCCATCAGCTTCAAAGCATAGCGTTAAAAAAGGCGCGGAAGCAGCAATCCTTTCCTGACATGTTTTAAAATGATGATGAAATTTATGGCTGGAAAGGTGAATTTTTTTCATGATTTTAAAGTTATAATTTATTCCTTTTCGTCCAAAATAGCTTTAGATTCTAAAAAAGAAGGTGTCTTTCATATGGACATGGACGAAAAAAAATTGAAGGATTTTCAAAAGCAATTAATATTCATGAAAAATGAGATTGAAAAACGTTGGGATAATAACGATCATTTTCAATTGGAAAAAGGGCTGGACCATGAATCAACTGGAGAGCTTTCCAGCTACGACAATCACCCCGGAGACGATGCGACCGAACTGTATGAAAGAGAAAAAGATTTAGCATTAAATAAACATTTAGAAAAAGAATATGAAGAGATCGTTGAAGCATTAGAAAGAATTCATGAGGGCACATACGGTACTTGTTCCGTCTGCGGAAAAAAAATTGATGAAGACCGTCTCAAAGCTATACCGACAGCCAAAACATGCAAAGAACATACTCTAGTTCAAACGATTTCTCATGAAAGACCTGTAGAGGAAGAATTATTTGATGCGTCTTTTCACGGATCCTCTCAAATCGACCATGAAAATACCGCTGTTACTGAACCGTATGATTATTTTCAAGATGTTATCGAATACGGAACGTCAGAAACACCGCAAGATGTAAGAACTCCACCGTTATCGTACGGAGATATGTATAATTCCGATGATGAAATTGGATATATTGAAGATATTGAAAACTTCATTTATACAGATATTGAGGGAAAAAACGTAAACGTCTATCCGTCACATGAACATAAACGATATGAAAAAATGCTTGATGAAGAGGATTTAACAGTTTTATGGGGAGATCTTCCATTAACAGAAAAAGAACCATATACGAAAAATGATTAAAATTACAAGAAGACAAAAAAAGCGTTGCAGTTTGCAACGTTTTTTTGATTTCGAAATGACTCCGCAGGCAGGATTCGAACCTGCGACCGTTCGGTTAACAGCCGAATGCTCTACCACTGAGCTACTGCGGAATATAAAAAAAATTTAAGGCATTTTGCCAAATAGAGCAGCTTTTGACTGACAATTGCAACAATGTCAATTGCTCAACTAAGCTGCTTAAAAAATAGCAATGGGCCTGAGTGGACTTGAACCACCGACCTCACGCTTATCAGGCGTGCGCTCTAACCAGCTGAGCTACAAGCCCATATTAAGCGGGTGATGGGAATCGAACCCACGACATCAGCTTGGAAGGCTGAGGTTTTACCACTAAACTACACCCGCACGAAAATATTTATTTTTTTATTTAAATGATAAACACGCATTTTCCATGCCTCTTCCTCTTCCAGCATTGTTCGAGGATGTAAATGCGTCGAGGCAACTCGCAGATTATTCATTGAAGTGTCGCTCGTGGCTGAGGTTTTACCACTAAACTACACCCGCACGAAAATATTTATTTTTCTATTTAAATGATAAACACGCATTTTCCATGCCTCTTCCTCTTCCAGCATTGTTCGAGGATGTAAATGCGTCGAGGCAACTCGCAGATTATTCATTGAAGTGTCGCTCGTGGCTGAGGTTTTACCACTAAACTACACCCGCACGAAAATATTTATTTTTCTATTTAAATGATAAACACGCATTTTCCATGCCTCTTCCTCTTCCAGCATTGTTCGAGGATGTAAATGCGTCGAGGCAACTCGCAGATTATTCATTGAAGTGTCGCTCGTGGCTGAGGTTTTACCACTAAACTACACCCGCATAATAAGCTGATAATAGAAATAAATACTTACTTTCAATGCCATATTATCTATCTCTACTATAGGCAAATGGGGCGACTGATGGGAATCGAACCCACGAATGCCAGAGCCACAATCTGGTGCGTTAACCACTTCGCCACAGTCGCCGCAATTAATAAAACAATGGCTCGGGACGGAATCGAACCGCCGACACAAGGATTTTCAGTCCTTTGCTCTACCGACTGAGCTACCGAGCCGTAAAACTCCGATAAAAAATTATGTACAATCCATCATTAAAGAAAGATTACATTGAAACAACCTGCTGTACTTGAAAAAATCCTCCTACAGCTGTTGAATCAATAATTAATGGCGGTCCCGACGGGAATCGAACCCGCGATCTCCTGCGTGACAGGCAGGCATGTTAACCGCTACACTACGGGACCATTGGTTGCGGGGGCAGGATTTGAACCTGCGACCTTCGGGTTATGAGCCCGACGAGCTACCGGACTGCTCCACCCCGCGATAATAATGACGGAGGAGGAGGGATTCGAACCCCCGCGCGGTTTGACCCGCCTCTCGGTTTTCAAGACCGACCCCTTCAGCCAGACTTGGGTACTCCTCCATATAATAAAGATGGTGGACCTTGCAGGATTCGAACCTGCGACCGGACGGTTATGAGCCGTCTGCTCTGACCAGCTGAGCTAAAGGTCCGAAAAATGGCGGTGGAGGGGATCGAACCCCCGACCTCACGGGTATGAACCGTACGCTCTAGCCAGCTGAGCTACACCGCCAAATTAAATATGGAGCCTAGCGGGATCGAACCGCTGACCTCCTGCGTGCAAAGCAGGCGCTCTCCCAGCTGAGCTAAGGCCCCTTTAAATTCCCTGGTCGGGAAGACAGGATTCGAACCTGCGACCCCATGGTCCCAAACCATGTGCTCTACCAAGCTGAGCTACTTCCCGTGTATGGCGCGCCCGAGAGGAGTCGAACCCCTAACCTTTTGATCCGTAGTCAAACGCTCTATCCAATTGAGCTACGGGCGCAAATATGGTGCCGAGGACCGGACTTGAACCGGTACGGTAGTCACCTACCGCAGGATTTTAAGTCCTGTGCGTCTGCCAATTCCGCCACCCCGGCAGAGAAAAGCGGAAGACGGGATTCGAACCCGCGACCCCCACCTTGGCAAGGTGGTGTTCTACCACTGAACTACTTCCGCGTATTATGCGGGTGGAGGGACTTGAACCCCCACGCCGTAAGGCGCTAGATCCTAAGTCTAGTGCGTCTGCCAATTCCGCCACACCCGCGTCAAAATGGTGAGCCATGGAGGATTCGAACCTCCGACCCTCTGATTAAAAGTCAGATGCTCTACCGACTGAGCTAATGGCTCATAAAATTTTTTTCTTCTAATCCATTTTTCATTTGTCAGATGTCCCTTCCTCTTCTAGCTTTTTCGAGGATGTTGGATGCGTCGGGACAACTCGTCGCCTATTCGACGATGCTTTGCTCGTTGCTCTACCGACTGAGCTAATGGCTCATAAAATTTTTTTCTTCTAATCCATTTTTCATTTGTCAGATGTCCCTTCCTCTTCTAGCTTTTTCGAGGAAGTTAGATGCGTCGGGACAACTCGTCGCCTATTCGACGATGCTTTGCTCGTTGCTCTACCGACTGAGCTAATGGCTCATAAAAAATTTTTTTCTCCTAATCCATTTTTCATTTGTCAGATGTCCCTTCCTCTGCCAGTCTTTTCGAGGATGTTGGATGCGTCGGGACAACTCGTCGCTTATTCGATGAAGCCTTGCTCGTTGCTCTACCGACTGAGCTAATGGCTCATAAAAAATTTTTTCTCCTAATCCATTTTTCATTTGTCAGATGTCCCTTCCTCTGCCAGTCTTTTCGAGGATGTTGGATGCGTCGGGACAACTCTCTGATTGTTCGTCGAAGCATTGCTCGTTGCTCTGACGACTAATCTAAAAGTTCCTGCTCAATATGCAACACCTTTAATGATGCCGGCGAGAGGAATCGAACCCCCAACCTACTGATTACGATTCAGTTGCTCTGCCAATTGAGCTACACCGGCATGATGAATACAACAATCAATAATCAGTCTTGCTTCATTTGATCGTCGTTCCAATCTTAGAAATCTTGTCCAAGGAAAAGTTCAATTGGTACGATGAAGCAGCATGAAAGACGATATCTCGACCGTGCTTTGCCAATTGAGCTGAATCGATATACTGTATGGTGGAGGATGACGGGATCGAACCGCCGACCCCTTGCTTGTAAGGCAAGTGCTCTCCCAGCTGAGCTAATCCTCCAATTCAAAAATCACCAGAGGACATATGCAAAGTAAATAAAAGTCCATAATTCTTTCAAAACTAGATAACGGTTCCTTCACGAATAGATGCTCCTACTTGGTTAAGTCCTCGATCGATTAGTATCCGTCAGCTCCACGTGTCACCACGCTTCCACCTCGGACCTATCTACCTCGTCATCTTCAAGGGATCTTACTCGCTTTTCGCGATGGGAAATCTCATCTTGAGGGGGGCTTCACGCTTAGATGCTTTCAGCGCTTATCCCTTCCGCACATAGCTACCCAGCGGTGCCCCTGGCGGGACAACTGGTACACCAGCGGTGCGTCCATCCCGGTCCTCTCGTACTAAGGACAGCTCCTCTCAAATTTCCTGCGCCCGCGACGGATAGGGACCGAACTGTCTCACGACGTTCTGAACCCAGCTCGCGTACCGCTTTAATGGGCGAACAGCCCAACCCTTGGGACCGACTACAGCCCCAGGATGCGATGAGCCGACATCGAGGTGCCAAACCTCCCCGTCGATGTGGACTCTTGGGGGAGATCAGCCTGTTATCCCCGGGGTAGCTTTTATCCGTTGAGCGATGGCCCTTCCATGCGGAACCACCGGATCACTAAGCCCGACTTTCGTCCCTGCTCGACTTGTAGGTCTCGCAGTCAAGCTCCCTTCTGCCTTTGCACTCTCCGAATGATTTCCAACCATTCTGAGGGAACCTTTGGGCGCCTCCGTTACCTTTTAGGAGGCGACCGCCCCAGTCAAACTGCCCACCTGACACTGTCTCCCGCCCCGATCAGGGGCGCGGGTTAGAATGTCAGTACAGCCAGGGTAGTATCCCACCGTCGCCTCAGCGCAAGCTGGCGCTCACGCGTCTCTGGCTCCTACCTATCCTGTACAAGCTGTACCCACATTCAATATCAGGCTGCAGTAAAGCTCCACGGGGTCTTTCCGTCCTGTCGCGGGTAACCTGCATCTTCACAGGTACTATAATTTCACCGAGTCTCTCGTTGAGACAGTGCCCAGATCGTTACGCCTTTCGTGCGGGTCGGAACTTACCCGACAAGGAATTTCGCTACCTTAGGACCGTTATAGTTACGGCCGCCGTTTACTGGGGCTTCGGTTCGCACCTTCAGCTACAGCTTAAGCGCTCCCCTTAACCTTCCAGCACCGGGCAGGCGTCAGCCCCTATACTTCACCTTACGGTTTCGCAGAGACCTGTGTTTTTGCTAAACAGTCGCCTGGGCCTTTTCACTGCGGCTCATCATGGCTTATCACCTTGATGAGCACCCCTTCTCCCGAAGTTACGGGGTCATTTTGCCGAGTTCCTTAACGAGAGTTCTCTCGCTCACCTTAGGATTCTCTCCTCGCCTACCTGTGTCGGTTTGCGGTACGGGCACCTCTCACCTCGCTAGAGGCTTTTCTTGGCAGTGTGGAATCGGGAACTTCGGTACTTCCTTTCCCTCGCCATCACAGTTCAGCCTTCCGGCAAGCGGATTTGCCTGCTTGCCAGCCTAACTGCTTGGACGCGCACATCCAGCCGCGCGCTTGCCCTATCCTCCTGCGTCCCCCCATTGCTCAAACGGTGAGGAGGTGGTACAGGAATATCAACCTGTTGTCCATCACCTACGCCTTTCGGCCTCGGCTTAGGTCCCGACTAACCCTGAGCGGACGAGCCTTCCTCAGGAAACCTTAGGCTTTCGGCGGAGGGGATTCTCACCCCTCTTTCGCTACTCATACCGGCATTCTCAC